>NZ_FOVN01000026.1 GCF_900115185.1 Algorimicrobium echini
CATTAAATCCGAGTATAAAAGTGATTACTGCAAATAAAAGAAAAACAATGTGTGGTCTTTTAGTTAATAGGTTCATTCAACTTGTGGCTAACGGTCTCGTATAACCGTCAGTTACGGGTTAATATGCGTTAATTTTCGGTTTAGCACTGACCTTAGCAATTCCGAGTGGATTCGGACGTAGTCGAATCCGCCGTAATTGCGGTTATACATTGTTAGGCATAGTTTTTTTATCCAAATAAATTTTTCTTAATTCAGTGGTCTTAACTAAAATTGTTGAGTCAATGGATATTTCGTCATCAATTTTGTTCATTACACTTTCGAAATCACTTTCGAATTTATTTGCAAGGACTTTATCTAAAAAGTTAATTCTTTCAGGTTCTACTTTATCTAAAGCTCTTTTTAGCATATTCAAGTTAGGAATGATTCTATCGATTCGATTACATTTCTTAAGTTGAAGAATTGCTTTCAAATAACTGAAAACTGCTGGAACAAAACTTCTCTCTAACATAAGAGAACGACCTTGCAAATAATATGTGTTAGCGTCTATTTCATACATTGCCATATCATTTTTTGTTTCCAGTTCTTTGAGGTTTTTTTCATATTCTGTAACAATCTTGTCGATTCTCAACTCGTAGTTGTATTTGAGAATGTCCAGTTTATTATCAAAGCTATTTTTTAGATTTTCAGCCAACTCTTTGTAATTCTTTCTTTGAAAATACTGAACAAGTATTGGTAATATTATTCCTAAAATTGTTATGACAATTAAAAGTTTTAACCACGCGGAATCATAAAAATTATTGACTTCAGTTGCAATACTATTCTGCGTATCAATTTCATATTTTAATTTGTCAAGTTGATTTTGAATTTTTAAAGAATCTATTTGCTTCAAAAATTTTGTTTTAAGTTCAATGCTATTTGTTAAAGTATCTTGGTTCATTTTTAGTCAAATTATGCCTAACGGTAAGTGTATGAAATGGGCGAGTTTGCGTCCGAGGATTTTCCGCAGGAAAATCGGAAGGTAGCAAACGCACATTTACACTTGATTAGGG
>NZ_FOVN01000025.1 GCF_900115185.1 Algorimicrobium echini
CTAATCAAGTGTAAATGTGCGTTTGCTACCTTCCGATTTTCCTGCGGAAAATCCTCGGACGCAAACTCGCCCATTTCATACACTTACCGTTGCCAGTAATGCGGACGAAATTATCAAAAGTTTCCATATAATTCAACTTTTTTGTTATCTTTGCTAAAGTATAACGACAAATAAACTGAATGAAACCAAAATTTGAGGTGGTTTTTCTTGAACAAGCTATTGACTTTATGTCCAAATTGGATGCTAAAGCAAAAAAGAAAATCTATTACAATTTGGATAAAGCGAAACTAGAAAATGACCCTAAACTGTTTAAAAAACTAACAGACGACATTTGGGAATTTAGAACACTTTATCAAGGAATTCAATACAGACTCTTTGCCTTTTGGGACAAAACAGATAAAATCGAAACGCTTGTGCTATCGACACACGGAATGGTAAAAAAGGTTAGCAAAGTTCCAAAATCAGAAATTGAGAAAGCATTGAAAATTAGAGCTGAATATTTTGACGAATAAACTTGAAATTATGGCAACGAAAAATAAAAAAATGAAAATGATGACACTTGACCAAATGAAGGACAAGGACATTGGAAAAGTTGGAACACCAGAACGTGACAAATACGAATTTGACTTGCGAATGGAAGTGCTTGGAGATATGATAAAGTCTGTCCGAAAAGAACGGAATTTAACTCAAGAGCAACTCGGAGAATTAATCGGAGTTCAAAAATCACAAATCTCGAAATTGGAAAGAAACACTAAAAACGTAACTATCGAAACGATTTTAAAAGTGTTCAGAGCATTGAAAGCAAACGTTCGATTTAGTGTCGAAATGAATGAATCGGAATTTAAAGTAGCATAAGCACTACTGGCAACAACGTGTATAATTAATGGCTAGTTCTCGCCTACTTACGAAAATCCTAGCGGATTTTCTATTCGGTTTTTATTTGCTAAATTAGATGCGTGGAACACGCCACTAATCATACACAAAACCGTTGGCAACCATTGCTGTACCCCAAAATTTCTAAAAAAAGATCTCACTCTATTCTTCCGATTTATCACTGTTACGGAACATAACGCACTTC
>NZ_FOVN01000024.1 GCF_900115185.1 Algorimicrobium echini
GAAGTGCGTTATGTTCCGTAACAGTGATAAATCGGAAGAATAGAGTGAGATCTTTTTTTAGAAATTTTGGGGTACAGCAATGGTTGCCAACGGTTGGGCTATGAGCAGTTGGGGATTTTTCTCCCTAATTTTTCAGTCTGGCACAGACCTTTGTTTTATGTTTATACTTTCGTTTTATCACTTTCGCCCCAATTGCTTATAGCCGTTGTTGGCAGTAGTTTTTATTTATTTATTGTCAAATTTTCAAGATATTTCCTTAAACTTTTTTCTACCAAACCTTTTCCAGCGATAGTGTTATCGTAGAATAGTGTTCTAAATCCAGATATATCAAAAGGTAGTTTATCCCTTTTTCTATCGCATAAAAGTATTGTTGATTTATTTGATGCGTGAGCATAACCAACTTCATAGAAAACATTTGTATTGTTTGGTGTAATATCTGCTATAATTACCGAACTTTCTCTTATAGACTGAATTATATCTTGTAGAATTGGATTTGTTGTATGTGCTTCATCTGCTCTCTCACATTCAAATCCAAAATCTTCAACTACAGGTTTTATTACTTCTGTATACAAGTCATTATACTCATCCGTAAATTGCATAACAATGAAAGCCTTTGGTTTCACAGGAACAATTTTAACATCCCTTACTGTGATTTTGGCATTTGAACTAAAAAATAAAGTCATTTGAGAAGGCAAAATTCTGTCATAACCCGTTGAGACTAATACACTGTTTACAAATAGTTCAATAATCGAACCGTTAACTTTGACACAAATTTCATATTCACTTTTCGTATCAAATGTCTCGCTTATTCCAGTTGCGGATAGAGTTTCAAAATCATTCGTTTTAGAATTAAATCTGGAAATTCCATACAGAGCGTTCGCAACATTTAATCCAACCAAAACCATTGGTGATTCGTCATAGTTAAAAACTATTTGGCACCTTCCATAAATATCTTCAGATACAACTTTGAATGAAATCTCTCCGCTTTCAAATTCAATATTTGATTTAACAACGGAGGAAAGAATTTCTTCTTTTCCCAATTGATTTGTTATCGTCTTTGGTTCGTAGACTATTTTATCTTTTTCTACTTTTGAATTCCCACTTGTTACTATCCAATTTATATTCTTCATTTTTTTCAAATGTCTTGTCCTGAAATATGGCTACAGGTTAAAATTGAATTAAGCTGATAATTTATATACCATATTAGGTGTTTTATAGTCTAAAGATAAA
>NZ_FOVN01000008.1:0-82500 GCF_900115185.1 Algorimicrobium echini
TAGATTTTTTAATATTATTGCCATCATTCCAATTACATTAGCAGTAGTTGTAATTAGTAGGGTATTTAACACACTATCACTTAATTTATAATTATAAGTATTTCCTACTAAAAGTAGTAACACAGCCAATAACCAAAAAGTTATTATTATAGTGAAAGCAATTGCTAAATTCTCACGTAATATTGTTTCTCCCTTATATCGCTCATCTTTTGGTGATATATCATTGTTCCAATCTTTAACATCCGATATTGCTTCATCTATATCTGCGTCATTAAATTGGTCAGGTCTGTCGTCTGGAAGTTTATTTAAATCAGCCAATATTTATGCAGTCTTTAATTTTGGTTTGTAGTGGTTGATTATAGACTCATCAGGTATTTCAGAGTTACAATCTCTACAATAAACTTCTCTCCAAGGTGTTCCTTCTGCGTGTGTCATTGCACTTAATTCAACTCCATTATATTTTCCGTATAGTTCCCAAATCCTATCTAAAAATTCTGCATCTTCAGATACAATCACCTCTTCTTTACTATTTGGTAAAGGTTTGTCTATATTTATTTTTCCCTCTTGCTTTATAATTTTATAAAGGGAAGGGAAAACAGGCCCATATTTCCAAGCTTGACTTTTTTCCTCTGTAAGTCTTTTTTCTCCGTTTGATAGTGTTATATACCAAGCATAAGCTAAATAAACTAACTTAATTAATTTCATTGAGGTTAGTGTTCCAAGTTTAGCTTTTTCTTGAATATAATAATTCGCTATTGTTGTTGGACTGTAAGCCATAATATCATTAGTTTTTTGTACCGTTTTTTTTAAGTAAACTATTTTTTCTTTAGTTCGCTCAATAACATACAAATATACGAAAATTATAGTTGATAAAAGTAATATTATAGTTAACGTGTTCATTTTGTTCTAATTACCGCCAACGTATGTGTATGTATAATGGTGTGTATATATCTATTATATCTACACCTACAAATCTAACGGATTTTTAATAGAATCAAAACTACTTTTTGCAACATGGGTGTAAATTTCTGTGGTTTTTGTTGAACTGTGCCCTAATAAAATTTGAATGTAACGTATGTCTGTTCCTGCTTCAAGTAAGTGTGTTGCAAAACTATGTCTTAAAATATGTGCACTAACTTTCTTTTTTATTTTTGCTTTAATGGCAGCAGTAGTTACAATTTTGCCAACACTGTTCGGGCTATATTTGCCTTTGTTGGGACTTTCAAAAAGGTAGTTTGTTGGTTTCCATTGTTTATAATAGGTTCTTAGATCATGTAAAGTATTCTTCGATAGCAGTGTGTATCGTTCTTTATTGCCTTTAGCATCCTTCACATGTATCAGCATTCGCGAGCTGTCAATATCACTAATTTGCAGATTTAGTAGTTCACTTCTACGCAGTCCCGCAGAGTAAAGTAAACTAACAATACAACGATGTTTTATGTTTGGAGTGCAGTCAATCATTCTTTTAATGTCTTCCTTAGCAAGAACAACAGGTAATTTCATTTTTACTCGTGGTCGTTCTATTCTATATAGCCTATTGGGCATTCCTAGGACAATTTCGTAATAAAATTTTATGCTATTTATGGCAATGTTATTATAGGAATTTGAGCGTTTTTCTTGAGTTAATACTTGTAAATATTCTCTTATATCATTTTCGTTTAGATGATCAATCTCTTTATCATAATAATAATTAATAAATGCTTCAAAGGCCTTTATATAGGACTTTACAGTGTTATTAGCATACTTCTTTAATTCAAGTTTTTGTAAATAGGATTCAGGACAATATTTATAGTTTTCAGACTTTCCGCGCTTTCTGTACCAATCAATATTAAACGTTTCATCTAATTGTTTTGAGCGTGTATGTTGGAAAAAATATTTGGAGTCTATCCACGCCACTCCCTTAAATATGTTATAAATGTTATCTAAATTGGGTTTGTTGTTCGGCACGTAGTACATGTTGAATTCTTCACTCCATTTAATATCTTGAAGCTCTTTAACAAGTATGTCCAGTGCCTTATTTGCGTAAAATTGAAGACCAATGAACTTTTTATCATCAATTAAAATATGCTTTAGGGTAATGTGTTGACTGAATTTCATTTGGTTTTATTTATTAAAGCTACTAATTTCAAATCATCAAGTAGTTTCTTATTCGTATATTAAACGTTTAAATAACGCTTATATATGAATAACAATGAAAACCCAAAATCATGTCTTTCTTGTGAAAAATTAATTGTTGGACGTTCTGACAAAAGGTTTTGTGACTCTTATTGTAGGAGTTCGTATCACTATAAAAAAAATTTAGATGAAGCTCCTCGATTTTATAATTTGGTAGATAATCAGTTAAAGAAGAATCGGCGCATACTTAAAAGTTATAATAAATCAGGTTTGGCTACAGTTAGAAGTCAGATATTATTAGGTCAAGGATTCAATCCAAATTTTTTCACTCATTATTGGAAGAATGCCAATAACGATATTTATCTATTTGTTTACGAATTTGGGTTTCTTAAAAAGGACGAGAAATTTATTCTCATTAAGTGGCAGGATTATATGCTAAAAAAAGTACCTTTGGGTTAATATATTGTACAATCATGTGAACAAAATCAGGAACACGATTTGGAACACGATTTCATGAAAGTAACAGCTCGAACCACCAGTGTTTGTGTTGAAAAAGCGGTCGAGGTCGGGCTCATAACCCGAAGGTCACTGGTTCGAGTCCAGTTCCCGCTACAAATTTTAATCGTATTGAAAACAGCGGTTTGACGAAAGTCAAACCGTTTTTTTATGCATACAATTTTTGATTATCTTGCAGGCGAATTGCAAAGTGAATACGATTTCCATTTGAAAAAAAATTTTCCGCTCCAAAATCTACTTGGCCAACGGCAATTTAAAAAAGTTTTGGTACATCTTTTTTTCTTATCGCGACTCCAATTCTGGGAAACTTGTTAGGTAAACTCTGGTATTTGCCAATAAATTTAAAAAAGACACATTTTAATTCTATTCGGAAAACTCCTTATTTATACACAACAAAAAAAACCAGAGATAATAGCTTCTCTGGTTTTTTTTGAGTTTATTCATATTTGTCTCCCTATTTTAGGACGACTCACTAATAATTATACTAAATTATATTAACGTTATCCTCATATGAGAACTTCTATTTTCTTATTTACAAAATTGTTTTTTAAGGAAACCTTGTTGTTTTTCTTTTCAGTTGCAGTTTTCCAAACTAAATTTTTATGATAAGTATGAATTATGTTTTCAGATTCAGGGTCCATTACCATTAAATAAATCCATTCATTATCTATTAAGCTTTTTAGATTTCCGTTTCTTTCAAGGATAGAAGTTACCCTATCTAGAGGTGCATGAATAACGACTGATAATCGAAGTGGTTGATGATACATTTCTAGATCTGTTTGGTTTATGGATTGCAGGGGAAGTCCCATTTTAAGGTCGCCTCCATTTCCTTGAACAACTCCAAATTTTCCAGTGATATTATGTGTTATTTTTGTTCCACTTCCAAATAGCTGGTTGTCAACGGTTGAAAAATAGTAGTGGTTATTTATCCACTGCGTTACTACCATGGGGCCTTGCATAATTCCTTCCAGTGCTTTCCCGGTTTGATCTAATTCCCAATTGTAAGAGTGTAGAAAACAACGTCCATCTAAATTATGATTTTTTGATAAGTTTCTTGACCCAATAATAAATCCAGCATTTTTAGCCAAACCCCATTCAGGTCTAGTTTCTCCCCAATTGTTTGCTTTTGTATGTGCTTCACGTACACTGTTGCTTGTAACCCCTAATCTTTCTTCTGTAGCTGTTTGTTGTGCTTTTTTTAAATTTGTTTTTAAGGTTTGCAAAGCATTTTTGTGAGAATCTGGAACATCTGAATCAAATAATAAAATCTCATCTGTGGTAGTATTGTGCTCACCTCCAATAAATATGGTGTTGTTCGGAATGGCAATACCTTCTTGAGCTCTTAATGCATGTTTAACTTCTGGAAGGTTTGCTAATTTTGCAAGCATTCTAGCATTATGTCGACCTGGACTAGCCGCACAGGCTCCACAATCTAAACTTGATCCAAAGGGATTGTTAGCAGTGTGACTACCATGACCCACAAAAAGGATAATTGGTGCAAATTTGTCCCATCCCATCAAATCAAAAGCAGATTTTACAATGGCTACCTTTTCAGTTAAAGGAATATCAATTTCAGATTGAGGTACGTTGCTCGCTTTTTTAATTTCTGGCTCACAAAGCGTTTCGTGTACAGGTATTTGTTTCGTGTTTATCTTGTTTGTAAAACTAGGAAATAGCGTTCTAGCTAATAAAGAGATACCATAAAATAATCCAGAACCTTCTACATAACCAAAGGCTGATGGCAACATGTTTTTCATTCTTTTGAAAAAATACGTGCTAAATTTTATAATTTCATTTTTTTGTTTGTATTTAATTATTTTATCGGATTGATATTCACTAGGTGTTTCCGAAACATGATAAGCTGAACTTACAATAGGTGGGCATGACTTTCTAGTTAGTCCATTGTTTAGATTTTGATAATCCATGGCAATTCCAAAAAAGCCTGCATATCCAAAAGTTTCGTATGCTCCATTTTGCTCCACATGTCTTCTAATTAATTCCGATCTGGTATCGATACAGAAAACAAATTGGGCATCCAGATTATTTTGAGTTTGTTTGCGAGTCTCTGAAAACGCTATTTGTTTCGTTTTTAAAATGGTTCCCAATTCGTTTTGCCAACTTTTTTCCCAAGCTTTTAGCCAAATATGTTGCAGTTTAGATATCGTAGTGGGTGTAGTAGTTAAAGCATTTTCAGGTAAAATAGTTGCTTTAATTTTTTTGGCAATCCACAATCTTACTGCTAAATAATCTTTTAAGGATATAGGGTAGCTCTCTTGCCATTTTGATTGCGAGGTGCTTCTATAGTTTATGTATCCTGTCCAACCTGGTAAGGCGGCTAAATGGTAAGTAAATATTTTAAGATATTGGCTGGGTTTATAATGTTTTAAAATGTCTTCAAGCGCTTCATCACTTGTGTTTGGAATATCCTTAATGCTTGTTTTTGGTAATTGGTTATCAAAAGAGGCAAGTTTTCGCCAGGCTTTATAAAAACCTTCACGTTTATTTGGCATATCCCATTCGGCTAAACCCTCATCCATAAATGCTGCTAACCATTTAGCAACGATGTTGTCTAAAGTGTTGTTTTCATTTATTTTTTCAACTTTTTTGAAAGATACCATTTCATTTAAATATGACTCGGGAGTATCAAAAAATTGGTTTTCTTCAAGTAAAAGTATTAATTCTTTTCTATCAATAAATCCCTTTTGTAAGGCCTGACTAAATTGTGCAGATTCTGGAAATACTTTCGCATTCAAAAGCTCTTCAGCTTGTTTAGTGGCCTCTTTAAAAGATTTTTGTTCATAACCAGATAATGGGTTTGACGTAACAAATGCATATAATGGCCATGTTTTTCCTATAACATGCGAAGCTTCTTCAATATTTTTTTGAATAATTTGATTTATCATGATGCTTAAGATTTATACATTAAAACAGTTTTTTTGTTAGGCTGAGAGATGTTCAGCAATTTGACATAGATCCATGGGTGTTTTCGGTAAATACCCAGTTTCATAATAAAGAACCCAATTAAGAATATTAGTCCAAAAGTAATTTCTAAATAGGATACAGATGTTGGTACGTGTACCATTGGCATATCATTCATTAAAACTGTTACACCGTTGTACATTAAAGCATAGGTAGCCATTCCAGAGATAAATAAAATAGGTGGTAAAATTGATTTTTGCAGAATGCTTAAGCTAGGCTCTTTAACAATGTTGTAAGTCAGTTGTCCGACGGTTATTGCAACAATAAGCGTTAGGAAAATACTACTGTTAACATCAAAACTTTTACCTGTTAAATAGATAAAAAGCACTGCTCCTATTGCACTATATATAAGGACAGCTATAGCTTGTAAAGGTTTTATAGTTATGTTTGTAGGGGATTGAGGCTCTGAATGTGCTATATTTTCTCCAGAGGATAGAAACAAGTACGCTTTGTAAAACCCATGAAGGATTAAATGGACTATTGCTGCATTGAAAAAACCTAAACCACATTGCATTATCATAAAACCCATTTGCGCTATAGTGGAGCAGGCTAGCTTCTGTTTTACATTAACTTGTATAAGTTTGGTAAATTGTGCTATGATAGCAGTAAATCCGCCAATTATAAATAAAATAATTAAGGTGTTAGAGGTAAATAATACCGTAGAGAAAAGTGCTAGAAGAATACCTGAACCATTTACAAAACCTGCATGCATGAGTGCTGATGCAGGTGTTGGAGCTGTCATGGCAGAAAGCAACCAGCGATGAAAAGGATATATAGCCGATTGAATGATAGCCGAAATAATAATACAAATACCAGATATAACCGTAATGGAATAGGGAATTTGATTGACTTTGGAAATCATGCCATTTAATGTAAAATCTTGCGTTTGGTATGCTAATAAGAAAACCGCTATACTTAAAAACAGACTACTAATAAGAAAATATTTAAGTGCCAGTTTTGAGGCTTCTTTAGCTTCTCCCCATGCAGCATCAACGCCTATTAGTCTGGACATAAAATAGCCCATCAACAGCCAAAAAGCGATTAAAAGTATCATATGGTTGGTCATTACAAAAAGCATTATAGACATAATAAAGCCCAAGCTTAATGTCATGAAGCTAGCGTGATACCTAAACCCTTTAAGATAATTCTTTCCAAAACTACTTATTAAAGCACTAAAAAAAGTAACAAGTGTCCAGATTAGCAGCGTAAAGCCATTAATTTTAAAAAAAGAACCGTATTGCCATTCTGGAATATGTGGGTAATTAAGTACTAAGAAAGAAAACAAACCAATACACAAAAACCATTGTATTTTAGTTATGAAATTTGAGGTGGTTTCTAATTGTAGATATTTTGATGTCATTTTTAAAAGTTTGATTGTTTATAAAGAAATCAGTAATTCTTTTTTTATTGAAACTTACTTCGTAATCTAGAAATGTATATGGTTGTTACAATAAAACCGCAAACTAATAGCTTATCAAGAAAAACAGATTCACGTACATACGCTAATATTATAAACATGATTAAAATTAGCATACCAAAAGTTGGTAAGGCATAAGGTTTCAAATTGCTCATATTTTTATAACTTTAATTGTTGGTTTCGTCTATACTTATTTCAATAATGCCATTAATATTTAAATTGCGGTTTTGGCTAATAGAGTCCGCAATAAACGCTCTAGCAATTTCTTTTTCTTTAATGAGTTGTGTTATACGGTTGTCCAAATCGACAGTATCGCTTTTATAATTACCTTCCCATTTTTGAAGTCTTTGAATTTTATGAAAATTAATTTTCTCATCAATAAGAGACATAATAACATGAGATGCTTCAGAAGGTGTAAAAGCCCCTTTTACAAGTTGAATTTTTTGTGTTTTTTTTTCGATTTTGGTTAATTCTTTTGTTTCCATTGTAATTGTTTTAAAGATTAATTTTTTATTTCCGATGCAAATATTAAACATTGAATTCATAAATTTTTATTTATATTTGTTATAGTATACATTAAAATTATTTATGAATTATACGTTGCATCAGCTTCAAATATTCCTTAAAGTGTCTGAATTAAAGAGTGTTACAAAGGCTTCTGAAGCGCTTCATCTTACACAGCCAGCTGTGTCTATTCAGTTAAAAAATTTTCAAGATCAGTTTCCTATTCCACTTACAGAAGTTGTAGGTAGAAAACTTTATATCACAGAGTTTGGTAAAGAGATTGCTCAAGCTGCTGATAAAATATTACAGGAAGTAAATGCCATTAATTATAAAACGTTATCCTATCAAGGTGCACTTTCTGGAAGGTTGAAAATATCTATTGTTTCTACAGGAAAGTATGTAATGCCTTATTTTCTTTCAGAGTTTATGAAGCTGAATTCGGGTGTAGATCTCATAATTGATGTTACCAATAAAGCTAGAGTGATTGAAAGTTTAGAATTGAATGAAGTAGATTTTGCTTTGGTTTCAGTTTTACCTAATAAATTACAAGTTCAGAAAGTAGAACTTATGAAAAACAGCCTTTATTTAGTAGGGAGTAGTCAATTAAACTTAAAAAAAGTAAAAAGTAAAAAAAACTTGTTTGAAAACACCCCTTTAATTTATCGTGAACAAGGTTCCGCAACTCGAAATGCCATGGAGCAGTTTATTACTAAAAACAACTTTTCTGTAAATAAAAAAATTGAGCTTACATCAAATGAAGCAGTTAAACAAGCAGTGTTATCAGGATTGGGATGTTCTATAATGCCTTTAATAGGAGTGAAAAATGGTATCAAAAATAATGATCTTCAAATTATACCAGTTAAAGGTCTGCCAATTGTTACTAACTGGAATTTAATCTGGTTGAAATCAAAAAAATTGTCTCCTGTTGCTGAAGCCTACCTGCGTTTTATAGATGAAAAAAAAGAGGCAATCATCCAAGAAAAGTTTTCATGGATTGCCCAGCACTAATCTCATATATAAGCCTCTATGATACAATTATTATAAACCAAATGGATTTTGGAGATGCTTCACACGTTAAATTTTAAAAATAGCATGTATTAACTTTATTAAAGTCCATTGTTTTATAAAGTAAAAAATAATTAATTATTGAGGTAAGCAATGTTTAAAATTTCAAAAATCCGATCCTCTTTGGCGAGTTTTAAAATGGCTTTTTCGCCTATTTTTTTATTAGTTAACAATTTTGCAATTGGTGAGATAAAAGAGATTTTGCCTTTAGCAATATCGGCTTCATCCACACCTACTATTTGATATTTTTGAGGTGTTTTAGCGCCTCCAACTTTAAGGGTTACCCATGCGCCAAAACGAATTTCATCTTGTGGCTGTTTGGATAAATCAACAATTTTTGCCGTTGCTATTCTGTTTATGAGTAATTGCAATTTGGCGTTAATATGGTTTATGGCTATACGCCTTTCTTTTTCGTTGGTAATGTTTAAGTCTTCTTTCTCATCAGAAAAAGCTTGTTTCTCCAATAACAGCTCATTCATACCATTTTGTGTTACATAGTTGGTTATGCCTTCCGGTAGGTGAGCTCGTGGCGCAACAAATGGTATGTCTTCTTGATCCTCTTCTTTTACAAACCCTCTACTCATGATATGTTTTGTTTTTAATTGACAAGCTATCAAACTAAAGAATTATTCTGAATAATCAAACCGAATCAAACTAATATTATAATTTGCTGGCAAGTGCCATTTCATTAGTTATAATTTTGTCAACGGCTTGTCTGTATTTTACTGGATTTGAAGCTTTTTTTATAGCTTTATAGACTTTCTGTGGGTTGGAAGTTGACTGTGAAAAGAATTCCCAAAAGCCGAGCATTTTCATTTTTATAGGTGTTGGTCCAGACAAGTATTCATCGTATTGCTGATAAATAGTATCATGAAATTTGGAGAAAATTTCCCATCTATTTTCAGGGTATGCAGTGGTGTTGTTTTTTATCATGCTGGGTAAAAATGGATCGGCAATTAGACCACGACCTATCATAAAATGATCAATACTCGGAAAGCGTTTTTCCATAGCTTTAAAAGCGGATACACTGGTAATATCACCATTATAATACAATTTGTGTTTGGTGCTACTAATGCATCTTTCAAACGCATCTAAATCTACAGGGCCTTTATAAAGTTGCTTGCCAATTCTGGCATGAATTGCAATATTTTTAAGCGGATAGTTGTCTAAAATAGGGAAGGCATTTAAAATTTCTTCAGCATGTTCATAACCCATGCGCATTTTCATAGAAACCAAAATATCCGTTTCATTATGTGCTTTATGTAAAACTTCGTCAATTCGTGATGGGTTACAAATTAAACCAGAACCCATTCCAGATTTGGTAACCATGGGATATGGGCACCCTAAATTCCAATTTAGTTCTTTGTAACCTAAACTTTGAATATATTTGGTAACAAATAAAAACTCATTAGGATCGTTAGTCATTACTTGCGGAATCACTTCTATAGTAGCATTGTTTTCTGGCAATAAATCGTTTTGATAAGATTGTTTAATCTTCAGTTTACCATTAAGCTTAATATATGGAGCATAAAAAGTGTCAATACCACCAAAGTACTCATTAAAAGCATTGCGAAACCTGAAATCTGTAAAACCTTGTAAAGGCGATGAAAGAAGCGTATGAGCCATGATGTTATTTAGTTGGGCAAAGATAGGTTTTTTGCTTTATGGTTTGGATTTATAGACATAATATGATACCATTTTAAGCAACTTATTTTAAAGTACGCTATCTTTGCAGGATGCAATCTAAAATCCTCTTTATTACGCCACCCTTTACGCAGTTAAACACAGCTTACCCTGCTACTGCCTATTTAAAAGGGTTTTTAGAAGAACATCAGATATCTGTTACACATTGCGATTTGAGTATTGAGCTGTTTACCGCTATTTTTACAGGCAAATTTCTACGTGTTATGTTTCAGGAAGCAGCAGACATGGAGAATTATTACTATCCTGAAATGAGAAGGATGAAAGAGCACTACATTTCAAGAGTTGATGTTGTTATCGCATTTCTTCAGAAGCAAGATATTAAAGTGGCTCATGAAATTTTGGAACCAAATTTTTTACCAAAAGGCCATCGGTTATCCAGAGTAAATACAGAAATTATTTGGGATGTAGGAGACATTGGTATTATAGATAAAGCCAAGCATTTTGGAACCCTTTTTATTGAAGAAATTGGCGATTTTATACAAGCCAATGTAGACGAGTTTTTCGCGTTTACTAAATATGCAGAACAAATAGGAACTTCGGCTAGCAGTTTTGATCAGCTCGATGAATTTTTAAGTTACCAACCGACAATCATTGAAGAGAAAATGCTGGATATTTTGGTCGAACAAATTGAAACCGAAGCACCTAATTTGGTTTGTTTTACCATTCCATTTCCAGGGAATTTATTTGCAGCTTTGCGTTGTGCGCAATTTATAAAACAGCTTTTTCCAGATGTTCATGTAGCTTTTGGTGGTGGCTATTGCAATACCGAATTACGATCGCTTACCGATTCACGGATTTTTGAATTTGTAGATTTTATTTCATTGGATGATGGCGAAGGTCCTTTACTTAAAATGGTTAATTATCTGGAGGGTCATATTTCTATAGATGATTTAGAACGGACATTTGTTTTGGAACAAGGTAAAGTGGTTTATAAAAATAAAATACCAAATACCATTTACCATCATAAAAATTTACCAGCACCCGACTATTCTGGTTTACCCTTTGATAAATATGTCTCTTTTTTAGATGTTGTAAACCCCATGCATAGGATGTGGACAGATGCCAGATGGAATAAACTAACCATTTCCCATGGCTGTTACTGGAAACAATGTACATTTTGTGATGTTACGTTAGATTATATTGGTAATTACCAAAATACAACAGCCCACGATTTAGTCGATAAAATAGAAAAAATAATAAACGACACTGGTATAACCGGTTTTCATTTTGTAGATGAAGCGGCTCCACCCAAAATGCTCCGTGCTTTATCCAATGTATTATTGGAGAGAGGTGTGAAAATTACTTGGTGGACAAATATCCGATTCGAAAAAACTTTCAACTTTGACTTGTGTCAGCTTATGGCAAAATCGGGTTGTATTGCGGTAACTGGTGGATTGGAAGTGGCTTCTGATAGACTACTAGCGAAAATGAAAAAAGGTGTTGATATTGCTCAAGTAACACGGGTAACTCATAATTTTTCTCAAAATAACATTATGGTTCATGCGTATTTAATGTATGGGTTTCCTACTCAAACTGAACAAGAAACAATAGACGCTTTGGAAGTGGTTAGGCAATTGTTTGAACATAACTGTATTCAATCGGCATATTGGCATCAGTTTACAACGACCATTCATAGTCCTATTGGGCAAAATCCGGAAGCATTTGGTATAGAAATAACGGGACCTGCTTTTGAAGGATTTGCTCAAAACGATTTATACCATCAAGATCCACTAGGTGCCAGTCATCCTAAATATACCAAAGGTTTAAATTTGGCCTTACACAATTATTTAAATAAGCTAGGTTTTGAAAAAAGTATGTCTAGTTGGTTTGAATTTCCAGTTCCTGATACAACCCATCCAAAAGATTTGATTGCCGGTTTTTTGGATTGATAAACTATTTTGAATATGGCTTGCTGCGTGGTTTCTCAACTAATTTAGTGAATAAATAGTACTTAATTACCGGTAGCAGATAAATTCCAATTACTATCCAACATTTTGAAGTTATTACGAAACGCGCTTATTTTTTTGTAATTAGGTTAAACTATTTTTAAATATTCTCGATGATAAGCATATTGTTATTTTGTTTCTGTCTCCTCTTTTACAAAAAATATCACATAAATTATAACAAAAATAGGAGCCATAACTAGTCCACTAGTAAAATTTAATAATGAAGCCCAATCGGTCAATTCAGTTCCACCTTTGGAAATTAGGACTAATTCGCCCAAAGGGCCTTTTGAAAAAAGCGTGTTATGAATAAAATTCCAACCTAAATGAAGTCCTAAAGGTAGCATTATTGATTTAGTTTTTGAAAATGCCCAAGCCCAAGCGTAACCCATTAATCCAGTTCCAATAAAAACTAAAATCATTGCCATAACATTACCTAAAACTCCGTATGAGAACCAATGATAAATTCCGAATGCAATTGCAGAAATTAAAATGCTTTTTCTGGAGCCTATTTTTTGAATGAGAATATACAATACTGCTCCACGAAAAATTAATTCTTCTGTCATTACAGATTTAAAATCCCACCAAAACGATTTTAGTATAATTCGGGCTGTAATATCTTTATTTAAAATCCAAGTCGAAGATGTAAGATATGATTCTAAACATTGAACAAGCACGCAAAGTATTCCAGTAATTAAAAATCCGAATAAGAATTGTTTTAATCTTTTTCCAATTGGAAAAAAACCTAATGCCAAAATGTGCTGCTTTTCAATCAGGTATAACAGCAACCACGAAATGGTAATTATGACTAAAATTCCTATCATTTACTTGGTTATTTTTTCTTTAAGTGAAAAATCAGTGTATATATCAACATTATCATTGTCGATTTCGAGAAGTTGAAAACCTAGATATCCTTTTTTATCATTACTTGAGTCAATGTCTTTCCGAGTACATTTTCCATTCATATTTTGTCCAATTATTGAATTAAAAGTCCATATTAATAATTTAAATATTAGTGTTTTTCTAATATACACTAAAACAAAAGAATACAATCAGTTAACAATACCCATCTAATCAATTTACAGCAAAAAAAAACTTATAGTTGTAATTGTTATACAACGTCACTTATAACAACTATTAATCATTACTTTTCAGTACAACAGCCTCTACTAAAAAGCCATGTTGGCTTAATTGTTCTAAAAGGCCGCAGCTATTACGTAGATGTGCATAACCAACAGCTATAAAGGTGTTTTTTGTTTTTAATAAATCTGGTATCAAATTTAGCCAATCTGAATTACGCTGTTTTATGAGTATGCTTTCTGGACAAGGGTCCTCAAACTTATAATCAAGTTCAAAATTCCTGTATTTGTTGGCAAACTCACAATAATTTGTGTTAGGTTTATTGGTGGTAAGTTCTTGTATAAGCTTTGAAATTGTTTTGCGTTCTTGTTTCCAATTAGGGTTTTTATTTTCCTTTGTTATAAATTCTAGTTGTAAACTATCCGTTTCTAAACCTAAAACTGGAATAGTATTACTTTTAGCAATATGGATCAAGTAATTATCAAAATGATCCCAAGTATCAGTAGGTTTAACAGTTTTACAGATTTCTTTTTGATACTCTTGTTGTAGTTTCCAGCGTAATTCTAATGGTTTAAGCTTATATAAATCTACCTTCCAATTTTCAGCAATTGTTTTAAGTTTTTTTAGGTCACGTTTTTTTAAACCAGATTCAATCTGGTTTGTTGCTTGCCGAGAATTAATCAGGTTACGTGCGCTATCGGTATTATCAATAGATTCAAAAACACACAGTTCAGATGCTAAAAGTGCTTTCTGTATCTGTGGAATACTATCTACAAATGAATTACCAAACTGATGAAATGTTCCAACAATGTATGAGGTTTTTTGGTTTAGCGTATCGCTTACTTTCCATAGAATGGTGTTTTGAGAGTATGCCGTAACGCATAATGTTAACAGCAAAATGATACAGACAGTTTTTTTCATCGATATTATTCGATTATTTCGTTTAAAAAACTTGTAATGTCAACTTGGTTGCGTTTTATCATTTCAGTTTTGGCTCTATTAAAGTCTTCAATACTTTTATTTTGTGAGAGTTTAAATTTGCCCTCCCAGTTAGTAATAACAACCTTAAAACTCTTAACATAAGGCAGATATTTTTCCATTCTTGGGTCTTGATAATCTAACTGAAATTTATGTTCTGGAGATTCTAAAAAAGTTGTCATGTCCACCATACTTTGCTTTATAATATTGGGATCAGTAATTTCAGTAACAGTACCTTCAATATGTACTTTTACATAATTCCAAGTAGGTAATTGTTTAGAAGAGTAAATACTAGGCGAAATATAACATTGTGGTCCTGAAAAAATAATGGTGACTTTATTTTGGTTTTTTAACAATTCTGTGTGTGGATTATTAGCGTCCAAATGACCAATTAATTCATTATTTTGTAATATTAAAGGAATATGGGTTATTACAGGCTCATGGTTAGAAACTGAAATTACGGTTGCCAGCGGATAATTTTTTATCACAGTCATAACATGCTGGATATTTGTTTCTTGATGCTCTTTTGGTGGATAGTTCAAAATTTAAGTTGCTCTTTTAATTACTATTTATGTTATTAATTTATTGCAGTTGAAATTTACAATATTTATCTTTAACAGATGCCAGAAAAAGCACCATCATTCTCCATAAAAAATTGGTCTCAAGACGATCAGCCTCGCGAAAAATTGCGGGATAAAGGCAGATCTGCTTTAAGTGATGCCGAGCTTGTGGCAATAATCATTGGTTCAGGTAGTAGAAACGAAAGTGCTTTAGATTTATGCAAGCGTATTTTAGCGAGTGTAGATAATAATTTAAATCAGTTGGGGAAATTAAGTATCAAACAACTCATGGATTTTAAAGGAATTGGTGAAGCCAAAGCTATTTCAATTGCAGCTGCTATGGAATTGGGAAGGAGACGTCGGGGAGAAGATGCTCTAGAACGAAAAAATATTACATCGAGTGCATCCGTTTTTGAACTTATGCAGCCCATAATTGGTGAATTACCACATGAGGAATTTTGGATAATTTATTTAAATAATGCGAATAAAGTTATTCAGAAACAGCAGTTAAGTAAAGGTGGTATTACAGGAACTTTGGTTGATGTACGTTTGGTACTTAAAAATGCTTTAGAGTTTGGAGCAGTAGGGCTTATTTTAGCTCATAACCATCCATCTGGAACTTTAAAACCCAGCGAAGCTGATAAACACATTACTCAAAAATTAAAAAAAGCTGGCGAAAGTTTAGATATTAAAGTATTAGATCATCTTATAATAACGGAAAAGGCCTATTTTAGCTTTGCAGATGACAACCTACTGTAATGATTCTCATATACACACATAAAATAACACCAAGAGTAAAATATGCATTTAAGCATGTTTTTACACGTATATTGAATATTCCTGTAACCTTTACAACAACAGTAGAAGAGTTTATTTCACATAATTCTATCAAAATCTCCTATGCTAAACAACCCTTAAGCAATGAGTTGTTTATAAAAAGTCATGAATTACTTTTTGAGCAAGGCTTATCCGATGTTGAAATTCAAGTTCATGATTGGGAAGATACTAAATGTTTTTTCACTACAAACGATAAGAGTTGTATGCCATTTGATATGTTTGCAGCCACTTTTTATTTGTTGAGTCGGTATGAGGAGTATTTACCGCATGTAAAAGATGAATTTGGCCGTTTTACAGCTGAAGAAAGTTTGGCATATAAATTTGGTTTTCTTCATCAGCCGGTAGTAGATATTTGGGCTTATAAATTCAAACAAATTTTACAAAATCAATATCCAGATTTTGTTTTTCCTGATAAAACGTATTCAATAAAACCAATTATAGATGTACCTTCTGCATTCAGCTTTAAATCTAAAGGTTTAATGCGGACTGTGGGTGGAACCCTTAAGGACGTTATAGGATTTAAATTTCATAGACTGTATATGCGATTTATGGTTTTATTAGGCCTTAAACATGATCCCGATGATACCTTCAAGTATATTATAAACAGACAAAAGCAACATAAAAATAAGTTTTTATTTTTTTTCTTGATCGGAGATTATTCAACTTTCGATAAAGGTATAAATGCTCAAAAAAAAGAATTTATTTCGCTTATAAAGCAAGTTGCAGACTACAGTCATGTTGGCCTAAAAGCATCTTATTTTGCATTGGATAATTTAGCTATTTTAAAAAAGGAGAAACGGCGCATGGAATCTATAGTAAACACCTCGTTAGTAGCCTCTAGACAATCGTTCTCTAAATTAAATTTACCTGTTTCCTACAGAAATTTGGTGGAATTGGAAATCCTTGAAGATTATACCATGGGTTATGTTAATCACAGTGGTTTTCGAGCCGGTACATGCACACCTTTTTTCTTTTATGATTTAGATTTTGAAATTCAAACACCTTTAAAAATAACAGCATACCATGTAATGGATTATACACTTTTAAAGCATCATTCCTTGTTAGATAAAAAGGAATCACTACAACGTGTTATTAATCAAGTAAAAGCTGTAAATGGTGAATTTGTTTCTGTTTTTCATAATTATACGTTTAGTGATATTGAACGTTGGCGTGGTTTTAAAGAATTGTTTAATATGATATTAGATTCAGTACATGAAGATTAAAGGTATAACAGATATTTTTTTTGATTTAGATCATACGCTTTGGGATTTTGATAAAAATTCAGCTTTAACATTTAATAAAATATTTAAAGCGCATAGTATTGATGTTGATTTACAAAAATTTTTAAGTGTTTATGAGCCTATAAATTTAAACTACTGGAAATTATATAGAAACGATAAAATTGATAAAGAATCTTTAAGATACAAGAGACTCAAAGAAAGTTTTGATTCTATTAAAATGATAGTTCATGATGACGTTATTAATCAATTGTCAGCAGACTATATTGTTAATTTACCAACCTTCAACCATTTATTTGATGGCACTTTGGAGTTGTTAGACTATTTACAACCTAATTATCGTTTACATATAATTACTAATGGTTTCCATGAAGCACAGGAAAAGAAAATGAATCAATCCAAAATTTCAAATTACTTTAAAACTGTTACTAATTCTGAACTAGCAGGTGTTAAAAAACCCAATCCCATTATTTTTGATTATGCACTTAATCTGGCCGTAGCCAATAAGACAACGAGTTTAATGATAGGTGATAATTTAGAGGCTGATGTATTAGGCGCTCTAAATTTTGGTATGGATGCTATTTGTTTTAATTATCATGGCTTGAAAATTGATAATAGCATTAAGCAAGTTACAAACTTGAAAGAATTAAAAGCCTATTTATAATTTTAATGTATCTTTAATTTTATTTTAAAATCATGAAAAGAAAAATCACTTTTTTATTTGTTTTATTTATTACTTTTCAATTCAGCTTTTCACAAACTGATTTGGATCATTATAAATATGTTATTATTCCAACTACTTATGATTTTTGTACAGAACCAGATCAATATCAGCTAAATTCATTAACCAAGTTTTTGTTTGAAAAGCAAGGTTTTATAGCTTTAATGAATGATGAACCTCTTCCCAATGATTTAATAAATAATGGTTGTTTGGCATTATGGGCCGATGTCTTAAATGAGTCGAGCATTTTTGTAACTAAATTCAGAGTTGAGCTTAAAAACTGTCAAAAACAGGTTGTTTACACTTCGGGAGTAGGGCAGTCTCGAGAAAAAAAATATAAAGTAGCTTATAATTTATCTTTACGAGAAGCATTTGAGTCATTTGACACATTAAATTATAGTTACAACCCTAAAATTTCAGAACAAAAGGCTGTTTCAGCAAATACAGAAAAATCTACTGCTATTGCACCATCTGTTATAGGTGTAGCGCAATCAGATTCGAAGTCTAATGGTGCAGATATGGATCAACCTTTAACAGCTAGAAAGATAGATGTTATTAATTATGAGTTATTAAACAGTAAAGGTGAAGTGGTTTATAAACTAATTTTTTCTGGTAAAGAAGAGTTTTATATGGTAGAGGGAATGCAAGCCACCGTTTATAAATTAAACGATAAATGGGTAATTGCAAAAACAATTGCTGATGGATCGCTACAAGTTCAAACTTTAAATGTAACGTTTTAATAACCGTATTTTTCTTTCCAACGCTCTTTTAGAAATTCTCTCTGGGCATTTTCACGTGAGTTATTACCAGGTTCGTAGAATCGGGTATTGCTTATTTCTTTGGGTAGAAATTCTTGATTGGCAAAATTATTTTCATAATTATGTGCATATTGGTAATTTTCGCCATAACCAATTTCTTTCATTAATTTGGTTGGTGCATTTCTTATTGATAGAGGCACACTTAAATCGCCAGTATCACGAACAATTTGTTGGGCTTTGCCAATAGCTTTATAAGCGGCATCACTTTTTGGTGAACAAGCTAAATAAGTGACACATTGGCTTAAAATAATTCGAGATTCAGGATTCCCAATCGTTGAGACAGCCTGGAAGGTGTTATTAGCAATTACTAATGCAGTTGGATTGGCGTTGCCAATATCTTCACTAGATAAAATAAGCAGGCGTCTTGCTATAAATTTTACATCTTCTCCACCTTCTATCATACGTGCAAGATAATACACAGCAGCATTTGGGTCACTCCCGCGAATTGATTTTATGAGTGCAGAAATTATATCATAATGCTGCTCACCTGTTTTGTCATATCTTGCTGTATTATTTTGAATACGTTGGGTAACAAGTTCATTAGTTATAATTATATTATCAGTTTCTTGTGAATTGACTATCAGTTCAAATATGTTTAACAATTTTCGTGCATCACCTCCAGAAATACGGATTAAAGCTTCTGTTTCTTGTAATATAATTTTTTTTTGGGATAAGTAGGTGTCTTTTTCAATGGCACGTTTTAAAAGTGCTTCTAAATCGGTTTTATTAAAGGCATTTAAAATATAAACTTGACAACGTGATAGTAAAGCCGGAATAACTTCAAAACTCGGATTTTCAGTTGTAGCTCCAATTAGCGTTACCCAACCTTTTTCTACTGCCTGTAATAAAGAGTCTTGCTGTGATTTACTAAAACGATGAATTTCATCAATAAATAAAATGGGATTTTTTGTCGTGAATAAACCGCCAGATTGTTTTGCCTTATCTATGACGTCTCTGATATCCTTAACACCAGAATTTATAGCACTCAATGTATAAAATGGCCTATTAGATTCCGTGGCAATAATATGGGCTAATGTTGTTTTTCCAATACCTGGTGGTCCCCAAAAAATTAGCGATGGAATTAAACCTTGCTTTATTTGGTTGGTTAAGGTGCCATTAGGCCCAATTAAATGTGCCTGACTTATATAGTCGTTAAGTGTTTTAGGACGTAAACGTTCTGCTAAAGGTTCATTCATATTGTAAATTTAAAAATAATTATAGGTTCTTTTAGAATGCTTTAGTACATTTTTGATTTTCAATTTGTAATTTTTTATCGTTCTTTCAGACTGACAATTTTACAGAACGTCATTAATGGTTAGTTATTTGTATTGGTTAGTTTATGAAGAGTCAGGAGGAGTTTAAATTTTCTAATCAGGTAATTTTAGTACCAGTAGCATTTATCTTGTTAATTTGGTTGGTATTTTGGTTTGAAATTCGCTTTGGTTTTGACTTTACTAATTATGGTATATTTCCGCAGAAACTGTTTGGATTGCGAGGTGTTATTTTTAGCGCTTTTATTCATTCAGGAATTACACACTTATATCATAACACCATACCATTATTTGTATTAACGGCAGCTTTGTTTTATTTCTACAGAGAGATGGCTTGGAAAATTCTTATTTTCGGTATTCTTTTATCAGGTTTGTTAACATGGAGTATAGGTAGACCTGCGTATCATATTGGAGCTAGTGGATTGATATATGTATTAGTAAGTTTTCTTTTTTTTAAGGGTATTATTGCTAAACATTTCCGATTGATAGCGCTATCGTTGCTTGTTATCTTTCTATACGGTAGTATGATTTGGTATGTTCTGCCCATAAAAGATGGTGTGTCTTGGGAGGGACATTTGTCCGGACTATTGGTAGGACTTGTTTTCGCTTTTCTATTTAAGAAGCACATACCAAAACCTAATAAATACCAATGGGAAGACCCACATTATAATGAAGATGAAGATCCCTTTTTGAAACATTTTGATGAAGCTGGTAACTTTATTGAAACTGTACCTGAAAATGAGGCCATTGATACGAAAGTAGAGGAGGGAAAACCACCAATTTCTATTAATTACATTTTTAAAGAATCTAAAGATTCATCAACTTAATCGTTGTCTAACTACTTCATAGAGAATTGCGCCACACGCAACCGATACATTTAGGGATTCAATAGAACCAAATAAAGGTAGTTTTGCTTTTTTATCAGCAAGCTTTAATACCGATGGATTTATTCCGCGACCTTCAGACCCCATGATGATGGCACAAGGCACTTTAAAATCAATATCATAAATGGTGTCATGTGTTTTTTCGGTAGCAGCGATAACCGCTATGCCTGAAGCTTGTAAATGAAACATAGCATCTTTGATATGATCAACACGGCATATTGGCATTTTGAATACTGCACCAGCACTAGTTTTAATGGTATCTCCATTTATAGGCGCACTTCCCTTTTTTTGGATAATAATGCCGTTAACTCCTGTACATTCAGCGGTACGAATAATAGCACCAAAATTTCTAACGTCACTTAACTGATCTAGTAATAAGAATAAAGGAGTTTTACCAGACTCCATAACACTTAATACTAAATTCTCTATATCGTAATAATCAATAGGTGATATTTGAGCTACAACACCTTGATGATTTTTATTTGTTAATCTATTTAGCTTTTCAACAGGAACATAGGATGCATTTATAGCCTCTCTTCTGATAAGTGATTCTAAATCGTTAGCAAGGTTGCCTTGCAATCCTTTTTGAATAAAAATTTTCTCTATAGTTTTTCCAGCTTGAATAGCTTCTATTACTGAATGTAAGCCAAAAATTTGTGTTTCCTGTTCCATGAAAACAAAGGTATAAAAAAACCGCTTCTATTTAGAAGCGGTTTTTAATATTATAATAAATAATATAGTCCCTATTCTTGAGCAACTACATTACCTAAATTGTCTTTAACAGTGTATTTACCACCAACTACATCTACAGTAGCAACAACTTGTTCACCACCACCTGTAGCAGCACTTGTATCACTATATGAGAAGTACAAACTTGGGTAAGAAATACTTGTGTGGAATTTACCTGTTTTAGCGATTTCAATTTCAAAAGGAATAGCAAAACTACCAATTAATGATTCGTCAGCAGCTAAACCTAAATTAAAATCCCATAAATCTACGATAACATCATAAGATCCATCAGCAAGAACTGTAGTTGGGTTAGATCCACCTGTGATAATGTATTCAGGGCAATCTCCTGTGAAAGCAGAAACATTTGCACCTGCTACATAAACATCATAATCTACAACACCACATAAATCTTGGTGTTCGCTTAATGTTTCATCATCATCAGGATAAGGAGCTCCTGGATCTTCATGGTTCAATTTCAAAATCTGGTAAGTTTCATCTTTAGACCAGCTTAAACGGATACCCATGTTATCATCAGTGTAATTAGCTACATCAAACTTTATGATGTTATTGCCATTGATTAAACCTTGACCATTTCTAGTGTTAGTTAATCTGAATGTATACTCTTCAGTACCTTCAACATCTAAATCTAAAATAGAATTAATTTGGAAAGTATATGAAGACGCATATGCAGGAACTTGAATTAAATACCCTTGACTACCATAACCATCATCTGGCGTAGTTGGAGCATTTGGTTCACTTGGATCACCAGTGTTATAATCTGCATTGTTTCCTCCAGAAATCATTTCTAATTTGAAATCTAAAGTCTCTTTGAAAGGGTTGTCAACTGTTAAAGTAACCATGACACTCTCTCCTTCGGTAATAGCGCTTTCAGATACGTTATCAATTGTAACTAACGCCTTTTGTGAAAATGTGTATTCCGTGTCATCATCATTACACGACGTAAAGCTAGCTAAAACTAAAGCTGATAGCATTAAGTGTTTTATATATTTCATTTTTATCATTTTTAATATTAATTTTTAATGAACGTGTAACTTAAGTTCGAGTACCAAGAGATATCCGTCATAGAAACAGATGTGAAAGTAATATTCCCATTTGGACTAACTGTTCCAGCTTCTCCTTGAGTTACATAGTAAAGAGCAGTTGAACTATTATTCTCATTAAACTGCCATCCTACAATTACTAATTTACCAGCACATGCTGTGAAATCAAAAGTATAAGTTGCAGCAAATTGAGGCATATAAGAAGCTCTATATAGACCTGGTGATAATTCACTTACTGTTACAGTTCTTGATCCATAAGAATAAGAACCAGTTAAATCTGTTCTACATAATTGAAATTTAACCACAGTCGATTTAAGTTGTTCACCAATAACTACATCTCCAGAAGATGTTACCGTTTTTAAGTTTAATACAAAGTAGCTAATTTTACCAGGGTCTAACGCATCATTATAAACATCCATATTTATAAGGTCAAATGTTGAGTTTGCTGGAATTGTAGTTACTTGAGAATTATCTTCAAAATTAAATTGAGTTCCTTGGATAGCTTCATCAACATAGTCAGACAAAACAGCAGTACCATCTTCTAAAGAAATTCTTTGAGCTTTTGAAAGTCCAAAAATACTGGCTAATTCAGAAGGGCTATAGTTTAGTTCGTTAATGTCGCCTACTTCATATGTAACTGTAATTTCAGTGTCACTTGGTGTACCATCATTACCGCCTAAAAGGTGAACTGGTACTGCAAAATCAAATGTGCCTCCAGATAATTGTTCAAAATTTCCAAGCGAAATAGTTGATTGGAATCCAACAATTCTAGATAAATCTTCATTCTGAGTTGTGTTTTCTACTTCATCATCTACTAAACAAGAGAAGCAAATTACAGAAGCGAAAATCGCTGTAAAATAAATTTTTAAATTTTTCATAATTTCTATTTTTTTTTATTATTGTGCCCAAAATGGTCCCGTTGCAAATACGTCTGCACTCACTTGAGAAGGTACATTCGCTGAATTTGAAATATACTCATCAGATGGGTACATCAAACGCATTGGTCTGGTTGAAGATTGAGCGGTTAAAGCTAAAGGAATATCGTCTGGGAAACCTGTTCTTGTGAACTCGATATACGATTCAATAGCATTAATACCATTAGTTGCAATCCATTTTTGTCTCATGATAGCTTCAAACTTATCATTATCTGTTCCAACCCATCCTAAACCTGGGAGACTAGGTGTGTAACCTGATCTATCAGCTCCTAATAGTTGAAAGGAAGCGTCAATTGCCGCTTCAAAACTAGCTTGAGCATCACCTGGTATTAAACCAAATAATTGTGCTTCAGCTTGCATTAATAGACTCTCTGCAGCAGTCATTACATAGCCATCTTGAGCAGAATCAATAATTAATCCTGGTCCAAGTGGTGATAGTCCAGCTGGTGAGTTGTCACTATCAGCACCTTGTTCGTGGCCAACAATTACACCACTTCCATCATCTGCTTCGTCATATAAAAAGTTTACACGATCGTCGGCGCTGTTTATTAAAAAGTCTACAGCATATTTCGATGCTCTGATAAAGTTATAGTTTGTTGTTGGAGTCGTTTCGTTGTTAGAATATCCATTAGCTCCATAAAATGGGTTTTGTTGAGCCGTACTTTCAGAAGAATACCCAGGGTTGATAGTTGCATCATTATTTAAAAATGCAGCTGTTTGTAATTCTGGTAATTTACTTGCAATAAAAGCAGCAGATTCAGCATCACCATTCATAGTTGCATCTGTACGCTGACGTAATAACAGACGTAGTTTTAAAGAGTTACCAAACGCAATCCAACTTGACATAGATCCATTGAATATAACATCTTCACTACCTACAGGTATCGTATTCAAGCCTGCATTGTTTATTAACTCAATAGCTTCATCAACTTGGTTGTATAACTCCTCATATATTGCACGATCATTATCATAAACAGGAGTTAAATTCTTAATTCCTTGGTGCGCTTCAAAGTAAGGAACATCACTATACAAGTCAACTACATACTGTAAGTAAAATGACTTCATAATTTTCGATATTGCCTTATGATTATCATAATCTGCGCTTGGATAGTCTATAATAGCTTGGAAGTTATATGTACCTCTATATAAACCTGTAAAAATAGTATTATAGAAGTTGTTGTCAATTGCGAGTGTGAATTCTTCAGAGAAACCACCAGTAAACGAGTTTACGTTAGCTCCCCAGTTATTCATCATCACATTTCCTAAACGATTCATAGTAATAGCTTGTGTTCTATAAGTATTACTCATAGCTCCTGCTAAAATTAAATCTGGTGTCACATCATCAGCAGAAGGTGAATTTGGGTTTTCATTTACATCCAAATAATCGCTGCATGATACAGTAATCGCGAGGATTACTAATAATAAAAATTTATATTTCGTTCTCATGTTTATTTTTTAAAAAGTTAAATTAAGAGTCATACCGTATGTTCTAGTAATAGGATACTGACCAGTAACACTTAAACCTTGATCGTTACCAGAACTTCTTCCGATTTCTGGATCTGCATAACCTCTGTTTTCAGCAGGTAATACAATGAATGGGTTTCTTGCGTTAACACCTAGTCTTAAACTTGATAATCCTACGTTTTTCAACATATCTTTTGAAAAAGCATAACTTAATGATAATTCTCTTACTTTAAAAGCAGTTGCATCTAATACAAAGTTCTCACTTACACTTCTGTACTCGTTAGAGAAATAATCTAAATAGTTAGCGTATGTTGTACCACCTGTAATAACATTGGTGTTTGCCTCGTAAACTGGGTTAGCAGCTGTACCTGTATTGATTGCCGAGTTTGGGAAAATAAATCCTCTACGACCACCATCAGCAGACTCTACTAAGTGTCCAGACCAAGATAACCAGTCTTTAGTACCTGCCCAAAATTGGTGACCTGTTCTATAATCCATTACAGCAGCAAGTCTGATTCCTTTATAATTTACAGCAGTGTTTAAACCTACTATATAATCAGGATTTGATTTACCTAACACTTGGAAACTACCAGTTTTTAATGGGTTACCTGTTGTAGGATCAATTAACACACGACCTTGAGGATCTCTTTGATAAGCAGTACCTTTAATTAAAGGAAACTCTTCACCAGCAGTAGCAAAAATACCAATATCAGCAAAAGCAGCTAAAGCAACCTCATCTGATTGGTCAGAAATTTTATCAATAATAGTTTCGTTTGTAGCGAAGTTAACATCTAAATCCCAACGGAAGTCTTTTGTTCTGATTGGTGTTAAACCTAAATCGATTTCAAAACCAGAAGTTGTAGATTCTGCAATGTTAACTGTAGTATTAGCTAAACCAGAAGCAGCAGAGGTAGTAATACCTGTTACCAAATCAGAGTTTTTACTTTCGTAGATAGAGAAATCTAAACGAACTCTATCACCTTTAAAGAAAGCTAAATTAAGGTTAAACTCATAAGACTCTATGAACTCATTTACTAATAAAGGATCAGCAATAGTTTGATCTAATACAAAAGAGTTTAAGCCACCAAAAGGATAACCAGTAGCTTGGTTTAAAGTTGAATTAATTTGGTATGGACCAACTCGGTCATTACCTACTTTAGCCCAGTTTCCAGAAATTTTAGCATAATTTAATATGCCACCTTTTTTCAAACCTGGGAATGCATTTGTAGCTACAAAAGATAAACCTACAGAAGGATAGAAGAATGAGTTACGGTCGTCTGCTAATCTTGAAGTCCAGTCATTACGTCCTGTTAGAGATAAGAATAAGAAATCCTTGTACCCTAAATCCATACTTCCAAGTAAAGAGAAACGACGATCTCTTTGGATAGTGTTAGATGTTGTAGGTCTTCCCGTAATGTTGTCAATGTTATAATATCCTGGGATTGTTAAGTTACTACCGCTAACTGCAGTAGAAGAAAACATATTATCTTGGATGTTATTACCAACTAAAGCTGTTAATGAAATATCATCAGTTAACATATAGTCAAAGTTAACAAAAATATCATTATATATATTTGTTTCTTCGCTGTTGCTTTGTCCAAATTGAGAAATTGTGGAGTGATCTCCACCACCAATACCAATAGTATCAATGTATTCATTAGTATAGTTTCTTGAGTAACTCTTGAAGTTACGAACACTACTGTTCATTACAACATTGATGTTATCATTGATATCGTACTTAATGTTAGCAACACCATTCATTCTAGTTGTATTACTTGAATTTCTAATGTTATCTCTCATCCAATATGGATTTCTGTAGTAAGATGTCCAGTGTCCTTCGTTACCAGAGTTCTCAAACAGTTCAACAGGAACGTTAGACGCTGTTTGTAATAATTCAGTAAATAAACTTGATGTTGTAGTTTTAACTGAAGACGTATTATACGTTACGTTACCACCAACATTCCATCTACCTAATTGTTTGTTACCTTTAAATAAAACCGTAGTTCTATTTAACTCATCACCTTCAACTACAAATTCTGTTTGTTGGTTATTAACAGATAGTAAAATATTACCTGTTTTATCACCAGCAGAAAGTGTTACACCGTTTTGTAAGATAGTACCTGTCTTAAAGAACTCTTTAATGTTGTCACTATCTCCCGTGTAAGGAGCCATAATGTATGAACCATCAGCTTGAGGTAAACCTACAGGCTGTAATGTCCCATCAAATTCAGGACCCCAACCTCCATTTTCGTAAGATGTATGAATACCATTCCAACCTTGACCGTATTTAGTTTGACGTTCTGGAACAAATGCAACATCTTCAAAAGAGATAGAAGAGTTTATAGATACTTCAATTTTTTCACTAGATGAACCACTCTTTGTTGTAACTATAATTACACCGTTAGAACCTTGAGAACCATACAATGCACTACCACCAGCACCTTTAATTACGTTGGTAGAAGCGATGATTTCAGGCGCTAAATTAGCAAGTGTATTTGCACTAGAGATGACACCATCAATAACAATTAACGCTTGGTTATTACCTGTTAATGAACGGTTACCTCTTAATACAATTCTAGTTGTTTGGTTAACACCGTTGTTTGTTGTGTTAATCTGTAAACCAGATACTTTACCTGTTAAACTCTGTACAACGTTAGGGTTGGCAGCTTGTGTTAGTTCTTCTGCTTCAACTACTTTAGTCGCGGCAGTTAACTCTCCTGCTGTTCTCTCAACACCTAAAGCGGTAATAATAACCTCTTCAAGAGCTTCACTATCAACCTCCATTGCAAAGCTAATGTTATTAGATGCACCAACAGTCATTTCTTTTGTTGTGTAGCCAATAAAGGAATACGATAGCACGTCTCCTGGGCTCGCGTTAATGGAGTAATTTCCATCAAAATCTGATTGAGTTCCAGTTGTAGTACCTTTTACAATAATATTAACTCCGGGAAGAGGTAGTCCGTTTTCATCGGAAATCGTTCCTGAAATTGTTTTTTCTTGCGCAAACGTAAGTTGCACAACAAACGCTAGAAATAGCGTTAAAATTCCACTAAACTTTGTTTTCATTTTGTATTTTATTTGAATTAGTCTAGGCCAAAAATCATAATAAAAAGTTAATTAAACAATAAATAAGGGTTAAAATTTTAAAATATTTTCAAAATCAAGCCTTTTTAACACCTATTATTGTTAAAAAAGTGCTGACAAACTTAAATGGATTTTTGAATTTGATAGTTTGAAACTCTGATTTTCACTTTTGCCATTTGCATAGTTAAATCGTAATAACCCTGCTTTTGTATTCAAACCAAAGCCAAAGCCAAAACTGTATAGTTTTTCTTTTTGGTCTATTATTTTATTTTCAAAGTAAGCAATGTCAATTATGGAATGAACATATAAATTAGAACTTAATGAATATCTATATTCTGTGGCCAGTAGACCATAGAAGTTAGCATTTAGACTATTCTCTTCAAAACCTCTTATGGAGTTTATTCCGCCAAAGCGGCTTAATTCGTTTTCTAAATAGCTATCCGAAAATAAACCAAAGCTGTTGGTTCGTACATAAATGCTGTTCTTGAAATTTAAATTAAAAATTTTAAAAGCATTTAAACTATATTGGTATTGTTGGTCTTTATTGGATGCAATTTCTCTATTGCCAATGCCTGTCTCTAGTTGTATGGCAGCATTTCTTTTAAAAATGGATTGTTCTTTTGAACGGTTGGAAAATCTATAGCCAACCGTGTAAAAGCTAGTTTCGTAATCTTTGATAAATGGATTGAGGTTTTCACTGCTCAATAAATTATTGGACTTTGTAGATTTTATACCTACTGAAAATTGATTTTTTGGATTTAATTGGTAGTTAATTCGTGCACTTTGGTCGGCCGTTGTAAATGAGGAGTCTTTTTTAAATATATTTAATTCCAACTCGGTACCAATTGGTGTATTAAAAAGGTATGGCAAGTTTACATTAACATTAAAAGATTTTTGGTCACTCTCATCGCTTCTGTATGCTATTGAAAGTGATTCGCCGGAATTTAAATTGTTGGTTAGTTCTAAATTTAAATATCCTGTTAATTCTAATTTGCTAGTCTCTTCATTTGTGCCAAAACCTAAAAAACCATCAAACGTATTGCTTTTTACTTTCTCTATGTACACATATAAAATAGTAGAGTCTTTGCTGAATAATATTTCTGGGTCTTTTATCTGGCTAGCAAAAGGTATTTCTTGCAATAAACTTGTTTGCTCTTTAATTTCTGATAAATTTAATGTCCTGCCTGTTTTAAGCTTTAAAAAATACGACAGGTAAGATTTGGGGAATTTTTCATAACCTTTAACAACAATTTTATCTACTGAACGCTTCTGTTCAATATTTGAAACTGTTAGCTCTGCTTTTAAGGTGTGGTGATCGGTTTTTTTTATATTGACAAGTTTTAGGGTAGTAAAGGGTAGTCCCTGATCTGAAACTTTCTTATTAATGAATTGGAGCGTTTGTTCAATTTCTCTAAATGGTACTGTAAAATATAATTTGCTGCTATGAACTTTTAGTTGTTTTAAAGTTCCTGGGGGAAGTTTTTCCAAATCATAATATATGTCTACAGATTTGTAAGGCTTCGCAAGTGTTAAATTACTTTCATAAACAGAATCATTAATTTTTTTTAAACTTTCCCATTTAGCGTCTATATAGCCTAAATTTGAAATCTTGTATTTGAGTGTGTCAATTTCAAGGCTTAATGAATTGAAGTCAGCGTGTTTTTTTTTATAGCCTATAGAGTCTAATACAAGCGTGTCTTCTTTAGATTCGTTTTGAATTTTGAGATATAAATTTTGTCCCAGTAAATCAGTAACTGATCCAGAGAGCAAGAGGGCAAATAAAAAAAGAAATCTATACACGTTTTTGTAAAAGTGTTTAAAATGTAAAACTAACGCAAAAAGATTCGTTTTGATATAATTTAAAGCGTGATTTTTAATTTGATTTGAAAATTAATGAATTAACGTTTGAAAAATTAAAATTAATTTCTACCTTTGCAGCCCTCAAATGAGAGGTTAAACATAAATTATATAGAAATATATGCCAACAATTTCACAATTAGTACGTAAAGGAAGAGCCAAAATAACCAAGAAGAGTAAATCGGTTGCTTTAGATTCGTGCCCACAAAGACGTGGAGTGTGTACGCGTGTTTATACTACTACACCTAAAAAACCAAATTCTGCAATGCGTAAAGTTGCAAGGGTAAGGTTAACAAATGGTAAAGAAGTAAATGCTTACATTCCAGGTGAAGGACACAATTTACAAGAACACTCGATAGTATTGGTTAGAGGTGGAAGGGTAAAAGATTTACCAGGAGTTAGATATCACATTGTACGTGGTGCCTTAGACACAGCAGGTGTGGCAGGTAGAACGCAACGTAGATCTAAGTATGGTGCAAAACGCCCTAAAAAGTAATTAAAAAACTTTAAGAAGAAGACATGAGAAAAAGAGCAGCAAAAAAGAGACCGCTTTTACCAGATCCACGTTTTAACGATCAGTTAGTAACTCGTTTCGTTAATATGATGATGTGGGATGGTAAAAAGTCAGTAGCTTTTAAAGTGTTTTACGATGCAATAGATATCGTAGAAGAAAAGAAAACAGATGATGAGAAAACTGCATTAGAAATGTGGAAAGATGCTTTATCTAATGTGATGCCTCACGTAGAAGTACGTAGTCGTCGTGTTGGTGGTGCTACATTTCAAATTCCAATGCAAATCCGTCCAGACCGTAAAGTTTCTACTGCAATGAAATGGCTTATAGGCTATGCACGTAAGAGAAACGAAAAATCAATGGCACAACGTTTAGCTTCAGAAATTTTAGCAGCAGCTAAAGAAGAAGGAGCGGCAGTGAAAAAACGTGTTGATACCCACAAGATGGCGGAAGCAAATAAAGCATTCTCACACTTTAGATTTTAAGAAATGGCAAGAGATTTAAAATTAACAAGAAATATAGGAATTGCAGCTCATATTGATGCTGGTAAAACAACAACAACAGAGCGAATTCTATTTTATACGGGTGTTTCACACAAAATTGGAGAGGTTCATGATGGTGCTTCTACAATGGACTGGATGGAGCAAGAAGCAGAAAGAGGTATTACAATTACATCTGCTGCAACTACTTGTGACTGGACATTCCCGAAAGAAAACGGTGAGCCAACAGCAGATGCTCAAGATTACCACTTTAATATTATTGATACGCCTGGTCACGTAGATTTTACCGTAGAGGTAAACCGTTCATTACGTGTTCTTGATGGGTTAGTATTCTTATTTAGTGCAGTTGATGGTGTTGAGCCACAATCTGAAACTAACTGGAGATTAGCAGATAACTATAAAGTTCCAAGAATTGGTTTCGTTAATAAAATGGACCGTCAAGGATCAGACTTTTTAGGAGTTTGTCAGCAAGTTAAAGATATGTTGAAGTCTAATGCAGTGCCAATTGTTTTAAATATTGGTGAAGAAGATGAGTTCAAAGGTATCGTAGATTTGGTTAAAAACAGAGCTATTGTTTGGCATGATGATAATTTCGGATCTACTTTTGATGTGGTGCCTATTCCAGAAAACATGCAAGATGAAGTTCGTAAATACCGTGCTTTATTAATTGAGGAAGTAGCTGGCTATGATGAGAACTTATTAGAGAAATTCATGGAAGATGAAGATTCTATTACTGAAGAAGAAGTGCATGCTGCACTTAGAGCTGCGGTAATGGATATGGCTATCATTCCTATGATTTGTGGTTCCTCATTCAAAAACAAAGGTGTTCAATTCTTATTAGATGCTGTTTGTCGTTACTTACCATCTCCAATGGATAGAGAGAGTGTTGTGGGTATTAATCCAGACACAGATAAAGAAGAAAGACGTAAGCCTAGTGTTAATGAGCCTTTCTCGGCTTTAGCATTTAAAATTGCAACCGATCCTTTCGTAGGTCGTTTAGCATTTTTCCGTGCATATTCTGGGCGTTTAGATGCTGGATCTTATATTTTGAACAATCGTTCAGGTAAAAAAGAACGTATCTCACGAATTTACCAAATGCATGCTAACAAGCAAAATGCTATCGATTTTATTGAAGCAGGAGATATTGGAGCTGCAGTAGGATTTAAAGATATTAAGACTGGTGATACTATGTCTGATGAAAAGCATCCAATTGTTTTAGAATCAATGGACTTTCCAGACCCAGTAATTGGTATTGCTGTTGAGCCAAAAACGAAAGCAGATGTTGATAAAATGGGTATGGCTTTAGCTAAATTAGCAGAAGAAGATCCAACATTTACAGCAAGAACTGACGAAAATTCAGGACAAACAATTATATCAGGAATGGGTGAGCTTCACCTAGATATTATTGTAGACCGTTTACGTCGTGAGTTTAAAGTTGAAGTGAATCAAGGTCAGCCACAGGTAGAATACAAAGAAGCTATTACTAGAAAAGCGGAACACAGAGAGGTTTACAAAAAGCAATCTGGTGGTCGTGGTAAGTTTGCTGATATTGTATTTACATTGGAACCTGCAGAAGAAGGTAAAGTTGGTTTAGAATTCATTTCAGAAATTAAAGGTGGTAACGTTCCTAAAGAATTTATCCCTTCAATTGAAAAAGGATTTAAAATGGCTATGGTAAATGGGCCATTAGCAGGCTACGAAGTAGATGCCATGAAAGTAACCTTAACGGATGGTTCTTATCATGATGTGGATTCGGATCAATTATCTTTCGAATTAGCTGCAAAATTAGGTTTTAAAGCTGCTGCAAAAGCTGCTAAAGCTGTAATAATGGAGCCAATCATGAAACTTGAGGTTATTACTCCTGAAGAAAACATGGGTGATATTGTAGGTGATTTAAACCGTCGTCGTGGACAAATGAGTGATATGGGTGACAGAGCAGGTGCAAAAACTGTAAAAGCTACTGTGCCATTATCTGAAATGTTTGGTTATGTAACCACATTAAGAACATTATCATCAGGACGTGCAACATCAACAATGGAATTTTCACATTATGCTGAAACGCCTTCTAATATTTCAGAAGAAGTTATAAAAGCTGCTAAAGGTATTGAATCGTAAATCTTAAGAAAATGAGTCAAAAAATCAGAATAAAATTAAAGTCTTACGATCATAATTTAGTAGACAAGTCTGCTGAAAAGATTGTAAAAACAGTAAAAAGTACAGGTGCAGTAGTAACGGGTCCAATTCCATTACCAACTCACAAGAAAATTTTCACTGTACTACGTTCTCCACACGTAAACAAGAAGTCTAGAGAACAATTTCAATTAAGCTCTTACAAGCGTTTATTGGATATTTACTCGTCATCTTCAAAAACAATTGACGCTCTAATGAAGTTAGAGTTGCCAAGTGGTGTAGAAGTAGAAATCAAAGTTTAGTTATAAACTTACATGTCCTTAACGATTGGTTAAGGAAAAACGGAAAAATACAATTCAAGGCTGAAACGTATTTTTCAGCCTTGAATATTTTACGGGTGAGTCGCGAATCATCCATAACAAACAAGCAGGACAAATCGCGAGTTGTCCATAATATAATAAAGAAAAATTATGTCTGGGTTAATTGGAAAAAAAATCGGTATGACCAGCATTTTCGATGAAAATGGAAAAAATATTCCATGTACAGTAATCGAAGCTGGACCATGTATCGTTACCCAAGTCAGAACTGAAGAAGTTGACGGCTATAATGCTGTACAACTTGGTTTCGATGACGCGACAGAAAAAAGCGCTACAAAAGCTGACATAGGTCACGCTAAAAAAGCAGGAACTTCTGTAAAACGCAAAATCGTTGAATTTAAAGGTTTTGATAAGGAGTACAAGTTAGGTGATGCTATTACAGTTGAACATTTTATTGAAGGTGAGTTTGTAGATATTTCTGGAACTACCAAAGGTAAAGGGTTTCAAGGTGTTGTAAAACGTCATGGTTTTGGTGGTGTAGGTCAAGCTACTCACGGTCAGCATAACCGTTTAAGAGCTCCTGGTTCTATTGGTGCGGCTTCATATCCTGCAAGAGTTTTTAAAGGAATGAAGATGGCTGGAAGAATGGGAACTGATCAAGTAAAAGTTGAAAATTTAAGAGTTTTAAAAGTAGTTGCTGAAAAGAACCTACTAGTTGTTAAGGGCTGTGTTCCTGGACATAAAAACGCTTATGTAATTATTAGAAAATAATGAAGGTAGCAGTTTTAGATTTAAACGGAAAAGACACAGGAAGACAAGTTGACTTGTCTAAAGATGTGTTTGCTATTGAGCCTAATAATCATGCAGTTTATTTGGATGTTAAACAGTATTTAGCAAACCAAAGACAAGGGACTCATAAAGCAAAAGAGCGTGCAGAAATTTCTGGTAGTACACGTAAGATAAAGAAACAAAAAGGAACTGGTACTGCCCGAGCAGGTAGTATTAAGTCTGGTGTTTTTAAAGGTGGTGGACGTATGTTCGGACCTAGACCTAGAAACTATAGCTTTAAGTTAAACAAAAACGTGAAACGATTAGCTCGTAAATCCGCTTTATCAATTAAAGCAAACGAGAAGTCAATAGTGGTTTTAGAAGACTTCAATTTTGAGTCTCCAAAAACAAAAAACTTCACAGCAGTTTTAAAAGCTTTAAACCTAGAAAACAAAAAATCTCTCTTTGTGTTGGGTGCATCAAATAATAATGTATATTTGTCGTCACGCAATTTAAAAGGCTCTGAAGTTGTAACTAGCTCGGAAATAAGCACTTACAAGATTTTAAATGCAAATCAAGTTGTGCTTTTAGAGAGTTCTTTAGAAGGAATTGTAACGAATTTAAGTAAATAAGAAACAGATGAACATCTTAATTAAACCTATAATCACAGAAAAAGCGACTGCTAATAGCGAGTTAAGAAACTGCTATACTTTCGCGGTGAATACCAAGGCGAACAAGGTAGAAATCAAAAAAGCGGTGGAAGCTGCTTATGGTGTTTCTGTTGAAAAAGTTCGTACTATAAATGTCCGTCCAGATAGAAGTACTAAGTTTACAAAAACTGGTATTCAACATGGTAAAACAAATGCTGTTAAAAAGGCAATTGTACAACTGGCGGAAGGTGAAATGATTGATTTATACAGTAACATGTAATTAAAGACAACAAAAAATGTCAGTAAGAAAATTAAAACCAATCACACCAGGACAGCGATTTAGAGTAGTAAATGGGTATGACGCCATTACTACTGATAAGCCGGAGAAAAGTTTATTAGCTCCGAAAAAAAGGTCTGGTGGTAGAAACAGTCGCGGAAAAATGACCATGCGCTACATTGGTGGTGGTCATAAAAAAAGGTATCGTATTATTGATTTCAAGCGTAGCAAAACTGGAATTCCAGCAGAAGTTAAGTCTATCGAGTACGATCCAAACAGAACAGCGTTTATTGCGTTGTTAAATTATCAAGATGGTGAGAAAGCATATATCATTGCTCAAAATGGCTTACAAGTAGGTCAGACTATCGTTTCTGGAGATAGTAATATTGCTCCAGAAATCGGTAATGCAATGCCACTTTCTCAAATTCCATTAGGAACTATTATTTCTTGTGTAGAATTACGTCCAGGTCAAGGAGCTGTTATGGCTAGAAGTGCCGGAACTTTTGCACAGTTAATGGCACGAGGAGATAAATTTGCAACAATTAAGTTACCATCAGGTGAAACACGTTTAGTGTTAGTTACTTGTATGGCTACTATAGGAGTTGTATCTAATTCAGATCACCAATTGTTAGTATCTGGTAAAGCAGGTAGAACAAGATGGTTAGGAAGAAGACCTCGTACAAGACCAGTAGTAATGAATCCTGTCGATCACCCAATGGGTGGTGGTGAAGGTAAGTCTTCAGGTGGTCATCCACGTTCTAGAAATGGTATACCTGCTAAAGGTTATAGAACCCGTTCTAAAACAAAAGCGAGTAATAAATATATTGTAGAACGTAGAAAGAAATAATAAGTCATGTCAAGATCATTAAAAAAAGGACCTTACGTTCATTATAAATTAGAAAAGAAAGTGGCTTCCAATGTGGAGGGTAACAAAAAAACGGTAATCAAGACATGGTCTAGAGCCTCTATGATTACACCAGATTTTGTTGGTCAAACTATTGCAGTACATAACGGACGTCAGTTTGTTCCTGTTTATGTAACTGAAAACATGGTAGGTCATAAGTTAGGAGAATTTTCACCAACACGATCATTTAGAGGTCATGCAGGTGCTAAAAATAAAGGTAAAAAGTAGTAAGCTATGGGAAGTCGTAAAAAACAAATGGCAGACGCTATTAAGGAAGCAAAAAAGGAAATCGCTTTTGCAAAACTTAATAACTGTCCTACATCACCGAGAAAAATGCGTTTAGTAGCTGATTTAGTAAGAGGCGAACGCGTAGAGAAAGCGCTTAATATTTTAAAATTTAGCCAAAAAGAAGCATCAGGTCGTTTAGAAACCTTGTTATTGTCTGCAATTGCAAACTGGCAAGCAAAAAACGAAGATGCTAGTATTGAAGATGCTGAATTATTTGTTAAGGAGATCCGTGTAGATGGTGGCTCAATGTTAAAGAGATTGCGTCCAGCACCACAAGGTCGTGCACACAGAATTAGAAAACGTTCAAACCATGTAACTATCGTGGTTGGAGCAAACAATAACATACAAGCTTAAATAGATATGGGACAAAAAACAAATCCAATCGGAAATCGCTTAGGAATTATCAGAGGATGGGAATCTAACTGGTACGGAGGAAACGATTATGGTGATAAACTTGCCGAAGACGATAAGATCAGAAAGTACGTTCATGCACGTCTATCTAAAGCTAGTGTTTCACGAGTAATTATTGAGCGTACGCTTAAACTTGTAACCGTTACTATCACAACGGCTCGTCCTGGTATCATTATTGGTAAAGGCGGTCAAGAGGTAGACAAGTTGAAAGAAGAGCTTAAAAAAATTACTGGTAAAGAAGTTCAAATAAACATATTTGAAATTAAAAGACCGGAACTTGATGCGTTTTTAGTTGCATCTAGTGTGGCTCGTCAAATAGAAAATCGTATTTCATACAGACGTGCGATTAAGATGGCCATTGCTGCAACTATGAGAATGAATGCTGAAGGAATCAAAATTCAAATTAGTGGTCGTTTAAACGGAGCTGAAATGGCACGTAGCGAGCATTACAAAGAAGGACGTATTCCTTTATCAACCTTTAGAGCCGATATTGATTATGCTTTAGTTGAAGCCCATACTACTTATGGTAGATTAGGTGTGAAAGTATGGATCATGAAAGGTGAAGTATATGGTAAAAGAGAACTTTCTCCGCTTGTAGGATTATCTAAAAAGCAAGGAAAAGGTGGACGTGGTGGAAACAGAGATTCAAAACCTCGTCGTAGAAAGTAATCGTTTAAAGAAAAGAAAGAATGTTACAGCCTAAAAGAACAAAATTTCGTAAGCAACAAAAAGGACGTATGAAAGGTAATGCCGGAAGAGGGCATTTACTATCAAGCGGAACCTTTGGTATAAAATCATTAGACACAAGCTTTGTTACAGCACGTCAAATAGAAGCAGCACGTATTGCCGCTACACGTTTCATGAAGAGAGAAGGGTCTATCTGGATTAAAATATTTCCAGACAAGCCTATTACAAAGAAACCTCTTGAAGTACGTATGGGTAAAGGTAAAGGTGCCGTTGAATATTGGGTAGCTGTAGTTAAGCCAGGTCGTGTACTTTTTGAAGTCGGTGGTGTACCACTAGATGTTGCAAAAGAAGCATTACGATTGGCAGCACAGAAATTGCCAGTTAAAACTAAATTTATAATTGCTAGAGATTACGAAGCATAATTTATTTGATACTATGAAACAATCAGAAATTAAAGAATTATCTGTAGCCGAGTTACAAGAGAAACTTGGTGAGACAAAAAAGAGTTATTCAGAAATGAAGATGGCTCATGCAATTTCGCCTCTAGAAAATCCAATTCAGTTGCGCTCCGCAAGAAGAACCGTAGCAAGAATTGCAACAGAATTAACAAAAAGAGAATTACAATAATTCTGCAGAAAGATGGAAACAAGAAATTTAAGAAAAGAACGTATAGGAATTGTTACTAGTAATAAAATGCAGAAATCTATTGTAGTTTCTGAAGTTAAGAAAGTAAAGCACCCTATGTATGGAAAATTCGTGTTAAAAACAAAGAAATATGTTGCACACGATGAAACGAACGATTGTAACATTGGAGATACTGTAAAGATCATGGAAACACGACCTATGAGTAAATCCAAATGTTGGAGATTAGTTGAAATAATTGAAAGAGCGAAGTAATTATGTTACAGACTGAATCAAGATTAAAAGTAGCTGATAACACCGGAGCGAAAGAGGTTTTAACCATTCGTGTATTAGGTGGTACTAAAAGAAGATACGCTTCTGTAGGAGACAAAATAGTTGTTTCCGTTAAAGATGCAACACCAAATGGAAGCATTAAAAAAGGTGCTGTTTCTACTGCAGTTGTCGTACGTACTAAGAAAGAAGTAAGAAGACCAGACGGATCTTATATTAGATTTGATGACAATGCATGTGTATTATTAAACCCAACGGGTGAAATGAGAGGAACACGTGTATTTGGTCCTGTTGCTAGAGAACTTCGTGATAAACAATTCATGAAAATTGTATCATTGGCACCTGAAGTGCTTTAATGAAAAATAAAATGACAAAGCTTAAAATAAAATCAGGAGATACCGTAAAAGTGAATGCTGGAGATCATAAAGGATCAGAAGGTAAAGTATTAAAGGTATTAATAGATAAGAACAAGGCGATTGTTGAGGGTGTTAATATGGTTAAAAAGCATATGAAGCCAAGCGCACAAAGCCCTCAAGGAGGAATCGTTGAAAAAGAAGCAGCTATTCATATCTCTAACCTGTCCTTATTAACCGCTAAAGGTGAAGAGACACGTGTTGGATATAGAATGGAAGGCGATAAAAAAGTGAGATTTTCTAAAAAATCAAATGAAGTAATATAGTTATGGGATATACACCGAGACTTAAAGAAGAGTATAACAGCAGAGTAATTGCAGCTCTTAAGGATGAATTTGGTTATAACAATGTTATGCAAGTACCTAAACTACAAAAGATAGTTTTATCTAAAGGTGTAGGTGCAGCAGTTGCAGACAAAAAGTTAATTGACCACGCAGTGGAAGAATTAACGACTATAACAGGACAACGTGCTATAGCAACAATCTCTAAAAAGGATGTTGCTTCATTTAAATTACGTAAAGGAATGCCTATTGGCGCAAAAGTAACATTACGTGGTGAAAAAATGTATGAATTTTTAGATCGTTTAGTAACTTCAGCTTTACCACGAGTAAGAGACTTTAATGGTGTTAAAGCAACTGGTTTTGACGGTAGAGGTAACTACAATTTAGGTATTACTGAACAAATTATCTTTCCAGAAATTGACATTGATAAAGTGAATAAAATTTCAGGTATGGATATTACATTTGTTACTACCGCTGATACGGATAAAGAAGCAAAATCACTATTAACCGAATTAGGATTACCTTTTCAAAAAAATTAAGATATGGCTAAAGAATCAATGAAAGCCCGTGAGGTAAAAAGAGCAAAAACAGTAGCTAAATATGCTGAAAAGCGCAAAGCTTTAAAAGAAGCTGGCGATTATGAAGCATTACAAAAGTTACCTAAAAATGCTTCTCCTGTACGTCAACATAACCGTTGTAAACTTACAGGAAGACCTAAAGGTTATATGAGAACATTTGGTATTTCTCGTGTAATGTTTAGAGAAATGGCTAACCAAGGTTTAATACCAGGTGTTAGAAAAGCAAGTTGGTAAAAAATATTAATTGGTTTCAGGTTTAATCTTTTAACACGAACAAAGATTGAAAACCGTTACCGCAAATTTATAATTATGACTACAGATCCAATCGCGGATTATTTAACACGAATTAGAAATGCTGTGAGTGCAAACCACAGAGTTGTAGAGATACCAGCTTCTAATTTAAAGAAAGAAATCACTAAAATATTATTCGATCAAGGATATATTTTAAGTTACAAGTTTGAAGATTCAGCTGTACAAGGAACTATTAAAATAGCCCTTAAGTACAATAAAGAAACTAAAGAACCAGTAATTAAGAAGATTCAAAGAATAAGTAAACCAGGTTTACGTAAGTACGCAAGTTCAAAAGAACTTCCTAGAATTCTTAATGGTCTTGGTATTGCTATTGTTTCAACATCACATGGTGTTATGACAGGCAAACAAGCACAAAGAGAAAATGTAGGAGGTGAAGTACTTTGTTACGTTTACTAATTAAAAAAGACTATAGAGCATGTCAAGAATAGGTAATAACCCAGTAGTAATTCCAGCAGGAGTTACAGTTGAAATCAACGATAACGTGGTTACAGTAAAAGGAAAATTAGGTGAATTATCACAAGATTTTTCTGCGGTAACTATGAAGGTTGAAGAAGGAAATGTTATAGTTGAGCGTTCTTCTGAAAAGAAAGAAGAAAAAGCAAAACATGGTCTTTATAGAGCACTTGTCAATAATATGATTGAAGGTGTATCTAAAGGATGGACAAAACAATTAGAGTTAGTTGGTGTTGGATATAGAGCAAGTAATCAAGGACAAAAACTAGATTTAGCTTTAGGTTTTTCTCATAATATTGTAATAGATGTTGCTAAAGAAGTAATAGTTGAAACAGTATCAGACAAAGGAAAAAATCCAATTATTAAATTAACCTCTCATGATAAACAACTTGTTGGTCAAGTAGCTGCTAAAATTCGTGGCTTTAGACCACCTGAGCCTTACAAAGGAAAAGGTGTGAAGTTTGTTGGCGAAGAATTAAGAAGAAAAGCAGGTAAATCAGCTTAATAAGTAAGTTATGGCATTAACAAAGAACGAAAGACGATTAAGAATAAAAAGCAGAGTTCGTAAAGTAGTTTCTGGAACAGAAGCTAGACCAAGATTATCTGTTTTTAGAAGCAATAAAGAAATTTATGCACAAGTTGTAGATGACGTTACTGGTAAAACTATCAGTGCAGCATCTTCAAGAGATAAAGACATTAGTTCTGCAAAAGGTACAAAATCAGAAGTTGCTACATTAGTAGGGAAGTCTGTTGCTGAAAAAGCCCTTAAAGCAGGTGTAGATACTATTTCTTTTGATAGAGGTGGCTATTTATATCACGGAAGAGTAAAATCATTAGCAGAAGGTGCTAGAGAAGCAGGACTTAAATTTTAAGAAATTATGTATCAAAAATACAAAAGCGCAGAGCTAGTAAAGCCAAGTGGATTAGATCTTAAAGATCGTTTAGTTGGAGTACAAAGGGTTACAAAAGTAACAAAAGGTGGTAGAGCATTCGGATTTTCAGCAATAGTTGTTGTTGGAGATGAAGCTGGAGTTGTCGGTCATGGTTTAGGTAAATCTAAAGATGTGGCTAGTGCAATTGCAAAAGCAATCGAAGACGCTAAAAAGAATTTAGTACGTATTCCTATAGTTAAAGGAACATTACCACATGAACAAAAAGGTAAGTTTGGTGGAGCACGAGTAAACATTATTCCTGCAGCTCCTGGTACAGGAGTTATTGCTGGTGGAGCTGTAAGAACGGTTCTTGAAGCAGTTGGAGTTCATGATGTTTTATCAAAATCTCAAGGTTCATCTAACCCACACAACGTTGTAAAAGCAACTTTTGATGCTTTATTACAATTACGGGATGCAAGAACAATTGCTCAAGATAGAGGTATTTCTCTTGAAAAAGTATTTAAAGGATAAGAACGATGGCAAAGATAAAAGTAACAAAAGTTAAAAGCGCAATCAATCGTACATTAAGACAAAAAAGAACTTTAGAAGCTCTTGGTCTTAAAAAAATTGGTCAAGTTGTAGAGCACGATGCCTCACCAAATATCCTTGGTATGGTAGCTAAAGTTTCACATTTAGTTTCTGTTGAAGAAACAAAATAATAATACTGAAAAATGGATTTAAGTAATTTAAAACCTGCAGAAGGTTCAGTTAAAGGTCAAGGAAAAAGAATAGGTAGAGGACAAGGTTCTGGTAAAGGTGGTACGGCAACTCGTGGACACAAAGGAGCAAAATCTCGTTCTGGTTATTCTAAAAAGATAGGTTTTGAAGGTGGTCAAATGCCACTTCAAAGACGTGTTCCTAAATTTGGCTTTACAAATATCAATCGTATAGAACATCAAGGTGTAAACCTAGATACACTTCAACAATTGGTTGACGATAAGAAAATTAAAGATACAGTAGATTTTGAAACTCTAATGTCTTTAGGTCTCGTTAACAAGAATGATCTTGTTAAAATTATGGGTCGTGGAGAATTAAAAGCCAAATTAAAAGTATCTGCACATAAGTTTACCGCTTCAGCAAAAGCTGCTATAGAAGCTGCAGGAGGTGAAGTAGTAACTTTATAATCTAATTTAAGCGCATGAAATTTATTGAGACATTAAAAAATGTTTGGAAAATAGAAGAATTAAGAAACAGAATTGTTGTTACATTAGGTCTTTTATTAGTTTATCGTTTTGGTGCACAGGTAGTTTTACCTGGTATTGATGCGGCGCAATTAGAAGGTTTACAAGGTAGTACTGAAGACGGTTTATTAGGTTTATTAAATGCTTTTACAGGAGGTGCGTTTGCAAATGCTTCTGTTTTTGCATTGGGTATTATGCCTTATATCTCTGCTTCCATTGTAGTTCAATTAATGGGAATAGCTATTCCTTATTTACAAAAACTACAAAAAGAAGGTGCTAGTGGGCAAAAGAAAATTAATCAAATAACACGCTGGTTAACCATAGCTATTTGTTTGGTTCAAGCACCTGGCTATTTAGCAAGTTTACCTGCTTTAGGAATACCTCAATCGGCATTCTTATTAGGGCAAGGAGGTTTGTTTTATTTCTCATCAGTTGTCATTTTAGTAACAGGCTGTATCTTCGCGATGTGGTTAGGTGAGAAAATTACAGATAAAGGTATTGGTAACGGTATTTCTTTATTAATTATGGTGGGTATTATTGCAACACTACCTAAAAACTTCCTACTTAATGCATCCTCTAGGTTGGAATCAAACAGTGTAATGCTGATTCTTTTTGAATTAGTAATCTGGTTGTTAATTATTTTAGCCTCTATCATGTTAGTTATGGGTGTTAGAAAAATAGCCGTACAATATGCAAGACGAACCGCTTCTGGTGGTTATGAGAAAAATGTATTTGGATCTAGACAATACATTCCCTTAAAGCTTAATGCTTCTGGAGTAATGCCAATCATCTTTGCACAAGCTATTATGTTTGTTCCAAGTTTAATTGGAGGGTCCTCATTTTTAAAAGATACCGCAACAGGTCAATGGATGGCAACAAATTTTCAGGACATATTTGGTTTCTGGTATAATTTAGTGTTTGCGTTATTAATTATAGTATTTACATATTTTTATACAGCAATTACGGTTCCTACTAACAAAATGGCAGATGACCTTAAGCGTAGTGGTGGATTTATTCCAGGTATTCGTCCAGGAACAGAAACATCGGAATATTTAGATAAAATTATGTCTCAAATTACATTGCCTGGTTCTATATTTTTAGCACTTATTGCTGTGTTCCCAGCTATTATTGTTAAACTTATGAGTGTACAATCAGGGTGGGCATTATTTTTCGGTGGAACATCCTTACTAATTATGGTAGGAGTTGCAATCGATACAATGCAACAAGTAAATTCATATTTGTTAAACAGACATTATGATGGCTTGATGAAAACAGGTAAAAATAGAAAAGCAGTAGCTCAATAATTATACCATGGCAAAACAAGCAGCAATTGAACAAGACGGAACAATCATTGAAGCATTATCTAATGCCATGTTTCGTGTTGAATTAGAAAACGGTCACATCGTGACAGCACATATCTCAGGTAAAATGCGTATGCACTACATTAAGTTGCTACCTGGAGATAAAGTGAAATTAGAAATGAGTCCTTACGATTTAACGAAGGCTCGAATAACTTATAGATACTAATCTAATAATAAAGGAACAGATGAAAGTAAGAGCATCAGTTAAAAAGAGAAGTGCAGACTGTAAAATCGTCCGCAGAAAGGGTAGACTTTACGTGATTAACAAAAAGAATCCTAGATTCAAACAAAGACAAGGATAATTATGGCAAGAATTGCAGGTGTAGACATACCAAAAAACAAAAGAGGTGTTATCTCGCTTACGTATATCTATGGAATAGGTAGAAGTAGAGCAAAAGAAATTTTAGCACAAGCTAAAGTTGAAGAAAGTACTAAAGTTCAAGATTGGACAGATGACGAAATAGGAAATATTCGTGAAGCTGTTGGATCATTCACTATTGAAGGTGAATTGCGTTCTGAAACACAATTAAACATTAAGCGATTAATGGATATTGGATGTTACAGAGGTATTCGTCATAGAGCTGGACTACCATTACGTGGTCAACGTACTAAAAACAACTCTAGAACAAGAAAAGGTAGAAGAAAAACTGTTGCTAACAAAAAAATGGCAACTAAATAATAAATAGACATTAGTCATTAGAGTTTAGCCGTTAGATGAATCTGTTTGAAATAGCAATGTTTAGGATTCTAACAACTAAAAACTAACAACTAGAAACTATAATCATATGGCAAAGTCAAGTACAAAAAAACGTAAAGTAATCGTAGACGCAGTTGGTGAAGCTCACATAACGGCTTCATTTAACAATATCATTGTATCTCTTACCAACAAAAAAGGCGATGTAATTTCATGGTCATCAGCTGGTAAAATGGGATTCCGTGGATCTAAAAAGAACACACCATATGCTGCGCAATTAGCTGCTGAAGACGCTGCTGCTGTAGCAACAGAAGCTGGCTTAAAGAAAGTGAAAGTGTATGTTAAAGGTCCAGGTAATGGTAGAGAATCTGCTATTAGATCAATTCATAACGCAGGTATAGAAGTAACAGAAATTATAGACGTTACGCCATTACCGCATAATGGATGTCGTCCTCCTAAAAGAAGACGCGTATAATTTACAGATAGTATATTATTTGACATCAACTATATTTTTATAGTTGATGTCAATATTTATATGTAAATTTGCAAACTGAAAAAAATAAATTTTAACAAGTATCAACGAGAGACTAACGGTTATCGAAGGATAAGATTAAGACCTTAATTCATAATCACTCTCATAACAAATTTAATTATGGCAAGATATACTGGTCCTAAAACAAAAATAGCTCGTAAGTTTGGCGAAGCTATCTTCGGAGAAGATAAATCTTTTGAAAAAAGAAATTACCCTCCAGGTCAACACGGAGCTAATAAGCGTCGTGGAAAAAAATCTGAATACGCAATCCAATTAATGGAGAAGCAAAAAGCAAAATACACCTATGGTATTTTAGAAAAGCAATTCAGAAATATGTTTAAGAAAGCAACAGCAGCTCCTGGAATTACAGGTGAGGTGTTGTTACAATTATGTGAATCACGTCTAGATAACGTTGTTTTCAGAATGGGAATTTCTCCTTCTAGAAGTGGTGCTAGACAATTAGTGTCTCACAGACATATTACGGTTAACGGTGAAATAGTAAACATTCCATCTTACCAACTTAAAGCTGGTGATGTTGTTGCTGTTAGAGAAAAATCAAAATCACTTGAAGCCATCACTAACTCATTAGCAAATTCAAGTAACGTTTACGAATGGATTACTTGGAATAATTCTACATCAGAAGGAACGTATGTATCGGTTCCTGCAAGAATTCAAATTCCAGAAAATATCAACGAGCAATTCATCGTCGAACTATATTCTAAATAATAATTAACATATTGGTATTTAGCCAAAGGATTTATTAGTCTTCTTCATACTTTTAAATCGCGCAACTGAATAACAATTAAAACGAAGAACAATATGGCAGTATTTAATTTCCAAAAACCTGATAAAGTAATCATGATCGATTCAACTGATTTCGAAGGTAAATTCGAATTCAGACCTTTAGAACCAGGTTATGGTTTAACAGTAGGAAATGCTTTACGAAGAGTTTTATTATCCTCTTTAGAAGGTTTTGCAATTACATCCGTTAGAATTGAAGGCGTAGATCACGAATTCTCAACAATAGCAGGTGTGGTTGAAGACGTTACAGAAATTATTTTAAATTTAAAACAAGTCCGTTTTAAAAGACAAATTGAAGATGTAGATAACGAATCTGTTTCTATTTCAATTTCTGGTCAAGATCAAATTAAAGCAGGCGATTTTCAAAAGTTTATTTCAGGGTTCCAAGTATTAAATTCAGAATTAGTAATCTGTAATTTAGATCCTAAAGTAAATATCAATATGGAAATTACCATAGAAAAAGGTAGAGGATACGTACCTGCTGAAGAAAATAAAAAAGCTTCTGCACCAATTGGTACTATTTTTACAGATTCTATTTACACACCAATCAAAAATGTTAAGTATAGCATTGAAAATTTCCGTGTAGAGCAAAAAACAGATTACGAAAAATTAGTTTTCGAAATTATTACTGATGGTTCTATTAGTCCTCAAGATGCTTTAACTGAAGCCGCTAAGACACTTATTCACCACTTCATGTTATTCTCTGATGAGCGTATTACATTAGAAGCTGATGAAATTGCACAAACCGAAACTTATGATGAAGAATCACTTCACATGAGACAATTATTGAAAACCAAATTGGTTGATATGGACTTATCAGTCCGTGCATTAAACTGTTTAAAAGCAGCTGAAGTTGATACGTTAGGCGATTTAGTATCATTTAACAAAAACGATTTAATGAAATTCCGTAACTTCGGTAAAAAATCATTAACAGAGCTTGAAGAGCTTGTTAATGTTAAAGGCCTTAATTTTGGAATGGATTTATCCAAATATAAATTAGATAAAGATTAATTAATCATATTTTGCTCCTCGATGTCGAGTTTGGTAGCAAGATGATAAAACAAAGGTCATGAGACACGGAAAAAAAATAAACCACTTAAGTAGAAAAACGGCTCATAGAAAGTCAATGTTAGCTAATATGGCATGTTCTTTAATAGAGCACAAGCGTATTAACACAACAGTAGCAAAAGCAAAAGCTTTAAAGCAATTTGTGGAACCATTGATTACAAAATCAAAGGAAGATACAACTCATAACAGACGTATTGTAATGGCTCGATTAAGACAAAAAGAGGCTGTTGCTGAATTGTTTAGAGATGTAGCACCAAAAATTGCCGATCGTCCAGGTGGTTACACACGTATTATCAAGTTAGGTAATCGTTTAGGTGATAACGCTGATATGGCTATGATAGAGTTAGTTGATTACAACGAAATCTATAACGCAGATAAAGCAACTAAAAAATCAACACGAAGAAGTAGAAGAGGCGGTTCTAAACCTGCTACTGCACCAGCTGCAGAAACTAAAGCTTCTAGTGAAGAAGAAGAATAAACGTTAATATTTGTTAACGAATGCTATCAATAGGGTAAATTGTAAAAATTTACCCTATTTTTGTTTCTTTTAATTTAAAAAAATTTTATGAAAAACGTTTATTTATTAGTAGCAATTAGTATAATATCATTATCGTCCTTTGCTCAAGGTGCAAATGGAGGTTTATCCAACTTACAAGGAACACAAAGTAATACTTTAGGACAATCCATGGAAGCCTTAAATTCAAGAGGAAGCTGGTTACCAACCGTGAATAGATATTCAGTTGACGGTACTCCGTTAGCTTTTGAAGAAGGTAATAATAAGTTGGTGTTAGTAGCAAAAGATGGTACAAAATTTAATATCCCAAATGGAAATTATAACGCCCAAACGGATCAGTTTGTTTCAGTTTTAAGTAAAGACTCTGTCTATGTTATGAACTCACTGACTATTGATTATGCTTTATTAAATAACAAAAAAATGAAGCGTTTCAGTGGAGAAAATGGTAGAGCACGTTATTATGAAGTGTTAGCGTCTAATTCCAAAGACGATATGTTTATTTTAAGAAATAGAGTAGCTAAAATTAAACCTGGAGGTATAAATAAAATGACTCAAGAACGAACATCTAACGATCGTTATTATTTAGTTGAAGATTTATATATTAAAAACGGAGACGTTTTAGAAGAATTGAAACTTAAGAAAAAACTTATATCTCAATTATTTAAAGATAAACAAGTAGAGGTGAAGAAGTTCATAAAGGATAATGACTTGAATATAAAAGATGAAACAGATTTCTTGAAAATATTTAATTATTATGCAACCTTATAAAAATTGTAGTTTTTAAAAAAAAAGGGATAAATCAAGAATGGTTTATCCCTTTTTTTATACAATATATCCATTTAAAACATTACTGTTTTCAACAGATGTTTAAGTGTCGGAATTTTTGCTTATGTAAAATTTTATAGCTATCTTAAAGTATTATAAACTAATAAACTTTATTCATGAAAACTTCAGTAATTACCTTGTTTTTTTTAAGTTTTTCCATAATTGGATATACACAAATAACTGAAAGCGGATATTATTCAAGTTCACCTTCTGAGTTATTACCAAATCAAACACTTGCACCGCAAGACTTTTTCGGTTCGGAATCTTTTTTAACCGATGCTTTAAATCCAGTTAATTTAGACCCAGATTCACCAGATTTTGTTGAAGGTTCTCCTTTTGGTTTTGAAGGAGACGACAATACATTAATTATTCATACTGTAGATGATAAATACTATAAATTTGAAAATGGTAACTATAATGGAATTTCAGACAAAATGGTCGTTAAGCTAGAAGAGGGGCGTTTTTATGAATTTAATGATAATGATTTTGACTTTGCCTTAATAAATAATATTAAAGCTATTAGACTGAAAGACGAAAATAACCAAATGAAATATTTTTTTGTTTTGGATGAAAGCAAAGAATTTACCATTTTAAAGCGAATTAACGCTAAAATTATAGAAGGTGCTGTTAGTAAAATGACCAAGGAGAAAATAAGTAAAGATCGTTATTTTGTTTATCATGACTTTTATATTCTGGAAAATGATAAAATTGAGGAAATTAAACTAAATAATAAAACCTTTAAAACCCTCTTCAAAGAGAATGAAAAAAAACTAAAAATGTTTGTGGATGAAAATAACTTATCAATAAAAAATGAAGAAGATTTTTTAAAAATGTTACGATACAATAAAACACTTTAATTTTTTTATAATTTAAAGACTTAAAAAAGGTTAAACATTTTAGTTTATCCTTTTTTTTATGCAATTTTGCAAAACCTTTTTTTAGAAATGAAATATAACAAAAGAGAAAAAGCTATAGTTTTATTAGCAGACGGAACCATCTTTCACGGTAAATCAATTGGAAAAAAAGGAACCGCTTTTGGCGAAGTGTGTTTCAACACAGGAACAACTGGTTATCAAGAAATTTTTACAGACCCTTCTTATTTTGGACAATTAATGGTTACTACCAATGCTCACATTGGTAACTATGGTACCCATGTTGATGAAGTTGAGTCAGATTCGGTTAAAATATCGGGTCTTATTTGCAAAAACTTTAGTTACAATTATTCAAGATCTTCAGCAGAAGGAAGTTTAGAACAATTTTTTGAAAAAAATAATGTACTAGCAATTTCAGATGTAGATACACGTGCATTGGTTAGTTACATAAGGGATAATGGCGCAATGAACGCCTTAATTTCTACGGATGTTGATAACATTGACGCTTTAAAAAAACAATTGGCAAACGTACCAAATATGGAAGGGCTTGAGTTAGCTTCAAAGGTGTCTACAAAAGAACCTTACTTTTATGGTGATGAAAACGCCACTTATAAAGTAGCAGCTTTAGATATAGGTATTAAAAGGAACATACTTAAAAATCTAGCTGATCGCGATGTGTACATAAAAGTATTCCCTTACAATGCAAAATTTGAAGATTTAGAGGCTTTCAAACCAAATGGCTATTTCTTATCTAATGGACCTGGAGATCCCGAGCCACTTATAGAAGCACAAACATTAGCCAAAGAAATTATTAAACGTAATTTACCTCTTTTTGGCATCTGTTTAGGGCATCAAGTTATTGCTTTAGCAAATGGTATCTCAACCTATAAAATGCATAATGGGCATCGTGGAATTAATCATCCCGTAAAAAATTTACTAACTAGCAAAGGTGAAATAACATCTCAAAATCATGGTTTTGCAATAAATCGGGAAGAAACAGAACAACACCCTGATATTGAAATAACCCATGTTCATCTTAACGATAATACTGTAGCAGGTATTAAAATGACGTCTAAAAACTGTTTTTCAGTTCAATATCATCCAGAAGCAAGTCCTGGACCACATGATGCCACATACCTTTTCGATCAGTTTATTGAAAACATCAAAAAGGCTTAAATTAATAAACCTCAAAGAATGTAATAATTCTTTGAGGTTTATTGATTACGAAAACATTATCGTAAAAAATAATCATAATAATAGTAGTTACAATTTACCAAAGTAGTGGGATTTTGTAAATTTACAACGCTAAATATTAAACTTAAAATCAACCTTATGAGCATAATAATAGATATTCACGCTAGACAAATTTTAGATTCTCGTGGTAACCCAACTATAGAAGTAGATGTAACAACCGAAAATGGTTTTTTAGGACGTGCAGCAGTACCTTCGGGAGCGTCAACTGGAGAACATGAGGCTGTTGAATTACGTGATGGTGGAAGCGCTTTTATGGGTAAAGGTGTTACTAAAGCTATAAAAAATGTGAATACCATTATTGCTCAAGAGTTATTAGGTACATCTGTGTTTGAACAAAATACCATTGATCAAATCATGATAGATTTAGATGGAACACCCAACAAATCTAAATTAGGCGCTAATGCTATTTTAGGAGTTTCTTTGGCGTCTGCAAAAGCGGCTGCCAATGAGTTAGGTTTGCCTTTATATAGGTATGTTGGTGGTGTATCTGCCAATACCCTTCCAGTTCCTATGATGAATATTATAAACGGCGGTTCTCATAGTGATGCACCAATAGCTTTTCAAGAATTTATGGTCATGCCAGTTAAGGCGAAGAGTTTTAGCCATGCTATGCAAATGGGAACTGAAATTTTTCATCATTTAAAAAATGTTTTACATAATCGTGGCTTAAGTACCGCTGTTGGTGATGAAGGTGGATTTGCACCCAATTTAGAAGGTGGCACCGAAGATGCTTTGGACACCATTAAAAAAGCTGTTGCAAATGCTGGTTATACATTTGGAGATGATGTAATGATTGCATTAGATTGTGCAGCTGCCGAATTCTATAAAGACGGTCAGTACGATTACACAAAATTTGAAGGTGAAAAAGGTCAAGTAAGAACCAGTAAAGAACAAGCTGATTATATTGCTGCTTTATGTGATAAATACCCAATTATTTCTGTAGAAGATGGTATGGATGAAAACGATTGGGATGGTTGGAAATACTTAACAGAATTAATTGGTGATAAGGTGCAATTAGTAGGTGACGATTTATTTGTGACCAATGTTGAGCGTTTATCCAAAGGTATTAATACGCAAACGGCTAACTCAATCCTAATTAAAGTCAACCAAATAGGAACATTAACAGAAACTATTTCAGCTGTAAATATGGCCCATAATGCTGGTTATACATCAGTTATGTCTCATCGTTCGGGTGAAACAGAGGACAATACTATTGCGGATCTAGCAGTAGCTCTGAATTGTGGTCAGATAAAAACAGGATCGGCTTCTCGTAGCGATCGGATGGCAAAATACAATCAACTATTACGAATAGAAGAAGAATTAGGTGGGACAGCTTATTTTCCTAAAGATAAAGCCTTTAAAGTAAAACGATAAATACATTACTTTTATATTGACAATGCAAAATACAGCGATTATTAATCACCTAATAATCGCTGTTTTTTTGCATCAATTTTACCAATATCTTTATTGATAAAACCTTGTTAATTGACTTTAAATATAGGTAGATATTTCGTATTTTCGTAATCCTGAAAGAATTCAATTAAACATTATAATAATTATATAGATATATGGCAAACACAGCTACTTTAGAAGTTAATGGCGAAAAGCACGAATTTCCTTTAGTAAAAGGAACAGAAAATGAAGTTGGAATCGATATTAAAAATTTAAGGAGTGCAACCAATGGTGTTGTTACAATAGATCCAGGCTACAAAAATACAGGCTCTTGCGAAAGTGCTATTACGTTTTTAGATGGTGAAAAAGGAATTTTAAGATACCGTGGTTATTCCATTGAAGAGTTGGCTGAAAAAGCTGAATTTTTAGAGGTTGCTTATTTATTAATATTTGGTGAATTACCAACGCAAGAACAATTAGATAAATTCCATAAGGATATTAAAGCACAATCTGTTGTAGATGAAGATGTGCGTAAAATTATTGATGCCTTCCCAAAATCAGCTCATCCAATGGGTGTTTTAGCATCTTTAACAAGTGCCTTAACAGCATTTAATCCATCTTCTGTGAATGTAAATTCAGAAGAAGATATGTATAAGGCTATCGTTAAAATATTGGGTAAATTTCCAGTTTTAGTGGCATGGACCTTACGTAAAAAACAAGGCTTACCACTAGACTATGGTGATAATTCTTTAGGGTATGTTGAAAATGTTCTTAAAATGATGTTTAAACAACCTAATTGTGAATACGAATTAGACCCAATTGTTGTAAACGCATTAGATAAGTTATTAATTTTACATGCAGATCATGAACAAAATTGTTCAACATCTACTGTTAGAATTGTAGGTTCTTCACACGCTGGATTATTTGCATCTTTATCAGCTGGTATTTCTGCACTTTGGGGACCACTTCATGGTGGTGCTAATCAAGCTGTTTTAGAAATGCTAGAAGGTATTAAAGCAGATGGTGGTGACACTAAAAAGTACATGGCAAAAGCTAAAGATAAAGATGATCCGTTCCGTTTAATGGGGTTTGGACATCGCGTTTACAAAAACTTCGATCCACGTGCTAAAATCATCAAAAAATCTGCCGATGATGTTTTAGGAAATTTAGGTGTTGAAGATCCTATTCTTGATATTGCTAAAGGCCTTGAAAAAGAAGCTTTAGAAGATTCGTATTTTGTAGATCGTAAATTATATCCAAATGTAGATTTTTATTCTGGAATTATTTATAGAGCTATGAACATTCCTACAGACATGTTTACAGTTATGTTTGCATTAGGACGATTACCAGGTTGGATTGCGCAATGGCGCGAAATGCGTTTAAATCAAGAACCAATTGGTAGACCAAGACAAATTTATACAGGTGAGACACATAGGCCATTTAAGGCTATAGATAAGCGCTCATAAATAACATTTCATTTCAAAAGCTTCATAATTTTTATGAAGCTTTTTTATATTTACACTATGCTAAAATTAAACGTTAAAAACGAAACTTCAAGATTACGTGCCGTAGTATTAGGTACAGCTATCAGTAATGGGCCAACTCCAACAGAAAGTGAAGCTTATGACCCAAAATCATTGGAACATATAAAAGCAGGAACCTATCCTGTAGAAGCTGATATGGTGAAAGAAATGCAAGCTGTAGCCAATGTGTTTGAGAAGTATCAAGTTAAGGTGTACAGACCGGAATTAATAGAAGACTGTAATCAGATTTTTACTCGAGATATTGCCTTTGTAATTGATGATGTATTTATTAAAGCGAATATCTTACCTAATCGTGAAGAGGAACTTGAAGCTGTTCAGTATATTATAGATCAAGTAAATCCAGAAAAAGTAGTCAGACCTCCAGAAGAAGTTCATATTGAAGGAGGGGATGTCATGCTTTGGAATAACCATATTTTTGTTGGAACCTATAAAGGCAGTGATTATAAAAACTATATTACCGCAAGAACTAATATGGCAGGTGTACAGTATTTAAAGGATTTATTTCCGAATAAAATTGTTAAAGAATTTGATTTGGTGAAGTCTAAAATTGAACCTCGTGATAATGCTCTGCATTTAGATTGCTGTTTTCAACCTGTTGGAAAAAATAAAGGCATTATTTATAAAAGTGGTTTCCGTGAAGAAAGTGATTATATGTATTTGGTAGATTTATTTGGAAATGAAAATCTATTTCATATTACGCGAGATGAAATGTATCATATGAATAGTAATGTATTCTCTATTTCAGAAGATGTTGTGATTTCAGAAAAGAATTTTACACGTTTAAATACATGGTTACGAAGTATTGGTATTACCGTTGAAGAAGTGCCTTATGCTGAAATAGCCAAACAGGAAGGCTTGTTACGTTGCAGTACCATGCCATTAATACGTGATTAATCGTTTCCTTATTTAAGAATAATTTTTTTGGTAGTTGTCCTTGAGTCGTTTTCAAAAACAGCCAAATAAACGCCTGGTGATAAATTCTTTAAATTTACAGACGAATTCATTTGCGTAAGTTTTGTGTGAAACACGTTTTTTCCAAGCATATTATAAACGGTCATTAAAGCCATTTCATTTTGAAAGTTTGCAATTTTAATAGTCAGCTTTCCGCTTGAAGGGTTAGGGAATAGTATCACTTCAGTATCTAAATGATTGGAGTCTATGCTCAAAGGATTTGTTGAAATAGCAAATTCTAAAGCAGCTCCTAGAGCTCCTTTTGTTACCTGAAATAAGTAAGCAGGATCCATATTTACTAATAAATCATTTGCCGTGTGGGCATAGGGAGTTTCATTTTTTTCATATAAACCTGTTATTATTTCACCATTATTTTCAAAAGGGATATAATCTGATGCATACGCATAAGATATTTCTGTATTTAGATTAGAATACAATTCCATACAAGCAGCTAAAGTTTGTGTAGCAATTGATGAGGCTGAATTATTAGCAGGTGGGTTACTTCTATCTTCCTCGCATACAATAGTCGTGTTATTGGCGCCATTCACACCACCTACTTCATCAATATTAAAAACTAATCTAATATCTAAATTTTGAGGGTTAACCGTATTATCTACATAATAATTGCTACCAATTAATCCCAATTCTTCGCCACTGAAATGAATGAATTTTATGGAGTACTCGGTATCCACATTAGCCAATAGTCTAGCTATTTCCAATAATAAAACAGTTCCAGAACCATTATCGTTTGTACCGGTACCATTAATAGTATCGTAATGTGCATCAATAATGATATAAGTATTGGGGTAAACACGGCCTGTTTTAGTAACAATAATGTTGTATGATGTATTTCCAGAATAAGAAAAAGCTTGTTGTTCAATAGCCGTATAACCCAAACTTTGATAACGTGAAACCAGCCAATCTTTAGTATTGCTTAACTCTGAAGTGCCAAGTTCTTTAACTCCATAGTTCTCAAAGGTTGTTAAATCTGATAAAATATTCGATTCCGAAACCTGATCTACAACACTACCATAATAGGTGTTAAATGTTTGGGAAAATGTGGTTTCAACGTTTACTACAAATAAAAATACGGTAATAATTAGGTAAGTTTTCTTCATGATTTGAGCTTTGTAAAAAGCTAAAATAGTGTAAATTATATAAGCAACGAAAAAAGTAAGTCCCGATTTAAATTACCTGACAAATTATAGATACTGTAGCCGTTTCTCCAACACGAAAAGTACCATAGTCTTCACCAATGTTATAATCAAATCGGTTAATTTCAAGCTTCCCCTGGAATGTATTATTTTTAAACGTAAACGGAATGGTTACCAATTTGGTAATACCATGTAGAGTTAAGTTTCCAGAAGTTTCAAAACCTGTTTTTGTTTTAGAAACTGAAACAGACTTAAAACAAATTGAAGGATAGGTTTCCACGGCAAAAAAATCGTCAGATTTTAAATGCTTATCTCGTTTGGCATTATCAGTATCAATAGATTTTGAATTTATACAAATATCAAAATTGGAATTCTGAATGTCAGTTTCATCAAAATTAAAATCACCTTGCATACCAGTAAAAGTGCCATCAACACTAAAAATAGCACCTGCTGAAATATTAAAATTAACTTCAGATTTATCAGTAACTATCCGTTGTGCATTCATCTGAATACTAGCTAGACCAACACAAATAATGTAAATAAGGTTTTTAATATATTTCATAGAATGTTACAAAAGAGTTTGATGAAATTTTATTCTTTTAAAGTTAAGAGTTTTCAGTATTAACGACTAAAAAAGCGATAAATTTTATCAGGCTGAAGGGCTAATACTATTTTTAAAAATAACCATTTTTTAGCACAAGCAAAAGCGTTATACTGGTAAAAATCCTGTTTATTTTAATAAAAACCCCTTTTCTACACTATCAAGAATGAGCTTTTTAGCATATTTCCATAATTCTGTCGATCCTTTTTTAATTACCTTTTTTTTGTTGTAAACCGTTTCATAGTTTACTCCAAATTCTTTCCATGTACCACCATTATTTGAGACATTTTGTAGTAAAGGCTCCAGCCTGTCCATTGATTTTGCAAATTTTGCCTCATTGGAATTACCTTCCTCAAATTCGGTCCAGATTTGAAAAAATTCCTCTGCTTGTTTGTCTGGTAAGATTCCAAAAATCCGTTTGGCTGATTTCATTTCTTCTACAGTGTTTTCATGATTTTTATTCTGATCATATAGAAAAGTATCACCAGCATCAATTTCAACTATGTCGTGGATTAAGAGCATTTTAATTACCTTCAATATGTCAACATCACAATTTGCATGTTCGCTTAAAACGAGTGCCATAATTGCCAAATGCCAGCTATGCTCTGCGTCATTTTCACGCCTATCACTGTTAAATAATTTCGTTCGTCTTTGAATATATTTTATTTTATCAATTTCTTTAATGAATTCAATTTGCTTTCGTAGCTTTTCGGTTGTCATTAGTTAACGGCTTTAGGATGTTAAATCAAAATTTTCTAAATGATAACGTTAGAAACTGGCTTAAAAATACTTGTTTTTTACCATATTAAATTGTTGTACACAGTTATTCTTTAAAATACCTACCTGTAAAATTTCCTAGTTCCAATATTATAGAAATCCCATCAGTGGAAAATTTTTATGATTTTGAGGTCCATAAATTCTACTTTCATAATATAAACTAAAGTAGCTTTATCTTGGATAAAAACTATTTTATCAGTTTTCTCTTTGTCAAAAACATAGGTTCCAATATGCATTTCAATTTCGGTTTCTGGTAATTCTATGATTGTATCATTGATGTCAACTTCAGCAACATTTGAAATTAACGTAAACGCATACATGCCCTTGATGCTCAAATCCGTTTCGGTCAGTTATTTTATATTGAAAAAGCGCTAATCCGTGTTTATCTTTAATGATTTTTATTATGGTTCAACTTTCTGATGAAAGTAATTTACCTGTAAGTAAGGCGGTCATGCGCGTGTTTATATCTTTTTAGCGTGATACAATTGAACTACTTCCAATAAGTGTAGACTTATCAGTTTCTGCAAGTAAGGACTGTTTTTTAGAAATATTGTAAGAATAAGCTTCGTTGTTTCGGATTTATTTCCATGTAATGTATCCTCTAATGCTAATGGTAAAGTAATTTTTTCTTGTAGAACTTCTCCATATTGTTTGTTGAATTTTTTATTAAGTATTAATAATAATGAAATAATTAGAGATACTTTACGCTGCTTGGGTATCAGTTCAAAATTACTTTTGTAATTTGCTTTTTTTGGTATGTCTTGAGACGATTTTTACTGTGTTCTATTCTCAAAGAATGTTCTATCTTTAGTGAAATGATGTACACTACTTCTGTTTTGAAGTAAATTGGTAATGGTAATTTCGGTAATATTTTTTTGTTTAGAAAGTGTGTCTCTATCGTTTCATTAATGATTAATTTATTTTCTTCAATAGCTTAAAAAGTTAGTATATCTGTAAACGTTTTTGAAACGGCTTTCTTTTTAGACTCTATATGAAGAAAGTCAATAGTTATTGAATATGTAGGAGTTACTTTTAAATATAATTCTAAACTTCTCATAAGTTTTCTGGTGCCCTCATAATTGGTTAAAAGACTATCTATTTTCAAGGTGAAATCAGTAGGTTTTTCTGATGTAGAAATGGGTTTTTACTTTCTCGGTACAGGAAAAAATTAATTAAACTGAAATTAGTAATAAATTATATGTGGGTTTAGGTTTCGTTATTTTTTCAGTTTTTTTAGCTCTTCTTCAATTCCGTAAATTACACTATCTATTGCCTTTATAGTTTCTGTTTCTTCATCAATTATTTTACCTCTATTGAATAGTGCTAACTGCAAAGCCTTCATAAGGTCGTTGTCATTTAAAAATTTATCGTATTTATCTATTCTTAATTTATAAATAGATATGGAGTCAGCATGTATAAACCCATATTTTGCTGGTTGGGTATAATCAACAATCAAATATTCAAATAGAAAAGGCTGAATTAGTTTTGAAATATTAAAGTCAGCTTGTTTCATTCCAAGTTCATCATCTAATCGCTTTAAATTCAATTGAAATAAATTGGTTATAGCACTCCGTAAACTATCATTAGATAAGGTATTTAATCCGCTGTTTTTTAAATTCTCAAAAGCACTTGTTTTAGGAATAATTTGAAATTCAGCACTAGATCTTGTCAATGACTCATAAATTGATTGAGAATTAGATTTCTTATCATAGATATCAGTTATAAGCTGCTGACTTGATTCAAATATTTCTTTATGTTTAGAGATTGTTTCGTTTATATCATTTCTAGTTTGTAGTAAATCACTTTTCAGCTCTTTGTAAATCTGCGCTTCTAGTTTTCGTGTTTTTCGATTTTCATTCCAATTATTAATCTGAAGGGCAATAAGAATACCAACAACTACCAGCACAATTTCTCCAATAGCATATTTGAAATACTTTCCTGTTTTACCCTCGGAAAGTAGATTTTGTCTAATTTTTCGAAAAAATTTTATCATTGGTTAGCGGTATCTGCAACTAATGTAATAAACAAAAACGAGCGCGAGAAAATTCTGATGATATTTTCCAAGTAAAAAACCACCAAAGCAATGAATTATACACGGTGTTGGCAAATCGTTATTATATTCCTAAATTCCAACCTAAAATTAATTTAATTGCATTCGTTTTTACTGTTCCACCAACATGTTTTGGGACGCCTCCAGTATCTATAATTCCGAAGTCATCTCTTATTTCAATTGTTAAATCATTTTTTTCATTAAGCGAGATATTTGTCCCAATTCCGATTGAGAGTCCGAAGTCAATTTTTTTCTGTTCCGTCACAACATCACTATCGTCATTCGGATAATCTGGCTCAATTTTATTGTTTAATAAATAGTTGAAAAAAGGTCCGCCATTTGCGAAGAATTTTGATTTTCCAAATTCGTATTTTAATAATATTGGAATATTTATATATTCATAAATTTCGCTAAAATCTTCTTTCCCAGTTTCTTCTGCATCGTAATTAAAGTATGTCAGTTGCAGTTTTTTAATTTTTCTTTCGTAGTTAATATTTGCCTTTAAGGATAGATTTTCTTTTAGAAAATAGTCAAAAGTAACTCCGAATAAATATCCTACTTTAAAATTATTATACTTTGCATACTCGTGTCCTCTAATATCTGGATAATTTATTCCAGCATTAATTCCAATTTTGAAGTTATTTTGAGCACTTAAATTCATCGAAAAGAAGAATCCGATTGCGAGTATTAATAATTTACTTTTATTCATATTATGTTTTATGGTTTTGAGTGAGTTTTAATGTTTGCCAACGTGTTTCTTTAGTTTGTAATAAATATCTTTAGATAGAAAAAGAGGAGAACTATAACGTGTTTTAGAAAATAGGTCCATGACGGCTCGGCTATGCGGAGTGCGGGACTTCAAGGCACTTTACTGTCCGATTACCGATTAGTTTATTAAATGTTTTTACTTTCAATTTTGCACCAAACCCCGCATTACGTATAGCCATTGTTATGCCTTCGCCTTTTATTTTTCATCATCGGATTTCTATTTCTGTCTTTCCGTTTTCGTCAATTATTATCTTTTTATTATCAAACTCTGTTACTAAAGCAAAGCCATTGTAAAATGGTTCAACTGTCAAATAGCGTTTATTGTAAAGTTCATTTCCGCTTTTGTCAATGTGAAACCAACCGTTTTTGTCTTTTGCTATCGCAAAGTTTTTGTGAAAAATACCCAAGTCAACAAATGATTTATTATTGATGAACTTTCCATTTAGGTCAATGTGTCTATAAAAACCATCTTGTGATTTTACACAAGCAATACCGTCTTTGTAGTCGCCTGCATAAACGTAGCTGTCTGCATAGATGCGGTTCCCATTTAGGTCAATGTGAAAGTATTGGTTGCTGTCGTTGCGAACGGTGCAAACATTTTCTTGGTAGTTTCCTGTCCACAAGTAATAAACGGAATAAACTCTGTCACCTTTTTCGTTGATATGAAACCAACGGTTATTTTTAATTACAGAAGCACGATTACAATAAAATCCAAATGTCCGTGAATAGCGATTTTTGTAAAGTTCGTTTCCGTTTATGTCAATGTGATAAGCACCCGAAATGTCTAAAACAGGGGCAAGTGCTGGCGAATGAAATTTTAAAACTTCAATAAATTGTTTTCCGAAAATTGGTTCTCCGTCAAACAAAAAATGTGTGTTGTCCGCTGATACTTTAATTTCTTGCCAATTCATTGTTTCTAAATGTCAGTCCTGTTAAATAGTTTATCCAATTATCTTTTTTGTAGACTTTCTTATTTATACTGAAATGATAAAACGCAATCAGCATATCGTGGGTGATGAAAATTGTTGTTCCGTTTTCGGTTGTGTTTTCGTTAATGAAATTCGTTATTCTATTATTCAACTCGTTAATGTTTGGAATACCTGGAATATTTTCGAATTGAATAAATCGCTTATACATTTCGTCAATACCGTATTGCAGAAGAAATTCACCTGCAATTTTTTCGTCTTTTATGTGAAGTCCGGGTGCACCTAATGCATTTGTTTCAATTATTTCTATTGAACTCCGATAACCTTTGGTTATAAATTCAGCCGTCTGAACACAACGACCAACAGGACTTGTAAAAATTCTATTGATTTTTCTTTCTAATAATTGTTCGCCAAAACATTGTGCGTTTTGTTTCCCTTTTTCGTTCAATAAGATTTCATTTCCGAAAGAACCTTGAGGAATGTCATCTCTATCAGCGTGGCGAAGTAAAAGCGATATTTTTTCGTTTTCCTTCATTTAGTTTGGTTTACGCATATTGCAGGTTTTACACAAATCGATTGTCTTGTAATTCTTTACAAGGTGTTGGTAATTGTCGCTTTGCAACACTTCTTCAATACTTGTATTTTCTATGTTTCCGAAATCACCAAGCGTATTCCGTTGTTCGTCTGGAGCACAACAAGGCGAAATTTTTCCTGTGGCAGATACCCAAAGTTCTTTTTCTAAAAACGGACATTCGTAGCTTTCGGGGATTTCTTTGTTTTCGTTTTTCTGCAATGGAATAATATTTTCCAAAATCACTTTTTCACCATTTGGTTTGCGGAATTTCTCCTGTGCTTCATTCGCTTGTTTTACATATTCGTTCCATTGCAAAATACTTTCAGGCGTTGCTTTCATTGACAAGTGTTGGATTTCATCAAAATGCGCCCAAAGTTGATGTCCTTTCACTCTATCAACTCCAAGTTGTGAAGCCAATTTCACAATGTCTGCCAATTCGTGCATATTGTTTTGCATAAACGTAAGTTGAAAGGTTACACGGCAGTAATAACCTGTGTTTGCAAAGTGTTCATCACGAATACGAATAAACTCTTTCACGTTTGCAACGGCTTGCTCAAAGTCAATTCCTTTCATTACTTTTTGCGAAGTTTCGGCTGTAGCTCCGTTCCAACTTATTTTTACATCCGTTGTAATTGGCACAATTAGTTTCGCCCACTCGGTAACCGTTTTTTCTGTTGTTCTTGGAAATGTCCCGTTTGTTGTCAAATTCATTTTGATGTTGTACTTGTAACACAACTCAATAAAGTGAGCAAAATGCTTGTAGATTAACGGCTCGCCCATTGTGGACGGTATCATTTCAGAAACACCGATTTTTTTCGCTTGCTCAAAAATTGGCTCTAACCATTCTTTGGGCATTCTGCGATGTTTTCCGTTTAGCTTTTCTTTGATGTAAGTTGAAAATGGACTGTGTTCTTCACACATTGTGCAACTCAAATTACAATCTTCAGGATTTGTGTCAAGAGTAACACGCCAAAGTTTGTAAATAAATTTACTGTAAATATTTTCTAATTCTTTGCAATGGTCTTGAATGTTTGGAACGCTTCCGTGAGCAGAATACAAATAACCTTTTTCGCCTAACGATTTCATTTTGTCAGGATTTGAAACAGCAAATTTCATTTGCTCTGCTAACGAATTTGTATTGCGATGTTCAAATAAAAGTCCGTTTACATTGTGCTGTACATATTCTTTCATTCCGCCAAAATCTGCTGTAATTACAGGGACTTTGCACGATTGAGCTTCGTGAATAACAAGAGGTGAATTTTCTCCCCAAATACTCGGTACCACAATACAATCAACGTTTGAAAAAACATCATTCGCTAAATTATGATTGATGTATTCACCTGAAAACTCAATTTTGTTTTTTGAATTTTCGGCTAATGATTTCAACGCTTTTGTGCTTTGTCCGTTTGCTCTGCCAAATATTTTAAGCGTTGCAGGTTCTTCAATTTGCTTAAATGCTTCAATAAGGATGTTTACTCCTTTTGCTGGGATGTGAGTTCCGATATAACCAAAAGTGTAATTCGTTTTCTCTTTCGATTTTTCGGTTTGGGTTAGATATTCAGTAGGAAAACCATAATCTAAGTAAATGATTTTGTTTTCGGGAACACCAAAGTCATTGATAAATCTATCACGCAAATAGTTTGAAGGTGCAATAAACAAATCAACTTTTTTGATGATTGTTTTTGTTTCAATCATTCTTTGATGTATCCAACTGCTCCAATTTTCAATTTCTGTGGTTTGGTTTGCTTCTCGTCCGCTGAAATACACTTTGTAGCAATCAGTCGCACATTTTTTATCTTCTTGCTTTTTACATAATTCAAAGTTGTTTGCGTTTCCAATGCTTCGTGTCAAGAATTGTCCACGTGGACACATTAGCCAAAAGTCGTGAAGCGTGTAAACAATCGGAATTTTGAGTTTATTCAGTTCGTCAATCAATCCTGTTGATAGATGGTTAACGTGTCCGATGTGTGCAATGTCAGGTTTGAGTTGTTTTACTAATTCCGCAAAATTGTCGTCCATTTGTTTGTGGCGATAACCGTCCTTGCCCTGCGGATTGTTAACGAAGTAAAGCGTTAAGTTGTCGTTTACTTTTTGCTCACGAATATTGAAACAAGGCGAATACGGATTTTCTTCCCGTGTAAATACAGAAACTTTATGTCGCTTTGAAAGTTCGTTGCAAATTGATTGGCTGTAAACTTCTGAACCTGCATTATAGTTCGGTGGGTATCCGTGTATTATTTTCAAAATATGCATTGTCAGAAATAGTCAGTCTTTTTGTTTACAAATTGTTTTTTTGTTTGCACTGTCGTTTTTTAGGTGAGGCATAACGTGTTTGTGTATGGCTCGTTGTGGAAAATCAGCTATGATTTTCCGCCGTAAACCAAAGATAGCAAATTGCAATGAATTCCGATTAGGAATTCAGCCGCAATGAGCTATACACGTTGTTCTACGCAGTTTTTATTCTTTATTAGTTTGTCAAATAATTCAGTTTGAATAATTGTAATGAATTGTTCAGCATAAATTTTCGCTATTTCAATTCCGTTTTTAATATATTCCAATTTTTCTTTTCTGTATTCTTTAATTTGATAATCCACGATGAGTTTTGGCCTAATTTTTCTATAATCTTCTCCAACCTCAATTCCGTATTTTTTAAATCCGTTGTAAATCATTAAGTCAGATTTTAAATCGTCATTTTTCTCATCTCTGTAAAAAGCTCTATGCGTATTTAAATGCCTAAATTTTATAATATGTTCAAACGATTTGTAATAATTTTCTATTATTATTTTCGCAGTTGAATTCTGGATTTTATTAAAAGTTTTTAAATTGTTCCAATTACAGTCTTTCTCCTTTAGACCGATTTCATAAAAGTCGTTTAGCCACAGTTTTTTCACTTCCAATAAAGTATGGGTTTTGTGTATAAAAACTTCGTAATGATATTTTATGAAGTCGAGTTGGTCTATATCATTTTTCTCATAATAATCTTTTGACGGGAATCTTTTTATGAATGTATGAGTTCTTTCTAAATCTGTTATCAAATCATAAACTTTTATCATAAAATTAAAAGCTCGACTTGCTTCTTTTCCGTTTTCGGATAGTAAGTGATAGTTGTTTTGACCTAATTTAAATTCAGGATGTTCGGTTGCTGATTTTCTCGTTCTGTGATAAAATTCAAGGAATGATTGTCTTAATTCTAATTCAGATAGATTTTCTTTATCCATAATAGTTGGTCAAATTGCGTAGAACTAGTTAATATAACAACCTTTATTGCTTATATCCTGCAAATAAGTCAGGATATGATGCATTTTGGGTTGCCGTTGATTTGTAAATATAATTGTTTTTTAGCAATAAAAAAGGTTTACTAATTAGTAAACCTTTTTGCTTTGTTGGGTTGTTGTTTTAGCACCTATAACAGGAAGCTTGGTATGGTGATTTACACCAATTCCACAAACAAACCAGTGTCTGTTTTTTCCACTTTAGCAACTTTGTTTTTTGTTAAGTCCTTAATGGCTTTGTCCCATTTTTTGTTGCTTAATCCTGATGCTTCCTTTAAATCGTTTAAAGCTAGTTTTTCTGATTTTTTTAAAATCTCCAAAACGGCTTTGGCATCTTCGCTAATGGCAACTTGCTTTTTTTCTGGTCGCATTTGTGGGAAGAATAATACTTCTTGTATAGATTGGTTGTTGGTTAAAAACATAATGAGTCGGTCCATGCCAATTCCCATACCTGATGTTGGTGGCATACCGTATTCTAAAGCACGTAAAAAGTCGTAATCAATAAATTCAGTGGCTTCATCATCCCCTTTGGCGGCTAGTTTTAATTGGTGTTCAAATCGTTCGCGCTGATCTATTGGGTCATTTAACTCGGAGTACGCATTGGCAATTTCTTTACCGCAAACCATGAGTTCAAAACGTTCGGTTAATTCTGGATTGTCTCTATGTTCTTTACATAGCGGACTCATTTCTTTAGGGTAATCCGTAATAAAGGTTGGTTGGATGTAATTTCCTTCGCATTTTTCGCCAAAAATTTCATCAATTAGTTTGCCTTTACCCATGGTTTTATCTACAGAAATCCCCATGCCTTTGGCAGCTTCAAATATTTCAGCTTCCGTTTTTCCAGTAATATCAAAGCCTGTAAAATGTTCTATGGATTCTGCCATAGTCACACGTGCATATGGTGCTTTAAAATCAATTTCGTGTTTGCCAAAAGTGGCTTTGGATGTTCCGTTTACAGCAATAGCACAATGCTCCAATAGCTGCTCACAGAAATCCATCATCCAGTTGTAATCTTTATAGGAAACATAAATTTCCATAGCGGTAAATTCTGGATTATGGGTTCTGTCCATGCCTTCATTTCGGAAGTTTTTAGAAAACTCATAAACACCATCAAAACCACCAACTATAAGTCGTTTTAAATAGAGCTCATTGGCAATTCGCATGTACAAAGGCATATCTAAACTGTTGTGGTGCGTTATAAAAGGTCTGGCTGCTGCACCACCAGGAATGGGTTGTAAAATAGGTGTTTCAACTTCAAAATACCCAGCGTTGTTGAAAAAACTACGCATGGCATTAAAAAGCTTGGTTCGCTTAATAAAAACTTCTTTTACATGTGGATTCACTACTAAATCGGCATAGCGTTGTCTGTAGCGTTGTTCTGGGTCGGTAAAAGCATCATGAATTTTACCTTCAGCATCTTCACGAGGCTGAGGTAATGGTTTTAGAGCCTTACTTAATAGGGTGAAGTTTTTTACCATTACCGTTTTTTCGCCCACTTGGGTTGTAAAAAGTTCACCTTCAATACCAATAAAATCACCAATATCTAGTAGCTTTTTATAAACGGTATTGTATTTTGTTTTATCATCGCCAGTACAAATTTCATCCCGATTAAAATACACTTGAATACGTCCAGCACTATCTTGAAGTTCGGCAAAACTGGCATTTCCTTGTATACGTCTTGACATTAGTCGGCCTGCAAGTATAACGGTTTTACCTTCAGAAAAATGCTGTTTGACCTGTTTAGAGGTTTCTTTTACAGGATATAAATCTGCTGGATATGGGTTAATACCTAACTCACGTAATTTGGCAAGCTTCTCTCTTCTTACGATTTCCACTTCTGATAACTGCGACATATATTTAAAAGGATTATTTTTAATGAAGCCACAAAGATAATTACTATTCATTAGGATTTCAATATATTGTTCTGAAAATCGCCTGTAACGTTTTGGCTCTTTTTGAGTCCTATAGGTACATCAATCATTTAATCAATATTATTATGAGTTTTTGGCGCGTGCTACTTTCTATTTTATGTCCTCCTTTAGCAGTTCTAGACAAAGGTTGCGGATCTATTTTAATTGTGTTTATCCTCTGGATTTGCGGTTGGGTTCCTGGCGTAATTGCCGCTTTGGTTATTTTAAATAATCCGAAGAATTAGTATTCAGTGTTGTGAGTCTTTGCGTTGTTTATTGTTAAGTTATTTATTCTCGTAGAGATGGAAAGTTGCAATGTCTCAAAGATTTGTAGTTACTAGCTTCAAACTAATAGTTTGCCGTTTTTGTAATTTTCACCTAATCCCTAATCCCTAATCCCTAATCCCTAATCCCTAATCCCTAATCCCTAATCCCTAATCCTTAATCCCTAATCCCTAATCCCTAATCCCTTTTTGTATTTAAAACTTTATCGTAATTTTGCCATCTATGAATAAGACTATTAACCTTCAAGAATTAGGACGACGCGATTATAAAGATATTTGGGACTATCAGGACGTTTTGTTTCAAAGTGTTGTAGACACCAAAATTAAAAATAGGCGAGAAGATGCTAATCTGGAAACGCCTAATTATTTCTTGTTTGTTGAACATCCGCATGTGTATACGCTGGGTAAAAGTGGCGACATGTCCAACTTGCTAATTTCTGAAGCACAATTAATAGAAAAAGGAGCTACATTTTACAAAGTAAATCGTGGTGGCGATATTACTTATCATGGTCCTGGACAGATAGTGGGTTATCCCATTTTAGATTTGGAGAATTTCTTTACTGATATTCATAAATACTTACGACTATTAGAGGAAATGATTATTCTTACTTTAGAAGAATATGGCTTGAAAGCCGAACGTAGTCCTGGTGAAACAGGTGTGTGGCTAGATGTTGGGACACCGTTTGCTAGAAAAATATGTGCTATGGGTGTTCGTGCCAGCCGTTGGGTTACCATGCATGGATTTGCGTTGAATGTCAATGCCGATTTAGGCTATTTTGATCATATGATTCCTTGTGGCATTAAAGGCAAAGCGGTAACCTCTTTAAATGTAGAATTAGGAAAACAAACCATAGATGAAGCTGAAGTGAAAGCGAAATTATTAACGCATTTTTCAGCACTTTTTGAAGCCACATTTTCTGAAGAATCTGTTTCAGCTAAATAGAATTATCATTAAAATTACCTTTGGTCTCGAAATTCCTTTAATTTTATAAACGGATTGGTTGCTCGGTTTTTAAACCCGTGTATACCTGAACTTACTAATAATAGGGTAGCAGCAGCAACAGCCGTTATATAAATTGTTTCTTGTTCGGATTTATTGGCAACCGCTATGGCAATTAATGCCCAAGCACCAACCAAAGCAAATTCGCGCATGTTGCGTTTCCAAGTAACCATTATATTGATGAGGGTTGCAATACCTATCATACTAATAGTCCATATAACGGGTGAAATTCCAAAACCATCCCAATCAGTTTTCACTAAATAGGATGATACGTTTGCTATACTAGCTACAGTTACCCAACCGCTATAAAACGTAAATGGCCACCACAAAAACAGGATGGTAGAAATGGGTGCGTCCCATAACTCCATGGCATTATTGACAACTATTTTAAGAAGTGATAATAGTAATAAAAATATAAACACACAGGATAATCCGGTGTAACCATAAAGCCACGCAAAAACCCAAGCACTATTAGCAACACACGATATAACAAACCACCAGCCTATTTTTAAAATAAAATCGTTGTTGCGGACTTTTACAAATAGGCTTCTACCTTGGTAAATAATAAATCCAAGAAGGAGTAAGTATATAAATCCCCAAATAGAAAACGCATAACCAGCAGGTGTGAATAGCGAGTTTAGTTCTTTGGAAACCTCTCCAATGGTGGTATTATTGATTTTTCCAGTATTAGACAGATAATTAATAATTATGGTAGAAACTAAAGCGATACCATTACTAATTTGAAGCGTTTTTTTCATGAGATTAACACGTTATTATGAATGTGAATTAAATGTAATTAGTAATCAGAGTCTAAATTAATGCATTTACTGAAATTTGGTGTTCTTTTAATTAAAGTTCGACTATTCAGTTTACAATTCAAAACCTAGAAGTTGTAATTCTCGTAGGTATGGGTATGAAGTTAAAATTGGTAGCACTCGGTGGTTTTTTTATGATAAACGTTTCTATATTTTCTCAAAAAATAGAACACTTTAAATCGTTTCGGGATATTGACAGCGAACGTTATTTCCGATTTAATTATGATAACGATTACTTTGCCGCAACCGATGAAAACTATACTCAAGGCTACAATTTGGAGTTGGTAATGCCAAGTTTGAAAAAGAATCCCATAAATAGTCTGTTTTTTAAAACAAAGGAGTCCAACTTAAAATATGGATTAGCCGTCGAACATATTGGGTTTACACCTAATGATTATGCCAGTCCGGAAATTCAATATGGCGACAGACCGTTTGCAGCTGCTATTATGTTGAAAACATTTATAATGGCAACAAATACGGAAGAAAAATTTCGTTTAACGCAATCTTATAGTTTTGGTATTATAGGACCAGGTGCGTTTGGAAAAGAAATGCAAGTAGGTATCCATAAAGCCACAGGAAATAAAATTCCTCAAGGGTGGAAACATCAAATTAAAAACGATGTAGTTATAAATTATAGTGTGGATTATGAGCAGCAATTAGCAATTATTAAAAATATGTTTTCGCTACAAGCGCAAACAGGAGTAGAAATTGGGACGTTATTTACAAATGCCTCTTTTGGGTTTAATGCGACTTTAGGAATAATTAACACCCCATTTTTAACTTCTGAAAAAAGAAATGGTTTTCGTGTGTATGCTTATGCTGAAACTGTTGGTAATGTGATAGGTTACGATGCCACTTTGCAAGGCGGTTTATTTAATAGAAAAAGTGTTTATACCATAAGTTCCAATGATATTGAACGTTTTACGGCAACCTTTAATTATGGTTTTGTGGTACAGACTAAAACCTTATATTTTGAATATGCTAGATCTGCCATTACCCGAGAATTTGAATCTGGATCATCAGCAAAGTATGGTGGTATAAAAATTGGATTTACATATTAATCAACCTTTTTTGCAATCACCAATCACTAATCACCAATCATTCTACCCTTCGGCATTAAAAAATACTTTGTAATAGTGCATTTTCTTATCGTCGTCATAGCCACGTTCCAGATATTCGCTGGATGCTTCAGGTGCATCAATATCTAGTTTTATTTGAATGTTGGTGTCTAGCTTGATTTCGGTTTTTATTTTTTTCTTTTCTTTGTTAACAACCAGTTCAGCCACATCAAACTGATTGCGAATAACCAAGTTCTTTTCACTTTCAAAGGTTTTCTTATAATCGTCAAACAAGGATTTGTGTTTGTCCTCTTCAAATAATTCATCCTTGAAGGTTTCTACATTTACTATTTCATGCTCTTTAAAGAAATCGATAGTTTTTGCCAAAAACGTATTTTGTTCCTGGTTTCCGTAGGATATTTTTAAAATATCTTCAGAAAAATCTTTGCACAACTCAATATATTGTTGGGTATGGCTATTGGCATCATCAGCATATTTAATGTTTAAAAAATGATTGGTCCAATAGTGTGCGTCGTAATTATTGTTATCGGCACTAAAAATAATACGACCTTCGGTATCACTTTGGTTTAAAATTAAACAGCCTTTATCTACTTTTTTACTACTAATTCCTTTTTGTACTAAAACATCGTAACTGTTGTTTTCTAAATAGGTTTGAAAGAAATTGACTTTGTTTTCAATTTTAAAAATACCGATGGCATTGGTAGTCATTTCGTTAAACTCAATACCTTCAAAAAGAACAACCAGTACGTCGCCTGTTTTAATTTGCGCGGAGTTAGATTGTTCAAACAAATGTTTTACAATGTGTTGTGAGGTTTCAATGAAATTTTCTTCATCCGTAAAAATCTGATTGCTGTAGGTGTTTATTTCATTAAGCGAAATATCAGCATGATGATTAAAACGGTAGGATTGTACAACAGATGCAAATGGCCGTAATAAAAACGGTAACATCAATTCATAACTAGCTTCATCAAAAATGACTTCCTTTTCGGAAAATGCATTTTTAGTATTGTTGTGTTTATTACCCACTTTATGAATAATACATTTGGAAATGGAGGCGTTTTTACGGGATATCATAATCTTAAATTTCAGATTACAATACTAATCATTTTGGTATAAAAAGAAATAAAAAAAAACCGAAGTTTTGTCTTCGGTTTTCTATATATGTTAGAAAGGGTTATGGCTCTAAACCAAAATGACTCATGGTATCTTCGTAGGTCATTTTAGTAAAATCGATTTGATTCTTATTGGTTGCTGGAATTATTACATATCTAAAACTGTTGCCTCTAAAGCCTGCATGTTGGTATTCTGTAAGTGTCGCACCATTGGTAGATTCTAATTTTATACGAATACCTGTAAAAGTGGATTGATTATTCCCGAAGGTAAATGAATACCACGCATTATTCCATCTTCCACTGCTTGGCAAGGTATATATATTAGAAGTTCCATACTGCTTTAAATAAATTATTATTAGGCTGTTATTCGTTAAAGCACTATTGCTTAAACCAATTTGTTCTGGTGTTATACGCATTATTTTTTCTGTATCTGTATCCGATTCATTCCAATTAGCACTAAGCCACTGTGAACTGATAACATTGGCATTGCCATCCTCGCCATCCTCGCCATCCTCGCCATTTGCACCATCAGTCCCATTTGTTCCAGCTGGACCTTGTTCACCTTGAATTCCGGGAGCACCATCTGCACCATCTGCACCATCTTCTGGTGAACAAGAAAAACTAAAGGCAACAAATAAAGCGAGTAGGACAAATTTTGTTTTTGACATCATTGTTTGAATTTTTTGTGTTTTCATAATTTTAAATTTAGTGATTATTGTTTGTTACCTAATTGATGTTTTAAATTTTAAAAGGTTAACATTTGATATAAAAAAAACCGAAGCATTTTACTTCGGTTTTTTTAGAATTTCTAGGAAGAATTATTGCTTTATTTTAAAATGACTCATGGCTTCTTCATAAGACATTTTAGTTAAATCTGTAGCTTTTTTATTCATTGCATTACCTGGTACCAGTACATAACGGAATGTTAGATTTGGTTCCGTTTCTAAATCTATTACGTTTGACTGATTCGCAAAAATAATTAAAGAATTTTCAACACCTTCACTAGGTACATTTGCCAAAGCAAAATTAAAAACATCCTCAAATGGTAATGGATGGATAATATAATCATTTCCTAGTGTTTGTTTCAAATAAACCATGGCCATACCACCGTTATCTACAAACTCTTGGTAGTTAGGAATGTCTATGGACATATAACCATAGTCATTGGCTCCATTTGTATAATCAAATTGAATTGAAAACCAATCAGAGGAGACTACATTTGCATTGCCGTCTTCTCCAGCTGGTCCAGGAGCACCATCGTTTCCGTCTTCTGGTGAACAAGAATAACTAAAGGCTACTAAAAAAGCGAGTAATACAAATTTTGTTTTTGACATTAATGTTTGAATTGTTTGTGTTTTCATGATTTTAAATTTATTAATTATTGTTTGTTGCGTAATTGATGTTTTAAATTTTAAAAGGTTAACATGATTGATAAAAAAAATAAAAATTTAGTTTTAATTAGAGACTCCTAAACCGAATGATAGAGATGTTTTGAGTATGTTATAAAACTTCTCCTATATACAAATTTGAACCCAAAAAAGCCAAAAGCTAACGACTGATGTCATATTAACCTTTGGCTTTTTTATTTGAAGACTAATTCAAATAAATTAATGAGCTGTTATAAATTATAGTTGAAATAAGATTCCAGCATTCACTACAATTTGTTCAAAATCGCTAATCACATATTTTGGTTCCAAATACACGCTTAACTTTTCTGAAAATTGCCATCTGCCGCCAGCACCTATGTTAATACCAAAAGCGCTATCGCTAACCTCATAAGTGTCATAATAAAAACTATAATAGGAAGCGCCTGTTTTATAATTGGAGTAGTTGGCACCAAGAAGTGGATAAATTTTAAGTTTGTTTTCAATCAGGTGAAAAAAGTAATGGGCATTTAAGTCCACGGCTAATGTGTTTTGATTAAAACCGTAAAGGCTGTTTCCAAAAAAGTATGTTACACCTGGCGAAACGGCAATGGCATCTGTAATATTAAATTCTGCTTTTACTGTAATTCCTGGCCCTGAAATTTTTTCATTATAACCCAAACCACCACCAATGGCAATTTGTGCTTGCATTTTAGAAGTTGTAAATATCAGCATCATTACCGATAGAATTAATGTGTAGTTTCTAAAAGACTTCTGTTTCATGTGTTTCATGTTTTTAAATTATTAGATTTTAGTATTATTTTCTTTTTAATGGTGTTTTGAGTAAATGGTTAACATAGTGGAATAAAAAAAGTCAGAAAATAATTTCTGACTTTTAATACTCTGAATACTAATTAAACTACACCTGTTATGAAATTAAAATTCCATGATTCTCCAAATTTTACCAGTCCTTCCAGGTGTTCCTCTTGATCCACCAAACACCCATAAATCACTTTGGTATGTTAATGCTGCATGACTATTAATTTCTTCCAACGGATTGCTATCGGTATATACAAACCAATTTTCCATATCTGTTGAATAGTAAATGGTATTGGTATGTTCTGAACTGGAAGTGTGACCACCAATTACAAACGCTTTATTATTGAAAACAGTAACGGTATGTCTTTTAATTGCAGGTAATATTGGACTTGTTTGAGTAACCAACGACCAGTTAATACCATTGGAGCTTCTCCAAATGTCGTTAGTTAACTCTGATGTTACCTTATCTCCACCAATAACATACATTGCATTGTTTTTTACAATAGCTTTATAGCGTTTTAAAGCTGGAAACGCATTCGCATTTTCTTCAATCCAGTCTACAGCATTACTTGTAGACCAAATTTTGGTGTTTCCTGTAGTGTAATTTATACCAATTACATACATTTTTCCATTAAAAACTAATGTGCTATGTCCGGAAACTTGACCAAATGGCGCAAATTCCATTAATCTGGACCAAGTAATCCCGTCATCCGTAACCCAAATGTCACTTAAAACAGTACCAGCATTATCACTTCCGCCAATTAAATACATTTTTCCATTAAAAACACTCAAGGTGTGTTCGTGTCTGCCAGAGGCTGTTAGAGTACCACCTGTATCTGTTGTAGCCCAGTTAGTACCGTTACTACTATTCCATAAAGCATCAGTTGAATCGCCCTCGGCTACATAATCGTTTGATCCGCCAAAGGACCAAACCTTATCATTAAAAACCGCCATGGCATTATTGGCAAAATCGCCCATTTGGTCTTGATTGGTAGTTAAATCAAACTCTAAATTTATAGTTGATAGCGGTAATGGTTCGTCAGTAGGTTCGTCATCAGCGCTACAATTGAATACAAAAACAGTTAACAGAATAGTTTGAAATAGATGTTTTGCAATATGTTTCATAATCTAAATTTTTTAAAAATTGTTCTATTTTATGATGGTCATCTTTAAAAGGTTAACATGGAATCGTAGTTAAAGATGAAATAATTGAGAATTGTAAGAATTGTAAGTGTCTTTTCTTAAAAAAAGTTAAATTAGCGGAAGCATGTTAACCTTTTTAATTCTAGGATATTAAATGGAAAGCGTTCAAAAGAACATAACAATAGAAGATTTAAAACAAGGTTCAGATTTGTTATTCAAACAGATATATGAAAACAATCGGGACAAATTTTTAAATTTTGCTAGAAAGTATAATTTATCACACGAAGACAATATTGATGTTTATCAGGATGCTTATATTATTTTTTATAATAATGTGATGCAAGGTAAAATTGAAGAATTTACTAGCTCTATATCAACTTATTTATTTAGCATCGGTAAGTATTTAATTTTTGATAAAATGAAGAAAAATAACAAGACCATAAATCCAGATTTCGATTTATCGATTATCCGAGAACAGAATGAGCTTGTAGATGCTTCATTTGAATTAGATAACGAAGCGTTAACTACCGAGCAAGTTTTATTAAAGAAGTATTTTGGCACACTTGGCGCTAAATGTCAAGAATTACTAACCTTATTTTATTACCGTGGATATACTATTAAAGATATTATAACCGCCACTGAATATACTAGCGAAAATGTTGTAAAAAGCGCTAAATCTCGTTGTATGAAGACCCTTAAAGAACGCATTAATAATAATAGCAATGACTAATCAAGATTTATTATATCACTATTTTTCTAACAGCCTGACGGCTGAACAGGAAGTGGTTTTTAAAAAGTTACTAGAAACGGATGCCGAGTTTAAAGCGGCATTTGAATATGAAAATAGCTTAAAAAAAGCAATTAAAAGTCATGAGTCAGATGTGCTTAAGTCCAAACTACAAGAATTTGAGCTGGAATTAAATTCTAAAAAAACGCATGCTTTCAATTACCGTTATTTAGCCGTGGCGGCTTCTATTGTTTTGCTGGTTAGCTGGTTTGGTTATAATACTTTTTTTGGAACAAATTATTCCAATTTATACCAAGATAATTTTATCGAGTATCCCAACACTGTTTATACCATAACGAGAGGAGATGATGATGAGACATTAGAGCGCGAGGCCTTTGTGGCTTACGAAACCCAAAATTTTGAAACGGCCATTGAAAAATTTGATGCGGTTTCAGAAACCGGTGCGCAAGATTATATTCCATTTTATAAAGCGCAAGCTTATTTAGGATTGGAAAATACGCACCAAGCTAACGTTTTATTAAAACAAATTGTAGCAGAAAACACCTCTGATTTTGTTGCGGAGTCCATTTGGTACTTGGCTCTGATTGCGATTAAAGAAAAAGACAAAGCTCAAGCCAAAACATATCTTAATAATTTAATTAGCAATTATAACTATAATCAAGCCAAAGCAAAAACCTTGTTAGAAGAACTTAATTAGTTTTCCTGCGTTTTATAATTAGAAACAAAAGCACTAAAAAGGTTAACGTTCCAATAACGAACCACAAACTATAATTGGTAGATTTAATAGGTTGCATATTTCCAGATATTACAAATCCTGACCAATAGTATGGGTGTGCCAACGCATTCTGGTTATTATCATGAATAAAAGTTGTTTGTGCTTTTTGTAATGCCACATTTTTATCATCACCTTCGGATAAATTTTTATAAAAAGCTTCCATAATTTTTAATGAGGAGCCATCGTTAATTTTCCACAGAGTACTGGCTATACTTTTTGCGCCACTAAAATAGAAACCACGAGCCAGACTGATAAAACCTTCACCACGTTTTAAATCGCCAATCCCACTTTCGCAAGCACTTAATGTTACTAAACTGGTGTTGCTATTTAAATTATATAAATCACTTACATATAATAAATTGCTATTCCCATCTGGTTGAAAGGCTAAATAGGAATACTCTGGATTTTCATCATCTAAAATGGCATGGGTTGCAAAATGTAATAAGCCAAAATCAGTATTTTCTGTATTGAAATTTTGCAATGTTGCCAGACTATCCGTAAGCATTTTTCCATTGAAATAGTTTAAAATATCTGCAGCTTCAGTTTTATTATTTGGTAAGGCTAATAGATTATTGGAATCTTGTCCATTAAAGCTAGGAGCAAAGGCTAAAACCTTATTGTTTATGGATTCATTTTCGGAAAGCTGTTTTAGCAAGGTTGCTGAATTAACATAACTAATAGAACGATTTTCAACTAGATATTTTGTTGAACCCGTTACTGACAGACTAGAAAATGGCAAGTAATTTAATAAGCCATCCGCTATAATAATGATATTTTTTTCTGGAACCTTCTCAATACTTGGTGCCACTAATTGGGAGTACAATTGAAATGACGTTTTATTAAGTTCTTCCAAATCTGATTTTGGGTTGTTTAACATATTATAAACCGAAATAATACTTTTATCTAATGCCACATCACGGCTTATTTGCTGAATAGTTTTATTGTTTTTGGTAATAGTAATACTATAAATAGCATCATTTCCATAGAAATAGGATAGTAATGCTGTATTAGGTTTTAAGAAATTCTGTAATTCTGGTAAGCTAATCACTTCGGAATTGTATTTTAAATCGTAATAAGTTTTATAGTCGGTTTCAATAGTGTTTATTAATTCCCGATAGTCACTTTTAGTATCAAACAAGTCGGCTTCTAAATCGGTATTTCCACCTGTATTCAATTGCTTTTCCAAATAGGTGATTCGCGACTTTAGCACTTGTTCTTCTTCAATTATGTTTTCGGGAATGTTAGCAAATTTCGTGGCTTTGGTACTTAACAACGCTTCCATTAAAAGAACCGATTTACTTTTTTCCGAATAGTAAAATGCGGTGTCAATTAGACTGTCATGCTTGGTTTGTTGGTGTTGTTTAAAACTGGCCTCTAAAGCAGATTCAAATACAGGAAAGGCGTCTTCCATTAAAAAGAGTTTGTCTGAATTGTTTTTAAAGGTTGGTTTCAACTGGTCAAGAATTTCTATAGCGTAACCCGTAGTTTTTATACTTGCTTTATAACCATTTAAGCTATTTAAAGCCTGTGTTTTGTGTTTTAAAAGTTGTAGATACTTAATCTGATTTATGGTTGCCGAATTTTTTTTTAAATGTTGTTCTGCTAATTGATATTGAGTCAAAGCTTTTTTGGGCTGATTAAACTGCACATGTAATAAACCCATTTCTTGGTAGGCTTGCGCCAATTTATTGTTTTGAGTAGTTTGCGGGTTCGCTTTTGTAATGTCTATTACAGTCTGCAAAGCCACTTCGGCTTCTGCATAATTGCCTTCTGCTTCACTAATATGCGCACTTGATGTGTAATACCGATCTATAAAAGGATGCTCTTCGGATAAATAAGGTTTCATTTTTTCTAAATAATACGCAGCACTATCTGTTTGTTTGAGTTTTAAATGGTTATCAATAATGCGTTGGTAAGACGTAATAATCCGGTTGCTGTTTTTAGTTATTTGAATGTAATAATCTAAAACTTGAAGAATGCTCTTGTTGGCTTTTTCATATTGCCCTTCTTTTTGATAAATATCGGCTAATAGTATTTGAATATTATTAGAAAAACCAATATCAAACCCTGAATTCTCTTTGGTTATTCGTAAGGTTTTTTCATAGAAGTCTTTGGCGAGTTTAAATTTACCTTCATTGACATAAAGTTTACCTACAAAGCTAGTTGTAGATAAATACATGTTCAGGATTTCAGGGTCTTGTAAATAGTTTGGATTTTTTTCCAAGTTTTGTATTAAATCATCAAAATAGTTTATAGCTTTTTTGTAATTATTTAAATCATATTCATATAGACCTTTGGTGTATTTTAGAGCTGAAGTATAATAGTTTTTTAAGTAGATAGTATCTATTACCTTTTTGTTTTTTACAAAAATAGAATCTAACTGTTGTATGTTTTTTTTTATGATATATAAATCATTATGGAAATTGGCTGCCCAAGACTCTCTAATTAAAGCTTCTAAATGATACTCGATAACTTGGTGCTCAATGGATTTTCGTTTTATGCGATTAAAATAAAAATAGGCAGAGTCTTTCTGAAGGTAATAGTATTGGTATGCTTTATCAAAATCAGTATATATTTCATCTAGATAGAAATCGTCTTGCGCATAATTAGCATAAGAAACCAAGATTGTAAGTGTTGAAAGTAAAAAATTGCGCATAAAAAAAGCTTTAAGTAAAGTTACAAAAAGCTTTTTTATAATGTCATGTTATAGCGTTTAATAGAATCTTACATTCAAACTGTAAGATGCGGTTGCGCCATTAATGTCTTGTCTTTCTACAATTAGAATTACTTGACCCGTAAAATTATTTAGGGAAGCCGGTTGAATAGATACCACACCATTATAATTTTCAGAAGGTACAAAACTACCAAACGTTACAGTTTCAATTTCTTCTTCTGTGTTGTAATCTAATATTCTGATATTTAAATTTGCAATATCAGGTGTCATTGTGATAAAACTAAAACCGCCTGCTAGTGGCACACAGCCAATACAAGGCGAAGGTGGTGGTGGTGGATTAGGAGGTCTTCTAGGAACGCGTGGCGGTAAAACATATTCAGCTTCTATTCCCATCTGAATCGCTAAATTTGAATTAAGTATGTCCAATTGCTGTTCTGCTTCATTGAGTTGTAGCTCTATTTCTGGAGTACCTTGATTATTGTCTATTAAATCTTGAAGCATGAAAATGGTGTTTTCAGTGCTTATTATTTCTTCTTCTAGGTACAAAATGTACAAATCGCCTTCGTACAAATTGTTTTCAGAAGTTAAAACAATACCGTTATCTGGTGGGTTGATTATTACATCATCTTCGTCACAACTTATAAAAGCAAATGGAAGACCAATTAAAAGAATAAAAACAAAACTTAATTTTCTCATAATTTGAAATATTACAGTCATTTAATCACCTTAATAACGGTTAAGTTATAAAGTTAACAATTTTAAAGATATAATATTGTGAAAAAAAGATTTTTTTGTTTCAAACGGCTGATTATAATTAGTTTATCTGATAAATTAAAATGGTGTTATTATCACCTTTAGTAACAAACTCTAAATTTCTGCCTTTGTCTATATTGGCCATATCTATTTGAGATGTACCATAAACAGGGAAGTTTGGAAGTAATTTGGCATTACTGTCAAATAAGAAAACTTTTTGAGTTTGCTTATCGGTAACCGATACGTAAATTTTATCATTTAAATAAAAGATGTTTGGTTTGCTGTAGCTACCATAATCCAACTCATAGGTATTACTTTTTATAGTCAATCTGTTTTCTGATAAAGCTACAAGCGTTTTACTAGTTGTTTCTAAATAGTGCTGATCCGTTAAGCCTAAATCTTTAGCTGCTGTGTTTCCTTTTGTGTCAATGGTTACCAACTGCCCATTAGTGGTTGTGGTTGCAAAATTACCTTTATACAAATATACGGCTTCGTCAGAATAGGAGTAATCCACTTTTGGTGTTACACGAGTTTTTCCAACACGGTCTAATATGTATAATTTTTTGGCTGTTTTAAATAGCAAATAGTCTTTTCTGCCAATTCTAATGTGCTGAGGTTGATGTATGATATTATCGGCTGTTTTTTCAAAATTGAAACCTTTAACCGTTTTGCCATGATCATCCAACATTATAACGTTTTTACCTTGTGTTACCATTAAACGGTATTTTCTATTTCCGTCATAATCAAAAACTGAAAGGGGTTGGGTAATAGCATCATTAAACTTTAAAGGAAAAGGCTTCACATCTTTACCATTTCTATCCAATACATAAACCCGATTAGTAGTGGCAAAAGCCAGTTGTAATCGGCCGTTTTTATACATGTCTATCTGTTCAATTCTACCAAGTATGGCGCCTTGTAATTGTTTTTTCCAAAGAATTTTTCCGCTACTAGAAATTAAGTATAGATTGTTTTTTATATCCTGAACGGCAATTTCTTTTTCATTAGTAATATGGTTTGTAACAAGTTGTGGACTCTTTAATAAGTCAGCATCAATTTTTACTGCCGTTATTTCAGTTACAGAATTATCTATAACACGTGTTTTTCCTTTTTGAATAACCGCATTTACGTGAGCAAAATTAGTGTCGTATATAAATTGTAAACCCGTTGCGTTAAATGCGTCAAGCTTTAAGTTTAAACTGTCGTTTAGATTTCTGTTTATAATGGTCTTTAATTTATCTGGATTTACAATACTTAAAAGCGAGGCTTCGTCGCTAAATTGGTCTTTCAGACTTTTATAGGAACTTTGAGTACTGAATGTTGTTTGATTTTTATAACTAGCTATTATGGTATGTAAAAACTCAGTGTTATTTGAAAAAACAATAAAATTATCCACAATACAGTACTTATTGGCTTCATTAAAATTGATAAATGGCGAAAATGTTTTTAAGAAAAGTTCTGGCTGGCTAAAATTAAAAATATCAATATCTCGATATGTTTCAATCATATCTTGATCGTTTAGGAGCGCATCTTTAGTAATATAAACGTCCAAAGAATTTAATATGATGGCGCGGTTGTTGCCTTCATAAATAACACCTGTTTCAATGACATTATCTAACAAGGTGGTGGTTAGGGTAGAGTCACCTTTTTTAAGTGTGATGAGGTTTTTATTAAAAACAGTGTAATCATTAAATGTAAGACTCAAAAAGCCATCACTATTAGAAGGTGTAATTGTTGCTAGTTTATTTTCTTGTGGCTTGGTGTTTTTAAATACATCCATTAGTTTTTTTGTAGAATCGGCCGTTTTTACAACGCCATTTAATTTTAGTGCATTTTGATCAATATCCACATCAAAAAACAAAAAATCTGTTAATGTTGAGGTGTTCAAGGTTTCATTAATGAAAAAACTATTAAAGTGAATGTCCTTTTTCTTATTAATAAAAACGGAAAGTTGATTGTCAGCATTAGATGAATTAATAAGCGCCTTTATAGTTGGATGAATTTTATCATCTTCCAGTGTGGCAACTAACAGTGCTTTGTTAGATGCACCAATAAATACACTGTCTTTAGTAACGCTAAACAATTCATGATTTCCAACAGTACTTTTGGTAATGGTATGTTTGTTATATTTTAAAGTTTCAATACTGTGGTTTGGTAATGAATCAATGAGAAATAACTCTGGTTTTATTTTGGTGATGATTGAAAAGTCTAAACTATCACTATCATTGGTGTTAAATACGGACAGGTATAAATCGTCTTCTGTTTTTATATATTGTAAAAGCGCTAGTTTTTTTGAAAGATTTTTATAGCTATCAGCGCTTTCTAACGTTTGTAAAAAAGCATTGTTGGTGATATTGCTTTTTAAACTACCAATATTTTTCATTTTAATAATAACAGCCGCGTCATTATTAAGATAATCCATTAATTGTGTCTTCTTCTTAGAGGAGTTACACCCTAAAAACAAGAGACCTAGTGTACATAAAAACCAAATGTTTTTCATTGATGAGGGAATTTATACAAACCTACATAAATAATTTATAGGTTTAAAATGTATCAAGACTGAAATTACAATTCCATTTTAAGCTGTTCAGGTAATAGTCTAAAGGACTTTCGGTGGTATTTTGTTGGACCATATTTTCTAATAGCCTCGCGATGTTCTTTGGTTGGATAACCTTTATTTTGTTTCCAATTATACATGGGGAATTCTTCGTGAATGGTTTCCATATAAACATCTCTGTACGTTTTAGCTAAAATGGAAGCGGCAGCAATACTCAAAAATTTTGAATCTCCTTTCACAATCGTTTCATAAGGAATGTTTTCAAAGGGTTTAAACTTATTACCATCTACAATTATAAATTCTGGTTTAATTTTTAGTGATTCAATAGATTGATGCATGGCTAAAATTGACGCGTTTAATATGTTGATACTATCAATTTTAGTCGGATGAATATGTGCAAAACCAAAAGTTACGGCATTTTGTTCTATAATAGGCTTTAAAATATTTCGTTTCTTTTCAGAGAGCATTTTTGAATCATTTAAAAGAACATTTTCAAAATGTTCAGGAAGAATCACAGCAGCTGCCGTAACAGGGCCTGCTAAACAGCCTCTGCCAGCTTCGTCTGTGCCACATTCTAACGTAAAATCTGAATATTGTAATTTTAGCATGTAAATAATTCTTAATATAATGACGTTATTATAAATTGTATATACATTTGCAAGGTCGAAAAAATAATTATGAGGAAAATATTTTTAGCTGTTTTTTTAATGTTCTGCGTGAATATAGTGGTTGCTCAAACCAAACCAACTATTACTAGAGATGGCTCGGTTAATCAAACAAATACTATTTATGGAGATTCATTATCAAAACGCTCTTCGGAAAGTACCAGTATTAAGGATATTAAAAATTTCGATGCTAAAATAGAACAGTATCTTATAATATCTGAAAATAATGACACTACGTATGTTGATACAACTTTAACCATTCAAAAAGAATATAAGTTTAATTATTTACGAAGAGATAATTTTGAACTATTACCATTTTCCAATGTTGGTCAAACCTATAACTCTTTAAGTTATACTTATAAGAGGGATGCTTTGATGCCCTTGTTTGGAGCTAGAGCACGCCATTTTAATTATATGGAAATTGAAGATATTAATTATTACGAAGTACCGACACCATTTACAGAACTTTATTATAAAACGGCCTTTAAGCAAGGACAGCAATTAGATGCTTTTTTTACTGTAAATACCTCCAAACAATTAAATTTCTCTATAGCTTACAAAGGTTTGAGGTCTTTAGGTAAATATCAGCATATATTGACCAGCACAGGTA
>NZ_FOVN01000008.1:87500-89917 GCF_900115185.1 Algorimicrobium echini
GCTTTAGTTAGTAGTGGTAGACGCGAAACCGTGTGATCTACCCATGGGCAGGTTGAAGCTGTAGTAACATACAGTGGAGGACCGAACCGGTTGACGTTGAAAAGTCTTCGGATGACCTGTGGGTAGGGGTGAAAGGCCAATCAAACTCGGAAATAGCTCGTACTCCCCGAAATGCATTTAGGTGCAGCGTTGATTTATAGTTTTATAGAGGTAGAGCTACTGATTGGATGCGGGGGCTTCACCGCCTACCAATTCCTGACAAACTCCGAATGCTATATAATGATAATCAGCAGTGAGGGCATGGGTGCTAAGGTCCATGTCCGAGAGGGAAAGAACCCAGACCATCAGCTAAGGTCCCCAAATATATGTTAAGTTGAAAAAACGAGGTTGAACTGCTTAGACAGCTAGGATGTTGGCTTGGAAGCAGCCATTCATTTAAAGAGTGCGTAACAGCTCACTAGTCGAGCGGTTCGGCATGGATAATAATCGGGCATAAACATATTACCGAAGCTATGGACTTGTAAAAGTGGTAGGGGAGCATTGTAGTGTCGTCGAAGGTGAGTCGTGAGGCTTGCTGGAGAAGCTACAAAAGAAAATGTAGGCATAAGTAACGATAATGCGGGCGAGAAACCCGCACTCCGAAAGACTAAGGTTTCCTCAGCTATGCTAATCAGCTGAGGGTTAGTCGGGACCTAACGCGAACCCGAAAGGGGTAGTGGATGGACAACAGGTTAATATTCCTGTACCTGCTCACACTAAAAGTGACGGAGGCGAAAAGTTGGTGCGTACTGACGGAATAGTACGTTGAAGGAAGTGGTAACACTCCAATAGTACACTAAAGCTACGGCTGCGGTGATAATCCAGCAAATCGACTTCCAAGAAAAGCGAGTGAAGCAGCCCGTACCCTAAACCGACACAGGTAGTTGGGATGAGAATTCTAAGGAGCTCGAGAGATTCATGGTTAAGGAACTAGGCAAAATAGACGCGTAACTTCGGGAGAAGCGTCGCCCATCTTCGGATGGGCCGCAGTGAAAGAGTCCAGGCGACTGTTTATCAAAAACACAGGGCTATGCTAAATCGAAAGATGACGTATATGGCCTGACACCTGCCCGGTGCTGGAAGGTTAAGTGGAGGGTTTAGCTTCGGCGAAGATCTGAAATGAAGCCCCAGTAAACGGCGGCCGTAACTATAACGGTCCTAAGGTAGCGAAATTCCTTGTCGGGTAAGTTCCGACCTGCACGAATGGTGCAACGATCTGGACACTGTCTCAACCATGAGCTCGGTGAAATTGTAGTATCGGTGAAGATGCCGATTACCCGCTGTGGGACGAAAAGACCCCGTGCACCTTTACTATAGCTTAGTATTGGTTTTGGATAAGTAATGTGTAGGATAGGTGGGAGACTTTGAAGCGGCGTCGCTAGGCGTTGTGGAGTCATTGTTGAAATACCACCCTTTGCTTATCTAGAGTCTAACCCTTCACAAAAGGGGACAGTGCTTGGTGGGTAGTTTGACTGGGGTGGTCGCCTCCAAAAGAGTAACGGAGGCTTCTAAAGGTTCCCTCAGTACGGTTGGTAATCGTACGTAGAGTGCAATGGCATAAGGGAGCTTGACTGAGAGACATACAGGTCGATCAGGTACGAAAGTAGAGCATAGTGATCCGGTGGTTCCGCATGGAAGGGCCATCGCTCAAAGGATAAAAGGTACGCCGGGGATAACAGGCTGATCTCCCCCAAGAGCTCATATCGACGGGGGGGTTTGGCACCTCGATGTCGGCTCGTCACATCCTGGGGCTGGAGAAGGTCCCAAGGGTTGGGCTGTTCGCCCATTAAAGTGGCACGCGAGCTGGGTTCAGAACGTCGTGAGACAGTTCGGTCTCTATCTACAGTGGGCGTTAGAAATTTGAGTGGATCTGACTCTAGTACGAGAGGACCGAGTTGGACAAACCTCTGGTGTATCTGTTGTTCCGCCAGGAGCATTGCAGAGTAGCTACGTTTGGAAGGGATAAGCGCTGAAAGCATATAAGCGCGAAACCCACCACAAGATGAGATTTCTTTAAAGGGTCGTGGGAGATGACCACGTTGATAGGCTATAGGTGTAAAGGCAGTAATGTCATAGCCGAGTAGTACTAATAACCCATAGGCTTATTGTACGCCTGTTTTTTTATAATCAGTTTACAACACATTCATGTAATTTTTTCAATATGTTAAGATATCTGTTCCGAATTGTTCGGAACGCTGAAAGTAATACCTTAAAACCGTATTACTCCAGCTATAACTTAAGGTGGTTATAGCGACGGGGCTCACCTCTTACCATTCCGAACAGAGTAGTTAAGCCCGTTAGCGCCGATGGTACTGCATCTCGTGGGAGAGTAGGTCGCCGCCTTTTTTAAGAATCCCGATTCAATACTTGAATCGGGA
>NZ_FOVN01000021.1 GCF_900115185.1 Algorimicrobium echini
CTTTCCAGTTTTACCTTCAGAGAGTAAGTTTTGTCTGATTTTTCTAAAAAATTTTATCATTGGTTATTGGTTGGTCATAATGAAGCACAACGGTTTTGTGTATGATTTGTGCGATTGAGAATCCGCAGGATTTTCAGTCGTTGGAAATCATATTGTTAAATATATTAAATTTTAATTGAAGTAGAAGTAGAGCATGAATTATACACGTTGTTGTGCTTTCGTTATTTTAATAATTCTTTATCAATCAATTCTAAAACCAAATCAATTTCTTGTTTTAATTCTGAATAGTAATGAGTGTTTAGATATCTCGATGTTAAAATGAAATCTACGAGTTGATTTTCTAATTCTTGAGACTGTAATAAGTGAAGGTTTCCAAGTTTAAATTTACTTTTACCTATTCCAAAATCCTCCCATTGTTCTCCAATCAACATTTTTTTTACATTACCTTGAGTGTTCATAAGGGCAATTATGTCACGCCTTAATTCCGAATGTTCTTCTTCCTGAAATTTAACTTTATACAGTTTTCCATAGTAAGAAGATAAAGTAAATTTTAGTTTATCATTGCTAAAAACCGTAAGTTTTCCAGAACTAATGATTTCATCTAATACAGCTTGATTTGGACGATATTGTACTTCCCAATTTGTCATATTCATAGCCAAGTCAGCAAATTCTTTTTCTGTAATACTTGGGCTATCTGGTCCCATAAGGTTTGAAAGTTCTACAGCATTATCCCGATTAAATGTATTACTCTTAACAACACTATCTAATTCAATAAGATTATGATTAAATTCTTCCTTTAAAGAGACGAGATACTCTTGTTCAACATATCTTTCTTTGGAATTCTCATTCCAATTATTTATTTGAAGAGCTATTAAAATTCCAATAACCACAAGTACAATTTCTCCTATGGCATACTTTAAATACTTTCCAGTTTTGTTTTCCATGAGCAAGTTTTGGCGAATTTTCCTAAAGAATTTTATCATTGGTTAGCGGTTTCTAATAATGAAGCACAACGATTTTGAATATGATTTCGTTGCGATAAAGTCGTAAGACTTATCGTAAATGAAATCAAAGTTTAAATTTAAGATATTTTGTCGTAAAACGACAAAAACCTAGCAATGAATTATATGCAGTGTTGCAATTTCGTTGTTTTTCAATCATTTTATTTATCCTTTTTCAAATCAATTTATATTCATTCAGCGTTTAGCTATTCAAATCCTTTTATTTTTTAAATCTTAAATTTCTCATTTTACGAAAATTAATCTTTAAAAACTTTTTTGAGTTTCGTTGCTCAAAATCGTACAGTTAATCTTTCTGCGTTTCAATGAGTTTTCCGTTTTCATTGCTCAATCATTTTTAGAGTTTCAATGATTTTTTATCCGTTTCAATTTTCGAAATCGGTTTGAGTGGCAAATCTTTCCGTTTCAATTTTAATCAGTTTATTTTCTTAAAATCAATCTAGAATTTATCATTTAGTTTAATCAATCTTTTTATGAACTTTTTTTCGTTTTGAGTATCGTCGCACAATGAATTGCAACGTGTTTGTATAAGAATAGTTGCGTGTTTGCGTGCGAGGAATTTCCGAAGGAAATTCAGACGTAGCAAACGTGCAACGACCTTATGTTTAGCC
>NZ_FOVN01000009.1 GCF_900115185.1 Algorimicrobium echini
GCTCTCTGGCTATGAGTTGAGCATCAATCTTATCAGTCTTGGTAAATCGTTCTTTTCCTTTTCGGTGAATGTCTGCTGGATTAACAACCAATGAATGCCATCCATAGCTCTCGAAACTACGATGTGCATAGTAACCACAACAGCCTGCCTCATAAGCTGTAGTAACTTCGTAATCTGTAAAATGTTTCTCAACATAGCTTCGCAATACAGCAGGTTTTGGTGGCATCGTAAATGACTTTCCTGAAAATAAATCTGTGGCACAATGAATCTTCCAGCTACGTTTGTGGATGTCGATTCCAATGTATAACTTTGGTTGAGCAGTTTGTTCAGTTTTCATATCTTATTGTTTTGGTGAACTTTAAAGATACTGGACTTTCTGCTTTTTCATGGATGCTATAATCCATTGCTAGTGCTGGCTTACTTACGAAAATCCTCCCGGATTTTCTATCTGATTTTTATTTGCTAACTTTCGTGCTAACACACGAAACTACTCATAGCCGAGACCTTACAGGCAATCGCTCGAGGACGCAAAAAAAATAGTCGTTAATACTGTTTAAAATATATTCTAACTCTAGCCTATCCTCTTAAATCTTCACAGATTTTCTATCTGTACTTTATTGGCTACTCCACTACTATCCCATTCAAATACTGATAATCAAGATTGGTAATTAATACATGTAATACTGTTATAGCTGGTAAAAAAAATTAAATCACTACAACTCATCCCAAAGAAATAACAATTGAGTATATAAAATTAAACGGAATCAACACTATTATTGAATTTTGCATCGTAAAACAAAACACACATACGAACATGAAAAAAGTAACGCATTTATCTTTCAAACATAGTAAAACGTTATCTCAATTATTTTGGAAATGGTTCTGGCTTACATTTCTAGTTGTTTCTTTAGCATATGCATGGTATTCATTTTATGTCCCTTCTAATGATGTTGCATGGGATAACAGAATTACGTCTACGGAAATGTTAACCAAGCAAACAAATAAAAACACACTTCTTTTTTTTACAACAGATTGGTGTGTGCCTTGCCGAATAATGAAGCGCAACGTATTTGCTGACAAGGCCGTTATGCAACGAGTTAATAAGGAAGTAACGCCAGTTATGGTTGATATTAACAACCCAAACACAAAAGAACTCGTAACGCATTATCAAATTGGAGCCACTCCAACAACCATTTTAGTTGACACTGAAGGAACTGTTCTAGATTATGCCGTTGGAAAAATTGAAAAAAAGAAATTCCTTGAAATGCTTAACAATTTAAATACTATTAAATAACGGGTAGCTTAACAAACTCACCCTTAAAAATTTAAAATAATGATTAACTTTCTATATCACAGTATACGCACGCACACCAACCCACAGCATGCAGCCCTTTTGGGTCTAACTATGCTACTAACCATAGGTTCATCTACCTTTGCACAACGCAATTCTGATTCCATTTCACAAAAATCATCCACATGGAATCCCAAAGAACATAACGTACCTAATGGTAGTAAAATTTATGAACTTCCAAAGGGATTGCCAATTGCAGCTTTTAGTTCTGGCGGCACAAAGGAAGCCAGCTTGGAAAACTTTATAATAGAACAGAAAGTGGCTGGACTTCTTATTATACATAACGGAAAAATAAGGCTGGAGCGCTATGGCATGGAACATAACCGCACCAATTTATGGTCTTCATTATCCGTTGCAAAATCTGTAACGAGTACCCTTGTAGGAATTGCTATTAAAGACGGCTATATTAAAAGTGTTGACGACAACGTAACACAGTACCTACCCGAATTAAAAGGAAGTGTTTTTGATAGTGTAAAAGTCCGCCACCTACTTACCATGACTAGTGGTATAAAATGGAACGAGAATTACACAGACCCTGATTCTGACATTGCAGGATTTGATAAAGATACAACTGCAAATGGCGTGAAAGCCATTGTAAAATATATGAGCAGTTTACCAGCAGTAGCAAAACCTGGCAAGAAATTTAATTATAGTACAGGAGAAACACATCTTTTAGGCGCTCTTATAAGTTCCGCAACAAACCAAAGCCTGTCGGAATACCTTTCTGCCAAAATTTGGATACCCTACGGTATGGAGCAAACCGCAACCTGGAGATTGGATCGCACTAATCAAGAAATGGCCGGTTGTTGCCTTCAAATGCGGCTACGAGATTTTGGAAGGTTCGGACAATTTGTACTTAATGATGGATATATTAACGGTAAACCTATTGTCCCTGATAACTGGTTCAAAGCAGCCACTAAAATACAAGTACCACTTTGGCCAGGTGGTGGCTATGGATATGGCTGGTGGATTTTTAACGACTATAGTTTTGAAGCTTTAGGTATTCATGGACAGAAAATTTATATAGACCCTTCCCGAAAACTTGTTATTGCTATTAACAGCGCTTGGCCAGAAGCCGATAGTAACGAGCGGCATTTTGCAGCTGCTAATTTTATAAAATCCATAACTAACGAGATTGATAAAGAATAAAAGCATCGTATACAAAAAACATATAGATGAAATGGTTGTACAATAAAAATCCCAACTATTTTTAGTAGATATTAATGAAATTTATTGGAACGTATAATTAACCGCTCTATAAAAATGTTACGAAATCAAAGCTAGCCACAACAATCTGTATAAAAAATAGCGGTTTAATAGATCAATAGAAAGGCAAAACAAAGACTCGTATAGAACTAAAATATTAATGAGCATAAACGCGACACGAATCAAAACCATCACCAAAAACACGGAGATACACGACTCCATTCAACAACCTAACGCCAACAATCAAGACATTTTTAGCATTAAAAAAAACCATTTTAACCAAAAAAAGCTAATAAAAAACCTAGGTTATAGCGTGGTTATAACATAGTTATAGTGTGGTTATAGTATAGTTACAGCATGACATAATAAGGTAAAATAACGCCCAAACAGCACGTAAATCCTAATGAAACTCATAGCCAACTCAAACTAAAAAATTAAAACCTGCAGAAAAGACAAAAGAAAACAACCATTACAGTATAATACCCCAATGGAGCACTCAAATGCAAAAATAAACAAAGTGCAAACTTGTTAGCGCATTTACAGAATTAAGTAAAAGGAATTCGTTCCTAGACTGGAGTCACTAAAATCACATCTGTTGAAAATAAGGTAAAATTTATAACGCGGATAGTTATACATTAAATTCTAATAATGGTCGTTTGATAGCAAAGTGCAGAAAGAAAAGTTATGTTTAATAATCAAAGTAAATCTTCATGAAACGAATTTTTAATAGATAAAACAAATTCATATAGGACTATGTACCCTAGTAAAATATCAATTAAGTCCCGTAATAAAAAAAACATTCTAACCCGTAACCAAAAAATAAACCACATTCCCAATTCCTACAACACCTGTAATACACCCTAAAATAAAATCCATTTTAGTGGCAATAAATGCCAACTTCTCTTCAATTTTATTTGCAACGGTTGCATATACCGAATACAATGCAAATGAGCCAATAGTGGACCCCAATGAAAAATAAAGACTGTTTTGAATGGTATATTCAAAATAACCTAAACCAATTAAAAACGAAATGGATGTAAAGTAAAATGGAATAGCAACAGTATTTAATAAAGCCATACCAATGCCATGGAAATAGGCTTTAGACCTTTCGATTTCGACTTTCTTTTTCAGTTTTTTAGACGTAACATACAATCTAAAAAAGTTAATAGATAGCAGAATTAGAATTCCGGTTCCTATTTTTTGAATAATGCTAATGTATTCGGAATTTTTCATCAAAATACTGGATAAATAAGCACCAATATTCGCTTGAAAAAATAAAACCGTAGCAAAACCTGCAATCAGAAAATAAGCCGCTTTTTGGCCACTTTTTAAACTGAATTTAACAACAGTAAGATTTAAAAAACTAGGTACAATACTCCCTGAAACAGCAATTACAAATCCAAAAAATAAACAGGTAATAAAAGTCATGTAAAGTTTATAAACACCAATAAACAGTTTAACAACTTCCAGTATTGACGCGATAGAGGTTTATTTTAATTCAAAAAAAAAAATTAACATTTTATGAATTTAAAAATTTTTATTAGCAATCCACTAATGTTAAAATTGGCATCAGCATTCGTAGAAGAACCCATAAAGCAACTTAAAAACGCATCTATTTTGAATTGCTTTATGGGTTTTTGTTTAAAACTTAAAAAAGGTTTTAGAATTAGTCATTTGGTTTTGATTGCAACAGATCTGAATGGTATTTTTCTAAAAATGCGTTTTGTTTTAAAATCATTTGTTGTCTTATTGCATCAATATCCATAAAATCTTTACCAAAATCACTTTTAAAAAAATCATCGCTAAAGAAGCGTTTATCAAAAAGAGAATCTTGAGTAAAAACACTTTCAAGTTCGGAATTATCGAAATCTGAAAAATTTGTAAAAAATCGAGATCTAAAAGACTGCATTAGGCTATCTCGATCTAAAGTTGATAAATTCTTCAGGGTTGTACCGTGCGACGACCACGAGTAAATACTATCATACTTAATTAAGTTACCCTTTTCATCAAATGCTTTTTCAACACTCCAAGACCCTTTAGGCTCTTGCACGCTGTGTTTGTTATCATTATGCAGTTCAGCCTTCTTTGCTTCATCCTGTTGACCATTACAACTAAAACTTAATAAAGCGGCTATTGCTAAAATATATGTTTTCATCTGTAATAATTTTAAGGTTACACTATTTGCTTGATAAAAGACTTAAGCTATGTTTTAAAAAAACCACCTGTATCAACCAACTTAATCAATTTGTTTTGGTTAAATACGGCTGATTTGCGCGTTCCATTTTCATACCAAATACATTCCACATACGTATCTGTATTAACAACACCAAAAATGCCATCTTTTTTAGGTACGTACTTTAGGACTTCCATTTTAGGGCTAAAATTTTTTCCTTTTATGGTTACCCAATCACCAGGTTTATATTTTTTTAGCATAACAATTAAATTTAATAATTAAACTGTAAGAGGAGGTTTTAGCCTCCTCTATTAACTTGTACTAAAAAAATGGAACCTAATTATGAAATTTCAATAGTTCTAGATGGCTTTTGTTTCGCTTCTTCTTTTTTTGGTAATAGAATGGATAGAATACCATCATTATAGTTTGCATTAATTTTTTCGTCGTCTACACTTTCTGGTAAGGTAAACGTTCTTTTAAACGATGCATAGCCAAACTCTCTACGTGTGTAGTTAGGTTCTTCATGCTTATTGTCTTCTTTTGTTTCTGTAGAAATAGATAACACTTTGTTATCCACATCTATTTTGAAATCTGACTTTTTCAAACCTGGAACTGCCATTTCTACCTCAAAAGCATCTGCGTTTTCTTTAATATTTACTTTTGGTAATGACATTCCTGAATTAAAATTAGAAGTAAAAACTGAAGATAGGTCTCTGTTAAACACCTCATCTAACCAGCTTGACCATGACGGGAAGTCTGCATTTGAATTTGTTTTTGCTAAACTTCCGTTCTTAGGAACATTAACTAAATTGCTCATAATTACAAAATTTTACGTTAAACATTATTTCAAACTTGAAATCTTAATTAATTTCATGATAATATTTACAAAAAAAATACCAAAATAAGAATGCTGTATTTTTTTCAATAATTCACCAACAATTACCACGTATAATTATGAAATTATATGAAAATTTGACAATTTTAAAACTAAACAAATGTCAAATTGACATTCAAAACCAACCAAAATAGTAAACTGATTATAAGTAAATTTTTGAAAATAGTAATGCAACTTGCTGTAACCTGCTCTGGAGAATTTTATGATTATTAGCCAAGACATTTAATTGACTAGAAAAAACATTTTTTTTAGTGCTGCCAATTTAATTCTGAAAACTGAAGGTCTAACCTAAATTTAAGGTATCTTTAAAGAATATGGAAAAATTTAAAAAGATTCTAAAAATCATCATTTATGTGATTGCCGTTTTTACTGTTTTGAGTTCCATGTTTTCACTATTTAGGAATGCAGAAATCCGTTACTTTAAAATGTTAGATTTTCCACGGATTCAATTATTCATTATTTCATTAATTTGTTTTGCAATACTAATATTTACAACAAACAAAAGAAATTGGTACAATTACATTATCCTCATTGGATTGCTAATTAGTATAACAATAAACAGTGTCTTTTTAATAAACTACACACCTTTAGTAGCTTCACAAGTTCCATTAGCAAAAAGCCCTTTTGATAACAATAACCAACTCCACCTATTATTAGCCAATGTGAAAATGTCTAATAAAAACGCTAAATCCTTAATTAATCTTATTTCAATTAACGATCCTGATATAATTTTAGCCATGGAAACAGATAGTTGGTGGAATAACGAACTAAAGGTTCTAGAGAACACCTATCCATATTACCAATTAAAGACAAACGAGGTAGCCTACGGCATGAGTTTATACAGTAAGTTTCCTATAAAAGAAATAGACATCGAGTATTTAAACAATAAAAACGTACCATCATTCCAAAGCACCATTACTTTACCGAGTAATAAGGAAATTGCTTTACACTGTCTACATCCAGTACCACCCTCACACTTTAAAGATTTACCAGATAACGCCAATCAGGAAGAAAACGCGTTAAAAAAAATAGGAAAGCGTGTTCAAAATAGTAAGCTACCAACAGTAATAGCTGGCGATTTAAATGATGTTGTTTGGTCCTATGTTGATAACTTAACGAATACCAAAAATTTACTTTTTGATGTAAGAGCTGGGAGAGGTTTTTACAACAGTTTTAGCGCTAGAAATATTTTCATGCGGTGGCCTTTAGATCACGTTTTCGTTACAAAGGAATTTCAGCTAAAAAAAATAAAACGATTATCTAAAATAGGTTCCGATCATTTTCCAATTTATATTGAATTAGCACTTATAGATTAGCTAAAAAATTAGTTAAATTAGACAATAACGTATATTTAAATATGACTCGAATTTATATTATTGGTTTGGCCATTCTTATAATTGCTATTATAGCTAATGGAATGATATTAAAAATAGGAATAAAGTCTTGGTACGGTTTTATTGAAATGCTTGGCCAAAATGGTTTTTCCGCTTTTAAATCCCTTACTTTATTAGATTGGGTTTGGCTCTTTATTGGCTACCCTTTCATACTTGGATGCGGTTATATAATTGGAGACAAATTATATAGTTGGATTTTTTAATTTGGCTTTACAACAGCATGTCCATCATGCTCCCATTTGGAAATACCACCTTGCAAATCATAAATTTTAACAAAACCAGCTTCTAACATTTTTTCAGCGCATTTAGCACTTCTGCCGCCTTTTTTACAATACAAAATAACGGGTTTGTTTTTATCAAGCTTGAGAATATCTGCATCAAAAGTTTCCGAGAAAAAATCAATATTCTGAAAATTAGCTATGTAACCTTCTGCATATTCTTCAGGTGTACGCACATCAATAAGTTGCACATCATCAAGAGACAAAAGTGTTTGCATTTCTTCTGAAGTTACCACTTGAATGCCTTGATTTTCTGATGTTTGTTGACAACCCATTACAACAAACGTTACCAACACAACACCTAATCTAATTATATTTTTCATAAGCTTAAATTTATGGTTTAACCACCTCGCCTTGCCATTCCATAAAGCCACCCGACAAATTAAAGGCATTTTTTATTCCTATTTGGTTCATTAAAGCACAGGCTTGAGCACTCCGACCTCCTGACCTACAATATACATAGTAATTTTTGGATGCATCTAATGCTTGAATTTTTTCAATAAAGGTTTGACTTTGAAAAATATCTATCTGTTCGGCATTAGGAATCATCCCTTCAGCTAGTTCTTCATCAGTCCGAACATCAATAATTACAGCTTCTGTATCGTTTTCTAATTGCTCACGCCAAGCACTTTGTGTTAAATCTGCCATCCTAAATTTTTATTTTTTCAAAATTACCAATTATTCACTAATAGACGAAAAAAAATCCGAACTGTTACGTATCGGATTTTTATTTTAAATAATTTTTAGAAACTGTGTTTTAAACCTTAATGCTGCAACCTATAGCACGAGTTTGTGTTTCTTTAATAGCTTTACCTGCCAATAGAGCATCTACAGCATCTTCAACATATTTTTGGTTTACCGCTTCTGCATCTTGGTAATTATCATCTATAGCTCCAATATATTTAACTTGGTTACCATCTGATGTTTTTTGGAGGATATACACATGTGGTGTTTTGGTTGCTCCGTATTGTGGATATATTTTCTGTCCTTTATCTAACAGGTATGGAAATGTAAAACCTTTTGCTTTAGCTCTCGCCTTCATTGCTTCCATATTATCATCTGGTTTTACAGTGGTATTGTTTGGCATGATAGCAATAACTGGATAGCCTTTTTGAGCGTATTTTTTATCCAAGGCTATAATGCGATCTTCATAGGCTACTGCATACGGACAGGTATTACAGGTGAAAATAACAATAAAACCTTTCGCATCTTTATAATCTTTTAATGATACCATGCTACCGTCAATATTTTCGAGGCTAAAATCGGTTGCCATATCGCCTACTTTGTAACCAGCATCTTCGGTTTGTATGGTGAAAGCAAAAAAGGACATCACTGCTAGTAATACAAATGTTGTTTTAAGTGTTTTCATGGTTTTTTTATTTTTTTAAAAATTTATTAAGTTCTGTTTGCAATTCATTGTAAGTAAATGTTTGTTCATAAAACATACGTTTGTCTTTATTATAGATAAGCGTTGCTGGAATAGCACCACTCCAATTAGGGCTTATTTGTGGAATCCAACTGTTGGCATCTACATCATTTAATACCAAGATTTCAGATTGTAGTTGCTGCTCTTTTATAAATGGTTTGAGTTTTGTTTCATATTGTCTTGGAAAATCTAAACTAACCAAAAGTACTTCTACTTTTTCAGATTTATAATTTTCTCTTAATTTCTCAAATGCTGGAAGCTCTTTTACACAAGGCGCACACCATGTTGCCCAAAAATTAACTACATAAACCGTATCATCACGCCTATTAAGAAACGGTTTCAATCCTTCAAAATCAAAAACACGAAGGCTATCTTTCATGTGTTCGTTTTCTGAATTCGTATCTCGAGCCGTTTCTGTTTTATGGGTATCTTGACAGCCCCAAACCATAAGTATTAAAAAACAAAGTATATATTTCATTAGTTAAAAATACATATTTGTTTCCAATTCAATTCATCTTTAACAAACATTTAAACGAAGCGAATATCTTTTTCAACGCTTTTTAGTGTTTATTTTTTGGTTAGTTAAATTTTCATTTTATATTTGACTCACAATTTAAATTAATGAACACAATTTTAAATCATACATGGTGGTGGAGCAATCGAAACTCAAAATTCGTGAACTAACCCTATTCTGTATATTTAAAACTTAACATACGCAAAAAGGCTTGTCATTCACGACAAGCCTTTTTTTTTTTGAAATACATATTTATGAAAAAATTTAGCCTATACACCCATTATAAAAAAATTCTAGCTGATACCATCACACCAGTAAGTGTGTATTTAAAAATTCGTGATAAATTCCCGAATAGTATTTTATTGGAAAGTAGCGACTATCATGCAAGCGACAACACCTTTTCTTACATCTGCTGCAACCCAATAGCGTCTATTTCGGTAAAAAATGAAGAAATCACTCAAAATTTCCCTGATGGCAGCCAATTAAATCATAAAATCTCAAAAAAAACAAATGTCGTAGCAAATATCCATAAATTCACTAAACGTTTTAAAATTCATTCAGACACCAATTTTAAATTTATAAACAATGGTGTTTTTGGCTATATGGCTTATGATGCGGTTCGGTATTTTGAAGACGTTTCTATCTCTAAAAAAGAAAACCACCTGGATATTCCTGATATATACTATGCCGTTTATCAAAATATTATAGCCATAAATCATCATAAAAATGAAGCCTATATCTTTGCACATTGTTTTAATACGGAAACAAATATTGATGAAATTTTACAACTCATCACCTCTCGCAATTTTGCAGCTTTCAACTTTTCGGTAGTAGGTGATACAGCATCTAATATTACAGATAAAGCCTATAAAGATCAAGTGGAATTAGCCAGAAGACATTGTGCACGAGGCGATGTATTTCAGTTGGTTCTATCAAAAAAATTCTCACAAAAATTTAAAGGCGATGAATTTAATGTTTATAGAGCCTTACGAAGTATTAATCCATCACCTTATCTGTTTTACTTTGACTATGGCGATTTTAAAATCTTTGGAAGCTCGCCAGAAGCACAATTAGTAGTTAAAGGCGAAAAAGCTGAAATTCATCCTATTGCAGGAACTTTTAAACGAACTGGTAACGATGAAAAAGATGCTTTGCTTGCTAAACAGCTTGCTGAAGATGATAAAGAAAATGCCGAACATGTTATGCTAGTCGATTTAGCTAGAAATGATTTAAGCAGACACGGAAGCCAAGTAACAGTTGAAACCAATAGAGAGGTTCAGTTCTTTTCTCATGTAATTCATTTAGTGAGTAAAGTTACAGGTAAAAAACATGCCGAAACCACTACTATGCAAATGGTTGCCGATACATTTCCTGCTGGAACTTTAAGTGGAGCGCCTAAACATAAGGCCATGCAACTCATTGAAAAATATGAAACAACTAGTCGCGATTTTTATGGAGGCGCCATTGGTTTTATGGATTTTCATGGCAATTTTAATCATGCTATTATGATTCGGACTTTTTTAAGTAAAAACCATGAACTGCACTGGCAAGCAGGCGCTGGATTGGTTTCAAAATCAGACCCAGAAAGTGAGTTACAAGAAGTGTATAATAAATTAGGCGCTTTAACAAAAGCAATAGAATTGGCAACCGAAATTTAAAAGATGGAACACAACACACATATATTAGTTATTGATAATTACGATAGTTTTACCTATAATCTCGTACATTATCTAGAGGATTTAAATTGTAAAGTAACCGTTAAACGTAATGACCAACTTACTTTGGATGACGTTAATGCGTTTAATAAAATTGTATTATCTCCAGGGCCAGGTATTCCAGATGAAGCTGGTTTACTTAAAGCCATTATCCAAAAATATGCACCCACAAAAAGCATTTTAGGTGTTTGTTTAGGGCAACAAGCTATTGGCGAGGTTTTTGGAGGCTCACTAACCAATTTAGAAACCGTTTTTCATGGTGTAGCTACACAAATTACAGTGACAGTGGATGATGAAAACCTGTTCAAAGGAATGGGTAAAACCATGGAGGTTGGTCGATACCATTCTTGGGTGGTTCAAAACAATTTACCCGATGTTTTAGAAGCTACATCCTTTGATGAAAATGGACAAATAATGTCACTTCGTCATAAATTTTTTGATGTTCGTGGTGTTCAATTTCATCCAGAATCTGTATTAACACCAAATGGAAAACAGATATTAGCAAATTGGCTGAATAGTTGAATTAATGAAAACAAATAAATTAAAATAAAAGTATTTAGTTTTTTTAGAACACACAATTTGTTATTTGATAATTAGGTCAGAATGCAGCAATAACTCATTTACATAATTACTTAAAAATTAAAAAGTGTTCCAAAAAAAAGAAAGGTCTAGCCTTTAACAAAAAATAGTATCAATAAAATGAAAAACACACTTAATAGACTAATAAATCAAGAGCATATTTCTAGCGAAGAAGCAAAAAGTGTCTTGGTTAATATTTCAAAAGGCAATTATAATCAAAGCCAGATAGCATCCTTTTTAACAGTTTATATGATGCGAAATATTACCATTGAAGAACTTCAAGGTTTTCGTGATGCTTTATTGGAGTTATGTATTCCAGTTGACTTAAAAGCCTATAATGCCATAGATTTATGTGGTACTGGTGGTGATGGCAAAGACACTTTTAATATTTCAACTTTAGCTTCTTTTGTAACAGCTGGAGCTGGTGTGCATGTTTCAAAACATGGTAATTACGGTGTTTCTTCTGCTTGTGGCTCATCTAATGTCATGGAGCATTTAGGTATAAAATTCAGTAATGATATTGATTTTTTAAAAACCTGTTTGGATCATGCAGGCATTTGTGTACTACACGCTCCTTTGTTTCATCCTGCCATGAAAAACGTAGCGCCAATACGTAAAGAATTAGGAGTAAAAACATTTTTTAATATGTTGGGCCCCATGGTTAATCCGTCCTTTCCAGACAATCAATTAGTTGGTGTTTTTAGTTTAGAATTATTGCGCTTATATAATTACCTCTATCAAAATTCAGACAAAAACTATAGCATTGTTCATGCTTTAGATGGCTATGATGAAATATCACTAACAGGATCGGCAAAGGTGATTAATAATGTCTCTGAAAAGATAATTCATCCAAGTGATTTTGGTGTTGAACCTCTTAAACAGGAAGCCATTCATGGTGGTGATACTGTAGCAGCATCTGCAAAAATATTTACTCATATTTTAGATGGTCAAGGAACCAATGCCCAAAACAATGTGGTTTGTGCCAATGCAGCATTAGCAATAGCTACGGTGAAAAACACTTCTATTTCAGATAGTTTTGCTCTAGCAAAAGAATCCTTACATAGTGGTCAAGCTAAAAAGTGTTTTGAAAAATTGGTTGCGTTAAGTCAGAAATAAAAAAAACATCTATAAACACGAAATGGCCATGGATATATTAAAAAAAATAGTAACAGATAAACGTCAAGAAATTGCTTTTAAAAAGCAACTCATTCCTACATTTCAATTGGAGCAATCAGTGTTATTTGAGCGGGAAACCGTTTCTATCATTAATAATTTACAAAACAATGAAATTGGAATCATTGCTGAACACAAAAGACGTTCCCCATCTAAACAAGTTATAAATCATAATTTAAATGTATTTGATGTGGCTCAAGGATATGAAAAAGCTGGTGTTTGTGGTATGTCGGTTTTAACGGATGGTAAATATTTTGGTGGATCGTTAGACGATTTACTTTTAGCAAAATCAAGTTGTAACCTGCCTCTATTACGAAAGGAATTCATTATTGATAACTACCAGATATTAGAGGCTAAAGCCTATGGTGCCGATGTTATTTTATTGATAGCTACCATTTTAACCCAAAAAGAAATCAAAATCTTATCAGAATTTGCAAAAAGTTTACAATTGGAGGTGCTTTTGGAAGTTCATAATGAAGCTGAATTACGAAAATCTATTATGCCGAGTTTAGATATGATTGGTGTCAATAACCGTAATTTAAAAACGTTTGAAGTATCATTAGAAACAAGCAAAATGTTAAGCACATTAATCCCAAACGATTTTATAAAGGTTTCAGAGAGTGGCATCAGTAATGTGGAAGCTATAAGAGAATTGAAACCTTTTGGTTATCAAGGGTTTTTAATTGGTGAAAATTTTATGAAAACGGATAATCCAGGTGAAAGCGCTGGTTATTTTATAAACCAATTTTCCTTATGAAACTGAAAGTTTGTGGGATGAAATTCCCAGATAACATAGAAGCTATTGCTAAATTACAACCAGATTATTTAGGTTTTATTTTTTATAAAAAATCAACTCGTTTTTTTGATGCTATAATTCCATCATTACCTGATGCCATTAAAAAAGTAGGAGTTTTTGTAGATGCATCAGCGGAAGACATTATAACCCTAGCAAATAATTACAATCTGGATGTTATACAATTACATGGCAATCAAACCAAGGAATTTGTTTTAGCATTAAACAAACTCGTCTCGCTTTATGCAAACAAAGAAATTGAAATTTGGAAAGTTTTCAGTGTTGATAAGCATTTCAATTTCAAGGACTTGCATCCTTTTGAAAATGAAGTTCATAAATATCTGTTTGACACCAAAGGCCAACTAAAAGGTGGTAACGGCTATACCTTTAATTGGGAAATCTTAAAAGAATATCCTTCTAAAAAACCATTTATTTTAAGTGGTGGTATTGGTTTAGATGAAGTGGAAAATATTAAAAATTTTTTTAAGCTGGACGTTTCAAAAAACTGTTTTGCTTTGGATGTGAATAGTCAATTTGAAATAAAATCAGGACTTAAAAACATTGAGGCTTTAGAAAAATTTAAAAATAAGCTACATCACTTCAAATGATTTTATAACGGACGAAAAATAAGTAACGAAAAGCAAAAGAATCAAAAAATTAAATTCTAATTGAATTTTAGAAACCTAACAACAAAACAACATGACTTACAACATAAACGAAAAAGGCTATTATGGTGAATTTGGAGGCGCTTATATTCCAGAAATGCTCTATCCTAACGTCGAGGAATTACGCTTAAAATACCTAGAAGTTATGGCGGAGCCAGACTTCCAAACGGAATTTAAAGCTTTACTTAAAAACTATGTTGGCAGACCGTCCCCCTTATATTTTGCTAAACGCCTTTCAGAAAAATATAACACAAAAATTTATTTAAAGCGCGAAGATTTAAATCATACAGGAGCTCATAAAATCAATAACACTATTGGTCAAATTCTGATGGCGCAACGCTTGGGTAAGAAACGCATTATTGCCGAAACTGGTGCTGGGCAACATGGTGTAGCTACAGCAACCGTTTGTGCATTAATGGGGCTTGAATGTATTGTATATATGGGAGAAATAGACATAGCAAGGCAAGCACCCAATGTGGCTCGAATGCAAATGCTTGGTGCTAAAGTTATTCCTGCATCATCTGGTAGTAAAACACTGAAGGACGCAACAAATGAAGCCATTCGCGATTGGATTAACAATCCAGTAGATACACATTACATTATTGGTAGTGTGGTTGGACCACATCCATATCCAGATATGGTAGCGCGTTTTCAAGCAATTGTTTCTGAAGAAATAAAATGGCAATTACAAGAACAGGAGGGTAATCCAAATCCTGATTATGTAATTGCCTGTGTTGGTGGTGGCAGTAATGCGGCAGGTGCTTATTATCATTTTTTGGAAGACACAAATGTAAAACTTATAGCTGTTGAAGCCGCTGGAAAAGGCGTCAATTCTGGAGAAAGTGCTGCAACTTCATCTTTGGGCAAAATAGGTATTATACATGGAAGCAAAACGTTATTAATGCAAAGTAAAGATGGGCAAATTACAGAACCTTATTCTATTTCTGCAGGACTGGATTACCCTGGAGTTGGCCCTTTGCATGCGCACTTATTCCAATCGGGTCGTGCAGAATTTATAGCCATAACAGATGATGAGGCCATGGAAGCTGGACTAGAATTATGCCAATTAGAAGGTATTATACCAGCTATAGAAACCGCTCACGCATTAGCGATCTTTAAAGAAAAGCCGTTTCAACCCAATGACATTGTTGTATTAAGTTTATCCGGTCGTGGAGATAAAGATTTGAGTACTTATAATAATTATTTTAATATATAAAACACCAGCTAAATAGTGTTTTCTAGATTGACCCGAAAGATAAGATTGCGTATTCCGAAAAAAAAAGAAAAATGAATAGAATAAATCAAAAATTACAAGCAGATAAAAAGTTGTTATCCATTTATTTTACAGCTGGATATCCGCAATTAACAGACACCGTTTCCATAATACAAAATCTTGAAAAAAGCGGTATAGATATGGTAGAAATTGGATTACCATTTAGTGACCCTCTAGCAGACGGCCCAACAATTCAGGCGAGTTCAACTCAAGCATTAAAAAATGGCATGACTACCGAGACCCTTTTTAATCAGCTCAAAGATATCCGAAAAACCGTTTCTATTCCATTAATAATCATGGGATATTTCAACCCTATTTTACAATTTGGTGTGGAAGCATTTTGCAAAAAATGTCAAGAAGTAGGAATTGATGGTTTAATTATTCCAGATTTACCAGTGGATGTTTATAATGATAATTATAAATCAATTTTTGAAAAATATAGTCTTGTAAATGTATTTTTAATCACGCCTCAAACATCAGAGAAACGCATCCAATTTATTGATAGCATATCAAATGGTTTCATTTATATGGTTAGTAGTGCCAGCGTAACTGGTAGCCAAACTGGTTTTGGCAATGACCAATTAGCTTATTTTAAACGAATTGAAACCATGAAACTGAAAAGCCCTCAAATTATTGGTTTTGGTATTTCAACAAATGAAACCTTTAATCAAGCAATCAAATATGCTAAAGGCGCTATAATTGGTAGTGCATTTATAAAACATTTAAAACATGAAGGTGTTAGTAATATTGATAGGTTTGTAAAACAGATTAGACCATAAAACCATAAAGATGTTTAAAATTATTAACGATTGGAAATTGCTACTTTTATTATGTTTAACCCTTGGCCTTGCCCCTTTTTTTCCAGAGCCACACGTTTGGGGCAAAATAAAATGGGTTCTAGGAGGTGCTAAAAATATGACCCTAATGGACTGGTTTGACCTATTGTTTCATGGCTTCCCGTTTATATTGTTAATAAGGTATGTGGTTCTAAAATTAGTTTGGAAAAAATTATAAAAATCTAATTATCAAGGCTACAAAAAAACTTTTTTATTATATTTAGGTACCTATACCTAAACCAACTAATCATGCTAAAAAAATACCCTGTAAATAATCTTATAGTCTTTCTATTTTTCATTGTATCACAATTTTCATGGTCTCAAAACGACACGATTGTTTTAAATAATAACGACAAATTAATTGGCGAAATAAAAGCTATGGATCGTGGTGTTGTTACTGTAGAAACAGATTATAGTGATTCAGATTTTAAAATAACTTGGATTGATATAAAAAGCGTAAAGAGTACTCAAATCTTTTTATTAACCCTTTCAAGCGGAAAAAGAATCAATAGTTCCCTAACCACAAAAGATGATAATTTAGGTCAAGTTACCATTACTGAAAATGGCACTGAACTAACCATTCCTATTTCAGATATTGTATACATTAAACCTGTAAAAGATAATTTCCTCTCCCGTATTGTTGCATCAGTTTCCGTTGGATATAACATAACAAAAAGTAATAATTTGAGTCAGTTTTCTGTTAATAGTAATTTGAGTTATACCGCATATAAATGGCTATTAACTGGTAGTTACAATTCGGTAAGAAGCAATCAAGATGATATTGAAGAAACACAGCGAACAGATGCTAGTATTGGTTTTAAGTACTTTATGAAACGTGATTGGTTCTATTCAACAGAAGCCAATTTTCTTTCTAATGATGAACAAAAATTAAAATTACGTTCCACTATAAAAGGTGGTTTGGGTAAATATTTTATACACTCTAACAAATTGTTCTTTGGTGGTGGTTTTGGTTTAGCTTGGAACAACGAACAATATAATGATGTTACAGATGCCAACCGTAATTCTTTGGAAGCTTATGGCAACCTAACATTAAATATGTTTGATTTTAGTGATTTTAGCTTAAATACCGACCTAACCTTTTACCCAAGTTTAACAGAAGGCGGACGTTATCGTGCAGATTATAATCTGAATTTAAAATATGATTTACCGCTTGACTTTTTTATAAAATTAGGCTTAACTTACAACTATGATAGTAAACCTGTTGAAGGTGCTTCTGTTTCAGATTATGTATTCCAATCTACATTTGGTTGGGAATTTAACTAACACTATTTCTGTATGACTGGATTAAAGAAATCAACTCGTGTTTTAATTTTTGGTGGACTATTTTTCCTTGTACCCATTATTATTGCTTTTGTCCTTTGGAAACATCTATTTCAAATATTAAAACCGTTAGCAAACAGAATAAGCCACGTTTTTCAATTACAAAGTATCTTTGGGTCAGCCACCTTATTAATTATTTGCATACTCCTTTTTTTAATAATCTGTTTCATAGGAGGCTACCTCATTGAGAAAGGTATTCTAAAAAAATGGAGCGCTAACTTTGAAAAAAAACTATTCATTTTTTTTCCTTCACTACAAATAATAAAGTTCAGAATTATTGGTGATCAAGAAACCGTGATTAATGAATTCTGGCAGGCCATTGTATTTAAAGAAGATAATTATTACAAAATAGGCTTTATTACAGCTAAACAAGAAAAGTATTTGGCAATATACATTCCAGACGCACCAAAACTAGATGCAGGAGAAGTACGTTATGTAAAAAATGAAACCTTTGAGTACTATCCCATTCGGATGAAACAAGCTATGTCTGCTATTTATGATTTTGGTGGCGGATTAGATATTGAAACTATTATTCAGCAATTAAACAATTCAGATAAATAGCAATACTATTTATTAGCCAACATATTCAAATACATATTTTCCACTTTTTTTCGAGCCCAAGGTGTACGTCGCAAAAATTTTAAGCTGGATTTAACTGAAGGATTATCAGTAAAACACTTTATTTTAATGGTATATCCCATATACTCCCAGCCATAATGAGCCTCAAGTGCTAAAATAATTTTTTCAAGAGTAATTCCGTGTAACGGGTTATTGGGCTGATGTTCCATGTTACAAAGTTACTAAATCTTTTATCTTCTTGGCTTTTTCAAAATGATCTAATTGGTGTGTTTTTATCCACCATGTCGCGGCTTCCATAAGTAATTCTGGATTATCATTTTTATTGGCAAAAAAAGCATAAAAAGACAAACCAACGTTCTCGCCTTTCTGCGCTATTTTAGTGTTACAAACCGCAATTATTTTTGCTCGTAATTCTGGACTCATACTTAATCTCTCCTACTTTTTGGTCGCCTATTATTAGAACGACTATCATTAGATCTGTTCGATTTTCTAGAGGTATTATCAATTGATTTTCTAGAATTTGAAGTCCCTTTTTTAGAACTACGTTGTTGATTCCGTCCTTGGCCTTGCTTAATAGGCTTCGTAGAGGCATTTGGATCTGGCTCAAAGCCTTCTAGAATAGTTACTGGAATGCGCTCACCTAATAATTTCTCTATATCACGTAAAAACGTTGTTTCATCAGCACTTACTAAAGAAATAGCTTCTCCACTGGCGCCAGCTCTACCCGTTCTACCAATTCGGTGCACGTAATCTTCAGAAACATTCGGCAACTCAAAATTAATAACATGTGGTAATAAAGGAATGTCCAAACCGCGTGCCGCTATATCTGTTGCTACTAACACACTTATTTTACTTGATTTAAATCCAGCCAACGCCTTGGTTCTAGCTCCTTGACTCTTATTACCATGTATAGCGGCAGCTGTAATACCACTGCTAATCATTTTTTTACAGAGTTTGTTAGCACCATGTTTTGTACGTGTAAATACAAGCACCTGATTCCAATTTCCGTCTAAAATTAATTTGATAATCAGATCTGTCTTTTTGCCTTTTGCAACCCGATAAACTTTCTGTGTTATAGCATCCACAGTAGAGTTTTCAGGTGTTGCTTCTACTAAAACTGGCTTTCTTAAAATACCGTTAGCCAATTTTTTAATGTCTTTAGAAAATGTAGCCGAAAACAACAAATTCTGTCTTTTAGCTGGCATTAAAGCCATGATACGCTCAATATCACGCAAAAAACCCATATCCAACATTCTATCAGCTTCATCTAAAACAAGAATCTCAATCTGCTTTAATGAAATAACTCCTTGATTTTGTAAATCTAACAAACGACCAGGTGTTGCTACTAAAATATCCACACCTCTATTTAAAGATGCCACTTGTGGTTTCTGGTTGACACCTCCAAAAATAACCAGAGAGCGTAAATCCGTAAATTCACTGTAGGATTTCACGTTTTCATAAACTTGTGCAGCCAACTCACGTGTTGGCGTTAATATTAAAGCTCGAATAGGCCTTTTGTGAGACGTTTGTTTTTGCAATAAAATATGTAATAACGGTAGTGTAAAACCTGCCGTTTTTCCAGTTCCTGTTTGTGCAGATGCTAAAACATCACGTCCTTCAAGAACTGCAGGAATAGCTTTTTGTTGAATGGGAGAAGGTGTTTCATAACCTTGCTTACTGACCGCTTTTAAAAGGGCGTCAGACAAACCTAAAGAATTAAATGACATATAAAGTGTTTGTGAAGTGAAAATCTATTAAGTTCAGATGTCACTTCTTTTGTTAGCAGCAAAGGTAAGCTTATTTAGTTCCTAATATGGGTAAAACCGAGTTTTTATCAAAATCAAGGCGCACTAATAAATTAACATTCAACAAACTGATTTTAAGATAGTTTTAATAAAAAACCATTATGTTTTACTTATATTAAGAATGAACACAAAAAACAACAAGATTATGGGAACTATAACAGATAAAAGAAAATTTAAACCAACCAAGGAACAGTCAAATCCGACTAATCCTACTGCAAATACCAATATTGAAACAAACGATTTTGATATTGACAAAAAAACCATTAAAGATCAACAAAATAAGGAATAAACAGTCTTTATTTTGTTAATTGGAAAAAGCCTATTTCACAAACTGAAATAGGCTTTTTTTATAAATAACTTTTAAAACGATTCAAACTAAAAATAACACAATTCAACCGTATTAAGTTATTCAAGAATTGCGTTATTTTGCATTATGAAAAACACATTAAAATCTTATATTCCAGACACAGCTGTTGCACAAGTAATGGCCTTATTGGATCATGACGATTTAACTGTGACAGTTAAAAATGAGCGTAAAACACGACATGGCGACTATAAACGTTTGCCTAATGGTAAGCATGAAATCACGATAAATTCAAATTTAAATTCCTACCGTTTTTTAATTACACTCATTCATGAAATTGCTCATTTTGAAGCTTATAAAACATTTGGCAAAAATATTAAACCACACGGAAAAGCTTGGAAACACACTTTTCAAAAACTCATGTTACCTTTTTTGAATCCATCTATTTTTCCAATAGATTTATTACCACTTTTAGCAAATCATTTTAAAAACCCTAAAGCAAGTAGTGATACGGATATTAAATTAGCATTGGCTTTAAAACAGTTTGATCCACAGAACAACAAAACCTATGTTTTTGAAATCCCTTTTGGGCAAACCTTTAAATTGTATAATGGTAAAATATTTAAAAAAGGCAACAAACGCGTAAAACGGATTGAATGTATAGAAATTAAAACAGGAAAATTGTATCTTTTCAACCCAAATGCTGAAGTAGATATTATAAATGATTGATGAATATTTTATCAAGAATCAGGCAAATACACAAAGCTAATCTTGTTAAAATTAAATGATACTAAATGAATAAAAATTATTACGCCATATTAATGGCAGGTGGTGTTGGCTCTAGATTTTGGCCTGTAAGCACTCAAGATTTTCCCAAGCAGTTTCATGACATGTTAGGAACTGGTGATACATTAATTCAAAAAACATTCAGCCGATTAAGCAAACTGATTCCGAAAGAAAACATTTTTATTCTGACCAACGAACGTTACAATAATTTAGTTTTTGAACAATTACCAGAAGTTACACAACGTCAAGTAGTATTGGAACCTGCAATGCGTAATACAGCGCCATGTATTTTGTATGCGTCACTAAAAATTCAGAAAGAAAATCCCAATGCTCTAATGATTGTTGCGCCAAGCGATCATTGGATTGAAGATGAAGATGCTTTTACTAACAATGTTGAGCAAGCTTTTGAATTTTGTAGAACACATGATGCACTCATGACTTTAGGTATAAAACCTACATTTCCTAATACAGGTTATGGCTATATTGAATATGATAAAATGGCAATGTCTGCTATTAAACTGGTTAATCAATTTAGAGAAAAACCAGACTATGAAACAGCCAAAACGTTCATTGAAAAAGGAAATTTTTTATGGAATGCTGGAATTTTTATATGGAGTGTAACAAGTGTTATTGATGCTTTTAGAAACAATCAATCAGATTTATTTAAACTATTCGAAAGTGGAATAACATCGTACAATACTGAAAAAGAAGCTAAATTTATAGCTGAAAATTATGCGAAGGCTGACAATATTTCTGTTGATTACGCAATTATGGAAGCATCTAAAAACGTATTTGTACTTCCAGCAACTTTTGACTGGAATGATTTAGGAACTTGGGGAAGCTTGTATGATAAATTAAGTAAAGATTCTAGCAATAATGCCGTTGTAAACGCCAAAACATTAACTGAAAATGCAACCGGTAATATGATTCGGACCCAAGGAAAAAAACTCGTTGTAATTGATGGTTTAAACGATTATATAGTAGTTGACAAAGACGAAGTTTTACTTATCTTTCCCAAGTCTAAAGAACAAGACATTAAAGACACATTAAAACGCGTTAAAGATAATTTTGGAGATCAATTCATTTAAATATGGAAGAAAATAAATTCAACTTTTCTGATGAAGAAATAAAGAAAGAAACAACTAGCGAAGAGGCTAAAAAAGCAGCAGCAGTTGAGGAGTCTAAAAAAGCAGTAAAAAAAGATGCCAAAGGGCTTTTTGAAAATATTAAAAAGTTCCTAATCGAATTATTAGATTTTCGTGAAGACACAGATCGTGACGAAACTACTGAAGCCATTAAAAAAGATATTTCATTCAAAGGTGCCACGGCTTGGATCTTGGTCTGTTCTATATTCGTAGCATCAATTGGATTGAATGCTAACTCTACAGCTGTTGTAATTGGTGCCATGTTAATTTCACCATTAATGGGTCCCATACTGGGAATTGGTTTATCGGTAGCAGTCAATGATATTGACACTATGAAAAAATCATTAATAAATTTAGCCATCATGATTGTGTTGAGTTTATTAACCGCCTACTTATTCTTTTGGTTATTTCCATTAAGTGAAGATACATCGGAATTACTAGGACGTGTACAACCAGATATTCGAGATGTTTTAATAGCATTTTTTGGTGGTGCAGCCCTCATTATTGCTAAAACAAAACGCGGTACCATTGCTTCTGCAATTTTTGGCGTAGCTATTGCAACGGCCTTAATGCCACCTTTATGTACGGCAGGTTACGGTCTTGCTAAAGCAAATTGGCCTTACTTTTTTGGCGCGATGTATTTATTTATTATCAATACTATTTTTATTGCGTTGGCCACATTTATTGTCGTTAAAGCACTCCGGTTTCCAATGTTGAAATATGCCAACTCAAAAAAGCGTAAGCGAACAGCTCAAATTGCTTCATTCTTGGCCATTATTGTTATGGTGCCAGCAGTATATACGTTTTGGAATGTATTGAAAGAAAGTAATTTTGATACTGAAGCAAAACGTTTTGTGGATAACGAGCTTAAGGGCTTACCACAATATGAGTATATTAAAAAGAATACCATCCCTAAATATAATGATGGAGATTCTTATATTGAATTTAACACTTATGGTTTAGGAGAAATTCCAGAATCTACAATTGGTGTCATTAAAAGCAGAACATCTGACTATCCTGCTTTAGCAAATACCCGTATTATTTTCAACCAAAGCCGAACGGAACAATATGATAATATGAAATTTATGGAACAATTACGTTATCGTGATTCTATAGATTTAATATCACAATCGCAAAAAATTAATAGTTTAGAAGATCGTCTTAAAATATTAGCCTTGTACGAAAAAAACTCCATCCCTTTTAATGAGGTTATCAAAGAAGTTAAAATTAACTACGAAAACTTGGAGCGATTTAGCTATGCGAATGAAATAGAATCTGATTTTGAAAAAACAGATACCATTTCGGTGTTCTCTGTTAAATGGAATAACGAAAAAATGAGTGCCGCTAATATTGCCAAAGAACAAGATAAACTAGAGCGTTGGCTGAAAGTAAAATTAAAATTAGATACGCTTGTTGTACGACAAATACAATAAGAAGAACTAGGCTCGCTCTTCCAGGTACATTTGGCGTACTTTTTTAAACAGTTCAGAGGAATACACAAAATTGGTTACGGCTTCATTATCGGTTTTAAAAATCGTTTTATTGGAGCCTTCCCACTCTTTTAAACCGTCTTTTAAGAATACTATTTTTTCACCTATTTCCATCACGGAATTCATATCATGCGAATTTATAACGGTAGTAATATCATATTCTTCTGTAATTTCTTGAATTAGATTATCAATAACCATAGCCGTTTTAGGATCTAATCCTGAATTAGGCTCATCACAAAATAAATATTTAGGTTTGTTAACAATAGCACGTGCAATAGCTACTCGCTTTTGCATTCCTCCTGAAGCCTCACTTGGATATTTATTATGAGCATCAGATAGATTAACCCGATTTAGAACAAAGTCTGCACGATCTTGCATTTCGCTTTTGCTCTGTTTCGTAAACATTCGTAAAGGAAACATCACATTCTCTAAAATAGTCATAGAGTCAAACAAGGCGCTTCCTTGAAAAACCATTCCCATTTCAGCTCGCAAGTTTCGTTTTTGATCCTCTGTTAATTCAGAATATATTTTACCATCGTAGGCTATGCTACCTTCTTCGGGACTAAAAAGTCCAAGAAGACATTTTAAAAAAACCGTTTTACCAGAACCACTTTGCCCAATAACCAAACTTGTTTTGCCTTTTTCAAAACTGGTTGAAACTCCCTTTAAAATATGAGCTTTACCAAAAGACTTATGTAAATTTTTAACTTCTATCATTAGCTTAATAATAATTGGGTTAAGATATAGTTACACAAAATAATCATGACACTGGTCCATACAAACGAAGTTGTACTCGCTTTCCCAACTTCTAGAGCACCTCCACGCATATAAAAACCATAGTAAGATGGTATGGTAGCTAGAAGAAATGCAAAAACAATTGTCTTTATAAACGCGTAGGTGATATGAAATGGAATAAAATCTAATTGAACACCGGTTATAAAGTCTTCTACAGAGCTAAAACCACCATAATAACAAGCGGCTAAACCGCCTACGATACCTAAAAACATAGCAATAGATATCACAAAAGGGTAAAGCATTAAAGCAATAAATTTTGGGAAAACCAGATAATTTAAAGCATTTATACCCATAACTTCTAAAGCATCTATTTGCTCTGTTACACGCATAGTTCCTATACTAGAGGTTATAAATGAGCCCACTTTACCTGCCATAATTATGGATATAAAAGTTGGTGCAAACTCTAAAATTACAGATTGTCTGGTTGCAAAACCAACTAAATATTGTGGAATTAAAGGGCTGGTAATGTTTAAAGCTGTCTGAATGGTAACAACACCTCCAACAAAAAATGAAATAAACGCAACAATACCTAATGACCCGATTATTAGGTCATCAATATCATTAAAAATTAACCTTTTCATGACGGACCATTTCGTTGGTTTACGAAACATTTCCTTAATCATTAAAAAGTAGGTGCCAATATTATGGAGGTATGTCATTCTGCTTTTTGTTCCTGCTAAAATAAAAAACTAAAATGTATTTAACGGTAATTTTAATTAGGGATATTTAAAAATCCTTACTTTTGAATTTTAAATTCCCCATCATGATGAAAAATAGTTTATATATTATAATTATCGCTATTTTATTTACGGCTTGTCAAGCTCAAAAACCAACCATTAACACAGCTGAAAACACCGAAAAAAAACTCGTATTTGAGAATCCGAAGCTAGTAGTTGGCATTGTTGTAGACCAAATGCGGTATGATTATTTAACACGTTTTTATAATAAATATTCTGATGGAGGGTTTAAGCGCTTGATGAATAATGGATTTAACTGTAAAAATAATCATTTTAATTATATTCCAACGTATACTGGACCAGGACATGCTTCCGTTTTTACTGGCACCACACCAAAATATCATGGCATAATAGCAAATGATTGGTATGATAAAGAAACAAAAGAGTTTGTGTATTGTGCTGGTGACGATAATGTGCAACCGCTAGGTACCATGGATGATGCTGGCAAAATGTCTCCACATCGGATGCAAACGACTTCTTTTGCAGATGAAAACCGTTTATTTACACAAATGAAAGGTAAAACAATTGGTGTATCCCTAAAGGATAGAGGTGCTATTTTGCCTGCTGGTCATGCTGCTAATGCAGCCTATTGGTTTCATGGCCAAAATGAAGGACAGTGGATAAGCAGTACATATTATATGAACCAACTACCTAATTGGGTTGCTGAATTCAACAAGACGGATACTGCAAAATCCTATTTAAAAGTCTGGAATACGCTTTACCCTATTGAAACTTATACGGAAAGCGGACCCGACTTGAATGCCTTTGAAGGCGGTTTTAAAGGTCAGAAAACCGCAACATTTCCTTATGATTTAGATCAACTGAAAAATGATAATCGTGGTTTTGATATATTAAAAGCCACACCATTTGGCAATAGCTTAACAACTGATTTTGCCATGGCAGCCATTTCAGGTGAACAGTTAGGTCAGGATCAAATTACAGATATTTTAACTTTAAGTTTTTCCAGTACAGATTACGTAGGCCATAATTTTGGTGTTAATAGTAAAGAGATTGAAGACACCTATCTACGCCTAGACCTAGATATTGAGCGCTTTTTAAACTATTTAGATAAAACGGTAGGTGTTGGAGACTATACCGTATTCTTAACTGCAGATCATGGTGCTGTTGATGTCCCTTCTTATTTGACATCTGTAAAAATTCCATCTGGATATTTAAAAAACAGTGATACAAAAAAAAGGTTAAGCACGTTTATGACTAATCACTTTGGTGCTGACGATTTGATTGAGAACATAAGCAACAATCAAATATTTTTAAACCGCACAAAGTTATTGGAACTAAAATTAAATTTAGCCCAGGTTCAAGAAACTATTATTAACGAGTTAATAACGTATGAGCATATGGCAAAAATTTATTCAGCAACAACCATGAGTAACGTTTCTTTCTCAACAGGTATTGAGTCCTTATTACAGAATGGTTATAACCAAAAACGTTCAGGAGACATATTAATGGTTCCAGATATGGCTTATATTTCATATAGTAAAACGGGATCTACACATGGCAGTGGTTTTAACTATGACACCCATGTACCGCTATTATTTTTTGGCAAAGGTATTGCTCCTGGAAGCACTTACAAAAAAACAGTTATTCCAGATATAGCTCCTACTATTTCAGCTTTGTTAGGGATTAGTTTTCCTAATGGATCTACAGGTAAACCTTTAGAATTTGTGATTGAAAATCAGTAATACTATTTCTCTTCCAATAAGCAATTTAATATGACTATTTACGATATAAAAAATAGTTATTTACTAAATCAATATAAGTTTCTTTCGCTTCGTCTTCAGAGATGTTTTGAATTTGAAACAAGGCATTTGTTTTAAAAGCTGTAATGAGAGGTTTACTACTGCTTGGTCTACTATAATCATTAGTTGCTTTTTTATAGTATGCATACAAACGCAATAAAAAATCTGCAGGAAAAGGCTCATGATGATCGTTAATTCTATCAACAGCATCTTTAAAGGCGATATCTAATTCTTCAGAAGTCATTATTTTTCTGCTATAATACTTTCAGCACCACGAACTTTTTGATTGAGTGACACATTAATTTTGGCGTCTAAAGGTAAAAACAAATCGACTCGTGAACCGAACTTAATAAATCCAGAATCGCTACCTTGATTTACTTGCTGTCCTTCTTTAGCATAGTTAACAATTCGTTTAGCCAGAGCTCCTGCTACTTGTCTGTATAATACAGGTCCAAAAACTTCATTTTCAACAACAACCGTTGTTCGTTCATTTTCTTCACTTGCTTTAGGATGCCATGCTACTAAATACTTCCCAGGATGATATTTACTATATACCACTTGACCTCCTATAGGATATCGGGTAACATGTACATTTACTGGCGACATAAAGATACTAACTTGAATTCTTTTTTCCTTAAAAAATTCTTTTTCAAATACCTCTTCAATAACAACCACTTTTCCATCCACTGGCGAAACAACGGTATTATCATCATAGGCTGTTTGCCTTTTTGGGTTTCTAAAAAACTGTAAAATCAGTAACAAAAAAACTAATAAGGCTATCATGATAATCATATTTAGCCATGGCAAAACTACGTAAGTATCCGTAATTAAAAACAACGCTACAACAACTATGAGCGTGATTAAAATAATTTTATGTCCTTCTTTGTGAAACATATTATATAACTTCTAAAAACAAATGAATAAAAGGTGCTGCAAAGATAATACTATCTAGCCTGTCTAGCAATCCGCCATGCCCAGGCATAATAATACCACTGTCTTTAACACCTGCTTGACGTTTAAACTTGGATTCAATTAAGTCTCCTAATGTACCAAAAACACTGATAATTATTGCTAACATTAGCCAATTATTAAAACTCAATGTTTCTGTAAAGGTAGCAATAAAATAGCTAGCTACGGATGAAAAAAATAATCCACCTATAAAACCTTCAACCGTTTTCTTTGGAGATATCTTTTCGAAAAGCTTTTGCTTTCCAAAATTTTTACCAACTAAAAAGGCAAAGGTATCATTAACCCAAACCAGGATAAAAGCACCTAATAAAATAAACGGATTGTATTCACTATTATAATTAGCAATAAGAATTAAAAACACAAATGCACTTGAAAGATAAAATGTAGCTATTAAAAAGCGTTTGGATATAAATAGTGGAATTGTTTTTGCAGTAAACAAATCTTTTATAAGTATGAGTTGTACAAATATGGTAACCACCTGAAGAATTTGAGTGGCTTCACTTAAACCGGTATCTGATTTCATAAAAAATTGCCAATAGCCGAAAACTAAATACATTAGAATAAATATCACATATGGCAAAATAGATTTATAGCCTATTAATTTCTTAAATTCTCCCATACAAATCAACCCAAAAACAAAAAAGAGTATAATTAAAGCATGCTCATTTAACAGGGACACCATTAATAAGGTAACATATAATAAACCCGTAAAGGATCTTACAAGGATTTCTTTCATGTTATAAATCTTCTAAAAGAAGTAGGTATAAATTTTTGGAATTACTTCCATAACTCATAAAATCATTTTCTTTTTCTTTGTTTTCTGAAGTTTTAAAATGTTTTATAGTTGTAATGTTGGTGGGAATTTTTTTTGAACTATTATTTTTAATACCACGAAGCCCTTCTCCAATATTAGCAGTTATCTGACTTGTTGTGGCGAAAACAATAAAATTTTCTGGAAATTCAATTAATTTTTTCTCCGCTATTTGATTAGATGATATTAATAATGAACCATCATCAGCAATTAAGTTCTCACAAGTTGTTAAAAAATATTCGGCATCGTTACTTGTTCTAGTAACTTTTAAATCAGAATTTTTGAATTTAAGATTTAGTTGGTCATCATAAATCAAAACCTTTTTTTCCTCCCAATCGTTTTCTAATATAATATTATTTAAGCTATCAAAAACTTCATCCAAATTTTCGCAATACAGAAATTTACCACCATTGGCCTTGAAGTTTATTGTAAACCGCTCATCTATTGGTAGTTTTATTTCTGGCATGTATTTGCCACGCTCATTAGATTTCAATTCACTTTCTGAATCATCAGATTTGGAACCAAAAATTTTTCTAAATAGACTCATTTATGTATTTGCTATTAATCCGAGTATTTTAAGGTGTTTTTCAAATATAAAAAATCTTAAACGAACCGTAAGGCTAATTTAAGATTTTAAATAAATGTTAACAGATAAATTTTAAAATATTATTCTTCTTCGCCTGCAATTATTGGTCCATCAAAAGATCGTTTCCCGAATATTTTTTCTAAATTATCTTTAAATATGACTTCTTTTTCCAATAAAACATCAGCTAATTCGGTCAATTTATCCTTGTTTTCCTCAAGAAGATTAATAGCACGTTGGTACTGTTCTTCAATGATTCTAGAAATTTCGTTATCAATAAGTTCTGATGTTTTTTCACTGTAAGGTTTTGTAAAACCATATTCGTTTTGACCAGAAGAATCGTAATACGTTAAATTTCCAACCTTATCACTTAACCCATAGACTGTTACCATAGCTCGAGCCTGTTTAGTAACTTTCTCTAAATCGCTTAATGCACCAGTTGAAATTTGATTAAAAATAACTTTTTCTGCTGCACGACCACCTAAAGCAGCACACATTTCGTCTAGCATTTGCTCTGGTCTAACAATTAAGCGTTCTTCTGGTAAATACCAAGCTGCTCCTAAAGACCGTCCTCGAGGCACTATAGTAACTTTTACTAATGGTGCAGCATGTTCTAACATCCAACTTACAGTAGCATGTCCAGCTTCATGAAAAGCAACAGCCTTTTTCTCTCCTGGTGTAATGATTTTATTTTTCTTTTCTAAACCTCCTACAATTCTATCAACAGCATCTAAGAAATCTTGTTTATCCACTGCTTTTTTGCCATTTCTAGCAGCAATTAAAGCTGCCTCATTACAAACATTGGCTATATCAGCTCCTGAAAAACCTGGTGTTTGCTTGGATAAAAAATCTAAATCTAAATCTTCAGCTTTTTTAAGCGGTCTTAAATGAACTTCAAATATTTCTTTACGCTCACGCACATCCGGAAGATCAACAAAAATTTGTCTATCAAAACGTCCTGCACGCATTAAGGCTTTATCTAAAACATCTGCTCTATTGGTTGCAGCCAATACAATTACGTTCGTATTGGTTCCAAACCCATCCATTTCGGTTAATAATTGGTTTAATGTATTTTCCCGTTCATCATTAGAACCGGACATATTATTTTTTCCACGAGCACGACCAATGGCATCTATCTCATCAATAAAAATAATGGCAGGTGATTTTTCTTTAGCTTGCTTAAACAAATCACGTACTCTAGATGCTCCAACACCAACAAACATTTCTACAAAATCTGAACCAGATAATGAAAAGAATGGCACTTTAGCTTCACCTGCAACAGCTTTTGCTAATAAAGTTTTTCCAGTCCCTGGAGGTCCTACTAATAAAGCTCCTTTAGGTATTTTACCACCTAAATTAGTGTATTTTTCTGGGTTTTTAAGAAAATCAACTATTTCCTGAACTTCTTCTTTAGCTCCTTCCAAGCCGGCTACATCTTTGAAAGATGTTTTTACATCTGTGTTTTCATCAAATAATTTGGCACGGGATTTACCAATATTGAAAATTTGGCTTCCAGCTCCACCACCAGCTCCACCAGACATGCGTTTCATAATAAAAATCCAAACTCCTATTAGAAGCACAAATGGCAATAATCCAATTAAGAAATCACCCCAAGCATTCTGTTCTGTTTTGTACTCAATCTGTGGTTTTGGATTTAAATTTTCCGTTTGAATGACATTCGCGATGTCATCTTCAAAATTCTGAAGGTCTCCAAATTCAAAACGATAGTTAGGCAATTTAGTTGCCGTTGGCAAAAGCGATGTTGGTTTGGATTTTTTATGGACATCTTTAGCTTCTGCTTCAGGTGTTAAATAAACTTTAGCTTCACGCCTGTTAACTATTTCTACTTTATCTACATCACCATCTTTTAGGTAAGTCATGAATTCAGATGGTGTGGTTGGATTTGTTTCATCAAAACCCGTACCTCCTAAAACTTGCACAACGATAAATAAAACGATGGCTCCTCCATAAATCCAATACATATTGAATTTAGGCTTCTTATTTTTATTATTTTTTGTATCCTTTGTCATTAATATCCCTTAATAGTTTGTTTCAATTACCGTTGTTTTTGCATCACCCCAGAGGCTTTCAATATCATAATACTCACGAATATGTTTCTGAAAAACATGAACTACAATGTTCACATAGTCCATTAACACCCACTCGGCATTATCCGTTCCTTCAATATGCCAAGGCTTATCTTTGAGCTCTTTACTGACTTTTTTCTGGATGGAGTTTACAATGGCATTTACTTGCGTGTTTGAAGTACCCTCGCATATAATAAAGTAATCGCAAACCGTATTTTCAATCTCGCGTAAATCTAATATATTTATTTCTTTTCCTTTTACGTCCTCAATTCCGCTTAAAATAGTAGCTATCAATTGGTCTGCACTGATTTGTTTTTTTGCCATTCAATTAATTTAATTTGTGCAAAGTTATTATTTTTTAGTTCTTTATACCGTAAAAAAATCATAAGATTTTAGGTCTCTATTCAATAATTTACTGAATGCATATAATCAAACTTAATGCCACCGATTCTACAAACTCGTATTTAAGAGCATTAAGCACCCGTAATACACTTGCTGATTATACTATTGTTACCGCAAAACACCAAACAAATGGACGTGGACAACGCGGTACAAATTGGGAGTCGGAATCAGATAAAAACTTGATGTTTAGTATCTTCAAGAACGTTTCATTTCTAGATTTTCAAGATAATTTCTTTATTAGCATGGTAACGTCTTTAGCTCTTATAAAAACCTTGCAACAATTTTTAATACCCAAATTAAGCATTAAATGGCCTAACGACATTTTGTCAGAAAACAAAAAAGTATGTGGCATTCTTATAGAAAACACAGTCAAACAAAATGCCTTTGGTGGCACTATAATTGGCATTGGATTAAACGTTAATCAAACACAATTTAATGGACTTCCTAACGCCTCTTCTTTACAGTTAATTACCGGTACTCATCTAAATACTGATGAACTCCTACTTAATATTGTTAGTAATTTGAGATTTTACTTTAAATTACTAAAAACCAATCAAAAAACACTTTTAAAAGAGACTTATGAAGGGTATTTGTTTAGAAAAAACAAACCTTCGACTTTTAAAAGCTTGGATGGGAATCTTTTTACAGGCTACATTCAAGGTGTTACCAATTCAGGAAATATTCAGATCCTTTTAGAAGACGAAATTATAGCCGAATTTGAACTAAAAGAAATTACCTTATTGTACTAAATCAAACTGCACTAGGCATATTATTGGCCAAAGTTTCAATAAATTTTGAAATGGGTCCTTTTATCATCATGGCCATCATAGCGTTAAACTCACCACTAAATTGCAGGTAGACTTCACTCGTGTTTGCATCAATCTCTGAAATATGACCTATTAAAGAAAAATCTAGTTTTCCGCCAGCTGCTCCTAGCACAATTTTATTAGGAGGTACCACTTCCTTCTTCTTTAATACAATTTCTGGCATGCCTTTTAAAGCGAATAAAAATTTATCTTCGCCTAAAACCTCGAATTTACTAATGTTCTCAGGCATTAATTTTTCGAAATTTTTAATATCAGACAAGAAATTAAAAACAGTTTCAGAAGACTTATTAATAGTTGTTTTAGGGGATTCTAAATTCATAATGTGATTTTAATCGTTGTTTTACTAATTATCAATTAGCATTCCATTCTGCAGGATTGGCATTCCAAGATGCCAAAATAGCTTGTTCTTTTGTAGAAATATAATTGGTATTAAAAGCTTGCTCTAATAGGGATTCGTAATCACTTAATGTGGTTAAATGAACATGCTCTTTTTCAAAATTATCTTTTGAAATTTGAAAGCCGTACGTAAAAATAGCCATCATGCCTTTTACATTAGCATGATTTTCTTTTAAGGCTCGTACTGCATTTAAGCTACTTTTACCTGTGCTTATTAAATCTTCCACGACAACCACATTTTGTCCTGGCTCTAAATGTCCTTCAATTTGATTTTGGCGACCATGACTTTTGGCTTCTGGCCTTACGTATACAAATGGTAGTCCTAAATACTCTGCAACCAACATACCTATTCCAATAGCACCAGTTGCAACACCTGCAATAACATCTGGCTTACCATATTGCTTTTCAATTTGTTTAGCCATAGTTTCACGAATGTAATTTCTTATTGGCGGATATGATAATACAATCCTATTGTCGCAATATATAGGAGATTTCCATCCCGAAGCCCAAGTAAAAGGTTCTTTAGGTTGTAATTTTATTGCATTTACCTGAAGTAATACTTCGGCAGTTTTTCTGGCGGTATCTTTATTAAAAATCATAGTGGCAAAATTACACTTTTTTACGTAAACTGCATTTTTAAAATCTGATTTAAAATTAATTTTTTAATTCTATGGCTATCCTATAATTTTTAATATTTTTACAAAACCTAATTGCAACAATTTACACTATGTATAAAGTTTTTGTTAATGATAAACCTATTATCTTAACAACCGAAGTAGAAAAAGAGGCATCTTTTAAAAACTACTTATTAAAATCTGTTGCTATCAACAAGGTTATTAAAGAACTTAACAAGAAGTCCGTTAAAGAAGTTCATCTTATACACTCTAAAGAAGAAAAATTATTAAAAAAATTCCTAAAAAAACTTCCTAATGTTATAGCAGGTGGTGGAAAAGTTTATAACGATAAAGGTGACATTTTATTTATCTTCAGAAATAAAAAATGGGATTTACCAAAAGGAAAAACCGAAAAAAAAGAAAGTATTGAAACCACGGCTATTAGAGAAGTAGAAGAAGAAACTGGTGTTGAAGGTTTAAAAATCACTAAACCACTTGAAACAACTTACCACATCTTTAAAAGAAATGGTAAATACAAAATTAAAATTACCTATTGGTTTGAAATGACTACAACCTATTCCGGCACACTTGAACCACAAGAAAACGAAGGTATCACTAAAGTTGCATGGTTGAATCCTGATGAGACTCAAGAAGCATTAAAAAACAGTTATGCCAATATTAAATTACTTTTTTAAATTTATTTAAATAAAGTCAATCCTCCACAAAAAGCCTATTCCACTAGGCATAACAAACCATAAATCATTCATTTATAATTTTTTACAACACTTTTTTTATGCTTATTTTTTAAAAAATATTGCTTGCTATTTCTTTTTTGTTTAACTTTATCAAATAATCTTTAAACAAAATATGATGAAATTAGAAACTACATTCAGATTTCCCAAATCTACCATCTTACTTTTGTTTTTATTTATTTTTTCCATTCAGTCTTATGCTAATAACAATTGTGGGGAAATTAATGGATTTGAATTTTCAAATGGTTCCGAAAGCATGGCCATTGAAAATGGAGGCGTCTATAACATTACAGACATACCCTCAAATGCTTTTATTAATCTATTAGTTGATGGCTACTCACAGAGTGTCCGGTATGCCGTTCGAAATGACAATACCAATGAATACGATTACATTACGGAAAATGTGGAGCCTTACACGTATCCGGCAGGTAACCGTGCTTGGAATCTAGGAACTGGCACTTTTACTATTCGTGCTGATCTTCACAGATATAACAATGGCTACGGACAGCGATGTGACAGAGAAATGATAACCTTTACAGTAACAGAAACTTGTAATGCTTTTTCTGGAACTGCAACAGCAACCATGTCTAACGTGTCTTTAGTTGATGGTATGGCTACTATTTCAGCGACACCGAACGGTGACGCAGTAATTCCAGATGGCTTTACTCTTGGATTTGTTTTAACTTTTGGTGAAGAACTGGTTATTGTGGATGGCGATGATATATCATCTTTCCCAGTTACAGAGCCTGGAAACTATACCATTCATCCATTTGTTTACAATCCTAATACTTTAGATGTTGGTATTGTAGAATTTGGTGTTACAACTGGTGTAGACGTACTTGGATTAATCTCTCAAGGTGGTGGCGACATTTGTGCATCTCTTGATGTTGCTGGTGCACCTGTTACAGTTGAAAGCTGTGAAGCTGACGCTGGAACACTTATAGCAAACATGGACACGGCTTGTTTAGTAGATGGTATGGCGACTATTTCTGCCACATCTAATAACGATGCTAATATTCCAGATGGCTACTCGTCTATTTATGTATTAACGCAAGGTGACGGTTTAGTAATTGTTAATGCTGGTGCAGAACCAAGTTTTGACGTTACAGAAGATGGCAATTATACCATACATACGTTAGTGTACAATCCAAACACGTTAGATTTAGGTATCGTAGAATTCGGTGTTACAACCGGTTTTGATGTCTTCGGACTTATTATTCCGGGGGGTGGAAACATTTGTGCTGCTCTTGATGTAGCTGGCGCTCCTATTTCTGTTGAAAACCCTATGGCTGGAACATTAACAGCTGATATGGATATGGCAACTTTAGTTGATGGTGCTGCTACAATTTCTGCAACACCTAACGGTGATATCAATATTCCTGATGGCTATTCTTCAATTTATGTTTTAACGCAAGGTGATGATTTAGTTATCGTAAATGCTGGTG
>NZ_FOVN01000006.1 GCF_900115185.1 Algorimicrobium echini
GGTAACGTGTTTGTATATGAAAAGTGCGTGCTTGTGTCAGAGGATTTTCGGAACGAAAATCGGATGAAAGCAAGTACGCACTTTCCTTTGATTTAGCACTAAACTACGCATTTTTTATATACAGTGTTAGCAAACGTTTTTTAATAATATTCTAAATCAAATGTAATTGTATTCCCAGAAGTGTCTCCAAATACATTGGTTGGATAATCATCACTGTCATAAGTATAAGTGTATGTTGTAGTTTCTGCTCCTGTTTTAGAAATTGAAGCTATGTTGTTCTTTAAAAAAGGAAAACTATAACCTTCAAATCCGCTTATATATATTCCTTCAAATTCCCAAAAGAATTCTATGAAACGCTCAATGTATATAGATTCTAATTGTCCATAAAAAGGATTTACTTTATTGTCATAAGTCAAAGTGTATTCAAGCAAAAGGTTGTCAGAGTTATCATAGGATTTAGCTGTTGTCATATTTCCATTCGAATCATACTCGAAATTTGTATATTGATTACTTTCAGTTAATTTAATAATTAATCCATTGGGATTTAATTCTAAATCAGCTGACGAACCTGCATTGCCTTCAATCATTCCAGTAACAGTTACTATGTTGTTATTGTATTCTAAATTTACACTTTCATTATTTGCTGTGTAGCTGGATAGTTTTCCATTAGCATCGTAAGAGTATGCGTAATTGTCGCTGTAAGTTGATGAACCACTCTCTTGATAATTCCATTCCGTTATTTTATTTGTAGAGTTATAAGTGAAGTCAGAAACATATATAAAGCTGTTATAAACTCCAGTCAAACTAGAAAGTAAATCGTTTCCATCGTAAATATAATCAACTTTTCTAGTGTCGGATATTTTTTCTGTTTTAACGAGTTTGATTGTTTCTTCTGGTTCTGGTTCAGGTTCTTGTGTTACAGGGTTATCATCAGATGAACAAGAAAATAATACAATGTTTAGTAAAATTAGGGCTAAAAATAATTTGTTTTTTTTCATAAAGTTTGGTTTTTCAAATGTTTGCTAACTTAATTATATGCATAAGTTCTTTCAGGATATCTTTCCAATCTGGAGGGATATGCTTATGTTTTTGTAATATCGAATCAGCTTATTAAACACCAATTGAAAAGTAAACTTATGTGTTTCTAAATGTAGTATACTTTTACATATTGTCAAAAGGATTCTTAATATTTCGGATACTTGTTTCGCTTACATGTGTGTAAATCATAGTTGTTTTGGGGCTACTATGCCCTAACAAGGTTTGTATGTATCTTATATCAGTACCATTTTCAAGTAAATGTGTAGCGAAACTGTGTCTAAGTGTATGCAATGTTATAGGCTTTTTTATATTGGCCTTTTTTGCAGCTGTTTTTAGTATGGATTGTGCACTTGATCTGCTATAAAGTGTGCCATCCTGTCCCTCAAATAATAAATCTTTTGGTTTATAAGCCTTATAATATAACCTTAATAAATCTAGAAAATTTTTTGAGAGTAACGTGTATCTGTCCTTTTTGCCTTTAGCCGATTTTATATGAATCACCATCCGCTTACTATCAATATCCGTTATTCTAATGGATAAGGCTTCACCTATTCGTAAACCAGCCGAATAAACTAACGAGAGTAAGGTTTTGTGTTTTAAATTAAGTATGCTATCTAACATTGTTTTAACCTCGTAACTGCTTAAAATTTCTGGTAGTTTTTTTGCCTTTTTAGGTCGTTCAATGTTTAAAGTCGTCAAAACAAATCCAGTATATTCCAAATATTTCTTTATACCACTTATACACTGATTTTGATAGGAAATGGATTTATTTGGTTTTACAATAAAATCGTAATTAAATTGCTCAATTAACCGAACCGATATGGGTAGGTTTTTTAACTGAACATACCGTAAGAAAAATGCAGTGACTTCTACATATGTATGAATTGTATTATTGCTTAAACGCTTCTGTTCTAGCCATTTTTTGTAGCTTGTTAAATTGGTTTTTAAAGGGTCGTCAAGTTTTGGAAGCCTTACAGGTGTATACTGCCCTTTAGGCTTTGTTGTCACTTTATTAGTGGTTAGTGCGCTATAATCTACATAGTAATTTTTTAATCGTAACGCTTTATAAAGACGTTGCTTGTTTTGGCTGCTGTGTGCCATATAATAGGTGCCATGCGTTTGGCTCCAAGTAACACCTTCTATAGATTTTAAGTAGGCTTTTACCGATGCGTTAAATTCAAATTTAATAGCAATACAAGACTGTGATTTGTGTGTAAATGGCTTTAGAGTAATAGCGTTCATACTTGAATATTAATGGATTACAACTAAAGATAAGAAAAAAAGCCTATTCGTTAATTTGAATAGGCTTTTTAATATATAAATGATAAAAAGAAATATTAATCTTTTTTGTCGTTTCTTGGTTTTCTGTCGTCACGACGGTTGTCACGTCCTCGGTTGTTGTCACGAGATCCACGATTATCCCGTCCTCCAGAACGTTTGTCATCTCTTGGAGGTCTTTCAACAAAACCTTCTGGTTTAGGTAAAATAGCTTTACGAGACACTTTTTCTTTGCGTGTTCTAGAATCAATACCAAAATACTTCACATCAAAAACATCGCCCATGTTTACAACATCTGATACGTTTTCGGTGCGTTCCCAGGCTAATTCACTTACGTGCAATAATACTTCATTTCCTGGTGCATCTGTATATTCTACAACAGCACCAAAATCTAGCATTTTTATAACCTTCACTTCATATATACTGCCTACTTCAGGTTTGAATAAAATAGCATCAATTTTTGCTATAACAGCATCAATTCCTTTTCTACCAACACCTAAAATTTCAACTATACCTTCTTCTGTTACTGGATCTTCATTAATAACAATAGTCGTGTCTGTTTCTTTTTGCATTTCCTGAATTACTTTTCCTCCAGGACCAATTAAGGCACCAATAAATTCGTTAGGAATGCGTCTTGTTACCATAGTAGGTGCATGCTCCTTAACGTCAGCGTTTGGTTTTGCAATAGTATCTGTTAGTTTTTCTAAAATATGTAAACGGCCATTACGTGCTTGTTTTAACGCGTTTACTAATATTTCATAGGATAATCCTTTTACTTTAATATCCATTTGGCAAGCTGTAATACCATCAGCAGTACCAGTTACTTTAAAGTCCATGTCGCCTAAATGATCTTCATCACCTAAAATATCAGACAATACAGCATATTTTCCAGTTCCTGCATCAGAAATTAAACCCATGGCAATACCTGAAACGGGTTTCTTTAATTGTACACCAGCATCCATTAAAGCCATAGTTCCAGAACAAACAGTTGCCATAGAAGACGAACCATTAGATTCTAATACTTCAGAAACTACACGTACGGTATAAGGACATTCGTCAGGAATCATGCCTTTTAAAGCTCGTTGTGCTAAATTTCCATGACCTACTTCACGACGAGACGTTCCACGAATTGGGCGTGCTTCACCAGTTGAAAATGGTGGAAAATTATAGTGTAAGTAGAAACGCTCTTCACCTTCAAAAGATGGCATATCTATTTGGTTTGAATCTCTTGATGTTCCTAATGTTACAGTTGCTAAAGCTTGAGTTTCACCACGTGTAAAAATAGCTGAACCGTGTGTGGATGGTAAATAATCTATCTCACACCATATTGGTCGAATTTCATCTGTTTTTCTACCGTCTAGACGTAAACCTTCATTTAAAGTTAAATCACGAATAGCAGCTTTTTCTGCTTGGGAGTAATATTTTGAAATTAAGTCGCCAAAATCTTCTTGTTCCTCTTCGGAAAAAGAGTCCTTAATAGTTTCTTTTATTTCTGCAAATGCAGCACTTCTTTCATGTTTTGCCGATCCAGCTTTGGCAATTGCATACACTTTATCATAAGCCATACCATGAATTTTCTTGGCTAAATCTTCATCTGTTCTTTCTGGTGCATATTCACGAACTTCTTTCTTTCCAAAAGCTTCGGCTAGTTTTATTTGTGCGGCACATTGAATTTTAATGGCTTCGTGAGCAAACTTAATCGCTTCAGCCATTTCTTCTTCAGAAATTTCATCCATTTCACCTTCAACCATCATGACCGAATCAGCAGAAGCACCTATCATCATATCAATATCAGATTCAGCTAATTGAGCTCGTGTTGGATTGATAATAAATTCGCCATTTACACGGGCAACTCTGGCTTCAGAGATTGGACATTCAAAAGGGAAGTCAGATAATTGAATAGCTGCTGAAGCGGCTAAACCTGCCATAGCATCTGGCATTACGTCATCATCATGAGACATTAACTGAATCATTACTTGTGTTTCAGCGTGATAATCTTTTGGAAACAACGGACGTAATACACGGTCTACTAAACGCATGGTTAATACTTCGCCATCACTTGGTCTAGCTTCTCTTTTGAAGAAACCTCCTGGATAACGACCTGCTGCAGCAAATTTTTCTCTGTAGTCTACCGTTAATGGTAAAAAATCAACATCGCTTTGTTTGTAATTGGAAACAACGGTACATAATAACATACATTTCCCTGACTGAACAACAACAGAACCATGAGCCTGCTTTGCTAGTTTACCGGTTTCGATGGAAATTTCTCTACCATCACCAAGGTCTATGACCTCTCTAAATACTTTTGGAATCATAAATTTTTAATTCAAATTAAACATTGGTAGTTGTGTTGTGTAGTTGTTGTGAACCAATGAAAAACCTTTAGTCCTGTCCCGATAATTACCGGAATATAGCAGGATCTAGCTTCTTATTTACGAATTTTTGACTCTTGCGAATGAGTTATTACTAAAACAAAAAAGAGGCGCAAAGCCTCTTATATTGTGATTATTTTCTTAATCCTAATTCTTTAATAATAGCACGATATCTTAAAATATCTTTCTTTATTAAGTAATCAAGTAAAGCACGACGCTTTCCTACTAACATCACTAATGAACGCTCCGTATTGTAATCTTTACGGTTTGTTTTTAAGTGTTGCGTTAAATGTTCAATACGTTGCGTAAAAATGGCAATTTGGCCTTCTGCGCTTCCAGTATCGGTTTTCCCTTTACCGTGTTTTGCGAAAAGCGCTTGCTTTTCTTCTTTTGATAAATACATTCTAATATTATTGTAAATGATTGTTATGTATATGAAAGTTTTTCTTTCAAGCTGCAAATATAGTAAATTTTAATTATTCAGCTATTTTTTGTAAAAAAAAGACAGCTTCTCTTTAAAATTTTATTACTGATAAAAATGTGTTTTTACGCTCTTAATGGCTGATTGGTAATTAAATCAATATATAAATTGACTTTATCTTTCAAATGTTTTCGGTGTGTAATGAAATCTAAGAAACCGTGTTCTAATAAAAATTCCGATGTTTGGAAATCTTCTGGTAAATCTTGTCCTGTTGTGTCCCGAACTACACGAGGTCCTGCAAAGCCAATTAAAGCACCAGGTTCTGCAATGTTAATATCGCCTAACATGGCAAAAGATGCTGTTGTACCTCCCGTAGTTGGGTCGGTACATAAGGATATATACGGAATGCCAGCATCTGCTAATTGTGCCAATACAACAGACGTTTTTGCCAATTGCATTAAGGATAAAGCAGCTTCCATCATACGTGCTCCTCCAGATTTGGAGATAATCATGAATGGTATTTTTTTCTTTAAGGCGTATTGTCCAGCACGTGCTATTTTTTCGCCAACCACAGAACCCATAGAGCCACCTATAAATGAGAAATCCATACAAGCAACTACTAAATCGTTTCCTTTAGATTTTCCTACTGCTGTACGTACCGCGTCTTGTAGTTTGGTTTTTTCTTGAGCTGCTTTTAAACGGTCTGGATATTTTTTAGTATCCTCAAATTTTAAGGGGTCTTTAGATTCTAATTTAATATCTAATTCCTTAAATTTATTATCATCGAATAAGATTTCGAAGTATTCTTTACTGCCAATTCTTACATGATAGCCGTCTTCAGGACTTACATAAAAGTTTTGCTCTAATTCTTTAGCGTCAACAATTTTTCCGGTTGGCGACTTATACCACAGCCCTTTGGGTGTGTCTTTTTTTTCTTCCGTAGAAGTTTGAATTCCTTTTTCTTTTCGTTTAAACCAAGACATAGTGATTAACGATTTTAAATTATGCGATTTTCAACTTTTACTATTAAAAGCGTTAAGATTCGCGTTAGTTATACAAGCAAAATTACACGATTAATTTTAAATGCGTGTTTTTTGCACTTTTATTTTATAAAGTGTTCACGTTGTTTAAGTCCTCAAAGGCCTTTTTTAAACGGGCAACAAATGTTTCTTCTCCTTTACGCAACCAAACACGAGGGTCGTAATATTTTTTGTTGGGTACATCAGCACCATCTGGATTTCCTATTTGAGCTTGTAAATAAGCTTCCTTTTCTTTCATATAATCACGAACGCCAGAAGTAAAGGCATACTGCATATCGGTATCAATGTTCATTTTAATGACACCATAACCAATAGCTTCACGAATTTCTTCAACGGAACTGCCTGACCCACCATGGAATACAAAATCGATATGATTAGGTGCTACATTGAATTTTTCTGAAATATGTGCTTGCGAATTTTTAAGAATTTTAGGTGTGAGTTTTACATTGCCAGGCTTGTAAACACCGTGTACATTCCCGAAGGCTGCTGCAATAGTAAATTGATGGCTTACTTTGCTTAACTCTTCGTAGGCATAAGCTACTTCCTCTGGTTGTGTGTATAGTTTAGAATCGTCTACATCCGTATTATCCACACCATCTTCTTCGCCACCTGTAATACCTAATTCTATTTCGAGGGTCATCCCCATTTTGCTCATACGCTCTAAATAGCGCTTACAAATTTCGATGTTTTCTTCAATTGGCTCTTCACTTAAATCAATCATGTGCGAGCTGTAAAGTGGTTTCCCAGTTTCTTTAAAATGCTGTTCACTTGCTTCTAATAAGCCATCTATCCAAGGTAATAACTTTTTAGCACAATGATCTGTATGTAAAATTACGGGAACACCATAGGCTTCTGCCATAAGGTGTACATGCTTGGCGCCTGCTATACAGCCAGCTATAGCTGCTTTTTGGTTTTCATTACTTAAGCCTTTTCCAGCATTAAAAACACCACCACCATTTGAAAATTGAATAATTACGGGTGCATTTAAATCTCTAGCTGTTTCTAATACGCCATTTATAGTGTTGGACCCAACAACATTAACAGCTGGTAGTGCAAAGCCTTTTTCTTTAGCAAGTTTAAAAATAGCTTGAACTTCTTGGCCAGTTGCTACGCCTGGTTTTATAGAATGTGACATAATTTTTAGTTTTTTAGTGAAACAAAAATAATAAAATTAATAGCTTAAAACGGGTAATTGATACCAATGTTATAAACAGCATTGGTGAAATTATAATCATTTAGCCAGCGGTTGCCCATTTCATAGGAGGGATCATAGGTTTTAAAACCTGTGTCAAAACGGAAAATAATAAAACCAAAATCGTATCGTAATCCGAATCCTGTTCCAAGTGCAATATCTTCTAAAGATTGAAAGCTGGTAAAGGTTGCCTGCGGATCTTCAATATTATCTAAAACGTTCCATATATTTCCTGCATCTGCAAAAAAGGCGGCATAAAAATCGCCAAAAACATTAAAACGGTATTCTAAATTGAAGGCTAGTTTCATGTTTGCTTCATTAAATTCATCGTTACTATCTGAACTTCCAGGACCTAAACTATAGGCGGTCCATGCACGATTATCATTGGTACCACCTGCAAAGAAACTTTTTGAGAAGGGAATACTGTTCGAGTTTCCATAGGGAATGGCTATTCCAAAAAAGCTGCGTAGTGCTAAAACTTGTTTCTTGCCTAAATCCCAATGCTTGATATAATCGAGTTCCGTTTTGATGTATTGTGAATATGCTACATCAAAAATTTCAAAATTATCATTCATGTTTTTAGCTGCTCCAAATGCATTGGATGCTAATGAAAGTAGGTTTCCCGCCGATTCAATTTTACCTCGAAATATGGAGAAGTTTTCATCAAACAAACTGGTTCGGTTATCCCGAACATAATTATAGCTGGATGCAATTATAAGGTTGTTTTCGGTTAAACGTTCTTGACGTTCATTGATATAGTTGATATTTTGAATATTGTCTGCTGTTAAGCCACTTGGAGGATTGTCTCCAATGGATTCCTGAATGAACTGATTGGCTTGATCTGGAATGCCTAATTCATCGTCTGGTCCTATGTAATTGATATCTTGAGCAATATCATTCAAAGTGTTGTAGGAAGTACTGTAAACATTAAAATAATTATCAGGATTTAAGTTTTTTACATATTGGATGCTAAATAAATCGAATCGGTTTGTGACTTTAAAGTTTGGTTTCCAGCGGTAATTTAATGTTCCTGTAAGGGTCTGTTTATCTAAACCAATATTGGTCTGACTTGAGGTGGAAATACTCATGCGTGTACTTGGCGACATACTTTTAGGTATCAATTTTTCGGTATTGAAGGGGAGAAGTAGGCGTGGAACGGTTAATTTTAAATCGGCTCCCCATTCATTAATATCAAAAAACTTATCCTCATCATTGGCGGCATCTTTAGAGGCTCCAATGGATCCAAAGGCTGTGAGTTGTAAGGTTTCAGCACCACCAAAAACATTTCGCATGAGTACTGATGGATTAAAAGAGAGCCCAATAGTTTGAATATTACTCTGTGAAACTTCAGCGCTAAATTCTAAACCAAATTTCTTTAACGGTGTTAAATACACATTAGCCGTTAGTGTGGTATCGGCATTTTCAACATATTCTATGTTAGGGTATTTAAAGGTGCGTAATTCGGAAATATGTCTGTAAGATAACGTTCTGTCTCGATCTCTAAAGGTTGAATCTGGTGTAATAAAAACAACATCTGTTAAAGCCTTTGGCTTGAAACGAAGTTTGCTGTTGCTAAACAAGTTATAGCCTTTGTATTGGGTTGAATCTTTTTGAGGTTTGTTCCGGTTGCTATAGGAGTAATCGGTATAAATATTAACGTCTTTAATGGTGTAGATAGAAAACGGTTCGCGTCTAGATGAATCTTCATTTTTTATTAATCGATCCTGAATTTGTAATTCTACTTTTACTTTTTTGTCTGTATCAATCGTGTCCATTTCAAAATAGACATAGTCTTCACTAAAATGATACACGCCATGATTTCTAAAATAATTAGTTAATCGGTCTTTTTCCTGTTCAAAAGTAACGGTCTTATACTGTTTGTTTAACTGAATGAAAGATTGCTTTTTGGATTTGTTATATAAGCTATCTATGTTTGGTGACGAGATATTTACGCTTAATGAATCTACAAAATAAGGGTCGCCAGTTTTTACATAATAATCTACTTTGGCGCGATTAGAGTCAATTTTTGTTGTTTCAGAAGTGGCTTTAGCCGTAAACCATCCATTATGAAAATAATAGGCTTCTAAACGGTTTAAGGAGCGTTTTGTTTTTTCTTCATCGAGTATAACGGGAGCTTCACCTGTAGTTTTTAACCAATTATTAAAGCCTTTACGGGATGCGATATATTGATCCAGTTGTTTTTTCGATAGAAAACGTTCCAAGTTTTCTTCACGATTAGGTTTTTTAGCAATATTGGCCTTTAAAATGGAATCTATATTTGGCCGTGCTAAATTATAGATATGTAGCCTGATGGGTATGGTTAGTAGTTTTCGGTTTGTTTTTTGATAAATTAAGTTGTTGATTGTTTCAGTGTTATTTACTTTCTCATTTACAAAAACTGTATTTTTATCTAATAATTGTTCATCTTTTCCTACACGTTTTATTGTATTACAAGAAACCAAAAACAGGGTGAAAGTAATATAAAATGCTATTTTTGAAGAATGGATTCTCAAGGATACCTAATTATAAAAATTTAGTGATGCTTTTTGTGTAAATTTCAGACTGAATAAAAATCTAATAACTGATTCAAAAATACATTATTTCATTTGAAATAAAGCATATATATAAGGACACATTTTGAAAGCATTATATTTTAGTGTTTTTAATGTCTTTACAATCATTTAAAAGCTATTTCATGTTATCAAAAAATAAAATAAAACTACTAACGAGTTTAAAACAAAAAAAGTATCGGCAACAGCATGGGTTGTTTGTAGCTGAAGGTATCAAAACAATCCAAGAGCTTTTAAATTCAAATTTGGTATTACAACAACTCTACACACGGATTACTTTTAATTTAGATACTTCTTTAGAAACACTTATAACTGAAACCGATTTAAAAAAAATTAGTTTCTTGAAAACGCCCAATCAGGCTTTAGCAGTTTTTAAAATTCCTGATTCAAAACCCTTACCTAAAACAGGACTTATTTTAGTTTTAGATGCGGTTCGCGATCCAGGAAATTTAGGCACTATTATTAGACTATGTGATTGGTTTGGTATTTATAATTTGGTTTGTAGTGAGCAAACAGTAGATTGTTTTAATCCAAAAGTTATCCAAGCAACCATGGGTTCCATTACGCGTGTTCAAATACATTATACAGATTTGAATGACTATTTAAGTTCAACATCTCTGCCTGTTTACGGTGCTTTTATGGATGGTAATACGGTGTATCAAGAAACACTCATGAAAGAAGGTGTTTTGGTTATGGGGAATGAGGCTAATGGCATTTCCGAGGCCATTGAAAAGCTGGTAACAAAACGAATTAGCATTCCGCGTTTTGGCTCCATTCAAGAAACAGAAAGCCTAAATGTGGCTACTGCAACGGCTATTTTGTTGAGTGAATTTAAAAGGCGGTAGTTGTTAAGGTGTTTGGTTTTAGTTGTGGCGTGTATTAATTATGTGGTTTTTATCAATAAATAATATACAACTAACAATTATTGAAACGTGAAATTTAGAAACACACCACGTGTTTTCATGCTATTTACATTGCTTGTCCACGGACTATTAGGATCCTTGTCTTGAATAATTTCATCATTTAATGCAAAAACACCTCGGATAGAAGGGGTGAATTTAAAAAAGTATAAATAGAAATCAACTCCAAAACCAACCTCATAAAAGAACATGTTCTTTTTGGTTCTAAATTGTCCGCTGCTATTGTCATCTGGGTTGTTTTCGTTACTCGATAAATTTAATGCGGTAGATAAACCAGCAACAACAAACGGTTTAAAATTGTTTATACGTTTGGTGGAAAATTTCATTAACAACGGGAAATGGATGTAGGTAGACTTTACTTCGCGTTTTAAATCGGTATCGGTAAATTCCATGCCTTGAAAATAACTTTCATTGTAAACTAAATTCCGTGTTGTAATATATAAACCAGGCTCGAAGCGTAGATCCATGTATTCCATAATACGCAGATTTCCAATTAAACCAACACTAAAGCCTCCCGTTTTTTCTACTAAAATATCAGCCTGATCCGTATTGTAATCAAAATTAAAATCATAACTGTTGTACCCTAAAAAGAAACCATAACTCAAGCGCTTTTTGTCTTCAGTTTCAAGATTTCTAATTTTTTCTTTTGAAAACAATTGAGCTGAAGCTACTTGCGATAGTAAAATGAAACCAAAAAGGAAAAGGTGTTTTCTCATAAAAACTATTTTGATAATGTATAAATTGTGGCTACACCAAATGTTTGTGGCAAGTCATTCACATTAGTAAACCCAATTTTACGCAAAATATTGTTTAATTCCTCACCAAAAGGAAAAACAGAGGCTGATTCACATAAATAGGCGTAAGCCGTTTTATCTTTTGAAAATAGTTTTCCTATTACGGGTAAAATATTTTTAGTGTAAAATTTATAGCCTTGTTTATAAGGTGTTTTAGTAGGCATAGATGTTTCCAGTATGACAAACGTGCCTCCAGGTTTTAAAACGCGGTAAATTTCTGACAAGCCTTTTTCTAAAGTTTCAAAATTGCGTATTCCAAAAGCAACTGTAATGGCATCAAACGAATTGTCTTCAAAAGGCATGTTTTCAGAATCACCTAAAACCATGTCTATCCGATTGTTTAAATTTTTGTGGGCTACTTTTTTCTTGCCTATTTCTAGCATGCCACTACTAATATCAAAACCAACAATTTTTTGTGCTTTAGTTTGGGCAAGCATAATGGCTAAATCGCCAGTTCCTGTAGCAATATCCAATATTGTTTCAGGATTGCTAGCATTTACAATAGCGACTACTTTTTTACGCCAAGACACATCAATACCAAATGAGATAACACGATTTAAACCATCGTAATTTCCTGAAATTGTATCAAACATTTTTGTAACCTGTTCTTTCTTTCCAAGGTCACTGTCTTTATAAGGATTTACTTTTGACAACTTATATTTTTTTTTCGCAAATATAAACTATTACACAACCATTAAGCAACTAGATAGTAATTTATTATATCCTATTGAATTTATGTTTGTCCTAATTTTTCCTTTATCTTTGTACTACTTTTTAGAAAAAAAATTGAAACGGAAACGAATTAATCCCTGGCATTACGATGCTAAATTTTAATAGGTTTATTTGTTTTGGTTTCCGCTGATGACTATTGAAAAAAGAATAAAAGTAAGCAGATGAAAATTATTATTGCGGGAGCTGGTGAAGTTGGATTTCATTTAGCTAAACTATTGTCTTTTGAATCGCAAGAAATTACACTTATTGATACCAATAAAGAATGTTTGTTAAATGCAGATAATCATTTGGATATTAAAGTTATGAAAGGCGACTCAACGTCTATTTCCATTTTAAAAGATGCACGCGTTGCCGAAAGTGATTTGGTAATTGCTGTAACGTCCTCTGAAACAACAAACATTACTGTATGTGTACTAGCCAAACAATTAGGCGCTAAACGAACCATTGCACGAATTTCAAACACCGAGTTTATTCAACACAAAGACGAAGTTGGATTTACCAAATTTGGTATAGATGAACTCATTTCACCAGAAGCTTTAGCAGCTTCAGAAATCAGATTGTTATTGTCGCAATCAGCATTCAGTGATACATATGCTTTTGAAGATGGTGCACTAACCATGGTTGGTTTAGATTTGTCTAGAACCATGGCATTTGCAGGAAAAACAGTTAAAGAGGCAGCCGAAATATTTCCGGAAATACACTTTGTCCCCATTGCAATACAGCGTTTTGGAACACAATTTACCATTATTCCAAGAGGTGATACGCAATTAAAAGAAGGCGATCATGTGGTGTTTATCACATCGGAAGGTGGTGCTGAAGAATTGTGCAAAATTACGGGAAAAACAAATACAGATATCAAGAATGTTATGATCCTTGGTGGCAGTAAAATAGGTTATAAAACGGCTCGTGATCTTGCAAATAGTGGCTTTAATGTAAAATTAATAGAAAAAGATAAAAATCGTGCCTTTGATATTGCTGATGAGCTGCCAAACGTTCTAGTAATAAATGGTGATGGTCGTAATGTAGATTTGCTAGATGAAGAGAATATTGGCGATATGGACGCTTTTATTGCCGTTACTGGTAACAGTGAAATCAATATCATGTCTAGTTTGGTGGCAAAATCGAAACACGTTAAAAAAACGATTTCTTTGGTAGAAAACATGGATTATTTTGAGTTGTCGCAATCCATAGGAATAGATACTTTAATAAATAAAAAGCTGTTAGCGGCTAATACCATTTTTAGATATGTGAGGCGTGGTGAAGTATTAGCCATGACCAAACTGAATAATATGGATGCCGAGCTTTTAGAGTTTAAAGTAAAAGCACGTTCAAAAATTTGTAATAAATTAATTAAAGATGCTGGTTTTCCTAGATCAGCAATTATTGCCGGTGTTATAAGAGATGGCATTGGAAATATAGCTTTAGGAGATTTCAAGATTCAAGAAGGTGATTTAGTCGTTATATGCGGTTTACCACGTTCTATTAAAGAAGTTGAAAAACTGTTCTTATAAGTATGAAACTGAACTATAAAATCATTTTTCACTTTTTAGGATTGTTGCTTCTATTTAATGGCGGCTTTATGCTCGTGTCTACACTTATTAGCTTTATTTATAAAGATGGTGTTACATTTCAGTTGCTTTTAGCCGGTTTAAGCACGCTTTTAATAGGTGTTTCAATGATGTATCCCACACGAGACCATAAAAAAATTATGGATAAGCGTGAAGGTTATGTGGTGGTTACTTTTGGTTGGCTTATTATGGCATTTTCTGGATGTTTGCCTTATGTTTTTACAGGAGCTATTCCAGATTTTACCAGTGCTTTTTTAGAGACCATGTCTGGTTATACAACCACTGGAGCTACCATTTTAAACGATATTGAAATTATCCCAAAAGGGGTTCTTTTTTGGCGTAGCATGACGCATTGGATAGGTGGTATGGGAATTATTGTGTTAGCCATAGCTATTTTACCACTTTTAGGAATAGGTGGTATGCAATTATTTGCTGCTGAAGCTCCTGGACCCAATGCCGATAAATTGCATCCAAGAATTACTGATACTGCTAAACGTTTATGGCTTATTTATTTTGGGTATACCGTTGCCGAAACAATTTTGTTAAAAATAGCAGGAATGAATCTATTCGATGCCATGAACCATGCATTAAGTACGTTGTCTACAGGTGGTTTTTCAACTAAAAATGCAAGTGTCGCCTATTGGAATGATCAACCAATAATTCAATACATCATCATTCTATTTATGTTTTTGGCAGGTACTAATTTTGTATTAAGCTATTTTGCGTTTAAAGGGAAAATTCAAAAAATATTAAAGGATGAAGAGTTTAAACTTTATTTGTCTTTTATTGTGATTTTTACGATGATAGCTGCAGCCATTATTTATTTTAAAGCAGATCCATCGCTTTCATCTATAGCGCACCCTATGGTTTGGGGAGAGGCTGAAAGTGCCTTTCGTCATGGTCTGTTTCAGGTGCTAACCGTGATAACTACAACGGGTTTTATAACAGCCGATTATACCTTGTGGTCGCCATTTTTAGTGGTGTTTTTCTTTGGGCTGATGTTTTTAGGTGGTTCAGCAGGAAGTACCTCTGGTGGTGTAAAAGTAGTACGTCATTTAATTTTAATAAAGAATGGTTTTTTAGAATTTAAACGCGCTTTGCATCCCAATGCTATATTACCTGTTCGCTATAATTCCAGAGCCGTTACAGGTGATATTGTTTTTAATATTCTAGCCTTCTTTATCTTATACATGTTATCCTTTATTGTAGGTTCTTTGGTGTTTTCCATGTTTGGTTTGGATCTTATGTCGTCCATAGGAATAGCAGCTTCTAGTTTAGGAAACGTCGGTCCAGCTTTTGGCGATTTTGGCCCTGTTAATAATTACGCTGCCTTACCAGCTTTAGGGAAATGGTGGGCCGCTTTTTTAATGCTAATTGGGCGTTTGGAGTTGTTTACTGTTCTGATTTTATTAACGCCTTTCTTTTGGAGGAATCGTTAATGTAAATAAAAAAAAATCCACTTAAAATGATGTGGATTTTTTTTAGCTGTTACTTTAAACTATATTTATTATGAAACCGCTTCTTTAATTCGCTTAATAGCTTCCACAATTTGTGCCTGACTAGCTGCATAGGATAACCGAATGCAATTTGGATCGCCAAAGGCATCACCCGTAACCGTTGCTACCAAGGCGTGTTCTAATAAAAATAATGAGAAATCGGTTGCATTGTTAATGGTGGTTCCTTTTAGGGTTTTTCCGAAGAAAGCCGAAATGTTAGGAAATACATAAAAAGCACCTTCTGGTGTGTTGTTTACAAAGCCAGGAACATCCTCCAATAAGGTTAGTATCAAATCACGACGAATATGAAATTCATCAATCATGAATTTAACACGTGTTGGCGATTCATTTAAAGCTGTAATTACCGCACGCTGAGCAATGCTATTAGCACCACTAGTTACTTGACCTTGCATTTTATTACAAGCACGTGCTATATGTTCAGGAGCACCTAAATAGCCAATTCGCCAGCCTGTCATAGCAAACGCTTTAGAAACACCATTTATAGTTATGGTTCTGTTAAACATATCTGGAAATTGTGCCATACTTGTATGACCATCTTCAGTGAAATTAATGTGTTCATAAATCTCATCAGAAACCACATAAATATTTGGGTGTTTTTGAAGCACATCTGCCAAAGCACGTAATTCTTCTTTGCTGTAAAGGGAGCCACTTGGGTTACAAGGCGAACTATACCAAATCATTTTTGTTCTTGGTGTAATTGCGGCTTCTAATTGTGCAGGTGTCATTTTAAAATCGGTAGCAATACTGGTTTGCACTTCTACAGGAACACCTTCGGCAAGCTTAACAATATCAGCATAACTCACCCAGTACGGACAAGGTAATATAACTTCATCACCTGGATTAATCATGACTTGAGCTACATTATAAAGTGCTTGTTTAGCACCCGTAGACACCACAATTTGTGGTAAGGTATATGTTAAGTTGTTATCACGTTTAAATTTCGTGATAATAGCTTGTTTCAATTCTACATAACCGTCAACAGGTGTGTAGGAACTATAATTATCGTGAATGGCTTGAACGGCTGCTTCTTTAATATAATCTGGTGTGTTAAAATCAGGTTCTCCTAAACTTAATCCAATAATATCTTTGCCTTCAGCACGCAATTCGCGTGTTTTAGCTGCCATAGCTAATGTGGCAGACGTGGCCATGTTTAAAACTCTATCTGAAAGTACATTCATTAGAAATATCTTTTAAAAGTAAATGATAATTAAGCCATACTTGGTTTTGCACCAAGTGTTTTTAACTGGTTGTAATGTTCTGCTATTGCTGTCCAAATAGAATTGTACTCGTTATATGGTAAGCTAAATTCATGAGCAGTTTCCTTGACTATTTTGGCAATGTTTTTATAATGGACATGACTAATATGAGAGAATAAATGATGTTCCACTTGTCGGTTTAAACCACCTGTGTAAAATTCTACAATCCAACTTTTAGGTGAAAAATTGCTAGTTGTAAATAACTGGTGAATAGCCCATGTGTTTTTCATATTCCCGTTTTCATCAGGTAGAGGCATTTCCGTATTTGGCATAACATGTGCTAATTGGAAAATAACACTTAAAATAATTCCTGCAGTATAATGCATAATGAAAAAACCAATTAATACTTGCCACCAAGCAAAGCCTAATGCTAACGGCAGAACAACCCAAATTGAATAATAAATTATTTTTCCAATAATTAACTTTGTCCACTGCGTTGCTGGATTAGGAAAATCGCCATACGATAGTTTTCTTTTTAAGTAAATATAGGTTTGCTTGAAATCGGTTGTAATGGCCCAATTAACGGTTAATAAGCCATAAAGAAGAAAGGCGTAATATTTTTGATATTGGTGAATCTTTAACCATTTCGAGTGTTTAGAAAAACGGATAACACGTCCAGCATCAATATCCTCATCATGACCTTGAATGTTCGTGTAGGTGTGGTGTAATACGTTATGTTGTACTTTCCAATTGTAATCATTACCAGCTAAAATATGAATGCTGCTTCCCATAAGTGTATTCACCCATTTTTTACTTGAAAAAGAACCATGGTTAGCGTCGTGCATTACATTCATCCCTACGCCTGCAATACCTATTCCAATGACAATCATGCAAAGTATTTGAAGCCAGCCAGGCATTGTTACAGTTAATAAAAGAATTAAAGGTCCTAAAAGTAAGGTGAACATGATAATGGCTTTAATATATAATTTCCAATTACCAGTTTTTTTTATATTGTTCTCTTTGAAATAATCATTCACACGTTTATTCAGGGTTCTGAAAAATTTTGCAGAATCATTTCTTGAGAAAGAAAGGGTTTTATTTGTCATGCTATTTAATTTATAATATATAAACGCATTTAAAATGCGTAAAATATATATTTATGCAAATATAATTATTATGAGCCGTTATGGGCACAAAGTTTTCATAAAAATATGCACAAAAAAATACCTACTTTTGTCGAAAATATAAGAATATGGAACTCATTTTAAAGTATTTTCCAGATCTAACCGATGATCAGATTGCTAAATTTACTCAACTCGAAGCCTTGTATCAAGATTGGAACTTGAAAATAAATGTGGTGTCTAGAAAAGATATAGACGAGCTGTATTTACGTCACGTACTCCATGCTTTAGCTATAGCAAAAGTAATAACATTTAAACCAGGTACTAAATTAATGGATGTTGGAACGGGTGGCGGTTTTCCTGGAATTCCACTAGCTATTTTATTTCCGGAATGTTCGTTTCATCTAGTGGATAGTATTGCTAAAAAGCTTAAAGTTGTTGATGAGGTTGTTGCTGGTTTAGAATTGACCAACGTAAAAACTACGCATTCCCGTGTTGAAGAAATTAAAGATACTTACGATTTTATTATCAGTAGAGCAGTGGCTGCCATGCCAACTTTTGTACATTGGATAAAAGGTAAAGTTGCTAAAAAGCAAAATCATGAGCTTAAAAATGGGATTTTGTATTTAAAAGGAGGCGATTTATCTGAAGAACTCCAAGACTATAAAACAGCAACGATTTATAATATTTCCGATTTTTATTCTGAAGCATTTTTTGAAACAAAAAAGGTGGTTCATTTACCTATCAAGTTTAAAGGTTAACTTTTTGTTAATCAGTAATTAAAACGATTTTAAATTAATCTGGAATTATTATGAAATGCCATGCTGTAAACGTTTTAAATAGCCGCTCATTTTCCTCATAAAATGAAAAAGCTCCGAATATACTTCGGAGCTTTTTTAATTAGAATCAAGTATGTGCTACTTTACTAATAATCTCGTTTTCAAAATCTGATTGCCATGACTTTCAATAGTTAAAATGTACAATCCAGAAGTCATTTGAAAAGGAACAGTTGTGCGTTGATTGACATCTAAATTTGATTGTAAAACCGTTTTTCCTGTAACATCAACAACAGAAATACTCGCATTTTTATGAGCTTGAGAGCTTAATATTGTCAAGCTTTGCGATACCGGGTTTTGTTCTAGTTTTATAAAGTTTTCCGAAAAAGAATTTGTACTTAAAGTTTCTAAAATAATTTCACTTAAAGCAAAAGCAACGTTTTGAGGTGTTAAAGTTACGTGAGGTTCATTTTCATTTGGCATATACCATGCGTCAAAAGGGGTTATGTTCGATGTAGCGCGAGCCGTTGTAACGTTGCTTGGTGTGTGAAACCAGTTAATTTCATTATTTGTTACTTGGAAAGCCATTGAACTAACGCTTGGAATGAAATTGAAATAATCTGTAGACAATGAATTTAAAAAATCGCCCACTAAACCATCAGTTTCTAAATCTTCAGTTAAACTTAAAATATCAAATAACCCTCCAGAAGCAGCATCAACACCATTAGAGAAACTTGGTGCTGTTGAAGTTGCGTTATTAATTCGGTCGTTTGCTAATGGAAACCACCACGCAAAATCCAAATGGACTTTACTACTAAAAACTTGTGTTCCCGCATTTGGAGTAAAGCGTGTTTCAGCCTTTAATTCAGCTCCAGTAATAACATCAATATTAGCATTTAAAATGCGGCTACCAGGATTTAAATTGTTCGTAGCTGTTGTGTTGTCTTGATACCTAGCATTCATACCACTACCATTAATAATTGAAATATTTCGTGTTAGTTCTGGAAATCCAGAGGCATTAAAACTGTTTAGTCGCGCATCCAAAATGGCTTTGTATGGATGTTCTTGAGGTAAATCTAGAGAGCTGTTAAAAGATACACCGTCATTATTTGTAATATGTGGTTCAAACTGGTCTACAAGCATTTGCCTAGCAGCAGATGATGTTAACATACCATCAATAATAGGCTGTAGTTCTTCTACATTTTGATCTCCTAATACCGTAAAATCATCTAAACCAAAAGCTAGAAAATTAAATTGATGCTGAAATCCAATTGGTACATTTGCGCCATGATGTGGAGCATCAAAAGAAATCCAAAGTCTGGTTTCATGGTTTAAATTAGCATGTTCCATATAATTTAAAGCATATCTAGAAATTAATCCACCCATACTAGGACCAATAATAACATTGTCTTCAGTGCCAATTTTTTGAGCATTAACGGTATTTATTAATTCCACTAGAAGCATGGCATTACGCTCTATAAAATCTACACCACCATCAATAACTTGATTGTCTGCCGCACGTGTGTAAACAGGGAAATTTAATATAACCACATCAAAACCTTCGTCTCTTACTAAATCGCCTAAATTAGAAGTCGTTCCGTTTTGTTCAAAATTTAGTAATTCATAAATTCCAGCAATGTCGCGTCCATCAGCAGGATCAAAACCATCAACTAAAATAATGGGTTTGTCTAAAACGTTATCTGCGCTTAAAAACAATTCATATTCTCCAGTTCCATTGTAAGATGTTGTTTCGCCATAAGGAGAGAGGTCTGGTGTAATTGTTGAATTAAAAGTTGTTACCATACGATTAAAATTTCTTTCTAAATCGGCATTGGAATACGTAATTTCTATTCTTGTTTGACGAAAAACAACACTTCCATTGTCTAATGTTATTTGAAAAGTAAGTGTTTTATTGCCTGCTTTTAGATAAGAAACTTGTATGTTCTGATTAGTGCTTACAGTCCTAAAACCTTGGCCATCGTCAAAATTAACAGCTATTTTCTCAATAGTTTTTTCTGTTGTATTGAATATATGATTTGAAGCTATTGAAAAAGTCGTTTCTAAACCTTTGTGCTTGCTCCTTAAAGGGGCTGCTATAGTAATATTATTTTTCTTGAAAATAATGTCATTTGCATGGCTTCTAATAATATAGCCTTGTGCATCTCTGGTTACTGCTTGATTTTGAAAAGCTTGTTCCGTTATGGATTCATAATCTGAAAGCAAAATTGCCAATGGAATCTTGTTAGTAAAATGACTCTTTTTGTTAGCTTCTTTAAGGCTGGAAAGTGGTTTTAAGCGTTGTTGAAAATCGTTTTGAGCAATTGTTTTATAGGCTTGGTAGAAACTATAGGTGTTTGTTATCTTGTTGTTGTAGTTGTCGAGGTCTATAACGGGTGATTGTGGGACCAATATAGAAGTTTCCATGTCTTGTTTGTCAAATTTCTCGAAGGCTTTTTGTTTTTGTGAAAAAACGGAAATGGAAAGCATTGTGATTAGTAGTAAGTAGTTTGTTTTCATGAGTATTCAATTATTGATTATTTAAATATACAGCCTGAAATTAATTACTACTAATACTTTGGATAAACAACAGAAAAAACCCCTTAACTGGTATGGTTAAGGGGTTTTGTTTTAATCAATTAGAATTATTATTCGCCTAAAAAAGGATATCTGTAATCAACAGGTGTTACAAAGGTTTCCTTAATCATTCTAGGTGATACCCAGCGTAATAAGTTTTGTGCCGATCCAGCTTTGTCATTTGTTCCAGATGCTCTTGCACCGCCAAATGGTTGCTGACCTACAACGGCTCCTGTTGGTTTATCATTAATATAAAAATTTCCTGCACTATTTTGTAGAGCAGTTGTAGCCTCTTCAATAGCATAACGACAGGATGCTAAAATAGCACCTGTTAGGGCGTATTCGCTAGTTTCATCAACTAATTTTAATGTTTCAGAATAGGCCTCTTGATCGTAAACATAAATGGTAATAACAGGTCCAAATAGTTCGGTACACATGGTTGTGTACTTTGGATTTTTTGTAACAATCACTGTTGGTTCAATAAAGTAGCCTTTCGACTTATCATAATTGCCACCAGCAATAATTTCAGCATCTGTATGGGCTTTAGCTTCATCAATATATTTTGCTAATTTATCAAAAGAGCCTTCATGAATTACGGCTGTAATAAAGTTACTCATGTCTTCAGGAGATCCCATTTTAAAGGATTTTAAATCTGCAAGAACAAAGTCCTTAACATCTTCCCAAAGGTTATTAGGGATGTAAGCTCTGGAAGCTGCGCTACATTTCTGACCTTGGAATTCAAAAGCACCACGTACAATGGCAGTAGCTACTTGCTTGGCATTTGCTGATTTATGAGCAATTATAAAATCTTTTCCACCTGTTTCACCTACAATTCTTGGGTAGGTTTTGTAGGTGTCAATGTTATTTCCAATTTGTTTCCAAAGGGATTTAAAAATAGTTGTTGAACCTGTAAAATGTAATCCTGAAAAATCAGGGCTATTTAATACGGTATCTGTAATCATAACAGGGTCACCAAAAACCACATTAATTACACCATCTGGAACACCTGCTTCTTTAAAAACGTCCATGATAACTTTTGCAGAATAGATTTGGCTATCGCTTGGTTTCCATACAACTACATTTCCCATTAATGCCATACAAGATGGTAGGTTTCCAGCAATGGCTGTAAAGTTAAAGGGTGTTACTGCATAGGTAAAACCTTCTAAAGGACGGTATTCAATACGGTTCCAGGCATCACTAGTGCTCTCTGGTTGATCCATGTATATTTCGGACATGAATTGTACATTGAATCGTAAAAAATCAATCAACTCACAAGCGGCATCAATTTCAGCTTGGTAAATATTTTTAGACTGTGCAATCATGGTTGCAGCATTAATTTTAGCTCTGTAAGGGCCTGCAATTAATTCGGCAGCTTTTAAAAAGATACCCGTACGTTGTTCCCAAGGCATTTGAGACCATTTTTTTCTAGCTTCTAATGCAGTTGAAATAGCTTCTTCAATATGAGATTTTTCAGCTACATGATACGTTCCAACTATATGTTGATGGTCATGAGGTGGTGACATCGTTCTCGTATTCCCAGTTTCAACATCTTTTCCGTTGATGTACATTGGTACATCAATTTTACTGTTGTACATGTCTTTGTAAGCTTTTAAAACTTCTTCGCGCTCTGGCGATCCAGGCGCATAAGATTTTACAGGCTCGTTTACTGCAATTGGTACGTTAAAGAATCCTTTTCCCATGAGTATGTTGGTATTTAAATGTTTATGTTATTTTAAAGCTGCAAATGTACGATTTTTTAGCTGTTTTTTTGATAGAAAGCATCTTAAATACACGTTAAAAGTTTTTGTTTTTTTTGTAAGTTTCGTTTTTTATTGAAACACGCTAAACTATGTGTACAGTTACATTTATTCCTAAACAGAATAATCATTTTATTTTTACATCTAATCGAGATGAAGCTCCCGATAGAATAACAATTCCTCCTGAATTTTATACCGAAAATGGTGTGAAACTACTCTATCCCAAAGATAAAAAAGCTGGTGGGACTTGGATTGGCGTTAGTGAAAAGCAACGGTTAGTGTGTTTGTTAAACGGTGGATTTTCGGCTCATAAACCTGAACAGAATTACAGAATGAGTCGTGGTATTGTGGTTCGAGATATTTTAATAGCTTCTCTTTGTATAAAAACGATTGAGGATTATAACTTTAAAGGAATAGAACCATTTACAATGATAATTTTAGATTGGGAGAATGGCCTTGAACTGCATCAATTGGTTTGGGACGGTACGGTTAAACATTTAGAAAAACTCCCTAATGAACCAAAAATTTGGTCGTCTTCGTCCTTGTATACAGATTCTATGAAGCACTTACGAATGATTTGGTTTAATGAATTTAAAAACCAAAATAATTTTCAGTTGGAAGCTATAAATCAATTTCACAAAACAGCAGGTTCCCAATATCCAGATATGGGTATAATAATGGACAGAGGTTTTGTGAAAACCACTAGCATTACTCAAATTGAAAAAATGGATTTAAAAGTAACTATGAATTATACTGATCTACAAAATAATCAGACTACCCATAATGAGATGTATTTTAATAACTGGTAATTTGTTTTAATTTAATGCAAAAGGAGCACTTAATCTGAATGCTGGAATGGCTACTTTAAATTTTTTGTCAGATTCTAAATTAATCATATTATAAAAGCCATGCATAGCTCCAAATGGAGACGTTAACAGGCAACCTGAAGTATAGGTGTGGGATTCTCCAGGTTTTAAAATAGGTTTTTTACCTATAACACCTTCACCAGATACCAATTCAACATTGTTTAAAGCGTCAAGAATTGTCCATTCTCTGGCATAAAGTTGCACAAGGTGGTTGCTTTGGTTTTCAATTGTGACCTTATAACCAAAGGCAAATTGAATTTTATAATCTTTATAAAATGTGCCTTCAAAATGTGTTTCTACCGAAATTTTAATGCCTTTTGTAACTTGTTGAACCATGCTATTAATGGGTTTTCAAGGGTTTAGATTCTTGCTAATGTAATAAATAATAAGCTAGAATAAAAAAAAATAAATTTTTGTCGATTAACTGCGGACTTAATTGGATATATTCACAGAATTTCCTTCACCAAGACCAATAATTCGGTCGTATCTGGCACCCAAATCACGATAATAAACTAGAACCTTATAATTGTTTTCAGTTTGCCAATAGCTGCCACTAATTGCGCTTTCGTTTATTTTACCCGTTTGATTATTTACTATAACATACTTGTAATTATAAAACCCTTGCTTTAAAATAATTGGAACTTCGTAAATCCCTTTATTTGGATTAAAAGTCATTTTGGTAAAATCATCAATAGCATAGTTATTAAAGTTGCCATAAACATGTACAGATTGGTTAGCTGGTAGTTCATCTAATAATAAGGAGAAATGTATCCAAGCATAATCAGCCTCAATTGTCGGTCTTTCGGCATCAATAGCTGTAATTAAAAAGTTACCATTTATGTCTGGGTTATAGGTGTATGGCTGATTTAAACGCGGAACGTTAGTAAATAAATAATTGCTATACAATTCGTTTAATTCAATATACTGGATTGCTGCATTTGCACCTCGAATATCCTTGTTTTCAAAGTAAAAATATTCGTTTCCACCTTCAAAAAGAGTCTCTTTAGTGTATTTGTAAATTAGTTCGTTTCCAATAGTGTATTGAGGTGCCACATTGCTTATAGCCGTGTTGAGGTTGTTGTTTTGTATGATAAGTGTCTTAACCGTTTGTAATGGGTTGTTAAATTGCATATTCCCAGAATTAATAACAATATCTACGCTTTGCATGGTTTCTACTTGGCGCACATCGCGAGAGCGTTTAATAGAAACACCTACATTAGCAAGGTTTTCTTGAACCATGAATTTTCTAGAGAATACAAGTTCATCTAAATCATTAAAAATTTTAATCATATAATTACCAGAAACCTTAAGTCCACGAGTTTGCGAATTAGGAAGACGCAATGTGTAATGAGAATAGATTTGATACGTATTGAATGAATTCTCGTAATTACGAATTCGTTGATTGTCAATACCGCTTAAAAATTCGGTCTGCATAAGTTGAGAAGGAGTCCAATCGTAATCAAAGTGTTCAATTTTGTAATAGAAATCTTCCTCGTCACCATTTAACGCATCAAATTCTAAAATTAATTGTTGTCCAAGCTGTAAAATTGGTAATTGGCTCTCGCGAGTCTGACCTTGAAATGTAATCGATTTAATATAGCCAGGAGGATTAACTTCTTGTGCTATTTGAGAGTAAATAGACTGGCCGCAGATAATAATGACTAACGAGAAAAATGATTTAAACATGCATTGATGGTTTTGAGGGATAAATATAAGCAATTTTTATGCCTAATCATTCTTCATTATTTAGAATAAATATAAATAACAAACTTCATCGAAGTCTGGTATTAAATGATGTATAATTTCGTAAATTTGCACCGATTTTATCTGAATTAAAATCAGAATCATATTTTTTACTATTAACAAATAGATTTATAAACATGTCAAACGACATTACCATTAAAAAAGGTCTAGACATCAAGCTTAAAGGTGCTGCCGAGAAGGTGACTGAAAATGCTATTATTAGTAATTTTTGCACTGTTAGACCAGAAGACTTCCATGGTGTTACACCAAAATTAATTGCAAGAGTTGGAGATAAAGTAAAAGCTGGAGAGCCTATTTTTTATGATAAGGCTCAAGAAGCTGTAAAGTTTGTTTCGCCTGTATCTGGAGAGATTTTAGATATACCAAGAGGTGATAAACGTCGTATTTTAGCTTTAAAAATTCAAGCAGACAAAGAGCAAATTTTCCACGACTATGGAATATTTAATGTAGAATCTGCCACGTCAGAATCCATTAAAAACCATTTATTAGCATCTGGTTGTTGGCCATTTATTAAACAAAGGCCGTATGATGTTATTGCAAATCCTGAAAAATCGCCTAAAGCTATTTTTATATCGGGATATGCTTCCGCACCATTAGTTGCTGATTATGATTATGTGCTCCAAGGAAAAGAAGCTGAGTTACAAGTTGCCATAAATGCCCTTGGGAAATTAACCGAAGGTCAGGTGCACGTATCTGTATCTAAAAACGGAAGCTCTCCATTGTCAGGATTAAAAGGTGTTACCCTACACAAAGTGTCAGGCCCACATCCATCAGGAAACGTAGGAACACAGATAAATAAAATAGATCCAATAAACAAGGGTGAAACAGTTTGGACGATTAACCCTCAAGATTTAGTGATAATTGGTGAGTTGCTTTTAACCGGTAAATTTAATGCCGAGCGTTTAGTAGCTTTAGTAGGCTCTTCCGTTAAGAAACCGCGTTACTTTAAAACGAAAATAGGTAGTGAAATTGCAACGATGGTTTATGATAATGGCGTTGAAAAAGATGGTAATGATCGTATCATTTCTGGAAATGTTCTATCAGGAAAGCAAATAAAACCAGATGGTAGTTTGGATTTTTACAGTAACACCATTACTGTTATACCAGAGGGAGATGATTATGAGTTTTTTGGTTGGAATAAACCAGTTTTTAATAAAATTTCAACATCAAGAGCATTAACATTCTCATGGTTAACACCAAATAAAAAGTACGATTTAAACACCAATACTAACGGTGAACATCGTGCCTTTGTTTTAACAGGAAATTACGAACAAGTTTTTCCATTAGATATCTATCCACTTCAAATACTTAAAGCATGTATGTATGAAGATTTAGATGAAATGGAAGCTTTAGGTATGTATGAAGTAGCTCCAGAAGATTTTGCATTAACAGAATTTGTATGCGTATCTAAACAGCCTCATCAAGCTATTATAAGAAAAGGGTTGGACCTCATGATTAAAGAAATAGGATAATTCATTTTTACAATGAAAAATAAATAAAGAAATGAGTTTAAAAAGTAATTTACACAACTTAAAAGAAAAGTATAAAGGGACCAAAATGGCTCCTGCATTTAATGCACTTCATACATTTCTATATTTGCCAAATGAGACCACTCATAACGGAACTCACATTAAAGTGGCAGACGATTTAAAGCGTACCATGAATACGGTTATCATGGCTATGGTACCTTGTTTAATTTTTGGTATGTTTAATGCTGGTTACCAGCATTATGCCGCATTTGGCACACCTGTGGATTTTTTATCATGGGATGCATTCTACATTGGTTTAATTAAAATTTTACCATTAGTGGTTGTTTCATACGGTGTCGGTCTAGCTATTGAATTCCTTTTTGCTGTCATTAAAGGACACGAAGTAGAAGAGGGTTATTTAGTGACTGGTATGTTAGTACCATTAATTGTTCCTGTAGATACACCACTATGGATGTTAGCTGTTGCAGTAGCCTTTGGGGTTGTAATTGGTAAAGAAGTTTTTGGTGGAACAGGTATGAATATTTTAAATCCGGCATTAACAATCCGAGCCTTTTTATTCTTTGCATATCCAACTTGGATGTCTGGAGATAAAGTATGGGTTCATGGTGCGGTGGAGCGCTCTAAAGAAATAGCTAATGGTGCAAACCTAGATGCTATTTCAGGTGAAACTATACTAGGTAGTTTGGCGCAAGGACAAGAAACATCTTACTCCGTAGCTGATATGTTCTTTGGGTTTATTCCAGGTTCTGTTGGTGAAACATCAACCCTATTAATTCTTTTAGGCGGTTTGTTTCTAATTTTTACTAAAATTGGAAGTTGGCGTATTATGGTATCATCGGTTGTAGGTGCTCTTGTTATGGGCTTAATCTTTAATGGTGTTGTTAGTGCAGGGTGGATTTCTGAAAGCAGTAAGTTTTTCGGATTAATGAGTACAGAGTTCTGGCATCACTTATTAATAGGTGGTTTTGCTTTTGGTACTGTATTTATGGCTACAGATCCAGTAACAGCCTCTCAAACCAATAAAGGAAAATGGATTTACGGATTTTTAATCGGATTTATATCCATTTTAATCCGCGTATTTAACCCAGCTTATCCAGAGGGAGTTATGTTAGCTATTTTATTAATGAATGTATTTGCACCAACAATAGATCATTATGTGGTACAAGGCAATGTAAAACAACGTATGAAACGTTTAAAAGTTAAAACAGCATAATTATGAGCAATAGAACAGATTCTAACGTTTACACTATAATATTTGCCATTGCTATGGTAATTGTTGTAGGATCTTTATTAGCGTTTGCAGCGTCTTCTTTAGAACCAAATATTTCTGAAAATAAACGTTTAGAAAAGCAACAGAATATTTTATATGCTATGGGTGTTAACGATAATGATGAAGGTAGTGCTATCTTTATCTCAACCGATAAAGCCCCTGAAGCATTTAAAACTAACATTAAAGAACAACTGGTTTTAACGGTTGATGCAAGTGGTACGATTATTAAATCACAAACACGTGATGAGTATTATAACGAAACCAAAGAAGAACCATACTTAATTGACATTAAAAAACAAAAAACCAATGCCAAAAAGGGTGAGCCACGGAAGTTGCCATTATTTATTGGTGAAAAAGATGGTAAAACATTTTATATAGCACCAATTTATGGTAAAGGATTATGGGATGCTATTTGGGGATATGTATCTGTAGATGCGAACATGGTTGTTCAAGGTGCTTACTTTGACCACAAAGGTGAAACGCCTGGTCTTGGTGCCAACATAAAGCAGCGCTATTTTATGGACGATTTTTATGGTGAGCACTTATTAGATGAAGCTGGATATTTTAAAGGAATTACCGTTTCTAAAAGTAATGCCGATCCAAAGAATGAAGATAAAACAGATAATGAAGTAGATGCTATTGCAGGTGCTACCATTACAGGAGATGGTGTAACAGCCATGATTAAAAGCGATTTAAAGCTTTATGTGCCTTATTTTAAAAATTTAAAAAACAACTAATTTATGGGACTTTTATCAAAAAAAGACGCCAAATTAATTACCGATCCTTTAGCGGATAACAATCCAATTACTATTCAAGTATTAGGTATTTGTTCTGCTTTAGCAATTACAGCAGAATTAGAAGCGTCTATCGTAATGTCTGTTTCGGTATTATTCGTTTTAGGTGTAGGTAATGTGGTTATCTCACTTATGCGAAATATTATTCCAAGTAAAATTAGAATTATTGTTCAGTTAATCGTTGTAGCAACGTTAGTGATTATCGTAGATTTAGTTTTAAAAGCTTTTGCTTACGAGTTAAGTAAAACACTCTCCGTTTTTGTTGGTTTAATTATTACTAACTGTATCATTATGGGGCGTTTTGAAGCTTTTGCATTAGGAAATAGTCCTTGGCGCTCGTTCCTTGATGGAATTGGAAATGCAGCAGGTTATGGTGTTATTTTAATCATTGTTGGATTCTTTAGAGAGTTATTAGGTTCTGGTACCTTATTAGGTATTCCTGTTTTAGGAGACCCAATTGAAAAAACAGGATTGTATTCCATAGGTTATGAAAATAACGGGTTTATGTTATTGTCGCCAATGGCATTAATTGTTGTTGGTATCATAATTTGGGTGCAACGTAGTAGAAACAAAGCATTAATTGAAGATTAAAAAATTAGTCAGTAGTTTGGTATTTAGGTTTTGTTCCTGATTACTTCTACTGCGACTGAAAACTAATAATATGGAACATTTAGAATTATTTTTAAAATCAATCTTTATAGATAACATGGTATTTGCCACGTTCCTTGGAATGTGTTCGTATTTAGCCGTGTCTAAAAAAGTAACTACCGCAGTTGGTCTAGGAGCAGCTGTAATATTTGTATTAGCAATAACAGTCCCTTTAAACTGGCTGTTAGATCAGTACTTGCTACAACCAGGGGCTTTAGCTTGGTTAGGAGCCGAATATGCTGATTATGATTTAAGTTTCCTTTCGTTTATCATGTTTATTGCAACTATTGCAACCATGGTTCAGTTGGTTGAAATAGTAGTAGAAAAATTTTCACCATCCCTGTATAATTCGTTAGGTATTTTCTTACCGCTTATTGCTGTAAATTGTGCCATTTTAGGTGGTTCGTTATTCATGCAGTCGCGTGAAATTGCAACATTAGGTTTGGCTACTACTTATGGTGTTGGATCAGGAATTGGATGGTTTTTAGCTATTTTAGCTATTGCAGCTATTCGCGAAAAAATTAGATATTCTAATGTGCCTCCTGCCTTACGTGGTTTAGGAATAACATTCATTATTACAGGTTTAATGGCTATTGGCTTTATGAGTTTCGGTGGGATGTTAACAGGTGGTGATGACGAAGGCCAAAAAGAAGAGACAAAATCTGCACAAGTAGAGACTTTAAATGATACAGAAACAGAGTTAGCTAACAATACAAAAGTAATTGAGTAATATGATATTAGCAGCAAGCACACTAGGAACAATTATAACAACGGTTTTAGCTTTTATGCTAGTAACGATGTTATTAGTCGCATTACTATTATTTGTAAAGCAAAAATTATCACCGTCTGGTCCTGTTACCATAAAAATTAACGGCGAAAAAGAAATTGAAGTTTCATCTGGAGGTACGTTATTATCAACATTGGGTGGTAATAAAATATTTTTACCATCAGCTTGTGGTGGTGGTGGAACTTGTATTCAATGTGAATGTCACGTATTATCTGGAGGTGGCGAAGCATTACCAACAGAAACGCCTCATTTTTCTAGAAAAGAATTAAAGCATGGTGCGCGTTTAGCTTGCCAAGTTAAGGTGAAACAGGATATGGAAATTACCATTCCTGAAGAGGTTTTTGGTATTAAAAAATGGGAAGCTACAGTCGTTCGTAATTACAATGTAGCATCGTTTATTAAAGAATTTGTTGTAGAAATCCCAGAAGATATGGGCTACAAAGCTGGTGGATATATTCAAATAGAAATTCCACCTTGCCAAATTAAATTTGAAGACATGGACATTACTGCTCACCCAGAAGAGCATGAAACACCAGATAAGTTTCAAGCAGAATGGGATAAATTTGCGTTATGGCCTTTAGTAATGAAAAATACAGAAACAGTTGAGCGTGCTTATTCTATGGCTTCTTATCCTGCAGAAGGTCGCGAAATTATGCTAAACGTACGTATTGCAACACCACCTTTTGATCGTGCTAAAAACGGTTGGATGGATGTGAATCCTGGTGTGGCATCATCGTATATTTTTGCTCAAAAACCTGGCGATAAAGTAACTATATCTGGACCTTATGGTGAGTTTTTTATCAACGAATCTGAAGCTGAAATGCTGTATGTTGGTGGTGGAGCTGGTATGGCACCAATGCGCTCACATTTGTACCACTTATTCAAAACCTTAAAAACAGGTCGTAAAGTTACTTATTGGTACGGTGGACGTTCGAAACGTGAATTATTCTATTTAGAGCATTTCCGAGAATTAGAAAGAGATTTTCCAAACTTTAAATTTTATTTAGCATTATCTGAACCAATGGAAGAGGATAATTGGAAAGTAAAAGAAAATATTGATGCACCAGGAGATGGTTTCGTAGGTTTTATTCATAACTGTGTTATTGATAATTACTTAAATCATCATGAAGCACCTGAAGATATTGAATTATACTTTTGTGGACCACCATTAATGAATCAAGCTGTTCAAAAAATGGGTGAAGATTTTGGTATTCCAGATGAAAACATTCGTTTTGATGATTTTGGAGGTTAATTCAAAATTTTATTATAAAGATATAGCCGATTCTATTGAATCGGCTTTTTTTTATTGAATCGGTGTTTACTTTTAAACTGGTTTAACAAAATGGTCTTCAACTTTAAAACTAAACAAAACAGAACAATCCATTATGTTTGGAATATTGTCTAATTGGCATAAAAGTGCTACTACCGCAGATAAGCCTTTAAAAAGCACGTCTTTATCAGCTAGATTGGTAGGTCTTTTATTTCTATAATTTAAAGGTAATTGAAACCCACAAGCCTTTAAAAATGTAGCTTCAATTTGTAATAATTCCGATGGTTTAAAGCCTTGAAATCGTCTCCCAAAATTCTCATTTACTAAACCAATATAATTTAATTGGAGGCTTCCATGGGAATCACTGAAATGTTTCCACGCGTCAGTATTGTTTAAAATATTGCCAACAGCACATTGTTTATTGCATTCAGGTATGAGTGTATTGTTATGAAATGCTTGATAAAGTTTTTTTACGGCTTGCTCGAATCTGAAGGAAGTTTCCATGGCTCTACTTTTTTTAATAGGTCATATTAAGATACAAAAATTAAATTATTTTCAAGTATTATAACCCAATTTGGATACAGTTTTCTATTAATTAGTAATTTTGTATTATGAAAAAAGAACTCACAGAGCAAGAGCGACATAATTTAGCTATGAATCACGTTGGTAAAGATTTGGAGCAGCGTGGTTTTGAATTTATTGCTATTAATAGTAAGCTTAAACGCCATCCACAATTTGTGTGTATAGATAAAAATAGCCAGTATTTCTTTGTTATTGTTAAAGCTGTTTTACTGCCAGATAATCCCAATAATTACGATATTGTATGGATGGAGAGCTTTAAAAAACACGCCATGGAAAACGATGCTAAAGTTTTATATGCAGGTGTTGGTTTAGGCAACCCAGAAGGTGAAGATTTACCCATATATTTAAATGAAGAATACTTAATTGAATATAATGGCATTCAAGTAATTGAAACCAATTTAAATTAAAATTTGACTACCAAAACACAGAATGTGGCATTTTTAAAAAAGGAAGTAAATAAAATTTCAACATGAAAACATCATCAATTCTATTTTTAACTGTCATACTATTTGTTTCCTGTAAACAAGCACCTACAAATACTAAATTAAGCGGTTCTGTTTTTGGAACATCATATTCTGTAATTTATGATTCAGATGTTAATTATCAAAAAGAGATTGATAGTTTATTTGCGGTAATTAATAAATCTATGTCTACCTATATGACAGATTCTGATATTTCTAGATTAAATCGAAATGAAACAGTTTCGGTTGATAATCATTTTTTGAATGTTTTTAATACATCAAACACTATTTATAAAGCAACAAATGGTGCTTTCGATCCAACAATAGGAGCTGTTGTAAATGCGTGGGATTTTGGTCCAAAAGGAAAAATAGTTGCTTTAGATAGTCTGAAAATTGATAGCCTCATGCAAGGCGTGGGTTTTAATAAAGTTTCAATAAAAAATAATACCATTTTAAAGCCTGCAACTACGTTTATTGATTTTAATGCCATTGCCAAAGGGTATGGTGTGGATGTAATAGGTTTGTTTCTTGAGCAGAAACAAATTAAAAATTATTTAGTTGAGATTGGAGGTGAAATTCGAACACGAGGCACTAATGTCGTTAAACAAAGCAATTGGAAGGTTGGAGTAGAAATGCCACATTTTGATGGCGAACAATCCATTTTAAAAGCCATCAGTCTGCACAACGAAGCGATGGCAACCTCTGGAACGTATAGAAAGTTTAAAATTGATGATGAAGGAAACCGTTATTCCCATATTATTGATACTAAAACAGGTTATCCTAGTAAAACTAATTTATTAAGTATCTCTGTAATAGCACAAAATTGTATGACTGCCGATGCCTATGCAACGGCTTTTAAAGCTATGGGAATTGAAAAAATTCAAGAATTTCTAAAAACACATCCTGAATTAAAAGTGTTTTTAATTTTTGAAAATGATAAAAGAGAGTTAGAAACTAAAGGTTTTAACGGTTTCCCTGAATAAAGGTTTTGTTTAGAAATTATAAACTGCTTTTCAGAAACAATCCTAAATTTTCAAAAAATTATTTTCATTATTTTGTGGTTACAAAACTAATCAATGAAAATATCTTATACTTTACTTTTTATAGTTCTCATTACTTTTAGCGCTAAATCTCAATCCAAATTACCAGATAGTGTATTAACTAGAATTTCTGTTATAAAAAATGACAGTTTACGTACTTTAGAGTACCAAAAACTTATAAATCTTTATAGAAAATCTAATCCAGATTTACACTTTAGTATTGTAAAGCTACATTTAAAAGAACTTGCTCAAGATAGTTTAAAAAGTAATTATGGTAAATTATTAAGAGAGTTAGGTATCAATTATAGAAAACAAGGTCAGTTAGATTCTTCATTAGCTTACTATAAAAAGGCAAGTGTTATATTTTTAAAAAATAACGACAGTCTTAATATTGCTAAAATACAAAGTAGTTTAGCAAATGTTCTAAAGGCTAAAGGGGATTATCCGGCCGCTATTACAAACATTAAAAAATCTATTAAATTCTTTCAGAATTTTGAAGATAAAATTCCGCAAGCAATTGTAGTTAATAAGGTTAATTTAGGAGGTATTTATGTATCCCTTAAAGATTGGAAAAATGCCGATAAGTTTTTTTTTGAAGCATACAGTCATCCGTTCACTCAAAATAACAAAAGTGTTTTAAGCACTGTATCTATTAATTTAGCCATTACTAAAAATGAATTAGGTTTACTAGATGAAGCCTTAAAATACGCTAAACAAGCAGAACAAATAGAAAAGCGGCTAACTAGTCTCGCCAATCTTTACAATAACATAGGGAACATTTATGAGAAAAAAGAAAACTTTAAAGAAGCTAATAACTATTACCAAAAAAGTTTAGAATTATATAGAAAAAATAACAATCAAAATGGTATTATAAAAAGCTTTAATAATTTAGGGAATAATGCTACCAAATGGGGAAAATACAAGCTAGCGGAAGCGTATTTGCTAAAAGCCAATTCTTTATTAAACGAAGTAGATAATTTAGGCTCACTGCGTTATAATTACGAAATGCTAACTACACTTTATAACAAAAAGCAAGATTATAAAAAGTCTATATACTATAGTTATTTGGAGCAAAAAATTCAAGATTCGTTATTCAGTTTAGATAAGCAAAAGGCAATTGCAGAATTTGAAGTCGCTTATAAAACTGAAAAAACAGAACGAGAAAAAAATATTGCAAAGCAACAATTGGAGATTACACGTTTAGAAAGTATAAAGAACAGAAACTTGTTTTATAGTGCTCTAATCATAGCGAGCTTGCTAATATTAGCAAGTCTATTTTATTACAGCAGATTCAAAGCCCAAAAAAAAGCCGAAATAGTAACATTAGAATTAAAGGAAGTCCAAAAACGACTAGCATTAGAAAAACAATACAAAGATTCAGAATTAAAGGCTTTGAAAGCACAAATGAATCCGCATTTTATATTTAATGCATTAAATTCTATACAAGATTATATTGTTTTAAATCAAAAAGATTTGGCTAGTGATTATTTAGGTAAATTTGCCGATTTAATACGTAATTATCTTCATTTTAGCGATACAGGTTTTATTTCTATTCCAGAAGAAGTACACAACTTAAAATTGTATTTAGAATTAGAAAAGCTACGTTTTGAAGATGCATTAGACTACAGTTTTAATGTAGATTCTACAGCTAATTCTGAAGGCACAAAGATTCCAACAATGCTTATTCAGCCTTATGTAGAAAATGCTTTGAAACACGGGTTACTTCATAAAAAGGATAACAGGAATTTGACTATTTCAATTTCAAAATCTTCAAAAAACATTATTGAATGTGTTGTGGAAGACAATGGTATTGGAAGAGAAAAATCTAAAGCTATTAATCAAAAAAGACAAATACTGCACAAATCTTTTGCGCTTAAAGCAACAACAGAACGATTAGACTTATTAAACTATGGTAAAGAAAAGAAAATAGGAGTAAAGATAATTGACCTTAAAGAAAATAATAAAGCAATAGGAACAAAAGTAGTTTTGAAAATACCAACGATAAAGCGATAAATATGAAGGCACTAATTATAGATGACGAAAAAAAAGCAAGGCAAGTGCTACAAATTTTGGTAGAGGAAAATTGCCCAAAAATAAGTACCATTTTACAAGCCGACAATTTATTATCAGGTGTAGATTTAATAAGGCAAGAAACACCAAGCATCGTTTTTTTAGATATAGAAATGCCAGAACATTCTGGATTAGAAATACTAAATTTTATAGAAAAAGAAGTACATAATTTCGAAATTATTTTTACAACAGCTTATAGTGAATATGCTATACAAGCGTTTCAGTTATCCGCAATAGATTATCTGTTAAAACCAGTAAGACCAAGTCAGGTAAAGGAAGCTGTAGATAAAGCGATTGCATTTCTTGGCAACAATCAAATTAATAAACGTCTTGCCGAATTAAAATCCAGTATTCAAGAGTTTAACTTTAAAAAAATAGGATTGCCAAATGCAGATGGAATAAAATTCGTAGATTTTAATGACATCATTATGCTCGAGGCTGATGGTATGTATACTAATGTTTCAACTTTTAACAATAGTACCATTTTAGTAAGTAAACCATTAAAGTTTTTTGTAGAAAGTCTTCAAAAAATAAAAACGTTTTACCGTCCGCATCGTTCATACTTAATCAATTTAACCTATATAAAAGAATACATTAAAAAAGATGGAGGTTATATTGTTATGGAAAATGATAAATCAGTATCCATTTCAAACGACAAAAAAGAGGAATTCTTAACCATTATACAAAATATTTAGCCTTTAAAAGTTGAAATGCCAGTTTCAGAAACTTGCCATTAATTCTAGTAGTAATTAATGGCATTTTTGTTTTCATAACCAATGAAATAAATTATTATGAAAACAAGATTACTAATTTTTTTTTACCTAACTACATTTAGTTTTGTTCATGCTCAAGTTCCTTCAGATTATATTGGAAAATACAATTTTGATAATGGAAGCTTGGCAGATGAGGTAAATGGCATAGGAGATTTAATAAATCCTACTGGTCAACCAAGTAATTATTCTGTTACTGATGGATGGGACAATTTAACCAACAGTGCAATTGATGTAACAAATGTATTATTTGTAACAGGTGCATATCCTCAAATAGCTCAAGAGTATGCGTATTCCTTTTGGATTAATACAACATCAAACATTTCTAATAATAGAGATATATTTAAAAGATTAAATAATAACCAAAGTAATACTTTCTTTATGCAATCTGGTGGTATAACCATCCAATTGGAAGATGGAAAAGTGAAGGGTTACGTAATGCCGATTCTTAACGGTACAGCTGGTATATTAGGTTCTGTAGAAACTAATGTTATATCAGATGGTAATTGGCATCATGTGGTTATTTCAATTAAACGCATAACTTCAGGAGCTTTTAAAGGTTGGGAAATTGAAGCATTTCAAGATGGTACTTTAATTAGTACAGATCAAACAAATTTGTATCCAACATCCCAAAATCCTAGTATAACTACATCAAACCAATCATTATTTGTAGGATCTAACGCACAATCTTTTGTTGGAAAAATTGATGATATTAGAATTTTTGAAAGAGAGTTGTCTTTACAAGAGGTAATAGCAACACAAAATGATCCTGGTTACGTTAATTTTACGGATTCTAATTTTAAGTCATGGTTTGTAAATAATCCTTTAATTAATACAAATGGCAGCAGTGAAATAGAGTATACTGAAGCTTTAGCTTACACAGGTTCCGTTATGACTACTAATCTTAACGTAACTGATATAACTGGTATTGAGGAATTTACAAATGTAACAGCTATAGACGTTTCAAATAATCAAATTACTTCAGCAGATTTTTCAAAAAACAGTAATTTAACATCATTGAACGTATCCAGTAATAGTCTCGTAACATTTAATTTGCAAAATGGAAATAACACTTTAATTTCGACTTATAATTCTACTAATAATCCAAATTTAACTTGCGTATTAGTAGATGATTTTAATTATGCTAATACCAATTGGACTTTAAAAGATGCACAGACAAATTACTCATCAACGTGTAACAATTCTCAAGTATATGTGGCTCCTGATGCTACAGGAGCTAATAATGGGACATCTTGGTCAAATGCTTATACTAATCTACAAACTGCTTTAACAAATAATCCTTCAAGTACATTTTGGCTCAAAGCAGGATTTTATGTGCCAGGAACATCACGTACCGATAGCTTTATTGTAACAAGTGACCAAACTGTGTATGGCGGATTTAATGGTACAGAAATAGATGTATCACAACGAAATCCAGATGTAAACGAAACTATTCTTTCTGGAGATATTAATAGTAATGATAATGGTGTATTACAACATAATATACCAGCTTACGCAGATAATACATATCAAATAATCCAGGTTAGTGGAGATAATGTTGTTTTAGACGGTTTAACAATTAAAGGCGGAAACGCTGCTAGTAGTAGCAGTAATGATTTAAGATTTGGAGCTGCAATTACAATAGGTCAATTAGCAAAGAATATAACGTTCAATCGGTTACTTATTGAAGATAATAGAGTAAATAATGCAGGTGTTGTTTATTTTGGTCATACTTCAGCTCAAACAGGTAATTATAATTACTATTTTACCAATTGTATATTTAGAAATAATTTAGGAAGGTTTGCTACAGTTTATTATGCTTCTAATCCACGAACATCAGGTACTGCTAAAACAACATTTGTAAACAGTGTGTTTTACGATAATATAGTCGCTGATGTGCCAGCTTATAGCAATGGAACGAATACTTTAATTTGGTTTAGATCGGATATTTCCACCACACATATTGGAGAAATTATTAATTGTACTATTTCTAGTAATGATTTTAATGCAACTAACAACAATGCTTCTATAATTTCTGCTTCTAGGATTAATGGTTCTTGTACTGCAAGATTGTACAATAGTATTGTTTGGGATAATAAACGAGCAAGTGATAATAATGAGCATGTTACACTTGGTACATTTAATACACAAGCTGTTGCTAGTCGTGATGTACAACATAGTATTGCACCAAATTTTGCTTCTGGAATCGCACAAAATTCTAGTACTACTAACCCAATACTTTCAGTCGGTCAAACTTCTAATAAATATAAATTTCAAATAGCTAATGCAAGTTCTAATGCTATAAATTTTGGCAATAATGCATTACTCCAGTCATCAATAACAAATGATCTGTTAAATAATAATAGAATAATAAATACAACGGTAGATGCAGGAGCTTATGAATTTGATTCTACTTTAAGTTCAGAATACTTTGAAACTAATAATGAGTTTGTTGTTTATCCTAACCCAACAGAAAGTACCATAAACATAAAGATGAATACCAAACTAAAACAAGTAACTATTTATAACATGCTGGGAGCTGAAGTTTTAAATAAAAATAATTATAAAATTGATGTTTCAAGTTTAAAAACTGGTGTGTATTTAATCAAAATTGAGGACCAAAACGGAAAGAGTTATACTAAACAATTTATAAAAAAATAAAAGACGTTATTAATCAGTTATTGAAGAAGGGAAGACTACAATGGCTTCCCTTTTCTATTTATAAACCACTGGAATAATTTCACCTTTTGCCAAGCAATAGCGCTCTATTTCGGCATTGGTAAGTTTAGTGGTGTAATCCATTTCTTTAACCTTAAAGCCAATGTTTCGGAGTTTGTCAAAATAATCACGGCCATAAATACGAACATGGTCATATTGTCCAAAAATGGCAGCACGTTCTTTTTTATCAGTTATACTATCATCTTCAAACGTCGTTTCCCTATTTAAATCTTGAGGAATTTGAAATATACCATACCCACCAGGTTTCATAACTCTGTATAATTCCTTCATGGCTTTCGTATCATCTGGAATATGCTCTAAAACATGATTGCATAAAATAATATCATAGCTGTTATCTTCAAAGGGAAGATTACAAATATCTGCTTTTACATCAGCAATTGGCGACTCTAAATCTGTTGTAGTATAGTTGAGGTTATTAAGTTTTTGGAAGCGTTTTAAAAAACACTGTTCTGGTGCAAAGTGAAGCACGCTTTTTTTTGCGGTAAAAAAATCGGTATCATTTTGTAAATAAAGCCACAATAACCTATGTCTTTCTAAAGAAAGGGTAGAAGGTGACAAAACGTTATTTCGTTGCGTACCATAACCATAAGGCAGAAAAGACTTAAAGCTTTTACCGTCTATTGGGTCTGTATAGGTATTGCCTTTCATGAAAAAAGCTAAAATAGGACGTACTAGATAGCTTAACCTAATTAATAAAGGTCTAGGAATAACGTTAAGAATTGTTTTAAAAAGTCGCTTCATTATTAAAGCACTAACGCCTTCTGTCTAAATTCATCTTCCTCATTACTCACAATCCCTAAAGCCTCATAAATATATCCAAACGTAGAAAGCAATTCAGGTTTTCCATCAACAATAGCCACATCATGCTCAAAATGTGCCGATGGTTTATTGTCTAAAGTGGTAATGGTCCAGCCGTCTCTATGTTGTTTTATTCTGTGTGTTCCCATGTTTATCATCGGTTCAATAGCAACTACTTGGCCTTCCACAAACTTCTTACCACGACCGCGTTTACCATAATTTGGCATTTCGGGATCCTCATGCATTTTACGGCCTATGCCGTGGCCTACTAATTCCCGAACGACACCATAGCCTCTGTCTTCACAGTATTTCTGAATAGCATAACCAACATCGCCAACACGATTTCCTACTTTAAACTCGCGAATCCCTTCATATAAAGACTGCTTGGTAACTTCTAAAAGTGTTTGAGTTTCTGGATCAATTTCACCAACAGCAAAAGTATAGGCATGATCACCATAAAAGTTGTTTTTTATGGCACCACAATCAATAGAAATAATATCGCCTTCCTGCAGAGGCTCATTCGTTGGGAATCCATGTACGACTTGTGAGTTAGGGCTCATACAAAGCGTATTTGGAAAATTATACAAGCCTAAAAAGCCAGGTATGGCACCTTGTTCCCGAATAAAATCTTCAGCTAATTTATCTAATTGTAATGTGGTAACACCAGGCTTTACCTCTTTGGCAAGCATTCCTAAAGTTTTTGATACAATTAAAGCACTTTCACGCATTAATTCTATCTCTTCTCTTGTTTTTACTATAATCATAATTCAAAAATATGGGCAAAGATACTTAATTTAGATAAGCTATGTAATCTTTAGGAATATGACTTTTGACAGGTTTTAGTTCGTACTTTTTTAAGACCTTTGCAATTCAAAATAGTAAATTATGTATAAATCAGTTTCGGCCGAAGAAGCCGTGAAAATCGTAAAATCGAATAGTAAAATATATATTCAAGCAGCAGCAGCAGCTCCTCAAGTATTACTTCGTGCGCTAACGGCTAGGCATGAAGAGTTACGGAATGTAGAAATTTGCCAATTACACACCGAAGGAGACGCTCCTTATGCTAACCCAGAATATCGTAATAGTTTTCATGTAAATTCGTTCTTTATAGGAAAAAATGTAAGACATACCTTAAAAGCTGGAAATGGATCTTATACACCTGTTTTTTTAAGTGAGTTACCGTTACTTTTTAAACGTAATATTGTGGATTTGCAATATGCATTTATTCATGTTTCTGTACCAGATAAGCATGGATATTGCTCGTTAGGTGTTTCTGTTGAAGCTACTTTAGCAGCTATTGATAATGCCGATGTTGTTATAGCACAGGTAAACGCCCAAATGCCAAGAACACATGGTGCTGGTATTATTCACCATTCTGAAATTGATGTTTTTGTAGAGTGTGATGAGCCTTTACCAACACACAATATGGTAGAGCCTTCTGAACTAGAAAGTAAAATAGGAAATCATGTTGCAGGTTTAATAGAAGATAGAAGTACATTGCAAATGGGAATTGGTAACATTCCAAATGCCGTTTTAACACGATTAACCAATCATAAAGATTTGGGATTGCATACCGAAATGTTTTCAGATGGTGTTATTGATTTAATTTTAAACGATGTTATTAACGGAAACTATAAAGAAATTAATCGTGGTCGTGCCTTAACAACCTTTTTAATGGGTTCTAAAAGACTGTATGATTATGTGGATGACAATCCATTTGTAGAAATGCGCGCATCAAATTATACCAATGATGTGTCTATTATTAAAAGAAACCCAAGGATGGTAGCCATTAATTCGGCGGTTGAGGTGGATGTAACTGGACAAGTTTGTGCCGATTCTATAGGAGCACATATGTATTCAGGAGTCGGTGGACAAATGGACTTTATTAGAGGTGCTTCTTTAAGCGAAGGAGGAAAGGCTATAATTGCATTGCCATCAACAACAAAATCTGGAATTAGTAGAATTGTGCCTAGTTTAAAACCAGGAGCAGGTGTGGTAACAACCCGTTCACATGTTCACTATGTGGTTACAGAATATGGTATTGCAAATTTGTACGGTAAAACTATAAAAGAACGCGTAAAAGCTCTGGTAAATATAGCACATCCAAAGCATCAGGAATCCATTGATAAAAGTTATTTTGAGCTGATTAGAAGCTAGGAGTTTATTTTTTTAAAAACGAAAAGAAACCTTTCTTTTTAGGAAGTTTGTTAGGGTGGTTTTTTGGGTTGGCAAGTAGTTGATAAATTTCGCCCCAACCTAAAAGACCTCCTATATTTCTATCGTCAATAAAAATGTCAGCATGGATTTTTCGGCTTTTTGTGTAATCAAATTGTTCTTCAGGAAAACTTTTATTTACAGCATAAAACTCCAAACCATTTTCTTTACAAAAAGTTACGGCTTCTTCAAGTCTTAGATCACTTCTGTAAGTCCAAAGAATTAATCTATGACCTTCCTTTTGCAAGCGGACAAGTGTTTCGAAAGCAAATAGTTTAGGCTTCCCAATTTTAGGGTAAGCATCTTCTACAATGGTGCCATCAAAATCGACAGCTATTATAAGTTTTTCAGTAAAATTCATATACTAATTCTAATTCCCAAAATACAAAATCTAGTTTAAATAATAGGTTGTTGTGTCATGGCTTCTGGTTGTGGGATTCCCATGAGTTTTAAAATAGTTGGTGCTAAATCCCCTAAAACACCATCTTTAATAGATTTTAAATCGTTATCAATTAAAATAATTGGAACCGGATTTGTAGTATGTGCTGTATTGGGTGAGCCATCAGGATTGATCATGGTTTCGCAATTACCATGATCGGCAATTAATAACGTGGAATAACCATTTTCTAGAGCAGTAGTTACCACATCCTTCACACAAGAATCAACAACTTCACAGGCTTTTATGGCAGCACTCATAACACCCGTATGGCCAACCATATCTCCATTAGCAAAGTTAAGGCAAACAAAATCGGCCTCGCCTTTTTGTAGTTCGGGAATTAAGGCGTCTCGTAATTCATAAGCACTCATTTCGGGTTTTAAGTCGTAAGTTGCAACTTTTGGTGAGTTTCTTAAAATACGTGTTTCTCCTTCAAAAGGTGTTTCACGGCCACCAGAAAAGAAAAATGTAACATGTGGGTATTTTTCAGTTTCTGCAATACGTATTTGTTTTTTGTGGTGTTTTTCTAAAACTTCTCCTAGGGTATTGTTTAAATTGTCTTTGTTGTAAACAACATGAATATTAGTGTAGGTCTCATCATAATTGGTCATGGTTACAAAATATAAATTAAGTTTGTGCATATTTTGTTCATGAAAATCCACTTGCGAAAGCGCTTCAGTTAACTCACGCCCTCTGTCTGTTCTAAAATTAAAAAAGATAACAACATTGCCATCTTTTATAGTTGCTATGGGTTGTTTTTGCGCATCAACCATCACGATTGGCTTTATGAATTCATCTGTAATTTCAGCATCATAACTTTGTTGAATGGATTTAGTAGCGTTTTCAGATTGAATACCAATACCTCGTACCAAAGCATCATATGCCAATTTAATTCGTTCCCAACGTTGGTCGCGATCCATCGCGTAATAGCGTCCAGTAATACTTGCTAATTTGGTTGGGGTATTAACCATGTAATTTTCTAATGAAGTGATAAATCCAAAACCCGATTTTGGATCCACATCACGTCCATCTGTAAAGGCATGTACGTATGAGTTTGACACACCTGCTTGATGAGCCGCATCAATTAATCCGAATAGGTGATTTATATGAGAATGCACACCTCCATCACTCACCAAACCTACAAAATGAACTGCTTTATTGTTAATTTTCGCATAATTAAAAGCATCAACTAAAGCATGTTCGTCTTTAAGGGTATTATTTTTTACGGCTAAATTGATTTTTACCAAATCCTGATAAACTATACGTCCTGCGCCAAGATTCATGTGTCCGACCTCGCTATTTCCCATTTGACCTTCGGGAAGACCAACATGTAAACCATCGGTTCGTAAACTAGCGTGTGGATATTTGGCGTATAATGAGTCTATAAATGGTGTGTTGGCGTGATCTATAGCGGAAACTTCTGGGTCAGGAGATTTTCCCCAGCCATCTAAAATCATTAATATCACTTTTTTATTCATGGTAAAACGGTAAAAAATTAAAAACACAAAGATAGACGATAATTGTCTAGTTGAAAGTTTTTCGGTTGTTTTGATTTGCTCCTTGGTTTTATGTTATTGATTATTGAGTTACTTACCAGAATAACCCAATCACTTTTTTATTTATTTGTCATCAGGAAATGAATACCAACGCCTTCAATATTAAAACTTTTACCTTCAATTATATAGCCATGATTTTTATAAAATTGAATTGCCGTTTCACGCGCATTAAACCATAATCTGTCAACCTTCCTGTTTGATAACTCTTCCTTACCAGCTTGAATTAAAAGTGTGCCCAGACCTTTTTTTTGATACTCTTTTAAAATAGCCATTCCACGTAATTGATACTGGTATTCTTCTGAAAAATTTGCGTGATGGTTTTTCATGTAGGAAGCAACTCCAATTAAAGTGTCATTGAAAAAAAGACCTAAATGAAAGGTGGATTCTAACGTGTCACCTTCAAATTTACAGTCATCAATAGGCTTTCCAGCTCTTAAAATGGGTTGCCTAATTGCATAGGTTTCTTCAGCTGAAATAGGCTTAATGGTGAAATTAGAATCTGTTGTTATATGTAAGTTTTTTATCATATTTAATTTAAATGCTGTAATGTGGTGCCTGATTTTACTTCATAAGGCTCTTTGTTATATTCGAAAATTCGGGCATCTAAAGTTCCTTTTAGTAGAATAGTTTTGTCTTTTACCTCTAACCAACTACCTTCTCGCAACCCTATTACTGGAAAGGTGTTATAGGCATGAAACTCTTTAATTCGTGTTTCGCGAGTTTCTCCCATATGGGTATTGTTAGGAATGGGATCTAAATAATGCGGATTAATATTAAAAGGTACCAAGGCTAGCGCTCTAAAACTTGGCGGATATACAATAGGCATGTCATTGGTAGTGTTTATGGTTAAGCCACAAATATTACTACCAGCACTGGTGCCTAAATAAGGGGTTCCAGTATTGATAGCCTCTTGCAATGCTTCTATGCAGTTATTTTTATAAAGTTGTGCTAATAGTACAAATGTATTGCCTCCACCTGTAAAGATGCCATCTGCCTGTTGAATGGCACTTGCAGCCGATTCAAACTCATGAATACCCACTAGACTTTTATTGATTTTCTGAAAGGCTTCCCGTGCTTTTTGAGTATACTCGTCATGCGTAACGCCGCCTGGTCTTGCGTAAGGAATAAATAAAATAGTTTGGCAGTCTTTGAAGAACACACGTAATTCGTCTAATAAATACTCTAAATAACCACTGCCATGTATGGTTGATGTGCTAGCAATAAGTAATTGTTTCATAAGCCTTTTTTTTGTAAATTTAAGTAAACATTGTTTTTAACAAAAGTTTATAGGCTATTTGCATTTTAATTAAGATTTGAAATAGTTTCTTTATCACAACTAAACCTGCCACTATGAAACATCAACTACTCAAATTTCTTTTTTTAATAACATTGGGAACTGCTTTTTCTCAAAATACATCGCGTGTTGAGGTGGAAGGAAAAGTTATAGCTAATAGCGATGTGGAAGGGGTTACTATTTTTAATATATCTTCTAACAAAGGGACTATTGCTAATATTGATGGCGATTTTACCATGGAAGTCGCAATAAAAGATGTATTAGAAATTTCAGCTTTACAATACGAAGCCAGAACTGTAGTGATAACACAAGATGTTATTGATTCAAAAAAATTACGGTTGTTTTTAGTTGAAGCTGTAAATACATTAAGTGAAGTTATTTTGCTGCCTTCAAAATTAACAGGCGATTTATTAGCGGATATCAATAATGCTGAAACACAAAAAGCAATTTTAATGAGTTTTGGCGATTTGAGCAATATGGAATATGGTGAAGATGAATTTACAAAACCTCAAAATATTGCAGCAGATCCTGGTGTTTTTTACAATGGGTTGAATTTTGCTAATATTTTCGGCATCAATAAATGGTTAAACAAACCTTTAAAAAAAGAATCCATTCAGTTACTACGTGATAAAAGACCTTTAGATTTAGCTGATATTTATTCCACACAGTATATAAATGAAACCTATGGTGTTCCTGTAAATCAAGTAGAATTGTTCTTTGCGTTTTGTATTACAAACGGATTTGAAACCAGCATGCTAGGTGAAAAAAATGAAATTACTCGGATGGAGTTTCTTGAAAACCAAAGTAAATTGTTTTTAAAACAGACCAATGAGCAAAACTAAACTTGTTATTTTTTTACTGTTTATAGCATTTCAGCAAACTTACGCACAAACCATAGAGCTTTTAGGAAATGTACAAAGTACAACTGATGTAGAAAACATTCATGTAATAAATAAAACCGCACAGAAATTTACGGTTACTAATTCAGAAGGTGATTTCCGTATTGCTGCCACATTAAATGATACCCTAGTTTTTACGTCTATTCAACATAAAACACTTACAATTTTAGTCGATACAGAAATACTAAAAAACAAGACATTAGTGGTTACTTTAGAGGAACAGTTAAATGAGTTGGATCAAGTAGTGGTAGGTAAAATATTAACAGGAAACATGGAGTCCGATGTTTCTAATGTGGAGGGCGAACCAATGACATCTAATAAGGCTGGCGTACCAAGTTATCAAGGGCCGTTAAAAACACAAAGTGAACGCAAATTAAATGAAGCCACAACAGGAGGTGGAATTGTACCACTAAATCCAATTATTAATGCCATTACAGGAAGAACAAAAAAGTTAAAAAAACAGATTAAGTTAGAAGAGAAAGATGATTTAATGCAAACAATTAAGAATGAATTATCTAACGACTTATTTACTGAAAATCCGTTACCAGAAGAAAATATTATGGAATATTTCTACTTTGTTTCGGAACAACCTGACTTTTTGGTGCGCTGTAAAAATAAATCATCAATTGATATTCTGAATTATTTAATTGAAAAATTACAGATTTTTAAAAAGAATCTAAATACCATAAATTTACATGAAAGCGATTAGGTTTGGATTACCGCTATTAGCTTTCTCGTCAAATATGTTTTCACAAACAATAGACTTACAAGGTCAAGTGGTTTCTAATTTAGATGTAGAAAACATTCATGTTATTAATAAGACCTCCAAAAAATTTGCCGTAACAGATGCTTCTGGTGCTTTTGTAATTCCAAGTAAATTAAACGATACTATTATCATTTCATCCATCCAACACCAATTAACGTCTTTAGTTGTGGATGCTGAAATTTTGAGTGAAAACAAGTTTCAAGTTTTTTTAGAACCGTTAGTCAATTTGTTAGATGAGGTGGTTGTAGGTAAAGTGCTTTCGGGTAATTTACATCACGATGTACAAATGGTGGAAGGTGAACCCATGACCTCCAAAAAGGCAGGTATTCCCAGTTACCAGGGAAGTATGCCTACTTTAACACAAAGACGTTTAAGTTATGCTAGGAGTAGTTTAGTAGGCTTGTTAGTAAACACCATAAATGGCAATTTAAAACGTTTTAAAAAACAAGCTGTTTTAGAAGAAAAGGATGAACTTTTACACAAAATACGGATAGCTCATGAGGAAAATTTATTTGCCACTTACTCGCTAGAGCCACATTTGCGTATGGATTATTTTTATTTTTGTTCTGAAGATCCTAATTTTTTAGAACGCTGTCAGAATAAAAATGGGATAGATATTTTACAGTTCTTAATTGAAAAGTTACTACAATATAAGCAAAACATCAAAAAGTAAAAAAGGCATGAAACAAATCCTTTACATACTATTTTTAATCTGTAGCTTTACATCACATCAGCTTGTTGGACAAACTATTATCCTTCATGGTAAAGTGCTTACAACTCAAGACGCCGAGAATGTTCATGTTATAAATAAAACATCAAAAAAAAATACCATTACTAATAGTTCTGGATTGTTTAATATTGAGGTTAAACGTCAAGATACCTTAATTTTTTCATCCCTTCAACATGAATTGCAAATGCTTATTATAGATCGGGAAACCTATAATAAGGGAGCAGTAGTAATAACCTTGTTGGAGCACGTTAATAAATTAGATGAGGTAACCGTTGGAAAAATCTTAACTGGAAATATGAATTCTGATGTGGCTAATGTGGAAGGCGAACCAATGACATCTAAAAAAGCGGGTATACCCAGTTATCAAGGCAAACCGTTAATACAGACACAACGACATTTGAAAGATGCTGGCGATTTAAACCCAAAACTCGGAGGCTCATTAGGTGGTTTGGGTGCTTCTATTCGGTTGATTCCTGTTATTAATGCTATAAGTGGACGTACCAAGGAAATGAAAACTTATGTGCGTTTGGAGGAAAAGGAAGCCTTAATATATCATTTAAAAACTCATGTTTCAGCATCCGTTTTTGCAGACTATCCACTAGATGAAGACTATGTTATGGAGTTTCTCTATTTTGCTTCAGAACAACCAGATTTTTTAGAGCGCTGTAAAAACAAAACGACTGTAGATCAATATGAATACCTTAAAGAAAAACTACATGTATATTATAGCAACAAAAATGTTACCACTAATTAATAATAGCATGGAATAGTTTTTGAAACCACCAAATAACTACTTTAGCATTTTAAAATGACACATATGAAATTAATTAAATATCTGTTTGTTCTGGCTGTTGTTTCACTTATGGCATTTACATCAGCACACAAATATTATGTAAGCATAACCCAAGTTGAATATGTTAAGAACAAACAATCGGTTCAAATTATTACACGGATTTTTGTAGATGATTTGGAACGCCTGATTCGCATGCGATATGATGAAACGGTAACATTGGCCGCTATAGATGAATCCGAAAAAGTAAACGGATATATAGAAAAATATATTGGCGAAAAAATGATTATTACCATCAATGGAAAACAATCAAACATGAAGTTTTTAGGCAAAGAATATGAAAATGATATAGTATATTGTTATTTTGAAATAGAACAGGTAGCTTCCATTCAATCTTTTGAAATTCAAAATCAAGTTTTATTTGATGTCTTTCCTGAACAAAAAAATATTGTCCGAACCGAAATTAATGATGAAAGTAAAAGTTTTATCCTTATCAAACAAAATGATAAAGGTTTGTTAAACTTTAAATAAAACATCTTAAAAGCTTAAAAAAGTGTTAATTTTCAACTCAAATTTTTCGTAATTCATAACAACCATGACAAAAATTAAGTATCTCTTCTTATCCGCTTTGTTTATATCTATAGGTGCATTTGCCCAAGATCAAGAACAAAAGCCAGAACGTAAACCTGGTCATACAAACAACAACAAATTTAAACAACTGTATGACGAATTTTCAACACCAAATATGTTTCGTACAGCGTCTGGTGCGCCTGGTCCAGCATATTATCAGCAGCAGGCTGATTATAAAATGGATTTGACATTGGATGATGATAACGCTAGGATTTCTGGTTTCGAAACCATTACCTATACTAATAATTCTCCAGATCCTTTAAAGTATTTGTGGGTGCAATTAGATCAAAATATGCGTGCTAAAGATTCACAATCGCCTTTAATTGAAGGTAGTGGTGTGGCTCCAGCACAACAAGCAGGTAGTTTTGCTTCAGAGTATATGACCGATGGTTTTGATGGTGGTTTTAAAATTGAAGCTGTTACAGATGCTAGCGGTAAAGCCTTACCACACATGATTAATCGTACCATGATGCGTGTAGAGTTACCAAAAACACTAAATACTGGCGATAAATTTTCGTTCTCCATTAAGTGGTGGTACAACATTAACGATTATGTAAATATGGGTGGCCGTTCTGGATATGAGTATTTCCCAGAAGATGGTAATAGAAACTATATTATTGCACAGTTTTTTCCAAGAATGGCAGTTTATAATGATGTGGAAGGATGGCAAAACTCTCAATTTTGGGGACGTGATGAATTTGCGTTACCATTCGGTAATTACGAGGTGAACATAACCGTTCCGTCCGATCATATTATGGATGCAACTGGTGTTTTAACAAACCGTAAGGAGGTGTTTTCAAAAGACATGATGAAGCGTTACGAGCAAGCACAAAAATCATATGATAAGCCTGTTTTAATTGTAACACAAGCCGAAGCTGAACAAGCTGAAAAAAATCGTGCTAAAGGAACAAAAACATGGAAGTTTTCAGCCGAAAATGTGCGTGATTTTGCCTTTGCAACGTCTAGAAAGTATATTTGGGATATGATGGCCGTTAAAATTGGTGATAAAGATGTCATGGCTGTATCTATGTACCCTAAAGAAGGAAACCCGCTATGGGAACAATGGTCAACCTACGCGGTAGCTAGTACCTTAAAGTCGTATTCACGTATGACTTTTGATTACCCATACCATAAGGCTATTTCAGTCCATGCCAAGCAACAAGGTATGGAGTACCCAATGATTTGCTTTAACTATGGTCGTCCAGATAAAGATGGAAATTATAGTGATCGTACAAAATACGGTATGATAAGCGTTATTATTCATGAAGTAGGACATAACTATTTCCCAATGATTGTAAATAGTGATGAGCGTCAGTGGACATGGATGGATGAAGGTTTAAATACCTTTGTACAGTATGTTGCGGAACAAGATTTTGGTGAGTGGTATCCTGCTGCTTTATCTGAAGGAGATGCTAAATACCCTTCAAGTCGTGGGCCAGCTGCTAACATTGTGCCTTACATGGGTGGCGATCAAGATTATATTGCACCAATTATGACTAAAGGTTTAAACACCTACCAGTTTGGAAATAATGCTTATGGCAAACCAGGAACTGCTCTAAATATTTTAAGAGAAACGGTTATGGGACGTGAGTTATTTGATTATGCATTTAGAGAGTATGCTAACCGTTGGATGTTTAAGCACCCAACACCAGAAGATTTCTTTAGAACTATGGAAGATGCATCTGCATTCGATTTAGACTGGTTTTGGAGAGGTTGGTTTTACACAACAGACTATGTAGATATGGGTGTTAAAGAGGTGAAAAAGTATTACGTATCATCTGAACCTAACGCACGTATTAAAGAAATGGTTAAACAACGTGGTATGAAAATGAGCGATTTACCGCCTTTAGTTTATATGGTTGAAGAAGGTAGTGATGAGTTTACTGAAGATATGAAAAATGGAACGTTGCTAGAAAATTCGCCTACGTTAAACGAATACGTTATGGATAATTTCACGCCTGAAGAACGCGCAAAAATAAAACAACCTAAATATTTCTACAGTGTAACGTTTGAAAAGCCAGGTGGATTGGTAATGCCTATTATTGTTGAATATACGTATGCTGATGGCACTACAAAAATGGAGAAATATCCAGCGCAAATTTGGCGCCTAAATGATAAAGAAGTTAGCAAAGCAGTTGCATCTGATAAGGAGATTGTAAAAATTACAGTCGATCCTAATTTAGAAACTGCCGATGTGGATACCTCAAACAATTCTTGGCCAAGAGAAGTGAAACAAAGCCAGTTTGATCAGTTTAAGGAAAAGAATAAAGATTAATTATTATAATATTTTATTAAAAGCCGACTAATTACAGTCGGCTTTTTTTATTCGTATCAAACTACTTACTATATTTGCATCGTGATACAGCAAGCAACATTTTTATTTATAGGGACTACCGAAATCATGTTTATACTATTTATAGTAGTTATGGTCTTTGGTGCCGATAAAATTCCCGAGATAGCACGCGGAATGGGTAAAGGTATGCGCATGCTTAAAGATGCGTCCAACGACCTGAAATCTGAAATCACTAAAAGTGCCGAAAAAAATGGCATTGATACCAGCGTTACCAAAGACGTTCAAGACGAACTGAATAAAGTAAAAGACGAATTGGAGGATTTTACGGGTTCTGTAAGACGGAAGCTCTAAAGGAATATTGGGTCTTTACTTGGTTAGATAAGTATTTCTTTATTTTAATTTTTCAGTTTCGTTTACGGTTTTGTATATGAAAAGTAGCGGATTTTAAGCACTAACTTTTCGGTTTATAACTGACTTTAAATTTATAAAATTCACTTAAAATTAAGCACTTAAACCGCTATTTTTTATATACGTTGTTACCTGCTGGCTTTTATTCCGTTTTGTTAATTCCTTTCCAAACAAACATTGCTACTATTGCTCCTAATGTTGGAGCAGTAATATAAATCCAAAGGGCTGTAAAGTTTCCTGATACAATTGCAGGTGCTAAACTTCTTGCAGGATTAAATGAGCCACCAGAAATTGGTCCTGCAAAAAGGATAATTCCAGTAACTACTATTCCAATTATAAGTCCTGCTAAATTGGAAAATTCTTTTTTTGATGTTACCCCCAAAATTGTAAGCATTAAAAAAAAAGTCAGTACAAATTCTAAAATGAATGATTGCACTAATTCGCCAGAAGGAATTGTAGCACCTAATGTTAGGTTTTCTGAAAACATAATTTTAAGTAGAACACTTGCCAATATTGCTCCCAAAATTTGTGCGAAAATATAAAATGATGCTTCTTTTAATGTTGTTAATTTTCCTATTACTAAAGCTATAGTCACAGAAGGGTTTATATGTGTTCCAGAAATATTACCGAAAACATAAATCATAGCACTAATTATTATTCCGAAAGTTAAGGCGATTCCTATTAATCCTAAACTTCCATTGGATTGCTCGTTTACAATAATTGCTCCTGTACCACAAAATACTAGAGCAAACGTTCCAATGAATTCAGCTAAATATTTTTTCATAATTAGTTAATAAAAAAAAAGAGGATAATTTGTTTTAATTATCCTCTTTTATATTAATTAAACTGTGATTAAATTGCTGATGCTCCAGCTTCTGCAACAGTATGGTCGTTCTCAACCGTACTTCCGCTTACTCCAATTGCTCCAATAATTTCGCCATTTGCGTTTTTAATTGGCACACCTCCAGGGAAAGTAATTAATCCGTTATTTGAATGTTCTATATTATATAGAGAACCTCCTGGTTGAGATAACTCTCCAATACTTCCAGTATTCATATCAAAGTAACGAGCTGTTTTTGCTTTTTTGATAGATATGTCAAGTGAGCCTAACCAAGCACCATCCATTCTTCCAAATGCTACTAAATTTGCTCCAGCATCTACAACTGCAATATTCATTTTTGTGTCAATTGCCGTAGCTTTTTGTTTTGCTGCTACAATTGCTTTTTCTGCTTGTTCTAATGTAATGTTCATAATTTTATGTTTTAGTTCTGTTATTATTTCTGATACAAATCTACAATGAGAGTTGTATTTTTGAATTACTAAAACAGTTCAATAACTTATGAAAAAAGGTCAATTTTGAAAACAAAGTTGAAAATAAGAAACTTATGAAGTTATTTCACTTGGATTAATTCCGAATTTGTTTTTAAAGGCAATACTAAAGTTTGAAAGATTGTTATAGCCAAAATCCAAATAGATGTCGGAAGGTTTTAAATTACCTAGCTCTAAAGTTTCTTTTGCTTTTTGAAGTCGTTTGTCCTTAAGCCATTTTCCGGGTGATGTTTTATATTCTTTAATAAAATGGCGTTTAAAAGTAGATAAACTCATATTACATAAAAAAGCAATTTCTTCTAGTTTTAGATTTGAATGTATTTTGCTTTCTACAATTTTTTTAAAAGGTGAAGTTTCTTTAATTATTAAAGAATGTAGAAATAGTTCAAATTTTCTCCCATATTTTTGTAAAAGATAAAGCATTAATTCTTCAAATTTGACTGAAAGTAAATTATCAGCAAAAACTGTTGGTGCTTCACTAATTGTAGATAATGAATTTAGATATGAACTAATGTATGAGTCATTTCTAATTATGAAATAAGGTGTTTCTTCTTTTACTATTTTGCTATTTTTTTTGTGCTTTTCTAGAAACTCTTTCAATTTTTTTTCTGAAAAGAAGAAGAGTTTACAATAATAAATAGTCTCTGTATCTAGTAATTCTGTCCAAAGCCAATTTCCTTTTTTTAATAATAAAGATTGGTCTTTGTTAACTGCAACTGTTGTTCCTGCAAAGTGTACTTGCTTTTTCCCAACTTGTAAAAAGCTAAACATATTCATTCCTAAATTGACCTTACTTTTAACAACATCATTGGTCATTTTAAAGTCATACACGAACAAGTCAGATTTTTTTTGATTGTCCTTAATGTATATTTCAGGTATGTTTTCTATTGGCATCGAGATGTTTTTTCAGCTTGCAGGTAACGTTATGATATGAAATCGTTTGAATGTTTTATATCAGTTGTAAACGAAGTTCGTTATTTTTTTTAAGAAAGTCAAGTTTTAACTATTCTGTTAAATGATAGGCTACTACGAAATATTAGCTTACTCAACAATCTCATAATCAATATCCAATTTTCGTAACGCTCGTAAAGCGGAACCCGAGTTTTTATCAGATACGGCAATATCTACAGCATTGCCTTCTAATAGAATATCGGTGAGTTCATTAGCTAGAGATTCAGATATGTTTTTTGAAATCTCAACCATACATTTGGCTATCGCTCGTCTGTCTGGTCTTTGAGCTTCACAGGACAATAAGTTTAATTTCATATTAAATAATTAAGAGAAACCAAGTTAGGTAAAATTAAATAAAGAGATTGTTGTATTTACAGCAATTTAGCGCTTCCTACTAATGGTTAACCCATCACGAATGGGTAATAAAACGGTTTCTACACGCGGATCGTCCTTCAAAAGCTTATTGTATGCAATGAGTGCAGGTGTAGCTGTATCGTCCTTTTTAAAGCTTGTATTCAGTATTTTCCCACTCCAAAGCACATTGTCTGATAAGATAATACCTCCAGGATTTAAACGGTCTATAATTAGTTTAAAATATGCAGAATAATTTTCCTTATCGGCATCTATAAAAACCAAATCGTAGCTGTTATTGAATTTGGGAATAATATCTAAAGCGTTTCCTAAATGCTGATGGATTTGGTTACCAAATTCTGATTTATCAAAATACTTGCGTTGAAAATCAACCAATTCCTCATTGCTGTCAATGGTATGTAGTTCGCCTTTTTTTTGAAGGCCTTCTGCTAAACACAAAGCGGAATATCCTGTATAAGTCCCTATTTCCAAAATATTTTTTGGGTTGACTAATTTAGAAATCATACTCAACACACGACCTTGGTAATGCCCACTCAACATACGTGGTTGCAAAATTTTTTGGTAGGTTTCGCGTGTTAGTTGTTGTAATAATTCGGGTTCGTCCTCCGAATGGTTTGTCACATAGGTATCTAATTCTTCTGAAAGAAATTGCATAGTTTATCTAATATTGTCATTCAAAGTGAAATGTGGAATCTTATGTTTTATCATGAAGATTCTTTACATGAGCTCAAAATGATAGTTATTGACCTAGAATTCGGTTGACTAATTTTTGTTTGGCTGCTTCATCATCACCACAAAGCCACTGGATAACATTATCTTCCCAAATAGCATCCCGTTCGGTTTCATTAATAATGTTACGTTCCATTGCTAAATCGAGAATTTTACCTGGATAGGAAGATTGTTTTTCGCTCTCCATTTCACCTAAAGGATAAGGGTCGTCCAGTCCCATTAATACTTGTTTTGAGCCTTGATTTTTAATTAATAACTGTAGTCCACCTGTATCATGAACCAAGGTATCAAAAAAGATATTTTTATGCCCTACGGCTTTTCTTGGATGACTTTTTCCCTCAAATAAATCAGGTCTGCCATCAAAACCTTGAATACGTCTTCCCAGATTAATTTGCGCCAATTGGCCTCCATGAGCAAAACACGTTCGCATATTTGGGTATTTATCTTGGTAACCGTTAAGAGTTAAAAAGTGGTAAGCATCTGCACATTGTGCCAACATCCAAATTAAATGAAAACGCCACGAAGTGTTTTCTAATTTAATGAATTTTTCACCATCATATGGGTGAATTTCTACGGCTAAATTATATTTATTGGCCAATTCAAAAATAGGCTCATTTTCTTCATCAAAAATACAGCGCCAAGTTCCAATGGTGTCCATATAATGTGTAGGTAAACACAATAACTGCATACCTAATTCATTTACACAGCGTTCAATTTCCCAACAAGCGCCACGAACAAAACCAGGATGTACCACAAATCCGCAGGTAAATTTACTTGGGTTTTCACGCTGAACTTTAGCGTTAAAATCATTCTGAAAGCGCAAGGCTTGTTTCATTTCCTCTACGCGCAGACCATTTCCATAGAGTTGCGATAAATTTAAAACCACCGCATGATCTATTTTAAAACGTTCCATCCATGCAAGTTTCTCATCTAAAAAGAAACTAGAATCCGTAATGGGTCTGTTCCAATCTTTTTGAAGCATAAATTTCCGGTCTTTATCTACCCAGAAAATGCCTTTGTCTTGCATAAACTGCGGAATCTCCTCTGGATAAGGAAGTAGGTGAGAGTGGCCGTTAATTCGAAGTTTTCGTTTCATATTTTAGTCTTCTATCTGTACTTTTTTGGGTGGCTCCATAGTTTCACCACAGTTTGGGCACGTTCGTTTGTTTTGGTCGCCATAATATTTATCAAAAATAACAGGCATATCTGTTTCAATATTTTCAACAGTAAAATCCTCTTCGTATAGTTTGGTAGTACAATTTTCGCAAAACCATAGTAAGGCATCTTTTACGCCTTTTTCCCGAGGATATTCTATAACTAATCCGACGGTGTTTGCAGCGCGTTGTGGAGAATGTGGTACTTTTGGTGGTAATAAGAAAATGTCACCTTCGTTGATATGAATATCTTTTGGTTCGCCATTTTCTATAATTTTTAAAACCATATTCCCCTCTATTTGATAAAAGAATTCAGGTGTTTCGTTATAATGGTAATCCTTTCGGCTATTTGGACCACCTACAACCATTACAATAAAGTCGCCATCTTTCCAAACGACTTTATTGCCAACAGGTGGTTTTAAAAGATGTCTGTTTTCTTCAATCCAGGCTTTAAAATTAATAGGTGGAAATATGGTGCTCATTTTGTGTTTTTTTAAGAAATGAATGATATAAAGTTACAAACTTTGGTGTCAATTTGTATCATACTCACTAGTGTTTATTTTTTTCTTCTTACCAAATTGAAGGTCAATTATTCTATAGGAGTCATTAATAAATTCCACTGTAAAGTAAATTTGATAGCGTGGTTTTAATGTCGATTTGCTTTTTTTATAAAAGTTACGTTCATACCAAACGATATTTCGATTATCTGCTACCGTTGTATGCGTGTTGGATTCAACTCTATCTCTAGAGTACTCTAAAGATAAGAAGGTTGATTCTGAATCGAAATAAGTTTGATCTATGATATTTTTATTGGTTAATAATGGGATAACATTATCAATTTGATGGTATTGAATCCAATTAGCAATTTGTTGTACTATTGGCAACTCATCAATCTCTGCATTGGAATAATTTTTCAACGCATATTGTGCATGACTGATACCTGTAAACAACGTGAATAAAATTGTGATGTAAAAAGCTCTCATCGGGTTATAGGCTTTTAGTTCTACCACCATCAACAGGGAGGTTAATGCCATTAATGTAACTAGCACGCTCACTGGCTAGAAAGGTAATAGCATCAGCTAATTCTTCAGGTTTCGCAAAACGTTTTGCCGGAACAGCTTGTTTCATAGCATGAGCAGCTTCTTCTTCTGAATTTCCAGATTTAGCCGATTTATTTTTAATAATCTCAGTTAACCTTTCGGTTCCAGTCGCACCTGGAAGCACGTTATTTACGGTTATTCCAAACTGACCTAGTTCATTAGCAAGCGTTTTGCTCCAATTGGCAACTGCACCACGAATGGTGTTACTGACACCTAAACCATCTAATGGTTGTTTAACAGATGTAGAAATAACATTTACAATTCTACCGTAACCAGCTTCTTTCATAAATGGAACAACCGTTTGTGCTAGCACATGATTACATTTTAAATGTTGGGTGAATGCTTTTTGAAATTCATCCAAATCTGCCATAAAAACTGGTCCTCCAGCTGGTCCTCCTGTATTATTTACCAAAATATGAAATCCGTGATTTTTAGAAATATAATTGGAAACTTTAGACTTCAGTTCGTCTGGATTCGAAAAATCCGCTACTATATAATCGTGCTGTCTTTGCTGTGGTAACTCTGTCAAGGTTGCTTTTAATTTCTCTTCATTTCTCGCAATTAAGGTTACTTGAACACCTTCATTGGCAAGTGCCATAGCTGTAGCTTTTCCTATTCCTGCTGTGCTTCCGCAGACTAATGCGTATTTGTTGTTTAGATTTAGATTCATATTAATTTTATACTGTTTTTAAAGGCTTCAAATTCAATATCTGCTTTTTCGTTCATTTCTAAAGACTGATGACAACTAAACTCATAATAAAAGTTTTGATGTTCAAATTTAATGCTCTTTTGTTCTACTTTTATTGGTTTTTTGAGTTCTTTATGTTCAAATAAATATTCTGAGTCATCTTCAAAAAATTGACAATTATTTAATGTGTAGGGGACATAAATATTAACAATTTTATAATCTTTTAAAACAGAGTTGTCATTTTTTCTTGACATATGGATTAATTCTTCAAAATTCTTATGGCCATAACTATCAAACTCTGATTTAGGTGTTATTTTAAGTATTATAGAAGGAGAAAACAAGCCATCATGTTCGGGAAGGTCTTCGTAATATTTTGTAACAATACAAATAGGACTTCCTAAATCTTCATAAACTTCATTTTTTATCGATTCATAAAAACCATCAAGAATTTGTTTGTCTTTTATTTTGCCAAAATCTTTAATTTTAACAAAACCCCATGATTTAGGAATGGTAAACATGATTCCTAATTTTTTATTTATATAATATTCATTATGAGTCACAACTGCTTGAAGAGGATCGATTATTGTGCCTGTCAGAGCTAAACCAATTAATTTTGTGAATTCTCTTCTGCCAATTCCCATCTTTAATATTTTATACAAACATTTTTGGCTTCTGTAAAAAAGCGTAGGGCTTCATAACCACCTTCACGGCCAACACCAGATGCTTTTACGCCTCCAAAAGGGGTTCGTAAATCACGCATCATCCAGGTGTTAACCCAAACAATACCAGCCTGCAGTTCATTACTCAGGCGCATGGTGCGTTTTAAGTTATTGGTCCACAAGGTTGCAGATAAACCGTATTTGACTTTGTTTGCCATTTGTAAAACGGCATCTTCAGTTTCAAAAGGCATAATAGTTACGACAGGGCCGAAAATTTCTTCTTGATTTACACGGCATTCATCGTGTGGAACTTCGATAACAGTTGGTTCTAAATAATAACCGTTTTCGTAACCTGCAACTGTTACTTTGTTGCCGCCACACAGAATTTTACCATTTTCGTCTTTGGCAATTTGGATGTATTCCATTACTTTTTCAAGGTGTGGTTTGGAAACTAAAGCACCAATATTGGTTGTGGCTTCTGATGGATGTCCAACTTTTAAAGCTTGAATTTTAGTCACGAAATCACGTTTGAATTTTTCGTAAATAGCCGCTTCTACAAAAATTCTGCTGCCACATAAACAAATCTGACCTTGATTGGCGAATGAGGAGCGAACAGTTGTTTCAAGCATGTCATCATAATCACAATCTGCGAAAATAATGTTTGGATTTTTACCTCCTAATTCCAGCGATAATTTTTTAAACATAGGCGCAGCTACTTTAGCAATATGTGCTCCAGTGGTAGTGCCTCCTGTAAACGAAATGGCCTTAATATTTGGATGTTCAATAATAGCTTGACCTGTTGAACCACCCAAGCCATGAACAATGTTTAATACCCCTTTTGGTAAACCGGCTTCGTTGCAAATGTCTCCTAATAGATAAGCTGTCATGGGTGTTACTTCACTTGGTTTGGCAACCACACAGTTTCCAGCTGCTAAAGCTGGTGCAATTTTCCAAGTAAACAAATATAATGGCAAATTCCATGGCGAAATACAACCCACAACACCAATTGGTTGCCGTAAGGTGTAATTTATAGCATCTTGACCAACGCTTTCATGGCTTTCACTTGCGAATTGCGTAATGGCATTTCCAAAGAAACGAAAGTTGCTGGCTGCTCGTGGAATATCAACAGCTTTGGCTAAAGAAATAGGTTTGCCATTGTCTTTACTTTCGGCTTCTGCAAATTGTTGTAAATTGGCTTCTAGTAATTCTGAAATTCTAATGAGAATACGACTGCGTTCGTCTAATGTTGTTTGAGACCAACTAGGGAATGCTGATTTTGCAGCAATATAGGCATTCTCAACATCTTCTTTTGATGAGTTTGGTATGCGTCCGTAAACTTCACCATTTGCAGGGTTATAATTGTCTAACCACGCATTAGCGATGGGAGGTATGAATTTTCCGTTTATGTAGTTTTGAATTCCTGCGAAGGCAGGAATCTCTTTATTTCCTGATTTTGTTCCCACTTGATAAGGTGTTTATCTAAAGTTCTCGGTTTTGAGAAAAAAGAATTCTTGTAAATTACAATAAAAAAGAATGTTACAGCTTTTAAGGCTTTACTTTTTTCTACGAAATTCCTGTTTAGGCAGGAATTGGTTTGTATGCCGTTACCTTAATTTCCACTACCAAATCTGGATGCGGTAATTGGTGAACAGCAACAGTTGTTCTGGTTGGTCCTGTTTCTTTATCAAAAAATTCTGCATAGGCTTTATTATAGCCAGCAAAATCGTTCATGTTTACTAAAAACGTGGAAACATCTACAACATCTTTAACAGATGCTCCCACAGTTTGTAGGTTTCTATCAATATTTTTCAAAACTTCACGTGTTTGAACTTCGGCATTCAGATGTTTGGTTCCCATTTCATCAATAATTTCAACGCCTGCAATGCTGTTGTCTGCTCTTCGGGAACTGGTTCCTGAAACGAATATAAAATCGCCAACACGTTTTACATGTGGATAGGCTCCTCTTGGTGTAACACTAGTTCCTGCAGAAGCTGGAGTCTCGTTTTTTATGTTGCTCATAATTTTATAATGTTTTAAAGGATTCTTTTTTAATTTAATTTACAATTATAAGAAATGTTAATAACCTTATAATCATTTTGGGCTTATGGATTCCTGTTATTGAAGGAATTTGTTATTTCAATCCAGCAATTCTATCATCCTCAAGTATGGCTTCAGTTTCAGCTTTTACGTTTTCTAAAAGGGTTTTTAATGCTTGGTTTGATAAATTTTCTACCTCTGTAATTTTTCCGTCTGCTAACATATTTAATATGGCTTTATCTTGAGCACGACCTCGCGTCATGGCATCATGATAGCTAACATCTTCATTAAAAGTTACTAGAGAGTATTTTGATGAATAATCATTTGGGAATGTTTTTTCAAATGCCATTTCTAATGTGCGTTTTTCTCTAAAATTGGCGTGATTTACATGGCCTTTCATTTCATAAAAATTATCGATGGCTAAATCGGCAATGGCATCGGTATTTTTTTTGCGAGAGGATTCATATTTTTTAAATATGGTTTCCCAATCGCCTAAATTTTCATCTAAAACCTTATCGAATTCAACCACATCTTCAAAAGACGCATTCATACCTTGACCATAAAATGGAACAATAGCATGAGCCGCATCACCCATTAACAGCGTATTGCCTTTATAGTGCCAAGGTGAACATTTAACTGTACCTAATGGAGCTGTTGGATTTCTAAAGAAATCATCAATTAAATTAGGCATTAATTCTAATGCATCTTTAAAGTATTTTGAGAAAAACTCTAGTACACGCTCCTTTGTTGTTAAGTTGTTAAAATTATATTCACCTTCGTTATAACTTAAAAATAAAGTTACTGTAAAACTACCATCCAAATTTGGTAAAGCGATGAGCATAAAGGCTTCGCGACCCCAAATGTGGAGCGCGTTTTTATAGGTTTTATAGCTGCCATTTTCGCCGGGAAGGATACTTAATTCTTTGTAACCATGGGTTAAATAGTCTTGTGAAAAGCTAAACAAGAACTTATGCCCTAAATAGTAGCTTTTACGCATAGCGGAACCTGCACCATCTGTTGCAATAATCAAATCAGCATCTTCAATAAATTCGTTTTTAGTATTAAATTCTGTAAAGTGTGCTGTGGTATTTTCAAAATCTACCGATTCACATTTTCTATTAAAGTAAATGTTAACATTGTCATGTTTTTCAGCTTCATTTAATAATAAGGCATTTAGTTCACCTCGAGAAATAGAATTAATGTATTCATGGTCTCGGCCACTATACGGAGCCAAAGTTGTATTGCCATTTATATCATGTAGCATTCGGCCATTCATAGGAATGCAAAGAGGTTCTACCTTGTCTTGAATACCAACTAAATTCATGGCTTTTATACCACGATCAGAAAAAGCTAAATTTATGGAACGACCAGCACTGATATCAACTTTTCTTAAGTCAGGTCGCATTTCCATTACGGTAACCCTGTAGCCGCGTTGCCCAAGCCGCAATGCTAGAAGTGAGCCACAAAGTCCTGCGCCAATTATGAGTATGTTTTGTTGTTTGTTTTTCATATTAGTATATCACAATGGTGATGTTTACTGTTATTTTGGTTGTTTTGAAGACTTTTTAATATGACGCTTCAAATAACATTTTTATTTTAATATATTTTTTAATTTCTCTACCATATGATAAATATCTTGATAGGAGTTATATAACGGTACTGGCGCACAGCGAATAACGTCTGGTTCGCGCCAATCACTTATAACTCCTGCTTCAGTTAGTTTATCATGCAAAGCTCTATCGGCATTTTTTACTTGTATTGATAATTGACAACCACGTGCATCTGGATTGTTTGGAGTTATAATACGGATAGTGTCTTGGCCTAATTCTTTTAATAGGAATTCGAAATAAGCAGTTAAATCTTTCGATTTTTGATTGAGTTTTTTTATGCCTACTTCTTCAAAAATATCTAACGATGCTTTTATGGCAGCCATAGATAAAATTGGTGGATTACTTAATTGCCAACCTTCAGCTCCTGGTATAACATCAAACTCATCGCGCATTTTAAAGCGTGTTTCTTTATTATGACTCCACCAACCTGTAAAACGATTCAATGTTTTGTTATGTGCATGACGTTCATGAACAAAGCAACCACCTAAACTTCCTGGGCCTGAATTTAAATATTTATAGGTACACCAAACAGCAAAATCGGCACCAGAATCATGTAAATTAAGTTCTACATTTCCTGCACCATGAGCACAGTCGAAACCAACCATGCAGCCGTGTTTGTGTCCGAGTTTGGTAATGCGCTTCAAGTCGAAAAATTGTCCTGTGTAATAGTTGACACCGCCAATCATCACCAGAGCCACTTCGTCACCATGTTTATCCAGAATGGTTTCTAAATCTTCATAGCGTAGTAACTCTTCACCTTCACGTGCTTTCCAAAGTATTAAGCCTTCTTTATCATCATAGCCATGATGACGTAGTTGGGACTCTACAGCATATTTATCAGATGGGAATGCATCCGCTTCAATGATAATTTTGTAACGTGTAGTTGTGGGTTTATAAAAAGACACCATCATGAAATGTAAGTTAGCTGTTAGGGTATTCATAACAACTACTTCAATGGGTTTGGCACCAACAACTTTAGACATGCTTGTAGTTAAAAATTCATGATAAGGTAGCCATGGGTTTTTGGCATGTGTATGTCCTTCAACACCTAAATTAGCCCAATCTTCTAATTCTTGATTGATATAGTTTTTTGTTGATTTTGGTTGCAGTCCTAATGAATTGCCACAAAGATAAATAAGTTCGTTATTGTGTTTATCTTTTGGTATGTGAAACTGCTCTCGATAGCTAGATAGTGGGTCGTTTGCGTCTTGTTTTTTTGCAAAATCAAGACCGGTTTTGTAGTTGGACAAGGTGTTATGTTTTTCGGTTTCCCACAAAAATAAGAATTATAAATTTAGGAATGAAGGGAAAAAGAAAAAGGGCTTCAACCATTGGATGAAGCCCTTTTTGAATATATATAGACGCTTAAAGCGGGATATTTATTAGATATACGATTGTATTACTAGTTTTGGATGTTTTATAGTTAATTTATTGAAACATTATCAAAAAATAATTCCCAATTATCATCTGTTTTTTTATGGCTTAACGCGATTATAACACCATTATATCCAACGTTGTTCTCCCAAGTAGACATCATGGAAGGTTCTTTAGCGTTTCCTTTTCGGTAAACCCATTCCTCGATAAAGAAATCAGAATTATAATAAAAATCGTAAGCATCGCCAGGTGTATAGCCACCTTCATTAGGATACGTTAGCGTAATTTTATAAAGTGTTTTTTTACTAATTGGAGCAGTTTCTTCAACGGGCTCAGAAATTGTTGTTCCAGAATCCCAAATTAAATTAAATGGTGCCAATAACCAGAATTTATCGTTTATAAATGCTTTGTCGGCATTTATAAATGTACTATCCATTTCATTTCTGTTATACTGCAGCGTGTCGTTAGGTGTAATTAATGTAATGTTATTTGTTTTAGGAGACCATTTCCAAGAACGTTTAAAAAGCGAGCTATCTTTTCTCACATTAAAATCGAAACTAATAGTGTTTACCTCATTCCAATTTTCAATACCATAAGCTTGTGCTATTTTTTCAGAAGTTGTTAGTTCTTTTTCATTCATTTCCGTTATAGGGGTATTTTCCTTGTCGGATTTACAAGATTGTAAAATAAGTAACACACTTAAAATAAGTCTAAAATGTTTCATAGTTTAATTTTTTAAGAAGTTGTAAAGTTATAGTAAATTGGACAGATATTTAACTAGAATATGGAATTAGAAAAAAACTATTTTGAAACCAATAAGGCAACCTGGAACCAAAAAGTGCGTGTTCATGCAGAAAGTGACATGTATGATATGGAAGCTTTTAAAAAAGGGAAGTCGTCATTAATGTCTTATGAGTTAGAGGCTTTAGGTAATGTTTCTGGGAAATCTATGTTGCATTTACAATGTCATTTTGGGCAAGACACATTAAGTTGGAGTAGAATGGGAGCTTCGTGCGTCGGTGTCGATTTAAGTGATGAAGGCATAAAATTAGCCCAAACTTTGAATACCGAATTAGGTTTGGACGCTAAATTTGTTTGTTGTAATGTGTTAGATACTTCTAAACATATTACCGAGCAATTTGATATTGTTTTTACCAGTTATGGCGTTATTGGTTGGTTGCCAGATTTAAAGCCTTGGGGAAGGATGATTGCTGAACGACTGAAAAAAGGAGGGACATTTTTTATGGCGGAATTTCACCCGATAGTTTGGATGTTCGATTACATAAACGGGAAACCTAACATGAAATATGGCTATATGCAAGATGAAGTAATTTTTGAAGAATATGAAGGCACTTATGCCAATCAAGACTCTAAAATAATTAGTAAAGAATATGGCTGGAATCATGGTTTGAGTGAGGTAATTAATGCCTTAACTCAAGCAGGATTACATATTGAACATTTAAATGAATATCACGAAAGCCCTTATAATGTATTACCTAATTTGGTTGAAACCAAAAATGGTATGTTTAAAATAGCCGCTAATTTATATCCTTTAATTTTTACAATAAAGGCAACAAAACCATAAAAAGGAATCAGAACTTTTAATTGTAGAATCTAAATAGCCACTTAATATTTTAGTGATTGGCCTTTAAAACTTCTGGCATCTTTCTTTTGAAACGATTTAATCTTGGTATAGATACATTCTGGATGTACGGATTGTCGGGATGTAAGCGCTCATAATCTTGGTGGTAATCTTCAGCAATCCAAAATTTTTGAAACGGATAGACTTCAGCAGCAACAGGTTTACCAAGTTCTTTTTCTAAAGCGTTTTTCTTTTCCATAATAATATTTTTTTGCTCTTGGTTTTGATAAAAGATAATAGATCGATATTGAGAGCCTGTGTCTGGACCTTGACCATTTACTTGTGTTGGGTTTTGCGAAGCAAAATACACATCCACTAACGTTTCAAAACTAACAATTTCAGGATTGTAAATAACTTCTACCGCTTCCGCATGTCCTGTTCTACCAGTATTACTGGATTCGTATGTTGGATTTTTTGTATGACCTCCAGCATACCCTGAAGTAGATTCTTCAACTCCTTTTACACTCTCATAAACTGCTTCTACACACCAGAAGCAACCACTAGCAAAATAGGCTTTAGCCTTGCCGTTTTTCATGGCTACTTCTACAGGTTCTGCATTAATAACGTCTTGTTGTTTGGAGTTGACTTGAGCGTTGTTATTACAACTAAATAACAAGGCCGTAAATACCATTATGAGTAACTTATTCATAGTTTTCTTTTTAGTGTTAGACGTATAGAAGTCTATTACCTTATAAATGAAATGCTAAAGTTATATTAAAAAAAAAGCCTTCAATTTATTGAAGGCTTTCTATATAATTTTGAAAATAGCTTATAATTTAGAGAAAAGCTTTTCCATTTTTTCGCGTTCTTCTTCAGCTAAAGCGGCATCCACTAAAATACGCCCACTGTGTTCATCTGTTATGATCTTCTTGCGAGATGCGATTTCCATTTGAACCTGTGGTGGAATTGTAAAAAACGATCCTCCAGAAGCACCTCTTTCAATGGCTACAACGGCTAATCCGTTTTTAACATTGGTACGGATTCTGGTATAAGCAGAAACTAAACGCTCTTCAATAGATTTTTTAAATTCCTCCGATTTTTTAATAAGTGCTTGCTCTTCTTTTTCCGTTTCAGCCAAAATAGCATCTAACTCACTCTTTTTGTGTTTCAGGTGTGTTTGGCGTTCTTTTAAGCGTTCTTTAGTCTGGGCTATAACTTCTTTTTTCTGTTCAATCTGAACTTTGTGTTCATTGATGTTTTTTTCAGCTAATTGAATTTCTAATTCTTGAAATTCAATTTCTTTAGAAATAGAGTTATATTCTCTATTATTACGAACATTTTTTTGTTGCTCGTTGTACTTTTTGATGAGTGCTTTAGCCTCTTCTATCAAGTTCTTTTTAGAACTGATTTCATTTTTTATAACATCTAAGCTGTCTTCAAGCTTTTCATGTCTGGTGTTCATTCCAGCAACTTCATCTTCTAAATCGCGTACTTCTAAAGGAAGTTCTCCACGCACATTTCTAATTTCATCGATACGAGAATCTACAAGTTGTAAATCATACAGGGCTCTTAAACGCTCTTCTACCGTTGCTTCTTTCTTTTTTGCCATACTCTAATAATACTTAACTGGATTTGTATTGGTCTTTGATATAATAAGCCTACCTACCGGTAAGGCAGGTGCAAAATTAGTAATTTTTTTCGTAAGATATGCTACTAAAAGGTTTTTTGTGAACTGCTCACTTTCATAATGTCCAATATCAGCTAAAATTAGGCTGTTTTCGGCTTGAAAAAAATCATGATATTTTAAATCTGCTGTGATAAATATATCAGCACCAGCACGTTTGGCAGCCGAAATAGCAAAACTACCAGAGCCTCCTAAAACGGCAATTTTTTGAATAGGTTTGTTTAGGAATTGCGAATGCCTGATTGTTCCAGTTTGCATGGTCTCTTTTACATACTTGAGGAAATCAGTTTCCGTCATGGGCTTTTCTAGCGTGCCAATCATTCCCATACCAATATGCTGATTGGTATTGTCAATTTGTATTATTTCATAGGCAACTTCTTCATAAGAATGAGCCCTGAAAAGTGCTTGTAATATTTGAGATTCTAAATGCTTCGGAAATGTAACCGATATTTGTGTTTCTGGTTCGGAATGCATTTCCAATTTTTTGCCTTTTGTTGGGTTTGAAGTTTCGTTGCCTTTAAAAGTACCTGTACCATCTGTATTAAAACTACAATAATCATAATTACCAATGCTTCCTGCACCAGCAGTAAATAGCGCTTCCCGAACGGTAGCTGCTTCAGCTTGTGGCGCGTAAGTTGTTAGCTTTTTTATAGTTCCAGATTGGGGAATAAGCACTTTACGATTGGTAAGATTGAGTTTTTCACAAATCATATCATTCACGCCATGAAATGCATTATCTAAAGCCGTGTGAATTGCGAAAATGGCAATGTTGTTTTGGATTGCTTTAATAACAACACGCTCAACATAGTTTTTACCAGTGATTTTTTTTAAACCTTTAAAAACAATAGGATGAAAGCTTACAATTAGGTTGCAATTTGTTTCAATAGCTTCATCTATGACAGCTTCGGTTGTATCAAGGGTTACTAAAATACCCTTTACGTTTTCTTGGCTATTTCCAACTAATAAACCCACATTATCAAAATCTTCTGCGTAAGAAGATGGTGCTAAATTTTCTAAATAATTTATTATGTCTTGAACAATCATTTCTATTTATGTTTAACATCAAAGATAAAATAATTACTTTCGTTGTTATGAAGCTTCTGCGAAAAATATTGTTTCCTATTGTTCCTATTTACTATTTGGTAACATGGTTGCGAAATAGGTTTTACGATTTGGGACTTTTTAAAAGCCAATCTTATCCTGTTCCAATTATTTGTGTTGGTAACTTAAGCACTGGAGGTACGGGCAAGTCGCCTATGATTGAACTTTTAATTCATTTTTTGAAAGATTCATTTCGCGTTGCAACCTTAAGTCGTGGTTACAAAAGAGAGACAGAAGGATTTCGGCTGGCAACCGTGTCTGATTCTGCTAAAACGTTAGGAGACGAGCCGTTTCAGTTTTATAGTAAGTTTTATAAAAATGTACAGATAGCTGTAGATTCTAATAGACAACGTGGCATAGAAAATTTGTTACGTTTACCAAAAAAACCTAATGTTATTTTGTTAGATGATGCTTTTCAGCACCGTAAAGTAACAGCTGGTTTGAATATATTATTAACTACATACCAAGACTTATACGCTGATGATTTGGTTTTACCTACAGGTAATTTGCGGGAGCCAAAACAAGGAGCGAAACGTGCTCACATTATTGTGGTGACCAAGTGTCCTGATGATATTTCGGCTTTAGAAAAAAAACAGATTATTTCAAAATTGAAACCACAAAATAACCAAGAGGTGTTTTTTAGCGCTATTGAATATTCTGAAATTGTTTTTTCGGCAGAGGCCTCATATAACTTATCAAATTTAAAAACCTTTACTTTAATTACTGGTATTGCCAATGCAGGTCCATTGGTTTCGTATTTAAAAAATAGCGGATTGGAGTTTGAGCATCTTAACTTTCCAGATCATCATGTATTTACCGATGCTGAAATTTTAAAACTGGCTCAATTTGAAATTCTATTAACTACGGAAAAGGATTTTATGCGATTGAAAGTTTATGAAACACTACGTAAAAAGTTATTCTTTATACCTATAAAAGCAGTAATTCATGAACAAGAGAGGTTTCAGAATTTGGTTTTAAATTATATAAAGGGAGCTGTTTAAACAGATTTTGTTTCTTTGTTACTTATTAAAGCTTCAAAGAGTTTTTTCTCAAAATCTTCTTGTTTAAATGGTTTTGAGATGATATCTGTAAATCCAGCTTCATCAAATTCATGCATTTTATCTTCTATAGTTACCGCAGTTAAAGCAAAAATAGTTAGCTGCTCATTAAATGCGCGAATGCGTTTAGTAGCTTCTAGACCACTGATACCTGGCATATGGATATCCATTAAAATAACATCATAGTTTTCTGTGCGCGCTTTTTCAACAGCTTCTTCACCATTATCAACAATATCACATTTAAGCTTCATTTTGTTTAGGATTTTTTTGGTAATCATTTGGTTGATTTTATTATCCTCAACTACTAAAATCTTAATGTTTTCTAAATCAATATCTGCCACATTATTGAAATAATCTACTTTTTTAGGTTTTGCTACTGGTGCAGCATACTTCATTGGAACTTCAAAAATAAAATTAGAGCCTTTTCCAAGTTCACTTTTTAAATAAATAGTTCCTTTTAAAATTTCTATTAATCCCTTCACAATAGATAACCCTAAGCCTGTTCCGCCATATTTTCTATTAATTTGTATGGAACCTTGAGAGAAACTTTCAAAGAGTTTTTCTTGTTTCTGTTGACTTATACCAATCCCGTTATCTTCAACTTCAAAACGAATGGTATAATTATCGCCATCTTGATGTAGTTTTTTAGCACGTACCCAAATATCGCCATCTTTTGTAAACTTGATGGAGTTGCCAATTAAGTTAATCAAGATTTGTGATATTTTAAGCTGATCTGCATTATAGGTTTCTGGAATATCTGAATCGTATTCTAAGTGTAATTTGGTGTTATTATCGTTTGCCGAATTATTTAACGCTGCAATAACGTTTGTCATTTTCTTTTTAAGATTAAAATTCTCGGGTTCGATATCCACTTTATTAGCTTCAATTTTATTAATTTGAAGAATATCATTGATAAATGTTAGAAGATATTCACCTGAAAATTTTAAAGATTTTAGATGTTGAATTTGATTGGGTTTTGGGTCTTCATCCAACAGCATATTTGTTAAACCAGTAACTGCATATAACGGTGTTCGTAATTCATGAGTAACCGTAGAAAGGAAGTTAGCTTTTGTTTTTGAAGCCAATTCGGCTTTTTCCATGGCAACAATAAGCTCACTATTTTTAATGTGCAGCATGTTGTTGGTTTTAAGCCTAATATTGTTGTTTTTATATAATGAAAGTGTTAGTAAAGATAAAATAGTAATTAAAGCAATACTCAAAATAGTTGTAAGCTTACTTAAGTTATTTTCTTTAATTTTCTCCTCTAAATTTGCAGCTTGTTCCTTTTGAAATTCAGTTTGATTATTAAGTAAAATTTTAATACGTTTTTCTGGAGATAGGTTCGCACGTTTAACCTGCAACAAAGAATCGGATAACTTCATATACTTTTTCAAGTAATCTGAAGATGTTTGATAGTCGCCATTTAATTCATTTAAATCGCTTAAAATTAAATACCCATTAGTGAGTACTGTATTAAATTTGTACTCTTTAGCTAATTGAACGCCCTTTAATGTTAGCTCAAGTCCTGCTTGTTTTTTTCCTAAATAAGCTAAAGCTAGGCCATTGTGTATCATGGCGCTACTTTGTATTTTATCTAATTCGTAACGATTAGCTAATGCAATCGATTTTTCAAGCTGTTTATTGGCTTTATTATAATCCTTAATTTTAATAAGTGTTTTACCTTCGTTAAGAAGTACTTCAGCAACAAAATCGTCTAGACCTTCTTGGTCAAAAAGCGAGTTAGCAGATACGTAATAATCTAAAGCTTGCCTGTATTCTTGCTTGCTATTGTAAACGTTACCAATTATTTTGTAGGTCTCCGCCCTATTAACATCATCCTTTATAATTCGTTGGATTTCATTAGCTTTAAATAAACTAATTAAAGCCGCATCAGGCTCTTCAATAATGTACTGAAGTTTGCCTAGTTTGGCATAAATAATTCCAATGCTTTTTTTGGTGCCTATTTTTTCAGCAAGAACGAGCGCTTCTTCTAATTTTTTCTGCGCTTCAAAAAAGTCGCTAGACTCAATATCTTCTTGGGCTTGGTTTATCTTGTAATCAATGTTGATTTGAATGGTTTCTTCATCCTCACTAATTTCATCCTGTGCTGATAAATTCAAGCTTAACAGCATAAAAATAAAACCTATATATTTATATAATTGGGACATGATTCGTGTAACTGTTATCGACAAATATAATTATTTATTCGATAAAAGTTATGGTTTTACCGATAAAAAGCAAATTAAATCAACAATCCTTTGTGAATAGGCGGTTTCATTATCATACCAGCCAATAATTTTAACCATATTACCAATGACAGATGTCATTTGAGAATCAAAAACACATGAGTACGGATTTCCAACAATATCAATAGATACAATAGGGTCTTGTGTATAAGCTAAAACGTTTTTTAAATAACCTTCAGATGCTTCTTTAAAGGCTTTATTGATCATATCTATTGTTACGGTTTTTTCAACATTAAAGGTAATATCTGTTAAAGAGCCATTAGCAACAGGAACACGAATACCACAGCCACCTATAACATCTGAAAGTTCTGGAAAAATACGTGTTAAGGCTTTTGCAGCTCCTGTGGTTGTTGGGACGATAGATTGTCCAGCAGCACGAGCACGACGTAAATCACGATGAGGCTGGTCATGCAGACTTTGGTCTGTGGTGTAGGAGTGAACGGTTGTTATATAAGCTTGTTTAATTCCGCATAGTTTATGAATTACATCCATCATTGGAGCGGCATTGTTGGTCGTGCATGATGCATTTGATATAATGGTTTCTGAACCATCTATAATTGACTCATTGATGCCTAAAACAATAGTTTTTATGGATTCATCTTCAGAAGGAACACTTAATATAACACGTTTGGCACCATTAGTAATGTGGTGTTCTAATGCGTTTTTGGTTTTAAATTTACCAGTAGATTCAATAACATAGTCCACATTATGAGCTGCCCAGTTAATTTCCTTTGGGTGATTATGATGTGATAAGGTTATTTTTTTACCATTAATAATGATATGATTTTCATCATGAGCAATAGTCTCATGGAAAATACCATGAATACTATCGTATTTTAACAAATGACTCAAGGTCTTGGAATCGGCTAAATCATTAATGACAACCACCTCTAGTTTCGGATGGTTATGAAGTAACCGCAATACACGTCTGCCTATTCTACCGAATCCATTAATTCCAATTCGAATCATCAATTAATGTGTTTTTGAGCTTTATAAGAAGATCGTACTAATGCGCTACTTTCCACATGTCTGAATCCTAAATCGAGTCCTATTTGTTTGTATTCATCAAATTGGTCTGGCATAATAAAACGCTTAACAGGTAGGTGTTTTTTGCTAGGTTGTAAATATTGTCCTATGGTTACTACATCTACATCATTTGCTCTTAAGTCGTGAAGGGTTTCAATAACTTCTTCGCGTTCTTCCCCAAGTCCTAGCATGATACCAGATTTGGTTCTGCGTTGACCTTGAGATTTTAAGTATTTTAAAACACCTAAACTTCGGTCGTATTTAGCTTGAATTCTAACTTCGCGAGTTAGGCGTCTTACTGTTTCTATATTATGCGACACAACTTCGGGTGCAACCTCTATAATTCTATCAATGTGTTGTTCAACTCCTTGAAAATCTGGAATGAGTGTTTCTAACGTTGTTTCAGGATTCATACGTCTAACAGCTTTTACAGTTTCTGCCCACATAATGCTTCCCATATCTTTTAAATCATCCCGATCAACACTGGTTAAAACGGCATGTTTTATTTGCATGAGCTTAATGGAGCGCGCTACTTTTTCAGGTTCGTCCCAATCTACCGTTTCTGGTCTGCCAGTTTTTACACCACAAAAGCCGCAAGACCGTGTACAGATATTTCCTAAAATCATAAAAGTTGCAGTACCTTCTCCCCAACATTCTCCCATATTTGGACAACTTCCAGAGGTGCAGATGGTATTTAAACTGTACTTGTCAACTAAACTCCGTAATTCTGTATATTTCTTGCCTGTAGGTAATTTTACACGCAACCATTTAGGCTTGGCTTGTCTTTCAGGTAAAATATTTGAAACTGTTTCTGTTTTCATAGACTAAATTTTCCATTGCAAAGATACAAAGTATTATGGGAAATAAATGGCTATTGTGCTAAAGTGCTAATTAGAATTTTAGCTTAAGTGCGACTGGTTTTGAATAATATCGGCCAGTAGTTTTTTGGCACGAAGTAATTTAACTTTTACATTGTTAATGGGTTCGTCTATTTCTTGAGAAATTTCTTTATAACTCAATTCCTGAAAGTATCTTAAATTAATGACTTTTTGATAATGTGGTTTTAGTTTTTTAATATCACGAAGCAATTTTACTAAATTCTGTTCGGTTATTAGTTTGTCCTCTGGTGAAGGCGAATCATCTAAAATGTCTTGATAACCAGTATCGTTAGTATGGGCTATGTTTTGTGAAATGGAATTTTTTTGCTTCCTAATTAAATCAATATGAATGTTTTTGGAAATGGTAATAAGCCAAGTTTTAAAACTGTATTCAGTTTTATAGGTACTAATTTTATCGAATGCTTTTGAAAATGTTTGGATGGTAATATCTTCTGCATCGTTTTCGTTCTGAACACGCTTTAATTGAAAACCATATACATCATCCCAAAACGAATCCAATAAAAAATTAAAGGCTTTTTGGTCATTGTTTTTGGCGCGCTCTATGGCTTGGGTTATTTCCAATGTTTAGGTTTTGATATCAGGTTGGATATAAATATAGTTAAATGAAAAACAACTAAAAAGAATTCTAGAAAAGGAAGATAGGGTAGCAAATCTTGTTCGTCTAATTTTTTCGATATAAATGATACAATTATAAACTGACAGATAAAACGCAATACCATAATAACCAGCACTACTTCCCATTTAAATAAAAAACTTAACAACACAATGCCTGACAGCCAGAATAATAATTGTGAAATATAAAATAGGGCTAATACAATTTTATGGTGCACTTTATAATGCTCGGCAGTGGTTACATGTCGTTTTTTTTGAGTAACCCAAGCTTTGAAAGTTGTTTTTGGATTAGATAGTGTAAAACTGTTTTTGGTAACACAAATGTTGGTATTGTTAGCTGTGGCAATTTCATTTATAAATAAATCATCATCACCAGACCGAATATGCATGTGTTTCATAAAGCCACTAGCTGCAAAAAAAGCATCTTTAGTATAGGCTAAATTTCTACCAACACCCATATATGGCAATCCCATTCTGGCAAATGAAAGATACTGAATGGCAGTAAATAACGTTTCAAACCGGATTATTTTGTTGAGAAATGAGTTTTTAATTTTGGTATAACCACCATATCCTAAAACAATTGATTTTTCGGTATTGAAATGAGCTGTCATTTCTGAAATCCAGCTTCTGGAATTAGGTTTACAGTCGGCATCAGTAAATAATAAGTGGTTGTTTTTGGCTGATTTAATACCTAATGTTAAAGCATATTTTTTATTAGCCCAAAAAGCTTCGTTATTTTTTACGTTTACAATTTTAATGTTTGGATGTTTTTCTGCAAAAGATTCCATTACCTCCATTGTGTCATCATAGGATGCATCATTAATTAAAACTATTTCAAAATTAGGGTAGTCTTGAGAAATAATTAACGGCAGAAATTTTTTGAGATTTTCGGCCTCATTTTTGGCGCAAATTATTAAGGAAATTGGAATATTTTTAGGTGTCGGACTGCTTTCTTTTTGAAAGGCAAAGGGGCTAAAAAAAAAGAGGTAATAGCAAACCTGAAAACATGCTACTAATATAAATGTATAGTAGAGAATGTCTAGTATGAGCATTAAAATTACGAGTGTTGAGGTTCGTTACAGTTCTCAAATTGATCTGGTGTTTTGCCGCAAAAACCACAAGCTTCACCTTCTGTGTTTAACATAGGGTTTTGACTTGCACAAGTGCCTGCAAACTTTCCATCTTTTTTTGCCCATATTTTAATGGCAATTCCTGCAACAGCAATTCCTAATAATGCTAATGTTATTAAAAAAAGTTTCATAAAAATTATTTTTGCAAAGATACGGATTTTTAAAAATAAATAAGCCTCGATTTTCAAAGAAAACCGAGGCTTATTTTAGGGTTTAAATAGTGTTATTTGTTTAAGGTAATTTCAGCAACAGAGTTTTCCTTTGTAGCACTTAATGTACTGCCTTTTTGTTCAATGGTAATACTTAATGCTAAAGCATCTTCGGTGTAGGGAATAGATTTTAACTGTCTGTCTCCTTCACTTAAAATACCTAAATTAACCATTTTGTCTTCTAATTCAGCCCAAATTTGATAACATTGCTCTTCGGGAAGTTGTGGTAAAGAAACCACATCTAACATAGAGGTTTTCTCTTTTGGATTTATGTAGGCTACTGTTTTTAAATTTTTTGCACGATTGTTACCGTTTATAATATACTTTTCAGTTTCTGGATTATTTAGTTGATTCATTTGGCGCATAATCTCATCTAAACGCATATTTTTCTGATCTAAATCATCTAACCTGTCGTAAATTTCATCAGCAATTTTTTGATTTTCAATTTTTAATAATTGATTTTGTTGATAAAATATATACGTTGTACTAGCAAACATAATAGCAATAACACTAGCAGCTATACTTAACTGAAACCATTTTTTACGTGATTTTGGTTGGTTAAGTTGTACTACTGGTGTTTCTTCATCCAATGTATTTAAAACAGAATTTAAAATACTTTTTGGTGCTTTAACAGATTGACTTTGCGCAACCAATTCTAATTGGTTTTGTAAGTTATTGTAAGCTTGTTCTACTTCAGGATATTTGGAAATGTAAGATTCTACAGTTTCAGTTTCTACTGAAGTTGTTTGGCCTATTAGATATTTTTCTAGTAGGTCAGAATTTAAAAATGTAGTTATTTTATCATTCATGACTATTTTGTTTCTGGATCGTAAATTTTTTTAAGTTCACGAAGTCCAATTTTTAATCTCGATTTTATGGTGCCAAGCGGAATATCCAACTCGTCACTGGCTTCTTGTTGTGTCATACCCTCAAAAAAGAGCGCGTTTAAAACAATCTGATATTTTTCATCAATTGAACTTAAATGCTTTTGAATGTCTAGTACGTCTTGATTTAAACTATCACCTGTTAATGTATATACGTCCGAAGCGTCTATTTGGATTTCCTTACTGGCTTTATTATTATACGAACGCACTTTGTCAATAGCTGTGTTGTAGGCAATTCGGTAAAGCCATGTAAATAATTTTGCTTTTTTTGAATCGTATGTTTTGGCTTTTTTCCAAACTTTAATAAATGTTTCCTGTAGAGCATCTTGAGCCATATCAGGATCGGTTAACACTTTTGAGATGACACCAAAAAGGGCGTCGCCATAATTTTCATATAATAATGAAATGGCTTTTTTGTCGCCTTTTTTTAATAGGCCAACGATTTCGTCTTCTATAGGTGTGCTCAATTTTTTTGGTTGACGTTAGTTTTAGTTTCTTAAATGCATAAGAAAAGTTAAAGTTATATAATTCTATTCAATTAAATAATATTTACTTCTGCTTCAATTTTTATTTTAAATAACCGGTAAATGGTATCTTGGATTAATTGGGCTAATTTAAGAATGTCCGAACCTTTGGCGTTACCATAATTAACCAGTACTAAAGCTTGTTTTTTATGAACACCATAATCACCAAAACGCTTACCTTTAAATCCAGCTTTTTCTATCAGCCAACCTGCAGGTACTTTTACTTCTACATCTGAAATTACATAACCAGGAGCGTCTGGAAATTCTAATTTCAGGTGGTTGTATAATTTGGTTGAAATAACCGGATTTTTAAAAAAACTGCCACTATTTCCTATTATTTTAGGATCAGGTAATTTACTTTGCCTGATAGCAATTACGGCTTTTGAAATATCTTGAATTGTTGGGTTTTTAATTCCCATTTCTGCTAATTGCGCGGAAATAGAGCCATAATTAGTTTGGAGCTTGTGCTTGTTTTTTGATAGGCGAAACGTTACACTGCAAATAACAAATTGTCCTTTAGCACCCTGTTTAAAAATAGAATTTCTATAGTCAAACTGGCAAGCTGCTTTATCAAACGTTTTCATCGTGCCCGAACTTGTCATTAATGCGTTACAAGACACAAAACTATCTTTTAGTTCCACACCATAGGCACCAATGTTTTGTATAGGTGCGGTTCCAACATTTCCTGGAATTAAAGATAAATTCTCTAAACCACCATAGTTATGTTTCAAACACCATAAAACAAATTCGTGCCAATTTTCGCCGGCATTTGCCTTAACAGTCACGAAATGCTCTTCTTCTGAAACAATGGTAATGCCTTTCAAATTTATATGAATAACTAATGCATCCATATTTTTAGTGAGTAGCATGTTACTACCACCTCCTAAAATAAATTTTTCAGGGTAGTTAGGCAAAGCTAAAACATGTTGTAATTCAGCAATAGAACTAACAGATATAAACTGTTTAGCTATTGCATCTAATCCAAACGTGTTGTAGGGTTTTAGTGATATGTTATGTACGATTTGCACTAGTCTTTATAGACTTTTAAGGCTTCTTTTAAAATGTTTACCGCCTTTACTAAACTATCTTTATTCAGCACGTATGCAATACGGATTTGATTTAATCCAACACCAGGAGTAGAATAAAAACCAGCAGCTGGAGCTACCATAACCGTTTCACCATTAATATCAAAATCCTCCAATAACCATTGGGCAAATGCATCAGAATTTTTAATTGGCAGTTCAACAATACAATAAAAAGCGCCTTTAGGCTTGGCAACTTTTACACCTTCAATTTTTTCTAATTCTGCAATTAGAATATCACGACGCGATACATATTCTGTTTTTACTTCATCAAAATAACTTTGCGGTGTTTGTAAGGCAGCTTCGCTAGCAATTTGTGCTAATGTTGGTGGACTTAAGCGTGCTTGAGCAAATTTTAAAGCAGTTGCTATAACATCTTTGTTTTTGGAAACCAAACAGCCAATTCTAGCACCGCACATACTATAGCGTTTGGAAACAGAATCAATCATTATAGCGTGTTCTTTTAAGCTTTCTTCCTGCATAATTGAGTAGTGCGTGATACCGTCGTAAGCAAATTCACGGTAAACTTCATCAGCAATTAAAAACAAATCGTGTTTAATAACGATTTCTGCTAATTTCTTAATTTCTTCTTTGGTGTACAGGTAACCTGTAGGATTTCCTGGGTTACAAATTAAAATAGCTTTTGTTTTGGGTGTGATTAATTTTTCAAACGCATCAATAGGTGGTAAGGCAAAGTTATTTTCAATTTTTGATATTACGGGAACAATATTTACACCAGATGCAGTTGAAAACCCATTGTAGTTGGCGTAGAAAGGTTCTGGGATTATTACTTCGTCATCCACATCCATAATACTACCAAAGGCAAATAAAAGTGCTTCACTGCCACCTGTAGTAACTATAATATCTTCTTTTACTAAATGAATCTCATGTTTGCTGTAGTAATTAGCAATCTTGGCTCTATATTCATCAGAACCTTCCGATCTGGTATAGGCTAAAATGTCTAATGAATTAATTTTTACAGCATCTAGAGCTATTTCAGGTGTTTTTATATCTGGTTGACCAATATTTAAATGGTAAACCGTTTTTCCTTTTTTGTAGGCTTCTTCTGCAAATGGAACAAGCTTTCTTATAGGCGATTGTGGCATTAATGCGCCTTTTTGAGATATTTTTGGCATGAGCTTATAGTATTAAAGGCGTAAAGTTCTGAAAATAATATTGATTTAATTGTTAAAAAGACGTTGTAATTAGAGAATTATCGGGAATTTGTTGTAAATTAAAGTTTCTTTCATGCTTTTTATATGAAACGTTCTAAATTTATTCTCGTTGTTCTTGCGCTCTTGGTTGGTTTAAACTTACAATCACAAGAGCAGGGATTTCAATTTCAGAACGGAAAAACTTCTGATAAAATTCATTTTCAATTAATCAATAATTTAATTGTTATTCCAGTGGTTATAAATGGAATGCCTTTGTCTTTTATTTTAGATAGTGGTGTTACGAAGCCTATTTTATTTGATAACCTAAATGGCTTGGAAGTGTTAAATTTAGAAAAGAAAGAAACTATTTTTTTAAAAGGATTAGGTGAAGGACTACTAGTTCAGGCTGCAAAATCGACACAAAATAAAATTGAAGTCGGTAATGCTATCAAGTACCAACAAACCATTTTTGCCATTTTTAATGGTAGTATGGATTACGCTCCAAAACTAGGTGTTCCTATACATGGTATTATTGGTTATGATATATTTAAAGATTTTATAGTTGATATTAATTACCGAGCAAAACACATTAAGCTAACCAAGCCTCAATCGAAAAATAAAAAGCCTTGTAGAAAATGTGAAAAAATACCTTTAGAGTTTCATAATTCTAAACCCTATATTACTGCCGAGGTATCTATTGATAACAAACAAATTCCAATAAAAATGTTATTAGATACAGGAGCTAGTGATGCACTTTGGCTATTTGAAGACGCTTCGCAAGATATTGTTTCTACTGATAATTATTTTGATGATTTTTTAGGTTATGGATTAAGCGGAGAACTATATGGTAAGCGTTCAAAAGTTGAAGCATTAATTATTAATTCATTTGTTTTAAATGAATCGTTAGTTGCTTTTCCCTTTGGAGAATCTATTGAAACACTAAAAAAAATAAAAGATAGAAATGGTACCATTGGTGCTGAAATTTTAAAACGTTTTCACGTGACTTTTAATTATCAAGAATCCTACATGATATTAAAAAAGAATGCGAACTTTAATAATCAATTTAGTTATAATAAGAGTGGAATTGATATTGAACAGCGTGGTGTCCGACTTATTAAAAATTACTATTATCAGATTAATAACGGTCGGTTGACGTATGGAGGAACTACAGATGTAACCAAGTTTATTACTAATTCAGACTCCAGAAGTGATTACCGTTTAAATGTAGCGCCAGCTTTTGAAATTGTTAATTTAAGACCCAATAGTCCAGCACAATTAATAGGGTTACAAATGGGTGATATAATTTTAGAAGTTAATGGTGCTGATGTTAAGAAATATTCATTACAAGAAGTTGTTCAATTGTTTAAAGGTAAAGACGGTAAAAAAATGACGATTAAAGTTGAAAGAAATGGAAAGCCTTTTTTATATAAGTTTCAGTTAAAAAACCTATTAAACTAAAAACAGCCTTGAGAAATCAAGGCTGTTTTTAATAAATGTGTTTGTATCAATAATTATTGATTCATAACACTTGTACTTTTCTTTTCTAGAACACTTGTTTTGCTTGGGTCAATTACTTCCCCTTTTATTTTAAGTGCTACTGTAGGTGTTTCAGCATTTGAAAGAACCGTAATGGTTTTACGAATAGGATTCACACGATTTGTGTCATACTTAACTGAAATCTCACCTGTTTTACCTGGTGCTATTGGACCTTCTGGTTTTTTTGGAACGGTACAGCCACAGCTAGACTTTACGTCTGTAATAATTAAGGGCGCATCACCTGTATTGGTGAATTCAAAAACACGTACACCATCAGCGCCTTTTTCTATAACGCCGTAATCAATTGTTGTTTCTTTAAATTCGATTTTTGCTACTTTTTCTTGAGCGTTTGCCGCAAAGCTAATCAGACCAACAAAAAGTATAGTAATTAAATTTTTCATAATATATATGTTTAATTCGGTTGTAAACTTACTCACTTTTTCGGCATAAAACAAAAAAAATAGATGTATGGCAACGTTATAAATATGTTAAACTTGAATAGTTGCACAATAACACGTCTTTTAATTTTATTGAAAAAAGAAATATAAGTACTTTTGTGTGTTATATTTCAAAAACTATTCCAAAGTATGCAAATTCCATCAAAATATGATGCAAGTCAAGTAGAGAGTAAATGGTATGATTACTGGATGAAACACAATTATTTTCATTCCAAACCAGATCATAGAGAACCATATACTATTGTTATTCCGCCTCCTAATGTAACAGGAGTGCTTCATATGGGTCATATGCTTAATAATACCATTCAAGATGTCTTAATTCGGCGTGCGCGCTTACAGGGCAAAAATGCCTGTTGGGTACCAGGAACTGATCACGCATCTATTGCTACCGAAGCCAAAGTTGTAGCAAAATTAAAGGAACAGGGAATAGATAAAAATGACTTATCACGCGATGAATTTTTAGCGCATGCTTGGGATTGGACACATGAATATGGTGGTGTAATTCTTGAGCAACTAAAAAAACTAGGATGTTCATGTGATTGGGACAGAACCAAATTCACCATGGATGACGATATGTCTGAATCCGTGATAAAAGTATTTGTTGACTTATATAATAAAGGTCAAATTTACCGTGGTTACCGCATGGTAAATTGGGATCCAGAGGCTAAAACAACCTTGTCTGACGAGGAGGTTATTCATGTGGAACAACAAGGGAATTTATACTATCTTAATTATAAAATTGAGGGTAGTGATGAGACATTAACCATTGCTACCACGCGTCCAGAAACTATTTTTGGAGATACAGCCATATGTATCAATCCAAATGATGAACGTTTTACCCACTTAAAAGGTAAGAAAGCCATTGTACCAATTTGTAATCGTGTTATACCTATTATTGAAGACGAATATGTAGATGTTGAATTTGGAACCGGATGTTTAAAGGTTACACCTGCTCACGATGAAAACGATAAGAATTTAGGAGACAAACACAATTTAGAAGTTGTTGATATTTTTAATGATGATGCAACACTAAATAGTTTTGGTTTGCATTATGAAGGAAAAGATCGTTTTGTGGTTCGTAAGGAAGTCGTAAAAGAACTTACGGAGAATAATATTTTAATTAAAACCGAACAGCACTTAAATAAGGTAGGAACCTCCGAACGTACCAAAGCCGTAATTGAACCACGATTATCAGATCAATGGTTCTTAAAAATGGAAGATTTGGTAAAACCAGCAATTGAAGCCGTTTTAGGTGAAGATGCTGAAATTAAATTATTTCCAAAGAAATTTGAAAATACCTACAGACACTGGATGGAGAATATTCGCGATTGGAATATTTCCAGGCAACTGCTTTGGGGACAACAAATTCCAGCTTATTTCTATGGTGACGGTAAAGAAGATTTTGTAGTTGCTGAAACAGCTAAAGAAGCTTTAATAAAAGCTCAAGAGAAAACAGGAAACTCTAATTTAACTGCAGACAATTTAAAGCAAGATAAAGATGCTTTAGATACCTGGTTTTCCTCATGGTTATGGCCAATGAGTGTTTTTGATGGAATTCGGAACCCAGAAAACGAGGAAATAAAATACTATTACCCAACCAACGATTTAGTTACAGGTCCCGATATTTTATTCTTTTGGGTAGCACGAATGATTATTGCTGGTTACGAATATAAAGATGAAAAACCGTTCCAAAACGTTTATTTAACTGGTTTGGTACGTGATAAACAACGCCGAAAAATGAGTAAATCATTAGGGAATTCACCTGATGCTTTAAAATTGATTGATGATTACGGTGCTGATGGTGTTCGTGTTGGTTTATTATTAAGTTCAGCCGCTGGAAACGATTTAATGTTTGATGAGGCACTCTGCCAACAAGGAAAAGGTTTTGCCAATAAAATATGGAATGCCTTCCGTTTAGTAAAAGGCTGGGAGGTAAGTGATACGATTCCACAACCAGAATCTAGCAAGATAGCTTTAGAATGGTTCGATGCGAAATTCCAGGAAACACTCATTGAAATTGAAGATCATTTTAGTAAATACCGTTTGTCTGATGCTTTAATGGCAACTTATAAACTTATTTGGGATGATTTTGCTTCGTGGTTATTAGAAATTGTAAAACCTGCTTACCAACAACCAATCGATGCGAAAACTCTTCAGGAAGTTCATGCACAATTTGAAAATATTTTAAAAATATTACACCCATTTATGCCATTTCTTACAGAAGATATTTGGCAGTATATGGAAACTCGTACACCTGAAAACGCATTAATTGTTTCGGCATGGCCTGAACAAAAAGCCGTTAATACAGCGTTGATTGCCGAGTTTAACTTTATGCAAGATGTCGTTTCGGGTATCCGAAACATCCGAAAGGACAAAAATATTCCGTTTAAAGATGCCATTGGTTTTTCAGTCATTAATAATGAAGCAGCTTCTATATCCTTGGATTCGGTTATTATGAAATTAGGAAATTTGGAAACTATAAAGTACGTAGAAGGTGCTGTTGATGGCGCTTTGACATTTCGTGTAAAGTCTAATGAATATTTTATTCCTATTGCAGGCGCTATAAATGTTGAAGAGGAAATTAAAAAGCTAGAAGATGAATTAAAATACACCGAAGGCTTTTTAAAATCGGTTCAAAAAAAATTAGCCAATGAGCGATTTGTTGCTGGGGCTCCGGAACAAGTAATTGCTAATGAACGTAATAAAGAAGCCGATGCATTAGCTAAAATAGAAACGTTGAAAAGTAGTTTAGGAAGTTTAAGATAATGACTAACCGAACCGTTTATTCCATACTAGCCATTGTATTAGTTTTTGGTGTTTACGGTTATGAGTTTTTTTTGAATAAAAAAGAAGAACAAGCAATTGTAGATTCTGGTCGCGAGATCAAGACGCCTACAGTTGCTTTTTTTTTACCAACCAGTACAACGGGTCAAGTGGTTCATCATCAAGGTTATTCCTTAAGTTATAGTGAATCTCATGAACAGGCAGAATGGGTTGCTTACGAATTGAAAAAAGAACACCTATCTCAAACTAATTTTGAGCGTCCCTATTTTGAGATTGATAAAGCCGTAAAAACAGGCGCTGCCAATTGGCGTAATTATAAAAATTCAGGCTATGATCGTGGACATCTTTGTCCAGCTGCTGACAGGCGCTATAGCAAAGAAGCGCATGATGAAACGTTTTTAACCAGTAATATTAGTCCGCAAAATCATGACTTTAATTCGGGTATTTGGAACACGCTGGAACAAAAAACACGCTACTGGGCTTCAAAGTATAATGGTGTTTTTGTGGTTACGGGTGGTGTTTTAGGAAGGAATTTAAAAACTATTGGAAGCGAAAAAGTAGCCGTCCCAAACCAGTTTTATAAAATTATTTTAGACTATAACGATGGAAACCCAAAGGTGTTGGCTTTTTTAATGCCTCATGTTAATTCTATCAAACCGCTTTATGAGTTTGTCGTCTCGGTTGATACTGTTGAAGAGCTAACAGGAATCGATTTTTTTCCAGAATTAGAGGATGCTATTGAAACTAGAATTGAAGCTTTATCGGATTATAGAAAGTGGCGATTTTAAATTGTTTCGGATTAATTAAGTTTACCAAATATGCCGTTCCAACGGAGTTTTTAATAAATGCGACTTATACTTGATTACTGCGTAATTCAATTTATTCAAGTTTGTTTCACGACTATTTTGATTAAAATACTGAACCTAGTGAAAGGCACAGTAAATAATAAATTGATGATTTATGAACCTGTACAAGTAGTGCCATTCGACTGCACGTAACCATAGCAATTACCACTTGATGTAGTAAAGCCACAAGGTGCTCCTGGTCCTGTTTCACCAGATATCGAAGTATAAAGCCATTCACCATATGTATATGAAGAACCAGGGCATGTAAGCGTAGTTGGAGGTCTTCCTCTATTAGTTGCTTTTTGTTCAGCTTTAAATAAAACTGTTCCTAATTATTTTAAATTTTTCATAATAAAAATATTTATAAATTAAATTTGCCTTGATCATTTAAAGACACTCAAGGTTTATGTCTATTCCTCGCGAGAGAATTCGGTTATTTAAATATGTCTTTTATTTGATAGAAAAAACGTTCAATTAATCGCAGATCTTCTGTAATTATTTCTGCTTTTCCAATCATTTCTTGTTTAAACTCTATTTCTTTGTTATATGATGTTATTAATTTATTCGGGAGTTTTACATCTATTAAATAAAAGCCTTCATTGTCTGGAATTATAGATATTTGATTAATACTGCCAGACAAGAATCCGAATTCAGTTTCAGGATAATTTTGTACGCTTATATTAACTTGCTGACCAACCTTTAGTTTTCCTGAATTTTGCATGGGTGTTTTTAGTTTTGCTATGTAGGAAAGGTTTTGAGTAGGAATGATGGTGAAAACCAAATCTCCAGTACTTACATTTTGATTCGCATTCCAGAAATGTAAAAAAGAAACTTTACCTTTTATATTAGATTTCAATACATATTTTTGTTCCCAATTATGAATAGCATTTTTCAATTGGTTGAAAGCTTGTAGCACATTTTTTAAAAGCTTAATTTCTTCTCTAGTTTTTGTTATTTCTGTTCCTGTTGTGCTTTTATTGGCATTGCTTATGGCTTCTCTTATTTGTGAAATTGAGGATTCAAAATTCTTTAAATTACGTTGGAATTGTGCGTATTCTAATTGTTTGTTTTCATATTCTAATTTAGAGATAATACCTTTTTTGTATAAGGCTTCATGGCGTTCTAAATTAGTTTTGGCAAATTCTAATTCTGTTTGGTTAATTTTTAATTGTGCTTTTGCGTTTTGTAGTCTGTTTTGTAATTCCAGTAGTGTGTTTTTGTTAGCTAAAGCATCATTAGAAAATGGTTGTAATTGTTTGTTTAAAATGTATTGAGAATAATAGTTCTCAAAAAGTGCAAAATCTGCATCAACTTCTCCTAAAAATAGAATGGGTAATTCATCTAAAGGAAAGTAGAACGACTTGTTATTGGGTTTTATAGTATCTACAATCTGTTTTAAAGTTTGTATATCGTTAAAACTTGCAGTGTTTTCTAAAGTAGCCAAAATGGTGTTTTTATCTACAATTTGATTGTTTTTAACAAAAACACTATCAATTCTACCGCTTATTTTTGCATATTCTTTTTGAGGCGGATTTTGTGTGGTTATTAAAGTTTCTGCAGTAATAACATCAGGATATTTAATAAGCCAACTTAAACTAAAAAACAGCATTATTAGGGCTAAAAACAATAAATTGCCATAACGTATCATCCAATGTGGGACATAAGATAGTATATCTTGCACTTGCTCGCTACGTAATTCTATTTCTTCTAGTTTTTTTGACATTAATTCCCAAGTTCTAATTGGTTTTTCACCAAGTTGTAATAGTTTCCTTTTTTGGTAACTAGTTCATTGTGATTTCCTATTTCTACAATTTTACCATCTTCTAAAACTACAATCTGGTGCGCATTTTTTACCGTACTTAAACGGTGAGCAATTACAACCACCGTTTTGTCTTCAAAAAAAGTATTTAAATTCCCCATAATCACTTTTTCATTATTAGCATCTAAAGCAGAAGTTGCCTCATCGAAAAATAAATAATCTGGGTTTTTATAAACAGCTCGTGCTATAAATAGACGTTGTTTTTGTCCTGTACTTAAACCTGTTCCTTCTGTGCCAATTTTTGTGTTGTAAGCTAAAGGTAAGGATTCTATATATTCTCTAATATTAGCCACATCAATAGCATGTGCTAATCTTTCTTTATCTATAATATCTTCTCCAATGGCTATATTATTGGCAATGGTGTCATTAAATATGTAACCTTCTTGCATAACAACACCATAATGGTCTCGCCAAGCTTTTTGCGAGATGTTATTCAGCGAAAATTGATTGACTAGGATATCTCCCTTATTGGGTTGGTAGTAGCCTAAAAGCAATTTCATTAATGTGGTTTTTCCACTTCCACTGGTACCGACAATAGCTGTAGTTTTGTTTGCAGGAACTTCTAGGTTTAAATCTTTTAAAACTTCAATATCGGAACCTGTATATGTAAACGTTACATCTTTGATAGAGATAGCGCCACTTTTTGGGATGTCTTTTATTTTATTTTGAGGATCCATTTCCTCGTTATCCATATTATGGATCTCACTTAAACGATCTAAAGATATTTTAGCATCCTGTAATTCTCGAACAAAATTAATTAACTGTTGTACAGGTGAATTTAATTGTCCAACGATATAGGAGATAGCAAGCATCATACCTAATGTAATGTCACCATCTATTACCAATTTTGCGGAAAGAATAGTGATAAAAATATTTTTAAGTTCATTAATAAAAGATGAACCAACGCCCTGTGTTTGCTCTAAAGCCAAGCTTTTTATGGATACTTTAAATAATTTAGCTTGTGTATGTTCCCAATTCCAACGTTTTTGTTTTTCGGCATTATGCAGTTTTATGTCATGCATGCCATTTATTAGCTCTATTACAGTACTTTGTTCTTGGCTTAAAGCTGAAAAACGCTTATAATCTAATGTTGCTCGTTTCTTTAAGAATATTTTAATCCATAAAAAATACAGCAAACTACCAATTAAAAAAACACTAAAAATTTGTAAACTATAATAAGCCAAAACAAAACTGAATACTATAAAGTTGACCATTGAAAACAAAACGTTTAACGATGAGGTGGTTAATATTTGCTCAATACGTTTGTGGTCGTTAATACGTTGTAATAAATCGCCTGTCATTTTTACATCAAAATAGGCAATTGGTAAAAGCATTAACTTGATAAAAAAATCAGAAATTAAAGAAATATTAATTCTGGTACTTACATGTAATAAAATCCAACTTCTAATAATTTCAATAGCTGTTCGTCCAATAAATAACGTTATTTGTGCAAATAAAATTAAATAAATAAAATTAAGGTCTCTATTCTTTATCCCAACATCTACAACACTTTGGGTTAAAAACGGAACAACTAACTGTAATAAACTTGCAGCCAGTAAACCAATACAAAGTTGAATAATAAAGCTTTTGTATTTGTATAAATATTTTGATAAATAAGTGAAGTTAAACTTCTGTTCTTCATCTTCATCAAATTCATTCTTATAAAAATTGGGAGTAGGATCTAATAGTAGCGCAATACCTTCTTGTGTTTTTTCGGTTGCATTATTACCAATCCAGAATTTTAGAAATTCATCTTTAGTGTAAGAAATTAAACCATGGGCAGGATCTGAAATATAATAGGTTTTTTTTTTTATTTTATAGAGTACTACATAATGATCTTTATTCCAATGTAAAATGCATGGTAAAGGTGCTTTGTTTAAATCATTTAAAGTTAATTTAACGCCCAAACTTCTAAAACCAATGGCTTCACTTGCGTCACTTAAATTAAGCAAGTTACTTCCTACTCTTGTAGTTTCACTTATTTGCCTAATTAAAGGAATTGATAAATGTTTGCCATAATGCTTAGCTATAATTTTTAAGCATGTTGGCCCACAATCTTTAGATTCGATTTGTTTATATGTAGGAAACCTTTTCATTTTTATGAAGAACAAGAAGAGAGAAGCCTCTCTTCTTGTTTAAATTAAATGTTATCCATTACAATCCCATTGTCCGGGTGCATACTCGTTACACATTGATTTGACTGGACAAGCAACTACTACTGGAAAACCAGAACACATGAATGGTTTTCTGCCTCCACCTCCATTAATTTTTCTTTGTTCTGCTTTGTTTAAAACAGTTCCTAAATTCTGTAAATTTTTCATAATTAAAAATTTTAATAAATTATATTTGCTGTGAACATTAAAGACACTCACAGTTTGTGTCTATTCTTCGCGAGAGAATATTGTTCAAGTAAAACCCTTTAATTAGGGTTTTACTGTTTTTAGATATGTTTTAAAATAAAGGGTGTTTCTATGTTTCGATTGTGTTGATAGAATTCAGCTAACTCTTCAATGAAAAATACTAAATCACTTCTGTCATAAGCTTTAGGAAAAGATTGCCCGTTGATTAAAATTTCTGGTGTAAAGTTTATATTATTAACTAAACACCAGTTGTATTCCGCTTCAAGTATAGAAATGTAATCGTTGTTGGAAGATGTTTTCCATTTTTGTAACCAAGATTTTGCATCTGGATTATTATAAATTTCATGCAAGGCTTCTAGGCATTTAATTTCGCTTTCTATATGAAATAGCTCCAACAATCTGCTTGATACTAATACGCCATCCGTTTCTAAATTATTAGTGTTAATGTTAAACCTTATAGTTATATTTAATTCGTTATGGTGCTTCCTTAAGATTGTTTCTGCCAAATTATGAACAGCCTTACAATGGCCACAAAATGGGTTGGTAATTATTGTAATGTTTAAAATTGCTTTTTTGTTACCTAAAACTATTTCTGAAGTGTCAGGTAATAATGTGTTTACTGTTTCTGATTGTTGTAACAGCGTATTAAATAAATCAAAATTTCTTTTAAATTTACTAGATTCTATTTTTAGTTTTTTATATGCTTGTTCATCTTTTAATTTTGTAACTATAAAAAGCCAAAAGGAAGCGATAACTGAAAATGAGAATCCTACTAATAGGATCGATTCTATATTTATTGTTTTAAGGTTAATATCAGTAAAAAGGAACATTAATGATTGACAAACTAAAACAGATGCAACACCCAAGCATAATAAACACCATGTTTTAGAAATTTTAACCTGATAATATATAGAGTAAATAACTACTGGGAAGGCGGCTAAACTTATAACATATAATGATTTTAATGAATTATTTGTTGTGATTAATAGAAAAGATCCAATACTAATTGAAATAAAATAGATAAAACTTAAATCACTTAATTTTATGTTTTTGAAAAGTGTTGCTCCTTTTGAGTTTAATACTGCATTGCAATTGGTAGTTTTACTTTCTTGAGAGCATATGCTATCTACTATTTTGGAACTTAATCCTAAATCGTGTTGAACAATTAAATAACTTATGGAAATACCTGCTAATGATAAAATGAAATAAATAGGTGCTAGAATATTTACATTGTTTTTAAAAAATAACAGAATAAATAGCACTAAAGCTAATATAAATAGTGGTTTTTGAAAATTGGTTGTTTTTAATTGATTTGTATTTATAGTTTCATCTTGTTCTATGCCAACAAGAATGCCGGTAAATTTTTTCAAGAATATTTCTTTAGAAATAGTTTCACTTTCTTGATTACCAAATATTAATTTATTTTTTTTTTCTTTCTTTACGACTAATGAAAAATCATTGCTATTATTGTTTCTAATTTGAGCAATAAAACTTTTAGGTAATTGTTCTAAAGTTTCTTTATTGACAGGAACATTAACAGCAATATTTTCAATATTAAAATGATTTAGAACCCCTGTTATAGTATGTAAACTGGGATAGGAAGGATGACTTTTTATCTGAAATTCTAATTCTTCTCTATCAATAAAAATTTTATTTTTTTTGAGAAAACTATCTAAAAGAAATGTTAAAGAGTCCTGCATTTAAATTTTGTTTTTTTAAAGCTACATTATTTTAAACTATTTGGATTACGGTAAAACCACAGCAGTGTTGTGGTTTTACCGTAAATGTGAGTTATGAAAGGCGCTATGGTTGTTAATTTTTTTTTAATTTTTAATGATTCTTAATAGTGATTTTTTTTGATTTGCCGTTTCTTGTAAACTTTAAAATTTGTTGATAAATATGACTTTAATTCGGGTATTTGGAACACGCTGGAACAAAAAACACGGTACTGGGCTTCAAAGTATAATGGTGTTTTTGTGGTTACGGGTGGTGTTTTAGGAAGGAATTTAAAAACTATTGGAAGCGAAAAAGTAGCCGTCCCAAACCAGTTTTATAAAATTATTTTAGACTATAACGATGGAAACCCAAAGGTGTTGGCTTTTTTAATGCCTCATGTTAATTCTAACAAACCGCTTTATGAGTTTGTCGTCTCGGTTGATACTGTTGAAGAGCTAACAGGAATCAATTTTTTTCCAGAATTAGAGGATGCTATTGAAACTAGAATGGAATCGTCTAGAAGTTATAATAAATGGCGATTTTAAATTATTTAAACTTCCCCAGTATACCCTTCCAGCGAAGTTTTCTAATAAAAATGCCTTGTTCTTTGGTAACTAACGGTTCTGTTTTATTTTTTTTTGCTTTAAAATAACCAGACATATAATCCTTAAAAAGTCGAAATTCTCCTTTTTTATAAGCTAATTTTAAAGCCGAAATCAGTGTAATTAAAAATCCGTATCGCATTTTATACATGGCTTCACCTTGTAAGTATTTTGACGCTTTATTGTAGCTTTTACCGGTTGGTTTTAAATGTTTAACGTGTAAGTTTTCATCCGTTAAAATCTCCCAGTTGTAAAATTTGGCAAGTAATTCATCTACGGTGTCCCAACCCATGGATGGTTTCAGTTTGCCAATTTCAAAAAAGCAGTTTTTTCTGTAGGCTTTTAATGCGCCACGTATATGATCTTTTCGCGTTAGGTTTTCAAGAATCCATTCATTGTTTTCTTCAATATAACAGAATCCAGAAGCCATTCCTAGCTTGTCATTCGCTTGGAAATGTTTTGCTAATTCTTCCAAATAATTATCGGGAAATATTAAATCGGCATCAAATTTACAAATCACATCATAATCTTCATCCAGCGTTTCATAGCCTTTGTAAAACGCATTGATGATTTTGCTGCCTGGTAAATGTTTGTTAGAAGATATTGTGTTTATTAATGAAATCCAGTTATATTTTGTGGTAAAACCTTCAACAAGTTGCTGAGTTTTATCGGTAGAATTATCATTCACAACAACCACCTGTTTTGGTAAAAAGGTTTGGCTTGCTAGAGATACCAAAGTTTGTTTAATATATATCTCTTCGTTGTGGGCTGGAATGATGATATAAAAATTCAAAAGTTATGATTTAAGGTTTAAAGTTACAGGAATTCAAATTTGGGAACTATTATAAACTTATTCTCAAAATGTGAAATTTTAAATGGAATAATTATTGTTTGTTTATTCTTTCCGCATAGACAATATAATATCTAGGTGTAAACCAACGTAAAATGGGTCTGATGCCTATTTTTTTAGTTGGATTGGTCCATTTTTCACGCGCTATTATCTTCCAGCCAGCTTTTTCTAAAAGCCAATCAAATTGCCAATCTTCAAATTCATGATAATGTCTATCCCACATATCTGTTTTACTTCTGTAGGCAGGAGAAAACCATAGGCGAAGCGGTATACTTGCTACTAATTTATCAGCTTTAATGCGTTGTAAAACGGTAAATGGAGAGAGTAAGTGTTCAAAAATTTCAAAAGCGGTAACAACTTCTGCATCCGATTTTTCTATAGCTGCAGTATGAACATCCAAATCTTCACCCAATGTGTTTTGAACCTGATAACCTAGGTCCTTCATAATAGGTGTAAATGGATTTTCAACACCTAAATCTAAAATATTATAATGGGTTGGAATATGCTTTTGAAGAAATTTAGCGGTATGTTTGAAGCGTTTATTAGGATAACTTTTTTCGTACATAATATTTCTTTAGAAAGCTGAAGGCGGATTTAATAAATTAATTGGAAATTGTTAATACCTATAGACCATAGCATTGATATGCATGCCTGCTCCTACGCTAGCAAATATAATAACATCTCCTTTATTTATATGCTGGTTTTCCATCTTGTCATGCGTAATTAAATCGTAAAGTGTTGGAATGGTAGCTACAGAGCTATTTCCAAACTCTTGAATACTCATAGGCATGATACCTTTAGGAATATCAGTTTCGTATAACTTGTAAAAGCGTTTTAATATAGCTTCATCCATTTTTTCATTAGCCTGGTGAATCAGAATTTTTTTGACATCTTTTATAGGTATACCGCTTTTGTCTAAACACGTTTTCATGGCTAATGGTACATTGGTTAAAGCAAATTCGTAAATTTTTCTACCATCCATTTTAATATAACGCGTATCTCGACAAAGATCTTTATTATTAGAATTTCCGAAGTATAAATAGAAAGCTTCGTCATAGGTAAAACTAGCGGTTTCGTGAGCTAAAATTCCTCTATCCTCATTTGTATCTTCAATGATAGTTGCGCCTGCTCCATCACTATAAATCATAGAATCACGGTCATGCTTATCTACAACACGAGATAGTGCTTCTGTACCAATAACCAAACAGCGTTTGGCAATACCTGCTTTTATAAATGCATGAGCTTGAATGACACCTTCTATCCAACCAGGACAACCAAATAGAATGTCGTAAGCTACGCATTTGGGGTTTTTAATTCGTAAATTATGTTTGATTCTTGAAGCCAAACAGGGCAGAATATCACTTTGAATCGTGTTGTGAACAACATCTCCGAAATTGTGCGCTACAATTATATAGTCTAACGTTTCAGGATCTATACTAGCGTCTGCAATGGCTTTTTCGGCAGCAAAAAATCCCAGATCAGATGTGTTTAGGTGCTTATCAGCATATCTGCGCTCTCCAATGCCTGTAATAGCCTTAAATTTCTCAATAATAACATCGTTGTCATGCTTTAATATAGAGCCATCATTATTAAGAAATTCATGCTTGTTAAAGTTCGCATTTGTTTCTATACTACTTGGTATATAGCTGCCAGTTCCTGTGATTCTTATTGCCATATTATGCGTTAATTTTTATTAGGCAATTACTAAATTAAGTATTAAATTATACTTAATAACTACAACTTTGCCTAATTGTTTATTTTTTTGCGAATATGATAAAAATATCGCCAGAAATTGTTGTATCAATAAAAAATAAAGCCTTCGTTTTAGAAGGCTTTATTAAGTTTTTAAGAGTGTTATGCTTCCATATATTCTTCTATAGGTGCACAAGTACAAAATAAATTACGGTCGCCATAAGCGTCGTCAACACGTCTTACGGTAGGCCAAAACTTATTATCACGAACATATTCTAAAGGAAATGCTGCTTGCTCTCTGGTGTAAGGCATTAGCCATTCATTGGCTGTAATCATTTCTAATGTATGAGGTGCATTTTTAAGAATGTTATTTGTGTCGTCTTTGGAGCTCGCTTCAATTTCTTTTCTGATTGAAATCATAGCGTCACAAAAACGATCCATTTCAGCTTTACTTTCACTTTCAGTTGGTTCAATCATTAAGGTTCCAGCTACTGGGAACGATACGGTTGGTGCATGAAAGCCATAATCCATTAACCGTTTCGCGATATCGGTAACTTCAATGCCATGTTCTTTAAAAGCCCGACAGTCTACAATCATTTCATGAGCAGCTCTCCCGCGTTCTCCTGAATACAGCGTATCAAACTGGCCTTGTAAACGGAATTTAATATAGTTGGCGTTAAGTATTGCTACTTTAGTAGCGTCGGTTAAGCCTTTAGCGCCTAACATTTTTATATAACCATAAGAAATTAAGCATACCAAAGATGATCCAAATGGCGCTCCAGAAATTGCCGAAATAGCATTTGTTCCGCCTGTTTTAATAATAGGGTTGCTAGGTAAAAATGGTGCTAATTGTTTAGCTACACATATAGGTCCAACGCCAGGTCCACCACCTCCATGAGGGATGGCAAAGGTTTTGTGAAGGTTTAAGTGACAAACATCAGCTCCAATATTTCCTGGGTTGGTTAGTCCAACTTGTGCATTCATATTGGCACCATCCATATACACTTGACCACCATTGTCATGAATAATTTGAGTTATTTCTTTAATAGCAGACTCATAAACGCCATGAGTGGATGGGTAAGTAACCATTATACATGATAGGTTGTCTTTGTGTAACTCTGCTTTTTCCCGTAAATCGTCTACATCAATATTTCCTTTTTCAGTAGATTTTGTTACAACTACTTTCATTCCTGCCATAACAGCACTTGCTGGGTTTGTTCCATGAGCAGATGAAGGTATTAAACAAATATTTCTATGATGGTCACCACGAGATTCGTGGTAAGCTTTAATTACCATAAGACCAGCAAATTCACCTTGAGCACCTGAATTTGGCTGTAAGGATGTGGCTGCAAAACCCGTTATTTCTGTTAACTGATTTTCTAATTCTTTTAAGATAGTTAGATAACCTTCGGCTTGATCAGCAGGAACAAATGGGTGAATAGTGCCCCAATTTGGAGAGCTTAATGGTAACATTTCAGCAGCAGCATTCAACTTCATAGTACAGGAGCCTAATGAAATCATTGAGTGATTTAATGATAAATCTTTGCGTTCTAATTTTTTAATATAACGCATTAGCTCTGTTTCCGAATGGTGTGAATTAAATACATCAAGTGTTAAAAAATCCGTTGTTCTTTGTAAGGATTCCATAACCATATTGGTTTCAGAAAGCGTTTCAATTTTTACCGTTTCTTTATTAGCAACACCTGCAAAAATAGAAACAATTTGATTCGCATCTTTTAGTGTTGTTGTTTCATTAATAGAAATTGTAACCGTTTCGGCATCTGGATAATAAAAATTAACGCCTGCTTTTTCGGCAGCAGCTTTAATATTTTCAGCGTTTGCTTTAACTTTAATCGTATCGAAATATGCTGTGTTTAGCTGGCTAATGCCAAGTTTTTCTAAAGCATTCGAAACAGATACAGCTGTATAATGAATACGATTGGCTATAAACTCTAACCCTTTTGGGCCATGGTAAACGGCGTACATACCAGCCATAACAGCTAAAAGCACTTGAGCCGTACAAATATTAGATGTTGCTTTGTCTCGTTTAATATGCTGCTCACGGGTTTGTAATGCCATGCGTAACGCACGATTTCCGTTCATATCTTTGGTGACACCAATAATACGCCCAGGAATATCCCGCTTATACATTTCTTTTGTTGCAAAGAAAGCTGCGTGAGGTCCACCATAACCCATAGGGACACCAAAGCGTTGTGTGGTTCCAACAACCACATCCGCACCAAATTTCCCAGGGGCTTCTAATTTCACTAAACTTAAAATATCGGCAGCAACAGCAACTTTTATTCCGTGATTGTTGGCTGAAGAAATAAATGTTTTTATATCTGTAATTTGTCCGTCTTTGCCTGGATACTGTAATAGGGCACCATAGAATTCGGATGAGAAATTGAAAGTGTCTTCATTTCCTACAACCAATTCAATACCAATTGGATTTGCACGTGTTTCTAATAGCGATAAGGTTTGTGGTAAAATATTTTCTGAAACGAAAAATTTATTAACGTTTGCTTTCTTTTGATCACGAGACCTAACAGCAAATAATAAGCCCATAGCTTCAGCTGCAGCCGTACTTTCATCTAAAAGTGACGCGTTAGCGAGTTCCATACCTGTTAAGTCGCAAATCATGGTTTGGAAATTTAAAAGAGCCTCTAAACGTCCCTGTGCAATTTCTGCTTGGTAAGGCGTGTATGCTGTATACCAACCAGGATTTTCTAGTATATTCCGTTGAATAACCGCTGGTAATATTGTTGGGTGGTATCCTAAACCAATATATGTTTTGTACGTTTTGTTACGTTTTGATAATTCATGAATATGTGTCAAGTATTCTTGCTCACTCATGGCTTCATCTAGATTTAACGCTGATTTTAATCGGATATCATCTGGAACAGTCTCATAAATTAATTGATCTAATGAGTCCACACCAATGGTTTGTAACATGCGATTTTGGTCTTCTTCTCGTGGACCAATGTGACGTTGTGCGAAAGCAGTTGTATTCATTAAAAGTTGTGTTGAATTTAGGCTGCAAATTTACGGAATTATTCACGTTTTAATGTTAATGAAAATGAAAGTTTTTAACCAATTAATTTTGTTATTAACACTTTGTGTATTTTTGTATTATGCGTTTCGGAAAACACCTTTTTGATTTTTATTTAAACAGCAGTATTCACGTAGCTTTATCCGTTTTTGCGTTAAGTTGGTTAACACTCATTGAGTATCAAATTCCATTTGATGCAAATGTGCTTTTTTTTATATTTTTTGCATCTATTGCTGGTTATAATTTTGTGAAGTTTTTTGGTTTGGCAAAATTTCATCATAGAAGCTTGTCACGTTGGCTGAAAATTATTCAAATTTTGTCCTTTATATGTCTAATGTTTATGAGCTTTTTTGCCTTTCAATTGCAAATGGAAACCATAATGTATTTAAGTGTTTTTGCGCTTATTACATGTTTATATGCGATACCATTTCTTCCAAAAAGTTTTTATTTTGATAAACAACAAAATTTACGAAACGTAAGTGGGCTTAAAGTTTATGTGATTGCTTTGGTTTGGGCTGGAGTTACTGTGCTTATTCCGTTAATTAACAATAATCGCCTTTTAGATGTTACTGTAGTCTGGGTCTTTTTACAACGGTTTTTGTTGGTTTTGGCTTTAATGCTCCCTTTTGAAATTCGGGATATGCAATTTGATAGTCTGAAGTTAGCTACAATACCTCAAAAAATTGGTATTAAAAACACTAAAATTATGGGCGTTATTTTAGCGTGTTTATTTTTTGGATTGGAATTCTTTATTTCTGAAAAAATTGCGGATAACTTGTTAATTCAATTGATTGTTGCTGTTTTAGTGATGTTAAGTATCTTGTTTGCAAGCAGGCGTCAGGGGAAATATTACAGCGGCTTTTGGGTGGAGAGTATTCCTATTTTTTGGTTGCTACTTACGCTCTTGTTTGGATAGTTCTTTAGTGAACTGTGCTTTTATTTGCTCGCGCTCTATGGTTTTTAAACAGTTAAGTTTTGAGTTTTTTACAGATTCAGAAAGTTTGCTGTTTCTTTTAACATAGGAACGCGTTATATGGCACCAAAAATACCGTAAAGTGAGTTTGAATTTTTCCCAATTAGTAGCTTCATTATATTGTGCTTTGTCACAAATGTGCTGTGCTTCCTCACAGGTAATAAATAAATATCTTTTTTTCATATTGCTAATTAAACCATGTTTTTTCCATACAATCTGCCATGGCAGTTCGGGCTCTATGAACAATAACCCATAGGTTAGACGCTGTAATGTTTAATTCATTACAAATGGTTTCTGTTTCTAACCCTTCAATAGTTTTCATTTTAAAAACGGTTGCTTGTTTCTCTGGAAGCTTTTCTAAACAACTATAAATGGCATCACCTAATTCATCATTTTCTAAAGTGTCTTCGGCTGTTTTATCAAACGGGTCTGCAATACGTTCCTCAAGCCAATCACCTTCTTCCTCGTTACTATTGTAGGACATGCGCACTTCGGCTTGTCCTTTTTTAGAATTTATTTTCCGATAATGGTCAATAATTTTTCGTTTTAAAATAGAGATTAGCCATGTGCGTTCGCTGGCTTCACCTTTAAAGTTTTTCATGGATTTTAAGCCTGCAAAAAATGTGTCTTGTACCAAATCTTTAGAAATTTCACGATCACTAACACGTGATATCGTAAAATTAAATAAGTAATCTGAATACCGATCTATCCATTGATCTGGGTTTATAAGATGTTTAGGCATAAAATTATTTAGCAATTTTTATCAAAAGTAGGGTAAAATTTCTATTTCTCAATCAACCCAGCACGTTTTAGTAAAGCGTCTGGTTGTGGTTCTTGACCTCTAAAGCGTTTGTATAAAACCATAGGGTCATCGGTTCCGCCTTGGGATAAGATGTTGTCTTTAAATTTTGTAGCGACATCAGCATTGAAAATGCCTTGTTCTTGAAAGTACTCAAAAGCGTCTGCATCTAAAACTTCAGCCCATTTGTAACTGTAATATCCTGAACTGTAACCACCTTGAAAAATATGAGAGAATGATGTGCTCATACAGTTTTCCGCAACATCCGGATATAATTTGGTGTTTTCAAATGCTTTTAGCTCTTGTGCTTTTACATCAATAATACCCGTTGGATCTTGTCCGTGCCAGCTCATGTCTAACAGTCCAAAACTAATTTGGCGCATGGTTTGCATGCCTTCATGGAATGTTGCCGATGCTTTAATTTTTTGTATCAAATCCATTGGAATAACGTCGCCAGTTTCATAGTGAGTTGCAAAAATTTCTAAAGCTTCACGCTCATAACACCAATTTTCTAAAACTTGACTCGGTAATTCTACAAAATCCCAAAACACACTTGTTCCCGATAAACTTGGGTAGGTAGTGTTTGCTAACATACCGTGAAGAGCATGGCCAAATTCATGAAATAGCGTTGTCACTTCATTAAAAGTTAACAACGATGGTTTTGTTTTTGTTGGTTTCGTAAAATTGCAAACTATAGAAATATGTGGGCGACTATTTTCACCTTCTCTAATAAATTGTGGTTTGTAAACCGTCATCCAGGCACCATTGCGTTTTCCTGGTCTTGGAAAAAAGTCGGCATAAAATATAGAGACTAAATTGCCTGCTGTATCGGTTACCTTATATGTTAGGACATCTTTATGGTATTTATCTATGGTGTTGATTTCTTCAAACTGCAAGCCGTAAAGCTTTTCAGCAATTGTAAAAGCACCATGAATAACATTTTCTAATTTGAAATAAGGTTTTAATTTTTCATCATCTAAATCGAATAACTTCTGTTTGAGTTTTTCACCATAGTAGGCACCATCCCATTTTTGAAGTTGATCAATACCATCTAAATCTTTAGCAAATTTCTCTAAATTTTTAAATTCATTTTCAGCTGCTGGTTTTGCTTTATCCAAAAGTTCATTTAGAAATGCTTCTACCGTTTCTGGATTTTTAGCCATGCGTTCTTCCAATACAAAATGTGCGTGTGTTTTGTAACCGAGTAAGTTAGCGCGTTTAAAACGAAGTTTCGCTATTTGCAATACGTTTTCTTGATTGTCATATGTATTATTCTGAAAGGCTTTTGCGCCTGATGCAATAGCAAGCTTTTTTCGAATTTCCCGATTGTCCGCATAGGTCATAAACGGAATGTAGCTAGGATAATCTAACGTAATTAACCACCCGTCTTTATTTTTGCTTTCAGCTAAATTACTTGCTGCTTCTTTAGCGCCTTCTGGTAAACCAGCTAAATCTTTTTCGTCAGTAATATGTAACTCAAAATTATTGGTTTCAGCTAAAACATTCTCGCCAAAAGTTAATTTTAACTTGCTCAATTTTTTGTCAATCTCCCGAAGTTCTTGTTTTTTATCTTCTGGAAGATTAGCACCATTTCTTGAGAATCCTTTATACTTTTTATCTAAAAGGGTTTCTTGCTCTTTTGTTAATTTTAAACTTGCTTTATTATTATATACCGCTTTAACACGCTCAAATAAGTTTTGATTTAAGGTAATGTCATTGCTAAATTCCGATAACAGAGGTGAAACATCTTGAGCAATTTTTTGAATGGTATCATTCGTTTCTGCCGAATTCATATTAAAAAAGATACTCGATAACCTATCGAGTTCTTCTCCTGAAAAGTCTAAAGCTTCTATGGTGTTTTCAAAGGTTGGTGCTTCGGGATTTTTTGTAATTGCATCAATTTCAGTTTTTGCCTTATTTATGGCCGTTTTGAAGGCTGGTAAGTAATCTGAATCTGAAATTTTAGAGAATGGTGTAGTAGTATATAATGTGTTGAATGGTTTATTAAGTATATTCATGACTGTTGTTTACTTTTTTAATTCAGGCATTTTTTTTAGTGAATAAAGGTGGGTAATTTAATTGATTATCCTTGTTAAGGAATATCTAAATAATTGTGATACTTTTCTTACTACATCAATGATTACGGCATTATTAACTAAAATTTAAGAAAATAAGGTGTTTAAAATATGCTTTTATATAGTACTTTTGTACTAGATTTTTTCATGAGAGTTTCATACTCACTTAAAAATTATTGATTAATAGCGTTAAACCTCGGCTTCTAGCCGAGGTTTATTTGTTTTAGAACTTTTTTAATTCGTTTGCCGAATCTATAACTTTTGCTTTTAAGCCTGCTTTGTAGGTTATTATTTTATCCAAAATATCTGCATCTGAACTGCCTAAAATTTGAGCTGCTAAAATTCCGGCATTTTTAGCGCCATTTAAAGCAACTGTTGCTACAGGCACACCTCCAGGCATCTGTAAAATAGACAAAACGGAGTCCCAGCCGTCTATAGAATTGCTACTTTTTACGGGAACACCTATAATTGGTAAAGGTGATAAAGATGCTACCATACCTGGTAAATGTGCTGCACCACCTGCTCCAGCAATTATTACCTGAATGCCACGTGTATGTGCATATTTTCCATAGTCGAAAAGTTTTTCAGGTGTTCGGTGAGCTGAAACAATATCCACTTCAATTTCAATTCCAAATTCAACTAAAATATCAATCGCGTCTTGCATAACTGGCAAATCGCTTTTGCTTCCCATTATAATTCCTACTTTGCTCATATTTTATATATTATAGTCTGTGTTTATTCACTAATAACTTGTATTGCTTTCTTTACCTCCTCTGCAATTTTTCGTGCTTCTGAAATTGAGTCACTAACAATGGTTACATGGCCCATTTTCCGGAAAGGTCGTGTTTGTTTTTTGCCATAAATATGAGGTGTAACACCATCCATTCCCATAATGGTTTCAATATTTTTATAAACCACATTGCCTGTATGATTTTCGGCACCAACTAAATTTACCATAACTCCTGCGGCTTTATTTTTTGTGTCACCTAAAGGTAAGTTTAAAACGGCACGAAGGTGTTGTTCAAATTGCGATGTATAATTGGCTTCAATGGTTTGGTGTCCCGAATTATGCGGTCTTGGAGCTACTTCATTTACAAGAATGTTGTCATCCTGTGTTTGAAACATTTCAACTGCCAAAAGACCAACATGATTGAAGGCTTTAGAGATTTGCAAGGCAACATCTGTAGCTCTTTTAGCAACTTCAGAATCAATTCTGGCAGGGCAAATAACATATTCAACTTGATTGGCTTCGGGATGAAATTCCATTTCTACTACGGGATAGGTTGCTACATGACCATTTGAATTTCTTGCCACAATTACTGCTAATTCATTTTTAAAGGAAATCATGGTTTCGGCAATGCATTCCACATTAGGAAGTCCATTTAAATCTTCTAGTTTTCGTACTACTTTTACGCCATTTCCATCATATCCAAATTGAGCACTTTTCCAAACAAAGGGCAGTTTTAAACCACCATTTTCAATGGCATCTTTAATTTCAGTAGTGTAAGCAAAGCGTGAAAATTCTGCTGTAGGTATGTTATGATCTAAATAAAATAATTTTTGCGTAGCTTTATTTTGAATAATCCGTAAGGTCTTGGAAGACGGGAAGACCTTAACACCTTTTTTTTCTAAATCTTCCAAGGCATCCGTATTTACATTTTCAATTTCAAAAGTAACCACGTCTAGATCTTTCCCAAAATTATAAACCGCATCATAATTCATCAAATCGCCTAAATGAAATTCGTTACAAGCAATTTTACAAGGTGCTTCTGGGCTAGAGTCCATGACGCTTGTATAGATGTCAAATTTACGGGTGTCGTTTAAAAGCATTTTGCCTAATTGGCCACCACCTAAAATGCCTAATTTAAAATTGGAAGAAAAGTAATTCATGGTTTTTTACATTTAGCCTATTGGCGACTGGTAAATTATTTCCAACAAAAATACAAATCCTGTGTTTCCCAAAAAACTTATTTCCTAACTATATATATAAGAATTCGTAAAACGTTAATCAAATGATTATCTTTGCATTTCTAAAATTAAGAACACGTGATAAAGCTCCACGATTTATATTTTAAACCATTTATTTCTGAAACAGAAATTGCAGCAACCGTAGAACGTATGGTTCATGAAATTGCTGATGAATTAGGTGATGAGATACCTGTTTTTATTGGTATTTTAAATGGCTCGTTTATGTTTGTAAGCGATTTTGTAAAAAAATACCCCAAACCTTGTGAAGTCACTTTTATTAAATTGGCCTCTTACGAGGGTGTGAAATCTACTGAAGATATTCAGCGCCTTATTGGTTTAACTCAAGATTTAACAGGGCGTACAGTTGTTATTTTAGAAGATATTATCGATTCTGGAAACACCCTTACAGAGGTTCATAGGATTTTTGAAAATGAAAACGTTAAAAAGCTCATTATAGCCACTTTATTTTACAAGCCAGAAGCGTATAAAAAAGATTATAAATTACATTATGTAGGTATGGAAATTCCTAATAAATTCATAGTTGGCTACGGTCTAGACTATGATGGATTAGGGCGTGATTTACCTGAAATATATCAACTTAAAACAACACAACACATGACGAATATTGTCCTATTTGGACCTCCAGGAGCAGGAAAAGGCACACAGGCGGAATTTTTAAAAGAAAAATATAATTTAGTACATATTTCCACTGGTGATGTGTTCCGATTTAATATTAAAAATGAAACGGCTTTGGGCATGTTAGCTAAATCATACATGGATAAAGGCGAATTGGTGCCTGATGAAGTGACCATTGATATGTTGAATGCTGAAGTTGAAAAAAATGCCGACGCAAAAGGGTTTATTTTTGATGGATTTCCAAGAACCAATGCGCAGGCAGATGCACTGGACAAATTTATGGATGAAAAAGATTCTCAAATTGACGCTATGATAGCTTTGGAAGTAGATGATGAGGTCTTGGTGAAGCGTTTATTAGAGCGCGGAAAAACAAGTGGTCGACCAGATGATGCTGACGAAACTATTATTAGAAATCGGATTAAAGAATACTATAAAAAAACAGCTATATTAAAGGATTACTATTCTGAACAAAATAAATATTTTGGTGTGAATGGAGTGGGTAGTATTCAAGATATTACCAAGCGCTTAAGTCAGGTAATTGACAAGCTATAATTGCTTTAGCAGAAATTTGTTTTTTGAGAGCTGAACAGGCTTAAGTTCAAAAAATCAAAATAAAGCAAGCATCCTATTTAGGGAAAAATGTAACGATTAATTTAAAGTACCAGGTGTAAATTTAGGCCTGTAATCTTTAAATATAAGTTTATAAATTAAAATATAATTATGACTGAAGGAAATTTCGTGGATTACGTAAAATTGTATGTGTCTTCCGGAAATGGTGGAAAGGGTTCTGCACATTTACATAGAGAAAAATATATTGAAAAGGGAGGTCCAGATGGTGGCGATGGTGGTCGTGGAGGACATGTCATTATACGCGGAAACCAAAATCTTTGGACCTTATATATTTATAAATTTAAAAGGCATTTTAAGGCAGAACATGGCGAACACGGAAGTAAGAGTAGAAGTACAGGAGCCGATGGTTCTGATGTCTATATGGATGTGCCATTAGGGACTGTTGTTCGTGATAAAGAAACAAACGAAGTTCTGTTTGAAATTACCGATCATGGTGAAGAAAAGATAATAGCAAAAGGCGGAATGGGAGGTCGTGGAAATTGGCATTTTAAAACCTCCACAAATCAAACACCACGTTATGCCCAACCAGGCATACCTGGTGAAGAGATTGAAATTATTTTAGAACTCAAAGTGCTTGCCGATGTTGGACTTGTTGGATTTCCTAATGCTGGGAAGTCCACCTTATTATCGGTTGTTACGGCTGCAAAACCTAAAATTGCAGATTATGAGTTTACTACCTTAAAACCTAATTTAGGAATTGTAGAGCATCGTGATCATCAATCGTTTGTTATTGCTGACATTCCCGGAATTATCGAAGGTGCTGCAGAAGGTAGAGGACTTGGTCATTATTTTCTTCGACATATTGAGCGTAATTCGGTGTTGTTATTTTTAATTCCTGCCGATGCCGATGACATTAGAAAACAATACGATATTCTTTTAGATGAATTGAAACGTTACAATCCTGAAATTTTAGATAAAGAACGTATTGTTGCCATCTCCAAAAGTGATATGCTGGATGATGAACTGAAAGCTGAACTGAAAGAAATTTTAGATGGCGAATTGCCTGTAGATTATTTGTTTATTTCATCTGTAGCGCAACAAGGACTTCAAGAGCTGAAAGATAAATTGTGGAAATTGTTGAATGATTAATTAGTCATGAAGCAGCAAATAAAAAATATTGTAGAAATCCATGATACGCCATTAAGTCGGATTTTTGCTATTTTTATTCAGGTGCTTATTTTAGTTTCTATTGTAACATTTACTGTTGAAACCATTCCTGATTTGGATCCAAGTACACGTTTAGTTTTAAACGTTGTTGAGGTTTTTAGTGTTGTTGTTTTTACTATTGAGTATGTCCTTCGTATTTATGTAGCTGATAGCAAGCCAAAATTTATTTTCAGCTTTTTTGGGATTATAGATTTACTAGCTATTTTACCATTCTATTTGTCGTTTGGTGTTGATTTACGCTCCCTGCGTGCGTTACGTTTTTTAAGACTTTTTAGAATTTTGAAATTAGTTCGCTATAATAGAGCCATGAATCATTTTACTACGGCTATTAAATCTGCAAAAGAAGAAATTCTCCTATTTCTATTTATTACTTTAATTTTAATTTATTTCGCAGCTGTTGGTATCTACTATTTTGAAAATGCAGCTCAACCTGAACACTTCTCTTCCATATTTGATAGTTTATGGTGGGCAATAGTAACCCTAACTACAGTAGGATATGGCGATGTATACCCAATAACAGTAGGCGGAAAGGTATTTACGTTCTTTATTTTGCTTATCGGTTTAGGGATTGTTGCTATTCCAACAGGTATCATCTCATCAGCTTTAACAAAATCTGTTGATAAAAACGCAGAATAATTTTCGTATATTTAAAATAAAAAATGAAAAAATTTCAAGCCCTAATTCTTACCTTGATATTAACGTCTTGTGGTGTTACGGTAAGTTATGACTACGAAAAAGGAACAGATTTTACCCAATACAAAACCTACCATTATTTTGATGATATGCAAACGGGTTTTAGTCAGTTAGACTCCAAACGATTTTTTACGGAATTAGATGCGGAACTTCAAAGTAAAGGATTTGTATTATCAGAAACACCAGATTTTATTATTGATGTCAAGAGTGTAACGTATCAAAATCAACAATCCAGTTCCGTTGGTATGGGAGTTGGTAGTGGTGGAGGTGGCATGTCTGTTGGTATACCAATTGGTCAGGGCTCTGTTTCTAGACAAATTATTTTAGACTTTGTTGATGGTAAAACACAAAAACTGTTTTGGCAAGGCGTGAGCAGAGAACCAACGGCACCTGAAAACTCTCCCGAAGCACGAACCGCTCAATTTAAAACGGTGGTATTGAAATTATTGGAGAAATATCCACCCAAAAAATAAGCTTACTGTTTAATAACTTTTTTGCTTGCTAATAAAACAGAATCACTGTAAATGTTAGCAATATAGAGTCCTGCCGCTTGCTGATTTAAATGTATAGTATTTGTTATACCAGATTCTAAACGGGTTGATAAAACCTCTTTACCGTCCATACTCGTTAATTCTAAACGTAAATTTGACGAATTGAAATTCTCAAATTTCACATGTAGAGCATTGTTTGTAGGGTTTGGAAAGAGTGCAATAGAAAACCGATTTTCTTCAGTTGTAATATCAGTAACACCCAATGTTGTATTGTCAATACTCCAAGTAATTGTTGCAATGTGAATAGTTTCATGGTTATCTATACGTTGCAAATTGGTGTTGTCGGTTACAGCAACCGAAAGATTGTTTATCCCGTTATTCACTTCTGCTTCCAAAAGCGACACCATATTGACACCAGTTGTATATGCAGAGCCATTTAATGTCCAAGTTGTTTCTAACGTATTTGAGGTTGGGTTAATAAGTGAGACATTAAAAGAAACTGGAAAGGTTGAGGTCTCAATGGATAAATTGGTTGGTGAAAAGCTATCAATTGGTGATACTAAATCGTGAATTTTTTCAATAATTCCTTCTTTACAAACAGCACAAAACGGGAATCCTAAATAACGCATTTTACAAGTTTGGTGTGGTCTGTACCACGTGGAACAAGATCCAGTGGTGCAATATTGAAATACGCCAACACCATTAGAACCGACCCAATTAGACCATTTTACCAAACTTGGATCTGTTTCTTGAGTCATATTAATACCTTCTTCAGCATAAAAATCACCTGGATAATATTCGTCTTTCAAGTCTACAAACGAATGTCCTATTTCATGAATGGCAATTTCATCAGCACTTGTTCCTGTAGATGCTACGGGAAATTCACCACCACTTCCACCGTAATACGGCGAATTAACTAAAATAAGCGCTTGCTCGTATTCAGGAAAATTTGTTGCTAAAACTGAAGTGATTAAACTATAGTTTGGTGCGTATAATAAACGATGTGAGCCAAAACCATCATAAGTACTGCCAAAAAAATTATCAACAGTTGAAACAGGAACGCTATAACTCGCTTCATCTGCTGCCGTTCCTGGATGTGTGGCGCCACTTTCGTTTGAAATAACCTTGATGATATGCACGTTAAAATAATCTGAATACTCTGAAAAAGGTGATTGACCAAATAGAGCACTCACAAAATTTGCAGCGTCAGTTTCAAAATCTGTCAATTCACTTGCCGTGTAACCATCACCAAGAATAACCATATTGATGCGTTTGTCATTATCGCCAGCATTTTTAATGGTTTCTACATCAAAAGTCTGCGCGAAAGCGCTCGTTACATAAAGAAGTAATAATAGTGGAAGTAGTTGTTTTGTCATAATAATTATAGCTTGGTTATTATGTAATTGGTGGTGTCCGAATTGGTTATAACATACATCCGAGCATATTTAGCGGTTTCATGGTAAGGCATTCTGAAAGCAAAATCGGTACTTTCCAATGCAATAAGGCGTTTTTCTAAATCACCAGAGTCATTTACAAATTCAACCACTTTTTCAAGCGGATTTTCTATATAAAGCGTTTCAATTACCTGTAACTCCTTATCCAGTAAATCACATGCGAGATTACCTTTTTTAAACAGTTCTTTTTCTTCATGAAATCCTTTAATACGTCCTTTAGCTAATATCGTTTTTAAGTGACGTATTGTAGGTGTTGCATCAGATGATTTTTTAATATGATAGGTTAAAAAAATCATGCTGTCCGCTACTTTTTTAATGTCTTGCTTTACGGTACTATTCTGTGCGAACACAGTTGTTCCAAAAGTGAAAACGGTTAGCATTATAAGAAGCCTGTGTTTCATAAATAAATACAGATTGTATGGATTTGTAAAGTTAGTGATTTCATAAATAGAACATTAGCAAATATTAGTTTTTTCATATAAATTTAGTCAACTGAAATTCGAACACCCTCGCTATGGCTTGAAAATTCAGGTGCATACATACTTTGGATTGTGGTAATTCCATTGCTCATATTTCCAGCATTATTCACGCGTAAATCGTATTCAAATACATAAACACCTTTCGGTAAAAAGTCGAAAAAGAAGTTTGTACTCGCATCTTTCGTGCTTTCATAATAACCCAAACCGTCCTGCCATTTGTAGGACGATAAGACATTGATAGGTTCTAATCCTGCGGCACGCATATCTTTCATGTGAATGAATTCCATATCACGATCGCTATGTAATTCTATACGTACGCGTACTAAATCGCCAATCTGTAAATCGGTTTCTGATGTGATTTCTGAAATAACTTCGCCAGAATCTGTATTGGTTTTTTTGAAGAGTTTTTTCTTCAATTGTAACGGTGTTTTGGCTGTGGTGATTTTATCTAAATCTTCAAAATATTGCCAATATAAACCTCCCCAAGCAATACCTTTCCCTGTTTTTGTTAAGGTAACATCTGCCATTTCTGGTTTTATTTCTGAAGCATTCCAAGATGTTTTATAGTAACCAGTTCCCGCTTCCACTTTTACGGCTTCTAGTTTTGAAGGGTCTATTTTTTTATTGCCAACTAAAACGGTAACGGCTTCGGTTACCGATAACCAATCGCTTCCTTGTAGCAATAAAGCGTAAACAGCTTCGGTAGTTGCTTTGGTGCTTTCCCATTTATTGGTTTGCTTATTTTTTAATAACCACATTTTTAGATTGTCAATGTCATGGGTATTATTGGTTGCGCTATATATGGTTGAGCCAACTTCCTGAAATGCCTCAATCAGCAACGCTTGGGTTTCTATAGGCGCTTGATACCAATGCCAAGATGCGGTATTGTCTTTCCAGTACATGCCTAATTCGTCATTCGTGATGCTGGTTTCTTTTAAAGATTTTAAAATTTTGCCAGCAGTTTTAGGCTTGTTCATTCTATGTGAAATAAGCGTCATTAAGCCTTTTGAATAGATAGAACGCGACAACCAATAGCTGTCTATTTGCCCTAAATAATATTCCGAAATATCTTGAACTTCTTTACTACGTTTTATCTCTGGAAAGAAGCTTCGCATATATAAATAATGTAATTGCGTATAACTTAAATGGTCTTTGCTTAAGTCGGCATCCTTATTGTATTTGGTGATGTTTTTATATTCTTTTATGAATTCATTATCTAAATAAGCAATAGCGTTTGAAATCATAGCTACTTCGCTAGCGCTCTGAATGACATTTAATTTATCCAAATGTCCAAAACCGGTTATAATATGTTGCGTAATAAAACGGTTTTCGCGTCCACCTTTAAACCAAGGCCATGCGCCAGATGTCATTTGATTTTGTTGGAGTTTACCCAATGCGTTTTGCAATTCGTTGGTCATTTTATTCAAATCGAATAACAAAGCAATCCGTTTTTTCTGTTCCGTTTCACTTTGTGCATCACGTAACCAAGGTGTTTCTTGAATTAATATGTTTTTTAGTTCGGGGTTTTTCTCCAAATTCGAAACTAATGCATCCGAATTTCGCCACTGATTAAACACCTCTTGAATCCGTGGATTGCTATTGGCTATGTGACTTGCCAAGGCATTGGCGTAATAGCGACTAAAAGTTTGCTCATTACAGTCATACGGATATTCCATTAAATAGGGAAGTGCCTGAACCGCATACCAAGCTGGATTGGAGGTCATTTCCAAAGTCAGTTGGTGATGTTTTAAACTAGATGAGGTATTCGTTTTTAGTTTATCCAACGTGAATGTTCTGGTTTCGTTGCTCTTAATCCACATCGGTAAGGTTTCGGTTACCAATAATCGGTTAGATAAAACAGGCATGGCATTTTGTTCGCCATCACTAAATGCGCCAGCTTTGGCAACTACTTTATATTGAACAGCATTTACTGTTTCGGGAATGTTTAATAACCAAGATACTTGGGTGTTGCCTTTGGCATCAACTTCAAAAAGCCTCTCTGGCTTCACCATCTCTCCTGAGGAGAGAACCAATAATTGTGCAGATATATCTTCACCAGTTATAGCATCGGTTAGTTGTAATTGCGCTTGTCCTGATAAATTTTTGTTTGATAGATTCGCAATTTTAGTACTGATGGTTATGGCATCACCATGACGTAAAAATCGTGGTGCGTTTGGAATGACCATCAATTCTTTTTGGGTAACCGTTTCTAAACTGGTGACCTGACTTTCTAACGTTTTGGTATGTGCCAACACTTGCAATTTCCATTTGGTTAAAGCCTCTGGTGTGGTGAAATTAAAACTTACATTGCCTGCTTCATCTGTTTGTAATTGTGGAAAGTAGAATGCGGTTTCTTGGAGGTTTTTGCGGATGGTGATGCCTGAAAAGTCTGATTTTTTAGATTCAGAACTTTCTTGGTTTTGTAAACTGTCTTTTGGACTTCCTAATGCTTGATCAGCTTCAGGTGCCATTTCTGTTTCGTAAGCTATGTCACGTTTTTCTCTTTTTATTCCCATCGCAGACACAATAACTTCTTCATGTTCCAAATCTTCTTCATAAAAATAATTATCATCTCCAAAATAAAACCCAAACCAGTTCAATTGGTCATAACCTTGGTGTGGAAACCCCATATTTAAACGTGGTGTATTTTGTATCCTGAAATTTTGGATTCCAAAACTGTAATGCGCTTGTCTGGTTGCGTTGGAATAATAAGTGGGCTTTTCTAACGGATTGAATGTCCAATTATGAGGTTTAAATTGGTCTAAAGATGCGTCATACATACTAGCCAAAATTTCAGCAGATACTTTGTTGCCTTGAGGTCCTTTAATTTTAAATGCCCAAGTTTCATCAGTTCCTGGTTGCAATTTATCTCGGAATGTGGTGGTTTCAATTTCTAAATCGGTTTTAGGGTATGGCACTGAAATGATTTCTGTTCCCGATTGAAAACTATTGGCAAAAGCAAAACTGTAGTTGACAGCAAATCCACCAAAATCTGCTTCTGTAACTGGGATTTCAATGGTTTTTTTGTTGTTGTTTAGGTTTACTACATAGCTTTTTATTGTTTTTTTGTCTTTCTCAATATCTATCGTAAATGTGATATTTTCGGCTGCTGAACCCATGGTTAGCAAAACAGTATCATTTGGTTGATAGGTGTTTTTATTAGTTGTAATTATAAATAATTGATTGTCGGCAACGGTTTTATCGGTATCACTATACAAATTTGTTTTGGCTTCTGCTGTAACTGCATGACCAAATTTATCGGTACTTTCTAGAACAATGACATACATACCGGAATCCCATTTTTTGATGTTTCTTAATGTGATGGTTTTCGATTTTTCCGTGTTAAAATCGGTTTCAAAAACCATATCGCCTTTTTTCCAATTATTGGGGTTATCTTCATTCGCATACGCATCGTGTGGAAATTTCGCTTTAAATTCCGTTTCTGAAAGCATTTTATATTCTGGTGCTTCCCAAGGTCTACTGCGTAAAACCTCTTCTGGTGCTTGCAGTTTATATATTTTAAGCGTTCCAGTGGCTGGTGTAAATTCGCCATTTAAATTTCTCGTATCAATTTCAATAGTGTGATTTTTAGTGGTTTTGTCTAACGTATTTTCAACAGCAATAGAAGCCGTCATGGCATGATAACCTACATTTACTATAATGGAACTACTTCGTGTTTCGCCATTGATATCGGTGACATCGGCTGACACTTCATAATTAAATATTGGTAAGGTGCTTTTGTCAACACTGCTATCTGGAATGGCTTTAAAAGTAATTTCGAATTCGCCTTTATCGTTGGTGGTACTTTCGCCATGGGTAATTTCTTGAACTTCCGAATTAAAACGCGGACGATACCAATAATACCAATCTGGATATTGGACTTTTCTGTGCACGCGATACACCACTTTAGCATTTGTAATATTACTACCAGCAAAAGCCAATGCAGTTCCTTTCACTGTTATGGAGTCATTAATTTTAAAAGTTTCTGAAATGGGTTTAAAGGTGGTTTCAAACTTTGGACGTTTGTATTCTTCTACTGAAAAATAGGTGTTTGCATTTCCTAAATGATGCGATTTTCCTAATAATTGGATTCTAAAACCACCAGTTAATCCAGTATTCGGCAAAATAAATTCGCCAGTAACAGAACCGAATTCGTTTGTTCTTAAAGTCAACCGATTAACCTCTTCGCCGTTTACATTATATAAAACGGCGTCGGTTTCTGCATCCACTAAAACGGTGGATTTACCATGTGTAGTTTTCATAGCAATCCCTTTAAAATAAACCGTTTGCCCAGGTCTGTAAATACTTCTATCCGTAAAAAGGAAACCTTTATAGCTAACCGGATCTTCGTTCAGTTTGTATTCAGGATTCACGTAATAATCACCAAAATAGGCTTTGTCGGTTTTAGAGTTGGCTACAATTTTTACTTGGGTCCAACGGCTTTGTGTTTTTGATATTTCAACGTTGCCATTGGAGTCAGATGTGAACGTTTTATGTTTAAAATCACCATTGTAATTTTCTTTGTAACTTATTTTAACAGTGAGATTCGGTATGGGCTGCCCATTATTCCGATTAATAAACTGGTAGATCTGTCTGTCGTTTTCCGCTTTATCCACCAAAGCAATATTGGTAATTTGAAGTGTTTGAATAGCAAATGTGTTCGCTTCGTTTTTCGCTGAAGCTACAATCAGAAAGCGACCATTTTCCAAGGCCGGAATTATTACTTCGGTTTGATGTTGTTGGTAATCGCCTTCATTTTTTAAGGTGGCTTGCCAAGATTTTGAAAGTGTTAATTTTTTTACAAAGGCCAGTTGTTCGTCCTCTCTATAAATTTTTCCGAAGGCTTCAAATTCCTTTTCGGTGAGTTTATAGGCTTTAAAACCTAACGTATTTAAGTTTTTGTAGGTCACCAACATTCTGGCATCTTGCTGAATAGGTACATGTCTTTCGGTTTGTACTTGTAAGCTTTGGAGTTTTATTTGTTTTTGTAAAACAGCACATTTTTTGGCAGCCGTAGTGTTTGGAAAGTTCTTATTTACGGTTTCGCAAAGATCATAGGCTTCTTTAATTTTCCATTGCAATTCGGGTGCTTTTTTTGGTTCATAACGTTCGCCTTGTTCGTTAAATAATTGCGCGATTTCAAAGGCATATAAGCCCGATTCTTCAGATGTATAATCAGCACGGGATTCTTTCAACGTTTCTAAATACACCATTTCTTTATTGCTGAAAGTGGCATAATCTTTTACAAATTTTAAACGCGCGATGTCAATATCCACTAACGCTTTAGTAGTCTTGTTTTTTAGGTGAAATTGAGTCAGCTTCTGATAGATTTTTAATGCCTGAAGCTGCAAGGATGTACTGTCTTTAGAGGCGATTTCTGTTTGTGAAAATTCAATTGCTGGACATAAAAATTTAGGATCATTAATTTCAAATTTATAGGCAGGTTGGCTGATGCTGTTTTCATCTGTTTTATAAAAATTGAGCGCTGTGTTAGCTAATAAATCGTAAAGCGTTGGTCTAAATTGTTTGGAGTTTGGTTGCGAGTAAATAATAGCATCAAAATCGGAAATAGGTGTTTGTTGAAGCGTCTGTTCATTTTCTAAAGACAGCTTGTACTGTGTTTGAATTTCCGTAAATAACGTTTCTAAATCCCAAGTCCTGAAATCGGTGTCATCTACTTTTTCTGCCGTTTGTGTTCGGTTATAAAATTGCCATCTGTTTTGCTGAAAATACTGCCAATACATAGTGGCTAACATATTTTGTAAGATGTTTTTAGTAGGTGTTTCGCTTTGAGCTATTTCATGTTTGAAATCGGCAATAATTTGTAGTTGTGCCTCTTCTTCCAAGGTTAAGGCATACTTGCTTTTATACAGCAAAGCTTTAATTGCTTGTGGTTGATTATCTTCGTGTTTTGCTTGCCTTGAAATTTTGGTAACAATATCTAAAGCCGATTTCGGTAAACCTTCGTTTTCAAGTTTTTCAACCGATTTCCAAAGTGCATCATAATCGCTGTTTTGTGCTTTGGCGAAATTGGCAAATAATACTATCATGGCGAGTATGGTAACGTGTTTCATGTGGTTATTCTTATTGCTAGTCTTTAACAGTTTGAGGCATTGTACTGGTTAAAAATACACATTTCAAAATCGATTTTTATGTTTTTTGCCGATACTGTTTCAGAAAGTTTTTGTTCGTTCAATAGTACATTCAAAAGTTGTTCCAAAAAAATGAAATTGGGTAACTGGAGGCTTTCAATTCGTAACCCTTTATTTTCAGTAAGGGAATTTCTTAAAAAATAAAAGGTACTAGAAGTTAAAACGACCAATACTAAAAACCATTTTGAATAGTTATCTTTGTATAATTGATTGTTGTATTATGAAAAAGCTGCTTTTATGTTTATTGGTTCCCGTTTTAGGAATGGCACAACAGGCATTGGATGACGTGGCATTATTATTAGATAAGAAAAATTATAAACAAGCAGAAACTATAATAGAGCCTTATGCTTTAGCCAATCCAACAAACAAGCGTGCCGTGGAATTGTTAGGTGATGCCTATGGGTATCAATCCAAATGGGATGCCGCAATTAAGCAGTATAAGTTGTTGGTAGCATTAGAACCCAATGAGGCAAATTTCCATTATAAATATGGAGGCGCTATGGGTATGAAAGCTTTAGAAGTCAATAAAGTAAGTGCGTTAATGCTTATAGATGATGTAGAAGATGCATTTTTAAAAGCTGCCGAATTGGATAGCAAGCATATTAATACGCGCTGGGCTTTGGTGGAATTATATATGCAGTTACCAGGTATTGTTGGTGGAAGCGTCAAGAAATCCTTGAAGTATGCCAATGAGTTGGAAGCACTTTCTAAAGTAGATGGGTATTTGGCTAAAGGTTATATTTATGAGTATGATGACGAACCCGAACTAGCCGAAACCTATTATAAACGCGCCATAACTACTGGAGGTTCTATTACCTGTTTTGAAAAATTAGCTAATTTTTACGAAAAGCAACAGCAACCCGATAAGGCGATTGCAACGATTGAAGCATCCGAAAAAAAGCATAAACGCAATGCCGTTCATTACCAAATAGGAAAAGTAGCCGCCGAGTATAATTTGCAATTAGAAAAAGGTGAAAATTGCCTGAAAAGGTATCTAGCCAACTATTCCGTGGAAGATGGTGTGCCAAAAGCCTGGGCAAATTACCGATTGGCGCAGATTTACAAACATCAGAATCGTAAAAAAGAGGCGCTTAAACATATAGATCTAGCCTTGGCCGAATTACCTGAAATTGAAGTTTTTTCGGCAGAGAAATCCGCTATTTTAAACCGTTAGAAACTTAATAATTTACCGGTGTTCACATTTCTACTTCCATTTGCAATGTGTATATTTGAATTCTACAAAATTTAATTATGAACGTACATTTTATAGCCATTGGTGGTGCTGCCATGCACAATTTAGCCATTGCTTTACATAATAAAGGCTACCAAGTTACCGGTAGCGATGATACTATTTTCAATCCGTCTAAATCTCGTTTGGAAGCTAAAGGTTTACTGCCTGAATCATTTGGTTGGTTCCCAGAAAAAATCAGTTCTAATTTGGATGCTATTGTTTTGGGCATGCATGCCAAAGCTGATAATCCGGAATTGCTAAAGGCGCAAGAACTCGGTTTAAAAATATATAGCTATCCAGAGTTTCTGTACGAACAATCTAAAAATAAAACCCGTGTGGTAATTGGCGGAAGTCATGGGAAAACCACGATAACCTCTATGATTTTACACGTTATGCATTACCACGATCGGGATGTGGATTATATGGTTGGCGCCCAATTGGAAGGTTTTGATGTCATGGTGAAACTCACAGAAGACAATGATTTTATAGTTTTGGAAGGCGATGAATATTTAAGCTCTCCTATTGATAAGCGACCAAAATTTCATTTATACAAACCCAATATTGCGTTGTTGAGTGGTATTGCTTGGGATCATATTAATGTGTTTCCAACCTATGACAATTATGTCGAGCAGTTTAAAATTTTTGTAGATAGTATTGTTCGAGGTGGTAGCATTACCTACAATGCCGAAGATGCTGAAGTAGCACGCGTTGTAGAAGCGTCTGAAAATACCATTCGTAAATTACCGTATTACACACCAGAATATACGGTTGAACATGGTGAAACGCTTTTAGAAACACCGGAAGGACCGTTGCCAATTGAAATTTTCGGGAAACACAACCTGAATAATTTAGCAGGCGCCAAGTGGATTTGCCAACATATGGGCATTGACGAAGATGATTTCTATGAAGCCATTGCCACATTTAAAGGGGCTAGCAAACGATTAGAAAAAATTGCCGAAAGTAAAACCAGTGTTGCTTATAAAGATTTTGCCCATTCACCCAGTAAAGTATCGGCTACTACCCAAGCTGTAAAAGCCCAATATGAGGATAAAACCCTTATTGCCTGTTTGGAATTGCATACTTATAGTAGCTTAAATGCCGAATTTTTAAAAGAATATAAAGGCGCTCTGGATGCTGCTGATGAGGCTGTCGTTTTCTATTCACCAGACGCGGTTGAAATTAAGAAATTGGACGCAGTTTCGCATGAACAAATTGCCCATGCGTTTGAACGTGACGATTTAATGATTTATACCAATCCCGAAGAATTTAAAACTTTCTTATTTTCGCAAGACTTTAATAACAAAGCCTTGTTGCTCATGAGTTCTGGAAATTATGGCGGATTGGATTTTGATGCGGTTAAGGGGTTGTTGAGGTAGTTTGTCATTCCTGCAAAGGCAGGAATCTCACTGTAGGTTTTTTAGGTTATTGTTTGGTAAATAAATCACAGATAGAAAATCCGCGAGGACTTTCGTAAGTAGGTGAGAACTAGCCGTTAATTATACATGGTGTTACCAACTGTAATTTTATAATATGTTATTTAAATCTTGTCTTCCAACAATAGCCATTATCTCTACAATGTCATTATTAACTTTAAAATAAATGCTGTCAGATCCGCAGACACAGCGTTTATATCCGTATTTTATAAAGTCAACCGATTCAAACGAGAAAGGCCGTTGAGCAATAATGTCAAAATATTCAAAAAATGAGTTAAAATATTTGTCAGCTTCTGTTATACCAAATTTCTTTACACCGTAATGATGAATTCTAATTAAGTCATCTTTAGCTGCATTACTTAACTTGTATTTAGCCATTCAATAAAGACTTTGATTTTGCTAAAATTTGCTCTTTACTATCATTCGTAAAACCGCTATTTTCAGCTATTTCTAATTTAGAGCTTATCCAATCAATTTGGCGTTGTTGATTTCTTGCCTGTCTTATTAGGTCATTTACAAGTTCACTTTTACTGGAATACTCATTAGTCGCCACTTGGGTTTTTAACCATTCGTCATTTGGTTGTGTCAATGAAATGCTTTGTCGTGCCATTGGATTCGTTTTTGATGTAAATTTACACCAAAAAAATATATTTACAAAACATTTTAATTCAATTAGCTAAATTTCAGAAGGTTGGGTTTTTATAGTTGGTAACGATATAATATAAATCCGTTTCAATGATTCATATTATTTGAACTCCAAGTTCGTCATATTTTTTTCTAAACAACGCAATAAACTCAAATAAAGATCGTTAAACGATACAGAACCAGCCACTAACTATTTATTCGAAACACAATTACGTTTTTTAATCACCTTAATTTTTTAAAATATGATACGTAATTTGTTATTTATCCTTCTTTTAGTATGTGCTTTTTCATGTTCCTCTGATGATGATACTGGAACGCAACCAGCCAATGGAATTAGCGATCCTGGTTTTTATGGTTTGCAAGTTGGTAATGCATGGGTTTATAAAAGCTATCAACGAAATCCAAGTACAGAAACCTATGATGATACAGGCGTTGTAGATTCTATAAGTATTGTTGGTACAGAGGTAATTAATGGTCATACCTATTTTAAGTTTAGACGATTAACAACTGGTAATACTAGTAATGCACCACTTTTAAGCTCCAATGGCGAGTATTTTGAGCTTGTAAGAGATTCCTTGGGAAATTTAATTTACGATGACGGCAGCATAAAATTTACGCATACCAATTTAAGCGAACGAACGATTACTACGGATTCTTGGGGTTCTATTTTTGAAATCTTAACTGAAAATGAAGTACAACTGACTGTGGAAGCTGGTGTGTTTACATGCAACTATTCAGAGCGTTATGCCAAATCACACGAAGGCGAACAATTTCCAGGTTTAGACCGTTTTTATTATGCGGAAGGTGTTGGACTTATTTATGATACAAATTCATTTGTCAGCACACCAATTCATGCTGTAGAGCGTCGTTTAGATAGTTATAATGTGCAGTAACAACGTAAATCTAAATTTAACCTACTGGTTACGGTTGCCTTAGCGCATAAACGGCATTTTCCAAATTATCAGCGTCCTGTTTGCCAATAAGCAGTTTAAATCCGTTGCGTTCTAATAATTTTATAGAAGCGGTATTGTTTTTCTGTGTGTAGGCTTCAATAGATTTCAAGTTTATAGAATTAAACCCAAAATTAATAATCGCTTTTAGCGCTTCATTCATAATGCCTTTGCCTTGGGAGTTTGGATGTAAATCGTAACCCACTTCTGCTTTTTTTCTGTCTTCTGAAAAATTCCACAAACAAATGCTGCCTATCATTTGGTTTTGGCCTTGTTCTGTAATCACCCAATATAAAGAGTTGTTTGTTTCAATAGCTTGGCTAATTTTATCAATAAACGCCAGAGCTTTTTCTTGGGTTTCCGCGGATGCTCTTTTTACAAATTTATTGACATCTGGATCCGAACGTAAAAAGGAAATAGCTTCCCAATCGGAATGTGTTAGTTTCCGGAGTCGTAAGCGTTTGGTTTGTATTTCTGTGAATAGACTCATGGTAGATGTTACGTGCTTACGTGGCCGTATTTTATGATTAACGGGTATTATTTATCCAGTTTAATTTTCTTTTTATTCTCGTATCTAAAATCGTTCAAATCTTTTAGTTCAGCAGCAGTTTTCGCTTTCCATTCTTCAATTTTTTCATTATTTCTGCCACTTTCAGTTTCCTTTACTAATTCCAGACGGCTTTCTGAAAATTCACTCAAAATATCATTGTTAATTTGCGTTATAATATCAAAACCTTTAGCAATTTTTTTCTTATTCTCTAATGCGCGTTTTCTAAATTTTCTTGCGTGAATTTCTGCCAAGTCAAATTGCAATTGTTGAAATTCTATTTGTTTATCAATTTCGTCAACCTTTGTCGTATCTATCCACGAGGCGTTTCCAAGAAAAATATTTTCTATTTTTTGGTTCAAATTCCGCTGCATAAAATCAAAACCACCAATGGCATGATGTATCATAAATTGACTATAAACAGACTCGTTATTCTCATCGCTAATTTTTATTTTAAAATCGTCAACGGTTAACGGATGTTTTGCACTCCATCTTTTTTGTCCCTCTTGTAGGTTTTGCCCAAATGTTTTATTTATAATACTACATACTATAATAAACCCTAATAATGACCTTTTCATGCGTCTTCTTGTCAACTTGTTAGCAATTATTGGATCTAGGTAGTCAACCAGAACCAACTTTTAAATATGTTCACAAATCTAATCCATTTCTACATATTTATATTTCCATTTTTTCAATTTTTAGTAAATTGCGAGCATGAGCAATAACTTTGAAAATGAATTTTTTGGTATCGGGATTCAAAATGGTAAAACACCTGAAAACTTGGGTGTGCTTTGGCGTTCGGCTCAAAATTTAGGGGCTAGTTTTATTTTCACTATTGGAAATCGCTATGCCAAACAAGCTTGCGATACGCATAATGCTGTAAAAGCCATGCCGTATTTTCATTATGAAACTTTCAACGATTTTCTAAAAAACTTACCAAAAGGTGCCCGAATTGTTGGTGTGGAACTCACAGATGAAGCCGAAAGTTTAGAAACCTTTCACCATCCAAGACGCTGTGTGTATTTGTTAGGTGCCGAAGATCATGGTTTGTCCAATCAAGCTATTGAGAAAAGTCATTTTTTAATTAAATTCAAGTCGGAATTAAGCCTCAACGTATCTGTAGCTGGAAGTATTGTTATGTATGATAGAGGAATAAATAAACCAAGGTCGTAACTTTGCCACAATAAAACCGCACGTATATGAATCATAAAGCTGGATTTGTAAATATTATTGGAAACCCAAATGTAGGGAAGTCCACATTAATGAATGCCTTTATTGGCGAAAAACTATCCATTATAACCTCCAAGGCACAAACCACGCGGCATCGGATTTTGGGTATTGTAAATGGTGATGATTTTCAGATGGTTTTATCTGATACACCAGGCATTATTAAACCGGCTTATGAAATGCAGGAATCCATGATGGATTTTGTAAAGTCAGCTTTTGATGATGCGGACGTGTTGATTTATATGGTAGAAATAGGGGAAAAAGAACTGAAAGACGAGGCGTTTTTTAACCGCATTACCAATTCTACAATTCCTGTTTTATTACTCTTAAATAAAATTGATAAATCAGATCAGGAGCAATTAGAAGCGCAGGTGCAATTATGGTCAGAGAAAGTGCCAAATGCCGAGATTATGGCTGTTTCAGCTTTAGAAGGTTTTGGCGTTCGCGAAGTATTTGATAGAATTATTGAATTACTTCCGGAGTCACCACCTTTTTATCCAAAAGATCAGTTAACCGATAAGCCAGAACGCTTTTTTGTAAATGAAATTATTCGGGAGAAAATATTAATGCATTACAAAAAAGAAATTCCATATGCGGTGGAAATTGATACCGAGGAGTTTTTTGAGGAAGAAGACATTATTCGTATGCGTTCCGTAATTATGGTAGAGCGCGAAACCCAAAAAGGCATTGTTATTGGCCATAAAGGTTCAGCGTTAAAGCGTGTAGGTGTGGAAGCAAGAAAAGATTTAGAAAAGTTTTTTGGCAAACAAGTCCACTTGGAATTGTATGTTAAAGTGAATAAAAATTGGCGAAGCGATCAGCGTCAATTAAAGCGTTTTGGTTATAACCAATAGCTTCAGTGTTTGATAAAAAGTTCGTTAGCTCGGGTAAGTTTAAGCAGTAAAGCTTGTAACTTATATCGAGAATAAGAATTTGAGTAATAGATTAATTTTCGATATATTTTTCCAGTAAAAAATCAGTCATAATAACGCTTTGTTAACGTTTATTTGAATACCAAAACCGACATTATGCTTTAAGAATTTTATTCATAAAATCATGGAGTTCGTGCATTTGGTCTTTGCTGGAGTCTCGGCCAATACGTCCTGCAAAATATAATGCAATCCAAAGAATGACCATCAAAATCATGACTCCTACCTGTATGGCATATTCATTATCTAAAGTCCAATTGGAATAACCCCAAATACCAAAACCTATAAACAAACTAGCCACTATAAAATGGAAAAACATAAACATAGTCCAAACCGTTGGATTGGGTCCAAATAGGCCATGAAGCATAGCTGTATTGTGGTTTACCTCATTAATTTCTAAATGGAGTTGTGGCGACCAAAAGTGTTGTTTGCTTTTTGGTAATTTTAAAAATATATGATCGTCAATAATAGAAATTACATAATCGGTTTGCGTTTTTTTGGCATCAGCAAATAGCTGAATAAGCTCGGTATTGCTTTGAGGTAGTTCCTTTTTAAAGCGTGGACGTAGCACAATATCTTCTCTGTGTAAACTCATTAGTATCTGCCTATTAGCAATTTAAGTAACTGATTTTAATTTCTTTTTTAAAAATACATATTTTAAACACGCACTAAATATAACGAAATCATTAGCTTATCATTATATTTGCACCAAATTTTGTAATAACATGAGTAATATAGTTGCCATAGTTGGTCGTCCAAATGTAGGAAAGTCCACGTTCTTTAACCGTTTAATTCAACGTAGAGAAGCTATTGTGGATGCCACAAGTGGAGTAACCAGAGACCGTCATTATGGGAAAAGTGACTGGAATGGTCGTGAGTTTTCATTAATAGATACGGGAGGTTATGTAAAGGGAAGTGATGATGTTTTTGAAGCTGAAATTGATAAGCAAGTTGAAATTGCTATTGAAGAAGCAGATGCTATTATTTTTATGGTAGATGTAGAATCTGGCGTAACTGGTATGGATGAAGACGTAGCGAAATTATTACGTAAGGTCTCCAAGCCTGTTTTCTTGGTTGTTAATAAAGTTGATAATGGAAAACGTGCAGAAAATGCTGTAGAGTTTTATTCTTTAGGTTTAGGCGACTACTTTACTATTGCCAGTATTAATGGAAGTGGAACGGGTGATTTGTTAGATGCGCTAGTGGACGCCTTGCCAGAAAAAGAAACGGTAGAAGAAACAGAATTACCTCGTTTTGCGGTGGTTGGCCGTCCTAATGCTGGAAAATCGTCATTTATAAATGCCTTAATTGGTGAAGATAGATACATAGTTACTGATGTAGCTGGAACCACAAGAGACTCTATTGATACCAAATACAATCGTTTTGGTTTTGAATTTAACCTAGTTGATACCGCTGGAATTCGAAAGAAATCCAAGGTTAAAGAGGATTTGGAGTTTTATTCCGTTATGCGTAGTGTGCGTGCCATTGAACATTCGGATGTTTGCTTGGTGGTGTTAGATGCCACTCGTGGTTTTGACGGACAGGTTCAAAATATTTTCTGGCTGGCAGAACGTAACCGAAAAGGCATTGTTATACTAGTAAACAAATGGGATTTGGTTGAAAAAGATACTAAAACAACCAAAGAGTTTGAAAAACATATTAGAGAACAAATGGAGCCGTTTACGGATGTGCCTATTGTTTTCATTTCCGTATTGAATAAACAACGTATTTATAAAGCTATTGAAACAGCCGTTGAGGTTTATAATAACCGAAACAAAAAGATTAAAACAAGTAAACTTAACGAAGTTTTATTGCCAATTATTGAAAATTATCCGCCACCTGCTTATAAAGGTAAGTTTGTGAAAATTAAATACATCATGCAGTTGCCAACACCACAACCGCAGTTTGCTTTTTTCTGTAATTTACCACAATACGTTAGAGATGGTTATAAGCGTTTTCTAGAAAATAAACTACGTGAACATTTTGATTTTCATGGTGTTCCTGTTAGTGTATATATGCGTAAAAAGTAATTAAATAGTACTTTTATTTCAATTAATAAAAATCCGTTTACAGCTGTAAATGGATTTTTTTGTTTCGGTTTAGGCTCTTGTTTGTAGGATTTTATAACAAAAGTTTATGTTTTTTTTAAGAGGCTCCATACTTCAAACAGTATATATTCGTTTTCTTAAAACCAACCTAAAACCATCAATCTTAAATATGAAGAATCTATTCTTTGTACTCTCGTTTTTTACTATATCAGTAGTATTTTCTCAATCAAGACCTATTCAAATTTCTGGTAAAATTATTTCTGTCGATGAACAATTGCCATTAGAATCTGCAACCGTTCATTTAGAGCGTCTGTCAGATAGCACGGTTATTACTTACACCATTTCAGATAAGGAAGGGCTATTTGTTTTAGAAGATCGGATTTCAGATAAATCCGTAAAGTTACACGTGTCCTATGTTGGCTACAAAACGTATACTAAAACAATTTCATTAAGTAATCCTATGGTTCGTTTAGAAACCATCAATTTAGATGTGAGTAATGAGTTGGATGAGGTTGTCATTAAATCGGCTGCACCAATAACCATAAAAAAAGATACATTAGAATTTAATGTCAGTTCTTTTAAAACAAAAAAAGATGCTACAGTAGAAGATTTACTAAAAGAATTGCCAGGTGTAGAGGTGGATGAAGATGGTAAGATAAAAATTAACGGTAAAGAGGTGAATAAAATTCTTGTAAATGGGAAGCCTTTCTTTGGTGATGACCCTACCATAACTACAAAAAATTTAACCAAGGAGCTGATTGAAAAAATACAAGTTGTAGATACAAAAACCAAAGCGGAAGCTTTTTCAGGAGAAGAAGTGGATGGTGAAAATAAAACCATAAACTTAACCATTAAGGAAGAAAATAATAAAGGGGTTTTTGGTCGAGTAGCAGCAGGTGCGGGAACAGATGATCGTTATGAAGGTGCTGGAATGCTTAACTATTTTGATAATGACAGGCGTATTAGTGTACTAGCAGGAGGGAATAATATTAATTCCCCTGGTTTTAGCTTTGGTGAAATTCGTAAAATGTTTGGTGGCGGATATAGCATGTCTATGTCTAGTAATGGGTCGTTTACAATTGATGGTCGGTCGTTTGGTGGAGGTGAAGGAATTACCAAATCTCAAAATGCAGGATTAAATTATGCGGATATTATTGGAGAAAAAACAGATGTAGCTGCCGATTATTTTTATTCTGGAAGCAGTTCTGAAAACAAAACAGCTTCTCAACGTGAAAATATTTTACCAGATTCTAGATATTTTACCAATTCGGTTTCTAGTAGCTATAACGATAGCGATAGCCATTCTGCTAATATGGGTTTTGATATTGAAGTAGATTCTACGTTTTTAATTAATATTGACCCTTCATTTCGTTATTCAAAAAGTACCAATAGTTTTAATGCAGCCGAAGAATCATTAAATGAAAACCAGATACTAACTAACAATTCAACATCCAATTCTTATGTTGAAAATACAGGTAGAAATTTCCGAAACAATATAAATATTACCAAAAAATTTGGTAAAAAGGGAGCCTTTATTAGGGTGAATTTAACCAATGAAATTAATACCCGAGAATCGGAAGACTTCTTAACTTCTTTAACCAATGTGTATGGCGAAGATGTAAATAATCCAAACAATCCAGACTTCATTATTATAGACCAAATAGAACGTGATCAACTTACAAATGGAACTGGTGATGTTACTAATTTCAATTCAAGCATAAACTACCGATTGCCTGTCGTTGCTGAAAAGTTATTTTTGGATTTTGAATATTCCTATGCACGAGACAAAAGTACAGATACAAAAAGTACTTTTGATAAAGATGCACAAGGAGAGTTCACAGTTTTTAATGAAGATTTAAGTACAGATTTTGAATATTTAGATGAACGGATAACACCTGGTGTTAGTTTGAGTTTTCGTAACAAAGTATGGTCCTCAAGAATTGGGTTTAATTATGTGTTTAGAACATTAGGAAATACAGATTTACTCCGACCAGAATTGAGTATCAAAAAACGTTTCGAAGCCACAGAGTTAAACGGATACTTGCGTTATAAATTTAGTCCAAAAGCTTCATTTTGGTCTAGTTACCGTTTGAGTAATGAACCACCTAGGTTATCTCAATTGCAGGCGTTTCAAAACGTATCGGACCCATTAAACACAGTTGTTGGTAACCCAGATTTGGAGCCATCCAATAGTCATCGTATAAATTTAGGATTTAATGCTTTCGATTGGCAGAAACGAACCGGATTCTATTCCTACGTAGGTGGGAATTTTACCCAAAATCAAGTGGTAACCAAGACAACGATAGACGCCAATTTTGTTAGAACAACAACCTTTGCTAACGTTGATGGTAACTATCAGTTTTATGCTAACATGGATTATAGCAAAGATGTTAAAATAGATAGTTTACGAACGGTAAAAATGAGTGTAGGTGTGAATGGAAATTTAAGTAGAAATATCAATTTTAATAACGACGTGCAATATGCCAGTAAAGTAAGATCCTTATCACCAGAAGTGGGCATGCGTTTTACTTGGAAAGAAGTTATGGAGTTTAGACCAAGGTATTCAGTGTCATTTACAAAAAATAAATACGATTTAGCTGAATTTGAAGATCGTGAGTTTTTAGAACATAACTTAAATATAGGAACAGCCTTGTTCTTGCCAAAAAAGTTTGAATGGCGAAATGATATCAATTTTAATTACAATCCTAATGTAGGACCAGGCTTTCAAAAAAGTGCCTGGTTTTGGAATTCTACTCTAGCATATTCTGTTTTAAAAGACGCAGGAACTGTTACGTTAAAAGTTTATGACTTGTTAGACCAAAATACGAACGCCAGACGAACAGCTACTCAAAATTACATTCAAGATTCTCAAAGTACGGTTTTAGAACAATATTTTATGCTAAGCTTTAGTTGGAAGTTTAATAGTTTGGGAAGCAAAGGAGAAACGGATGATGATACTTTTTATTGGGATTAAGCAAAGCCTAATTAAGCAGTAAAGATATTCATGTCCGTTGGAGTCCAGTAGAGAATTTTTTCCTTTTAAGTAAAATGAGGTGTCAACTGAACTCGACCAGACAACAACTTAAATGAAAAAGCGATTTTAGTTCAAACTAAAATCGCTTTTCTATTTTTCATTGCTCATTACTCACTACTACCAACCTCCCGAAGCGCCTCCACCTCCAAAGCCACCGCCTCCGAAACCACCTCCAAAGCCGCCTCCAAAGCTGCCGCCCGAAGAGCCGCCAAAACCACCTGATGAGCCACCATAACCACCACGTCCTAGATTGCTTAAAATAATAGCGTCTAAAATGCTAAAACCTCCAGAGTTTTTACCACCAGAACCATTATGACCACCACCACGCTTATTTTTAGAAATAGCGATGATGATGAAAATAAATACTATAAATAGGAAGAAAAAGAAACCAATGGGTGAACCATTAGAATTTTCTTGTCTGGATCCTTGATACTCGCCAGTCATTACCTCAAAAATGGCATCAGCACCTCGGTTTAAGCCACCAGGATAATCATTTTGTTTAAAGAAAGGGATGATATCATTTTGTATGATACGTTTGCTCATGGCGTCTGTAAGCAAATGCTCCACACCATAACCTGTATTAATGGCAATTTTCTTGTCATCACGTGCTAATAAAATTAACACTCCATTGTCTTCCTTTGCTTGACCTATTCCCCATTTTTGTCCCCATTGCGCACCTAAATAATTTATGTTTTCTCCATTGGTTGAAGAGATAATTGCGACCACTATTTGCGTAGAAGTCGTGTCAGAATACTTGATTAATTTATTTTCTAAAGCCCTTTTTTCTGTTGCTGATAATAAACTAATATAGTCATAAACACTGGTTTGTTCTTTGGGTATTTCAGGAATTGTAAACTGTGCCAAACCAGATTGCAAACCTAAAAACAGCATGGTGCAAATAAGACTAATCTGCTTGAAAGTTATGTGTGTAAATAGGTGGTTTTTTAAATTTGGCATGTTTGGTTTTATCCTTTAGAAATGGTGTCTGGTAATTCGTTTATATCAGTGTGTTGCCAAGGGAAATGTTGTTCTAATGCTTTGCCAGCCATTAAAATACCATCTACTAATCCTTGCTTAAAGTTACCTTGTTTGAACTGGGCTTGAATGGCATTACGTGTTGTGTCCCAGAAATCATTTGAAACGACATCGTTAATACCTTTGTCTCCAAATATCACAAAGTTTCTGTCTTCTACAGCTACATAAATTAATACGCCATTTTGCTGTTTGGTATTATCCATTTTTAAAAAATGAAACACTTCCATAGCACGATCAAACACATCAATTTTAGATGTTTTTTCTAAATGAACCCGAATTTCACCAGAGGTGTTTTTTTCAGCTTCGCGAATGGCAGCAATAATAGCTTGTTCCTCATTAGCTGTTAAAAAATCTTCTATTTTAGACATAGCTCTTAAAATTCGAAATCAATATCTGGTGCATTTTCACTGCCTGGATCTGCTTTGTATCTTGGCATTTCTTCAAACCCAAAGATTCCAGCTAAAAAGCTGCCTGGGAACTTTTTAATGTGCTTGTCATAAATGTTAACAGATTCATTATAACGGTCTCTAGCTACATTAATTCGGTTTTCGGTTCCTTCTAATTGAGCTTGTAATTCCAAGAAATTCTGATTGGCTTTTAAATCAGGATAGCGTTCCACTGTGACTAATAATCGTGATAAAGCACTACTTAAGCCAGATTGAGCTTGTTGAAATTGTGCCATGTTTTCAGCTGTTAAATTGCTGGCGTCAATGGTAGTTGATGTAGCTTTTGATCGGGCTTCAATAACTTCAGTTAACGTAGTTCGTTCAAAATCGGCAGCACCTTGAACCGTTTTTACTAAGTTTCCAATTAAGTCGTTACGTCGTTGGTAAGAGCTTTCAACATCTGCCCATGCTGTTTTTGCATCTGCTTCATATTCTACGGCTGTATTATTAAATCCAACAGCCCAAGAGTAAATTGCGACAGCAAGAACTCCTATAATTATAACGGGAATTAACCATTTTTTCATAATAAGTTGTTTTAGTGTAAAGGTTGTTATTATTAGTTGTCTTTTTTAGTAAAAAGTTACAATTGCTCTTTAATTTTTGTGAGTTGTGCTTTTATATCTTCTAGTTTAGAGATAATTTCAAAGTTATTTAGCGTCTGTTGTTTTTCTTCTTTTAAGTGAATTTTAGCACCATCTAAAGTAAAACCGCGTTCTTTTACTAAATGAAATATGAGTTTCAGGTTTTGAATATCATCAGGTGTAAACTTCCTGTTGCCCTTTGCGTTTTTTTTAGGTTGTAAAACATCAAATTCCTTTTCCCAAAAACGAATTAAAGACGTGTTTACACCAAATGCCTTGGCTACTTCACCAATTCCATAATATCGTTTTTCGGGTAAGTTAATATGCATTAGTCTAAAGATTGGTTTTCAAGGGTGGCATGTTTTAAAAGCTCATCAAATTCTTCAGCAGATAGATTGCCGTAATAGAAATTGAGTGGGTTAATGCGTTCATCGTCTTTAAAAATTTCATAATGTAAATGGGCTGCTTCTGAACGACCCGTATTTCCAACAAAGCCAATTAAATCACCTCGCTTTACTTTTTGATTTTTTTTAACGTTGTATTTATATAAATGAGCATACAAGCTGATATACCCAAAACCATGGTCTATCCGTATGTGATTGCCATAGCCGGATGATTGACTGTCGGCACGAATAACAACGCCATCACCAGATGCGTAAACAGGTGTGCCTCGTGGTGCTGTAAAGTCCATGCCATAATGAAATTTTCTAACTTTTGTAAATGGATCGGTTCGATAACCATAACCAGAGGCCATTCGTGTTAAATCTTCATTGCTAACGGGTTGTATAGCCGGAATAGCAGCTAATAGTTTTTCTTTTTCTTCTGCTAATTTGGCAATTTCATCCAATGATTTTGACTGGACTACAATTTGCTTTTGTAGCATATCAATACGTTTATTGCTTTCAATAATAAGTTTGGAGTTATCAAATCCTTCTAGGTTTTTATAACGGTTTACACCACCAAATCCAGCACGCCTTTGTTCGTCTGGAATAGGGTTGGTTTCAAAATACAATCGGTAAATATTATTATCTCTATTGGCAACATCTTCTAAAACTAATTGGGCTTCATCCATTTTTTTGTTTAACAATTGGTACTGTAACTGCATGTTAGCCAGTTCTCGTTTTAAAGCTTTTTCTTTAGGAGATTCAATATATTGACTAGTAATAAACATGGTTAGGAAACCAAACAATCCAGCGGCTAAAATAAAAAGCCCAATGAATTTAAAGGTGCGCCTTTTTTTACGCTCAATTTTCCTGTAAGAGAGCGTTTCAGAATCGTAATAATATTTTACCTTACTCATTGGCTAAATTTACTATTTTTGCAGATAATTAGAATAGATTAATTAATTATTCTGCTATGTAAAAATAATGTTATAAATATAGAACTAGAACTGGTGTTATTGCCATACATTTAGTTTACTATATTTTTAATTATAAATTTATGAAGAGTAAATATATAAATTGTTTAGCACATGGCGGAATTTTAACATAAGCTTACAACCCATTTTCATTTATGAAGTCTCAAGATATACGTTCAAAATTTCTACAATTTTTCAAAGATAAGCAGCACAGTATTGTGCCATCAGCTCCAATGGTACTAAAAGATGATCCTACGTTAATGTTTGTCAATTCTGGTATGGCTCCTTTTAAAGAATACTTTTTAGGGAATGCGGAGCCTAAAAATAATAGGATTGCTGACTCACAAAAATGTTTACGTGTTTCTGGTAAACACAATGATTTGGAAGAGGTTGGTTATGATACCTACCATCATACGCTTTTTGAAATGCTAGGAAATTGGAGTTTTGGTGATTATTTTAAAGAAGAAGCTATTGCTTGGGCATGGGAATTACTAACAGACGTTTTTAAAATAGATCAGGATATTTTATATGTTACTGTTTTTGAGGGTGATGATGAAGATGGTATCCCTATGGATCAAGAAGCTTATGATTTTTGGAAGCGTTTAATTCCTGAAGAGCGTATCCTTATGGGAAATAAAAAGGATAATTTTTGGGAAATGGGTGATCAAGGACCATGTGGACCTTGTAGTGAGATTCATGTTGATATACGTTCGGCAGAAGAAAAAGCCAAAGTATCAGGAAAAGATTTAGTAAATATGGATCATCCACAAGTTGTGGAAATCTGGAACTTGGTCTTTATGCAATACAACCGGAAAGCCAATGGTTCATTAGTGTCTTTGCCTAATAAACATATTGATACAGGTATGGGATTTGAGCGATTGTGTATGGTTTTACAAGGTGTTCAGAGTAATTATGATACCGATGTTTTTACACCAATTATTCGTGAAATAGAAACCATAACCGATAAAGATTATGGTAAAGAAGATAAGATTGATGTTGCTATTCGGGTTATTTCAGACCACGTCCGTGCGGTAGCATTTTCAATTGCAGATGGTCAACTGCCAAGCAATACAGGAGCAGGTTATGTTATACGTAGAATTTTACGTCGTGCCATTCGCTATAGTTTTACCTTTTTAGACCAAAAGGAACCATTTATTTACCGTTTGGTAGATGTATTAAGTTTGAAAATGGGCGCGGCTTTTCCAGAACTGAAATCGCAAAAGCAATTGATTGAAAATGTTATAAAGGAAGAAGAAGCCTCCTTTTTAAGAACATTGGACCAGGGATTAGTATTATTAGATGGTATTGTAAAAAACACTTCAGGTGATACGGTTTCGGGTGAAAAGGCCTTTGAGTTATATGATACGTATGGTTTTCCAATTGACTTAACCGCTTTAATTTTATCTGAACAAGGATTAAAATTAGATCAAGCTGGTTTTAAAACGCATTTAGAAAAACAAAAAAAACGATCGCGTGCAGCCAGTGAAATGTCTACAGACGATTGGACCATTTTAATTGATGATGCTGTTCAGGAGTTTATAGGTTATGATGCTTTGGAAGCAAAAGTTAAAATTACACGCTACCGTAAAGTAACGTCTAAAAAAGATGGCAATATGTATCAACTGGTTTTTAATCTTACCCCTTTTTACGCAGAGGGTGGTGGTCAGGTTGGTGATAAAGGCTATTTGGAAGATGTACATGGTAATATCATTTATATCCTAGACACCAAGAAGGAGAATAACGTGGTCATGCATTTTACTAAAAATTTACCAGAAAATATTGATGGGACTTTTACAGCAACTGTAGATGCTAAGCAACGTTATAGAACGGAGTGTAACCATACAGCAACTCATTTATTGCATCAAGCTTTGCGTGAAGTTTTAGGACCTCACGTCGAGCAAAAGGGAAGTGCCGTTCACTCTAAATACTTACGCTTTGATTTTTCGCATTTTTCTAAATTAACCGTCGATGAATTGCGGGATGTTGAGATTTTTGTAAATGCACGTATTGCTGGTAAATTACCATTGCAAGAAGAGCGCAATATGCCAATGGATAAAGCTATTGAGGCTGGAGCAATGGCGTTATTTGGAGAGAAATATGGTGATACGGTTCGTGTGGTTCGTTTTGGGCAATCTATTGAATTGTGTGGTGGAACTCATGTGAAAAATACAGGTGATATTTGGTTCTTTAAAATTGTTTCTGAAGGTGCAGTTGCAGCTGGAATTAGACGTATTGAAGCCATAACCAACGATGCATTAAAAGATTACTTTGCAGACGTAAATAATACGTATACTGAAATAAAAACACTATTGAATAATAATGAGCCTGTTAAAGCACTTCAAAATTTACAAGAAGAAAATAGTCAGCTTAAAAAACAGGTTGAAAGCTTATTAAAAGACAAAGCAAAGAACTTAAAAGGCGACCTTAAATCAGAATTAACAGTAGTAAATGGTGTTCAGTTTTTAGCTAAAAAAATAGATTTGGACGCAGGAGGTATTAAAGATTTGTGTTTTGAATTGGGTAGCCAGTTTGATAATTTATTTTTATTATTTGCGGCCGAAAATGATGGAAAAGCCTTGTTGTCCTGCTATGTTTCTAAAGAACTTGTAGCAAGTAAAGGTTTAAACGCTGGACAAATTGTTAGAGAACTAGGCAAGTATATCCAAGGTGGAGGTGGAGGTCAACCGTTTTTTGCAACAGCAGGCGGTAAAAATCCAGACGGTATTGAGGAGGCTCTGGAAGCTGCTAAAAAGTATTTGGAATAGGAAGGAGGCTCTCGCAAAGGGGCAAAGACGCAAAGTTGGATTACAGTGAGAATAAAAGGGTAAATGAGTTAAGGAATATCAATGCTGTTTGCTGAAAATTATTTTCTTCATTATTTTTTAGATAATCTAAATAAATAGAAACTATGAATGAAAACGATATTTCAAAAGTTATAGTTGATGTTTGTTATCAAATTCATGTAGAAATTGGTCCAGGATTGTTAGAGTCTGTTTATGAAGAAATATTATATCAAGAATTACTAAATGAAGGTATGATAGTTGAAAGACAAAAATTACTTCCAGTAGTCTGGAGAGGTCAAAAATTAAATTTGAATTATAGAACGGATTTAAGAGTTGAGAATAAAGTTATCATAGAAATTAAGTCGGTTCAAGAAATTCATCCAGTACATCCAAAACAATTGTTAACCTATTTAAAATTGTCAAAATTAAAACTCGGTTTACTAATAAATTTTAATAGTCCTCTAATTAAAACAGGAATTACTAGAATTGTAAACGGTTTATAGTAAGTAATTTGATTTTGATTTTCAGAAAAGCAACTTTGCGCCTTTGCGAAAAAAAACAATTAAGAATAAATATCAGTAATGAACCTCCAAACAAAAATCCCACTAAAACCACAGCCAAGTAATCAAATAGATTATGATGCTAAAGTGCTTTTATTAGGGTCGTGTTTTGTTGAAAATATTGGTCAGAAATTAGATTATTTTAAATTTAGGAGTGTTCAAAATCCGTTTGGAATTTTATTTCACCCTTTGGCTATTGAAAATTTGATTTCAAATGCTGTCACTAGAAAGGTTTATAAAGAAGATGATGTCTTTTTTCACAATGAACAATGGCATAGTTTTGAAGCGCATTCAATATTAAGTAGCGTTAGTAAGGAAGCTTTGTTAAGTAAACTGAATGAGCAGATTGAAATCACGCACGAACAAATTGTAAAAGCCTCTCATATTATTATAACATTAGGAACAGCTTGGGTGTATCGCGATATAGAAAGCAACACCGTTGTGGCTAACTGTCATAAAATTCCGCAGAAAAAATTCTTAAAAGAATTGTTGTCCGTAACCGATATATTAAAAAGTTTGCAAGTTTCTTTGCTACAGATTAAAAGCGTGAACCAATCTGCAGACATTATATTTACGGTGTCGCCCATTAGACATTTAAAAGATGGTTTTATTGAGAATACACAAAGTAAAGCGCATCTTATAACTGCTATTCACGCACTATTAAATGAAAAAGCATCACCTAATAAAGGGCAATTGTATTATTTTCCTTCTTATGAAATAATGATGGATGAATTACGCGATTATCGTTTTTATGCTGATGATATGATTCACCCAAACCAAACAGCTATACACTATATTTGGAATGCTTTTAAAAGAGTATGGGTTTCTGATGATGCCTTAAAGACGATGGATGAGGTTGATGCCATTCAAAGAGGGCTTCAGCACAAACCCTTTAATTCAAATTCAGAAGCGCATCAATTATTTCTTAAAAAACTTTCAGAAAAAAAGGTAAAATTAGAAACGAGCTTTCCGCATATAAGTTTTAAATTTTAATACCTTATTCCTAAATATACGTAATTCATCGTATTGACTTCAACCCGCTATTGTTGCAATTTTGGACTATTATTAACAATAAACGAATTCAACAATGAGAACTTTAAAACAATTTACCGTATTTGTGATGATGGCATCACTTGTTTCAATTACAGCTTGTAAAAGCGATGATGATGGAGGTGATCCAGCAGCATCAGGAGGAGCATCAGGTGTGATAACGGCTAAAATAGATGGAAATTCATTTCAGTCGTTGGAAATTACATCAACAGCTTCACAAGTTACAGCAGGTCCAAATACAACCGTAACTTTGCAGGGGAATTCTTCAACCCAAGGATTTAGTATAATTATTAATGCGTTTGATGGTGTTGGAACTTATGAAATAACCGATAGTAATGTTTTTATCGTGGCATCTTACATAGAGCCTAATGTTTCAAATCCGTCAGCAACGCAAACATGGAATGCGCCTTATCAAGATTCTGGCGTTGTGGGTGAAATAAAAGTTTCTGAAGATTCAGATACTAATATTAAAGGAACGTTCAGTTTTCAGTGTAAAAACGCAAATGACGATTCGGTGAAAAACATCACGGAAGGAACGTTTAATTTGACAAAGCAAATTTTCTAAAAACGACATTTAAATCTTAACTAACAATATCTTGTTGTTGAGATGTGTGGATTGGGCGTGATGATACCATATTATTACGCTTAATCTTTTTTAAAAAGCAGTTGGTCGAAAAAATAATTGATGTCAGCCATATAGTTGTAATTTTAAAATGCTATTAATTATTATATAATTAAACATCAATTATGCGAACTGCCAAAAGCAATTCCTAATTGGTGTTTTTTTTTGTTTAATAATTAGTAAAAATGATTCTACTCTCAATTTTATACAGTCTAGTTCTGATACTAGTTATGGTTGCTATTTGGATATATATGCAAACACGAATATTCCAAAAAACAGTTGTAAAACAGAATGAAATTTTGCAAGAAAATCTTGCTTTTAACCTAAAAAAATATGAGAACAATACTCAAAAATATACATTTTTAGAATCCTATAATAAAGAGTTGCTTAAAAAATTATTTGGTATCACGCAGGACTTACTTATAGTAAAAAAAGCTATATTAGAAGATGCTATTAATGGATTTCTTTAACTATTTTCACTACATAATTTAAACGGAACTTATGAATTATTTTATTTGTATTGTTTTAGTTCTTTTTAGTGCGACAATTTCTTGGGGCCAAAATCGTGCACAAGTTTATAATGATTCTGCACTAGATATTTATAAAACCGATTCTAAAAAAGCCATTGTAATTTTAGAACAAGGGTTAATGATAGCGGAAAAAGAAGGTTCCAAAAAAGAAAAAGGTAGAATATTAAATAGTCTAGGAATTGTTTATAGAGATTTGGGTGAGTTTGAAAAATCTAAAGAGCTTTCTCTAGAGTCTTTAAAGAATACTAATGATTCTCTGATAGTGGCATCGGCCTATAATAATCTGGGTGTTGTAAATAGAAATTTGGGTTTTTATGAAGAAGCGGTTTCATTTTTAATTAAAGCTTTATCAATTTATGATGCCAAAGGTATGATGCGTGAATCTGCAGTTACAAATAATAATATTGGTATTGTTTATAGTTTTAATGATGTTTATGATAAAGCAGTAGAATATCACCTAAAGGCTAAAGGAGAATTCGAGAAACTAAATGATAAGAAAGGGGCTTCGGAAGCTTATAACAATATAGCTATTGTTTATGCTAACAATGGTGATTTAAAAAAAGCTTTAGAATATTTTAAATATTCATTAAAACTAGAAAGTGAGTTGAAAGATAAAAAGGGCGTTGCCGAATCTTTAAATAATATAGGAGGTGTCTATTATTATTTAGAGGAAGTCGATTCATCTCTTGTTTATTTTGAAAAATCCGCTGAATTGGAGAAAGAAATTGGAAATTATTCAGGTGTCGGATCCAGTTATAATAATATAGCGCAAGTTTTAATTGAAAAAAAAAGAGCGGTTAAAGCAAAACCTTACATTGATAGTGCTTTTGTTTATGCTCAAACTTATAAAGTAGTAGAAGACATTCAAGCTGCCCTACAAAACTATTCAGACTATTATCAAGCTAATAATCTGCCACAAAAAGCTTTGGAGTATTATAAACGTTTAACCAATTTTAAGGATAGTATTCAAAATTTGGATGTAAAAAATAAAATTGCTGAACTTGAAATTGAATATCAAACCGAAAAGAAAGAAAAGGAGATTTTAAAGCAACGTGCTGATTTAGCGGAAAAAGAACGGGATATCAGCGAAAAAAACAGCTTCATATTAGGTTTAGTTGGTTTGGCTACTGTAATATCATTACTAGGTTTTTTGGTTTATAATCAACAAAAGTTAAAAAACCGACAGCTTAAAAAGGAAAGTGAATTAAAAGAGGCCTTAATAAAAATTGAAACCCAAAATAGATTGCAGGATCAAAGGCTGCGAATTAGTCGCGATTTGCATGATAATATTGGTGCGCAATTAACCTTTATAATTTCCTCTTTAGATAATTTAAAATATGGGTTTAAACTTCCAGATAATTTAACCGCTAAATTAGAAACCATCAGCCAGTTTACAACTGCCACAATTTATGAGCTTCGCGATACAATTTGGGCCATGAATAAAACTGAAATTTCCTTTGAAGATTTACAATCTAGAATATCTAACTTCATTGAAAAAGCAAATTCTTCATCAGATGCTATTACCTTTAATTTCCGTGTGGATCAAGATGTTGATTCCAATAAGTTATTTACTTCTGTTCAGGGTATGAATATCTATCGTATCATTCAAGAATCTGTTAATAATGCTTTAAAATATGCAAAAGCATCTATTATTAATGTTCAATTTTTATCTAAAAATCATCAATTTGAAATGACCATTACTGATAATGGAATAGGATTTAATCCCGATGAGGTTTTGGGTGGAAATGGACTCCTAAATATCAAGAAACGTACGCATGAATTAGATGCAGAATTGGAAATTATCAGCTCTGAAAATAAAGGTACAACCATACGTGTTTTTAAAATTCTAAATACGTAAAGTGTCGTATAGCATCTAATCTGTGGAATTCCTATATTTAGTAAAAACCAACTATCATGAAAATTAAAATAGCCATTGTTGATGATAATTCTTTTCTAATAAAAGCCGTTACTGAAAAATTATCTTTTTTTGAAGATTTAGAGGTGAAATTTACAGCTACCCATGGTTCAGATTTATTACTTAAATTAAGTGAAAATCATAATTTAGATTTAATTCTAATGGATATTGAAATGCCTATTTTAAACGGTATCGAATCGACTGAAATTGTCAAACAAAAATATCCGCATATTAAAATTATTATGCTCACAGTTTTTGATAATGATGAAAATATTTTTAATGCTATTAAAGCAGGAGCAGATGGCTATTTGTTAAAAGAAATTAATGCCAAAGATTTATATGATGGCATTCAAGAAACTATAAATGGAGGTGCTGCAATGAATCCATCAATAGCTATGAAAACGCTTAAATTACTACGAAACCCAATAAATATTGAAAATAAAATAGATCAAGATGTTATTAAATTAACACAGCGTGAAGTTGAAGTGTTAGAGCAATTAAGTAAAGGTTTGAGTTATAATTTAATTGCCGAAAATTTAATCTTATCTGTAGGAACTGTTAGAAAACACATTGAAAATATTTACAAAAAATTACAAGTACATAATAAACTAGAAGCCGTTAGCAAGGCCAAAAAAAACAATCTCATTTAATATGTTGAGCCTCAATAAGGACGATTTATTTTTTTTGTACATTCGTATATGAGAAAAATTTTATTTGGAGTTGCTATTACGCTAATCGTACTTTTTACCCTTAAGTATTGTGGTGATAAAAAAGAAAATCAAGCAACACTTAAAGAAAGCTCTGCGCTTATTCAAGAGCAAATAAAAAATGTCGGTAAATTAATTGTTACCGAAGGCCATTTTAGTCAAGTTCTAAACTATACGAACTCAAAAGAATTATTTGGTAGTTATCTCACATCTAATAAAAAGGCTTTGGTAGTTGTAAATGCCGATGTTTTTATTTCTTATGATTTAAGTGAAATTGAGTATGATATTAACCAAACTACCAAAACCTTAACTATTTTAAGTGTTCCTAAAGAAGAAATTAAAATAATTCCTGATTTGGAATATTATGATATTGAAGCAGATTTTTTCAATCCCTTTGAAGCTGAAGATTATAATAATATTAAAGAGTTGGTAAAAAAAACGTTAATAAAAAAATTGGATAAGTCTGATATGAAATCCAATGCACAGAACAGACTAATAAGTGAGTTGTCTAAATTTTATATTCTAACAAACTCTTTGGGCTGGACCCTTGAATATAATGGTGCCGAAATTACCAATCAAGAAGCTATAAATAAGTTCAAGTTATAGTCGGTTTTGTAATTTTACCCAGCCTCCACCATTTGTTGCATCAATATTTTGGAGATTCAGGTATTTTGCAGCTTTAGCTGAACGCACGCCACTCTCACAACAAACAACAATAGGTTTTTTTAATTGTTTCACTTCTTCAATTCTGTTTTTAAGCTCATCCAAAGGAATATGTACAGCTCTTTCAATATGTCCATTGTCCCATTCGTGTTTGTTCCTAACATCTAAAATGGTTGCACCATTATCTAAATACATCTGAACCTGACGTTTTTTCACGCCAAATATAAAATCAAAAAACCCCATAGTCTATCTTTTTATTTACATTTACACATAAAAGGTAGTTAATAAATATTATTTAATCAAATGCAATAGCAATTTGAAATCAGAAACTAGAAAAGAGGAAATTATAAAAACAGCAGCTAAACTTTTTAAAGAAAAGGGTTATAGTGCAGTTACCATGCGCGATATAGCAACAGCAATGGGGATAAAAGCAGCTAGTTTATACAATCATATTAGCTCCAAACAAGAAATTTTAAAAGATATTATAATCTCGCTTGCAGAAGCATTTACCGAAGGAATGCAGCAAATTAAATCATCTCATATTTCAACCATTCAAAAAGTTCAAGCTGTTATAAAATTGCATGTAGATATCACTGCTAAAAACACCTATGGTATGGCTTCTCTAAATAATGATTGGATGCATTTGGAAGACGAAAGAGGTTATTATTTAGCTTTGCGAAATGGATATGAAGCCGATTTTAGAAGCATTATAGATGAAGGTATGCGTCGAAATGAAATATGTAATGGTAACGTGGAGATCATCATTTTTTCTATACTATCCACATTACGCTCTCTATATCTTTGGATTCCTAAAAAGGAGGATGTCTCGCCTCAAGAACTGTCAGATAATTTAAGTAGTATCTTAATCAGTGGAATTAACAAATAGTTAGCATAATATTTTGTAAATTTGTATCCCAAACTAACAGTTGTTAGTTTGTAGTATAAATTAAAATATGGCAGATTTTTACAACATAAAAGTTGCGGATATATACAAGGAAACAAAAGATACGGTTGTTATTTCTTTTGATGTTCCTGACAATTTAAAACCTAAATTCCATTTTAAACAAGGCCAACACCTTACCTTGCGTAAGGAAATAAATGGTGAAGATATTCGTAGAAATTATTCCCTTTGCTCCAGTCCTTTGGATAACGAATGGAAAGTGGCAGTTAAGACAATAAGAGGTGGTGTATTCTCTAATTACGCATTCAATTCTTTAAAAAAAGGCGATGAACTCCAGGTTATGGCACCTCATGGTGAATTTTATGTAGATTGCGAGCCTGAAAGTTCTAACAACTATATAGCCTTTGCAGCAGGAAGTGGAATAACACCCATGTTGTCCATAATTAAAACACATTTGCGTTCGGAGCCAAACAGCACATTCAAACTGTTTTATTTGAATAGAACCGTTAAATCCATTATCTTTAAAGAAGAAATAGAACAGTTGAAAAATGAATTTTTTGGGCGGTTTCAGGTATTTTACTTTTTAACTAAAGAACAACGTGATATTCCGTTTTTAAATGGTCGTTTTAATAAAGAAAAGCTAGCAGTTTTAACCCAACGGTTTATTGATATTCCAGATACGAACCATGCATTTATTTGTGGGCCACAAGAGATGATTTTCTTAATTCGTGATGAATTGCAAGCTGCTGGGATGGCAAAAGAAAAAATTCATTATGAATTGTTTTTTTCTGGAAGTTCGGAAGAAGAAAACAGACATATTGCAGAAGTTCTTGACGAAAAGGTGGATGGTACACAAGTTACCATTATCGATGGTGGAAAAGAATTTCATTTTATTATGGATGATGATTTCGATAATATTTTGGATGGTGCTTTAGCTGCTGGAGCCGATTTGCCATTTGCTTGCAAAGGAGGTGTTTGTAGCACCTGTAAATGTCAAGTAATTGAAGGTTCGGTTAAAATGAAAGTCAATTACGCACTTGAAGAAAAAGAAGTGGCACAAAATTATGTGTTAAGTTGTCAAGCTGTGCCAACAACCGGTAAAGTGGTGGTTGATTTCGATGTTTAATAAAAAAACAAAATGCTATGAGTGAAGAACAAGTAAAAAATCTAGAAAAACAATTTGAAGCACGAATTGCGCGTGACGAAAAAATTGAGCCTAAAGATTGGATGCCAGAAAAATACAGGCAAACCCATATTAGACAAATGTCTCAACATGCACATTCTGAAATTGTTGGTATGTTGCCTGAAGGGAATTGGATTACCAGAGCCCCTTCTTTAAGACGCAAAGTAGCCTTGTTGGCTAAAGTACAGGATGAAGCTGGTCACGGGTTGTATTTGTATTCAGCCTGCGAAACATTAGGGGTTTCTCGTGATGAATTATACGAACAATTGCATTCCGGAAAAGCCAAATACTCATCCATATTTAACTACCCAACAGTTACTTGGGCTGATATGGGAGCTATTGGATGGTTGGTAGATGGTGCAGCCATAATTAATCAAGTGCCACTATGTAGCACGTCTTTCGGGCCTTATGCACGTGCAATGGTTCGTGTTTGTAAAGAAGAAAGTTTTCATCAACGTCAAGGTTATGAAATCATGATAAAACTAGCAAATGGAACACCAGAACAAAAAGAAATGGCTCAAGACGCTCTCAATCGCTGGTGGTGGCCAAGTCTAATGATGTTAGGGCCAACTGATGCTGAATCCATTCATACCGAACAATCCATGAAATGGAAATTAAAAAGAAAATCGAATGATGATTTACGCCAGCAGTTCATAGATCAAACCGTTCCACAAGCTGATTTAATTGGACTTACTATTCCAGACCCTGATTTAAAGTGGAATGAAGAACGAGGAAGTTATGATTTTGGCGAAATTGATTGGGATGAATTTTGGCAAGTTGTTAAAGGTCATGGCCCAATGAATAAGGAGCGCATGAAAGCACGAGTTGGTGCTTGGGAACGTGGTGAATGGGTACGCGATGCGGCCATGGCATATTCTGAAAAGCAACAAGAACGTAAAGAAAAACAAGCAATTTAGTAATTTATGATTGATAAGTTCTGATTTCAGAATCAACAATCAACAATAAATAATAATTATGTCTGATAAAAAAAACTGGCCACTTTGGGAAGTCTTCGTAAGAAGTAAAAATGGTTTAGAACATCGTCATTTTGGAAGTCTTCATGCAGCAGATGCTGAAATGGCTCTTGAAAACGCACGGGATGTCTATACAAGACGCAATGAAGGTGTGAGCATATGGGTGGTAGAATCAAATAATATTACAGCCTCAAATCCAGAGCACAATGGCGAATTATTTGAACCAGCACAAGATAAGGTTTATCGCCATCCCACTTTTTATGAGTTACCAGACGAAGTGAAATACATGTAACATTCGTGTAATACAGGAAATCGAAGATTCCGTAAAGCTAATCTCATTAAGTTTTTATGAATTGTTCTCTTGATGTTTCAGATTTTTAAAATATCAAGAAAACAAAAAAAATATCCACTTACGTGGACAGTAAAAATGAAACAACACCTATACAACTACATACTAGGCATTGCCGATAACTCCTTAATTCTTGGGCAAAGAATGGGAGCATTAACAGGCCATGGTCCTAGTTTAGAAACCGATATCGCTTGTACCAATATCTCTTTAGATTTATTCGGGCAGGTACGCAGCTATTACCAATATGCAGCAAAATTAGCTGACGATAAGCGCACTGAAGATGATATTGCCATGCTACGTCAAGAACGTGAATACCTGAATGTGCTCTTAGTAGAGCAACCAGATACAGATTTCGCATATACGATGGCGCGCCAATTTTTATTTGATGTGTATCACTATTTGTTTTTAACAGAATTGCAAAAAAGCACCGATTTAACGTTATCAGCTATTGCCAAGAAATCAATTAAAGAAGTGAGTTACCACCAACGTTTTTCATCCGATTGGATTAAACGTCTTGGTGATGGTACCGAAGAAAGTCACAAGCGAATGCAAACGGCTATCCGAGATTTATGGACCTATACAGATGAGTTATTTCATCAAACCGAAGCTGATAAAGCCATGGTTTCTGAAGGAATTGGAGTAGACGTAACCAAATTAAAGGATGCATATTACAAAAAAGTATCTGATATATTAGAAGAATCTACGCTAGAGGTTCCGGAATCTAAATATTTTCAAAAAGGAGGAAAACAAGGAATCCACACCGAACACATGGGTTATATTTTAGCTGAATTGCAATATATGCAGCGTGCATATCCCAATATGGAGTGGTAACAAATTCTTTTTGAAAAAGGAATCTTATTGAATAAACAGAATGTTATTCAGAGCAAAGCAAAGAATTTCATTTTAATAAAATATGACAACAACAGAACAACATATCGATCCAAAACTGATAGCGATTCTTGAAAAAGTCTCCGATCCAGAAATACCAGTATTGTCCATCATGGATATGGGCGTAGTTCGCAAGGCGATTATAGAAAACGATAGTGTTAAAGTTCAAATTACACCAACCTATAGTGGTTGTCCTGCAATGGATGTCATTGGTGATGATATCAAAACAGCCTTAAAATTGGCAGGGTATGAATCGGAAGTCGAACTAATTTTAGCGCCAGCATGGACAACGGACTGGATTACACCAAAAGGTAGAAAAGCACTGGAAGATTATGGTATTGCTGCGCCTTTAGGTGAAGAAGCAGATAAAGCTGTTTTGTTACATGGGAAACGCTTGGTAACATGTCCGCAATGTGGTTCTGTAAATACACGAATGGTCAGTCAGTTTGGTTCAACCGCATGCAAAGCACAATTTCAATGTGACGATTGTCAAGAACCATTTGACTATTTTAAATGTCTAAAATAAATATCATTCAGAGCGAAACGAACAATTTAAAAAGGAGATAGTGTAATCGTTTTGTTAATAAATGAAAATAAATACAAGGTATGAGCAACAATTCAATTCTACTAAAAATTGAAAACAATATAGCAACTATAACACTCAACAGGCCAGAGGTGTTTAATAGCTTTAATCGTGAAATGGCATTGCTACTTCAAAAAACTTTGGACGACTGCGAAAAAAATGATGATGTTCGTGCTATGGTTTTAACGGGAAATGGAAAAGCTTTTTGTGCAGGTCAGGACTTAAAAGAAGTTACAAGCCCAGAGTTAAATCCTGGATTTAAAAAAATCCTAGAAGAACATTATAACCCCATAATTACTCGAATTAGAAACATTGAAAAACCAATCATAGGCGCCGTAAATGGTGTGGCAGCGGGAGCAGGCGCTAATATTGCATTAGCTTGTGATGTGGTTGTTGCTCACGAAAAAGTGAGTTTTATTCAAGCGTTTAGTTTAATAGGGTTAATTCCCGATAGCGCTGGAACTTTCTTTTTACCACGACTTATTGGATTTCAGAAAGCATCTGCTTTGGCTATGTTAGGCGACAAAGTATCTGCTGAAGAAGCTGAAAGTCTTGGAATGATTTATAAAGTATTGCCATTAGAAACCTTTGAAGAAGATGTTGATAAGCTAGCTTTAAAAATGGCAAATATGCCAACCAAAGCATTAGGGTTAATTAAGAAAAGTTTAAACCAATCGTTGACTAATAGCTTAGATGAACAATTAGCATTGGAGTCTAAATACCAAATAGAAGCAGCAAGTACAGAAGATTATGCAGAAGGTGTTTCTGCTTTTATGGAAAAGAGAAGCCCAAATTTTAATGGAAAATAATTGTCATTCAGAACAAAGCGAAGAATATCACCAATAGAAAATATATAACATGAATATAGGCGTAATAGGAAGCGGTACAATGGGAAGCGGTATTGCTCAAGTAGCAGCTACTTCAGGTTGTCAAGTTAAATTATACGATACCAATCAAGCAGCTTTAAATAAAGCCGAATTAGCTTTAGAAAAAATACTATCGCGATTAATTGAGAAAGGGCGTATAGATTCCGAAGAAAAAAGCAGAATCCAATCCAATATTTCTTACGTTAATAATCTAAAGGATTTAGCAGATTCCAACTTAACCATTGAAGCAATTATTGAAAATATCGACATTAAGAAAAAAGTGTTTTCAGAATTGGAAAGCTATGTGTCTAATGATTGTATTATTGCATCTAATACCTCTAGTTTATCCATAGCATCCATAGCATCTGCATTAAAAAACCCAAAGCGTTGTGTTGGAATTCATTTTTTTAACCCAGCACCTTTAATGAAATTGGTTGAGGTTATTCCTGCCATTCAAACATCTTATGAAACGTTAGAAAAATCTATAGATACCATTTCCAAATGGAATAAAACCGTAGCGGTTGCTAAAGACACGCCGGGATTTATTGTTAATCGTGTAGCACGACCATTTTATGGTGAAGCATTGCGGATTTACGAAGAAGGGATTGCAGACTTTGCAGCCATCGATTCCGCCATGAAGGATATAGGAGGTTTCCGAATGGGACCATTTGAACTTATGGATTTTATAGGAAATGATGTTAATTATACGGTAACCGAAACCGTATTTACAGCCTTTTATTTCGATCCAAGGTATAAACCCTCATTCACCCAAAAACGGTTTGCAGAAGCAGGATATTTAGGAAGAAAATCAGGTATTGGTTATTATGAATATGATAAAAGAGGGAAGATTGTACTTGAAGATGATTCGAATATTAATATAGAAAACGAAGCATCTCAAAAAATATTCAATAGAATCCTTGTTATGTTGATCAATGAAGCAGCCGATGCCTTGTTTTTAAATATTGCATCCGCAAAAGATATAGATAATGCCATGACTAAAGGCGTTAATTATCCAAAAGGTTTACTGGCTTGGGCAGATGAAAAAGGAATAAATTGGTGTGTAGATCAAATGGATGCATTATACAATGAGTATCATGAAGATCGTTACCGCTGCAGTCCGCTTTTACGTAAAATGAACCTTCAAGGTTTGAGTTTTTTTTAAAATAAGTTTGAGGAGAATTTTATGGTGAGAGGTGAGACTTTGAGAAAAGAAAATAAGAATTAATTATAGAGGCATTAGGCATTAGGCATTAGGTAATAAGTATTAAGCATGAGTATGAATAGTGATTATAATTTTAAATTTGAAGATCTGCAGGTTTATCAAAAGGCAATGGATTTTGGTGAAGTGGTAGATACTATAGTTAAAAGTTTTCCTAATCATGAATTGTATGCGCTATCATCACAGTTTAGAAGAGCTGCAGATTCCATAGCCTTGAATTTAGCAGAGGGTTATCCTGGTTCTGATGCACAATTTGTAAAACATATAAATTATGCTATTTATAGTGCTAATGAATGTATAAGCTGCAGTACAAAAGCAAAAAGAAGATTATATATTACCTTTAATCAAGATGAAGAAAATAGAAAATTGATTTCAGAAATGACCAAGATGATGTCATCTTTAAGAAATAAAATTTTAGAAAGAAAGCAATCTAACTAATACCTAATACTTATTACCTAATGTCCATAACCGGAGCTCAAATACCTCATAAAATGTTAAACCAAGATGCCTACAGTACTTGGCTAGGTATTCAGATTCTTGAATGTGAAATTGGACGCTGTAAAGTGGGTATGACTATTAGAAAAGATATGCTTAACAGTATGGATAAAGCACATGGTGGAATCAGTTATTCTTTAGCAGACACGGCGTTTGGTTTTGCAGCTAATACACATGGGAAATATGCCGTGTCAATTGAAACGAGTATTAATCATATTGAAGCTTTAAACGAAGGAGATTATATTGTGGCAGAATCCGTTATAGAGAGTGTTAAAAACAAACTAGGCTTTAATATAATTGAAGTCAAACGAGGTGACGAATTAGTCGCACTTTTTAAAGGTGTCGTCTATCGGACTGGTAAAGATTGGGAATAATTGAATAAAGAATATTTTAATAGGAGAATTAACTAATTTAAGTGTCTAAATATGAAATGGCAAGGTAGAAGACAAAGTGATAACGTTGAAGATCGCAGAGGTATGGGCTCCAAAGGTAAGCTTGTAGCTGGAGGCGGTATTGTAGCTGTTGTAGTAATTCTTTTACAACTTTTTGGAGGGGAAACCGGACAGCAAATAGCACCTGTTTTAGAGCAAATTAATCAAGGTGGTTCAACACAACAAGTGGAACAAAGAGCATTGACTGCTCAAGAAAAAGAAGTCGGAAGTTTTGTTGCTACCGTTTTAGCAGATACGGAAGATGTTTGGAATAAAATTTTCAGAGAGAATAATCTCGGTAATTATCAAGAACCAACAATGGTATTATTTACAGATGCCGTAACTAGCGGTTGTGGAAATGCCAGTTCGGCATCTGGACCTTTTTATTGCCCAGCTGATCAAAAACTTTATATGGATCTCGTATTTTTTGATGAGTTAAAGACACGTTTTGGAGCCAAAGGAGGCGATTTTGCTACTGCCTACGTTACCGCTCACGAAATAGGACACCATATCCAAACCATACTCGGAACCTCAAAAAAGGTAAGACAGTTACAACAACAAACAAATCAAACAGAAGGTAATAAATTATCTGTTGCTCAAGAATTACAAGCTGATTTTTATGCAGGAGTTTGGGCACATCATAATAAAAAGTATTTAGAAGAAGGTGATATTGAAGAAGCGTTAAGCGCAGCCAATGCCGTTGGTGATGACGCCATTCAACGAAGAGTCCGAGGCAGTGTTACACCCGATTCCTTTACACATGGCACATCAGAACAACGCATGTTTTGGTTTATGAAAGGATTTAAAACAGGCGACATCAAACAAGGCGATACCTTTTCCGTAATTTTAAATTAGAAAGAAAATCAACATGAAACAAGCATATATAATAGACGGCATCAGAACGCCAATAGGAAGTTACCAAGGAACACTATCAGCCGTAAGAACAGACGATTTAGCGGCTAAAGTCATTGAAGAACTCGTAAAACGAAATCCAAATATTCCAAAGGATGCCTATGAAGATGTTATTCTAGGTTGTGCCAATCAAGCAGGCGAGGACAATCGTAATGTAGCTAGAATGGCATCACTTTTAGCTGGTTTGCCAGTTACAGTTCCTGGAGAAACGGTTAACAGATTATGTAGCTCTGGATTATCGGCAATTATTCATGCCAATAGAGCTATTAAAGCTGGTGATGGCGATTTATTTATTTCGGGAGGTGTTGAAAATATGACACGCGGACCCTACGTTATTGCTAAACCATCTAAAGGATTTGGAACCGATGCTAAAATGTATGATTCCAGTTTTGGCTGGCGATTTATAAACCCTAAAATGCAAAAAATGTTTGGGACAGATGGTATGGGACAAACGGCTGAAAACCTCGTAGAAAAATATAATATTTCTCGCGAAGATCAAGATAAGTTTGCTTATTGGAGTCAAATGAAAGCAGCAAAAGCGCAAGAAAACGGCCGTCTAGCAAAAGAAATTGTAACTGTAGAAATCCCACAACGCAAAAAAGACCCCATTCAATTTTCAAAAGATGAATTTGTAAAACCAAATACATCTATGGACGTTTTAGGAAAATTGCGTGGTGCTTTCAAAACTGAAGGTGGAAGCGTTACCGCAGGAAATTCATCAGGACTAAACGATGGAGCTGCAGCAACAATTATTGCATCCGAAGATGCAGTTAAAAAATACAATTTAAAACCACTAGCACGCATTGTGAGTTCCGCTGTAGTTGGAGTAGAGCCAAGAATTATGGGAATCGGACCCGTTGAAGCCTCTAATAAAGCACTGGCAAAAGCTGGATTAACCATGGCAGATATGGATGTTATAGAGCTCAACGAAGCCTTTGCAGCACAAGCTTTAGCATGTACACGTGCTTGGGGATTAGCTGATAACGATCCGCGAATAAACCCAAATGGAGGTTCCATTGCCATTGGTCATCCTCTTGGTGTTACTGGAACCCGAATAGCATATTCAGCAGCTTTAGAGTTGCTAGAACAGAATAAAAAATATGCATTAATAACAATGTGTATTGGTGTCGGACAAGGCTATGCTGCGGTTATTGAGAATGTTACTATGTAGAGCCTCTTGAGCGTTTACCTGTTGGCAGACAGAGTAGCTAAAGTTAGGACTTTCGGCAGGCGCTCTTTTTTAGGGCTCCAAGAGTGCCTCAATTGCTATTACAGAAGCAGTTGGTTAAATAAAGTACAATTACGTTTTGCAACTCCTTTTCAATCGGAAATGTTGCAAAAGATATTAAACAGATTTCCGTTTATAAGGAAACGATAAAATAATTTATCGATGAAAAAAATAGAACATTACGTCCAAGGACATTGGACAACAGGAAAAGAAGAAGGAACACCAGTTTACGACGCTATAACAGGTGATGCATTCTCTAGCATTGCTATAGAAGGTTTAGATATTCCTGAAATTTTAAATTACGGTAGAACCAAGGGTGGTGAAGTACTTCGTAAAATGACATTCCAAGAACGTGGAAATATGCTTAAAAAATTGGCTTTCTACCTAACAAAAAGAAAAGAGGCCTTTTACGAATTAAGTTACCGAACAGGTGCAACACGTGTGGATAGTTGGATTGATATTGAAGGTGGATTTGGTAATTTATTTGCTAACGCGTCACTAAGAAAACTATTTCCTAATCAATCCTACCATGTGGAAGGTGATGCTATCGATTTATCTCGAGGTGGTCGTTTTATGGCACATCATATTATGGTGCCAAAAAAAGGTGTTGCGGTACATATAAACGCTTTTAATTTTCCAGTTTGGGGCATGCTAGAGAAATGTGCTGTTAACTGGATGGCCGGAGTACCTGCAGTGGTTTTACCTGCACCTTCATCTTCTTATTTAGCGGAAGCTGTTGCTAAAGAAATTATTGCATCAGGAATTTTGCCTGAAGGCGCATTGCAAATTATAAACGGAACTGTTAAGAGTATTTTAGATACCGTTGAATCTCAAGATGTCGTTACATTTACAGGTTCGGCAGCAACAGGTCGATTACTAAAAGCACATCCACAATTAATTAACGAATCTGTGCCATTTACTATGGAGGCCGATTCATTAAATGCGTCAGTTTTAGGAGAAGATGCTAAACCAGGCACACCAGAATTCGATTTGTTTATAAAAGAAGTCCGAAATGAAATGACCGTTAAATGTGGTCAAAAATGTACGGCTATCCGTCGTATCATCGTGCCTCAAAATTTAGTTGAAGATGTTCAAATAGCTTTAGGCAAAGCATTGGACAAAGTCACCATTGGAGATCCAAGATTGAAAGAAGTAAGAATGGGCTCTTTGGTGAGTAAACAACAAGTTCAAGCTGTAAGAGATTCGGTGAATGATTTGGCAAAAGAAGCACAAATTGTTTATGGAAATTTAGATACAATTGAAACCATTGGAGCCGATGCAAAAAAAGGTGCTTTTATAAGTCCTATTTTATTAAGAGCCGATCATCCATTCCAAAATAATATTATTCATGAGCGTGAAGCTTTTGGCCCTGTGAGTACTATTATGCCCTATAATAATTTAGAAGAAGCTATTACTTTAGCTCAAATGGGTAAAGGTTCATTAGTTTCGTCTATTGCAACTAATGATGACAAAATTGCAAAAGAGTATGTTGTGAATGCAGCAAGTCATCATGGAAGAATCCTGGTTATTAATCGGGATATGGCTAAACAAAGTACAGGTCATGGCTCGCCATTGCCATATTTGGTACATGGAGGTCCTGGTCGAGCTGGAGGTGGTGAAGAAATGGGAGGCGTTCGTGGAATTAAACACTATTTGCAGCGTACAGCCATTCAGGGTTCACCTACAACCTTAACAGAAATTACTGGAATCTATCAGCAGAATGCCGAATACAAAGAAGCGGATCAACACCCATTTAAATATCATTGGGAAGATATTCAGCCAGGTATGTCCCTTAAAACACACAACCGAACCTTTACCGATACGGATATAATTAATTTCGCTAATCTAACGTGGGATCATTTTTATGCGCATACAGACATTACCTCATTAGATGGTAGTATTTTTGAAAAGAGAACAGCTCATGGCTATTTCATTATTTCAGCAGCAGCAGGATTATTTGTCTACCCAAATAAAGGGCCTGTAGCAGCTAATTACGGATTGGAAGAATGTCGTTTTCTTCGTCCATTATATCACAACGATACGGTTTATGTACGATTAACTTGTAAGCAAAAAGTGGATCGTGATGTTGCTTCAGCAGAACACCCAAGTGGTATCGTGAAATGGTATGTTGAGGTATTTGATGCGCTAACCGATGAAAAGGTTGCCTTTGCAACCGTTTTAACTATGGTTGAGAAAAAACAGCAAACGTTTATTGAAATGACTTCAGAAAAAATTGATGCGTGTCTTAATAAACTATCAGCAGATACAAAGCCCAAATGGGGTGTTATGACACCACAACACATGCTGGAGCATTTGGAGTTTACCTATAAAATTGCAGCTGGTGAGATTCAAGATTTTAATGTGGCAACCCCAGAAAAAATTCTTGAAAAAGTTCACAATAGCCTCTATAATTATGAAAAATTTCCAAAAGGGACCAATTTTCCTTTATTAGAGAAAGATACATTAGAGCCTTTAAAACATCCGGATTTGGAAACAGCTATTGAAAAATTCAAGGAACAACGCGAAAAATATTTAGAATTTTTTAAAGACAATCCAGAAGCTAAATTAAAGAATTTAGTATTTGGTGAGTTGAATAAATATGAATCTTATTTATTAGAACGGAAACATCTGAATCATCATTTTGAGCAATTCGGATTAATTTAAATTATTAAGTAAAGCTGTCTAATCAGGTTGAAGCTAGGTTTCTCCAAAGGGAGTACATCGTTCTTCTAACTAGAATAGACAAAAAATATAAACAATGGAACCATACGTAAAACAAACCATAGAAAACGCAGTAGCCTACATAGAGTTTTTTCATCCAGCTCACAACTCTTTACCAGGCGATGTTTTGGCTGAATTAGCCCAAACAATAACAGAGGCTGGAAATAACAACAAGATAAAAGTAATTGTCCTTAAAAGTGGTGGCGATAGAACGTTTTGTGCAGGCGCAAGTTTTAATGAACTCATTACTATTAATGATGAAGCAACAGGAAAAGTATTCTTTTCAGGTTTTGCCAATGTTATTAATGCCATGCGTAAATGCCCGAAATTTATTATTGGTCGTATTCAAGGTAAAACAGTAGGAGGAGGTGTTGGATTAGCTGCATCAACGGATTATTGTATGGCAACAAAATTCGCAGCTATTAAGTTAAGCGAATTAAATATTGGTATCGGACCATTTGTTGTCGGGCCAGCCATAGAGCGCAAAATGGGATTAAGTGCCATGTCGCAAATTGCTATCGATGCGAATACTTTTTATTCAGCAGAATGGGCACAACAAAAAGGTTTATTTACACAAGTTTACGAGAGTACGGAAGCTTTAGATGAAGCTGTAAAAGCTACAGCTGAACATTTATGCACTTACAATCCAGCGGCTATGGTAGAAATGAAAAAAGTTTTCTGGAGCGGAACTGATAATTGGGATGGCCTTTTGGCAGAACGCGCTGCAACAAGTGGGCGTTTAGTATTAAGTGAATTTACAAAGGAGAAATTAAAAGGATTTAAATAACAAATGTTTGCACAGGCAAGAATAGGAATATGATTTACAAATTCAAAGGTTATACACCAGTCGTTCACGAGTCTAGTTTTGTGCATCCATTGGCTGCTGTAACTGGAAACGTTATTATTGGAAAAAACTGTTACATAGGTCCAGGGGCTGCCATTCGAGGTGATTGGGGACAAATTATTTTGGAAGATGGTGTAAATGTTCAAGAAAACTGTACCGTACATATGTTTCCAGGTAAATCCATTACCCTAAAGGAAAGTGCTCATGTGGGTCATGGAGCTATAATACATGGAGCTAATTTGGGTAAAAATTGCCTTATAGGAATGAATACCGTCATCATGGACGATGCCGAAATAGGAGATGAAAGTATTGTAGGAGCCATGGCATTTGTAAAAGCTGAAACTAAAATTCCGATGCGAAGTTTAGTGGTTGGAAATCCGGCAAAAGTAATTAAAACCGTCTCGGATGATATGATTGCTTGGAAAACAAAAGGTACTCAATTATATCAACAATTACCGGCCGACTGTCATGAAAGTTTAGAAGAAGTGGAACCATTAAGAGTTATTCCGAAGAACATGAAAATTCAAGAAGATGTATATAAAACACTTCGTGACTTTATGAAGAATTAATTGGGCGTTACCACAAGGGTCGCGCTTTCACTGCTCGCTTCGCAACAAAAAGGTCGCGAGAGCTCAAACAAACCGTTCAATCGCTAACGCAGGTTGAATAGATTAAAATTAGAACAAATAATGTCCAAATTTGATTTAAAAATGCCCAAAATGGGCGAAAGCATAACAGAAGGGACTATCATAAACTGGTTAGTAAACGTTGGTGATAGCTTTGAAGAAGGCGATATTATTCTTGAAGTGGCTACTGATAAAGTAGATAACGAAGTCCCAGCACCAGCTTCAGGGACTTTGGTAGAAACGCTGTTTCAAGCTAAAGAAGTTGTTCCTGTAGGAGCGGTTATTGCTGTTTTAGAAATTTCAGAAGAAAAAAATGTAAAACCAAAAAAACAGTCAGTCAATCAGAGTGCTGGTCAAGAATCTCAAAAGCAGGAAAAAGTTAATAAACCAAAACCATCGATTTCCCTGTCAACAACATTTTCAAATACCAATTCAAATACATTCTTTTCGCCTTTAGTAATTAAAATAGCGAAAGACCACCACATTAGTTTTGAAGAGTTAGCTAGAATTCCAGCAACTGGACATGAAGGCAGATTGCGAAAAAGTGATGTGTTTCGTTATCTAGAAGATGGACGACCGTATCAATTTTCGCAACCTGTAACTCAAGATCCTACTGCTTATAGAATCCCGCAATTAACGTTCGATAAAGGTAAGGGGAAAGTTATTGAAATGGACAGGATGCGTCAAATGATAGCAGATCATATGGTGTATTCAAAACATACTGCACCACACGTAACTGCTTACGTTGAAGCCGATATGACAAATATGGTTGCCTGGCGAAATGCAAATAAAAAAGCCTTCCAAGAAAAATATGGTGAACGCTTAACATTTACACCCTTATTTGTAGAAGCTGTGGCTAAAGCTGTTAAGGATTTTCCAAATATCAACGCTTCTGTTGATGGTAATAATATTATCGTTAAAGAAGATATAAATATCGGAATGGCAACGGCTTTGCCGAGTGGAAATTTAATTGTTCCTGTTGTGAAAAATGCGGATTCTAAAGATTTAAAAACTATTGCTGAAAACGTTAATGCGCTAGCTAATAAAGCGCGAGAAAATAAATTAGGTGGTGATGATATTAAGGGTAGCACGTTTACAATTTCTAACGTAGGAACTTTTGGTAGTGTTATGGGAACGCCTATTATTAATCAACCAGAAGTTGCTATTTTAGCATTAGGAATTATTAAAAAACGTGCCGAAGTAATAGAAACAGAAAAAGGTGATGAAATTGCTATTCGTAGCATGATGTATTTGTCTTTATCATTTGACCATCGCGTGGTAGATGGCTTTTTAGGTGGTAGCTTTGTACGTCGTGTTGCTGATTATTTTGAGCAGTTTGATGTAAATAGACAAATATAATAACAAAAAGAAAGGTCTTACATGTTTTGAACAATATAGTGGACTGTAATAATATTTCGCGTTAGGGATTGAAGCGAGATTCTTTTTTGTTTTTGCAAAAAAGATATAGTGAAATACCCGACCCCTTCGGGTAACGCCAAAAAAAAAGAATATGAGTATATTAGACAAAAGCATATTAAGAAAAGCATTTTTAAACATCTGCACAGCCAAAACTATGGCTGAATTATATGAGGCTAATTTCAAGCAAGTATCTAAATATGTACATGCAACTTCCAGAGGTCATGAAGCAATTCAAACGGCATTAGGTATGCAGTTATTACCGCAAGATTATGCATTTCCATATTACAGAGATGATGCAATGTTGCTTTCATTCGGGTTAAAGCCGTACGATTTAATGTTGCAATTATTAGCTAAAAAGGAAGATCCATTTTCTGGAGGCCGAACTTATTATTCACATCCTAGTTTGAAGGATGCTGATAAACCTAAAATTCCCCATCAATCTTCGGCAACAGGAATGCAAGCCATTCCTGCAACAGGTGCAGCTATGGGAATGCAGTATCTGGAACAACAAGGTATAGCAAATTCAAATGTCATTCAGAGCACGATCCAAGAAACTCAAAAAAAACCAATAACTGTTTGTTCATTAGGTGATGCTTCTGTTACCGAGGGTGAAATTGCAGAAGCTTTTCAGATGGCAGCATTAAAACAGATGCCTATTTTATACTTGGTACAAGATAATGGATGGGATATTTCTGCAAATGCAGCAGAAACACGAGCGCAAAATGCTTATGAATACGCTAAAGGTTTTCATGGATTAGAGGCTATTACGATTGATGGAGCCAATTTTACTGAAAGTTATGAAGCCTTGGAAACCGTTATCAAAACTATACGAAAAGAGCGTCGGCCATTTTTGGTTCATGCAAGAGTACCGTTATTAAATCATCATACATCTGGTGTTAGAATGGAGTGGTATCGTGATGATTTAGAAGAGGCAAAATCACGTGATCCGTACCCAGTAATAATACAGCAAATGTTGGCGGCTGGTTTTACTAAAGATGACATTAAAACGATGGAAGGTACTGTTAAAGAAACTGTGCAATCTGATTTTCAGAAAGCACTTTTAGCAGAAGATCCAAAGCCTGAAGATTTATTTACAAACGATTTTGTTCCAACTCCTATTACTGAAGAAAAAGGGGAGCGTACCCCTAAAGGAGCTGATAAAGTGGTTATGGTAGATTGTGCCTTGTTTGCTGTAGAAGAGCTTATGAAAAAGCATAAAGCATGTTTACTTTACGGACAAGATGTTGGAGGTAGGCTTGGAGGTGTTTTTAGAGAAGCTGCTACACTAGCACAGAAGTTTGGAGATGATCGTGTGTTTAATACACCAATCCAAGAGGCTTTTATTGTTGGGTCTACAGTAGGAATGAGTGCAGTAGGTTTAAAACCGATTGTTGAGGTGCAGTTTGCAGATTATATTTGGCCAGGTTTAAATCAGTTATTTACAGAAGTTAGTAGAAGTTGCTATTTGAGTAATGGTAAATGGCCAGTTAGTATGATTCTTCGTGTGCCCATTGGTGCTTATGGTAGTGGAGGCCCTTATCATTCATCCTCTGTGGAAAGTGTCATAACTAATATTCGCGGTATTAAAATAGCCTATCCCAGTAATGGAGCCGATTTAAAGGGCCTGATGAAAGCGGCCTATTATGATCCAAATCCTGTGGTGATTTTAGAGCATAAAGGTTTGTATTGGTCTAAAGTACCAGGAACGCAAGGCGCAACATCCGTAGAACCAGCAGAAGATTACGTATTACCTTTTGGTAAAGCGTGGGTATTACAGGAAATTTGGAAACAGGAAAATATGGAAACGGTAACCATTGTTGCGTATGGAATGGGAGTACATTGGGCAATGAATGCTTCGGAAGTTCTTGGAATGCAAGATCAAATTGAAGTGATTGATTTACGAACTTTATTTCCTTTAGATGAGGAAACGATTATGAAATCAGTTAAAAAAACTGGAAAGTGTTTGGTTGTAACTGAAGAACCAAGTAATAATAGTTTTGCAAGAGCCTTGTCTGGAAAAATTCAAGAGGAATGTTTTAAATTTTTAGATGCACCAGTGATGACCATTGGTAGCGAAAATATGCCAGCTATTCCGTTAAATTCTACTTTAGAAGAAACCATGATACCTTCAACAGAGAAAGTAAAGATTAAGATAAATGAGTTATTAAATTATTGATTTGCGTTAAATTACACGCTACTTCATAAGTATTTTTGGATAACACTAAAATATAATATTATGAAAAAAGTAATTTTTATGTCATTTATGGCTTTATTTATGGCTGTTGGATTGACATCATGTAGAGAAGAAAAATCTCAAAAGGAGGAGTTAATTGAAGAAATGCAAGATAAAGACGCAGATATTGAGGTTAAAGAACGCGCAAATGACACCAAGATAAAAATGGAAACTGAAGACAAAAAGGTGAAAATTAAAGAAGGTGATGATGGAGATACAAAGATAAAAGTAAAGGAAGACGATAATGAATCGTAATTCAATTTTTATAGAAAAGTCCAATAGTGCAAACCATTGGACTTTTATTAAATAAAAAGAGCCTATCATTTTTGATAGGCTCTTTTGTAAAGTTTTAAAAGTATATAATTAGATAACTTTTACGTTAATCGCGTTTAATCCTTTTTTACCTTCTGTTAAATCGAATTCAACTTGGTCGCCTTCTCTTACTTCGTCGATTAAGCCAGAAATGTGCACGAAATGCTCTTTATTGTTTCCTTCTTCTGTGATGAATCCAAAACCTTTAGAGTCATTAAAAAATTTTACTGTACCAGTACTCATAATAATAATTTATTTAATTAAGTGGCAAAGGTAGCTTAATAAATTGGTTTCCAAAGGTTTTTTGTTAAATTGTTTAAAATTATTTTTTGACTTTTTCAATTTAATAATGCTTTCATAAAATATATTGATATATTTTGTATATTGAACCCTGATTAATCATGAATTTTAACTTTAACTTATTATGAAAAAATACATTTCACTTTTTAGTTTCATGGCACTGTTTTTTGTTGGTGTCCAATTTTCTGTAGCGCAGTCATCTGAAAGACAACAAAGCCCTGAAGCGATTGCTAAAGAAAAAACTTATAAATTACATGAGCTTGTTACTCTAACAGGTGATCAGCAAGGCCAAATATTTAGAGTTTTGGTTGATGCCGAGCAAAATATGAGTGAATTGAAAAAGAAAGATATCTCTGATAAATTTAGACAGGAAGGCGTTAAAACAATTAACTTAAGAGTGGAAGAAGGTTTTAAGAAAATTTTATCGCCAAGTCAGTATAAAATGTATGAAACTTCTTTAGAAGTCAAGAAATAATTTACATCCAAAAAAAAAAGCGACAACCTTGTCGCTTTTTTTTTTTGTTTTTATTTGATTATTTTTTAGTTGATCCTGGTGGATATACCTCCATAATTTTTGTTACAAACTCTTTAATGCGTTCTTCTTTTTGCTCCATATTGGATTCATTTAAATAGCCAACACCTTGACCTTGCCAAACAAGTTCTTTCTTTCTGGCATCAATTAAATCAATGTATAATGAACCTTCTGTAGAAGTTGAAATATTGTTGTAGTTGCCATAATAGTAAGGATTCCATCCCCATCCGGCACCGTAACCGCCATAGTAATTATTGTAAATATCTATTTTTTCCCGAGATGAAGCTATGATGCTAACCAGTAAATCAGGGTTTTCAGACTTAGTAAACCCTTTAGCAATGAGTTCATTTTCAATAGCTCGGAGAATGCGGCGTTTATCCAGATCATTTATTTCAGCTTTATCAATTCCGGGTTTGTAAAAGGCAAATGTTTTGTACGTGTCAAAATTAACTTGTTTGTCATAATCTGCAACCACTTGTACAGAACTGCAAGATGTCATAGTAGCCATGATTATTATGGCTAAAACAGATGTTAGGATTGTTTTTTTCATTTTTGTGAGATTTTAGGTTAAAATGAGTCTAATAGTTTATCATCAACCAAATTGGGTAATGTTACCTTTAAATTTGGTTCGGCTTTCATAGCACGTTTTATTGCAAACATGGCTTCGTCATTTCTAGCCCAACTTCTTCTGGATATACCATTATTTACATCCCAAAAAAGCATTGATTTTAAACGTCTTTCAGCATCTATACTGCCATCAAGAACCATACCAAAGCCTCCATTAATAACTTCTCCCCAGCCAACGCCACCACCATTATGAATACTTACCCAAGTTGCACCTCGGAAGCTATCACCTATTACATTATGAATGGCCATATCAGCAGTGTAGCGAGAACCGTCGTAAATATTACTTGTTTCTCGATAGGGCGAATCGGTTCCAGATACGTCATGGTGATCGCGACCAAGAATTACGTAGCCTATTTCGCCTCGAGAAATGGCGTCATTGAAAGCTTGCGCAATTTTCATTCTACCTTCAGCATCAGCATAAAGTATTCTAGCTTGTGAGCCTACAACCAATTTATTTTCTTGAGCACCTTTTATCCATTGGATGTTATCGGCCATTTGTTGTTGAATTTCTTGTGGAGAGTTTTCTTTAATATGCTCTAATACTTGACAGGCAATAGCATCTGTTTTTGCTAAATCTTCAGCCTTTCCAGATGCACAAACCCAGCGAAATGGCCCGAAGCCATAATCAAAACACATTGGCCCCATAATATCCTGAACGTAACTTGGGTATTTAAATTCACGTCCATGCGAAGGGTTTTCAGCCATGACTTGAGCTCCTGCTCGGGATGCTTCTAATAAAAAAGCATTCCCATAATCAAAGAAATAGGTGCCTTTTGACGTGTGCTTATTAATAGCTTTTGCATGACGTCGTAATGTTTCTTGAACTTTTTCTTTAAACAATTTTGGATTCTTAGCCATTAAATTATTTGCTTCTTCAAAGCTCATGTCTACTGGGTAGTAACCGCCAGCCCATGGGTTGTGTAACGATGTTTGATCGCTACCCAAATCAATTTTAATGTTCTCTTCATCTAATTTTTCCCAAACATCTACTACGTTTCCTAAATAAGCAATGGAAATAGTTTCTTTCTGTTGTTTTGCTTGTTGTATTCTAGAAACTAATTGGTCTAAATCGGTAATTTTTTCATCAATCCAACCCTGATCTAAACGTACATGTGTTATTTTTGGGTTAACTTCTGCACAAACAGTAATGCAACCGGCTATGTTACCAGCTTTAGGCTGTGCGCCACTCATTCCTCCTAAACCAGAAGTTACAAATAAATGTCCTTTTGGGGATTTTTTTATTTTTCTAAAACCATTTAAAACTGTAATCGTTGTACCATGGACTATACCTTGGGGTCCAATATACATATAACTTCCAGCTGTCATTTGTCCGTATTGTGTTACACCAAGTGCATTGTATTTTTCCCAATCATCTGGTTTAGAGTAGTTGGGAATCATCATGCCATTAGTTACTACCACTCGTGGTGCGTCTTTATGCGATGGAAATAAACCCATAGGGTGTCCAGAGTACATGACGAGTGTCTGTTCTTCTGTCATTTCCGCAAGGTATTTCATTGTTAATAAATATTGTGCCCAATTAGAAAAAACGCCTCCATTCCCTCCGTAGGTTATAAGTTCGTGAGGATGTTGAGCTACAGCATAATCTAAATTGTTCTGAATCATGAGCATAATAGCGGCAGCTTGCTTGGTTTTTGCTGGATACTCTTCAATTGGTCTTGCGTACATTTTGTAGTCTGGACGCAGTCGGTACATATATATCCTACCGTATGTTTCTAATTCGTCTATAAATTCGGGGAGCAATGTTTTGTGATGGTGAGAATCAAAATAGCGTAATGCATTTCGTAAAGCCAATTTTTTTTCTTCGTTCGTTAAAATTGCTTTTCGTTTTGGTGCATGATTAATATCTGAATTGAATTCTTTTGGTGTAGGTAATGTATTTGGGATGCCTTGTAATATTTGTTCTTGGAAAGTCATGTATTGTTTTTTTGTGATAATCTAAATTAATTTAAAGGTTCTAGATTGTCGCTAAGGATATCGGATATCAATCCGATGATGGGTGTTGGCAATTTTAATTCTATATGTCATTAAAAGTAAATCCATATAGTATTACTTTTGAGTATGTTTTTTAGTGTTAAAGCCATATGGACAATGTCTGCAGCCACTTTCACAGCAGTATCCTCGTTTTAAATGATATTGTTCTGTAAAGCATCTATAACCTTCAGGTGTCCAGTAAAAATCGCCTTCTTCAATTGGGATAATCTTCTTCATGTTACAAATATAATGTAAATTGGACTGATTTTTGAATGTTAGTTCTTATGATTGTTGTTTCAAAAGACATTGTGCCAAAACACTATTTAGCTATAACTATTTGGCCATTTATTTTTGTTAAAAAGCAAGCCTTTAAAAAGGATGTTATTCTGCTTAACCACGAACGAATTCATTATAAACAGCAAATAGAATTGTTAGTCATTCCGTTTTTTATTTTGTATTTGCTAGAGTTTATTTATGGTATAATTAAATTCAAATCTAGTCGTCAAGCCTATAGACAAATCTCTTTTGAGCGAGAGGCTTATACAAATGAAAACAACCTTAATTATTTAAAATCAAGGCTGTTTTGGAATTTTAAAAACTATTATTAGGGTTAAAGTTTTAATATGACTTTTTCAATACGTGTTTGGTTATTGGTAGTCGTCGCTTTAACGATGTAAGTTCCTTCAGAAAAGCTATTATTGTTAATAATTACTTCACTGGAATTGTTGTTTGTTTTTTTGATTAATTCGCGGCCTAACATATCGTAAACAACAACCAATTTTATGAGGTCGTTTTTGGATGTCACTTTAATATAATTGCTATTAGGAGCAGTAATATTAATGCCTGAATTGGTGTTAAAGTCGTCTATTGATAATGCATTATCTGTATAGCGTAAAATAAAACGATCATTAAATATACCAGCTTCGCTATTAAAACTGTAAGGCGAAACACGGATGTTATGAATACGGTTTATATAAGTATCTTCAATAAAGATAGTTTGGTTAGTCTCATTAAATAATCCATCAATGGTGTTTAAAGCAATAGTATAACTCCCTGGTGAAGCAATTTCAATACCTAATGGCACTCTGTCTGTGTCTGCAAATGGAAGTGCTCGTCCTTGAATTGCCATTTCTTCCGTGTTGATTAGTGAGTAAAAACGATTACTTGTTTCGCTTAATTCAAATCCGTCAAAAAGTCTGTCAACATCGTTTGTGGCGTTTTCTACGTAGCCTACAAGAATAGAATTGGCTGTGTTATTTGGAGCAATTAAGTCGAGCCAAATTCGGTGTTTTTCAAAGGTGTTACGGTTCTCACCAACAGTGCCTCTGTAAAACTCGTTGTTATTGAATGGTGCGAGTCCAGAATCAAAACGCATGTTGTTATTAAAAACGATGTTTGAAGGTGATGTTGCATTGTGATCCATAAGAACAAAAAATGCTTGCCCTGCACCAATATTGCCGCTAAATCCAGGAGGGTTAGAGCCTGTACTGTTATAGCCCACGTAGTCGTTAGGGTTGTAGTTATAAACAAAATTACCATAAAATGGATCTGTAGTGGAGCTAGGAGCTGTTTGATGACGCCATAAATAGACTGTTCCATAGATGGTTGGTGTATTTGGGTCTGGTGTAGCAACTAAATTACTCGCATTTTCAAGAATAAAAGCATCAGCAGAGATAGCAGATGGATACGGGTTACCGACTAAATTCCAATTATCGTCTAAATCAGTTGCGTTAGTGTTTCCTGCGCCAGTATAGTCTGGTCCAGCATAACTTCCATGTGAAATAGGTATTTGAAATTGGCCGTTTCTAGGTACGCCTCTAAACTCTACAGTATTTGCAGAAGGTGTTGATTCTGGCGTGGTACCAGAAACGCCTCGTATAATATATCCTTTGCCAGGTAGCATAAGTTCTGAAGTAGCCAGCCAATTTCCATAGGTAGCAGCAGTAGTTGGTATCCAACTATAAATTAAATTTGAGCCTGGTGATACATTGGTGACACTAAAATTATTAACTGGAGATGACCAATATACATAATCTTGTGGGTTTAAACCTGAAACCGTACGTTGCATTTGGATGTCACCAGAATTAGTAATCCCTGTATTTGTGACTTGGATAAGGTTAGATCCATTTCGTAATATGACTTTGCCATCAGGTTCAACATCAATTTGGTCATTAATAATTAAGTTTGCGTACTGCAGTAGTTCTAAATACCCATCTGTTTCAACACGAAGTGTTTTACCCAAACCAGGCGTAGGAGGGGTTGGTGGAGTTAAACCTAAAACAATAGGTGAACGATTAAATGTAGTTGTTACATCTGGGATTACAACACAATTTTGGTTTGTTGGAATGCCAGACGGTGTCCAGTTGTCATTGTCATACCAATCTGTACTCTGTGATCCATTCCATATTTTTCGGAAGTTAGTCACTGATACAGTATCTGAACATCCATTTTGGTCTGTTGCTGTATAGGTTTGTGTGCCATTGGGTATTGCAAATACAGTTTCTGAAAAACCACCTGTGTAAGGTGAAGTTAATGTGTTATCTGTAAATAGACCCGTATTAGGTGTCCAAGTTATTTGGGGAGTTGTAAGTGTGCCATTTGCGGTCAACACGACATCATCAATATACCAGTAATTCAGACCAAATGGTCTTCCGTTCAATCGAAACCGGATGCGTAAACTATTACCTGTTATACTTGATAAATCAATATTTCGTGTTTCTTGATTAATATCATTTGTTACCGGATTTACCTCATATTGAGTTGTCCAGCCAGCATTGTCTAAATTTGTTTGTACTGAAATTAAGTAATTATAAGAACTTGAATAGTGGTCTAAATATTGTTTAAAGTTTAGTTGCAAATTTGTTTGTCCAATTATATTTATTGCTGGAGATGTCAATGTTCTATTGCCATTAGCTGTAGTGTTAAAGCCTCCAGAAAGAGTGGCTTCATTAGGGGTTCCCAAAGCGTTTGACGAATTTGTAATATTCCAAGCGCCACCGCCAGTTCCATTGTTGATTGACCAACCTGTAGGAGTACCAGCGCCATTAAAAGATTCAGAAAAAATAACAGCAGGCGTATAGGTGCTGACAGCATTTGTAGTTAATGCTGTATAATTTAAATTACATTGGTCGGCTCCAGTTGGGAAAGCAGTGTCTGAAATAATTAGATTACACGGGTTAAAACAAGTTACATTAGCTGTCCAGCCTTCACGTGTAATTGAGCTGTCGCTTTCAAAAACAAAAGTTAATGCACCTGATGAATCACTTGAAGTAAAAGACCCTGGGAGTGCTGTTCCAGCAAAGACACCCAACAACGGATAAGTATTGTCTGGACCATCATAAACATACAACTCGTCACAACAGGATTCGGTATTGAAAGCTGTAAATGTAACTACTACAAGTTCACCTGGATTGTCTGGAAAAAAGGTTGTTACTGTATTTTCGCTATTGGAGTAATTTCCACCAGCACCACCCGAGTCATAAAATACTGAACCACAAACTATCGGTGGTGTATATGGTGCGCATGATAAGTTGGCTTCCCAGCCAGACCGAATACCAGAGCCATCAGTATCAAATACAAATGTTAGTGCTCCAGACGGGTCGCTAGATGTGAAAGGTCCAGGGATTGCAGTGCCTGTAAATGTGCCAAGGGATGGGTAAGTCGCGTCAGGGCCATTGTATACGTACAGATAATCCCACCCTCCCTCAAGTTCAAATGCCGTAAATGTTGCTGTGATAGCTGTACCAGGAGTGTCTGGGAAGAAAGTGGTTGTAGTTAATTCGTTATTTCCATAATCTCCTGTTGCGCCGCCACTATCAAAAAAGAAAGAGCTACAGGTTGGGGGTACGGTACAGCTAACATCAGCATTCCATCCACTACTTAAACCGTTGCTATTGCTAGTAAAAACAAATGTTAAAGATCCAGAAGGGTTTGTTGAACTAAAAGTAGAAGGAGCACTTGTAACTGTGCCAAGGCTTGGTGAAGTATTATCGGGACCATCATATACCGTTAGTATATCTCCAGCAAGCACATCAAATGTTAAAAAATCTACCGTTACCGTTCCTCCTGCAACAACTGGGTTGATGGTTGTAATTGTGCTCTCATTATTTAAATAGTCATTTGATAGTCCTCCAACATCGAAAAATTTGTTACCACAAGTTGGCGGTGGTGGTGGTACGGTGCATGTCACATTAGATTCCCAACCATTACCAACACCAGTAGTATTACTGTTAAAAACAAACGTTAATGTTCCCGTTGCGTCTGTTGAGCTATAAGTTGTTGGGGCGGTCACTGTTCCTAAATTAGGATAGGTTGCGTTTGGTCCATTATAAACAGTAAGTATATCTCCGCCAAGTAGGTTAACCGAGGTGAAATCTACAGTAACGGTTCCTCCAAGGGTGTTTGGGTAAATGGTTGTAGTTGTTGTTTCGTTATTGGAATAACTACCTGCGTCTCCACCACTATCGTAAAAATTTCCGCCACAAACTGGAATAGCAGAGCAACTTGTAGTTCCAGTTCCTCCAGTTTGTTGAAATGTTATGTTGCCTGGTAAGTTGCTAAAGTTGGTTATTAAGACTACATATATCTGACCAGATAAACCACCAGTAATACTCATGTCTTCGGTTGGTGCTGTGCTAAAACTGCAGTCAGTAATATTGTCCGTAGCATATGGGTAAAATGCTGGGTTAGTGGTATTATTTGGGCATGCTGTAGGTGTGCAAGGTGTTAGTGTAATAGCAGCATTTGCTGCTGCAAGAGAGGAGAAAGGACCCCAAGCTACAAAATCAACATCTAAACCTGTTCCTCCAGTGGTTTCTTGAGAAATTGTAAAAAATAAATCTCCTGGTTGTTCAATTTGTAAAAAATAATATGCAGGATTTGGAATGCTATATAAACATCCTACATCTGTGCCATTAGGAGCTCCTGTAGCATTAGGAAATACTAGTCCGGATCCACCTGCGCAGAATTGGTCTGCAGTACCAACAGAAGTTCCTTGTGAGAAACAAGTTCCGATACAGAATAAAAACATGATGTGAATTGTAAAATTTTTCATGACGATGTACTTTTTGTTTGAAGATAAATTGACTAGAGAAAGCTGAAAAATTGCCATTCGGTATAGCTCTTGCAATTGGTTAATGTATCGACAATTTTTGTTCGCCATTTAAAACACTTCGCGTTAAGTTCTTTAAAACTTACAGCTAATTCACCTTTTGAGTTTTGGTTTAAATTATTGATTTTATGAATGATGCTTTCAGAACGTTTGGTTCCGTTTAAACCATTCCAGCAACTATTAAGAGGTTGAATTTCAAGCTCTAAAATTAAAGAGTCTTTATTTGTGGCTTTTGTGAAGTTCCAAGAAATAAGTTGCTCGGGTAAGTTTGAGTTTGGGATATTGATTGTTTTGCTTGAAATTAAAAAGTTTTCCGTACATGATTTGTTTTGACCAAATCCAATATTAAAAAACGTAATTAACAATACTAGAGTGAGTATTTTTCTTGTCATATGCTACTATTTGAGGTTCTTAAATACAAAGTGTATTTTTACCATTTCAAATAGGTGTAGTAGGTAGGTTTTGGGGTGTATGTGATGAAATTACCGTTTAAATGTTAAAAAGTAGATAATTCATTATAATATTATGAAATATAATAAAAAAAAATGAGCTCTAAAACTATAAATCATAAATATTTATTAAAATTTTATAATGTTTGCAATCTCTAATTATATAAATATTCATATTGATAACCAGTTATATATAAAACCAGATTATTTAACGGATCCAGTCATTTCAGGAAATAAATACCGAAAATTAAAATACAATGTTTTACAAGCTAAAAAGCAAAACGCGAAAACACTTTTAACGTTTGGTGGTGCTTTTTCTAATCACATTGCTGCTGTGGCAGCTGTAGGAAATCGTTTCGGATTTCGAACAATTGGTGTTATTCGTGGCGAGGAAATCAGGGGTAACATTCAGGAGAATTCAACGTTAATGTATGCCCAATCTCAAGGAATGAAATATCATTTTGTTTCCCGTGAAGCTTATCGTGAAAAAGAGACAGAAACATTTATAAAGAATTTAAAAAATGAATTTGGTGAATTTTATTTAATACCTGAAGGTGGTACGAATGAATTAGCTATAAAAGGTTGTCAAGAAATATTAACAGAACAAGATTCGGAATTCGATTTTATAACCTGTCCAGTTGGAACAGGTGGTACAATTTCTGGAATTATAAATTCAGCAAAAAACCATCAAAAAATTATTGGTTTTCCTGCCTTGAAAGGTGAATTTTTACGAAAAGATATTAGTAAATTTGCAAAGCGAGATAATTGGGATTTAATAACGGATTATCATTTTGGTGGATATGCTAAAATAAATTCAGAATTAATTAGTTTTATTAATGATTTTAAGCGTCAATACAACATGCCTTTAGATCCAATTTATACAGGAAAAATGGCTTATGGAGTTTTAGATTTGATAAAAAAAGGGTATTTTCCCAAGGATGCAAAAATACTAATGATACATACTGGAGGTCTTCAAGGTATTATTGGTATGAATCATGTGTTGGAGAAAAAGAATATGATAAAAATTCAGTAAAAAATGAGGCGAGTAGTTATAGTGGTTTGTATAGCATTAATTGTTTTTAGTTGTGGCTCAAAGAAGCGGGTAACTTCTAAATCATCAAAAAAAAGTAATCGTACAGAGCGTGTAGTAAAAAAAACTGAAGTAAAAGAAACAAAAGTAGAAACTCAAACAGATTTACCTGTTAAAGAGTCAGTAGTGGTTAGTAGTAACCCTATAGAGGCTTATATAGAAACTTATCGTGACATTGCCCAAGAAGAAATGCGCTTATATCATATTCCTGCGAGTATTACCCTAGCACAAGGAATTTTGGAGTCAAGTTCTGGGCGTGGTCGTTTATCTGTTGAAGCCAACAATCATTTTGGAATAAAATGTCATGAGTGGACTGGTGCCCGAATTTATCATGATGATGATGCTGATCAGGAATGCTTCCGAAAATATAATGACCCAAAATATTCTTATCGAGACCATTCGCTATTTTTAAAAGAACGTAAGCGCTATTATAAGTTATTTGAATTAGAAATAGATGATTATGAGGGTTGGGCTAAAGGTCTAAAAGCGGCTGGTTATGCTACCGATAGAAAGTACCCTGATAAATTAATTAGTTTAATTGAACGCTACGAGCTTTATAAATATGATGAATTAGTAACAGGGAAAACTAGGGTTACACGGGTGAATCAATCTATGGAATCGTCTCACCGTGTTGTAAAAGGTGATACACTTTATTCGCTTTCAAAACGTTATAATACTACTGTTGATGATTTAAAGCGACTCAATAATTTAACGTCTAACAATTTGAATATTGGTGATTTATTAGTCGTAAAATCCAATTAATTTAAGTACTAATTATATGCAATACAAAAGAAGCAGTGCCTTATTTGCACAAGCTGAAAAAGTAATACCTGGTGGAGTAAATTCTCCAGTAAGAGCCTTTGGAGCTGTTGGAGGAACGCCAATTTTTATACAAAAAGCACAGGGTCCCTATTTAATCGATGAAGATGGTAACCAATATATTGATTACATAAATTCTTGGGGTCCCATGATTTTAGGGCATGCGTTTCAACCAGTAGTTGATGCCGTTGTTGAAAAAACAAAACTTGGAACATCTTTTGGAACTCCAACAGAAATTGAAACTAAAATTGCAGAATTAGCTGTTTCAATGGTTCCGAATATTGATAAAATTAGATTTGTAAATTCTGGAACAGAGGCGTGTATGAGTGCTGTTCGTTTGGCTCGTGGCTTTTCTGGGAAAGATAAAATTATAAAATTTGCTGGTTGTTATCATGGTCATAGTGATAGTTTTTTAATTCAAGCTGGTAGTGGTGCGGTTACTTTTGGATCACCAAATAGTCCAGGTGTTACAAAAGGTACGGCAAAAGATACGTTGCTAGCTAGATATAATGATTTAGAAAACGTTAAAGAATTAATTCAAGCAAATAGCAATGAAATTGCTTGCATTATTTTAGAGCCTGTGGCAGGTAATATGGGATGTATTCCTCCAAAACCTAATTTTCTAAAGGGTTTACGAGACTTGTGTTCAGAAAATAATATTCTTTTAATTTTTGATGAGGTCATGACGGGTTTCCGGTTGTCTAAAGGTGGTGTGCAACAATTATACGGTATACAAGCAGATATTGTCTGTTTTGGGAAAGTAATTGGAGGAGGATTGCCAGTCGGTGCATTTGCGGCTCGTGAGGAAATTATGAATTATTTAGCACCAATAGGACCTGTTTATCAGGCAGGAACATTAAGCGGTAATCCGTTAGCTATGGCAGCAGGTTTGGCTATGTTGCAGGCTTTGAATAATGATGATGAAGTTTACAAACGGCTAGAAGAAAAAACGGCTTATTTGCACAAAGGTATATCAAAAGTACTCAACGATAATCATGTTGTACATACTATTAATAGAGTTGGTTCCATGATATCTGTACATTTTTGTGAAACAGAGGTTAAAGATTTTCAATCGGCTGCAGAAGGCAATAACAATACTTTTAAAAAATTCTTCCATGGCATGTTAGAAAATGGTATTTATATTGCGCCAAGTGCTTTTGAAACGTGGTTTATTACCGATGCATTGACTTATGATGATTTAGACAAAACGATAGAAGCGGTAGGAAAAGTTGCTAAAACCTTATAAAAAAAGCGATCTGAATTTCAGATCGCTTTTTTGTTGTTTGTATTCAGGCGTTAAAATCCATTATTTTGGAAGCATTTCGCTAAACTCTTTTTTCTGATCCTCATCCAAAACTTTTTTCATATCATCTTGAAATTTAGGCTCATCTAGCAAAGCTCTAGAAATATCATCTAATTGGTCACTAGAGCCTGAAGACCCTAAAAGTTTTCCAGCAGAGTCACCAATTAATTTTTGAAATTTAGGCGATTTCAACTGGCTAACAACTAAATCTGAAGCCATTTTCTGTTGGGATTCGTTTAAATTTAATTTTTTAGTGAGTTTTTTAACTTGGTCACTTGCTAATTTATCAATCATTGAGCTTGATTCGCTTGACGCAGCAGAGCTTAAGCTGTTTAAATTTTGTGCAGAAAGCTGCATACCAACTAAAGCGATTGCTATAAGTAGTAATTTTTTCATAGTAATAGTGTTTATAGATATCTGTGAATTTAAATATAATTTAGCTTTTAAATAAAAAAAAAGACAAATATTTTATTAATATCTGCCTTTTAGTAAACTAATTAACCGACTCAAAATTTATTTTCTGCGTCTTTTTTGTTTCTTTGAATCATAACCTTTTTTCATGCGTTCTTCTTGAAGATTTTCCCATTTAGAATATTGTTCATCATTTAGTATTTTCTTCATTTTTGATTTCATAGCAATTTGTTTATCCAGCATGTTGTTCTTCATTTTAAGCTTGTCTTCTTTTGAAAGGGATGCTTCTTCTTCCTTTTTCATTTCTTGACGCTTTTCCATTATAGCTTTGCGTTCTTTTGCATTTTCAAGGTTTAGAGCCATAACTTGTTTTTGCTGTGATTCCGTTAAATCTAAAGCCAATGTCATCTTTTTTGTTTGTAATTCCGCCATTTCTTCTGGTGTGTATGATTGCATATTTTCAACTCGTTCACCTTTTTTAGACATATGTTTTCTGTCTTGAGCGGTCATTTGAAGTGTTACTAGTGCTAAAGCAATTAAAAATAATCTTTTCATAATCTATATGTATTAACGTTTGTACTATTAAGACCTGTAATTTTTAAAAAGGTTTAATACTTACATTTTATTAACTCTAGATTCATAATTTCTTTATAAAGTAAATTTTGCCAATCTCTACGGTGCTGTTTTATTATCGTGTAACATGATTATAAAAAACACAAATTGAAAAAACGGTGTTGTAATGTTAAACAAGGGATTGTTAAAACTTCTTAAATTCAGCAGTTTACTGTTAATTATTTCTAAATAATTGAAACTTTTTCGAGATATAGTAGTCTTACAGTTAAATATATAATCAAACCAAAAAAATGAAACATTTATTATTCTTAAGCGCAATAATACTCTCAGTAAGTACTTGCGTGGCTAGCAATTTAGTAACTGAAATTTTTACAGATAATCTTGGCCATAATCCAAATCACCCTAAAGATATAAGCACTTTAGTTGATGTACAAGATATTTATGTAATTGAGTTGGAAGAGTCTATTGATTTAGGTTTTGATGTGAATCAATATTTGCCTTCAAATTTTAATCCCTTAAAAGGTAAAGATGATATTGATTGGAACACGATTACACTTATTGAAATTCCAGAAAACGAAAGTTTAGGTTTTGATCATACAGTACTTCTTCCTAAAGATTTTAACCCATTAAAAGGTAAAGATGATCTTAACTGGGATGTTATTCCTTTAATAGACATAGAAGAACCTTTTCAGTTTGATTTTGATATTAATGATTATTTGCCTAAAGGTTTTAATCCTAATATATAAATTTAGTTTTTCATATTTGTTTAAGTTAGTTAGTGAAAAACCCAGTGATTTAATAATCACTGGGTTTTTTTTATATGGGTAAATGTAGCTCTAATTACAAGGAATTTAAATATTCTCGAATCAAACCATAGCCTTCACTATGAACTAGGCTTGTACCAATTAATGGCATACTAATACCAGGATTATAACTTCGCATACGGTTATCTATGCTTGCTTTTCTTTCAAAAATCATAGATTCTGAGAAAGGTGTTTCGTAGGTTAAACGCAATTCAGATTGAAATTGGCAGTAACCACCATCTGAATGACAATGTGCACAATTAACATCAAAATAGGCGCGTGCACGTTCTTCCTGTGTATAACTTGTATCTTCCCAGTTTGGTAACGTGGTTACAGTTGTTGGGTCTGATAGATTTGATAGGTAACCAGAATTAATAAAATCTTGTAACTGATTATTGAAATTCATAGTTCGTAATTTAGGCCCTATAGGCGTAACAATGTTGTTACTATTATGGCAATCAATACAGTCTTGCATGGATGGAATACCATAGTTTATGGTGTTAGTTATTCCATTATTATTTACAAAAGAAACAGGAACCGTATGTGCCATATCATCTAAAACTGCATCGGTTTGGCTGTCATTCCACTTGTAATTTCCTAATTCCCAGGTTCCGTTAATTTTAATTAAAATGCGCGTTTCAATAATTGTTTTACCTAACGATTCATTGCGCTCATCATTAAAGTAATAAAAAGTTTTAGATATTACGGTATTGTTTGGAAAGTCAGGAAACCCATTATCTACATAATCCATGGTAGTCCCAGGAGGTAAAGCTATTAATCGTTGTTTATGAGCGTAATCAGTAAATAATGGTGTATTTAAATTGTACTCAAAAGCTCGAGAGCTTGGTGTTAAATCGTTTAAATTACCTGAAAACAAATTTAAATCTGAAAGATTTGGTAGTAGTTGTGGTACAACTAAAGGTGCTGCTGTTGTAAAGCTAAAAACGTCCGAATACATGCTTGTGTTTTCAACACTACAAGCTGTTTTTATATATATGTCATAGTTAGTATTTGCTAAAAGATTGGTTAGCAAAGCAGTTGTTTCTGTTGTATTTATGGTGGTTCCAGAGCCAAGCATAAAACCAGTTAAACCATATTCAACGGTAAATGAACCTGCATTATTGGTATCGCTCCAAATTATTTCAGCGCTTTCAAATGTAATAGCATTGGCACTAATGTTGGTAGGTTTGGCACATTGTTGAACTGTTACAGTATCATCATCACTGGAGCATGATGCCAGAAGTAGGCACGTAAAGAAAATGAGTAGATTATTTTTCATTATTGATTATTTAACGGCTGTTAAATTAGTATTTTTCAACTTGACATTAAAAATAAAATCGATAAAATTCTGATAATTACTGTCTAACCCATCGTTTTTCTAAAGAAACTCCCGATATTGAAGGACTCGGAAATCAAAGGTGTTGAAATTAGGATTGCGTGCTTTTAGTTGTTTGTAAAGTGGCAACCTACCTATAGAAATATTGGCTGCACCAGACCCAGAAGTCAAGGAAACTGTTTTGATAAGGCGTTTTGAGTTTCCTGTATTTATGTTAAATTGATGAGTTCTTGGAACCTCATTAGAAACCGTTTCCAATTTTAAATTATAGGTTTTTAAATGTTTTCTGAAGAAATATTCCGGGCCGTTTTTACTGTTTCCTCCCGTAAATAAGAGTGTGTCAATTTTTGGATATTCTTTTAAGTAACCTAAAATATCGCGCAATATGATGTTGCTCATTCCTATATCAGAGGCATCAATTTTTTCGCGTTCAGCACTTTCTACAATATCACAAATACCTATTTTATGTTTAATTAAAAATTGTTTCCGTTCCAGAATGGCTTTATCAGAATTGTCATAACGTAAATTAAGATTGTGAATTTTGTCAATAAATAGCCATAAGCTATTATAGTAACTCCCATAGCAGAAATCAACGTCTTTTTCTAGTAAATTGCCAGTTGAAAAACGAGGTGGTGGCAAGGTGCCAACAATTAATTTGGTGGTATCTTCTTGTATAAAAGGTTTGTATGGGTGTTTGTGAAAGAATATCATTTTTACTTTTTAAGGTAATTAATTTTTTGTAATTTATAACGTAACTTTCAAACACAAAAAAGGCATGGGAAAAGGAGATAAAAAAACAAAACGTGGTAAAATTAATCGTGGTTCGTATGGTGTAAGACGTCCGCGTATTAAAAAGAAAATCCGTCCTGAAGAAAAAATAAGCGTCGATAAAAAGGCAAAGGCTTAAACCCTTCTTGCCAATGTAATTATCGTGTAAAAACTAATTTTTTAGTGCTGGATAATTCATCGCTCAAGCCATAACCTTCTAAATTAAATGCTTTAACATCATCTAAAGTTTTCGCGTTTTCGTCAATAATGAACCGTGTCATTAAACCTCTTGCTGCTTTAGCAAAAATGCCAATGGTTTTATATTTGTCATCCTTAAATTCTTTAAAGTCCACATCTATAACAGGAACTTTTAAGGCTTTTGTATCAATGGCTTTAAAATATTCATTACTGGCTAAATTCAGAAAAAGTTCACCTTCTTCCAATTCATCATTCAAAGATTTTGTGATTTTCTTTTTCCAAAATTCATATAAGTTTTTGTTTTTCCCAACAGGCAGTTTGGTACCCATTTCCAATCGGTAAGGCATGATTAAATCTAAAGGTTTTAAAACACCATACAATCCTGATAAAATACGAACCGTATTTTGAAGAGTATCAATTTTTTCTGTGGGTATTGTATAGGCATCCAAACCACGATATACATCGCCATTAAAAGCATAAATAGCTTGTCTGGCAGTTTCTTTAGTAAACGGTAATTCCCATTCTTGATTCCTTTCGTAATTTAATTGCCCTAGGTTATCCGAAATGCTCATTAGTTTTGACAAGCTTTTAGCCGATTTCTTCTTTAGGATGTTATTTAAACGTTCAGACTCTTTTAAAAAAGCCGATTCCGTTGTTTTAGAAGTTGGTAATTTACTATCGTAGTCTAATGATTTGGCTGGAGATAAAACGAGTTTCATAGGTTTATAAAGTTCCTTAAGCTAGGAATTGATTTAAATGGTTTGTTACAATTTTATGTTTACCAAAGTTACAATTCACTTGGCATAAAATCAATTTCTAATTTTATTCTTTCCCAATAAACCTATAGAAGAAATTTATTCTGAATCTTGATGCTTGGAATAATTACGCCATTTTTCAATACAGTCCTGCATATCTTGTGGTATTTCAGAGTCAAAACGCATCATTTTGCCTGTTTTGGGATGTTCAAAACCTAATGTTTTAGCGTGCAAAGCTTGTCGTGGTAAAACTTTAAAACAGTTGTCCACAAACTGGCGGTATTTTGTAAAGGTGGTTCCTTTTAGAATACGTTCACCACCATAGCGTTCATCATTAAACAAGGTGTGTCCAATATGCTTCATGTGCACACGAATTTGGTGTGTGCGTCCTGTTTCTAACTTACAGGATACTAACGTTACATAGCCTAAACGCTCAAGTACTTTGTAATGGGTAACTGCCGGTTTTCCTTTGTCTTCATCATCACCAAAATAAACGGTATTTTGTAAGCGGTTTTTTGGATGACGACCAATATTACCTTCTATTGTGCCTTCATCTTCCTCTATATTGCCCCAGGCAATGGCTATATATTCACGTTCACTGGTTTTATCAAAAAATTGTTTAGACAAATGTGCCATGGATTCCTCGTTCTTGGCAATTACCAATAAACCACTGGTGTCTTTGTCAATTCTATGAACCAAACCTGGACGATTACTGGAGTTGTTTGGTAAGTTTTCAAAATGATAAATTAAAGCATTTATAAGCGTGCCAGAGTAATTGCCATGACCTGGATGAACCACCATGCCTGGTTCTTTATTGACGACTAATAAATCATCATCCTCATAAACTATGTTTAAAGGAATATTTTCGGGTGTCAGCAAATACTCATAAGGTGGATGTTCAAAAAGCACACGGATTTTATCAAATGGCTTTACCTTGTAATTAGATTTTACAGGTTCGTCATTCACATAAATATTACCAGTTTTAGCAGCGGCTTGAATTTTATTACGCGTGGCGTTTTCAATAAAATTCATTAAATATTTATCAATTCGAAGTGGTGTTTGCCCTTTTTCGGCAGTAAAAGCGTAGTGTTCGTATAAATCGTCTTCTTCGCTTTGGTTGTCTGGAGTATAGTCTGCCATAATTAGTTAGAGCCTGGTCTGTTTCCGTTACCTAAAACCAAATCAATTTTAGATGTTTTAGGCAATTCATCGCCTTCTTTTATTTCTTTTCCGTCAAACATTAATTTTACGACTTCATTTTCTCCTAGATAATCTGTAAACGTTATTGTGCCAATGGAGAAACCAAGCGCTTCTAGTGTTGGTTTGGCTTGTCTAAATGTTTTTTCTTTCAGATTTGGAATTTTTACCTTTCGGAAACCTGATGGATTTAAAGTGACATAAATTTTCCGACCATCTTTAACTTTTGCTCCAGCAAGAGGATCTTGTTCTATTACTGAAAATTTTGGATAATCAGGGTTGAAATTTGAAGAATCTAAAATTTCTAATTTTAAATTGTTTTCATGTAATTCCAAATTAGCCACACCTATGGATTTTCCTTTTAAATCTGGAACAGTCTCAAATTCACCATGGTTGGTGGTTACGTTTAACCATTTTAATAGAATAAAACAGAAAATTACTAAACCAACAATGGCAAGTATAATTTGTTTTAAAAATGTTTTGCTCGTCAAAAATTTTATAAGACTCATGGAAACGGATTTGTTGGGCAAATATATAAAAACAGAACTGTTTTTAGTTTTGATTTATTAGTGATATTTTAGCTTAACTAATATTAGATACGTTTTATTGTTTGTTTTAGACTTAAATAAACAGATTAATTAAAGAGACTTCCACTTTTGTGGAACATATATATGAAAAAGAATATTGCCATAATAATGGGTGGTTACTCTAGTGAGTACGAGATTTCACTTAAAAGTGGAAACGTTGTTTATCATACCCTTAATCAGTTGGATATGTACTGCCCATATCGCATTCATATTTTTGAAAATAAATGGGTTTATGTTTCGAATACCAATCAGGAGTTTCCCATTGATAAAAATGATTTTTCGGTGGTGGTTGATAACCAGAAAATTACTTTCGATTGTGTTTTTAATGCCATTCACGGTTCGCCTGGTGAGGATGGTATTATGCAAGCTTATTTAGAGTTGTTGAACATTCCGCATACCAGTTGTGGGATGTACCAAGCAGCTTTAACCTTCAACAAACGCGATTGTTTAAGTGTGCTAAAACCTTATGGTATTAAAACGGCCGAAAGTTATTATATTAATTTAGGAGATGAAGTAGATGAGGATGCCATCATTAAAAAAGTAGGCTTACCTTGTTTTGTAAAGGCGAATCGTGCAGGAAGTAGTTTTGGAATTTCTAAAGTCTATAAAAAAGAAGAATTCAAAAAAGCTTTAGAAGTTGCTTATAAAGAAGATGATGAGGTAATTATTGAATCTTATCTAGATGGTACCGAAGTGTCTGTTGGTGTTATTTCCTATCAAGGTGAAATAAAAGTGCTGCCAATTACTGAAATTGTTAGTGAAAACGATTTTTTTGATTATCAAGCCAAGTATCTAGGGCAATCTCAAGAAATTACACCAGCGCGCATTTCAGAATCCGATGCCGAGAAAGTGCGTGCTTTAGCAAAAAGAGTTTATGAAATTTTAAAAATGACGGGCTTTTCCCGAAGTGAATATATTTTTAAAGATGGCGAACCACATTTATTGGAAGTCAATACTGTTCCTGGTTTAACAAAAGCCAGTATTTTGCCACAACAAGCGGCAGCTGCTGGAATATCGTTAGAACAATTATTTCAAAATGCCATTGAAGAAGCTTTGAAATAGTGTTTAATTTGGCTTAAAATTTTATTAGGTATATTTGAAACTATAACTTAACCTACACATCCTTTTATGAAAAAACATTATAGTATTTTATTAGTCCTTTTTTTAGTGTTTCAGGTATCAGTTTCTCAAGATTCTAATCCTAAATTAGAGTTTAATACCAAGTATTATGATGCCGTAAATGAATGGGTGGCTTTTCCAAAACCTTCTGAATCTAACACATATATATTCGGTTATATTTATATTGATGAAAGTGCAGGATTTACATTTCATATGAAAGATTCTTTTAGTCTTATGAATGGTAAAATGGTTGCTGGTCAAGTTGTAGATTCTAAAGCAACTATGATAAAATCACGATTGGGTAACAGAACTAGTTTAGTAGCTATTCTTAACGAATCGCAAAAAAAGGAACTAAATCTTCCAAAGGAGCCAGATTGGCTTAATACCTACGTGAATGATAATAACGTTCATTATTTAAAACAAATTGGTTATCATTATAACCATGTTTCTGCAAGTCATAATGCCTTAAAGCCATTATTAAAAGGGTACGCAATGGAGCCTCATTATGAAGGTTTAGAATTTGAATTGGGCTTTGCCTACAATGCGTTACAACAATTTGATAAGGCTATACCAGTTCTTGAAAAAGCTGTTGAACACGATATTTCTAATCATTTATTATATAAAGAACTAGGATATGCTTATATAAATTCTCAAAAAAATGATAAAGCTGAAAAGGCGTATTTAAAAGGTATCGAGGTTTCTAATGATGATGCAATTAAATGTGAAATGGCTTTAAATATGTCCAATGTTTTTTTTGTTGCTAAAAACAAGGCTAAATTTAAAGAGTGGGCTGCTATAACGCGAAAATATTCGAGTAAAACGCCACAATATTTACAATATATTGAGTACTTTGAGAAAGAATTAGATAAAATGTAAAGTGTGAAAAAAGCTGTATTCCCAGGGTCTTTTGATCCCATAACGTTAGGGCATTACGATATTATTAAACGCGCCATCAAACTGTTTGATGAAGTTATTGTTGCCATAGGCGTGAATGCTGATAAAAAATATATGTTCACTCTAGAGGAACGCATGCGGTTTATTGAAGAATCATTTGCTGGTGAGCCTAAAGTAAAAGTGGTTTCGTACGAAGGCTTAACAGTGGATTTTTGTCAGAAAAATAACGTAGATTTTATTTTACGTGGCCTACGAAATCCTGCTGATTTTGAATTTGAAAAAGCCATTGCCCATACTAATCGCGATTTAGCACCTATAGAAACTGTGTTTTTATTAACGGCAGCCAATACCTCTTATATTTCATCATCCATAGTTCGCGATGTGATTCGCAATCATGGTGATTATACCAAATTAGTTCCCATTAGCGTTCGGGTGAAATAACTATTTAAACTTATATTCAGAAAGTGGTTTTGGAAACTCTTCAGGGTTTGCTGCTAAATGGTATCTTGGATCATCAACAGCTTCAACAATAACTTCTCTGAATTTCGGACTAGCCTTATACATGAGCAACTTACAATCTTCGCTTAAATGTTTTAATTTTATAGATTTTCCTTCGGCTTCGTATTTTTCAACTAAATTAAAAATAGCTTCTAAAGCAGAATGATCACTAATTCGCGATTCAACAAAGTCAATTTCAACATGTTGTGGATCGTTTTTAGGATCAAATTTTTGATTAAAAGCTGTAATGCTTCCGAAAAACAAAGGACCCCAAATTTCATACACTTTAGTGCCATCCTCACGCATGCGTTTTCTGGCGCGAATACGTTTGGCATTCTCCCAAGCAAATGCTAATGCCGAAATAATAACACCTACAAAAACTGCAATGGCTAAATCGAAAATGACAGTAACAGCAGAAACGGTTATAAGCACAAAAGCATCTGATTTAGGTATTTTTTTAATAATGCGGAAACTAGACCATGCAAATGTTTCAATAACCATCATAAACATAACACCAACTAATGCGGCTATTGGTACTTGCTCAATTAATTTGTCTGTGAAAAGTATAAAAGTTAACAGTGTTAAAGCCATAACGATACCGGATAGACGACCGCGACCACCAGCGTTAATGTTAATTACCGTTTGCCCAATCATACCACAACCTCCAGTTCCACCAAAAAGACCTGACATAATATTTCCAGCTCCTTGAGCAATACACTCTTGGTCGCCATTTCCTCTGGTGTCCGTTAATTCGTCAACCAAATTCATGGTCATTAAAGATTCTATTAAACCAACAGAAGCCGCTAAAAACGCATACGGAAGAATAAAATTAAGTGTGTCCCAGTTAATTGGAAGATTTTGCCAAAGCTCTATATTAGGTGTAGGAAATTCACCTTTTAAGCCTGTTCCACCACCTTCAATAATATAGGATCCAACCGTTGAAACATCTAAATTAAAACCGATTGCAATAAATGTGGTAACTAAAATAGCCGTTAATGCCGCAGGGATTTTTTTAGTTATTTTTGGTAAAATGGTCATAATAGCCATAGTTAAAAATACTAACCCTAACATTAAATAGAGTTCAGCGCCTTCCATGTAGTTGCTTACGTATTCTTTAACGTCATCGGCAGAAACAACCAATGATTTATGCGTAAACATTTTTACTTGAGCCCAAAAAATAACAATAGCTAAACCGTTAACGAAACCCAGCATTACGGAATGTGGAATTAAACGTACAAAACGTCCCAACTTAAATACACCTGCTAAAATTTGAATAATTCCCATTAAAATAACGCAAGCCATTAAATAGAAAATACCCATATTATCCACAGGCTGATCAAAAAGAAGCCCTTTTGTATGTCCATCAGCAATCATGGTAACAAAAATTACAGCAACAGCACCAGCAGCCCCAGAAATTAAACCTGGTCTTCCTCCAAAAATTGCAGCAATTAATCCAATAATAAAAGCACCTGAAAGCGCCATAAGTGGGTCTATTTGGGCCACAAAAGCAAATGCTACTACTTCTGGAATCATTGCTAATGATACGGTTATACCGCTTAAAATATCATTTTTAGGATTCGTGGTAAATTTTCGAAAAAATTGAGTCATCATTCTTTTTTTGAGGGTGCAAAAATACAGTTAATATAAACACCTACAAGATTATATTGTGATAAATTGTTTAAGTTTACCCTTTAAAATTACAAATATGATTCGTATCAGTCAGTTGTTAGTCATTTGTTTGACTTTCAGTTTTTTACAAGCTCAAAACAAAAAAGATAAGTTTATAACCGTTTTTGAAACAAGTCATGGTACTGAAACAGCAACATACCATCAGACGATTCAATTTTATAATGATTTGGCAAATGCCTTTCCTCAAATTCAAATACAAGCTTTTGGAAAAACAGATTCTGGTGAGCCTTTGCATATTGTGACTTTTAATTCAGATGCTGAATTTAATTTTGAAACTATTCGTAAACATAAACGTGTTTTACTAATTAACAATGGTATTCATCCTGGTGAAAGCGATGGAATAGACGCGACAATGATGTTGTATCGTGATATGGCTCAAGGAAAAATTCCAGCTCCAAATAATACGGTATTAGTCACCATTCCTATTTACAATATTGGTGGAAGTTTAAATAGAAATACAGGTACGCGTGCCAATCAAAATGGTCCTAAAGCATATGGTTTTCGTGGCAATGCGCAGAATTTTGATTTGAACCGAGATTTTATAAAAAGCGATACCGAAAACGCTAGAACTTTTGCCGAAATTTTTCATTTAGTAAAGCCGGATGTTTTTATAGATAATCATGTAAGTAATGGCGCAGATTATCAATATGTTTTAACCCATTTATTCACCCAGCATAATAAATTAGGTGGCAAACTAGGCAGCTATGTTCATCAGACTATTATGCCAGAATTAGAGGCGGACTTGCAAAAAAAAGACTGGGATATTACGCCTTATGTGAATGTCTTTAATCAAGTTCCTGAAATTGGTTTTAGTCAATTTATGGACTATCCAAGATATTCAACTGGCTACACAACACTATGGAATGTTATTGGAATGATGGTGGAAACGCATATGCTAAAACCATACAAGCTAAGAGTGGAAGGTACTTACGAGCTCATGAAAAGCATGATTGCCATTACTGAAAAAGAAGGTGAACGTATTTCTACATTGCGCCAAGCTGCTTTTGAATCTTTTAAAAATCAGAAAATGTATCCGTTAGATTGGGAAGTAGATACCACAAAATCTACCACCTTAAATTTTAAAGGTTTCGAAGGGGAAATGATTCCTAGTACTGTTACGGGCAAACAACGCCTAAAATACGATAGAGAGAAGCCTTTTGAAAAACCAGTTGCTTATCAAAATTATTTTAAACCAACGGTTGAACTTACTGTGCCAAAAGCCTACATCATTCCACAAGGTTGGCATAGAGTAATTGATTTATTAAAACTGAATGGTGTTCAAATGAATCGTTTTGAAAAAGACACCATATTAGCTGTAGAATGCTACAAAATAGCCGATTTTGAAACACGCAAAAGTCCGTACGAAGGCCATTATCAGCATTATAAAACGTCCGTTACAGCATCTGAAAATACTGCTTCATTTAGAAAAGGCGATTATTGGATTTCTACCAATCAAAACGCGATACGTTATCTTTTAGAAACTTTAGAGCCACAAGCGCCAGATTCCTTTTTTAATTGGAATTTTTTCGATACCATTTTGAAACAAAAAGAAGGCTTTTCGCCTTATGTGTTTGAAGATACGGCTTCAGAGTTATTGGCGTCTAATCCAAATTTAAAAGCGGAATTTGAGGCTAAAAAACAAGCTGAATTGCAATTCGCTAATAATTGGTATGCGCAATTAAACTGGCTGTATGAACGTTCCAATAATTATGAGCCAGCTTATAGGCAATATCCGGTTTATCGTGTGAAATAATTGCTTGTCTGGTTTTTCGTTTTAAGTTTTTGAATATGATAGTTTTAAAGTTGTTTTTATAGTTAAAAAAATATTTATTAACTCATGTAAAAGCAATTGAAAAATGATTTAATTTTGTCTAAAATTTATATCGCGCTTATGCGTTTTTAATGAACAAATACATTGTTGTTAATCAACCTGAAAAATGGAATTTTTCGATTGAGAACATTACCGTGATTTCATCACAAGATTATCTTACCAATCCACAATTTTCACTTCTAAAAAATGCACGAATCTTTAACCTGTGTAAAGATTATTCGTATCAATCTAAAGGGTATTATGTGTCACTATTAGCAGAAGCAAGAGGACATTTAGCAATTCCTACGGTTAAAAATATAGTGGATTTAAAAGCACTAAAACTCGTTCGAATCATTTCCGATGAGTTTGATGATGTCATCCAGCAGAGTTTAAAAAATATCAAATCGCAAGATTTTACTTTAAGTATTTATTTTGGGCAAAATGTGGCTCAAAAATATAAGGAATTAAGTGCGTTGTTTTATAAGCATTTTCAAGTACCATTTTTACGTGTAAAATTTAATCATACCACAAAGTGGCATGTGCAAAGTATTCGCGCTATTGCAGAATCGGAAATTCCTGAAGAGCATATGTCTAGTGTGCATGCGTTTGCCAATCAGTATTTTGCCAAAAAACGCTATGATACACCCAAATTAATTAAGTCGGATTTTGATTTAGCTATTTTGGTAAATCCAAATGATCCAGCGCCTCCAAGTAATGCTAAAGCTCTCAAAAAGTTTATTGAAGTTGCTGAAAAAATGAATGTTTATGCTGAAATTATTGAACCCAAAGATTTGTCACGTTTGTCGTCTTTTGATGCCTTGTTAATTCGTCAAAGTACTGAAGTAAATAATGAGGCTTATGCTTTTGCACGAAAAGCGCAACAAGATGGTATTGCCATTGTAGATTATCCAGACGCCATATTAAAATGTTGTAATAAAGTTTATATGGCAGAAGCTTTGAAGAATGCCAATATTGCTACGCCTAAAACGATTATTGTTCACAAGGATAATAAAAACGAAGTGATAGCGCAAGTAGGTTTGCCTTGTGTGTTAAAAGCACCAGATTCCACTTTTTCTTTTGGTGTTAAAAAGGCTAAAACTGAAACCGAGTTCAATATGCTTGTAAACAGCATGTTGAAGGAGTCGGATTTAATTATAGCACAAGAATTTTGCCCATCGGATTACGATTGGCGTATTGGTATTATTGATGATAAACCTTTTTTTGCTTGTAAATATTATATGGCAAAAGGGCATTGGCAAATTTATAATTGGGAAGCCACGAAGAAAGATGATCAAGATGGAAATGCTGATTGTTTACCAATAGAAAAAGTTCCCAAAAATGTACTGGATATGGCTTTAAAGTCTGCTAAATTAATGGGTAAAGGACTTTATGGTATTGATATAAAAGTGGTAAATGAAAAACCCATGGTTATTGAAATTAATGACAACCCAAATGTTGATTTTGGTGTAGAAGATGCATTTTATGGTGATGCCATTTATTCGGAAATTTTAACCGCCTTAAAAAATAGATTAGATTAATTATGAGTGCTAAACGATATCATTTGTTTGAAGTTTATGGTATTGAACTAGAATATATGCTAGTGTCAAACACCTTAAAACCTACCGCAATTGTTGATAAATTGCTTACCAAAAAAGCTGGGGCATTAACCTCTGATGTAGAAAATGGTGCCATAGCTTGGAGCAATGAATTAGTAGCTCATGTGGTGGAGTTGAAAACCAATGGGCCAACTGCAGATTTAAATGGGTTGTCTGAGGTGTTTCATAAAAATATTGTTGAAATCAATCAGATTTTGAAAGAATTTGATTCTAAATTGCTGCCAACAGCTGCTCATCCTTTATTGAATCCGTTGACAGACACGGAGCTTTGGAAACATAGTTATAGCGAAGTATACGAACTATATAATAGGATTTTTAATTGTAAGGGGCATGGTTGGAGTAATGTACAAAGTACACATATTAATTTGCCGTTTTTTGATGATAAAGAGTTTGAAAAGTTACATGCAGCCATACGCATTATCTTACCACTTATTCCTGGTTTGTGTGCAAGTTCGCCAATTTTTGATGGAAAAAACACAGGCTTTAAAGATGCTAGATTGGAATATTACAAAACCAATCAGAAAGAAATACCAGAATTAACGGGCTTGGTTATTCCAGAGCGCGTTTTTACAAAAGTTGATTATTATGCTACGATTTTTGAGCCTATAAAACGAGCCATAAAACCATATGATACCAACCATATTTTAGATCATCACTTTTTGAATTCTCGTGGAGCTATTGCACGATTTGATAGAAGTGCTATTGAAATTCGCTTGGTTGACATACAGGAGTGTCCAAAAGCCGATATTGCTATTTGTGCATTAATCATAGCTGTTTTAAAATTATTAGTTGACAAAAAATGGGCTTCACTACCGGAACAGAAAGCATGGGTTAAGGAAGATTTGTATGATATTCTTAATCCAATTATAAAAAAAGGAGAACAGTATGAAATTTTAAACCTTCAGTATTTGAAATTATTTAAAGTAAAACATGCCATGACAGTCCAGGCATTATGGCAACATCTTTTTCAAATAACTAAAGATAATATTCATGAATCGCACCATGATACTTTAAATTATATATTAACTGAAGGGACTTTAGCAACGCGAATTTTAAAAGCCATTAATGATGATTTTTCAGAAGCTCATATTAAAAAAGTGTATGGAAAATTAGCAGATTGTCTAGATAAAAATAATCTATTTAAGTCTTGAAACTCGTTTTAACTTGTGAGCATGGCGGTAATTATATTCCAATAGAATATAAAGCGCTGTTTATAAATCAAGAGGCTGTATTGCATACGCATCGTGGTTTTGATTTGGGTGCTTTGGATGTATTTAAAACTTTAAATCCATTAGCAGATTTTTCTATATACAGTATCACAAGTCGCTTACTAATTGAATTAAACAGGTCATTACACCATAGAAATTTATTTTCTGAATTTACAAGTGAACTTTCACAAGCAGAAAAGCAAAAAATAATAGTGCAGCATTATAAGCCGTATCGAGATGCTGTTGAAACTGCTATTTTAAATTTTATAAAGGAAGGAGAAACAGTTTTACATATATCTGTTCATAGTTTTACACCTTTATGGAAAAATAAAAAAAGACGTGTGGACATAGGTTTGTTATATGACTCTCGAATTTCAAAGGAAAAGACGTTTTGTAAAACTTTTAAAGCTAAATTACAGAAAGCTAATACTTATGGTATTCGATTTAATCAGCCATATTTGGGCAAGTCAGATGGATTTACAACCTATTTAAGAAAGCAGTTTCCAAACAACTATCTAGGTATTGAACTTGAAATTAATCAGAAATATGTGCAAAATAATAAAATGCCAGATATATTGAAAGTTATGCTTTTAAATGCTCTGAATGATTATAAATAAAAGGCTTCCAGTATTCTGGAAGCCTTTTTTGTAACAATTTTTCTTTTTCAATTTTAAATCTATTTATTCACCATTACTTTTTTAATAATTGTTCGGTATTCAGATTCAAATGAAATGATATACATGCCGTTTGCTAGATTTGTTGCATCAATTTGACCAGATCCATTATTCAAACTGTTGTTTAAACCAGTTGCAACTTGTCTACCGCTCATGTCACGCATCTTATAAGTCATAACTTCATTATCAAAGGTTTGAATACTTACGTTTAAAGTTGACTTGACAGGGTTAGGATATAAACTTATTTCAGAGTTATTTGCAATGAAATCAGCTTCAAACGTTTTGTAACTCTTATATTCCTTAATGTAATTATCTACATCAGCAGATTGTACTCCAGCATCTTTATGGTAGTAATTATTAAAGAAACTACAGAACCAGTTGTAACCTAATACCAAATTTACAGCGCCATGAACATCTAAAGATGCACAAATATCATTATTATTAATCAAGTTGACCACATCAAACCCTGTGGTTTCACCAGGAACAACAATACTTAAATCTAATGTTTCCGGATTATATACCAAACTGTGTATTCTGTAGAAACCTCTATCGGAAACATCAAAACTTGGTGTTGCTGACACATTTAATATGGTTAACGTGAATGCTTCAGTTAACACAAATAATTGCTCATAGCCATCAGGAATTTCAGCAGGTCTGTTTTGCATGGCTTCAATACTGGCCATACCAGACGTTAGGCAGGTAATTGGACTGCTAGAATACATAGTTCCAGCTTCTGCTGTACAGGATTCTTCCATTACAGAAATAGGAGCACCAGCAACATCAAGCGATGCACAAATATCACCACCACCTTGAGCGATTAATCCAAGTACATCGACACCAGTTGTTACACCAAATTCTACAATACCTAAATCTAATGTGTTTGGATTGTAAACTAACGTGTGAATGGTGTAGCTTCCAGGTTCTGTTACGTCAAAACTAGG
>NZ_FOVN01000001.1 GCF_900115185.1 Algorimicrobium echini
TATTTAGGCAACTTTACATATGGCTAGTGATTATTTGCTAAAACATCTGATTAACCGAAGGTTGCAAAAGTGGTTTTTTGACCAATCTGGACGCAATGAGTAATAAGCAAGACGCAATGGATACGTGGAAAAAAACCACTTTTACAAAGGCCTGTCCCGAATGGTATTGGGCAGGTATATACGCAGTATAACCTCGGCTATAAAAAATAGCTTTTATCTTGCTTTACCATTTTTTTTACTACTTTTAATCTGAAACTTTAAACCGAAACATAAGTGTCCTTTAGTGCGCTACTTTCCATAGCCGCCGGACGTTGGCATTAATTTTAAATGAAGAACATTTTAACATACATTTTATTAATTTTCATATTTAGTTGTTCTTCTACAAAACAGAAAGAAAAACTAATTGGAAATTGGTATTCAAATAGTGATGACAACTATGGTTTTATAGAATTCCAATTTTATAATGACTCGCTTATTAGTTTTGATAAACTTGGGAAAAGTTTCGCAGAATGGGAAGTTAGTAAAGACAAAATTCAACTAACAGACATAAACGGATTCACTAATAAAAAGCAATTGACTTATTCTTATGAATTAGATAAATCAAACGGAATTCTTAAACTTAAAATTTTAGGTGACACTATAATACAACTCCCTAAACTAATTAAAGCTAAAAACACTTATGACTTTTTCCAAAAAAATGTCGGTATTGTAATTGATTTACCGACAAAAGAAAATGAATTAACTCAAATAGGTTTCCCTGACAATTTGACTTTTAATATTTATGCAGGGTTTTCGGATAACAGTTTAATTGTAAAAACCGACTTTTCATCTGACTTAAAAAACTTGAAAAAAGAAGTAACCGATTTTAAAGAAAACTCACGAGAAGAATTAAAACCATTCTTAAGATTTAACTTAATTGCTGACAAAAGCATAACTAAATCTCAAATGGACTCAATTAAAGACCAACTTAAAAGAACTTCAATTGAACGGATTTTCAGAACTTATAAAAATAAACAAACCGATTATGAAAATAATTTAAATTGGTTTGGACAAAAAGAATAAAAACTAATGCCAACAACGTGTATAATTAATGGCTAGTTCTCGCCTACTTACGAAAATCCTCGCGGATTTTCTATTAGGTTTTTATTTGCTAAATTAGTTGCTGAAACACGCCACAAATCATACACAAAACCGTTGTAAGTAATGCCGAAAACCCACGAATTTGAATGAACAAAACGATATTTGAAATTACCAAAATGGATTGTCCTTCAGAGGAAAATCTAATCCGAATGAAATTGGACGGAATTTCAAGTATTGCCAATTTGGACTTTGACATTCCGAATCGAAAATTGACCGTTTTTCACAGCGGAGAAATTGACCAAATCGAAAAGTCAGTTATAGAACTGAATTTAGGCGGAAAGAAAATCTCAACGGAACAAACCGACCAAACGGAATTTAAAGAAAATGAAAATCAGAAAAAGCTACTTTGGTCTGTACTTGCAATCAATTTTGCTTTTTTCATAATTGAAATGACAACAGGAATTATCTCAAAATCTATGGGACTTGTTGCTGATAGTTTGGATATGCTTGCAGACAGTTTTGTTTACGGAATTAGTTTGCTTGCGGTTGGTGGAACATTAATAAAGAAAAAACGGATTGCCAAACTTGCTGGATATTTTCAAATAACACTTGCGATTATTGGATTTGTAGAAGTTTTAAGGAGATTTTTCGGAGACGAGAAACTTCCCGACTTTTCAACAATGATTATCGTCTCGATTTTTGCACTTATAGCTAACGGAATTTGTCTCTACATTTTGCAAAAGTCAAAGAGTAAAGACGAGGCACATATGAAAGCAAGTATGATTCTCACTTCGAATGACGTGATTTTCAATTTAGGAGTAATAATTGCTGGAATTTTAGTAAATTGGTTGAGTTCGAGTAAACCTGATTTGATTATTGGAACAATCGTTTTTGCGTTGGTAATTCAAGGTGCATTCCGAATACTGAAATTGAGCAAGTAAGCGAAAAAGCACTACTTACAACAACGTGTATAACTAATTGCTTGTTCTGTGTGTACTCGGAAAATCCTGCGGATTTTCCTAATGGTTAGTTTCTTTTTTGCTAACTTAGTTCTCGCCAACGCAACTAGCCATAACACGAACACGTTGTGTTTCATACTACCAGCCGCATATTTTAGCACTTTTGGTTTTTGCCAACGCTAATTTCCAACGCTCTAAAAACCAAAAGAGCTAAAATTTCCCAACGCTCGAAATAATCCGAATTAAAAGTTGGAAATCCAAAATGTTTTTATAAATTTGGACAATATTTGTCTAAAACAATTTTGACCAATGAAAACATTAGGCGACACTTTAAAATGTGCCAGAGAGGAAAAAGAATTGATACTGCGAAAAGTTGCGGCTGAAGTAGATATTGACCAATCTCTCATTAGCAAATTTGAGAAAAACGAAAGAAAACCGACAATGGAACAAATCGTAAGACTTGCAAAGTTTTACGGACTTCCCGAAAATGAACTTATCATAAATTGGTATTCGGAAAAAATTGCTGACGAACTAAAATACACGGAATCGACTTCCGAAATATTAAAAGTAGCAGAAGAAAAAATTAACTATTATAAAGCTCAAGAAAATGGAAAATAAGAAAATGAAAGTTGCAGAATTATTTGCAGGAGTTGGAGGATTTCGTCTTGGACTTGAAAAAAGCAATTACGAAGTTGTTTGGAGTAACCAATGGGAACCGTCAACCAAAATGCAACACGCATCAATGGTTTACGAAGCTCGATTTGGAAAAGAAAACCATTCCAATGAAGATATAAATGAAGTAGTAACGAGAAATGTTGAGGAAATTCCAGATCACGATTTATTGGTTGGTGGTTTTCCTTGTCAAGATTATTCTGTTGCAACTACATTACATAATTCAAAAGGCTTAAAAGGTAAAAAAGGTGTTCTTTGGTGGTCAATTCATAAAATTTTAGAGAACAAAAAGAACAAACCAAAATATCTGTTTTTAGAAAACGTTGATCGACTTTTAAAATCGCCAGCAAAACAAAGAGGTCGTGATTTTGCAGTTATGTTACAAAGTTTAAACGACTTGGGATACGCAGTAGAATGGCGAGTTATAAATGCAGCTGAATATGGAATGCCACAAAGAAGACGTAGAGTTTTCTTTATTGGCTATCATAAATCAACAGACGTTTACAAAAGACTTCAAAAGTCAAATAAAATTGATTGGCTCACAGAAGAAGGAACGATTGCAAGTGCTTTTCCAGTAGCAAAAACGAATTCATTACAAAAAGTAGAACTAAAAGGAGATTTGGTAGAAATAACCAATAATTTCAATAAAAACGGAAAACTATCGCCTTTTCAAAATACAGGTTTGCTCGTAAAAGGTAAAGTGTACACAACTAAAACAGAACCAAATTATGATGGAAAGAAAACTGTTTTAGCAGATGTTTTACAAAATGGAGAAGTTACATCTGAATTTTTCATTGACGAAAAAGATAAAGACAAATGGGAATATTTGAAAGGTGCAAAAACAATTGAAAGAAAATCACCAGATGGTTTTGTTTACAAATATTCAGAAGGTGGAATGATTTACCCAGATGCTTTAGACAATGCTTCAAGAACTATTATAACAGGAGAAGGTGGAAAATCACCTTCAAGATTTAAACACGTAATTGTTTCTGATAGAGGTTTAAGAAGATTGACACCAATTGAGTTAGAAAGACTAAATATGTTTCCAGATAATCATACCAAATTGGAAGGAATTACAGACACAAAGCGAGCGTTCTTTATGGGAAACGCTTTAGTTGTTGGCGTAATTGAAAAAATTGGAGAAGAACTTTACAAACAGATAAACCAATTTGAATATGCTTGATATAACTTCAGCTGATTCAATTATTGAATTTGCAAAACAACTTAAAAACCAAACTTTAAGACAAGCCTGCGGTTCAGAAATAGAAAAACACGGTTACAAAGGAAAAGGAAATTTTGGTCAAATATTAGAGAAATTCTATTTTGGCTACGAACCAAATTCTGATGCAGAACCTGATTTTTTGGAAGCAGGTCTTGAATTAAAAACAAGCCCTTTAAAGACTCTCAAAAACGGAGAATATCGTTCAAAAGAAAGGCTCGTCTTAAACATAATCAACTATTTAGAAGTTCATAAAGAAGAATTTGAAACAAGTTCGTTTTGCAAGAAAAATGCACATTTACTTTTGGTATTTTATCTTCACGATAGAGATTTAGATTTACTTGATTACTTAATAAAATTAGTTGACGGTTGGCAATATCCCAATGAAGATTTAAAAATCATTAAACAAGATTGGGAATTAATAAATCAAAAAATTAAAGATGGAAAAGCTCACGAATTATCAGAAGGAGACACATTCTATCTTGGAGCTTGTACAAAAGGTTCAACTGCTCTAAAATCGTTCAGAGATCAACCATTTAATAAAGAACAAGCAAAACAAAGAGCATATTCTTTAAAACAAGGATATGTAAATCACATAATTGCAAACATTGCTCAAGAAGAAACTGCTGTTTATGGAAAAATAATTGAACGACCTGAAATTTTAGACAAAGTACGATCTATTGAGGAAATAGTAATTTTAAAATTTCATCCATTTTATGGCAAATCAGCAGAACAAATAGAGAAAGAATTGGGTTTAGAATTAAATCAAAATGCCAAAAGCTATTTTGCAAATCTTACAAATGCAATTCTTGGACTTCAACTCGGTCAAAAAATTGAGGAATTTGAAAAAGCCGATATTCAAGTAAAAACTATCCGACTTAAAGAAAATGATTTACCAAAAGAAGACATTTCGTTTCCAACATTTGAATATCAAGAACTTTTAGAAACAGATTGGGAAGATTCAGATTTTAAGAACATTTTGGAAAGCAAATTTTTCTTTGTGTTTTATCAATTTGAGGGAGAAAATTTGATATTAAGAAAAGTGAAATTTTGGAATATGCCCTACTCTGATATTGCTGAAGCCAAAAATGTTTGGCAAGAAATGGTAAAGACAGTTGCAAGTGGAGAAATCGTAAAAGAAGTAACTGAAAAAGGTGTAAGAAAAACTTATTTTCCAAAGAAAACTGAAAACAGGATAAGTCACGTTAGACCACACGCAAGAAATGCAGCAGATACTTATGAATTACCTGTCGCAGATAAATTAACAGGATTGACTGAATATACAAAGCATTGTTTTTGGTTAAACGCAAGTTATGTGAAAGACGAAATATATCTGAAATAAGCCAACGCTAAAAGCCATACACATTTGCAATTCGCTACAGCTACTGCACAGCCAAAAATTGCAAAAGAGTATGTCTTTGCCAACGCTAGCAAGTTTTCGGAAAAAAGTACGAAAACACAACAATGTATAAAAATAATAGCGGTTTAATCGCTAAAACGAAAGTAAATAAATATAAAAAAGGTCTGTGTTTAATCGAAAAGTTATTGCGTGTAAATCCGCTACTATTCTTATACTAGACCGTTGCCATTAATACTGACCCGTCCTGAAATAAGGCTACATAATTTTAAACATTATGTATAGAAATGACAAAGTAATTAGACGTTACAGTGAACCTTTTAAATTAAAAATTTTAGCCGAGCTTACCATCGGAAAACACACAAAGAGCGAACTTTGTAAGCTCTACTCTATTGCACCTACAACAGTGAATGTGTGGATTAAAGAGTACAATCGTAAAGACTTAATGAACACCAGAGTAAAAGTGGAAACAAAAGACGAAATATCAAGAATTAAAGCACTTCAAAAAGAGATTGAACAGCTTAAAAAACTCTTGCTAAAAAAGGATTTAGATGCTATGGTACTAGATTCATATTTAGAAGTAGCAGCACAAGACCTTGGCTATAAATCTGTCACAGAATTAAAAAAAAAGTTAAGAACAGAGCGCTGATTATAGCTAAAGAGACATCTACGGGATCTGCTTCTTTAACTACTATAACCCATTGTTTTGGGCTTAAACGTAATGCATATTATAAATACAAAGCTAGAGCTGATAACCGTTTAAGACTAGAACAACAGATTCTAAACATCGTTAGAAAAAGACGCAAATCCCTTCCTAGAGAAGGTGTTCGTAAACTTATTAAATCTTTAAATGTAGATTTTACTAAAGCCAATATTAAAATCGGTAGAGACACTCTTTTCAATGTGCTTAGAAAACACCAAATGCTGACACTTAGAAAGAAAACCAGTGCTAGAACTACGAACTCTTATCATCGTTTTTATAAATATAACAACATCATAAAAGACGTAGAAATCAATAGAGTTAACCAAGTTTGGGTTAGTGACATAACTTATATTAGAACCCTAAAAGGCTTTTGTTATCTGGCTTTAATAACAGACATGCACTCCAGGAAAATAGTTGGTTATGATATTAGTGATAGCTTGGAATTAAAAGGATGTGTGAGAGCGCTTAATAAGGCAATTTATCAAGCTAAAAGCATTAAACAACTTATTCATCATTCAGACAGAGGAATACAGTATTGTAGCAATGTATACACACAAATACTCAAAAGAAAAAAGATAGATATTAGTATGACTGAAGAAAATCATTGTTACGAGAATGCCATGGCTGAACGTGTAAACGGCATCCTAAAAGATGAGTTTTATCCCGATCAGACCTTTGATAACGTGGCACATGCCAAAAGAGCTGCAAAAAATGCAATTAATTTATACAACGAAGTAAGATTACATTTATCTTTAGACTATAAAACACCTAATATGGTATATAAATTATCAGCTTAATTCAATTTTAACCTGTAGCCATATTTCAGGACTAGACATTATGAAAAACAGATTCTTAATTATAATATTATTAATTTCAAATTTAGTTTTGGGACAGCAGTATGATGGATTGTGTATTGAAAAAAGTAAGATTGACAAAAATAATAGCATCTACACTTTAGGGAAAGAATTTGTTTTTAACATTAAGATTACCGAAAACGATTCTATCTTTTTTCTACAAGAAAATAATTCAGACAATTTTAAACTTTCCTATGAAATTGATTCTCTTAAAATCTCTGAAATTCATTTGACCGTTATTAAACCAAAAATGTTTCAAAGGACAAACAAAAAGCAAACAGAAGTCTACTATAGCTATGAACCTAATCCAACATCAACATTCTCAACTGGACTTGTAGAAAATAATGAAAACATCTGGATTCATCCACCAAGAAGTGGATTCTTTAAATCATTAGAAACTTGCCCATTCCCTTATATAAAATTAGACAAACCCATTGGATATAAATGGAGTGACAGCATGAGTATTGGAAATCACTGGTCAAATAAAAAATGGGGCTTATGGGAGGGTCGGTTGATATTAAATTATGATTATGAAATTGTTGGAAAGGAACAAGTTGATTCAGAATTTGGGATACTAGATTGCATCATAGTTAATGCGGTAGCAAATTCAATTATAGGCAAATCCAAATTAAAAGCTTACTTCTCTGAAAAATATGGATTTATAAAATTAGATTACACCTTATTTAACGGAATCAAAATTGATTTAAATCTTTTTAAAATAATTAATGGCCCAATTTTAAGAGATGGAAAAGATTTTTTGAAAACAAGTATAAATAACTGTTAGTAACACCACTCATAACAGTGTGCTTTCAATTACCTACTTACTTAATAAAAATCACCTAGAATTTATACCTTGCCTGCCTGCAAGCAAGTTTGCAAAATTAAGTGCTTAAAACACCTAACTATTTTATACAATTTTAGCCACAAGCAAAGAAACAATGAGAATAGCTTTAACATTAGTAATTGGAATTCATGGAATTATACATTTGCTCGGATTCCTAAAAGCATTTGGTCTATCAGAATTCAATTCCATTTCCCTACCAATTTCTAAACCACTCGGATTAATATGGTTATTGACCTTTATTTTATTTACATCTTCCACAATTTTACTAATTGTACGGTCAGATTATTGGTGGATAACCGGATTTACAGGTGTTATTATTTCGCAGTATTTAATCCTAAACAATTGGAGTGATGCAAAATTTGGAACCATTTTAAATTTGATAATTCTCATTTCGACACTTATTGCCTATTCAACTTTTAGTTTTAATAATAAAATTAAAGATGAAACTACCAAAATGCTTGAAAGTGCTGATACTACCAATAAAAAAGTTTTGTTGGAGCCAATGGTTTCTGACTTGCCAACAGTTGTAAACAAATGGTTGCTAAATAGCAGAGCAATTGGAAAAGAAGTCATACATAATGTTTATTTAGAACAAGATTTACAGATGTTGATGACTCCAGAGCAGAAAGATTGGAAAAATGCAAAAGCCAAACAATACTTTACCACCAAACCACCCGCATTTAATTGGTCCGTAAACCTAAAAATGAACCCTTTTTTAGATATGGTTGGTAGGGACAAATTTGAAAATGGCCAGGGAGAAATGACAATAAAAATGTTATCTCTTTTTTCAATTGTAAATGCACAAAATAATGAAAAGGTTAACCAAGCAACATTGCAAAGATATTTGGCCGAAATAGTCTGGTTTCCTTCGGCTGCTATTAGTCCTTATATTACTTGGGAAAGTATTGATAAACATTCAGCTAAAGCAACAATGGAATATAATAGAACTAAAGGTTCAGGCGTGTTCCACTTTGACGAAAACGGCCATTTTAAAAAATTCGTAGCCATGCGTTATAAAGATGTAAATGATGCAGAGCCTACTAAATGGACTGTAACAGCAATTAAAACCGAAGAACGGAATGGCATAATAATACCCGTGGAATTGGAAGCCGAATGGCAATTGGAGAATGGTAATTGGACTTGGTTAAAATTAATCATAACAAATATTGAATACAACGTGAAATAATGCCTGTGACTAACATTGAATTTAAGTCATGGTATAGACAATCAACACTTGGCAAACCTTATGGTTTTTCCAAAGCTAGCTTTTTTGTTGGAGAGTTTCAGTCCAAAGCATCCAAAATGGTATATCATTTTTCAGCAAAAAAATCAATCCCACCTGTAGCGCGTTTTAGGACCTTATTCATGCCTTACAAAGTTTAAATACCAGCAAAGGAAACTGCAACACTCAAATACTGGATTATAGAATAGAACGTTAGGACAAATAAACTGAATTGCCTGATAAAACAACCGTAATAACAAAACAACCAATTGTAAGAAACCATCACACTAATAAGCGCCTACTGTCCAGCTTGTTATAGCCTATAAGACATTTTTTTTTGCACTGTTAATACTTTAGAATGACAGTAAAAGTCATTAAAAACAGCCATTTTTCTTAAAAAAAGATTAAAAAGCATCTAAAATATATCGCGTTCCGTACATACTATACAACCCATTAATTAAAAACAGTTAACAATATATGGCTCCAAAAAATACGCAACTAGAAACGGTACAACCAAAAAATAAATCACATATTCAAAAATTAAAAAAAAATATCAGTTATATGTTAAGTGGTGACGGTAAAACCCAAAACGCTTACAATAAAATTACCATATTTAGCACTCTGGTTTTTATAGCTATGGGTGTTTATCTATTTACAGTTTTCCACAATGATTTTGAACATTTTAATGCAGATCGTAGAAGTTCGGTAATTGGATTAACATTTATGATTACGGCAGGAGTCTTATTTTTATTTAAAATATTTTATGTCCTGTTTATGGCTTTCAAATATTTCAAATATAAAGCTATTGAATCTGTTTCGGATGCAGACTTGCCAACAATTACCATTATCGTTCCTGCCTACAATGAAGGAAAACAAGTTTGGGATACATTAATGAGCTTATCAAAAAGTGATTATCCAACAAAAAAAATGCAATTATTAGCTATAGATGATGGCAGTTTAGACGATACTTGGAGCTGGATGGTAGATGCTAAAAAACGACTTGGGAACCGATTAGAAATTCTTCAGCAACCAGAAAATAAAGGAAAACGGCATGCATTATATCGTGGATTCAATTTAGGAACAGGCGAAGTGTTTATAACTGTTGATAGCGATTCCGTTGTTAATAGGAACACTTTACGCAATTTAGTAAGCCCTTTCATTACCGATGAAAACTGCGGCGCTGTGGCAGGCAACATTCGTGTTTTAAATAACAAGAAAGCCATGCTTCCTAAAATGCTGGATGTTAGTTTTGTAATGAGTTTTGAATTTGTACGTTCAGCAGAAAGTCAATTAAATTCGGTGTTATGTACACCTGGAGCCTTAGCTGCTTACAAAAGTACCGCTGTTTTTAATTGTTTGCCAGAATGGATAAACCAAACCTTTATGGGGCAGCCATCAGACATTGGCGAAGATCGTGCCATGACAAACATGATTCTAAAACAAGGGAAACATGTATTATTTCAGCGTAATGCAGTTGCCTACACTAATGTTCCTGAAGAATATCCAGGATTATATAAAATGTTTATTAGATGGGGACGCAGCAATGTGCGTGAGAATTTAGCCATGTCTAAATACGTTTTTACCAATTTTAAAAATGAAAGCAAATTTGGAACACGTCTATTGTTTATTAGTCAGTTCTCTCGAATTATTATGACGTATCCATTTGTCCTTTTCATGTTATTTTTTGTACTCATGCACCCATTACTATTTTTAGGATCTACGCTATTAAGTATTTTGGTAACCTCAACATTTTCTGTACTATTTTATGCACACCGTTATGAAATAAAAGAATCTTTTTGGGCATACACCTATAGTATTCTGTATACGTTTGGATTATTTTGGATAGCACCATATGCTATTGCTACCGCAAGTAGACGTGGTTGGCTAACACGTGGATTAGCTGAAAAAAAATAACAGTAGAACTGCTTTAAAAGCGAGCCTTACAAGAAATTGTAGGGCTTTTCTTTTTGTATAATCTTATTAATTTAGGTTTTACACTTTAGGAATTCCCGACAGCCTGTCACCTTTTTGTCAGTTATTGACAAAACAAACATTGCATATTTCGCAATAAATACTGCATATTTTTGATAATTTCTCAAACAACACCCGCTATAGTTTGGTTTATGGGATTTTTTGAAATTAACTTTTATTTTGGGTTGTTCCGTATAGTCCTTGTACATTATAGGGAAATAAATAGTGATAATCAACACCTTACAAAAAAATGAAAGTACTAGTAATAGGAGCAGGAAACATGGGATTAACATATTCCGAAGGTATGGCAAAGTCTCCGCTTTTAGGAAAACATAATCTGAAGATATATGATACAGATCCTAAAAAAATTACCACATTAAGTAAAGAACCACATTTTGATGTTTACGATAATCTAGACGATTGTTTACCTAAAGCAGACATTGTTTTTTTGGCTGTTAAACCATACCATATTGATAGTTTATTTAAAAGTATGGCATCCCAAATAAACGACCAACAATTATTTGTATCCTTAATGGCAGGAGTTACAATAGATACTATTAAAACGCAATTAGGTGCTACAAAAGTTGTGCGAGCCATGCCTAATTTACCTGCTAAAGTTGGCAAAGGGGTTACCTCCTATACTGAATCTGCTGAAGTTTCTAAAGTAGAGCTCATCATGGTTCGCAATTTATTAGATACCACAGGGACCTCTATTCATGTAGATACCGAGAATTTTATTGATGCCTCAACAGGTATTTCTGGAAGTGGCCCTGCTTATGTGTTCTATTTTATGCAATCTATGCTGGATGCAGCTCTAAAAATGGGCTTCTCCGCTTACGATTCAAAAGTATTAGTTAGTAATACCTTTGAAGGTGCTATAGAACTATTTAATCAATCTGATATTTCACCTGAAACATGGATAAGCCGTGTAGCAAGTAAGGGTGGAACCACACAAGCCGCCATTGACTCTATGGACGATAATAATGTAAAACAGCTCATTCAAGATGCCGCTTATGCCGCTTTTGATAGAGCAATAGAATTAGGAAAAGAAAAATAAAATAATGGACGACGATATAAAACGTGTAGTAGTAAAAGTAGGAACAAACGTATTAACCAATAAAGACAACCGCATATTAGGACCTGTATTAAGAGAGTTAGTTCGCCAAATAGCTGTTTTATATGAACGAAATGTAATGGTGGTGTTGGTTTCTTCAGGATCAGCCATGGCAGGAAAAGAAGTTTTAGGAGATACGGATATCACAGACAAATCGGTAAGACGTCAAGTCTATTCGGCAGTAGGCCAACCACGAATGATGCGTCATTACTATAGTATTTTTCATGATTATGGCATGCGTTGCGCTCAAGTTTTAGCAACAAAACGCGATTTCGATCCTGGTAAACATCGTGATAATATGATTAATTGCTACGAAGGTCTCCTTTCTGAAGGTATCATACCTATTGCAAATGAAGATGATGCCGTTTCCGTTACCATGTCCATGTTTTCTGATAATGATGAATTAGCGAGTTTAGTAGCCGAATTAATTGATGCCGACAGACTAATAATATTATCAGATACAGACGGATTATACACAGGCCATCCTGATGATGAAGATTCAAAAAAAATAAAAGAAGTAACGGTAGATCAGAATGTGGAACAATACGTAAAAGCATCTGGTAAAAAAGAAGGCGAAGGTCGTGGTGGTATGGCATCCAAATTACGAATTGCTAAAGGCACCGCTAAAAAGGACATCCCAACATACATTGCCAATGGCAAACGAGAAAATGTAATTGTTGACATCCTTGACAACAAAGAAGTAGGAACCAAATTTATTCATTAAAAACAACACAGATGGAATTATTACATACAGATACAAAAAATAACGTTTTAAATTCAATGATTACCATTATTGATAGAGAACGGGATAACATCATTAAAGCTAATAAACAAGATTTAGAAGCCTTTAATAAAGACGATCAAGCCTTATACGACCGACTAGTGGTTAACAACGCTAAAGTGGATGGCATGATTCAGGCTATTAAAGAAGTACGCGAACAAGACGACCCTGTTGGTGCTACTATTTCAGATATGACTTTGGATACAGGGTTACAAATTACCAATAAAACAGCGCCATTTGGAACGATTATGATTATTTATGAATCCAGACCAGATGTTACCATTGAAGCAGCTGTTTTAGCGTTTAAAGCCAACAATAAAATTTTACTAAAAGGCGGAAAAGAAGCCATTAATAGTAATCTGATTTTAGAAAAATGCTGGCATGAAGCGTTAGAAGAAAATGGTTTACCTAAAGATTGGATTAAACTATTACATTTAAAGCGTGAAGAAACACAGGAATTTTTAAGAAATCCAACGGAGAAAATAGATTTAATTGTACCTCGTGGTGGTGAACGCTTAATTAAGTTTGTAAAAGACCACGCTACCTGTGCCGTTTTAATTTCAGGACGTGGCAACAACTTTTTATATGTTTCTAAAGATGCGGATTGGGAAAAAGCCGTAAAAGTGATTATAAATGCAAAAACTGATAAAATTTCAGGATGCAATGCATTAGATAAAGTATTAATTGATAAAAATATTTCTAATTACGAAGCGAAAGTAAGAGAACTCCAAAAAACATTAGAGCATGTTGGTGTATCCTTAGTTGTGGATAAAAAAATTGGACAAATTCTAACCAAGGAAACCCAAATACCAAACGAAGATACCTGGTACGAAGAATTCCTAGCCATGAAATTATTAGTAGCCGAAGTGGATGGATTAGATGAAGCTATAGAAACCATTAATAAATACTCTGGAGGACATTCATCCACCATAATGACAGAAAACAAAAACGAAGCAGCCTCTTTCATGCAAGAAATAGACAGCGCTGCGGTTTACCACAATGCTTCTACTCGATTTACCGATGGAGGACAAATGGGTGTTGGCGCCGAATTAGCCATAAGCACGGACAAACTGCATCACCGCGGACCATTAGGTTTAAAACAATTGGTAACTAATAAATATTATGTATTTGGCGATGGCCATGTACGCGTTTAAACAATAATTTAAACATGTTACAAACGGCATTGGTTTTAAAACTGATGCCGTTTTTGTTATGCTAGATTTAAGGGTTTATATCCTTGTAACCTCAAAAGGCAAGGAAACAAGAAACCTTTGGTTGCAGCCGTAAAAAAATTATCTTTACAGGATAACGGTAACTCAAAACTTACTATATCCTGACATATTTACGGGATATAAGTAATAAAGGTTACTATATAACGAGTTGTACGCAATTTGACCAACCTATGAAAAACATAACTTTAATTGTAATTATTTTGATTTTAGGAACATCCTGTCAAAACCAAAAAATTGCGGAATTAAATAACCAAATAACTGAATTAGAAGACCTGAATACTGAACTGACTGATTCTCTAAATCGATATGATTATCTAAAAGTTATCTCATCTGAATTAATCGGAATACCTGACAATACTAATCTGGTTCCAAACCAACCGAATAAATTCATTTTCTTGCTTCCTACCATTCAAAAATTCCCTGAATATAATGTTTACCGAATAACCAAAAACGGAAATGAAGAAGTTAGAGAATTGCTATATGAAAATTATAAAGAATCTCGATTTGAATTTAATTTTATCCCTAAAAATGAAAACGACAAATCCTTTGAACTTCTAGCGGAATTTGATTTAGATAGTATAAAAGTTCAAATCCCTGGAATAATTGATATGACATTAACCGAATAAAAACACTATGCACAACATCCGTATAAACCAAATTAAAAACACTTAACCCATTAATTTTTAGAATACATAATATTCCTATTTTTCTTTTCAAATGAAAAGAACTTTCCGAGGTTCCGGGCTCATGCGTTAAGGATGGCAATGGCATCCTTTTTTTACGTCTAAACGTAAAAAGAGATATAATGGACAGCCTGACTTTTTACGCCAAATCCCTAATTTAATGTTGGAAACGGCATTTTTTAGCGTAAAAAGGAACGCCAAAAAAAATAATAGCACTTTTTTGTAACAAAAACTGCTTTGCTTACGTATAACTATATAGAACACGTTGTTCGCACAATTTAATTAGAGAAAGAACGTACATGAGACAACTTAAAATTACCAAGCAGGTTACCAATAGAGAAACTGCTTCGTTAGACAAATATCTTCAAGAAATAGGAAAAGTTGACTTAATTACCGCAGACGAGGAAGTAGAATTAGCACAGCGCATAAAAGCGGGTGATCAGGTGGCTTTAGAAAAGTTAACCAAAGCTAATTTACGTTTCGTTGTTTCGGTAGCGAAGCAATACCAAAACCAAGGTTTAACCTTACCAGATTTAATTAATGAAGGGAATTTAGGCCTTATTAAAGCGGCGCAACGTTTTGATGAAACGCGTGGTTTTAAATTTATTTCGTATGCTGTTTGGTGGATTCGTCAATCTATCTTACAAGCTTTAGCGGAACAATCACGTATTGTGCGTTTACCGTTAAACAAAATTGGATCTATTAACAAGATTAATAAAACCTTTGCTTTCTTAGAACAAGCACATGAGCGTCCACCAAGTGCCGAGGAAATTGCCAAAGAATTAGACATGACGATTAACGATGTTAAGGAGTCTATGAAAAATTCAGGACGTCACGTAAGTATGGATGCACCTTTAGTTGAAGGTGAAGACAGTAACTTATATGATGTATTAAATTCTGGTGAATCGCCAAATCCAGACCGCGATTTATTACACGAATCCTTACGTACAGAAATTGAACGTGCTTTGGAAACCTTAACACCTCGTGAAGCGGACGTAATTCGTTTATACTTTGGTTTAGGAAACCAACATCCAATGACTTTAGAAGAAATTGGTGAAACCTTCGACTTAACACGCGAGCGTGTTAGACAAATTAAAGAAAAAGCTATTCGTAGATTAAAACATACCTCTAGAAGTAAAATATTGAAAACTTATCTAGGATAAGTTTCAAATTCCAATATGTGAAACAGAATCCCTAACTAGTTTTAGACAGATGTAAACCGAGAAATTGGGTTTTGGATTTTTACATATTGGAATTTTACAGCAACAAACAGTTACAACATAACTGTTCGTTTTTTGATTGATGAAAGAACCCAGAGCTGATTACTCTGGGTTCATTTTTTTATACCATATTTCCATTTCCCAAAAGGAAAAATTTTGAGTCTATCCCTAAATACTATTTGAAAAGGAAAGACTTTTAAAAGACTTTATTACCTTTACCAAAACAACAAAACAACACACAATGAATTCAAAATTAATAGCACCTTCCATGCTTGCTGCCGATTTCGGTAACCTACAGCGTGATACTGAAATGGTTAATAATAGTGATGCCGATTGGTTTCATATAGACGTTATGGACGGCCATTTTGTACCAAACATTTCTTACGGTTTTCCCATTATTGAGGTCATAAAAAAACACGCAACCAAACCTTTGGATGTACACTTAATGATTGAAAAACCAGAACGCTACATAGAAGAATTTGCTAAAGTTGGTGCAGATATTATTACAGTACATTATGAGTCTACCGTACATTTACATAGAACATTAACCCAAATTGAAGATGCTGGCTGTAAGGCTGGTGTGGTTTTAAATTTAACAACACCAATAAATGTACTGGAAGACATATTGCCAAAATGTTATATGGTATTGTTAATGTCTATAAATCCAGGTTTTGGAGGTCAGAAGTTTGAAGATATTACCTACAATAGGATTAAAAAATTACGTAAAATGATAGACGAGCAAGGTTTAAATACGCGTATTGAAATAGATGGTGGTGTGACAGACAAAAATATTAAGCAATTGGTTGCAGCTGGCGCTGACGCATTCGTTGCCGGAAGTCATGTATTTAAAAGTGACAATCCAACGGAAACAATTAAGGAACTAAAAGCACTTGCAAACGTATAGTAAACACATTATAAAAGAGGCTGTTTGAAAAGTGAATGCATAACATCTAATTGAACGCAATTGAAGTTTTAATGTTCTATAATAAAAACATTTTGACTGGGTTCAATATGACCTTTAAGATACGATTTACTTTTCAAACAACCTCTTCGTTTTTAATAGTTAGTTAGGTTAGAACTGTTCTATTAAATAGTTGATTAAGTCGGTTGTAGTAACAATACCAACTAATTTATTAGCATCTACAACAGGTAAGGCATGAAACTCTTTAGTTGCTAAAATTTCAGCCACTTCTTTTATGGTTGTGGTTGATGGAACACTGACTAAATTCTTTGCCATAACCTGCTCTATAGTAAACATATTATAAACTACAGTATCTACTGAATCATCATCTTCGTCTACCGCATCTGCAAAACTGATTCGCAATAAATCGGTATAACTTAACATACCTTTAATTTCATCACCACTTACTACGGGAATATGACGTATTTTTTTTGTTTTAAAGAGTCTTTCAGCCGTTTCTAACTCATCTGTATGATTTAAGGTGATGACTGTTTTAGTCATAATTTCTGAAATTGGTGTGCGCTTTTTCATGGATTCTTCGTTTTAAATTGTTTACTAAAATTACGGAAGCATCTTGACAAAAAGTATGATAAAAATCAGCTTAAAAAAATTTAATAGCCTTCAAAATGGAAATTCAGCATTTGTTTAGTTTTGGCATATACTTTAGGAAATTGACTACGGAATTCCGCTGGAGTTTCAATAAAGGTTTCTATTACAACTGCTACAAATTCAAACGCATTTGTGTAGGCATAATCACGAAGATATCCTGAAGCTAATAATTTTTGCCTCAATTGGGTTTCTTCAGATAAAAATGCTGATAACTCTTTAAAGGTATCGGCGAAAATAGTTGAACTCACATCACGATTCCTCAAACTATTAAAATGAATAGCATGTGCAAACTCATGGATTCCGAGGTTTAAATTATCATTTGAAACAGAATAACCTTCAACAAAATGTTCCCAAGATAACACGAGTGCTTGCAGTCTTGGATTATATTCTCCTTTATGATGTGTTTCATTGGTTTCTGAATAAAAGGCAGAAGGATAAATTATTATTCGCTTAATCATTTTCAAGCTATAATCACGGAAACCAAACGTAAGCATAATGGCCGTTGCAGATGTCATGACAATCATTTCGTCTGTTATGCCTAGGTTATCACGACCTACAAATTGTTTTGATTTTATAAAGCAAACCAATCGGTGATGAAAAACACGTTTCTCCCTTTTTGATAAACGCTGATAGAATCTAAATTGAGATTCCAATAGTTGTTGTTGGCTAGAAGACAACTTTTTATAAGGAGGTATTAAATAGCGGTATAATGGTTTTCGCTTAATTAAAACATAACCCGTATCAATCATATTTATAAGCGCATAAATCACAAATGATGACAGTACAACCGTTAAGAAAATAGCCATTATGACATAGAACAGTGGGATTTCGTCTGGCTTGAACATAAGTGACTACGGGTTTGTAGGGTTAAAATTTAGGTAATTCAATATACAAATAATATCATTCATATATTAAATCTTTAAATCAGCTCATATAAAAATGAGCCGCTTTTTAAAAATAAAAAAACCGCGTATATCCTAAAGACAACGCGGTTTTTTTTAAAGAATTTTAAAAACTAATCTAATCGTGCAATTCCACCAACAAAAGTAGCTTCAATTTCAGCGCCTTTGATTGCCGTTGCTGTATTAATATTGGTTTGATAAATATTTAAAGTACCATTAGCATCTGTAATTGACGAATATACAACATCTCCATCTTGAAATGCAGCAAAACTACGCCCTCCATTACCAGTATACTCTGGTGCACCTGCAACCCGCGTAATTGTTTCCGCTTCTAAATCAACAATTGCCAGGTGCAAATTTGAATCTGTGTACACATTGCCAAAACCATTTGTGCCGTTTGGTCCTTCTAAAACTTTAGTGGAAACTGCTGCAAAAAGTTTATTATCTCCTACATAAATAGCATGAATAATTTTTCCTCCGTTAGCTGCTGTTTCAGTATTAAACGTGTAATTAGCATCAAATGTTTCAGTTCCTGAAGCAATTTTAAGAATACCTGCTGGTTTGGTAGCTTGCGTAAATCCAAAATTACTATTAGAAACAGTGTAAATATCACCAGATTCGGTACTAAAAATACCACTTCTAGTATTAAATGCTCCAGCTGGACCGAAACGAGAATCTGTGATAACAGTATCCAATGTTAATTCAGGATAATTATAAATTGCTACATATTGCGTATCGGTATTTGCCGTTACAAAAGTGGCACTACTTACAGGATAAAACGTATGAAATAATTTATTACCACGCACAGTCATACCTGTTGTAAAAATCCAATCATCTGTATCATTATAAACATCCCGAACAGGAATTGTATTGGTATTTGTAATAGTGTTTGATGGTATATCAACCGTATAAAAGGTAATATTTTCACTTGTTGCTGCACTTTGTGGTAAGGAGATACCAAGCATGGTTGTACTGTTTACCTCAATAAAACCGTCTAATTGGAAAGGAAATGTTAATCCTGATTGAAAATTTAATGTATTACTTGCTGTTGCTGTAATGGCATTGACATCTGTAACACCTAAACCACCAATACTATAAAACGTATTGCCTCCAAAGGCATAATCTCGGTAACCATCTTGCAAGGTTCCCTGACCTTGAAGTGTTAAAGTACCAGACATTAAATTGTCAGTTCCCAAAACAAAATTTGTTGTTTCGGTAGACGTGGTAACACCTAGGCCTAATGTAAACACCGTATCACCAACACTCGTATTAATTGGCAAGTCATCATCTGAACTACAGCCAACTACAGTGGCTAATAAAAAAATAAATAAGAAGCTATAAGCGCTTTTAACTATGGTCATATTGTTTGAAATTTAAATTAAAATAAAGGTTTATCTAAAAAATATCTTAAGTTTATAAAATAGGATCGTCCTGGATTTTGTAGGAGATAATTATCAAAAAGGTCTTCATTAGTAATATTTCTAACTTCAAATGAAATATTAAATTTTCCGTTGTCTATTTCATAGGTTGCCAATGCATTATGAGATAATTGTGTTGGAATATTATCTTGATTATTGGCACCTAACTGATTAGGAGTAAAAAAATACTCATGTACATAATTTAAGGAATAGCCAATATTAATTCTGTTTTTTACTCGTTCAGTTTCACCAATATCAGTAGTATAAGAATTTGAAAAAACCGTATAATCTGCATTAAAATTCCCAAACAGGTATGGAATATTTGGCACTTTATAATTGTAATTTAGATTGGGTGTGGTAATGGTTCCAGATAAGTTTGTACTGGTTAAAAACTCTTGTTTATCAATTATACGTTGGTACGTAATATTTGCTCCAGCTCTTAATTTATTAGACCATTGATAGCGCAAATCGGCTTCAAAACCATTGGTATCTACATTTCCAATATTTACATATTGACGATCTACGGGCTGTGATTGCGCCTGATCTAAACGAATAAAATCTTCAGATTTACGCCACAAGTAATTGGCTTCAATGCTAACTACATGATCAGATTTTATAGCAAACTCATATTTTCCACCAAAGTTGAAATTTAGACTACGCTCGGGTTTTAAATCTGGATTTCGTCTTGTAAACAGACCATCTCCTAAAAGCTCTACAGATTCAGGCAGGCGATATGTTTGTTCCAGTGATGCTTTAGCTTGTAATTTAGGTAACACAAAATAAGTTGCAGCGGCTCCATACCCAAAATTATCTAAATTAGTTTCCTTACGAATTGGATCTGAACCTCCTACGCTTGTATTGCTAAACGATTGAGCATTTAGTATATAATATTTTGAAAATATAGTACCATTAAAACGGGAATAACCTATTTGATAAGCCAATCCTAGTGTTTGTTTGGTAAGATGTTGTGGAAATTGAAATGTAACGTTATCTGGGTTTTCAACATCAGATGATGTTCTATCAAAATCTGTTAATTGGTAATTTAATGACACACTATGTGCTTTGTTAATGGCATAAGACAAATTGGATGTTAATAAGCCTTCTTTATCCTTATTCTCCAATTGCGTTCTTCTAAATTCAGCACTAGTTGTAGGAACGGTTTCCTGAAGCCAATTGTATCGAACGCGTGTGGTGTCTATAAATTTATTTTTAGCCATATTATAGGCAGCATATAATTTAAAGTCTAAACCTTTTTTAAATAAATCTGTTTTGTAATACTTAACAGTTGGAATAACGACCGAAGACTGTGCTGTCCTTGCTCCAAAAACCTGATCCATCGTGACGCCTGTTTGTATATCTTTATCATTACCAGAGGCAATTAACCCAATGAGTAGCTTATCAGCATAAGGCTTATTAACAAGACCTACTTCAGCATGTATTGTTGCTGATTGATAGGTATCATGAAAACGCTCTACTTCTTGTTCAGGCAACCGCTGATTGGTTATTAAATCTATGGGTTGCACATCTACTTTATAGTTATTATCAGAATAATTATAGAATGCTGTGATACGCGTGGTAAAACCGCTTTCAGGAGCTGTATATGCAAAATTCACATTGGCTTTGTGGGTATTAAAAGAACCATATCCATAGGATACATCAAGATAGTTTGGTGCAGAGCGTGTCACAATATTTACGGCTCCACCAAGAGCATCAGAACCTAAAGTAATAGGAAGAACTCCTTTGTAAACTTCAACCGTTTCAGCTAAACTAACCGGAAAATTATTTAACGTAAGTGATGACCCAAAATTATCAATAGGAATACCATCCAAGAAGAATTTAACTTGATTGCCAGAAAATCCATTTAATGAAAATGAAAAATCCGAACCTAAACCGCCATTTTCACGAACTCGAACTCCTGAAGTATTATTTAAAACCTGATTCATGTCTGCACCAGTATTGTAAAGTTCTTCTGCTTTTATAACATTAACTGCATAGGCTTGCTCACGAGCTTTTCTAACTTTACTTTTAGCAATGATACTTACTGATGACAATGATGTAGTAGATTCTTTTAGAGTGATAGGAATGGTTTGGTTTTTTTCGACGGAGAAATTTACTTCTCTAATTTCAGTTTCATAACCTAAAAAAGAATAGCTAACTGTGTAATTCTTATCAAAACGGCCAGTTAATTTATAAAAACCTGATATATCTGTAACCGTACCTTTATTTAGTTCCGAAATAAAGACAGTCGCACCATGAATAGCCATACCATTTTCGTCTACAATTTTACCACGTAATATGGATTCCTCATTCTGTCCAAATGAGGTTAACGCTACCAAAAGAAATAATTGAAGAATGCTATATTTTATAAAAGTAGATTTCAAGCTTTTGAAGTGATGTTTAAGAGTCTGATAATTACTTATACTTATTAAGACTAATTTTAAATAAGGTGCAAATATAGCAGTTATCGTTCCTAAAAAAAACAATTATTGCTAAAATATTTTAAGAATTTTTCTTTCGTCTTCCGTACCAAATGATAAAGCCTGTAACAGGTAAAGATGCTATAAATAAACTTCCAATAAACGCCATAATCTTTCCGAAAACACCTAAATACTGACCCGTATGTAAGCCATAGGTCATTTCTTGTAATTGAACACCACCACTTTTAGCATTATAGAATTGAGTCGTTAACAAATGACCCGTTTGCGGATGAAAATAAAAATTTGATTGATGATCAAAAGCAAGTGCTTTGGGGTAAGCACCTGTTATAATAGGTAAACCTTGACCTTGATCCCATACAAAATACATCTCACTATTTGGCAGCTTGGCTATTGTGGTAAAAAATGCCATATCAATGGCTTCAGGTTCAGACTCAAAAACGTCAGGAAATGCTTTAGGTTCATTAAAGGCTTCTACATGACTATTTAGGTTTCCTAAAGTATAAAAGCTATTATTAACCCATTCATAGGAAAAAGCTAAACCTGTAATTGCCAAAAACATGGCAGGAAGAATCATGTAGAAACCGGAAGCCCGATGCCAGTCATAATTTTTTCGTCGCCATCTAGCAGACCACTTTACGGTGAGATTATGACTAACCTTCTTCCATTTTTTTGGCCACCAAAGAACAATTCCTGAAATCAGCATAAAAAGAAAAATGATTGTGGCTATTCCTGTTACTTGTTTACCAATTTCTTCTGGCAATAATAAAAACCTATGAAGCGTTTCAACAATCATGAAAAAATCTTTGTTGAGATTTTGAATATGGATTAAATCTCCTGAATAGGGATTAAAGTAAACATCATGAGGAATTTCATTAAGAAAAATATGAACAGTAGCTGGTCTATTTGGTGTATTATAAACAACCATATCTGCTGTTATTCCTGGGTATATATCTTGAAGATTATTGATAATTATTGATGGTTTTACAAATGGCCGATTCTGTTCTGGCACAAACCTCCAATCATAAACTACATCCTTAATTTCATCATGAAAAACAAAAATACATCCCGTTATAGCAATGACAAAAACAATTAAACCAGAACATAAACCAAGCCATAAATGAAGTATTCCTGCATAACGTTTCCATTTATTTTTCTGTTTTTTCTTAAAGCTTTTTAAAATTGACATATAAAAGGAGTTTCCTACTAAAATTTTAGGTTGCAAAGATATTATTTAAACTGATTTTAAATAACTATCAATAAGATAATTTTATTACTTTAAAAAAGTCTTTGTATTTAGTCTCGTTAAAATCCTCATTTCAATTAAGAAACCGAACTACATCATTCAAGGCTACCTTGCAAATATTCTTTTAAAAGTAATCTAGAACCCCTAATACTATACTTTTGAAAACAAAAAACCACACTCATAATTTCAAGTAAACTTGATTTAAAGTGTGGTTTTATAATAGTGACCGCGAAGGGATTCGAACCCCCAACCCTCAGAGCCGAAATCTGATATTCTATCCAGTTGAACTACGCAGCCATTATAAATTTTAAGACAATTTAGCCTTAACAATAGTAGAAATAGTTTTACCGTCTGCTTGACCTGCTAACTCTTGACTAACAAGACCCATAACTTTACCCATATCCTTCATTCCTTCTGCCCCAATGCTATCTATGGTTGCTATAACCACAGCTTCAATTTCTTCATCAGATAAAGCTTCAGGTAAAAACTGACCAATTACTTCAGCCTCATCAATCTCAGGTAAAGCCAAATCTTTTCGGCCTTGCTCCAAGTAAATAGCAGCACTATCCTTACGCTGTTTGACCAGTTTTTGCAATAATTTTAATTCCTCCTCTTTTGTTAATTCTGTTTGAGCTCCTGATTCAGTTTGTGCTAAAAGAATAGCAGATTTAACCGCACGTAAAGCCGTTAATGCTGTTTGGTCTTTTGCTTTCATGGCCGTTTTCATAGCCGTCATAATATCCTGTTGTAAGCTCATAATAGAAAATTAATTACGAAGCGAAGATAACAAGAAAAATAGATTTTGACAGTGGTAGGAATGATAAAAATTTCAAAAAAAAACCCGAAATTACAAAACTTGTAATTTCGGGTCTTCATGAAGTTCAAACACTAAACTTAATCTACGTTATCATGTAAAAACGAATTGTTATTTCGTATTTGCATATCGTCATTATCATCTAAACTAATACTGGTATTAGAAATATTAGAATCTGATGAATGTCTAGATTCTTCTAAATTTACGCCTTGACGTTTATAAGCTGGCACACGTTCAATATCATCTATTTTTGCGTTGTTAAACTTATAATTAAAATCTTTCATTTTAAGTCTACGTTCAGCAGCACGTTCTTTAAGCATTTCTGAAATTGGTGTATGAATAGGATCAATTTCTTCACCTTTTACAGCTTCTTTAGTTGGTTGTTCAGCTTGTAAGGTTTTCTTTTCAAAAACCACTTCAGAATCTTCAATTTCAAGCTCTTTTTTGGGCTTGACCTCTATTTGCGTTTTGGCATTCATTCGAGATTCAGCTTCAATATAATCATCTAAAGCATAACGAACTTCTCCATTTTTATTAGATTCTGTTACTGGAATTATTTCTACATGATCCGTAACATCTATCTTCTTAATATTTTCTTCCAATTCATGAACAACCATATCATCAGCTTTATTTTCTATATCTGAATTACTAAATGGCATATCAAAAGTTAGTGTTATTTGCTGCTCGTCTTCTGGTTCTTCAAATATAGTTTCCGAATTTACATTGGTAGCTGAAGGTGCATTGGTTATTACAAATTCATCTGAATTCACTTCTGTTAAAACTTCCTCATCAATCACATCCATATTACGGATAGATTCTGTTGTTTTTATCAATCCGGTTCCTTCATCTGTATTTGGTTCAGGCGATTTTAAATCCTCAAGGTCTTCCAAGTCCAAAGTGTGTTTAACAACTTTTGGTTCTGTTTTCTCTTCAAAATCTATGCTCGGCATGATAATAGCTGGCTCACGTTCCTTACGCGTTAAATCTTGCTCCATAGACTGTTCGTCTTCCAAAGCATGAATCACTTTTTTTATCTCCGTATTAGATATTTCATCTTGCTGTTCGATATCGAAACCCGTTGCAATAATGGTAACAGCAATAGATTCTCCAAGCGTTTCATCTTCACCGACACCCATAATAATATTGGCGCCATGTCCGGCTTCATCTTGTATATGATCGTTAATCTCACCTATTTCATCAATAGTAATTTCCTGTGTTCCAGATACTATTAGCAGCAATACATTTTTAGCACCTGTAATTTTGTTATCGTTTAATAGCGGAGAATCCAAAGCTTTCCTAATAGCTTCTTTTGCACGATCTTGACCTGCTGATTTAGAAGATCCCATAATAGCAGTACCACTACTGCTCAATACGGTTTTAGCATCACGTAAATCAATGTTTTGTGTGTAATGGTGCGTAATAACCTCTGCAATACCTCTAGCAGCTGTTGATAAAACTTCGTCTGCTTTAGAGAAACCAGCTTTAAAGCCTAAATTCCCATAAACTTCGCGCAGTTTATTGTTATTGATAACCACTAACGAGTCCACAACACCTCGTAATTTTTCAATACCTATTTGGGCTTGTTCATTTCTCATTTTACCTTCAAACTGGAATGGCATGGTAACTATTCCAACAGTTAAAATATCAAGGTCTTTAGCCATTTTAGCTATTATTGGTGCGGCTCCTGTTCCAGTTCCACCACCCATTCCAGCTGTAATAAATATCATTTTGGTATTGGTATCCAGCATACGCTGAAGGTCCTCAAAACTTTCAACAGCAGATTTTTCACCAATATCTGGATTTGCACCTGCTCCTAAACCTTCAGTTAAATTTAAACCTAACTGGATTTTGTTTGGAACTCCACTATTTTGAAGGGCTTGTGCATCGGTATTACAAATTACAAAGTCTACACCTTTAATCCCTTGTTGAAACATGTGATTAATGGCATTACTTCCGCCGCCTCCGACACCTATTACTTTAATAACATTTGACTGATTTTTAGGTAAATCAAAAGAAATGTTTGTTTCGAATTCTTTGTTGCTGCTCATGAATTTCGTTTTATATGTACTTAATTATTATCTTATTTGTTATGCTTTAAATTTGCCTTATTCGGCATTATCTAAAAAATCTTTTATACGCTCTGAAAACTTGTCTAAAAAAGACCGTTTTGGTGGTTTAGGTTGTTCTTCAATTGTTTCTTGTTCTTCCGCTTCCGGAGTTTCTGGTTCACTTATAGATTCTTCGTAAGCGACTTCCATTTTTTTACGTTCTTGTCGTTTTAAACCATCCATTACCAGACCCACAGCAGTTGCAAAAAGCGGACTAGTTACTTCATCATCGCTATTTCCTGCTAAATGCTCGTTTGGATAACCAATTCTAGTATCCATTCCGGTTATATATTCTACCAATTGCTTTAAATGCTTTAATTGTGAGCCACCACCTGTTAAAACAATTCCTGCAATTAATTTTTTCTTTTGCTCCTCATGACCGTAATTTTTTATCTCTACGTACACCTGCTCAATAATTTCAACAACACGTGCATGAATAATTTTAGATAAATTTTTTAAGGTAATTTCTTTAGGCTCACGTCCTCTTAAACCAGGAATGGACACAATTTCATTTTCTTTATTTTCGCCTGGCCATGCGGAACCAAATTTTATTTTAAGTAATTCGGCTTGCTTTTCAATAATAGAGCATCCTTCTTTAATATCTTCGGTTATTACGTTTCCACCAAAAGGAATAACAGCCGTATGACGAATAATACCATCTCTAAAAATAGCTAAATCTGTTGTTCCTCCACCAATATCAATCAGAGCAACACCTGCTTCTTTTTCTTCTTGACTTAAAACCGCATTTGCCGAAGCCAAGGGTTCTAGTGTAATACCATCCAAATTTAGACCAGCACTTTTAATACAACGACCCACATTTCGGATAGATGATACTTGCCCAACAACCACATGAAAATTAGCTTCCAACCTACCGCCATACATACCAACTGGCTCTTTAATTTCAGCCTGACCATCTACCTTATATTCTTGTGGTAACACATGAATTATTTCTTCACCAGGAAGCATGACTAACTTATGTACTTGGTTAATGAGCTTTTCTATATCCTCATCGTTTATAACCAATTCGGAATTGGCACGTGTTATATAATCACTGTGCTGTAAACTGCGAATATGCTGACCAGCAATTCCTACGGTTACGTTTTCAATTTTAACATCGGAGGCTGCTTCAGCTTCTTGAACTGCCAACTGTATGGATTGAATAGTTTGTGTGATGTTATTCACTACACCACGATGCACACCTAAACTCTTGGATTTTCCAATACCTAAAATCTCTACTTTTCCATATTCATTTTTACGACCAATCATAGCCACAATCTTTGTGGTTCCGATATCTAATCCTATTGCAATAGTTCCTTCCATGATTTAAGATTTAGTGCACACTACTTGGCTATCAAACTGCAGATTCACCTTACTGTAATTACTCAATATTTTTTCTTTAAATGCCTTTTTATAAAAGACTTTTAAATTATTTATTTTCTTATCTAATTTTGCTAAACCACCAACATATACCTCAAAAGGGCATTGTCTTAACCGCAGTGATATACTCATGTCTTTATACTGATGAATACTTGTAACGTGCTTACTTAAAAACGCATCGTTTTTAACTTTCATTGCCATTTTATACACATTTTCAAGGTTTGTTTTTGACACATTTCCTGTTACTAGCGGTACTCTGGCTGTATAATTTGTTGATAACGGCATAAAATTGCCATCCTCATCAATATAAAAAGACACCGAATTTTCAACTCGGGCTATCGGTTTTTTTTGTTCTACTTCAGCTACCAAATGTCCGTTAACATGCACATACACTTGGGCTGACTTAATCATTGGATTAGAATTCAGGGCAGATTCCAATAAATTCAAATCTATGGTTTCTTTAGGCACATTTTTAACACCTCCTTGATTTACTATTAACAATTTACTAACAGTTTCATGTGTTATAAACAGATTTTCTTCACCATTAAAATTAATTTCAGGAGAACTTACAATCCGTTTGTCATTTTTCTTGGATGAAAACGCAAATAGACCAACTACTAACACAAGTAGAAAAACCATTTTTATGTAATTCCAATTAATCTTCATGGCTTAAAGCGTGTTTTATGTTTTTAACTTGTTCACCAATATCACCAGCACCAATGGTTAAAATAACATCTGCCTGGCTTGCTTTTACTTTATTAATCAATTCTGATTTTGAAATAAGTACTTTGTTTTTGTTGCCAATCTTTTCTAATAACCATGTGGATGTGACTCCCTCAATTGGCAATTCACGTGCTGGATAAATATCCAATAACACAACCTCATCAAATTGTGATAAACTTGCAGCAAAATCATCAGCAAAGTCACGTGTTCTACTAAATAAATGTGGTTGAAAAACAGCTAAAACTTGCTTCCCAGGATACATTTCGCGAACTGCTTGATGCACGGCATTTATTTCTTGAGGATGATGTGCATAATCATCAATATAGACTAAATCATCACGCTTAATATGGTATGAAAATCTGCGTTTTACGCCTTGATAAGACGCTAATGCTTTGGCGATCTGTTGGTGAGGGCAACCATATTCCACAGCCATCGCCAAGGCTATTAGTGCATTAGACAAATTATGTCTACCAGGTAGGTTAAATTCTAAATTTTCAAGTATTATTTTTGGCGTCTTTACATCAAAAATATAAGTGCCATTTTCAATTTTAATATTATGGATACTATAATCTGAATCCTCTTCAATACCATAGGTTAGGCCTTTAATTGGCAGGCCTTTTTTTACAAATAGCTTACCTTCCTCCTTTAATTTATGTGCAAAATCGTGGAATGATTTCTCCAATTCTGATGCATCGCCATAAATATCCAAATGATCTGCATCCATGGAAGTAATACATGCTATATTAGGAGACAGCGTTAAAAAAGACCTATCAAATTCATCCGCTTCTACTACAGTAACATCTGTTCCATTTAAAATCAGGTTGCTATTATAATTTTCGCTAATTCCGCCTAAAAAAGCTGTTACAGGAACATCACAGACACGCATGATATGCCCTAAAATACTTGTTGTTGTTGTTTTACCATGCGTTCCAGCAACTGCCAGGCAAAAGGTGTTTTCAGTAATTAAGCCTAGTATTTGTGAACGTTTTAAAACCCGATAACCACTATTATTAAAATACACCAATTCCTTATGGTCTTTTGGAACAGCTGGCGTATAAACCACCAATGTATTGGTACTATTTAATAAATAATCATCTAGATTTGCTACAGAATCTTCAAAATGAACTGGAATTCCTAAATCAATTAAACCTTCCGTAATGTCGGTTGGTGTTTTATCATATCCAGATACGCGTTTACCATTCGCATGAAAATATCGAGCAAGCGCACTCATACCGATACCTCCAATACCAATAAAATAAACGTTATGTATTGAGTCTAGATTCATTTATTTGATTTATTTAATAGTAATTCTACTACATCAGCAATATGCGAAGTGGCATCGACCATGGCTAACTTTTTGATATTTTCACCAAGAAATTGTTGTTTCTCTGGTGAAATAATTAATTGGGTGAATTTATTTTGAAAATCTACTTCCAAATCATTTTCTGTTATTAAAATTGCAGCGTCTTCATCAACAATTGCTTGCGCATTTTTTGCCTGATGGTCTTCTGCTACATTAGGCGAAGGAATAAAAATAACAGGTTTCCCTACGATACATAATTCTGAAACAGAAATTGCTCCAGCTCTTGATATAATAATATCGGCAGCCGCATACACACAAGCCATATTATTTATAAATGCATGTACTTGAATATTTTTAGTGTGATTGTAAATTTTATATTTATCATAATACAACTTACCACATTGCCAAATAACTTGAATATTATGTGTTAGTAGAAAATCCAGCTCTTTTTCAATCAATTCATTAATACGTCTTGCTCCTAAACTTCCACCAAGAACAAGAATGGTTTTTTTATCTTTTTCAATTGAAAATTTCTCAAAAGCTTCATCCCGTTTTTTAGTAATATGCAACAAATCCTCTCTAACAGGATTACCCGTTTTTATGATTTTATCTTTTGGAAAAAACCGTTCTAGGCCATCATAAGCAACACAAATTTTGTGTGCTTTTTTAGCTAACAATTTATTAGTAATTCCTGGATACGAATTTTGCTCTTGAATTAAACTAGGAATCCCTTGAGAAGTAGCAACCTGCAACAACGGACCACTTGCAAAACCACCAGTACCTATTACAACATCGGGCTTAAAATTGGCAATAATTTTTCGTGACTTCCATAAACTGCTCATCAATTTAAATGGAAAGCTTAAATTTTTAAGCGTTAATTCTCGTTGAATTCCAGAAATCCACAAGCCAATAATTTTATAGCCAGCCTGCGGTACTTTATCCATTTCCATACGGTTTTTTGCTCCAACAAATAAAAATTCAGCGTTTGGAAAACGCGACTTTAATTCGTTAGCAATAGCTACCGCTGGATAAATGTGACCACCTGTTCCACCTCCTGAAAGAATTATTTTATATGTTTTATTATTTGTTGTCACAAAAATGTATAATTTCTACTTATTAAATTGTTTCCGTTAAAATATCTAAAGGGCTCTCTTCGCGTTGCTCATTATTTACAATCTCTTCTCGTTTTGCGCTAACACTTAATATAATTCCAAGTGCCAAACACGTCATCCAAATAGAAGTTCCTCCACTACTTATTAAAGGCAGCGTTTGTCCAGTAACCGGAAATAATTGTACTGCTACAGCCATATTTATCAAAGCTTGAAAAACTATAGGTAAACCCACACCTAAAACCACTAATTTTCCGAATATGGTATCTGATTTTTGAGAAACAATTACAATACGGAAAAGTAATGCCAAATACAAAAACAAGACTGAAAAACCACCTATTAAACCGTATTCCTCAACGATAATAGCAAAAATGAAATCTGATGATGATTGTGGTAAAAAATTTTTCTGATAGCTCTTACCAGGACCAACCCCTTTAACACCTCCAGTAGCTATGGCTATTTTAGCTTTTTCTATTTGGTAATCCTCTTCAGTTACAGCATCATCAGAAAAACTTTCCACACGACTCATCCAAGTATCCACACGATTTGGCATAGCATCCGGAAAAGCTTTAGCTGTTAAAATAAAAAGTGTTAAAGCAACAATACCTAAGCCAATAATTACAGCCAGATAGCGAACAGGATAGCCGCCAATAAAAACTAAAAGCACCACCATACAAAACATAATGGCAGCTGTTGAAAAGTTAGCTGGTAAAATTAGTGCCAATACAAAAAACACTGGCATCCATAAGGGCAAAATAGACTCTTTAAAAGTAATGACCTTATCTTTTATTTTAGACATATAATGAGCCACATAAACCATAAGCACTACAAAAGCAAAAGTGGATGTTTGAAAGGACATTCCTACCACAGGAATTTGTATCCAACGGCTGGTATTGGTACCAGAACTGGACGATCCTTGCATTAGTGTTAAAACCAACAACATTAGAACCACAGGTAATAACAAAATAGAAATAGCCCTGAAATACCGATATGGCATTTTATGAACTATAAATACAATTAGAAATCCTAAAACCAAATGCATTATATGTCCAAAAAATATTGAAAACGTTCCCCTACCCACTCCATTATATGCTAAATTACTAGCAGCACTATAAACGGGTAAAAAAGAAAATATAGCCAACAACGCAACTATTGCCCAAATTAATCTATCGCCTTTTATGTTTTTAAATATTGGATGCACTTAATATCTATATTATTTTTTATTCACTTTTAATTCCTTACCCTAATTTCTTTTTTTTATAAATTTCTTACTGCTTCTTTAAATTGACGTCCGCGATCCTCATAGTTTTCGAACAAGTCAAAACTTGCGCACGCAGGAGACAGCAGGACATTATCACCAGACTCGGCAATTTTATAAGCTATTTTTACAGCTTCACTCATGTATTGTGTTTCAACCATGATATCTACCATAGACTCAAAATTTTCAAATAGTTTTTTATTATCAATTCCTAAACAGATAATGGCCTTTACTTTTTCATTAATAAATGGAAATAACTCTTGATAATCGTTGCCTTTATCTTGCCCTCCAACAATCCAAATGGTTGGTGCATTCATGCTTTCTAAAGCGTAATAGGTGGCATTAACGTTTGTGGCTTTAGAATCGTTAATATAATTCACCTTATTAATTTTCAATACTTGTTCCAACCGGTGTTCTACACCATGAAAATTTTCTAAACTTTCACGAATAGTTTGTTTTCTTATTTTTAATAAGTGTGCAACGGTAGACGCTGCCATGGCATTCTTAATATTGTGTTTTCCTTGTAATGCTATATCCTTTGTTGGCATAATTATTTGGTTATTATCTATTGTTATTTTTAATGTCTCATTTTCTAAATACGCACCATTTCCAATAATTTTCGTTAATGAAAATGGTAATAATGTTGATTGAACTGGATGTTTCTCAAGCCAATTGGTGATTACGGCGTCATCAGCATCATAAATCAAATAATCTTCTGATGTTTGATTCATTGCAATTCTAAATTTTGAGGCGATATACTTATCAAACTCATAATCATACCGATCCAAATGATCTGGTGTTATATTCAACAAAACCGCTATATGTGGTTTAAAATACATGCAGTTATCCAATTGAAAACTGCTTATTTCTAGCACATAATTTGGAAAATTATTTTCCAAAACTTGCTTTGCAAAACTGTCACCTATATTCCCTGCCAATCCCACTTCTAGTTCCTGTTTTAACACGTGATGCGTTAATGAAGCAGTTGTCGTTTTTCCGTTGCTACCAGTAATACCCACAAGGGTTGCTTTTGTGTATCTTGTTGCAAATTCAATTTCAGAAATCACTGAAATATCTTTTGCCTTTAATTGCTTGACAATTGAAACCGTATCTGGAATTCCAGGGCTTTTTACAACCAAATCTGCATTTAAAATTTGTGATTCTGTATGCTGTTCAGACTCCCATTCAATCTCATTATGTTTAAGAACGTTTATATATTTCTCTTTAATTTTCCCTTTATCGGAAACAAAAACTTTAAACCCTTTAGCCTTTCCTAAAAGAGCGGCTCCTACACCACTTTCTCCTCCACCTAGTACGATTAATCGTTTCATTTTAAATCAAGGCTTTTATTACTATCTAATTTTCAAGGTTACAATGGAAATAATGGCGAGTAAAATGCCAATAATCCAAAACCGTGTCACTATTTTACTTTCATGATAACCTGATTTTTGATAGTGATGGTGTAAAGGGGACATTTTAAATATCCGCCGTCCTTCACCGTATTTCTTTCGGGTATATTTAAACCAACTTACCTGCATGACGACAGATAGGTTTTCTGCCAAGAAAATCCCACATAACACAGGAATTAACCACTCTTTTCTTACAGCTATGGCAATTACGGCTATAATTCCGCCTATGGTTAAGCTACCTGTATCTCCCATAAAAACTTGAGCAGGATAGGTATTGTACCACAGGAAACCTATGAGCGCACCTACAAAAGCCGCTATATAAATAGTAATTTCCTCAACACGCGGTATATACATGATATTTAAATAATCTGAAAAAACGATATTACCAGATACCCATGCAAAAATGCCCAGCGTTAAGACAATAATGGCTGAAGTTCCTGCTGCCAGGCCATCAATTCCATCCGTAAGATTGGCACCATTGGAAACGGCAGTAATGATGAAAATAGCAGCTAGAATAAAAATAATCCAAGCATACTTTTCCAGATCTGGACTTATCCATGTGATTAAGTCTGCATAGTCGAATTCATTTTCTTTCACAAATGGAATGGTTGTTTTCGTAGATTTTTCTTCCATTTGAAACAACTTTGATGATTCAACATCTGGGTTTGCTGCTAGTATTTCTTGCTGTTGCTCTTGTGGTAATTTTTCTTTTAATGTAACATCTGGATGAAAATATAAAGTAGCACCGACTATAATCCCTAAACCAACTTGACCAAGCACTTTAAATCGGCCTTTTAAACCTTCTTTGTCATTTTTAAATTTCTTGATATAATCATCAATAAACCCAATAGTTCCCATCCAAAGCGTGGTAATAACTAATAGAATGATGTAAATGTTTCCTAATTTCGCAAATAACAACACAGGAATTAAGGTTGCTAGAATAATAATAATTCCACCCATAGTTGGCGTTCCAGCTTTCTCTACTTGACCGTCTAGACCTAAATCGCGAATGGTTTCACCTACTTGTTGTTTTTGAAGAAAACGAATAATTCGTCTCCCAAAAATTGTAGATATCAACAAGGACAATATGATAGTCACAGCCGCTCTAAAGGTTAAGAAACCAAATAAAGCAGAGCCTGGAAAATCATAATACTTGTCTAAATATTCAAATAGGTAATACAGCATATTATTTTTCTAATTGTTTTAATAATTCTTGAACAATTTTAAAATCATCGAAATCAAAACGTTCACCATGTATTTCTTGATAGGTTTCATGCCCTTTCCCAGCAATAAGAATAATATCATTGGGTTTTGCCATTTGACAAGCTGTTTTAATGGCTTGTTTTCTATTAATTATTGAAACGGTCTTTTTAAAATTTTGAGGCTCAACACCTGCTTCTACCTCATTTAAAATCGTTTCTGGATTTTCTGTTCGTGGATTATCACTGGTAAAAACAACTTGAGTACTCAAAGCGGAAGCAATATGCCCCATTTTTGGTCGCTTGGTTTTATCGCGATCACCACCACAACCAACAACCGTTATAAGTTCTTCGTTTTTTGTTCGGATGCTATTAATGGTTTCCAATACATTTTTCAAAGCATCAGGTGTGTGTGCATAATCTACAATAGCAGTGATTTTTGATTCTGAAATTAGATACTGAAAACGACCTGAAACACTTTTTAAATCGCTTACCAACCGTAAAATTTCAACTTTTTCTAACCCTAATAATTCAGCGGTTGCGTAAATAGCCAACACGTTATAAGCATTGAAACTCCCAATTAAACGTGTCCAAACTTCGTTATCATTAATTTTTAACAATAATCCTGTAAACTGATTTTCTAAAATTTGCGCTTTATAATCTGCATAACTTTTTAAGGCGTAGGTATATTTTTTAGCTGCGGAATTCTGCAACATCACTAAACCATTTTTATCATCTACATTTACAAGTGCAAATGCATCTTTAGAAAGCCCATCGAAAAATGCCTTTTTAACATCGCGATATTCTGCAAAACTGCTATGATAATCTAAATGGTCGTGTGTTAAATTGGTGAAAATCCCACCTTTAAAGTGCAAACCTTCAGTCCGTTTCTGGTGAATACCATGCGAGCTAACTTCCATAAAACAAAACTCGACTCCAGCATCATTCATTTGCTTTAAATAGCTATTAATAGTTATAGAATCTGGTGTAGTATGTGTGGCCTTGAATTCCATATCGTTTACCATAATTTTAACGGTAGACAATAATCCAACTTTGTAACCAGCACTTTTAAACAATTGGTACAACAAGGTGGCAATTGTTGTTTTACCATTAGTACCTGTAACACCAACTAGCTTTAAATTAGCCGAAGGCATACCATAAAAATTTGAAGCCATAATAGCCAAAGCACTCGATGTATTTCTTACTTCAACATAAACTACATTATCAGCTAAAGTATCTGGCATGTGCTCACAAATAACAGCCACACAGCCTTGTTTAATGGCTGTTTGAATATAATCATGACCATCTGAAACCGTGCCTTTTATAGCAATAAACACATCCTTTGTAGTTACCTTTCTAGAATCGAAAACTAGATTATTAACAGACACAGTTGTACTTCCTGCAACAGCAAGTAAGGGTACTTTATAGAGTATGTCTTTTAATATCATCATGACGCTTGAATAGTTACTATTTGGTTTTTCTTTATTTTTTGGCCTTTAGAAATAGACTGACCTTTTACTGGACCAACACCTTCCACTTTCACCTTTAACCCCATGTTTTCCAATAGAGCTATGGCATCCATAGCTGGCAAGCCAATAACATTTGGCATGATAGTTCTATAGGTTTGTGCTGTTTTAAAATAGGCGTTATATTCAGCGTTCACCGCAATATCATTTACTTCCAAAGTCTCAACCTCATCTATTATTGGTGTATCGGTGAAGATTTTTTGAGCAATCCGTTTAAAAACTGGACCTGAAACATCAGCTCCATAAAAGCCTTTCTTGACACTTGGTTTATGAATAACCACAATACATGAATATTTAGGGTTTTCAGCTGGAAAATAACCTGCAAATGAAGATACATACCGTTTATTTTCATTCCAGTCTTCTTTCCAATACTCTGCTTTAGCAGTTCCAGTTTTGCCAGCCATAGAAAAATAAGGTGAGTACAACGAATTTCCTGTGCCACGAACAACCACATTCTTCAAAATTTCCTGCATTTCCTTGATGGTTTTATCCGATGCTATTTTCTTATTGATGATATACTTTTCGAACGTTTCTATATTTTTATCGAGCTCTTTTACTGATTTAATAAAACGCGGTTTCACCATAACACCATTATTAGCAATAGCATTATAAAATGTAAGAGTTTGCAACGGTGTTAATTCCATATTGTAACCGTAGGCCATGGAAGGCAAAGCATTCTTACTCCAAATATCATCACCTGGACTAGGTATTACCGGTTTACCTTCACCCAGAATAGGCAGTCCTAAAGGCTTGTGTAACGACCAACTCTTTATACGATTGATAAATTTTTCAGGGCTTTTAGAGTAATGCTCGTCTATTATAGAAGCCAACCCAATATTGGAAGAAACCTCTAATGCACGAGCTGCCGAAATTTTCCCGTAACCACCATGCTTGGAATCTGTAATTGCACGACCATAAAACATTTTCCGACCTTTTTTGGTATCGACAATTGTTGATGTATCAATAACCTTATCTTCCAAAGCTGCCATTAAAGCCATTACTTTAAACGTAGAGCCAGGCTCATGAGATTCACCTACAGCATAATTTAATTTTTCATAATATCCACCGCTTTTCGTTTTTCCTAGATTAGAAATTGCACGAATTTCGCCTGTAGCCACCTCCATTACAACAACACAACCGTGCTCTGCTTGATAAAACTCCAACTGCTGCAATAAAGCATGATGTGCTATATCTTGAATATTAACACTTAAGGTCGTGTAAACATCATAACCATCTTGTGGTTCTATTTGATTAAAATCTGCAATAGGTTTCCATTGCCCTTTTCCAATTTTTTGTTTTAAACGCCTACCATCTGTACCACGTAAATATTTAACCCCAAATGCACCATCAATTCCAGCTCGAGTTGCGTTGCCATTTTCATCAAAACGCTCATACCCAATGGATCTTTGTGCAATTCCACCTAAAGGATGCTCCCGTTTCGTTGTTTGCTCAACAATTAAACCACCTTTAAAAGCACCCAAACTCAATAATGGAAAATTACGAATACGCACATAATCTGAATACCCAATATCGCGAGCTAGCAAATAATATCTGTTTTTATTAGCACGTGCTTTTCTAATTTCTTTTTGATAGTAAGACGATGGCTTTCCTGAAAATTTAGATAGTGAATCGCATAATGGTTTTAACAGTGATTCAAACCGAGTAGAGGTTGGCGTTAATGCATCTATACGAATATCGTATTTTGGAATAGAGGTAGCCAATAAATTACCATTAGCCGAGTAAACATTACCTCGGTTGGCAGGAATTACTACATTATCTATAATGCGCTCTTCGGCCATGCTTCGGTATTTTTCACCATGTAGCATTTGGATGCTTAAAAGTTTAAACACAACTGCTAGAGCGAAGATGAACATACATCCTGCTACAAAATACAATCGGTTTAATATGTTCTTCTCGTTTGTTGCCAAGCTGAACTACTTTTGAGATTTAACTTTAATCTTGGTTGGTGGAATTTCAGAAATTGCCAATCCTTTTTTTTCCATTTTCAATTCTACAACGGTTTCTTTTTTCAGCTCCATTAAGCGCGTCCTACCATCAACAAAAGCCGACCGCAACTCTTTAGCTTCATTATTTAATCGGGCAATGTGATGCACTTTTTTGTCTGCACTGTGTGAGCTGGCTATCATAACAATTGCTAAAACAGAAACAAACAAAATCATCCGCCAGCTTTTAGGCGCATCTTCGTTTATTAAAAACGTTCCTTTTAGTATGTTATTAAACCCTTTTTTCATTGTATATTTAATAGAATTATATTTTTTTAGCTATTCTAAGTTTAGCACTTCTTGCTCGATTATTTGCCTTAACCTCCTCTTTCGACGGTACAATTAAACTACCAACTTTTTTTAATGGCACTTCAAAATTACCATAGACATCACGCTCTGGTTCACCTTCAAAAAGCCCATTTCGTATAAATCGTTTTACCAGCCTATCTTCCAAAGAGTGATAAGAGATAACACTTAAACGCCCACCTGGAACCAAAATTTCTGGCGCTTGTAACAAGAACGCTTTTAACACTTCTATCTCCTGATTTACTTCAATACGAATAGCTTGATATATTTGTGCTAATACTTTATTCTCCTTTTTATGTTGAAGAAATGGCTTTAAAGCCAATTTCAATTGATCGCTAGTTTTTATTGGTTCTGTTTTTCGATATTCTAAAATGGCGCGAGCCATAGCATTTGCCTGCCGTAATTCACCGTATTGCCAAAGCACTTGACTTATTTGCGCTTCTTCATAATCATTGACAACATGATATGCAGACAACTCACTTTTCTGATTCATTCGCATATCTAAATTTGCCTCAAATCGGGTAGAAAAACCACGTTCTGCCACATCAAACTGATGAGACGACACGCCAAAATCAGCTAAAATACCATCTACCGCTTTCACACCGTAGAATCGCAAAAAACGCTTCATAAACTGAAAATTTTCATGAATTAGCGTAAAGCGCTCGTCATCAATTGTGTTCTCAAGTGCATCTGGATCTTGATCAAAAGCATAAAGCTTCCCATTCACCCCTAAACGCTTTAATATTTCCCTGCTATGCCCACCACCTCCAAAGGTAACATCCACATAAACACCGTCTTCTTTGATATTTAAACCATCAACGGTTTCTTTGAGTAAAACTGGATTATGATATTCCATAGTCGTCATCGTCTTGTCCCATTACCTCTTCAGCCAAATCGGCAAAATCGCCTGTGGCATCATCAATAACCTGTTCGTATTTATCTTTATCCCAAATCTCAACTATGTTTATTGCACTAGACATCACAATTTCTTTTGAAATATCTGCAAAAACCACCAAATCCTTTGGAATAAGCAAACGCCCTGTAGCATCAACTTCAACAATCTTTACACCAGCCGTAAAACGACGGATAAAATCATTGTTCTTTTTCTTGAACCGATTAAGCTTATTAACTTTCTGCATAAGCGCCTCCCATTCTGCCATTGGATACAATTCCAAACACGGTTGAAAAACTGCTCGCTTCAGAACAAAACCATTTTGAAGAGCTGGCGCTAATTGTTTTTTCAGCGCAGCAGGCAACATCAAACGTCCTTTTGCGTCTACTTTACATTCGTATGTTCCTATTAATGAGCTCAAAGCGGTTTTTGTCGATTCTCGGGTTTAAGTTTCAAATATATTGAAAATTTTACCACCTTTTACCACTTTCTACCACTTTGTTGATAATTTTTCGATTATCTGTTGTTAAATGGGCTCATAAACACCCAAACAAGCACCTTATCTATTACCTATCAAGTATTTAAACCATACTAAATTTTAACATAATTCAATTGTTAATATCTTGAATAGATTTCAACCTTGGAGGTTTCAAGAAATATGGATATATTATCAATGATTTACCTATATTTGTTTTAAAGAAAAGACTAACCAATTAATGGCGCACAGATTAAAAAAAGAAAAAAGCTATAGTTACATAGAGGTAGGTGAAGGTAAACCCATAATTGTTTTACATGGTTTAATGGGTGGATTGAGTAATTTTGACTCTGTAACCAACTATTTCAGTCAAAAAGGATATCGGGTAATTATTCCCGAATTACCAATTTACTCCATGTCGCTTTTAAAGACAAACGTTAAAAGTTTTGCCAAATACCTACATGACTTTATAGAATTTAAAGAGCTTGAAGATGTAATCTTATTGGGAAACTCCTTGGGTGGTCATATTGGATTGTACCACACTAAATTATATCCTGAAAAAGTAAAAGGCTTAATTATAACAGGAAGCTCTGGACTTTACGAAAGCGCTATGGGAGGCGGTTATACAAAGCGTAGTGATTATGAGGTAATTAAGAAAAAAGCTCAAGATGTTTTTTACGATCCTGAAGTAGCTACAAAAGCCATTGTTGATGAAGTTTATGAAACTGTAAACGACAGACACAAACTAATAAAAACCTTGGCTATTGCTAAAAGCGCTATCCGTCATAACATGGCAAAAGATTTGCCAAATATGAAGACACCAACTTGTATTATTTGGGGAAAAAACGATACGGTTACACCTCCAGAAGTGGCAGTTGAATTTGATGAACTATTACCAGATTCAGAATTATTTTGGATTGATAAATGTGGCCACGCAGCCATGATGGAACATCCCGATGAATTTAACACCATTCTAGATGGTTGGTTAACAAAACGCGGACTATAAAACAGTAACTCTTAAAAACCCAAAATTCTGGGAAAAAGCTATGGAAATTAAATCGGCAGAATTTGTAATGAGCAATTCTGATGTTGCAAAATGTCCCAAAAACTTGGTTCCTGAATATGCCTTTATTGGCCGAAGTAATGTTGGGAAATCCTCATTAATCAACATGCTTACCAGCAGAAAGAGTTTAGCTAAAACATCAGGAAGACCAGGAAAAACACAACTCATAAACCATTTTTTAATTAATAAAAATTGGTATTTGGTAGATTTACCAGGATATGGGTATGCACGTGTTTCTAAAAGCTCAAAGAAAACGTTTCAGAAATTTATAACTGATTACTTTACACAACGCGAGCAATTGGTATCCGCTTTTGTTTTAGTGGATATTAGACACAAACCGCAGCCAATAGATTTAGAGTTTATGGCATGGATGGGTGAAAACGGCATTCCTTTTTCCATAATTTTCACCAAAGCTGATAAGCTCAAACCGCAAGCCATTTTAAACCATGTAGCCGATTACAGTGCTATTATGCTAGAAACATGGGTCGATATGCCCAATTACTTTATTACATCTTCCTCAAAAAGTATTGGTAAAGAGGATGTCTTGAATTACATTCATGAGCTGAATGAAAACATGATGGAGTGAGTGCTGTTAATTATTATGACGACTTCACATCTAAAGCATCCCGAAGCGCATTACCCATGAGCATAAATGCCATAACCAAGCTCATAATACAAAACCCTGGAATTAATGCCAAATACGGCTTGCCAAGTATGATATAGTTATAATGATCTTTTATCATAGCTCCCCAACTTGCCATAGGTGGTTGTGCTCCAATACCCAAAAAGCTCAAACCACTTTCAATTAGAATAGCGGCTGCAAAATTAGCTGCCGAAATAACAATAACTGGTGCCATAATGTTTGGTAAAATATGCTTGGTAATTATTCTAAAATCATTAAATCCTAGCGCACGAGCCGCAGTAACATACTGCATTTCTTTTACACCCATTACTTGACCACGCACAACACGAGCCACTTCTACCCACATGGTTAATCCTACAGCGATAAATACTTGCCAAAAACCTTTTCCTAAAGCTAACGTAATGGCAATTACTAAAAGCAAGGTTGGTATAGACCAAGACACATTTATAAACCACATAATAATAGCATCCACGCGACCACCAAAATAGCCAGCCACACTACCCATAAAAATGCCAATTACCAAAGAGATAAAAACAGCTATAAAACCTATAAAAAAAGATATTCTAGCACCAACAAGTATCCTACTTAATAGATCTCGACCATATTTATCAGTACCAAAAAGAAAGGTTTTATTTGAAATTAATTCATGTTCAGAAAGGCCGTTCATTCCTATTGATTTAGTCAAACCCTCTAAACCATCAGACGCATATTCTGTATAGGATAATGTATTATTTTGGATAGAATAAGCCGTTATTGGGATTTCAGTATCTTGAATTTTTTTTCCAAAAAACACATTTGACAGGAACGATTGTTCAATTTCTGATTGTTGCGGAATGGTCAGCATTTGAACCGCAAACCCGGGTTTTTTTGAATGAATAGATAAATGCATCTGATTCGCATACTGCGAATTATCAGGCGCTATTACATATGCAAATATGGAAATGAGCCCAATAAAAACAATAAATCCCAAACTAAAAACGCCCCAGAAATCTTTCTTAAATTTCTGGAGCGCTAATTGACTTAATGAGTTTGATTGTTGACTCATGAATTCTTTAATCCTTAACTGTCGCTATTTTTTTAATATTATATGATGTTTTTAAATCTTCTAAAACATGCAATGCCTCTTCCACATAAACGTCCTTACTTAAACTTTCATGCCAGCGCTGACGCTTATCCCTTAAAACCGTATCCTGTTCAAATAGCTGCTGTTCATAGGGTAAAGATTCATAAGTTAAATTCGTTTTATACTCGCCGATTTTATCAAATGTTTTGGACTCTGTTTCATTAGCGTCCAATTGTGCTTTGTATTCTTCATAATTTAATGGATAGGTTTTTTCATCCATTCTAGCACGAACCCATTGTGCATTATCAGCAATTAACTTTAATTGTTCATTATTCTTCATACGCTCATTACTCATTTTAATGGTTGTATCGTAATCAAAATATCCTTCCCATAATTTATAATCGGCAGCATCTATTTCATCCCAAGAAAGCGGATTTTTCTGATCCTTTTCACCAATATCAATAAAACTGAAACGGTCTGGAACTATTACATCACTTTTTACACCTTCCAATTGTACCGATCCTCCATTTATTCTATAGTATTTTTGTCTAGTTACTTTTAAAGCACCCAAATCGCCTTCTTTATTATTCCTAACCATATCATTTAAATCGTAAAATGATTGAACAGTTCCTTTTCCGTAGGTTTGTTTGCTTCCAATTATAATAGCGCGTTTATAATCTTGCATAGCAGCTGCCATAATTTCGGATGCTGATGCTGAAAACTCATTGACTAGGATGACTAATGGACCATCCCAAACAATAGATTTATCGGTATCATTTAATACTTCTTTAGGATTTTGTGTTGAACGTACTTGAACTATTGGACCATCTTCAATAAACAAACCTGCCATTTCAACAACAGCTTGTAGTGAGCCTCCACCATTATTCCGTAAATCCAATACTAGACCTTCCATGCCTTGCTTTTTAAGTCGAATAATTTCGTTCTTAACATCTGTAGCGGCATTTAACTTTTGATAATCTTCAAAATCAGCATAAAATTTTGGTAAATTAATAACGCCAAACTTCTTACCATCTTTTTCAACAAAAGCTGATTTTGCATGAGTTTCTTCTATTTCAACAATATCACGTGTAATTTTAATAACTTTAGATGTACCATCCACCTTTTTAACAGTTAAAAACACGTTTGTTCCTTTAGGGCCTTTTATGAGTTTAATAGCATCATCAATACGCATTCCTGTTATTGTAACAGGCTCTTTTTCGTATTCTTGACGCACTTTCACTATTATATCGCCAACTTCTAATTCTTTACCTCTCCAAGCAGGTCCTCCAGAAATTAATTCAACAATTTTAGTATTATCATTTCGCTTTTGTAAGCGAGCACCAATACCTTCTAACTTTCCAGCCATGTCTTGGTTAAAAGCTTCTTTATCTTGTGGCGCAAAATAGGTTGTATGAGGATCAAATTCTTGAGCAATAGCATTGATATACATAACAAACCAGTCATCACGATCCATATCATCAATATAATCGTTGTAGTAAACGTCTATTGTTTTCAAAGTAGCTTCGCGCGATTCTTTTTCAATTTCTGCTACTGATTTTTTAGCAACACGATCAATCTTTAAAGAATCTGCTTGCGCATTCGTTTTCTCTAAATTTTTTTGTTCGTACATTAACTCATCATAATTTGATAAATTACTGTACTTTAAACGTTGTCTCCAACGGTCAATTAACTCTTTCTTATTTTTTACGTAACCTATATTATCATAATCTGCATCATAGGTTTCGTTTTTAGAATAGTCGAAAGGCTTTGCTAAAATATCCTTATAAATTACTTTAGCTTCCTCGATACGCTTAATTAAACGCTCATGAGTTAAGTTAAAGAATGAAATGTCGTAAGCTTTTAACTGGTTGTCTAATTCTTTTTTATACTTCGAAAATTCTTCAATATCCGATTTATAAAAGTATTGTTTCAACGGATCAATTTGATCCAAATAGTCAGTGTAAACTGCTTCCGAAAATGTATCGTCCATAGCTTTAGGATCAAAATGACCACGCTCTAAAACGTAAGTTATTACTTGAATAAGCAGTTTATCCTTATCTGGATCATCAAATGTTTTGGTAGTAAAACTACAGGATGCAAATGCTAGAAGGAGCAAGAGCACTAATATGTTATAATTCCTTTTCATAAGTCTCAAAAAAAGCATAGATTATTTTTCACTAAATTAACGAAAAAACCATGCCAATTTAACCAATTGCTATTAATTTTTTGTTAAACCATATAAATTCAGGCATTACGCACGATTTTATGTATTTTAGCACCCTTAATATACGGTAAAAAAATGACAAAAAGACCACTGATTCTAGTCACAAATGACGATGGAATAACTGCACCTGGCGTTCGCGCATTAATAGAAGCTGTTCAAGATTTGGGCGATATTGTTGTAGTAGCACCAGACAGTCCGCAAAGCGCTATGGGACATGCTATTACCATAAATTCTACACTCCATTTAGAGCGTGTAAAAATTGATGAATCTGGGCGCACTGAATTTAGTTGCTCTGGCACACCAGCTGACTGTGTAAAGTTAGCGGTTAATGAAATTCTTGACAGACGTCCAGACCTTTGTGTTTCAGGCATAAACCATGGTTCAAACTCATCAATTAATGTAATTTATTCAGGAACCATGAGTGCCGCTTTAGAGGCTGGAATTGAAGGTATTCCCGCTATTGGTTTTTCACTTTTGGATTACAATTATAACGCTGATTTTTCAGCTGCTAAAATAGTTGCTAAAAAAGTTACCCAAGAGGTTTTAAAAAATGGCTTACCCAAGGATGTTGTTCTAAATGTAAACATTCCTAACATTAAGAATGACGCTATTAAAGGCATTAAAGTTTGCCGACAGGCAAAAGCTAATTGGCAAGAAGAGTTTGATAAGCGACAAACTCCACAAGGCAAAGATTACTATTGGTTAACAGGAAAATTTGTTAATTTAGATAAAGGAGAAGACACTGATGAATGGGCATTAGAAAACGGTTATGTTTCTGTTGTTCCTGTTCAATTTGATTTAACCGCTCACCATTACGTGCAGCAATTAAATACATGGAATTTTAATGATTAAAAAAGAAGTTTTTATAGGTCTACTAGTTGGTTTAATTGCCAATGCTATAGGTGTTTATTTAGCTGCCATGGCTTTAGGGAATCACCAAGATATTATATTAGCACTAAAAAATGCTTCGGCGGAAGGTTTTTTAGGAAAACTAGTTAGTTTAGGTGCTATTTTAAATTTGATAACCTTTTTTATTTTTATTAAGAAAAAACAAGATTATCGAGCAAGGGGTGTCCTTTTAGCAACCGTTATCATTGCAGTTTCAACGTTTTTGTTTAAATTTATATAGTATGAAATATTATATAATTGCTGGCGAAGCATCAGGGGATTTACATGGTTCCAACTTGATGAAAGCCCTAAAAAAAGAGGACCCAAAAGCTGAATTCCGTTTTTGGGGAGGCGACTTAATGGAAGCTGTTGGTGGCACTTTAGTAAAACATTATAAAGAACGTTCTTTTATGGGTTTTGCTGAAGTAATTATGAACATATCGGCAATTTTTAAAGATTTCGATTTATGTAAAACCGATATTTCCGAATACCAACCAGATGCTATTGTTTTCATAGACAATTCTGGTTTTAACCTGCGAATTGCTAAATGGGCTAAAAAACAAGGCTTTAAAACCAATTATTATATTTCACCACAGGTTTGGGCTTCTAGAGCAGGTCGTGTAAAAGATATTAAACGGGATATTGATGCCATGTATGTCATTTTACCGTTTGTTGAAACATTTTATAAAACCCATAATTATCCTGTAACATTTGTTGGCCACCCACTTATTGATGCTATATCTGGTCGTGAACAAATAAGCGAAACGGCATTTAGAGCCGAGAACGAATTAAGCGAAAAACCAATAATTGCACTATTACCTGGCAGTAGAAAACAAGAGATTTCTAAAATGTTGTCAGTAATGTTAAGTTTGACACCTGATTATCCAAACCATCAATTTGTAATTGCAGGTGCTCCAAGTCAGGATTATGATTTCTATAAGCAGTTTATTAAAAACTCTAATGTCCATTTTATTTCAAATAAAACCTACGACTTATTAAGTGTTGCCTCTGCAGCATTGGTAACATCAGGAACAGCAACACTAGAAGCTGCTTTATTTAAAGTTCCAGAAGTGGTTTGCTATAAGGGCAGTTGGCTGTCCTACCAAATTGGCAAACGTTTGGTAAAACATATTAAGTACATATCGTTAGTAAACTTAATTATGGACAAAGAAGTTGTAACTGAATTAATTCAAGATGATTTTACCCGAAAAAATCTCAAAATCGAACTCGATAAAATTCTTGATCAATCAACTAGAAACAAACTCTTTTTGGATTATTACGAACTTGAAAAAAAATTAGGTGGTAAAGGTGCAAGCGCTAAAACGGCTCAACTCATATACAAGTCGCTTATTACATAGTAGGTTAATTTTCAAATAATTTTTTGTTTGAAATATCAATACCTGTAAGCGTTTCTTGCAAGGATTTAGCAATGGCATACCCCAATAATGGAGGAACCGCATTCCCAATTTGCTGATATTGACTCAAACCCTTTTCCCAACTCATTTTGGTACGCATACCTTGAAAAATAAAGGTATCAGGAAAAGATTGCAATCGCGCACCTTCACGAGCCGTAAAATTTCGATGTAAAAACGGATGAATAAAATTACTTTGAAATGAAGCTGCAATAGTTGGCGCAGGCTTATCGGCATGTAAGCGTTGATTATTTTGCGAAAAAACTATTTTCGACTTCTCTTTCGGGTTTCCGCGCTTTACAGCCGCATGCTCTTGCGATACATGAGCCAATGATTCGCCTGCCTTAATTACCTGAAACCGACTAATTAATCGTTGGGTATGACGCATAGCTATGTGATTATAAACCAACGTGCTTTGTTTCCTAATAAATTCTTGGTAGGCATTTGATGCTTTCGTTTTATACGTCATTTTTTCGGTTCCTTCCGATGCGTTTATTTGTGGCAAATCGGAAATAGCGTCCCAAACGGTAACTGGTTTTTTGTAAGTTTTCTTTGGAAAAACAGGCTGTTTATTTAAATCCTTTCGGATGCCAATCATAATAACCCGTTGTCTATTTTGTGGCACACCGTAGTCTGACGCTGTAAGCACTTGATAGTCTACCTGATATCCTATTCCAGCATTTTCAAACTCTTTTTGCATAAGTTTAATAACCTGCCCTTTTTGCATGGATAACAAGCCACGCACATTTTCCATTACAAAAGCTTTGGGTTGTAAATCGGTAACCACGCGTACAAACTCATAAAACAATTCGTTTCTAGGGTCTGACTTTGCTTTATTTCTATTTTTATTGGCTAATGAAAACCCTTGACAAGGCGGACCACCAACAACCACATCTACCGTTTTTAAAAGGTGTTTTTTTAATTCATTTGTTGAAATGTCTCGTAGATCGTTTTTAATAAACGGCACATCTGGAAAGTTGTAAGTATAAGTTTTTTCACAATTTTCGTCAACATCACTAGCTAATAACGTTTGAAATCCAGCCCATTTAAAACCAAGTGCTAACCCTCCACAACCCGAAAACAAATCCACTACATTCATATTGTAAAATTCCTTTGAAAGTTTAAAAGTAACCGTTTTATACGTGTTGACCAACCAACTTTTTAAGTTGTTATTATTTTTTATAACAAAAATGTGTATTTTTGGAAACATGCAAAAAAGCTTACTCATTTTACTATGTTTATTCTGTTTTTCGGCTTGTAAGTCGACAAAAAATGCGTCTAAACCATCCAAACGCACCTATAAATCAGCACCTACTCGAAGCACGAATACCAGCAGCACTTATGAAACTACTGCAGAATCGATTATTGATTATGCTAAAACTTTTGATGGTGTAAAGTATAAGTATGGTGGAACCACTAAAAAGGGAATGGACTGTTCTGGTCTTGTTGTTACATCATTTAAAAAAGAAGCCATTCAATTGCCACGAACCACGTCTCAATTAGCTGTAACAGGTGATTGGGTTGATGTAAAAGAAGTAAAAAAAGGCGATTTGTTATTTTTTGCTACCAATAAAAATAGCCGAAACGTTAATCATGTTGGAATTGTAACAGAGTCTCGCACTGGTTTTGTTGAATTTATTCATGCGTCCACAAGTCGTGGTGTTATGATTTCAGAGCTTTCTGAAAAGTATTGGTACTTTGCTTTCGTTCAAGCCAGACGAATCTTGTAAGTTATTTTCGTAACTTACTATTGTGAAACTTCTTGATTTTCCAATAGTTAAACTAACATGTTTTTTTATGTTAGGCATTTTAGTGAGTTTGCAGTTGGCATTATCGCTGAAACTGTCTGTGATTATAACACTCCTACTTCTATTTACACTTACCATCACTTATTTTATAAACCGAAACCAATTTAAACAATCCATTTGGTTTGGATTAACCTGCTATACCATGATTTTAAGCTTGGGAAATTTAAGTATGAAGGTCCATAATCATTTAAACTACAAGCATCATTACACCTATGAATATAAAATTTCTGAAAGCAAATTTTCACAATTCCAATTACAGATTTTAGAAGTTTTAAAACCTAATTCATTCAACCAACGCTACGTTGCTGAAATAAAAACCATAAATGGGAGTCCTGTTTTTGGAAATATTTTACTAAATATTAGTAAGGACAGCAGTTTATTGAATTTTCAAGTAGATGATAAAATTGAAATCAACGGCAGTTTACAAGAACTTTACAAACCTTTAAATCCGCATCAATTTGATTACAAAAGGTATTTAGAAAACCATCAAATTTATGCTCAAATTTATAGCCAAGCTAAATTTATTTCTGTTCTATCAACTAAAAAACACAGCATTTATGGTTTGGCTGATTTTGTAAGGCAACGCATTAATAAAAGTCTCCAGAAATACAATTATAGCACATCTGAATTGGCGGTCATAAATGCACTACTTTTAGGGCAGCGTCAAGATATTGACAAGGAATTATACTCTGATTATGTAAATGCTGGCGCTATTCATATTTTAGCGATTTCTGGGTTACACATAGGCATTATCCTGTTTATTTTAAAGTGGTTGTTTAAACCGTTTATACGCATTAAATATGGTCGCTACTTAACAGCCATCATTATACTTTTTATACTATGGAGTTATGCTGTTATTGCTGGATTATCACCTTCCATTTTACGAGCCGTAACCATGTTTAGTGTAATTACAATAGGCATGTATTTAAAACGACCTTATAACATTTATAACACACTGGCCATTTCAGCTTTTATATTACTCATATTTAACCCAATGATACTATTTGAAATTGGGTTTCAATTAAGCTATTTAGCTGTTATTGGCATTGTTGCTATCCATCCTTTGCTATTTAAACAATTAAAAACACCATTTTGGTTTCCAAATAAAATAATCACATTAATAACGGTTTCATTGGCCGCACAATTAGGAATTTTCCCTTTAAGTCTTTTTTATTTTCATCAATTTCCAGGATTATTTTTATTAACGAATGTGGTTGTGATTCCATTTTTAGGATTTATTTTAGGCTACGGATTGTTAATTTTCGGGATGGCTTTAATCGGTGTACCTAAAAGTTTGCTCACAGATATTTTTGGCGATATTATTAGCCTAATGAATCACTTTTTTAAATGGATTGCGCATCAGGAAGCTTTTATTTTTAAAGATATTCCCATGAATTGGTTTCTCGTTATTGGATTATATCTAATAATTCTGCTTTTCACGAGGTATTTTATATCCAAATCATTCAGCAGACTTGTATGTGCTTTGGTAGTAACCTGTATGTTTCAAATAGGTCTGTTTTTTAATCAGTATTGGTATAGTAGCAGGAATGAATTAGTTGTATTCCATAAAAGCAGACACAGCATGATGAGTAAAAAATCTGGATTAAACTTGCAGGTATTTCACGATTTGGATAGCCTAAAATTGAATTTAGATTATAACATACCAAATTACCGTGTTGGGAGTTTTATTAAGCAAATAGACTACCAAGCTATTCAAAATGTATATCGGTTCAACCAAAAACAATTTTTAATAATCGACAGTTTGGGCATTTATCAAAATATATCATTTCATCCGGAATATATTATTTTGAGTCAATCGCCAAAAATTAATTTAAATCGACTTATAGACTCATTAAATCCCAAGGTTATTATTGCTGATGGTAGCAACTTCAAATCCTATGTAAAGCGATGGACAGAAACCTGTAGAAAGCGAAAACGCCTTTTTCACTATACAGGTGAAAAAGGCGCTTTTATATTGAAAGAAGACTAAATTAGTTTGTAAACTCTGGTTTAAAAGCTTGAGCAAACGCTTGAAAATCTTGCTGTGTTTTAAAATTGGTGTGCTCATTATTTTTAAACACTTTTAAATACAACTCCAATTGCTGTGGTGTTTGATAACCAATAATAGGTGCTAATAAATTAGCGTCTTCATCCAAATATACAATAGTTGGATACGATCGGATACTAAAATAACGCGCTAGTTCATGGCCGGAATTACGTTTATTAGCCTTTGCAGGATCATAACCTGGATTGGTGTAAGTCTTTCCTTTAAAGGTGACGGTTTCGTTTCCCTCGGCATTAAATTTTACGGCATAAAAATGTTTATTAACATAATCTGCCACGTCTTTATTTTGAAAGGTATTTTTATCTAACATTTTACAAGGACCACACCAATTGGTGTACATATCCATCATAATTTTTTTAGGATTTTTCTTTTGAAGCTTCACGGCTTCTTCCAAGGTAATCCAGTTAATTTCTTGCGCCACGCCTACAGTTGTAAAACCGATGACTACTAATAAAGTGTAAAATAAATTTCTCATGTTGTATTTGTTGTGATATACCTTTCGAACTTACAAAAAACACGCCAAAAAGGCGTGTTTTGAATTAATTTTAACAATTTTTTTTCGATTAACGAACGCCATGCATTAACTTTTTAAGTATTGGATTTAATACCATTGACACCAGACCAATAGCGGCTGGTACAATTGTAAAAATTAAAAAGAAGGTACTTAAAGAATATTCGGCTGTTATTTTATCAATCATACCACCCATTGTTCCAGCTGCTTTTTGCCCGATGGCGATAGCTAAATACCAAATACCAAACATAAATCCAATCATTCGGCCTGGCACTAATTTACTTAAATAAGATAAGCCTACTGGCGAAATACATAATTCGCCCATGGTATGAAGTAAATAGGCTAATATTAAAAATATCATACTTACAGATGCTGTTTGTGCACCTTGTGCCACTCCCATGGTTCCAAGAACTAGAATACCAAATCCTAAACCTAAAAGTACCAATCCGATTCCATATTTCATGGCAGCACTTGGGTTATATTTACTTTCCCACCATTTAGAAAACAAAGGAGCTAGAGTAATAATAAAGAATGAATTTAAGATACCAAACCATGTAGCTGGAACTTCAGTAGCGTCTTTACTAAATTCATTATTAATTTTATAAAATACTATATACCATAGGAATGCAAATGAGATAGCCAATATCACATTAGAATAGGGTATTTTAGAGTATGTTTTCTTAAACAATAAGTATAAAACCCAAGTAATAATAGCTAATGGACCAACTGTTAATATTAAATCTATAATTTTGAAGACCATTGCCGAACTTCCTGTTAAAGCTCTTTCAGTATAATCTCTAGCAAACAGGGTCATAGAACCTAATGATTGCTCGAAAGCCGCAAAAAAGAATACCGTAAATATCCCGAAAACAGAAACGGCAATAATGCGGTCTCTAATAACTCTAGAATAACGTGAAATCCTAGTAATTATCAAATATAAGAACAGAACTAAAGCTGTTAAAACAGTAACATTTGAACCATCCAATCCACCGATATTAAAATCTAAAATATTAACATCACCAATTTTAGACATTGGGTCGTTAAACAAATAAAGAATTCCACCTAAAGAAGATAACAAAATTAGAACTTTATCGAGTGTAGTAAAAGGATTTAACTTTTCTGAAGCCTCACTCGTATCGTGTTCTTTCGGACTTTCTTCATTAATATTTTGAGGTAATTCTACTTCATGAACTCTTGAAGGGCGTTCTCCAATTTGGCCAAATAAATCTTTTGCTAACCAAAATTGAATTAATCCTAAAAGCATAAAAATTCCGGCTAAACCAAATCCGTAACTCCAACCTATATTCTCGGCTAAATAACCACATAGCATCATACCAAAAAAGGCACCAGCATTAACTCCCATATAGTAAATGGTGTAGGCGCCATCTTTTTTAGACTCTTTACCTTTATACATTTCAGAAATCATAGAAGTCATATTAGGCTTAAAAAAACCCGTTCCAACAATTAAAAATCCTAAACCTAAATACAGAGAAAAAGGTGTTTCAAAAACCATTGACGCATGGCCTAGCATCATAAGAAAGCAACCAATAATAACAGCCCATTTATAACCTGTATATTTATCTGCAAGCCAACCTCCTAGAATTGGTGTTAAGTACAAAAGCGAACCATAAGTTCCAATTAAGGATAAGGCATGTTCTCTAGGCCATTCCCAACCTGGATTATCACTAATTATTGGAGCTGTTAAAAATAAAACCAAAAGAATTCGCATTCCATAAAATGAAAATCGCTCCCACATTTCGGTAAAAAAGATTACAAACAATCCTGCTGGATGACCAATTACTTTGTCTTTAAATAAATTTTCAATATCAGTATTCATAATATAGTTAGTTTAAAATAAGAATCTTTAGTGTACGTTACCCATTAATTTCTTCATCAAAGGCGAAAAGAGTAATACTATTAATCCAGCACCCAAAGCATATTTTGAAATTAAATCGAATCCATTGGTATATATTTCTAATGTTTGTAAACCACCTACATTAACATCAGTACTTTCAACAGCCAATTGTTTAGAAATAAAGCCTACAATTTGGAAAGCATACGCAGATGATAAAAACCAAATACCCATCATAAATGCTACAATTCGCTTTGGCGATAAATCAGTAATTTTAGATAAACCTACTGGCGACATAAATAATTCACCAACTGAAATAACAAAATACATGATAAATAAATATGCAAAAGGAACCATTCCATTCTCATCAGCACTAGCACCACTTAAAGATAGAATATAAAAACTGGCTCCTGCTAAAATTAAACCTAATCCAAATTTATAAGGCGTTCGTGGGTTCAAATTTCGTTTCGATAAATATGCCCATAACAATGACACAGGTATTGACAGTACAATAATAACTAACGAGTTTAGAGAATTTGTTTGACTTGCATTCATTATACCATCTAAATCTACATTTCTATCTGCAAATAAGGTAATAACACTTCCCGATAATTCATGAAAACCCCAGAATAAAGTCATAAAGAACGTTATTAAAAGAGCCATTATTAATTTTTTTCGCTCATCAGATGTTGCGTTGTATAAAATAACCGCCATATAGACTAAAATAGCAACACCAATAAACTTAAAGAGAAGGTTTACATAATTCTGATCCCCTAAAAAAGAATCACCACCAGCAATGGCTTTATAAGACGCTAAAATGTAAGCAATTAAAGGCGCACATAAAAAGGATATTATTGGTATAAATGTTTTTTGTGGAATACCTAAAATTTTCTTTTCATAAATTTCTGGATTTGGTGGTAAACCACGGTCTCCAAAAACATTATTTTTAATGCCGCTCCAAAAGAAAATCAAACCGGTTAACATACCAACACCTGCAAGACCAAACCCATAATGCCAGCCATATTCTGCTGCTAACCAGCCACAAAGTAATGGTGCAATAAAACCACCTATATTTATTCCCATATAAAAAATGGTAAAACCCGAATCTTTTCTACGATCTCCATCTTTATATAGCGAACCTACAAAAGTTGAAATATTAGGTTTAAAAAACCCATTACCAACAACGATAAAAGCTAGCGCTAAAAAGAAAGCAATATCATTTTCTATAGCTAGCACAAAATGCCCAAGAGACATTAAAATACCTCCAAGGAAAATAGAGCTTCGCATTCCAAGAATTTTATCAGAAATACGCCCACCAACTACCGTTGAAGCGTAAACTAATGAACCATAAGATGCATAAACGGCTGCTGCTGCAACATCTTTTTCTACTAATGCTACAAATATTTCATTAACCATGTAGAGCATTAAAAGCGCACGCATTCCATAAAAACTAAAACGCTCCCAGAGTTCAGCAAAGAATAAATAAAACAATCCTTTAGGGTGCCCAAACATCTCTGGCTCTCCTGATTCTGTTAAAATTGATTTTGACATATTTATAGTTTATTAGTTAGTTAGATTATTAATAATAAATAGACTTATTTTAGAGCTTATCACCCAAGGTTTTATCAATAAAATTTGTCATTTTCTTATATAAATGTAAACGTGTATTTCCACCGTATATTCCGTGATTTTTATCTGGGTAAATCATCCACTCGAACTGTTTATCAGCTTGGATTAACGCTTCTACCATACGCATGGTATTCTGTACATGCACGTTATCATCACCGGTTCCGTGAATTAATAAGAAATCACCTTTTAACTTATCAACGTGATTTATTGGCGAGTTTTCATCATAACCACTTGGGTTTTCCTGTGGAGTTGTCATGTAGCGTTCGGTGTAGATAGAATCGTAAAAACGCCAACTTGTTACAGGTGCAACGGCTATGGCCATTTTAAAGACATCATTTCCTTTAAATAGCGCATTACTACTCATAAAACCACCGTAACTCCAGCCCCAAATTCCAATACGTGATGCATCAATATATGGTTCGGTTCCTAGTTTTTTAGCAGCTGCTATTTGATCTTCGACTTCATATTTACCCAGTTCCTTTTGGGTTACTTTTTTAAATTCGGCACCTTTAAAACCTGTTCCACGTCCATCTACACAGGCAATAATATATCCTTTTTGTGCCAAATATTGATACCAATAATCATTAGCACTATTCCAAGTGTTAGAAACACTCTGTGAACCTGGACCTGAATATTGAAACATGAATAATGGATAGGATTTGGAAGCATCAAAATTGGCTGGTTTAATCATCCACATATTTAATTCGTTACCATTTATAGCAATGGTTGAAAATTCCTTTTCAGACATTAGATATCCTTTCAACTTATTCTGAAGCTCGGTATTAACTTTTATTAATTTAATTTGCTTACCTGTTTTGGCATTATTCAACGTGTAAACTGGTGCTGTTGTAGCACTTGAAAAGGTGTTTATGAAATACGAAAAATCAGCACTAAAGGCAGCACTATTTGTTCCAGTGTTCATGGATAATCGTGTTTTATCGCGACCGTTTAATTTAATAGAATACACATCACGATTGATTGAACCATTTTCTGTTGATTGATAAAAAATTGTTTTATTCTTAGCATCAAAACCATAGTAATTAGTTACTTCCCAATTCCCTTTGGTTATTTGGCTAATTAGTTTTCCTGTTTTATCATAATGATAAATGTGATTGAAACCATCTTTCTCGCTTGTCCAAATAAAACTATCATCTTCTAAAAATGTTAGGTTATCTGTAACATCCACATACGCCTTATCACGATCTTCAAGCACCAAACTTGCCGTATTTGATTCTGCATTTACAAACCACAAATCTAACTCGTCCTGATGTCTATTCATATATTGTGCGCTTAAAACATCTGGGTTATTTGTCCATTCTATCCGTGGAATATAAAAATCGGTATACGATTTATTTACTTTCACTTCTGCCGTTGTTGCTGCCTTCATATCAAAAATATGTAGGGATACTATGGCATTTGCTTCACCAGCCTTTGGGTATTTAAATACGTGTTGTGTTTGATATAAATCCTGACCGTAGACGTCCATAGAAAATTCTGGAACATCGGTTTCATCAAAACGAACAAAGGCTATTTTATTGCTACCTGAATTCCACTCAAAAGCACGTACAAAACCAAATTCTTCCTCATAAACCCAATCAGTAATACCATTTATAATCTTATTTTTCTCACCATCAAATGTAATTTGTTGCGTATTTCCTGTTTCTAAATCTTTAACAAACAAATTATTATTGTAACCATAGGCTAATTTAGTTCCATCGGGAGAAAAAGTAGGCTCTTGAATTTTTTCTTCAGCAACCAATTCTAATTGTTTAGTTTTTGTATTGTAAACATAATATTTACCAAGTGTTGATCGTCTAAAAATAGACTCCACTTCAGTTGCTAAAAGTATCTGACTTTCATCATCACTAAATGTATAATCTGTAAAGTATTTAATAGGATCTAAATTAGCCGAGTTTACCAAGGTACGTTCCTTATTCAAAGTTTTGTAATCGTATACATCAATAGTTGTAGATCCAGATGAACGATCAAAATTCAACACAGAGTATTGCTGACCATTATTCATGGAATGTAACGCGTCCATACGTTCGGTTCTAAAAGCACCTGACCAGATGTCTTCAAGCGAAATTTTATTACTTTGAGCTGTTGTAAATAAGCTTGTTATGAAGCAGATTAAGAGGAGTTGTTTTGTGTATCTCATTAAAAATAATATTATGAATAAAATAATGCCAAGTTTACTAAAAAATAAGCGAAAAACCGTATTTATTAACAGTTAAATAGGCTTTCGTTACAGAACTCACACAATAATAGTATCTTTACATTTTCAATAAAACCCGAATGAATACATCTATATCAGGCTTTTCAAAATTATCCAAATCTGAAAAAATCAACTGGATTGTTGACACTTATTTTAGCAACAAAGAACAGGCTAAAAAAATATTAACACAATATTGGAATTCAGACAACAAGCTTCAACAGCTTCATGATGAATTTATAGAAAACACCATTACCAATTACTATTTACCTTTAGGTGTGGCACCAAATTTCCTTATTAATGGGAAATTACACACCATTCCTATGGCTATTGAGGAAAGTTCAGTAGTTGCAGCAGCCAGCAAAGCAGCTAAATTTTGGTTGGATAGAGGTGGTTTTAAAGCTACCGTTCTATCAACCACCAAAATTGGCCAGGTTCATTTTATGTTTCATGGTCAACCTAAAAAATTAGAAGCCTATTTTAAATCTGTTAAAAACCGGTTAATTGCCGATGCTAAATCCATTACTCAGAATATGGAAAAACGCGGAGGTGGCATTTTGGATATTGAACTCCGTAATAAAACAGAGAAATTATCTGGATATTACCAACTACATGCCACATTTGAAACGTTAGACGCTATGGGAGCAAATTTTATTAATTCCTGTCTGGAACAATTTGCAACCACTTTTAAACAAGAAGCGTTACGTTTTAAAGATTTTACCGATACCGAAAAGCAGATTGAAATCGTGATGAGTATACTCTCTAATTACGTACCCAATTGTCTCGTACGAGCAGAAGTATCCTGTCCCGTTTCCGATTTATCGGATAACAAAAACAGCCATCCTGAAGCCTTTGCTCAAAAATTTGTTCAAGCAGTTAATATTGCTGAAGTTGAACCTTATCGAGCCGTTACCCATAATAAAGGGATTATGAACGGTATTGATGCTGTGGTACTTGCCACTGGGAATGATTTTCGTGCTGTTGAGGCAGGTGTGCACGCCTATGCCTCTCGTAATGGCACATATAGCAGCCTAACACATGCAAAAATTGAAAATGGTATTTTTACTTTCTGGATGGAAATTCCATTAGCTTTAGGAACCGTTGGAGGTTTAACAGGATTACATCCTTTAGTAAAGTTTGCTTTAGAACTACTCCATAAACCATCTGCTAAAGAGCTCATGCAAATAGTTGCTGTTGCTGGATTAGCACAAAATTTTGCAGCATTACGGTCCTTAACAACAACTGGCATTCAAGAAGGGCATATGAAAATGCATTTAATGAATATTTTAAATCAGTTTGACGCAACTACTGAAGAAAAAGCACACATTATCAATCATTTTAAAACCCATGTTGTTACCCATAGGGCAGTTGTTGAAGCGATTGATAACTTACGAAAATAAGCCAAAACTCATCTTAAAAAAAGATTACAATTAGAGTATGACACGTTTTTATAGCAACGGAAAATTATTAATAACGGGTGAATATGTGGTTTTGGACGGTGCCTTATCATTAGCATTACCAACTAAATATGGACAGTATTTAGAAATAGAACCTACTAAAACAAATACAATAACTTGGGAAAGCAAAGATGAAAGCGAAACAATTTGGTTTGAAGATACATTTACCATTTCAAATAGTACACTCATTAGCAAAAATCCCAAAAACCCTATTTCGCAACGTCTAACTCAAATCCTTCTAACAGCACAGACATTAAATCCGGAGTTTTTAAATACGGGTTATAATGTTATAAGTCGACTAACATTTCCAAGAAACTGGGGACTTGGCTCTTCTTCCACCTTACTGAATAATATAGCCCATTGGGCAAACATTAATCCGTTTCAATTATTAGACAAAACTTTTGGAGGCAGTGGTTATGACATTGCTTGTGCAGAACATGATACTGCATTAACGTATCAATTACAAAATGAAAATAGGAACATAACGCCTGTTCATTTTAATCCAATTTTTAAGAAGCATTTGTATTTTGTATATCTAAACCAAAAGCAAAACAGTCGGGATGCCATTGCTAATTATAGACAAGCTTCTAAAAATAATTTAAATGCTATTTCTGAAATAAACACCATTACTAATAACATAATTGCATGCAAATCGGTTTCAGAATTTAATGATTTGCTAAAGCGTCATGAAAACATCATTTCCAATTTGATACAGCAACCTGTTATTAAGACACGCTTATTTTCAGACTTTTCAGGTGAATTAAAAAGTCTTGGAGCTTGGGGTGGTGACTTTATTATGGCATCTTCAATGGAAAATCCTGAACATTATTTCAAGGCAAAAGGGTTTCATACAATTATAAGGTATCAAGATTTAATTTTATAAGCAGAAATATCATATTAAATTTAGTTGAAACAAAACCAATAACAGATAAAAACAATTTCTAATTACTGGAAAACATACAATTCAACCTAATTCTATAAAACAAAAAAAAGGCCTTACATATGTAAAGCCTTTCATTATATAAAAATACAACTATATTATTGTACTGTTTTTGCTCTATTATCTTCAATTTCAGCAGCTTCTTTAAGGGCTGGATATAATTTAGAAGTTACCGTGTTTACTTTTGCTGTTTGCACTTGGTTAGCAAAACCTTGATAGTTATCTAATTCGGTTGCAGGTGTAAGCTTCTCAACACGAATCATATACATTCCTTTTTCACCTTCAATTAATTTTGAGGTCTCACCTTCTTTCATTCCAAAAGCATAACCAACCACTTTTGGCTCATTTCCAGCTCCAGAAATAGTAGGTGTTTTCATATTAATAGCTAATGCTGAACGCACTGTAGTATTTTCGGCTTTAGCTAAATCTTCTAAAGTTGTTGCAGAAACTCTGTTTCTAATTTGCTCTGCTTTCTTTTGCTTACGAATTGCAGGTAAAGCGGTTACTGAAGCATCTTCAGATTTCATTAAACCTGCTTTATTTTTAGCTACTAATTGAACAATAGCATAACCACCTGGCACATTAAAGCGCTTGTAATCTCCTATTTCAGTTGCCTCCTCAAAAGCCCAGCGTGTAATAGCACGTTGGTTTCCTAATCCTGGAATGGTTTCGTCTAATACTTTAATGGTATTTACTGGACGAACCACATAATCTTGTTCTTTTGCTAAATCAGCGAAATCACCTTTTTCTAAACTAATTTCGAAATTTGATGCTTTTCTAAATACATCGTTCACTGTTTGTTCAGATGGCTCAATTTTTCTAGCAATTGTTCCTATTTTAACAGCACGTTGTTTGTTTTTCTGGCCTAATATTTCAATGACGTGGAAACCGAAATCCGATTTCACAACACCAATAGATCCTTCTTCATTTTCGAAAGTAAAATCTCTGAATTCAGGAACCATAGCGTTATATGTGTACCAATCTAAAACACCTTCTTTTTCGTTACTTACGGTGTCTGCTGAAAAATCTAAAAGCGATACAAACTTACTTTTATCGGCTTTAATGATAGCCATTAAACTATCGGCTGTTTTTTTAGCCTCTACTTCTGTTTGTGTTGTAGTTTCCGATTGTGAACGTGAACCAACAAAAGGTATTAATATATGTCTTGCTTTTACAGAATCTGGTAATTGTGTTACAGCTACCATTTTTGTTAGCTTTACAAAACCATTATCCTTGTAAGGACCAAAAACTTCACCAACATTCATGTTAAAAATAGTGTCAGCTACAGCATCAGGTAACGCAGTTTTTTTAATGAAGCGGTTATCAAATTTTACTTCTGAATTTGCAACAAAGTTAATATAGTTTTCATTGTTTTCAACCGATGAAAATGCAGGTATAGTATCTGTTCTTCCGTTAACATATTCAGCACGCGCCGTTTTGTATTTAGCAATATCGTTCTCTATTTCCTTTATATCTTCAACAGAGGCTTCTTCCTTAAACTGAACGTACTGTAAATCTCTAGAAGCTTCCACTTCATAGTCTTTTTTATGATTTTTTACATACGTTTCAATTTCTGCTTTAGAAACAGTAATAGTACTGTCTGGAATTGAAGAAAAAGGAACTTGTACAAACTTAATATCGGCTTTGTTTCCCTCTAAACTATGTTCTAACTTACCTTCAGCAAGTGTACCAATCATACCTGCTTTAACCATATTAAAATAGTTTTGTTGTAGGGCATTTACAGCAATAGAATTTTCGTAATCAATCCACTGTTGGTATGCAGCAGCTGATGTTGCTTTTAAATTAGCAATGTATTCTGTTAGTTTATTATCATCAAAAAGTCCCGCTTCATTTTGAAAGTCTGGGTTATTTGCTAGGTTTGTACGTAAAATATCACGCATTTGATCTTTTTCAACTGTAATGCCTAATTCCTCAAATTGAGTTTCTAGTACTGCATTACGCACTTCTTGCTCCCAAACGCGATTCATAACTTGGGTTTGTGTTGCTTGACCACCCATTTGTCTTGTTGCATTTTCAACTTTCATTAAAAAATCCTCACGTGAAATATCTTTACCATTTATGGTAGCAACTACATTTTGAGATTTTGCTGAAAGCGCATCACTGTTTCTGAACAAATCTGATAATACAAATGAAAATAATGCTAATGCAATTATTAATATCAGGAATAGTGAGCGTTGTCTAATTTTATTTAAAACTGCCATCTGTCATTTAAATTTTTTACGATATAGTGCGCGAAAATACCATTTTCTATTTAATAATAAAAGGAGAATTTCGCATTAATTATTTTAATTGTCGGGAAACTAGTCTTCTTCCAGAATTTTAAGTTTCACCAAGTCGATTTTTGTCGTAGAAACCTCTAAAATTGTAAACTGAAAGTCTTCTGTTAAAACCACCTCATCTTGCGCTGGTATACCTTCTGTATGATCCACTATTAACCCTCCTAAAGTCTCGTAGTTCTCGCTTTCAGGTAAGTTTAGTTTATAAGTTTCATTTAGATAATCAACTTCTAATCGGGCTGAAAAAATATAATTTGTGTCGTCAATTTTTTCTTCGGTTAGCACAATGGTATCATGTTCATCTTCAATTTCACCAAAAAGTTCTTCTACAATATCCTCAACAGTCATAATGCCTGATGTGCCTCCATATTCATCTAAAACGACAGCAATACTTTTACGTTTTTTAATTAAAGCGCTTAAAACATCCTTTATTAGCATGGTTTCTGGTACAAATTCCACAGGCATAATTATAGATTTAAGTGTTTTAGGTTTTTTAAACAACTCAAAAGAGTGCGCATAACCTAAAATATCGTCTATGTTATCTTTAAAAACTATTATTTTGGATATTCCTGTATCGGTAAATTTGCTGTTGATGGATTTTAAAGATTCTGAAACATCCACAGCAATAATTTCTGTTCGTGGCACCATAACTTCACGTGCTTTTACTTCCGAAAATTCTAAAGCATTTTGAAAAATTTGAATTTCAGTATCTACATCATCATGTGGCTCTGCCGATTCCATTTGCTCACTAATATAATGACCCAATTCTATTTTTGTAAACGCCAGTTGCACTTGATCACCTTCAGTTTTAAAGAATTTTTTAAGAACAAAATCGGTTATCCAGATAATAAAATCGCTAATCCATGAAAATAGTGTATAAAACAAATAAGCAGGAATAGCCAATATCTTTAAAAGTGAATTTGCATAGATTTGAAAAAATACTTTGGGTAAAAATTCTGCAGTGATTAATATGATTAATGTAGAAATTATAGTTTGCGTAAGGAGACTAAAATCTATTAGCAAATAATTTAAAATTGCTGAATTTGATGACGAAGCAGCTAGCATATCTTGAAACCAATCCACCAATAAATCACCCATAAAAAACCCATAAACAACCAAGGCTATATTATTACCTATAAGCATGGTAGCAATGAACTTGGAAGGTTTTACGGTTAATTTTGATAATATTTTAGCCAGTAAGCCGCTTTGCTTTTTTTCAATTTCAATGTGAATTTTGTTAGAAGACACATAGGCAATTTCCATACCTGAAAAAAAAGCAGACAGGATTAAGGATGCAATTATAATAATGACATCTGGGTTCATAGGCTATTTACGGTCGCGATCCTCAAAGCGTTTATTAAATTTTTTCCTAAAGAAAAACATAAAAACAGCCGTTGCTGCTAGAAGCAATGAAACGTAATCTATGACTTCGTTTTCCATATATTTTTTTGCTGCCACATAAATAAATAGAAGTGCAAAAGCTAAATAGGCGTATTGAAAAAACTTAAAGATTTTCATCTGTATATTTTTGAATAGTTTATTGAGAAACAAAGGTAAATAAAAAAACCTCATGGGTTTAAAATTCATGAGGTTTCCATTATTTATTTAATACGAATCTATTCGTTCACAGTAACGGAGCCATCAATTTCCAATACCTGCGCTTTTGAAAACTTAACATCTGAATCAAAACCTTTACCGTTTAAAACATCTGTTTTTCGTTTGAAAGTTACCGGTTTATTAGTAAACAACCACTCCCTATTCTGGTCATAGTACAATTGCTCGGCAAACAACGTATCCTTGTCTGAGGAAATTAAAACCACATTCCCTTGCATATCTATTAACCCTGTTTTATCATACACGATAGCATAATCTGCAGTAATGGTACTTTTTTGATTGTTTTCATCAAACAGGTCCATTTCAACTGTGTTAGGGAATTCTGAAAATGGAAAATCCCTATTGGAGAAGTCCAACATTTTTGGACTGCGTAAATTGGCCGTCACACGACCGGAATCGGTGTATTTCAAATTCATGTTTTCTGCAACACCAATAGGTGTATTTTCAGAAACACCAATTTTTTTAACGTCTTCAAAATTATTTTTACAAGAAAAAACCATAGTCAAAGCAATCACTAAGACTATGGTTTTATTTATATGATTATTTATCTTAATCATTAGATTTTTGGAACTGTAATGGTTCTTCCTATCCAACAACCAACACTAATTTTTTCTCCTGATTTTCCTGATTGAAAAATCTCTTGTTTTTGAGGCGCATTACCTCTATAACTTGCCGCTGTTTGTGCTGCAACACTTTTTAATGTTGGGTCTACACGACCTGCTTTTTCAGCTTCATCTGCAGCTAACCAGAATACAGCACGCTTATTAAAGTTACTATCTCCACAATCGTTAGCACTTGAGCTATACATAGCTGCAATTCTTAAATGTGGACGACCATTTGAAGGGTTTAACTTTAAGGACTTCATGTAGTACTCACGTGCACTTCCGTATCGTCCTTTCCCTTTAAGCTTGTCACCAATTTTTTCATTAAGTCGTGCTTTTTTGAAATTATCAGTTTCTAAACCTACAGCTTGCTCATAAAACGATAGCGCTTCGTTAGTTTTACCTTCTTTATCTTTTAAGATACCTAAATAATAGGCTGAATTAGCTGAAGGGCTTATTTTATGATATGCGTTTACTAATTTAAAGAACATAGGGTCGTCTGTACATTCTTTTTCAGACATTTTACCAGCAGCACGTTGTAACCATTGCGCATTGTTTTTGTTCTCTTCAAATCCTTTTTCATACAATGGAATTAAGTTTTCACAGTTTGCACGATCACCTAATTTTTTATCTACAGCGCTAGACACTTGATCGTAAGCTTTCAAATAGCTTTCATAAGATCTTTGGTAACTAGATTCTTTTCTAGTTAAAGCAGTACCCGCTTCTTCTTTTTCAATAATTACATTTAATTTTTCTGAATAATTACCGATTTCTGTTTGAATTTTTTCAGAAACATCATCATACTTATCAAATAACTCTCCAGCTGTTTTTGTTTTAGCATCATATAAGTCTACCATCAGGGAGAAATAGGTATATAATGATTTAGGGTTCGTAAAGTTTTCCTTATCCGCTTTGAAAGCAGCATCAAAGCAATTATATAATTCTAAATCAGACAATCCTAAAACATCTCTGTTATCATATTGTAACTGACAAGATTTTGTTTCAAATTCTCCAGAAGGTGAATCACTAGCGAAATTGGCTTGACGCTCTTTGTATAGTTTAACTAAATCGTTAATGAAATTTACTTTTTCTGCACCAGAAGCTTTATCAATTTTGTGTTCTAAAATATCTTCACCTTGACTATAAATAGCTTTGTGTAATTTAGGACATGTAGTTCTTACATACATCCAAGGTTCGTATGCTGCGTCATAATTTTTCGCTTTTGCATATTCAGAAAAAATGGATAATTTAGTCATACATTCTTCATTCTGTTGCGCATGTGCAACTTGAAAGCCTAAAAATAGCACTACTGCTAATAATGTGATTTTCGTTTTCATAATATTCATGGTAAAAGTGTTAATCATATCTTTTCTTTTGGAACCATCTGTCATTTAAGGATAAACTCAAACTAACATTAAAAAAGTTCTCTTGTATTAAATTATTATTTGTTGTTCCACGTTTTCCGTATTCAAAACCAATGTTGGCATTCGAAAAGAAATCATTTCCTACAGGTAATCCTAATCCAAAAGACATGCCAAACTCATCAATTGAGGTATTATTTATATTTAATCCAGAAGATTCAAAGCGTAAACCTGCTCTGTAAACCACTCTACTTAAGTAACTTGAAAATGAATTATACTTTGGAATAATAAATCCACCAAGTGCAATGGTTGAGCTGTTTTCATAATCCACTCCAGTATCACCATAGAGTTCATTTTTAAAGTTTTTAGTGTTCTGAAAGGTATATTCTGCTCCAACAAACCAAATTCTTGGCTGCCCAATACCTGCTCCTATTGATACTTTTGAAGGTAAAATAAACTCTGTTTCATCTAAACCTTCAGCAGCCAAATCTGCTTCAATGGTATCGACAGGGAACTCAATATTAGTATCTGGGTTAAATAAGATTGTACCAAACGACCTTTGATTACGAGATTTTAATCTGGTTTCTGGTGTAAACGTAAATCCTGATTTAAGTTCCAGATCATCGGTAATCATCGCCTTATATGTCAGTCCAAAATTAAGACTAACTCCACTTAAATCTGATCGGTTAGTCTCTTGCGTTTGATATTGAAGAATGGTACCGTCATCTGGATCATAATCAAATGCTATTGTACTGTTCTTAATATTTCCAAAATTATAATTAACATCAACACCAACGCTGAAGTTTTTATTTATATAGTAACCAGCAGATAAATAGGTTCTATTTACACCACCTTCACCTCGAAAACGCTCATTTAAAGATAAATCACTGTTTCTAGTTTCCAACTTATACCCAACCGATGTGTAAGGAATTAACCCAAAGCCAATGCCAAGTCTACCAAGTGGAATACTCATGGACAGATAATCGAAAGTTGATGATTTTAATTTATCCTCTCCAGCATCACTCTTAAGTTTAAGGCGTGAATGCGATCCTGCAACCGAAAAAACAACAGGTCTATTTTCCTTGCCATAAACAGCTAAATTATCACTACCGTATGCTGCTGGATTTCTCAAGTTTAAATGAATACTATCTGTATAAATACTGATACCTCCCATACTCCGATTTTCCACAGTACCTTTGAATTTCAAGCTCCCAATACCATAAAAGGAATAAGGTGAAGCCGTACCATCTTGCGCATAACTTTTAATTGCAAATACAGCAATAAAAACTAATACCAGTTTTTTAATCATTCGTTTGAATTATATTGTAAAATGTGGTTTAATCCTTCTAATAAGAAATTAGAATGGGCAAATATGCTACTTTTTAATTGTTTAGACAAAAAATTAGCGTCTCCTCCTGTTAAAATAACTGTTAAATCTGAAAATTTTTCTCTATATGACTGTATAACACCGTCTATTTCAAACAAAACACCATAAATTACACCAGAATGAATGGCTGAATTCGTGGTGTTTCCTGTTATTAATTCAGGAATCTCTTTAGTTAATAACGGTAAGTTTGCCGTTAAATTATTTAAGGAAGTATATCGCAACCTAATTCCTGGAGAAATTGCACCACCTAGATATTGGTTTTTATTAGTGACAAAGTCATAAGTTATACAGGTACCTGCATCTACAATAAGTGTATTTTGATTTGGTTTTTTTTTAACCGCAGCACTAACCAATGCCACCCTATCAACGCCAAGCGTTTGTGGTGTTTTATAATCATTAATAAAGGGCACAGGTGTTTCAGGACCTAAAACAAGAACATGTAGCCGTTTTTTAACAATCTCTAGTTGTAAATTGGACAAAAAACCAACCGATGAAACAATGGATTTACTGATTTTAGGGTGTTTTTTCAAGAGCTGTTCAAAATTAGCCTCAAACTCCTCAAGTGAGCATGTTACTTTTTCAAGAAGCTCATCCACTTGAAATACAGCTATTTTCACGGATGTATTACCAACATCTATAATTAAATTCATAGGATAATTTAAGGCAGTAAAAATACAAAACGATTTTTTATAAATTTTCTTTTGGTGGATAATAAAAACAACTTATATTTGCAACCGCATTTAGCACTGGTGCCTTAGCTCAGTTGGTAGAGCAAAGGACTGAAAATCCTTGTGTCCCTGGTTCGATTCCTGGAGGCACCACCAAAAAACCCTTATAAACCTTGTGTTTGTAAGGGTTTTTAAATTTAGTGTGCTGATATGTGTGCTAATAAAAAACCGCTACATTTGATGTAACGGTTTTACTTAATGTGTATTTAAAAAAACAAATCTATGACGCCGTACCAGAGCCTAAATACACACTATTTGACACTTGACTACCATCAGCAGTAATAAACGCCATAAACAGCTCTACTGTATCTCCTGCATAAGCATCTGGAATTGTAACAACTTCAGAACCTACAGTTCTATCTGAACCATCAAGAATTGAAATTGATTCTTTTTTACTTGGATTGTAAACTATCAACATCGCTTTATCTGTTGCATTAGCATTTCCTCCTGTTGAGTTGTCGTCCCAGCCAAAAGATACTTGACCTGCTACAGTTAAATCTGTTGTACCATTCAGCACACCTGCTAAATTACCTCTACTTAATAATGCTAAAGAATAATCGATTGTAAAGTTAGGTGCGATACCACCTACTGCATTATTTAACACATAAGACATTGCAGCATTAAACTCGGTCTTACCAACCGCATAAGATTTATAACCTTTTTTAATAAAGGCTAAATTCGGTTGAAGAAACTCCAACGTTGCTGAAAATTTATTACGCTGATTGACCTGACCTTCTGTACGTGGATTAGCTACACTTACAGGCTTCGCTCTGATATAATCAATGTTCTTCCATCTTCCACCTACTATGGTTCCTACTTTACCAGAGAAACCTCCTAAAATACCTTGGGCAATTTTTCCCATCTTTATAAAAATTTTAAATTAATACTTATTCGGACTTGATACGGACTTGATACAGACTTAAAAACTACAATTAATATACGGTTATTTAATAAAATAAAATGAGTTAAAATGCCAACATACAATAGATTACATCTTAATACATTAATTTACCATTGACTACTTACGACTTAAATTAAACAGAGTATTTGTAAATGATAATTTAAGATTTTCAAGCTTAATTATTGTTTGCTTAAGTTCTTGCTGCTTTTTATTAATACCTGACACTATTTCAATACTCTTTTTGAACTCAAAATCAGTATTTTCAATTAACCTCAAACCATTTTTAAGCGTATTTCTGCAATCATCTACAGATATGAACTGAATAACACTACCCTTTAAATAACAAGCGTAAAAACCGCCTATTTGTAACATCATAGACAAGTGAAAAAGTGTGTTTTTCTCTGTTTCAGTTTTTGTGATTACTACAAAACAGTTAGGACAAGGATTTGAAAGTGGTTTTCCGCTGTTAAGTCCTTTGTTAAGGATAAAAAAATTAGGGTTCGAGTAGGTTCTTCCGATTTGGTGGGTTTTCATTTCAAAATAAGACATAGCTATCCAATTAAAAGTTCGCTACGCTCACACATATTTTTTTTGAAAATGAAAAAGAAAAAAATTAAAAAAAGAAAGCCAACCGCTTTGTGGCGTGGATAAGGCTGTCAAGCTTTTTTTAAAAAAGTTTTTGAAAAATTTTATTGAAAATTAAAGTGCTTTAGTTTAACCTAAAAATTGTTTTGAAGTAGTAATAAAAAGTTTTTTAAAAAAACCGTAGGCTTGAGCTTTATAGCCTTAAAGCGTGGGCTGTAGGAAGCCACATATATTTGCTGTCTTTTATTAATTTAATGTTATACCTGCTAATATTACTATTATAACAAGCATAATGATTGTGAAAAGTTTAGTACCAAAAGAATCATCACCTTCAGGATTTTCGATTTTATTACCGTTTTCATCTAAATCGTGAGGAAAGAATAAATCAAATAAATCTTCAATCATTTGTTTCATACTATAAATATAACTTTTCTGGGGAATTAACACTTAAAAAAATAGGTTACAGTAGTGTATTGAGCGTTGGATGAAGCGTTTGTATGGGTAGCGTTTTAAATAGTTGTTTGATAAAACAGCATTTAAACAAGCTACTTATACAGGACTTTTAGATAATAGCTTATTGCTTTTTTGAGGTACGATAAAAAGTAATGTGCTATGGCGTAGTACTACACTTTATAAACCTATTTTTTTTATAACCGCTGACTTGGGTGGTGGGGAAAAGTGGACTATGATATTTGTTAACGAAATGAAACAAACAAATACTTGAGGTAAGGAATACTTGGACTTAACGATGGTTTTGTGCAGCTTGAATGAGGTAACTAAATATAATAATTATTTAGATTTGAATTCCTTCGTATTTTACCTCATCGATAATTGTTTTAACATCTGAATTTACTTTTGGACTAAATAAATCACGACTTATTGTATATGTGCTTAATTCGTTCTCATTGTAATTTAGATTAATTAATTCATTAATGCCATTTTCGTTTAAATCATCTTTTAACCATTCTTGTTCAAAGTCCTTTTGAAGTATTACCGGTTGTCTATTTTTTTTATTATGAATTTTTGCAAATAATGGTGATGCTTTTTTAGTAAGAATAGTAAAGGTAACAACATCGCCAATTATTGTATATAACCCAGCTAAAGACAAAACATCGTTGTTTTTGTTCTTTATATGAAATGGATATTTTTTTCCTTTGTATTCGTGAGGTTCAAAAAATCCTGTTACAGGAATTATACAACGTCTTGTTAAGGCTGAATGTTTGTATATAAAATGATTAAATAATTTTTCGGATTGAGCATTAAGACCACCACCATACCGAACAGCTTCTTTGTAATAATCGGTTAATTGTTCAGGTTTTTTATTGCCTGGAACTATACCCCATAATGCAGGTGCTAAAGCTGATGGACCTTCTTGTGGTATTATAAGCATATCAGGATGAGAAAAACCGTTTAAGTGGTATCTTGGAATATCATACGCTTCTCTTGCATCATCCCTTGTCAATGAAACATCATAGCGATTTTCAAGCTCAATTACTTTTTTAGTTTGAGAAGTATGGAAACACATAAGGTTTTATTTAGGTTACTAAATATACTAATTAAACTCTTATATCGATTATTTCATTAATGTTGGTTGAATATCGTGGGGATAGGCGTTCTTGTTTCATTTTCCATTGCCTACCTAATGATTGACTACCAAACTTTATTTTATTGTTACCGTAGGCTTTATTTAGCCTATCTACGATATTCATTATTGGTTGGTGCTTTGGGTTTTCGGAAGTAAATAGCGTGAATTGTTTTTGATTACTTGGGGTTAAACCCATTACAATAACACCTGCTTTTTTATAATGAAAGCCCTCTCTATAAATTGCTTGTAACCCTGCCTCTGCATATTTAACTAAATCAATGCTCGAATTGGTTGGATAATGTGTTTTTACTACAATGTTTCTACCATATTGAGGTAAATCTTTACGGAAACCGTTGGTATGCAAAAATACCATAAGCATATTGCATTGTGATTTTTGATTACGAAGTTTTTCTGCACAGGACACAGCAAACGTAGATACACGTTCTCTAATATCTTGATATGATGTTAGCATTCCCTCAAATGAGCGTGTTGTTGCTATCATTTTCTTGTTTGCAGTAGTTTCTAAATCTAAAGTAGGTTTACCCTCTAAATCGTGTTTTAGACGTAAACCAACAACAGACATATTTTTACGCACCCAATCATCTGACAGTTGGGAAAATTGATAAGCATTATGAATATTTAAGTTCTTTAGTCTTTTGGTATGTTGCCTACCAATACCCCAAACATCTTCGATTGGTAACCACTTTAAGGCTTTTATGCGCTTTTCTTCATCATCTATTACATAAACATTGTTAGTACGTTCTGGGAATTTCTTTGCTATTTTATTGGCAACTTTAGATAATGCTTTTGTTGGTGCAAAGCCAATACTTATTGGAATACCTGTACCTTTTGTTACACGATTACGCATTGTTTCACCTATTTCCTGAAGGCTAAAAAGTTCAAAACCTATAAACTTTAAAAATGCTTCGTCGATACTGTATATTTCAACTTCTGGTGTAAACTCTGAAAGTAGATTCATCACTCTACTACTCATATCGCCATATAAAGCGTAATTTGAAGAAAAAACGTTTACGTTTTGTTTTTCAAATGTTTTAGAATATTCAAATGCAGGTGCGCCCATTGGAATACCTAACGCTTTGGCCTCGTTGGATCTTGCAATAACACAACCATCGTTATTTGATAAAACCACTATAGGTTTATCATTTAATGATGGGTTAAAAACACGCTCACAGGAAGCGTAGAAGTTATTGCAGTCAACGAGTGCGAACATATCATAGGTTTTTGATTACGTTAGTAACAATACCCCAAATGATAAAATCATTGTCTTTAGTGACTTGAATAGGTTTGTAATTTTGATTTTCTGCAATTAACCAAACACAGTCTTTTTCTATGCTAATGCGTTTAACTGTAAATTCACCATCAATAAAACAAACAGCTATTTTGTTATTTGTAGGTTCTAAACTTTTATCAATAATTAGTAAATCACCATCGTGAATGCCTGCATCTATCATTGAATCACCACGAACACGACCATAAAATGTTGTACTTGGGTTTTTAATTAGATGTTTATTGAGGTCTATGTTTATATCTAAAAAATCATCTGCTGGGGATGGAAACCCTGCACTAATACCATTAGCCACAAAAGGCAATTTTAGATGTGTTGAAACATCTGCACCATAAAATTCTATTGCTCTTGTGTTATATAATTTTCTGACTTGCATATTGCAAAGTTATATAAAAAGGTTTTCGTTTTTTATATTGAAACTTTCAATTTATTAACGGTGTTGAGCGAAAAGGCAGAGCGGATATTTTACATAATACCAGTTATAGCTACAAAATGCATTAACACTGCGATAGCAAACCTTTGAAAAGTGCCGTTTGCTACTATAACTTGTATTATGTAAACATAGCTTTGGGTAGTTTTTGGTGTGAGCTTTGGAAACAGCTTTTTACTTTTTTATTGTACCTATTTATTAAAACATATAAGTTTAAATAAAACAAGTAATGTGCTGTGTGAGGGTTGGCAACCAAAAACTACAAGTGCGTTGGATAGCGGAACAAAACAAAAGACAGAGGATTTTGAGGTACGAAAAAACTGGGTTTTATTTTGTGGGGACTATTCTACTTTTTTACTTTTTTCTTTATGTAAATTAACAAAGTTAAAAGAAGGTAATATTATTGGGTTGAAACCAGAATTGAGAGTCAAATTTGAAACATATGTTCTTATATAAGGAAAAGCTATTGCTGGTGCATTTATATTGCAAAATGCAGAATCCAAAAATTCAGATTCCAACTTAACATCTGTCAAAAATATAGCTACAGAATTTACAGCTAAATCAAAGTTTTTATTTTTTAGATTTAGTAGAAAATGAACCGCAAACTTATTTAATTCTTCATCTTTGATTATTTCAGATTTGAAATTTAAAGTTGTTTGAAGTTTTGTTGTTATGTTTTTATCTAAAGACTCTACCTTTAATTTAACATCATTATAATAAATATGTTCTAGTTTTATCTGCATAATATTAAGCTGCTAGTGCGTAATTATTCTCGCCTGCTTTTTCAAAAAGAGCATCAGAATTACTAACTATAACATATTTAGGTTTTAATTTTTCCATACTTATATTTACAGATTCACCATTGAATAAACACTCCATTGTTTCTCTTTCCTCTGCAAAATCTATCCATTGTTGAATCTTTTCTTCAGAGAATGAAGAAAGAATTTCATCAAATTGTTTATCTAATTTATCTATATCTAACATTTTAATCTACTTAATTTTGCTCTTCTAAATGCAGTGCAAAGTTACTAATATTATCAATACCAAATGAAACTAACTGTATTCTTTTCTTATAATAAAAAAAGGAATGTCTTTTATCTTCTGAATGTATTACTACAGAATATTTACGGTTTGGTTTATGATTTACATTAATAGGCATATCATCATAAATTATGCCTTTTATACCCATCTTGTCCCAAAAATTGTCAGCTAAAAATTGATGAAGCCTTTTAAGTGTTACAGTCTTATTTTTTTTAATAAAATGATTTGATGCTTTTTCTATCCATTTCTTAAATGCAAAATAATGTTTTTCATTAAAAACCGTATTTAAAAAATCTGTTATATCAACTTCTACACTGTAAACATCATAAGCGCCGGTACTCATTTTAAAATCTTCACCCCAATATTTTGCAAATTCTTCATCTACCCAGAAGTAATAACCTTTACCAAGCCAAGCATCTTTAGATATACATATAATAGGTTCATCAATTACACCTTCTACACGAAACTCTTGAGTGTGATAACATATAATATGGTTGTCAGTTTTACCTCTTAACATCATAATCACAAACTATTTAATTTCTCAATAAATATATCTTCTCTGTTAGCTTTATTATAGAATGGCATACCAATAAGTTTATATTGTTGACTTTCGTATAATTCTATTACTGCTTCTTTTTCTATTTCTTGAAGGAATTGTTCTTTCCATTCATCATTATATAGTAAGTGATCACCTTTTGGTTCTATGAATAATTGATAAATAACCTCATCATCTGAATTTTTATCTGTCATATATAACACAAAGTCTGGTTCTGTTGCTTTTGCATCACTAAACCTGTATAACTTAAAGAAACGTTCGTTTCTTAATAAATAGATGTTTTTAAAACGCTCTTTTAAATCTTCAATATTATCGTGGAAATACTTTACTAAAAACTTTTCTTCTGATGAACCATAATTCTCATTGTAAGCATACCAATCTGCTTTGTTCAAGTCTACAAAATATTCTTGAGGAATATCATTACGCATTGTTGGTTTTCCTGTTTCTGCTGTAGTATTTTGATTTACTGAAAACGCTAATTTCTTATTCTTGAAATACTTTCTTAATGGTTCTCTGTAGAATGATTTTGTACCTCTATAATCTCCAAACTTGGTAGATATTTCATTTGCTATTTTGGTAGCTACACTTATAACAATTTCTAATTTTTGATTTGCAGATAGGTTGTTTGTATCCTTTTGTAAACCTGTTACTTCAACTATAATGCCGCCAAAATACTTTTCATTTGTAATAAAATCATTCATAGATTTTACACTTGGAAAAAACTTTTTGATGTTATTGAAGTGGTAAAATGGTATTTTATTTAAACCCTTTTGAATAATTGTTTTATCCCATAAAGAAAACAAATGTTTATTTGCATAATTTGCTTGTACTGTATTTTGCTTTACTCTGTTATTATCTAATATTACCGTTTGAGCTGACCTATTTGTTTTTAATGCGTAAGTGTGCTTTTTTACAATAGTTGGCTCTTGATATTCTAATAATGTTTTTGGGTTGTTTTTAACCTTTTTATTTAAAAATATAAAACCACTTTTATATAAAGCTGTTTCTTTAAATTCATCTTTAAGAATTAAATCTACTTCTACTTTTTCTTCAGGAAACATTCCTATTTGACGAAGTGCATTATTTAATTCAGTAATATATCTTGGGTTGTGTGAGCAATGATAATGTAAAGTCTCGCAAAAACGCATTATGTTTTCTAAATCATTATCGTATTTACGTTTGTCTAATTCTTGATTTTCTTCTAATTGAAATGGATAATATCTTGCACCTCTACCAATTAATTGTGCTTCTGCAACTGTAGTTTTTCCAGGTGTGCTACCTTTGGCATCACGAGTATCATATAATCTAACAATATCGTATAAGTTTAAAACATCCCAACCCTCATTTAATTTATCTACTGCAAATACTGCTCTAATTTCATTATTATTATCCTCTAACGTATTAATAGTTATTTGTTTTTCGTCACTATCATTTTTAGAATTTACAGAAACAATTTTATCTTCTGTAAAGTCTTCTTTAATTTCATCAATCAAACCTTGTGATGATATATTTAACTCTTTAAAATATGCTATTGCTTTATCTAAAATTGCATTATCTAATTTTATAAGATTCTCTAATTTAGTAACAGTTAAGTTTCTTATTTCATCAATAAATGCTTTTTCCATTTCAGCACTTTCTGTAGTTGTTTTAGATTTAAACATTACTACTGGTTTTGCTAAAATGCCTTTAGACGCAAATATTTTCTTTTTAAACTGACTTATTAATACTGCAACAATTGCACGTTGTATAGGTTGATAATCTACTTGGTTGGTTTGCACTTCTTTTGAGTAACCATCTTCTCTAAACTTTGCTAATGAATAATCATATAATAATTTATCTGCGTATTTAGATGCTATATTAGGATGATTGAGGTCTAATGTAGCTGTAAACTCCATCATTATATTGTTTACATTGCTTCTTAAAATACGCTCAACTGTATATTCCCAACTATTAAAATCTTCCTTCTCTCCTTTGCTTAATTTCTTTTTTGTAAGTGTGTTTATGTGGTGTGCCTCATCACTAATTAAAACAACTTCTTTGTTTAAAAAATCATCAAAAGTTATACTGTTTTCTCTTGGTGCATTTAGTTTGGTATGTAAGCCTTGAATGGTTGAAAACAGTATGCTAATATCATCTGTATTGGTGCTTTCAAAACTTTCTACTTCTGTAATATTTACATTTACACCATCTATATTAATTTGCTCTTTGAATAAATATTTAGTGCTGTTTGGGTTTAAGAAGTTTTCTTTTGTTTTACGGATAATAGTATCTGTATTTACAAAGAAAATAAAGTTACGATAGCCCATTTTATACAACTCTAACATTGCACCTGCCATTACCAAGGTTTTACCAGAACCTGTTGCCATATGAAACAACACTTGTGTTGGTTTTGCTCTTAAACGTGGGTTATTTATGTAATAGTTAAAGTGTGTAAACGCTTCTTCTTGATAAGGACGTGGTGCAAACTTTAGATTATTTTTAATAATGGGTGATAATTCTACAATTAAATCACCATCATCAATTTTGGATGCAATACGCTTGTCTAAACGTTGAATAGTATTTTGGTTAAACAATGACATATCTAATCTTTAATTATTGCTTGATAAAAATAGTTTGCAGCAGTAACTTTATCTGACCTTATGATTAAACCACCACTTGGACGCCAACCTTTTTCTAAATACTCATTAACTAGTTTTTCAAAGTCTTTTTCGAAATGTGTATCTAATTTTAATATTTTATATTTCATTATTAATTTTTATAAAATGAATAGTTTAACGCTTTATCTGCTTCACTGATATTGAAACTTTCATCTTCAATCTCGCTAAAGTTTACACACAATTGGTTTTTATCTAATATCTCTATTAAATACTGTTGCATAGTCTGTAATGAAGCTGTTTTAAAAGCGTCTAAACGCTTATTGAACATATCTTTATCGAATTGGTAAGAAATAAACGCTTTGTCTTGCATTTCTTCCCAAACAGATAAAATATCTTCTTTAGTTTTAGCTTCTTGTATTTTATTTATAAAGTATTGGTTGTATTGCATTAGTTCTGCATAAACAAATGAGCCACCACCTTGCCATTCAACATCTTTAGAAATACCACCTTGTTCTCCTTCAATTACTTTTTGCAATCTTTTAGTAGTAATAGTGTTTATATAGTCCATTTGCTCAACACCAATATACTTACGATTCATTTTGTGAGCTACAGCTGCGGTTGTACCACTGCCTAAATGATAATCTAAAACAATATCATTTTCGTTAGTACATATATGTATGATATTTTGAATTAAATATTCAGATTTAGGAAAACCAAATACTTTTTTACCAAAAAGACTATCTAGTTCTTTAGTACCTTTATTGCTTATGAAATTCTTATTAAACCATACAGTTTTTTCCATAGTTGTATTTGACCTATATTTTTGGTAAACCCTATAAACACCATCTGAACTTTTTCGAGAAATTAAATGTTCTTCTTGGTTTTCTTTGGATTTTTCTTTACCCCATCGCCAAACACTTTCATTACCATTAACAGTAATAGGAAATACTTCTAACCAACCCTCTTTTTGAGCAACTGATACTTTACAAAAACCATTTTCATCTTCAGAAGTTTCATCTATATAAAATGGATATCTTAAATTCGGACGATTTGTAGAGTTAAAAGCATTTGCATTTTGATTTCTCAAATCTGTTAAATCAAAGCCACCGTTAGAATCTTTATATCTAAATTTATGACCTACTTTATTAATTTCATTAGTTTTAGCATTATCTAAATTTTTAGCATACATTAAAATATATTCATGTGTTTTTGCAAGATTACCATAACGTCTACCCTCTGTTTTGACAATAGTCGTAATACAGTTATCAAAATTAACTCTACCAAATATCTCGTCAAGCATAACCTTTAAATAAGCTTGTTCATTATCATCACATTGAACTAATATAAAACCATCTTTTGACAATAATTGTTTAGCTATAACCAACCTGTTTTTCATAAAAGTTAACCAAGCAGAATGATTGAAATTATCATTATATTGAAAACTATCTGAACCTGTATTATAAGGTGGGTCTATATAAATAAGTTTTATTTTACCTCTATGTGTTTTTAGCAATGAAGAAAGTACTAATAAGTTGTTTCCTTTTAAGATAAGGTTTTCATCTCCTGTAAACTCTGTTACTTTATGCTTGCCATCTTTATCGTATTTTTTAAAGTTGGTAAATGCTTTTGCATCTAATAATCTATCTACATTATCTGGTGCAAGTGTTTCATTCCAGAATATCTCGTTTCGTTTTTGGTCTTCTTTGGTTTGCCCTCCTTCTAAAACACAATCTTTATGAGGCCATACTAACACAACATCGTTTTTAGCTTTTATAAAATTGTCTGTAGTATCATCATTAATAGCTAAACCTATTTTATTTTTAAAGGCTGTATAGCTATCAGGCAAAAAAGACTTATTGTTTACAAACCTTTGAAACTTAATTTTATCGAACACCAGTACATTTTCTACTTCTTGAAAGAAGTGTTTTTTAAAGGTGTCGTTTTTAATTAACAGGCTTATTAAAAAGGGTTCTACCTTTAAAGCAGCTTCAATTATTTTGTTTTTATTCAATTGGTTATCTACTACTAAATTATCTTGGTCTTTAAGTAGCTCTATAAGGTCGGTTTGTAAGTTTTGCATTTTTAAATTAGGTGGTCTATTTATATATTCTCAAAAATAGAATTTAATTACTAAATGTTGCTATTAATGTATTTATTAAATAACAGCTAATAATTATTTAGGGAGAGTTTAAATATAATTAATTATTTATAAATTCTTACACATTAGCTATTAAGTATTGTTAATCCCTTTCTTTATGTTTACAGAGATTTGCGTTTAGAGAAATAAAAAAGAGGATATAAGGTGTCAATTAACTGTAAACGATAGTTACCCTCTTTAAAAACAATATTTTGTTTCTTATCATTGTATTTAAGATAGATTTGCATTAACTTTTTATTAATTGGCGTGTTGGAGAAATTCTTTTTCAACTTAATTAAACCCTCTTTAAAGGCTTCGTTTTTAAGTCTTGATGCTGTAGCTGTTGAGATATTAAAAAGCTGTGTAACACCATTAACAGAAACAGGAGCATATTGCTTTTTATAGTTAAATTTAGGAGACAAAAAATAATAGGTACTTCCCTTTAATTGTACGCTTTTTTGTTTCTTAACTTTTCTCCAAAAATCTTTATGAAGATAACCATAAATTACTGCCCCTGTAACTGCTTTTATTTTATTGTAATTAGAAAAATCAATTTGATATGCTAATCGAACTTGCCAATTATTTTCTTTTCTAATTCTATCAAAGGATTTGAAAATAAAGTACTGTGTTTTGCTGTTGTAAACAATCCAGCCGATTTCCCTTAAAAAATTGATATACTTATTTAATGTTGCTCTGCTATTTATACCTTCTAAATATTCAATAAATTGAAATGCTTCATTGCTTAATTTAGCTTTACCACATGGGTATATTAGCTTGAATAATAAAAAACATTGTAGCTCTTTGGAATAGTTACTGCACTGCGCATCAATAAACATTTCAATTGGCACACTGATATGCTTATTTATTCCTATTTTTTTTTAACAGAATAATTTTGATCTATAACAGCATGAATATCTGAAAGCTTATAATACAGTTTACCTTTAATCTGCACATAAGGTAATATACCTTCTTCCCTCCAGTTAGATGCTGTTTTACTACTTATTTTAAATAGTTGCATAACATCTGCATTATCAAAAATGATATATTCTGGATTTTCATTTTGTTTTTGCTTTTGAAATTTTAACAATTGATCTAATCTTTGATTGATTTTGTTTAAACTATCATTAATTGGGTGTTTGAATGTAGACATGATTAATTATTTTTTAGAGTTAATACTAATTAATGCTTCGTCTAATTCGGTTCGCTTATACCTGATTAGGTTTCCTAATCGATACGGTTTTAAAACGCCTTTTTTATTCCAATCTGATAAGGTTACTAAAGATACTTTTAGAATTTTTGCAGCTTCTTTTCGAGTGATGTATTCAGCAGGTTTTACAGGTTGAAAATGTTGAACTAAAGTTTTTAGCTCTGTTCTTACATCGTTTAAAATGTTTTCTTTTAATTCATTTGGCGTGATACCAAATACTTGTGTTACTTTACTTTGTTCCATCGTATTGTGATTTATTATTTGATGGTGTAAAAGTATATAGTACTTAACTGTTACTTACTATTGGTGTAACTCCAAAAGGTACTCCAACACTAGGAAATACTATCTAAAATATACTGTATTTTATCAATATCCTTTTGATAGTTTTCGCCTAGTTCGCTTACCTTTTTATCTAATTTCTGAATAGCTGTTTTTATATTCTTATCATTTAAACCTGTGATAATACTTATTAATTCTGATTGCTTTACTTTGGATGCATTTTCAATTATTGGATGGCTAAAAAAACCTGTCTCCTGAAGTAGTAATACAATTTGATTTATTGTTAGTTGCTTTGAATTTCCTTTTTTCACTATAAGATTTGTTTCTTTTTGTTTATCTGATTTACTTTCAACAAATTCAATTATTTTTTTAACCTCTAGCATACTAGCGTAACAATAGAAGTCAATTTGAATACATAGCAAATTATGTTGTTCTTGATGCGTTGCATGGTAGATTCCTTGATAATAGGTATTTAATGCTTCATTCAATTCTTTATTTTTAAATTTTGGGAACTCATTTAAATCAACATCATATTTTTTAATATACTGGTCAAGAAAGTTTTCAGGAATACTAGCATAAGGCGTTTTAGTCACTTTATCTAACACATAACTTAAGTAATCTTCTTTCTTATCTTTATCTAGAATTAAAAGATTTTCTGTAATTTCGGATTCTAAATAAGGTCTATAATGCGTGAGGCCGTAATCGTATAATTGCATAAACGATGTTTCTCTAACTGCTCTTTCATTGCTTATTTCTTTACAAAAAACATTTAGGTATTCGTCTTTAAAAGGTTTTGTTTTTGCAATCGGTATTTGTGCCTGATTTTGAGGTTTAACTTTAGGGATTTTAGACCTTAAAAATTCTATAAGCTCATTAGCGTACATACAACAGAAATAATTTAAGAAATCCATTTGCACCAAAAAAGCTTTGTCTTTTTCTTTAGAAAAGGGTTCCATATCGTTATAATGTCTATCTAAAACTGTAAAAATTGGTTCTTTATGGTCTTCTTCTTCTAAAATAGCATCTATGGAAATATTATATTCTTTAAGCCATTTATTTATATAATTAATACCAGCATCTTTTACATAGTACTGCTTTTCAATTTCATTGATTAGAAACTCTAAAAAAACATCTTGATTTTCAGTTCTATTCATTAGTTCTTTTAAGACCTGTGACTTTATATCAGCTATGTAAGTTTGAAATTGTTTTGCAACACCAAAAGCCGTAGAAGTTCTTAAAATATCTTCATCACTTAATAACTCACAAAATTTATTGAATGAATAACTATCTAACATTAATATTAATTATCAATTAGGATTAAACGTTAAAAAAACCGCCCTTAACAATATGAGATGCTCTCTCTTGATTTTTGATTCTAATATACTTATAAAATTCTTTTTCAGTAGTATGACCAGAAAACAACATAATATCAAACACGCTCATTCCTGCTTTATATTTGTTAGTACAGAAACTTCTTCTAGCAGTATGGGATTTGATTAAGTCGTATTTTGGAATCATTTCCGTATTAAGCTTTCCGCCTTTGGTGTACTCACATTTAATTAACTCATCCCATTCTAACATTTGACCAACCTGCTTGATATTTTCGTTTAAATCTTGTTCGTGAATCTTTTTAGGTGGTTTTCCGTTATACCTCTTATTCATTATAGATTTCATTTCCTTGGTAATTGGACAATGCACTACCCTACCGTACTTACGGTTTTTCTTCTGCTTAATTTCAAAAAACTGCACATCATCTATGGTAATAATATCTTCTTCTTTTAATCCGTTGTAATCGCTTATACGTTGACCTGTGTAGCATCCCATTAAAAAAACGTCTCTTGCGTGTTCTAACTCTGGATATTTGGATAGGTCTTTTTCAAACATTTGATGTATTTCTTCTTCAGTTAGATAAATTTCAGTTGTAATTTCCTTTTTAACTTTGAAGTCGTTACTCCTAAATTTTTGATTAGCTGAATAGCCTTCTGAAATTGCATAATTTAAAAACGTTTTTAGTGTTTTTATATGTTTTCCTATAGTATTTAATGAGTAATCATTAGCCTCCATAAACTTTACAAACTTATTATAGAAACTCATATCAATTGATTGAAATATCAATCTCGTTTTATAATACTTCTCATATTCTCGTAATCGTTTTTGAGTTTGCTTATATGAACGTAACGTTATGTTTGAAATTTGCCCATCTTTTAAGTCAATAAATTGCTGAATAACCTCGAAGAAGGTTAAGTTCTTATTCAATTCTACGTTAGGTTTTATTTTTTTAGTAAAAACGTCCAAATGATACTTTAAAACATCTTTAGAGACCTCTCCTTGCTCTTTAGTTAGTTCTGAATACGTTTTATTGATAAACTTTTCTAAACCGCTCAAAAAGTCGTTTACTTCGTCTTTGTTTGAAATTGAAGCTTTATTTTTTACTCTTTGCTTTTTAAAATCCCAATCATCATAACAACTTTTATATCCAGTTGAGTACCTAAAACGTGTAGTTCCGTATGCAAAGTTCAAAATAATTAAACTCTGCTTTTGTTTTGAATTTTGTAATTTAGTATTCGATTCCCTAAATGCAAAACGAGCTGTACCTTTAGAACGTGAAATAGCAGTCATAACATTGATTTGTTTGACTTAAAGATACAAAATTGTGTGCTTTTTTGTGTGCTTTTTAAGGTTTATTTTTTTAGAATTTACTTAATTAAATTATAACAAAAAACACTCTAAAACCTTTATTTTAAAGGGTTTTAATATATTTTGAAAAGAAATGAAATGTTTTAAGAAAGAACACATTGGTACTGGAGGCACCACCAGAAAACCCCATAAACGCAGTGTTTATGGGGTTTTTCTTTTTTAAGGGGACAACATTAGGGACAACCTATTTGAATATTTGCACAGTTCTTCGACAATAGCTTTTATTATAGATTCATAATATAATCGGTCACATTATATAAAAATACATCGCTCCTTTTTACCTTATTGCTCAATTTCGTCATTATCGAAACTGTTTTTTGAATACATAGACTCCGTTAGCCATATATAAGCTAATTCATTTACAGAAGTTCTTATATTTAAATTGTTTTAGTTATCACGGTTTAATTTACGTTTAACTCTAATCTATTAACTCTAATGGATATTACAAACGTCTTATTTATTTCTTTTCAATCCATCAAATACAGTAGGATCCATAGTTTTTAAATACTCTAAAACACGATTGCTTTTCGGAGTTGCAACCAAATTGAATTTCCATTTAATCTCTTCTTTATTAAGAAAATATAATAAAAATTCTTCTTCAAACCTTTTAGATTTTTCTTTTTCTGCAAGTTTTTTTAGTTCTTTCTGACTTTTACCTTGATTAGGTAAATCATTAAAAATGGGAGCTTGGACATCAATAGTCTTATCTTGCAATAGAGATAACAGTTTTAATTGTGTTTCTTCTATTCTTATTATTCTATTTAATACTTCTTTAAGCATCGCTTTCATAATTCACCTTTTAAAATTAATAACTCTCGATTAAATTACTATTGAAAAACCAATTAGGACAGTAAATAACCAAATGAAATAACTGCTTTACCTGATACTAATTTAATGGTCTTATTTGAGATTTAATCTAACTCGGAAAGAAAAACTTTAGATTCAATTTGAAATACCTTATTAAGAACTATAGCAGTTTCAGGCGTAAATATTACCCTCGAATGATAAACGAGAGTAATTTTTTAGTATATTTACTCTCGTTATCATAATAGAAGTAATTTTTACCCCTGTTTAATATGGCTAATTTCAATAAAAACACACCCTACAATAGCTTACCGATACTTCCACCAAAAGCCGATTTGGAAACCACTAAAGTTCTACGAAAAACCATTGATGCCAGTAGAGCTTTAGCGCAATTAAACGGTATGCTAACTAACCTTCCAAATCCGACTTTATTTTTGGACACCATACACCTAAAGGAAGCCAAAGCCAGTTCAGAAATAGAAAATATAATTACAACAAATGATGATTTATACAAATCAATAGTTGCCGACAAAAAGTTTGATAATCCTGCAACTAAAGAAGTAATCAGCTATAAAGAAGCGCTTTGGAATGGGTTAGAAGAAATAAAAAAACGTCCTTTTATAACCACTAACCTATGTATTCAAATAGTTCAAAGCATTAAGAAAAACACAGCTGGAATACGAACAACGCCAGGGACAGCATTAAAAAATGAAAAAGGCGAAACCATTTACACACCACCAACTGGCGAAGATACCATCCGAGAGAAATTAGCGAACCTTGAAGCTTTCATAAATAGTACTGATGAAATAGACCCATTAATTAAAATGGCATTAATGCATTATCAGTTTGAGGCTATTCACCCATTTAGTGATGGGAATGGCAGGACAGGTCGAATCTTATTATTACTCTATTTAAAACTTACAAACTTACTGGATACTCCTGCTATTTATTTAAGCGAATACATCATTCAAAATAAATCTGACTATTATACTAAGCTTCGAGAGGTTACTGAAAACAACAATTGGGAATCATGGGTTCTCTATATGTTAGAAATGGTAGAATATACAGCAAACAAAGGTTTACAGCGCTTAAAAGACGTCACGACCTTAATGCAAGAAATGGCAGAAGAAATTAGAACAACATTACCGAAAGTTTATACGAAAGAACTTGTAGAAATACTTTTTAGACTGCCTTATACCAAAAGACAATTTTTAATTGATGCCGAGCTAGGCACACCAAAAACAGTAGGTAACTATTTAATAGCGTTGGAGGAAGCCGGATTTTTAATATCTGAAAAAGTCGGTAAAGAAAAACTATATCTCAATTATAGATTAATGACTGTTTTAGATGAATCATAATTTAATATCTAGAGGCACCACCACCAAAACCCAATCTGAAAAGGTTGGATTTTTTGGTTTTAGGATTCCAGTACTCAAAGTAATACTTAAATAACCCAAGTAAAGCCAATATAATTTCAGAATTCATTTCTTAACACATTTCTCAATTAGCTATCTAGAATTAAATATTATTTCATGGTGATTGCTCTTTAAACTAAATAAATTTTTATCTTGGTTCACTTTAGTTTAAGCCCTTAACCGCCATGCCAAGATTTTTTAAAACCTTATTTTTCATCACTTTCACGAGCCTGACGGCCACTTTCAGCCAATCTTTCAACTCCAGTTTTGAGGAAGAAATTTTTAAATCCTATAAAAGAGACTCCATTAATTATAATTTTTTCAAAAGCATGTTTGCTATTGATTCTTTAGCAAACAACAATTTGGTTTTAAAATATCAAGATAGAATTAATACACTTCTTAAAACCTTTCCTGAGAAAGAAAATAAAGAAAAAAAAGAACAAAAAAGAATCAAGTTTATTTACGATGAAATTCACAGTGCTTTTTTTAATAAGTATAAATTAGATTCCTATTTCAATGATTTATTTGAAGATGGTACATACAATTGCGTAACAGCATCTGCACTATATGCCTACGCTTTTGATGAATTACAAATACCATATCACATTAAAGAAACACCTACACATGTATTTATAATTGCTTATCCTGAAACATATAAAATTTACCTTGAAACCACTGTTCCTGGAGAATATGGTTTTATAGTTCCAAAAGAATCTGAAATAATCAAAGTGATCGATGAGTTAATCAGCTACAAACTTATAACTAAAGAGGAGGTTCTTAAAAAAGGCTACATGAAGTTTTATGAAGATCTTTATTATGGGCATGAGTTTGTTAATAAAAATGCTTTAGTTGGAATGCAGTATTACAATAGAGGATTATCGTATTTAGATATCGAAGATTACGACAAAGCCATAAATAACTTAAGGAAGTCTAAAATATTTTTCTCATCACCGTTAATAAAACCTATTATAAAAACAATCATGTTTGACAAAATAAATGAATTGGAATTTAATTCATTTGAAGACATAGATTATTTATTAGAGCTAATAGCAATTGCTAATTACCCAGAGGACTACTCCTTAAAAAATTTGGAATCGTCATTATTTAAACTCGTAAATCATGATGATAACACAAATGAATTTATTGAGGCATCCGTAGAAAAATTCAACACTATAAAGGAGGACGACGTAAGAAATACTGCATTAGAGTTTTTATATGAATACCTAGCTAAACAAGCAGGAACAGACGAAAACCTAGACGATGCTTTAAAGTATAGTGATAAGATTATAAATTTAAATCCCAATAGTAAAATAGCTCAAAAAATTATTGAATACGTCTGTTTTAAAAAAATTGCATTATCTACATTAAATAAAGCTACTCTTAATGAACTTGAAAATAATGTTGACAAATACCCTTTTATAAAATCTAACAATCGCTATCATATAGCATTGGCGCACTTATACGGCAACATTTCATTAGATAGCTTTGGTGATAAAGACATTGAAAGTGCTCACTTATATCTTAAAAAGTTAGAAGATTTATTAGATAATAATGACATTACAAATGAAATTAGTAAAAAGCTCATCTCTAATCTGTACACAAAAGCAGGAAATTATTATTATTACAAAGAGCAACACAAATCAGCTTTTACCATATATAGTAAAGGGTTAAGCTACGCACCAAATGACCACGAATTAAATAAAAGGGCTAAATGGTCAAAAGAGGAATTATAACGCTTGCTTCGTTTAAACACTTAATATTACAAATTAATGCGGTAATTTATCTTTTAGCAAACCATAAACATAGGTTCCTAAAATAGCCGATGCAATTACCACCAAAATGGGCCAATATTTTGCCCCTAACAAAACATACATTGGTCCAGGACAAGCACCTGCTAAAGCCCAACCCAAACCAAAAAGCGTTCCACCAATCAAGTAGCGTTTAAAACCACTATCTTTTGCCTCAAACTGAAGCGTTTTACCGTAAAACGATTTTACATTGAACCGTTTTATAACATATGTCATTAACAAACCAAGTCCTAATGCCACACCTATTATACCATACATATGAAACGATTGAAATTGAAACATTTCATAAATTCGAAACCACGAAGCTGCTTCAGATTTAAACATGGTAATCCCGAAAATGACACCTATTACTAAATATATACTTGTTTTCATTATTTAAAAAATTAAAGGGAATAATACATGAACCATTATCAAGCCTCCTACAAAAAAACCAACAACAGCAATTAATGAGGGTCGTTGTAAATTACTTAAACCAGAAATAGCATGACCAGATGTACAACCTCCAGCATAACGTGCTCCAAATCCAACTAAAAATCCACCTATTACTAAAACTAGCAACCCTTTTATATCAGTAAACACCGTATTATCAAAAAGTTCTGCTGGCAAGTAAGCCGTTCCCGCGCTTTTAAAACCTAAACTGTGCAAGTCTGAAATCGTTTCGCTACTAATTGCAACAGCTTTACTTGGCGACAGGTACTCTGAAGCAATAAAACCACCAACAACAGCCCCAATAACCACAACTAAATTCCATCGTTGAGCTTTCCAGTCAAAATTGAAAAAATCGGTTCGTTTACCTGCTCCTGCCATACTGCAAAGCGTTCGTAAATTAGAGGACATTCCGAAGCGTTTGTCTACCATAATGAGCAGAAACATTACTAATGCTATCATAAAGCCCGAAACATACCAAGGCCAAGGTTCTAAAATAAATGTCATTCCTTATGTTTATTTTTGTGCAAAGAAACAGATAAATGTTCAAGAAACTAAATCCTTTGTAACTTTCGTTACAGACTTTAACGGTTCATAATGCTTTCTTTGTATCCATTTGTAATTTCTTCAGTAACTTTGCAAAACAATAAATTGCTATGTGGAATTATATTAACGCCTTTAAAGATGCTATTTCAGGCACACTACATTGGACTTGGAATTCTATCATTTTTGATGTCCCTTGGTACACCAATTATTTTTGGGGATTAATTGTTATTTCACTTATTGTTTGGGGACTGGAAATTCTATTTCCCTGGCGAAAAAATCAAGCCGTTTTTAGAAAAGACTTCTGGCTAGATGCATTTTATATGTTTTTCAACTTCTTTATTTTTGCCATTGTTATTAGTGGTGTTTATAGTGTTTTAGAAGTCGCTTTTGCAGATTTAGGTTTTTCCATGACGAGTCTGGCTATAATAGATATCAGTATTTGGCCTATGTGGTTACAACTCGTGGTGTTTTTTATTGTTTTAGATTTTGTACAATGGATTACTCATGTTTTACTACATCGTTTTGATGTGCTTTGGCGTTTTCATCAAGTACACCACAGCGTAAAAGAAATGGGTTTTGCCGCTCATTTACGCTATCATTGGATGGAAAACATTTTATACAAGCCTTTAAAGGTTTTTGGCGTTATGATTCTTGGTGGTTTTGAACCGGAACATGCCTATATTGTTCATTTTATTGCCATTTCTATAGGTCATTTTAATCACTCCAATATTAAAATCACCTACGGACCATTAAAATATATTTTAAATAATCCAGTAATGCACTTATACCATCATGCCTATAATTTACCAGATAACAGACGCTATGGTATGAATTACGGAATTAGTTTAAGTGTTTGGGATTATATCTTTAAAACAAATTACATTCCTGAAGACAGTGGCACAATTGAATTAGGTTATGAAGGCGATGACACCATGCCTAAAACCTTTTTAGGACAACTAAAATATGGCTTCCTCTCCAAAAAGCATTGAACCTTTTATGTTTTCTGAAGCTTTATAAAGAGCTCACTACCTTCACGACTTGGCATAGAATTATAGCTTGACTCAAAAATATCTAATTCAAAATACGGTTTAAAGTACGTGATATATTCTTCTTTCGAACCTCCAAAAGGCGGCCTATCTGTATATAAAGGTTTATCAAACAACAATCCAACTAACTTACCTTCCGGCTTAAGTAAACCATGTGTTTTTTTTGCATACGCGTTTCGAAATTTTGGGTTTAACGCACAAAAAAAAGTTTGTTCAATAATTAAATCAAAGCTATCTGAAATATCAAAAAAATTCACGTGAAGTAGGTTTTCATCTGGAAAATTAGGAACACGTTTTTTAAAATTATTTAAGGCTGTTTTTGATAAATCGGCTACAAATACATTCTTAAAACCTTTCAAAAACAAATATTCAGCTTCATAGGAATTTCCTGCACCTGGAATTAAAATTTTAAGTGATGGATCTTCTAATTGATCAATATAGGTTTTGATTGGTAAAGATATTTCACCTAAATCCCAACCTATATCTTTATTTTGATAACGCGTATCCCAAAACGATTCTGATAAATCCATAACATTACATATGGGATTGTATTAGTTGTACCAAATCCCGTTTAGAGGCCAATCCAGATTGGCGCCATAATTGCTTTCCATTCTTATAAAGGATTAACGTTGGCACACCACGAACTTTAAATTGAGTTGCTAATTGCTGATTTTTATCAACGTCTATTTTTAAAATGGTAACATGCTCGCCAAGGGTATCTTTTACTTCCTTCAAAATGGGACTCATAGTTTTACAAGGCCCACACCATTCTGCAAAAAAATCCACTAAAACTGGTTTATCTTTATTTATTATTTCCGAAAAATTACTCATAACTACATCTTATTTATTAAATGAAATACGCCAAATACCACGTACTTCATTTTCAATATACCCAATAGCTTGATCCTTTGGATATAAAGCTTTAATACGTTTATAAACTTCTGGTTGTACCGCTTTTCCATAACACTGCAAACACATAGTATTTGTAACAATTGGATAATAGAATTGAACAGTATCATCCGTTTCCTCAATAATAGCCTTTGGTTCTAAATTGGCTGAAATGTCTTTTTTAAATTTCGAAATATGTACTAGTTCCGAACTATTGGCTTGATTATTTGGATTTCTAGGTTTATCAGAAACACGCTTTATATTGGCATTATGAACTATTGACATACTGTCCGTAAGTGGATATGCTTTAACGTTACAAAATTCCACAGCAGCTAAAGTACCTTTTTTTTGAATTGCTCCCATGAGATTTTTACCCAATTCAGCTTTGGTACTTAAAGCATATTTTAAGCCCAGTTCTTCATAAGTCAACGTGGTGTCTGTTATTGAAGCCTGCTGCCTATTCCTATTTAGCATTCCATGGGTACCTTGTTTGCCTCGACCTTTTCTGCTTTGCCCATTAAAATGGTTTTCAAACCATTCTGGTTGTTCAATTTCATAATCATAAATATATTCGGCTATCTGATTTATTGTTTTTTCAGGGTATTGTGCTTTTGGCATGACTCCAAAACGTTTTACAGCGCCAGGCATTTTAGACTTGGCTGCATTTGGGTTTTCCACATAGCTTTGAATGTCTTCAATAAAATCAGCTTTACTAATCCCGTCTGTTAAATAATGCTTCTTGATGGCTATCATTGGAGGCGCAATACGACTATCATGGCTAGCTGTTGGGCTATGACATACATAACAGTTTATTTCCATGAGTTTTTTTCCTGGATGTTCTTGACGTTCTTCCAAATCTGAAAGAGCATTGGTGTAACCTATTTCCTTTTTATTGTCATTTTTACAACCTGAAACAAGTCCAAAAACAGCTAATGCTAATAGTAAATTACGTATCATGATTTGCTATTTTTCCAGTTGCACAACTCACAAAAGATTTTGCTTTAGTTATCAAAGAATTAGCCGCATCAACTTCTGGATATCCTAATAATTTTAATTTTTGCTTGGCGGCTAATAAATCTGCTTCAGATTGATATTCGAAACTAATTTCGTTTGTTTCCAATGCAACTAAAACATGGTCAATACCAGAAACACTTCCTATTTTAGTTGAAATAGTATGTGCACAACCACCACATTTCAAATTTTGAATTTCTATTGTTGTTTTCATTCTATTTCCAGTTTAAATAACCACCTTTTAAATCATAAATTTCCGTGAATCCCATTGCTGATAATTTGCTCGCCGCTTTCTTACTTCGCGAACCACTTCTACAATAAATGTATACTGGTTTTTCTTTATTAAGTTTTTCAAATTGACGTTCAAAACTAGGTGCAAAAAAATCAATATTCTTTGCATTTGTTATGTGTCCTGCATTAAATTCGTCTGGTGTTCTAACATCAACTAATTGAACTTTCCCTGCTTCTATTTGAGTTTTGTACTCCTCTACTGTTAATACTTTTACTGCGGCATCTTGAACCGTACCAAATAACATAGTTATAAATGACATAAATATTAAAATTTGTTTCATGTTTCACTTTATTTTCGGTTATAAAATTACAAGGAATACTTGACCTTATACGTAACATTTGTTACTAAAAAAAGAGTGGTTTTCACCACTCTTTTAAGTTACAAAATTTTTAAGAAATTACTTTAATGTCGTTGGGCAAACATAATCAGTTACTGGAATACCTACCTCTTTAATGGCAGCAAACCCACCTGCAACATCTACTAGGTTATGAATTCCACGACTTTTTAAAATAGAAGCAGCAATCACACTACGATAACCTCCTGCACAATGCACATAGAAGGTTTCTGTATCAGGAAATTCTGATAGATGATTATTTAAAAAATCTAATGGAGTTAAATGGGCTTCATTTATGTGAGACGATACAAATTCACCTTCTTTTCGGACATCAAAAACAGGAATATTCTCTTTTTCAAGTCTGTTTTTAAATTCTGCTGCTGGAATAGACTCAATAGTGTCGGTATCTTTTCCTACTTCTTCCCAAGCTTTAAAACCGCCTTTTAAATATCCAATAGTATAATCAAAACCAACACGAGATAAACGGGTTATGGTTTCTTCTTCTCGGCCTTCTGGTGTAATTAATAATATAGGTTGCTTAACATCTGCAATTAATGCACCAACCCAAGGTGCAAACCCACCGTCAATACCAATAAAAATAGAACGCGGAATATGGCCTTTTACAAATTCGTTTTGATGACGAACGTCTAAAATAACGGCATCAGTTTCATTGGCTGCTGCTTCAAAAGCATCAGGAGACAAAGCTTGTGTTCCACGCTTTAAAACCACATCAATGTCTTCATAACCATCTTTGTTCATTTGTACATTTAAGGGAAAATACTGTGGTGGTGGCTGTAAACCATCGGTTACTTCCTGAATAAATTCAGCTTTAGTCATATCAGCACGTAACGCATAATTGGTTTTCTTTTGGTCTCCAATAGTTCCAACTGTTTCCTTGCTTAAATTTTTACCACAGGCTGAACCTGCTCCATGTGCAGGATATACAATAACATCGTCAGCTAAAGTCATAATTTTGGTTCGTAGACTGTCAAACAAAATACCTGCCAATTCTTCTTGCGTCATGCTTGCCGCTTTCTGTGCTAAATCTGGTCGACCAACATCTCCTAAAAATAAGGTATCACCACTAAAAATGGCATGATCCTTTCCGGATTCATCTTTTAGTAAATAGGTTGTACTTTCCATGGTATGTCCTGGCGTATGCAAAGCTGTTATTGTTATATTTCCTAGCTGAAATACTTGACCGTCTGAAGCAATTTCAGCATCGAAACCTGTAGATGCTGTTGGACCAAAAATTATTTTAGCTCCACTCTCTTTTGCTAATGTTACATGACCACTAACAAAGTCAGCATGGAAATGGGTTTCAAAAATATATTTAATTTTGGCCTTATCTTTTTTTGCACGTTCTAGATACGGTTTAACCTCTCGCAATGGGTCAATTATAGCCACTTCACCTTGACTTTCTATGTAATAAGCGCCTTGTGCTAAACAGCCAGTATATATTTGTTCAATTTTCATAATTCTTACTTTTTAAATACGTTACAAATTTACGAATAACTGTTGAAAAGGGCAGTAACTAAAGTTACATTACGCCTTAACAAAGAATTCCATATAGAAGATAAAAATAGCCATTACAAACACAAAGTAACCAAACCCTTTTTTCAACTTTTTACCATCTATAAAATTACTTAAATAACTACCTATATAAATCCCAACCAAGGATATAGCTGTAAAGGACAGTAAAAATTGCCAATCTATTGTCATAGTCAGCGCATCACCTAGAAAAAATCCTGACAAGGCATTCATAGCAATAATTATTAATGATGTAGCTACGGCTATTTTTATGTCTACATTGGCTAAAAGCACTAATGCAGGTATAATTAAAAAACCTCCTCCAGCTCCAATCATTCCTGTTATACCACCAATTAACAGGCCTTCAATTAGAATTAGTGGATAATTATAGGATACATTACGCTTTTCAGGTTTAATTTTTCGATCCTTCAACATGGAAAAGGCTGCTGGAATCATTAGAATTGAAAACAAACCAAACATAACCATTCGTCGCGTTATTTGGAAAGTACCTATTGTTGTAATTATCTCCGGAAGTGCAGGTATAACAAAATGCCTAACTAATGAAATTCCTATAATAGCAGGAATTCCAAATACAAAAGCTGTTCGCCAATCTACCAATCCCTTTTTGTGCTGTTTTAATCCGCCAACTAACGCGCTAACACCCACAATAAATAAGGAATACGCTGTTGCTACTTTTTCATTCACTAAAAACAAATAAGCTAGCACAGGCACAGCTAGAATAGAACCTCCACCACCAATTAACCCCAATACTATTCCAATTAGTAAAGCGCTTAAATAGCCAAAAAATTCTAAAATATCCATATAAGTGGTTCAATACACGGTTGCAAAAGTAGGATTTATTTTTAATCTGGATTGTAACCCATGCTACATAGCAAGCTATTCCTTTTTTAGTATAATATAATTTCTATGCAACGCCACCTTTCCCATATTTTCCAATTTTTTGAGCAATCGTGAAACAACCACACGCGATGTGTGTAACTCATAAGCAATATCTTGATGTGTGCTGTAAATTATATGATCTTCTGAAACACGTGCTTTTTCGTTGAGATACTTTAATAAACGCGCATCCATTTTTAAAAAGGCTATGCTATCAATAGTTTCAAGCATTTCATTTAGACGACTGTGGTAACTTTCGAAAACAAAATTTCGCCAACTTTTATATTTAGCAGACCATTCTTCCATTTTCTCGATTGGAATCATTATTAATTTAGCATCGGTCTCTGCCATGGCTCGGATTTCACTTTTTGTTCTACCCAAACAACAGGTTAAGGTCATGGCACACGTATCACCTTTTTCTAAGAAGTATAGTAGTAATTCGTCACCATCATCATCTTGTCGTAAAATTTTTATAGCACCTGTAAGCAGTAAGGGCATGGATTTAACATAGGATCCAATTTCAATAAGCACATCACCTTCTTTAACCTCTTTTAAAACACCTACTTGATTAATTTCTTCTAATAAGTCCCTCTCAAAAAAATGACTGTAATTATTTGCTAATTCTTCCAACATAGAATACGTTTTTCAAGTTGCAATATAGCTATTTTCAACTTTTCTTTACTCGAGAATACCTGTTAGTTTTATGTAATCTTTATTATAATTCTTCGACATAAAACCGTACATTTCAATTTTACGTAACTATTATAAACAAGATTTAATTATGCAAAAAACATATTACGACCCAGCTGATTTAAAAAAATTTGGTAAAATTTCAGAATGGAATGAAGCATTAGGTGCTAAATTTTTTGATTATTACGGAAAAGTCTTTGAAGCTGGCGCTTTATCTGAACGCGAAAAGTCACTCATTGCGCTTGCTGTAGCACATACTATTCAATGCCCTTATTGCATTGATGCCTATACAGGAGATGGCTTACAACGCGGCATTACAAAAGAAGAAATGATGGAAGCTTTGCATGTTGCAGCAGCCATAAGAGGTGGTGCATCATTAGTTCACGGTGTTCAAATGATGAATAAAGTAAATAAATTAGATATGTAACCACCTATTTAAAATGACATTATCTAAAAACAGAAACTTACAGTATGGCACTCAAGCTAGCCAATAGCAAACCGTAGAATACTGAATCAGAAACTTTAAACTCTCACATGATTAAATCCCTAAAAAAACAAGAAAAAGAAATAGCAGATAGCAAACGTCAACTAGATATACTCTCCAATGGTATTTTTAAAACAGGAGAATTGCCGACTTTTAAAGATAAAATAGCCGAAAGCAATCAGTTTCCTCTGCAAGCCAAAAAGCTTGAAATTCTTCAAATAAATGTGGGTTATATGTGCAACCAAGTTTGTACGCATTGCCACGTAGATGCAGGACCTGACCGTAAAGAAATTATGACAAAGGAAACCATGCTGCAATGTTTAGAAGTTATTAAAAACACGGAAGCACATACTTTAGATTTAACAGGAGGCGCTCCTGAAATGAACCCAAATTTCCGATGGTTTGTTGAAGAAGCTGCTAAAGCTGGTGTTAAAGATTTTATTGTGCGTTCCAATTTAACCATTATTCGAGCCAACAAAAAGTATTACGATTTACCAGAATTTTTTAAAAAACATAATGTACATGTTGTAAGCTCTATGCCACACTGGACCAAAGGTAAAACCGACAAACAACGTGGCGATGGCGTTTTTGCTAAATCCATAAAAGCGCTACAAGAATTAAATGCTGTTGGTTATGGTATGCCAGATAGCAATTTACGTTTGGATCTAGTTTATAATCCGTCTGGTGCTTTTTTACCAGGTAATCAAGCAGCCATGGAAAAAGATTTTAAAAAAGCCTTATTGGATGATTTTGGAATAGCCTTCCATAACTTGTTTGCTATAACAAACTTACCTATTGCCCGGTTTTTAGATTATTTAATTGCCTCTGAAAATTATGAAGATTACATGTACAATTTAGTGGAAGCCTACAACCCATCGGCAGTAAAAAACGTAATGTGTACCAATACACTTTCCATTAGTTGGGATGGCTATTTATATGATTGTGATTTTAACCAAATGTTAAACCTACCGGTAAACAGTTCCGTTAAACATATTTCAGAATATAATGAGGATTTACTGGAAGGAAGGAACATTGTAATATCTCAGCATTGTTATGGTTGTACAGCTGGAGCAGGTAGTAGTTGTCAAGGAAGTGTCGTCAATTAATATATTCTATGATAAAGAGCATATCTACTTTAGTAGTGTTTTTTTCTGTCATGAGCACCTGTATGGCTCAAGACTCTTTAGCCAATTTATTAAAACGTTACAACACCAAACATATCCCTTATATAACGGTTCAAGAGTTGGCCATGCCGAAAACCAACTATAAAATTTTAGATGCACGTGAACCTGATGAATACCTAGTAAGTCATTTAAAAAATGCCGTATTTGTTGGTTATAAAGATTTCAAAATTGAAACTATTTTAAACGAAATCCCTAATAAAAATGATACTATTGTGGTGTACTGCTCTTTGGGAATTCGCTCTGAAACCATTTCAAAAAAACTACAAGACAAAGGTTATACAGCGGTTTATAACCTATATGGCGGTATCTTTGAATGGAAAAATAACGATTTCCCAGTTTATAATCAGCAGAACAAAAAAACAGATAGCATCCATGCCTTTTCAAAAATGTGGGGAAAATGGTTAAACAAAGGGGTAAAAGTTTATGATTTGAACTAATTAAGAATGGGAATTTTATCAAAAAACAATACTAATAGCGACCAAGATCAAGTGGCTAATTTCTATTTTCCGACCTCCAAAAGTGCACTTATTATTTTTACAAGAAATCCAGAATTAGGAAAATGTAAAACCCGATTAGCAAAAACTATTGGTAACGAATCTGCTTTGGAAATTTACAAACATCTATTAAAGCATACTGCAGAAACGGCAAAAAACGTATCGGTAGATCGCTATGTTTTTTATTCTGAAGCCATACAAAAAGAAGATATCTGGAATTCTGATTTTTTTAAAAAGAAGCTTCAAGAAGGCTCTGATTTGGGAGGGCGAATGGAAAATGCCTTTTCGGAATTATTTCAACTAGGTTATGAAAAAGTCCTGATAATTGGTAGTGATTTATTAGATTTAAATGCCGAGATTATTTCCGAAGGATTTCAAAAATTAAACAAAAACGATTATGTTTTGGGTCCTGCTGAAGATGGCGGTTATTACCTTTTCGGCATGAAACAGTTACACCCTAAAGTTTTCAAAAACAAAGCTTGGGGAACAGAAAGTGTTTGTAAAGACACCTTGGATGATTTACAGAATGAAGACGTTCACCTATTAGAAATATTAAATGATATTGATACCTTTGAAGATATACAAGGCATTGAATCACTAAAAAAATACTATTAAACTTATGATGAAGTATATAACAGAAACTACCGAATATTTACAAAGTAAAGGGTTTGAAAGCCCTGAAATAGGCATTATTCTCGGAACAGGATTGGGCAAATTAATAGAAGATATTGATATTATAGCTGAAGTTAGCTATAATCACATCCCAAATTTCCCAACGGCTACGGTTGAGTTTCATAAAGGCAAACTTATTTACGGAACACTTTCAGGAAAAAAGGTAGTAGTTATGCAAGGCCGTTTTCATATTTACGAAGGCTACTCACTTCAGGATGTTACCTATCCCGTTCGTGTTATGAAACAATTAGGCATAGAAACCTTATTAGTTTCTAATGCCTCTGGCGCCATCAATTTAGTCTTTAAAAAAGGCGAACTGATGTTAATAGACGACCATATTAATCTCCAAGGTAGTTCTCCATTAGCCTTTAGAGGTGTGGAACAATTAGGTGAACGTTTTACTGATATGAGCGCACCTTACGATGCAGATATTAATGCCAAATTTGAAACCATTGCTAAAAACCAAGGCATAACCCTACATAAAGGCGTTTATGCTAGTGTTGTTGGACCGCAATTGGAAACTCGCGCAGAATATAAAATGCTTAAAATTATTGGAGCGGATGCTGTTGGAATGAGTACCGTTCCAGAAATTATTGTGGCCAATCATTTAAATTTAAAGGTGGCTGCCGTGTCAGTTTTAACAGATGAGTGCGACCCAAGTAATCTAAAACCTGTTGATATTTCTGAAATTATAGAAATGGCAGGAAAAGCAGAACCACAAATGATTACCCTTTTTAAAGAACTAATTAAAAGTTTATAATAGCAATTAACACCCGAATACTGAAACTATGAGCAATTATCTTAACACCACACACGATGTATACAAAGAAGCAGCATTAACTCCAGATGTTGGTTTATGTTGCACGACGAATCCTATTTGGGAATTACCTGGTTTAAAAATCCCGAAAATCATGCAGGAAATGAACTATGGTTGTGGATCAACTGTTCATGCCCGTGATTTAACCAACAACCCTAAAATGCTCTATGTTGGTGTTGGTGGCGGCATGGAATTATTGCAATTTTCATATTTCAACCGCGAAAAAAATGGTGTTATTGGTATCGATGTAGTCGATGAAATGTTAGAAGCATCTCGTAAAAATTTTAAAGAAGCCGAAGCTCAAAATCCATGGTTTAAAAGTGAATTTGTAGATCTTAAAAAAGGCGATGCATTGAATCTTCCAGTTCCTGATAACAGTATTGATGTGGCTGCACAAAATTGTTTATTCAACATTTTTAAAACAGACGATTTAAAAAAAGCCATTGCTGAAATGTTTCGCGTACTCAAACCACATGGTAAATTAGTCATGAGCGATCCTACTTGCGAGCAACCCATGAATGACACCTTGCGTAACGATGACAGATTGCGCGCCCTTTGTTTAAGTGGTAGTTTGCCCATTGCTGAATATGTTAAAATGCTAACCGATGCTGGTTTTGGAACTATTGAAATTCGCGCTAGAAAACCGTATCGCATTTTGGCTCCTAACCATTACCCAACGGAAGAATTGATTTACATAGAATCTATTGAAGTAGCTGCCATAAAAGACCCCATGCCTGCAGATGGCCCGTGTATTTTTACAGGAAAAGCTGCTATTTACTATGGCGACCAAGATTTTTTTGATGACAACGCTGGACATGTATTGGTTCAAAACCAACCACTAGCTATTTGTGATAAAACGGCTGGCGACTTGGCCAAATTGAATCGGAATGATATTTATATCAGTAAATCCACGTTTCATTATGATGGTGGTGGCTGTTGTTAAAAAATGTAGAAAAACTACGCTATGAAAAATCCGCTATATCTTATTTTATTGCTGTTTGGCTTCAGTCTTTCGGCTTTTGGACAAACCATAAACCATTCCGGTTTTATAGAATTCTTACAAAAACATGTTTCTAATAAAGGTGAAGTTGATTATAAAACTATAAAAGCAAATGATTCAGAATTAAACACCTACCTCAACCAATTTATAGCCGTTTCGCCTAAAGAAAGTTGGACAAAAAACGAAACATTAGCCTATTGGATTAACGCGTATAATGCCTTTACCATAAAACTGATTATTGATAATTATCCAGTTGAAAGTATTAAAGACATTAAAAACCCTTGGGATCAAAAGTTTATTCCTATCAACGGCAAATTACTTTCTTTAAATTATATTGAACATGAGGTGCTTCGTAACATGAATGAACCACGCATTCATTTTGCTATTGTTTGCGCATCAGCTTCTTGTCCGCAATTATTAAATGAAGCCTATATCCCAGAAAAATTAGACAAACAATTAACAACAGTTACAAAACAGTTTTTGGCAGATTCATCAAAAAATAGGATTCAAAAAAACAGTCTGGAACTCTCAAAAATCTTTAAATGGTTTTCAAAAGATTTTAAGGAAAATGGCAGTCTTATCACCTTTTTAAACACCTATTCAGATGTAAAAATTGCATCAGACGCCAAAATAGAATACATGGATTATAGTTGGGAATTAAATGACTAATACCATTTCCATAATTATTCCCATGCTTAATGAAGCCGAAAATATAGCTTCGGTTTTAGAACATCTATTAGAGAATTCAACAGCAAAAAATATAGCAGAAATTATTATTGTTGATGGCGGAAGTGTGGATGGCTCGGAAAAGATAGTAACCAATTTCTTTACAACTTCAAGTAAAATTCAACTCCTAAATGAAGAAAAAGGACGAGCCATTCAAATGAATTTTGGTGCCAAACATGCCACAGGAACTATTCTCTATTTCCTCCATGCGGATTCTTTTCCGCCTAAAAATTTTGACAACCTCATAATCCATGAAGTAACCAAAGGGAATTTAGCAGGTTGCTTCCGTTTACAGTTTGATAACAATCATTGGTGGTTACGTTTAGCAGGTTGGCTCACCCAATTTTCTTGGCGTGCTAGCCGTGGTGGTGATCAAAGTCAGTTTATTACCAAACAATTATTCACCGAAATTGGTGGTTATGATGAACGTTTCACCATTTATGAAGACAATATTTTAATAAATGAGCTTTATACTAGAAAGCAGTTTGTGGTCATTCAAGACAAAATAAAAACATCTGCAAGACTCTATAAAAAGCATGGTGTTTGGACATTACAATATCATTTCTGGACTATTTATGTTAAAAAATGGTTTGGTGCATCAGCTGACCAATTATTCACTTATTACAAAAAGCATATTTCCTAAAAATCTGGTTTCAACATGGTTAATCTGTTAAAATAAAGATAAATCTTACTTAATAAAGTGATAAAGAAACGTGTTGCTTCAATTGAAAAATATACTTTTCCACTCTAAACCAATTATCATGAAACCAACCAAACTTATCTTGGCACTTTGCTGTCTAACCGTATTTTCAGCAAAGGCCCAACGCACTATTTCTGCAAAAATAGTGGACTCAACCAAACAAGAACCTATACCATTTGCAACAATATTAATAGACGACAAAACAGGCGTTATTAGCAATGATAAAGGCGAATTCAACATTACCATTAACAGGAAAATTTCTAATACAGATTCCCTTTTTATAAGCTGCTTGGGTTACGAGCAAAAACAATTTGCTATTCAAAATTTTAGGGACAGTATAATTCCATTACGCACTAAAAACATTGATTTGAGCGAAGTATTTATCACCAATAAAGACTATACAATCGATGAAATTTTAGACAAAGCAAAAGAAAGCCTAGAAACTAATTACGATTTTGGCTTTGCCAAGCGTAAACTGTTTTACAGAGAATCATACTACACGAATATGCTGAAAACGGATGTGAAAATTGAAGAATCTACCATTCCCGAATTCAATCAAGCATTTGTAGATAGTATTATTAGGTCGGTTCCAAAAAATACGGATCAGCACACCGAGGTTTTAGGCGAAATATATGGTAAGCTGAAACCGTCTACACCTCAAAAAATGGACATCTTAAAGGCTTCTCGATTATATGATAAAGAAAGTGAAATTACCTTTGAAAATTATGAAAAACGCTTTAATGAAATTATCCGAAAACATGTAAAACGCAATTCGTATTTCAAAATAAAATCGGGTTGGTTTGGAACCAAAGAAGAAATAGACTCTTCATTTTTTGTTGATAAAAAAGAGGAAAAAGAAACAGCAGAGTTTATAGAAAAGAAAAAAGAACTGGAAGCCAAACGCAAGGCTAACTTTTTAAATTGGCGAAAAGGATCTATTCATAATCTAGAAAACGCTAATTTTTTAAATGAAGATTCTGATTTAAATTTTATTGAAAAATCCAGACGTTACGAATTTGAAATGCAGGACTTTGCATATTTTAACAACGAATTTGTTTACACCATTTCCTTCAAACCCAAACGGAGCGAAGATTATGAAGGCACACTATACATTAACACCCAAGATTTTGCTATTGTACGTGTAGATTATAAAAATGTAAAACCACTTCGAAAATTTGGATTGTTAGGTATCTCATTAAATGAGTATTTAAAGGAAGGCACTATTATTTTTCAAAAAAACACTAACAATAAATACACACTTAAATATGTTGATGAAACTAATGGACAACAAGTTGGCATAAAAAGACCTTTGAAAATTATTGAAAAAAATAAGCATGTTAAAGGGCGCCGTAAACAAAATGAATTGGCTGCCGATTTACATTTCATTGTTCGGAATATTGAAAAAAAGGAATTGATTGTTTTTGAATCGACGCCTATTTCAGAAACAGAGTTCAACAATTTTAATGAAGTCCCAGAAGTAACACCAACTTATTTGCCTGCGTATGATCCTGAATTTTGGAAAGGCTATAATATTATTGAACCCAATCAAGCCATAAAAGATTTTAAGATTATAGAGAAAACACACTAAATATCAGTTGGTCTTTATTAGTAAACAAATGAATCGGGATTCGGCACAGCCCTATTCTCGATTCATTGTCTTTTATAGTAGTTTCTAATAACAGCTTCAACTGGTTTGTTTTGAGGTGTAAACTGATTATCTTTTTTACCACCACTTTCTGCGTGATTGTGAAACCATTTCCAAACAAAACCACCTGCAAACCAAGGTTCTTTCCAGAAAGTTTCAAATAAAGCTTGCGTTGCATTGGTTTGTCCTTCAAAATTTAACGCTGTTATTTTATAATCGCTAACCCAAGGTTCTTTTCCGGTATAATCTGTACTTCGGTAGCCAAATTCCGTAAATAGTATGGGTTTCTTAAAGGTTTCAGACACGGTTTTCATTTCTATTTTATGAGCTTGCCAACCTGTAATGGCATCTTCTACACGTGGAGTTATTTTATCACTTACAGGAAAGTAAGCATCTACACCAATATAATCCAAATCGTTCCAAAATGGTGTGCGTTTATATTCATCCCAATTGGCTGCATAGGTTAACTCACCACTATACACAGCACGAATATTCTTAATTAATTCCTGCCAAAATTCAGGCCTATGAACTATAAACTGTTCCAGTTCAGTACCTATACAAAATAAGGCTACTTGTTTTTCTTGTGCTAGTTTGGCAAAGTCTAAAATAAATTGTGAATAGGTTTGTTCCAATTCCAACCAAGCAACTTCATTAGGCATTTTAATATGACCTGTAAACTCACCATGCCAAACCCAAATTTGTGGTTTTAACATAACCTGTAAACCTGACTTTTGCAGCACATTTATATATTGAGAAACACCTTCGGTTGTTTCACCAAACCATTGTTTGTTGGTATTATATATAATTTCTGGATGCTCCAAATTTTTAATAAACCCAAATGGCATAATAGCCGTATAATTAGCATGCACGTTTAAAACAGGCTGGACATTTTCTTTAGAAATTTGGTCACGGGATGCCACAAAACTAACGCCATTAATTTTATAATCTTTCTTTGTAGTCATACTGCATGAAAAAAACATAAAAACTAAAAACCACGTTAAATACTTTGTCATAACCGCTTAATTATGTTTAAATTTAAACAAATTGTTTGAAGACGCTTTAAGGTTCTATAAAAACCTTCGACCAACCAACCAATAATTCACTGTATGGAACACATTGTAATAATAGGAAACGGTATCTCTGGCGTCACAGCAGCCAGACATATCCGGAAATTATCAGATAAAAAAATCACCATTATTTCTGCTGAAACTGAACACTTCTTTTCCCGTACAGCCTTGATGTATATTTATATGGGTCATATGAAATATGAGCATACCAAACCTTATGAAGATTGGTTTTGGAAAAAAAATCGTATCAACCTAAAAAATGGATTTGTAAATCAGATTGATACAAACACTAAAACGCTTCATTTTGAAAAGGGAGATACATTAAAATACGACAAACTCATTATTGCAACTGGTAGTAAGCCTAATAAATTTGGTTGGCCAGGACAAGATTTAAATGGTGTTCAAGGCTTATATAGTAAGCAAGATTTAGACAATCTAGAAGTTTATGCGCCTAATAACAACGTATGTAAACGAGCTGTAATTGTTGGTGGTGGTTTAATTGGTATTGAATTGGCAGAAATGTTAAATAGCCGAAATATTCCTGTAACGTTTTTAGTTCGCGAACCGAATTTTTGGAATAATGTATTACCTGAAGGAGAAAGCCGTATGATAAACCGTGAAATTAAAAAACATGGTATTGATTTAAGGTTAGAAACTAATTTAAAAGAAATAAAATCAGATAAAAACGGACAAGTAAAATCAGTTATTATTGAAGAAACAGGCGAAGAGATTAGATGCAATTTTGTAGGCTTAACTGCTGGTGTTTCACCTAACATTTCAATTGTAAAAAATAGTAACATTAATACAAATAAAGGTGTCGTTGTTAATCGGTATTTGGAAACCAATATCCAAGATGTTTTTGCTATAGGTGATTGTGCTGAACAGCAGGAAGCCATTGGAAACAGGAAACCCATTGAAGCCGTCTGGTATACTGGAAGAATGATGGGAGAAGTAATTGCACAAACTATTTGTGGAAATCGCACACCCTACAATCCAAGTCATTGGTTTAATTCAGCTAAATTTTTCGATATAGAATACCAAACCTATGGCTGGGTATTTCCAAAACCCAAAGAAAACCACGAGCATTTTCATTGGAAACATGAAACTGAATCTAAATGCATTACAATAGAATATCATAGAGAAACTGAAACGTTTAAAGGCATCAATACATTTGGAATTCGATTAAAACATGAGGTTTTTGATAGATGGCTAACTGAAAAACGGCCAGTAGATTTCGTTATTAAAAACCTTCAAGATGCTAACTTTGATCCCGAATTTTATAAACGTTATGAGTCTTGTATTAAAGAGAAATTTGAAAATCGCATTGTTACCGCTTAAATCACAAATCCGAAACAGCTACTAAAATGAGTTATAAATCAAATCATAGTCTTTCACTAGCAAAACCAGATGCCTATCATACATCCATTAAACAGAAACTATTCCTAGCCATCGGATTACTTGGATTATTCATGATGGGAATTGCACTATTTAATTTAAACATACTTTCTGGTTGGACGCTAACTCTATCGCTTGCTTTGATGACTTTAGGAATTGGTGGTTTTGCTATAGATGCCTATTTAAATAAACCCGAAGGTATAAAAAATGATGGTGTTTGGTTTAAATCTATTTCATCAAGAGGTCTTTGGGGTTGGCTAACAGGTGTTGTATTAACTCTATTTTATATCGTTCTCTATTTTTATCCGCAATATTTAGGTTTAGCAAAAGATGGTAACGAGAACAGCGGATTGGTTGCACTTTTTGACCCATTAAGCCGCCTCTTAAATGGTGGTCCTGCCAGTCAATGGTTTGTTTACGGAACACTTTACACACTAGCTATTTTAGCTTTTGGATTTAAGTTTTTATTAAAATATAGGCACAATCGTTATGAGCAGTTGCGCACGTATTCCGTGATGTTTTTTCAACTAGCTTTTGCTTTTTTAATTCCAGAATTTATGTCCCGTTTAAATTCTGAGACCTTTAGCCTACCTTATTACGATTTAAAAAATATTTGGCCACTGAACTACTATAATTTTGAACAATACCGTGTAGATTCATTTATTAGTGCTGGCAATATTGGTTTAGGATTACTCATTTTTGGTATTGTTTCAATTTTTATTATTACACCTATTCTCACCTACAAATACGGCAAACGCTGGTATTGTTCTTGGGTATGTGGCTGCGGAGGATTAGCAGAAACTGCTGGAGATCCCTTTCGCCACTTGAGTGATAAACGACAAGTAGCATGGAAGATAGAACGTTGGGTTATACACAGTGTATTGGTTTTTGTGGTGCTTATGACTACGGCTGTTATTTATACCTATTTAGGTTATGATTCTGAAAAATACTGGTTAACAAAAGATGTGTTCTTATTATCAGTAGGCTGTTTCTTAACGCTTATTTTTGCTTTAACTATAATTTTTAAACGTCAGGAACTTGGCAAAGACGCACGATATGGTGCCATTGGTTATTTTATAATTATCATATTACTTATTGGATTCCATTACGCTACTAATGGAACAAAACTATTTCTTTTTGAAGCTGAAACTTTGCGCTCCGCTTATGGGTTTCTAATAGGCGCCATTTTTTCAGGTGTTATAGGCACAGGCTTCTATCCTATTTTTGGTAGTAGAGTTTGGTGTCGATTTGGTTGTCCAATGGCTGCTATTTTAGGTTTTCAACAACGTATGTTATCTAAATTTAGAATTACGACTAATGGTGGTCAGTGTATTTCGTGTGGTAATTGTTCTACATATTGTGAAATGGGTATAGACGTGAGGGCTTATGCACAAAAAGGCGAAAACATTGTGCGTTCCAGTTGTGTTGGTTGTGGTATTTGTAGTGCGGTTTGCCCTCGTGGCGTTTTAAAATTAGAAAACGATAGTATGAAAGGTCGTATAAATTCAAACGATATTCTTCTTGGAAATGATGTTGACTTAATGGATTTGATAAATAAAAAGTAACTGGAATAAACACCAACAGCTTTTGGAAATCTGTTCAGTTAAATCCTATTTTTGCACCTTAAAAATAAAATATAAATGCCCAATATAAAAGTCATTATTCCCGCTTTTAATGAAGCGGATTCCATTCCATTGGTAATTAAAGACATTCCAAAATTAGTGACGGAAATTATTGTGGTAAGTAATAGTTCTACAGATGCAACTGAAAAAAATGCTAAAACCGCTGGAGCCACCGTTTTAACCGAAAGCAGAAAAGGCTATGGCTATGCGTGCTTAAAAGGCTTGGACTATGTTGCTCGACAAAACTCCAAAACGGATATTATTGTGTTTTTAGATGGTGATTACAGTGACTATCCAGAAGAGCTGACTAAATTAATTCAACCTATTCTCGATAACAAAGTCGATTTTGTAATTGGAACTCGTGTGAAATATTTACGTGAACAAGGATCAATGACTTTTCCACAAATTTTTGGAAACTGGCTTGCTACAACACTTATGCGCATCATGTTCGGGTCTAAATTCACTGATTTAGGACCCTTCCGAGCTATTAAATATGAGCAATTATTAAAGCTAAATATGCAAGATAAAACCTATGGTTGGACGGTAGAAATGCAGTTAAAAGCACTCAAACAAAATATATTATATACAGAAATCCCTGTATCATACAGAAACAGAATTGGTGTTTCCAAAGTGTCAGGTACAGTTAAAGGCGCTGTTTTGGCAGGTATAAAAATATTAAGTTGGATTTTTAAATACGGTTTTAAAAAATGATTATAGAAGGTATCATAATAACCGTTTATACTTTGGCATTACTTTTAATATTTATCTATGCCTTGGCACAACTGAATTTATTACTCAATTATCTGTCAGCTAAAAAGAAAGACGATAATTCGGTTAAATTCGATTTTAAAAATCCATCTGAAATCCCTTTCGTAACCATTCAACTGCCAATTTACAACGAATTATATGTTGTGGAAGGCCTTTTGGAAAACATTTCAAAAGTAAAATATCCGCAAAATAAATTAGAAATACAGGTTTTAGATGACTCTACTGATGAGTCAACCCAAATTACCATTAAAAAAGTTAAGGAATTACAGCAAACAGGTCTTGATATTAAATACATTCATAGAACCGACAGAACAGGCTTCAAAGCAGGCGCATTAAAAGCAGGGTTAGAATCTGCCAAAGGTGAATATATTGCCATTTTTGATGCCGATTTTTTACCAAAACCCGATTGGCTCTTGCAAACCATTCCATATTTCAAAGACTCAAAAATAGGTGTGGTTCAAACACGTTGGGGACATATTAATAGAAACTATTCCTTGCTTACCAAAATTCAAGCATTTGCTTTAGACACCCATTTTACATTAGAACAAACAGGAAGAAATAGCAAACACCATTTTATAAACTTTAATGGCACAGCTGGTGTGTGGCGGAAAGCTTGTATTCTGGACGCCGGAAATTGGGAAGGTGATACACTTACCGAAGATTTGGATTTAAGTTATCGTGCACAGCTAAAAAAATGGCACTTTAAATACCTAGAAAATGTAGTAACACCTGCTGAATTACCTATAGTTATCAGCGCAGCCCGTTCGCAACAATTTAGATGGAATAAAGGTGGTGCTGAAAACTTTCAAAAAATGTTTTTTAAAATTTTAAAAAGTAAAACCATTTCAGCCAAAACTAAAATACATGGTTTTTTACATTTGTTGAATAGCACCATGTTTTTAAGCATTTTTATTGTAGCCCTTTTGAGCGTACCCATGCTTTATATAAAACATGAGAACGAAACCCTCAAAATATATTTTTATGCTACTAGTTTTTTTGTTATTAGCTCACTAATTTTTTTCATTTGTTATTGGCTTATGTACAAAAAGCTGCATGGTTCAACTCTTAAAAACTTTGTACAATATTTGGTCTTATTTTTTGCCTTTTTTTCCATTGCAATGGGATTATCATTACATAATACTATTGCCGTTTTAGAAGGTCATTTTAGAAAGCGAAGTGATTTTATCCGTACACCCAAATTTAATCTGAATGCCCACACTGATACATGGAAAAATAACATTTATTTAAAACCCAAAGTTTCATTCCAATTTATTGTTGAAGGGTTTTTGATGTGCTATTTCGCTTTTGGTATGTACAGTGCATTTACTGTTGTAAAAGAAGGTGATTTTGGATTATTTCCATTTCATTTGATGTTATTTTTAGGTTTTGGTTACGTTTTTTTTAAGTCGCTTAAAAATTAATGCCTTTCATTACAGCACTCTTAAACTTACGTTAAACAACTCTATTTACTTGTATACGTTGTCTTTTCCTGTTATATTAAAATATGGAAAATATATTAGTAGCAGGTGCTCACGGTACCACTGGAAAAAAAATTATCAATCTTTTATGTGAATCACAATATTTCAAGCCCATTGCTATGGTTAGAGCAGAAGAGCAGATTCCTTTTTTTAAGTCGAAAAATGTTGAAACCGTTTTGGCCAATTTAGAACACGATGTTTCTCCTGCGTTTGAAACACCTATTGATAAAGTCATTTTTGCTGCTGGTTCTGGCGGAAAAAAAGTTGTAGAAGTAGATCAAGAAGGTGCTAAAAAACTGATTGATGCTTCTAAAAAAAATAATATAAGAAAATTTGTTATGTTAAGTTCCATGGGAGCAGATAATCCAGAATCTGTTTCGGAATTACAAGATTATTTAAAGGCGAAACAAAACGCCGATAATCATTTAAAAAAAAGTGGTTTAAATTATACCATTGTTAGGCCTGGGGCTTTAACAAATGGTGAACTACACAATAAAATAGCTTTAGAAGAAAAACTGAATAAGCAAGGTGAAATAAGCCGAAATGATGTGGCGCAAACTTTAGTAAGAACCTTAAATGATGATGTGGCAAATAAAGCCACGTTTGAAATAATAAAAGGCGATACACTTATAGCCGATGCTTTAGATAAAGTTTCTAGAATTGAAGCTTAATTATTCTGAACACTAACAATTAAAAACAATCACCTACGTGGTTGTTTTTTTGTTTAGAGAACATTTGAATCTGTATCTTTAACCCATGCAAATTTCTTATTTCATTAAGCTTTATAAGTTTCAATTGCTACTCACATTATCGGGTTTGCTCTTTTATTGGGCTTTTGCTTATAATTTATCACGTACAGATTCCATTAAGCTACTAACACTGTACGTAGCCTTATTTGTCCTTTCTTATAAGTTGCTACAATTAACTAAACACAACATTCAATTCTTAACATGGATAGCGTTTGGATTTCGAGCCGTTTTTATTTTAGCCATACCAAATCTATCACAAGATTTCTATCGTTTTATTTGGGATGGACGCATGATTTTGGAAGGTTTTAATCCGTATTTATACACACCAGAATCGTTTATTTCAGCTAGCAACTTCCCGATAAATCAAGCCCAGCAACTTTATAATGGTATGGGTTTATTAAACGCCAGCCACTTTACCAATTACCCACCTATCAATCAATTATGCTTTGTTTTAGCAGGTATATTTAGCAGTAAAAGCATTTTAGGATCAGTAATTACATTACGACTAATAATTATTGCTGCTGATTTGGGGATTCTCTATTTTGGAAAGCGCTTACTACGACAGTTTAAGCTCCCAGAACACCTGATATTCTGGTATATTTTAAATCCATTTATAATTATTGAATTAACAGGAAATCTTCATTTTGAAGGCGTCATGTTGTTCTTCCTCATTTGGAGCTTGTATTTACTAGAAAAAAATAAATGGCTATTGGCGGCTATTGTTTTTGCTTGTTCAGTTTCCGTAAAATTAATTCCATTATTATTTTTACCCTTATTTTTTAAATGGTTTAAAAAGGAAGAGACTATAAATTCCAAAACAAAAAGAACAAAAAAAATTAACCTGTTAAAACTACTATCATTTTATAGTATAGTGGGTATAACAACCATCTGTTTCTTTTTGCCGTTTTATTCATCAGAATTTTTGACTAATTACACAAATACTGTTGCTTTATGGTTTCAGAACTTTGAATTTAACGCAAGCATTTATTACCTATTAAGAACAATTGGTTATTGGATTTCTGGTTATAATCAAATAGCCATTATTGGAAAACTAACAGCTATTTTTATTTTTATTTTTGTTGTTAGCCTGGCCATTTTAAAAAAAGTTAATAACACTAAACAGCTTATTGCAACCATGCTTATCGCATTAAGTGTTTACTATTTTACTTCTACAACGGTTCACCCATGGTATGTAGCCACACTAGTTTTATTGAGTGTCTTTACAGACTATAAGTTCCCTCTGGTTTGGAGTTTCATGATTATTTTTAGCTACCTAGCTTATGCTAATTCTAACAACTCTGAAAACCTTTGGATTATTGCGTTTGAATATATAGTAGTTTTTAGCGTATTTTTACTCGATATTTTTAAACCGAAACTGCTTGAAACTAAATTTTCCTAAACTTTTTAGACGATTGCTCCGTATAGTTGCAGCATTATTCGGTTTGTATATTTTGTCGCTAATTTTCATCTATGTTAAGCAAGAGCGTTTCTTTTTTAATCCGAAACATTTAGATGACAATTTTGTTTTTACCTTTAAGGAAGCTTTTGAAGAACTGACTATTCCTACAACAGAGACTGTTTCATTAAATGCACTATTGTTTAAAACCGAACAAACTAGAAAGGGTATTATTGTTTATTTTCATGGTAATGCAGGTGCTATTCATGATTGGGGAAAACGCGCACCACTTTACTTAAATAACGGTTATGATATTTTATTTTTTGATTATCGCAATTATGGAAAAAGTAATGGCAAATATTCTGAAGCACAGGAATTATTTAATGATGGACAGGCAGTTTATAATTACGTAAAAAAACGGTATTCAGAACGTGATATTGTACTTTTAGGATATTCATTGGGCTCTGGAATTGCAGCTTACGTGGCTTCTAAAAACAATCCGAAGCAACTTATTTTAAATGCACCATATTACTCATGGAAAACGCTTATTTCTGAAGAAATTGCACCACCTATTCCCTCCTTTTTAATAAAATATGATATTCCTACCTATCAGTTTATAACAGCTATAAAGTGTCCGATACGTATTTTTTATGGTACACGAGATTTTCTTATTCATCCAGAAACGAATGCTAAAAAATTAAAAAATATAAATCCAGATAATATTACACTTTTTCCTATAATAGATGGTGGACATAATGGATTACACATTACGAAACAGTATTATGATGAATTGAAGCAAATTCTTTAAAAAAACAATTTAGCAATAAACATATCCACCACTTCAATTACAATAAGTATAATAATAATCCACTCCAATCTGCTACTCTCTTTATGGTCCATTATATCCTTAAAAAGTTCTAAATTCTCTTTAATAATATCAATTCTATCATGGATTAGGTTGTATCTATCCTTTAAATCGAAGGTTTGTTTTAAAGCTAAATTTAAGCGATTAAGTTGTTCGTCTTCCCAGGTACTTTCAGGCGAATCAAAAATATATAGGTTTTCGGAAATTTTATTCTTTATGTTTAATATTTTACCAATAACTCGCTTGAGTTGATTACCAGAAATATCTAATTTACCTTTTACTTCAAGGTATTTGGTATGTTTATTAGTTTCAATTAAAAGAGATTCTGTAATGCTAGAGTAGGCATTTAATGCTACAGACTGTGAGGCATTCATTAGAACCAAGCGAATCATTTCTGGATTAACTTCTGGAAGTATCACCTTTTCAAATTCTACTTTTAAGGTATCTTCAATAATATGAACGTGGATTGATTCGGACATGTCAACCGGAATCATTTCCACACAAAATGGTTTTATTTGTTCAATATAATAGGATATTTCATCAGGATTCATGTTAAAAAAACTTACAATACCATAGTGAAAGAGGTACATAAATTTCTCTGGCGTAACTTGATAAAATAATTCGTCACTATCTTGAAACAACAATTGGTATGCCAATTCCTGTTTGCTAAATTTTATATGAATAGTGCTCGCTACTTGATAAGCAACTGCTGTGTACATTACTGTTTAAACGTCTCCGTTGGTTTTTTAAAGCATTTAAACTCTAGCATATAACCATTTGGATCTTGTACAAAAAAGGATTTGTGTTGTCCTATTTTACCTTCTAAAAAAGTGCTTTCCGTAACCAGTTCTAAACCGGAATCTTGAAGTTTATTATAAATGTTTTTCCAAACAATACTATCGACAATCACACCAAAATGAAAAGCTGGTAGAATTTTACCTTCAAACACATAATTTGGATTATTGAAATCGAATTTAGCAGCTTTAATGAAAGTTAATTGATGTCCAAATAAATTGATATCAATCCAGTTTTGGGTGTGCCTACCCATGGTTGCGCCAACACCATTTACATAAAAAGCTTTAGTATCCTTTATGCTTAAGCATGGTAATGACATGTGAAAAGATGTTTCCATATATACAGAAATTAAAGTGGTTTTAAACTCTCAACTCTATAAATCACTAAATCTTCATCGGTAGGATCAGGCACTTCTACAAAAACAATTTTAAACTCCTGATCTATATAATTGTCGTCATTTTTTAAATCGTATTGTTTCAATACGCGTGGATGTACTTCTTCAAAGGCTAATTCTTCTCCGTTATCAAACCAGAAAGTGAAATAACCATTTTCATAAGACTTAAAAACTGCTGTTCTCATTTTAAAATGAATTAATCAATATCATCTTCAACGTCTTCATCCGTGAGTTCAATATCTGGATCTTGAACAGCTTCTGGATCAGAATCATCAAAATCTTCATAATCATCTTCGTCGTAGTTTTCCATCGTTACGGCTAACTTGGTACTCACTTTAACTAAATACTTCGTGTCGCTTGTTGTAACCTCAACAGCTTCTATGATTTCGTTTTTTGCATTTCTGAAGGAAACAATTTGATCTTCATCATAACCATCAGGATATTTTTCAACGAGTAGAGCTAAAATTTCTGGCGTTAACTTTTTAAAGTCTACGATTACACGTTTTAAATTATCATTTCTATTTTTCATTACTTGGGCAATTATTTATACTTTTTTAAAAAAATAAAGTTACTATTTATTGTGATTAATTCGGATAACATCGTAAAAATCTTTTCGTCTGTCTTTCAAATTTTTAACAGCGCCATGCGAATGAAGTTCGCGTAAGAGGCTCAAATCAACGTCAGCTACAAGAATCATTTCAGTATTTGGTGTTGCTTCTGCTTTTATTCCATTACTAGGAAATGAAAAATCGCAAGGTGTAAATACAGCTGATTGCGCATATTGAATATCCATATTATTAACATTTGGTAAGTTACCAACACTACCAGAAATTGCAACATAACATTCATTTTCTACAGCTCGTGCCTGTGCGCATAATCTAACACGTGAGTAGCCGTTTTGAGTATCTGTTAAAAACGGAACAAACAGAATATCCATACCTTCGTCTGCTAATAAACGTGATAATTCTGGAAATTCAGAATCATAACAGATTAAAATACCTATTTTTCCTGAATCGGTTTCAAACGTTTGTAATTTATTACCACGTTGCATACCCCAAACTTTAGCTTCGTCTGGTGTTACATGAATTTTTTCATAACGCTCTACACTCCCATCACGACGACACAAATAACCTACATTATACAAATCGTCACCTACTAATTCAGGCATACTCCCTGAAATAATGTTAATATTGTAAGAAATGGATAATTGTTTCAACTTGTTAACAATGGTTTCGGTAAATTTTGCCAACTCACGAATAGCATCTGGTTCGTGCATGTGATTAAATTCTGCCATTAATGGAGCATTGAAAAATTCTGGAAAAACTGCAAAATCTGAACGGTAAGCAGATACGCTATCAATAAAATATTCCACTTGTTGCATCAATTCATCCAAACCAGAATAGGTTCTCATTTGCCATTGAATAAGGCCTAAACGCACAATTGTTTTAACGGTACTTGCTTTTTTATTTGGTTTGGTATAGTAAATATTATCCCATTCCATTAAAACAGCATATTCATTAGAGGCAGTATCACCTTCTAAATACCCTTTTAAAATACGTACTGGATGAAAATCATTTGAAATTTGAAAGTTTAAAACCGGATCATGGATTTCTTTTCGCTTTACTTTTTCAAAATATTCTTTAGGTGTTAAGTCTTTATGCTGGTGGTAATTTGGCATTCGTCCACCAAAAACAATCCCTTTTAAATTAAGGTTTTCACAAACTTCTTTGCGGTAATCATAAAGACGCCTTCCTAATCGTAGTCCACGGTATTTCGGTTTAATAAACACATCGATACCGTATAACACATCGCCATTTTTGTTGTGATTTTTGAAAGATTCACCAGCTATAATATCCTCATAGGTATGCTCATCGTCAATAGTATCAAAATCAACAATTATGGATAATGCACAGCCTGCAATATCACCATCAATTTTAATAACGACTTGTCCTTCGGGAAATTTTCTGGTTAAATCTTCTATGTGGTGTTTTTTCCAATAGGAATTTAAAACACCTCCATAGGCCTCTAATGTTGCCGATTTTAATTCTTCATAATCGTCAACCGTGAGGTATTTTAATTCAATATTTTCTATTTTTTGCGATTTCATGTTACATTCCTAGCAGGTAAGCAAAAACCAATGGTGCTACAATAGTTGCATCACTTTCAATTATAAATTTTGGCGTATTGATATCTAATTTACCCCAAGTAATTTTTTCGTTTGGTACGGCTCCAGAATAAGAACCATAACTAGTTGTTGAATCACTAATTTGACAAAAATAACTCCAAAAAGGTGTTTCTGTACGCTCCATATCTTGATACAGCATTGGCACAACACATATAGGAAAATCGCCAGCAATACCACCTCCTATTTGGAAGAAACCAATACCGTTTTCTGAGTTATCGGTATACCAGTCTGCTAAAAATGTCATATATTCTATTCCAGATTTCATGGTATTTGCTTTCAATTCGCCTTTTAATACATAGCTAGCAAAAATATTACCCATCGTACTGTCTTCCCATCCTGGACAAATAATTGGCAAGTTTTTTTCGGCAGCCGCATACATCCAAGAATCTTTAATATCAATTTCATAATACTCCTCTAAAACGCCAGAAAGCAGGAGTTTGTACATGTATTCATGTGGTAAATAACGTTCGCCATTAGCTTCGGCATCTTTCCAGATTTTTACAATATGCTCTTGAATTCGTCGGAAAGCTTCTTCCTCTGGAATACAGGTATCAGTAACACGATTTAATCCTTTTTCCAATAAATCCCACTCATCTTGAGGTGTTAAATCGCGATAATTTGGCACACGTTTGTAATGTGAATGTGCTACCAAATTCATAATATCTTCTTCCAGATTTGCTCCTGTACAAGAAATAATTTGCACCTTATCTTGACGTATCATTTCGGCAAATATTTTACCTATTTCAGCTGTACTCATAGCTCCAGCAAGTGACACCAACATTTTAGCGCCATTATTTAACTGTTCTTCATACCCTTTGGCAGCATCTACCAAAGCGGCTGCGTTAAAGTGCAAATAATACTTTTCTATAAATTTTGATATATCTCCTTTAGTTGTCATCGTCTTCATTAAATTTAGAAAATTTGTTCGTGTTTTCTTTTGATTCATTAAAATTATTATCGAAACTATCTTCCGCTGCGTCATCTAAAAACTTATAAGATAACATTTTGTAATATAGCTTGGCTGCTAAAAAATCGGAAGAACGTTCATTTTCATTTGGACATAATTCCACTATGTCAAAGCCTACTACATTCTTTTCAGCAAAAACTTGGCGTAAAAACTCCAGAGTTTCATACCAAAGCAAACCACCAGGCTCTGGTGTTCCTGTACTTGGCATAATGGAGGGATCAAATGCATCCAAATCTATTGTAATGAAAACGTTTTCTGTCATCTGATCGATTGCCGAATCCATCCACGTATCATCTACGGCCATGTCATGAGCAAAATACGTTTTATCGAAATCCATAACGGTTGTTTCGATAACATCCATACTACGAATACCAACTTGAATTAAATTAGCTGTTTGGCTAGCTTCATAAAGTGCGCAAGCATGATTACATGTGCTTCCATGATAGTCTTTACGTAAATCGGCATGGGCATCCAATTGCAAAACTGTTAGGTTATCAAAACATTCGTTAAAAGCTCTAATAGTTCCAATAGAAATAGAATGCTCACCACCAAAAGCCGTTACAAATTTGTTACGCTTAATATATTTTTTTGTCGCCTCATGAACCGCATCTACCATACGTTCTGGCGATTCATTTTCGGTTACAGGTTTTGCTAAATAAACCCCTTGTTTATATACCTCGGTTCCTGTTTCAATATCATAAAGCTCCATATTTTCTGAAGCATTTAAAAAGGCTTCCGGACCTTTATCAGCTCCTTTTTGCCAAGTACTTGTACCGTCATATGGTACGGGAATTAGTACAATTTTTGAGCTTTCTAGTTTAGAATACTGCTCTTCTATTCCTGCATACGTTTTATTGTCCATGGTAACCTAAAATTTTAAGTAAGTCTTCACTTTTTTGTTGTTCGCTAAATAATTTTGTGGTGATGTTGCCATCAGCATCTTTATTAATTAAAATATGTTTTGGTGATGGTATTAAGCAATGCTGTAATCCGCCAAATCCACCAATTGTTTCTTGATAAGCTCCAGTATTAAAAAAACCTATATAAAGTGGTTTATCTTTATTGTATTTTGGCAAATAAATAGCATTCATATGCTGTTCGCTATTATAATAATCATCACTGTCACAGGTTAAGCCTCCTAAAAGCACGCGTTCATAACTATCATACCAGCGGTTAATTGGCAGCATGATAAATCGTTTATTAATAGCCCAAGTATCTGGTAAGGTAGTTATAAATGATGAGTTAATCATGTTCCACTTTTCACGATCGTTTTGTTGTTTTTGGTATAATACCTCATAAATAGCACCACCACTTTCGCCAACAGTAAAACTTCCAAACTCTGTAAAGATATTTGGTACAGCTACATCTTCATTTTCGCAAGCTAATTTTATCTGATTAATAATTTCATCAATCATATACTCATAATCAAAATCAAACGCTAGTGAATTTTTTATGGGAAATCCACCACCAATATTCAAGCTGTCTAGTGAAGGGCAAATTTTCTTTAAACTGGTGTACACTTTTAAACACTTTGCCAATTCATTCCAATAATAAGCATTATCACGAATACCTGTATTAATGAAAAAGTGCAGCATTTTAAGCTTTACTTTTTTATTGTCTTGAATTTGATTTTTATAAAAAGGCACAATATTTTTGTAGCCAATACCTAGCCGTGAGGTATAGAACTCAAATTTTGGTTCTTCTTCTGATGCAATACGAATTCCAATATTATATTTGCCATTAATTTCTTCTGAAAGCAAGTCAATTTCCTCATAATTATCAATAATAGGAATACAGTTTTTCTGTCCGTTATTAATTAACCTTGCAATATTGGTTACGTATTGAGATCGTTTAAACCCATTGCTAATAACATAGGTTTTATCTGTAATTTTACCTTCGGCTTTTAGGCTTTCAACAATATCTATATCAAAAGCTGATGATGTTTCTATATGAATATCATTTGTTAAGGCTTCATCTAAAACATGCTTAAAGTGCGAACTTTTAGTACAGTAACAATAATTATACTTGCCTTTGTATTTATTATTTTTTATGGCTTTTGCAAACCAACCTTTAGCACGTTGAATATTGTTGGATATTTGTGGCAAGTAGGTAAATTTTAAAGGCGCTCCATAATCTTCAACCAATTGCATTAGGTCTACATCGTGGAATTCTAGGGTTTTATCTTCCAGTTTGAATTCTTCTTGTGGAAAATCAAAAGTTTGACTGATTAAGTCAATATATTTTGTGTTCATTAATTTTGATGTTTAAAATTTAAAGGTACGAACTGATTTTTTTTTCAGCGATAATATAACATTAAATTATAAAACTATCAAACTTGAATTTGAGGATGAGTCGTAGGAATAAAGCCAAATAAATGTTGGCTTGAAGCAATATAAGAAACGGAAGTTAGCTCTAAAATTCGGTTACTTAATCTGTAAGCGGCTTTTGAAAATGACTTCCTGAAAGTCAAAAGCCCGAAAATAAAAACAGTTTTCAATTTGTTCAGCTAAATGCTCTGCAAATGAAATATATTTTTTTGAATTTCAGGCTTTTTTTGTTTATTTTTTTTAATGCGTCAACCTGCTGTTTTACAACATTTTAAGCGTGTTAATCTCTTGAATTGTAAGATGTTTCCAATGACCTCTTGGAATATCTTTCTTGGTAAGATGGGCAATGGCTACACAATCAATTTTGATTATATCGTATTTTAAATACTCAAAGATGGTACGGATAATTGTATTACCTGTATTTTTAATCTTCAAACCAATTAAATTTTTACTCTGACCTTCAATATAGCTAATCTCTTCAACAGGGACCAATTTACCATCAATTTTTAAACCTTCTTGAATACTCTTTAGGTCTTCAAATTTTAGGTTTTTATCCAATTCCACTTGAAATAAACGTGCAACACCATGTTTAGAATTTGTAAATTTCTTTACTATATCTTCATCATTAGTAAATAATAATAAACCGGTTGAATTTCGCCCTAAACGTCCTATTGGCTTAATACGCGAATCGGTAGCGTTTGCCACTAAATCCATAACCGTTCTTCCTTTTCCTTCGCTAGTTGTTGTAGCAAAACCTTTTGGTTTGTTCAATAAAACATAGGCTTTTTTTTCAGGGTTTATACGTCTGCCATCGTAACGAACATCGTCTTCTAGTTTTACTTTATAACCCATTTCTACAACCGTTTTTCCATTAACGGTTACGAGTCCTATAGCAATATGCTCATCGGCCTCTCTACGGGAACAAATTCCAGAATTAGCAATGTATTTATTTAATCGGATTTCTCCAGAATCACTTTTTTTATTGGCTACGGATTTCGGTTTTACAGGCGCATTTCCTCTGGCAAAACTTTTACTTTTATTGTTATTTGCTCCTCTACCAGAAACTTTATCCTTTCCGTTTTGCTGTCCTCTTCCTGCGGATTTTCCTTTTCCGCCACTTCCTTGCTGTCTGCTCATGATTACTAAATTTTAGGCAAAGGTAATACAATAGTTGACATTTTAATGTATTAACCATCAGATTCAATGAGCTAAACTGCGATTAAAAATTTACTATAGAATTCTAGAAAGCACCAAATCCACATTAATTAGAAGAATGCTAAAAACACCTGCTACAATAATGAACTTTAAAATATTATGAAGTATGAGATAATGTGTTTTTGTTTTAGACAGCCAAAGCAATAAAAGAAATATAACAAGTAATAAAACACAGGTATAGAAAAATAGATACATATGGCCAATTTCAAATTTATACAATACCAAATAGCTTGGAATTAATGTGAGTAATGTTAAAACCGTAAGCATAATTTTTGATACCTTTTCGCCGTAAACAACTGGAATTGTATGATAGTTCTGAACCAAATCACCTTTTATGTTTTCTAAATCTTTGGTAAGTTCACGCATGGAAATTATTAAAAACAGAAACGTAGCATGTACAAAAATAACCGTCTCGAAATTCCGGTAGTAAATAAAAATGGCAAAAAATGGCGTGATGGTTAAAATAGCCGATGTTAAATTTCCAATAAAGGGTAATTTCTTGAGCTTATGCGAATAAAACCAAATACCAAAAATATAGAACGAAAAGAAAATTACAGCTTTAAACGACACATAACTAGCCATAATTACGGCTAAAAAATTCAATAAAAAATAAAAGGAAAGTTTTGTATTCTGACTTACCAATCGGTCGAGTTGCGACTTATAAGGCCTGTTTATTAAATCTTTTTCAGAATCATAAAAACTATTAATAATATAACCCCCTGCTATAGTTGCAGCTGATGCTAAAACAAGCATAAATAGGTTTAAATCGAAAATAACATCACGCAAAGGCAAGTCATGCGCCAAAATATAAATTGCTGTAAGGTATTGAGCAATAATTATAATTAGAATGTTATACCCACGTATAACCGAAAACAGACTAAAAAATTTTAGTAATATATGTTTTTGTCTGCGAGAAAACATGTGGATAAATTTAGAAGTTATAAACGACTTCTAACTTATAATTGGAAAGCGATTTTTTAGCGCGATCAATATCTTCGGTAAAACCTAAAATATAACCACCTCCACCAGAACCACAAAGTTTTAAATAATACTCATTGGTCTCGATGCCTTTCTGCCAAAGCTCATGAAACTGCAACGGAATCATTGGCTTAAAATGATTCAACACCACTTTAGATAATTGCTTGGTATTCTTAAAAAGTGATTTCACATCGCCTTTTAGAAAATCATCCACACAGGCATCTGTATGTTTTATGAACTGATTTTTAAGCATATTACGGAAACCTTCTTGTTTCATATTCTCCATAAAAATACGCACCATTGGAGCTGTCTCGCCAACCACACCACTATCTAATAAAAAAACAGCGCCTTTTCCATCTGCTGTTTGCGACGGAATTCCAGTAGCCTCTATATTATCTTGAGAGTTGATAAGAATTGGAATACTTAAATAACTATTTAACGGATCGAGACCCGAAGACTTTCCATGGAAAAAGGATTCCATTTCAGAAAAAATAGTTTTTAATTGAATGAGTTTTTCACGCGTTAAATTTTCTAAAACAGTGATTTTATTTTGAGCATACTGATCATAAATTGCAGCAACTAAAGCACCACTACTACCAACACCATACCCTTGCGGAATAGACGAATCAAAATACATGCCTGCTTCCACATCTGCTTTTAAAGATGTAATATCAAAAGTGACTAACTCAGGGTTAATCTGCTCTAAATATTCAGCAAAACGCTTTAAACTTAAATTAGATTTAATAGAGGATTCTGTTGGGTTTTCGGCCACCTTTAAAGCACCATTATAAAAATTATATGGTATAGATAAACCTTTGGAATCTTTAATGATTCCATACTCTCCAAAGAGTAATATTTTTGAGTAAAAAAGGGGTCCTTTCATAAGCCAGTTTTCAGTAATCAGTATTCAGCACTCTGAAACTATATTACAAAGATACGTAATAAATTATATTTGATTAGCACCAAAACCAATTTGGTCTGAAATAAAATGTTGGTTTTGACAATATGTAACAAGCTCGTTCTTAATAAATTCTAGAATTGGAGCGGCATCACGTTTTGGATATAACACATGCACATTTGCTCCAGCATCTAATGTAAAACTAATTGGTAAACCCGTTTTTTCACGGAAACCCCAAATAGCATTTATGACTTTTAAGGTGTTTGGTTTCATTAAAATAAAGTATGGCATACTGGTCATCATCATAGCATGAAGTGTTAAGGCTTCACTTTCAACCAATCCAATGAATGCATCCAAATCGCCTGATTTTAAAATCAATTTCAGTTTTTCTAGATTATCATGGGCTTGTTGAAACCGGTTTTGCGCATACGGATGATTATGCATTAGATTGTGACCAACCGAACTACTCACCTGCTTTTCGCCTTTATCGACTAATAAAATAGTATCTTGATACTCTTTAAAAATGTCATGAACTGGATACGGGTATTTTGTTCCAAATAAATTGCTACTACCTTCCACGACCTTCGTTTCGCCCCAAACAATTAAATCGCCTTCAATACTTCGGCAAGCGGAACCAGATCCTAAACGTGCTAAAAAAGATGCTTTTTGGCTGAAGTATTTTTCATTATAAGACCTCTCAACTACGTTCAAGGTGACCTCTTTTTCCATAATTTGTTTTTCAACACTCATTAAACACAAAGCCAACGCACTCATTCCTGATGCAGACGATGCAATTCCAGAACTATGCGGAAAGGTGTTTTTAGTTTCAATAGTAAAATGATAATCTTTTATAAACGGTAAATACTGCTCCACACGTTCAAAAAAGGTTTGAATTTTTGGCTTAAAGTCTTCATTTTTATTACCATCTAAAAAAACATCAAAAGAAAAAGTATCATTAGTCTCTTTCGCTTTAAACGAAAGCGTGGTAATGGTTTTACAATGACTTAATGTAAAGCTGATTGAAGGATTTTCAGGAATTTGATTTTTACGTTTTCCCCAATATTTAATTAAAGCAATATTACTAGGTGATTCCCAAGCAACTTGACCGTTTGGACGTGTTTCTGAAAAATTTTCTGGAATGAAATGTTGTTCTGTCATCGACTCATTTTATGCTGACAAAGATAGTAACTTTAGCATTGTGTTGTAGTTTCTGGCTGTAGCAATTGTATTTAATTTTCGTTCGAAAAGATTTACATTGAATTTTGCGCGACCAAAACCCTTTTCACAATACCAATACATACAGTCGTTTATAATGTGGTATGCTTCACCTTCGTAAACTTTTTCTGAAGCTTCACGCACTAAATCAGCATCTGGTGTTTTATGAAGCATGATAAAATAACTGGCTTTCTTTTTTTCTTCGGAAAAGGGACTCGCCTTAAAAATACGTTCCAATTCAACTCGTGTTTTAACTAAAACTGAAACCTCAAAACCGAAATGTTTTAAAATAACTGCTGTAATATCCGATTCTATTCTTGCGATATCTTTGGTTGCAGATTCTAAAATAACATTCCCACTTTGGATATAGGTTTTCACATTTTTAAATCCTGATGTGGTTAATAAATTTCGTAAATCCGCCATCGGAACTTTTTTATGTCCACCAACGTTAATCCCTTTTAAAAGCACGATGTATATTCCCATTCCTAGAAATTTTGTGATTTGTTTAAAATATTTAAAATAACGATTTCGTTGTTAAAGACGGCATAATGAATTGTATGATTAAAATATTCAAGATGCACTAACCTTACATTATTATAGCGAATTTATATAGATTTAGCCACAATAAAAGCGCCAGTCCAAGCATTCTGAAAATTAAAACCACCAGTAACCGCATCGATATTTAAAACTTCACCTGCAAAATACAGGTTTTTATGAAGGCGACTTTCAAAAGTTTTGAAGTTAATTTCTTTTAAATTAATCCCTCCAGCTGTTACAAATTCATCTTTAAACGTACTTTTTCCAGTAACCTGAAAAATAGCGCTAGTCAATTGATTACTCAAATCTTCCAATTGTTGCTTGTTTAAATCTGCCCATCGGTCAGCTTCCAAAATTCCTGCAGCTAAAACCAATTTTCGCCATAAGCGTTTTGGCAAATCCAATTGTGCCGCTTTATAAACGGTTTTTTTTGCCAATTGCTGTTTACATTCCTTTAATATATTCAAACAATCATTAAAAGATTGCTTAATAAAATTTATTTCTATTTTAAAATTATAATTCCGTTTTGCTAATTCTAAAGCACCAAAGGCAGATAATTTTAAGATAGCTGGTGCACTCATTCCAACATGGGTAATAAGCAAAGGCCCTTCAGAGTATAAATCTGTTCCAACAACAGAAACACTAACGTCTGGCGCTACTACCCCTGGAATATCTAGGATCCGTTCATCTTGAATATCAAAGGTAAATAAAGAGGGAACAGGTGGCACAACGGTATGCCCTAAACCTTCCAATAATTTCCAAAACTTGACAGAACTACCTGTTGCTATAAGTAGTTTATCAGCTTTATAAATTTCATCTTTTGTTGAAACAAGGAAACCTTCAGAATTATTTTGAACGGCAATTGCCGTAACATTCTGACTATACTGCACGTTAACTTGTCGCGCTTGCGCTTCTTTTAAGAAACAATCAATAATTGTTTGCGATGTGTTTGAAACTGGAAACATGCGGCCATCGTCTTCAATTTTCAATTCCACGCCTCGTTTTTCAAACCAGGAAATTGTATCACCTGTCATGAATTGGTGGAAGGGTCCTAATAATTCCTTCTCACCTCGTGGGTAGTTCTGTGTTAATTCAGCAGGTATAAATTCAGCATGAGTAACATTGCAACGGCCTCCTCCCGAAATTTTCACCTTTTGCAAACCTTCTTTCGCTTTTTCTAAAATAGTGATGGATAAATCTGGGTTTAATTCCGCCATGTTAATGGCTGCAAAAAAACCTGCTGCACCACCTCCTATTATAAGTACGTCTTGTTGTTTCATATTTTATCTGGCACATCGGAAATAATACCATTTACACCATACTGCTTCATACGTAAAATGGTATCCGCATCATTAACCGTCCAGGTATTAACTTCAAAACCTAAACTTTGGGCCAATTTCACGTTATCTTTTGTTAATAAAGCAAAGTTAGGATGAATTATTTTAGCTTGAATGGTCTTTGCAAACTCTACAGCTTCAGTTACGCTTGCTTTTGTTAAAACTGCTAACGGGATATTTTTATTGGTTTGAAACATGGTTTCTAATTCGGTATGTTGAAAACTGGATACAATAAAATCTGTATCATCCCATCCACGATTCTGAACATAATTACTTACTATTTCACAGGTTTTTATGGCTGTATTTTTTCCTTTTAGCTCAATATTCAGTAGGCATTTTTTATCAATTAAATTTAATACTTCCTCTAACGTTGGAATTTGAAAACCACCATTTACTATTAACTCCTTCAAAGCTTTCAGCGTTTGTTTTCCAACTTCACCGGTTCCATTAGTCATTCTATCCAATGTAAAATCATGAAAAACGACTAATTCACCAGAAGCGCACAGATGTACATCTATTTCAATACCATCCACATTAAAGTTTAATGCTTTTTCAATAGACTCCAGAGTATTTTCAGCCAAATACCCTTTAGCACCTCGATGACCAAAAACACGTGTTGAAGCATTCTGCATATTCAAAATTTTTAGTGTCACTTTATGTTTGTAAATTTAGGCTAAAATATACAGGATTTGAAAATTAAAACCATGCTTACTCTATTCATTGCAACATTTATAGCTTGCCAAAATGGAAACCCGAAAGTCATTGCCAACTTACCAAGTAGCTTACCAGAAGTTTCTGCAATTGAAAAAACAACAACAAGTAACTTATTTTGGGTAATTCAAGATGCTGGAAATAACAACCATATTTATGGGTTAGACAACCAAGGAAATATTAAAGCCGATATTACTGTAAAAAATGCCAAAAATAGAGATTGGGAAGATTTGACTTCGGATAACGAAGGCAATTTATATATTGGTGATTTTGGAAACAACCATAAAGATGAAACGCATTTCACCATTATAAAAATAATAAATCCTCAAGCTAATATTAAAAATACCAAAGCCGAATTTATTCATTTCAGCTTACCTAAAGATGTTAAAACCAAAGATTTTGAAGCCTTTTTTGTTCATCACGGTTATTTTTATGTGTTTAGTAAAGAAACCAAAAAATTTATGACTTTAAAAATACCTAACCGTATTGGAAGTCACGAAGCCGAGGTTATTTCTGAATTCAATTTAAACGGGAAAAACAATAAAATTACATCTGCGGCTATGAGTCAAGATGGCAAACGCATGTATTTACTAAATCATGATAAAGTATGGGAGATTTCAGGTTTTGATAATGACAACTTTTTTAAAGGTAAAATAACAAGCATCCCTTTTGATCATAACACCCAAAAAGAGGGCGTTTTTGAAATTAACAACACACTATATATTACCGATGAATACAAGAAAAATGAAGGCGGAAACCTATATGAGTTACCTTTAGATTAAGACTTCGTAATTGAACGCATTAAACCCTCCTGCGCAACAGAAGCCACAAGAGTTCCTTCTCGAGTAAAAATATTGCCTTTAGCAAATCCTCTTGCATTTCCCGTGCTCGGTGATTCTAACGAAAATAATAACCAATCGTTCAAATCAAAATCGCGAAAAAACCACATGGAATGATCTAAACTAGCGGTTAATAAATTCCCCCAATGTGCTTTACTAGCGTGTGGCTGGATAGCCACAGATAAAATATTGTAATCTGAAATATAGGTTAAAATTTGCTGTTTAATAGCCAACTCTAAATTACCAATATTACCTTTTAGTTTAAACCATATATCTGTAAAAGGAGGTAAATCTTTTCTATCTAGAGGATTTGGAATATGTGTTGGTTTAAATTCTACAGGTCGCGGAATTTCTAAAAATGTTTTAGTCTTTGGCGGTAACATGCTTCCATATTCATTTAGAATATCGGACCAACTCATAAGGTCTTCGGGCTGTTTAATATCCGACTTCATAGCTATTTGATGCGCATATCCTTCCTCGTCTTTATGAAATGAGGCTGATAAAATAAAAATAGTTTGCTCATTCTGACTGGCCGTTACACGACGTACCGAAAAACTGCCTCCATTACGCATAACACTCACGTCGTAATGTATTGGATAATCTAAATGGCCTGCTTCTAAAAAATAAGCGTGTAAGGAGTGTAACACACGATGATTATCTATGGTTCTATAGGCGGCATTTAAAGCCTGCGCCAGAACTTGACCACCAAAAACATTAGGACTTCCAACAGTCTTACTGACACCTTCAAATTGATTGTCTTTAAGATGTGTTAATTGAAGTATTTGTAATAAGTTATTTACTGAATTCATGTTCATTATTTTTTACAAAGTATTATTTATAACAGAATTGTTAATAAACGAATAGTTTTAAACTAGAAATAATTATTAAAAATTTAATCCCAATGCAAATGCAAATCTTAATCCGTCGTCACTATGGAATAAAGATATATTTCCTGTGAACACTTCTGCAGCCATTAACAACAAACCACCACCATAAGAATTGTGCCATTTTTTTGAAGGATCGTTTTTAAGCCAAACACGTCCGTAATCCACACCAGAATAAATACCAAAATTAACTGGTAAAATTCCCGTTTTCATTTTATTAAACATATAGCGTACATCCGTTAATTGATAAAACGAGTTTTTACCTGTAAAACGTTGATTTCTGTAACCGCGAAGTCCATCACTGGCACCTATTGAAGCTGCTTGATAAAACTCGTATCCATCACCTAAAATAAAATGCGCTTTCATTTTGCTTGCTAAAACCAATTTACCATTGGGAATCAATTTATAATCAATACTCACATCTGGAATGATAAAACCAAAATCATTAGAATTTTCTAAATTGGTTCGGTAGCCCATTTTTAAATTTGTTTCAAAGCCCAATGTTGGGTAGGCTTCATAATCACGATTTTCAAAATGATATGACGCTTGAGCTCCAATAAAGTTATTTCTATTTTCAATTTGATTTGTATTATAAAAATCATTTATAAAACGTCCATTCGTTTCTTCAACTTCAATAGTTTGATAAGAAATTCTTAATTTAAATTCCCCTTCTAACATACCCTTATAAATTAAAGAAGGTGCCACACTCAATGTTTGAAGTTTTACACGATTGTAATCGCGATTAAAAAGATCATCATTTTCTGCATTTGGGTTTGTAGTTTCATTTCCAAACCCGAAGAAATTTACACTGTAATTTGGACTTGTAATAGCTGCATCTATTCCTAAATTAAACTGTCCAAATATTTTGGCTATTTCTCCAGAATAGGTAACATCAAAACCACTTGTTGCAAAATAATAAGCTGCTTTAATGGTGTGTTTAGAGCTAAACGGGTTTCGCTCAAAACCATAAGCTGTATATGTACCAGAAGCACCAATTTTCACACCATCGTCTGGGTTATATCCTACAATTGGAAAAAATTGACTCTGGTTATTTTTTAACTTAAAATAATTGTAGGCATTAATATCATAATCGTCTTCAAGCTTTTTACGTCCTTTGTTTGTTTTAAAGGTGTTTTCTTTTGACTTATAATCGTACATAACCACGCGTTTGCCATTTTCAATATGGTATATATCATTATTTTGACCACCTATTAATCTTAATTTTATAAGATTATCACCTTCACCATGTACATGTAGAACATCGTCATCATCTAGAGCATAGAGCCAAATTTCTCGCGTTTCTTCTTTGGTGTATTTACGCTCATGAAACAAGTCTTTTTTTTCACCACCTTTTATTCTAAATGCTTTAATGTGAGTTTCTCCATCAGGTAACCGTTCAATATCAAAATAATCATCCTTATCGGTACCTCTTACAATAGCTATTTTATTAATATATGCATAATACTCATCTGATATTTTTTGAAGATTGTCTCTTCGTGCTTTTAAATTGAATTTAATTTCATCTATAGCATCGTTTTGTAGTTCTTCGGGTATATTAGAAAAAGCCTCTTCAATAACGGCATCTGTTAAATTAGAAGTTATTATTTGTACTTGTTCATTCCAGACATCGTGTGTTGATTCACTTATTAATGCTTGATCGAGTGGGTACACCTCTAAATTAAACCATTTTGGACTTCTTAAATCTGGACTAAAAGGCTGTAATAAACGTGCTGCTGGAATTAAATAGGAACCCAGACCCATTAAAAATCCATCGTTCATATTTGAAAAAACTTGATCACGATCACGAGGTACAGGTTGGTATACCGTTTTACCATTTTCTTCGGTAGTTGCCCAACGCCATTGGTCATGGTGTCTGTCCCAATCGCCAATTAACATATCAAATAGTCGCGCTCGGATGTAGGCCTCTTCATCAACTATAATATCTTCATCAGAACAAATTTCAATCAACATATCATCTGTTCCAATTAACTCATCAGAATAAGCAAAACCAGGCTTATGGCCATGGTCATCTCCTGCATGTGCTTCTATCATATAAAGCTCGTCTCCGAACGTATCATTATAAGGCTCTATTGTTTTTTGGTGTGGCACATAATATAATTCTGGCGTGGTGTGTAAAACACCAATAGATTCAGACAAACGTGCTACTACAAAAGGTGTGTATGGGTGTGCTCCTGTAAATACATGCAAAATTAAATCTTGAGCAGCTGTTTCATTAAACTGTCCTTCCACATATTGATCTTTAAAAGCAAAGGCTTGAATATAATTCAACGCATTTTTACGAAGCCCTCTCATGACATATTCTCTTCCTAAAGAATCTTTTAACCTTAAGGAATTAGACTGACTTCCACCACCTTTTCGTACAATTGTTAAACCACCATATAAAGTGTCTAGCATAGCCGTTTTAGCTTTTATAGGTGTGCTATAAGCTTGAGAATAACGATCTCCCCAAAGAAAGGTATAAAAGCCGCTTTTATCGGTTTCTTCTTCCGAATAAATAGATGCTGTGGTTGTTTGCGGAAACGAGCTTGGGTATTCTCTTGGTTCTTGAACAATTGGTTCGTAAACGCTATGTCTAAATAAAGGCTCTTTGCTATCAGCATCGAAAAAAGTGACTTCAGATGAACCATCATCAAAAACATCTAAACGTGCAAAACCGTTTTTACTGGATGAAAAAACACCACTCCCTATATTTCGAGTTGGTGTGGATTTAGAGCCTGAACCACTAACAATTTGAGCTAGATTGTCTTGAAACAACAATTGTAAATTATGATCGTGTCCTGAAACAAAAATAACATGGTCATTTTCTTGTGCGAGTCTAATTAATCGTTTTCGCAAATCATTATAACGCTTATTCTGAATATCTTCTGGACTGACACCTGTTGTTTTCCGAAGAATATTTTTAATTGTTCCTAAAATAGGAAATGGTTTCATGTGACTTAAAAACGAATATTGTCCGCCATGAGAGCCGTTGGTATACATAGGGTGGTGCATGGCAACAATAGTGGTTTTTCCACGCGCCTTTTTAATTCTACTTTCAAACTCATCTAGAAACGCATCACGGGTTTTAATATCACATTTGTCATTCATAGTTGGATGCCTATCCCAATTGGCCATATACCATTTAGCATCTACAAAAATCATTTCAATATTATCTGTAATAGTTTCATTTTCTATGGAGCAACCGTTTTCTGGTAAAAAGGAGTTCTTCCCCAAAATATCATCTATATAGTCTTCTTGCCGCTCTAAACCCACCAAACCGTCAGAGTACCAATCATGATTACCTGGAATAAATAATGTGGTTCCTTTAAAGTTTTTTACGGCATCTATTTGCACATCTAATTGGTGCTTGGCAAATCCGTAGCTTTTATGGTCTTTTTCTGGTAAACCACTTGGATAAATATTATCTCCTAAAAAAAGTGCTGTGCTATTTTTAGAAGCCTTATTTAAAGCCTCTTCAAAAGCTTTTAATGCTGGTGATTTTGTTCCTATTGGTGAGTTTCCAGCATCTCCAATTAAATAAAAACTATGCTCAATAGCTTTTTTTGAAGGTGATAGTTGAAAATCAGCTTCTTCATATTGTGTTTTAAAGGTTGCACAACCAAAAAAGATAAAGACCGTTAAAACCAACCACCTACTATCAAAATTTATCATGGTATCCTGTAATTTATTTATTATTCTTTTTGCCATAAACTATCTGTAAAGTAATGTTTGCAATCTAAAAAATGTTGTTTTGTTTGGAAGCCAGAAATATGAGCTAATTTTTCAATTTCCTTAAGACTGTATTTTTTAGATAACTCTGTCCAAATCAATTCATTTTGACTAAAAGCGATGGTTTTATTAATTTTTTTCAAAAAAACCGTTTGTTTTTTCAAACTAACTATATAGCTTTTTACACGGCCAGTCTCTGGGTTATAGTAGCAATAAAAATCAAAATCGTCTATTTTGAAATCGGCCTCTAATTCCCGATTCATTCTAACTAACAAGTTTAAATTAAACCGTTTCGTTATGCCGTCTTTATCATCATAAGCATTTTTAATAGTAATAGGATTTTTCTTTAAATCCATTCCAATTAAAAGCTTATCACCTGAATTCATAACCTTATTAAATAATTTTAATAACGCAATGGCATCATCCTTCAAATAGTTCCCAATATTACTTCCTAAAAAGAGTAATAAATTGGGCATATTTCCTTGGAACTTTTTATTTAAAATTTCAAAGTAATCTCCTACTTGTGGTTTTATTGATAATTCTGGTAAACGTTCGTGTAATTTTTCTGATAGGATGTTTATGGCCTCTTCGGAAATATCAATAGGCACGTAATTAAAATCTATATGTGTATTGACTAAATACTCTAATAGTTTGAAAGTTTTAAAACCATCGCCAGCTCCTAATTCAATAATATTAAATGGCTGATTAAACTTTAATGCCTCTACAATTTGCTTGGCTTGTAGCGATAAGATTTCAAATTCTGAATCGGTTAAATAATAGCTTGGCATATTCATTATTTCCTGAAAAATGCGACTACCATTATCGTCGTAAAAATATTTAGAAGACAGGTGTTTATCTTTAGCGGTTAGACCATCTACCACGTCTATTGCAAACGTTTTATTCATATTATTTTACAAGTCTTATACCCGAAAATTGCCATCTCATATCTGGATGGAAAAAATTTCGATATGTGTTTCTACTGTGGTTTTTTACCGTTGCCACTGATGCACCACGCAGCACCATTTGGTTAATCATAAACTTGCCATTATACTCACCTAAAGCTCCTGGGGCTTTACTAAAATTTGGATATGGCAAATAGGCACTGTTAGTCCATTCCCATAATTGTCCAAAATCTATTTTTTTGGAAGCTACCTCCCACTCAAACTCGGTTGGTAAGCGCATTTGTTTCCACTCTGCAAACGCAAAAGCTTCATAAAAACTAATATGGGTTACTGGTTTATTCTTATCTACAGGTACGAAACCATTTAACGTGTACTGAAACCAAGTCTCATTTACTTTATGCCAATATAAAGGTGCCATAATATTGTTTTCCTGAATAAAATCCCAACCTTCGGCATGCCATAAATTAAAATCTTGGTAACCGCCAGCTTCTATAAAATCGATGTAATTACCATTACTAACTAATTGATTACTAATTTCAAAATCTTGGAGAAATACCTTATGATTTCCTAATTCGTTATCATAGCAAAACCCGTTACCATTGTAACCAATTTCATATAATCCTTCGGGTATTTTTATGAAGTCTGATTGTGAAGAAAGTGTATTTAATTCAATCTTGTTTTCAATTGTTGGAAAAGTGGGTTGGTTTCCTAAAATGTACGTAATATCATAATAAAACAACTCTTGATGCTGTTGTTCATGATTAATACCCAATTCAATAACTTTTAATGCGTTTTGTGAAGGGTTATTATCCAAAAAAGCCAACATTTTTAAATCTACAAAATCGCGATACTTATAAACCTCATCTACCGACGGACGTGTCATTAAACCTCGGTTTGGCCGTAACACACGTTTTCCTGCATGGTTGTAATAGCTATTAAAAAGGTAGGCAAAATCTTCATTAAAAACTTGATAGTTTTCAACAAATTTACTCAAAACAAACTGCTCAAAAAACCATGTAGAATGTGCTAAATGCCATTTTGGAGGTGACACAAAAACGGCAGGTTGTACTGAATAATCCTCGGTTTTAAGTGGTTTGCAAATTTCTAAAAATCGGCTTCTTGTATATTGGTATTGTTCTTTAATGGTCATTTAAACAAGTTCGGTTTCTATAATTACTTCGTTTTGTAAGGTTTTATGCACAGGACATTTTGAGGCAATTTCTTTTAAACGGTTTTTCTGATCCTCGTCTAAATCTCCTACAAATTTCAATCGTTTTTGTAAATGATCCATACGTTTTGGTTTTTCTATATCCAGCATTAAATCATTACTATGTTTTTTAGAATAGGTAATATAAGCAAAAACTTCCTGTAAGTCCCACTTCTTGCGTTCGGCATATAACTTCAAAGTCATTACTGTACAGGCAGCCAACCCAGTACTTAAATAATCGTATGGCGATGGTCCAAAATCATTACCACCAACAGATTCTGGCTCGTCTGCAATGAGATAATGCTTTTTAGTTTGAATAGTTGTTGTAAAATTATCTTCTTTTAAATTTAAATGCGCAACCAACTGTTCGCCTTCAGTATCTAACATTATGTTTTCTTTAGGGTCAAAATAGCGCTGCACCCAATTTCCAATCATATTTCCTACATATAGACTATCTCTTGAATTAGACAATAAATGATCTGCACCATCTAAGCTAATAAAACTTTTAGGATGGTGTGCATTGCGGTATAGCTTTTCGGCATTATCTATACCAACTATAGCATCAAAAGGCGCATGCATTATTAATAGTGGTTTGCGTAAATTTTTAGTAATTTCTGGTAAATCGGTTTTACTAAAATCGTCAATAAATTCTTGATTAATTTTAAATGGTCGACCACCAATATTTACTTCAACATCTCCTTTTGCTTTTACCTCATCCAAACTATGAGAAAATAATTTAGTAACATGGCCAACTGTTGCTGGAGCACCAATAGTTGCAACGGCCTTTATATTATCCAGTTTAGAGGCTGCTGTAATTACTGCAGCACCACCCAAAGAATGACCAACAAATAAACTAGGCGCTTTATAATTTTCATTTAAAAAAGAATTTACAGCCAGCAAATCCGCAACATTCGCCGAAAAGTGACTATCCGAAAAGTTACCTTCACTTTTCCCTAATCCTGTAAAATCGAAACGTACCACACCAAAACCATGATTTGTTAAGGCACGACTAATATTTTTTACAGCACTCAACGTACTTGTACAGGTAAAACAGTGCGCAAAAATGGCATAATAGCTCGGTTTTTGATTAGCTGGCAGCTCCAAATAAGCTTGAAGTGTTAAGCCTTTTTTATTCTGAATTTCGAGTTTTGTACTTTTCATTGGTTTTTAAATGACTTAATGTATTGTGGTTAACATAATCTGTAAACTGCTCTAATAATAACGTTAACTTTGGATTAATAAATGTTTCGCAAAACGGTTTTTCAGGGTTCTTTTTATAATAATTCTGAATAGCCTCTCGAGATGCTTTAAATTCTGAAAACGGCAAGATTTGAGTAATTAAATCTTGACCTAAATCCAGACGATAACGTTCCATAACCAAACAAGCTTCAGCATATTGCGCTTCTGAAAACGTATATACTGCTGAACGGTATTTGTTACGCATGCTGTGATTAGATGAACTCTTGTGCGTTAACAAATGTATGTGAATTAACACGTTTAAATTAACGCAATTAGTATTAAAATGAACTATAACAGCTTCCGAAAAAGTATTATTCTCGTCAATTGAAGCCACATACCCTTGCGCCACTTTTTCAACACCAATTACTGATTGAAACACAGCTTCGGTACACCAATGACAGCCTCCTCCAAACGCTATTTTAGAATTGGATTTCATGTTTTAATCCTTAACAACCTGGACTCCTTTCCAAAATGCCACATGGTTTTTTATACCTTTTGCTAAAGCAGAAACTTCTGGATAAAACCAAGCTGCATCAGGATTCAGTTTCCCATCAACCTCTAGAGTATAACGCTTCTCCTTTCCACGGACAAGTTGTATGGGTTTTACTGGGCTTAAAAAAATCTTTTTTTATACTATCATGAGGAAAATAATGATTGTTTTCAACAACCACTGTTTTATCACTTTCTGCAATAATTTTATTATTCCATATGGCTTTCATAATCCGGTTATTTACACTATTAATGTTTTTAAATAAAACTATCGCTGAAGCGCTCAAAATGACACGTGTATCCATCTGGCTTCCGCACCAAATAATCCTGATGCTCTGGTTCAGCTGGCCAAAATTTTGAGTACGGTTCTAATGTGGTTACTACTGTACCTTCCCATTTATTAGAATCGTTAACCAATTTAATCATTGCTTCAGCTACATTTTTTTCTTCTTCATTTTGAAAAAATATTGCCGAACGATAACTAGACCCAATATCGTTTCCCTGTCTATTTACCGTAGTTGGATTATGAATTCGGAAGAAATAATCTAAAATATGTTTAAAAGACGTTTCATTTTCATCATAGGTAAGTTCGATACCTTCCGCATGACCTGGATGATTTTTATAAGTTGGATTATCATTCTGGCCTCCTATGTAACCTACTTCGGTATCTTTAATACCTTTTTGAGTGCGAAATAAATCTTCCATACCCCAAAAACAGCCTCCTGCTATATATGCTTTTTTATAATTGCTCATTTTTTATGTTTTATTTAAAATTTAATAGTAAAATATTTATGAACTACATGACAACATGGAACAACCCACTTTATGTCTCGCCCAATCTGGTCGTTTTGCAAACCATTTTTCGTTTTGTGGCTGTTCAGCATAAGGCTTTTTTAAAAGCTGAAATAACTCATCTATTAAATTATAATCGCCTTTATCAGCTGCATCGATGGCTAATTGTGCCATATAGTTTCGCAACACGTATTTTGGGTTTGTTGTATTCATTTGTTTTTTTCTTGCCTCATCAGTAGCGGTTTCTAACTGTAACCTAGAAGCATAACGCATTAACCAATCATTCCAATTTTGTTTAATTACATCAGAAATTGCGGTCGGGTTATAAAATGATTCCGCTACTATTTTCAATCCCTCACTTGGATTGGCTTTTTTAAAATCGGCGAGGCTTCTAAAGAAAATTGTCATATCTGTTTCTGATTGCTGTAAATTATCTTCTAAATCTTGAATGAGAAGGTAATCTTTTTCATCAGCTTTTTCTAAACCTAATTTATAACGCATCATCTGTAAGGACTGTGTTTCAAAATCAGTTTTATATTGATTTAAAATACTTTCTAGTGCTTCTGCATCATCAATTAATGGAAAAAGTGCATTGGCTAATTGGTATAAATTCCACAAACCAATATTGGGTTGATTACCATATCTATAGCGTTTATGCTGGCTATCTGTTGTGTTAGGCGTCCAACTTAAATTAAAATCGTCCAACCAGCCATAAGGACCATAATCTATTGTTAACCCTAAAATAGACATGTTATCGGTATTCATTACACCATGCACAAAGCCTACCCGTTGCCAGTGAACAATCATTTGTATGGTGCGTTGAGACACCTCGGAAAAAAACTGAATATAGGTTTGTTTAGACGGTTGCCCTAAATGAGAAAAATGATGACGAATTGTATAATCTACAAGCGTTTTTAATGTATGAGTATCTTGTCTAGCTGCTAAAATTTCATAATTACCAAAACGTAAGAAACTCGGTGAAACTCTTGAAACAATAGCGCCTTTTTCATATGCTGGATTTCCGTCGTACATCACGTCTCGTAGGACCTTATCACCAGATAATGCCAAAGTTAATGCTCTTGTGGTAGGCACTCCTAAATGATGCATGGCCTCACTACACAAATACTCTCTAATGGATGAGCGCAATACAGCCAATCCGTCAGCAGTTCTGGAATAAGGTGTTATTCCAGCTCCTTTTAATTGTACTGCCCAAAATTTAGTATTGTGTTTAACCTCAAATAAATTAATAGCCCGACCATCACCCAATTGTCCTGCCCAACTACCAAACTGATGACCACCATAACACATAGCATACGGTTGCGTATTTTTAACTACTGTATTGCCTGTAAAAATGTTTAAAAAAGCGTCTGATTTACTATCCTCTTCTGTTAACCCTAAACTCGCTAACATTTCAGGAGACACGTGAAGCAGTTCTGGATTGGCTGTCTGTTTTGGACTTACAAAAGAAAAACAAGCTTTTGCTACCTGTCTTCTGGTATTTTCTAAAACAGGATCGGCTGGCAATTCCCTGTTAAATCTATCCTGTATGTTAACATTTATTTGTTTAACCATTTTAAAAGCTCCTTATCATTAGGATTTCGTAACCGTTTATTATCAATTAATACTGTTGGAAAATGCAAATTTCCATTTGGGTATAAACTGCATAACTCTTGAGCCAAACTTTCATTTTTTATAACATCTTGAAACGTATAATTAAGATTTCGAGATTCAAAAAAACGTTGATAATAATTTGACTTATGGCATTTTGAACTACCATATAACACAATCCTTTTCACTGAAAATTCTTTCTTTAATTTAACTATTTAGTTTCCAATACTATCGACTCTGAATTCACACAATATCGTAAACCACTTGGTTCTGGACCATCAGGGAATACATGCCCTAAATGAGCATCGCAGGTATTACACATCACCTCAACACGAACCATCCCAAAACTGGAATCTTTTTCATATTTAATAGCATTTTCCTGAATAGGTTGAGTAAAACTAGGCCATCCTGAACTGGAATTGAATTTAATAGTCGAATCAAAAAGCGGTTCATTACAACATACACAATTATATTGGCCTTCTTCAAAAACACTGCATAATGCTCCAGTACCAGCCATTTCAGTTCCTTTTTTTCTGGTAATTCTAAATTGCTCGGCTGTAAGAATTTCACGCCATTCAGCTTCCGTTTTTTCAACACGACGGTTAGGAATAGGATTTCCATTCACACTAAAACTAATAATATCTTTCCAAGTTAACATAGCTACTTTTTTGTTTATATTTTATTTTTAAGGCTAGCATACAGCCAATTAGACAATTGCCAATTTTGAAGTACTCCACCTTTTATTTAAACTTTTAATATACACAAATCCAAGTGGATTTTACCCAATAAAATATTAATTAAGCGTTAAAATAAGCCATATTATTATGCATTGGGTTAATTATAATAAAACCTGAAGCTTACTTTTGAGATTGAAAAAAGCAATACATCCCAAAATGATTCTTAAATCCAGTTATTTTTGAGTAATTTAAGCGTCTAAAGTGATGAAAAACTATATAGAACTATGACAAACCTTGTTGAAGCATCTAAAAAATTCGTGTTTGATTTATTTAAGGCCGAATTAAATCCTTCTTATTTATATCATAATTACACCCATACTGCTCGAGTTTTTAAAAGTATTAATGAAATTATTGAACATACTGATTTAACAGATAAAGAAGTGGAAATTTTACGCTTATCTGCTTTATTTCACGATACTGGTTATATAAAATCTAGAAAAAATCACGAAGAAGAGAGTGCTGCTATTGCAAGCGCATTTTTATCAAAAAATGATGTTCACCCCTCTATCATAGACTCCGTATGCAATTGCATTTTGGCTACTAAATTTTCTGATGTCCCTACTAACAAATTAGATAAGATTATTCGTGATGCGGATGCCTCTCATTTTGGTAAAGATTATTTTGAAGAAGCCAGTGAGTTTTTAAGAAAAGAATTAGAAATTCAAGATGTTGCCTATTACACTATAACGGAATGGCTTGACGAAAACATAAAGATGCTTGCCGAGAAACATCAGTTTTTTACTGATTATGCTTTAAAGAATTGGCAAAAGCAAAAAGAGCAAAATTTAGCTAGTTTAATAAAGACAAAAAACAAGCAGAAAAAACGCCGAAAAAAAGAAGAAATGAAGGCTAAATATAAAGCGCATTATAAAAATGATAGTCCAGAGCGTGGCATCCAAACATTTTATAGAGTTGCTTTAAGAAACCACATAAAATTAAGTGACATTGCGGACACTAAAGCAAATATTTTACTATCTGTTAACGCTATAATTATTTCGTTAATGATTTCTAATTTGTTTTCAAAATTAGATAGCCCATCTAACTCCTATCTAATTATTCCAACCATGATATTCGTTTTTTTTAGTATTATTTCTATGATACTTTCTATTATAGCTACAAGACCCAATGTAACGCGCGGTGAATTCACTAAAGAAGATGTTGAAAATAAAAACGTTAACTTAACCTTTTTTGGAAACTTTCATAAAATGAAATTGGAGGAGTTTGAATGGGCTATTGATGAACTCTTACAAGACAAAAACTATGTGTATGGCTCATTAACAAAAGATTTGTATTTTTTAGGAAAAGTGCTAAATAGAAAATACCGTATTTTAAGAATTACCTACACAATATTCATGCTTGGTTTTATTATTTCAGTAATTGCTTTTGGTATAGCTTTTAAGGTTACTGAATTTAATTAGGCATTAATTTCTTGAATCAAATCATTATACGTGAATAAGCTTTTACTGTCAGAATCCTTATTATAAAGAACACTTACACGAAGCGCTTTTAAACCCGTTACGGCCTGTAAATCTTCTATTTCAAAAATTTCAACATCATGGTCTAACATTTTTTTAGACTGTAAGAACTCAACATATCTTAAATATTCTATTTCATCTTGCTTTTGCGAATAAACAATTGTTAATTTCCCTTTATGGGTAATACGCTCCTTGGTTCCTTTAATAAAGGCTTTATCTAAACGCTTTTTAACAATTTCATAGCGCGCATTATAGGTTCCATCAACATCAAATTGTTTTTCATCCATTCTAAAACTAATACTCAATGGCTGGTTAAAGACTAATATAAGCGAAGCAACATCCAAAGAAATTGGTAAATTTTCACGCATTTGATAGTGCATATTTTCCATTTCACACATTATCTGCATTTGCCATAATCTTAAATTATATAAATAAATCGGATTAAAACTTACGTCTTTGGTAATGGACTCACCGATGTACATATTATGTTCAACACCATCTGTTTTAAAGCGCTCAAAATAATGTGGATACATGGCTTGTGCTTCTAGCTGTTTTTCATCTAGAATTTTTGCCATTGTTTTATTTATTTTAAGAATAGTTTCATCAAAATCTTTACGGTGATAATAAATTTCACTGGCTTGATTATCTAAATGGTCATAATATTCAGATATCATATCCTGCAAGGCATCATAAGCGTTTAAATGTGATAACAATGGCTCTATATCTTGCTTGAAAAAAGCAATGATTTTCTGTTCACTATCTACTTGAAAATTTTCATTTAAATCGTTTATAAATTGATTTAATTGAAAAGTAAATTGATCATATATAGGCAAAGATTCAACCTTATTAGCTTTTAATAGAATGCTTTTAGCCAATTCGAGCTGCATAGTCAAATCATCTTTGGTAGCTTTATTTCTAGCATCCGAAGAACCTTGCACATCTATTTGTCCATAAAGCGGATACACTTTCTCGAAAGCAATTTTTCTGAAAATAGCCTCTTTTCCTCTATTTTTATTCATGATGAATAATTTGGCTTCCTTTTCAAAACGCCAATAAACACTCTCATGAATTGAGGTACATTCCTTTTGAATAACAGCTTTTATTAAATTGTCTTGGTCATTTTTAGATCGTTCTACTGCCGAAACAATAAATGGCATAACATCTACCAATTTGTTGGCTATTATACTGTTTAATATTTTAGGTTTATGAGAAACAATTTCAAGTACACCTAATAGCCCATCATTATTTGCAATAGGCGCAAAAATGGCACTTTTAATTTTTTGATCAAATAATGCTTTAATGTGTGGTGCATCGCCATGCGATTTTTTGTAGGCAGCATCAACATCGGACACAGAAAAATAATGTTTATCCTCTAAAAGACGTTTATAGGACCATTCGCAAAGCGCATCTTCACAACTCACACTATCCAAATTATCCAATAAATAACTGGTCATGCCTTTTCCATGAACACGCTCAAAAGTATCATTACTTTTATTGTGGGTTGAAAATCCCACATGAATATCTTTTAGGCCAAAAAGAGATTGAAATATTTCATGAAAATCTTTCATGAATCCTTCATCTTTACGCTTGTGCTGGCCAATTAATGAGGATTTAATGTTTGAAATGGACTGATCATCGGTAACATCAAAAATATTGGCAATGACAAACCCTTTGAATGTATAAGAATTAGGTGGGAATTTTTCTTTCCAAATGGCAATATTTTCAAAATTATCTAGTAATTCATTATAATCATCAATGGTTATTTTAGGAGCATCTTCATGGGCTATAATTTCTGTAAAATCGGCATTATATAATATTTTATAATACCTTAAAATTCCATTTTCATCGGGAATTTCATAATAAAAAGGTCTTTTTAAATTTAGTTTATAGCCATAACAAAAATTCAAAATAAGTGTACATGCAATAATATACCTGTCGTTATCATGCATATTAATTATACCTAAATCGTAATCTTTACCTGCATTGTTCATAATAGATTTAAAACGATTTGAAGCATTAAAAATCAAATTATGAAACGGTACAGATGCTGTTTTAATTTCATTGTTAGTAAGAATTGGATTAAAGGTGTCTCTTAAAATAAAAGCAATTTCTTCTTTATAAGTATTTAATAGTTCTGGATCTGAAAAGCCTTCACGTAAAACAGGATTTTTTTCTGCTATTTCTAATACTTTTTTAGCATGAGAAGCCTCAAACGAATCGCCACTTTTAACTAAAGTATCGTATTCTTTTAAAACCGTATTGAAACTAACTTTCAACGTAAGCGGTGAATCTATATTTTCATTAATATCTTTCATACTCATTTTTGCAACCCTAAAGTTACGAATTTTAATATTAGTCGATTTAGCATCTAAATGTTAACATAAATAACAAAAAAAAGACCTCAATAGCTAATAAGGTCTTTTAAATTATTCGTTGGCTAAAATTAAAGTCGTTCTAAAAGCACTATATTTTGAGGTGAGCTTAATGTTATCTTACCATTTTCTACACGAACAGTTTGCCCAGAATAAGCGTCATGTAGTTCTGTTTGATCTTTGAAAATATTTGAAACATTTAAGACTAATGGTTCTGGATTAAGATTTAAACCGATAACCACCTCATCTTTAAAATCTTTGGTTTCGTAGGTTCTACTAAAAACGTAGGGCTCATTGGAAATCATCTGGTGAATACCTGCGCCTACAGCTGGATGTTTGGCTCTAAATTGCCCCAGCTTTTGCCAATGTGCTAATATTTTTTGAGTCTGAATACGATTATTTATATCATGCCAGTTCATTTTAGAACGCAAGGTAGCATCGCCAACAGCGCCTTCTATTTGTAATGAACGTGCTGATTCATCACCATAATAAACTTGAGATGTTCCAGGTGTTAATAATAACATGGTGGCTGTTTCAAATGGCTTTTGGCGACTAGCGTCAAAAGGCTGACCATCGTCATGAGAACTCAAGTAATTCATGATGCCATAATCTTTTAAATCTCCATTCAGTATATTAGAATAGGTGCTAAAAATAGTTTCATGTGTTTGTTGTGCTACCTGCCATTTTAATTCAAAATTAATCAAACTATTAAAAGCATTATCAAAATAATTAACTTGTTTATCCCCAAAATCGAAAGCTTTTCCAGCTGAAATACCATAATTATAAACTTCGCCTACCAAATAAAAGTTGTTATTATCTAAAACTTTATCCGGATTACTTTTTTTCCATTTAGAAAAAGCATAATCGCATGCTACTTTAAATTCTTGCCAGACAGACTCCTCCACATGTTTTACGGTATCTACCCGATAACCATCAATTCCGAACTCCGTAATATAATCCGTAAGCCATTTCATGATGTAAAAACGAGGCGCACGAGGATAACCTGTTCTGTTAAAAAAAGCATCTAGTTCTGCTATTTCTTCTTCATATCGGCCTTCTTTCTTCCATTTTTCTATTAAATGATTTGGTAATTCTACAGGCTCGTTACGCTCTGTTTTAATATCTGGTAGGTTTTTTACCAACGTACAAGCAACTGTTGTTTCATAATTCTGGTAAGTACATTGAGGCTCGGTACGCACCCAATTTTCTGGCCAAACAAGGTCTTTATCGGTAACTGGACCTGTATGATTAATTACGGCATCTAAAATTATGCGAATACCTTTTTTATGTGCAGCTTGAACCAGCTCCTTTAAATCCGCTTTACTTCCTAAATTGGGCTCTATAGCTGTCCAATCGCTAGTCCAATAACCGTGAAAACCATACGTTATTCCCGTTCCTTCATCGGTGCCGCCATGAATTTGCTCTACCACTGGTGTCATCCAAATGGCATTAATGCCTAAATCTGTAAAATATCCAGCATTAATTTTTTGAGTGACACCTTTTAAATCACCACCTTCAAAACCACGAAGTTTTCCAGCTTCGGCAGTTCTATTAAAATTTACATCGTTGGACGTATCGCCATTATTAAATCTATCCGTTAACATAAAATACACATTGGCACCTTCCCAAACAAATGGTAAGGCTGGTGTTTCAGTAACTTGATTGGTAGTTTCAGTTTTACAACTTATACAAACTAGAATACTGAATAGAAATAATAATTGCCTCATAATTTATTTAATTAGTATTTTGTATTCCCAAGGTTGTAACGCTATTGTTTCATCTGCTTTAAAATCTACGGTTTTGTCAGCCATGTAATCTAAAAAAGTACCAACAAGGGTATTTTTTTCTGTTTGAACAGCATCAGATATATTGGCTATAAACACCAACTTCTTACCATTCTTCTCACGTTCAATTTTAAGAATATTTACATTCGAGGTTTCCAAAATTTTAAAAGATGCTGGATTCTTGCCACCATTTATAGCATCATTTGTTTGTTTCAATACACCTAACTGCTCTAATAATTTCCAGGTATTTCCTTTATTTTTTGGAAATGAATCTTTTTCGAAAAACTTTAATCTGTGGTCTAAATCATACTCTTGACCCGAATAAATTAAAGGCATTCCTGGTAATACATAAGTTAAGGCTGTCATAACTTCTGATGCTTTGCCCATACGTTCTTTTACTGTTCCATTCCAAGAATTTTCATCATGATTGGTTACAAAATTCATCAAAATATCATTTGCTTCATAGTCATTTGAAACCTTATCTATATAGGTCTTAAAATCTTTCAAACTTTTCTCTTGTTTCGCTAAACTATTCAATAAATGATGACCATCCCATGCATATGCCATATCAAAAAGATTGCCTTTTAGCAATTCTGGCTCCCAAGCTTCAGCTAACATAAAAATATCCTTTTGTTTTCGTAATTCTGGAATAGCTTGTTCCCAAAAGTCAGTAGGAACAGAGCCAGCAACATCACAACGGAAGCCATCAATGTTTTCATTGGTAATCCAGTATTCCATATCCGCAATCATTTCTTTACGCATGTCTTGATTATCGTAATTTAAATCGGCAACATCTGTCCAATCCGTATCTTTTGGATGAATAATTTCACCAGCCTCATTTTGGGTGTAATAATCTGGATGATTTTTAATCCAGGTATGATCCCATCCTGTGTGATTTGGTACCCAATCTAAAATAACATAGATGCCATTTTCATGAGCTTGGGCTACCAGCTCTCTAAAATCTTCAATAGTGCCAAATTCAGGATTTATTTTGGTGAAATCTGACACCGCATAATAGCTTCCTAAATATTTAGATTGTTCCTCTTCAGGGAAATCGCTTGCAAATTTACTGTTCTCACCTCCTGTGGCTTTCCGTTTAGTTTCCGAAATTGGAAAAACAGGCATAAGCCAAATAACTTTAACACCCAATTGTTTCAGTTGCGGAATATCTTTAGTGAACGCATCAAACGTTCCTTCGGGTGAATATTGCCGAATATTTGCTTCATAAATAACGGCTGTTTCCATAATACTATCTGAAATAGGTTCTAATTGTGCGGTTTCAGTTTCTACAGTTTCAACTTTAGAAGAAACTTGTTTTGCAGATTTTTCCTGCTTGCAAGAAAAAACCATTACAATAGCAAGTAATAATACGGGTAACTTTTTCATTTTAACTAGTATTTAATTTTAATTTCTATTTCGTTTTCAGTGTCCCAAACTACTGGAATTGTTATAGTATGGGTTTGAGGGTTATAGGGAACCACAACCTTTTTTTTACCAATTTTTATCTGTTTTGGTGCTGCTCTTATGTTATGAATTACAAGAGTTATGTTCTTTTTAGTAGTTTGAAAATTTGCCCCTATTTCAGCTTCCATTTCGAATTCAAAACCATTCTTTTGTAGTTCTGTTTCAAAAGTCAATAATTCATATTCCCCTTTGTCAAAAGCATTGGTTGTTATTCCATCATCATTATACACAGTGGATTTGGTTTCTTTTATAGAAGCATCAAAATAATAATGTAAAACGAGATTGTTTCCGTTGTAAGCCTTTGTTGATTGTAACTCTGAAGTCATTGGTATTATAGCACCAGCACGAACATAGGTTGGAATATTATTTTCATTGGTTTGGATTGTTTGTGTTTGACCACCAACTATTTTTTCATCCGTATAGAAATCATACCAATTACCTGTTTTAGGAAAGTAAACAGTCTTTTCCTTAACATCTGGTTTCAAAATTGGAGCTACCAAAATATCGTGTCCCCAAAGGTATGTTTCCGAATAACCTGACAGATTTGGATTATTAGGTTCTTCAAAAAACAAAGGACGCATGAGTGGTGCACCAGTTTGATGGTTTTCAAACATAACATTATAATTATATGGCAAAAGAGCGTAGCGCAGCTTAATAGCTTGTCTGGCTAGATTCTTGGCTTTTTCACTTCTAAAAACAGGCTCGCTTGCCACTTCCTCTTGAGCATGTGGTCGATAAACAGGTTGAAAAACGCCATACTGTAACCAACGAACGTACAACTCATCATCTAAATTGGCACCTGCAAAACCACCTAAATCGCTGTGCATATATGCCAATCCTTGCATACCCATTTGGAGTGCAATTTCTGGCTGACTCTGCAATCCTCCCCAAGTACGATTCACATCACCAGACCAAGGAATTAAACCATAACGTTGTGACCCCGAATATCCAGCACGCATTAAAATAAAAGGTCGCTTATTTGGATTGACTTCTAAATTAGCCTCATATACTAATTTTGCCCAATCATGGCCATAAATATTGTGAACTTCGTTAGCAGTTCCTGTTGCATGAATGAGTTTAGAAGGATGTACTTCAGGCTCTCCCAAATCGCCCCAAAACCCAGCTATACCTTGTGTGGCTAGCCCTTTATATATATTTTTAAACCATGTATTACCTTGGTTGCTATAAATGTCTATTAAACCTGTATTTCCAAAATAGAAATCATATTTAAAAGGATTTCCAATGGAATCTTTTGCTAAAATATCTGTAGCTACTGCTTCTTCCCAACGGTTAGATGTTGTTAAAATAAACGGTTCGGTTACCAAAATAGTTTCGACATTTTTAGCTCGCAAAGTCTTTATCATCTGTTTAGGATTTGGAAAAGAGTCTTTATGCCACTCTAAATTTCCCATAGTACCTTTAATATCTTTCCCAAACCAATATAAATCTAGAATTACAGCATCTACTGGAATATCTTCTTCTATAAATTTATCAATTGTTTCCATAACCTCTTCCTGCGAATGGTAACCAAAACGACTGGAAAAATTACCCAAAGCCCAACGTGGTAACAGGGGTTGTTTTCCAGTTAAATTGGTATAGTTATCAATTAAATTCAACCAAGAATCTCCTACCACAACTTGATAGGTTTTTCGTCCAGAAATAGTTTCGTAGGTCAATGTATTATTAGCATGACTATCTAAATCTAAAAAGCCAATTGGTGCATTGTCAAAATGTAACAAATAGGTATGTGATGATATAACTATTGGCAAGGTAAAGTTCATTAATTCACTACGCGTTTCATAACCATAATGCGCTTTGTTGTAAAGCTGGAGTCGATTTCCACGTCTATTCATCCCAAGTGCTCTGGCACCTGCTCCATATAAAACTTCAGAATCTTTTAAATTAAACTGAATGGTTTCATATCCGTCTGTTTTTTGATAGCCATTTTTTTCTGATGTAACTTCTTTTCCGTTATACCAATAGGAAATATGAAATGGTTTTTTATCAATTTGGACAGATAATTCAGAGGTTTTAAATGTAATTTTTTTAGCTGTCTCCAGGTATTGTGTAGCGGAATAATTATCTGTTAAAATAACTGCATGTGATTTTTTATTTTGAATTTCACCTTCAGGAACGAATGTTGTTTCTGCAATTTGAGGCGAATAAAACTTAATATAATAGTCGCCATCAGAAACCGAAACTGAAACTGTGTTATTAGCTATTTTGGCACTGATAAATTCACGCTGTTTGACTCGGTCTTTAAAAAGCCAAAGTATGGTTTCTTCAAAGCTAGTGCGCCATAATTTTTCATTATGCTCACCTTCTGGAACAACCTTTATATGCATATTTTGACCTGGAAAACCTTGTTCCTGAAGCGTCCCAGAAATACGATTCATATCCCTGACGGTCTGATTAATTTCTTCGAATGTAGTATTACCTCCTTCTTTTCCTCCGGCTAAAAAATAGATATCGGTATCCTTAAGGCTGTCGTTATATTTTGAAAACGCACTAACCTCTGGAGAAAACCAAAATGAAGGTGAGTAAACACCAATTTTCCCAAATGTTTTTGGGTATTTTAAAGCCGCGTAATAGGATATTAAGCCACCCATAGAGCTTCCAAAAATTGCGGTATCTTTTTTATTTGGAAGGGTTTTATATTTGGAATCGATATAAGGTTTTAGAGTATTAACTATAAATTCAAGATACTTATCGCCTTCACCACCTCCATATTTATTATTTTTCCATGGCGAATATTCATCTAAACGCTTGTCGTCTCCATGATCGATACCGACAACTATAAGTTCCAGATTTTTAGTTTCTGATAAATTATTTAACGTTTCATCTACTTGCCATTCGCCAGAATATGCCGTGCTTTTATCAAATAAATTTTGACCATCATGCATATAAACAACAGGATATGATTTGTTTGAAGTGTTATAATTTGGAGGTAAATAAATCCAAATACGTCTATTTCTATCCAGTTCAGGCATGTAAAAGTCTTCGGCTAAGATTGTCACATTTGATGCTGCAGACCTGCCTTTTTCTGGATTAAATAAATTATCCCAACTGGCAATTTTTACCCGTAACGTATCTGCTGTTTCAGTGAATTTATAGGTTCGGTTATCTAAAGCCAATCCGTTTTTATCGCATTCAACAGAGGCCCAAGAACCTTGTGTAAATTTAAAAAGAATTGCTTCAGGTTGTTTAGGCAGTGTGATACTATAAGTATCATTTTTTTTATTTAATTGATACTTTTTATTGCCGCCAGTCCAGCCTTCGAAATTTCCAGAAATGAATATTGATGCATTTTCTGGCGTTTCTTTAGGAAGTTCTTCAACCAGAATAGTGACTTGAGCAAAGGCATTAAAACCTATAAACAACGCTAGAAAACACCCTAATTTTTGTATCATTTTTAAAACTATTTTTTAGTTGAAAGTATGGTTATACCTGATGTATTAAAAGTCATTGATTCCAACCATTCTACTTGATTTCCTGAAACAATATTCGTTAAAGTTTTACCCGTTAAACCTATTTCTAGATAGCGTTTTAAATCGATAGTTATTGGTGTTTCATTCTTATTTAATATAACAACCACGGTTTCATCTTTAAACGTTCGAAACATAAAATATGTTCCTAAAAAAGGTGCAAAATGTACGGTTTTACCTTCCGTAATGGCTTTGCTAGATTTTCTGTAGTTTAGTATAGATTTCAAAAAACTTTGCATATTTTTTTGGTCTTTATACAAGCCTTCGCCTGTAAAAGCGTTTATAGAATCGTCCGCCCAACCACCCGGAAAATCAGTTCGTATTAATCCGTGATCGCCAGGCTTTTCATGATCACTCATTAAAATTTCGGTTCCGTAATACACTTGTGGAATTCTTGGGAGCGTTAATAGATACCCTAAAGCCATTTGAGTTTTTGTAACATCTTGCTTTAACTGTGTGAAAATGCGACTCATATCGTGGTTATCCATAAATACCATAATATCCCTTGGCTTGGTGTAGCTAAAATCGTTTGCCAATCCTTCATAGATTTTAACCAAACCTTGATCCCACTTTTCGGGTTCGTTGAGCGCATCAACAATATTTTTTTGCATGGCAAAATCCATTGTAGACTTTAAATTAGATTCGTAACCATCTTTATTTTTATGTCCAGTTTGCCAATAAGCAATAAGCAAAGGGTTTACGCTCCACTCTTCGCCTACAATGCTAAAATTGGGATACTCTGTTATAATTGCACCAGCCCAATCTGCCATGAAATCCTTATCTGGATACGGATAGGTATCCTGACGAATACCACCTAGGTGAAGTGTTTCAATCCACCAAATACTATTCTGGATTAAATAAGTTGCCATAAACGGATTGCGCTGATTTAGATCTGGCATGGCCTCAACAAACCAGCCTTCTTGAAACTCTGCCTTGTCACGTTTAGAAGCGTACGGATCTTGGTTGGTAGTACGTCTGTGATTTGAATTGTTTATTGGCCGTTTATTTTCGAAATTACTTTGTTGATTAACCCAGTCCTTAAACGGAAAATCTTGCATCCACCAATGATTACTTCCACAGTGATTGGCTACCATATCCATGATTAACTTCATATCTTTTTTACGTAAACTAGCAGCCAAACTTTTATAATTGGCTAGTGTCCCAAAACGTGGGTCTACTTGATAAAAATCGGTTATAGCATAACCGTGATACGAAGCAGATTTCATATTGTTTGTCAGTAGTGGCGATGGCCAAACTGCAGTAAAACCTAAATCGGAAATATAATCTATATGATTAATTATACCTTGAATATCACCACCATGTCTTGCATAATCATCGTTTCTATTTATTGTTTTTTCTTGAAGTGAAATATCAATATCATTTGAGTAATCACCATTTGCAAAACGATCTGGCGTAATAAGATAAATAGCATCCTGACTGCTAAAACCCATAAGGTTCTCTGCTGGCACTTCACGTTCTAAAAGCTGGTAGTTATAGGTTAAATTCTCGCCAGTATTTGACTGAAAAACAATTTCAAAAGTCCCTGGATGAGCATCTTTTGAAATCTCTAAATCTATAAACAAATAGTTTTTGCTAGTTGCCTGATGAACCTGTAATATCCGGACGCCTTTATAAGTAATACTAGGCGTTGCATTACCAATATCTGGATTTTTAACTAAAAGTTGCAATGTGTTTGTCTTCATTCCAACCCACCAATTTGGTGGTTCAACACGCTCGATTTGTGCCAAACTTAAAACTGGTATAGCCAGTATAATTAGAAGGAAAAGACGATTCAACATTTATGCTTCTATTAAGTTATTTGGTACAATTTTAATGGATTCGCCGTTTACCAAAATTTCAAGTTCTTCAGTCCCATCCAATTCAAATTGATTCCCATCATGACAGACATGAACCTTCAGTATTTGATTTCTAAAGTTTATTTTGAAAGAATACGATTGCCATTGTTTTGGAATTTTGGGTTGGAAAGACAACATATTATTTACAACACGCATACCGCCAAAACCTTCTACTATACTCATCCAAGTTCCTGCCATAGAGGTAATATGCAAGCCTTCTTCAACTTCATGATTATAATCATCTAAATCCAAACGTGAGGTACGTAAATAGAATTGATAGGCTTGTTCCATTCTGCCTAATTTTGCAGCTTGTATACTATGAACACAAGGAGACAAAGAACTTTCATGAACAGTAAATGGCTCATAAAAATCGAAATGTTTTTCCAATTGTTCCGTTGTAAAATCTGATTCGAAAAAATAAAAACCTTGCAAAACGTCTGCTTGTTTTATATATGGTGAACGCAGAATACGATCCCAAGACCATTTTTGATTTATAGGCCGTTGAGAGGCATCCAAATCCTGAACCGTAATCAATTCTTTATCTAAAAAACCATCTTGTTGAAGAAATACGTCATTCAATTCAGAAAAAGGAAAATACATATTCTCTGCTACGGATTTCCATTTAGACAATTCGGAATCTGTTAATTTTGTCTTATCCCAAATACGTTTGAAATCTGAATTATGCTCTTTAGAAACTATTTCTAGATTTTCAAGTGCATAATTAATACACCATTTAGCAATGTAATTTGTATACCAGTTATTATTAATGTTATTTTCATATTCATTAGGACCTGTAACACCTAAAATAACATACTGATTCTTGTCTGCTGAAAAGGTGGATCGCTGTTGCCAAAACCTAGCTATACCGATTAAAACTTCCAGTCCTTTTTCAGGGATATATGAATAATCGTTAGTAAAACGATAGTAATTAAAAATAGCAAAAGCAATAGCTCCATTTCTATGAATTTCCTCGAAAGTAATTTCCCATTCGTTGTGGCATTCTTCACCATTCATTGTGACCATTGGGTATAAGGCTGCTCCGTGTGAAAAGCCTAATTTTTCAGCATTTTCAATAGCTTTCTCCAAATGATTGTAACGATATTCTAATAAATTTCGTGCAACTTTTTGGTCTTTAGTTGCCATGTAAAAAGGAATACAATACGCTTCCGTGTCCCAATAAGTACTTCCACCATACTTTTCACCGGTAAAACCTTTTGGACCAATATTTAATTGGGAATCCGTACCTAAGTACGTTTGATTTAATTGAAAAATATTAAAACGAATACCTTGCTGTGCTTTTACATCGCCTTCAATAGTAATATCGGCAAGCTTCCAAATATTTGCCCATTGTGCAATTTGTGTTTGTAGTAAACCGTTAAAACCTAAATTAGTCGCTTTTTCTAAAACCTTTTTGGCTGCTATAATTAATTCATTTTTATTATGATTTCTATCAACGGTATAGCCACCAAACTTATGAATGCTGTACGTTTCGTTTGCCTTAACATGTTGGGTATACTTAAAACAAACTTGTTGCTCATTTGTTTCAACCTCTGGATTTTTTTCAAGTTTCTCGTTATTAAGAAACAATTTAGATTCCATAAATGTACACGTATGGAATGCCGTTTTCATGGTTTCTGCTAAAATAAATGCTTGATTATTTTCGTGACTTACTTTAGTGGTGTTCCAAAATTTATCTTCCCAATTGGTATCTTCATTTTTAATATTAGAATCTATATAAGGCTGAAACACTATTTCTGCCGAAGTATTAATGGGTGTTATTTGATAATTAATAGCTCCTATTTCGTCTAAATCGAGACTTAAAAAACGTTTAGTTTCAACTTTTACTTCAATATCATTGGGCAAAATAGCCGTAAAGGTGCGACTTAACCATCCTTCTTTCATATTTAATTCCCGCTTAAAGTCAGATACCTTTTTACACGTGAACAAATCTAAATCAATTCCATTTACAATCACGTTAATGCCAATCCAGCTTGGAGCGTTTATGACTTTAGCAAAATATTCTGGATACCCATTTTTCCACCAACCCACACGTGTTTTATCGGGATAATAGACACCTGCTATATAACTTCCTTGAAAACTGGAACCCGAATAACGCTCTTCAAAATTGGCACGTTGCCCCATAGCACCGTTTCCGATACTAAATAAACTTTCAGACGCTTTAACGTGATTAGCGTTAAAACCCTCTTCTATAATGGACCAACTATTTGGTTGTATATAATTTAAATTCATGAATGCTGTACTTAATAGATTGTGTGTAACTAGATGTTTTGGCAGTTACTTATTTTTATTTATTAATTAATTCGTTTAAAAATTGAGAATTGATGTGTGTAAAATCTGCAAATACAAAATCTGCTTCTTGTAAAACAGATGATTCTCCAATTCCAATACTAATCATATTCGCGGTATTGGCCGCTTGAATTCCAGCTACGGAATCCTCAAAAACAATACAGTGTTCCGGATTAATATTCAAGGCCTTTGCAGCTGAAAGAAATACCTCTGGATTGGGTTTTCCTTTTACCACATCGTTACCATCTACTATAGCTTCAAAATGATGAAACAAATTGACTTTCTTTAAAATGGTTCGTGCATTTTTACTAGCCGACCCCAAAGCAATGCCTTGTTCTTTTTCTATTAAAAACTTTAAAACTTTTAGAACATCTGGCAGAATTTCCGATTCGTTCATCGTATTTATATACCCTAGATAATCATCGTTTTTTAGCGCCATTAATTTCATAAAATCAGATTCTGAAATGGTTTTATTTCCCCATTCTAAAATTTTTTCTAACGATTTTACGCGACTCACACCTTTGAGCTGTTCGTTTTCAGCTTCCGAAAAATGCACATCGATACTTTGCGCTAACTTTTTCCAAGCCAGATAGTGGTATTTTGCAGTATCTACAATTACGCCATCTAAATCGAATATAAATCCTTTTTTCATCATTTAATCCGTTTCTATTTGATATGAAATAGCATCTTTATTTACTATGAGTAGGTTGCATAAGCCTGCTATTATTAAACTTATTCCAGCAACCGTCATGGCATTTATTGTTTCTTCTCCTAACAAGTTAGACACAAAATTAATACCGCCCAAGGCAGCAATAATTTGTGGAATAACAATAAACATGTTGAAAATACCCATAATAACACCCATTTTTTTAGGGTCTACTGAGCTAGATAACATAGCATACGGCATGGACAAGATACTTCCCCAAGCTATACCTATAAGAATGAAGCTGTATTTTAAAGTTTCAGGAGTTGCAAAGTACATATACAAAAACCCTATTCCGCCAAGAATTAAGGAGCCTAAATGCACGTATTTTCTATTAATTCGGCGTTTGGAGGTGTAAAATGCTAAAATTAAAGCAAATGCCATGGACGACAACCCATAAATTCCCATAGCGGAACCTACTAAATTGGATGATTTTTGAAAAGCTGTATTGGCCACATCAAATGCCTGTGCTTGAGCAGAAATAGTCATATCGTAAGCTGACTCAATGGGAGCAGGTGTATTAAACACATGTTCGGTTAAAGCGGGATTAGCTAAACTCCACATAGTAAAAAAAGCAAACCAACTAAAAAACTGAATTAGCCCTAATTTTTTCATGGTTAGTGGCATATTTCCAATATTATTGAGAATGTCTGGTATAAATTGATTTTTTTTAGCTTTTTCCTTTTCAAATTCTTCCATATCTTCTGGAGGATATTCTGTAGTTGTAAAAACTGTATAAAGAATACTTAATAAAAAAACGGCAGCACCAATACCAAAAGCAATTTTCACAGACATAGGCACAACACCTTGCGGAGCAGCATCACTGACACCAAGTTGTGAGACAACCCAAGGTAAATTACTAGCAATCCAGGTTCCGATACCGATAATTAATGTTTGAATAACAAACCCATAGGAACGTTGAGAATTGGGTAACTTATCGGCTACTAAAGCCCGAAATGGTTCCATAGAAATATTAATAGACGCATCTAAAACCCATAAAAGTCCTGCTGCCACCCATAAAGCAGGCGAATGAGGTACGAAAAACAGCGCTAAAGAACTTAAAATAGCACCAATTAAAAAATATGGACGTCTGCGTCCCCATTTAGGACTCCAGGTTCTATCGCTTAAATACCCAATAATAGGTTGCACTAAAAGCCCTGTTAAAGGTGCAGCAATCCACAATAATGGAATGGCATCTTTTTCAGCACCAAGTGTTTGAAAGATACGAGACATGAAGCCTCCTTGTAATGCAAAGCCAAATTGGATTCCTAGAAAACCGAAACTCATGTTCCAGATTTCCCAAAACCCTAATGCATGCTTTTTCATAATAGTATGTTTTAATTTATACTATTTTGACAAGCTTTTAGAACTCATCAAAACCTATTCGAGAAGTGAAAATATAAGTTTTGATTTGGGTGTAAATATATAAAAGTTTTTAAATAAGCAGCTGTTAAATTTTATTTGGTTGAATTACGTTCAATTATTTTAGTTTCAATAACTACGGTCTTGTAGTGCTCATCGTCCTCTTCGGCTTCCAACCTGTTTATTAATAATTCAGCAGCCTTTTCGCCCATTTGCTGGGCATGTTGTCTTACTGTTGTTAAACTTGGGGTAGCGTGTTTAGACAAAACACCGTCTGTAAACCCAATAATCTGAACATCCTCGGGTATGTTTTTTCCAAGTTTTCTGGCTACTTTCATAGCCGTTAAGGCATATAATTCATTAACTGTAAAGACACCATCTATTTTACTATTCCCTCTAAACAGTCCCTCAATTTCAGCCTCTAAATCTTCTAAATGATCTTCTGAATCTAACTCTTCAACAATTTTTAAAATAAGGTTAGATTGTGGCTCTAACTTATTTTCTTCTAATGCCTCCAAATATCCTTGAGTTCTTAACCTACCAACACTTACATAATCTTTAGTTGTAATAAGTGCAATGTTTTTACAGCCGTTATCTATTAATTTCTTAACCGCATTTTTGGAGCCTAATAAGTCATCGACAATTACTTTATCGCAATTAACTTCGTTAACCACTCGATCGAACATAACAATTGGCATCCCTTGGTTTATAGTTTCATTAAAATGGTGGTAATCTTGCTGTAATAAAGTCTCTTTTGAAATGGATAAAATAAACCCATCTATACTTCCATTAGCTAACATTTCCATATTAATTACTTCTTTCGAAAACGATTCGTTAGATAAACCAACAATAACATTATAACCACGTTTATTGGCAACCAATTCAATACCTCGAATTACTTTGGAGAAAAAATGATGTACAATTTCAGGAATTATAATACCGATGGTTTTTGTTTTTCTGTTTTTTAGACTTAATGCAATATTATTAGGTCTGTAATTATACAGTTTTGCAAAAGCTTGAACTTTATTACAAGTATCTTCACTAATTTCTTTACTATTTCTTAAAGCTTTGGAAACAGTAGAAATAGAAACATCCAATTCTTTTGCAATTTGTTTTAAGGTTACTTTTCGCTTCATAGCTTCTTTTTTCAAAAAATCTTGCATAAATATATCATAATAACAGCTTCCATTATCAGATTTTATGCTTTTTATTGCCCAAAATTACAATCTGTTAAAAAGTTGTTAACACGAAAACGTTTTCGTTAAGGATATAACAAAGATGGGCACTTTTTTTCCTTAAAATTTACATAGATTTAACCTCGAGAAGTGAAAATATGATTAAATAAATTTAAGACTAATTCAAAAAAATTTATGAAAACAACTTTTAATAGCATACTGTTTCTATTGCTTTTGTTGCCAACTTTTTTAGTAGCTCAAAATCAAGTTTCTGGAACAGTAACTGAAGAAGGATCTTCATTCCCTTTACCTGGTGTGAATGTCATAATTAAAGGAAGCACCAAGGGTACTGCCACAGATTTTGACGGCAACTACCAACTACAAGTAACGAATGGCGATATATTAGTTTTTTCTTATGTAGGTTATGTAACCAAAGAAATTACATACAGTAATGAAAACACATTAAATGTAGTTCTTGCCGAAGATGCTGCCCAATTAGACGAAGTCGTTTTAATTGGATATGGCAGTGTTAAAAAGAGTGATGCTACAGGCTCTGTTTCACTGGTAACAACAAAAGATTTCAACAAAGGTAATATTGTTTCCACAGACCAATTATTAAATGGTAAAGTAGGCGGATTGCGTATTACAAATTCTGGTGGACAACCAGACTCTGCCTTAAATATTAGAATTCGTGGTGGCTCATCATTAAGTGGTAGAAATGACCCACTTATTGTTATTGATGGTGTCCCATTATCCAATATTAATCCTGCAGGAGTTAGTAACCCACTATCATTAGTAAACCCAAATGATGTAGAAAGTTTTTCTGTATTAAAAGATGCATCTGCAACGGCTATTTACGGCTCACGAGCTTCCAATGGTGTTATTATAATTACCACCAAGAAAGGAACTTCAGGAGCACCTCAATTTAATTTTTCTACAGACATGTCTATCAACAAAGCTAAAGATGGTTTAGATATGTTTGAGAGTAACGAATATGTGCGTTTTATTCAAGAATACCATCCTGAATTAGCAAACAAACTTGGTGTGACACTAGGATCTGTTCAAACAAATGAAGCCATTTCACAAATTATACAAGTCACAAATAGTGATGGAGATTTAGAAAGTAGAGCAATTTATAACACCGATTGGAGAGACAATGTATTGAGAACCGCTTTCACATCCAACACCAATTTTAGTTCGCGTGCTTACTTATTTAATGCATTGCCATTTAGAGCGTCTGTTGGTTATACGAATGCCGAAGGTGTTGTTAAAACAGATGATTATGAGCGTGTAACCGCTTCCTTAAACTTATCCCCTAAATTTTTTGATGATAAACTAAAAGTAACAACAAATGCCAAAGTAACGTATGCTGATAAAAACGCAGCCGATGTTGGTGGTGCATTAGGTGGCTCATTAGTTTTTGACCCTACTAAACCTGTTTATAATACAGCTAGTGACAATCGTTTTGGTGGCTACTATTTTAACACCAATGTAGATGGCAATAATTTAATATTAGATGGGCAGTACAACCCATTGGCACTTTTAGAGCAACGTGATCGTCCTGAACGCACTACGCGTTTTTTAGGTAATTTAGAGTTAGATTATGCCTTCGACTTTTTACCTGGCTTACGTGCTGTGGTGAATTTAGGATTAGATGCTTCAAAATCCGATAAAACAGAACGTTTTTATGATAATGCAGCAGCAACCTATCGTTTTAATAGTGAAAACACAGACATTAATAATAACTTTGTTTTTAACCCTGGTGTAAACTACCGAGAAAACCAAACCCTTACAAATACCACGTTAGATGCCTTTGCGCAATACACCAAGTCCTATAACGATACGTTTGTAAGTAAGTTTGATGCACAATTAGGATACTCTTATCAAAACTTTAAAAATGATGGAAATTCAGAACAATACAGGTACAACGAAATAACTGGATTGAGAGAAGTTAACGAAAATCCTGCAAATTTAAATAACCGTTATTACAACGAAATGAATTTACAGTCCTTTTTTGGTAGAGCTAATGTAGATCTGTTAGACCGTTATTTATTCACGTTTTCTTTAAGAGCGGATGCATCTTCACTTTTTGTTGCAGATGACCCGTGGGATAGCAATGCTTGGGGCTTTTTCCCAGCTGCTGCCTTTGCATGGAAAATAAAAAGCGAGAATTTTATGAAAAATGCCAATTTCGTAAACGATTTAAAATTACGTATTGGATGGGGTAAAACAGGCCAACAAGATATTACCGCTGCTGTAGGATATTATCCAAATACACCATTATTTGTTGCAGGAAGTAACAGTAGTCAGTATATTCCTGGAGCAGGCCTATATTCTGCCTTACCATTTAACCCAGATTTAACTTGGGAAAAAACTACCACCTATAATTTAGGTATTGATTTTAGTTTCTTTAAAAACAACTTTATCTCTGGTTCTTTTGATATTTATCAGAAATTCACTGACGATTTATTAGCACGTGTAACCGTACCACCAGGGCAAGGTTTCTCTGATACATTTGTTAAAAATGTGGGTGAAATTGAAGGTAAAGGCTTTGAAGTAAACTTAAATATGAATGCCTATCAAACGGAAGATTGGAACATATCACTAAATGGAAATGTTGGATATGTTTATAACGAGGTAACCGATATTGGTGGTCAAGCAAACATAAATAGAGGAGGAAGTTTACGTGGCACAGGATCTTTCCTATTAAGTGATGTTGTGGGAGAGCAAGCACAAAGCGCCTATGTTTTTAAACAGGTTTATGACACCAATGGAAACCCAATTCCAGGTGCTTTTGTTGATTTAAATGGCGATAACATCATAAATGATAACGATAGATACTATGCTCAAATAGCACCAAATTGGACTTATGGTTTTGGTTTAAACGTAAGCTATAAAAAATGGGATTTATCATCTGGATTTGTAGGTCAAGTGGGTGGAAATTTATATAATTTTAATAAATTAAACTATGGATTTACAGATGCAGTCGTACCAGCAAATAATAATAGCATTACCAATGCATTAAATTTTTATGATGGTGCTGCCAATCCAGCTTTTGAAACTGTAAACGGCAATATTCAATTTTCAGATTATTTCTTAGAAGATGCTACATTTTTACGTTGTAACAATATTGTGCTAGGCTACACATTTGATAATATGATTAAAAATGGAAATGTTAGAATGTATGGTGCGGTTTCAAATCCTTTCATTATAACAGATTATTCAGGTTTAGATCCTGAAAACCCAGGTGGTATTGAGCGTGATTTTTATCCAAGACCAACGACCTTCACCTTGGGTGTTAATTTTGATTTTTAAAAAAATAACTATGAGAAAAATATTTTTAACATTAATAGGACTTTTGACACTAACTATGGTGTCTTGTACTGATGATTTAGATACAGAACCAAAGGTTGAATTAACTTTGGAACAGATTTTAGAAGACGATCCAAATGCCATTGAAGGTATTGTTTCCAGACTATATGCGTCTTTTGCACTTTCGGGACCAAATGGACCTGGAAGTTCAGACATTAGCGATGATCCTGGTGAATCGCCATTTTTAAGAGGTATTATTAACCTTCAAGATTTCACAGCCGACGGCATGAAAAATAGATGGGGAGATGATGGTTTAGACCAATTGACAACAACATCAGACTGGGACGCCAATAATAAGTTTTTTAGATATCTATATAACCGAGCGTATTATACCATTCCACAGTGTAATAACTTAATTTCCATTTTAAACACCTCTACAGATATTCCAGACGCAGCTGAAGCACTATCTGAAGCACGTTTTTTACGTTCGTTAGCGTATTTTTATTTAATAGACACTTTTGGAAAAGGCGTGTTAGCAACTGAAGAAAATTTAGGCCAAACCGATCCTCTACCAGAAGCAACTAGACGCCAGTTATTTGATTACGTAGAATCTGAATTATTAGAAATTCAACCAACTATGGCTCCTAACAATGGCTATGGTCGTGCCAACAAATTTACAGCAGCCATGTTACTTGCTAAATTGTACATGAATGCAGAAGTATATATAGGCGAAAGTAGATATGATGCCGCTGTAACTTATTTAAACCAAGTAATTGATGAAGGTGGTTATAGACTAGCAGATAATTTCCTTGAAAACTTTTCTGGTGATAATGATAGATCTCCAGAAATAATATTCCCGCTATTAGCAGATGCTGTAAATAGTCAGAGTTTTGGGAACACAACTTATATCGTTAATGGAAATTTAAGTTCCGATACCATGACATTATCAGACTTTGGTGCTGCAGAAGGATGGCAAGGTCACCGAGCAACAGAAGCATGGTATGGTTTATTTGGTGATTTAAGCACCTCAACAGATACACGTGCTGAACTGTTCTGGACCGATGGTCATAATTACACCATGACAGATTATAAAGAATGGACCGATGGCTATCCATCTATTAAATTCAGAAACACAGATTTTTTCAATCCAACAAACCTAACAACATCATTTTCTAGTACCGATTTCCCATTATACAGATTAGCTGATGCCAACCTCATGTATGCTGAATGTGCTATTCGTGGTGCTGCGGGTGCAGACTTAAGTAAAGCGCGCGATTTGGTAAATGATGTAAGAGAACGTGCTAACGCGTCTACAATTACAATTAGTGAATTAACTCTAGACTTCATTATTGATGAACGCGCTCGTGAGTTAAATTTAGAAGGTCATAGAAGAACTGATCTTATTAGATTTGGAAGATTCACAGGAGGAAGCTACGTCTGGCCATGGAAAGGAAATGTCCAAAATGGGGCATCTATTCCGGAATATTACAACCTGTTCCCTATTCCCGAACAAGCAATTAGTGCAAATCCAAATCTTGAACAAAACACAGGATATTAAAAATTAAAAAACAATTATTATGAAAACAATAAAAATTATAGCTGCTATTTTTCTTTTAAGCCTAGGTTTTCAGGCATGTCAAACAGACGATGATTTGGAATTTGTAGCACAACCCAAAGGTGAACTCGTTTTTACAAATACATTTTTACAACAATATGTTTTAACACCTGGCACAGATGCCAATGATAATATTGGTGTTGCGTTTACGTGGAATCCAGCCGATTTTGACACTCCAACGAATGTGTCTTACGAAATTCAACATTCACTTTTAGGAGATTTTACAGATGCAACAGTTGTTAGTGAAGCAACTTCTGAAACCTACTTAACATTATCTATTGGTAAGTTAAAGGAATTAGCAACAGAAGCTGGTCTTGATAATGATTCTGGAAGTCCTGAACCAGATACAGGCATGCTAACTTTTAGAGTCCGTGCTTTTGTTGGTGACGCTATTTCAACAACAGAATCTTTTTCTCCAGCACAACCAATAACCGTGTACTTACCACCAGCAACAACAGGTGGTGGTTCAGGAATAGAAATTGCTTCTTGGGGTGTTGTTGGTAGTGGTTACAATAATTGGGGTGCTTTTGCCGATGGCGAATTTTACACAACCAGCGAAGCTAACGTAATTGTATCTTATGTAACGCTAGTAGATGGTGAAATTAAATTCCGTGAAAATAATGCATGGGATAGCGATTTAGGTGATAATGATACAGATGGAAGTCTAGAAGCTGGAGGCGCAAATATTCCTGTAACCGCTGGTAACTACAAAATTACAATCAATTTAAACGATAATACTTATACCATGGAAGAGTTTTCCTGGGGTGTTGTAGGTGATGGTTACAATGATTGGGGTGCTTTTGAGGATGCTAAATTCTATTATGACTACACAACAGACACTTTTAAAGTTGGTGTTAGATTATTGGATGGCCAAATTAAATTCAGACAGAACAACGAATGGACTACAGATTTTGGTGATACAGGTGCTGACGGAACACTAGAGCCTGGCGGAGATAATATAGATGTTACCGCTGGACATTATTTAATAACATTGGATTTTAATAATAATGTTTATTCTATAGTTGAAGATGATATTTTAGGTGTTGTTGGTGGTGCTTATAATGATTGGGGAGCAACAGCAGATTTTTCATTAAGTGAAATTCAACCTGATATTCTTGTAGGCGATATTGTAACATTAATTGATGGTCAAATAAAATTCCGTTATAACAATGCATGGGATAGTGATTTTGGTGATACTGGAGCCGATGGCACTTTAGATGCTGGTGGTGATAACATAGACGTTACCGCAGGTTTATATCGTGTAAGACTTGATTTAGCCGCTGGAACATACCAACTGAATAAAATTCAATAATACACTTATTCATAAAAAGGGACTGTTTTATTAATCAGTCCCTTTTTCAATTTAAAAAATAGTTATGAAAAATTTCTACTGCTTTTGTATCTCTTTATTCTTAACACAAATAACTTTTGGACAAGTATCTGTTTCTCCGAATCCATTTGAGATTGATGAGTCCATAACTATTACTGTTAATTTAAACAGTAATGCTACTGACTGTAATGGACTAAATAATCCAAGTAAAGTATATGCCCATTTAGGTTTAGGAACAGATGGTAACGAATATGGAACAAGTGTTGTAGGAAACTGGGGCCAAGACGATGGAATAGGTGAAATGACCAACAATGGAAATGGTATATGGAGTATTACGTTAACACCCAACACCTATTTTTCGCTAACACCTCAACAAGAACAAGTTGTTACCAAAATGGGGATGGTTTTTAGAAATGCAGATGGCACTCAAGAACTGAAAGCTACTGGCTGTTCAAATTTTATTTTTGATGTTGGAACCTTTCAAGTTACACTTACCAGTCCAAGTCAAGACTCAACTACTATTTTAAATCAAAACCAAGATTTTGAAATTACGGCCTCAAATATTGGAGGCAATGCAAACTATGTATTAAAAGCCAACGGAACTATTATAAACACGCAAAACAACATAGCCAGTTACTCCTATACTGACTCAAACATTGTTACCAACAAAAATTATGAGCTAGAAGTGTCATTAAATGGTAGCACTATAACAAAAAGGTTTAATGTGCTTATTGACCCTGGAAATCAAATTGCTGTTATGCCAACAAACTACCAAGATGGTATCACTTATTTAAATGATTCGGAAGCAGTTCTCGTTTTATATGCTACAGCAAAAGATTTTGTATATGTAGCAGGTAGCTTTAATAATTACCAACCCACTTCAGCATATGCTATGAAGAAAGATCCTACGCGAAACAATAAATTTTGGATAACACTTACTGGATTAACACCAGGACAAATAGAGACCTATCAATATTGGGTGGTGGACAAAACTCCCTTAGCAAATTCACCTTCAGTTGTTAAAACAGCCGACCCATATTCTACGCTCGTTCTTTCTCCGTTTGATGACCCAGGAATTCCTTCAAATTCGTATCCAAACATACCAGCTTATCCACAAGGTCAAGAACGTGAAGTTACTGTTTTACAAACTGGCCAAACACCTTACAATTGGCAAGTAACGGACTTTGAAAAACCTAAAAAAGAAGATTTAGTGATTTATGAAGTTCTTATCCGTGATTTTGATTTAAATAGAAATTTTCAAGATCTAATTAACAGAATAGATTACTTTAAAAATCTAAACATTAACGCTATTGAATTAATGCCTGTAATGGAATTTGAGGGTAATGAAAGTTGGGGCTATAATACAGCTTTTCATATGGCACTGGATAAATTTTATGGAACTGAAGATAAGTTCAAAGAATTTGTGGATGTCTGTCATCAAAATGGTATTGCCGTTATTTTAGATGTAGCATTAAATCATGCTTTTGGAAGAAACCCAATGGTACGAATGTGGATGGATGATCCTGATGGTGATGGTTGGGGAGGACCTAGCGCTGAAAACCCTTATTTTAATCAAGTTGCCACACATAGTTATAGTGTTGGTAGTGATTTTGATCACTCAAACCCCAGAACAAAAGATTATACCAAACGTGTTGTAAAACATTGGATTGAAGAATTTCACATTGATGGCTTTCGCTGGGATTTAACTAAAGGGTTTACACAAAACTGCTCTCCAAACGACGAAGGTTGTACTAATAGCACCCAACCAGATCGCGTTGCCGTTTTAAAAGAATATGCTGATTATAGCTGGAGTCTTGATGACACACATTATGTTATATTTGAACATTTAGGTTCTGCAGCCGAAGAACGTCAATGGGCAGATTATAGATTAGATGAAGGAAAAGGCATCATGCTTTGGGGTAAAATGACAGACCCATATGCTGTATTAGCACGAGGTTATGCTACAGATCCGAATGGCGTTAATAATGGTGCTGGCGGAAACCTTACAGGTGTTGGGAGTGAAAGCCGTGGTTTTGCAGCAAACAGATTGGTTGGTTATGCAGAAAGTCATGATGAGGAACGTGTTCTATATGATGTGTTAACTCACGGAAACACCAACGGACAAAATACACAAACTCTAGAAAATAGAACAAAACGCATGTCTAGTGTTGGTGCTGCATTGTTTACGGTTCCGGGTCCAAAAATGATTTGGCATTTTGGCGAACTCGGTATGGAAAATTCCATTTTCACTTGTAATAATGGCACAGTTAATGAACCTGGAGGTGGTAATGGCGACTGTAAACTAGACACAAAACCGCAACCACAATGGGCTCAAAACTGGCCAAATGATGTTAACAGAAATGGTATTTATAATACCTGGTCTCGCCTAATTAATCTTAAAATTAATGAACCTGTTTTTGAGGGCACTTACAGTATTGAAACCCAAAACTCTAACCTCAAACAACGTATTTCTGTCTCTGATGCAAATTTGCCTAATACGAGCCTAAATAGTGTTATTGTTCTAATTAATTTTGACGTCACTGCGCAAAGTATAGTGCCTAATTTTACTTCTACTGGTACATGGTATGATTTAATGGATGAAACTGGAGCATCAACTATCAACGTATCAAATGTTTCCGCACCAATTTCAGTACCTGCTGGCGAATTTAGAATATTTGGGAATACCAACAGTACTTTAAATACAACTGATTTTAGTTATAATGAGACCTTTAAATTATATCCAAATCCGGTAAATACTTCATTTTCTATAAATACAGCTATCTCTAATTTGGAAATTTATGATATAACAGGAAAATTAGTCAAAGCCTATCAAGGTTCCTTTATAAAAAATTCAGAGTTTAATATTTCAAATCTTAAAAATGGCATTTATATCGTAAAAGCAAAAAATAATTCAGGAAGTCAAACAACCACTAAACTTGTAAAAATCTGATTTATTTTTAGGTGATTAATAGCTTTTTTTATCCAAAAAGGTTCGATATTTAATCGAACCTTTTTTATTCTTTTACTTTATAAGTTTACCCTCATTTACACTTCTAAAATTAAATAAACGATGAAATTTGAGCGTTTAACGATTTATTATTCAATTCAGAACGCTTTACATTCAAAATCAATATCTTGAGACACTCATTTTAATTATTAAATCGAAATTTGAATAATGCTAGTTTCATCATCATATCGTGCATGTCCTATTTTACTATTATGTATAAGTTTTTTTTTAAACCTTACTAGTTTTTCCCAAAACTGGACGGAAAAAAATGAAAGCGAAAACTATGTAGCAAGGCATGAGTGTGGCTTTGTTCAAATTGGTGATAAGTTTATCATGTTTGGCGGTCGTGAATCATCACAAAGGTTAGACGTTTATGATTATGCCAATAATACTTGGGAGCAAGGCGGAGTGGCTCCAGAAGAATTCAATCATTTTCAAGCCATCCAATACCAAGGTTTAATTTGGGTAATTGGAGCCTTCAAAACAAATTCACCAAACCCGGAACAAAATGCAGATTATATTTACATGTATAATCCTGCTACAGTACAATGGATTCAAGGAATGGAAATTCCCGAGTCACGAAAACGTGGGTCTGCAGGATTAGCTGTTTATAACAATAAGTTTTATCTTATAGGTGGAAATAATAACGGACATAGTGGTGGCTATGTATCATATTTTGACGAATATAACCCAAATACAGGAAACTGGACTTCATTAAACAATGCACCAAGACCTAGAGATCATTTTCAAGCAGCTGTTTATGGTGATAAATTATACGCTATTGGAGGGCGATTAACAGGTGGTCCAGGAGGCTTATTTGAGCCCCAAGTTCCTGAAGTAGATGTGTATGATTTTACAACCGCGCAATGGTCCACTTTAAATACCAGTAATAACCTACCTAATCCAAGAGCAGGTCTGGGTGTTACTGTCTTTAATAACGAAATTTATACGCTAGGCGGCGAGACCACATTTAACAGACCCAACAATGGTCAAGTATCCATTGTTGAATCATTGAACCCAACAACAAATTCATGGACAACTCAAAGTAGTTTAAATTATCCAAGACATGGTTTTCAACCCATAGTTTCTGGGAATACTATGTATGTTGCAGGAGGCTCTTCAGGAGGTATTGTTATCCGAAACATGGAATATCTAGGACCAGATAATGCAACAGGAGCACCAAATATTAATAGCACATTTACAGCTGATGAAACTACCAAATTTTTTGAGTATGGACCTGATTTTGGTACTGTAACTATAAACATTCAATTAAGCAATACTGGCGGAACCACAGGAACGTATATAGATGATATTTCCATATCCGGAACTGACTATACATTAGCTAACACCTACACTAATCGGTTAATTGATGTTAACTCCAATATTACTATTCAAGCAATTCTTAACAATACGACGCAAGATACTAGCTTGGGCATAGTAACAGTTACTTACAACAACACTAACACATTAACAATTGCTCTAGAAGGAACCTTAAACCCAACATTATCCGTAAGCTCATTACAAGAGATGAACCAAAAAATCATTGTGTATCCATCACCTACAAAAAACTCGTTTTCCATTAATCAGTCGGTTTCTAAATTACAGATTTATGATTTAACAGGTAAGCTCATAAAAGATTTTTCTGGAGATTTTGGGGACACTCATTATTTTAACGTTTTAGAACTTTCGGATGGGCTCTATATTATAAAAGCTCTCAACACAAATCAAGAGCAATTTACAGGTAAATTACTTAAAGAATAAGACTTGTTCATTAACAAATATATAAGTTGATTAATTTTGTAAGAATTATCCAAGTTTCTTTTTTAGCATACATAATACACCTAATTCCTCTCGAGAAAGGTTTTCATTCTTTTTAATTAATCGGTTCACTTCTTTTTTAAAAAAATTAATTGTTTTACCGTTATTATATTCATCAATAACACGTGGGTCAATATAGGAGCTTCTGGCTACAGATGGGGTATTACCCAAACGTTCACTAACTTTTATTACGGCATCTTTAATATTTTTATCAAGCTCTTTTTGGTCCTTTTTTTCGGGTGCACCAATTTCATCTAATGCCATGGCAGCAATTACAGTACCTGACCATGTACGAAAATCTTTAGCCGAAAAATCTTCTCCCATGACTTCTTTTATATAGTCGTTTAAATGTTCGCTATTGACATCCTGCTTCTGGCCTTTTTCGTCTATAAATTTAAAAATTTCATAACCAGGCAATTCGTCAATTTCTTTAACAATTTTTGCTAATTTGGCGTCTACAATATGCCGTTCTTGCTCTTTACCGGACTTACCAATATAATTAAAAATCAACTCACCACCATCAATGGTTAAGTGCTTACTTCTCATAGTTGTTAAACCATAAGTTTCATTCTCTTTCGTGTAATAATCACTACCTGGCCTAAAATAGGCTGTTTCTAATAACCGAACCATACACGCCAAAACTTTCTCACGCGTTAAAGAACGTTTTCTAAGATGCTGACCCGTAACGCGACGCATGTGTTCTAGCTGGTCAGCAAAAATAATTATTCTATCAAACTTTTCTTGATTTCGCTTTTCTATGAATTTAGGATTGTAGATATATTGCTTCCTATTTTTATCATCACGACCAGTAACTAAAATTTTAGCTCCCTTGTTGTTATTTATTTCCACATCTGTCCAAGCAGGTGGAATAACAAGAGATTTAAACCATTCTTTTAAACGCTGATCTTTAACGGTTTCATTGGATTTATTAACATACCGAAACCCTTTTCCATGCTTTTTTCTCCAATACATCTTTTTTTTTGAATCACTAAATTAGAAAAAAAATAGAATTCGAATGCATGAATTTTTAACTCAAAAAAAAAGCTTCCGTTTTCACAGAAGCTTTTCGAGTCGTTGTGCGGGCGGGGAGACTCGAACTCCCACACCTTGCGGCACTAGATCCTAAGTCTAGCGTATATTGCACCAAATTACATCAAAGTCATTCATTTTCAATTGATTATATGTTTCTGCATTTTCTTTAATATCATCTAATATCAATTGATTTCAACATTTGTTGTACCTATGTTGTACCTGAAAAGAACAATAATTTCGTATCTTTATGGTGTTCCTAGGTAAAGGAATACATTCAAAATGGAATGTTGTACCTATGTTGTACCTGATTTGACTTTCGTACTCAAAACAGGTCAATTATGTCATCAAATGCAAAAATAGTACTACGCAAAAAACCGAACAGTAAAGGTCTATATCCACTAGCTATTCGTATCACAAAAAATCGTCGCTCAACATATCAATATGTCGGTCATTATATCGACTTAGAGGATTGGGACGAAAAAAACATTCGAGTAAAAAAATCAAATCCAAACGCGGACAGTTTAAACAAGTTGTTGTCACAAGAACTTTCTGATGCCAATAAAGCACTTATTGATTTGCAATCAGAACACAAAGATGCTTCTGCAAACCAAATCAAAAAAGAGCTATACGCATTGGGTAATACTTCTACCTTTTTTGAACTTGCCCAAGAGCATCTCGATGAATTGAAAGCTGCTGAAAAATTAAACCGCCTATCCACAGATAGTGCTTTGGTAAGTTATATCTTAAAATTCAATAAATCCAAACAACTTTCTTTTCAGGAAATCGACGAGCGTTTCCTCAAGAAATTGATGATATATCTAAAAGTTGAACATTCTCTAGCCGAAACGTCAATAATGAATATACTGGTATTTATCCGCTTATTGTTCAATAGGGCAATAAAGCTTAAAATTGTTAGTAGGGAATTGTACCCTTTTGGTGGTGATAAGATTAAAATTAAATTTCCGGAAACAAATAAAATTGGGTTGAATATTATTGAAGTAAGAGCTATAGAGGCTCTTGATAATTTAACGTTAGCCGAAATGCACACAAGAAACGTTTGGCTTTTCAGCTTCAATTTTGCAGGAATGCGAGTTACTGATGTGCTATGGATAAAGTGGTCAGACATATATGACGGCAGATTGCATTATAGAATGAACAAAAACTCAAAGTTACTATCCTTGAAAATTCCCGTTAAAGTTTTAAAGATTTTGGATTATTACAGAGATGATAAGAGATATGCAACGGATTTTGTCTTCCCAGAATTAAAAAAAGCGAATCTTGATGATGCAAAAGACATCTATAACAAAAGAAAGACAGCCACCAAAAAATTCAATGACAACCTAAAATCCATTGCGAAAAAGGCAAAAATAGATAAGAAGGTTACTATGCACATTGCAAGGCATACTTTTGGTAATATCGCTGGTGATACCATCCATCCCTTAATGCTGCAAAAATTGTATCGTCATAGCGATTTAAAAACCACATTGAACTATCAAGCTAATTTTATTCACAAAGAAGCAGATGATGCTTTGGATAGTGTGGTAAATTTTTGAACTATTATTAGCAGCCATCTGAAAATATTTTAAAGTCATATTTCAACATATTCAATTGCCATTCCCTTACCTTTGCCAGCATAATTTTATGTTTATGGTGTTAAAGGTTAAATGGACTGAATTTAAAAGCAGTCTTGAAAGTTTTCAGTCCAAAGGAAATGCGCTTCTTGAAAAATATAAAGCAGCAAGAACTGAGGATTTATTAAATGAGTTGAAAGAGGAAAAACAATCGTGGGAAAACGATGTAATCAGTTATGTAAAGGCTTCTTTTGACCCTGAACACACCAATTTTGCATACGAGTTTAAGGCTCAACAAGAGTATAATTTCGGAATGAAATTAGGTGTCGACCAAAGAGTCAAAAACACTATTCAAACCATCAAAGATGAAATTAATGGGCTTGATTACTATTTAAAAATATTATCCATTTCAGATGCTATTGTGCGAGCTGATGACATTGATTTAGAAGAGCGTAAAAACCTTGATACCGAAGGCATTCTTGACCTTATACTTTCTAAACTATATGAACTGTATAATGATGGGAAATACTACTCTATTAAGTGGATTCTTGAAGGTAACGGCCTAAAGTTGAGTGGGCGTAGTGAAGATTGGGACTATGGTAGAATGCTTGAAGAACGAGGCCTTATTGAGACTATGAATGGTCGTGAGGTAAATGCCAAACTAAAACTTGAGGGAAAGTATGCCATTGAACAAGCCAGAAAAGCACAGGTACCCGACTACTCAAAAATTAGTGATTCTGATGAAGAATTAAAAGAACTTTTGAAAGAGATATTATCCGAGATTAAAAAATCAGGATATGGTCAACAAATCATCTTCGATGAGTTTGATGAGTTGCGCAATGACATTCCGCATCTAAGCAAAAAATCGTTTGGTCAGTTATTAAAATCAAAACTTGGCGATTTGGTCGCAGCCAAAGCCTTTGACAAAACTTTGGCCAGCGACATATTTAAACAATTTACTGACCAAATATTTCCATTTTAACGTATGGGAATATGGGCAGACATTAAAAATAGAATAGTTCAATTTTTCCGAAAAGAACCACCACTGGAATATGAGGTAACAGAATATGTGTTTTCGGACAGACAACCTCTTGATGGTTCTTCGACCATTTCATTTTTCGTAAACAATCCCAAGCCAGATGTAAGTGTTACCAGAACTTTTGATAGTGAAGACCAAGCTGTTAATTGGCTTATGGGAAATCGAGATTTCAAAAGGATGTTATTTAGCAATGTATTTCCATCATCAAATTCGGTGAAATACCATTGTGGCGTTAAAGAACCTATCACAATCCCAAACAAAATGCCTGGGGATATTGACATTCTTCTGTATGAGCAAGGAAAGGAACAAAATGCGGTTGGAATAGAATGTAAAATAGTAAAAACCGAATCGCTTGAAAATCAACCACCAAAGATAAACAAGATTACAAGCGTTCAAAAAAAGGGAACTATTCAGGCAAATGGATATACCAAAATTGGATTCAACAGGGTTTATCTGCTAATCATACTATTGGATGATGGTCGGCATTACAAAAACCCCAATGTTATATTCAGAACTACTACTTCAAAATGGCTAAAAGAATTGTATGGTTTTGACTGGCAAACCCGAATGAGTGATGATATTGGAATTATTTACGTCCACATTAATCAATTTACTACGAACCATATAAATCAGACCAAAGGATTAGGATTGCGTGTAGAGCGTGAAGCAATACCAGTTTTACAACCTGAAGAACTAACTGATAAAATCAAAAAACTGGATTCATAAGATAATTTGAAACGTATAGGAACTTGCGGGATATGCCGACATCATAGTAAACTAACGTTTGAGCACATTACACGAGATTGTAAACTGAAGTCTCTATAGTTTGTCTATTCATTTTATCAAGTGCTCGGTTCTTGCCTAAAACATTCCACCAACATCCCATAAAGTTCCGGATGTTTCTTTTTTAACAAGTCTGGACGCTCAAAAAAATACTCTGACGCAACCGCAAAAAATTCCGCTTGGTTTGTACCGCCATATTTACGAATATCGGAATGGTTATCGTTAATCGCTTCCATTTCTTTATGGATTAGGTTTAACCACGGTATCGCATATTGGTGCTGCAATAATCGTTCTGGTACCCCATCCGTTCTATCATCGAGCTTATCTATTAGGTGTACAAATTCGTGGATGCCAGTATTGTTTTTATCACTTTTATTATTGAAACCGTGGTATAACGCTTTCTTGGACAAAATCATTTGCTTTTCAAATCGTCCGTTCCCTACAATCCCACCAATATTGCGAGATTTATCCCTACTGCCAAATTGCATATCCTCATTAAAATTGTCAGGATATAAAAGTATTCCGCTTAAATTGGTGTAATGCCATTCTTTAAAGCCAAACACGGGTATTACCGCACTCGCAGCAATTAGAATTTTATCGAGCTCTTCCAATTCCAATTTCACTCCGTCAATATAGACTTCGCTCAAAAATTGCATCATTCGCTGTTGAAAAACCTTTTGATTTTCTTCTGAAAGATTGCGATAATAGAGCACATTTTCTAATAACAACCCGTGCCAATGTTCTGGAAAAGGTTTAACCTTTCGTCGCCTTGCTTTTCTGTAAAAATGAATGGCAAAAAAAATGACGACACCTAAGAGAATTACATAAACCATCCTTATTCAGAAGTATTAATCTATGGATTCCGCTTTGAACCCTACTTTTTGCAAAGTAACCTTCACTTCTTCTTCCGTCGCACTATCGGTTTCTACGGTTAGTATCTTATCGGGATTGTTCGTATCCACTTCCCAGCTTTCTACACCTTCTTGCTTGTTTAAAAAAGGGGTAACTTTTGACACACAACCGCCACAATTGATATTTGTTTTAAATTTTAAAGTTTTCATTGTATTTGAATTTATAATTAATATTAAAGTTTTATTCGTTTAAGCCTTAAGCTATTTAGAACTACAGATACGCTACTGAATGCCATTGCCATTCCTGCTATCATTGGGTCCAATAAGAATCCATTTACGGGATACAAAACGCCTGCTGCAATTGGAATACCAATGAGATTATAAATGAATGCCCAAAATAGATTCTGACGTATGCCCAATACGGTTCTTTTTGATAGTTCCAACGCTTTTGGAATAGATTGCAAATCAGACGTTATCAATGTCATTTTCGCAACGTCCATTGCTATGTCCGAACCTTTACCCATTGCGATACTTACATTGGCTTGTGCCAAAGCGTGGGAATCATTGATGCCATCACCAACCATAGCTACTATCTTACCATCAGCTTGCAGTTTTTCCACAAAAGCTGCTTTCTCTGAAGGCATCACTTCGCCTTGGTAATTTGTTATTCCTACTTGTTTTGCGACAGCAGATGCAGTTTTATTATTATCTCCTGTAAGCATATAGACATCAATGCCTCGTTCTTGAAGCGTTGCTATGGCCTTTTTTGAAGTTTGCTTAATCTTGTCTGCAATAGCGAGTATCGCCAGCACTTGTTCATCATTTCCATAGAAAATGACTGTTTTCGCTTGCTCTTCGAGGCTTTCTGCTGTTTGCATTAAGGAAGCGTCAATTTGAATATTTTTCTCAAACATTAGTTTATGATTCCCCACATAGTATTTCGACCCATTTTTTGCTTGAGCTTTCACACCCATCCCTGTAATACTTTCAAACGAAGCAATATCCACTTTTTCAATATTTTCATTTTTTAAGTGGTTGACTACCGCTTCAGCCAAAGGATGTTCTGATTGTGCTTCTATTGCCAAAAGAATTTGTTTGTATTGATTTTGATTTTCAAGTTTATCCTTCCAAAGTATATCAGTTACTAACGGTTTCCCTTCTGTAATTGTGCCTGTTTTGTCGAGAATGACCGCATTCACTTTATGACCGAGTTCTAAACTCTCGGCATCTTTTATAAGAATATTGTTTTCTGCACCTTTACCAATACCCACCATAATGGCAGTAGGTGTTGCCAAACCTAACGCACAAGGACAGGCTATAACCAATACTGCTACAGATGTCAACAAGGCTTGTGAAAATGCATTATCCCCTCCAGCCGACATCCAAATAATAAAGGTAATAACAGAAATCCCTAATACAATCGGAACAAATATTCCTGCGATTTTATCAACTAGTTTCTGTACAGGTGCTTTACTTCCTTGGGCTTCCTGAACCATTTTAATGATTTGGGAAAGCAAGGTTTCTCCACCTACTTTTTCAGCAATAAATTGGAAACTACCTTTTTGGTTTACCGTACCCGCAAATACTTTTCCACCATCTGATTTTTCTACTGGAACTGGTTCTCCCGTAATCATACTTTCATCTACATAAGAGCTTCCTTTAGACACCAACCCATCTACAGGAATTTTATCTCCAGGTTTTACCAAAATAGTTTGACCTACTTGCACAGTCGAAATAGGAATCTCCTTTTCTTCCCCATTCTCAATAATCTTTAGCGTTTTGGGTTGTAAACCCATCAGCTTTTTAATGGCTGAAGAGGTATTGGATTTTGCCTTTTCTTCCAAGAGTTTCCCCAAGGAAATAAAGGTTATAATGACAGTAGCCGCCTCATAATAGACGTGAGGCTCGATACCACGACTCAACCAAAATTCAGGAAAAAAGGTGTTGAAAACACTAAACAAAAATGCAATTCCGGTACTCAAGGCCACCAAGGTATCCATATTCGCCTTACCGTGTTTGGCTTGCTTGAAAGCATTGATAAAAAAGCTACGACCAAACCAAAATAGAATAGGGAAAGCCAATAGTAAAGAAATCCACTTACCTGGTTCCCATTGCATAAAAAACATTCCTAATACAAAAATTGGAAGCGTAAGAATGGCTGACCAAATAGTGCGATTTTTTATGTCTTGATAGTGCTTTTGCTGTAGTTCTTGTTGTACTTCCGAAGGATTCTCCGCATCAATGATAATGTCATAGCCCACTTCGCGAAGTGCATTTTGAAGTTGATTAGGACTCAACTCTTTGTCGTACTCTACAAGAACAGAGCTATTGGCAAAATTTACGCTTGCATCAAAAACGCCTTCCGTATGCTTTAATACAGATTCAACGCTTGCTGCACACGATGCGCAGGTCATTCCTGTAACCGGGAATGATTCTTTTATTCCTTGTTTATGGGTCTTTTCTTTGGTTTCAAATATGTTAATTGTATCCATAGTCCTATTCTAATTTGTACTCTGCAAATTTCAGGATTAAAAGACTTTAATGTATTATGTTATTTGCTGAATGATTTGTAGAATTTGCTGATTACGGAAACTAACGACACTTTATGTCGTTAATTGCTCAACTTTAATATTCTTAAAGCACCTTTAATGACTATAACAAAGACAATTGTTCCAATAATCAAATCTGGTTTATTGGAATTTAACCAGTAAACTAAAAGTCCTGCAGTTATTACACCTGTATTGATTATTACATCATTTGAGGTGAAAATCATACTTGCTTTCATATGCGCTTCGTCTTTGCTTTTTGATTTTTGAAGGAGGTATAAACAAATTCCATTGGCGATAAGTGCAAAAATTGAAACGATAATCATTGTTGAAAAATCTGGTAGTTTTTCCTCATTAAAAAATCTCCTTAAAACTTCCAGAAATCCAATCGTGGCTAGTAATATTTGAAAATATCCAGCAATTTTAGCTATTCTTTTCTTTTTGATTAAAGTTCCGCCAACTGCAAAAAGACTAATTCCATAAACAAAACTGTCTGCTAACATATCCAAACTGTCCGCAACAAGTCCCATTGATTTTGAAATCAAGCCCGTTGTCATTTCAATAATGAAAAAAGCAAAGTTGATTGCAAGAACCGTCCAAAGCAATTTCCTTTGATTTGTATGTTCTTCGAAATCGGTTTGCTCGGTTTTTTCTGTCGATATTTTTTTTCCACCCAAATTCAGTTCGTATAAAGACTTTTCAATTTGGTCTATTTCTCCAAAATGAAAAACAGTCAATTTTCGATTGGGAATATCAAAATTCAAATTCGCAATACTTGAAATTCCGTCTAATTTCATTCGGATTAGATTTTCCTCTGAAGGACAATCCATTTTGGTAATTTCAAATGTTGTTTTTTGCATAATAATTGTTTATTAACAACAACTTTTATTCTCTTGAATTGATGGACAAGCAACAGTTCCATAAGAGCAATAAACACAACAATCTCCTTCATTTGGTTTCAGAACCGTTTTGCAGTTCTCACACTCGTAAAAGAATTGACAAGCATTTGTTGGCATATCTTCTTCTTTTTTATATCCGCAGTTTGGACAGGTAATTTCTGATTTTAATATGAGTTCCATTAGTTTTCTTTTTTATCGGTTACTTTATACCCAGTTGAGTTAATTGCTTTTTCAATTTCTGTTACATTGGTTTCGGTTTTGTCAAATTCAATGATTGCATTTCCATTTTCGTAGGATGCTTTTGAGATTACAATTCCGTTAAGTTTATTTACTTCGTGATTTACGTGTTCTTCGCAACTCGCACAAGTCATTCCGCTGATTTTAAATTCAGTTGTTTTAATGTTTGATTTGTCAACTACAATTATTTGCTTTTCTGTGTTTGGGTAAAAAATTCCTGAATAGTATGGGAAAGCCAACATCACAATCGCAAATGCGGTTACAATTCCTAAAAAGGTTTTTGATTGAATAAATTTTGTTTTTCCTGCCTTGCCGGCAGGCAGGTCGTCCGTCTCACATTCGCAGTCAATTTCTTTTTGCGGTTTTAGTTTTTGATACCAAGCAAAACCAAGAACTAAAATTGTTAGTCCGATTAAATAAGGTCTAAAAGGCTCAATCCAAGAAAATGTTGAAGCAATTCCACTTGTTCCTGCGATTAAAGCCAAAACTGGTGTCATACAGCATAATGAAGCTGCAATTGCAGTTAACAAACTTGTACCAATTAATTTGTTTTCACTTTTCACACCGTCTCAATTATTTTGTTTTTCTCAAGTATATCAAAAAACGGATTTAGTAATTTTTCGTATTCAGCAGTAAGTGAGTAAAAAATTGTTTGAGCTTCTCTTTCTGTTTCCAATAGATTTCGGTCTTTCATTTTCCTTAAATGTTGAGAAATAGCGGAAATATTCATTCCGAGAATATCGCTTAAATCACAAACGCAAAGCCTTTTTTCCTCAAAGAGTAGGTAAAGAATTTTTAGTCGAACACTATTTCCAACCAATGAAAGTCCGTTCGCTAAATAGTCGAACGAGTCGTTTAATTCCGAAACTGTGTCTTTGCAACGGTTCATTTGTTCAATATCAGCTTTTTGTCTTATGCAAGAATTATTTTCCATAATGCAAAGCTACTATTATTTCTTATTTAAGCAAATACTAAAATAAATAAACTTTAAATTGTTAGGAAGATTTTAGCTCTTTAATGTTATTAAAGGGGATTACTATTGACGAAAACCAAATATGTTGCTGGCTTATAACGTTACAATTGTCTTTTAAAACTACAGAACAAGAAATTTTGTGTGGTGTTGAATGGTGTTAAGTGGTCTTCCGTTACACACTGTATTTTATCAAATCCATTTTTAAATTCCATAGTTAATTCATCTTCGTCGTATTGCTTTATGTCAAGTCCGCTACATTTTTTTGGTCCGATTGAAGAAAAGGTTCCTATTATTAAATAACCGCTTACACATTTTGTCGCTGTTTTAATATAATTTTTAATCTGTTGGTCCGTAGTAAGAAAATGAAAAGTTGCCCTATCGTGCCAAACATCAAAAGACGAATCAGGTTTAAATTCGGTAATGTCGCTTACAATCCAATTAACTTTGTTTGCTTTCTTTCCAAGCCTGTTTTTTGCTTTAGCAATTGCTCTTTCTGATGTGTCTAGTACAGTAATGCTATTAAATCCTTCTTCAAGTAAATGGTCAACAAGTTTACTGTCTCCGCCTCCAACATCGATGATTTTTGCATTTTTATTTAGCCCAAATGAATGAATAAACTCCAGCGAAGTTTTTGGTGTTTCTTGTGTCCAACTTACTTGGTCTGGATTTTTAGTTTCGTAAACTGATTCCCAATGTTTCTTTCTGTCTATTTTCATTTTGATGCCTTTATTCGGCTTTTAAATATATTGATATATAATTTTGATTTTAAATTATCCCAATTAATAGCAGAGAAAACACTTTAAATCTCATCCAAAAATTTACGGTTTTTATCAATTGCCTTTTTAAACTGTGAAGGTGTCATTCCTGTAACTTTTTTAAATTGGTTACTCAAATAGGCCACACTACTGTAATTCATTTTAAAGGCTATTTCACTCAAAGTTAATTCGTCGTAAACTAAAAGTTCTTTTATATGTTCAATTTTTTGGTTGATAATGTATTGCTCAAAGGTGATACTTTCAACCGATGAAAACAGTGAGCTTAAATATTTATAATCAAGATGTATGTTGTCGCTTACATAATCTGCCCATTTAATGTTCAGTTCGCTGGATGAGATATGAATTTTATTTACAACCAATGTTTTCATCTGTTCGATAAGTTGACTTTTACGGTCGTCAATCAAATTGAAACCTGAATTTTGAAGGGCTTCGGAAAGCTCTTTTTTGGTGTTTGTATTTAATGTTGACAATAATTTAACCTCTCCCAATTTAATAGAAGCATAGGATATTTCAAGTTGTTTTAAAATATTGGATACTGCCGAGATACATCTTGGGCAGACCATATTTTTAATATAGATAATCTCACTCATATAATACTTGTTTTAAAACAAGGTTAACCCAGATTTGTTTAGTGAATAGTAAACAGCAGCTATCGCAGCAATTACAAAAACCAATACTATCACAACAAAAGCTATAATTTTATCTTTTTTTGAGATATTACTTTTAGGTTGATGCTTCTTCCTTTCATTTTTTCGTCTATTTCTTCTTCTTTCACTCATTATCGTTCGCCATTATAAAACCAAGATTATTTTTTGGCCTTATGAAGATTACTTGATTAATCCGTAATTCGTTTTATTTTAAAGTTGCTTTTACCTCTCCACAGGTTAACATAGCCTCTCCATAATATGGATTTCGCACTTCTTCTTCCAAACTTATCCAATAGGCACCTTTATTGTTATCGGCCATTGGGCAAAACTGGATATATACATTTTGATTGACCCCAAAAAGCTGTACACCACTTATCATATGTGCCGAAAGATGCTTGAAATGCCCTCTTTGTGCTGCTATGTCTGAACTGTTCTCAATAGCATCTGCTGATGACTTTAGTTCCTTTTGAATGGTCATCCAATGGTTATGTGCCTTTTCATCAGATAATAATTTCATATCTACTTTTTTCAAGGACTGGTTGATTTGTTCTCCTGCTTGTTGAGCACCCTTGGTATCAGTGTTTACTAATGCGTCCTTCAAAAGAATGTAATCATCAAAAACCTGTTCTAACTGAATCTGAAATTTGTTTGAAACCTTAATTCTTTCCTTCATTTGAGAATGATCGGTTACATCCATATTTTCTCCAGAACTATCTTCTTGCATTCCCAAATGCCCTTCGTGTCCCGTCATAGTTTTACCTCCTTCTTGATTCATCATTGATTTTTTACCCTGAAGCTGTGCCGCGGCATCTACTGTAAACGTGCCGTTAGTTACCACTTCATCTCCATTTTTTAAACCTTCAAGAACGGTATAACTATCGCCAGTGGCATTGCCCAATAAAACTTCTTTCATCTCAAAAACAGCTTTATCAGGGTCTGTTTTGACATAGACCACAGAACGTTCGCCCGTCCACATAACAGCCGTTGACGGTATGGAAACGGTGTTCTCTGTGCTCGTTTGAGCACCCTCGATTATCCCTTCCACAAACATTCCCGGCTTAAAAAGGTCTTTTTTATTTTGTAGAACTGCTCTCACGACCACCGTTCTTGTAGCAGAGTTTAATAAGGGGTCAATAAACGAGACCGTGGCGTCAAACACTTCATTTCTATAGGCATTGGTGGTTACTTTAATGGTTTGTCCTTCTTTTAAGGACGCAATTTGGTTTTCGTAAGCATCAAATTCTGCCCATACTGTATTGAGATTGGCAATTTTGTACAAGGGTTGTCCTTGTTTTAAATAATCTCCTTCCTCTACCATTTTCTGTGTTACCGTTCCTGATACGGTTGCGTACACAGGAAAGTTTTCTTGTACTTTCCCAGAGTTTTCTATGGCGTTGATTTGCTTTTCTGAAAGTTTCCAAAGTTTAAGCTTGTTTCTAACAGCTTTATATAATTCTGGTTGCGATTCTTTTAAGGATGAAGCGGTAAGCAGTTCTTGCTGTGCCGCAACTAATTCTGGAGAATAAATAGTTGCCAAGCGTTGTCCTGCGCCCACACGTTCTCCAGTAGAATTAACGTATAATTTTTCAATTCTTCCTCCAAAATATGTGACCTGTACGGCATTTGACTCTTCATTTGCTTTTATCTTTCCAGATAACTTTAGGGAATTATTTCCCATTTGTCCTTGTCCCACAAGTGACGTTTGAATATTGGCTAGGGCCATTGCGTTATCGGTCATTTTGATTTCATTGGCATTGAGGCCATCGGCACCCGATTCAGCTGGAATTAAATCCATTCCACATATTGGGCAGTCGCCAGGTTCTGGTTGCATAATCTGTGGGTGCATAGAACAGGTCCACATTTGATTAGTAGCAATTTCTTCTGAATGTTCGTGATTGTCTTTAGCACTATTAGTTGCCTTATCAGTAGAATCTCCACCGAACAGCAGAAAGCCGCCTAGAAGGCCAACAATCAAGGCAATACCTATATAAATGATGTTTTTTTTCATTGTTTTTGTTTTTATTTGTTATTTTCTAATCGTTTAATCATTGCTTTCATTTCTGCAATTTCCTTTTCTTGTGCTTTAATTATATCATCTGCTAATTTCTTCACTTCCGGGTCTTGTATATCCGCTCGCTTACTGGTTAAAATGGCGATAGAGTGATGCGGAATCATAGCCTTCATATAAAGCACATCGCCAATAATTGGGGCCTGTGCCCTCACAAGGCCTAACGCACCACCAAATAGGACAATACTTCCAAGAACAATTGCTATATTCTTCTTTTTGTTTTGGTACATATTACGCATTGCCACAAACATAATAATGGCCATAGCGGCAATACCCAAACAGCTCATATAAAATCGGGTAAGACTAAAATAGACGTGGTCAATTTCATAAGAGTTTAAGTACATTGTAACGTACATTGCTATGAAGGATGCCACGAGCATACCTACAAATTTTGTGTAGTTGTTTTTCTTTGAATTTTGATTTGAATTTTCCATTTTATGTTGGTTTTAGTGTTACTTATTTGCGTTTCTTTTTAATCAATTTTCTAATTGTGGGCGATGATATGTACCAAAGTAAGAACCCACTTAATACTGTAATTAACCCTAACAATGAAAACGCCCGCAGGATTATGGTATTAAAGTTGTCCCTGCCTTGATAGTCCATAGTGTGGGTCATCCACAAAAAATCGAACCAGCGCCAGTTTCTATGACGAACGGTCTGAAATGCACCATTTTCTATGGCGACATAAGCCTTCAGGTTTTGTGGGGTTTTATATGAAATCTCATAAGCTGGCAATGGACGGCCACGGTATTCGTGATGCTCATCTACCTTCTCAATTCGTTTTATACTACTTATTTCGAAATCGGGCAGCATATATCTGTTGGCTACCTCTTTTGCTTCAGCTTTAGTAATACCTTTTTTTACATTACCCGTTTTAGCACTAAATAAATTAGCTTCGTTAATCCAATAGTACGGCTCATTGGCTATTTCCAATAATTCCAAAGTTTGAATAGGTTTCTCACTGTTTAATTTTGCTGTTCCCAATAAATTGAAAAAAGCCGTCTGTTTTGGTGTTTCCTTTTTAAACTGGTCGCCGTGTATTTCATCAATATCCGTCCAGCTAAAATACATTCCGCTGACAGTCCACATCAAGAATTGAATGCCTAGGAATATACCCAAGTATCGGTGCGCTTTTCGAATCCATTTTGCTGTCTTTCTGTTGACCATACTTTCTATAATTTAATTCACAAAGAATTTGACAATGATTCCACCAGCCAACCATACGTAACAGATATAGGCAACATATTTTAAAACCTTTTCAAGCAATGGGCTTTTAGGTGCCATCTCGCTCATCTTACTTTCGATGTCCTTCTTTTTAAAGAACCCTAAATAAATTAAGTAGCCCGTAATTGCTAAAAAAGCCATATTCAAAAAGAACGTATAGTCAATTTTAAAATAGTCACTATCTTGAATTTTAACCTGTGAAGGGTCTGGTAACATACTAAACAGGTCAAACGTATAATGCAACACCAAGGATGTGCCGACCAATGCGGTAAACAACAGGAACAGAATGAAGAGAGACATCTTCCAACCATAATATTTTGCATTGATGCGCAATACAGGAAAAACAACCAAATCACTAAAGATAAATGCCATAACCCCTGCAAAACTCACCCCTTTCCCAAACAAAAGTGCTGCTAAAGGAATGTTTCCCATAGAACCGATAAAGGTTAGAAAAGCAGCTATTGGACCAACAATAATGTGTTCCAAAATTTCAAGAAAAGTAAAATCTGTATTGCCTTGTCCACTATTGATAAATAAGGTCTGAAAAAAAGCATCAGGAACAAAGACTGCAACAATACCTGCTATGGTAAAGCCTACAGTTACATCTTTCCATACCATTTGCCATTCCATCTTATATTTTTTGGCAACGCGCGCCCAATTGTCTTCTTTCTTGATTTGCTTTTTCCAATCCTTGGAATCGTCCATCCCATCATCATCCTCGTTTTCCAAGTTTTTCCGAGCTTTTTCGATAAGCTTTTTAGGATTGATAAGGCGAATGAGAATCCACGAAATAAGAATTAAAAGAATTCCGCCTACGTATTCGCCAACTACAAACTGCCAGCCAAGAAATATGGAAATGATGATTCCCAATTCGATAACCAAATTGGTGGATGCAAGCAAGAAAGCTATAGAGGATACAAAGCTTGCCCCTTTTTTGAAAATTGATTTTGTGCCAGCCAAAGCCGAAAAACTACAAGAGCTGCTTATAAAGCCAAAAAAAGTGCCCAAGAGCATACTCTTGCCTTCATTTTCTCCCATAGTTTTCTGCATTCTCTTTTCGGTTACAAAAATTTGTATCATACTACTAATGATATAACCTAAAACGAATGCCCAAAGTGCCATCCAGAAAAATCCGGTGGTAGTGTAGGCAGCTTCTCCCCAATGTTTTAAAAAGTCATTCATATTTTGATAATTGTTAATTTTAGTACTTTCATTATTTTAGCCACTTATGTGTTGACGTGAATTCTATTAATGTTTGCAATACCAAATACTAATACCAAAAAGCTCAAGAAAACTTCCATCATTACCAATAGTTTGCCTGAAATAGATAACGGGACAATATCTCCAAAGCCAACCGATGAAAAAGTGATTAAACTGAAATATAGAAATTCAAAAAATTGTAGGAAAAATGAGCTACTGGACAACGTAGCGAATTTAAAATTTTCTGAATTCAAAAGATATAATGCCTGATAATCTGCTGAAAACGATAAGACAATCAAAATAATCAAGACTGCAAATAAGGTAAGAACGTGGGTTAGTTGATGACTTTCGCCTATTATTTTACTTAATTGTATAAAAGTGAGCCTAACGATAAATACTGTTTTAACCAATGCTAGACCAACAATTAAGAAAGGTAGAAACAGGCTGTTGGAATCTACACCTGCCCATAGTATATAACTTAACGATAGAGCAATCACAATACTTGCAGTAAGCAATACTTTTTTAAACAGTTGCTTGTAAAAGCCTGTTCTTTTAGATTTTTCTATTGTGTTTTCTTTAGCCATTTTAACTTACTTTCTTAGCTAAATAACTGAAGCGCCAATGCACCACCAACTATTAAGATTAGGATTGTATATACTATATAATTGAGCCATTTTTTAACAACAGATTTTTCTGTTGTTTGGTGACAACCATCTTTGCAACATTCTTTCATTACTATCTATTTTTTTCCCTATTGTTACTTACAAAAGCCTATAAATAATACTTGAAAGTGAGAGGTAAATTTTAATCAACCAACCAAAATATTTACCCCTCAAAATCAAGCATTCTTCACTAAATTTCTCTTCATCATAAGTTTTTAATTACCTGACATAGGAAGAGAGACGTTATATTTAGGGGTTTAATCTCTCTCCCTTATTCAGGCTGCTATTAACCAAATCAACTTTTCTTTTTCAAAATTTATTGTGCCTGTACACGGGAAGGATTTCACTAACTATTAAACCTAATTTCCTTCCCACGACAGGACTTCACTATTCAGATATCTTTATCATCTTACAACCTTCTGTTAACTAATAACCAGAACATCGAGAAGATTTTTTTACAAAGAATTATCTATTTTGAATAGTTTTTTGAACTTTTCCACATTTAAGCATTCTACTCCCGTAATACGGGTTTCTAATCTCCTTACTTGTACTTAACCAAGCACTACCCTTATCATACATAGGGCAAAATTGTTGGTACAATGTGCTTTTTGTTCCTGTAATAGCCACCAAATCTGTAATATCTTTGCTCAACGTTTTAAAATGCTCGCGTTGGTGGTCTATGGCACTTTCAGAAATATGTTCAGCGTGTTCAGTAGCATCTTCTATGATATCGGCCAGTTCTTCTTGCTGTTCTTTTGTATAACCACTCATATCAAATGCTTTAAGAGAGGCTACCAGTTTAGTACCTGAATGTGCTGCTTTTTTAGTGTCATCTCCTACTAAGGCATCTTTTAAATTGAAGTAATCACTTAAAATCGCCTCTGCTTTTACGTCACTACTTTGTGCATTTGCAAAAGAAACGACTAACAATAGCATTGCTGCTATACTCATTTTTAAATTTTTCATTTTTCTATATATTTAATTATTGTTTATAAACTATCTTTTAATTGTGTGATCCAATTGATCATTTCTTTGGCTTCTAATTCTGAAAATGTTGCATCTCTATGAATTAAAGTGTACGAATATAAAGGCATTTCTCCGCTTTCTATCTGTTTTATAATTGACCGAAGTTTACTCGATTTTCTTCGACTAGAAAGTGAATCCCATTCGCTAAAATTAAGTTCGGCCTTTCCTTCTTTGATATGGTCTTCCAAAAACCAAGCAACGGGTTGAATTTTATTATACCAAGGATATTGCGTGTTATTACTGTGGCAATCATAGCAGGATACCTGTAACTTTTTTTGAATCGTTTTTGGCACATTATTGACCAACATAAAATCCGTTAACGGCACAGTATCACTTTGATTTCGTGTTGTGGGAATAAATTGAATTCCCACAAACGCCACCAATAGTATTATTGCTATGATTTTTACAATCCTCATTAGTTAATCTCTTTTTGCACCTTTCCGCAATTCAACATTTGACTTCCGTAATAGGGATTCTTAATGTCCTTGCTCATACTCAACCAAGCACTACCACCATCGTACATAGGGCAAAACTGTTGGTAAAGCGTATTTTCAGTTCCTGTGATTGCAACCATATCAGTTACGTCCTTGCTCAATATTTTAAAATGCTCTCGCTGATGATCTATAGCACTTTCCGAGATATGTTCTGCGTGTTCTACGGCATCTTCTATAATATCTTTTAATTCGGCTTTTTGAGTGTCGGAAAAATTTGATGAAACATCAAAATTCGCTAAAGTTGTTGCCAGAGTTGCACCAAGTGTTTTTGCTTTAGCGTTGTCATCTGCAACCAACGCATTTTTAAGATTAAAGTAGTCCTTTAATACACCTTGTGAATTACCATCGCCACTCATTGCCATTTCCTTCTTATCTCCATCTTGGTGGCCATCACTATTATCGTGATTCATTTTTGAATGGTCTTCATCGGAACTCATTTCAGAATGGTTCCCATTTGTATCATTTTGTTCATTTTTGTTGTCTTTGCAAGACATTGCTGTTAAGGTTATAAATGCTATTGCAACTATACCTAATGTTGATTTTAATTTGCTCATTTTGTTTTAATTTATGTTTGTGTTTATTTGTATTACTTTTTGAAATGTATTTTATAGTTTTTCGATTACGTTTTCTAGCATTGCAGTTATTTCATTGGCAATCTCATTCAAATTTTTATTCTCCACAGCCTGCATCGATGCCATTGGGTTTACGGCTGCTACTTCAATGATGCCTGCTTCAATTTCCTGCACTATGACATTGCAGGGCAACATTGTTCCGATTTTGTCTTCTGCCTGCAAAGCTTTATGAGCAAAGGGCGGGTTACAAGCCCCTAGAATTCTATACTTTTTGAAGTTTACATCCAGTTTGTTTTTTAAGGTCTCTTTGACGTCAATTTCTGTGAGTATGCCAAAACCTTCGTCTTTCAATCCTTGGGTAACTTTATCAATAACATCTTCAAAAGTTCCGTTGACCGTTTTATTAAAATAGTAGTTCATTAGCTTTTATTTTTTGTCCAACATTCGTTTTTGTTCTTCGTATTCTTCTTTGGATATTTCGCCTTTGGCGAATCGGTTGTTAAGAATATCCAGAGGATTTTCTTTCTTTACGGTATATTGTCTGTTTTTTCCATTGTATAGAAATATGCCCAATACCAGTACAATCGGTATCAATATCCACCACCACATCATCATAGTTGAAAATTTTTATTGTTCATATTCAGTTCTTTTTAGTGCTTATGGCCTTGGGCGTTCTTCTTCTTGCCCTTCATTTTTTCCATCTTTTCCTTCATCTTTGGGTCGTTCATCATTTTTTGCATCATTTCCTTCATCATTTCAGGGTTTTCGTCCATCATTTTCTTCATCCGTTCTTTCATTGCTTTTTTCATTTCTTCATTGTTGTGCATTTTATTCATCAACATTTTACGGCCCTTCTCACTACCCATCATTTTGTCTAGCATTTTGGCCTGCATTTTTTCTTTCATTTCAGGATTCTCCTCCATCATCTTTTGCATATGCGACTGCATTTTTTCTTTCATTTCGGGGTTTTTATCCATTATCATTTTCATATTTCCAGATTCCATCATTTGCATATGTGCTTTCATCAACATCTTTTTGGCTTCTTCATTTTTTTGTGCCTTACTGATGAAATTGGTAAACTGAATAGGATCTGAAATGATTTCTTGATAAATGGCATCTCTATTTTCTTCAACCTGTAATGTTTCGCTGGCATTGAAAGCTGATTTGCAACTGACCAATGTGCCAATTGTTACGATAATCAATACTGTTTTTACAATTGTTTTCATACTTGATATTTTTTATTGTTAATAATTCAGTTATTTGTTCTCTGATTGTGATTAATTATTGTTAATCATTCGATTTTTGAGTTGATTTTTTGTTTTATTTCTTCATATTCTTCCTTGGATATTTCCCCTTTTGCGTATCTCTCATTCAATATGTCCATAGCCTTTGAACTTTTAGAACGCTTTATTTTTTTTCCTCCTGCATAGATGAGAATGCCTAGAAATATTACTCCGAAAACGATTATAAAATCCCATTTATAGTCCATAGTTTTATATTTTTAAATGGTTAAAATCTTGCCAATAGTCCACCACCCCAACCATATCGGTTATTGTAGTTTGCTTGGATTGAAAAATTACGCGAGAGGATATACGAAGCCCCAACCAACCATTGGGTTTCACTTTCAAAGGATTTATTATCCTCTAAATCATTGACCCATCCAAAGTCTGCTCTATATTCGTATTCGCCTTCCAGAAAAATTCTAGGAAAAATCAATAACTCTCTGTCCAGACGTATTCTTGGACGCAGTTGATTATCCATACTCACATCTACGTTAAATCTGTAAGGCGTAAAGTATTTAACCCCAACCAGTCCAACAGTATTGAACTCGTCGAAAGAATTTGGTATTTCAGTTTCGGTATTAACACCTACGTAAAGACGCACCCAATCATTCAGGTACCTGTTATAGCTGACTTCCGCCTCAAGGTTTTTGTCGTAATCGAACTCTGCCCTTAATCCAAATTCGTTACGGATATTGCTGGATGTTAATAAGAGTTCATTAAAGTTTGAACCTATACGAGCCAATCCCCACGAATAATAATGGTCTGTCTCATCGATTAGTTTCTGGACTGGATATTCTTCCATCCTTTTGTCTCTTGGCGTATCATAACTGAAAACCCTTGCCATACCGCCCATCATATGATACAATATGTGGCAGTGAAAAAACCAGTCGCCATATTCTTCGTTATAAAACTCAATAACCACTTTTTGCATCGGTGGTACGTTTACGGTATGTTTAAGTGGTGAACGCTCTCCATTTTCGTTAATTACCCTAAAGTAATGACCGTGCAAGTGCATTGGATGGTGCATCATCGTAAGGTTGTTCATCGTAATTCTCGTTACTTCGCCCCCTTTGATTTTTATCTTATCGGTTTCGGATAGTGGTACGCCATTCATACTCCAAACGTAGCGTTGCATATTACCAGTAAGATTTAGTAAAATATCATTTACCGGTGCATCTGTCTTAAAAGTGGTGCTTTCTTTAGCCTTTAAAAAATCGTAATTGAAATATGTTTTACGAGTATTATAATCAAAAGAAGAGGTGTCTTTCTGTATCATTTGCATATTGTGCATATGACCGTCTTTTTCCATCTTCATATCCATTTGGCTATTCATCTTATCATCTTTCATTGACATTTTATCCTGCATTCCCATTTTCATTTGCCCGTCTTTCATATCCATCTTCATTCCATATTTCTGCATTAAAACTTCAGGTGTATTCTTTTTTTTGTTCCCAACCATTGCAGGTGCTCCCATTTTCATATCCATTTTAGCCATTTGCTTCATCATCTCTATTTTACTAGGTCTGTCAATTCTTTTGGCTGGATAAAGCTTGCCACTACCCAAACGAATTGAGGTATTACCAGAGCCGTCTTGTGCTGTGGCAGTAATCTCTAATGTACCTTCTGGAATGGTCACAATTACATCGTAGGTTTCTGCAATTGCAAAAAGAATTCGGTTTTTTTGCTCTGGTGTTACATCGACACCGTCACTTGCAACTATCATTGGGTTCCCTGCTCCAAAATCCATCCAATAATAGGTTGATGCAGAAGCATTGATGAGGCGAAGACGTACTTTTTCTCCTGGTTTGAATTCTGGGTACTCTACCATTTTTTTACCATTGGATAAAAATGTGGGATAATAAATATCGGCAATGTCTGCACCTTCCATACGGTCTCTCCAAAATTTAAGCTGAGCACCTAGAGCACCTTCTGAAATGACTCTACTAAGTGGAACTGCTGTACCTTTTTTAACTTGATACCATTCGTTTCCTCTTTTAAGGTTTCGCAATACATTCATAGGTTTTTCGTTGGTCCAATCTGATAACACCACTACCAAATCTTTGTCATATTCCAAAGTTTTTTCTTTTGGTTGAATAACTATTGAACCATAAACGCCGCTTTGCTCTTGAAGCATCGTATGGGAATGGTACCAATATGTTCCTGATTGATTAATAGGGATTCTATATTGAAATGTTGTTCCAGGTTTTATTGGTGGTGTGGTTAAATAAGGCACGCCATCGTAAAAATTGGGAAGTATTAAACCGTGCCAATGCACAGAAGTTTCTTCATCCATTTTATTGGTAACATTAATAATGGCAAGGTCGCCTATATTAAATTCCAAAACCGGCCCGGGAATTCTTCCATTGATGGTCATTCCTTTGGCGGTTAAACCGCCAAGCGTCATTTTATTTTCTTCAATGGTAAGGTGATACTCTTTAATAGGTCGTCCTTCTTCTTTTCTATCCGCTCCGTTTGTGCCTACTTGGGCAAAAGTAAATGAGGTAAATAGTAATAGTAATAATGTAAGTATGTTTATTGTTCTCATTCTTATTGTGTTAAATAATTAATCAAGGCATATTGTACATAATAACCTTTAATGGATTCGATAAGATTAATTTGAAACTTCAATTGTAATTCCTGTACATCTAAAACGTCATTAAAATTGATAGTACCAGTCTCATAATTTTTTATCAGGATTTCTTCGGCATCGTTTGCCTGTTTTAAATTGTCGGTCTGGACATTAAACTTAATTCTTGTCGCATTCCTGTTATATAGTGCTTGTGCTAAAAGTGTTTCTAGCTTATTCAACCTATCCTCTTTTTGAGATTTTATTTCCAGTTGTTTTAACTCATTTTGTCTTGTCAAAGACTTATATTTTTTATTGAAAATGGGAATAGAAATAGAAATCATAGGCATAACCATATCTTTAAAGGAACTGGTAATCATTGGACTATTTTCTTGGTTAATATACTGCACTCCAAACCCTACCATAGGACCACTTTCCTTTTGGTTTAACAGCTCTGACTGCTCAACAGATTCATATAACTTATCATATTTAATAAGTTCCGGGTTTATTTGAAGGTTCTCATTTAAAACCAGAGGGTCAACATCCGGAATCATCATTTCCTCCACAACATCTACCGACATATTTTCCTCACGATTTAAAAGGTTATTGAACAGCGTCTGTTCTGCCTGAAAATCCTGTTCCAACACTTCCTTTTGTTGAACTAATTCGTTTTGCCTTATTTGAAGGCGAAGTACGTCAACCGCCGATGCTTTACCAACTTCCAATGAGGTTAATGCTAGGCGTTCATAGGTTTGTAAAAGTTCAATATTCTCGTCCAGAATAAGCTGTTTTGCACGTATGGCATAGAGTTTATAATATGACTGGGATACTGACAATGAAAGTTTTCTTTTCGCAATTGCTATATCAACGAATTGCGCTTCTGCCATAGATGACGCATAATTTTCCCTTGCTGAAATGGTCCCGAACCACGGTAACATTTGCATTACAGAGGCACTAAATTGTTCCATAGGCATATCCATTTCAGGAGCTATAGCCATAACACCAAAATTAAATTCAGTATTTGGTAAGCTGTTTACTTCATTTACTCTTTCTTCGGCGATATTGTACCGCAATTCAAAAGCTTGAATTTCTGGATTGTTCTTTTCAGCCTCCTGAATATAGGATGCTAAGTCTTGTGCATTTACTTCCGCGAAAGCGAAAAAAACAAGTGCTATTAAAACTATATATCTCATTTTGTAGCTCTTTTTAATTGAAATTCTTCTTTCCAGCTAAATAATACTGGGACGACAAATAGGGTTATAAGTGCAATTAACATTCCTCCAAAGGATGGAATTGCCATTGGAATCATAATATCACTCCCTCGGCCTGTTGATGTTAATACAGGTAACAAAGCAAGAATGGTTGTCGCCGTAGTCATTAAACACGGACGAATACGTTTTTCTCCTGCCTCAACTACGGATGCCCTTATACCTTTTCTGTCTTTAGGTTTGTTTTTATCAAAGGTTTGTGTGAGGTAGGTGGCCATTACTACGCCATCATCGGTTGCGATACCGAATAGGGCAATAAAACCAACCCAAACGGCAACACTTAAATTAATGGTGTGCATCTGGAATAGGTCTCGTAAGTTTTCTCCGAAAAAGCTGAAATTTAAAAACCACTCTTGACCGTAGAACCATATCATTAAAAAACCTCCCGCAAATGCCACAGCAATTCCTGTAAAGACCATTAATGACGTTCCAACAGAACGAAACTGAAAATATAGGATTAGAAAAATGATAGCCAAAGCCAGAGGTACTACCACACTCAATGTTTTTTCTGCTCGCAACTGATTTTCATACGTTCCCGTAAATTGATAGTTGATACCCTTTGGAACAGTCAATTCGCCATTGTCAATTTTTTCTTGAATAAGGGCTTGGGCATTTTCTACCACATCTACTTCGGCGAAACCATCTAATTTATCAAAAAGGACATAACCGACTAAAAAAGTGTCTTCACTCTTTATAACCTGTGGCCCTTTCTCATATCTAATAGTAACCAGCTCACTTAATGGTACTGGGCTTCCTTTTTCAACAGGAACATATATATCTTTTAAATCGTTAGGATTGGCTCGTAGTTCTCTAGGATATCTTACCCTAATACCATAACGCTCCCTACCCTCTACAGTTTGGGTTAGTACCATACCACCAACAGCTACCTGAATGACTTGCTGCACCTGTTCTATGGAAATACCATAGCGTGCCAAACGATCTCTATCAATATCCAAAAGCAAATAAGGTTTCCCAACAATACGGTCGGCGAAAACGGCTTCTTCCTTAACACCTTCTGCTTGCTTTAATATATCTTCTAATTGTACACCAAAGGCTTCAATTTCCTGTAAATCCTGACCTTTTACTTTAATTCCCATTGGTGCTCGCATACCTGTTTGCAACATTACCAAACGTGTTTCTATGGGTTGTAGTTTTGGTGCAGATGTAACTCCCGGAAGCTTTGTGACCTTCACAATTTCTTTCCAAATGTCATCAGGTGATTCAATTTCTGGTCGCCAGTTTCTATAGTACTCTCCACCATCGTCGGGGATAAGCTGTGAACTTTTAACCTTAAAAGGGTCTTTAATAATGGATGCATTGTACTTGTCGTCTTCTACATCAACTTCCATATTTGGATTTGTAACCAATCCACCATCCTTTAACACAAACAAGCCATCTTCATTGACTTTAAAACGTTGTCTTTTTCTTTTCTCGTTAAGGATATATTCAGACTTGTACTGAATAACATTTTCGTACATAGATAAAGGTGCAGGATCTAGGGCAGATTCTGTACGTCCAGATTTACCTACTACGGTTTCAATTTCAGGGATGCTTGCTACTGCCATATCCAATTGTTGTAATACGCGTTTGTTTTCTTCAACGCCGGCGTGTGGCATTGATGTGGGCATTAACAGAAAAGAACCTTCATTAAGTGATGGCATAAATTCCTTACCTGTATTATTCATAATCATAACTCCAAAAATTACGATGGCAGTAGGTACCGAAAGGAATAATAGCTTGTTGCGTAATGCCCAATTTAAAATTCGTACATAATAGTTTCTGAAAAGGGTAAACACGCCCAAAAGGCCAAAACAGATAAGCCCTACGAAAATTAAATTAATCAAGATGCTTCTATCAACTCCTAATGGCCTCCAATATTCTGCCAATAGGAATACGATGGCAAATGCTGAAATGAAAATATTGATAATATTAGCACGTTTTGGGGTAATTTTTTCTTTTAATGAAAGTAAACCTACCCCTCCAAAAGCAACTAATATTATTCCAAGAGGGTATCCGAATATTAGTGCCAAAATCCCACCAACAATCAATAAACCATTTAATATGAGGCTAAATGACTTTTTTACGTTACGCCTTTTAAATAAGTAGGCTGCAAAAGGTGGTATTAAAAATAAAGCTACAATTAGTGATGCAGTTAGGGCTGCGGTTTTGGTAAAAGCCAATGGCCTAAATAATTTACCTTCGGCACCAATCATCGTAAATACCGGTATGAAACTTATAATAGTGGTCATTACCGCTGTTAAGATAGCCCCAGATACTTCGGCAGTCGCTTTATAAACAACAGTGTTCATTGGCAAGTTCTCGTCGTTTTCATCAATATGCCGCAGCACATTTTCTGAAAGGATGACACCCACATCCACCATTGTACCAATAGCAATAGCAATACCCGACAAGGCTACAATATTGGCATCTACATTAAATAGTTTCATTGAAATGAAAACCATTAATACCGCTACTGGTAATAATCCTGAAATCAATACCGAGGCTCTTAAATTAAATACCATTATAATAATCACAAAAATGGTAATTAGAATTTCTAGAGTAAGTGCTTCGTCAAGCGTGCCCAATGTTTCTTGAATAAGCTCTGTTCTATCGTAAAAAGGGACAATGGTTAATTGTGAGGTTCTGCCGTCACTCAATGTTTTTGACGGTAAGCCAGAACTTAATTCGTTGATTTTTTCCTTTACGTTATTGATTACCTCCATTGGGTTAGCGCCATATCTGGCTACCACAACACCACCTACCACTTCAGCTCCTTCTTTATCCAAAAGGCCTCTTCTTGTTGCTGGCCCGTGGGAAACTTTGGCAATATCTTTTAAGCGTATAGATGTAAAATCTTCCGATGTTACAACCGCATTTTCTAAATCGGCAATAGATTTGACATATCCCAAACCACGAATAAGGTATTCCGCTTGATTGATTTCCAGCGTTTGAGCACCAACGTCTTTATTGCTTTGTTTGACCGCTTTTACAACTTCATTCAAACCAATTTTATACTGCCTCATCAACTCGGGATTGACATCAACTTGATACTCTAAAACATAACCACCGATTGAGGCGACTTCAGAAACACCACTTGCCGAAGACAGTGCATATTTTACGTAGAAATCCTGAATGCTTCGCAATTCCTGTAAATCCCATCCACCTGTAACATTACCATCTTTATCACGTCCCTCAAGGGTGTACCAATATATTTGCCCTAATCCTGTGGCATCAGGACCTAGTGCTGGATTAACACCTTCTGGTAGAAGTCCGGCTGGTAATGAGTTTAATTTTTCAAGTATTCGGCTTCGGCTCCAATAAAATTCAATATCTTCTTCAAAAATGATATAAATGCTCGAAAACCCGAACATAGATGAACTACGTATTGTTTTAACCCCTGGAATACCAAGAAGCGATGTGGTTAGAGGATAAGTAATTTGGTCCTCAATATCTTGAGGGGAACGACCATCCCATTTCGTAAATACAATTTGTTGGTTTTCGCCAATATCCGGTATGGCATCTACGGCAACAGGGTCTCGAGGAAGTGAGCCTGTATTCCATTCAAACGGGGCATTTACGACTCCCCAAGCAATAAAAAGTGCAAGTAGTAGAACGGCTACTAACTTGTTCTCGATTAAAAATTTGATGCTTTTATTCAGCATTACAATGATTATTAAACAGTTATACATCGAATAATATCTTGATATAATCAAAATATTAAACACAAGAAAATGAGCCCAAAATCGTATTGACCATAGGGCTAATTATTCCGATAGTTATCGGAAACTGTTTAAAATCAAATTAAATACGTCTCGTGCAGTTTTTGTATATCCCGTATGAGAAAGGGAACTGCATAATCTCTAAAAGGAACAATGTGCGAATCAAGAGTCTCAAAGAGATTGATATAAGAATGTACAAAAGAGACAACAAAGACTTGTTGCTCAAAATTTAAGGAGTTAAAAGATATCTTAAGGTCATCCTGACCTTCAACAACTAATTGTTTATCTGAACAACAGGAATCATCCTGAACTTCACTTTGACAATCATTTTTGGATAGTTGTTTATCCATTCCGCAAGTTTCAACGTGCCCAAATAAAGAAGAATCCACTAAAGTATCGCCACAATAATGACTATCAATAGTAAAAGAAACTGTTGACAATAACACGATAAGTGCCAAACAAACGGATGATATTTTATGAAAAACTTTTTTCATTAATGTTGCAAATTTATAAAAAATTTATCTCATTTTGTTCATTTAACATTTTTTTTTGATTTATCAATGTTTATTTTGCGCATTAAACCGCTTGAATATTATTTACAAATAAAATTCTTTTGCAGTTTCCTTTATATGATATAAATCATAGTTTTGTTGAACTTTTAGAATTATATTCGTATCAATTAATTTTGTTATTTTTTCGTAAAAAACTGATAATAAAACAATTGAACAATTGTATTTAATTTTAGAAAATCCTTCAATATTAAACAAAATTTATTAACTTTACACTGTGAAATCTCTTTTTACTAGAATATTATCCTTTCTATTAGCAGTTTTTATACTGTTTTCCACCACCTCCTTCACGGTAAATATGCACTTTTGCTGTAATAAAATGGTAGATATGGCTTTTTTTAGTAAAGCGGAATCTTGTTCGGAGACTGCACAGAAAAAAGGTAATGATTCCAAGCAATGTACTACAATACAAGAAAAAGACTGTTGCGATAATCAAACCATCGTGAAAGAAGGAGATGACACCTTCAAGAAGGCCAATAAAATTTCAGAGATTGAAACTTTAGTTTTCTTAAACAATTTCGTCTATTCTTATATCAACCTTTTTGAAGGTTTAGAGAAAAACACAGTTCCTTTTAAGGCTTATAGGCCACCATTGCTATCCACAGACCTTGTAATTCTCAACGAGTCCTTTTTAATTTGATTTTCTACATCGCAGGTTAAAATTAATCTGCATTACCTCTATAGCCAATATTTCACTTCTGGCTAACATTTGTTGTACCCTATTCTCAACAACGCCACACAATATTAATCCTGTTAGGCTAAACCTATCAGACCATTGAGCTAAACTCAATGACAATACATTCTATACTATGAACAAACCAAAAGAATTTTGGATTAAGAATATGGTCTGTAACCGCTGCTTAAAAGTAATTAAGCAAGAATTACAAGAACTTGAAGTAACAGTGCTTTCCCTTGAATTGGGAAGGTTGCTGGTAGAAGCACCAAAAAAAGCGAACAATGAAATTATCGATGCCGTTACAAGTGTACTTCACGCCAATGATTTTGAAATTGTTCAGAATGAAGAAGAAATGCTCACAGAAAGAATCAAGATTATTCTAATTGAACAATTGCAAGAACTGCCGTTACACATTAAGGTAAAAACATCTGAACTATTGGCTTCAAGACTTCATAAAGATTACAAAACATTGAGCAGATTATTTTCAGCCAACCAACAGACAACCATTGAAAAGTACTTTATCAAATTAAAAATAGAGAAAGTTAAAGAGCTCATTCAGCTTAAACAACATTCCTTTTCAGATATAGGATATTTATTGGACTACAGTAGTGTAAACCACCTGTCTAGACAGTTTAAAGACGTTGTTGGTATGAGTATGACCGATTATAAAAATACTGAAAACTGGAAACGAAGTTTTTATGATGAAATTATATAGATAACAACGAAAGTTGTGCAGATAAATGCCTGTGCCAGTTGTTAATTTTACCGTATTAAATCAAAAAAAATGAAAAAACTACTCATCACATTAGTTTTGATTCCTTTTCTGGGGATTGCACAAACTATAGAAAATATAGATTATATCTCGCCCTTTAATAATGACGTGGCTGCGATTAAAAAAGGAAACGAATGGGGATTCATTGACCGCGATGGACAATTAACCGTTGATTTTCGAAATGATTTAGTGCTAACTAAAACGGAAAATGCTGCCTATCCCATATTCAGTAATGGGAAATGCTTAATTGCCCATCAAAAAAACGGTGTTCTTTATTATGGTTATATCGATAAAAGTGGGAAAACCGTCATTACACCACAATTTCTCAATGCCACCAACTTTGAACACGGTAAGGCATTGGCGTTAAAAGTTGAAAAAGAAACCATTGGGTATAATGACATTTTCAAAAAAGACGTGGTTAGCTACCATTATTTCGAATTGGTTATAGATGAAGAAGGAAAGACCACCGACCATTTAACGAAATTGGCCATTCACGTATCACCCAAAAATAAGGACAATAAAAACCCACCTGCCATAACATCTAAATTGATTTCGGAAAATTTAGTAGCAATTAAAGGTAGTAACAAGAAATGGCGTGTTAAAAAAATTGAATGATAATGAAAACGTATTCAATAAATAAGAAATTAAAATAAATGTTTAATTCAAATAAATAAACTTAAAAAATGAAACTTATAGTAATCACTTTTATCCTTGTGGGATTGGCATTTGCAGGAATAGCAATAAAACTTTGGGCAAAAAAAGACGGCAAGTTTGCCGGAACTTGCGCAAGCCAAAACCCTATGCTTAATAAAAATGGAGAGCAATGTGGATTTTGTGGCAAAACTCCTGAACAATTTAAAGACTGCGACGAACCTAAACATTCTTAATAGACAGTTTACTGGCATAAAAATGGCCGGTCAAATTGTATAGAGGATGGCCATATTTATGAATATGATAGGCGAAAAAGAAATAAACACACACCATTGAATGATTAAGATTTAGGCTACGTGTTTACTTCTAAAGACAACTATTAATATATTAATAACTAAAAAAAACTAAAACAATGAAAAACAATCACTGGATATGGATGCTCATAGGCTGTGGGTTGCCATTATTGCTCATTTTTTTGGCACCTTCATTTGGTATAGGAGGTGGTTCATCACTTTTTATTTTCATCATTTTTATGTTTGCCTGTCATTTATTTATGCCCCACGGCTCGCATCGACACGGTGGGCATAACCATTCACAGCATAAACAAAATGATGAAACCAAAAATGGTAAAAAAGCACCATCTGCAAAAGCTGAAGAGCAGCACAAAGGACACAAACATTAACAACAAAAGCAATGAAACAAAAATTTCAAATAAACGGAATCAGTTGCGGAGGCTGTGTAGCTAGGGTAAAAGACACCCTGGAAGCACACCCCAATATAGAAAAAGCAGAGATTTTCTTGGCACCAAAAGGTGCTTCACTTATCACGATGAATGCAGCACTTTCGGTTGCCGACTTACAAGAACAACTCGATGAGCTCAATGGTTATACAATTACAGAAATAAATTAATAACAATCTAAAATTTAAAATTATGCATTATTACGACGGACATTTTGGCGGAATGCACCTAATATGGTGGATTATATGGGTCATCTTACTCGCGTGGATATTTTTTATCCCGGCAGATATCCCTTATCAAAAAACAAAGAAGGACAGCCCACTGAATATTCTTAAAAACCGCTTTGCAAAAGGCGAAATATCCAAGGAAGAATTTGAAGAATCAAAAAAGATTTTAAAATCAGACAGCTAACTTAAAACTTTAAAATTATGTATCGATTAAACGTAAAAAAACTCGGATTTGCTTTCGGTCTTACTGGAGCACTAATTTACTTGGGTTGTATGATAGTAATGGCTACAGCAGGACGGGAAGGCACAATCGCCTTTTTCAATAGCTTATTGCACGGCTTGGATACTACCAATATCATTAGAATGGATGTTCCTGTATTAGAAGTGTTAATGGGAATAGTGCAAACTTTTATTCTTTGGTGGCTAATAGGTGCCTGTATTGGAGGTTTTTATAATACCCAAATTAAAAAGAGATGATTTGTCATTCCTGAAATAAGAATTTTATTCATTCCGGTTTAGTGTATGCCTCTATCAAGAATATTTAAAAGGTATTCCAACACCGCTTGAATTAAGAAAACAACTATATGAAAAGTAGTACCACTTATAGAAATATCAAGACCATTTTGACTCATTTGTTAATTGGGGCAGGCATTTTTTATTTCCTGGTACACCCTTTTACAATGGTACTCTATTGGTTTGAATACAGTGATACAACCTTATCATTCTCTTTGTTCCAAGAAATCTTAATTGAACGCTTTTTGGAATCCTTCACTTTCGATATGCAGGGAATGGGCGGCCTCTTAACTTTATTGGGGGGATTCTTGGGGATAGTTTCAGGTTTGTTTTGGATAACACTGAAAAAGAAAAATGAACTTATAGGCGCACAACAGCGATTACTTGTTCGTGATATTGAAGAATTAATCGAATCTGGCGAAAATGAACGAGTAGAATTTAAGTCTTCCATACGTTATGACTATTACCGTAAATCTACCAATCGCGACCTAGAAGTGATTATAGCCAAAACCATCACAGGGTTTATGAACGCAAAAGGCGGGAAATTAATAATTGGTGTTGATGACGAAGGAAATGTTCTGGGACTGGAAAAAGATTATAAAACCCTAAAGCACAAAAACAGGGATGGGTATGAACGTGAGGTGTTCAGGATTATTTCTACACAATTGGGTCACGAGGCTTGTTTCAGCAACCATATTTCATTCTACGATATTAATGAAAAAGATGTTTGCGTAGTGGATATCGAACCTTCGGAAAAACCCATTTATGTCAACGATACCGAAAACACCACATTCTATGTGCGTACTGGTAATGCAACCTACCCATTGACGGTTAAGGAAGCTGTTAATTATTTAGAAAATAGAAAACAATAGGTCTATGCAATACGTCTGGTTTATATGGTCTCTCATTATTCTTGCACTTTGGGCAGTTATTTTCTTGTCTAAAAAAGGGAATAGAAAAGAAATGCTTAAAATGAGCCTTATTACAATGCCCTTTGGTTTAACAGAACCATTATTTGTTCCAGAATATTGGATGCCACCTTCACTGTTTGATTTGGCGGAAAAAACAGGTTTTGATATTGAAAGTTTAATCTTCTCTTTCGCCATAGGTGGTATTGGTACGGTACTCTACAATCTTATTTTTAAAAGAGGTCTTGCCCGCATACCGCATAGCGAACGAAGTCATAGCAGGCACCGATTGCATATTTATTTACTTTTTACGCCAGCATACGTGTTCATCATTCTAGCGCTATTTACGTCGCTCAATCACATTTATTGCGGCATTATAGCTTTGTTCATAGGTGGGTTAGCAACCCTTTATTGTCGTCCGGATTTAAAAGGAAAGATATGGGTTGGGGGAATTCTTTTTACGGTATTGTACTTCATTTATTTCGGAAGTATCCTTCCATTTTATCCGCAATATGTTGAGCTGTACTGGAACCTTGACAGCCTAACCCATATTCTGGTTCTGGGAATCCCCTTTGAAGAATTATTGTTCGCCTTCACCTTTGGAATGTACTGGTCTGGATTGTACGAACACATCTATTGGCGAAAACTTATACACTTAAATAAAGCACGTAATTAATTTAAAACTATATAAAATGAAACAAATCCCTTTAAATAAAAAAAACAGTAAGATGCAAGTCATAGTCCGTAAAAACCCAGTGGAAAAGATTTATCGATTGTCCATAGGTCTTGTAATGCTTTTATTGCTCTCAATGTTGCTTCTATCTTGTGCCGACAAGAACAAAGAAGTTACTGAAAGTGCACTACAGTCAAATACCGAAGTCTCTAAAAAGATAAAAGAAAACAATTCTGCTGCCCAAAACTATGAAATTGTCCCAAACGACAAAGTGTGTATGGTAAACGACAGGTTTATGGGCGTAACGCAAATACCTATTGAAGCCAACGGAACTACTTATTACGGTTGTTGTGAAAATTGTGTTGAAAAATTACAGAAAAATCTGGGTGATGTCCGTTTTGGCGTAAACCCTCTTAATGATTCAAAAGTAGATAAAGCTTCGGCAATTATTGTTCAGGATAAAAACAGCGGAAGTGTTTTTTACTTCATATCGAAAGAAGATGCCCAAACATTTATAAACAAGAATAAGGCATAGGACATCTCAATTAATAACACCTTCAAATTATGAAAATTGTATTGGCCATAGATGGTTCAGATTTTAGTAAAGTAGCCATTAACGAGCTTAAGAAAATGACTTTATCCTCAAATAGTGAAATTCATATTATAAATGTTTATGAAGTTCCTAAAACAACCAGTCTGGGATTGCATACTATGGGCGGCAAGATAGGAAATTACATAGAAGAAATTAAAAGTAACGCTCAAAAATTGGGAAACAAAATCGTTTCAGAGGCTTCCGATAAAATCAAGGCCGAAAACAAAGCACTTACCATAACCACAAGCGTTGTTAGCGGACTGCCCAAAAGTATTATTAATGAAAAAGCAGAAGATTGGGGTGCAGATTTAATTGTAGTAGGCTCTCAGGGTCTCGGTGCTTTTTCTCGCTTAGTATTGGGCTCTGTATCCCAATATTTGACCACAAATGCCAAATGTTCAGTACTGATTGCAAGAGATAGAAATAAAAAATGAAAGAAAAGCAAACACATAGCATTAAATTAGAATCCACTTGTAAGATAACAGATGAGATATGTCTCCCCGATACTAAATTACCTCGTGTGGTTATCGTTGGTGGTGGGTTTGCAGGTTTGGCATTGGTTGAGAAACTGAAACACAAAGAAGTTCAAGTGGTTTTACTCGATAAAAATAACTTCCATCAGTTTCAGCCTTTATTGTATCAAGTGGCAACGAGTGCCCTGGAGCCTGACAGTATTGTATTTCCATTCAGAAAACAAATCAATGGCTATAAAAATGTTTTCTTTCGTTTGGCTGAAGTTGAGGAAATTCAACCTGATTCAAATACTATATTGACCAATAAGGGAAGTATTTCTTATGACTATTTAGTGTTGGCTACTGGCACGACCACCAATTTCTTTGGGATGGATTCTGTGGCCGAAAATAGTTTGGGGATGAAGGATATTCGCGATTCCCTCAACATCCGTCATATGATGTTGCAAAATTTGGAACAGGCAGCTATTACTTGTGATGATGAAGAACGCGACGCGTTGACAAATTTTGTAATAGTAGGTGGTGGTCCAGCAGGCGTAGAAATGGCAGGAGCTTTGGCAGAGTTTTGCAAATATATCCTTCCCAAAGATTACCCAGAGTACCCTTCTTCCATTATGAATATTTATTTAATAGAAGCCATTGATGAGTTGTTAAGCACGATGTCAGACAAGGCATCATCGAAAACCCTCAAATATTTAGAAGATTTGAATGTAAAGGTATTATTAAATGAAGCTGTAAGCAATTATGATGGAAAAGAAGTCACTATCAAAAGTGGTAAGACCATTTTGGCTAAAAATCTTATCTGGACGGCGGGTGTTAAAGGACAGTTCCCAAAAGGTATTGATGAAAAACACGTGGTTAAGGGCAACCGCTTAAAAACAGACTCATTTTTAATGGTAGAAGGTTACAAAAACATTTTTGCCATAGGCGATATAGCGGCTGTAATTACAGAAGAAACGCCGAAAGGACATCCGCAAGTAGCACAAACAGCTATTCAGCAAGGTAAATATTTGGGTAATGTATTATTGAAAATTATTAAGGATAAAGGCGTGAACCCTTTCGAATATAAAGACAAAGGTTCATTGGCCACCGTAGGAAAACGCAAGGCTGTAGCTGATTTGGGCAAATTCAAATTTGCAGGTTATTTCGCTTGGTTGCTATGGTCAATTGTACACTTATTATCCATAAGCGGATTTAGAAATAGATTGATGGTTGGTTTTAATTGGGCGGTAAGCTATTTCACATATGAAAAGAGCAACCGCCTGATTATTAGAAATTTTAAACCAAAACCTTCAGTTAATAACACAAAGAAATAATTTACGAATGAAAGACACAACAGATAAAAACAATAAGCTTTCCCTAATAGGATCCATATCCCTAGGTACTGGTGTAATGATAGGTGCTGGGATATTTGTCCTTATGGGGCAAATAGCCGAGTTAGTAGGTGATCTGTTCCCGATTGCCTTTATTGCAGGAGCTGTTGTAGTGGGTTTCAGCTCTTATTCTTACGTAAAGTTCTCAAATGCCTTTCCGTCATCTGGAGGGGTGGTTAAGTTTTTCAATAAATCCTATGGTCCTGGAACGACAACAGGTGTCTATTCCTTATTAATGTATGTATCAATGGTTGTCGCACAAAGTTTGGTGGCGGGAACATTTGGCGCTTATACCCTTCGATTATTCCCAGAAAGTTATGCCGGTTATGCATCCATTCTTGGTATTCTACTTTTGGTAACAGCTTATGTTATAAATATTCTAGGAAATAAAGTAATTGGAGCAACGGCCACTTTTACAGCAATTATTAAAGTAGGTGGCATTGCACTACTTGCGATTGCAGGTCTGATAGCTTCCGGATTTGCAGATATTACAGGAGACTATATCCCAAAAAATACCGAAACCTTACCAAAAGGATTTGGCTTTGTAGCGGCATTGGCATTGTCGATCCTTGCCTATAAAGGGTTTACCACAATCACGAATCAAGGTGGAGATATCAAAAATCCACACAAAAACCTTGGAAGATCCATTGTGATTTCAATTCTTATCTGCACACTTATCTATGTGGCCTTGGCACTTGCTGTTGCAGGTGGTTTGAGCATCCCTGAAATAATAAAGGCAAAAGATTATGCTTTGGCAGCAGCAGCCGAACCTGTTTTTGGGGAATGGGGTTTATGGTTCACTATAGCCATCGCTATTGTAGCAACCTTTTCAGGGGTTATCGCCAGTGTATTTTCGGCATCGCGCTTATTGGGGATGTTGAGCAATATGAAACAGATACCCTCTTTAAAAAAAATGGGTAATTTTAAAAACCCAGCGCTCATATTCACGGTTGCCCTTGCCATTTTACTCACTGCCCTTTTCGACTTAACAAGAATCGCTTCTATAGGAGCTATTTTCTACCTTATTATGGATATAGCTATCCATTGGGGACTTTTTCGCAACCTAAAAAACGAGGTGAAATTTAAACCCATCATTCCGTTAATAGCTATTGTAATGGACACGGTAGTACTGGCAGCCTTTCTATATATAAAATATCTGAATGATCCAATGGTGCTCATCGTAGCAGCAATTGGAATTATCCTGATTCTTGTTGCGGAACGGTTTTTTATGATTTCGCATACAGACGATGAAGGTAATATGCCAATGGGAATGGAAACTAAAAAAACAATTAAACATAATTAATAAAAACAATTTATATGAAAAATATAGCAGTTATAGGATACGGAGTCATTGGAAAAAGGGTGGCGGATGCCATCAATCTACAAGACGATATGAAACTTTCGGGCGCGTGTGATATCATTAGCGATTGGCGCATTCAAAATGCGGTAAGAAAAGAGTACGATATCTACGCTGCAACTCAAGAAGCAGAAGGCAAAATGAAATCTGAAGGTATTTCAGTAAAAGGCGATATGCACGACCTGTTGAAAAAATCGGATCTCGTTGTGGACTGTACCCCTAAAAAGATTGCGGCTCAAAATGTAGCAATTTATAAAGAACAAAACATCAAATTTATTTTACACGGAGGCGAAAAACACGAAACCACAGGCCATTCCTTTAGTGCTGAAAACAATTATCAGTCTGCTCTAAATCTAGATGCTACACGTGTAGTTTCCTGCAACACCACTTCCATCTTAAGAACATTAACCGCTTTAAAAAGAGCCAATTTATTGGATTACGCCAGAGGAACACTTTTGAGAAGAGCAACAGATCCTTGGGAAAGCCATTTAGGTGGTATTATGAATACGATGGTTCCTGAAAAAGACATCCCGAGCCACCAAGGCCCTGATGCTAAAAGTGTTGACCCAGATTTGGATGTCATCACTGCCGCAGTAAAGGTTCCAGAAACTTTGAGCCATATGCACTATTGGAACGTGAAGTTAAAAAAACAAGCCTCAAAAGAAGAAGTGCTGAATGCTTTCAAAACGTCTAGTCGCATCAAACTGATTCAATATGACCAAGGCCTAGTTTCAAACAACACCATTAAGGAAATGTTTTTGGATATGGGAAGACCTTGGGGCGATATGTACGAAGTAGCCCTATGGGAAGATATGTTGAAAGTACAGGGCGACGAACTTTTTTATGCATACGTGGTAGATAATCAAGCCATTGTAATCCCCGAAACGATTGATGCCATTAGAGCATTAACTGGAATTGAAACAGATGGTGCAAAATCCATCGCCAAAACAAATGAAAGTTTAGGAATTCTTTAATCACTAATAAAATGAAAACAGACATAAATATTACAGAACTATTAGGGGAAAAAGCAGACTTCTATTTAGAACACGTTTGTGAAAAAATAACCAAGGACGAACTGCAAACCCCTAGTAGAACAAGCCTAGATAAGGTATTTACCCAAAGTAATAGAAATCCGCAAGTACTGCGAAGTCTTTCACAACTATATAACCACGGAAATCTTGGTGGCACAGGCTACTTGAGCATTCTACCTGTTGACCAAGGCATTGAGCATAGCGCAGCCTTTTCCTTCTATAAAAACCCTGATTATTTTGACCCAGAGAATATTATAAAATTGGCAATGGAAGCGGGATGCAATGGAGTGGCTTCAACCTTTGGTGTTTTGGGATTAAATGCAAGAAAATATGCCCATAAAATTCCATTTATAGTGAAGATTAACCACAATGAACTACTTACCTACCCTAATAAATATGACCAAACACTATTTGGAAAAGTAAAATCTGCGTGGGATATGGGAGCTGTTGCTGTGGGTGCTACCATCTATTTTGGTTCTGAAGAAAGCAACAGACAACTGGAAGAAATTTCCGAGGCTTTTGAAGAGGCTCACAATTTAGGTATGGCTACCATTTTATGGTGCTATACCCGAAACGAAGCCTTTAAAACTGCAAAAGAAGATTACCACGCTGCTGCCGATGTAACTGGACAGGCCAATCACTTGGGTGTTACTATTCAGGCAGATATTATTAAACAAAAATTGCCTACAAACAATTTTGGCTTTAAAGAGATAGGGTTCGGAAAATATGATGATGCAATGTATGATACGTTGACAACAGATCATCCCATTGACCTTTGTAGGTTACAAGTAGCCAATTGTTATATGGGTAAAATAGGGTTAATTAATTCTGGTGGTGGCTCTAAAGGAGCGTCCGATTTAGTGGAAGCTATTACTACAGCAGTAATCAATAAAAGAGCTGGTGGATCTGGACTTATAATGGGTCGAAAAGCATTTCAAAAACCCTTTGGTGAAGGTGTGAAAGTACTACAATCCGTTCAAAAAGTTTATTTAGATTCTAAAATTAGCATAGCATAACAAGAAAAAGAAATGTTCGATACAGAAGTAAAATCGCTTAAATCATTCAATCACTACCTCTCAAAATTGGTAGAAAGTCGTCTATGGCTAAAGGTTATCATTGCCTTATTTCTGGGTGTTGGGTTTGGTTTGCTTTTAAGTCCTCAAAATGGGTGGATTACTAAAGAAACAGCTGATATCGCAGGAAATTGGCTGGCATTGCCTGGTGTTTTATTTCTAAAGTTGGTACAGATGATAATGATTCCGTTAATCGTGGCTTCCATAATTACCGGAATCGCAAGTAATGACAAGCACAGTCTAAAAAAATTAGGTGGTGGCGTTCTCTTATATTTTCTGGGCACGACCATAGTTTCGGTAAGTTTGGGTGTTATACTATCTCAACTTTTTAGACCTGGGCGTTTTTTACATCAGCAGGCTCTAGATGAACATAACGAAATTACAGCTGTCCCAACGGAAAGTCCAGAGCTTTCCTTTGGTCTTGAAACCATCCCAGATGCCATATCGAACTTGCTTCCAGAAAACCCTTTGGCATCTATGGTTAGTGGTGAAATGTTAAGTATCGTGATTTTCACAATCATTATTGGTGTAGCTGTGCTATCGCTTGAGAATTCTTTACTGCGCCCAGTAAAGCTTCTTTTAAGTGCCATTCAGGAAGTTTGTATGACGGTGGTAAAATGGTCAATGCTTCTAGTGCCTATCGCCGTTTTTGGTCTTATGGCGCAGCTTACCTCTAGTGTTGGTTTAAGTTCATTGTCAGGTCTAACGTATTATGTTGGGGTCGTGCTTCTTGGACTTTTGTTATTGGTAATTTTCTATTTGGGACTCATCGTACTTCTCGGAAAGACAAACCCATTGCACTTTCTTAAAAAAATAAGGGATGTTCAATTATTGGCTTTTTCCACCACAAGTTCTGCGGCAGTAATGCCCTTATCGCTAAAAACCGCCGAAGAAGAACTAAAGGTAGATAAGACTATTAGTAATTTTATAATTCCCATTGGAGCGACCGTCAATATGGATGGAACTGCACTATATCAGACTATTACAACTCTTTTTATTGCCCAAGCTTACGGACTGGAAATGAGTTTACTCAATATTATAGTAGTCATTGTAACTATTGTGGCTGCTTCCATTGGTACGCCTGCCATCCCTGGAGGTGGTGTTGTTATACTCGCTTCTGTTTTGGGAAGTGTCGGCATACCTGCTGAAGGGATCATCATCATTATTGGTGTGGAAAGACTCTTGGGAATGTTTAGGACCGCTGTTAATGTAACTGGTGATTTGACTGCTTGTATGGTTTTTAATAGATTTTATGGTAAAACTACAGTTTTGGTTAGTGAAAAAACAAATGATAAATCGAGTTTAAAACAATGACATTACTACTCATATCCATAGTGTTCATTCTACCAGTTGTTGCGATAGCGAGCTATCAGCATTACAAGATTGGTACGCAACCAGCTTATAATGCCAAGGAAACACTTTTGAATTATGAAATAGCAGGTTCTGGAGAGAACAAACTTGTCTTGTTGCACGGATTAACAGGCTCTTTAAACTATTGGAAACGTGAATTAGAAAGCATTAAAAAAACACATTCGTTGCTTTTAATAGACCTTCTCGGGTTTGGGGATTCGCCCAAACCAAATAGTGACTATACGCTTTCTATGCAATTAACTGCTATTGAGTTGATTCTTAAAAAAGAAGGATTCAATGATGGAAAAACGATTATTGCGGGACATTCTATGGGAGCTATGATTTCAATGGCGCTATTGGAAAAGCAACCCACTTGGTTCAAGAAAGGAATTTTTATAAGCATACCCGTTTATAAAAACGCTGATGAATTTAAAGAAATTATGTCGTCGCATTCTTTTGTAGATAGGATTTCAACAAGCAAATTCTCGAAATACATTTGTATGATTCATCCCATTTTTATGTCACGTGCTTTCAAGCCCGATAACCTCACGGATGATGTCTATGAAGATGCAAAAAAGCATCATTGGATGAGTTATTATTATTCTCTCACAGAAGTCATTTTGAAAACAGATTTATATGCGATGGCAAGGAAAATTTCGGATAAAGACGTGCTTTTTATTCACGGAGAAAAAGACACCACGGCACCTTTAGAAAATGCCTTAAAATTATCAAAGGAATTTAAAAATGCACAATTGATTACTTCATCTGAAGGAGATCATCAGTTCTTTCTGAAAGAAGCAGAATTTGTTTGGAAAGCAATTCAAGATTTTACTATTTCAGAAATAAGGTTACAAAAAACAATATCCAATGAGCACGAATAAAACTAAACATATAGGTGTATTTACATCTGGAGGTGATAGCCCTGGGATGAACGCTGCACTCTATGCCATTGCCAAATCTGCTGAAGTAAAGAACATAAAAGTAAGTGGTTTTCGAAAAGGCTATGAAGGATTGATAGATGGTGATTTGATGCCATTAAAATCTCACGAACTAAAAAAAATAACCCAAAAAGGTGGCACCATTTTAAAAACAGCACGAAGCAAACGCTTTCTGGAATTGGAAGGTCGTAAAAAAGCATTGCAAACTCTAAAAACAAACAACATAGATGCTTTAATTGCTATTGGTGGCGATGGTACTTTTAAAGGTCTATTGGCTTTTTCAGAAATATGCGATATCCCATTTATAGGTATTCCTGGGACTATCGACAACGATATTTCCGGTACTGATTACACCCTTGGTTTTGATTCCGCAGTAAACACAGCCATTGAAAATATTGACAAAATAAAGGACACCGCCGAATCCCACAACCGCGTATTTATTGTTGAAGTAATGGGAAGGGATTCAGGTTACATCGCTATTCATTCTGGATTAATGGTAGGTGCAGATGCCATACTAATTCCCGAGAGCGGGAAAGACTTTATATACCTATTGGATAAGGTCAAAAACTACAATAGCGAAGATGCTTTCCTTGTTGTGGTTTCTGAAGGTGATGAGTTAGGCGCTGAACTTATTTCCTCAAAAATAAAGGAGATTAATTCCAATGTCGATTTACGAATTACAAAACTCGGTCACGTGCAGCGAGGCGGAAATCCTTCTGCTTTAGATAGAATGTTGGGAATTAGACTTGGAGTGGCAAGTATAAACGCTCTTTCACAAGGTAAAAAGAATGCAATGGTTGGTGTTTTGAATAATCAATTGCATCTAACCCCTTTTAAAGAGGTGGTCAAGCAACATCAAGTAAATACTGAATTATATGAACTTTTAGAACTATTTGGAAAGTAGAAATGATAGAAGCTTTTAAAAATATCAACCCCTTTATCCTCGGATTACTTATCAGCCTGGGCATTGGTCTTATTCTGGGATTGGAACGTGAATACGATAAATTGAAGGAAGAACAAGGTTTTGCCGGAATAAGAACCTTCCCGATTGTCGCCATTATTGGTTTTATCTTGGGAAATCTTTCCACAGCCTATACGCCTTGGTTGGTCATTATCATTGCGGCGGCATTCCTTTTGTTTCTTTCGTTAAGTCATCTGTCTATGATACAAAAACACATTATGACTGGAATTACAACCAATATGGCATTGTTCGCTACGTTGATTTTGGGAGTTATGGTTGCTAATCATTTGCATAAAGAAGCAGTTGCTACCGCGGTAGTAGTAGTTACTCTATTATCATTGAAAACAACATTTAATACCTTCATTAAGAATATTACTTCAGAAGAACTTTTTGCCTTTATTAAGTTCGCAATTATTGCGCTTCTGATTTTGCCTTTCTTACCAAATCAAGACTATGGTCCAGAAGGTTTGTTAAACCCTTTTGAGATTGGAGCAATAATAGTGATTGTCTCTTTTCTGAATTTCATCGGCTACTTTCTTGTAAAATACGTAGGTTCTAAACGAGGTATTCTGCTCACTGCAATTTTGGGTGGATTGATTTCAAGTACCGCAGTAGCTTGGATATATGCTTCGCGCAGTAAAGAATCGCCAGAACTTTCAAAAGAATATGCTGCCGGTATCATTATAGCTTCTGCCATAATGTTCCCAAGACTTGCCATCTTGGCCTATATTTTTAATAGTGCCATACTTTCTTATTTGGCTGTTCCCTTTACTATCCTAACACTGATCTGTTTGATAAGTGCCATCCTATTTATTCGAAAGAATACTGAAGTATCAAAAACAGCAATTGACCTTGGCAACCCACTTAATATATTGAACGCCCTTGGCTTTGGTGGTATTTATGTGGTTATCTTATTTGCAGTTTTTTATGGAAATCAATTTTTTGGCGAAAGCGGTTTATATTATTCAGCGCTAATTGCAGGATTGGCAGATACGGATGCGATAACTATTAGTATGGCAAAATTTGGGTCTTTAGAAGACAAACTCGTACTCGCAACTAATGTCATTATTACCGCAACCATAAGTAATATGATAGTGAAGTTGGGTATTACCTATTTCAAAGGTTCCAAAAAAACGGGGAAACTGGTAATGCTCATTTTTGGAAGTGTCGTTATCGTTGGTATAGCCTATATATTAATACAATTAGGAAATTAAAAATAGAAGAATGAAAACAACCATATTTAGCACCCATAAATTTGAAGAACCGTATCTCGTAAAAGCGAATAACGACAAGCATCACTTAAAACTATTGGAGAGTCGTTTAACCGAAGAAACAGCAATACTTGCCGCAGGTTCCAAAACAATAAGTCTTTTTACTGGCGATGATGGCTCGGCAAATGTTCTAGAAAAATTGAACGCTATCGGTATTCAAAATATCGCCCTACGTTCAGCAGGTTTCAATCACGTCGATTTAAAAAAAGCATCGGAACTGGGTATAAAAGTGGCTCGCGTCCCTGCCTATTCCCCTTATGCAATTGCAGAACATACAATGGCCCTAATACTTGCCCTAAACCGAAAATTAATTAAAGCCCACAACAGGGTGCGTGACCAAAATTTCTCATTGAACGGTCTTACTGGTTTCGACCTCAATGGAAAAACTGTCGGTGTTATCGGGACAGGAAAAATTGGGTCTGTATTAGTGAAGATTCTACACGGTTTTGGTTGCAAAATACTTGCTCAAGATGTCATTGAAAATGAAAATCTAATCAATTCTTATAACGTAAGCTATACCGACTGTGAGACCATCTGCAAACAGTCTGATATCATAAGCTTACACGTACCACTTACTTCTTCAACGAAACACTTGATAAATACCAAGCACATTTCATTGATGAAAGAAGGAGTAATGCTTATTAATACAAGTCGTGGAGGATTGGTAGATACTAAAGCAGTTATCGAAGGATTGAAAACTAAAAAAATTGGGTATTTCGGAATAGATGTGTATGAGGAAGAAGAAGGATTATTCTTTGAAGACCATTCCGACGATATTTTGCAAGACGATGTAATTGCCCGTTTAATGACATTCAATAATGTATTAATAACTAGTCATCAAGCTTTTTTGACCAAAACAGCATTGACAAATATTGCTGAAACCACGATATATAATCTAGACTGTTTTGAAAAAGGTAAAGTTTCAGGAAATGAAGTTTCTTGATTAAGAAACAAAAATTAGTAGTAACACTTAAAATTATAAAATTATGAATCGAGTAAAAAACAAAATAGCCATTGTCACGGGAGGTGCTTCTGGACTAGGAAAATCAAGTGCAATCTTATTGGCTCGTGAAGGTGCTAAAATTGTGATAACAGATGTAGATGAAGAAAACGGAAATAAAGTAGTTCAAGACATTAAGAATGATGGCGGTGAAGCCATCTTCATAAAGCAAGATGTGTCCAAAGAAGAGGAATGGAAAATGGTCATTGATACTACGCTCAAAACATATGGGAAGCTACACATTGTTGCTAATGCTGCTGGGATAGGAATTGGTGGAACTGTCGAAGAAGTCACACTTGCAGATTGGAAAAACCTTTTAAGTATCAACCTAGATGGTAGTTTTTTGGGAACTCAATATGGTATCAAAGCTATGAAGGAGACTGGAGAAGGAGGTTCAATCATTAACTTTTCTTCCATTGAAGGACTTGTCGGTGACCCCAATCTACCTGCCTATAATGCCAGCAAGGGTGGTGTAACCATATTTACCAAGTCAGCAGCACTTCATTGTGCGAAACAGGGTTACAAAATTCGGGTTAATTCCATTCATCCCGCCTATATATGGACACCAATGGTAGAAAATTTCCTAAAAGCCCAAGGTGATGTGGAAGAGGGCAAAAAGCAGTTAGAAAGTTTGCATCCAGTTGGACACCTTGGAGAACCAGATGACATAGGTTATGGTGTCGTTTATCTAGCTTCGGATGAATCAAAATTTATGACCGGTTCTGAATTGGTAATAGATGGTGGTTATACAGCACAATAAGAGACAAATATAAAATTCAAAAATTATGAAAAATATACTCGTACCCACCGATTTCTCTGAAAACTGTACCAAAGCCGCACACCTTGGAATAAAAATGGCAAAAACATACAATGCGGAAATACACTTTCTACATCAAATGACAACACCTGTGGATTGGGTAAAACTCGATAAGCTTAAAGAAAAGCGTTATCCAGAAACCTTAAAGCAGATAGGCGCTGCAAAGGCTAATTTACGTGAACTCGAAAAAATTGCAGAACACGAAGGTCTTAAATGCCGAACCTTTCTTCAGTTCGATTCAGGACAAAAAGATATTTTGGAGCATTCTGGTCATTTTCATCACGATTTTATCATTACAGGAAGTAGTGGCACTAAAGGTCGTGTGAGGGAGATAACAGGTAGTAATGTTGAGAAGATTGTACGAAAAGCCAATGCACCAATTATCGTGGTCAAAGAGCAGGAAGTAACGTTTCCATTTAAGGATATTCTATTCGTCTCTTCTTTTGAAGAAGATGTTAGTCATCCATTTCAAGCTGTGCTTTCCATAGCTGAAAAATGTGATGCTAAAATTCATTTGTTACGTATCAACACAGAAACAGACTTTAATAATATTAACGCTGGATTAAACCCTGTCAAGCAATTCCTTGAAAAGTTTCCCGCCTTAAAAAACTTTTCTATGAACGTTCACAACGAATCGTCAGTAGAAGAAGGTATCAATACATTTTTAAAACATCAGCCCGCAGATTTGATTGCAATGAGTACACACGGTAAGACAGGATTTTTGAGCTTATTTTCAAAAAGCATTGCCGAGGGTGTAACTAATCATTCAGAACTACCTGTGATGACCATACATATCAAGAAATGAAAGATTCAATCAACATAGTAAAGTATTCTGGTGACGTCGTAGCTTTTGATGTGGATAAACTCATCAATTCCTTAAGACGTGCACAAGCTAGTGAAGCATTGATTCAGCAAATTGTAGAGCAAGTTGAAAGTCAATTATACGATGGAATTACAACCAAACAAATCTATAAAATGGCTTTTAGAATGCTTAAAGGTAAATCTCGTGTAAGTGCCTCAAAGTACAAGCTCAAAAAAGCATTGATGGAATTGGGTCCTTCTGGCTTCCCTTTTGAAAAGTTGGTTGGCAAACTATTGGCACACGAAGGATTTTCAACACAGGTTGGTGTCATAGTTCAAGGCAATTGCGTTCAGCACGAAATAGATGTGATAGCGCAAAAAGACAATACCCATTATATGATTGAATGTAAATACCATAGTGACCAAGGTAGGTTTTGCAACGTGAAAATCCCTTTATATATCCATTCAAGATTTTTGGATGTCGAAAAACAATGGGAACGTCAAAAAGGTCACGAAGACAAGCTTCATAAAGGAGGTGTGTACACCAATACACGATTTACAAGTGATGCGGTGCAATATGGTAAATGCGTGGGACTATTATTGACAAGCTGGGATTACCCAATGGGTGAGGGTTTAAAAGATAGAATAGATAAATCTGGGTTGCATCCATTAACAGCATTAACAACGCTGACCAAAGCCGAAAAAACAAAATTATTGGATACAGGTATTGTACTCTGCAAAGAGCTTCACGAAACACCCAAAATTTTAGAACAAGTTGGAGTGCCAAAATCAAGACACAAAAAGGTTCTCGAAGATTCAAGAGAATTATGTGGAATTCATTAGAGCACTACATAAATTTTTAATCTAAAAAAAATAGGACAAATGAAAACAGATGAACTAAAAGAACAGAACCGTTTAGATTTAGAACCATTCTATCAAGCATTGGAAGATGATTCTAAACTACTTGAAGAAGCCCTCGAAATATTATTGGGTATGGTACACTTTGAACCTAAATCGGTAAAGAAATTGGCGCTTTTTATCAAAGAGGATTCCCGTAATCTATATAATGAAATAGCGGAATTGAGTAAATCAGAACAAGATAAAGGAAGCACACCTTCCTGCTGTGGTGGACACTAAATAAATACTATAAAGATGAAAAACAATAAAATAAACATCCACTTTCTAGGAGCGGCAGGCACCGTAACTGGCTCAAAATATTTAGTGGACACAGGAAATAAAAAAATACTAATAGACTGCGGACTTTTTCAAGGGTTAAAGGAATTACGCCTTAAAAACTGGGAATATCCACCTGTGGAAGTTTCAGAAATCGATATGGTTTTGCTTACTCACGGTCATTTGGACCATACTGGATATCTGCCAAGGTTGGTAAAACAAGGATTTAAAGGCCCTATCTATGGAACCAATCCAACATTGGACATCGCAAAAATCATACTTAATGATAGTGGCAAAATACAGGAACAGGAAGCCGAACGTGCCAATAAGGAAGGTTATTCAAAGCATAGCCCAGCAGAACCACTCTACGATTTAAAAGATGTAGAAAAAACCATTCCACATTTTAAGGGCATTCCTCAAGCACAATGGATTCCGTTATTTGACGATATCAGAGCTCGTTTCCAATATAACGGACATATTCTGGGTGCAACTTACATTGAGCTAGATGTGCACGGAAAACGGTTTGTTTTTTCAGGAGATATTGGAAGAACCAATGATTTATTGCTCTATCCACCTCTGAAACCAAAAAAAGCGGATGTTCTTTTCATTGAATCCACTTATGGTGGAAGGTTTCATCCAGATGAAGTAGAAGCACTTCCACAGATTGAAAAATTGGTCAATGACACCATTAATAGAGGAGGAAGCTTATTCGTTCCAAGCTTTTCAGTAGAACGTGCCCAACTGATGATGCTTATTTTTTGGAAATTACTGAAAGAAAAGAAAATCCCAAAAGTTCAAATGATAATGGATAGCCCAATGGGTGCTAGTGTATTGGAATTGTTTCATCGCACGAGGGATTGGCACAGATTGGAAGATAATGAATGTGATGAAATGTGTTCACATTTCACGGTCGTAAGCAGTTATTGGGAAACTATGGAATTGCGAACAGATAACAAACCAAAAATCATAATTGCTGGAAGTGGAATGCTTACCGGTGGAAGAATGCTCAATTATCTAGAAACACAGGCGCAAAACCCAAATAACACTTTGCTTTTTGTGGGGTATCAAGCTGAAGGGACACGTGGAAGAAAATTACTGGAAGGCGATAAGGAATTGAAAGTGTACGGAAAATGGGTGCCATTTCATATGGAAGTTGCGGAAATCGAAGGACTCTCGGCACACGCAGACCACACTGAACTTATGGATTGGATGCGCAAAATAAAAAATAAGCCAGAGCGGATTTTCATTGTACACGGCGAAAAAGAAAGTGCAGAAGCATTACAGAAAGGCATAAAGGAAACTTATGATTGGGATGCTGAAATCCCACAGCTGTATAGTATTGAAGAAATAAAATAGGTTGTAGCAATCACAAAAAATGAAAACTATGGAACAACACTCAAATATCCTAAAATATAAACACCTGGGCATTTATACACAGAACGAAAATGTGGTCTATATGCGAGAAGATTGTCACGTATGTATTTCCGAAGGGTTTGAGGCACTCACAAGAATAAGGATATCGAAGGCAACCCATTCAATTGTAGCAAGCCTCAACGTTATAAAATCAGATATGCTATTGCCCAACGAAATCGGACTATCAGAAGCTGCTGCAAAAAAACTAAATGTTTCAGACAATGACACTTTGTATGTTTCACATTTAGAACCTATTGAATCTTTAAGTCACGTCAGGGCGAAAATCTATAATCAAAAACTGGATTATTCAGCCTTTAATGAAATCATTACTGATATAGTTGAAGGCGATTATTCCAATATCCATCTTTCGGCATTTATTACAGCCTGTGCTGGTGACCGATTGGATATTGACGAAATATCTGACCTTACCAAAGCAATGATAGCCTCTGGTGAACAACTGAATTGGGACAAAGAAATTGTGGTAGATAAGCATTGTATTGGCGGATTACCTGGCAACAGAACCACACCATTGGTAGTTGCCATTGTCGCTGCATACGGACTTACGATGCCAAAAACATCGTCGCGAGCCATTACTTCGCCAGCAGGCACAGCAGATACTATGGAAGTACTGACCAATGTGACGCTTTCTTTAGAAGAAATAAAGACCGTGGTAGAAAAAGAAGGTGGGTGTTTTGTTTGGGGCGGAACAGCCCAATTAAGTCCTGCGGATGACGTGCTGATTAAGATTGAAAAAGCCTTGGATATTGATAGTGAAGGGCAGCTCATAGCTTCCGTACTTTCGAAAAAAGCTGCGGCAGGTTCCACACACGTTGTCATAGACATTCCCGTGGGAGAAACTGCAAAAGTTAGAAGTGCAGAAATGGCTGAAAAACTAAAGAATCATATGGAAAAGGTAGGCAATGCCGTTGGGCTTAATGTGAAAGTGGTTATTACAGATGGTACGCAGCCTGTTGGAAGAGGTATCGGGCCCACTTTAGAAGCTATCGATATATTAAAGGTTTTGAGAAATGAGGCAGATGCACCAACTGATTTAATGGAAAGAGCATTGCTTTTGGCTGGCAAACTTATAGAACTTTCGGGGAAAGTTGGAAAAGGTAAAGGAACGGAAACCGCCAAAGAAGTACTTAAGTCTGGTCAGGCTTATAAAAAATTTCTTGCCATTTGTAAAGCCCAAGGCCGCTTTTCAAAACCTGTTTTAGCACCCTATAAAACCGAAATTAGAGCAGAAAACTCTGGGATTTTAAAGCGTATAGATAATAGAAAGATAGCAAAACTCGCCAAGCTTTCCGGCGCACCACAGTCTAAATCGGCTGGGATTCTTTTGAATGTCCATTTAGATGAAAAAATTAAAAAAGACCAATTGTTATATACCATATATGCTGAATCCAAAGGCGAACTCAACTATGCTCTGGAATATAAAAACTACCACAATAACATATTAACCATATCTTAAAAAAACACACGATGAAAACGATATTATTCAGCCTTCCCGGAAACGAAAAACTTACAGCACTTATGGCAAAAAAAATGGATGCTGAAATTGGAAAAGCAACCTTGCGAAACTTTCCTGATGGAGAATCCTATACACGTATCTTATCTGATGTGAAGGATAAATGTGTTGTATTGATTTGCACCTTGCACGAACCCGACGAAAAACTGTTGCCACTTTATTTTTTAAGTCATACTGCCAAATCATTAGGCGCAATGTGTACGTGCTTGGTAGCGCCCTATTTGGCGTATATGCGACAGGATAAAGTATTTAATGAAGGCGAAGGCGTTACTTCTGGTTTTTTCGGAAAATTGATTTCAGGTTTTGCCGATAGCATTACCACGGTTGACCCTCATTTGCATAGGATTAGCTCTTTAGGGGAAGTCTATCAAATTCCAAATAAAGTAATTCACGCAGCCGATGCTATTTCAGATTGGATAAAAGAAAACGTCGAAAACCCAGTACTTATTGGCCCCGATTCAGAAAGTGAACAATGGGTTTCCGAAGTTGCTAAAAATGCAGGAGCACCATTTACAGTACTGCAAAAAGTGCGTCACGGCGACCGTGATGTGGAAGTCTCTGTACCAGATGTGGAAAAATATAAAAACGCCACACCAATTTTGGTAGATGATATTATCTCGACCGCTCGAACAATGATTGAAACCGTTGAGCAGTTAAAAAGGGCAGGAATGAAACCACCTATATGTGTTGGTATTCACGCCGTTTTTTCAGGTAATGCCTATCAGGATTTGTTGGATTCCGGCGTAGAAAAAATAGTGACCTGCAATACCATTCCACACCCTTCAAATGCTATTGATTTAAGCGATATACTGGCAAAAGAAGTAAAAAAATTAATGCACCATATATGAGAAAACGAGTTTTCATAGTACTAATCTCATTATTCAGCATCACAATGACTGGACAAACTGAAATGCTTATCGGGCAGATTTCAGACAGACTTGTCGTTAGGGAAAATTTCAATGAAGAAGGTGCTTTTTTGAATAAGCAAACTTTTAAGTCTGGAAAAGTAATCGATAAGAACGGTTATTATGAAATTGAGGTCGTTACAGAACTATTTGATGAGGACAAAAAATCTACTGATAAATACACCACGACCTATCGTTGTAAGCCTGACGAAGCCAGTATAATGGTAATGGCATTTCCATTTTCCAACCCAAAATCAAAGGAAACCGAAATCAATACCACTTCTAAAAATTTTAAAGAGCTCTACGATTTGAAAAACTTAAAAGATATAGAATTAGAAATGAATTTTGACTCTGGCTTGCTGAATTTCTTCGGTTCAAAAAGTGTGATAAAGATTTTTAACCGTGAGTTAGATACTGGACAAACCTATAATACTATTAATTCTAAAATCGATATCAAGGCCTATGCCTGGGGAATTCGCATTAAGCAATTCAATTATAATGTCAAAGAAGAATTAAATGGAAAAGGTCTATTGACCTTTCAGAAATTTACTGAAGCGGATGGTAGTTATTTTATAATGACTTATAAATAAAGAAAAATGAAAAATTATGACACCCTTTCCGAAGCAATAAACGATTTACAGGTAAATGAATATCCTTATGATTTCAACTTAAAACCTGAATGTCTGGAATGTGCATCCCTGAAAATTGAGCTTCGACCAGAAGATTTTAAAGTAGATAAAATATATCGCTTTGAAGGAATGAGCAGTACCGATGATAACAGCATTTTATATGCAATATCTTCTAAAGATGACATCAAAGGTCTTTTAGTAGATGCCTATGGCGTCTATGCAGAAAACATTTCTGAAGCAATGCGGAAAAAATTACGATAACACTTAAACAATACTATAATGGAAAATCACGAGCAGCACAAACACAACGAAATGGACCATTCGAAAATGGATCATTCTAAAATGAATCACAAAAAAGAAGACCATTCGAAAATGGATCATTCCAAAATGAAAAAAGGCGGTGGAGACCATTCGGGTCATAATCCGGGTCACGGACAAATGGGTCACGACCATCATAAAATGATGATTGCAGACTTTAGAAAACGATTTTGGGTAACGCTAGTCCTTACCATTCCAATATTGTTCTTCTCGCCAATGATCCAAGATTTTTTCGGGTATGAATTTTTACTTCCTGGAAATCCTTATGTCCTTTTTGCGCTTTCTACCATTGTATATTTCTATGGTGGCTGGCCTTTCCTTAAAGGTTTTGTTTCAGAAATAAAGAATGGCGCACCAGGGATGATGACGCTTATATCTATGGCAATAAGTGTCGCTTATTTCTATAGCTCTGCAACCGTTTTTGGTTTGAGTGGTGTTGATTTTTTCTGGGAACTGGCGACTTTAATTGCGATTATGCTAGTTGGTCATTGGATAGAAATGAAAAGTGTATTAGGTGCTTCAAAAGCCTTACAGCTTTTAGTTAGTATGATGCCTGCGGAAGCGCATCGCGTCAAGGGCGACACTATTGAAGATATTCCACTTGAAGATTTATTAAAGGATGATGTGATATTGGTAAAACCCGGAGAGAAAGTGCCAGCTGATGGTATTATTGTGGAAGGTTCAAGTTATTTGAACGAATCAATGCTCACAGGGGAATCTAAACCCGTAAAAAAAGAAGAAAAAGATAAAGTAATCGGTGGTTCTGTAAATGGTAATAGCACCTTAAAAGTAAAGGTTGAACACACTGGAAAAGACAGTTATCTCAATAAAGTTATTACGATGGTTGAGGAAGCGCAAAAGACCAAATCTAAAATGCAAAATCTTTCCGATAGAGCTGCAAAATGGTTGACTTATATAGCTTTGGCTATTGGTTTTGGTACGTTGGCAGTTTGGTTGATTTTAGGATTTCCATTTGTTTATGCTTTAGAGAGAATGGTTACCGTTATGGTCATCGCTTGTCCACACGCATTGGGTCTTGCAATTCCTCTTGTAGTTGCCATTTCTACTGCTGTATCTGCACAAAATGGATTATTGATTCGCAATAGAACTGCATTTGAAGAATCACGAAAGATATCCGCCTTACTATTTGACAAAACAGGGACTTTAACCAAAGGGGACTTTGGCGTAACACGAATTAAATCTGTAAATGCTGCTTATTCAAACGAAGAAATCTTACGACTGTCAAGTGCATTGGAACAAAGTTCAGAACATCCAATTGCTGTTGGAATTATTAAAAAAGTTAAAGAAGATAATATTACAATCCCAAAGCCTGAAAACTTTAATGCGATTACTGGTAAAGGTGTAGAGGCAAATGTAGAAGATAAGCAAGTAAAAGTGGTTAGTCCTGGTTATTTAAGGGATGAAAAAATCACTATTCCTGAAGATGCCTACAGTGACGCTGCTGAAACTGTTGTATTTGTATTAATCGATGGACAGCTAGCAGGTTATATCGCCCTTGCTGATGAAATTAGACCAGAATCTGCAGAAGCTATCAAAATATTTAAAAAGAACAAAATCAAAGTTTTAATGGCAACTGGCGATAACGAAAAGACAGCAAAAGCTGTTAGCGATAAACTTGGTTTGGATGGTTATTATGCCGAAGTGTTACCACACCAAAAAGTAGAAATTGTAGAAGAGTTACAAAACAAGGGAGAGTTTGTTGCTATGACGGGTGACGGTGTGAATGATGCACCTGCGCTTGCCAAGGCTGATGTAGGAATCGCTGTTGGATCTGGTACTGATGTTGCTGCCGAAACTGCCGATATTATATTAGTAAATAGCAATCCACAAGATATTGCAAACCTTATTCTGTTCGGAAAGGCTACCTACAATAAAATGATTCAGAACTTAATATGGGCAACTGGTTATAATGTCGTTGCCATTCCGTTAGCGGCTGGCGTTCTATATTCTTCAGGTTTTGTTTTAGGACCAGCGGTAGGAGCTGTATTTATGAGTTTGAGTACAATTATAGTGGCCATTAATGCGCAATTATTAAAGCGAAAAATCGGTAAAAAATAAATGGAAAGAAAAGAAAAACTCAACAGGATATTTTTAATCCTGTTGAGTTTATTTGTTGTGATGTTGGGCTATGGTATATTACTGCCAACCCTTCCCTACTATACCGAAAGATTAGCTTTAAAAGACAATCTTGATACAGACCTAATCAACTTCCACATTGGACTGCTCACTAGCATTTATCCGTTTTTTCAATTACTATTTGTGGTGGTTTGGGGAAAGCTATCAGACAAATATGGTCGTAAACCAATTATCATTTGTGGACTAATCGGTTTTGTAATTATGCAATTCCTAACTGGTCTGGCTACATCCTTGACAATGCTTTATATCGCTCGAATCTTTGGTGGTATTTTCACGTCGTCAGTTATTCCAGTTAGCAACGCATATTTAAGCGATATTACTTCTGAAAAACGAAGAACAAAGATAATGGCCTGGTCTGGTGTTGCAATAAGTTCTGGGGTTATTTTTGGTCCTGTTATTGGTGGGTTACTTTCACAAACTGACCTTCATTTACAATATTCTTTTGGTCTGCTACATTTAGACCGATTTTCAACGCCATTTCTTTTCGCAGCACTACTAGGATTGATTGTCCTATTTATTGTTATGAAATGGTTAAAAAACACTACACGTGTACATAAGTTCACAACCCAAAAAGTGAGGTTGCGATTCACATTTACCAAATATTTTGCCGTATTACTGGTTCTGTCGTTTGTCATCCAATTTGTAGTAACGCTGTTTGAAACCGTCTTTTCAATATATGGGAAAGATGAATTAGGGTTTAACAGTAACCAAATAGGTATTGGTTTTATGCTATGTGGTTCAATAATGGCTGTTTTACAACCTGTGTTCGCTACTTATGGAGAGAAGTTTTTATCGACAAAGAAACAAATTGCATTAGGGTTGTTTATATCTGGATTATCCTTAATTGTCTTTCCTTTTTTTAAGAATGAATACTTGGTATATGTATTAATCGTTGTTTTCGCTGCTGGAGGTGCTATGGTAACCCCAAATTTACTTTCTGCGGTTTCATTAATATCAAAGCAAAATACTGGCAGGAACATTTCTATTCAGAGCTCTACTAATAGTGTTGGTCAAATTCTAGGGCCTGTTTTAGGGACTTGGTTGCTTTCAGGCGGTTTTTACTACCCTTTTATAATTGCTGGCAGCATTATTTTGGCTGTTATTGGTTTTTTATTCTTTTTCAAAAACCCGCCATAAAAAAATAAGCACATAACCATAGTTGTTGACAATTAACCCAAATCTAAAGCCCCAAATATTTTGCATAAGCTGATTCATAAAATATTAGATAATTACAAAGAGGAAATAAAAGCAGTTGAGGAATCTAATCTCAACGATTTCAATAATGTTGAACAAGGTATTTCCATTTCAAGACAATACTTACAGAAACTGCGAATCTGTGTAAGGGAAAATGAATTTCAAGACAAACAAAATGAAATCATATTCTTTAAAAAGCACAAACCTTATGTTTATAGCAGATTGAAGTTTTACGCCAAACTCTACAATTTTTTAATAAACAGACCTGCCGGCACCATAAAATCTCAACAGGAATTTATCGATTTAGAAATAAATAAACTACAAGAAAGCAATCGGCGAAATATAGATTTTATAAAATATTACAGGGAGGATTCTGAACTTTTGGATGAATTCTATTTTCTACGAGGAAACGATAAAATCAGTCTGGTGTCAAACACATCTCATTTTTATACCGATGCAGAATTTTCCACAAGCCACGATAATGCAATTGCCAAAATTATGGCCTACGATTTATTAATCAGTCATTACGTAGAAGAGTTAAGTTATTTAAGGGATCTGTCAAACGGTGTACCGAATAAGCTGAATACTTTATCAAATGGCGAGCGACTTGAATGGACAGCCTCAAAAACAGACCTAATTGAATTGATTTATGCCTTACAGGCTTCAGGAGCGATAAAAAGTGGTACGGCTGGGATTAAAGAAATGGCTTCGGCTTGTGAAGACATCTTTGAACTAAAACTTGGAAATGTATATAGAACTTTTCTCGAAATTAGAGAACGGAAAATTGACCAAACCAAGTTTATCGATAGACTGAAAGCAACACTTTTAAGGAGAATGGAGGAAACGGATGGATAAAATCCATTTCGCTTAAATGTTAAATTTCTTCCCAAGTTGGGTACTACTTGGGAAAAAATAAAATTAATTTTAGTTATTATCATTTGGTATATACTATTTTCAGGACAACCACTAAACAAAACTAATTTAAACCATTGAAAATGAGTATATAAAAACACCCAACTTGGGTATGACTTGGGATTAATATCCAATAAATCATCCCAAATTTGTAGAACGAAAGTCAAATCGACAGATTCACGAACACTTTTTTATTAAAATACTAAAGCTCGTGAGTTAAATCAAGTCAGGGGCTATTAAATTAGTTGAAAGCGATAATGATAGCCCCTTTCTTTTAAAACCGTTCTATTATGCCAGCAAATATTATTACCACAGACGATCTTCGAGAATTTAAAATAGAATTGTTCGATGACATTAAAAACCTTCTTTCCAAACAAGCCACTGGAAAACTCAAAAAATATCTCAAATCTTCCGAAGTTATGGACTTGCTTCAAGTCAGTCCAGGAACATTACAGAATCTTCGCATCAACGGAACATTGCCATACACCAAAGTTGGGGGCATCATCTACTACGATGCCGAGGAAATTCAAAACGTGATGACATCAAATCGTGTACAGCATAAGCTAAATTCTTAAATGATGAACTACATAAAGCTACTTAATGCGGCTTTTGAAAAGTTCTTTTTTGATGACCGCCTCAATCCAACGCATATAAGTCTCTATATGGCACTGTTCCAAGAATGGAACAGTAGCCGATTTGCAGATGAATTTTATGTGAACCGTCGAGAATTAATGCGTGTAGCCAAGATTGGCTCAAAATCCACTTACCATAGATGTGTGACAAACCTTGATTCTTGGAACTATCTCACCTATTTTCCTTCTAATAACCCTTACAAAGGAAGCAAAATCAAGATGGCCATTATCGGTACAAGTGATGAACCGGATATGGGACGGTACGATCCCATATTAGAACAGCTTGCGGAAGAGTACCATCCCATCCGTGAACCTGTTGTGGGACAGCACCGTCCCAAAAATGGACAAGTGGTGGACTCAAACCGTCCCGTGAGTGGACAAGCATTGGTATCTACTATAAACAATACCAAACAAGTAAACAATCTAAAACAACCAAAGGGCTGGCAGGCCGTTATTGATTTTTTTATTGAAAAAGGTTTTAATGCTGATGAAGGAAAAAAATTCTTCGAGTATTATGAAACTCGGAATTGGCAAACGAGCGATGGAAAAGAAATTCGAGATTGGCGAGCCTTGGCCACTAACTGGATGGGCAGGACAGAGTTATATGCCAAAGAAAACAAACCAAACAAAAAACAAGCGTCCCAAATCAAGGACAACTTGCGAACCACTAAAAACAAAGATTATGGACAACCCCTCTAAAATCACCGAAGGTGGCGTGGAATATTCGCTTGGCAAGTTTGACGGCAAGAGTGTTCTCTACGATTTTGACAAAATCCTGATTTACCTGAATGCCAAGGGAAAAATGCTCTTTGGAAAAAATTTCCGAATCTACGATGAGGACACGGCTATCATACGTAACCTCTGCCATTATTTCATCAAGGACAAAGAGAACTGTGAAAAGAACGGAATTGATATCGACAAAGGTATTTTACTTTCTGGACCTGTAGGATGTGGAAAAACCACCTTGATGAAATTGCTGCGCCATATCGTTCCAATGCAACGACCTTATGAAATGATTCCTTGCCGGAATGTAGCGTTTAGTTTTAACCATCTCGGTTTTAAAACCATTGAAGAATATGGTAACTCCAAATTTTTCTGTTTTGATGATTTGGGCGTAGAGCCAGCTGGTCGGTTTTATGGAAAGGATTTAAACGTAATGGGCGAAGTGCTCTTATCTCGATACGAGCTTTACCTACAGACAAAGCGTAAAATAAAAACCCACGCAACCACCAACCTCAATGCCGAAGAATTGGAAGAACGCTACGGAAACCGTGTTCGTAGCAGAATGCGGGAACTTTTTAATTTGATTGCTTTTGATACAAAGGCTACGGATAAACGGAAGTAATTGCTATTCACTATTAAACTTTGGCAAAAAATGTGTATTTTGCCAAAGTTTAACTCAAAATATCATTGTTCTGGAACAAACTATTAAAGATAAAATACCAACATACTTTGTTGACCAGCAAGCTATTTCAAAAACCAGTCTGGTAGAGCTTATTCAGAAAGATTTTCCAACCTTAAAGGAAAGTTCTATCACTGTGTATTTGTCTAAACTTAAAAAAGAAGGTGTGTTAAAAAACCCATCCAGAGGTATGTACGCTTTAAATGGTAAGGATAGATTTATTCCAGTTATTGACACCAAATTAAAACGACTGTACAATAAAATAAAAAAAGACTATCCATTCATTGAATTCTGTGTATGGAACACTTTATGGTTAAACGAATTTATGCGCCACCAACCATTTAAGTTTTACACCATAATTGAATTGGAAAAAGATGTGGCACAGTCCATTTTTTACAAGTTGAAAGACCACGTTAAAACCGTTTTTATAGAACCAGATGCTGAAACATTTGAACTGTACATTCATAATAGTGATGACGTAATAATCCTTAAACAATTGGTATCCGAAGCACCTTTAGCCGAAATCGAAAATATCGTTATCCCATCCCTTGAAAAATTGTTGGTCGATATGCTTATAGACACTAATTTATTTGGTGCACAACAAAGTGAATTGGAATTTATTTACCGATCGGCATTCGAAAAGTTTGAGATAAGCAAAAGTAAAATGAAACGCTATGCTCACAGGCGCAATAGAGAGATGGAAGTTGAACACTTAAGCAATTTAACTTTGGCAAATAATTAATTTTATTGCCAAACATTAATTTTAATGATTAAAGAAACAACATATCAACCAGAGTGGATTTACGAAGTAAAAAAAAGACTAGGTAAAAAGTATGACCCAAAACTTATTGAAAAGGTTGTCTATGCCTTATTGTTTTTGGAACAACTTAAAATCAACAAACTCGATTTTATTTTTAAAGGTGGAACTGCATTATTGTTGGCAACAGAAGAACCTAAAAGATTTTCAATCGACATCGATATTATTACCGAGCAAAGCCAAAGCGAAATAGAATCTGTCCTTGAAGTTATAAGCAAGGAAATCGAAGCGTTTATACATTGGGAAGATGACAATGACAGATGGCACACGCCAGATGCACCAGTTGATCATTTCAAGATGTTCTACAAAAGCAATGTAGATGGACGGGTTGAGCCAATTTTACTGGATGTGCTATACACGCCAAATCCTTATCCTGAACTTACTGAAATTCCTATTGCTCACAACTGGCTTCAAACACAAGAGGAAATCACAACAGTAAAAATGCCAACGTTTGATGCTATTTTAGGCGATAAACTAACTGCTTTTGCACCAAAAACCACAGGAATTTTATACAGCAAAGAAAGACCAGTTGAAATTATCAAACAGTTATTCGACGTAGCGTTTTTAATGGATAATATTTCGGACTTGGCAACAGTCCGTAACAGTTACACAAAAGTAGTTGCAGAGGAAATAGCGTTTAGAAAATTAGACATAACCTCAGAACAGGTTTTGGAAGACACCCGAGAAGCGTGTTATGTTCTTTCTACTCGTAACACTAAATCTAATGAGTTTAAACATCTACAAACTGGAATAAGCAATTTTACCAATTTTACATTGGTAAGATTCAATATTGAAGAAGCCATTACAGCTGCTTCAAAAGTTGCATACCTATCTGAACTGATTAAGGCTGGTATTGATAGCGAAATCGAAAGGTTTAAAAATCCGCTTGAGGTTAAAGATTGGTTGATTAAGAACCCTCAATTCACCAAGCTAAATAAATTGAAAAAGAGCAACCCTGAAGCGTTTTTTTATTGGTTTAAGGCAATATACTATTTAACTTAGCAATAGATTGGTAAGAAAAGGAAAAGATAGCATTGAATAAGTCGTTTGCTAAAACACAAAAAGTCCATATTAAGTTATACTTCTTGAAAGCTCGAACTTTTGGAAGTCTGACTTCAAAAAATCAAATTTTTTCTCAAACAGTCTAGCAATTTTATTGCTTGCTGTAGCAAATATCAACTGCCTAGATTCATTAATCACCATACTTCTAAGGTAGTCTAAAAATGAAAGAATGTTTAGGTCATCAGTATAAGTTACTGGGTCATCAAAAATGATTAGGTTAGGTCCTTTAGCGAGCTTTTTATTTAAAGCTAGAAAAATAGAAAGTGCCAACGCACTTCGTTGACCAGTACTAATCTGTGATATTGGTACTTCTTGCTCTAAGTCTTTTTTATATAAAACTATTTTATTTGAACTAAATGATAGTCTGGAAAATTCTTTTGGTGCGTGAATGCTTGTAAAGATTTCACTTATTTCATTTTCATTTTTTTGAAAAAAATCGACTAATACTTTTTCTTCACTGTCTTCTAAAATAATCTTATTCAAAACTTTTAAAGCAGATGTTGCCCTGGCCTTTTTAGGCTTTAGCTTTTCTATTCTACTGTCTGCCTCTTTAATAAGATTATTAGCTAGAGTAAGTTCTTCAAACTTGACTTTTTGTTCTTTAAAAGTTGAAAAGGTTTTATTTAAACTCTCTAAACTATGCCTCATTTCAATTATAAAATCATCTTTAGTAAAATCAATGTACGTTCTGAGTTTTACAAAATATTCTCTATAAGATTGATATTCTTTAATTTGAAAATCAATTTCTTCGTTGTATCTATCTTGGCTAAAGTTATCGTCCAATAGCTCTCTAATCGCCTCGTCAAGCTTAGATAATTGCTCATTTACCTTTTCAATTTCACTTCTATTCGTATCAATTTTTTTCTGAGCATTGTTTTTTAAATCTTCGAATTTTGATTTGTTCTCAGCTTTAAATTCTAAAGTTGGGTATTTAGAAGAAAGTGTGTTTTTAAGTTTTAAAAAATCATCTAAACTATATCCTTCTAACCTTAAATCTAAAGACAAGTTCTTCAGTTGGTCTAATTCTTTTTTTGAAATGGCTAATTGTGATTTTTCAGTATCAAGTAAGGGCTGCACTTCTGAAATTTTTACTTTCAGGTCTTCTTCAGTAAAGTAGCCCTTAAGTAACTTTTCATAGCTTTTTGACTGTTCTAGTTTAATATTGATTTCGGATATTTCTTTTTCAAGCTCACTAATGTTTTTATTGAAGATTTCGATGCTTTTCGCACTTTCTTTATCATTATATTGAGTATGCACCTTAGCTTCTAATTCTGCCTTGGTATGTGGTGTATTACATAAGGGGCAAGCGTCCAGATTTTCTTTTGCTTCAATATATTCTCTCCCATAATACTTAATATCTATCATTAAAGCATTTATCTTATCCAAGGCATTTTTTAGAACTTGAAGCTGTTCTCTACTGCGCTTTAATTCATTCTTTTTATTAGTCAAAAGGTTATCTTGAGTATTGTTGAACTCTTGAAAAGTAGAGTTGTTAGCACTTATTTTACTTATATCGAGTGCTTCAATTTCAGAAAGGAATGTCTCTATTTTATTTACCTTTTTTTCTAGTGTTTTGATGTCCTCATCAATAGTGGCAATTCTAAAAGATTTGGGTTTTTTTAAATATAATAACGCATTATCAATACGTGTTAGAGTTGATTCGCTTTCCACTACAATTTTTTGATATTCCTTAATTTTACCATTCAATTCTTTTTTATTAACTGCAAGGGTTTTTAATTGAGATTTCAAGGTTTCTAAGTTGGATATTCTCTTCAAAACATCAGATTCCTTTACTGCTTTAGAGTGTATTATTGAATTGAGAAGTGAAAAAGCAACGCTATAATCTTCTTCAAACTTTTTAGTTTCATCATTTATAGTCTGTGGAAGAAATCCCTTCCACTTTAATTGTTTTACTTCAGTTAAAAATTTTTGAAATACTTCCTCTGGGTCAGAAATTTGTTTTAACCTTTCTTTTTGATCATTGGCTTTTGCCTTAATGGCTTCCTCGCGTTTAGTAGTATCGTTGAACTTATCTAACTTTTTTGAAATCCTATCCCTAAATTTAATTACCCTATCTCTAATTGCGCCAAACTCTGTACCAAGGGCAATGGCAGATAGGTAAGTGGTTAAGTCATTGCTACTGGCATTATTGGAAAGATGATAGGCACTATCGCTATTATAAAAGTTGTATCTGTTAAAACTATGATGAAGCGTATTAGACCCTCGTTGGCTGTATCGCGTATTGTACCAATAGTAGTCTCTTGCCTTAAATTTTGGAATAGAGTTTACAAAGGCATCCTCTTTTTCATCTAAATCTACATCATACTTTGCTACTATTGCGCCAGGATTAGGCAAATCATTTTCATTTCTGGCGTTGTTTCCTGTAATCACCAATTCAATAGCTTCCATTAAGGATGTTTTCCCAACACCATTAGGGCCAGAAATAAGATTCACTTTACTGAATTCAAAATTTCTTTTTTCAGGATAATCTCGATAATCATCATTTAATTTTAAAGATGATACTTCGTCCAAAACAAAATTTTGAGTCTCATCTGGTTTAGAATCTACTGGTTGAAGCACTTCTACACCCTTAGTTTTATTATCGATATAACGTGGCACAGCATCTACATAATTTTCATTACTGAACACTTCTTGCAAATCGGCTTCAGTTAGTTGGGCTTTCCATTTCTCAACAATATTTTCCTCTGCAGCTGAAGATGCTTTTTCATAGGTTAAGTAATCTTTTAGTTCATCTAAAGTAAAAACAAATTTTCTGGCGTAGGTTTCGTCTTTTTCAATGTCTCTCTTAGTTGCAGAAGGCAAACCGTTTCTTAGAAAGATTAAATAATAATTCCATTGAAGATTTCCTTCTGAATTAAAATAATCTTTAGACAAGTACTTCTCTTGAAACTCGTTAAGATTAATATCTTCATTTTCATAATCGATATCAAAGATGTATTTAGCAACCATATCATCCTTATATTTTTGATTGAGGTATAATTGCTTTCCTGTTTCACTTGAACTTGTGATTGTAAAATCTGAAGGAAGTATTTCTTTGATATTCTCTAAGGTCATTATTTTGTTATTGAGGTAATATTAGTTGGTTTTTCTAAAGTAATTCTTGGTACATCGGTGGCTTCATAAGCATAATTATTGGCAATCATATTTGGCTTGTACCATACTACGATTCTTTTATTGGTTAAATCTTCGGCTGGAAATAGTTTTGTGAGTTTATATAACATTTGTTGTGCATCAGCCTTTGATTTGTGGCCTATAAATGCAACGGTTGCTATTTGGTCGTCATTACTGACTAAATTATAATTGTACTTCATTCCGTTTTTGTTAAAGAACATAACTTCATTGCAATTGTCTTTAAATGATGCTATGATATCAGGGAATAAATCGTTATTGGTCAATATATTTAGATTGAGGTCTTCGACTCTTCCAATCTGAGTAGTACGATATTCTTTACCATCATTATCAAATGTTACTGTATATCTTTTTATGGCTTCTGTATCTTCCAATAAAAAACTTTTGAGCTTATTTACTATGTGCCAATTTGAACCTGTTTTAAACTTTGAAAGTTCTCCAGTAGTAAGGGCAATTAGGCGCTCTTTATCTATAACACTTAAACCCTCACTTGTTATATTTTTACTTTGAATTTGGATACTATCTATAAAATCTCGGAACCCATCGGTTGTATTAGGTATTGGTTCGAAAATTTCTAACTGCTCATTGTAAGTGTAAATTTCCTCTAATTTAGGCCCTCTTCTTCGATTTACTGGTAATGGCGTTAACCCAACTGCCGGCTTACGAATCCTCAAATAAAAGAATTCAATTTCAGGTGTAAAATAGAAGTTATGTATTCCTGATTTTTTATATAAATAATAAAGACCTTTATTGTGGTTATCATCAATTAATTTTTCCTCAAGAGGACTTTCATTGATTATGTGCTCTGTTGTAATAGCAATATTAGATTTACAATAATGAGCAAAAAAATTAGGAATACCAGTTGCACTTCCCTCAGAACTCCAATTTAAGGATATAACATCTTTGTTTGATTTTTCTAATATATTATTTCTAAATGTTCGGAATACGCTGTGACTTGGTTTTGGATTCATTTGAATACTTAGGATTATAAACGGTCTCGTATCCCAAAATCCCGGTGCATTTGGAAAAATAGCTGCACCATTAAAAATCATTGCATCTGAACATATTACTGTCGCTAAATTTATTGAATCTTCCGAGTTACGAAGTATATATAAATGTTCTCCAGAAATAATTTTTTGCTGTTCTAAATCGTTGTTCCAAACACCCATATGTTGAGTCTTGAATTGCATTAGAACTATCAGCTTTTCTTGTCCTTCCTGATTGTTTGCCTTAAAGATATATAAGCAAGGGTCTAATAATATACCACCTGGTGCATCATCGATGACATCGTTATAAACTACCTCAATATTATCTAATCCATTATAAGTTTCTTGAAAAGTCACAACTTCTTCAGGTGTAATGGATTCACAACCTAAAACCCACAGTTTACCTCTATTGGGAAATCGATTTATATCGTCTAAAATGTTTCTCACACTTGCCCAAGGACAAGAATATTCTGGCGTTATTACCAATGAGGAATTATTGGTTCTTGCTTTAGATAAAAAATCATCAAACTTTATGCTTTCAGCTTCACTATTTTGGTTTCCAAAAAAATTGTCGTCAAAATGAAAAACACCTTTATGCTGTAATAGTGATATACTGTTTAGATTAGTGTTTCTTCTTAAGATTTCCAAATCAATGGCGTAGCTATTTAGTATTTCGTCAATAAATATATATGTCATTAAGGTAAAGGCATTTCAAATTTATTGTCTTAAATATGCTATTAACAAAAGTAACCTTGCATTGTAGAAGACAGTTTATCTTTCCAAAGATAAAAATTTAACAAACATATATTTTATGTTTTATTGAATAAAACCAAACTTCCGTAGTGAGGATAATAAATCCATAGATTCTTCCTCAACCCAATTATTGTCATTAATTAGACTACATATTTTATTTTGTTGTTGTTCTGAAAAATCATCTTTTTTTAATCCAGAAAATTCTTTTTTGCGCCATTTGCTATAATGATGTGGCGAATCTACAGGTAAGGCTTCGCTTAACGATATAGGCTCAATTAATGTAATTGATTTGTCTTTTTCTTGAAAGATACTTTTAACTCTTGAAAAAATAGAAAGTCCGTGGTGGTCCCAATCACAAAAATAAAAGAGCGGTAGCTTTAGTTTTGTTGATGGAATAGCTTTTAATGGATTGGTATTGTTACCGCCAACGTGCCACAGTTCTATATTATTCTGCTTGTATTCATAAGGTACTTTTAAGCAAGCTAAATTTTCACAAATAACAATCATTTTAGAGTTTTCGCAATCCACCACAAAACGCCATTGTGCGTTTTTTGGGTCTTTTTCTGGGAACTCGTCTATTTCTAGAAGCTGTAATACCGCATTTCGTAAACTCGGTCTATTTGTTAAATACTTTGCACCTTTACCTTTAAAGACTCTTGCCGAAAAAGTATATTCAGTTGTAAGATTCTTTTTAAGTTCGTCTTTTTGATAAAAAATGAAAGCTAAACTTTTTAAGTCGTCTTCATTATACGTTTTATGGGCGTTACTTTCTAAACCTGCTTTTTGAAAAAAATTAGAATAGTATTCAAAATAATCCAAAAACTCTTTTTCATAATATTCCTTAAAACCATACTTGGCTTCCAGAATTTTAGGATTGCCCATCTTAGGTTTAATTAACTTTTTTTGCTTCATCAAAACTTGTTTAACAAAGCTATTGTTACCTATTTTTAGATGGGTTTTATCTTTTTCATACAGTTGGTTAAGACCAATCAAATACTTCCATTCAACGTTTTTTCTCATTCTTGTTAGGTGCGAATTAGGTTCTTTATAAATTAGTTGTTGTTATTGCCAAAATCGCCAAAAATTGGAACTGGTTCGTAATTGACCTTATCGGATTCTTCCAAATTGTTATGCAGCAGATAAATGTATTGGTTTAGCATATCAACTTTATAAGGTTGTATTGATAGTGATATGATTTGGTAATCATTTGCCTTTGCTATATCGTAGAGCATATCAAAATTGCTTCCAAGTCCAGCTGCTTCATCAATTGGCATAAATCGTATTCCATCCCTAACCTTATCTTTTGCATCCCTATTAATTAATGAAAGTCTAGCAATACACAAAAGTGCAATTGCTGCATAGGTTTGGCTTGTGCTTCCTGGGTTTCTTTTTCCGTGTAAAGACTGAATGGTAAAATTGAGTCCATAGTAAGATTTAGGATTAAGCAATTCCCATACCTTGGGCTTTAGATTCCTAGAGCCACCACATCTGTAAAAAGCTTCTTGCATTTTTTCTTCGAGAGACGTGTATTTTTCCAATTCATTAGAAACGCCCTGTAGGTCATTAAAAAGGTTGTTATCGCTCGATACCTTAATATCTTCACGTATTTTCTCAATAAAATCTTCCATCCAGCTTCTGGGATAACTGCCTTCAAAGTAAATAGACAGTTTTGCCCTGTGGCCACCTGTAATTGTTTTATCGTCGGCATCAATAAAATCTCTTATTTTCTTAGAGTAATATATTTGTTCACTTACTTCGGTATTCACTTTGTCAACGACACTTGTTAACTTCTGAAGTTTTCTAATGTTTAGCTTTTTGTTCTTGATATTTATATCGTCAAGCAATTTTTTGATGCGTGGAATTATTTCATCATCTTCTAAATCCTTTTCCGAAAAAATCTCTTGTGGTAAAATTTCTGAACAAATCTGTTTAAAATCATCTGTTCCTAAATAACGGTTTTCCTTTTGCTTTAAAAATTCCTTGACCACCAAATCATATTTGATACTATATTGTTTTTGACATTCGGAATGATATATGCTTTTTTCTTCCAAAAAATCTGATGAAATATTGGCTTCTTGGATTTTAGCTTCTGAAACAAGTTTAGAACTCCCTGAAGTTAATTCTTCTAATTCAATTTTAAATGCATCTATCTCTCTATCTGCATTTTTCAAGTCCTCTACTGCGATGCCATTTTTTGATTCTTCTGTTAGAATAGAAATAAAAGTATCATATAAATTCTTTTGTTTCTTAAGTTTAGTTTTTAGGTTTTTAAAACCACCCGTATCTTTTGTCTCAAAATTATATTTTGTAATTAATTGCTGAACATCAGCATTAATTTCAGGAATTGAAATTGTTTTTAGGCTCGTCTCTAATCCTTTAATTAGAGAAGAATTGTCAGTACGCTTTTCGTCTATTTGCCTGTATGCTTTGTTCGCCTTTTTTAGACCGTCATCAATCTTTTCGTGCTCATCAAGAAGTTTTAAATATCGTTTAATAGCATCCGAGGTTTCCTCAAACAACTCGTGCTTATTAAACTTGGCATTAACATCTTTTAATTCCCAAGACGAAAAATATGCTGATGGATTTTCGAGTGCAGTCAGCATTTTATTTAAGATTGTCCAATTCTTTAGTTCCTTTTCTAAATCTTTGATGTCATTTTCTAACGTTATCCTTTGGTTTAAAAAATAGTCCTTGATTTTATCTGAATTACCAGTATCGAATATAGGATCTTTTACATAAGGGATGTATTCACGCACACCACCTAAATCCAACCAAAAACCATTTTCCTCATCCTTTGTAACCTGTAGATTTTCAATTAACAGTTTTGGTTCTGGAATGTAACGTGAATTGATTCCATTTGTTGGTTCTTTGGTGGTAATGTTATCGTTTTGATATTTATGTACAACACTTTCTTCTTTCCGGCTCAATTTTCTTTTAAGGTTTAACGCCCAATGTGCAAGCGAAGAAGCGTCATCTAAATTATTGAGAACTTTTAATTTCTTTTTTTCTTCGAGTGAAGACTCAAATCCTTTTAGGGTTTCGGCGATAGTTTGAATGGTGTTTTTGTTGAGTTTGTCATTTTTTCCGAAGAAAACGTAAATACCATTTTCCTTTAAGAGTGATTTGAACTCTTCTATTCGCTCAATGTCTTGTTTGTTCTTATGATAGTTGTTATAATGTTCTGAAAGTTCTTGTCCATTTTTTTCAAAATGTTCCATCCAAGAAAAGTACTTTTTCAAGTCGTCGCTTTTCCCTTTCCATAATAATTTTTCTTTAGAGGCCTCTTCAAATTCCTCATCCAAAGCAGGTGTGTTCAATTTTAGTTTTTCAACTTTGGCTTCGGCAAAATTTCTAAGTCCGCTCAACTTATCTCGATTATTAAAAAAAGCATCCAAACTTTGCACCATATCATTATAAGATGATGATATCTGGTAATTTAAATAATGGTATTTTGTGTTTATAAATTCTGTTTTAGCTTTATCCCTTTCCTTTTTTAGATTAAGCAGTTCTTGCAGTTCTGTTTGTTTATGTGTCAACCTATCTATCTCATCTTTATTAGATTCAAATTGACGGATATCGCCACTCAGTTCATCTACAGCTTTGTCAAACTCGTGCTTTAGTTCTTTTTCTTTTTCATTTCCAAAAAGGAATTCTTGAATACGTTCGCTTTTCTTTATGTCCAATGACTCTCTTGAAAATGCTTGAATGATTTTAGCATAACTTTTTAAGGATTCTTGGTTGATGGATAAGTCCACTGGAATGATAAAATTTTTAAACAATAGCTTGTGAAATGTATCCATTCGAGTCCACGACTCACAGACAAATCCTTTAGTATCGAATATGTGATTTTTTAAATCTTCAATAGGCAACAAACTGTTATCCTTTAAAAAATCTGAAAAACCAAGAGGATGGTTGAATGGAACTAACTCGTCCTCTGGTTCAAATTTTTCGCCTTGTTGAATTATAAAAGACCGCGAACTTCCTATGCTTTCAAGATATATTCCTATAACTACAAAAGCATCTTTTTTAAGTTCAATATTTATAAAGGTATAACCCATATCTGTGCCTTTACCAGAAGTTCTCAGCACCATTGTTTTTGGTTTTCTTGGCTCACTACTATCCGTAGGCGAATGAAATGCACCAGAACCCACAAAGATGAGTTGCAAAAGATCTGCAATCATACTCTTACCAGAACCGCCTTCGCCAACAAAGTCTGTTCTAAATGGGTTAAAATCATAATCAAACGATTGATGATGCACAATGCCCAAAGTAGATAGCCTTTTTATTCTAGGGTATCGTTTCATCTCAATTCATTTAGTGTTTCGTCCATATTGTTTATTAAATCTTCGTGAATGGCAATCAACCTGTCAAAAGCAGGTAACAAATCGAACTCATCATCGTTTAGCGTTACCCAACCTATCTTTTTAAATTCCCTGAGTGCTGATTCTACGGTTGCATCTATAGTTTCATCGTTCAAATTACCAGGATTGGTGTTCCTTGATTTTGCAATCAACCTATAAATACCAGGTTTTAAATCTTCATAATCAATCCTTATCTTTTTTTGTAGGTCTTTTACCGAAACCACATCAACTTGGTTGTCAATGAAAAATATCTTGTAAATAACAAACCCGATTATAACGTGCTCACTTTTCATATGATGTCTATGTCCTGCATCTATCTTACCTCTTGAGGAACCAATAAAATCCAAAAAATAGTAACCACTCGCTTCTGTACCACCAAATGTCAATTCAACATTGAATAAAAATCGATAATATGCCTTTAAACTATCAATGTTTGAATAGATATAATTGTAGAACCTTGCCTGATTGCCTTCCCTTTGAAAATGTACACCATCTTTTAACATATAGTCCAGAGAGGCAAATAGTTCTTGGGTGTCCGGATGATTTAAAAATTGTACCCTTATATCTTCTGTATGTTCATTTTCCATAAACTTATGTGTTCTATTTTACTATTGGTCTGCTTTATTTTGTACATTTTAAAATCAAAATCATTTGATTTACGTGCTTGTTGAATTGAACTGTAAATTGCACTTACAGCTATTTGTCCATCGTTAGTCTCTTCCATTATTTTAAAGAAAGTTGCAGATAGGTCAATAGTTCCTCTCAATTCTATTTCGGCAATAATGTGTTGTTCCCATTTCCTAATCAAATCCTGTTGACTGAGTATCCTTAAAATACCTTGCGTATTTTCTTTAATCTTAACTTTATTTGTTTTGTAAATAGTTCGTTTTTTTGGTTTTGAAGGGAACAATTCTCTTTCACGCTCAATAATTGTAAAGTTGGGTGTATCTATATGCAAAGCAGGATTATTAATATTTTTTGGCAAAAGTGTTTCTTTCCTACCATTGACTGTACTTTTATCTAATAAGAAATGTAGAAATTTTTCAATTTTACTATTAAACTGTGGCCTGTTTAAAATAGCGAACAACTGTCTGATTTTTGGTTGAATTCTATCTAGTTTTCTATCAATGGAATCTAACCTTTCGTTGAGATATTTTATAAAGAAATGAACCTCTGCAATTAAATCGTCTGTTTCAGAATCGGTGTCTTCTCGCTTTTCTAGGATTGATCGTATAATTTTGGTTTCGCTATATGCTGATGCAAGTTCTCTGCTTTGCTCTTGTGCTTTATCCAAGTTGTTTTCAACTTCTTTTAGAAGATCAATAAATTTTTTATCGGAATTAGTGGGATTATTTTTAAGCTTATTTACCGATTCTATAATCTGTCTGTCCAAAAAATCTACCTGTTCTCTGAGGTCGGGTTCATATTTTCTGAACTCGGATGTGAGCCAAAATTTTAAATCCTCTAAGGTTTCCCTTTGCCTTAATGAAGCCGTGAGCAAACTACAAATCTTTTCGATATGAGTAGGACTAAAATTACCTTCCAAGGTTTCCTTTGCGTAAGTATAAAATCTATAGGCATAATCTTTAAAATAGTATTTTTGGGTTTCTTGATTATAGTCTAAAAAGTATTCCTGAAGCTCTTCAATGTGCGCACTGTAAATTTCCTTTGGATACCTTTCATTTGGTTTGCTTATCTGTGCAAATGCATCGTGAAGGTCTTTTTCGATGAATTTTCCATCAGGCAGTGATTTATTTTCAATTTTCTCAAATAAAACCATAACTGCCAACCCTACTTCTTTCTTAGGAAAAAGCAGTTGATAAACACCGGGTTCTTTAATCTCTTTTACAAAGTCAAAATTTATTTTATCTGTTTCGTTCAATTTTAATATTCAATCGTTTTTTTTAGTGAAAAATCCTATAAATATAATTAATTGAATTTACCTTATTTACAGTTATTCGCATTTTTGTTAAGCAGAAGCTTTAATTCGGTATATAACAAACGAAATAGTGACTTTAAACAAACAAAAACTTCATTAAATAGTTCTTTCATCTTATTGGTTTAAGGTTCTAAAAATCAAATAGGCTAGACGTTTTATGTGGCTTGAACTTGATAAGTAATGACCTTCATCCCAATTACTCAAAAAACCCAATTCCAAAAGCACAGAAGGACATTCAGCTATTGTTTCTTGCAACACCTGAAAATTTGCAAACTTCACACCTCTACTCTCAAAACCAAGCTTCGTATTGAGTGCATCTTGCATTCGAAAAGCAAACCATATGGAATCATCTTGATATTTTGATTGCTTATTGCTCACATATACTTCCACACCTCTCGCATTAGGGTTATCCGAATGATTACAATGCAACGACACAAACAAATCAGCTTTTAGAGCTTTTGCTAGCTTCGTTCTATCCGATAAAGAAATAAGTGTATCTCTATACCTGGTCAGATAAATATCGAGCGGATTTTCCAAATCATCATTCTGCTTCAAAATGGCATTTGCAATAGCCAAAACCACATTCTTTTCTTGGATGCCATTTACACCTATTGCACCAGCATCTTTTCCACCGTGCCCAACATCAATTACAATTCGTTTTTGGGTTGTGGTTTCCTGCCCAAAAATGAAGCACATTTTTAGAAGCAAAATCACAAAACTGACGTTTTTGAGCACTTTTTTCATTTTCAAGTTTTGGGTTATTAACAATTCAACTTCCAAAAATCATAAAATTTGATACCAAATAACAACAACGGAATTCAAACAATATCAAATAATATTTTATTCACAAATATTTGATTTTCAGTTATTTGTAAGCAAATATATGTAAATTTCCAATAACAAAAACAACACAAAATTTTAAACCGTTACGTTATGAAAAATTCAATCTATCTATCAACTTTTCTGTCTTTGCTCTCAACATCGCTATTCGCACAAATTGGTGGCATTGAAGATTCCGTAAATGATGTAGGCGATACTATAAGAACCATCTTTCCAATTCTGCTCGGTGTCATTTTTCTAGTCGGTTTCCTCTTTAATGCAGGACATTTCTTTGGCGAGAACGCAGATTTAAAAAAAGGTATTACTAGAGTTCTGGTATTCGTGTTAATTGCGGGTGCTGTTGTTGGAATATTTACTTATCTAATTGGAATCGTGGTATAATGAAGCGGTTCGAGGTCTATAGAAATATTAGGAAAAAGGCGGTCATTTTTGGGCTGCCCATTTCCCTGTTTGCCCTAATGATGATGTCCATACTTGGATCCTTAATGATTATTATTTTTTCATTCAGTTTCGGGATAATCATAGGTGTCTTAATTTTTAATGCTGCGCTTTATATCGCCTTAACTAGAATCACAAACAATCCACAACTATTTCAGATGGCGAAAGCCTTCCCAAGAATCATCAGTAACAAAAGAAATTCAGGCTTTGATTATGAACAAGATTAACCTTTCGGCATATCAACCCATTGCGGATATTCAGGACAATATCGTGTTTGCCAACAATGGCAATGTGATATTGTGCTATGAGGGAAATCTACCGGAAATCTACTCGCTTTCCGAAAAGGATTTTGAAGATATGCACGGTGCCTGGTTTCAGGCCTTAAAATCTTTGCCAGTTGCTACGGTTGTTCATAAACAGGATATTTATTTGAAGAAATCATATACCTCAGGACAACTTCCGAATTCAACCTTTTTAGAAAAAGCTACACACGAGCATTTTAAAGGTCGTGGGCATATTGAACATAAATGTTATCTGTTCTTTATTCTGACTAAAAACAAGGCACTCAACAATTCCAAATACGTTAACCCTTTCCGAAAGGTTTCAAAGGGAATCGTTCAGAAACTGGACGATAACGTAAAAAGCTTTGCCAACTCGGTAAGCGATTCCGTTTCTTTTATCAATAATAGCCGAAAAATGGAATTTCTACCACTCAATGCTGAGAAAATTCAGAAACTAACCAACGGTTATTTCAATGGTTTCAACGAAGGCTTTGATACAGATATTATACTTGAAAAGAAAAGCGTCAATATTGGCGAAAACCATTTTGATGCCCTGGCCATCAACAGCGAACTGTGCTTTGGCGAAAGTGTGCAGAGCAGCAAAACCAATGAGAAATTCACTTCAGACGATTTTGTGTTTCATCAAGGGTTTATTGATGGCTTAGGGCTTACGCTTAACGAAAATCATATTGTCAATCAAATTCTATATCTCGATGACAAACAAAAGTGGCGCAAGCTGCTCGATAAAAAAGTTGAAGAATTGAATAAAAGTTCCAACTTCGGTTCGCAGAACAAAGTGATTCTGGGTAAAATCCAACATATTCTTGACCAAATCAATGCCGATGATAATGCACGGATTATTCGTGGTCATCTCAATATTGTCTATTGGGCAAAGGAAGCCAAAAAACTGGACAAAATCACATCCAAAATCAAGACCGAATTTAAGGAACTGGATATCATCCCATATTATCCACGTGGCGAAGAGCGTAAAAACTATATTCTTAATAGTTACTGCTGCTTTTCTTCCAACTTTTCAAATAACGATTTATATGTAACAGATTTAAAGCACGCTCTGTGTCTGTTCATTAACAATACCAATTACAAATCCGATAACACCGGAATCATCTTCAATGATAGAGAACATAACATTCCAGTGCTAAAAGATGTTTGGGATGAAAAAAAGAAACGGATAAAGGCACGGAATTTTGCCATTTTTGCACCAACAGGCGAAGGCAAATCCTTTTTGGCAAACAATATTCTGCGCCAATATTTTGAAAGTGGTGTACGGTTGGTCATTATTGATTTAGGTGGTTCTTACACCAAATTCGCCAAGCTCTATCCTGAAAAATATACGGTTCTCAGATATGAAAGCGGTAAAAACTTAGGCATCAATCCATTTTACATCAGCGATGTTAAAGACTTGACACCTGAACGTTTGGAAGACCTATCTGTTTTCCTTTTTGAACTGTTCGCTTCAGATTTAAAAGTTACAAAAGCACAATCAGTCTCGGTTAAAAAGATATTGCGTCACTATTATAATAACACCTCAGAAAATCATTCGTTAGATGGTTTTTACAGCTTTATAGAAAGGAAACAAAAAGACCTTTTAGATACCCTAAAAATCCATCCCGACTACTTCAACATAACGAGCTTTTTGCACGTAATGTCCGAATATGTCGGCGATGGTCTATACAGCTTCCTTTTTGAAGTAAGCGAAGACCAAACCTATAAAATCGAAGATAAACGATTGATTGTTTTTGAGCTCGATGAAGTCAAGGACAATAAGGAAATCCTGTCCGTAATGTTGAAGCTGATTAAATCTGCCATCCAAAGAACCATTTGGAAAAACCGTGCTGAAAAAGGCATTATCTTATTTGATGAGTTTGCAAAGCAACTGAAGTTTGAAAATGTACTGGAAAGCGTGGAGTTCTACTATCAAGCCATCCGTAAACAAAACGGTGCGATTGGGATTATTCTACAATCCATCAATCAGCTTCCAAACAATTCCACTTCAGCGAGTATTTTGGAAAACACACAGGTTATTTACAGCTTGAATAATGAAAAGGGATATGATGAATTAGTAAAAAGGCTCAATCTATCCAGTCACGATTTAAACCAACTAAAGTCTATTAAAAACAATCTTTCCGGTCCACGGAAATACACCGAAATGTTCATCAAAATCGGTAGGGAAAGCAACATTTTCCGGTTGGAAGTGCCAAAAGAAGTTTATGCGGCTTACTTAACCGATGGACAGGAAAATGAGGAAATTATGAAGCTCTACGACGAGCATTACGATATGGAAAAAGCAATAATTCAATTTACATCTTAAAACAAATATTATGAAGACAAAAATCAAAATTTTAGTAATGACCGTAGCCCTGACTTTATTTATGACAAGCAAAGCTACTGCCCAAGGAATGCCAGTGTATGACAACACCAACTTTATCAGCTTGGTAAAATCCTTGGTAGAATCTGCCAAACAGACGAGCCAACTTATCAAGTCTGTGAAATTTCTGAAAGATGCAAAAGAAGCCATCGAGAAAGTATCGAGTGTGGTACAACAGCTTAATGCTGTCCAAGAAATTGCAGACAACAATCAACGACTCATCAATGTAATGCAAACCGATTTGCAGGATATTTTGAATTCGCCTTACATCAAACCCGATGAAATCAGTAGAGTGGTGGAATCCTTTGATGCCATTGTACAAAACTCATTGGAAACGGTTGATTTTATTGACGAAGTTCTGTCTAGCGACTACCTAAAAATGAGCGATGCCGAACGTGCAAAAGTACTCAAGGAAAAAGAGAAGGAATCAAAGCAAATGGTGTCCAGCATCACAACCAAAACCAAACGCTATCGTGATATTATTTCCTTCCGAAAGATGCAGGATAAAGTCAATAATCGAGAAACAGACTATTAATAATGACCGCAACCATACTTTTAGGGATTGGGTTGGAATACATCGATACGGTGTTCCAGACCATACAGGCAAGCAACTTTTCACAATATACCATTGCAGGAATGAAAACACTTGCTGTCCTGTTCTTTTTGATCAACATCTTAAAAAAGTATAATGAAGGCATTGCCGATAAGGACGGTTATACTTGGGGCTTGAGTCCCGGCGAATTGGCAAAGAATTTTGCCATCGTCCTTTTAGTAATATTTTCAACGCAGGTGTTAGGATTCTTTGATGGGATATTGGTAGCCATCGAGGGACAGTACAGGGGAACAGCACCTGCGTTACTTCCATTGCAAATGCAGGATATTCCTTTAGAGGAAGATGTAAGTCTTTTTGATGCTGCAAGTTCAGCGATGACGCTTTTGTACGAAGCATTGGTAACACCGTTGTATGGCTTTAAAATATTAGCATTTATCTTAAGCACCATTCTTTGGATTCTCGACCTATTTATATACCCTTTATTTTTAGCCGAACGCTTTTTCCTGTTGGGAATAATGCAGGCATTTTTTCCATTGGTTATAAGTTTAGCGGTTTTTGAAAAATTCCGTTCCCTTGCTTATACATTTTTCAAATTATATGCGGCTGTATATATGTTGGTGCCTGCCTTCTTTCTGGTCAATGTATTTATCAATGCTATTTATACGGAAATCAATACCAATTTTTGGACAAACCTTTTCGGAACCGATACAGGTCAAGGCTTTTTTGCACCTGTCGTTCAATTAGGTTCTGTGGCTTTTATCGTATTCCTAAAATTCAAATTGTATAAACGTGCCACATCTTTTACGCTCAGATTATTTACCAACTAATTCAATTCAGAATGAAAACACCATACAAGAATATCTACAACGTCTTAAAATTAAACCGGTTTATCGTTTTGGCAGTTTTGGTCCTAGCATTACTATCCAGCACCTTCGCTTTATGGATGGCATATTCCACAAATCAAAAAGCACTAAATAGCGCTTTTGCCATAAATACCGATGGCAGCATTATTCCGCTGAAGCTCGTAACCCAAAAAGAAAATTTTAGGGTTGAAGCCTTGGCACATTTAGACTTGTTCCACAATTATTTTTACAATATTGATGCGAGTAATTATGAAAGTAATTTAAAAAAGGCACTTTGGTTGGGAAACAGTTCTGTGGACAACCTGTATCGTCAGAAAAAAGCAGATGGTGTTTACAACCGTCTCTTACAATATTCGCTTGTGCAGAAAGTGTTGAGCATCGATTCGCAAATAGAAGAACAAAACGGGACGTATGTTTTTAGGACGGTTACTGTTTTTGAAATCAATAGAGGTTCTATAATTGACACTTACGAATTGGTTTCCACTGGAAACCTTATTATGGTGGACCGAAATTTTCCCAACAATCCACACGGACTTTTAATTACCAATTATTTTGAGAACACCCTTAAAAAACTAAATGATAAAAGTTGAGCCGACCTGCCTGACGGTAGGCTGGTAATCGGCATTTAAAAAATATACTCTTATGAAAGTAGAAAAAAACAAAATAGTATTTGCAGCTGTCTTGGCAGTGATTTTCATATTTCTCATTTCCTATTCTGTAATGGTTATGGGCGATGATGTAAGTGAAACGGAAAGCCTGCAACAAACCTTAGTGCCCGATTTGGATGAAAACCAAAAAGAATATGAATCTAAATTAGATGCCATTAATGATTTGAAGGAAGTGCGCGAAAACAATGCACCCAGCATCTACGATGAAAAACTGATTGATTCTTTGGGTTTTTACGACCCAGACTTGCCGGAACGTGAAAAGGAACGCATCGTCGATAGTATTTATGATGCCGGAAAGATTCAATATTCCGAAAAACGCTATCGGAATTTTGGAAGGAAAAGAGTAGCTCAAACGAAAACTTCAACAATTGATTCCGCTGAAATAAAAAGAGAACAAAAAATCGAAGCCAAAGAATTGGGTCTGGAACATCAACTCTTCTTTGCTGCTGCACCCAAACCTAACGAAGTTTCAATTCTCGGTAATACTGACGAAACCATTTACGTCGTCGTGGATGGCGACCAAATTGTTAAGGTTAATTCGAGACTGCGAATGCGGTTGACAAAAGCTGCGACTATAAATGGCAAGTTAATGGCCAAGAATACGCTCATATTCGGATTTATCAGTTTTCAACCCAATCGCGCTTTAATTGAGATTGAGAACATCAAACATCATCCCACTAAACTTAAAGCGTTCGATTTACAGGACGGAAGCGAAGGTATCTATGTAGAAAACAACTTTAGGGCAGAAGCAACCAACGAGGTTCTCGATGATATTATCGGCGACATTAATATTCCCACAGTTCCACAAGTTGGTGGAATCACTAAAGTACTCAAACGAAGAAATCGTAATGTAAAAGTTACGGTACTCAATAACTACAGATTAATCCTAAAACCACGACTATGAAAACAACAGCTTTATTGACAATTGTGTTGATTTTTGCTCTAGCACCTCGACCTTGCTCGGCACAGGCTAAAACGAACTCTCAACAACCACATATACTCGACACCATTTATGCAAATGACACAAAAAACGTCGCTTTGTTCTTTCCTGAACCCATTAGGCAAGGCATAACTGGTTCAGATCATTTTGTATTTACTTACTCTCGGGAAAAAGAACAGTATTTCGGGCTGCTTCAGGCACAGCCTGGAAAAGAAAGTAATCTTTTGGTAGTCAACAAAAATGGTTCGATTTTTTCGTATATTGTAAGGTATAAAAAACAGCTTTCTAAACTCAATTATTTCATTCCACTAACAAATAGTATTGGGAATGAGAAGCCTAAAATAACTGATTCTGTCCAGACAAAATTAGTTGGCAAAAGCATTGATAACAGCACATATTACTATGAAAAATTCTGCTCTTATCTTCTTAGTTTAAAACAACATTTTGGTTATTTTACTAAGCGTAAACAGAGAGTTATTTTAAGTCTTGAGAATATCGTTTTTGATAAAGAACAGCTTTATTTTGTTATTCAGATTAGGAATAATTCCAGTTTGGATTACGATTTGAATTTTTTGAACCTTTCGATTGAAACTCGGCAAAAGGGCAAAAGAAAGTCTTTACAGCGACTGTATCTAGAACCTATTTACACATATAACCTGCCATCTAAAATTGCAGAACACGAAACGGTTCGCTTCGTTTATGTATTGCCCAAGTTTTCATTGTCTAATGACCGCAGGGCAATTTTAGAACTAAATGAAAAAGATGGTGAACGAAATATTGAAATGAAACTATCGCACAGATATATCAATAACCCAAATTAATACCGTTATGAAAAAAATTGTTGTTTGCTCGCTCGTATTACTGTTCCTTTCCTGTGCTGATTCTACAACTAAAATTTCAGGACCAAGTGCCACAGCTCAAATCGTCATCGAAAGTTTTTATGAAAAAGATAAGGAAACCTTAAAAGCACATTCTACACCACAGGCGTATTCCAACTATATGAACACCATAAATATATTCAACGCTACGCCAAAGGATGATTCTAACTTTACTGTTTTGCAAGATACGATTATGGGCAATGTGGCTTGGGTAAAATACACCACAGCATACGATAAAACGCCTGGTGTTTTTAAACTGGTTAAGCAGGAAGGCAAGTGGTTAGCTGCCGCAAGAGGGTCAAAGGATAAAGCACCTTTTTAAAGCAATTATTTCTCTGTATTTATTGAACTAATCATCAGCATCCAAAAGATACTGAACAGCCATAGCTATGCTTTAATTATAACTAAATCAATCAGTGTAACAGATGCAAAAAATACTACATATAGACTGGAAAATCGGTATTAAAAAAGTTACGGACAATAGTGTAGATTTAGTATTGACAGACCCACCTTATGGCATAAGTTACAGAAGTAATAAGAGGAATAACCGCCATAAAAGGATGCCTAATGATAATAATCTGGACTGGCTAAATAGTTGGGTAAAAGAAATAAAACGAGTCTGCAAAGAAGAGGCACATCTCTACGTATTCTGCTCTTGGCACAATGTAGAAGTCTTTAAGTTTTTCCTTGGTAAAGAGTTTAGAATAAAGAACATCTTGATTTGGGAAAAGGAAAATCACGGAACTGGCGACCTGAAAGGCGATTATGCGCCAAAATATGAAATGATATTATTTTGTAGCAATGGAAACAAAAAATTGAATGGTAGGCGTGACTGCAATATCCTAAAATCTTCTAAAACCAAAAACAATAACCATCCTACCGAAAAGCCTGTTGATTTAATAAGCTATCTAATAGAAAAAAGTACAGATCCTGGGGATTTAGTTTTAGATACCTTTGGCGGAAGTTGTTCTACTGCTATTGCCAGCAAGCAAACAAATAGGAACTGTATCGTTTTTGAGATTGAGGCTGATTATTGTAGCAACGCACGGAAGAACTTGGCAGGTACTTCTAAACGGATGTTTGGAATTAGCGATTAACTAGAAAAGTAAAAATTATTTTCTAACACTAGCTTAAAGCCAAATGGTATTTTATAAAGTGTACACTTGATTAAAGAAGAATCCTCATTTAATTATTTTGTTACTGGATAAGCCATTTGACCACCTATTACACCACCTATTGCACCACCTATTGCACCACTTTAATTTATTTGAAAATCGACCTCGCCTCATCATAAACCCTCTCAAAATTAGCAGTCAAATCCGCCTGAGAAAATTGGTTGGATTCGGGTGGAAGCTCTCTTTTAATTGATCGTAATTTAAACTGCACTTTTTTATCCTTCCCATCAGCATAGGTTATAAATTCGCCCTGCTTCAAACGGAAGAAAACATCAGCTCTAATCTTCGGAATTTCCTTTTCGCCAGTTGTGATTCGAGTGTCAAAATCCAAGTTGTGTCCTCGACTTATACTTTTAGTTGGGTCTTTAATAATTTCAAAAAAGCGTTCGTAGTATTTGGCAGTATCTGGGTCGTTTACCTTTCCGAAAAATTGGTAGGACAGATTGCTTAATATCGCCTTGCTTGCTTTATCGCCATACATCATATCGTTCTGGATTTTGTCTTGCATTACATATATGGTCGCAATATCATAACTACGCAATGTTGCCGGAATGCGGTGCATATTTAATAATCGTATGGTCGGTGCTTCTTCCATCAATAAAAATGAAGGTTTAGAATTTCGCACGCTCATTTGCTTTGTGATGGTGTGAATGATAGTAGCGATAACAGGCGAATAAGACGTTTCATATTTAGGATTGTTGACTACCGAAATTATAGCAGGATTATCTTCATTGTTTATATTTAATGGCACTTCGTCTGCAGATAATGCCATAAAAATACGTTGTGTGCTAATTCGTTTCAGCGCATTTGCCAAGGTACTTTTCACACCAGCGGTTTGCCTATCTGAATCCTTTCCGCTAATAAAGGAATCTGCCATTGCCCTTGATGTGGTATTAGTTTCCAAGAATTGGATTAAGCTATCCGTATCAAGATATTGGTAAATGGCAATTAAATGGGGAAGTGTACAGAACTGCGGATAGGTAGTTTTCAGTTTCCAAATCAACCCACCAATCAATCCTTCCGCAGCATCGTTAAAGAATTTTGTCGTGCCGGTTGTTCCGCTTTCTCTTTGTTCCAAAAGGTTTTCAATTAGCACCCGTGAAACCTCATTTACGCTTTCCTCATTCTCTAAATAGCGTGGTGCAATGGGATTTACCCTATGGATGATTTTATCAAAGGAAATGACCTTAAACGGGATATCGCTATCCGTAAAAAGTGGATATGCCATTTCTGTCAATTCAAAGTCTTTGTAATCGTGGATTATTCCGCAAAAACCTTCTTTTTGGAAGTGTTTCAAAAATCCATACACAACACTTTCGGTCTTGCCACTTCCCGCAGAACCGATGACGGATGCACCACGTTTTATATTATCCAATTTGAAATTTCCTTTATTCGTAGAAAAACTGACTTGATATTTGGTATCGCCATTTTGAGGCTTTACGGTTTTGTGCAGAAAAACATACAACGCTATATTAATTAGCATAAGCGGGCAAACCAAATAAAGCATTAGCGGTACTAATTCAATTGTATCTGACATATAGAATATCAAAGTTGAAAGTAGCAGGATATTTAAAAGAAACGCATATCTACTTAGTCGAAATAGCGCATAGAAAACCGTACTGACCAAACCAATAATTGAAAGTATCGTTATTAGATTATCTATCTGCATAGTCATTAGATTCCGATGGAACTTGATTTTATGGCCACTTCTGCGCCACGTCTTAACCGTTTAAAAATCCGAAGTGCGATTTGAGCTTGATTTGTTGGTATAGTCGGAATTACTGGCAATCCTGTTTTGGTAATCATTTTAAAAGTCAATGCTTTTTCATTGGCTGGTAGTTTCATCAAGGCAGCAAAATAAAGATTGGGATTTTTCACAAAATCCTTACGTGCTTTGTAGGTCTCGGCAAAGTTTCGCTTGTAGCCGAATGTCTTATCAAAAGTCTTTTCTGCTTTCTCATAAAATTGGTCTCGGTCAAAACCTCGTTTTACATTCTTACCGTGCATTTCAACTTCGGAAGCTTTGTGCTTGCTTCCTGGGGAAAGACTGACGGAATTGGAAGCATCTTTTCTACTCACGATGATATGGATGTGGCTTTGGTTTCCATCTTTTTTCATTCCTTGGACTATCCGTTTTCCATTTTGTTGATGTGGTGCTTGGCTTTCCAGTTTGGAAATTTCTTTTTTCATTTTTTTAATATTCCCTTCAGCTCGCCCTTCTTGGATTTTTCGGATTTCGGTTTTAAGCTGCAATATTTTTGTAGCATAAGGTTGGTTCTCTTTAATCTGAAAATCTGTTCCTTTAAAGGTGCGTTGATGCTCAATTTTGGCGTAATATTTTATATCATCAATTGTTATGGGTCGTCCGTTTATTTCACGATTGAAGGATGCAACATAATCTTTCATTATCTCTCGAGTATAGGTTTTTAAATCTTGACTGTTGTTCTGCAATTTCTTCAATTCATACTTAGATGGACTGACCGTAATTGAATAAAACTTGGGTTCTTTCTTTTTTAATTTTGCGGTGTTCCCGTCAATTTCTTTGACCACTTCTTCTGCGGAAATTTCATCGCCATATTGATTAAAAAAATGTTCCATTTCAGCTTCCTTTAATCCCTCATTTTCTTTCTCTAAATAGCCCACAAAATCTGCTGAACTCTGACTGTAATTTGCATCCAATTTTTGCGGTGTGATTGTAATGTGCATAACTTAAAAATTTATAGTTCGTTCTTCAAATTTCGCTTCTCTTGGAAACGAACTTTTTTCTTTTCCTCAGTCACTTTTTTCTCTAAAATGAGTGGTTTTTTTTCTGGTTCTTCTGCTTCAAATAAAGATTGAATCATTGCCACCGTAGGTTTGGTTTGCGTCTTTTCCACATCTCGCATTATGGCAATGACCGCATTGATTCTCTTGAGCAGTTTCGCTTCAATGGTGCGTCCTGTCGGTCCTAATTTTTCCTTTGGCGAAATTTCATTATAGAAGAAAAAATCCAGCATTGCTGCCATAGCTTCTGTGTGCGATTTAAAATAAGTGCGTGAGAAAGTTTGGAAACGCTTTGCAGTTTCCTTTTTAAATCTAATTCCGATAAATGAGTCCATATTTCGCCGATTTGTCGCAAAATCTTCCCTAAAAATGGGCGTTCTCAGCCCGTTTGTCGCAAATCGTTGATTGTCAGGATTTTAAAATATATACAAATTGCTGGTAATCAGCTATTTGAAAACGAAAAGAAATCCGAAACATCGCGCAGCGTGTTACCCTCTTGCTATTCCTTTTCGTCACGCGCAAGCGTGACAAAAATCCATACAATCCGGTTGAAAAAACCGATTGCGATTTTAGGAAAATAATTTTCCGATATGTTATTTTTAGATGTGTACGGTTATCGGCGAAAGTCGAAAAGTGGATAACCCTTACTTAAAATTTAATGCTGAATTTCAGCAAGATAAAGATACGCTTTTTTTTGATATGATATTAATTACATATAAAAAACACCCCTAAAATTTAGAGGTGTCTTTTCATTTTGGTTCTGAAATTTATATGTTAAACACATAGGTATAAGAATATAAATTCCGCAGCGCTTCTTCGTCGAGCATCTTGTCCAAATTAGTGTTATGCTTTGTTGCATAATCCATTATAGCCTTGCCATATTTTTCCTTTACATCTTTCTTGGAATTGGCAATTAATCGCTCTTGTGTTTCCTCGTTCAAATCGGTAAAGTTTAGATAAATCATAGTTTCTAAATTTTAGTATTCACTTGGTAACATCAGCGTATCATTTACAAAAAACAACCGCAGTTCATCGAGTGGAAAATCCGTAACTCGGTAGCCGTGTTTTTCCAAAATATTGTCATTGCCATCGCTGTAAATTATTTCGGCTTCGTAGCCTGTAAAATCTTGTTTTTCTTCGGACAATCTCTTAAAGTCGATTGTGATAAATTCGCTTCGGTTCATCAGACTTTTTGCAATTACGGACGTATCAGTAATGAGCCAAAAACAATCCGCTACATTAGCAAGGTATTTTAATCCGTCCGCAAAACGTGTTCTCAATAATGGGATTTGATAGAACATTTCCGTTCCGTGAAAATGTTGCAATCCTTCTTTAATTTCGTTAACTTGTGCTTTCATTTTAATTTGATTTAAAAAGTTAATAATGATAAGAGGGCGCAACTTTCGACGGGAACGCCCTCTTAATTTTTAATGGTTATTTATCGCTATTGCTTCCAAGAAAAAGAACTTCCCTTGCTACAATTTCGGTATAATATCGTTTTTCGCCTTCGTTGGTTTTATAAGAGCGTTGCGCCAGTTTTCCTTCGATGGCAATTTGGTTTCCCACAACTGCATATTTCTCAATAACTGTAGCCAGTTTTCCCCAAGCAACAACACTATGCCAATGGGTTTCCGATTGCTTCTGTCCTTTTGAGTCTTTGTAATTTTCATTTGTCGCCATTGAGAACTGCGCCACAATTTTTCCATTTTCAAGATTTGTAACCTGTGGGTCTTGCCCAATGTTCCCGATTAACTGTACGTGATTTTTAATAGTTTTCATAATAAAAAGTTTAAAGATTAATGATAAAGAGGGCGTAACTTTTGAGAGGAACGCCCTCTTTCATTTTAAGTTCTACTTGTCATTTTTGCTTCCAAGTAAAAGGATTTCATCAGCTACCACTTCGGTAACATACCTTTGGTTTCCGTCATCCGTGGTGTAGGTTCGGGTCTTTAGTTTTCCCGTTATTCCTACTTCTTTCCCTTTTTCTACAAACTTCTCAACGATTTCAGCGGTCTTGCCCCAAGCCACAACGGTATGCCAGTTGGTGTCCGTTTGCTTTTCGCCTTTGCTGTCTTTGTAATACTCGTTTGTAGCAAGTGAGAAGCGGGCTACTTTCTTACCGCTTTCAAGGTTCGTAATGGTTGGCTCTTGACCAACGTTTCCAATTAACTGTACGTGATTTCTAATAGTACTCATAACTAAATGGTTTTAAATGCCCTTTACAGGCTTGATTAATATTTCCCTTTTCAATTCAGATTAAATTTTAAGGGGTGTTTGTTCTTTTCTTTCGTGCATCGCACAATGGATAGAGTGGGTTTTGTCAAGACTTTTAGGGAACAAATCAGGTGTGTTTGCGACGTAGTAAATTCCTTGGAATTTCAAGGAAGTAGATTCCTTATTTTTCACTAAAACTTTGTACAGTCTTGACAAGTTCCATAAGGGCATTAGCAATTCTTTTAAAGCAGGTTACGATTTGAGCGTACCGACAGTTAAGCGAAATGAGTGGCTGGGTTTAATGTAGAATTGGTTATGTACTGCCTGTTTTTCGACGCCCCGAAAAACAATAAAGGCTTTATCCATTATAAACCCCTTAAAATGTGTAAGACAGCGGTTTGGTTTTTAGGGATTTTCGAGGGAAGGCTCAAGAAGACTTCGCCGTAAATCCTGTTAAGAAAACCGAAGTGATGGCTTTCCGATGAAAAGCGGACTTAATTCACGATTTTGGCTCGGGAATAAAGTGTTCCTTCCCAGAGCATCGGGAAGGGTTAACGGAATGAAAAGCTGAAATTGGGGATTGTGTCCAAGATATTTGTAGTGAGGCTCTTTTCCCGAAATGAAGTGGTTGCCTGCCTTTTTCGGCAGGCAGGCGTGGAATGTAGGGGAATGTGCTGAGTGGGTTTAAGATTGTTTTTTATCAAAGATTTTCAAAAATCTCGTTGATTCATTTTTTACTCTATCAATTGATTTTTTGTCTTTTGCAGTTTCAATAAGTGCCCAATATTTAGCTTCGTTCCAAATAAATTCCCTTGTAAGTCCTGAACCACGTTGATTAATAAAGCCCCAGAACCAAAGGTCATCCCAAACTTCCATATCTTCAGAAGTATAGTTTTTCTGTAGAAGTTTATTTATCTTATGGAAATTCCATTTAGTAGATGAGTCAATCCGATGAAAAACTGCTTCAATTACCGCATCGACAGGTAAGAAAATTTTTTCTTTTTGGTTTATCACTTTTGGTGCATCTTCCCAAATTGAATTTTGGAATCCATACTTTCCATTATGCAAATGATAAATGGTTTTGGTAAATAATGCAGAAGTTTTATTGCCCCAACCAGCCTGTCTCAACATACCATAGTAAAGTGATTCGTAATTAGGAACACAACTGTCATTATCTGTTAAAAAGTTGATAAACGTTTTAAAACTGTGCAACTGTGATTTATTTGAATAAACTTTCTGAAAAAAAGAAGCAAGAATATCAATTTTAGGTTGGCTTTGTGTATTCGCTATGTGATGAAGAACTGAATATAATCTATCTTCGAGTGAATCAAATGGTGCTAAAAATAAATTATAAGAATTTGATTGAACTTTTTTATTATAACCCCTGTTTTCATTCAAGAAATGAAACAATGAGTTTAGTTTAGAGTTTATTGATGTATTCAAAACGAATTAATTTTCGAGAATTACTGTTCCATTAGAATTAACCCAATAATGTTGTATCCCTATCTTATTTAGTTCTGGAATAATACTGGCAATTGCTTTTCTTATTTGTTCATCTTCGGGATGTGCAATGGCGATTTTCGCATTTGGGAAAGCAACTTTTGTTTCTAAACATTTAATGATTGCTTTACCTAAATGAGTCTTAATCTGTCCAGAATTGAAAAAATCTCGTCGCTTCGTTGGTGAATCCTTATGAGCTTTTGCACCTTTGACCTCAATAAGCAACTTTTCATTTTTTCTGTTTGCCACAATATCGTACCCTCTAGTTTGACCTAAACAAAAACTCTCTATTTGATATCCCTGTTGAACTAAATAAGACATCAATAATTCAATGGTTCTATTTTCTGTCAGTTTTTCCATTTGAGCCTAAAATTTGGTACAATATAATTAGATTAAAAACAATTACCGATTTTGAAAAATGTAGATGAACTTAAAGTGGACTTAATTCACAATTTTAGCTGGGAATGTAGCGTTCCTTGGCAGCGTAGCGAAAAGGCTTAGCGGAATGGAAAGCAAAATTGGGGATTGTGTCCAAGATTTGTGCAATGAAGCTCTTTTCGCGGAATGTAGAGCTTTCTGCTTTTTCAGCAGGAAGCGTGGAATGTAGGGGAATGTGCTGAGTGGGTTATGAAAGCTGTATTCAATAAAGGTCTAAAAAACACTTTTGTGAGTTATTGATTCAGTCTTCAAAAAGTCCTTTCTGATTTTCAAATAATATCTTCATCTCAGATTTTTCTGCACTTTTCAACCTATCTTTTAAAGCCTTTCTTCTTTTATTATAAATCCATCTTCTCAAATCATTTAAAAGTTTCGTTTCATATTCTGAAAGTTTGCTTGGTGCGATTTCAGTCATTTCGTTCAGTTGGTCATTATTCTTGAACTGAATGGCATATTGAATACCTAACCAAGTGTAAATATTTACCCATTCGGTAGGCATTGGTGCTTCATAAGTTCTAGGCATTATGTATACCAAAGTCTCTGTAAGCGATGCCATTTCTTCTTGTTGCACAGCACATAACAGTCGTGACGGTTTTATGTTTTTAAGTATATCTTCTGGAATTATATCTTGCCAAGCAGACTTAAAAACAATAATGGGACTCGTAAGACAATCCATAAAATTGAAAACGAAATCGTTCATTTGCTTTGTATTTGACTTTGATGTTTTCTTCTGTACTTGTAAAGGTTCGCAGTCGAACCCAAAATCAAGTTGTACCAAATTAAAATTTTCCATAATGTGATATTTTATTTTGAATAATGATTTAAAAGTGTTCGGTAGTATAGCGGATGCTTATCTCTGTAGTAAGCTAAGTGACTTTCCGCACCTTTAATAATGTAGTTTTCACTACTTAATCGATAATGTTCTTCTGCTTCTTGAAGGGCAATGGTTGGGTTTTCAGATACTTGTTTCATAATTCTAAAATTTTAGTTAAACAATATTTGAGCAGAAACCAAACGGAAGATAAAATCTTGGCTCAAAAGGAAACGGAATAAATGAGTAGTGGAAGAAGCGGTGGCTTTATGCCGTAGTCTTTTGATGGAAGTATTTTACGAGTTTACCTTTGCACTGATATTGATTGATTATTATTTTAATCTTAGCGGACTTAATTCACAATTTTAGTTTGGGAATGAAGTGTACCGTTCCAGCCCAGCGGACCAGGTCAACGGAATGAAAAGCGAAACTGGGGATTGTGTCCAAGACTTTTTGAAGGAAGCTCTTTTTCCGGAATGTAGCTTTTTCTGCGTAATGTAGAGAAATGGGCTGAATGGGATTGCAAAACCAAATTTTCAAATCAAAACCTTTGCTAAAAACAGGAAAAAAATCCAGTTTAAGGTACTGGGTAAACCTTTAATCACATCAAGCCATTTCATAGACAGCATCAAACAGTTTTTTGTCCAATCGTTCCTGTTGGGAAAAGCTTTTCTTCAAAGTATTATGAAGCATTTGGTTAAAAGCATTGTAGCCTATCCATAAATTGGGGGCTTCATCGAGCAACACAGCTTCATTATCAAGAATTTCAAGAACTTCACGAGACTTTTTCGAAGGGTCGCTATTTTTATCGCTACACTCGTATCTGAACAGTTTAGTTTTATCCAGAATGGCCTTGACAAACTCTTGTGTATCGATGATTTTAAATTCCTTCATCCTATCGAATTTCTTGGTAATGGTGTAAAACTCATTGTCCAGAAATTTATCGAAGAGGTTGTTCAATCTCGGCATAATAAGGTGCGTATTATTCTTACTATGCTTTATGGAAAACTCTATTTCCGCCTTAGAGACGTGCAATCCGTTAGAACATATTTCTCTGTAAAAGCCAAAGTGGCCAGAGGTCTTTTCACTACCGTCATACGAGTTCTTGAACCGAAGCATCGGCAGTATTAAATCCTTATCGTTCTTTACTGTAAACTGGCTTTTATCATCGATTATGAAGTCGGTAATGAACGACCTATCATTTTTATTGATAGTGCGTTTGTGGAAATTCAGTTGTGCATCGGTTAGCATTTCTTCGGCTTGCTTGAAGAACAATTGATTCGGAATGTGGCCATAGCTGTTCGATACTACATTGACAATTTTTCCATTGGAAATTATGACGTTTTCAAGTCCACGTCGTGATTCCATCTGTGTCAAGGTTTTTAACGATTTCATTTCTGATGGTACGAAGATGTTGTCCAGTTGCAAATTTTGTAAATACATAGCTTTTGAATTTAGATTAAACAATATTTGAGCAGTACCCAAACGGAAGCTAAAATCTCAGCTCAAAAGGAAACGGAATAAATAGTGAAGGTACGAACGGTTTATGCCGTAGTCTTTTGATGGGTGTATTTTACGAGTTTACCTTTGCGTTGATATTGATTGATAACTCTCTATTTTTTAGCTCTCATCGCCAATACAGTATTAGAATAAAAAAGAAGAAGAACCAGCACGAATGCCGACCCTTCTTCAGAACAACAAAAGCTACTCGTTGAGTTCCTGAATTTTCTTTTCAAGAACTCCTATTCGCTCTTTCAAACGTCCTTCACGCTTGCTTCTTTTTTCAGCGTATTCCTTTTCAATACCGGCAATCTTGGATTTGTAAAATCCTTGCAACGCATTGTAGAATGAAATGTTCGTCAGATTATTAACGTGATTGCTTTCGCCAAAATGCACTTGCTTGGTGAGCATATACCGTATCAGCTTATGAAAGATTTCTTTTTTGAATTTCTTCTTGAAATTCTCGACAATTTCAACTTTGGTCATCTTTGAAGTATCGCCCAACAATCCAGAAAAGTATTTTTGTTGGCTCATATAATCCACATTATTTTCAAAAAGTGATATTGAAAAAGCAACCATTTCATCTACCGATAGTGTTTTCTTGGTATTGATATATTTGGTCTCTCTAATCATTTGAACAACTTCTTCAAACTGCTTGTTGTTGTCAATTTGCTTCTTACGAATTTCCCTTTTGTTGATTTTAACGATTTGTTCTTCAGGGGTACAATCCGCCATTTTCCTATCAGTCAATGGTGCCGAATAATCATTTGATTTATTTTTAGGTTTCTCTATGACCTTTACATAAACTTCTTTATTTTGGTATGTTTCAGGATGGAATACGATACCGCTTACAAATCCATTCTCTTGAGCTGAAAAATATATTTCTAATTCTTCTTCATAATCTTGTACAGCTTCCCGTAATTTTCTTTTTAATTCATCATCAGAAAGTTCGTAATGTTGATACTCTGTTTTGATGTCATCAATTGTTGGCTCAATCGAATTTTCAATTATTTCAACATCATCCAGCAAATAGACCTTCAATCCATTCTTTTCCAGTTGGGATATAGTGAGCTGGTTACTCTCATCGTCTGCCCAATACCGTCGTATTTCAGGAATTAACAAGATGTTTTCTTTCTTCGATTTCTCAATCAGGTTCAAGAAAGACTTCGTTTTCTTGGTCTCAAAACAAGCTGACTTGGTACAGACCATTTTATCTTCACCAAACAGATTTCCTTGATTTGCTGCATTGAACGGACATTCTACACAAGACCCAGCTTGTGGCACTAACTCTTTATCTGCGACATCAAAGGATGCTTTTTCCAAATCATAGGTCTGGTCCTTAATCATCCTATTTATCTGGTGTGCATTAAAATCTTCGCCCATCGTTTCCAACATCATTTGCTGTTCTTCGGGTTCAAAAAGTGCGACACCGACACCCAATGAAATGGTCATTTCGCCATTGCGGACAAAGTGCTTAAAGCCCTCTATCAATCCTGCCAGCTTTAGGCGTTGTCTTATAAAGTTGTCTGTTCTGCCCAATCGCTTTGCAATTTCAGCAGGTGCATACTTTTTACTCAGAAAGGCAATTGCTTCGGCCTCTTCGGTAGGTTCAACATCCTGTCTTTGTAGATTTTCAATAATTTGAATTTCCAGAACATCATCGTCCTTATACGTTCTTACAATACAGGGTATCGTTTTCTTGCCAGCTAACTTACTAGCACGATACCTACGCTCGCCCATTACGATGATATAATCTTTTTTGGATTTCCTTACCGTAATAGGTTGTAGTACGCCGTGCTTCTCAATACTTTCTGAAAGCTGTTCTAGCAACTTTTCATCAAACGTTTTTCTGGGTTGCATCGGGTCGGGATTGACCTTTGCAATAGGCAGATTCTCAATTTTAAGTGCCTGGACTTTTTTTCCGTTCACTTCTTTTTTGGCAGCTACTTTTGTTCGAATGCGCTTTTTTGTGGTACTCGCTTTTGTTGTCATAATACTCAAATTTTTGATTAAACAATATTTGAGCAGAAACCAAACGGAAGATAAAATCTTGGCTCAAAAGGAAACGGAATAAATGAGTAGTGGAAGAAGCGGTGGCTTTATGCCGTAGTCTTTTGATGGAAGTATTTTACGAGTTTATCTTGCGGTAATATTGTATGATAATAAACTTCACCCTAAAGTATAGTCAATTCTAACTTTTATTCGTTGAAGAATGTAGATGTTTAAATACAAGAATTTGTTCCATATTTATACTTTTTTTGAGACAAGGGTAAAGTAACTGAGAGAGAATATTTTTTGAATAGAATGATAAAAAAACGCTAGACTTTATTGAAATAAAGAGTTTTTCATAACACTTAATGTCAAAAAATTAAAAAGCATATCATTTTATATTAGCACCAAAAAAAAGCAAAATGTTGTACCTATGTTGTACCTGTCCTAAAATTTGGACAGATTATTGAATGCAAAAAGCCGAAGACTTCTCTTCGGCTTTTGTGCGGGCGGGGAGACTCGAACTCCCACACCTCGCGGCATCAGATCCTAAGTCTGACGTGTCTACCAATTCCACCACGCCCGCATTTTTAATATTTTAACACTTTTTATTTGGTTTAATCCTAAGTCTAGCGTGTCTACCAATTCCACCACGCCCGCAATAAATAAGATTGTAAAATTCCACAATCGGGATGCAAATATAAACAATAGTTTGAATAATCAAACGCATCTTATCATAAAAAGTTCAGGCTGTTTTGTACTTTTGAAGAAACACAATTAAATTAGTTCTAACTTTTCAGAATTATCAAAACATTCAAATATGGAAAACATACAAGGTTACGTAGCCGAACATAAACAACGGTTTTTAAATGAACTCATTGAACTGCTTAAAATACCATCAGTTAGTGCTGATTCAGCTTTCAAAAACGATGTGCTTCGCACAGCTGAAGCTGTCAAGTTTAGTTTAGAAAAAGCCGGCTGTGATCATGTTGAAATTTGTGAAACGGCAGGATATCCCATTGTTTTTGGCGAAAAAATAATTGATGAAAATTTACCAACTATTTTGGTTTATGGACATTATGATGTGCAACCAGCGGACCCTATTGAATTGTGGAATTCTCCTCCCTTTGAACCTGTAATTTTAAAAACAGATATCCATCCTGAAGGCGCCATTTTTGCTCGTGGTGCTTGTGATGATAAAGGCCAAATGTACATGCATGTAAAAGCCATGGAATTCATGACTTCAACAAATCAATTACCTTGCAACGTGAAATTCATGATTGAAGGTGAAGAAGAAGTTGGCTCGGTTAACTTATCAACCTTTGTAAAAAACAATCACGATAAATTAAAAAATGACGTGATTCTAATTTCAGATACAGGCATGATTGCGAAAGATGTGCCCAGTATTACAACAGGCTTGCGCGGATTAAGTTATGTTGAAGTGGAAGTTACGGGTCCCAACCGCGATTTACATTCTGGATTATATGGTGGTGCCGTTGCAAATCCCATTAACGTTTTAACCAAAATGATAGCTTCTTTACACGATGAAAACAATCATATTACCATTCCTGGTTTTTATGACAACGTAGAAGAATTATCCAAAGAAGAACGTGCGGAAATGGCCAAAGCACCTTTTTCACTGGATGCTTATAAAAAATCATTGGATATTGATGCCGTTTATGGTGAAGCTGGATTTACAACTAACGAGCGTAATTCCATTCGTCCAACATTAGATGTGAATGGTATTTGGGGTGGTTATATTGGTGAAGGCGCTAAAACCGTAATTGCTAGTAAGGCATTTGCCAAAATTTCTATGCGCCTAGTGCCTAATCAAGATTGGGAAGAAATAACGCAACTTTTCAAAAAACACTTTGAAAGCATAGCACCTGAAGGTGTTAATGTATTGGTTAAGCCTCATCATGGTGGGCAAGGTTATGTAACACCAATTAATAGTTTAGGCTACCAAGCAGCCAGTAAGGCTTATGAAGAATCGTTTGGAAAAAAACCTATTCCACAACGTTCAGGTGGTAGTATTCCCATTGTATCGTTATTTGAACAAGAACTACAAAGCAAAACTATTTTAATGGGATTTGGGTTAGATAGTGATGCCATACATTCTCCAAACGAACATTTTGGTGTTTGGAATTATATAAAAGGTATTGAAACCATTCCGTTGTTTTATAAATATTTTACCGAACTTTCTAAATAAAATAAAAAATCCGTTCCTAGTGAACGGATTTTTTTTATCCACTTTTTTTGCTCTACATTTGTAGAATATCAATTTTTGTTCTATGTTTGTAGAACACAATCTAAATTTGTAGAACATGCAGTTATCAAAATCGGAAGAAGAATTAATGAACCATCTTTGGAAATTGGAAAAAGGCTTTATGAAAGATTTACTAGAGGCCTACCCAGATCCTAAACCTGCTCCAACAACCGTTGCCACGCTTTTAAAACGTATGACAGACAAGGGGTTTGTTGCTTATAATACCTTCGGAAAATCTCGCGAATATTTTCCGCTTGTTAAAAAGAAAGCCTATTTCTCGAAACATGTTAATGGGTTGATAAAAGACTTTTTCAATGATAGCGCATCACAGTTTGCCTCCTTTTTCACTAAAGAAACCAATTTATCTAAAACTGAATTGGAAGAATTAAAAAAACTGATTGATCAACAAATTAAAAACAAATAATTATGGTCATCTATATCCTAAAATTTAGCGCTTGCTTGGCTGTTTTTATGCTATTCTACAAATTGGTTTTGGAACGTGAAAACATTCATCACTTTAAACGCTTCTATTTATTAGCAGCACTTGTAATTTCGGCAGCAATACCATTTATTACCTTCACCACCTTTGTTGAACCCACACCAATAGAAAACACAATTGTTTTTAGCAATTTTGGAACTATTAATAAAACTACAGAAATAGCACCTACATTTTCTGACTATTTACCAAGCATTTTATGGGCTATTTACTGTTTAGGTCTTCTTGTTTTTTCTGGTCGTTTTACTTCTAACTTATACCAACTTGTAAAACGCATTAAACAAAATCCAAAATTTAAAAAGGGTCGTTTTGTACATGTTTTATTGTCGGATTTAATTTATCCTCACACCTTTTTACAATACATATTTTTAAATAAATCAAAATATGAAGCGCATAAAATCCCACACGAAGTTCTGCTTCACGAGGAAACACATGCCAAGCAAAAACACGCTTTAGATATTTTATTTATAGAGCTTATGCAAATTATATTTTGGTTTAATCCGCTTCTTTATTTTATTAAAAAAGACATCAAACTCAACCACGAATTTTTAGCAGATCAGGCTGTTCTTAAAACGGGAACGGACACCAAAACCTATCAGCATATCTTATTGGCGTTTTCAGCTTCCAAGACCATGGAAGACGCACAGACTCATCATCTGGCGAATGCCATTAATTATTCATTAATCAAAAAACGATTTACAGTTATGAAATCACACACATCAAACACCGTTAAATGGGTAAAAGGACTCATCATCCTTCCTGTATTGGCTGTATTAATTTACAGTTTTAGTAGTAGAAAAGAAGTATTTATACCAATAGAGCCAGATGTTATTTTGAGTGAAACACCAAAAGAACTTTTATCAGATGAGTTAAAACAAGTTAACGCGTACACAATAGAACATGGCGAGAATCCTGAAAATAATTTAATTGAGAACCGTCAAAACGGAGCTTCGAAAGAGCAAATTGCAGAATATAATAAATTGGCGAAATATTATAATTCGCAAGACCTAAAAAATAAAGTCATAAAGTTAACTGACATGAAGCGGTTAAACCATTTATATAATTTAATGACTCAAGAGCAGAAGAAAAATGCAGAACCTTTACCAACTTTCCCACCACCGCCTCCACCTCCAACTCAAAGCATGACAAAAAGTGAAGAACAGGACTATAAAAACCAAATAAATAAGTCTAAAAAAGGTGAAAGCTACACATACCAATATCAAAACAACGATGGTAAAATTGTAAAGGTCATTGTTGATGAAAACGATTTATCTATTCCACCGCCACCACCACCCGTTCCAGCAGATGCATCACCTGAACAAAAAGCGAAATATAAAAAGATTAGCAACGAATATTATAAAAAGTATAAAGTAAAAAACGGAAAAGTTAGCGAACGTTTACAGCCACCACCTCCTCCGGCACCACCTGCACCACCAAAAACCATGGCTGTTGGTAAAAAAATAGATCAAGCATATTATGATTCTTTAGGAACAGTAACGAATAATAAAACCAACAAAGAAAAAAACCCATGGGGAATTACAACCGTTGCAACAAATGAACAATCTGATTCTACAACACCTGAAAATCCACCTGTTCCAACCGAGCACATGAAACAGCTCAATAACGAAGGAGCCTCTTTTTCGTATAACGGAAAAAACATTACTGGTGTAGAAGCTATCATACTAACACAAATAAATTCAAACTTACATATTTATGTTTCTAAAAGTACTGATACGCAAAAAGCTATAGTAAAAATCAATGATAGATTAGAAGGAACTGCAACATCTGAAGAAATTCAACGTAGTATAAAGAATAAAGAAATATCTGCAGCATATGCTAAAGAACATCCTGAAAAAGTAACACAAAAAAAATCAGAATCAGGGGAAACTATACAAATCGTGGAAGTACCAGCAGATTTATTGGATTCAGAAACACCAGAATCCGCTTACGACTTTGTAAAAAGTTTAAAAGATGATGATATTCAATATTTTTATAATGATAAACAGGTTTCATATAATGACATTTTAGAAATCACCAAAAAGGAACCACATATAAACGTTTCCACAAAGATTACAGATGGCAAAGGAACTGTTCATTTTACCTCTGTAAAATAAAACTCGAAATAAATATTATAGTAAAAAATTAAAGTTCCTTGCTAATCTCAAGGGTTAGAGTTTCAAGCATAATTCAAATCTCATAGGTTTTAAAAACCTGTGAGATTTTTTTTATTTAAAAAATAAACCAAATCAAACTGTAACAAAAACCACTATTCAACGTTCTAATAGTCAATCAATCAAAACATCAATCATGTTAAAACAATTTTTTATCCTGTGTTCTGGATCTGACCAAGACATTTTAGAAACCTGTTCCAATAGCGAACAAAATAAATATGCTGGTATTGGCGCAACGGTATTCTTTACCGCTGTTATGGCATTTATTGCTGCTAGTTATGCGCTTTATACTGTATTTGACAACTATTTTATAGCCATGGCTTTTGGTATTATTTGGGGTTTGCTCATTTTTAATTTAGACCGTTTTATTGTGTCGACTATTAAGAAACAGGATAGTAAAATAAACGAATTTCTTCAAGCTACACCACGACTTGTTTTAGCTGTTATCATTGCTATTGTTATTTCAAAACCATTGGAACTTAAAATTTTTGAAAAAGAAATTGACCAAGTACTTTTAACTGAGAAGAACCAAATGACACTTGAAAATCAAGAGGAAATTGCCAAACAATTCTCACCAAACATCAGGAATTTAGAAACAGATATTTCAGCTCTTAAAAACCAAATTATGGTAAAAGAAACCGAGGTTAATGGTTTATACGACACGTATATTCAAGAAGCTGAAGGAACGGCTGGCACCAAATTATTAGGAAAAGGACCAGTTTATCAAGAAAAACGCGATAAACATGATGCCGCTTTAGCGGAACTTCAGGCATTGAAAGAACGTAATAATGCTAAAATAGCAAACATTGAAAATCAAATTGTTAATTTAAAAAATAATCAGCAGTCGCAAATTCAAAACACACAACCCATTATTGATGGTTTTGATGGTTTAATGGCTCGCGTAAATGCTTTGGGTAAACTATCTTGGTTACCGTCGGTTTTTATCTTTCTGCTATTTTTAGCAATAGAAACATCGCCCATTATTGCTAAATTATTAGCACCAAAAGGACCTTACGATTATAAATTAGAAGACGCTGAAAGCACGGTTAATGTTTGGGCAACTCAAAAAATAAATGAACGCAATGCCATATTGAAAACCGATATGATTATAAACAATAACATTTATAAAGATATTTCAGAAGAAGACGAGCTTTACAACTATAAACGTAAAAAAGCACGTGAACTCATGCAATTACAAGCTGATGCATTTTTTCAACATCAAAAAAAGTCTCTTTAAATTTTTGTTTGTACTTTTAAAGGATAAACACGAAACTTCATGAAGTCTATTTATTTAATTTTAAGCCTGTTATTTTCAGTTGGCATCTTTGCGCAAACTAATACATCAGAAACATACCTTGCGGATACTAATGCTATTCGTCAAGTTTTAAAAACACAACAAGATGCTTGGAATGCTTTTGATTTGGAAGGTTTTATGCAAGGTTACTGGAAAAGTGATTCCTTGAAATTTTACGGAAGCAGTGGCGTTACAAAAGGTTGGCAAAAAACATTAGATAATTATAAAAAAGGGTATCCTAGTAAAGAGCATACTGGCGAATTGAAATTCACACTAAAATCCATTTCACCAATTGAAAATCAATCGTATTATGTTATGGGTCAGTACTATTTAAAACGCTCAGTTGGTGATGCACGAGGTGAATTCCTAATTATACTTAAGAAAATAGATGGCGAATGGAAAATAATTGCTGATATGTCCAGCTAATTAAGCAGCATCATTGGTTTTAAAATGATCGTACAAATCTTTACAACCAAAACCCACAATGGATAATTGTTTCTTTTTTAATAAAGATTCGTTATGTAGTTTTGCTAAAGCCATAACACCAAACTTATCAATACTATCTAATTCTTCAATACTAATAGTTACAGATTGTAATTTTTCGAAAACGTTTTCAAACTGATTTTGAAACTCGGTAACAGACTTTTTATCAAGCGTACCTTTTACATTAAAAAAGTTGTTGTAATGTGAAATTATTAAGCTCATAACATATGATTTTTAAATATTAAACAATAAATAATGTGCTACTAATCATATGAGGGATACCGTAAATATAATATCTTAAAACAATTACGCCTTTAGTTTTCGATATATGGTAAAACTTTTGGTTTACCGTTATCTAATTGCAAAAAAAATCGACAAACGACTGCTTTTTAGAGCGTTACAATTTAAAATGTTCTATCAGGATGACAGTTTTGGATGGCTATTGATAGGTGTTTCTCTGAAATTATTTCTGAAACCAACTTACCTGTAGCAGGTGCCATACTCCAACCCATCATGGCATGACCTGTTGCTATAGTTAAATTTGAACATTTAGTAGATTTACCAATGTAAGGTAATCCGTCAGGTGAAATAGGTCGAAGTCCTGAAGCTGCTTCATTTTTTTCAGAGTCATTGAGCTTAATTTCAGGATAATATTTAGACACGGCTTTTGAGATAGCCTCTACTCTAACGGTATTTATTGCATTATTTATACCTGCAATTTCCATAGTACCAGCAAAACGCGTGTAACCATTCATTGGCGTAACCGCGACTTTGGCTTCTGCTAAAATTGCTGGAATAGAAATTCCTGTTGATTGATGCGTATTTATTCGGTAGCCTTTTCCTGCTTGAAGCAATAAATTAAGACCTATTTTTTTAGTTAAAAAAGCACTCCACGAACCAGCAGCCAATACAAACTCATCAGCTTCTAAAGTTTGTTTATTTGTTTTTAAAGAAACGATTTTCTGATTAACCAACACTAAATCTTCTACTTTTTCATTTGTTAAAAACTGAACACCTTCATTTTTTAAGTAGGTTTTCATTTCCATCATAAACTCTTGTGGTGTGGAATGCGAATCGCATTTATAATGAATAGCACCTACTGCAGAAATAGAGATTTTGGGTTCCAAAATTTTTAATTCGTCCAGCGATATTTCAGAAACATCCAAACCTTCACCTTTGGCTATTCTTGCTGTATGCAGTTCTTCTTCCAACATTTTATCTGTCTGACAAAGCATTAACAAACCGTTCTTTTCTAAATGAAAAGTAAAGTTTTCGTCTTGTTTAATAGCATCATATAAGGTTTGAGAAAGTAAATTTAATTCTTTAATTAAAGGAATGGCTTTTTTAACATTTGTAGCAGTGCACGATTTATTAAATGCATAAGTCCATTTTAGAAAATCTACATCTAAACGCGGTTTTATATATAAAGGACTAGCAGGATTTAGCATCCACTTAAACCCTTTTTTCATAACGCCTGGAGCTGATAAAGGGATTATATGACTTGGTGTTAGAAAACCTGCATTAACATACGAAGCACCTGAATCCATGTTGGATTGATCGATAATACTAATGGAGTGTCCTTCTTTTTTCAAGTAATATGCTGAACACAAACCGATGATTCCACCTCCAATAATGATAATTTTTTTACTCATTTGAATTCAATTTTGTTACATCGAGCATAGTCGAGATGTTTCATCCTAATTTAATCTTATTATATAACTTGAAAACCAAATGCATAGGGATCTTCATCATCTATTGTAATGGTGTTGTGCCCATAAATTTTTGCCCAACCGGTAATGCTTGGAATGATAGCTAATTTGCCTCCTATAGTGGTTTCTTGTTCAATACGACCAATAAATTTACTCCCAATAAAACTTTCATGGATAAAATCGGTTTCAACGTCCAACTTCCCTTTGGCATGCAATTGCGCTAAACGTGCAGATGTTCCGGTACCACAAGGACTTCTATCGATTGCCTTATCTCCATAAAAAACAGCATTTCGTCCAGATGAAGAGGGATCAATAGATGTTCCTGTCCATAACAAATGTGTTACATCGCGAATGGTTTCATCCTCTGGATGTATAAAATAATTAGGATATTTCTCATTAATGCGCTGTCTAACAATTTGAGAATATTGTATAAGTTTTGATGCCGAAAAATCTTGAACCCCAAAAAAATTCGTTTGCGGATCAATAATGGCATAATAATTCCCACCATAAGCCACATCAAAAGATATAGAACCTAATTCTGGACAATCTATCAGTAAATTTTCGGCAGCTAAAAAACTCTTCACATTAATCAACTTTACCCAATCTACTTTACCGTTTGTTTGTTGATATTCTATTTCTACCAAACCTGCTGGTGCTTCCATACGTATTTTACCTGGCACTTTAGGAGTTACCAAACCTTTTTCTATAGCTATGGTTATGGTGCCAATAGTTCCGTGTCCACACATAGGCAAGCAACCAGAGGTTTCAATGAACAAGATTGAAAAATCGTTTTCTACGTGATGCGGTGGGAACAAAATTGAGCCACTCATCATATCATGACCACGAGGCTCAAACATGAGACCCTTACGAATCCAGTCAAATTCCTTGATAAAATGCTGACGTTTTTCACTCATGGTATCCCCTAACAATTCAGGACCACCTTCCACAATAACACGAACGGGATTTCCGCAGGTGTGAGCGTCTATACAAGCAAAAGTACCTTTAATCATTTATGTAATAACATCGTGCGTTTGTTTATTATTGACAAGTCTAGAAATCCCTAAAGGATTAGTATTCTTCAAAGCATCTGGCAATAAATTATTTGGCCAATCTTGGTAACTAAATGGGCGAACCCATCGTTTAATTGAATGGATTCCGACAGCAGTAAAACGGCTGTCAGTAGATGCTGGATATGGTCCACCGTGGTTCATGGACGGACAAACCTCAACACCTGTTGGCACACCATTAAAAATAAGGCGTCCAACACGATTTTGCATAGCCGAAACTACCTCTGGAAAGTTTTCAATTTCAGTATTACTAGCTAATATAGTTCCCGTAAGCTGTCCTTCTAATTTTGAAATGATATGCTTTAATTGTTCCACGTCCTTACAAGCTACAACCATTGAGTAAGGCCCAAAGACTTCATGGTGTAAAGAAGGATTCTTTAAAAACACATCTCCCGAAACTGTTGTAACTGTTTGTTTGGCGTAATTATCTTTTAGTACTGAGCCATATTCTGCCACCACTTTTAAATTAGCTTGCGACGAGGCTTTTTTCCGATTTGTTTCATAAGCATCGTGAATGTTTGGATGCAGCATACAAGAGGGTTCTATTTTTAGTATTTCGTCTGAAAGCATATTAATAAATGCTGAGAGGGTTTCGCCAGTAATTCCTAAAAGCAAACCTGGATTGGTACAAAATTGTCCGGTTCCTAATGTAATTGAATTTGCATACGTTTTTGCCCAATCTGATCCATTTTCTTTTAATGCTTCAGGTAAAATTACTACTGGATTAATACTACCCATTTCAGCAAAAACAGGAATCGGTTCCTCGCGCTTTGCCGCTAAATCATATAAAGCGCGACCACCTTTAATACTTCCTGTAAAGCCAACCGCTTTTACATCTGGATGTTTTACGAGTTCTGAACCAACTTCAATTCCACTACTATTTAAATTTGAAAAAACACCTTCTGGCATACCTGTTTTTTGTGCCGCTTTTATTATTGCCGAAGCTACCAATTCACCAGTTCCAGCGTGCATGGGATGCGATTTCACAATAACGGGACAACCTGAAGCTAGGGCTGAAGCTGTATCGCCTCCAGCAGTAGAATAGGCTAACGGAAAATTGCTAGCACCAAAAACAACAACAGGCCCTAATGGAATTAGTAATTTTCTGATATCTGATTTTGGCATCGGTTCCCGAATCGGTTGAGCCGTATCTATGCTCGCTTCAACCCAAGAGCCTTCCGCTACCAAATTGGCAAACATACGCAACTGCCCAACAGTTCGTCCACGTTCGCCTTTGGCACGACCCTCAAGCAATCCTGTTTCTGAACAATAGGTTTTTATAAGCTCCATATCAAGTGCTAAAATTTCGTCTGCAATGGCATTTAAAAATGTGGCTTTTTTAGTACCTGACATAGTTTTATAACTCAAAAATGCATTACTCGCCAGTGCAACTGCTTGATTTATTTCACTTGAAGTTGCTTCCGTAAAAACAACCTCATTAGCATTATTTAATTGTGAATTAAATGTTTTGTACGTTGTGTTTCCATTAGCTATTTGTTGAAATCCAATATAATTTTTTCCTGTAATCATCAGTTTTGTTTTATGCTATTTTTGTTCCGTTTGGCATGTTTCGTTCTGGTTGTAATAATACCACATCTTTATTATCACCTAATCCTCCTAGAATTAAACATTCACTCATCATATTGGCAATTTGTTTCGGAGGAAAATTTACAACTGCAATAACCTGCTTGCCAACTACACCTTCAGCAGTGTATAGATTGGTGATTTGAGCAGATGTTTTTAATTTGCCTAAAGAGCCAAAATCAACTAACAATTTATAGGCAGGGTTTTTAACTTCTTTAAAAATTTCTGCGGAAATAATTGTTCCAACACGCATATCTACTTTGGTAAATTCATTCCATGTTAATGTGTTCTCCATTACAAATTTTTATAGTTTGGTAATACCGGTCTGTTCTTTAAACTACTTTCTATTACCTGTTTTACATGATTACGTTCTAACCCTTCTAATGGCAACCTTGGTGGACGTACATTTTCTGTACCAATTCCTGTGTAGACTTCAGCCAGTTTAATGTTTTGTACTAATTTAGGGTTTATATCCAATTCTAACAAGGGTAAAAACCAACGATAAATTTCTATGGCTTCTTGAATTCTACCTGCTTTTTGCAATTCATAAATGGCAACCGTTTCTGCTGGAAAAGCACATACCAGACCAGCAATCCAACCATCGGCACCCATAAGCAGACTTTCCAATGCAAGTGTGTCGACACCTGTCATAATTTTTAATCGGTTACCAAAGGCATTTTTAATTCGTGTAACATTTGTAATATCACGTGTGGACTCTTTAACAGCTTCTATATTTGTACATTTTAATAATTCATCAAACATAGGCAACGTTACCTCCACTTTGTAATCTACTGGATTATTATAAACCATTATAGGTAATGAGGTATTATTAGCAACGGCTTTAAAATATGCCACCGTTTCCTTATCGCCAGATTTATAGCGCATAGGTGGCAACATCATCAATCCCTTTGCACCATCCATTTCAGCTTTTTGAGCAGCTTCAATTGCTGCTTTAGTGGTTTGTTCTGCAATATTAATAAGCACTGGCACTTTTCCTTTTACCAAGTTTACTGTGGTAGTTGTAAGTTTTCTTTTTTCTTCATCTAATAAGGTACTGGCTTCACCTAGAGTGCCACCTAAAACAATCCCATGAACGCCTGCTTCTAATTGTGCTTTAATATTAATTTCAAAGGCTTTTAAATCCAATTCATCCTCATTTGTGAATTTGGTTGTAACTGCTGGCATAACGCCTTTCCATTGCATACTCATGTTTAAAACTTTTAGTCAGTTAAAATTAATGCAATAACCATTATCATTTTTATTCTAATTTATCCAAAACAGATACAATATTATCCTAATTTGAATAATACAGATAATTTATGAATAGTATTTGTTTATTTTAGTATCTCTTAAAATAAAAATAGACCATGAAAGTACTTCCTTTTAAAATCCCGAAACCAGAACGAGATGCCTTTGTCTTTCAAGCGGATTATGAATTGGCTTTTTATGATAAATTACACCAACATGAAGAAATACAATTCAGTATTATTTTAGAAGGCGAGGGCACGCTCATTGTTGGTGATACGGTTAATTTCTATTCTAAAAATGATATTTTAATTTTAGACAGCCACATGCCGCATGTATTTAAAAGTGATGTAACATCTTGTAAAAACTCACATATGCTATCTTTATTTTTTACAAAGGAGTCGTTTGGAACTGATTTTTTTAATTTAGAAGAATTACAAGAATTGCAATCGTTTTTTAAACGTAGTAAACATGGATTTAAAGTAACATCTCATAAAAAGGTTTTAAAAGAATTATTTTTAAAGCTTGAATCATCTAGTAAGTTAGAACGGTTTATTATTTTACTTCAAACGATGAAAATGGCAACTAAAGCTAATTATCAAAGCCTATCTTCTTTTGTTTACGACAAAAAATACTCCGATAATGAAGGAAAACGCATGCGTGATGTTTTAGCTTTTACCATGAATCAATATACAACCGATATTACACTTGATGCGGTTGCCGAAATTTCCAATATGACAAAAAATGCCTTTTGTAAATATTTTAAAAAACGAACTAATAAAACCTATTTTCAATTTTTAAACGAATTGCGTATTGAAAATGCATGTAAGTTGATGCAGACGCAAATTGATAGTTCGATTTCGGAAATTGCCTTTCAATCTGGCTTTAATAATATTTCAAATTTTAACCGACAGTTTAAATTAATAAAGGGAAAATCGCCCAATACGTATCGTAAAAACCCGAGTTTATAGTTTTCAATAAATGTTTAAAAATGTGCTCAATATGCTTTAGGTTTTTTTTACGTATTTGGTAATAATTACTATTTGCTGACCGTCAACTTTTCCTTCAATATATTCAGCATTTTCGTGATCTAAACGTATGTTTCTAACTGCCGTACCTTGTTTGGCAACCATACTAGAACCTTTCACTTTTAAATCTTTGATTAATACCACAGAATCGCCATTATCAAGGATGACACCATTTACATCTCGATGAATAATTTTGTTAGCTTCGTCTTCATGCTCACCTGTAGCACGTGCTAATGCTAAAGCTTCGTCATCCAAATACATCATATCTAACAAATCTTTTGGCCAACCTTCTCCTCGTAAACGTTGTAACATACGCCAGGCCATAATTTGAACTGCAACATGCTCACTCCACATACTATCATTTAAACAACGCCAATGATTGGGATCCATGTCTGTATTTTCTTCAATTTGATCCAAACAGGTTTTACAAACCAAGATATCATTTGCTACGTTTTCATTCAAGGACGGTGGAATCGTATATTGTGTTAAGTTGTTTGTAGCTGTGCATAATTCGCAAGTATTATTACTGCGTTCTTGAATCATTTGTAATAAGCTCATGATGGTTTTTGTTGAAGATTAATATCGCTGCTTTCAGGCTGCAAACATACTGTTTTTTACTGAAGTGTTTCGCGGATTTTTTTCGGTAATGATTTTACTATTAAATTATAGGAATCGTCAATAAATTGTTTAACCAAGGGAATGGTTAATTCGCCTTTATACAACCTAATAGTATTCCAATGGATTTTGCTCATATGATAACCAGGCTCCACACTTTCATAATTTGCGCGTAACTCTACAGCATAATCTGGATCGCATTTTACATTTATTGCGGCTTCATTTTCTTCCCAACTTTTCAAAGACGTTAGAAGAAACATTTTATTACCAACTTTAAAAACCAACACATCCTCGTCAAATGGAAAATGTTCTGTAACGCCTCTTTTTGTTAGGCAATAATTGCGAAGTTGTTCTATATTCACCGTTTATTTTTTAAGTTCTTTAGTAGCATCGGTATCTGGTAACTCGATGGCCGAATAATCTATTTTCCACCCAATAGTCATCACTAAATTCTCGATAAGCGAAATAGCTTCAACTGCCTCACGCTGCGCTAATTTATACAACCCACTTTCTGGAACTTTATCTAAAATATGTTTTTTAGCTTCAGCTTGAAGGCCTGTTAAATCGGATGCTTGAAACCTATTAAACATCCCTTCTTTTTTATCGTAATAATCTAAATTGGTTTCAATACTTAAAATTTCTGGTTGCGGAAAGTGTTTTAAAATAATGGTTTTTGTGGCTGTATTGGCTTCTAGTTTCACTTTAGAAAAATCGAAACCCACATGTGCTTTGGCATTGATAACTACTAATGCTTTTTTTCTGCCACTAACAAGACTTAAAAAACGCTCCTTAACATTTTCATAATGGTATATTTCGGCAAAATCTCCTTCAACCGAAATAAACTTACAAACCATTTTTATTTTATCCAATAAAATAACAGATTGTGTATGGGTTTGTTGCTTAACTTGCTGACTTCTATAATAAAATACGGCAATAAGCGCTATGATAATGCCAACAATTAAACCAAAAAGTATGTCCATAATTACGCATGCATTAATTGTAACGTTGCAATTTACTCAATTTCGAATAAAACAGGTTTGCTAGGTGTTGCATCATTCTCAAAAGGTGCAATTTGCAAGTTTAAAAAATAGGTTCCATCTTGAACTGTGTTTGGCACAAAAATCAGTTCAGTAATTGTTGCGTCCATACGCTTTCTTCCAGCTGTATTCCAAAAAGCGCGATGTGCTAATAATTCGCCACCATCTTTTTCTTTATCAATACTTGGTAAATCAATTAGCAAATGTTTCACTCCTTTTTCACGTAAATAAATAGCAGCTTCTTCTAGTAAATATGGCGGATTGGTATTAGAGTATTGCTGATTTAATTTTTCGTTAGTGTTGGGTATTGTTCTTAAAATAACAGCTTCACGCTTTTTATTGCCCAACGCAAATTGGATTTGTTTTTTAGAAATAAAAAAGTCCGTTTTATGTTTTTCAGGAGCAACCGTAATCACTTCTGCTAAAAAGAAAAACTGTTTTAAGTTTTGGTTTACCGAATGAAACTTTTTAGTAATATGGCCAACACATTCTGTATGTGTGCCGTGCGCATGCGGATTGAAATGAATATTATTAAAATTAATATCCGCTCCTTCTGCTACGCTTGCTATCCAATCGCCATCCTGAACCGGTTCAATTTTTGGTGGATTTTGATACCAAGCATTCACATTTTTTTCGGAAGCACGCATGGGAATGGAAATATCTAAAGCCTTGGATAAATCTATTTTATATTTTTTAGAATTGGTTTCAATGGTTGCAATCATGTATGTATTTTTTCTGAATTCAATATGCTGATAATAAACGTAAAAGTCCGCATAAATGCAAGTCTAGAGGCTTTAATTTAACAGAAATAAATCGGACGCAATCCCATCACTTAAAAACAATCCTTTTTTGGTTACGCGCAAGGTGTTTTCATGAATAAATAACAAATCATTATTGATGTGTTTTTCAGATTCTTTAAGCAATAATTCTTTAAAATGAAATCCGAATTCGCGCTCTATTTTTTCTAATGAAACACCCCAAATGGTTCGTAAACCAGTCATGATATACTCATTATATTGGTCGGTTTGAGATAATTTTTCAATTTCAATAGGCAAGGTGTTATTTGCTAAAGCATGAATATATTTGGAATTATTTCTTACGTTCCAACCACGCTCGTTGCCATTATAGGAGTGGGCTGAAGGCCCTATTCCTAAATACGATTTTCCTTGCCAATAAGCTGAATTATTTTTACTGAAATAATTAGGTTTTCCAAAATTAGAGAGTTCATAATGCACAAAGTTCTGTTTGGTCAGCGTATCAACCAATATGTGAAACTGTTGTTCTGCCAAGGCATCATCTACATGATCAATAATCCCTTTTTTAATAAAACTAGCTAAAGCTGTTTTGGGTTCAACCGTTAAGGCGTAACTGGAAATATGTGGAATCTTGAAAGCTAAAACGGTTTCAATATTTTCTTGCCATTGGGTATTTGTTGAGCCTGGAATCCCATAAATTAAATCGACAGAAATATTATCGAAATATTGGGTTGCTTCGTGCAATGCTATTTTAGCTTCTTGTGAATTATGCGCACGATTCATGAGTTTTAAATCATTTTCAAAAAAAGATTGAACACCTATGGATAAACGGTTTATACCAATATTTTTGTAATCTTGAAAAACAGTTGTCGATGCCTCTTTTGCAGAAATTAAATCGTCTGGATTGGCCTCTAGCGTGATTTCAGGGTTATTGGAAACTTGATAATTTTTATAAACGGCATCTAAGAGTCCTTTCAACTCTTCTTTATTTAGAAGACTAGGTGTACCACCTCCAAAATAGATGGTTTCAACTTGTTTGTTTTTAAATTCATCTTTTCGCAACTGAATTTCGGTTGCTAAAGCCTGAAGCAATTCTCCTTTCTTTTTGAGTGATGTAGAAAAATGAAAGTCGCAATAATGACACGCTTGTTTGCAAAACGGAATGTGGATGTAAATTCCAGCCATAGTTAGTTTTCGGTAATTAGTTTCAGTGATAAGTTGTTTGGACTAACATGAAATTTTCTCATATTATGTTCAGTCTTAAAAGACCTACAAAATCATTATTAATAAATACTTATAAAACTGTGTCTGCAAACGGGACACTATTTACTTCTTCTTAATCCGATCTTCATTTTGTTTTACAAAACTATCCCAACCAGAATAACTTTTCCCTATTTCTATGCGGCCTTCATTATAAAAATGACAAACGGCTGCAGCCAAACCATCCATAGAATCTAAATTTTTTGGTAAGGTTTTAAGCCCTAATAAACTTTGAAGCATTCTAGCAACTTGCTCTTTACTAGCGCTACCATTTCCTGTGATAGCCATTTTTATTTTTTTTGGTGCATATTCCGTAATGGGAATCTCCCGACTTAATCCAGCAGCCATTGCCACACCTTGTGCGCGACCTAACTTAAGCATACTCTGCACATTCTTCCCAAAAAAAGGGGCTTCAATAGCTATTTCGTCTGGATGGTGGGTATCGATTAGCTCAATGGTTCGCTCAAAAATGAGTTTGAGTTTTAAGTAATGATCGCTGTATTTTTTTAAATCCAATTCATTTAACTGCATAAAAGTCATAGTTTTACCCACCACTTTTATCAGCCCAAATCCCATAATGGTTGTGCCTGGATCAATTCCTAATATTATTTTTTCTTTACCCATTAATCGCAATAATAGCAGCCACTTAATGACACGGAAACGCCTACAGTTGCTGTAAATAGGTTGCCGTTAAAAGACCCAAATCCATCAGAAATTGGTGAAAACTCGGAGCTAAATCCGTAAATATATGAGGTATCAAAAAACACAGAAAGTGTACGTGAAACTGTATAATGAAACTCCAATCCTGCCATGGCATTTAAAAATGAGGTGTTGTTTTCAGAATAACCACTCAAGGGTTTTACCATTGAAAACCCAGGACCTGCATGCGCTACAACACCTAAATGTGGTGGTAAAAAATTAGCTATAGGTGTTATATCATAAACAAATTGGGCATTAATTCTTGAATAATTAATTTTAAAATACGGCGAACCTGAATCCTGTTCCAAACGATTAAATCCGTAATCCAATTTTACGCCATATTGTGGCTTAAACATCCGTTGAACACCCAACTGAATGGTTGGAAAATTAACAGACTTACCCTCAAAACCTGTGACAAAACCATTGGAACTAGGGCTATTAATACCTACGGTAAATTGAGCTTTCCACCGACTAGCTTCACTTTGGGCAAAACTGTTTGCAACCAAAAAAAATAAAACTGTTGCCAATCCTACTAACTTAATTTGTTTAAAAACTATATGCATAAAAATTTAAAGTTTTAATTTGTATTATTACCTAGATAACGAACCATAGCAAAATATGTTTGGAAAGATTCCACACAAAACTAAACAATTCTTTTTTGTACTTATTAAATTGAGCATCGTTGTTGGTGCTTTTTATTTTATTTATAACAAATTAACTTCAAATCCTGATTTAAATTTTCAGGATTTTGTGAATTATCTGGCAGAAGCCAATCAGTTTTCACTAAAAACAATCAGTTTTTTAATCATTTTAAGTTTTTTAAACTGGTTTTTCGAAATTTTAAAATGGCAGGCTCTCGCATCATCCTTAAAAAAAATTTCATTTTATAAAGCTATGGAGCAAAGTTTAAGTTCGTTAACCGCGTCCTTATTAACACCAAACCGTATTGGCGAATATGGCGTAAAAGCCATGTATTATAGCCCACCAGAACGCAAACGCATGGTGGCTCTCAATTTATTAGGTAATGGCTTACAAATGCTGGTTACTGTTCTCCTAGGTAGTGTTGGCTTATATTTATTTTTAAATGAATATGAAACAGATATTAACTACCACAAGATTGCGCGCTTTGGAGTAATTATCTTATTTATTGCGGTTGTTGGTTATATTGCTATTTCAAAAAGTCAGGTATTATTTAAAGGGTTTTCAATACAAAAAATAACTAACTACTTTAGGCAATTACCTTTTAAAATTTACAGTATCGTATTTATTTTTGCCGTAATTCGGTATGCTATCTTCTCCTTTCAGTTTTATTATATTTTAACCCTTTTTGGCGTGAGCGCTTCTTATTATAATGCGCTTATTATTATTACCAGTATGTATTTTTTAGCATCTGTTATTCCATCTCTTTTTATTTTCGATGTGATTATAAAAGGAAGTGTAGCCGTTTACCTTTTTGCTATTGTGGGAGTGAATGCTTTTACTGTTTTAAGCACTGTAACAATTATGTGGCTATTAAATGTGGTGATTCCTAGTGTTTTTGGTAGTATATTTGTTTTGAAATTTAAACTACATAAATCTTAACTATGGTTTTTATTATTGCCATATCAATCACATTGGCATACCTACTTTTAATAGGTGTGTTGATTTATGGGTTTGAAAAGGTACCTAGATTTAAGTTGGACAATACACCTCCAAAAACAGCATTCTCGCTTATTGTTCCTTTCAGAAATGAAGAAAATAATTTGCCTCAACTTTTAAAATCCATTAAAGATTTAGACTACCCAACGGATTTGTATGAAATTATTTTAGTGGATGATCACTCGGAAGATCAATCGGTACGCGTTATTAAAACCTTTATTGAAAATGGATTAAAACATGTAACCATTTTAAAAAATACAGTAAAAAGTTCATCTCCTAAAAAAGCAGCTATAGCCAAAGCCATTAAAAACGCACAATACGATTGGGTGATTACAACTGATGCCGATTGCCGCGTTCCAAAACTGTGGTTAAAAAGCTTTGATAACATAATTCAAAAAACCCATTTACGCTTAATAGCTGCTCCTGTAAATTATTATGATATAGCCTCCTTTCTAGACCGTTTTCAAACCCTAGATTTATTAAGTTTAATGGGAACTACTATTGGCGGTTTTGGAATTAAGGAACCATTTCTTGCCAATGGTGCTAATTTAGCATATCAAAAAACGCTATTTTCAGAGCTATCAGGTTTTGATGGTTCTACAGAAATAGCCAGTGGAGATGATGTGTTCCTACTTCAAAAGGCCGTAAAATATAATTCTGATGATGTCTGCTATTTAAAATCCATTGACGCCACTGTAGAGACAAAACCACAAAGAAACTGGGATCAATTAGTTTCTCAACGGTTAAGATGGGCTGCAAAAGCCACTAATTACAAAAGCTTCTTTGCTATCATTACGGGTCTTGTTGTATTCCTAATGAATTTCCTTATCATTATCCTAATTCCAGTTGTTTCATTTGGCGTCATGAATTTAAATGATTTCATCTATATACTACTAATTAAAATGGGAATTGACTTTCTGCTCATTTTTAAAACCAGTCGCTTTTTAAATCAAGAATCCGTTTTAACTTCGTTTCTTGTATCTAGTGTTTTTTACCCATTTTTTACACTATATATCATTAGTATTTCGTTTTTTAGAAGCTATACTTGGAAAGGTAGAACATTCAAGAAATAAAGGCGATATTATCCTAGATATCATTTAATTTTTTTAGCTTTACAAGTAACCAATTTTACATATATCATGAAAAAGGCTTTCTTTTTGTTTGGATTTTTATCTTTAGGATTTTTTAGCTTTTCACAACAATCTTACACTATAAATGATGAAACGTTGGAGCTGGATACAGCTGTAGAAGGCAATCTGGATTTACTTTGGACTATTGATAACGGTACATACCGCTATTTTGTAAAAACAAATTCAGGTGACATTCAAGAATTAGTGAATACTAAAAATGCGGAAACGCGTAAATATCAAGAAGAGTACAAATCGGTACTAAATGCACTTACTGAAGGCTATGGCGTTCCAACAGACCAGGTAAATTTAACACTTTATAGCTTGGAAGATTTTTTCAACACTTACAACGCTACAACCGATTTAAGCTATAATTATGAACCTCGTGCTAAATTACAAACACGTTTGGGCATTTTTGGAGGAATTACCAATCAACCTTTAGTAGAAAACCCTAACAATGCTAGTGTGCCATTTTTTGGATTGGAATTTGAACTCTTTGAGGCAACCAAACTTCCACGTCATGCGATGTTTTTTCATTTCAGACATGCTTTAGAAGCTGATGATTTTGAGTACACATCCACACAAATTGCTATTGGGTATCGCTATCGCGTTATTAATAAAGATCGTTTTAATTTGTATGGTAATTTAAAATTAGTAACCTACGATTTTGGAAACGCTACATACACATCTAATCTACCTGAAATTGGCACTTATGAGGATTCATTTTCTGGAATTGATATTCCATTTATTTTAGGAATTGGAGCTGATTTTCGTGTCACCGAAAATGGGTATATCACCTTTGCATATCATGATATTTATGCACTTTTTAGTGATAATAGCGATAATTTCCCAATTGATTTTGCTTTAGGCTTTAAGATGAATTTATAGTGCGTTTAAACCAAACATCCAATCCAGCTTTCTCCAATTACTTTTGGGATGATAACACTACATCCTCTAAAAAAATGACGGTGACTGGCATCCTCATTAAATCGTTTTTCTGCATTGCTATTGTTGCGGGAATTACAGTAGTTATTTGGTATTATTACAGCAATGGAAACAACATAAAATGGTTTACTACAGGAGGCATGATTGCCGCAATTATTATTAGTTTAATAATTTCTGTCAGAAAGCAATGGGCCAAATTTTTAGTACCACTTTACGCTATTGCTAAAGGCTTTTTTCTAGGAGGTATAACCAGCTATGCTCAAGCACAATTTCCTAATTTGCCGTTCCAGGCTATTGGAGTCACAATCATTACGTTTGTCGTAGTATTAATGCTCTATCAAACCCGAATTATTATAGTAACTAAAAAGCTACGAAGTGTTATTATTACTGCTTGTACTACCATTTTTGTAACGTATCTTATTTCGTGGATATTAAGTTTCTTCGGGATAAAAAGTTTTCTTTGGGGAACATCATGGCTAGCTATTGGATTTAACGTAGTAGCTGCTGTTTTTGCATCATTAGCCTTGCTGTTGGATTTTGATTATATAGAACGTCATAAAAATAAAGCGCCAAAAGAAAAAGAATGGCTAGCAACTTGGGGATTATTGGTGACGTTAATTTGGCTGTATGCAGAAATATTACGACTCATGCGGAAACTCGCAATTCGGTTTTAAAGGTGTTATAACCGGAATTTAAACCCGAAAATCTATCACTTATACGTTTCAGAACTTGATAAATAAAATAACGTTTCAACGGCTTCCAACCTAACATTATTTAAAGATTTATAACAATTTAGAAACCTAATTAACCTGAATAATCACCGGCAAGGTAAACGCTGTTTTCACTTGTTGACTGCGTCTGATTGCTGGATAAATTTTTGGTAAGGAATCTACACTTTTATGCAGTAATTCTTTCATATTTGGAATTTCCTGAAGCGTTATAGAATCGGCTTCTATGGTTATAAGCGAAAGCAATCCGTCTTTGGATATTTCAAAATTCATGTAAACCGTGTCATTGATGTCTTGCTTAACAATAAGTGTATCCTGTTGTAATTTTTGAGTAATAATCTCCGTTAAGGTATTTTGAAAACAACGCTTTTTATCATCTTGTGTTGCGTTTTCATCACAGCTATCAAAGGTGGGATATTCATCCACTTCATTCCAATTAAATGTTAACAGTTCATTTTCCAAAATAACGTCAGACGATGTTTTTTTAGCATCGAAATAATTACAGGAAGTAACTGCCAAACACATTAAAATAAAATATAGCTGTTTCATAGGTTGTTATGAAGTCGAAAAATACAATATTTTTATATTTTATACCATATCTTGGGTAGAATGACTGTAAATCTTTCTAAAAAATATACAGATTAAGTGGGAAAGAAAAAAGAATGTTTTTTTTGCTATTCAGGAAGATACGAAATGGCATTAATCAGTATTCATAAATTTTTCTTGTTTCAGTTCACTTAATCTACTTTTAGCTTTAAATAAAAACGGATTTTCAGGATATTTAGCCACGAAGTCTTCATACAACTTAATTTTGGTATCGACATCTTTATAATAATCATCCTTGGTGTAAACCAGATAAAAAGCAGCATATATATTGTTCGGGTTTTCTTTTAATGCACGCTCAAAAGATTGAATGGCTGCTTGATGATTTTTCCGATGATTTTGAATGGTTCCTAACGTCATGAACTCCTTATCCAATGGTAAATCTACTAATTCTATAGCTTTACTGATGTACAATTCAGCCTGTTCATAATTGCTCATTCGTGTATATAACTGACCTAGAATAAATAAATTATCGAAATTTCTGGGTTCTTTAGCAACCGCTAATTTTTGCTGTTCAATGGCTTTTTCAACTTCAGACATTTCAGAATAACAATAGCTTAATTTTTCATGAACAAATTGAGAATCTTCACCTAAAACCAACAATTTTTCAAACCATTTTGAAGCCGTTTGATAATCATTTTTCCAATAATAATTTTGTGCTTTTAGACTGATAAGTTCTGCGTTGTTCTCGTATGTTTTTAAACCTATATCTGTATAATAATCTACGGAATCGAACTCGCGTTTTTGTAAGTGCCGTTTTGCTAATTTAAAAATGGCTTTTTGATGCCCCTTGTCTAAAAGAAAGCTTGTTTTAAATTCGTTACGTGATAATGAATCTCGTAATTGTTCATAAACCAAACCCAACTCATAATGGTAATTTGGATTAAGGGAATCTGTTGCAATTAGTTGTTTAAAAGTAGCTGCAGCCGTTTGATAATTTTTAGTTTTAGAAAGTAATTTGGCATAATCATATTTTACCAAGGCATCGTTTGAAAATGCGTTAATACTGCTTTCTAGATGCTGTAAAGCTTTATCGTAATTACCAATTGCTTGGTAGGATTTGGCCAACATATAGGCGACATCATTTAAATTATTATAAGATTCATAAGCTTTAATGGCCTCGGAATAATTACCGTTAACAAACAAACTATCTGCAACGTTTAAAACCGAAGTTTGAGCTTCGGTTTTAAAACTTACTAGAATACTAATTAGCGCAATAAATCTAGTCATTTATTTTAAACTTTATAGGTAGGTAATACGGAACCGTTACTTTTTTACCTTGGTATTCTCCTGGAATTAAATTAGGAAGCATATTTAAAACGCGTTTGGCTTCGACTTCCAATTCAGGATGAGGCGCTCTAGCCTTAATATCTACAACTTCACCTAATTCATTTATTTTAAAGAAGACTCTAATTTGGGCAACACCAGATAAATTTAAGCTTTTGGCTAATTCCGTATTAAAATTTTTGGCTACAAACGCATTCAGTTTTTTACTCATGCATAACTTGTCTTCTTTGTTAGAAGTTTCAGTTTCGCAGCCAGGAAAAGTTGGGACTTTTTCAACCATATGGATTGGCACCTCAACATCAGACGCTAAAGAAGCCACCTCCACAACTTCTATAATCTCACCGTTAGATGTTTTTGCTAAAATATTTTTCAAGGCTTCTTTTTCAGATTCTGACAAATCTCCTTTTGCTTCAATAGAATTTTTTAGCATGTCTATTTGGTCTTGGATTGTTAGCTCCTGCTCCACTACTTCAATGACTTCCGGTTGCGTGGCTTCTTCAGAGCATGATGAATACAACAACATTCCGAGTACTGTAGGGATTAATAGAGTGTACTTGATTAATTGTACTTGTTTTGATTTTGTTTTTTGTAACATAATAATTCGTTTTTTGATTAATGATTGTTTGAAAAATGGATTGATGAATGATACTGGATTTGTATCGAAAATTTGCGCTAAAAGATTTTCATAATATTGATTTTTATTCTGTTTCACGGCTTGTGAATCCGCAATAAATTCATGTAAATCTGCCATGCGATTTTGATACATATACACAAGCGGATTAAACCAAAATACAATACGAAACAACTCGAAAAATAGTAAATCCCAAGTGTGTTTTTGGTTTACATGAATCAATTCGTGCTTAACAATTTGCTCACGTTCGGTTTCTTTTATGTTTTCACCTAAAAATACATAGTTGAAAAATGAAAATGCGAGCCTACTTTTTAATAAATGCACATAATAAACAGCCCCATCTTTTTGCCTAGGGTTTTGATAAATAAGTTTTATAATTTTAAATAAACGCAGACTGAAAAATGATACGGCTAACGCACTTCCAACTACTAAAAGCAATGAGAAATACCATAAAAAGCTGTGAGATGTATTGCTACCAGTAATCACGACCTCTTCAAGGTAAATAGTATTAGGTGTTTGAGACAGTATGAGTGGTAAATTAAGTACAAATTCTTTTGGAATAGCTTCCTTAAAACCAGATACTTTAATAAATGGCAGAATCACTGAAAGCATAACTGTAACTAATAAATACGCACGATTCCAATTAAAAAACGTTTCTTTCCTTAAAAACAAATCGTAAATGAATAGAAAGAACAACTGAAACGCAATGACTTGAAGGATATAGTGTATCATGATTTTTTGTCTTTATGAATCTCCTTTAAAACAGATTCTAATTCCTGTAAACTAATATCATTTTTCTTCATAAAAAACGACACCATACTTTTAAAAGACCCTTGAAAATAATTGTCTACCAACGAATTTATACTTTGATTACTATAATCCTGTTTTTTAATTAATGGAAAATACACATGTCCTTTTCCCTGCTTTTCATAATCTACAAATCCTTTGCTCTCTAAAATTCGGACTATGGTTGAAACTGTATTATACGCTGGTTTAGGTTTTGGCAACTCGGCAATAATTTGTTTTACGGCAGCTTTTTCTAATTGCCACAATACTTGCATTATTTCTTCTTCGGCTTTAGTTAATGGCTTTTTTTGGATCATGATTTTTATTGCGAATTATTATTTAACTAACTCTTTAGTTCAACAAATATAACTAATATTTTAGTTTAAACTAATTTTTTAGTTTAAAATTTGTAACATTATTTAAATATCTTCGTCTAACAAGAAAAAATATATGGACATATTATTAGTCGTTTTAGGCTTTATTTTTATGCTAATTGGTATTGTAGGGAGTTTTTTACCTGTTTTACCAGGACCACCATTAAGTTGGATTGGCTTATTACTACTCTATTTAACTCAAGCTATCCCAAACGATTGGTGGTTTTTAGGTATAACCCTAATAGTAGCTTTACTTGTTTTTGTATTAGATTATATTATTCCAGCTATGGGAACCAAACGATTTGGCGGTAGCAAAAAAGGCGTTATTGGTACTACATTAGGTCTTATTGTTGCTATAGTATTCCCAGTTTTTGGACCTATAGGTATCATAATTTGGCCATTTATTGGTGCATTTATTGGCGAAATGATACATAAAGCGGATTCCAAAATAGCTGTAAAAGCCGCATTCGGATCGTTTTTAGGATTTGTAGCAGGCACTTTTATTAAATTTGTTGTAGCGGTTATTTATTTAGGCTTCTTTCTATGGACGGTTTGGGACTACAAATCAGAGCTATTTTCTATATAAAAGAAGAAACCTCATGGCTTCCAATTTAAAAATGAAAAACCACGAGGTTAGTGTAAATGCTATTAATTCAACAAATTTATTTTATGAGGGATTAATTTGTCGTTGATATTTCAAATGTAGCCATAACAATTAACTTCTTGTTGTGGGAAAACCGTAACACCTTTACGGGAAAACCGTAATTACCAGTTATAATAAGCGTTTGCAGATGAAAAAAAAATGAAAAAATATCAAATTTTAACACTAATCCCATTAATGCACTATATAAATCCTGATTTTTTAGCCACAGCTAGTAAACTTTCATCACTACCATCGCTCACATCAAAAATAACTTTTAATTGTTTTTTTCGTTTTTCAATAGCGCTTAAGGATATTTCAAAATGGTCCTTTAAACTTTTGGTTCGAATGCCTTGTGATAGCAGATAGAGAATTTTTCTATCTATATCATCCAATTTAATATCATTGGTTATTGTTTTCCTGATAATGGTGCTCACGCTGGCACTATAAAATGGCGGTTTAAACATAACCGCTTGAAATGCGCTGGCAAGTTCACGCGATGTCAAATCGCTTTTTATTAAAAACCCTTCAGGATCAATATCTTTTATAATATTATGAATTCGGTAAGGTTCGTTAAACATGGTAAGCATAATTATTTTTGCTTTTGGCATGATGCGTCTGGCATATTTTGCTAAATCTTCACCAGACATAAACTCACCGTCACTAGAAGGCGGCAAACTGATATCCATAAATAAAACATGATAGGGCAACTCTCTATCAACCGCTTGTTGCATAAAACTTATAGATTGATCGCAGGTATTGGCTATATCAATTTTTAATACTTGATTTTCTTTTTTGGTCGCAATTAATGTGTTTTGATAGCCTTCAATAATAATTGGATGATCGTCAGTCATTAAAATACGAATAGTTTCTTCCATGATTGATATGTTTCGGTTAGATTGGGATTTTTATGGTAATGGTTGTGCCTTTATCTTTTTCAGAAATGATATCTAATTCTCCTTCAAACTCTGATACACGTGAATTCATGTTTTTCAAACCGATTCCTTTTTTCGCTTTTTGAAGATCGAAACCAGAACCATCATCTGAAATGGCAAACCAAATTACATTTTTTTTCATATTAAAGCTAATATCTACGTGATTAGCTTGAGCATGTTTATAAATATTTTGAAGTGACTCTTGCAACATCCTGTAAATATGAATTTTAGTTTTATTAGATATCTCATCCCAAGAAATATCAGGATCGCTATGCAATGTAAATTTTAAACCGTAGGCAGTTGTTTGAGTCTCTACAAGGGTTTCAATAATATCTGGATATCCCGAATTAGAAATAAAATCTGTATTTAATTCGTGTGATACTTCACGGATGTCTTGCTCAATAATTTTTAGTTCCTGAATATAGCTTTCACGAGTTTGGATAGCTTCCTCTGTTGAACTCATATTTAAACTATCTAAACTTAAACGCGTTCCAAAAAGTCGGCCAAGGATGCCATCATGTAAATCTTGAGAAATTCGTTTTTTCTCTATTGATCGTGCCTCATCTACCTTATCTTGTTGGGTAAGCATCAGGTTATAAATTTCTTCATTGGCCTCTTGCTGTTGTTGCATGAGTTTCAATTCTTTGTTTTTAGCACGCTGCGTTATAATTATGTACAATAAAACCAAGGTAATTATTAAACCAGCAGATAAAATCATGAGCCACAAACGTTCTCTAGAAATTTGTCTGTTTTCAAGCTCAACCTGTTCAGTTTCAAATTCAATTCGCGCAAATTTATTCCTTATGGCACGTTCTTTATTTATTAAACTATCGTTAAGATGAATGTATTCGTTTAAATAATTTACAGACTTTTTAGGGTTTTCAATTTTAGATTTCAGTAATAAGGCATTTAATGTTACATCGTTAATTAAAGATGCTTTTCCTTGACTGTAAGCTATATTAGCAAACGTTAGCGCAGAATCTAAAACACCTGTGTCTAGATAATATTCTGAAGCGTTTAAGGCCACAGACATACGACTTAATTCATTGTCGGCACTATCGCTAATACGATAAGCCTTTAGCAACATCTCTTTTATTTCTTGATTATCAAAACCTTCTGAACGGTGTTTTAATAACGCATAATCACCTAGAATAAGCGCATAGTTTTCTGGCTCTTGTTTTAAAATATCCTCTTTTGTAAATAGTGCCTGATAAATTTCAAGTGCTTTATCGTACTGCTTCAGTTCTTTATAAATAAGCGCAATGTTACTTTTAGAGTATAGTGTATACAGAAAATTATCTTCAATTTTATTGCTGTATGATAGTGCTTCATTATGATATTGAATGGCATTGTCATATAACTTTAACTCATCGGCTGCAATAGCCACCAAATTATACAAACCCCATAAATTATCGTAAACTGCATCTGTTTTTGGCAACTGTTTGTATAAACGAATAGCTCGAAACGCATTACTTTCGCATCCAACATAATCGCGCTCTTCAAACTGAATATTAGCCATGGAAGACACAGCACTTGCCTGATCTTTAACCATGTTTAAGGTTTCAAAATATTTTGAAGCATTATAATAGTATGAATACGAGCTATCTACTTGATATTTTTCAGAATGATACCAACCCAAAACGTTGTTTATATAAGCTAACGCTAAGGTATCATTAAGTTTTTTTGCCAGTTTCAGATTTTCATGATTTAGGTCGAAAAGTGAATCTACTGCAAATTGGCGCAAAAATAAAGTAGCTAATTGCCGTTTTGATTTTAAAATTATGGAATCCTCCTTGGTTTTTTTAGAAAACTCAATAGCTTTCCTTACAAAAGCCTCTCGCTCGTTTAAATTATAGTCCTCATTATCCGATAATGCTCTGTAAAAATAAACACTATCTAACAATTGGTTTTTAGGAAGCTGCTGTGCACATAAAATGGAACAATAGAAAAGAAAAAAAAGTAATAGTGTTTTTTTTAATAACATAATGATGCTTCAAGTCTTCTCAAATTTATAATTTTTTATGACACCAATACCCATGTTGCTATTATAAGTCTGGCTTAAATTATAAAAACAAAGAAAAACCCTTTAAATAAAGGGTTTTTAAAAAAAATATAAGTAGTTTTTTATCCGTTACTTGGAATTTCTTTTCCTTTCTTTACATGTCTTTTAGTTTGAAAAGCATATGTAAAATCTTCTTTTTGAGAAACCTGTTCCTCATTGTTCGGATTTGTATTTTGGTTTTGATTTTGGATTGTAAGACCTGTAAGTGTCATACAAAAAATAGCTGCTACTAAAGTAATTTTAAGGGTTTTCATGTTAGTTTATTTAGGGTTAAAAAATTTACTATAAATTTTAGTTAGTTTAAAAATCACTGTCGAGGGAAGATGGATTAATAACCGTAAATTGTGTGTAGCAAAATGCTACAAACTATTATTTTTAACATGAGGGAATAGACACTATGTGTCTTAAAATGGAATAATTAACCTTAAATAAGTTGAAAATCGATTTAGGGACTTATAATAAGGATGACAAATATAAGTTGAATATACAAAAAAGCATTTAAATATAGATGAAATGCATTATTTTATCGATAAAAAGCTTTTATTGAAATATTTTCTTACAAATAATTGTTAATAAAAATGGTAAAACTTATTAAAATTGTAAGAAAAACCGTTTTTAACAAACGTGTTAGATTAAAAAATGTTACTAACTTGTAAAAACAATTAAGAAATATGAAATCTCTATATAATAAGTTCATTAGTTTTATAAATACGATTCAGGGCAAAATTGCTTTTTACCCAACCTTATTTAGCATCATTGGGTTTAGTTTTGCCATGACTATGCTGTATCTAGAGAAGGAGGGCATATCGGCATTTGTTTTGGAACACATTCCCCAATTAGTTATCAATAATGCCGATACGGCAAAAACACTGTTAAGTTTTTTAACTGGTGGCATTATATCCATCATGGTTTTTAGCTTTTCAATGGTAATGGTTTTATTAAATCAAGCGTCTAGTAACTTTTCGCCACGGGTATTACCTGGACTAATTTCCAATAGAAATCACCAATTTGTGTTGGGTATATATTTAGCCACTATTTTATACAACACGTTTACGTTGGTTGGTATAAATCCACAAGAAAACGACAAATACCAGCTTCCAGGGTTTTCAGTACTTATAGGTATAATTTTAACCGTTGTTTGTTTGGGAGCATTCTTATATTTTATTCATTCTATATCCCAATCCATACAGGTTAATAATATTCTAGACACTATTTACAAGAAAGCAAAAATGCGTTTGGAATATCTGTTAGAAAAGGAATCGGAAACACCACCAAACTTTCCAGATTCATCGGACTGGAAATCCTATTACAGTTCTGAAACGGGTTATTTCCAGAATATTGCTGTGGCCAATTTGGTGAGTATTTGTAAGGAAGAAGATATTCAACTTAAAATTTTACCAATCCAAGGGTTGTTTGTTTTAGAAGGTGTTCCAATTATTCAGGTAAGTAAAGACATAAACGACGAATTAGTTAAAAAAATACTGTCTAATTTCAATTTTGCTAAAGGTGAATTTGTTGAAGATAATTATGCGCTTGCCTTTAAACAAATTACAGAAATTGGCATGAAAGCTATGTCGCCTGGAATTAACGACCCAGGAACTGCTATTAGCACCATTGATTATTTGACAGAATTATTTGCCATGCGACTTAAAAAAAATGACCAAACCATTATTACTTCTGATGAGGCTTCTTTAATTGCAGTATCTACAACAAACTTTAAAGAGCTCGTATATCAAGTTATGGTGTCTTACCGAACCTATTGCAAACACGACTTAAGTTGTATTCAAAAATTATTTATCATGTTTAAATATTTACTTATTCAGGAGGCCCATTTACCAGAATACCATGATGTCCTTTTAGCGGAAGCCAAATTGTTGTATGAAGACACTCAACAAAGCATTACCAACTCTACGGATTTAAGAAGGATTGAGGCTTTGTATCAAAAACTTTTGAAATAAAGCTATTACAAAAACAAGCTGTATATAAACAAAAAACATCCCAGTTTTTATTACCAATCTCGAAAATTTCGAAACGGCATAAAAAGGAATGTTTTTCTACCAAAATAAAACCCAATTGGGCAGTTTCTATATGTTATATGCTATCGCATATTTAAATTTAAAGAGAAAACCGTAATAGAATTCGTTCCAGAACCTGTTAAACGCATACCCCAAATTTCGATATAATCATTAGTAGCCAATTCCACCGTTCCAGAAATAGCATTACTGGAGATATCTGAAGTATTATTAACTCGCATTAACGTATTGGTTTCTACTAAACTTGTGGTGCCATTTTTTCTGATAAAAAAAGCATAGTAATCACCTACTCCACTATTTCCTCTTACAGATAATGCGGCGTTAACTTGAAACGTTCTTGTGCGTTTTCCTAAATAGGTAATTCGGTTGTTTTGAGGAGATGCTGTCCTTAAAACATTAACCACAGTCGTTGAATTTGAATTAGAATTCCCTGTAAGGTTAAACGGACTACCATTAGCAACGGTTTGTACAAATCCTGTAGTTATTGTTCCATCATAATAAATATTAGCGGTTGCAACCTCATCAGATTCTAATTTTATACCTGGACAATTAACGGTCCATGAATTATTAAAATTATAATTTGGATAGGTTCCTACTGTATATTTTTTGACATATTCGGTACTCGTTCCACTAAATGTTACCCCATTTAATACGGCATTAGCAACTGTTGGATTACTACTTACATCAATTCCTTTATTAGACCCATTAATAACCATAAATCCACCCTGTTTTTCTATAGAATTAAATGTCCCTGTATACGTTTCATAAGTTCCTGCATTTGAACTAAACCAACCAACATTACTAATCAGTAAATTTGTAATATTACTATAAACAATACCTGTTGTATTTCCAACAAATTGAATAACACTGGTAAAAACTAAACCATAACTATTTATAGTTCCTACAGATGCCGAGTTTGCTATTACCAAATCTCTAATAATTAAGTTTTCTGATGCGCTTCCTGCTAAATTAAAAATACTTCCAGTACTATTTACTAATGTTACATTTTTAAGCGAACCTCCTTTATTACCAATAAACAGACTTCCGCCAGATGTTTTTATCAATTTATCTTCATTAGTATCCAAACCTAACACATAGGAATTATTTAAATTAATAGGATTTGAAATACTTATAGCGCCATTTATTTCATAAAGCGTATTGGCATCGAGTTTATATTCAGAACCACCACCTGCTGTAAGCTCACTACTTAAATCTGTTGCCGATTTAATAAGTTTATAGTTCGTTCTCACTTCTGAATCTATTTTTGTCCAAACACTTCCTTTATAAAAGTAAAATGCATTTTCTGATGTGTCATAAACTAACAAACCATTTGCTGGGTTTGAAATTGCTAACCGCTCTGCCGATGTCAAACGTGGTGTTAACATTCCTTTGCTTGTTGACGTAACATCCAACATAGCAGAACTATCTGGCGTTAATGTGCCGATTCCTACTTGCGCATAACTTGGCATTAGCATGATTAAAAAAGCCAATAGGCTAAACGTTTTTAAAAGTAATTTTTTAGTTTTCATAATTAATATTTTAAGATTTTAGTAGATTTTTGGGCATTATTGGTTTTAAGCACCACTAGGTAAACACCATTACTGTGGGTAAAAGGAATTGTTATTTTAGGTTGTGAACCTATATTTTCGGAAACAGATAAAAGCTGTTGTCCTATAATATTGTAGATGTCAATACTTGTTATTTCTAAATTATTAGGGTTTGAAACTATTATTTCTTCAAGGCCATTGTAAAAAACCATCGTATTATCTAATTCTTTTTGTGGTACACTTAAAGTTTCAGCAGGCTGAAAAACTATTGAGTATCGTGAAGGATATTCCCCAACTGGTAAATTAATTTCAAAATTTTCCTCTGTTAAATTATAGGTCGTTTCTAGTAAATTATCCTTCAAATAAATAGTATGATTAAAATTTTCAACCGCGTCCAACATAATATGATGGGATCCCGATTCAGAAATAATTAATCCCACAGGAAATTCCAATGTATCTGAAAAACGACTAACACCTTGAATAGCATAGCGATTACTAGGGTTGTTCTCTATTATAAAAAACAAATCATCTGCTCGAGACATGTATTGAAGCGCATCATATCCTGAATTATAATTTTCATCGGCTGATGAATTAGGAAGAAACCCTAATAATAACTGTCTGTGAAATCCTTCTGGGTCTTCATACCCAATTCGGATATATTGATTCTCATCCTCTAAATTCTTTTCCGAATTCTGTGGCCTACTTGAAGATTCTAACTTAAAGAACCGTTGCGAATTTTTAAAGACAATGGTTCCAGAGTCTGTTGCATCTATAAAAAACCCTTTCCCAATTGGCACATATTGTGAAGGTGCTGTAACAGTTCCAGAATTACCAATACCAGCAATAAGCGGAGAAGCAATGGATGGAGGTGTTCCACCTGTAAGATTTCTGATAGCGTAACCACCTAAATAATCCGATAAAACATGAGATGTAGAACCACCATCTACCCAAAAATGAAGTGCATTAAGCACTGCAATATTATCGTTTATAAAGTCATCTGCATCTAAAGCAGATGGATAAGGATTACCCAGCAGAATGCTTTCGCCACCACTAATAGGAAATTGATAATCGCCATTATTTGGTGCACCGTAAAACACATAGTTTTGGTTGGCTCCAGAAGCATTAGGACCTTTCATGGTATATCCCTCTCCAGGGTTCAAAATACTTGTACTGTTTAAGGCAATCCATTCAGCATACGAACCTGTTCCTCTTGCATATTTATATAACCACCTTTTGTTTATTGTTAATGCTGTTGTAACATTTCCAGAGCCATCTGTAACGGAAGGCAAACCATTATATGGACTTCCGGAATTAAACAAAATTTGTGTAGGATTAAACGGATTAATTGTAGAATCTACGCCATCAAATTTGCCTCCTTGAAACCTAAAAACACCACTATTATTAACTGGCGAAGACCAATAATCATATTGATATGGTGAAACGGTTCCTTGTTGATCTAAAAGAAGCTTTCCTGCAACTACTGTATTATTATTCAGACCTGAATGCTCTTGAACAAGTTGCGATTCGCCTGTCAATCTCATATCACCACTTATTAAATTGAGATTATTGGTAATTTGAACTAAAAAATTATCTGCAACAGAAACACCTTTTAGTCCTTCGGGTGTGATATTAATTTCAAGGTTATGAAAATTAACAACCTCACTATTTCCTGAAATATTTAGAAAATTATTGGTATCACTTTTAAAATATGTGGTTCCATTTGAAGCAGAAGTAAGGCCGTGGTTTATAAAACTGTTATTTAAATACAAGTTACCATCAGACACATGATTTCCGGTAGCTGTATTGGTGTATTCGTCTTGAAAATACACAACGCTATTTGGGGTAATTTTAAGTTGACCTGTATTTATAACTTGCGCACTTGCCAGATAGCTGACGCAGATACAAACACAGAACATAAGTGTAGGTTTTAAGTTCATAGTATTAAGATTTGGTTAAGGGATTAAATTATTTTTTTAAATGGTTCATGTTGTTCAATATTTACTGATTTCTGTAATACCTTTTTAAGCTTATTAACAGTTAAAGGTTTGGTAATATAGCCTGCACAATAAGGCTCGTTGCGAGCCTTATTAATATCGTCTGGACACATTGAAGACGATACCATATAAATTTCTATCGTTCTGGTATTCATAAAGTTTAATTGCTTAAATTCTTCAAAAAAGTTAAAACCATTCATTTCAGGCATATTTACATCTAGCAAAATAACATCTGGAATAGCTACAGACTTAATATTAGCATTCAATTCCATTAATTTAAAAAAACTAATAGCAGATATTGCATTATTAAAAACCCGTGTTTTAACATTTGGGTTGTACTTTTCAAGTATTCTTTGATTGACGAAAAGATCTATTTTATTATCATCAATCAACATGATATTTTTAATCATTGTTTACGTTTCCTTCTTTTAAATTTGGTAATTGCACCTCAAACGTGGTGCCTTCATTTAGTTTACTTGTTACACGCACGCTTCCATTAAAATCTTCCGCAATACGTTTAACAATATAGAGTCCTAGGCCAGTACCCTCTGTGTGTACTGTACTTGCCTTAAAATAAAGATCAAACACTTTATCAATATGATCTTCATGTATGCCTAAACCATTATCTGAAACGGTTATAAAGGCGTGAGTATCTGATACATTTATTTGAATACAGGTTGTAGGAATGATATTATTTGTTTCAGGTTTGGCAAAACAAACGGTATTATGGATTAGATTTTGAACTATTGAGTCTATCAACTCTTGATTAAAATAAAAATCAGCACGCTGATTAATAGCGACTTCAAATTTAATATTGTCAAAATTCTTAATACCGTTTAAAGCTACAAGCGCCTTGTTTATTTTCTCATCAAAATCTATCATGGTAATATCTCGCCGTTTTTCAGATATAATGGAAGCAAAAGCTAAATCATCTAATAAAAGGCGACCTTTCTCTAGAGTTTCATCCAGCATATTTACCAATAAGGTTGTTCTGTTATTCAGCTTTTCCTCTTTTAAAAGATGTAGCAAGCCTTCAGCAGATGTTAAGGGCGCTTTCAAATCGTGAGCCGAGCGGTATAAAAACAACTCCAAGTCTTTCGTTGTTTTTTTTAGTTTTTCTTCTAGCTTCTTTCGTTTAGAGATATCAAGCATGAAGGCGCAATAAAATTTTTCTTTACCATTTTGCCAATTACTCATGGCAAATTCAACTGGAAATTCTTCGCCATTTTTTCGTAAACCTAGCATTTCAATATTATCGCCATAGGTGTCATTATCCAGTTTATCTTTAGCTTTAAGCAATTCTTTTACACCTGTGTCTACTTGATTTTTAGAGATTAAAACTGTTAGTGGTTCTCCTATAATTTCAGAACTGGAATAACCAAATGCCAATTCAGCGCCTTTATTCCATTCAATAATATTCCCAACACTATTGGCTACAACTAAAATACCGACATTAATAGATTGAAATATATTACTGTATTTGGTTTCAATAGCCTTTAATTGACTTGTTGCTTTGGCACTATTTTTAAGTTTTTTTGATTTTATAGTTGCATAGATAATTTCATTATCCAAATTAAAAACTGGCTTTAATTTCGATATAAAAAATACTTGATTGCCTTTTTCCGATAAACCCATAGATTGATATTTACAAACTTTACCTTTTGTAAATACTTTTTCTACTTGGTTTTTTATATAATCATGATTTACGGGATTTACAAAATCATATATATATAAACCTATAATACTGTTGTAAGAATTGTTAATTGCACTTTTAGATGTGTTGATGATTTTCCCATATTTATTAATATATAGAACGTCATCCGTGAAATTTTCAATCAGTCTTTTTTCTTGACATTGAATAGAGTTTTTACTTGTATTATTGCAGTAGTAATTGGTAATATCACTACCAACCGTAATATATTTAATTACTTGGCCTTCTTCATTTTTTACAGGCTCAATGGTGGTATCTAACCAATGACTCTTACCGTTGTCGGATTTATGAAACAGGATACCTCGCCAGGTTTCTCCTGCCAAAATAGCTTTCCATATTTCCCAAAAAACAGTTTTAGATTGAATGAGTGCATTTAGCAAATGATTGGCTTGTCCGATAGTTGAATTCCTAGGAACATTCAATATCTTGGTGAAATTTTCGTTCTGATATATTATTCTTCCTACCGCATCTGAAATGGCGACAATAAGATGACTATCCAAAGAAGCCAACAAGGCTTTCTCTTGAATATTTGAATTTGTATATTCTAGTTCTTTAGACATTAAAATTTCTTTTGGATTCTTCACAAAATGCTAATGCAGTTTCTGTATCTGCAAAAACCTGAACAAGCGCATCTTGAGCAAATAATCTTTTATAAGACCCAATAAGAAGTTTACTATGTAATGTGTTGATAACAAAAGCTTGTGTGATAACAAACTTTTTTACAATGAGGCTATCAGCGAAGAATTTGGCTGCTATTGGCGAAAAATTACCAATAAAATTACGAATATCAATAAGTAGTGGCATGGGTTTACCTGCTGTAAGTTTTTCAATCTTTAACAGGTAAGCTTCTGCACTATCTTCAGTCAAAAAACAATCTGACTGATTAAATTGGCAAAACAAAATGTCATTTTCAATCCAAAATATGACTTTTTCAGATTGATCTAAAATAGGCATCGTCATAGGTTAGCATTCTTTGGGGTACTTGTGCTAATTTGGAATGCCAAAATATATGCCAAACAGCAAATGGCCACACTAAAAAATGATAATCAACTGATTATTAGCTACAAAAAAATGTTTAAGAAATTTTAGAATATTTTGGACATCACGGCATACCGAGAAAAATAGTCGACAAACGGGAATTCCACGGAATACCATGGATTATGTTAGCTTTTTCAGTCCTAATTTTTTCATTCTATCTCGTAACGTACTGGGTTTCATTTGTAGCAATTCTGCTGCACCATCAGGCCCTTCAATCTTCCAATTCGTTTTGTGTAATATTTTTTTTATGTGAATTCTTTGAACATCATCTAATGATAAATTTGTTGATGAAATTAGCGATTCCTTTTCTGAGGATTTAAAATTGGGAATTTTAAGTTTTTCATCATTTGAAAGTATAATGGCTCTTTCTACCAAGTTTTCTAACTCACGGATGTTTCCTGGCCAAGAATAGGATTGCAAATCACGTTTGGTTTCTTCGGAAATATATTTCACGCTTTTACTATAAAGCTTACTATATTTATTTACAAAATGCTCTAATAAAATAGGAATATCCTCAATACGTTCGCGCAAAGGAGGTATGATAATTGGAAAGACATTGATTCTGAAATACAAATCTTCACGAAAGTTTTTGGCCTGCACCTCTTCCTGCAGATCCCTGTTAGTAGCTGCTATAATACGAATGTCTACTTTTTGAGTCTTGGTCCCTCCTATTGGCTCAATTTCAGACTCTTGGATGGCTCGTAATAATTTTGGTTGCATATCTAAAGGTAATTCGCCTATTTCATCTAAAAACAAAGTGCCTCCATCGGCTAATTGAAACTTCCCTAATTTATCACTAATAGCTCCCGTAAAAGAACCTTTTTTATGCCCAAATAACTCACTCTCAATTAACTCTTTAGGAATTGCGGCACAATTCACCTTAATTAAAGGTTTACTTTTTCTGGAACTTGTATTATGAATAGCTCGTGCCAACAGTTCCTTTCCGGTACCTGACTCCCCTAAAAGCAATACGGTTGCGTTGGTTGTTGCTACACGCTCTACATCTGTAAGTACCTGACTAAAGGATTTACTCCCGTAAACCATTTCTTCATAATTAAATACCAAATCAATTTCTTCACGTAAATAAATATTTTCCTGCTCTAGTTTTTTTTGTAGGTTTTTTAACTCCGAATTTAATCCCACTAGTTTTTGATTGGACTTAATAAGTTCTATTTCAGCTGTATTTCTTTTATCGCATTCAACTGCTAATGAAATAATATTAGCTATTGACGTTGCAAATTCCTCGTCTTCAATGGTCCATTCTTTTTTTGAACCAATATGCTCAAAACATAAAACACCATAATGCGTTTGGTGGCCTTGAATCAGTACATCTAAAGTAGCAGTAATATTTAACGGCTTTAGGTATCTTTCCGCAAACTCTTCAGTTTGTTCACTATGAATAGCATCATCAACCCGCAGAGTTTTATGTTTAAACAAATATTGGAAGTATTTTGGATAGTCATGCGCTTTGAATTCTACTTGTTTAAAGTAATCGTGTTCCTTTAGGTTATATGCACTTTGGCACGCAATGGTGTTCTTTCCCTCTTCAAACTGCCAAATACTAACACGCTCAATACGCATGGTTTTAGCAGCTAGCCTAGTTATTTCCTTAAAAACATAGCTTAAATCGCCTCCAACTAATCCCGCTAATTTTAAAATAACATCTTTTTTCTGCACTGATTTTTTGGATATTTTTTCAAGTACCTTTTGGTATTTTAAACGTTCGGTACTATCCATAATTATCTCTAAAAGATATGCTTGATTATGTATAAATATTTTTTTAAAGGTGAGTGTTGCATGTTTGATGCTATCAGAATGATTGATTAATTCAACTTTATCATGTGAAATAGATATATTTTCAGAGGATTTGATGGTGTTTATAAATTCTGAATTAAAAACCGTATGCAGCTTGAGCTCATTTGGTGTATGGTTTAATGCATTATTTCTATTAAAACCAGTATAATCCTCCCAAGCCTCATTAACATCAACATATTTAAATGTTTCTAAATCAAATACTGATTTTGGTATTGGGCTATTATTAAAAAAACTGTTGTAGCAGGAATCATTTTCTTTAAACATCTGGAAATCGACATGCAACGGGTTCAAATCAAAAATACCTATGTAGTATGATTCGTGAAGCTCTTTATTTTCTAACAAAGCAAATGTGGTTAATACCCTTAAATCTTTACCTCGTTTTGTAGAGAGATCAATGTAACCATTCCAGAATGTTTCATTACTTATGATACCCCAAAGCGGATGTTTAGCTTGCTGCTCAACTTTAGTACATTGAAGACTATTTATTGATTTGTTGAGCAATTCACTTTCATCACATTCCAATAAAACCGTTAAAGGCTGACTGACATACATAAATTTACCCGATTGATTCAAAAAACAAATCAATGCTTTTTCATGAAGTACTTTGGCTAATTCATTTGGATTCAATTCACTCCATATTTTTTGTAATTGAGCACACATCATATTTTGACTTGTAGGTTTGCAATATTGTTAAAATATCTTGCTATTACTTGAGGATAATTCAATGAATTTACAAAAATTAAGAGAGTTTAGAAAATTATAAGTGGAATAATCTATTAAATACCATATCAATATCTGCTTATTAAGGCACTATAAAATGTATCTTGCTACATACTTTAAGCAGCTTTGTAAAGCTTATAAAACAAAAAAGCATCCCAATCTTCTATACAGAAAAAAGGAAAGCTTTCCATCGGTTTAACTACTTAAACCATTGATAGACTTTTACATCTATCAAACAACACAACTAAATTTTATTGCCAAAAAAAGCTTCAATTTCTTGAAGCTTTAGCAATATTTGCGGTCTGGACGGGACTCGAACCCGCGACCTTCGCCGTGACAGGGCGACATTCTAACCAACTGAACTACCAGACCGTTGCTTTATTGCATGCTTAATTGTTTTTACTTGCGTAACAACCTATCAAGCGGGTGCAAATATAAACAGCTTTTTCAATATGTCAAATGTTTTTTCAATAAATTTTGAACTTTTTTTACTACTTAAATTTTTGGCGCGCTATCATGTAGGTTGTCAATATGTTATTAAAATCCTTATTGATATCCGCTTCCACATAATTTATATGGTATTGTTGGCATTTTAAGCGAATTCTATTAAAATATGCTTGGATGGCTGTTTCATAGTTTTCTTTAATCCGATCTGCATATAAATTAATATGATCACCTGTTTCAACATCTACAAAACGTTTGGGAGCATTGTCAAAATCAAAACGTTCCTCTTTTTCCTTATCAAATACATGAAATAACACAACTTCATGCTTGTTGTATTTTAAATGGCGTAGCGCATTAAATAATTCACCTTCTTCGGTTTCCGTTTGAAACATATCTGTAAAAAAGAAAATTAAAGAGCGTCTATGAATTTTTTCAGCTATTTGGTGCAAATACGTATAGGTTTCTGTTTTCCGAGCTTCCGGTTTCTTTATTAACACATTATTGAGCTGATACAATAGCATTTGATGGTGTCGCTCACTCCCTTTTTCAGGAGCATAAAAATCATACTGATCACTATAAATACTCAAGCCAACAGCATCCCGTTGTTTTTTAAGAATATGCATTAAGCTTGCGGAAGCTAAAACAGAGAAAGCTATTTTATTTAAAGCGTCTATGTTATACTGTTTGAGTTCTGGATAATGCATGGAACTACTGTTATCCACAATTAAATGGCAGCGTAAATTGGTTTCATCGTCATACCGTTTGGTAAAAAGCTTATCCGTTTTTGCAAACAGTTTCCAATCTATATGACGTGTGCTTTCGCCTTGGTTATAAATTTTATGCTCTGCAAATTCTGCTGAAAAACCATGGAACGGACTTTTATGCATTCCTGCAACAAAGCCTTCTACCACCTGTTTGGCTAGCAACTCTAGGTTTTTAAAACCACCTGCTTTATTAAGTTCGTTTTGTAAATCCATTCCTTTTTTACCTTGGGGTATCTTTCCTAAACGAGAAAGTATATAACGATTATTATTTTATTATATCATCCATCTGTTGCTATAACAACATCTTCCCAATGGGAAGGTTTACAATTTGGGTTATTCACCAATAGTTATTGGTAAAAACCCAAACTACTATAGCCCTAAACTAAAAAAGGTTTGCCATAACAACAAACCTTTTATCTTTTCTTTTAATAAGTATACTATAAAAGTGCATCAATAGCTTCAGTATAAGCACTTTTTTGCGCTACACCAACTTGACGACCTACTACTTCACCGTTTTGAAAAACTAATACTGTTGGTATGTTACGCACACCGTATTTAGCAGCAAACTCTTGATTTGCATCAACATCTACCTTTCCTACAACAGCTTTACCATCATATTCTGTACTAATTTCGTCAATGATTGGTCCCACCATACGACATGGTCCACACCAAGCTGCCCAAAAATCAACCATTACAGGTTTGTCACTTTTTAATACTGTTTCCTCGAATGTTGCATCTGTTATTTCTAATGCCATAATTTATAATTTAATAGGTTCTACTTCAATTTATAATACAATATTAGTCAAAAATTTTGCCAAAGCTTACAACCTGACAATTTGTTTTACTTATGGTTTCATTACTTGCAGCTATGCTCACTATTTTAACACATCCTCTTTTTTATTATTGCTATAAAACGTCAGAATTTACTATTCCATGACAAAAAAAAAAGAATACTGCTGCAATCTGTTAGTAATTTAGAGTTAGTCGTTTACGATATTTTGAAATTCAGTCAATTTTCTTATCTATCTTTTCTTTGTTCTCTTCTCTATTCTACATTTTTTTTGACATCTTAATAGTTTCAATCTAGTACACAAAAGCATTTGGCTGCGTTACTATGGCACATTAATTCAGCTTATAAAACACATCATTACGCTCCAATTCCAATAACAACTCTTGCGAAATTTGCACCTTTTGCTTTCTACTTGGCATATTTAATTTTATCTGTTCTTCATTATCATACACTATAAAATTCAGCGCATGATCGCCAACATGACTATTCAATAAGCCCTCTAGCTGACTTATTTTAGATTCTTCTAAATCGGTTATATTTAACTGTATGGATAGTTTCTTGGCATAGGTTTCCATCACATCATGTAGCAGTTGAAAACTGTTAAACTGAATTCGCGGTTCACCACGAACACCAGTATCTTTTTTAATCCAACCTTCACGTACAAATATTTTAATATGTACAAAAGAGTTCTTTAATAAAAAGTGCCTGAATTTTAAATATTCTTCCCCAAAAATTCGAAATTCAAAACTAGTTGTATAATCATCAACCGTAAACATAGCCCAACCTTTTCCTTGCTTACTTACCCGATGCTGAACATCTGTAACCACACAACCAAAGGTTAACTCTCGATTTATATAGGGTTCAATATTTTCTAATAAAGCTAACTCGGCATTACAAAATGTTTTCATTTCAATTTTAAAATCATCCAACGGGTGACCCGAAATATAAATACCAACCACTTCTTTTTCTTGTGCTAATTTTTCCATGGTTCCCCATTCTTCACAAGGTGGTACTTCGGGCTCGGCAATTTGCACATCGCTGGCCTCACCAAACAAACTTACTTGAGCAGAATTTTCATTTTCTTGATGTTTGGCACCATACTTTATGGCCTTTTCTAGAAAGGTAATATCGTCACCTTCTTTATGAAAATATTGCGCTCTATGTGTGTCTTCAAAACAATCAAAACCACCTGCTAACGCTAAATTTTCGAAAGCCTTTTTATTTGCTGCACGTAAATCTATACGCTTGGCAAAGTCGAAAATAGATTTAAAAGGTCCATCTTTTTTACGATTTTCTACAATGGTCATAACCGCACCGTGACCGACGCCTTTTATAGCTCCCATTCCGAAACGAACAGCATAATCCTGATTTACGGAAAACTTATAGTAACTCTCATTTATATCTGGACCAAGCACGTCCAATTTCATACGTTTACATTCTTCCATAAAAAACGATACTTGCTTAATATCATTCATGTTATTAGACAATACAGCTGCCATATACTCTGCTGGATAATGTGCTTTTAAATAAGCAGTTTGATAAGCAATCCAGGCGTAACAAGTAGAATGCGATTTATTGAATGCGTAACTAGCAAATGCCTCCCAATCTTTCCAGATTTTTTCTAATTTTTTAGCATCATGACCATTTGCTTCAGCTTGGGTAATGAATTTTGGCTTCATTTTATCTAAAACCGCAATTTGCTTTTTACCCATGGCTTTACGTAATACATCGGCTTCACCTTTGGTAAAGTTGGCTAATTTTTGGGAGAGTAACATAACCTGCTCTTGGTAAACTGTAATTCCGTAGGTTTCTTTTAAGTACTCTTCCATGGCTGGTAAATCGTACTCAATATCTTCTTTACCATGTTTACGTTTTGTAAAACTTGGTATGTATTCCATAGGACCTGGTCTGTACAAGGCATTCATAGCTATTAAATCCTCAAAAACTGTCGGTTTTAATTCCTTTAAATGTTTTTGCATACCTGGCGATTCATACTGAAACACACCAACGGTTTCTCCACGTTGAAATAACTGGTAAGTTTTTTCATCATCTAATGGAAAACTATCTGGATCTAAATCAATATTGTGTTTGGCTTTAACAATTTTAACCGTATCCTTTATTAAGGTTAGCGTTTTTAAACCCAAAAAATCCATTTTTAACAAACCAGCATCTTCAACAACCGAGTTATCAAATTGGGTAACATACAAGTCAGAATCTTTTGCCGTTGCAACGGGAACGAATTTGGTAATATCGTCTGGTGTAATAATAACACCACAAGCATGAATTCCGGTATTTCTGACTGAACCTTCTAATATTCGTGCTAGATTTACGGTTTCTGCTTGCAAATCGGATCCTTCTGATATGTTTAAAAGTTCGTTAACTTTTTCTAAATCTTCCGAGCGGAATTTGCTACTCAACTCCTTTTCACTCATGCCAAAAATCTTGGCAAGCTTAGACATGGTTGGAATTAATTTAGCAATTCTATCTGCATCAAATAGAGGCAAATCCAATACACGAGCAGTATCACGAATAGAGGATTTGGCTGCCATGGTGCCATAGGTAATAATTTGCGCCACCTGACTGCTACCATATTTATCAATAACATAATCCATAACACGACTTCGGCCTTCATCATCAAAATCAATATCAATATCAGGCATACTTACACGATCTGGATTTAAGAAACGCTCAAAAAGTAAGTCGTACTTCAACGGGTCTATATTGGTAATCCATAAACAATAGGCCACTACAGAACCAGCAGCCGAACCACGACCTGGCCCTACAGACACATCCATATTTCTGGCCTCTCGTATAAAATCTTCAACAATTAAAAAATAACCTGGATAACCGGTATTTTCAATAACACTCAACTCGAAATCTAAACGCTCGGTAACTTCTTCCGAAAGATTTTCACCGTAGCGTTTTTTTGCGCCTTCATATGTTAAATGTCGTAAAAATGCATTTTCACCGCGCTTACCACCATCATCCAAGTCTGCTGAATCTTTAAATTCTTCAGGAATATTAAAAGCAGGCAGTAAAACATCTCGTGCTAATTCATAGGCTTCTACTTTATCTACAACCTCCTGAATATTGCTAATAGCTTCTGGAACATCTTTAAAAAGCGCTTTCATGTCTTCAGAAGACTTGAAATAGTACTCTTGATTTGGAAGACCGTATCGATAGCCACGACCACGACCTATAGGTGTAGCTTGTTTTTCACCATCTTTTACACACAGTAAAATATCGTGGGCATTGGCATCTTCTTTTTTTGCGTAATAGGTGTTATTAGTGGCGACTAATTTAATATCGTGCTTTTTGGAAAATTCAATTAAAACCGGATTTACCCGATTTTCATCTTCCTGATTATGGCGCATAATTTCAATATACAAATCGTCTCCAAACTCTTGCTTCCACCAAAGTAAGGCCTCTTCGGCTTGGTTTTCACCTATATTTAAAACTTTACTTGGCACTTCACCATATAAGTTTCCAGTAAGGACTATTAAATCTTCTTTGTACTGCTGAATGAGCTTTTTATCAATTCGTGGTAAATAGTAAAAGCCATCTACGAAAGCATGGGATGATAACTTGGCTAAATTATGATAGCCTTTTTTATTTTTGGCTAGTAAAACTATTTGATAACCGTTATCCTTTCTAGATTTATCGGTATGATTCTCGCACACAAAAAATTCGCAACCTAAAATGGGTTTAATCTCTTGTAATTTAGTGGTTTCTCCACGCTCTTGAGCTTCCTTATTTTTTACCTGAACACTTTTATTATGATTACTAACCGCTTTTACAAAATGAAAAGCTCCCATCATGTTTGCATGATCCGTTAGGGCAACGGCAGGCATATTATGTTCGGCTGCTGCTGCTACTAAATTAGGAATACTAATGGTTGATTGCAGAATGGAAAATTGCGAATGATTATGCAAATGCACAAAATTAACCGACTTTAACTCTGAAATATTTTCCTTTATTTCTTGAGCCGATAAACCATCATCTTGAGTTTTTAAAATCTGCTGACGTATTTCTGCACTTGCTTGTTTTAAATTGATGTGTTTTAAGCCCAGCAGTTTAATCTCCTGCGGATTCGCTTTGGAAAATTTTTCAAAATAATCTGGCTGAACATCTAATTGCTCTTTAGTATACTCTTCACGTCTGACTAATTCTAGAAAACAACGCGTAGTTGCTTCCACATCGGCAGTAGCATTGTGTGCTTCCGCAAATGGTTTATTGAATAAATACTGGTGTAACTCTGTTAGCGTAGGTAGTTTAAATTTTCCGTAACGTCCTCCTGGCAACTGACACAAACTTGCTGTATGTTCCGTGCAGGTATCTAGAACTGGCAATTCCTGAAGGTTATTTTCTAGATTCCCACGAACAAATTCGGCTCCCATAATATTAAGATCGAATTTTACGTTCTGTCCAACTACAAATTTGGTTTTGGCTAATGCTTCATTAAACTTTTCCAAAACATCTTGTAACGGCAAACCTTTTTCGTGAGCTAATTCTGTAGAAATACCATGAATTTTTTCAGCGTCATACGGAATATTGAATCCGTCAGGTTTTACTAAATAATCCTGATGATCAATACAGTTTCCCATGTCGTCATGCAACTGCCATGCAATTTGAATACATCTTGGCCAGTTATCGGTATCCGTAATTGGTGCATCCCAACGTTTTGGTAAGCCAGTTGTTTCTGTATCGAAAATTAAGTACATCTGTTGTAGGGTTATTTATCGTTATGCTGAACTAATTTCAGTTCAAAATACTGAAAATAATTATGAATTTATTGGAAAAAATGAGACTATAAAATTACATAGAATTAATGCTTTTTTAAAATGAAGTTATAAATATTTATACAGAAAAAGCGCAACTGTTTCCAGTTGCGCTTTTTCAAGCAATTTTTATTGTTTATTGATTTTAAGATACTAATTCCTCATGAACTTTTTCAGTATTAATTGCACTTTGTATAGCATTTTTGTGCTTAATTAATAAGGAATCAATACTTGGTGGCAATGTTCTGTCTTTTAGTATTTCTTTATACTCGTCTAAACTAGCCTTTTCGCCACGGATAGCCTCTTCTAAAATAGCTTCTGTATCATTGGTAGTGAAAGTTGATTTTAAGGACATCCAATTTCTGTGCATGGTACCTTTAAAACTTCCTGAATCTTCTGGAATTTCTCCGTATTGAAGTATTTCCGTCCGGAGTTCTTTTGCAAATTGACTACGCTCGGTAGCTCTTCGTTTAAAAAACATTTTTATTTCAGGATTTTCCACATTGTTCATGGCATTAATGTAACCCTTTTCAGCATCGTAATTTTTTACTAATAATTCGTTTAATTTGTTTGAAATTTCTTCTGTGAACTTCTTCATAATATCGCTTTCATTTAAATTTCAATAGGTTCTTTAAAGATGCGTATTGTTTCACATCTACTTTAATATAAGGGTTATGTGGGCTGAAGTCAAGTATATAGTCCGAAACCTTAAAAACTTTGGCTCTTTTTAACAAAAAACGCGACTAAAGAGCCGCGTTTGTTAATTTTTTTATGAGAATTACCTTACATATTATCTAAATAGTCTGGAATACCATCGCCATCACTATCATCGTTGGTAACATCGCCATCGCCATCCACATCTTCATCTATGGTAAGTATGCCATCACCATCATCATCATTATCTAAATAGTTTGGAATGTCGTCGTTGTCCGTATCGTCATCCATTAAATTACCATTATCATTTACATCTTCAGCTATGGTAGCTAACGAGTCACCATCATCATCGGAGTCAAGGTAATTTGGAAATTCATCGGCATCTGTATTATCATTTTCAGGGTTACCATCGCCATCCAAATCTTCGTTTATTGATAAAATACCATCGCCATCATCATCATTACAGTATAAGCTATCTATAATTGCTTGAATAGAGCCGTCACTATCGATACAAGCATTTTGCTGATTCACTAGTGCTTGTCTATATGCATTACAATTAGCCGAATAATCATCTGAAGTGGTTGGTGTATCTTCAAAAACTGTTCGGGTTAATGCTACTTGTGCCAAGGCATCGTCGCAAGACATAACATTAGGACCTGCTCCAGTTGGGAGTGGCAAATCGAAAAATACACCTTCACTTAAAGTAACTGTTTTGAGACCTGCTTCTGAGTACGCATTAAAATAAAATTCGCCTGAAACGGTATTATTAATTGCATCATATCGTGAAATAGTAATTAATCCATCGGCTGGATATAAGCTAAAATCTGGATCAGGCTCGTTATTCGTAGAATAGGTAACATCTTCCAAATCTATAAATTCAGCAAAGCTTGAATTACCTATGCCTACTGAATAATTTCCAATGGCTAGTGTTTCAATATTAAGGGTAATGGATTCAAAGTTATCGCCTCCAGTAATAATTAATCTTCCGGTATCATCGTAACTTGCGTTATAAAATAAGGCCTTCCAACGTTCGCCATCTTTTTTGCCTTGAAGAGCTGGAGAGTTAAATTCAATTTCATCACCACAACTAAAAACAGTCACAAATGCTAAAGCTAAAACAAATAATTTTTTCATGATTTTGCGTTTATTGTCAAAAAATAAGAACTCAAAAATAGAATAAAAATTATAAGAAATAGAATTTTACATAACTATTTAAATTTCAAAAAAATATAGTATCTTTGCACCCTTATTAATAATCGAGGTCGCGAACCTCACTAATTAATTTATATGTCAGTTAAAATTAGATTACAAAGACACGGTAAAAAAGGAAAACCTTATTACTGGATCGTTGCAGCCGATGCACGAGCAAAGAGAGATGGTAAATACCTAGAAAAATTAGGTTCTTACAATCCAAACACCAACCCAGCAACCATAGAGTTAAATATTGATGGTGCCGTACAGTGGTTACAGAATGGTGCACAACCAACTGAAACAGCTAAAGGTATTTTATCTTACAAAGGCGCTATGTTGAAAAATCACCTTGCTGGTGGTGTAAGAAAAGGAGCTTTAACCGAAGAACAAGCTGAAGCTAAATTCACTGCTTGGTTAGAAGAAAAAGCAAGTAAAGTAGAAGCTAAATCGCAAGGTTTAACAGCTGCTCAAGCTGAAGCAAAAGCAAAAGCATTAGAAGCTGAAAAAGCAACTAATGCAGCGCGTATTGCTGCCAATGCACCTGTAGCTGAAGAAGAAGTTGCTGAAGAAGCAGCCGAAGACGCTCCAGTTGCAGAAGCAGATGCTTCAAAAGAAGAAGAATAAAAAACAAAATTTTTTATACTTTTGAACCCAGACTTTTTACAGTCTGGGTTTTTTAGTACTTATAATCTTTTGATTTTTTGTATGAATTACCACGTAGATGGAAATCTCATCAATAACAAGCAAACAAAATAGATTCCGGTTTTAACGGGAAATAGATATGAAAAAAGAGGATTGTTTTTATTTAGGCAAAATAGTATCAAAATACAGTTTTAAAGGTGAGTTACTTATAAAGTTAGATACTGACGAACCCGACTTATACGAAAACCTGGATGCTATGTTTGTAGATTTACGGAATAATCTGGTACCATTTTTTATTGAAACTTCCCAACTTCATAAATCAGATTTATTGCGAGTACGCTTTGAAGATGTCGATACAGAAGCCGATGCAGACGCACTAATAGCTTGCGATATCTATTTACCTCTAGATTTATTACCAAAGCTTGAAGGTGATAAATTTTATTACCATGAAATAATTGGGTTTAAAGTTACTGATATTAATTTTGGAAACGTGGGCATTGTAATTTCTGTTAATGACTCGACTGCACAGGCGCTCTTTGAAATTGATAATAATGGAACTGAAATTTTAATTCCAATGCATGACGCTTTCATAGTAAAAGTAGACAAACCTAACAAGGAAATTGTATTAGATACACCTGAAGGACTTATTGATTTGTATTTAAATCCTTCCTAAACGCTTTCTACTCTAAACAACTCTTCTGTTTATGTCTAAGCCATTCAAATTTAAAGAATTCACCATTCACCAAGACCGTTGTGCCATGAAAATAGGTACAGATGCTGTGTTACTTGGCGCTTGGACTTCCATAAAACACCAACCAAGTTCTATTTTAGATATTGGCGCTGGCACTGGTGTTTTGGCTTTAATGTTAGCACAAAGAAGTTCAGAAATCCCTATCGATATCGAGATTATTGATGCTCTTGAAATAGATGAAGCTGCTTATGAACAGTGCGTGGAAAATTTCGAAAATTCAGTGTGGGCAGACCGGTTATTTTGTTATCATGCATCTTTAAATGAGTTTACAGATGAGATAGATGATACTTATGATCTTATTATTTCTAACCCTCCTTTCTATTCCGAAGATTTCAAAACAGATAACCAGCAACGTGACATTGCTAGACTCCAAGACGCCATGCCCTTTGAGCATCTTTTAGCTGGTGTTTCAAAATTACTTTCAGAAGCTGGTGAATTTTCAATTATAATACCTTTTCAAGAGGAAGAAAAATTTATACGCTTAGCTGAAAGCTTTCATTTATTTCCACATCGGATTACGTATGTTCAAGGAAATCCTGATTCTGAAATTAAACGCAGTTTAATTTGTTTTAAACGAACAAAAACCACATTAGAAAAAACGCACCTCATCATAGAAACGGGAAGACACCAATACACCGATGAGTACGTGACACTTACAAAAGATTTTTATCTGAACATGTAATTTTCGGATAATACATCATGTTTGCCAATTTTTAATGTAGCTTTATAGTGTTGAACTTTATAATTCTTTCTCATTTTGAGCACACCGAAAATAGAAATATCTGCATTAAACCAAATAAAAATACTTTTACTTGTTGGAGGCATTCTAACCTTATTATATTTTGGACAAAGCCTAATCATGCCATTATTAGTGGCTGCTATAATGGCCATTTTGCTTGATATTCCAGTAAAAAAACTTAAAAGTTGGGGATTACCCAATTGGTTAGCAATAACCATTGCTATATTATTAATGCTAGTTATTTTCTTTCTGCTCTTCTGGCTCATTACTTCTCAAATTAATACCATGGCAAATGACTGGCCTACTATGAAAGAAAAGGCAACCGAAAAACTCAATATTTTCTCACAATGGACTAACGAACAGTTAAATTGGGACTATAAAGATTATATAGAAAACAACAAAAAATTAGTCCAAAAAGCGGAAGGTTTAGCCAGTTCATTTCTTTCGTCTTTCATGAATTTACTATCACAATCCTTAATAATTTTTGTCTATATTATCCTCTTCCTCATGCAAAAAAAGCAGTTTATAAACTTTTTTAAAAAGCTTTTTTCAAATGAAATAGCTATGAGTTCACTATTAGTAAACTCGGCTAAAATAACCAAAAACTATTTTGTAGGAAAAGGCAAAATTATGTTGTTTCTGTTTGGCATCTATTATGTTGGATTTCTAATAGGGTCTGTTCCTTATGCTTTGTTTTTAGCTTTGTTTGCAGCATTATTTTCCATAGTCCCTTATATAGGAAACGTAATTGGAGGTGGTGTTGCTGTAATTCTTTCCTATTTGTATGCAGGTTCAACACCAGCTCTTATAGTAATTGGCGTTGTTTCTGCAGCACAATTGATTGAAAATTATGTATTAACACCTTGGGTTATCGGTGATGAAATAAATCTAAACCCATTTATAACCATATTTGGTATTATTGTATTCTCAACGCTTTGGGGTGTTGTGGGTGCCGTAATTTCTTTACCCATAATAGCTGTTTTAAAGGTTATTTTAGATCACACCAAAGGCATGGAGGCTTATGCGTATTTATTGAAAAAAGAAAAGTGACTTATTTCTAACGGTATTTTATGTATTATTTATCCTAATAGGCTGGCATTTTAAACCCTTAAAAAAGGATTATTAAATTGTTGACTGAAAACGTTTTCATTATCTTTGTGAAACATTTATAACAAAATAATTCATATGAAGCCAGATTTATTTGAAGCTCCTGATTACTACAACTTGGATGAGCTTTTAACAGAAGAACATAAATTAGTACGTGATGCTGCTAGAGAATGGGTGAAGCGCGATGTGTCTCCAATAATTGAAGAGGCTGCACAAAAAGCAGAATTTCCTAAATCCATTATTGGAGGTTTAGCAGAAATAGGTGCATTTGGACCATATATTCCTGAAGAGTATGGCGGAGCTGGGTTAGATCAGATTTCCTATGGTTTAATAATGCAAGAAATTGAACGTGGTGATTCTGGTGTTCGTAGTACGGCTTCGGTGCAATCGTCACTAGTTATGTATCCAATTTGGAAATATGGTAATGAGGAACAACGCAATAAATATTTACCAAAACTAGCTTCTGGTGAATGGATTGGCTCTTTTGGATTAACGGAACCTGATCATGGTTCTAATCCTGGCGGCATGACAACTAACTATAAAGATATGGGCGACCATTACCTTTTAAATGGTGCAAAAATGTGGATTTCCAACGCACCTTTTTGTCAAATAGCCGTTGTTTGGGCTAAAAATGAAGAAGGAAGAATACACGGCCTAATTGTAGAACGTGGTATGGAAGGCTTTACAACACCTGAAACCCATAATAAATGGTCCCTACGTGCAAGTGCAACTGGCGAACTCATTTTTGACAATGTCAAAGTCCCTAAAGAGAACTTATTACCAAACAAGTCTGGATTAGGCGCACCACTTGGTTGTTTAGATTCAGCACGTTATGGCATTGCTTGGGGAGCCATTGGTGCAGCTATGGATTGTTATGATACAGCTTTACGCTATAGCAAAGAACGCATGCAATTTGGAAAACCAATAGGTCAATTTCAATTGCAACAAAAAAAATTAGCTGAAATGATTACTGAAATCACTAAAGCCCAATTATTGGCTTGGCGATTAGGGGTTATGCGTGAAAAAGGAACTGCAACATCGGCTCAAATATCGATGGCAAAACGCAACAATGTAGAAATGGCAATTAACATTGCACGAGAGGCTAGGCAAATGCTAGGTGGTATGGGCATTACAGGAGAATACTCAATTATGCGCCACTCTATGAACTTGGAAAGTGTTATTACCTATGAAGGTACACACGATATTCACTTACTAATAACAGGAATGGATGTTACGGGCTTAAACGCCTTCAAGTAGAATATTTTCACCTACCATTAGTTAGATTGTCTCCATAGAATACTATACACGTTAGTATGTATATTACAAAAGTGCTTCTTCATTCGAAGGAGCATTTTTTTATCCTTTTTTTGTTTACATTTATTGTATGTTATCCAGCAAAAAACGTTTAGACAGAGCCCTTAAAGAAGCAAAGATTATCAACTTTGATAATCATTCAAAATTCATTCTTTTTAGCGATTGCCATAGAGGCGACAACAGTTTTGCTGATGATTTTGCTAATAACCAAAATGCCTATTTCCACGCACTAAAGCATTACTATGCTGAAGGTTTTACCTACATTGAATTAGGAGATGGTGATGAACTATGGGAACACCGAAGTTTTAAAACCATTTTTGAAGCACACAAACATGTTTATCTTTTACTCAAGGAGTTTTATAAAAATAACCGCTTGCACATACTCTTTGGAAATCATGATATGGTATATAAAGATGCTAACTATGTTAAAAAACATTTATCTATTTATTTCAACCCTATTACTGGCAAAAACGAACCACTCTTTAAAGACATTATTATTAATGAAGCTATCATTTTAAAACATACAAAAACACAGCAAGAACTTTTTTTAACGCATGGTCATCAAGCTGATTGGTGGAATTACACCTTTTGGAAATGGAGTCGGTTTTTAGTTCGTATTCTTTGGAAACCTTTAAATGTCATGGGTATTTCCAATCCTACTAGTCCGGCAAAAAACCGATTAGAACTCATGCGTATTGAAAAATTATTAAAAAACTGGATTGTCCAAAACAATAATTTAATTACTATTGTTGGCCATACCCACAGGCCACGATTTCCAGAACCACAAGATATTGCTTTTTTTAATGATGGTTCGTGTGTTTTTCCACGAAGTATTACAGGAATAGAAATTGAAAAAGGCGAAATCTCACTCATTAAATGGCAAATTGCCACAACAGATGATGGCACATTAAAAGTTGTTCGAGTATTGCTAGAGGCCCAAGAAAGTTAATAGAATACCAAACTAAATAGTATAGGTTAATTTATCAATGTGTGCATGTACAGCTGATTGTTTAATTTCTTGAATTTTACGTTCCATAACAGACCTATTTAAAAACAATTCGCTAATTCCAATTGTTTCGTCTGTTCTAATTTTTCTAAACTTGAAATAAGGATTCCCATAATTAGATTTTAATCGGGAATAAGCTTGGTCATTAACTGAATTACGCTTAACTGTTTGTATGTGTTTCAAACAATTGGTTTTAGTTGAAAACCCAACACTTATAAAAACAATATGCTTGGAATCTGATTTTAACAAAAAATGATAAAGACCTTTTTTATCTACAAATATTTTAAATAATGCCATAAATGACTCTTAAATGTTTTAAAAATTAGAACATATAAAGTACAAAAATGTTATATAAAATGAATGATGAATTTTATTCGGCTGGTGCCAACTGTACTTTTAAGCCTTCCATTTCAGGTGTAATTTGAATTTGACAACCCAAACGGGAATTATCCTTAACAAAAAATGCTTCCGATAACATAGCTTCTTCATCATCTTGTTTTTCTGGCAATGCGGTATCACTTAATACGTAACATTGGCAACTAGCACACATAGCCATACCTCCGCAAATACCAATGGTACCTTCTGGTGCTAATTCATAACTACGCACAACCTCCATAAGATTCATTGCCATATCTGTTGGAGCTTCTATTGAATGCGAAACGCCTTCGCGATCTATGATGGTAATATTTACGTCCTGTTCCATGTTTTTATTGAAGTTCTAGTTTAAATAATAAAATTTAACTAATCAAACGCTTTTACAACAGCTTTAGGAGCTTCTTTTCTAGTACCATCAAAACCGTCTACTCCTGCAACAGTTGTATATTTTAAAACATAACGTTTTCCTGGATTAATAATTTGGTAAGCTGACTGACACATTAAAGTCGCTTCATGAAAACCACATAAAATGAGCTTTAATTTACCTGGATAGGTGTTAACATCTCCAATTGCAAAAATGCCGGGAATATTGGTTTGATAATCTAAAGAATTATCCACTTTAATGGCATTTTTTTCAATCTCTAATCCCCAATTTGCAATAGGCCCTAATTTTGGTGAAAGCCCAAACAGAGGAATAAAATGATCGCATTCCACTTCAAAATCTTTAGGTATGTGTGCAGCTTGAGAAACAACTACAGCTTGCACTTTATCATGCCCTAAAATACCAACAACTTCGGCAGGCGTTATAAGATTTATTTTTCCTTGATTTTTTAATTCTTGAACTTTTTCTACAGAATCCAAATGACCTCTAAATTCATTTCTACGATGAATAAGTGTCACCTCACTAGCCACATCACTTAAAAAAATACTCCAGTCCAATGCCGAATCGCCACCACCAGCAATGACCACTTTTTTATCCCGATATATTTCTGGATCTTTAATCATATACTCCACTCCTTTATCTTCAAAATGAGCAATATTATCAATAAGTGGTTTTCGTGGTTCAAAACTACCTAAACCACCAGCAATAGCAACAACAGGTGCCTGATGTTGAGTTCCTTTATTGGTTGTAACAATAAAACTCCCGTCTTCTTGTTTTTCTATGGTTTCAGCTCTTTCGCCTAGAGTAAATCCTGGCTCAAATTGTTTACATTGTTCTAAAAGTTTAAGCGTTAAATCGCCTGCTAAAATTTCTGGATAAGCTGGAATATCGTAGATGGGTTTTTTGGGATACAACTCCGTACATTGACCACCAGCTTGGGGTAAAGCATCAATAAGATGACATTTTAATTTTAATAATCCGGCTTCAAAAACGGTGAATAATCCAGTTGGCCCTGCGCCAATAATAAGTATATCTGTTTTAATCATAGTCACGCCCAATACTTGGGGAAATTCTTTTTGTTCAACTTTGGTTTTAGTTACAAATTTCTAATAAATAACAAGCAAATGTTATGATATTTATCAGTTTACAAGACCAATTTCGCTATAGTTTAAGCTAGTTATAGAAAATAAAAGCAGCCAACCATGATAGCTACTTTCATACTGTATAGCAGGTGTACTAAATCTCGACATTTATAACTTGTTCTATTTGTGGTGCGTATTTTTTAATTGTCATTTCTACACCCGACTTTAAAGTCATTTGATTCACGCTACAACCAACGCAGGCACCTTGCAATTGTACTTTAACAAGTTTACCATCCTCGATGGATAATAATGAAATATCGCCTCCATCACTTTGTAAAAAGGGCCGAATTTCATCCAGAGCCTTTTCTATATTCAATCGTAGTTCTTCTGTATTCATAACCTATTTTTTAACGGCTGAACACCCAGCCATGGTCGTAATTTTAATTGCTTCTGTTGGTGGTAAATCATCGTTGCGTTTCACAACCTCTTCTACAACGTTTTGTGTGATTTTTTCAAAGGCTTTTTCTTGTTGAGTTGCAGTTTGCATAGCAGCAGGACGCCCTAAATCACCCGCTTCACGAATACTTTGAACTAATGGAATTTCACCAAGAAACGGTACGTTTAAATCTGTAGCCAAATTTTTAGCACCTTCTTGACCAAATATGTAGTATTTATTATTGGGTAATTCTGCAGGTGTGAAATAAGCCATATTTTCTATAATTCCTAAAACTGGCACATTTATACTTTCTTGCTGAAACATAGCAACACCTTTTTTAGCGTCTGCTAGTGCTACATTTTGTGGCGTACTAACCACAACAGCCCCTGTAATAGGTAGAGACTGCATGATGCTTAAATGAATATCGCCCGTTCCTGGAGGTAAATCTATTAACATAAAATCAAGTTCGCCCCAATGTGCATCAAAAATCATCTGATTTAATGCTTTTGCAGCCATAGGGCCACGCCAAACTACTGCTTGATTGGGTTGTGTAAAAAACCCAATGGATAATATATTAACACCATAACTTTCTACCGGTTTCATTTTTGATTTTCCATCAATAGTTACTGCTAAAGGGCGCTCATTTTCCACATCGAACATAATCGGCATGGAAGGTCCGTAGATATCAGCATCTAAAATTCCGACTTTAAAACCCATTTTAGAGAGTGTAACTGCTAAATTTGCTGTAACGGTAGATTTTCCAACTCCTCCTTTTCCAGAAGCAACTGCAATTATATTTTTAATACCAGGTATGGATTTACCTTTAATTTCATTTTTAGGTTTTGCTTGTGGAGCATCCACCTTAACATTGATGGTTATTTTAGCCTTTTCATAAACTTTTTCATGTATAGCTTTAAGTATCTCTACTTCTGTTTTCTTTTTTGCTTGAAGGCTAGGGTTCGTTATTGTAATATCTACAATAACCTCATCACCAAAAGTCATCACATTTTTTATGGCACCACTGACAACCATATTCTGTCCTTCTCCAGGAACCGTTATGGATTCGAGCGCTTTTAATATATCTTGTTTTTCTAATTTCATATTATTACTATTTTGTAAAAATAAAACTACTATTACAATTGTATGTAACAATAGTTGCTTATTACTTTATTGAGAATAATTCTAAACTACAAATATACAGTGAATTGTTTAGAATTTGAAATGCTTTAATTGAAATGATTGATGTGTGGATATGGATTTATTATAACACCTTTTTTAAGGAATTTTAATACTTATAATTCTCGCATTGGGTCCCAGAAAAGCTTTTCGAAATCCTGAATTTCATTTTCCACAACCTCAATACCTTCACTTTCTAAAAGCTGTTGCATCAAATTCGTTCCTTCAAAATGATGCTTACCTGTTAATAGTCCCTTTCTATTTACTACCCGATGTGCAGGAACATCTTTGGCATGAGAACCATTCATAGCGTAACCAACCATTCGTGCACTTCGTGCTGCTCCCAAAAATTTAGCAATCGCTCCATAACTGGTTACACGACCATATGGAATTTGCCGAACAACTGTATAAACTCTCTCATAAAAATTATGTGTTTCAGTTGTCATTACAAATCATTTAAAACATTTAACAAGGTGACTATAGCTACCAATCCGGTTATAAAACCAATAAGATAATTCATACTTTTTTGAGACGCTACGTTTCGGTCTTTAATTTTATCGAAAAAGACCATATAGATATAAAGAGCTACAAAAGCTCCTGATGTAGCTCCTGAAACATAAGCAGCAATACCTGAATTATGAAATTTTAACAAGCCTAAAGATGCTATACTAATAGCTACATAGGCTTGAAACGGAATGGGAAACACATTTATAGCCGATAAAAACATACCATGAAAAAACCGACTCGTCTTACTCCGAACGTCTACATCCTTTTTTTCATTTTCAGTAGTCTTAGCAATAAACAGAAAATAAACACTTATTAAGGCAAAAATTACGAGTGCTACCAATCTTAAAATTTCTATAACATCTGGATGATTTGTTAAATAACGTGCAAAAATTGTAGCTATAGAGGCTTGGAATATAATGATAAAACAGGCTCCTAAAGAAAACATAACTCCTCTAGTGTGACCTTCTTTTAAACTTATTTTAGCAGCCGTCATGTTCAACAAACCTGGCGGTAAGGTGGCTAAAAAGGTAGTCAAGAAACTCACAAAGAAAACAAGCGTTATATTCACTAATCTTTAATTTTAAACCGAATATACGTAATTGGTTTGTTTTGTTCTAAATATTGCCCTTCGTAAAAGGTTTGAATACTAGTTACATCCTCTGGACTTCCTTCTTGTTTATACACATTGTGATTAGCATATAAAACTTCGTGACCTGCACCATGCAGTAAACCTAGTGTATAACCGTGCATAAATTCACTATCTGTTTTTAAATTAACAACACCTTCTGGTTTTAATATTGTTTTATAACGTGATAAAAATTCTGAATTCGTCATGCGGTGTTTGGTTCGTTTATACTTTATTTGTGGATCAGGAAACGTTATCCAAATCTCATCAACCTCATGAGTAGCAAAAGCATGGTCTATTAATTCAATTTGTGTTCTTAAAAAACCTACATTCGGCATGTTTTCTTCAAGAGCCGTTTTAGCACCTCGCCAAAAACGCGCACCCTTGATATCGATACCAATAAAATTTTTATTTGGATACTTTTTTGCCAATGCTGTAGTGTATTCCCCCTTACCACAACCTAATTCTAAAACTATTGGATTGTTATTTTTAAAAAAATCACGACTCCATTGTCCTTTTAAGGCAAATTCTTTATTAACAAGTTCCTCTCGTGTTGGCTGAACCACATTCTTAAAGGTCTCGTTTTCGTTAAAACGTTTTAGTTTATTTTTACTACCCATTATAAATTTAATGATTTACAAAAGTTTCGGTAAAATTAAGGAAATATGTGGAAGCACATATATGCTTACCTTTGTTTTTAATGACAGAAAGTAAAAACATATTAGTTGCCCCTTTAAACTGGGGACTTGGACATGCCACCAGATGCATTCCTATAATTAAGGCTTTAATTAACCATAAATTCAACCCTATTTTAGCTAGCGATGGTGCGGCTTTGCAATTATTACAAAAAGAATTTCCAAAACTTACCTGTTTGGAACTGCCAACTTACAATATAACATACGCCAAAAAAGCCAAATATTTTAAATACAAACTACTGAAAGATGCGCCTAAAATTTTAAAAACCATTTCTGCAGAAAAAAAAGTAACTAATAAAATAATAGCAGATTATCACATAAATGGCATTATTTCAGATAACCGCTTTGGTGTGTATGCGCCTGAAATTCCTTCGGTTTTTATTACCCACCAACTACAAGTTTTAAGTGGAAATACCACATGGTTTAGCACGAAAATTCATAAAAAAATAATTAATAAATTTGATGAATGTTGGGTTCCAGATGCTAGTGGCACGAAAAATTTAAGCGGAAAATTAGGCCATGTGGAAACACCACTTACTAACTTAAAATATATTGGGCCATTAAGCCGATTTGAGACAAAAAACACACCAATAAAATATGATATTTTAGTTTTACTATCTGGACCAGAGCCACAACGAAGTTATTTAGAAACATTACTTTTTAAAGAATTAACAACATTTAAAGGTTCTGTATTATTTGTTAAAGGGCTTGTTGAAAACGAGATTAAAAAGGAAGTCATTAATTCCATTACCGTATATAATTACCTAACAAGTTCGCTTCTAGAAGATGCTATTAACCAAAGTGATTTGGTGATTTCAAGATCTGGCTACACGACTATTATGGATTTAGTAAAACTTGAAAAAAAAGCTTTTTTCATTCCCACTCCTGGACAATTTGAGCAAGAATATCTTGCTGAACGCTTACATAACCTTGGAATGACACCTTTTTGCACACAAGAAGAGTTTCGGTTGGATAAACTTCAAGAGGTTTCAAAATTTAAAGGCTTACAAGAGTTAAATTATGAACTAAATTATAACAAGCTATTTAGCCTTTTCCATGCTAAATGAAAACTCACTACCAACATCGGGTTCACTTTCAATGTAAATACGCTCGTCATGTGCTTCTATAATGTGTTTCACAATTGATAAACCTAAACCTGAACCTCCTTCTTTTCGTGACCCACTTTTATCAACTCGATAAAACCGCTCAAAAATTCGAGACAAATGTTCCTCCGCAATGCCTTCTCCATTATCGGTAACCCGAACGATAACCTTATTTTTAATTAAGTTTTCAATACTAACTTCGGTAGTTCCTTTTTCTCTTCCGTATTTAATAGAGTTTACAATGAGATTGGTAATAACTTGTTCTATACGTTCTTTATCTGCATAAACTAAAATAGCTTCGTTATAATCTCTATCAAAAGTTAAGGTTATTTTCTTTTTGTTGGCTTTCATTTCTAACAACTCAAAAACGTTTTTTATGAGTGCAACCACATCAAAAACTTCTTTTGCTAAACTTAAATCCCCAACTTCTAGTTTGGTAATCATATCTAAGTCTTTAACAATATATATAAGGCGTTCTACACCTTTGCTGGCACGCTGCAAATACCGTTTTCGAATTCGTTTATCATCAATAGCGCCATCTAATAAGGTTAAAATATATCCTTGTACTGTAAAAAGTGGCGTTTTTAATTCGTGAGACACATTTCCTAAAAACTCTTTTCGGTATTCCTCCCTAACTTTAAGAGTTTCTATTTCTAGTTTCTTGTCTTTGGCATACTTATCAATCTCTTTTGTAAGCGTAGCCATGTCAGTCGTAATTGGCTGTTTTGTTAAAGATGTTGATTCTAATAAGGTTAGATCGTCGTATATTTTTTTTACACGTCTATAGATAAATCGCTCTACACGATATTGAATAATTAAAAAGGATATTAAACCAAAACAGAGAATAAAGGGTATAATTAACCAAGTAATTGCATCAACGGCGTACAAAAAAACACTCAAAATGAGTGTTAGTGTTATAGTGAGAAATAGCGATGTTTTAATCGCAAACTTGTATGTTTTTTTTAATTTTTGCATTAATCAACAAACTTATAACCGACACCTTTGACGGTTTTAAAAGAGTCATCGCCAATTTTTTCACGAAGTTTTCTAATATGAACGTCTATGGTTCTACCACCAACAACAACTTCATTACCCCAAACTTTATCTAAAATCTCCTCTCTTTTAAAAACTTTGCCAGGTTTTGATGCTAATAAAGATAATAATTCAAATTCTTTTCTTGGCAAAATAAGCTCTTCGCCGTTTAAAATAATTTTATATTCATCTCTATTAATAACCAAATCACCTATTTTAACAATGGCTTCAGTTGAAACATCTTCTTTAAAACGGCGTAAAAGAGATTTTACCTTACTTATTAATACTTTTGGCTTTATAGGCTTGGTTATATAATCATCTGCTCCAGCATCAAAACCGGCTACTTGAGAGTAATCTTCTCCACGTGCCGTTAAAAAAGTTATTATGGTTTCACTCAAGTCCGATTCTTTTCTTAAAAGTTCACAAGCTTCAATACCATCCATTTCAGGCATCATCACATCCATAATAATCAGATGCGGCTTAACTTTCTTTGCTAGTTTTACAGCTTTTAAACCATTTTCAGCTGTGAAAATCTCATAACCTTCAGAAGATAGGTTATAACCAACTATTTCCAAAATATCTGGTTCGTCGTCAACTAATAATATTTTGATTTCGCGTTTTTTCATAGAGTTAAAAGATATTCAAAATGTAAAGATAAAATTTATAAGCTTGTATAAACACAGAATGCCTGATAAATAACAATAAGGTAACGTTTAGATTAAAAGCTCTTAATAATCAAACCAATTAAATATTGATTTATTTTGGCAAACTATTTGATACATATATTTTGTATATTTAATCATATAATTTCTAAACCTATGTCAAAAAATACTTTTATCACCATACTCGTTTTTTTGTTTTTCTATAGCATAGGTTTTGCTCAATTGCAAGACAAAAATTTGTCTAATCAAGAGGAGAATATGGAGCATCTATCGGTTTATCCAAATCCTGTGAGTAACGGCAAATTATATGTTGTAACAAAAAATAACTTTACTAAGCAGGTAGAAATATACAATGTCCTTGGTAAAAAAATAGTATCTGAAACCCTTTCTGGTAAAGAATTAAATATATCCAAAATTAAACCAGGCATTTACATTATCAAGATTACTGAAAATGCTATTAGCGCAACTAGAAAGCTGATTGTTAAATAAGTATTACCCATATTATCTTATTGTAAAAAAGCAACTTATATACTAATATTTTTCAATAAAAGACGAATTCTACGTATCTTTGATTTTTAATTCTTTAAATCAATTAAACTATCAATTATGAAGAAAATTTACTTTTTATTATTAACGGTAATGATGACTGCGACATCTTTTGGTCAAGTCTTTATTACTGAACTTGCAGACCCAAATGATAATCTAGATGCTCGTTATATAGAGTTATACAATGCTGGCGCAACAAGTGTAGATCTAAGCACATGGCGAATAGACAAATATACAAATGCTAGTGCAACGGTATCTCAAACATTAGCTTTAACTGGTACAATTCCAGCTGGTGGATTTTACATTATTGCTACAGGGCCTGAAGACTCTGTATTCTTTGACACGTATGGTTTTGCTCCAAACCAATGGGATCCAGCCTCTAATGATGTAGCTGGAAGCAATGGTGACGATAATTTAGAATTATATAATGGTGCAACATTAGTTGACCAGTTTGGTGTTCCTGGTGAGGACGGTACAGGAACTTGTCATGAATTTGAAGATGGACGTGCAGAAAGAAAAGCCTCTGTAACTATGGGAGCTACGACTTGGGATGAAGCTGAATGGAATGTTTGGGCAGACAGTACTGTTTCTGGTTGTACAACACATGTTGGTACAGCTCAAGATACTCCAAGTTTTGATCCTGGAAGTTGGATAGGTACAGCAACTGGCCCATTAATTACAGTTGGTGCAGATGTAACTGGTTTAGATTATTTTGAAGGAAATGGACCTTCACCAGAAGGTTCTTTTAGTGTTGGTGGTGTTAATTTAACTACCGATATTACTGTAACTGCTCCTACAAATTTCGAAGTTTCTTTAACTTCAGGAAGTGGCTTTACTAGCTCTGTAACCATTCCAATTGATGGTGGTGGTGTTGCCGCTAGTACAAGTGTTTATGTAAGATTAAATAGCGGTTTAACTCCAGCTACTTATACGGCTGATGCTATTGCTTCTGCTGCTGGTGTTTCTGATGTTGCTGTAAGCTTATCAGGTACTGTATCTGCCGCTGACCCATTAGTAACTGTAACTGCCTTTGTAGACCCACTTAATTATTCATTAGGCGCTGGCCCTTCAAATGAAGATTCTTTTTCTGTTGAAGGTTTATTTTTAACAAACGATATTGTAGTTACTGCGCCAACAAGCTTTGAAGTTTCGTTAACTTCTGGTAGTGGTTTTGCTTCTTCAGTTTCTATTACACCTGATGGTACAGGAGCAATAGCGAGTACAGATGTATTTGTTAGACTTGCTGCTGGTTTACCTGTAAATAGCTATGCTGGTGATGTAACAGTTGCTTCCACTGGAACAACGGATCAAACCGTAGCATTATCTGGTAATGTCTTTGGTGCCGCTACAAATTCACTTGTTTTAACAGCAGTTTTTGATGGCCCTTTAGGTGGTGGAACACCAAAAGGTGTTGAAATTTATGTTATTCAAGATATTGCTGATTTAAGCTTATTTGGTTTAGGTAGTGCTAATAATGGTGGTGGAACTGATGGACAAGAATTTACATTCCCAGCCGTTTCTGCGTCAGCTGGAGATTTTATCTATGTAGCTTCTGAAGCTGTAGAGTTTGCTAATTTCTTTGGTTTTGCTCCTGATTATACAGCTTCTGGCCCAATGGGTATTAATGGTGATGATGCTGTGGAATTATTTGAAAACGGCGTTGTTATTGATACTTTTGGTGATATTAACGTTGATGGTACAGGCGAAGCTTGGGAATATACTGATGGCTGGGCTTATAGAGTATCAGATACCGGTCCTGACGGTGGTTTTGTAATTGCTAATTGGACGTTTAGTGGTATTGATGTTTTAGATGGTGAAACAACGAATGCTGCCGCTGGTACACCAGTGCCAGTTGGATCATACTCTAATACCTTATCAACAGATTCATTTACATCAACGACTTTCAATGTCTATCCAAACCCATCAACAAATGGTTTTGTAAACATTTCAAGCCCGTCCGCTGAAGCTATTTCAGTAAACGTTTATGATGTGTTAGGAAAGAACGTATTGAACCATACAATTTCAAATAACAGTCTTAATGTATCGTCATTAAATTCTGGGTTGTATATTTTAAGAATAACTCAAAATGGAAGTTCAGTTACTAAAAAATTAGTAATTAAATAATCAACTCTATTTATAATTTTTAAAGCGCTACCAATTGGTAGCGCTTTTTTATTTTACATACTTTTGTTGTCATGATACAACCGTCTGACATTTTTAACATTAATTCCGAACAAGCATTCCAAAAACAGGCGCTTGAAGTTTTTAAATATCAGTTTGAAAACAATACCGTGTATCGTTCTTTTTGCGACCTATTATATAAAAACCCAAGTGATATTTATCAAATTGAAGATATACCGTTTTTACCCATTCAGTTTTTTAAATCGCATAAAGTATTAAGCTCTACTGCCGCTGTTCAAAAAACATTCACAAGCTCCGGAACTACAGGACAAACAACTAGCAAACATTTCGTTACCGATTTATCAGTTTACGAAGATAGCTTTCAAATAGCATTTGATAGCTTTTACGGTAAAGTAGAAAATTATGTGGTATTAGCTTTACTACCTAGCTATTTGGAGCGTGATGGATCTTCATTAATTTACATGGCCGATACGTTGATTAAACAATCTAAACAGCCAGAAAGTGGTTTTTATTTAAACAATTTAGAAGCGCTGAAAAACATGCTATTAACATTAGAATCAGATAACCGTAAAGTATTACTTATTGGTGTCTCTTTTGCCTTATTAGATCTCGTAGCTCTTCATCAATTTAAATTGAAAAACACGATTATTATGGAAACTGGTGGCATGAAAGGTAGACGCAAAGAACTTATCCGAAAGGAACTTCACGACCTTTTAAAAGACGGCTTTGGTGTTGATAAAATACATAGTGAATATGGCATGACCGAACTTTTAAGTCAGGCTTACTCCAAAGGTCATGGTATTTTTAATTGCCCTCCATGGATGCACGTTTTAACTCGTGATACTGAAGATGCCTTAACCATTCAAGAGTTAGGAAAAACAGGTGGGCTAAACATTATTGATTTGGCTAATATTAATTCTTGCTCATTTATTGCGACACAAGATTTAGGAAAAATTCATAACGATGGTTCCTTTGAAATTATAGGCCGTTTTGATAATTCTGATATTCGCGGTTGTAATTTAATGGCGTTGTAAGGAACTAATACTTTAAACGACTAAACCAATACTATGAAAAAGAATGATTTTTTTTAGTTGGTTGATTAGAAATGAAACGTCCCGAAATATTCGGGACGTTTCTGTTAATAACCTTTCTTATTTTATCTCTTAAAAAACATTAGATTACCTTTAATATATAGGTGTTTTTCTTTCCTTTATTAATAATGACATAATGATTATTGATTAAATCATCATCTGAAAGTATATAGGTATCGGTAACTTTTTCTTTATTAACCGAAATTGAATTTTCTTTAAGTGCTCGTCTGGCTTCACCATTAGATGCTAAAAAATTAGTTTGTGCCGCTAATGCACCTATCATATCCAACCCTTTATCAAAATCTGCTTTAGAAATTTCTGCTTGAGGCACACCTTCAAAAACATCTAAAAATGTTTTTTCATCCAAGGTTTTTATATCTGCTTTAAAAGATTTACTAAATAAAATATTAGAGGCCTTTTCTGCATTTTCAAAATCAGCTTTAGTATGTACAAATGTCGTTACTTCTTCCGCTAAATGCTTTTGAAGTAATCGTAAATGCGGTGATTCTTGATGTTCTTTTATTAACTGTTCAATAGTTGTTCTATCTAAAAACGTAAAAATTTTGATATACTTTTCAGCATCTTCATCTGTTGTATTTAGCCAAAATTGATAGAATTTATAAACCGATGTTTTATCAGCATCTAACCAAATATTGCCTCCTTCACTTTTCCCAAACTTTGAACCGTCTGCTTTGGTAATTAAAGGACAGGTCATGGCAAAGGCTTTGGCTTCTTCACCAACATGCATTCGTCTTACCAATTCGGTTCCGGTTGTTATATTTCCCCATTGGTCGCTTCCACCCATTTGTAATACACAATTGTAATTTTTATATAAATGATAAAAATCATAACCCTGAATTAGCTGGTAGGTGAATTCCGTAAAGGACATTCCAACGTTTCCATCATCACCAGATAGTCTTTTTTTAACTGAATCCTTTGCCATCATGTAGTTTACAGTAATGCGTTTACCAACATCTCTAGCAAAATCAATGAATGAAAAATTTTTCATCCAATCATAATTATTTACTAAAACTGGAGCATTTTTCGCTTTAGAATCGAAATCTAAAAAACGAGATAATACAGCTTTTATACCTGCTACGTTCTGATTTAAAGTAATTTCATCTAACAAATTACGTTCGTCACTTTTACCAGATGGGTCGCCAATCATACCAGTAGCGCCACCAACTAAGGCTATAGGTTTATGACCTGCTTTTTCAAGGTGCACCAATAAAATAATAGGCACTAAACTACCAATATGAAGCGAATCCGATGTTGGATCGAAACCTATATAAGCGGTTGTCATTTCTTTAGAAAGTTGCTCTTCAGTACCAGGCATGATATCATGTACCATTCCACGCCATCTTAATTCATCTACAAATGCATTTGCCATTTTATATCCTAATAAATTTTAATAAGCACAAAGATAAAAATCAATACATAAACCATTGCGCTTTATAGATAATTCTTTATTTTGTGTTTATGATTTTAGTTACAGGAGGAACTGGTTTAGTTGGTTCGCATTTATTATATCAATTGGTAGCAGATGACAAACCTGTTAGAGCTATATATAGAACAGAAAAAAAACAGGAAATTGTAAAGCGTGTTTTCTCGTATTACTCAAAGGATTATTTAGCACTATTTAATAAAATTGAATGGGTTGAAGCTAACCTATTGAATATCCCACAACTTTCAGAGGCTTTTAAGAACATAGAACATGTATACCATTGTGCGGCCATGGTGTCTTTTGCGCCTAATGATTACCACAAGCTTCGAAAAACAAATATAGAAGGAACGACTAATATCGTCAATTTATGCATTAGCCACCATGTAAAAAAATTATGCTATGTGAGTAGTGTGGCCACTATTGGCGACTCTGAAAATAACAGACATGTAAACGAAGAAACGCATTGGAATCCAGAAAAAGACAATAGTGTATATGCGATAACTAAATATGGTGCCGAAATTGAAGTTTGGCGTGGCACTCAAGAAGGTTTAGATGCTGTGATTGTAAATCCTGGTGTTATTATTGGTGCTGGAATTTGGAATCATGGAAGTGGTGAAATTTTCAATAAAGTATATAATGGCTTGCCCTTTTATACCCAAGGCCATATAGCGTGTATAGACGTAAAAGACGTTGTTAAAAGTATGATTACTCTGTTAGAAAGTCCAATTAAAAATGAACGTTTTATATTGGTTGCTGAACATATGCCTTACAAAAAATTTTTAAACTACATTGCAAAAAACCTCGAGGTAAAACCACCGCACATTGAAGCTAAATCATGGATGATTAGTATTGCTTGGCGCTTGGATTGGTTGAAGAACAAACTAACTGGAACACCAAGAAAATTAGTAAAACCTATGTTAAAATCGACATTGAACAAAACGGTTTACGATAACACGAAGATAAAAGCCGAATTAGATTTTCAATTTACTCCTATTGAAGTTTGTATTAAAAACGTTGCTAAAAACTTTTTGAAACAAGCTTAATTATAATAATTTACTTTCTAGACTTTTGCTTTCTTGTGGAGTCTCTTTTTTTGTTATTTACTTTGCTTACGCTTCTCTTTAATTCATTTATACTCAATTGATCTGTATATTTTAATTTCAATTTCTTCAAACTATCTTCCACACTACTCAAAATAATTTCATACTCTTCTGTATTATGACTATAATATTTATTGCTCTCTAAAAACTGTAGACTATCAATGTTGTGTGTATTATAGACATATTCTTCTGGTGAAATACCATGGTTTTCAAGAATTTTTTTATTAACACCTTTGGCTGATGATAGCAAAGCTAAATCTACCAAAATAGTTACCATTTCCTTTTCAGGGATGAGGTTTTTGGGCTTTTTAGGTTTCCCTATTTGCCCACAATTGAAAAAAAATACAGCTATACAAATATAAATTAGTCCTTTTTTCATCTTGTAAATGTTAAACGTTTTGCGGCCTTTTCAGAACTAAACTTATTATGCTGAAAAACCAAACGGCCGTTTAAAATGGTGTGAGTAATTCGGGATTTAAACGTCGCGCCTTCAAAAGGAGACCAACCACATTTGTACAGTATATTATCTTTTTTAACTGTCCATGGGTTATTAATATCCACAATCACTAAATCAGCAAAATAGCCTTCTTTAATAAAGCCACGCTTTTCTATTTGAAATAGAATAGCAGGATTATGGCACATTTTTTCAACAATTTTAGGAACAGTTATTTTTCCTTGGTGGTGTGTTTCAAGCATGGCTACCAAAGCATGCTGAACTAAAGGCCCTCCAGATGGGGCATTCGTGTATACGTTGTTTTTCTCCTCTAATGTATGTGGTGCATGGTCTGTAGCAATTACATCTATTCTGCCATCTAACAGAGCTTTCCAAAGGCCATCGCGATCAGTATCAGTTTTTACTGCTGGATTCCATTTTATATGTGTCCCTTTTCTATCATAATCTGCATCGCTAAACCATAAATGATGAATACACACTTCTGAAGTTATTTTTTTGTCTTTCAAAGGAACTTTATTAGTAAATAAAGCCGTCTCTTTAGCTGTAGATAGGTGAAAAACGTGCAATCTTGCACCAGTTTTTTTTGCAAGTTCAATAGCTTTAGAAGACGATATGTAACAGGCCTCCTCACTCCTAATAATTGGGTGGTATTTCATTGGAATATCATCTCCATACATATCTGTATACGTTTTTAAATTGGATTTGATTGTTCCTTCATCTTCGCAGTGTACTGAAATTACCATATCAGTGCTTGAAAATATTTTTTCTAAAACAGCAGGATCATCCACCAACATATTCCCTGTGGAAGAACCTAAAAATAATTTTAAACCAGCTACTTCTTTAGGGTTTACCTTTAAAATTTCGTCTAAATTATCATTTGTCCCTCCAAACATAAATGAATAATTAGCATAAGATGTTTGAGCCGCAATGGCAAACTTCTCATTCAACTTCTCTATTGTTGTTGTTTGCGGATTGGTGTTTGGCATTTCAATAAAAGATGTAATTCCACCTGCTATTGCAGCTTTAGATTCGCTACCAATATCTCCTTTATGTGTAAGCCCTGGCTCCCTAAAATGTACTTGATCATCAATGATGCCAGGTAGTATATAATTGCCTTCAGCATCAATAACTTTTACTTGAGATGATTTTACGCTTATTAAAGGCGCAACCTCTTTTATAACATCATTTTCAATGTAAATATCTCCCTCTAAAATAGTACCTTCATTAACTATTTTTCCGTTTTTAATTAACAAAGCTGTTGGTAAACTCATATTTATTTTTTTCTAAAAAAACTATTTATTTTCATACTTATAACGCCTAAAATTGCTTCAGAAATTATACCACCACTCATTTTAGACTTCCCTTTAGATCGGTCTGTAAAAATAACTGGTATCTCAATTATTTTAAACTGCTTCAAATAGGCTTTAAACTTCATTTCTATTTGAAAGGCATAGCCCACAAATTTAATACTATTTAAATCTATTGATTCCAAAACATGACGCTTGTAACAAACAAAACCAGCTGTTGTATCATGTATTTTCATTCGAGTAATTAAGCGCACATACTTTGATGCAAAATAAGATAATAATATCCTACTCATAGGCCAATTAACCACATTCACACCTTTAACATAGCGGGAACCTACTGCCAAATCAGCCTGTTGTATATGGCAGGCATTATATAACCGAATTAAATCGTTTGGACTATGCGAAAAATCGGCATCCATTTCAAATATGTACTCATAATCGCGTTCTAAACACCATTTAAATCCAGCTATATACGCTGTTCCTAAACCCGTTTTTTCCTTCCGTGACAATAAATACAACTGTTTTGGAAATTCTGCTTGTAGTTCTTCAACTTTATCCGCAGTTAAATCGGGTGAGCTGTCATCAACCACCAAAACATGGAATACTTTTTCTTGCGAAAACACGGCCCTAATAATGGCTTCTATATTCTCAATTTCGTTAAAAGTAGGAATGATGACAATTGTGTCTGGCATTACACGCAGTTATTTTTAGCAAATGTAAACTATTTAAAAGATACTTTTTTTTAAATATTCCTTAAAATATTAGACACAAGTAGAATAATTTATAATAATTTTACAACATGCTTCGTAATGTAATTTCAAACGACTTATTTACTGTTTTAATTGTAATTGGGCTTATTCTTATTGCAGTTAGCAAAGTGCTTTTCGCTAAGCGTTTTCATGATTTTATATTAGTTTTAGGCAATTCCAAATACCTTAAAATATATTCAAAAGATCAAAAGTTTTTTGACGTCTTTGATGGCTTACTTTTTTTAAATTTTGTTTTAGCAATTTCTATTTTTGGCTTTATTAGTTACAACCATCTTACCACTAATTTAGAAATTTCAAAAATGCTATTGTTAAAATTAGCTGCTATTATTGCCATTCTTTTAATTATGAAAACGTTATTAGAGCGACTTATTGGTAGTGTTTTTGAAATAGATTTTTTAATCGATAATTATTTATTTCAAAAAATAAGTTATAAGAATTTTTTAGGCATTATACTCATGCCCTTAAACGCTATTATTATCTACAGCATACCCATTTCTAACTCAATAATATACAGCATTTGGGCTGTTATTTTCCTTATTTTTGTTATTGGCATAATTACAACTGTTAAGACCTATCAAAATCTTATAAAACAGAACATGTTTTATTTTATTTTGTATCTTTGCGCACTTGAAATCGCACCTTACATCATTTTATATCAATTAGCTGTAAATGAATAAGGCTTCAAATTAAAGAAAATACCTATGAAAGTGAAAACAATTTTAGTATCTCAACCAGAACCTAAAATAGAAAATTCGCCATATTTTGATCTTCAGGAAAAGCAAAAAGTAAAAATTGACTTTAGACCGTTTATACATGTAGAAGGCGTTGATGCGAAAGAAATTAGACAACAAAAGGTTGATTTATCTAAATATACAGCCATCATATTAACCAGTAGAAATGCTGTAGATCACTTTTTTAGAGTAGCAGATGAAATGCGCTTTAAGGTTCCAGATAGTATGAAATATTTCTGTCAGTCTGAAGCCGTTGCTTATTACCTTCAAAAGTATGTGGTTTACAGAAAGCGAAAAATTTATGTTGGAAAACGAAATTTTGCAGATTTATCACCTTTAATCAAAAAATATAAAGGCGAATCTTTTTTATTGCCTACAACCGATAAGTTAAAACCAGAAGTTCCTGAAACATTAAATGCTTTAAATGTGGAATGGAAGGAAGCTATTTTTTATAGAACCGTTATTAGTGATTTATCTGATTTAGCAGATGTATATTATGATATTCTTGTGTTTTTTAGCCCATCAGGAATAGAATCTTTATTTCATAATTTTCCAGATTTTAAACAAAACGACACGCGAATAGCTGTATTTGGAAATACCACAATTAAAGCTGTGGAAGAACATGGACTGCGAGTAGATATATCTGCTCCAACACCTGAAACGCCTTCCATGACTATGGCATTAGAAAAATATATTAGAGACGTTAATAAAAAGAAATAAGCTTCATTGCAAGCTAAAAAATAAGCCCAATTGATTAATTTTCAATTGGGCTTTTAAATTTATAGAGTAATGAATCTATTTAACTACTAACTTTTTAGTAACTGATTTTGTATTTGTAGTAACACGCATTAAATACACACCAGAAGGTAAAGACGCAATATTCAATCGGTTATTTCCAAATGAAATAGTATTCGTTAAAACTAATTTACCAGTGATATCATAAACACCTAAACGCGTATCTTGTTCCAAATTAGAAGTGATAGTTACCATACCACTTGCTGGGTTAGGAAATACTGAAAATACCGTTGCGTTTGCTCTTTCCACACTTAATGTAGCACAAGCTGGTTCTGTTTCTACAAACGTACTACCGCCATCGATAATCCAAGACCCTAAATTAGGTTCCGTAGCATCATCAACAAAAATACATGTTAGGCTGCTATTAAAATCTGATCTAAAAACCGTATTGGCATTATTACCGTTTCTCATATCTACTGAAGTCAAGTTATTATTTCTCAAATTTACATTTGTAACAGCGCCATTAGCAGACAAGTCTATCATTCCTAACGACGAATTTTGAGCATTAAATAACAGTAAAGCAGTATTAGTTGATAAATCAATAGCTGTTAAAACAGTACCATAAACATTAACATTTTCTAAACCTGTTAAACCAGTAACCGTTAAAGTAGATAAACTGCTACAACCTTCAAAATTAACATCTGTAACATTAATATTTGGAGTTAAATCAGCAACTGTAATAGCTGTATTGTAAGATAAATTAACAGCATCAATATTTAAAAAGGCTTCTAAACCTGTTAAATCTGAAATACCTTTATTTGGCAAACTTAAAGAACCAGTTGCTGCTAAAGCATCAGCTGTAAGTATACGGCCATCTAAAATAGCTTCCGAGTCATAATTAAAATCAATTAAAGCCTGTTCGAAAGCAGTGTCAGGAACACATGTATATCCTGGATTTGGAGTTCCAGGGCACTGTGCATAGGAGAATGTTTGAAAAGCAATAAAAATTGCTAATAAATAAGTAGTTTTTTTCATAAAAAATAGGTTTAAAATTGATTGTAAAATTACAATTTTAAACCTATTCAAACAAGTAAAAGGATAATATTAACTAACCAAAATAATTGGTTCGCAGATTGTTATGGCTTCACATTTGGAGCGCCTGCCATAATTTCAGCATTAGCAAATTCTTCAAACTTCTTAAAGTTTTCTTTAAATGAATCGGCTAACTTATAGGCTGTTTTATAGTATCCTTCGTCGTTATTCCAAGTAGTTCTTGGACTTAATACATCTGTTGGTACATTTGGACATACTCTTGGCTGTTGAACACCAAAAACAGAATGTGTATGGTAGTTATCTTTATTAGCAGCCTCTAAACTTCCATTCATAGCTGCTGTTATCATAGCACGCGTGTATTTCAATTTCATACGTGTACCAATACCATAAGGGCCGCCTGTCCAACCTGTATTTACTAACCAAACATTTACACCAGCTTCTTGCATTTTCTTACTCAACATTTCGGCATATTTTGTTGGGTGCAACGGCATAAATGGTGCGCCAAAACAAGCAGAAAAACTAGGTAGTGGCTCATCAATTCCAGCTTCTGTACCAGCTACTTTAGCAGTGTATCCCGAAATAAAATGATAAGCTGCCTGGCCAGGTGTTAATTTGGAAATAGGAGGTAAAACGCCAAAGGCATCTGCAGTTAAAAAGAAAATGTTTTTAGGATTTTCACCTATTGAAGGCACTTGAATGTTACTAATATGGTTTATAGGATAACTAACACGCGTATTTTGGGTAATGGAAGTATCTTCAAAATCCACATGACCTTCGTTATCCATAATAACATTTTCAAGTATGGCTCCAGGTTTGATTGCATTAAAAATATCTGGCTCATTTTCTGCTGAAAGATTTATAACTTTAGCGTAGCATCCACCTTCAAAATTAAATACGGTATTTTCTTTTGTCCATCCATGTTCATCATCGCCAATTAATTTACGATTAGGGTCTGCAGAAAGTGTTGTTTTTCCAGTTCCAGATAACCCAAAGAAAATAGCTGTGTCTCCATCTTCACCAACATTAGCACTACAGTGCATTGGCAAGGTGTTTTTAAATACTGGCAAAATAAAGTTTAAAGCAGAGAAAATTCCTTTTTTAATTTCACCCGTGTAACCCGTACCACCAATTAAAGCAATTTTTCTCGTAAAATCTAAAATTGCAAAATTGCGCTGGCGTGTTCCATCTACTTCTGGGTCGGCCATAAATCCTGGTGCGTTTATAACAGTCCACTCTGGTTTAAATTCCTTAAGTTCTGAAACTTCTGGTCTTAAAAACATATTTTTAGCAAACATGTTGCTCCAAGGATACTCTGTAATGACACGGATATTTAATCGGTAATTATCATCTGCACACGCATAGCTATCTCTTACAAAAACTTCTTTTTCAGATAAGTAATCGGTTACTTTATTATATAATTTTTCGAAAGCATCGGACTCAAAGGGAATATTAATATTTCCCCACCAAACGCGATCTTGAGTAATTGCGTCTTTAACAATAAAGCGATCTTTCGGAGATCGTCCTGTAAACTCTCCAGTGTTTACAGCTAAAGCACCTGATGCTGCCTCTACGCCTTGACCTTTTTCAATGGTCAGTTTATGTAGTTGTTCTGATGATAATTGATATTGAACTTTAGCATTTTTAATTCCATAGTTTTCTAACGAAATCGTTTTCGATGCTTGAGTATGATCTATCATAATAATTTGTGTTGTTTATTCTGCAAAATTAAACATTATTTTATTCTATGCACTTAATTTTTAGAAATATCAGCCCTGTTTTTTAAAAACTTTATTAACAATAGGAGCCATGAAACAATAAGCAAAAAACCTCCAATTGGTGTTATAAACCCGATAGTTGTAAAATTAAAAGCTGTTAAATTATTAGTTGCCAAGCCATATATAGATCCCGAAAAAAGTAAAATTCCAATGAGAACTAAATAAAAAATAATCTGCTTAGTTTTGGCATTAACAACAGATGAACTCCCTAAAAAAAGCAATAATAAAGCATGATACATTTGATACCGAACACCTGTTTCAAAAGTTACTAACTGTTCAGGCAATACTAATTCTTTTAAACCATGCGCACCAAAAGCACCCAAAATTACAGCTGTTAGACCTAAAAAAGCGCCTAAAATTAACACCTTACTGTTCATATTAATTTGTGGATTGAGTTTTTATACCAATTACTATTTCTTACTTTCGTGACAACAAAAATACTCAACATATTTCATTATGCGAAAGATATTACTGATTGGTGCGGGAAAATCTGCATCCTACCTTATAAAATACTTATTAGAAAAATCTGATGAAGAAAATTTATTAATAATTGTTGGCGATGTAAATTTTGCACATGCCAAAAAATTAATTAATGACCACGAAAATGCACAGGCAATCATGCTGGATGTTTTTGACAAACAATCACGTCAAAATGCTATTCAAAATTGCGATATTGTAATCTCCATGCTACCTGCTCGCTATCATATTGAAGTTGCTCATGATTGTATCACTTTTAATAAAAACATGGTTACGGCCTCTTATATAAGTGATGAAATGCACAAATTAGATAAAGCTGCACATGACAAAGGCTTAATTTTTATGAATGAAATTGGTGTAGATCCTGGAATTGACCATATGAGTGCTATGCATGTCATTGATAGAATTCGTGATGCTGGAGGGAAAATGATTCTTTTTGAATCTTTTACAGGTGGCTTGGTTGCCCCTGAAAGTGATAATAACTTATGGAATTATAAGTTTACTTGGAATCCAAGAAATGTAGTTGTTGCTGGCCAAGGTGGCGCAGCAAAATTCTTACAAGAAGGTACTTACAAATATATTCCTTATAACCGTTTATTTAGAAGAACAGAGTTTTTAGATGTAGATGGTTTTGGCCGTTTTGAAGGTTATGCCAATCGGGACTCTCTTAAATATCAGTCCGTATATGGCTTAAATGATGTTAAAACCTTATACAGAGGAACTATGCGTCGTGTAGGTTTTAGTCGTGCTTGGAATATGTTTGTCCAATTAGGTATGACGGATGATAGCTACACCATAGACGACAGTGAAAACATGAGCTACCGCGATTTTGTAAATGCTTTTTTACCCTACAGCCCTACAGATTCCGTTGAATTAAAATTTAGGCATGCCTTAAAGATTGATCAAGATGATATTGTTTGGGACAAACTTTTAGAACTAGACCTTTTTAACAGCACAAAGCTCGTTGGTTTGAAAAAGGCAACTCCCGCAGAAATCCTTCAAAAAATTCTAATGGACAGCTGGACACTAGCTGAAGATGATAAAGATATGATTGTTATGTACCATAAATTTGGTTATGAATTAAATGGTGAAAAGCATCAGATAGACTCTACAATGGTAACCATTGGAGAAGATCAGACCTATACAGCTATGGCCAAAACGGTTGGACTTCCTGTTGCCATTGCCACACTCGCTATTTTAAATGGTAAAATAACAACTCCTGGTGTACAGATGCCTATTAATAAAGAAGTTTACGGTCCTATTTTGAAAGAATTGGAAACTTATGGTATCGCTTTTAAAGAAACCGAAGTACCTTATCTAGGCTACAATCCGTTAAATTTATAAAAACAATTGGCTCCTAACATTTTCAGAAATATGAAAATAAATGATAAAGAAATAACGATTGATGGTATTGACAAAACCATCTTGCGTGCTTTAATGAGTGATGCCAGAACCCCTGTTCTGGAAATTGCACGTGAAGTCGGTATTTCAGGAGCAGCTATTCATCAACGGCTTCGGAAACTTGAAAAATCAGGCATTATTTCTGGTTCTAAATTTGTTATTAATCCTAAAGTTTTGGGGTATACAACCATGGCGTTTATTGGCATTTATTTAGATAAAGCTATGAGTAATCCAGAAGCAGTTAAACAATTACAAAAAATTCCTGAAGTATTGGAGTGTCATTATACAACTGGAAACTGGAGTATTTTTATTAAAATTCTTTGCAAGGATAATGAACACTTAATGCATTTGTTAAACAAGGATATTCAATCTATTGCTGGTGTTTCCAGAACAGAAACCTTTATTTCTTTGAATCAGCAAATAGATCGGCAAATTAAAATATAAAAAAAGCTCCTGAACATTCAGGAGCTTTTTCTTTAAATTGCTTTTGTAGTCTTATTGAACAATAATTTTCTTGATTATGGTTCTATTCCCTGATGTTAATGTAATAAAATACATACCAGAGGACACTTTTTTACGCAAGTCTAAAGTTGTATGAGTCGTAGTTCCATTTAAGTTAATTTTTTCAATCTGACGACCATTAATATCTGAAATCATAACCGTTTGTATAGCCATTCCATTATTTTTTATAGTCACCAAACCATTTGATGGATTAGGATAAATAGCGAATGCTTCTTCCAACATTAAGTTTGAGGTGGATAAGGTCATCCCAGCACTAAATGAAATAGCGTCTAACCCTAATTCTTCTGCAGCAGAATTAGATGAAAACTCTATGATTAATTGGGCTGAACAACCAACATAGGCAGTTAAATCAGCAGATAATGTGTTCCAAACATCTTCAATGTTTAAATCATCAATATCACTACCAGTAGTGTCAATTAAAGTTAATGTGGAACTGGCACAATTGGCAAACTGAATGGTTATCTTCAAAAAGTCCTCAAGTTCCCAACTCGTAGCTTCCAAAATATATTGCATACTAAATTGAGGATTTGTAGTGCCTGATAAATCAACAGGATCAAAAGTCATTGTAATATTACCATCTGGATCCTCCATAAAAAATGCTTGACTGCCTTCAGGTGGTGCTAAATTTATTTCTGTGGTAAAAAATGCACTCGTTCCTACACCAAAGAAATCACCATCACTAAATCCAGAAGGACCGTTTGGTGCAGTTGGATCTAAAGTAATCGAATACCCTAAAGTTGATCCCGATGAAGGTTCAGTAACATAAATTAATCCACAAGGCGCATTGTAATTTGCAAGTGTATGGATTGTACTTGTATTAAAATCAAAATATTGACAAGATCCACCAACAGCATTAAAAGTTACACCTGGAACATTTTCAAAACCGTTACCAACTTGGGCATACACGATACAGGTTGTTAAAAGAGTAAAAAAAAGTAGTTTTGTTTTCATAATATTTATTTTAAAGTTAAAACGCCAATATACCATATATAAACTCGGCGCTTCTGTATTTGTTAAGTTAATATCATTAACTTCTTGGTGGATAAATTCCAAACATGCAAATAATATAGTTTGTTCCTAAAAAAGGGTTCTGAATATCAAACGGTAAATTTCCTCCCTGCAATCCGGTATTTCCAGATATAGTACCACTCCCAAAAGATGCGTCGTTACTTGCAGAATTATAAGGCGTACCAGATTCTGCTATACCAATATTTCTTCCTGAAGGCTCATTACTATCACCATCATCTTCATTACAGGATAAGGAAGCTGTTAATCCGCTGCCATCATGACTATGTGAAGGTAATTGACCCGTTGTTAGTGTTACTTGTTCACGACCGGCTATTTCTCCTAATGTTACAGGCTGAAGCCCTGGACCATTTCCTGGATGTTTCGGAACACGGCCTCTTAAATCAGGCAGTGCAAATGTGGTGCGTCCATCACCTCCATACGTAGTTCCTAAAATTGAAAATAAAGCTTGATTTGAAGCTATTGCTAATAATTGTCCATTACAAAAAGCCCAATTGCGTGGAGCAAAATTACCTCCGAACATCATTACTGTTCCAATATATGCATCATCCATAATTATTAATATTTAAAGTGTTAATTTGTATTTGTTTGTTTCTAATTTCTTGAAGGGAAAATTCCTTCTAGTGATATGATATAATTAATCCCTACAAACGGATTCTGAACATCAAATGATTGGTTGTTTCCTTGCAAACCAGTACTTCCAGATACGGTTCCGTTGCCAAAAGCGGCATCGTTTGCCGAAGTATTATAAGGCGTCCCTGATTCTGAAATCCCAATATTTTTACCAGTAGGCTCATTCGTATCGCCATCATCTTCATTACAGGCCAATACTAGTGACAATCCACTACCATCATGACTATGAGATGGCATATTCTGAACAGATAGCGTAACAAGTTCTTTTCCTCCTAACGCACCTAAAGTTACGTTTTGAAGGCCTGCGCCTTGTCCCATACCTTTCGGTAATCGCCCTCTTAAATCTGGCAATGCAAAAGTGGTTCGTCCATCACCACCATAGGTATTACCTAAAAGAGAATACAATGCACTGTATTGATTTATTGATAATAACTGACCGTTACAGTAAGCCCAACCTCTTGGTGCAAAATTACCGGCAAACATGATAATTTGTGCTAAAAATGATTCCATAAGTACTTTATTTTAAATTGATTAACTAACATCAAAGTTGAGTAAAACCACCCTAGTATTTAACAGCAAAATTCCCCTATCTCAAAACACCGTAAAAACCCCTGTTTTTTAATCCATTAATAAAAACATGGATCTTTATGACTACATTTAAACCTGAACCAATTAAAAACTATACATTATGGAAACTAAAATGACTGGGAAAACATTCCCTCTTAAACAAGTACAAAAATGGGTGCAAACATGGCAAGAAAACAATAAGACTAGAGCTAAAGCTTACAGAATACCTGTATCGGATTTAATTGGATGTTTTTTAGAAATGGGTGTTATTAGTTTAAAATCAGATGGCACAATGGTTGTCAATGACATACCAGACGCCTGTGTAAGAGCCTACTTGGGCACGAATCCAGACCCTTCAAAACGAACCATGGCTGAAGGCTTTGGTAATAAGCTATATATTGTAGGTACAGAAAAAATAGCTGGTAAGTATCGCGATATAGTACAAGATGAAGGTATCGCAGAACCATCGGCTGCTATAACAGGCAGTGGAATTTACGATATTACTACGCCTTGTCCTAATGATTGTGACGACTTAAGTCCTTTGGTTAACCCTTAATAAAAGTAATAGATGACAATCAATGATTTTTTTGGATATCTTGGAATATTTTTAATCATTGTAAACGCCTGTTTATTTATTTGGAGCTATAGGCGATTTAAAACGACTATAGCTCTCAAATATTTCAGTATTTATATTGTAATAATATGCCTCATTCAAGTAATTAGCTTCACACATTATTTACTTAAAATTAACAACTTATACTTATCTCATTTTTATTTTATATCTCAATTCATATTATTGTCATTATTCTATAAAGCACTTTTCAAAAAATGGCAACAAAAACTAATCGATTGTATTCTTTTTATTGTCTTATCAGCTTTAACGATTCAATACATAATAAAACCAGAATTATATTATAAATTTAACGTGTTAGAAATTTTTATAACAACGTTTCCAATTGTTATATATTCAATAATGCATTTATATAATTCACTAAACAAACAAGGTAAATTTATGCTTATAAACTCTGGAGTACTTATGTACCTTACCACGAGTACGCTGATTTATATATTAGGAAACTATATTGCCTCTAACACAAAAAACAACATCATAACCAATATTTGGTTCTTTAACAAAATCCTTAATGTTGGATATTTAATTTTAATTTTACTGGAATGGAAGAAGAGCTATTTACAAGTCAGGAGCAGATAATAGAAGCTCTGGTTTACGGCCTCATTTTTTTAGTTCTCGTAACTTTAGGACTTATTTTATTTTTCTATTACTCAAGAAAAAAAATAATTGAAAAAGAAATAGAAAAAATTAACATTAAGCTAGATTACCAAGAGAGAATACATCAAACTACTATAAAAGTTCAAGAAGCTGAGCGTCACAGAATATCTCAAGATTTACATGATGCCATTAGCTCTAAATTAAATATTATAAGTTTAACAACTCATGTTTTAATAGAAGACCAAACCATGAGTACTAAAAACAAAGAAGCCCTCAAACATATATTAGATATCACTAATAAAACGCTAGAGAACTCTAGAGTAATAGCACATAAATTAATGCCTCCAATTCTAGATAAATTCGGATTAAAGGAAGCCCTCGAAGAGTTATTTGAAGAGTTTACATCCAATTCATCTCTTAAAATAGAACAAAACATTGTAATAGATTGTATAAAAAAAGAAGATGAATTACATATTTTTAGAATTATTCAAGAACTTATAAACAACTCATTAGTGCATGGAAAAGCCACTATTTTAAAATTAGATATTAATAAAAAAGGGGATTTTTTAAAATTAAAATATGAGGATAACGGAATAGGTTTTAACACCAATGATGCCAGCAAAAAATCAGGAATTGGATTGCAAAACATTAAAAGTAGAGTTGCAATTTTAAATGGGATAATTGAAGTAAGCAGCACAAAAAATAAAGGAAGTCTATTTTCCATTAAATTTAGAAACTATGACTAATAAAATCACTATTGCTATTGCAGATGACGAACTATTATTTAGACAAGGTCTTATATCTATTTTAGAGAGAGAAAGTGATATTTCAATTGTTTTTGATGCTAAAGATGGTAATGATTTAATGAATCAATTACGAGCTACTGCAAATCCACCTGAAATTATAATAACAGATTTAAAAATGCCAGGACTCAATGGTGTGGAAGCCACAAAATTAATTCGAAAAGAATATCCCAACATTAAAATAATTGCTCTAACAAGTTATTTTAGTAAGCCATTTATTATTAATATGATTTCTATAGGAGCAGTCGCTTATTTAGCCAAAAATAGCACACCTAAACTCATGCTTACAACTATTAGAGAAGTTGCCGAAAAAGGGTTTTATTATGATACGCAAGTCATGAAATTTATCCACGAAGGCCTGTTAAACCAAAATGAAAAAAATACAAAATCAAATTTTGACACTACCTATTTTACTAGGCGAGAAAAAGAAGTATTGAATTTAATTTGCAAACAATACACAACAAATGAAATCGGTGAAAAATTGTTTATTAGTCCTAGAACGGTTGAAGGTCATCGTAATAATCTATTAATAAAAACAGAATCGAAAAACCTAGCAGGATTAGTAGTATACGCCATCCGTCAGAAATTGGTTGTTTTAGATGATACGTTTTAACTAGTTACAAAAAAATAATTTTATATAAAAACAGAATTAATTAGCCTTAATTTATGTTTCTTTCAACAAAAAAGCCCGAGACAATAACGCCTCTGGCTTTTTCAATCTAGCTAAAAATCAATTACTAATTAAGCCCTAATGAAGCTGAAAAAGCAAAAAGAATTCCATACTCTTCGGGACTATCAACAACTACCAGAGAAATATATGAAACTCCCCAATAAATTGTTTCCGAAGCACCCAAAGAAGATTGTCCATAATAGTAGCCATTTAAACCTGCACTATTTGAAATTTCTTGAGTTATCTGTTTAGCCATTTCTGTTACTGTTGCTTTATCAACTGGCAATCCCCAAGAACCAAAATCTTGGGTAATAGCATCGGTTACGCATTTAGGCGCAGAACCAGCTACATTGCCTTTCCAAGGTGCCATAATTGCAGAGTCGGGTGCATATTGAGGACTTGGATTTGCCTTTGGCCAATTGGTAGATAATTCGGTCTTCAATGCTTTTTGAACAGCCGCCACAGCATGATCAATTTTTGTTCCTGCTGGTATTGGCCCTAACCCAAAGTGGTTATAGGCAGATTGAAATTCATTTACGTTTACAGTAATATTTGTTACACTTACTTTTGCCATGATATTAAAATTTAATAGTTTTTGTCTACTCGTTTATAGGTTTTTCGACTACTACCTATTCCAAATAATTTGTTGCAACACACTTATTCCTGAACATGACAAATTTGATAAATACTTCGTTGAAAAATAAGAGAAGAATAACGGCAATTAAAGAATAGGGGTTACCACCAAAGTCCTACGTATAATATTCTGCGATTTAAGTATATATACGCATAAAAAAAAGCTCCTGAATGTTCAGGAGCTTTTTTTTGTTTTTAATAGTTGTTTACTAATCTCTAGACATAAAGATACTCAACACGTACCAAAACAATAACATTAAAGACGCAAACAACCCTAGTGCTGCTGGAATATAATCGTCTGTTGTGTATTTATTTACCATATTTGACGTTTGGTACAAAATAGAGCCTCCTGCTAATAAACACATAGCCACCGAAAACCATAGACCCAATGTAAACCCAAATAATGTTCCTGCTAGAATTAACCCAATGGCTATAAAAAATCCAATAGTTAAACCTGTTTTTATAAATGAAAAATCTTTTTTGGTAACCAAAACTACTGCCGATAACCCAGTAAACAAGCCCAAAGTTACTATCGCAGCTTGATTAAGCATTTCGGTACCAGAATCCATATAAAACATCGCTATATAAATCAATGGCACAAAAATGAAAGCTTCAGCTAGTATATAGAGTGCAAATGCTAAATACTGCGTGTTTTTATCCGTTGTTTTCATGGTCATCCGTTCTGCATAATTTGTAATAAACATAAAACCGCCTAACATAATGAGCCATTTGTACCCATCTAACATAGACAACATGAATTCTACAATTGTTTCACTTTGTAATAATATATATTCAAAAAGAATAAAAACTAAAACACCACCCGCCACATGTGCGTAGGTTTTTTTGTAAAAAGCTACACGATCTATATCCGATACTTGTGCCAACAAATGTTGGTCTTGAACTTGGTTTTCCATAATTAAATTTGGTTAGTAATTTGAGGTTGAAAATAACCAAAAAAAGTCAGATGTGTTGCATCTGACTTTTAAATTCGTTAAAGCGTTTATTTTTAATCGCGTGCTCCAAAAACCTGAAGTGCCCAATACGCTAATGAAGCTAAAGCTCCAATAGCAGCTACCAAATAAGTTCTAGCCGCCCATTTTAAAGCATCCTCTGCAGCATCATGTTCCTCACGCGTTACCATATGTTTGTTTTCTAACCAAGCCAAAGCACGATTACTGGCATCATATTCTACTGGCAAGGTTATAAAACTAAAAACGGTTGCCAATCCCATCATAATAACGCCTGCTACAGCTACATACCAACCAAGCCCTACACCTGCTGCTCCACCAAGAATTAAACCACCAATTATTAACCATTGTGACATTCCTGAAGACACACTAACAACTGGCACCAATTTAGAACGCATGGTTAACCACTCGTAAGCTTGAGCATGCTGAACTGCATGACCACATTCATGAGCCGCAACAGCTGCTGCTGCTGCATTTCGTTGGTTGTAAACCGACTCACTTAAATTAACAGTTTTATTTTTAGGGTTATAATGGTCTGTTAATTGCCCTGGTGTTGAAATAACTGCAACATCCGTAATACCGTTATCCAATAGCATTTTTTCTGCTATTTCTTTTCCGCTCATGCCATTTTGTAAATGAACTTGCGAGTACTTCTTAAATTTCTTTTTTAACTGACTACTCACTGCCCAGCTCACTAATGCTATGGCTCCAATTAATATATAATATCCAATCATGTGTTTTCTTTTATTTCAAGATAAATTTACAAGTTATATAGCAAATAATAAGCCAAATATTCGTTAAGAAATTTTGTCAGTTTTTTGTTCAGATTCCTGCTAAAACAGGAATTTTAGCCAACGATGTTTACAATCTTCCCAGGGACCACAATCACCTTTTTAGGTGTTCGTCCTTCCAATTGTGCTTGGGTTTTTTCGTGAGCCATAACCGCTTTTTCAATGTCATCTTTACTCATGTCCATTGGCAACTCTAGTGTAAAACGCATTTTACCATTAAAAGAAATAGGATAATTTTTAGAACTTTCTACCAGATGCCTTTCATCAAATTTTGGAAAAGCAACTGTTGAAATAGATTCTTCATGTCCTAATTGATGCCATAGTTCTTCTGAAATATGTGGTGCATATGGCGACATTAAAATAACAAGCGGTTCTAAAATTTCACGACTGGTACATTTTTCAGCTGTTAGTTCATTCACCGCAATCATAAAGGTAGAAACCGAAGTATTGAATGAAAAATTCTCAATATCTTCCTCTACTTTTTTAATGGTTTTATGTAGCGTTTTTAAACTGTCTTTACTTGGTTCAGAATTGGTAACTTTAATGCCGTTATCATCAACATACAACTTCCATAATTTTTTAAGGAAACCATGAACACCTGTAATTCCCGCCGTATTCCAGGGTTTGTATTGCTCTAAAGGACCCAAAAACATTTCGTAAAGGCGTAAACTGTCTGCGCCATAATCTTCACAAATGCTGTCAGGATTGACGACGTTGTATTTGGATTTGGACATTTTTTCGACTTCGCGCTTAACTTTAAATGTTCCGTCTTCTTCAGTTATAAACTCCACGTTATTGAATTCCTCTCTCCAGTTTTTAAAGGATTCAATATTTAACTCATCTGAAGAGTTAACAAAAGATACATCAACATGTTTATCATAAAAAAATAATTCGGGTTTTTGTTCAAACTTCCCAGAATCAATATAATCCTTCAAAACTTTGTATTCAGAATCTTTATTTATTAATTCAAATAATAGTTCTTCAACTTTACTATTGTCATTCACCAAACTATTTGAAATATAAACATGTTTAAAATATATTGAAGCTGTAGGAGTATCTTCAATCAAATCTGCCTCATTTTTATAACGAAAAACATAATTTAGTTGATTTACAAAAGCACTCGTCCCAAGTATCATCCCTTGGTTAATCAGCTTCTTAAAAGGTTCTTCTACACCTACAAAACCTCTGTCTTTCATGAATTTCACCCAGAAACGTGCGTATAATAAATGGCCTGTAGCGTGCTCGCTTCCGCCAATATATAAATCCACATTCTCCCAGTATTTGAGTGCGTCTTCGCTTGCAAAATCCAAGTCGTTATGCGCATCCATATACCTAAAGAAATACCAGGAACTTCCTGCCCAACCTGGCATGGTGTTGAGTTCTAACGGAAATACGGTTTCATTATCTATCAACTCATTACTAACAACCGAACACTGTTTCACATCCCATGCCCAAACATCGGCACGACCTAAAGGTGGCTCGCCTGTTTCGGTTGGTAAATATTTTTCAACGTCTGGCAAACGGATTGGTAAATGGGCTTTATCAATCATTTGTGGCATGCCGTTTACGTAATACACTGGAAACGGTTCGCCCCAATAACGTTGTCTGGAAAAAACCGCATCGCGTAAACGGTAATTGGTTTTTCCTTCGCCCTGTCCTATTTTTTCTAATTCGAAAATAGCACGTTTCATAGCTTTTTTATACGGTAAGCCATTTAAGAAATCAGAGTTGGCAATGACAGTTTTATCTTTATCAGAGAAGGCTTCTTCAGAAATATCAACACCTTCAAAAATATTAGGGATTGGAATATTGAAATGTTTGGCAAACGCATAGTCGCGCTGATCACCACATGGTACAGACATAACAGCGCCTGTTCCGTAACCAGCCAATACATAATCGCCAATCCAAATTGGAATCGGTTCTTTACTAAATGGATGTTCAGCATAAGCTCCAGTAAAAACACCTGAAATGGTTTTGACATCTGCCATTCGATCGCGCTCACTACGTTTGGCTGTTTTTTCAATATAGGCTTCTACTTCTGCTTTTTGTTCCTCGGTTGTAATTTGAGAAACCAATTCGTGTTCTGGCGCTAATGTCATGAATGATACGCCAAAAATAGTGTCTGGTCTGGTGGTAAAAACTTCTATTATCTCATCATGATTATTCACTGAAAAAGAAACAGAAGCACCTATGGATTTTCCAATCCAGTTACGCTGACTTTCTTTTAAAGAATCTGTCCAATCAATCGTATCTAATCCTTGTAACAATCGTTCTGCATAAGCTGAAATCCGCATAGACCATTGGGTCATTTTTTTTCGAATAACTGGGTGACCACCGCGTTCTGAAACACCATTGACAATTTCATCGTTTGCTAAAACGGTTCCTAATGCTGGACACCAATTCACTTCGGTTTCCGCTAAATACGTTAAGCGGTATTGTAATAGTATTTCTTGTTGTTTTTTGCTTGAAAAGTTATTCCAAGTTTCAGCTGAAAACACGGCAACATCCTCATCACAAACCGCATTTACATGTGCATTTCCTTCTGAAGCAAATTTTGAGATTAACGTTTCAATTGCTTCTGCTTTGTTAGTATCATTATTATACCAAGACTCAAATAACTGAATAAAAATCCATTGCGTCCATTTGTAATAATTGGGATCTGATGTTCTAACCTCGCGACTCCAATCAAATGAAAAGCCTATTTGGTCTAACTGACGTCGGTATGTTTTAATATTCTCCTCGGTGGTAACAGCTGGATGCTGACCCGTTTGGATAGCATATTGTTCTGCAGGTAAACCAAAACTATCATAGCCTTGCGGATGCAACACATTAAACCCTTTATGTCTTTTAAAACGTGCATAAATATCGGACGCAATATAACCTAATGGATGTCCAACATGCAAACCAGCTCCACTTGGATAGGGAAACATATCTAACACATAATATTTTGGTTTATCTGATTGATTTTCGGCTTTAAACGTTTGGTTTTCTGACCAATATTTTTGCCATTTGGCTTCTATCTCGTTGAAATTGTATTGCATGTGTTTTTTTTCTACTTGTAAAGGCACAAATTTAAACTTATTATAACAATGTTGAAAGTTTAAACGTTGTAATCCTTAAGGAATTGGATTTCTTTTATATTTTTACAGCATAAACCCATCGTATTTATGAGTTCATCTTTTGAGAAGTATCAAAAACGCCGATTAATATCCTCTTATTTTTCTGTTGTATTGAGTATTGGCTTGGTTTTATTCCTATTAGGCTTATTGGGTATGTTAGTTCTAAATGCCAAAAAAGTTTCTGATCATTTTAAGGAACAGGTGGTTGTTACCATTTATTTAAAAGACTCTGCCAAAGAGGTTGAAACAAAACAGCTAGAAAAAAGCTTGGCGATGGCTGACTATGTAAAATCGACTGAATTTGTATCTAAAGAGCAAGCTGCTGAATCTATGAAAGCCGAAAATGGTGAAGATTTTATGGCCTTTTTAGGTTATAACCCGTTACAAAACTCCATTGATGTGCATGTAAAAGCAGATTTTGTTACAGCCGAACAATTAGATGGCATAGCCCAAGAAGCGCTTACCAAAAGTTTTGTAGACGAGGTTCGCTATGATAATGATTTAGTAAACTTAATGAATGACAACGTCAAGAAAATCAGTTTCTGGATTTTAGTCATTAGTGGTTTATTTACGGTAATTGCCGTATTGTTAATAAATAGCTCCATCCGATTATCGGTTTACTCCAAGCGTTTCACCATAAAAACCATGCAAATGGTTGGTGCCACAAAGCAATTTATTAGACGCCCTTTTGTATGGAAAAGCGTTCGTTTAGGGGTTATAGGCGCTATACTTGCCATGATTGGCATGGCTGTGGTATTATATTATATTAATCAAACCTTTCCAGAATTAGAACTTTTAAACAACCACGTGTTATTAGGACTTTTATTTGCAGGTGTGTTTGTTTTAGGTATTATTATTACTTGGATTAGCACGTTTATAGCTACACAACGTTTCTTGAATTTAAAAACCGATCAATTGTATTATTAACCATGAAAAAAGGAACTATATTAGCTGCTATCATAGCTTTTTTAGTCGGGCTATTTGGTTTAATTGCCATAGATGATCTTTTTATAAAAGAACCTAAACTAAAAGATGCGGCAGTAAAAACAGTAACCATTACGGCAATAAATGAAGGCACAACCAATGATATTGTTTTTACAGACAGCCAGGGTGAAACCTATTATATTAACCGCGGATTGGAGCAAAACTTAATTTTAGATTCTCTTAACGCTAAAGTTTTAAATAAAACTGTTACTTTGCATTTACCAAAAAATTGGTTAGGCACATCAGAACATATTGCACAATTAACTGTAAATGATGTTATTATTTTTACAGAATTTTCTCCAGAATCCGAAAATTCTGAAGATTAATTAAAAATTATGGGCGAACAAAAACGTAAAGAAAACTCTCAATCCGAATTTATCTTCGGAAGAAAAAATTACAAATTCATGGTAATAGGGCTTGCTGTAATTGGCTTAGGGTTTATCCTTATGTCTGGAGGTGGCAGCGACGATCCCAATGTTTTTAACCCAGAAATATTCAACTTCCGTCGTATTCGGTTAGCACCAACGTTAGTGTTAATTGGATTTGCTATTGAAATTTATGCCATTTTACTGAACCCAAATAAAAAATAAGTCATTTTACTGACTGCATTTAGGTTACTTCAGCAATTTTAATATTTTTGCCCTATGGATATATCCGATTCAATTATTCTAGGCGTCATTCAAGGTCTTACCGAGTTTCTACCTGTGTCATCTAGTGGCCATTTAGAGCTTGGTAAAGCTATTTTAGGCAATCACTCTATTCCTAAAGAAAGTCTGCTTTTTACTGTGGTTTTACATTTTGCAACCGCCTTAAGTACCATGGTTGTTTTTAGAAAAGATATTTGGTTATTGCTAAAAGGTATTCTGAAATTTGAGTGGAATGACGATATGCAATTTGCTACTAAAATTGCCTTATCCATGATTCCGGCAGTCATTGTAGGACTCTTTTTTGAAGAGCAACTAGAAAGTCTATTTGGCGGAAACATATTATTAGTTGGTTGCATGCTTATAATTACAGCAGCTCTGCTCTTTCTAGCCGATAAGGCCAAAGACACCCATAAAAAAGTGAGTTTTAAAAATGCTTTTATCATTGGTATTTCGCAAGCTATTGCTATGCTTCCAGGCATTTCACGTTCCGGTGCTACAATCTCTACTTCGGTGTTATTAGGAAATGATAAAACACGAGCCGCTCGCTTTTCGTTTTTAATGGTTGTGCCACTTATTTTTGGAAAAATAGCTAAAGACTTAGTCAGTGGCGAGTTGACTTATGAATCTTCTAATTTCACTTATTTAAGTGTTGGTTTTATTGCTGCTTTTGTGGCTGGACTTTTTGCTTGTACTTGGATGATTTCGTTAGTTAAAAAAAGTAAGCTCTCCTATTTTGCTATTTATTGTGCCATTGTTGGTGTAATTGCTATTAGTTACTCAATTGCCAATTAATATGAAAACTGCTGAATATTTCCAATCTGGACAAGTACTATTAATCGATAAACCGCTACACTGGACCTCTTTTCAAGCTGTAAATAAATTACGCTGGGAAATTCGTCATGCCTATAATATTAAAAAAATAAAAGTTGGTCATGCTGGAACATTAGACCCCTTAGCAACAGGATTACTGGTTATTTGTACTGGAAAAATGACCAAGCAAATAAACACCTTTCAAGGACAAGACAAAGAATATACTGGAACTATTGTGTTAGGAGCCACCACGCCATCCTACGATTTAGAAACAGCTATTGATGCTACTTTCCCAACTGAACATATTTCAGAAGATTTAATTTATAAAACTACCAAACAGTTTATTGGCGAAATTGATCAGTTTCCTCCTGTTTTTTCGGCAATCAAAAAAGAAGGCAAACGTTTGTATGAGTTTGCACGAGCAGGTGAAGCAGTAAAAATTAATTCACGACGGATTCAAATATCTACATTTGAAATTACCAAAATTGATGGTTTAAACATTGAGTTCCGCGTGGTTTGTAGCAAAGGAACTTACATTCGTTCTTTAGCTCATGATTTTGGTAAAGCCTTAAATTCTGGAGCGCACTTGTCCGTTTTACGTCGCACTAAAATTGGCGACTTACATGTTGATAATGCGCTTTCACCCGAAGCCTTTATAGAAAGCTTAACAACTAAATAGCTTCTTTTTACGTATATTAACTGGATAATTCAATCTTATAAACATCATTTCACGTATTGGAGATTTCAGATAAACATAAAGCATTACTCTTAACGGGCTTAATTTCGGCTACGGTTTTAATGATGCTATTCAGTTTTCAGATTACCCAACATGCTGAAAAATTAGCTGAAAGTTATTATCTCCTGGAGCCACAACCTGAAGATGAACTGGATGCCGAAGCACTTGAAAAAATGGCTGCGGAACAGACTGAAAAAGCTGAAACCAATAAAGCCTATAACGAAACAGAAGATTATAAGAAATTTGCACAAGCTTATCAGCCTATTGCTCCTCCAAAAGATTTCGAATTTACAAGACCTGATTCTCCAGCCGAGGAAACAGCTAATGAAAATAACGGAGTTGGCTCTAGTTCTGAAATAAATGAAGATGTACTATCTTCCTATAACAATATAAATTCGGTACTCAAACAACAACAAAGTAACCCCTCTTCACAATCGGTAAACAAAAAAAGTTCTATGCATTATTCATTAGTGAATAGAACGCATAAATATTTACCAACACCTATTTATTTGTGTGATGATGGCGGCAAGGTTGTTGTAAATATTACGGTTGATAATAAAGGAGCTGTTATAAAATCAACCATTAACACAGCCGCTTCAACAGACAATGATTGTTTACACGAACACGCGCTAGAATATGCGAACGAGTCGCGTTTTAATGTGGATAATTCCAAAAAAACACAACTCGGTTCTATTACTTTTTATTTTGAAGGCAAGAATTAAACACCCAACATCGTTAGTAAATCTTCCATGGTACTCTGACCTTTATCTTTATTATACCAACCCTGTAAATCTTCCTTAAATTCGGGTGTTAAAATACCGTGAGCCGCTTTATAATCTGCTACTAATTTCGTTGCAGCAACAGGCCTTGGACCAAACGTATCTAATACCTCTCCTGTTTCATTATCTACCATAATTAATTTAGGAATGGATTTTCCGCCATTGGTTAAAAACTGATTCATTAAGTCCTCATTGGTATCGCGTAAAACTAATTTCAATGAAATGGTATCTGATTGTTCTGCTAATTTAGCAATTGCAGGAACCACATGAGCCGCATCACCACACCAACTTTCTGTAATTACAATCCAAGTCACCTTACCTTTGAAATTTGATAAACGTGTTATGGAATCTTCTGTTAATTTAATAGTTTTATCCCAACGTTTCATGCGCTTATCATTCAACTTCGTGTATTCTACCATATCTTCAGATTTATCGTTGCCTGTAGTAGATTCACGCCCTACCAAATCCGTTACTAAATCGCGATAATCTGCATAAGTATAACTCGTTTTTAAACTCGCTTTTATAATATTAGAAATATTCGTATCGTTTATTGTTTCCATAATTTTTATCTCATTATATGATGGTGCAAAAATACCTTGCACCCAATTAATCATCGGTAACCATTATTACATAGCATGCAAAAATAGTTGGATTTTTTTTCTTGATATATGATTAATGTCATATCTATGTCTATCTTTAATCTGAAAACTTACAATCTGCGGTATGAAGACAAAACATAAATGTGCTTGGTGTGTTGGCGACGATTTATACGAGGCCTATCACGACGAAGAATGGGGCGTTCCCGTTTATGATGACGACACGTTTTTCGAGTTCCTAGTTTTTGAAACCTTTCAAGCGGGATTGAGTTGGATTACCATTTTACGCAAACGCGAAAATTTTAAAAAAGCGTTTGATGATTTTGATTATAAAAAAATAGCCAACTACAAGCAGTCTAAAATTGATAGTTTATTACAAGATCCTGGAATTGTACGTAATAAATTGAAAGTAAATGGAACCGTTACCAATGCGAAATTATTCATGGATATTCAAAAGGAATTTGGAAGTTTTAGCAACTATATTTGGAAGTTTGTTGATGGAAAACCGATAACCAACAAGGTAGTAAATTACAAAGAAGCACCAGCCACAACTGCTATTTCAGATGCGATTAGTAAAGACTTAAAAAAGCGTGGTTTTAAGTTTGTAGGATCTACCGTTATGTATGCGTTTATGCAAGCAACCGGTTTGGTAAATGATCATGAAGTTGCTTGTTTTAGGCACAAGGAGGTTTAAAATAAGCATCCAAATATTTACTTCAGATAGCCCATAAACACATCTCTCGAAATATCTTCTGCACCTAATCGTTCCAGATGATTGGTATACACCTGGCAATCTATTAATTGATAATCGGTATTTTGAATAAAGGTGATAAAGGCTACTTTACTGGCATTGCTAACTTTAGCAAACATACTTTCGCCACAGAAAACGCCATTTCCTAAATCGACACCATAAAACCCACCAACTAATTCACCTTCTTGCCAAACCTCAACAGATTTTGCGTAGCCAGCCTGATGTAATTCATTATATGCCATTATCATACTTTCTGTAATCCAAGTTCCTGCTTGACCGTTCCGTTTGGCTATAGAGCATTCGGTAATGACTTGATTAAAATCCTGATTAATTGACACGGTAAAGTTGGCATTTCGTAATACCTGTTTCATGCTTTTAGACACTTTTAAGTTTTCGGGAAATAAAACAAAACGTGGGTCTGGCGACCACCATAAAATTGGCTGATTGCCCTCAAACCAAGGAAAAATGCCCGATTGATAGGCCAACAGTAATCGTGGAACGGATAAATCGCCTCCAATGGCCAGTAAGCCATCTTCATCTGCTTGAGTGACTGGCGGAAACCATAAGTCTTGATTTAGAAATTGCATAAAAAAACAATAAAATATCTAGTTGACAATTCGAGGGCAGTCGGGAATTATTTTGACTTTTCAAATAGGTTTCAACTACGCTCAAACAGACATACATAAGCGCAATTAAAACTTATATTCAAAACAAACTTTTACTTTATAAAAACAAAAACCTCAACATTAAAAAACATTGAGGTTTATTATACGCAGTCTTTACCAATAATTAAAATGGCAAATCGTCGTTATCTTCTTCGTTTAAATCGTCTGCAGGTGCAAATGCTTTCGCAGGAGGTACTGGTGGCATCTCTGGGTTAGAAGCATCTGCTGGAGCTGCTTCAATACGCCATCCTTGAATGGAGTTAAAATATTTCGTTTCACCTTGTGGGTTTACCCATTCGCGACCACGTAAATTAATACTTATTTTTACTTGTTGTCCAACTTGAAAACTATTTAATAAATCCGTTTTATCTTGAACAAATTCTACCATAATATGTTGTGGGTACTGCTCTTCTGTTGTAACGACTACTTCCCTTTTTCTAAAGCCATTGCTACCAAACGATTGTGTTTCTCCAATAACTTTAATTCTTCCTTGTACTTCCATTGTTAAATTTAATTTTCTGTGTTATGATAATAATATTTTCCAGGCACTATCCAAATCACCAAAGCTCAAATAGTTTTTTGCCAATTTATGTTTTTTTCTGTGATTAGCATCTTTAATATTAGGATGATGCTCACTAACTGATTCCAAAAATTCTTGAACAGCTTCTGCTGTTGGTAAAACTTCTACATTTGCCAGCATACCTAGTTCATTTCCGGTTAAAATCATACTATTCTTTACATGATCTGGCATTTGATCCACACCAATTCCTAACGTTGATAATGGCTTCGGGATTTCAAAAAACCCTTTTTTTGCACGGCTGTAATAACTGCCACCTGCTCTGGCAACCAAATCGAGCTTTTCTTGATTAATTTGTCCATTTTCATCCAATATATCTTCATCCATATGAAGTTTTACAACCTCACAAATAACTAGATTACCTGCGCCTCCTTCAGTTCCCAAATGAACCACTTCATTTACCTTACATTCAAATTGAACAGGCGATTCAGCTACGCGAAATGGTTTTACCAAATCAGATTTCAACATGCTAAAACCTGCCTTATCAAACTCATTAACGCCTAACGGATACTCCGTACTACTTAATGACATTTGATGAACCATATCAAAACTTACCACGTTAATTACTACTTCTTTTGTAGCTAAAACGTTCTCTAATGTATGTTTGGTAGTATTGTCTCGAACACGACGAGCAGGAGAAAAAATGAGTATCGGTGGATTAGCACTAAATACATTAAAAAAACTAAAAGGCGATAAATTAGGGTTTCCATCCGCATCCATTGTACTTGCAAATGCAATAGGCCTTGGAGCTACAGCACTTAACAGATAACCGTGTAACTTGCCTGTTGATAATTCTTTAGGTTCAAATGAAATCATGAAAACTTTATTAATTTGCACAAATGTAATTAATCTAATAACGAACTAAAAACGATTTGGTTATCATCTCACACAATATTATTAACAGATTTCCATTATATTAACATTCCAAAATAAACCTATGCTTTTTTCCAAATACCGAAATCTTACTCGTTATATCATTGTTGCCGCAAGTTTTGTTATTATATCCTTAATTCTGTGGAATACTTTTGTGTTTTTTCAATATTTTAAAGAAGAGCAACGTCAAAAAATGGACATCTGGGCATTTGCACAAACAGAGTTTCAAAAAAACATGCTGGATGATGACGTAAACCCTATGGTATCTAAAGTATTAATTAGCAAAAACGACAACCAAATAGTAGTTGTTGATGCTGAAGGGGTTATTGGCTTAACCAATAATATTGAAGAGAACCAACTTAAAAATGAAGAAAGCACAAATAAACTCATCGCTGAGTTAGCTACTGAAAACAAACCTATTGAACTTTCTTATATAGACCCTAAAACTAATCAGAAAATTCATGGTGGTTATCTATACTATGGTAATTCACCTTTAATTACGAAACTCAAATACTACCCACTTGCTTTATTACTGATTATTATATTATTTGGTGCTGTTGCTTACTTTTTTTACCGGAGTACAAAAATTGCCACACAAAACAAATTATGGTCTGGAATGGCCAAGGAAACAGCGCATCAAATAGGAACACCATTATCATCTTTAATTGGCTGGACAGAAATACTTAAAACCGAACAGGTAAATCCGGAATACATTCTAGAAATAGAAAAAGATATTAGTCGCCTGCAAACTATAACGGAACGTTTTAGTAAAATAGGCTCCTTACCAAAACTAGAAAAAGCGGATATTGTGGCCGAAACATTAGAGTCTTATGACTACCTAAAAACGCGTTCATCTAAACTTATTGAATTTGACATTTCGGTACCAGAAAACCCTATTTATGTACAACTAAACAAACAGCTTTTTAGTTGGACTATTGAAAATTTGGTAAAAAATGCCATCGATGCCATGCGTGGCAAAGGAAAATTAACAATAATCATTTCGCAATTAGAAGATAATGTAAAAATAAAGATTACAGATACTGGAAAAGGACTTACTAGAAATCAATTTAAACGTATCTTTGACCCTGGTTTTACAACAAAAAAACGTGGTTGGGGATTGGGCCTATCTTTAGCCAAACGAATTATTGAAGAATTCCACAACGGAAAAATTTATGTGCTTGAATCTGAAATTGATAAAGGGACTAGCATGCAAATCCTTTTAAAAACAACCTAATTATGGATGATAGATTTATAACAATTAAAGAAGTGGCCATTAATAATAACTGTCCAGAATGTTATAACACCAATGGTTTACATTTTACGTTTAAGCAGAAATTTGTAGAAACCTCCTTTTACAAATCGTTAACTACCGAAACAGCCCACGAACTTAATTGTAAAACCTGTGAAACAACCATTTACCCTGTAAATTGGACCGATGATATTGATCGGGTTTTTGAATACCAACAACGCGCTTATGTTCCTAAAAAAGCGTCCTTTAAATTAAAAAAAACAGCTTGGTTAGCTATTGGCATTCTAATTGGAATTATAGCCGTTGGAATTGCAGCAACCGTGTTCTTTAATTAAGTTACAGATGCGCTCTAATTGCTTTCGCTACGTTTTCAAAATCTTCTTCTGTTAATTTCTCTTTAGAAATAAAGCGCGCATCTTCCATGGTATTTAATGGAATTAAATGCACGTGTGCATGCGGAACTTCCAAACCAATAACGGTTAAACCAACACGTTTACAAGGCACAGCTTTTTTAATGGCTAATGCTATTTGTCTAGAAAACTCTAACAAACCATGATAAGAAACCTCATCTAAATCAAATAATTTATCAACTTCCTGTTTTGGAATACAGAGCGTATGCCCTTTGGCATTAGGATTAATGTCTAAAAAAGCGAAATAATCTTCAGTTTCCGCAATTTTATAACACGGAATGTCGCCATTAATTATTTTTGTGAACAGTGTTGCCATAGTATGCTATTAGTATACCTGTAAATATAAAAAGATTCCCGCTTTAAGGGAATCTTTTCAAGAATAATTTCGTGGTTACTATTTATCGTTCCTCCCGTAATGGGAAGCGAGCTTATTATCTAGATATTTCTAAAATATCAAATTTCATAACGCCATTTGGCACTTGCACTTCGGCAACTTCGCCAACAGATTTGCCCAACAAACCTTTACCAATTGGTGAGTTAACAGATAACTTTCCGGAAGCTAAATCGGCTTCACCATCGGCAACCAAGGTATAGGTCATTTCCATGCCGTTGGTTTGATTTTTTATTTTCACTTTGGAAAGCACCAATACTTTAGAGTTGTCTAATTGCGATTCGTCAATAACTCTGGCGCCAGCTAAAGCACTTTCTAATTTAGATATTTTCATCTCCAACATACCTTGGGCTTCTTTAGCAGCATCATACTCGGCATTTTCACTTAAATCACCTTTATCTCTGGCCTCTGCAATGGCTTGAGATGCTTTTGAACGCTCAACATCTTTTAATTGGCGTAACTCTTCACGTAATTTCTTTAATCCTTCGGGTGTATAATAAGATACTTTACTCATAACGTCATGTTTTATAATAATAAAAAGATGCTGAAAACAAATGGACTGTTAGCGCCAAATCTGTTCAGCATAAAAAAATCCCGCTTGCACGAGATATAAATACAAAGCTACACAATTTTTTTGATTCTTGTAAGTTTACCACTTGTTAATACTATGATAAGTAGCTAGACTTTAATCGATTTGAACAGCAATATGCAAGTCAGCTAAATATACGAAATTTTTTATACGCTTGGGTTTTTGTTGTAAATTGCCTTCAAAAAATAATTGGTTATGAAATATCTGTTTTTACTTGTTTTTGCATCTGTTTTTTTTACGTCTTGTAATAAAAATGATGATGATATAGTGCGCCAAAATGAATTTTTACCTAACTACAATTTTGATACAGGTACTTTAATAAACACCAATTTACCACAGTATAGTGATATGGAATTCCCAAATAATTATGTGATATTAAATAATAATTACGGCATTAATGGTGTGGTGGTTTTTTATGCAGGTGGCAATAATTATAATGCTTTTGAACTATCTGACCCAAATCATGTTATTCGCGATTGCTCGAAATTAACCGTTACAGGCGTTATTGCTTCTTGTACTTGTGATGATGATAATTCCTATGATATTTTAACAGGCCAACCACAAGAAGGCACTACAGGACAATATGGTTTGAAACGCTATTTTGTTGAAAAAACAGGAAATATTATTCGGGTTTATAATAATTAGAAAGCATAGCGTTTTTCATTTATAAATTGAGAAAATTAAAAAACTGCCTAAAAACGATAATTTGTTTTAGGCAGTTTTTTAATTTATGAGATTATTTTACACACATAATCTTCTTAAAACTTCAAGGTCATTCCCAATAAAAAATTAGTAGTTGCTTGTGGATAAAAACCAGCACCTTCAATAGTTGACACTTGTGGTGGATTAGACCAGGTATCATCATAGGTATAATAGTAACCATTGGATTCATACTTGACATTAAAAATATTATTTACAAGGCCAGAAAACAAAATTGATTTTAAAAATGGTTTAGTATTTTCATCTCTTTGGAAGGATAACTCATAATTAACATTAAAATCATTAATAAAATAACTATCCAATTTGGAGGCTTCCGCCTCTGTATTACTCATAAACTGGTCGCCAACAAATTTACTTAAAAGGGTTAATTGTAAATTAGTAACTGGTTGAAATGTTAACGCATTGGATGCAATCCACTCTGGAGAAAAGGAAATATCAGTTTTACCGAAATTTACCAAACCACCATCAAACTCCGTAATTGTCTCTTTGTTTTTATTGGAACTCCAAGTTATACTAGGTTGTAAGCGCCATTTGTTACCAATTTGTACTGCAGCTTCCACTTCCAAACCTAAACGGTAACTATCACCACTATTGGTACGAATTGGATTTCCAGACTGATCAATGTTTCCTGTTAAAACTAATTGCTCGTTATACAACATGTAATAGGCATTCACATTTAAACGAAATTTTTCAGTATCATGTCGCCAACCTAATTCAAAATCATTTAATTGCTCTGGTTTTACGTCTGCATTATTTTCAAAATCATCGCGACTTGGCTCACGATTGGCACGTGCATACGAGAAATACATACTATTGTTTGAATTGAACGAATAGGTAATTCCTGCTTTTGGATTAAAAAAGGCATAATTTTCATCTACATCAAATGGGATTCTATCCGAATTTAAACCATCAATGGTATAATCCACGAGTCGCAACTGCAAATCTGCAAAGAGGCTAATGTTCTTATTCAATTTAAACGTTCCTTTTCCAAAAAAATTCAGATCCGATTTTATTCCAGTACTTTCATAATAACGATCGGTATTCATACTATTACTGGCAAATTGTGCCCAAATAATCTCACCAAAGTGACCACCATCATAATAACTATAAGAACCACCAAAAATCACATCTAGCTGATTATTTTTGTAGTTCGCATTGGCATTCACTACATAGAAATCATTATCCAACCAACGACGTCTTACCAAATCCGTTTCCGAAATCGTATCCGTTGCAATTACAATCTCATTTAAACCATAATCGGCAAACTCGGCATCCTCTTTATATTGCTCAAAATAACCACGTCCTGCGGTATAATTGAACGCCATGTTGGTAGACCAATTGTTATCGTAACGTTGGTTCCAATGGAGTTGATAATGGTCCTGTTGATAATTATCTACTTCATTTTCGTAAAACTGGGTATTGCCATTTTCATCTGTATATTCACCTGCTGTGTTATAGGTTCTATCATTTTCTAATTTCTCTAAATCTTCCAAGCCGTTCCAAGACTGATAGGTTATTTCTTTGCCCGAAAATGTAATGGCTTTTATCAAGGTATTTGCCGATTTATAAGATCCTTGTAGGAAATACGATTTTAAATCGGATGAAGCACGATCTATATAACCATCCGATTTTATATTTGATAAACGTCCAGCAAATTCTACGCGATCATTTAGCAAACCTGTACTAAATTTTAAGGTGTGCTTACGGGTATTAAAACTCCCAAATGAATTAGCAAATTCGCCATAAGCCTCGTTGGAAACAGCATCCGTTAATACGTTTATACTCGCTCCAAATGCTCCTGACCCATTGGTAGATGTCCCAACGCCACGTTGTAATTGCAGGCTCTCTACCGACGAGGCAAAATCGTTTAAATTCACCCAAAATGTACCTAAAGATTCCGCATCATTATAAGGGATACCATTAATAGTTACGTTAGTAGATTGTGCATTAATACCACGCACGCGAATACCAGTATAACCAACACCTGCTCCTGCATCTGATGTGGTAACTACAGATGGCAAATAATTAAGTAAAATAGGAATATCTTGACCCAAATTACGTTGCTCTATTTCTTCTTTTGAAAGATTGGAATGGGTAATTGGCGAATCGGCTTGTACACGAACCGATCGTACTAAAACTTCGTCTAAAGTTTCTAATTTCGTAGAATCTTGTGGTTTTTCTTGTGAAAACATTCCAAAAGACGTTGTTAAAAAAAAGGAAAGCAATCCTGCTTTTTGAAGATGTTGCCAGCGAAAAACTGACGCGTTGTTGAATAAAAATTTCATTCGATAAAATAAATTTAGCGAATAAAAAGAGGTGATTATTCTGGTTAAAAAATTAGTTTATTTGTTGCCATACGTATCTACGTACAACATGACAAAATTATTGTTATTTTCCTAAACAGCATTACCTGTTCTAGGTTCAATGGGTATGATCTCAGCCGTTATTGGGCACCCCTTTATGAGAACGCTGCAAATGTAATTAACAATGCATAATTAAAAAAGGATAATGTATAATTATTCTGCTAAACTTCAGGTGGCTTTCTATTAGCCTTCTTTTCAGCATTTTTTTTCTTATAGGAAAGTCTTTTAAGCTTTACAGCTTTCGGAACTTTAGTCGGTTTTCGCTTTTTAGGCACGATTAATCCTATCTTTATCATCTCTAAAAAGCGCTTAATAACCAAGTCTTTATTTTTGTGTTGACTGCGACTATCGTCACTAGAGAGAATTAATACACCATCGGTTGTTAACCGGTTATTTAGGCTTTTAAAAAGTCGTGTTTTCTGATTTTCCGAAAATACCTGCGAATTTGGTAAATCCCAATTCAATACCACTTTAGAGGATGTTTTATTTACATGCTGCCCTCCAGCACCCGAACTTCTTACCGCTTTAAATGATAATTCTGTAATAAGTAAAGCTGCATCAAACATATTATTTAATTTGATGTGGCGATTTTAATAAATCATTTACTGTTTTAACTGGATTGAAGGTAATGAGTGGCACTTCAACAAAAATTGTATTCCAATTGGCCATGCTACCATTCCACAAACCCGGTAATTCCAAAGCCTTCAATTCTTTTCCTAAACGTGTTTTTTTGGTAATAAATGCCGCTTTATCATCAACAAACTGGGTGAGATCAAATTTACGGCCTCTGTAATCTTTTACACCACAAACCAAATCAACAGGATTAAAATGTGTGGCATTCTTTAAAATACTTTTCTGGTGTTTATTCTTCTGATTTATTTGAGCCGACTCAACAATTTGAAGTGAAACGGTTCCTCCTTCATCTTTTACCCAAAATGGCCCACCACCAGGTTCACCTTCATTTTTAACCATGCCACAAACGCGAATGGGTCTATTCAATTTGTTTTGAAGGTATTCAATTTGATACTTTTCAGCATATTTTTCAAATTCAGTTGAAATTTTTACCTGCATTTTATTGGTTAAAAATTCAGCTATCTCAACAATTTCTTTGTGCGTTAGTTGGCCTTTCTCTATCTGCTCTAGATATTGAAACGCTTGTTGTTGAATTTCCATCAGTATCCCAGCCAATATTTTTTTGTTTTTGGCAACCTCTTCCTTGTATTTATAAACGACTACATTATCAATGTTTTTAATAAAAATAATATCGGCATCTAAATCGTTTAAATTCTCAATTAGTGCACCATGTCCAGATGGACGAAATAATAGATCACCATTTTCCAATCTGAAAGGCTCATCTTTTGGTGTTACAGCAATGGTATCTGTTGATTCTTTTTGATAAGAGAACGAAATATCAAATTGAGAATCCGTTTTGCGTTCCACTTTTTCTTCAATTCTTAAAAATTCGTTACTGAATTTGTCCTTGTGGTTTTCTGAAATGGTAAAATGTAGTTTAGCACGCTTGTTACAAGACGCATATAAAGCAGATTCAAACAAATGCTCCTCAAAAGCAGTAGAGATGATTTTGTTTTTATATTCGTGAAATGGCAACAATCCTTTTGGCGAATTACCATAATTTAAGCCGTTTTCATCTAACATAGCTTTTACAAATAGTTGCGAGCGGAAACTATCATCTAAATTTGAAAAATCAGGATACGTTTTAAGAAGTAAGTCCATGACCTCACTATAAAATGGAAATTTTTCAATACCTACAAAAAATATGTGCAAACTCTTATCGTCACGCGTATTCATGTATGAATTAATTGTTTCTACAGCTGGATCATATTCTTCTAAAAACTGAAATAGAAATTTAAACATTCGGGTAGCTGCTCCAGAGGCTGGAACAAATTTGATAATATCAAATTGGTCTTTTTTTGCATCAAAAAGAGCTATTAATTTATCGATTTCTGAAACATTAAGCCGTAAAACCCCATTATCAATAGTTGCCGCTGCTACCAAATTTGAAAATGGCAAACCAGATTGAAACGTTTGCAGTTGTTTATTGACACTTTCAACGGTTAGTCCTTTGGATTCTATTTGTTTTATGTCCTTTTCAGAAAAAGTCATCTATTATTTATTTAATAATTCATTAATATGTTTTACGGCAACTTCAAACCGATTTGTTAGATTACCACTTAATAATACATATGGTTTTTGATGGGTTTCCAACGCACTTTGAAAAGCTTGAAACATAGGTTCTCTTTCATGCGGTTTATCGCGAATGCCATCAGGTTCCCATGGTAAATCAATATTAGTTAAAAAATAAAGATTATAGTAATTTTCTATGGCAAATTTATTTAAGCGTACTGAAGTAAAGTCTTGATAATAAGCTTCACTGTAAACTTTTGTTTCCAGTAAATCAGTATCGCAAATTAGTAATTTATCGGCTTGTTTAGTCAATTTATTTTCTAATGCCATTTGCCCTTCCGCTATTGGCAATACATCATCTTGGGTTAATACCTCATGCATTTTGGCTTTATTTTCGGCATAAATCCTGGAATATTCCGGAACCCATAGTGTATTATAATATGCAGCCAATTTTTTAGCTAGTATGGTTTTTCCAGTAGATTCAGGACCAAATAGCACAATTTTTATGCAATGACTCTCGTCTTGTTTAAGTATTTCTTCCATGCTAAATAACCGTAAATTGCTAAAACTGTAAAACCTAAATATTGCAGGCTAGTAAATGTAAATCCTCTGTAGAAATATAATGGCACCGAAATAATATCGCCAATAATCCAGAAAATCCAATTTTCAACTTTTCGTTTTGCCATGAGGTACATTCCGGCAAAAAATATGGCAGTTGTTAGAATATCAACATACGACACCCAACTACTCCATTTATTAAAAATTTGATAAATAACAGCAACAAAAACTACCGCTGCAACGGCAATTCCAATTGAAATCTGTTTATCCCTTTTATTCCATGATGTAATTGGTGTTTCTTGCGTATCATCTATTTTACGTGTCCAAATATACCAACCATAAATACTCATTATAAAATAGTAGGCGTTAATAATCATATCGCCTAATAATCCCCATTGAAACAATAGATATACAAAAATACTTGTACTAATAATTCCTGTTGGAAACACAAAAATATGGTTCTGTTTCGAGTACCAAACCGATAGAAATCCGAAAATAACCGCTATTATTTCGAGTACAATATCTAGAGTAGCATAATTGCTGTATTGACCAAACAGGTAATCAAAAATGAGGTTCATAATCTTGTCTATCTGATTTCACTATTTTCATGTGAAGCAAACCGCGTTCAATGAGCTCAAAGGCTTCTTTTATTTCTACGGTTAATAATTCCATTACCGCATCATAATCCCCATAAACCTGGGTGCTTAATGGGTTTTCAAGAACTTTTAAATCTGACGCTCGTAACTTTTTAATAAAGTGAATGATGGCTGGTTCGTAGTCATCATGCAACGGTGTTAAGGTTAACTCTACGGATATTTTCATATTTATACTTACTTTAAATTTAAAGCCTCTCGACTACGTTTGCGGTGACAGTATCAATCTTGAAGTTCATCAAAAAAAGATTCATCATTTTCAAAAGCAGTTCCAATGACTACTAAATCGGCTCCTGCCTGGTAGGCTTGTTTTAATTGTTTTAAATTTCTAATTCCACCTCCCACAATTAATGGTATGCTAATGTTGGTTTTTACTTTTTTAATTATTTCCTTGGATACAGGCTGCAACGCACCACTTCCTGCTTCTAAATATATGAGTTTCATACCGAGTAACTCCCCTGCTTTTGCTGTGTCGGCTATTAATTGAATATTGTTATTCTGTAATGGAACGGTTTCAGTTACACGTTGTACTGCTGTTTGTTTACCGTTTTCAATTAAAATATAACCGGTTGAAATAATTTCTAAATTTGAATCTTTCAATTTAGAAACAGCCTCAACATGCTTACCAATTAAATAATCTGGATTTCTGCCTGAAATTAGTGATAAAAATAAGAGCGCATCAGCTTGGTTCGTTATTTGTGTTATATCGCCTGGGAATAAAACAATTGGTAAACGAGTATGCTTTTTAATTGTTTGTACAACAATTTCTGTTTGTTGTTCGGCAACATCACTTCCACCTACAAAAACATAATTCGCTACAGATTTATTTACTTTTCCCATAAAACTGGGAATGTGCTTTATAGCTATTTTATCAGGATCGATTAAAACAGCTAATATTTTTTTACCAGACGTAGCATCTTGTAATATGTGTTTGTAAATTGTTTTCATTAAGAAATTGGTAAAGCAAACGCACAGGTAAAACCTTCAAACTCTAAAAAAGTGGTATCGTAACCATGTTTTTTATTATCATAATCTATCCAAGCACGTGTTTCGGTATCTACTAATTCAAATGGAATAACCAATGTATGTTGTAAAAAACTCAATCCTGGAGTGGCAAACAATTTGTAAAGCGATTCTTTAATACACCAAACAACGGTCAATTTCCGAATATAATCATCGGCATCTCTATTCAAATATTGGTTTTCGTAATCCATAAACTTATGAGCAATGATGCCTATTTTATCACGTTGCTTTTCAATATCAATTCCTACTACATTTTCGCTGACAACAACTCCAGAAAATGTAAAGGAATGCGTTATGGAAATATGCTTGCCGTCTTTTAAGTGAGGTTTTCCATTGTCATCATAAAACAAATCAGAATCGGTATAACCAAATTCAGCTAGCAAATGCCTAACACTTAAAAAACCACGTTGGTGCAGCTCACTTTTCATACCTAAAACACGATTTAAACTTTCAGGTTTTAAAAAAATTGGTTTTAATAAATCATCAAAGGATTCATCTATCTTCCAGATTTTAACAGTAGTTTGTGAGTTGGGAATAAGGGTTTTATAAAGCGGCATTTAATATTCTAAAAGTTATTAGTTATCTTTGCACTGCCTAAAGCAGGTTTAACAATAGTGACAAGCGAATTTAACTATTTTAAGTCCTATTGCCAAAGTTGTTAGGGCATAAAAAAAATAAGAAAAATAATACTATGACTACAAAAACAGTTGCTTACGTACCAAATAAGGTAAAAGATATGTCGCTTGCGGCTTGGGGACGAAAAGAGATAGAATTAGCTGAAGCAGAAATGCCAGGACTTATGAGTCTTCGTGAAGAATATAAAAATGAACAACCATTAAAAGGTGCACGTATTGCTGGTTGTCTGCATATGACCATCCAGACGGCAGTTTTAATAGAAACATTACAAGCTTTAGGTGCTGAAGTAACGTGGAGCTCATGTAATATTTTCTCAACACAAGATCAGGCTGCAGCAGCTATTGCAGCAGCAGGAACTGCAGTTTATGCTTGGAAAGACATGACTGAAGAAGAGTTTGATTGGTGTATTGAACAAACCTTATTTTTTGGTGAAGACAGAAAACCACTAAACATGATTTTAGATGATGGTGGCGACTTAACCAATATGGTTTTAGACAAATATCCAGAATTAGCTGCAGGTATTAATGGTCTTTCAGAAGAAACCACTACAGGTGTTCACCGTTTATACGAACGTGTAAAAGCAGGAACATTACCTATGCCTGCTATTAATGTAAATGATTCGGTTACTAAATCAAAATTCGATAACAAATACGGCTGTAAAGAAAGTGCGGTAGATGCTGTCCGTCGTGCAACAGATATTATGTTAGCTGGAAAGCGCGTAGTTGTTTGTGGTTATGGTGATGTTGGAAAAGGTACTGCAGCCTCTTTTAAAGGCGCTGGAAGTATTGTAACTGTTACAGAAATCGATCCAATTTGTGCGCTTCAAGCTGCTATGGATGGTTTCGAAGTGAAAAAATTAGAAACCGTTGTTGAAAATGCCGACATTGTAATTACCACTACAGGTAATAAAGACATTGTTCGTGGTGAGCATTTTGAGGCTATGAAAGATAAAACCATTGTTTGTAACATTGGGCATTTTGATAACGAAATTGATATGGCTTGGTTAAACAAAAACCATGGTCACACCAAAGATGTTATTAAGCCACAAGTTGATAAGTATACCGTAAATGGAAAAGACGTTATTATTTTAGCGCAAGGACGTTTAGTTAATTTAGGCTGTGCAACAGGACATCCAAGTTTTGTAATGAGTAATTCGTTCACAAACCAAACGCTGGCACAAATTGAATTATGGACAAATAAAGAAGCTTATGAAAACCAAGTATATATGCTTCCAAAACATTTAGATGAAAAAGTAGCTAAATTACACCTAGAAAAAATTGGTGTAGAGCTTACTGAACTTAAAGACGATCAGGCCAAATATATTGGTGTAGCCGTTGAAGGCCCTTATAAGCCAGAATACTACAGATACTAATTAATTCCTGTGAAGGCAGAAATCTTGTAATATAAAATCCCAAGCTGTTATGTTTGGGATTTTTTTTGGGCAATTGCCACTTCGCTAAAAGCTAAGTAGTACCAGGCCTTCCACTGTATCTTTTTATCGTACCTCAAAAAAGAATGCCGTTACAAACGCATAGCATTCACGATTTCTTATTTATTAAAGTAGAAATGCAAGAGTAATCCTTATCGCAAAAAGCAACTAAACCATAGCTTTTAAATACGTAACTTCGTTTTGCAAAAACACTATATCTATGAGCTCAAAAAAATTGCATGTATTAATAGACAGTTTAGAAAACCATATAAATCAGTATGAGGTTGCTAACTCAAAAATTTCAAAAGCAAGTGTTGGCTGGCACATAGACCATAGCTGTAAAGTTATTAATCAAGTTGTAATAACTTTACAGTCTTCAGACCCTACTTTGTATAAAAATGATTTTAGTTTCATGGGCAAATTGTTTTTTACGCTAGGGTTTTTCCCGAGAGGAAAGGCAAAAGCACCAAAAAACGTTAAACCACCAGAAACAATTATAAAAGGAGACCTAGTAAATCAATTGCAACTAGCAAGGACAAATATTGACACCATTCCTAATTTAGATAAAAATGCCTTTTTTAAGCACCCATTTTTTGGCGATGTAAACAAAAAAAGAATTTATCGATTTTTAGAACTACACACCCATCATCATGTAAAGATTATATGTGATATTTTGAAGAAAAGGTAAATTTAGGATGAATGAAGATAATTGGAACTTAATTATTTATACCTCTAGTGGACAGAGCATTTTATAATTATTACGTTATCCTATATTAACTTAATAAACATCTTAGAAACACTTTTATTAATGAACACGTAATAACATTAAAATAAAACTAAATTTTCAAAAAGTAAAAACCCTTTCCAAACTGGAAAGGGTTTTTAAATACATTCAAGAAATTGTTTCTTAAGCCTCGAAAGGTTCAACAGAAACATAAGATTTGTTATCTTTTTTCTTTGTAAATTTCACTAGTCCGTCCACTTTAGCGTGTAACGTGTGGTCTTTTCCACCATACACATTTTCACCTGGGTGATGTGTATTACCTCTTTGTCTTACGATGATATTTCCAGCAACAGCAGCTTGTCCACCAAAAATCTTAACGCCTAAACGTTTTGATTCTGATTCTCTACCATTCTTCGAACTACCAACTCCTTTTTTATGAGCCATTGTCTTAAGGTTTTATGTTATTAATAATAGCGAAATTATTTCTCGATTCCGCCGTCTAATTTATCTTGTAATTCTTTAAGTTCATCCCACTTACCTTCAGCAGCTAAAGCCGCTTGTTTTGGCCAAGTGTCTGTCACAATGTGAGCTAATCTTGAACTTGCTTCTGTTAATACAGCGCTTAATGCTTCTGGTTTCGCTTTTGCTATTTTAGCAAATGTTTCAAATCCTGCATTTACCAATGCTTCGGCAGCTTTTGGTCCAGCACCTTCAATTTTCTTTAAATCGTCTGCTTTTGCAGTTGATTTTTTAGGAGCAGCTTTTTTAGCTTCCTTTTTTGCTGGAGCAGCTTTTTCTGCTTTAGCTGGTTTTGCTTTTTCAGTTTTTTCAGCTTTTTTAGCTCCTGAAGCCACAATGCTTTCAATTACAATTTCAGTTAAAGATTGTCTGTGTCCGTTTTTAACACGGTAACCTTTACGTCTTTTCTTTTTGAAAACAATAACTTTATCACCTTTAAGGTGCTTTAAAACTTTTGCTCCTACTTGAGCTCCAGTTATAGCTGGGGCGCCTACAGTTATATTGTCACCATCCGCTACTAAAAGAACGTTATCGAAAGAAACTTCCTTACCTTCTTCTGCTGCTAAACGATTAACAAAAACTCTTTGGTCTTTTTCAACTTTAAATTGATGCCCTGCTATCTCTACAATTGCGTACATAGCGTAACGTTTTTATTAAATTAGTATATTAACATTGCTAACCCTACGGAAAGCGGATGCAAATATACTGCTAAATAATTAAACTACAAACGTTTTATTTAAATTAAGAAATATTCCAACTTTTTTTGAAATACTGCATAACTGTAAAAGCAGATATAACTGTTGTTGCTACTCCCATAATACCAACTACAAAGGTCATGACACCTACGCTAACTGGCGATCCAAAGTCTACAAGCGTTAAAACCTCTGACACAAAATCAGCATTAACTTCTGTTATGTATAGTAGAAAAAACAGCGTAAAAAGGACAGTAGCAATAATTCCTGTTATTAAGCCAGCAATAAAACCACCTGAATACGTAAAGTTAGCACCTTGTTCTAATTTATAATACCGTATGGTTTCAAAAATACCAAAAGCAGTAATAACTGCATTTAAAAAACTAAAAGCTGGATTTGTATGCTTATTAAAGAGTGCCAAAACTAAAAAATAAGCAATTAATACAGCACTAGTAATAAGGCCAAATCTTACTGGTAATATTAAGTTTTTCATATATCAATTTTTTATTGGTTCTTAAATTTCGTAAAAAATTATGGCAATTAATAATTTGTTTATGTTTTTTTAACAATTGATATAAAAGCGGTAAGTATTTCTTATTTTTGAAAAATTGTAACATATTGAATACATAACAGACATATTAGATGTCATTAAACAAAAACACAAACACATGAAAAAAGGATTATTAACTTTTTCTGCATGTTTGCTAGCCATCCTGACTAGTGTTGCACAAGAAGTGAAATTTGAAGAATTTGATTTAGATAATGGATTACACGTTATTCTGCATCAAGACAATACAGCTCCTGTAGTATCTACTTCAGTAATGTATGATGTAGGCGGTAAAGATGGTGATCGAAACCGAACTGGTTTTGCCCACTTTTTTGAACACTTATTGTTTGAAGGAACCGAAAACATTGGGCGTGGCGAATTCATGAAAATAATTCCAGCCAATGGAGGAACTTTTAATGCAAACACATCACAAGACAGAACGTACTATTTTGAGGTATTTCCATCTAATAAATTAGAGTTAGGCTTATGGTTAGAATCTGAGCGCATGCTACACCCTGTTATTGATCAAGTTGGTGTAGACACACAAAACGAAGTTGTCAAGGAAGAAAAACGTCAAAGTTTTGATAACAGACCTTATGGCCAGCTATTAAATACTATTGGTGAGAATTTATTCTCCGTTCACCCTTACAAAGGGTCTAATATTGGTGAAATGGCTCATTTAGACGCAGCTACTCTGGATGAGTTTATGGCATTCTTTGATAAATATTATGTACCTAACAACGCTGTTTTAGTTGTTGCTGGAGATATTGATATTGCAAAAACAAAAACGTTAGTAAAAGATTATTTTGGTGCCGTTAAAAAAGGACCAGAAGTCGTTCGTGATTTTCCAGTTGAAGAACCAATTACGAAAACTATAAAAGCAACAACTTACGATAAAAACATTCAAACGCCTGCTATCATTGCTGCTTATAGAACTCCAGGCATGGCAACCAGAGACGCACGTGTGTTGGATATGATTTCTACGTATTTAAGTGGTGGAAAAAGTTCGGTGTTATATAAAAAATTAGTAGACGAACAAAAACAAGCATTAACAGTTCAAGCTGTAAACATTCCGCAAGTTGATTATAATATTTTTGCCTTATTCGCTTTACCATTAGGTGATCAAGTTACGATTCAAACCTTATTATCCGAAATGGATGAAGAGATTGTAAAAATTCAAAATGAATTAATTTCAGAACGCGATTATCAAAAACTTCAAAACCAGTTTGAAAATCAATTCGTAAATTCAAACTCTAGTATCTCTGGAATTGCCGAATCGTTGGCTTCTTATTACTTATTATATGGCGATGTAAACCTTATAAATAATGAAATAGATATTTACCGCTCAATAACAAGAGAAGAGATACAAAACGTTGCAAAAAAATATTTAAGTCCTAATCAACGTGTAGAAATAGATTACTTACCAAAAAAAGACGATCAATAAGATGAATACATATACAATAAAAACGAAATTATCTGCTTTTGTAATCCTGTTCTTTATCACTTTGAGCATATCAGCTCAAATAGACCGATCAAAACAACCTAAAGCAGGACCAGCTCCAAAAATTACATTAGAAGAACCTGGTGAATTTGAATTAAAAAACGGCTTAAAAGTTTTAGTTGTTGAAAATCATAAATTACCACGCGTATCCTACTCTTTACGAATTGATAACAATCCAATTTTTGAAGGTGAGATAGCTGGAGTAACCAGTGTTTTAGGTGCTATGTTAGGTAACGGAACAACCTCAATCCCTAAAGATGCTTTTAATGAGGAAATAGACTTTCTTGGCGCTAGCCTTAATATAGGTTTTGGAAATGGTTATGCCAGTTCCTTATCAAAATACTCTGAGCGTATTTTAGAGTTAATGGCTGATGCAGTTATCAATCCTTTATTAACAGAAGAAGAATTTGAAGCCGAAAAAACAAAACTAATTGAAAACTTAAAAAACAGCGATAAAAATCCAGATGCCATTGCTGGTCGAGTTGGAAGTGCCCTATCATTTGGTAAAGAACACCCATATGGTGAATTTACAACCATTGAAACTATCAACAATATCACATTCGATAATGTAAAAGCATATTACCAGCAATACATGAATCCAACCAATGCCTATTTAGTGGTTATTGGTGATGTAGATTTTAGAACGATTGAAAAACAAGTAAAAAAGTACTTTAAAAATTGGGAAACTGGCGCAAGTGTATCAAGCACAATTCCTAAACCAGCTGAAAGCTTGCCTGTTCCACAAATTAATTTTATTGATGTACCAGGTGCTACCCAATCTAATATTTCCGTAACCAACAACGTATCATTAAAAATGAATGATCCCGATTATTTTTCCGCCCTAATTGCAGATGAAATTCTAGGTGGTGGTGGTGAAGGTTATTTATTTTTAAACCTTCGTGAAAAGCATGGTTATACATACGGTTCTTATTCTAGTCTTGGAGCCAATCGATATGGAATGGGCCGATTTAGCACAACAGCTAAAGTAAGAAATGCTGTAACTGATAGTGCAGTTGTTGAAACCTTAAAAGAAATTAAACGCATTAATAACGAACCAGTAGATGCCGAAGTATTACGTAATGTTAAGGCAAAATATACTGGAAACTTTGTTATGGCACTTGAGCGCCCACAAACTATTGCCAATTACGCTTTAAATATCAAGTTAAATAATTTACCAAAAGATTTTTACGAAACCTATCTTCAAAAAGTCAATGACGTAACCATTGCTGATGTGCAAGCTGCTGCAAAAAAATACATGCGCCCAGAAAATGCACGCGTTATTGTAGTTGGAAACGGAAGTGAAGTTCTTGAAAATCTTGAAAAGGTTGGTTTACCAATTCGCTATTATGATAAATATGCAGATTTAACAGAGAAACCAGAATACGAAATTGAAATGCCAGCTGATATGAATGCCAATAAAGTGCTAAATGCCTATATTGATGCTATTGGTGGTAAAGTTAATTTAGATAAAGTTAATTCTGTTTATATAACAGCTGAAGCTGAATTGCAACCTGGAGTGGTTATTAATTTAGAAATGAAGAAAACCATTAAAAATCAATCTTTACAACAAATCAGCGTTATGGGTCAAACTCAAAAACAAGTTTTAGACGGAAATGTTGGATATTCACTTGCTCAAGGACAACGTAAAGACATGACAGAAGACGAAGTAAAGGTTGCTCAAGTTGAATCGTCTCCTTTCCCAGAAGTTAATTACTTAAATGGCGGTGTTACTCTAGAAAAAATTGAAAAAATTGATGGCGAAAACGCTTATAAAATAAAAGTTGACGAAAAAACCTCCTTATATTACAGTGTAGAAACTGGTTTAAAAATTAAAGAAGTAGAAGCTTCAGAAATGGGACAATCAGCTACATTTTATAGTAATTATAAAGATGTTTCAGGTATTAAATTTCCTTTTAAAATTTCACAAACAATGGGCCCAAGAACAATTGACTTTATTGTAAAAGAAATTAAAGTAAATGAAGGCGTTACAGATGCCGATTTCGAATAATAGAAATTAACAATTACTGTTTTAAAGCCTGAAGGAAACTTCAGGCTTTTATTTTTTTCGCTTATGCGATAAATAAACACCAATTAAAATAATAAGCGACCCTAAACCTTGCCAAACACTAAAACCTTCACCATCTAAAACACCCCAAACCAAAGCAATTATTGGCATTAAATACGTAACAGACGACGCAAAAACAGGCGTTGATATTTGCACTAATTTATTGAAAAGTACTTTAGCTAAAGCAGTCCCAAAAAAAGATAAGACGGTAACATACAACAAAGCCATTTTTAAATTTGGGTTTTCAAGAGTTTCAGAAGTAAAAAAATCCGCACAAAATAAAACGACTAAAGCAGGAATAATAATTACCGCATAATTACCTGCAGCAATAGCCAATGGTTTCACATTTTGCAAATACCGTTTAATAATATTCACATTGGCGGCATACATGATAGTTGAAATAATAACAAACCCAGCATATAAATAGTTTTGTTCTGGGTTTAACTCGGCACCTTTTAAAATAAGAATTGCTGTTCCAATAAACCCAATAATAACACCTAATACTTGCCGTTTGGTTGAAGCAATTTTAAATACTGCAAATCCCAACAAGATTGTATTTAAAGGCACTAATGAATTTAAAATTGACGCTACAGCACTATCAATTTCGGTTTCAGCAATAGCAAATAAAAAGGCAGGAAAAAAAGAACCTAACAAACCCGAAAGTCCTATCCATTTCCACTGCTGTTTATCAATGGTTTTAAGCTTATTAAAACCGGCAATAAGTAAGAAAATTCCAGTAATAATAGTTCTTATAGCCCCTAATTGATAGGGCGTTAACCCTAAAAGTGACTTTTTAATTAAAATAAACGACGTACCCCAAATCACGGAAAGGACGACTAAATACAACCACTTACTATCAATTTGCTTCATATAGGAATCTTTCAAGGCACAAAATTCCAATTTTAAATGCAATAAATAGCAATATTTAGTAATTTTGTAATGAACTTAATATTTAATCATAATGAAAACAATTAAAAATATAATGACACTTGCTGTGCTGATGCTTGCATTTGCAAGTTGTAAAAATGAAACAGCTCCTGAAGTTGTAACGGTTGAAACAGAAGCTACTGAAGTTGCCGTTGCTGAATTAGACCCTAATGCCACATATGCCAAGGCAGAATTTACCATTGAAGGTATGACATGCGCCATGGGATGCGCCAAAACCATTGAAAAGAAAATGGCTAAAATGGATGGTGTAAAATCGGCTAAAGTTGATTTTGACACCCGTATTGCTATGGTAGAATATGATGAAGCTAAAGTAACACCAACAAGTTTGGAAGAAGTTGTTAAAAAGGCTGGCGATGTGTATTCAGTAAAAGATATGAAAACGGTAGATAGTTTTGATTCAGAAGCAAACCCAAATGGTACTACAGCAAAAAAAGCATGTGATAAGGATTGTAAAAAAGCCTGTTGTGCAGACAAAACAGAGGCTGAAAAAACAGCTTGTGCTGAAGACTGTAAAATGGCATGTTGTGCAGATAAAGCGAAGGCTTAATTACAATTTTATAATATCAAAAAGCCACTCAAATGAGTGGCTTTTTTTATTTCCAGGTTACGGTTTCCATAATATGTTGGATATCCTTTTGCAGATATTTTGCTGCAGGTAAAATAGAATCGAAATTAGGTTTTGCATAAAAATATAAGGATCCTGTTAAAAAATGACTGGTACTGTCCGTTACATAAAACTGGGATTGTGATGCTGCATTACCGCCAACTTCATAAAACATGCCGTAAACCTTTCGCTCTTTATTCTCGTAAAGTTGCTCCGCAATCTCATCTGCCTTTACGGTATGCTCTTGTGTAAATCCTTGCGCATCTTTAAGCAAGGTTAATAACCGTTCTTTATTATTGTTAATTGGTTTATAGGTTAAATAAATGGTGCCCTTTAATGCAGGATACATTAAATCTATTCCATAACTACTAGAATCATTTCCAATAGTTCGCGCTTTAATTTGCGTGGCCAATTCGTTTTTTTCAAAGGTAAATGGAAAACCAGCTTCTAGTTTTTTATAGTCGGCTTTAGGATATTCTAATCGTAAATGTGCCGCAGGTTTTGGTAAAGTGTCATTACCGCATGCTGTAATTGTAATGACTAGAATTGCAATGAGAATATTATTTAATTTCATACAATATTAATATTAATGAATAATAGTTTTGTATAACTTAAGTTGTTGTTTTCTAACACAGTTCTTGAAAAGTTGCGTAGTTTGAGTGCATAGATTTTCTGAAGGAAAATCAGAAGCTAACATACAAAGAAACCCACATTGGTTAAGCTAAAACTAGCAATTTTTTATATACAACTTAAGTTAGCAGTAGTTTATTTTTTTAGTATTATCTCAGCTTTATCTATTTTTAAAGTTGGATTTTCAGATGCAATTAAAATTCCCTTGAAAGTATATTCTCCATTATCTTCTATTGTTATTTCTGAATTTTTACCAGTAAAACTCCAGCTTGTTTTATTATTTATTGAAGATTTTAGTTCTCCAATTGTTATGTTTTTGTCCGTAGGGTCAATTTCAAGTACTCCTATATTTTCACCGTTCTTAGAAACCTCTATTTGGAATCTCAGATCTACGTTTCCTTCGTATTCTATATCCATTTCTGACCAAACAGCTATTTCCTCCCCTTTTTTCAAAGAAAGAGTTGCCTCCTTACTAATTAAATTATCATCACTTATAGTAAGTTGATTTATTGGAAGTCGAGCTATTTCTTCTCCAGTGAGAGAGCTACAACCAAAAATTAAATTAAATAATAAAGCGAATGTAAATACTGAAGTTAATTTTCTCATTTTGTCTTAATTATTGCTAACTTTAAGGTATTGTCACCTTCACACGAGTAATCCGTTTTTTATCAAATGCTTCAATGATAAAAACGTAATTTCCGAAATATATTTTACTGCCCTGTTTGGGAAAACTTTTTGAGAATTCTAAAATAAAGCCAGCCAAGGTTTCCGCTTCACCTTTTTCAGCTTCAAATAAGCTATCATCCTCTAATTTTATAATTTTATAAAAATCTTTTAAAGCTGTTTTTCCCTCAAAAACGTAATTATTATTGTCTAGTTTAGAGAACACCAAATCTTCATCATCAAACTCATCACTAATATCGCCTACAATTTCTTCAATAATATCTTCTAATGAAATTAACCCAGATGTACCACCATACTCATCAACAACAACGGCTAAATGCACTTTCTTTTCTTGAAACTCCACCATTAAATCATCTAGTTTTTTGTTTTCTGGAACAAAAAACGGCTCTCGCAACAAGCTGGTCCAATCAAATTGTTTTCTATCTAGAAATGGCAATAAGTCTTTTACGTAAAGAATACCTTTTATTTTGTCTATATTTTCTTCAAAAACAGGAATTCTAGAATAGCCATTATCTACAATTTCTGGAATAATTTCTAAATATTTCTGATTGATATTAAGAGCAAAAATATCAATTCGAGGTCTCATAACTTGTTTGGTATCTGTATTACCGAAGGACACAATGCCTTTTAAAATTTTCTGTTCTTCTTTGGTGGTGTCTGCTTCGCTAGTTAACTCCAGTGCTTGCGATAATTGATCGACACTCAAATTCGACTTCTGTTTACCTAATTTATTGTGAATTCCTAAAGTAATGCTTCGCATGGGTAAACTTAATGGTGAAAAAACCACATCTAAAACGCGTAATGGGAAAGCCATAAATAGAGCAAATTTCATCCGGTTGCGACTGGCATAAATTTTTGGTAAAATTTCACCAAACAATAAGATAAGAAAGGTAATTACAACAACTTCCAATAGAAATTGGAGAAGTTCCGATTGAATTCCTTCAAAAATAAATTCACCCAGATAAGCAAAGAGAATAACAATGCCAATATTGATAAAATTATTAGCTACGAGTATGGTTGCTAATAATTTTTTAGGCCGTTCCAATAATTTAGAAATAATGTTGATTGCCGTTGCATTGGATTCTGTTTCATTTTCAATATCCGTTCTGGTAAGTGAGAATAAAGCCACTTCGGCTCCAGAAATTAGTGCCGAACACAATAATAATAAAAACAGTAATGCGATTCCAAATAGCATGGAATAATCAACGGAAATAATTAATGATAAAAAACTGGGAGGTTCTAGGTCCAATGATTGTTAGTTTTAATGACGTTTAAAATGGTAAATCGTCGTCAGGCATATCAACTTCTGGTTTAGGAGTAATTGGCTCTTGACGTGGTTTTGCACTTTGCGAGGATTGATTTTGTTGTGACTGTTGTTGATTTGATGATGCGTTTCCACCATCATTTTTAGTAGTTAAAAACGTAAAATCTGTACATTGAATTTCTGTAGAATACCTGTCGTTTCCACTTTCATCTTGCCACTTTCTGGTTTTTATCCGACCTTCAATATAAACTTTATCTCCTTTCCCTAAATATTTCTCACAGACTTCGGCAGCTTTATTTCTTACAACTATATTATGCCACTCTGTGTTGGTAACCCGCTCATTAGTTTGCTTACTCGTGTAGGTCTCATTTGTTGCTAATGGAAAACGACCAATACAGCCACCACCTTCAAAATAGTGCATTTTTACTTCATCTCCTAAATGCCCTATTAGCATGACTTTATTTAATGTTCCTGACATGTTACTTTATTTGTTTGGCAAAATTACGCTTTTGCAATTCATAAACTTAAATTTAATAAAAAAATATGAGCTCGCTAAATTTCAGATTGAAAATTGAACACATCAATAAAGTTTTTAATAAGGATTGGTACCGCAAAAGTTTCTATTTCAGAAATAGCAATTGGTTTATTATTTTTAGGAATAACAGATGTCTTTATTACCCAAAACTTGGTATACAGATGTTGATGCGATAGCTTATGGACAATATCAACTGAATTAAATAAAGTTAAATCATCAAAAACCAATTCTTCTCGAGTCTGTAATTCTTTCAAAAACGCGACTTCATCTAGGCTATGCTTGGATTCCAATAATGGAAATTGATATAGATTTTGCCAAATACCCTTACCATGTCTTTTTTCTATAATTGTTTGTTGTTCATTAATTATATATACCAAAAAATTGAAATACTTTTTTTTTGGTTTGTTATTTTTTAATTTAACAGGTAGTAAACTAATTGTATTTTCTCGAAATGCAACGCAATTCTCTTTTAGTGGGCAAACAGAACAATTTGGATTATTTGGTTTGCATTGAAGCGCACCAAACTCCATTATTGCTTGGTTAAAATCGGCTGGATTTTTACTATCTATAATATCCGAAGCTAAAGCTTTAAACATTTTTTTACCATCAGTTGTATTTATGGGTGTCTGAATGCCGTAAAACCGTGCCAAAACACGATATACATTACCATCTACAACAGCAGCAACCTCATTAAAACAAAAGGAGGCTATGGCACTTGCTGTATAATCTCCAACACCCTTAAGTTTCAATAAACCGGAATAGCTATTTGGAAAAACACCATGTAATTCAGATGCTATATACTTGGCAGTGGCGTGTAAATTTCGAGCACGAGAATAATACCCCAAACCTTGCCATAGTTTTAAAACAGCTTCTTCATCTGCATTAGCTAAATCAAAAACGGTAGGATATTGTTCTATAAAAGCCTCATAATAAGGTAAACCTTGCTTAATTTGGGTTTGTTGTAAAATAATTTCAGATAGCCATATATAGTATGGGTCTTTGGTATTTCGCCATGGCAATTGGCGTTTATTATTTGAATACCAGCTTATTAAAGTTTTAGTTATCTGCATTTAAGAAATATACGAATGGCGAAAATAATGGTTTATATTCTTAAATTTTAATGAATTAGGTTTGAAATATTGAATTTTAAATTCCTATATTTGCATCCCTTAATAGATTAATAGCAATATAATAAAATAAGTATCATGACAAAAGCTGATTTAGTAGCAAAAATTTCTGAAAAATTAGGAATTGAAAAAGGCGATGTACAGGCAACTGTTGAAACATTTATGGAGGAAGTGAAAACTTCATTAGAGAGTGGAGATAATGTTTATTTAAGAGGTTTTGGTAGCTTTATAATAAAAACTAGAGCTGAAAAAACTGGAAGAAATATTTCTAAAAATACAACGATCAAAATACCTGCTCACAATATTCCTGCATTTAAACCTGCAAAAGTATTTGTAGAAGGTGTTAAAACGAATGTTGACGTCAAGTAAAAACATTAAATTATTAACTTAAAACAAGTAACTTATGCCAAGTGGTAAAAAGAGAAAGAGACACAAGGTAGCAACGCATAAGCGTAAAAAAAGAAGACGCGCTAACCGTCACAAAAAGAAGAAGTAAACTAAAAAAAGTAGTTATTTAACTACTTTTTTGGTTTTTAAAACAAAGAGTTCTTTGAAATTGAGTTTCTCTAAATACATTATGTTGTGTTTAGAGTTGCTCTTCGGATTTAAAAAATCCTGTGAAATACCATAACTATAAATTGTTTATTAGCAATTTATAGTTTTGGTATTCTTCTATTGTTTGCTTTAAACAGTAGGAAAAATAGTATTAATCCATCTGTCATACCTTTGGTATGGTAGATAAAAATTAACAAAATGGATAAAGAATTAATTATTCGGTCTGGTTCAGACGCTGTTGATTTTGCCTTATTAAAAGATGGAAAACTAGTTGAATTACAGAAAGATGAAGGTGGTAACAACTTTTCAGTTGGCGATGTGTTTATTGCCAAAATACGAAAAGCTGTTCCGGGTTTAAACGCTGCATTTGTAAATGTAGGCTACGAAAAAGATGCCTTTTTGCATTATCATGATTTAGGACCCAAACTCCCTTCCCTTTTAAAATTCACAAAACGTGTAAGCACAGGTAAACTAAAAGACTATTCTTTAAAGAATTTCCCATTTGAAAAAGATATTGATAAAGACGGCAAAATTTCTGACGTTTTAAAATCAAATCAATCTACACTCGTACAAATAGTAAAAGAGCCCATTTCTACTAAAGGACCACGGATTAGTTCCGAGCTGTCCATTGCTGGTAGATATATTGTTTTAGTGCCTTTTTCTGATCGTATTTCTATTTCACAGAAGATAGAAGACAGAGAAGAAAAAGACCGCTTAAAACGCCTTGTAAAGAGTATTACTCCTCAAGGTTTTGGTGTCATAGTACGAACTGTAGCAGAAGGCAAAAAAGTAGCAGAGCTAGATAAAGATTTACAAAATTTGCTTGGTCGTTGGACTGCAATGTGTAAAAAACTAGACAAAGCTCACCACCCAAGTAAGGTACTTGGTGAATTGAATAAGGCTTCATCAATTTTACGTGATATTTTTAACGATACGTTTACAAATATCTATGTTGATGATGAAGAACTTTACATTCAAATTAAAGACTATGTGCAAGAAATTGCACCAAAAAAAGAATCAATTGTGAAATTATATCAATCCAATGTTCCCATTTTTGAGAAATTTGGTGTAGAACGACAGATTAAAACATCCTTTGGAAAAACTGTTTCTATGTCCAAAGGCGCATATTTGGTAATAGAACACACTGAAGCGCTTCATGTTATAGATGTAAACAGTGGCAATCGTTCCAATAAAGCAAAAAACCAAGAAGATACTGCATTGGAAGTTAATATGATATCTGCAACTGAAATTGCTAGACAACTTCGTTTACGTGATATGGGAGGCATTATCGTTATTGACTTTATTGATATGACGAAAGCAGAAAACAGAAAAACGCTTTACAATCATCTTCGTGATGAAATGAAAGATGATCGAGCGAAACACAAAATACTACCACCAAGTAAATTTGGTTTAGTACAAATTACAAGGCAACGCGTCCGTCCAGAAATGAACATTAAAACGCGCGAGGAAAATCCGGATTCCATTAATGGAGCCGATGTTGAAGCACCAATTAGTATTGTGCCGAAAATTACTCACGACCTTGAACAATTATTAAAAAAAGACTATACAAAGGTGACTTTAAACACACATCCTTTTATAGCAGCCTTTTTAACAAAAGGCATTCCATCAATACGTTCAAAATGGTTTTTTGAACATAAAAAATGGGTCAAAATATTACCTAGAGATGCTTACACATATTTAGAGTACCACTTTTTTGATAAAGATGGTAAACAAATTAAATAAAAAAAGCTCCGAATTTCTTCGGAGCTTTTTTTATGCGCAAATTTTAAACAACAATTATTAGTTTTGAATAGCACACTAATAGCTTTTAAGAACCAACTAGGTTAACTTAATTGAATCTATTTTTAAAAATATGATTCTATAGGTAGTCCTGTTTTTCTCATCATTTAGAATATCAAACTGTTTGAGGGTTATCCAACTTGAACCATAAACAAAAAAGCCTTGCTATTGAAATTAGCAAGGCTTTTTTTGTTACTGGCTATTAGCTTTTATTATTCTCCAGCAGGATTTCCACTAACAATAATAAACTCTGAACGTCTATTTGTTTGGTGTTCTGCCTCTGTACATTTCGATTTACAGTCTATTTTAGGTTCGTTTTCACCTTTACCTACTCCAGAAATTCTAGAAGCATCGATTCCTTTAGAAATAACATATTGTACGGTAGACTTTGCACGTCTATCTGATAATCTTTCATTGTATGATGCTGGACCTCTATTATCTGTGTGAGATTCCGCCAAAATAACCATATTTGGGTATTTCTGCATAACAGACACTAATTTATCTAACTCAAAGGCTCCTTGTTGTGTGATATTAGATTTATCAAAATCAAAGAGTATTGGATTTAATACCACTCTGTCTAATACAATAATCTTATCAAGAGGGTCTAAATTAAGTTGTAACAACACTTCCTTTTCTTTACTTCCTGCAAAACTTAAAGTATTACTAGCATAATCTTCTAATACACCTGAAATTTCTAAAGATTTATCGCATGAAACTGTATATTCTACTTGTCCATTTGCATCTGTAGTCTGTGACAATAAAACGCGACCTGACGCATCTGTTATTTTAACTGCTACACCAGCTAATGGGTTATTCGTGTCATTATCTACTACTGTTGTAATAACATTAACATTACAAGGTACTAAGCGTTTCAATGCATAAATATCATCACCACCTTTACCTCCTGAACGATTAGAAGACACAAAGCCTTCACCAGTTTCCTCGTTTACAGTAAATGCAAAGTCGTCTACATTACTATTTACAGGAACTCCTGCATTAACAATATCGCCAGTTTCAGACATATAAAAGACATCTAATCCTCCAAGTCCTAAATGACCATCTGAAGAGAAGTATAAAGTTCCATTAGAACTTGAAAACGGAAACTTCTCATTTCCTTCGGTATTTACTTTATCGCCCAAATTAACTGGTTCTCCAACAGTACCATCGTCATTTACTGGAGCTTTGTAAAGGTCAAACAACCCAAAGCCACCTGGCATATTTGAATGAAAATACAATGTTTTTCCGTCCGCACTTAATGCTGGACTGTTTACGCTATAGTTTGAATTGTTTAATGATAATGCTTCCACATTACGCCATTTATCACCCTCTTTTGTCGCTTTGTACAAATGTATAATACTGAATTTAGTGTTAGATAATGAATCTTTTTCAAATTCGCCATCAAAATAGCTTTCACGAGAAAAATACATGGTGTTTCCATCAGGACTAAACGCTACCGTTCCTTCATGATACTTGGTATTGATATCACCTCTTACAGGATCGGCTTCTTGATATGTACCATCAGTAAGTATATTAGAGACATACACATCTAAAAAGGGTTGATCATTCCAACCATAATTACGTCTGGCATTGTTTCTAGCCGTTGTAAAATACAATTGACTATTATAAACTGCGCCTCCAAAATCAGAATTTTCTGTATTAATTTCTAGATTTTGAATGGTATACTCTTTTGCCTTATCTAATATTGAAGGTAAATAATCAGGATTTGACTTAAACGCTTTTGCACGATCATCTCGTGGTTTTAGTTGAGCAAAACGCTCCATTTGTGCATTAGCCTCTTGATATTTTTCATTTGCTTTAAGCATTTGTGAATATTTGTAAACCATTTCAGCATCTTCAGATGTTTCTAAAGCTTTTGCATACCAACGTTCAGACTCAACGGTATTAAAAATATTGTAATTAGCTTCTCCTAATTGTGCGTATACGTAGGTGTCTGCTTTACCATTTTCCACCAGTTTATTATAATCTTCAATAGCTTCAACAAACTCGTATTTCGCAAAATGCTTATCGGCAGATTCCGTAGCTTTATTTTGAGCAGTCGCACTTAAACTACTCATGACTATAAGTGCTATAAATATTTTAATGTTTTTCATTATGTTTAGCTTAAGTGATTAGAAATAACGTGGTGAACGTGATACTTTTTTCGTAAAACTGAAATCGAAGTTTATAAATATCTCGTGTGATGAAGTGGTAACATAATTTAATTCTGATTGAACACTATCGTAGGCGTAACCAATTCTTAAATTAGGGGATATCATAAAGTTTATCATTCCAGTAAAGGAATCGTCTAAACGATATCCTGCTCCAATTTCCATAATATTAAACATGAAAAGATTTGCATTTACATCAAAGCTAACAGGCGCATCAAATGCCATTTTTACCATACCATGTGGTTTTAATGCAAAATTATCTGACAAATTAAACACATAACCAGCACCTGCAAATAAATGTTGTGTTTCAGAACCTACTTTTACTCCATTTGTAGCATCTAGATGAACGGAATTAAGCATGTTTGGCATAGATACCGATACATAATACCTGTCTGGTTTATATAAATAAAGACCAGCACCAATGTTTGGTGTTACACCATCTACATTTTCTTGAAGAAAAGGATCGCCAGTGTCAAGTACAGCTAGACCAGTTAATCCCACTTTATGAAATGTTGCTCCAGCTTTAACACCAAAGGCTAATTTATGCTCGCCACCTAAAGGTAAGGTGTATGAGAAATCGGCATAGGCGTTATTTTCTCTTACTGGTCCAATTTCATCGTTAATAAATGACAAACCGAGACCAACACGTTTCCCAACAGGTGCGCTAATAGAAAGTGTTCCCGTGTTAGGCGCACCTTCTAAACCAACCCATTGGCTTCTGTAGAGTGCACCAATGGCAATTCCTTCAAAGGAACCAGCATAAGCTGGGTTAACCACATTCATATTATACATATACTGTGTGTACTGCGGATCTTGTTGTGCATGCATAAAGGATGCTGACAATAAGAATACGAAAATTATATATAGTTTTTTCATTATTAAATTTTGGTTGTGTTCGTTTACTTGTTGATATATACCCATGCCGATTTCACTTTACCGCCTTGATATTTCATGACGTAGAAGTAGGTTCCTACTGGAAGTTCATCTCCATTGTCTGCTATTCCTCTAAACTCGTTAGTGTATCCATTTGTTTTACTAAATACTTTCGTTCCATTACGGTTAAATATTTCTAAACTACTCACATCATAACCACTTAAATCAAAGCTGTCATTAAAGTTATCGTTGTTTGGTGTAATAACTTGTGGAATGACACAATTTTCAGGTCTAACAGTTTCTGAACTTGTAGCTGGACAATCACCACCAGTAGTGTATACAACTGTGTAAGAATTACTTCCAGAAGCTCCAGTTATTTCTCCAGTGTCTGAATCAATTTGAGCACCATCTGTTGGATTATTCCCAAATGAGAAAGTACCTCCAGTATCTCCTATCACTGTTGCAGTAGCTCCACCACAATTAGGTGTTAGAGTAAAGGCTGCATTTTCTTCATTTGGAATCGATACTGTCATTGTTTCTGTAGTTGCACAAGCTCCTACAGTTGTATATTCAACAGTGTACGAAGCACCTGGTGTAGCATTCATAATATCACCCGAATTAGCGTCTATTGTTGCACCATCAGTAGGTATTGGATTTAATGTGAATACACCTCCAACATCTCCTGTTATGGTAGCAACAGCACCATCACAATTTGCTGTCATGGTAAACGAAGCGTTACCACCAGATAATACCGTTACAGTTTGCGTTTCTGTTTCTGCACAAACCCCAGATGTTGTATAAACAACTGTGTAAGTTTCTCCTCCTGTAGCATTTGTTATTTCTCCAGTTACAGCATCTATTGAAGCATCATCCGTTGGCATTGGGTCAAATGTAAATGTACCACCTGTATCACCTGTTATCGTTGCCGTAGCACCAGTACAATTAGCGGTTAAGGTAAATGAGGCATCACCTACGGTTGGTAAGGTAATTGTCTCTGTGGTTACAGCTTCACAGCTATCCACACCTACAGTATATTCAATTGTGTAAGTTGCTCCTGGAACACCATTTGTAATTTCTCCAGTTGTTGCGTCTAGAACAGCACCATCAGTTGGTAATGGATTAAATGTAAAGGTTCCTCCAGTATCACCAAGTATCGTAGCAGTTGCACCAGTACAAGAAGTTGTCATTTCAAAGGACGCATCTGCTATAGTTTGGATTGTTACCATTTGAGTGGTTGTTGCAGGACACGCACTTACTGTTGTATATTCTACAGTATATGTTGTGCCTGGGATACCATTTAAAATTTCACCTGTTACAGGATTGATAGTTGCACCATCTGTAGGTATTGGATTAAAAGCAAATACACCACCAGAATCACCCGTAATATTAGCTATAGCACCATCACAGTCTGCCGTCATTGTAAAGGAGGCATCGCTACCTGTTAATACCGTTACTGACTCTGTTTGTGTTACTGGACAAGTTCCAGAAATCGTGTAATCTACAGTATAGGTTGCTCCACTAACACCGTTAGATATTTCACCTGTAGTAGCATCTATAGTTGCACCATCGTTAGGCTCTGGGTTAAAGGTAAATTCACCACCAGAATCGCCTACTAAAGTTGCGGTAGCACCATCGCATGTAGGTGTTAACGTAAATGATGGATCTCCTGCCGCTGGCAATGTTATAATTTCCGTAACAATAGCCGGACAACCAGCCTCTCCTACTGTATATTGTACATTATAAGTTGTTCCAGAGGTACCATTAGTAATCTCTCCGGTTGTTGGGTCAATAATAGCGCCATCCGTAGGTTCTGGGTTGAAAGCAAATGTTCCTCCGGTGTCTCCAAGAATAGTAGCAGTTGCTCCCGTACAGTCTAAATCCATTTCAAATGTTCCATCAGCTGTAGAAAGGTTGGTGTAAGTAACCTCAACTTCATCTACAACAGTAGCTTGACCACCCGTACATAAATCATATGTTACTTCAAAGGTATAAGTTGAATTTTGAGTTGGAGACACTGTTACGGTGTCTTCTGTCCCAATTACATTTCCTGCAGGGTCTACCCATTGTAATGCGTAATTTGGAACTCCTGACGGTGAAAACCTCCAAGATTCTTCTTGCGTCACTGTCCAAACACCCGTATTTCTACCTGGAGGTGTTGTAGCAGCGGTATCATCAACATTTTGCAATCCAATAACAGCTCTACCACCGTTCCAAGACGTACAAGTTGGCTTGCTTAATACATGAATATCAATATTATTTGATGATTCGTGAAGTATGATTTGAGATGTAGATGTGTTTGAATTACATTGGCTACCAAAATGACAAACAGCATTATAGTTTACAACAAACTGTCTATAAGGCGCAGAACCTAAAACTACATAATCTATACTACCACAAACCGAAGGGTCTATATCATGACCTACGCCGAAAATATTTGCTTCTGTAATCGTTGCGTTTGTAGCATTTGGCAAAGTATCTCCAGCACCAAGTGCCCATCCATTAAATCCACCTGCATTCTCTACCTCAAAACTAATAACACCATTAGAGCCAATAATTACTTGGTCATAAACACCACCATAGAAACAGAAATCAAATCCAAGTTCTAAAACGTCAGACCATGTATCATCAACGTTTATACTTGTTGGTGTTGCGCCATCCACTGGAGGTGTTGGACAGGTATCAATAGCGTTTATTTCATAATTATTCGTGTCTTGACCATACAAATGGAAGTTTCCTGATAGTGTAACTTCTGGCGTATTACAATCTACACCCGTATCATCACCGGCAAAAACAATAGAGCACGGATTTGGTGGTGGTGGACATATGAACGCTAATGGGTTACTTATAACTGTACAGTTAGGATCGTTTGTATTAGCAACTGTAACAACTACATTTGTACCAGCTGTATATGGACCAAAGTTTAAAATTCCTGTTTCTGTAACCACAACTGGAGCACTACCCTGATTATCAGTTAGTGTTAAGCTCGTTGCATCTCCTAAATCTGTAATATCTACTTCTACTTCAAAAACAGGGTTATTAGGATCTGTTATACAATCACCATTCACCACATCAAAACGTACCGTTTGTGGTAAACATGTTTGGCAATACACATCAAAATCCCAAGGTGTATAACCACTAGTTGAACAACTTCCGAAACCATCTGATTGAATGATTATAGTTAAAGTAGATCCAGAAGATGTAAACGTTAAACCTGTTAAATCTCCCGCATTCCCGTAACCGTTATAAAGCTCCGTTCCATCAGAATCCAATATGATTAATTCATCCCAATTATTTTCAACTTGACCAGCGTTAAATTCTAAAACTAATGGAAAACCAGTAGAACTAGCAAAATTAAATTCTGTATCATCATTAGGCGTGTAGCAATATGTTGTATTTAAAGGAACACCAGAATCACAATCTACAATTTGGTTTGGATCTGGTCTTGTTGTAAAACTATATTCCGTACAGCCAGTTGCCGAACCATTATCATTATAAGGTGTAATAGTTACATAAAAAGTGGTGTCATAAGCTAACGTTCCAGGATCGTATGTTAAAACGTTACCAACATCAAAATTATTAAGGATATCAGTACCGCCTGGTGTTGTTCCAATTGATAAGAAATAACCTGTAACGATAACAGAAGCTTGACTCCATGTTAAATCTGTATTTTCATCTATATCAACAGATGCATTTGCAGGTATTAATAATTCTGCATTACAATTCGGAACCGCAGTTGTGTCAATACATGATACATCAAAATCCCACTCATCATCAGCACCACTTTCGCAACTAACAGAACCATCAGCTTCCACGAAAACGACTATCGTGTCTCCTGTTGAATTAAAAGAAAGACCTGCAAGGTTTCCAGCACCATCTCCTGTACCTTCATATATTACCGTTCCATCACCATTTTCAATTCTTATAGTATCACAACAGGTTTCTATAGTCCCTGAATTAAAGAAAATATTTAATGGATTACCATTGGAACTTACAAAACTATATATCTCTACATATTGATTATTTCCGTTTTCATAACAGTGAACGGTATTAACTATTTGGCTAGAGTCACAGTCTACAACTTGATTAGGATCTGCTCTTACCGTAAAGCTTTCTTCTATACAACCTGTTGCAGGACCATTATCATTATAAGGGATAATAGTTACATAATAAGTTGTTTCATACATTAATGTACCTGGATCGTAAGTTAAAACGTTTCCTACATCTACACCGTCTAAAACATCGGTACCACCAGGAGTGGTTCCCATATCAATGGTATAACCCGTAACAAAAATACTTGCTGCACTCCAAGTTAAATCTGCATCTTCGTCCACGCCAACTTCACCATCTAAAGGTGCTGTAAGCACTGCATTACAATTTGGAACAGCGGTTGTATCCACACAAGACACATCAAAATCCCAAGGTGTTCTTGAACCACTTTCACAACTGATAGAACTATCGGCTTCATAGAACATCACCAATCTATCTGTTATGGAAACAATGGATAATCCAGCTAAATCGCCACCATTGTTACCTTCAAAAATAATCGTTCCATTTCCGTCTTGTATTCTAATATTATCACAGCACGATTCAATAGTTCCAGAATTAAAGAACATATTTAATGGGCTTCCATCTGAACTTTGGAAACTAAAAATCTCTTGGAAAGCATTGTTCCCATTTTCATAACAGAAAACCGTATTTAAGATTTGATTTGCAGCACAATCGATAATTTGATTTGGATCGGAACGTACTGTAAAGCTCTCTTCGTTACAATTTGTTGCTGGTCCGTTATCGTTGTATGGAATAATAGTTACATAATATGTTTGGTCATAATCCAAAGTTCCAGGATCGTAAGTTAACACATCACCTAAATCCACATTATTTGCAATATCAGTTCCACCAGGCGTTGTTCCCATATTTATGAAATAGCCTGTCACAAAAATAGTTGCCGAACTCCAAGTTAAATCAATATTTTCATTAACATCAACTGCACCATTTACAGGCGCTGTTAAAACCGCATTACAATTTGGAACTGCTGTTGTATCTAAACAAGACACATCAAAATTCCATGGATTATTGGTACAACTCACACCTGAACCATCTGACGTTACACCAATAGTAATGGTATCTCCCGATGACGTAAATGTTAAACCAGCTAAATTACCAGCATTTCCATAACCACTATATAATTGTGTGCCATCAGAATCCGTGACTACTAATTCATCCCAGTTGTTTTCAGTACTACCTGAATTAAATACAACTACTAATGGTGAACCGTCACTACTAGCAAAACTAAAGGTTGTTGTATCATTATTTGTGTAGCAAAAAACGGTGTTTATTGGAATTCCTGAACCACAATCTACTGGCGCATTAGGATCTGCTCCAGTTGTAAACGTTTGCTCGGTACATCCAGTGGCATTACCATTACTGTTAAATGGTGTTATGGTAACATAATAGGTCGTTGAATATTCTAATTCTGGAAGGTCATATGTGGTTGAAAGACCAACATTTAAATTGTCAACAATTTCCGTTCCACCTGGTGTTGTACCTACAGATAGCGTATATCCTGATGGAATACCAGTGGCAGGTTGCCAACTTAAATTAGACGTAATGGCAACACCTGTTTGACCATTTGTTGGTTCAATTAAATTTGAACACGACGGCGGATCTACAACTACTTGTGTTGCAGTTACATTATCAATATAAAAATAATAATTACCTGAAAAATAAGTATTAACAAACCTTAATTTGATATCTGACCCTGTCGGCACACTAGCTGCAGGTAAAACAAAACTTATATTTGCACAGGTATTTGCAGTTTGGTGATTTGCATCATTAATTGTACCCATAGTAGTCCAAGTACCACCATCATTGGTAGAGTAATCAACATTAAGTTCTCCCCAACCAGGGTTTGTAGGATCTACGGCAGCTGCCCAATCTACAATCTTATAATCAAAAGCGACTGTTAAATCTGTACCATTTGATTGACCAACTATATTAGGTGATACTAAATCATCGGTTAAGTTATCGGGACTTAAATTAGCTCTTAAGGAAACAACACTACAAGGTTGGAATACGGATCCCGTATAGCCACTCCCTGTCCATCCTGGAGGCAAAGTTAAACCTGCATCGAAATTTTCAACTAATCCAATTTGAGAAAATCCGCAGAAGGATATGATTCCAAATAGAATTGAAAGGGTAATTTTTTTCATTGTTTAAATATAAGTTAGTTAATCAATTGATTATCAAATTATAAATTAACAAACACACGCTGAATGGCTCCAAATTTGAGGGAAAACAAGACAATGTCCTTTAATTTATATTGTTGATTCTTTCATAATTTAATTCCTAAAATTATAAAAAAACTCTGTCAACAATCATTTAACATAAGGTTAATAGATTAACTACTTATTTAATCGATGAATTGAAAAAAGCTTCGATGAAATCATACAGTTCATCGAAGATTTCGTGCAAAATTGAAATTAAGGTGCCGGATTGGGGAAAATTTCATGAACTTTATTAATGGATGCTAATAAAGAATCATTCAATTCTAAATGAATACTTTCTATATTTTCTTTAAGTTGATCCATATTAGTCGCACCTATAATATTGCTGGTTATAAAGGGCTGTTGCGTTACAAATGCTAATGACATTTGCGCCAAACTTACATTATATTCTTCTGCCACCTTTAAATACAGCTTTGTAGCTTCCGTTGCTTGATGACTACTGTATCTTGAAAAACGTGGAAAGAGTTTTAATCGTGCATTTTCGGCTGCCTCATTTTTAATGTATTTTCCTGATAATACACCAAAAGCCATAGGCGAATATGCTAATAAACCAATTTCTTCACGAATAGCTATTTCTGCCATATCACCTTCAAAAACCCGATTTAATAAGGAATAGGCATTCTGAATGGTAATCATTCTTGGCAAATCATGCTTTTTAGATTCTTCCAGATAACGCATCGTTCCCCAAGCCTTTTCATTTGAAATACCAACTTGCCTAATTTTTCCAGATTTGATAAGACCTTGAAGCGTGTTTAGTACCTCATTAAAATTATCTTGCCACTGGTCTTCTAAATGATGTTTATAGTCTCTAATTCCAAAAGTATTGGTTTGACGCTCTGGCCAATGCAGTTGGTACAAATCTATATAATCCGTTTGTAAGCGTTTTAAACTTTGGTTGACACCATCTATTAAAGCATCGGGACTAAAACCATTGGTTCTAATATGGGCTGTGTAATCTCCAGGACCTGCTATTTTTGAAGCCAATACTATTTTATCACGATTACCTGTTTTTTGAAACCAGTTTCCAATAATCCGTTCGGTTTCAGCATAGGTTTCAGCAGTAGCCGGAACCGGATACAATTCAGCCGTATCAAAAAAATTAATTCCCTGATCCAATGCATAATCCATTTGTTCATGCCCTTCGGCTTGGGTATTTTGATTACCCCAAGTCATGGTTCCTAAACAAAGTTTACTGACTTTTATATCGGTTTGTGGTAAGGTCGTGTATTTCATCTTTAGTTCCTGTGAAAACAGGAGTCCTTTTTAATTAAACTTAATTTATTTGTCTATAAAAAACCTTTTAAAAATTTAAATGCTTATTAAGGCTTTCTTATTTTAGAGATTCCTGCATACGTAGGAATTGATTATATATCATTCAATAATTTAGAAATTTCATCCAATTTAGGTGTTAGAATCACTTCTATACGTCTATTTTTTGCTTTACCCTCAGCTGTGTCGTTGGTTGCTATAGGTGCATATTCACCACGTCCTGCAGCGGTTAAATTCTCGGGATTAATAGCGTCATTTTCACGTAATATGTTTACAATGGCTGTTGCGCGTTTGGTTGATAAATCCCAGTTACCACTTAATTGGCCATTTCCACTGTAAGGCACATTGTCTGTATGACCTTCAATTAAAATGGCGATTTCTGGATTATCAGCTAACACAGCTCCTAATTGGTTTACGGCTTGTCTTCCTTGCGTTCCAACGGCCCAACTTCCAGATTGAAATAACAATTTATTTTCCATGGACACATATACTTTTCCTCCACGCTGCTCTACTGTTAAACCTTTACCTTCAAAATCCGTTAAGGCACTAGAAATAGCATTTTTTAAACGTTTCATATCGGCATCTTTGGCCGCTATCATACCTTCTAATTCGGCTACACGACTGGAGCGTTCACCTAATTCTTTTTTAAGTTTTTCTAAACGTGCGTTTTCGGCAGCCAAAGCTTGTTCTTTAGCTTCCAATTGCGCTAATAATTCGCGATTCTTTTTTGTGTTTTCTGCAATAGAAGCTGAACTATTTGTTTCTAAAGCATCATACGAAGCTTTTAGCACATCAAATTGAGATTTTAAACCATCGTAGTCTTTTTGCAGTTTATCACGTTGGGCAACGGTTTCATTGTAGTTTTTTTGAAGTGCGTCTAAATCATTCAAGGCTTTATTTTTCGCCGAAGTCAAATCAGTATTATCCGCAGATAATTTACTATTCTGCTTTTTAAGCGTATTATACTTACTTTCTAAATCATTGTAAACTTTTGGTGATACGCATGCCGTTGTTAAAGCAGCTACAAGTACCGAAACTAATATATAATGTTTCATATTTTAATTTTTTAATTTGGGGTGTTACTTTTCTAGTTCTAATAAAATGGGACAGTGATCGCTATGAACGGCATCCGTAAGTATAACGGCTCTTTTTATCTTTTCTTGTAAGGGTTCTGAAACCATAGCATAGTCCAAACGCCAACCTTTATTGTTTGCTCTGGAATTAGCACGATAACTCCACCAGCTAAACACTTGTTCGTCAGGATGTAAATACCGGAATGAGTCAATAAATCCACTATCTATAAAATTACCTAACCAGTCACGTTCTTCTGGCAAAAATCCAGACACACCTTTCATTTTCGGATTATGAATATCAATTTCTTCATGACATATATTATAATCGCCACAGATAACAAGGTTCGGGATTTTTAACCGTAGGTTATTTACATACTCATGAAACATATCCATATAATCAAACTTATGTTGTAAACGGGCGTCATTAGTCCCAGATGGCAAATACAAACTCATAATGGAAACACTGTCAAAATCAGCACGAATATTTCGACCTTCAAAATCCATGGATTCTATACCAGTTCCATACTCCACATGATTGGGTTCTATTTTACTTAAAATAGCCACACCGCTATATCCTTTTTTTTCTGCCGAAAACCAATAATGATAAATATAGCCTGCTTCTTCAAAGAGCTCTAAATTTAATTGCTCTTTGTTGGCTTTTATTTCTTGTAAACAAATAACATCTGGATTTGCGGCTACCAACCAATCTATAAACCCTTTATTTAATGCTGCGCGAATTCCATTTACGTTGTAAGAAATAATCTTCATGAATCTTCTATTTTTTTGCGCTAAACTGCGCCTTTACCGATGCTTTTTTAGGCATACCGAATTAATTTCAGCTAAAATAAATAATGCGTTACTTTTACACTATTAATTTAATGCCGATTTAACATAAACTATCAACAAAATAAAATCCAGATTACGCAGTTTTAGAAGAACATGAAATACAGTTTTACTTGTTTCTTATTATTTATCTGCTTTTGTGCTTTTGCGCAAGAGCCAGATTCTAATTACAAAACAAAAACAGTTGCTGTAAAAGATTCCATAATTATTGATAGTGTGAGTATCAATTCTAGCTTTTTTTCACTTAAAACATTAGATGCTACTTTTGTTGATGAATCATTTTATGAAGTAGATTTCACCAAAGCCCTTCTAAAACTCAAAAAACCTATTGAGGCGGATTCTATAGTCATCAATTACTTGGCTTACCCTGAATTCTTAACAAAAACCTATCGCCAATTAGATGATAACGTCATTTTAGCAAATACCAATAAACAACAACAACTTTATAAATTAAGTCAAGCAAGCGAAAAATCAACTTTCAAACCGTTTGATGGTTTAACAACAACAGGCAGTATTTCCAGGGGTGTCGTTATTGGAAATAATCAAAACTCGGTTTTAAATAGCGAATTGGATTTACAAATTACAGGGAAACTCAATGATAAAGTATCACTTCGCGCATCTATTCAAGATGCCAACGTACCACTTCAAGAATCAGGATATTCGCAACGCTTGGACGAATTTGATCAGGTTTTTATAGAATTATTTAGCGATAACTGGAAAATTAGGGCTGGTGATGTGGATTTGGAAAACACGACTTCTTACTTTGGAAATTTCAGCAAACGCGTTCAAGGCTTATCTGTTAATGCCAAATTAAATCATCCAGAATCAACCACCAACCTATTTGCGGCTGGTGCTTTGGTCCGTGGCCAGTTTACAACCAGTCAATTTAATGCCCAAGAAGGCAATCAAGGGCCTTATAAATTAAAAGGGCCTAATGAAGAATTGTATGTTTTAATCGTTTCAGGTAGTGAAACTGTTTATGTTAATGGTATTCCGTTGGAACGTGGCGAAAATAAAGATTATATCATTAATTATAATGCTGGCGAAATTATCTTCAACCCAACATTTCCCATAACTTCTGAAATGCGCATTACGGTTGACTATCAGTTTAGCGAGCGTAATTATTCCCGGTTAGTTGTTTATGGTGGGAGCAATTATAACAGCGAAAAATTAAAACTTGGTTTTTCAATATACAGTGAAAATGATTCAAAAAATAGTCCACTGCAACAAAACCTATCTGAAGAACAGGTAGAAATTCTTGCAAATGCAGGAGACGACAGAAGTCTAATGGTTGCCCCTTCAAGCTCACCAGAAGCCTATAATGAAAATAGAATTCTATATAAAAAAGAAGTCATAAATGGCGTAGAAGCCTTTGTGTTTTCAAATAATCCAGACGATGAATTATTTAGTGTTCAGTTTACGTTAGTTGGCGATAATCAAGGAAATTATATCATTGATAATGAATTTAACGGCGAACAAATTAATGCCATTTCCACCATTTACAAATACGTTGAACCCATTGCTGGCCAACCACAAGGAAATTTTGAGCCAATTATTCAATTGGTGGCACCTACCAAATTACAATTAGCAATTGTTAATGGCCTTTTTACACCAACTGAAAAAACCAAGGTCGGTTTTGAGTTGGCAGGGAGCAAAAATGACCTCAACCTATTTTCAGATATTGACAATAATGATAACGATGGTTTTGCTGGGAAAATACAAGTTGATCAAGCCATCATAAAAAAAGATAGTTTATGGAACTTAAACGCAATGGTGGACACAGATTATATTCAAGAAAATTTTAGATCCATACAACGTATTTACAATGCAGAATTTAATCGGGATTGGAATCTAGACCAAGCAACTGCCAACCAAAGAATCCAAGAGCCTGGAAATCAATTATTTTTTAAAACAGGATTACGCACCTTTCATCCAGAAAAGGGGCTAGCAAGTTATCAATTTGAACACCTGAATTACACCGATAATTTTAACGGTAACAGACACATTACTTTTGCTGATTTACGTTTGAATAACTGGCAAATTCTTTCAAATTCCAGTTATTTAACGGCTAACTCTACTAGCTCAACATCCAACTTTCTACGTTCCTATAATCGGGTTACTTATAGTTTAAATAAGGCTTGGATTGGCACCAGGTTAGCACTAGAAGACAATGAACAAAAAAGCAAAATTACCAATGAATACACAGCATTAAGTCAGCGATTTGAATCTTATGAAGTTTTTTCAGGAATTGGCGATAGCACAAAAGTTTTTGCCGAAATTGGATACAAACATCGTGTAAACGACAGTATTCGAAATGGAAATTTACAGAAAGTAAATACGTCGAATACCTTTTATATAGATTCACGTATAATTCAAAATTCTAAAACAAACTTATCCATTTTTGCTAATTACAGAATATTAAAAGATGTAGAAAACACCGAAAATAATGAAAACTCATTAAACTCACGCCTCATTTTTAGCCAACGTTTTATAGGGCAACTCATTTATTGGAATACAGTTTTTGAAACCAATTCTGGAACGCTTCCGCAACAAGAATTTACATACGTAGAAGTTGAATCTGGACAGGGAATTTACACATGGATAGACTACAACAATAACGGCATTCAGGAATTAGAGGAGTTTGAAATTTCACAATTTCCAGATGAAGCTGATTTTATTCGTGTATTATTGCCCAACCAAGTGTTCATTAAAACCCATCAAAATAGATTGAGTCAATTATTAACGTTAAATCCACAGCAATGGATTGACAGCGATAACGGTTTTAAAAAATTCCTTTCACACTTTCATAACCAAACCTCTTATTTAGTTGACCGAAAAGAACGACGTTCTGGAAGCAGTTTCAATTTAAACCCCTTTGAAGGTAATGAAGCAGACAAATTAGCATTACAATTAAATTTTAGAAATGTACTATTTTTTAATCGTGGTAAACAGCGTTACACAACATCTTACACATATTTAAGTAATAAATCGCAGAATACCTTGTCGTTTGGTTTTATTGAAAACGATTTACAAAGTCACAAATTACAATTTACACATAAATTTGCAACAAGTTGGTTAGCCAATTTGGAATCGAGTTTCAACAACAACATTAGTATAAGCGAGAATTATGCCAGTAAAAATTTTGATATTAATGAATCCAATATCAATCCGAAAATTTCCTATTTATTGAATGATAATACACGCTTTGATGTGTTTTATCAATACACAAGCAAAGAAAACACTATTAGCAATTTTGAAACTTTAAAACAACAGAAATATGGAGCTGCGTTTACCTTTGCTAATTACCAACAAGCAGCCATAAGTGGCGAATTCAACTATTTTGATAATAATTTTACAGGAAGCGCCAATACAGCTGTAGCTTACCAAATGATGGAGGGATTGCAACCTGGAAAAAACTATACATGGAGTATTTTAGCACAGAAAAAACTAACCAGCTTTTTAGATTTAAACCTTACCTATTACGGCAGAAAAAGCGAAACGAGCAAAGTAATTCATACAGGTAATGTACAATTAAAAGCTTATTTCTAAACCATGTAACAGATGTTACAGATGAGCTCAAAAAATTTTGTACATTTGTTTAGCATGCAAAAATTAGTAGCCATATCATTTTCCTTTTTAGTTCTTTTTCAGAGCTTTAATATTTCTTTTGAAGATTTTTCACGTTTAAGCGTCTTGCTAGACCATGCAGACTATCACCAAAAGCAATATGGCGATTCCTTTTTTGAATTTTTAGCCGAGCATTATGGTGATTCAGCATTTCACCCAGCTAGCTCCCATAAAGAGCATGAAGACTTACCCTTTAAGGAACATCATCAAGCTTGTGCCCATAGCGCTATTGTTTTTACCTTAACTGCTCAAGACTATCATATTTCTCATGAGCCTTTTATTGAAATCAGACTTAATTCTCATTATCAGGAGTCTGTTTCCTTATTCGAAAAACCATCCGTTTTTCAACCACCCAAATTAGCATAATTCCGTTTTATCTTTTTTAATCACTAGTCTATTCATTTTTGGATAGCTAGCAACACTATTTAAAATGAATTATGTTAGAAAAAATCATAAAATTCAGCTTAAAGAATAAGCTGATAATTCTATTAGGTGTACTTGCCATTGTAGGTTTTGGCATGGTATCCCTAACCCAAATATCTATTGGAGCCGTTCCAGATATAACCAATAACCAAGTACAGGTAATTACCACATCGCGAAATTTATCTACCCAAGATGTAGAACAATTTATTACGTATCCCGTAGAATTAGAGATGGCCAATTTACCTGGTGTTCAAGAAATTCGTTCCGTATCAAAATTCGGACTTTCAGTGGTTACCATTGTTTTCGATGACAATTTAGGCACCTATTTACCGCGTCAACTGATTGCTGAAAAAATAAAATCAGCTACCGAAAAAATTCCAGCAGGTTTTGGTGTACCAGAAATGGGTCCTATTACCACAGGTTTAGGTGAAATTTATCAATACATATTAGATGTTAAACCTGAATTCAAAGACCAATATACCATTACCGATTTGCGCAGTATTCAAGATTGGGTAGTTAAGCGCCAATTATCGGGAATTCCTGGTGTGGTTGAAGTCAATACGTGGGGAGGTTTTTTAAAACAATATGAAGTGGCTATCAACCCGAAAAAGTTGACAGCCATGAATATTTCTATTTCGTCTGTATATGAAGCTTTAGAAAAAAATAACAGTGTTGCTGGAGGTGGCTATATAGAAAAAACCAATAAAGCTTATTTTATTCGTGGTGAGGGATTGGTATCCTCCTTAAAGGACATTGAAAACATTGTTGTAAAAAATGATGGCGTACCAATTTATATTAAAGATGTTGCCAACGTTGGCTTTGGTCACGCTACCAGATTTGGCGCCATTACAGGAAATGGTGAAGGCGAAAAAGTTCTTGGACAAATTATGATGCTGAAAGGCGGAAATTCCAAACAAATTATTGATGCTGTAAAAGAACGCGTTACAAGCATTCAAAAAACACTTCCAGAAGGTGTTTATATCAATGGTTTTCTAGAACGTAGTGAGCTTATAAATAAAACAACATTTACCGTTGCCGAAAACTTAATTCTCGGCTCATTAATCGTCATTTTTGTAGTGGTTTTATTACTTGGTAATTGGCGTTCCGGATTGGTTGTAGCTTCCGTTATTCCGTTAAGTTTACTTTTCGCTATTTCACTCATGAACATTTTTGGAGTGGATGCAAATTTAATGAGTTTAGGCGCTATCGATTTCGGAATTATTATTGATGGCGCTGTGATTATAGTCGAATTTATAGCCTTTCAAATTACGGCTCAAAGCGCTAAATTAAAAACAATTTCAAAGGAAGCTATTGATAGTATCACCTTACAGAGTGCCTCTAAAATGATGAATTCTGCAATTTTTGGTCAGCTCATTATTCTTATTGTTTTTATTCCTATTCTATCCTTAAGCGGAATTGAGGGTAAAATGTTTAAACCTATGGCTCTAACCTTCAGTTTTGCTTTAGTTGGCGCCATGATGTTATGTTTAACCTATGTTCCTGTTATATCGTCTTTATTTTTAAAACCTTCTAAACCATCGCCTAAAAACATTTCGGTTAAACTTATGAACACCATCAATAAATGGTACAGCCCAATTATTCATTGGGCTTTACAGAACAAGCGTTTAGTTGTTGGTTTGGCTGCAGTACTTTTAATGGTTAGCATTGGAATTTTTAATAAAATGGGTGGTGAATTTGTACCAACTTTAGATGAAGGTGATTTTGTAATTCAACCCGTTTTAAAAACAGGAACCTCATTGGGCAAAACCATTGAAATTACCACTAAAATTGAAAACATCCTACTAGATAAATTCCCTGAAGTAGCCCAAGTGGTGAGCCGTATTGGCGCTGCCGAAGTTCCAACAGACCCCATGTCCATGGAGCAAAGTGATGTGATTATAAAACTAAATCCTAAAAACACATGGATTTCTGCTTCTAGTAAAGATGAACTTGCTGAAAAATTTAAAGAAGCTTTAGAAATCATTCCTAATATGGAACTGGAATTCACTCAACCTATTGAAATGCGCTTTAATGAACTTATTACTGGTGTTCGCGCTGATGTAGCTATTAAAATTTTTGGTGAAGATTTATCAATACTTGCCACCAAAGCTGAAGCCATAAAAACAGCCATTAGCGATGTAGAAGGAGCGTCAGATATTATTGTTGAAAAAGTAGAAGGTTTACCACAGATGAGCGTGAATTATAACCGTTCTAAAATAGCGCGTTACGGACTAAATATTGCCGATTTAAACCAGATTATTTCCATGGGTTTTGCAGGAGATGTAGTTGGTCAAGTTTTTGAAGGCGAAAAACGCTTTGATTTAGCAATACGACTCGATGCAAAAAACAGACAAAATCTAACAGATTTGCAAAATCTATATGTAGACATACCTTCAGGAGGAAAAATACCATTAAGCGAGTTAGCCGATATTTCATACACAACAGGTCCTGCTCAAATTTCGAGAGATGATACCAAACGCCGAATTGTTGTTGGCGTAAATGTTAGAAATAGAGATTTACAATCGGTTGTCAATGATATTCAATCGCGTATTAATTCAAGCATCCAATTACCTGTAGGTTACAATATAACGTATGGTGGTCAATTTGAAAATTTACAGAGTGCTAAAGACCGATTATTAATTGCAGTTCCTGTGGCGCTCGTACTCATTTTTATTCTGCTCTACTTTGCTTTCAACTCTGTAAAAGATGCTTTAATGGTTTATTCAGCTATCCCTTTGGCTGCTGTTGGTGGTATACTTCTACTTTGGCTACGAGATTTGCCGTTTAGCATTTCTGCAGGTGTTGGTTTTATTGCGTTGTTTGGTATTGCCGTTTTAAATGGCATTGTACTTATTGAACATTTTAAAGACCTGAAATTAAAAGGTGTAACAGATATTGAAACACGCATAAAACGCGGAACAACAGAGCGTTTACGTCCTGTTTTATTAACCGCTTTAGCAGCAGCTTTAGGATTTCTTCCAATGGCAGTTTCTACAAATGCAGGAGCCGAAGTACAACGACCTCTTGCAACAGTTGTCATTGGCGGTTTAATAACAGCAACCCTTTTAACCTTGGTAGTTTTACCAGTTTTATATGCATGGATTGAAGAACGAAAACAACTTAAAATGAACAAAAAACAAATGTCAACAGTCGTTATTCTACTAATATCAATGGTAGGTTTTTCTCAAGAAAACCCATTGAATATTTCAGAAACATTAGCATTGGCTGTCAAAAATAATGCAGCTATCAAAGTTTCTAATTTGGAAATAGACGAATTAGATGCACGCATTGAAAGCGCTTTCAGTTTTGATAAAACAGCCTTTTATTACAGCTATGACGAAAATAATTTAGCTATAAATAATGAACCGTTAAAAGTATTTGGTGTTTCGCAAGATTTTCTATTCCCAACACGATATTTTGCTGAAAAACGGGTAAATAAAGCGGTATATAATATGCAACTATCCAAACATAATATGGCGCTTTTAAAATTGAAGCAGGAGGTTTATTCTAATTATTACGCATTAAGTTATGCAAAAAATAAGGCTAAAACCTATCAATTTTTAGATAGCCTTTACAAGCAATTTTCTAAAAATGCGAAACGACGTTTTGAATTAGGAGAAACCAATTATTTGGAAATGATAACAGCCGAATCTAAAGAACGGCAAATGCAAACACGCTACATTCAAGCCAAGCAAGATGTTTTAGTTAAAAAACAGCAATTACTTAAAGTAGTCCAAACAGATTCTTTAGAAACAATATCAGAACCATTAGAAAAACTTACAGTAACGGCATTACCTATTTCTGATAATAATCCTGGTTTAGCCTATTTTGAAGAAACTAAAAACTATTATCAAGCGCTTAAAAACAAAGAAAAGCAGGCGTTATTACCAGACATTTCAGCAGAATACTTTGTAGGAAGTAATAGTGGACTTAACACCAATATTCAAGGCTATCAAATTGGATTGAAAATTCCGTTAATCTTCTCTGGAAATGCATCACGAATAAAAGCTTCAAAAATAGCTGAAGAGGTTATAAGCATGCAACAAATAGATTATAGGTTAAAGCTACAGAGTGATTATCAAAAATTATTGGAACAGTTAGAACAGCATCATGCTGCCATTTTATACTACGAAACTCAAGGCGAAAAACTTTCAGAAGAAATTATAAAAACTGCCAATCGCTCTTTTCAAGAAGGTGAAATTGACTTCTTTCAATACATACAGAGTATTGAAACGGCAAAAGATATGGAATTAGAATATCTTGACAATTTGAATACATATAATCAAACGGTTATCACCTTAAATTACTTAATTTTATAACATAGAAAACGATGAAAAACTTATATATAATTCTAATTTCTGGACTTTTAACAGCTTGCGGAAATACAGAAACAACAGAACAGATAACAGAAACATCGGCCACTCACACTGATGAAATTCAAATAACAAACGCTCAATTTAAAAGCGAAGGTATGGAACTTGGTACTCTATCCGAACACGCTTTTGATGAAACAGTACGAGTAAACGGGATGATTGATGTACCTCCACATAACAAATCTCGTATAACCACTTATATGGGTGGTTATGTTACCAAAACACCTTTATTGGTTGGCGACCGTGTTAAAAAGGGGCAATTATTAGTAACGTTGGAAAACACGGAATATGTAGAATTGCAACAAGAATATTTACAGGTTTCCGAACAATTAGACTTTTTAAAAAATGAATATACACGTCAAAAAACCTTGTTTGATGAAAAGATAACCTCCGAAAAAAACTATCTGAAAGCCGAAAGTACATACAAAAGTAGTTTAGCCCATGCCAATGGATTGGCAAAAAAGTTAGAAATGCTTAATTTAAATCCGAAGGCAGTTTTAGATGGTCGTATTACAACAACTATCAATATCTATGCGCCTATTGAAGGTTCTGTAACTAGAGTAAATGTTAGTAATGGCATGTTTGTTTCTGCTAGCGATGAAATTATGGAACTTGTAGATGTAGACCACATTCATTTAGAGCTATCGGTATTTGAAAAGGACATTATGAAAATAAAAAAAGGTCAGAAAATAACGTTTACAATTCCTGAAGCATCTGACAAAGTCTATACAGCTGATGTGCATTTGGTTGGCACCACAATAGATGAAACTAGCAGACGCGTTAAAGTTCATGGCCATCTTAATAATGAAGAAACTAATTTTATCGTTGGTATGTTTGTAGAAGCAGACATTCATTTAAATCAAGCAACTGCATGGGCTTTACCTGAAGAAGCAGTTATTGAATCAGGTAATCAAAATTATATTTTAGTCTTGGATAAACAAACCCAGGACGGTTACATTTTTCACAAAAAAGAAGTAGCAATTGGCAAGCAAACAGAAAATTATTTACAAATATTACATCCTGAAAAGCTCACTAAAAGCAACATAATTATTAAAGGCACGAGTATGCTACTTAATGAGGCTGAAGGTGGCCACAGTCACTAATTCATTAAACCATGTCAGAAAATCATAAACATACACTCTTAATATTTGGTAAGCGTACCGAATTGTATTTCTCAATTTTATGCGGAGTCTTTCTGGCAACCGGTTTTTTATTGGATAAATTGAGCCAGCTATCTGATACCTTAATTGTAGTTAGCTATATTATTTCCTATGGCTTTGGCGCCTATTTTATTAGCATTGAAGCATATCATAAATTACGAAGAGGCTTGTTTGAAATCGATTTTCTAATGATTGCAGCGGCTCTAGGAGCAGCCTATATTGGAAGTTGGGCAGAAGGCTCACTTTTGTTATTCCTATTTAGTTTGGGGCATGCTTTAGAACATTACGCCATGAATAGAGCTGAAAAATCTATCAAAGCATTAGGTAATTTATCACCAAAGACAGCTTTCCTGAAGCAGGGAAACACACTCAAAGAAATACCAATAGAGAATCTTAAAATCAATGACATAATTGTTGTAAAACCCAATTCTAAAATTGCAGCTGATGGTGTCATAATCAATGGAACTAGCAGTATTAACCAAGCTCCAATAACAGGTGAAAGTATACCTGTAGACAAATCTGCCATCCAAGACCATAAACAACCATTAGATTTTAATGCTATAGACAAAAGCCACATCGTTTTTTCTGGAACTATAAATGGCGATAACAAATTGGAAGTACACGTTTTAAAACTCACAAAGGATTCCACTGTTTCCCGACTTATCAACTTGGTAAATGAAGTAGAAACCCAAAAATCGCCAACCCAAAGACGCACTAAAAAATTTGAAAAAATATATGTGCCTATCGTTATTATTTTGGTCACTATTTTATGCTTTGCCTTTTTAGTTATTAATGAATCTTTTCAAACAAGTCTATATCGTGCTATTACAGTTTTAGTTGCGGCCAGCCCTTGTGCTTTAGCTATTTCAACACCAAGTGCCGTTTTAAGTGGTATTGCAAGAGCTGCACAACGTGGTGTGCTTATTAAAGGCGGAAAAGCTCTGGAAGATTTAGGCACAATAACTACCATAGCATTTGATAAAACAGGCACTTTAACCGAAGGGCAACCCAAGTTAAAACAACTAATAGCTTTTAACAATTTCAACTTAAAGGAACTCTATAAGTTAGTGTATGATGTAGAACGATTAAGTAACCATCCGTTAGCAAGAGCAATTGCTAATGCCATTAAAAACCAAGAACAGTTTGATGATGAAAATAATGCTGCAAATGTTCAGGCTATTCAAGGTAAAGGCATTCAAGCAAGTTATAAGAATGAGCCTGTTTATATTGGAAATTTAAAACTAATTACGGATCAAGACATTCCTATTTCTAAAACTATTGAAAACCAAATAAACAAAAACCTTGAAGCTGGTGAAACCGTCATGTTAGTCGGTTATAAAAATCAAATTATTGGCTTAATTAGCGTTATGGATGTTCCTAGAAAATCAGCATCTCAAACACTACAAAGACTTAAAGAAATAGGTATTAAACGCCTGATTATGCTAACTGGCGACCATAAACGAGTTGGACAAGCCATTGCACAACAAATTGGATTAACCGAAGCTAGAGGCAACCTATTACCTGAAGATAAGGTTGAAGCCATTCGGGAGCTCATTGCACGCAACGGCAAAGTTGCCATGGTTGGCGATGGCGTAAACGATGCTCCAGCTATGGCATTAAGTACCGTAAGCATTGCCATGGGAGCAGCCGGTAGCGATGTGGCTCTAGAAACGGCTGATGTAGCTTTAATGTCCGACAAATTAGAAATGTTACCATTTGTTATTGGATTAAGTCGAAAATCCAAGCGGATTATAAATCAAAATATCTTTATCAGTTTGGGAGTAGTAGCTATACTTGTAACTGTAACCATACTAGGATTAACCAACATTGGTTTGGCTGTACTCTTTCATGAAGGCTCTACGATTGTAGTTGTTATAAATGCGTTGCGTTTGCTGAGTTATAAGGAAAATTAAAACTTGCTGATTTTTTATATAAATATGAATTTTAAAAACAAAAACTCCCAAGCATTTTGCTTGGGAGTTTTTAAAGTTCGTTATTTAAAATACTTTAAAGACACCTGTTTTTACAGGTATTGATTACATTTTCATTAACCACTCTTTAACGTCTACTTCTTTTTTAATAATATCACGCAAATCGGAAATCTTAACACGACTTTGCTCCATAGTATCCCGATGACGAATGGTTACCGTTTGGTCCTCCAATGTGTCATGGTCTACTGTAATACAAAATGGTGTTCCGTTGGCATCTTGACGTCTGTAACGGCGTCCTACGGCATCTTTTTCGTCGTAATCCATATTGAAATCCCATTTCAAATCATCAAAAATTTGACGGGCAATTTCTGGCAACCCATCTTTTTTAACTAAAGGCAAAATAGCCGCTTTTACAGGCGCTAATACTGCTGGCAATTTTAAAACCGTTCTGGTGGTGTTATTATCCAGTTCTTCTTCTATTAGCGAATTTGAAAATACAGCTAAAAACATCCGGTCTAAACCAATAGAGGTTTCTAAAACATACGGTGTATAACTCGCATTATCCTCATGATCAAAATACTGTAATTTTTTACCTGAAAATTCTTCGTGTTGTTTTAAATCGAAATCTGTTCGCGAGTGAATGCCTTCCAGTTCTTTAAATCCAAAAGGGAATTTAAACTCAATATCGGTTGCAGCATCTGCGTAATGGGCTAATTTTTCATGGTCATGGAAACGGTAGTTGTCGGTTCCCATACCTAATGATGTATGCCATTTCATGCGTGTTTCTTTCCAATATTCAAACCAGTCTTTTTGAGTTCCTGGTTTTATGAAAAATTGCATTTCCATTTGTTCAAATTCACGCATTCTAAAGATAAATTGTCTCGCTACAATTTCGTTTCTAAACGCTTTTCCGGTTTGTGCAATTCCAAACGGAATTTTCATACGTCCTGTTTTCTGAACATTTAAAAAGTTTACAAATATACCTTGTGCCGTTTCTGGACGTAAATATAAATCCATGGCATGTTCTGCAGAAGCGCCTAGTTTGGTTCCAAACATGAGATTAAATTGCTTCACATCTGTCCAGTTTCTAGAACCAGTAAGTGGATCCGCAATTTCTAATTCTTCAATAAGCGCCTTAACATCTGCTAAATCTTCAGCCTCCAAAGATTTTCCCATTCGGGTTAAAATCGCCTGAATCTTTTCAAAATACCCAACTACACGTGGATTGGTACTTATAAATTCTTCTCTATTAAACGCATCACCAAAACGTTTTTCAGCTTTAGCGATTTCCTTATCTATTTTTGCTTCAATTTTTGCACAGTATTCTTCTATTAAAACATCGGCACGGTAGCGTTTTTTAGAATCTTTGTTATCTATTAACGGGTCGTTAAACGCATCTACGTGTCCAGAAGCTTTCCAGGTGGTTGGATGCATAAAAATGGAGGCATCAATGCCCACAATATTATCATGCATTTGCACCATGGCCTTCCACCAATAATCGCGAATGTTCTTTTTAAGTTCTGCACCATTTTGTGCGTAATCATATACTGCACTTAATCCATCGTAGATTTCACTACTTTGAAATACGTAACCATACTCCTTTGCGTGAGAGATTACTTTTTTAAATTGATCGTCGTTGTTTGCCATAGTGCAAAAATAAAAAACCGCTTCAACTAAATGAGCGGTTTTAAGAAAAATATAATGTGATCATTAATTTAGTTTAATTTTTGAAGAACCAAGCAACTTGTTATCATGGAAAACCGCTATTAAATAATCGCCTTTTAATAACAATTTTTCTTGGTTAATATCAATTTTAGTACAGACGGCAATATCATCATTCCTATAGTTAACGGCTGTTTTCCCGCTGTAAGCTAATTTTTCTTGACCAAACTCTGCCATACCTCTATTAGAAACCATATTATGGTCAGGACCTATAATTTGAACATATAATTCCTTATTGCCATCAGAAGCGAAATCGTTTTTTAAAATTGTAAAACAGACTTCCATATTATTTACCTCTTGCGCTTTAGTGGTGGTAATATTGTATTGCGTAGGACTTGTTACCCCTGGTTTTATTGATAAATTATCGAGCGACAAGGCGGAGATTCTATCTACAAAAGCTACCAGTTCGGTATTTTGCTCGGTAAGTTTTGCTAAAGCCAACCTATTGGATTCAAGTTTCAAACTTTTCGTTTCTGATGCTTCGTTTAAAGCTGCATTTTGCTCTAAAATACTTGCAATTCTATTGAATAGATTTCTACGCTCTTGAATAAGAGTTGCTATATCTTCTTTATACTTTGAAATTAAAGGATAATCTGTTTTTACTAAATTCAAAGAATCTGAAACTGATTCTAATTTAGAATGCGCTTGTTGTAACTGCAATTTTAGCTCTTGGTTATCAACACGTTCAAAATCATGAAGTTTCATCATATTTGACAATTCACTCTGAACAAGTGTCATTTCTTGCTCCATGAATTTCTCCTGATTTTTTAATGCGTTGTAACTCGAAAAACTATACGACCCTAATACAACAATGGCTACTACCAATGATCCAATAATTAATTTGTAGTTAAATAATTGAGGGTTAACTATCATCTTAATTAAATTATGGCAACAAATCTAAAATTAAAGTTTGGTAATCAACTTTTTAATCGATAAAGAGAAAATAAACTTGTTAAAGTTCTTGTTTAAATAACAAATTGTTATGCCTTGATAAAAAGTTGTAATATATTTAGGATTAAATAATTACTTTGTTTCAGTCAGTACTTGCTTTATTTTTTCCAAAAATTTGTTATAGTTGCAATGGCTTATTGCACGATAATGAACAATATGCTTGTACCAGTTGCCGACATAATTTTCCAGTTACAAATTTTCATTTTAATAAGGATGAAACAGTGTTGAAAGTATTTTATGGTCGGATTCCTGTAGAAAACGCTACAGCACTCTTGCGCTTCGAAAAAAAAGGAATAACCCAAAACTTGATTCACAACCTAAAGTATAAAGGCTTTGAGGAAATAGGTGAATTTTTAGGCAATTGGCTTGGTGGCGAACTTCAAAACTTTCCAGAATATCAAGACATTGACATGGTTATTCCGGTTCCATTACATAAAAAGAAACTCCGAAAACGCGGTTATAATCAAGTGGCTAAATTTGGACAAGCGCTAGCTACAAGCTTAAAAGCAGAATATATAGAGGATGTTTTAGTTAAAGTTACTAATACCAGCTCTCAAGTTACCAAAAACAGATTAACACGCTGGTTGAATAATACTGAAGTTTTTAAAGTAATTAATTCCCATAAAATTGAAAATAAACATATTTTACTAGTAGATGATATCATTACAACAGGTGCTACTATGGAAGCTTGCGGAACTGTTTTATTAAAAAACGCTAATACTAGAATAAGCATTGCAACCATGGCAATAGCATAATGGATGTTTCGTTAATGATAAATATGTTGTTAATTTGCAAAAAAAGAAAAGTCGGTATGCGTCAAGCGTTTTCTCAAATAATAGTAGGTATTTTAGTGGCTTTAGTAATTGCTAGTTGTGCCAATCGTGGTACTCCAAGTGGTGGTATAAAAGACATCATTCCTCCAAAAATAACAAAATCTGAACCTGAAAATTACACGACTAATTTTACAGGTAATGAAATAAAAATTTATTTTGATGAGTATATTAAAATTAAAAATGTTTCCAAGCAGCTTATTATTTCGCCACCAATGGATCCAGCACCAGATATTACACCCTTGTCTAGTGCAAGTAAATATATTAAAATAAAAATTCTAGACACTTTAGCTCCAAACACAACCTACGCATTTAATTTTGGAAATAGTATTGTAGACAATAATGAAGAGAATCCCTATCCATTTTATAAATATGTGTTTTCAACAGGTAATTATATCGATTCGCTTTCAATAAAAGGGATTACTGTTGATGCTACTTTAAGAAAACCTGAAGATTTTATTTCGGTAATGTTATACGAGGTAGATTCTACTTACACAGATTCTATTATCTATAAGGAAAAACCAAAATATGTTACCAACACACTTGATAGTACTACAACTTTTTCTTTAGAAAATTTGAAAGCTGGCAAATACAAACTGATAGCCTTAAAAGATAATAATCAAGATTATAAATTTCAGCCACAAACCGATAAAATAGCCTTTCAGGAAGGATTTATAGACGTACCTGTAGATTCGACCACATCATTTACTTTAAAATTATTTTCTGAAAATTTAGACACAAAAATTACCAGACCACGTTTAGTTTCTGGTGAAAAAATTGTTTTTCCTTTTGAAGGTGATTATAACAATATGAAAATAAAAGCTGCTGGAACCCTTCCAGAAGGTTTTGTAAGCCGTTTAACTAAAGATACAAAAGCAGATAGTTTATATTATTGGTATAAACCACGATTAGAAGTTGACTCAATTCAATTTAATGTAACGAACACCAATTACAACCAAGATTTTACTGTAAAATTAAGCGAACAAAAACGGGACACCATGAATATTCAGGTGGAGCCAAAAAGTCTTTTAAATTTTAATGATGAGTTTAAAATTACCAACGCTATTCCTTTTACTAAATTTGAAAAAGATAAAGTAACCATTTTGGATAAAGATTCGATTGCGGTAAATTATAACGTAAAGTTAGATTCGTTAACCAATAGCTATATTTTAAATTTTGAGAAAAAAGAAAGTGAAAAATACCAAATTCAATTATTACCAGAAGCTTTAACCGACTTTTTCGATAATAAAAACGACACGTTAAACTATCAACTAACAACTAAAACATATGCTGACTATGGTAATGTTCGTGTGGAATTACAAAACGCTACTTACCCAATAATTGCGCAAATAACAGATGATAAAGGGGATGTTATTGCCGAACAATACAGCACAAAACCAGAGCCTATTGATTTTAGACATCTTAAAACAGGTATTTTCTATTTACGTGTAATTTTTGATGCGAATAAAAACAAAAAATACGACTCTGGAAACTACTTAAAAAACCAGCAACCAGAACGCGTAAGCTATTATAAAGACAAATTAGATATTCGTGCTAATTTTGATAACATCTACACGTTTACATTATTTTAAACTGATCGCGATCTTCTAGAAATTTCAGTTTATTTCTATAACGTGCAATGTGGGTTTTATCTAACGTAATTATTTCAATATGATCCTTGTTTGGCCGTATAGGTGTGATGTTATTCCCTAACACATCATACACTGCCGAATGCCCAGAATATTCGTTTTGAGCTGCATCTTCGCCAATCCTATTTACACCAACACCATAGCACATGTTTTCAATAGCACGTGCTTTTAACAAAGCATCCCAAGCAGCAATACGCGGTTTTGGCCAATTAGCTACATATATTAAGGCATCATAGTCTGTAGTATTTCTGGACCAAACAGGAAACCGTAAATCGTAGCAAATTTGTAAACAAATATTCCAATCTTTATAATTTACTATTACTTGTTCCTGACCAGAAGTAAACACTTTATCCTCACCTGCTAATGAAAATGTATGACGCTTATCATATGTTTTATGTGTGCCATCAGGAAATGCAAAAACCATTCGGTTATAATACTGGTTATTTTCTTCAATAATTAGACTTCCTGTAACGGCAGCTCCAGTTTCAGTAGCTCTTTTTTTCATCCATAAAACAGATTCCCCTTCCATAGATTCCGCCACAGCTTTCGCATTCATAGTAAAACCAGTTGTAAACATTTCGGGTAATACAATTAAATCAATGGGTAGTTTTATACCTTGTATTTTAGCTTTAAAATGTTTTCTATTTGCTTTAGGATCTTCCCAAATCAAATGTGTTTGAATAATGGCTAACTTTAATTGGTTACTCATCCATTAAATTATTAAGTTTCTGTTCCGTTTCTTTTAATTTATCAGACAAATCATTTATTTTTTTTGTCCATTTGGCGTCATCTTTTGTGGAAAAACCTTCCTTTTTACGAAGCCTTTTATAGCTCTTTTGAGCTTGATTTAAGTCTTTATTCGCTTGAATATAATTTTCTCTAGCTTCTTTTGTTGCTTCTAATTTCTCCTGTATAGCCTCTGCTTGCTCATCAGCTTCTTCAAGTGCTTTTTCGGCCTCCTCACGAGCCTCCTCAATTGCTTCTTGCTGTGCTAATAATTCATCCTCAGACTCTAACCGCCTATTTAAAGTGGTAACTATATGGTCTTTTTCCGAGTCAGATATTTTAGAGGTTACATCTTTTCCATCTTTATAATAGGTATCACCTTTAACCTCATAAATCTCTCCCGAGTCTGTAATAACTTGGTGTGTTGTTCCACAAGAACTTACAGTTATCACCATTGTTAAAGATACTATTTTAAGATATTTCATCATTATTTTTTTTGTTTTAAAAATTACACTTTTTAAAAATAGTTTCAGTACTAATTGATACTAATTTTTTAAAATTAGACATTTTATAACCTGTTTAAAATATGAGCAGCTTTTTCAAGGGTTTCATTGGTTTTAGCAAAGCAAAATCGTAATACCTTGTCATCTTTATTTCCTAGGTTAAAGACAGATAATGGAATGGATGCTAAACCCTGTTTAATTGTTAATTGTTTGGCAAAATCAACATCATAATCATCGGTAATTTCAGAATAATTTAACACTTGGAAATAGGTGCCTTGCGCTGGTTGAAATGTGAATTTAGAATCTTTAATAAGGCTTAAAAAATAGTCGCGTTTTTCTTGATAGAAACCGGTTAACTGTAAATAATGCTCGGGCGATTCCAAATATTCTGCCAAGCCTTTTTGCATGGCACTATTTACTGAAAACACATTAAACTGATGTACTTTTTGAAATTCCATCATTAAGGCTTTAGGCGCGCAACAATACCCCATTTTCCAACCCGTATTATGAAACGTTTTTCCAAAAGAAGCGACAATAAAACTGCGTTGCTTTAAATCTGGAAATAAACAGACACTTTGATGCTTTAAACCATCAAAAATCATGTGTTCGTAAACCTCATCGCTCAACACAATAATATCAGTTTCTGCGGTTATTTCTTGTAACTTTAACAGATCATTATGTGTTAAAATCGTTCCACTAGGATTGTGAGGTGTGTTGATTATTATCATCTTTGTTTTATGGGAAATTTGCTGTTTTACGGCATCCCAATTTACTGAATAATCAGGTGCTTCCAGTTGAATAGCAATAGGTTTTCCGCCATTAATTTTAATAGCAGGTTCATAACAATCATAAGCAGGTTTAAAAATAAGCACCTCATCATCAGCATGAATAAACGCCGAAATAATGGTATATATAGCTTGAGTTGCTCCTGCTGTAACGGTTATGTCGGTTTCAGGGTTATAATTGGTATTGTATAATAATTCAAATTTTTTAGAAATAGCTTCACGTAATTCCAAAAGCCCTGCCATAGGTGCATATTGATTATAACCTGAATTCATAGCTTTTGAAACTAAATCTATTAGCTTCTGATCGCTTTTAAAATTCGGAAAACCTTGCGATAAATTGATAGCATCATGTTGTTTCGCTAATGCACTCATCACTGAAAAAATACTGGTTTCAACCTGTGGTAATTTGGAAATATGTTTCATACTTGTAAAGATAATAAGTTAAATCTTACTTCTAGATACATCCTGATTATAAATAGGACTATTCGAATTGACGAAAATAAAACAGAAGTAAAATAAGTAGCAATAACTTTTTTATATTTACCAGATAAAAATAAAGACCATGAAATTATTCAGATTACTAGTACTTCTTATTGTTTTTCAAGCATCCGCACAACAAGGTGGTATGTGGATTCCGTCGCTTTTAGAAGGTATGAATGAAAACGAAATGACTGCTTTAGGAAGTAAATTAACTGCTAAAGACATTTATGATGTTAACAACTCTAGCTTAAAGGATGCCATTGGACATTTTAATGGTGGCTGTACAAGTGAAGTCATTTCCGATAAAGGTTTAATTCTAACCAATCATCATTGTGGGTTTGGACAAATCCAATCGCATTCGTCATTAGAAAACGACTATTTAAAAGATGGCTTTTGGGCTACGAATTTAGAGGACGAATTGCCAAACGACGGTTTGTATATCGAATTTATTGTACGTATTGAAGATATCACAACGCAGGCATTAGCTGGTGTTACAGAGAACATGACAGAACGCGAAAAGCAATCTACTATAGATAAAAACACCAACACGCTTCAAACTCAAGTAAACAAAGAAGCTTGGCAAGACACCAAAGTCAAATCGTTTTTCAAAGGGAATCAGTATTTCTTATTTGTAACCGAACGTTTTGAGGATATTCGTTTAGTTGGTGCTCCTCCAACCAGTATTGGAAAATTTGGTAGCGACACAGATAACTGGGTATTTCCTAGACATACTGGCGATTTTTCCATGTTCCGTATTTATGCTGATAAAAACAATAAACCAGCAAAATACAGTAAAGACAATGTACCATACAAACCCAAACACTATTTACCCATTTCTTTAGATGGTATTGAAGAAGGCGATTTTACAATGGTTTTTGGTTTCCCAGGAACAACAGACGAATATTTGCCTGCTGTAGCTATTGAACATATTACCCAAGAATTTAACCCGAGCAATATTGCTATTCGTGAAGCCGCTTTAAAAGTAATTGATGCTGAAATGAAAGTGAATGATGAGGTTCGTATTAAATATGCCTCTAAGCAAGCACGTATTGCTAATGCTTGGAAAAAATGGATAGGTGAAAATTTAGGTATTAAAAAGAGTAATGCAGTAGCAGAACGTCGTGCTTTTGAAGCTACTTTTACCAAAGCCTTAAAAGAAAAAGGTTTGGAAGATAAATACGGTCATATACTGCCAGATTTTGATAGATTATATAAAGATTTTTCAGAAGTAAATATCAAGCGTCGAAACTTTATTGAAGTCTTTTTGGTAACCAATGAGCTCATGACCATGACCTTTAGAGCGTATCAAGTAGAGCAAGCTTTACAACGCGATCCAGAAAGTATGGATAAAAATCGCGCATACATAACAGGTGTCTTAGAAGGGATTCATAAAGACTATAGCGAGAAAGTTGACAGAGGTGTTTTTGAAAACGTGATGCCTTTTTATACAGATAATGTACAGGCTTCAATTTATGATACGACTGCCTTTACCAATTTAGATTCGGCCTTAGCGCTTTTTGAAGGATCTGCAGACGATGTCATTAAGAAATTAAATAATGATGCCGCTTACAGCTATGCCAAACCGTTTATTGAAGATTTTTTCAATAATCTAAATCCAGAATTTCAACAAAAAAATGAGCCTATTACAGCGCTTCAAACCGAATATATGACAGCGCTTATGAAAGCTTTACCTAACGAACGCTACTTTCCAGATGCCAATGGAACCTTACGTGTTACCTATGGTCAAGTTCGTGGATATGCACCCAGAGATGCTGTATATTACAATCCTGTGAGTTATTTAGATGGTGTCATTGAAAAATACATTCCTGGCGATTATGAGTTTGATGTACCGCAAAAATTAATTGAACTTTACGAAACAAAAGATTATGGCCAATATGCTGACAGTAACGGAAAAGTACCCGTTTGCTTTTTAGGGACCAATCACACAACTGGTGGAAATTCTGGAAGTCCAGCTATTGATGCCCATGGAAATTTAGTGGGTTTAAATTTTGATCGCGTTTGGGAAGGTACCATGAGTGATATGAATTACGATCCAGAAATTTGCCGAAATATTATGGTCGATTTACGCTACGTTTTATTCATCGTTGATAAATATGCTGGTGCCAAACATTTAATTGATGAAATGACTTTGGTTCATCCAAAAAGTGGAAAAAGTAAGTCTAAAAACAAGAAGAAAGTTAAGAATTAATTCGTTGTTATTAGCAAAAAAAGCCTCACGGAATATAAAAACTGTGAGGCTTTTTTTATGCTTAGATGCGAATAAAAATTAGGGTGTTTCTATTATTTTAAAAGTCGTTATCATTTGAATAACTTGAGGCAAATAGTTGTCAAAATCTTTGTCAGTAGCCGAATAATTAATCACATAGCTTTGATTGTTGTAATTGAAAAGTGCTTTTAGCTTATATTGAATTTGATCACCAAACGTATTAGCATATTTCATTAAATAGTATTTTCCATAAATAGGATGAAATTCAGATTCATATTCCAGTTTATTATTTCCTCTTTCTTTCCAGCCTTTAATATGTATTTGCAAAGCGTCATCTACATTCTTGCTTTTATAGTTTTCAATATCAAGGGCAAGCACATAAACATAGCAAGGACCATAATTTTCCATTGATGGTTTAATATTAATTGGAGAATGTACTAATTCATTATGTGTTCCATAAAATGAGCACCACTTTTCTGGAATGGTCAATTCATAATTTTTTATTAATGTTTTTAGTTCACTCCTATCTAAGCAAACAAATTGTTTTGGTTTATCTCTAGTAGATCCACATCCCAATGCTGCAATCAACATCAGTATTACTAATACCAAGTTTTTTATTTTCATAGGTGAAATTTCGCTTTTATACTTGAGTTTTATTTTAATTCTAAATTTAGAAAAATTAATTTGAACTGCTTATTAGTATTTGTTTCTTTACGGGATAATGCAGATTAATTAAAATGAACAAGGAAAACAAAAAAGAACTTGATAAACAAGAATCTGAAATTAGAAAAAATTTATTTCTAGTTTTTATTCCGGTTTTAATATTGATTTCACTTATCGTGGTTTACCAAAATAACTCGCTAGAACATAATAAATCAGAATATGAACAAAGTAGAAATACTGAATTTAGCGGAATAATAGTAAAAAAAAAGACAAGAGGGAGATTATATTCGAGCTGGAAAATTCGTCTTATTAGATAACCATCATGAACAAAGAATTCAAAACGATACATATTACAGAGTTCAAATTGGAGATTCCGTTTATAAAGAGAAGGGAATCGATTCAGTTTATTTCTTATTAAATAATGGTGAAATAATAGTTGAAGATTATAATAAATATTTAAGAGAAAAATATTACAAATTGTCAAATGAAGATTAAGCCAAAAATCATTCAAATGAAACCAACAACGCCAATCCCTACCGAACCTTGCAATAAAGAAAACATCAAGATAATAGTTGATGGTATAAACGACTATAATTTAAATCAGGTTTCTGCAATTTCAGATATTTGGACACGTTTGGAGTTTGTTCCTAAAGACGAAAGTGGCATTAAATTTTCCGAAATATTATGGTCGATTTACGCTACGTTTTATTTATAGTTGATAAATATGCTGGTGCCAAACATTTAATTGATGAAATGACTTTGGTTCATCCAAAAAGTGGAAAAAGTAAGTCTAAAAACAAGAAGAAAGTTAAGAATTAATTCGTTGTTATTAGCAAAAAAAGCCTCACGGAATATAAAAACTGTGAGGCTTTTTTTTAACAAATATTTAAAAACCAATACGTCCAAATTATCCTTACATTTGATTTCTAAATACTTACAAAAATGAAACACGTATTTACGCTCTTTACAATACTGCTCACGTTCCAAATGCTTATGTCCCAATCCTTAAACAAACAGGTAAAAGATGAGGAAGGTAAAGACATGCTTTTAGGCACCATTAATAAAACAGGGTTAACGCAAGCACCTTTTAACGAGTGGTTTGATAAAAATTATAAAGACTACGCGGTAAATGACAAAATTGTAAAACAGCTGAAAGATTCTTTAAACCAATATACCATTAAAGCTTTTTTAGGCACTTGGTGTGGTGATAGTAAACGTGAAGTGCCGCACTTTTATAGTGTATTGGAAACGGCCGACTTTCCTATGAATCAATTAGAAGTTATTGCTTTAGACCATGCAGATACAGCTTATAAAAAAGGACCAAATGGTGAAGAAAAAGGCCTAAATATTCACCGCGTACCAACCTTTATTTTTTATAAAAATGGTGAGGAAGTGAATCGGATTGTGGAGTTTCCTAACGAAACATTGGAGCGCGATATGCTAAAAATTGTAAACCAAGAACGTTACTACCCACATTACTATGTGGCCAATACCTTGTTTAATTTTATAGAGAAAAACAGCTTGGAAGACCTTAAGAAGAGTGAACCTAATTTTCTGGCCACGTTTTTAGAATACTCGGAAGGCAGTAAAGAATTAAATACACTTGGAAATGTTTTTTACTATGACAAACAATTTGACAAAGCTGCGTATGTTTTTGATTTAAATGCCAAGCTATTTCCTAATCGCCATATTGTTTACACCAGCTTGGGAAAATTAGAATTTGAAACTAAAAATTATGCAGAAGCCTTAAAAAATTATTATCAGTCCTTAAGCCTATTTCCTGATGATGCCAATGCTTTGGAAATGATTGAGAAGATTAAGGCTGCTGACAAAGAAAGTAAGAGATAGCTTCTCGATACATCCCGATTATAAATCAGGACACTCGAAGTGACGGAAAAGTCAATTTCATTGCATACTAAAAGAAATAGACCTCACAGTTCCAAAAATCAGAATTGTGAGGTCTTTACTATTTTACAAAAACGTGTTTTATACGTTATGTTGCATACGTATGGTTCATACCTTTTTTTTCTACAAAGTATTTAATGATATATATAATTGAGCCAAAAATAGGCACAAAAATCACAAACAGCGTCCATAAAAGTTTGAACAACGGTTTTTGTTCGTTTTTAAATATGAATACTAAACTTGTTAAAAATAAGGCTAATGCAAGAATTGCACTAATAATTAAAATTACTGGATTTACTATAGTCATAATTTTAAGCGGTTAAGATTTGGATGACATTTCAAGTTTTTAAAATCATTTGAATTTTGAATGAAGATAAAATAAAATTTGTGGATAGAAAAATTCTATTGATTTACTTTAACCAGTCAGGTCTTTCTTTTTTAAATAATTTCCATTTTCTTCAATAAGAAACTCGCATTCATATTCTGGCAAATGCCTTTTTTAAATTTATAATCGAAAAAGAGCTCGTCATTAATAATTTGTGCATCGAAATAGTAGTTTTTTACGGGCTCTAATTCGGTTTCTATTGTGCATAAACTTAAATCGTGCGTCGCAATAATACCTGTGGCATTGGAAGCCACTAACTTCTCAACAAACTTTTTAGAGCCAATGGCTTTATCGGTGGAATTCGTTCCTTTTAAAATTTCATCTAGAATAATAAAATAGGGTTCTTTCTGAATCGCGTCTACAATAAATTTTAAGCGCGTTAATTCCGAAAAGAAATAACTACTATCATCCGTTAGCGAATCGCTGGTACGCATGCTTGTAATTAATTTAATGGGTTGGTAATTGCTGGACGTAGCACAAACTGGTAAACCCACATTTGCCATAACAATATGTAAGGAAACGGTTCTTAAAAACGTACTTTTCCCAGCCATATTTGCACCTGTGACAATAAAAAATTCTTGGTTGTTTATGGTTAAATCACTAGCCACCCGTTTTTTCGCATCCAATAATGGATGTCCTAAATGTTTGGCTTCAATAGTAGTTTCTTTAGTAACAATAGTTGGGAACACGTAATTTGGATGATTAAAAGCATAATTTCCTAAACTATTATAGGCGTCGAAAAATGAAACCACTTCAAACCAGTGCGCTACAGTTTCATGATATTGTACTATCCACTGCTCTACTTTATAGCTATTTTTTAAATCGGTTAGAAAAAAGCCATTTCCTAAAATAGCAGAAATAAAGTTATTTCTATTATCTAAAGCATCCAAATGTTTGGAAAACTTGGCAAATATTTCCGATGCTTTATGATGTTTTAGTTTAATTTGAGTTTGCTTGTCTTTTAATAAACTAGAGGTGAATGTTTCTTGTTCTATTTGATTTAAAAGGGTTGCATATTGTCTAAAGGTGTCCTTTACTTTATCAGTATTACTGGCTAGATGGTTTATTTTTTTTAAAAATACACCTGTTATAACCAAACCAAAAAGCAACCAATAAGCAATGAGTGAAGCTGCTACGACATCAAATAATGAAAGTGCCACAACTACTACTGAAGCCAAGCTAAAAACCAAGGGAAACCAACTCATCATTTTTGGTAAAAATACCTGGTGATTTTTCAGCCATTCTATAATTTTTACTGCTGGTGTTTCCACATGGATTAAGGATGCAACAGCCGAAAAATGTTGTCGCCAATCGGGTTTATCGGCTAATTCTTTAATGGCTTCTTGACGGGTTTCTACATGGGTAATATCATTTGCATTTAAAGCAGTGGCAAGTGTTTGGGTTCCTTCATTTATGGACGTTCTATTTATAAATTGAAAGAAGGAGCCTTTTCCAAATAAATCGATGTCTAAACTGTAAAAATGGGTCGGATTTTGAAACTCCAAACCTGTTGGTCGCTCATGAAATATACCTGAACCAATTGCCAATTCCTCTTCATTTAAAGCAACAAGTGCTTTATGAAGGTTCCGTTTGTATTTAATATCGGTATATTTAGCTAATGTAAAAATGAATAAGGCAGTTCCTAAAATTCCGATACCTGTAGCAATTTGCCAATTATGAAACGTAAGATATACAGCTATTACTGTTGCTAAAAAAATTCCCAAACGTAACATGCTAAATGTAAAAAGTTTTTTATTGAGTGTTTTTACAGCTGTTTGGTGATTTTCTAGTTGTTCTTGGTAATAGGAATTTGGCTTTTGTGTCATGTAGTAATAATAAACTTATTAAAACGTCATTACGTCCAGTTTATAAAAGATGTTAATAATATGTTCTACAGCAGTCTTATAAAATTCAGGATGGATATTTTCATAATCATCCGTGGGTTGATGATAGTCTTGATGATCTTCTACACCAAAATATAAAAATGGAATTTTTTTCATATGAAAAGGTGCATGATCTGATGAAAACATCCAGTTTTGTTTACCGTCTGTACCGTCATGGCCTGCTATAATAGTAATAGTTTCAGGCGTATCTAATTGGCTATACATGGTTTCCAAGTGTGAATGACTTTTAATTCCGGTGACGTATAATTCATTATTTTCATTCCGTGATACCATATCTAAATTGATATTAAGCACGATCGTTTTTAAATCTACAATAGGATTATCAACAAAAAATTTAGATCCTTGAAGCCCTAATTCTTCTGCATCAAAAAAGGCCAGAATTACGGAATGCTTTGGTGGGTTTTTCTTAAAAGATTCGGCAAATGCTAATAGCGCACTTACTCCCGAAGCATCATCATCAGCACCATTATAAATTTGACCATTTTTAACACCCTCATGATCATAATGAGCGCTTAACACAATGTATTTATCAGGAAATTCCGTTCCTTTTATAGAACCTAGAATATTGACTCCATTGTATGATTTATTTCTACTCTGAAATGTGAAAGGCTGCTCAAAATTTTGTGTCAAGGAACCAACTTCTAGCAATTCTAATTGTTCGATAATATAATTCTTTGCTTTGGATGCCCCTGGAGTTCCAGTTCGTCTACCTTCGTAAGCATCAGAAGCTAACTCCTTGACGTGATTTAGTAGGTTGTCAGGATTGAAATTGTAGGTGTTATTTATTTGTCCGAAGGAGAGACAGGAAAACAGCAAGATAAAGGCTGTAGATAAAATAAAATTAGTGCTTTTCATTAGTATAGATTAAGTATATAAAGTAACAAAAAAATCCCAAGATAAAACTTGGGATTTTTATAGAAATATTAAAAAAATTTATCCTTTTAAACTCGCCTTTAAATATTCACGATTCATTCGCGCAATATTTTCTAATGAAATTCCTTTAGGGCACTCCACTTCGCAAGCTCCCGTATTGGTACAGTTACCAAAACCTTCTTCATCCATTTGCTTAACCATATTTAAAACACGGTCTGTAGCTTCAATTTTACCTTGAGGCAATAGTGCAAATTGAGAAACTTTAGCACCAACAAATAACATGGCCGATGAATTTTTACAACTCGCTACACATGCTCCACAACCAATACAGGTTGCAGCACTAAAGGCATCGTCTGCATCGTGTTTATTAACAGGAATGGCATTTGCATCAATGGTGTTTCCTGAAGTATTTACCGAGATAAAACCACCAGCATGTTGAATACGGTCAAAAGAACTTCTATCCACAACTAAATCCTTTATAACTGGGAATGCTGTTGCTCTAAATGGTTCAATAACTATGGTATCTCCATCCTTGAACATACGCATATGCAATTGACAGGTTGTTATGCCACGATCCGGTCCATGAGCTTCGCCATTAATATACAGCGAACACATACCACAAATTCCTTCACGACAATCATGATCAAATTCTACAGGCTCATCACCTTTATTGATTAGACCTTCGTTTAATACGTCTAACATTTCTAGGAAAGACATATCTGGAGAAATATCACTTATGGGATACTCAACCAATTTTCCTTTATCGTTAGCGTTTTTTTGACGCCATATTTTTAACGTTAAATTCATAGCTTTCCTTCTTATTTATAACTTCTTTCTTTCACTTCTATATTCTCGTAAACCAAATCTTCTTTGTGTAATACGGCATCCTTTGGATCTCCTTTATATTCCCAGGCTGCCACATATTGGAATTCTTTTCTACGTTGGGCTTCACCTTCTTCTGTTTGATATTCTTCTCTGAAGTGTCCACCTGCAGATTCTTCACGCAATAAGGCATCTTTTGCAAATAACTCACCTAACTCTAAAAAGTCAGCTACACGTAAAGCTTTTGCTAACTCCTCATTGAATTCTTCATTGGTACCAGGAACTCTAACATCTTTCCAAAATTCTTTTCGTAGTTCTGCAATTTCTGTAATAGCAGATTTTAAATCTGCCGCATTACGTGCCATACCACATTTATTCCACATGATTTTACCTAAACGTTTGTGGAAATGATCAACAGAATGCGTACCGTTATTGTTAATTAAATGCGCAATATTATCACGAACATTTTTTTCAGCCTCATCAAATGCTGGTGAATCAGTAGGGATTGTCCCTGTTCTAATATCATTAGCCAAATAATCACCAATAGTATATGGTAAAACAAAGTAACCATCTGCTAAACCTTGCATTAATGCTGAAGCACCAAGTCTGTTTGCACCATGATCTGAAAAATTAGCTTCACCAATAGCATATAATCCTGGTACGGTAGTTTGTAAGTTGTAATCTACCCAAATACCTCCCATAGTATAATGAACGGCTGGATAAATCATCATAGGTGTTTCGTATGGGTTCTGATCAACAATTTTCTCATACATTTGAAAAAGGTTACCATACTTGTTTTTAACTACTTCTTGTCCTAATTTTTTAACTAGCGCATCATCATTTTCATCCAAACCTTTTACATGAGCTTGCTCTTTTCCATAACGCATGAAGGCTGCTGCAAAATCTAAATAAACAGCTTCTCCTGTTGCATTCACACCGTAACCAGCATCGCAACGTTCTTTAGCTGCACGTGATGCCACATCACGAGGCACCAAATTACCAAAAGCTGGATAACGACGCTCTAAATAATAATCACGATCTGCCTCTTCTATCTGCGTCGGTTTTAATTTACCAGCACGAATGGCTTCAACGTCTTTTATATGTTTTGGAACCCAAATACGACCATCGTTTCGTAACGATTCTGACATAAGGGTTAATTTTGATTGATGATCTCCAGAAACAGGAATACACGTTGGGTGAATTTGCGTATAACATGGGTTTGCAAAGTAAGCTCCACGTTTATGAGCTTTCCATGCTGCAGTTACGTTACTACCCATGGCATTTGTTGACAGGAAAAATACGTTTCCATAACCTCCAGTTCCTAAAACAACAGCGTGCGCTGAATGACGTTCTATTTCGCCTGTAACCAAATTACGTGCAATAATACCGCGTGCTTTACCGTCTACTATTACAACGTCTAGCATTTCATGGCGACTATACATTTTTACTTTTCCACGACCAATTTGACGGTTTAATGCCGAATAAGCTCCTAATAATAACTGCTGACCTGTTTGACCTGCTGCATAAAATGTTCTAGAAACTAATACACCACCAAATGAACGGTTATCTAGCAGACCACCATACTCACGTGCAAAAGGCACTCCTTGGGCTACACACTGATCAATAATATTTGCAGATACTTCCGCTAAACGATACACGTTAGCCTCTCGCGAGCGGTAATCACCACCTTTAACCGTATCATAAAACAAACGGTAGGTTGAATCACCATCACCTTGATAATTTTTAGCAGCATTAATTCCGCCTTGTGCAGCAATTGAATGCGCACGTCTAGCAGAGTCTTGAAAACAAAATGCTTTTACATTATAACCTAATTCAGCTAATGTTGCCGCTGCCGAACCTCCTGCCAAACCAGTTCCTACAACAATAACGTCTATTAAGCGCTTGTTAGCTGGATTGACCAAGTTAATGGAGTTTTTATGATTTGTCCATTTATCTTTAAGTGGACCTTTTGGTATTTTTGAATCTAAAGCCATATTAGATATGTTTTTTAGTGATTAAGGTAGTGGAATATCGCAATAAAAATAAATCCTAATGGGATACCAATAGCGTATACTTTAGCAAAACCTTTTAAACTTTTTGTGTATTTGTTGTTAGCGCCAACGGACTGGAAGGCAGACATAAAACCATGCAATAAATGCAGTGCTAAAAACACAAAAGCTAAACAATAAGCAGCCACACGTATTGGGTTTTCAAATTTATGAACTAATTCTTCATAGTATCTAAATCCTTCACCATCGGCTAATAATCCAGACATATCGCCTTGGATGTATTTGGTGTTAATTTCTGGAAACCAAAAATCAATAAAATGAAGCACGATAAAAGCGAGTATAGCTGCACCGCTCCAAATCATATTTCTACTCATCCATGATGAATTGGCACTACCATTATTTTTTGCATAACTGATTTTTCGGGCGCTATTATTTTTTATTTCTAGCACAAAACCCATGACAAAATGAAAAATAACACCAAAAATTAAAATAGGTTGAAAAATGTACTGCACTAGCCAAAAGGTTCCCATAAAATGAGAAACCTCATTAAACGCATCAGGACTGAATACTGATAAGATGTTAATAGCAAAATGCTGTAGTAAAAAAATCATTAGGAAGAATGCCGAAAGTGCCATGGCAAATTTTCTCCCAATCGAAGAATTCAAAATTCCGCTCATTGTTGAAGTTTAATATTTATCAAACAAAGATACGCTTCAAAACAGTTTTAGACAAAATACAGACATATATATTATGTATTTAGAATGATTTTAAACAGAACAAAAAATCCGTTTAATTTTAAAACTAAACGGATTTCTAATAAATCTGTAATTGTTCCTTATTCTACAATTGGAATTAAACCTCTTAAACCCATATCCACTAACGTTTCGCCTGCTTGAGGCTCGTATTTACCATCAGAATTGATTTCAGTCCATTCAAAGCTATTATTAACAGAAAACGACAGTGTTACGACCACATCTTCGGTTTCTGTTCCCGTAATTGTTAAACCATTTTCAAACTCACCTGTAACTACACAAGAACCTTGTGGTATTGGTGATGAATTAAACAGTGGATTAGGAACCGTTGTGGCACCTGGAGGCGCCTGACCTTGAGAGGTAAAACCTAAAGCCTCAAAAGCCCAAAAACCTTGTAGTTTATTTTCATTGATTGGAAATGAAGCACCATTAAAGTTAAGCGTTGGTACGTAAGTATTGTACCCTACAAAACTAGCCAAGGTTCCAGAATATTCATTGCCATCTGCTGCTAAAAAATTGATTGCACCTTCTTGATAAGCCAAAGAGACACGAACCCAGCTATAGTTTCCTGTGGCAACTTGACTTAATGGAATGGTTAAAAACGTTTCATTGTTTCCAGCAAATTTAGCTTCTTGAAAATCAATAGCCTCCTCACCTCCTTGAGTTGTTGTTGGACCTTCATATATAATAGCTCCTTGACCTAATAGAGTGTTAGCTGTTGGCGCCAACTCAATGTAATGCGAACTCATTCTAGCAAAACTTGGTGATTGTGCCGCATTTTCATTTGGAATAGTTGCTGGTTGTCCTAAATTATTCAAGCGAATTTGATTTGGATCAAATTTGAATTTAATGACTAAATTAGCCTCTTCAGGTGCAGGATTTCCTATAGGCTCGTTTATAGATTCATCACTACAGGAAGTAATTCCTAGAAGAACGATGCACATAATTAGATTTAAAATTTTCATAATGTTTTATTTATATTTGCTCTTTACTTCTTCAAAGTATTTACGCCTATATTCTGGACTTGTTTGTTCTATTTCTAAAGCTTGCCTAATTAATTTTTCGGTTATCTTATCTATTTTTTTATAGAAAGGAACATTAATCAAGCTTTTATAGTACAGCTTTCTATTTTCATTTCCGAAATCTAATTCATGCTCGTAACGAAGCATATTATCAACCTGACTAATAGCCAGACTTAATATATCATGACGTTTACTAAAAGAGTATCTATCGATTTTTTCTAAAAATTCAAGACATTGTTCTGCATATTTAATAACCTCATCTTCGTAAGTAAAATTTTCGATTTTTCTTGGAAGCCAAGTGAAAAAGTTGAAATTTGTTTCAATAAGTTCTTTTATCTTAAATCCCGAAAATTCACTAAAATACAATTGATCATTTAAAGAATATTTCCTAGCTCTTGGTACATCTTCATCATGCGTAACTATACTAAAATTAGTTATTTCCTTAAATCTTGGTTCTTTTTGTATTTTTTTCTCTTCTCTAAAAATAGATCTCATAATTTAATTATTTACAACGCTAAAACTTTAATTTTAGTATAATTACTTAATTTCAAAATCCACAACCTCGCCTAATAATTGAACACTATAAATACCTTTTGGCAGGTAATATGTATCATTTTGCGCTTTCGGAATATCTAAATCAGATTGTTGTTTCATTAATGCTTTTCTACCTTTTTCGGAAATCGACAAATTGTAAGAAATATAATTGAAGCCAGCATCCAAATCAGCAGTAATACTATTTAGTAAATCGTTGTTTGCTGAACGAATTTCTATCGTGTGTTTTCCGGCCTCCTTCACATAAACTTTAATTTGAGTTTCTGGAACGTAAGGCTCTAAATATTGACTCCAAGAATTTCCCCATCGTGATGAATAACGCATAGATTCCATAGGAAATATCGTTACTTTTTTTGCGAGTAAAGCAGCATTTACTTTTTGAACTGGTTCCATATTAGCGGTATATAAACTACGACCATGTGTTCCTAAAATTAAATCGTTTGCTTCTGGATGAACAACTAAATCGTGTATCGCTACAGCGGGTAAACCTTTAGAAAATGCTTCCCAAGAATCGCCTTGATTAAATGATATATAAGTGCCATTATCAGTTCCAACATAAAGAATATTTTCATTTTTTGGGTCTTCTTGAATGACATTAACTGGCGACATTGGCATGTTAGATGCCATGTTTCGCCATGTTTTACCATAGTCTTGAGACACGTACAAATACGTTGTAAAATCATCCCAACGATAGCCATTGAGCGCCACATATACACGTTCCTTTTTATGTTGAGACGCAATGACACGCGTTACCCATAAATCTTTTGGGAAACTACTAGAAATCAATTCCCAAGAACCTCCTGCATTTTCAGATATGTGTACCAGTCCATCGTCACTTCCCGTATAGAGTAATCCAAAATTAAATGGCGACTCACTAATACTTGTTAGTGTGCCATAAGCTACATTCCCTTTTTTTCCGCCATTGGTTAAATCGGGACTAATGGCTTCCCAAGTGTCACCTTGATTCATGGAACGCATGAGTTTATTGCCTCCCAAATACAAGATGTCCTGATTATGTGGCGACAACAAGATTGGCGTTTGCCAATTAAAACGGTAGGGATTTTCGCCTAGTTCATGTTTCGGCTGAATGTAGGTTTGGTCATCCGTTTTACGATTTATGCGGAAATAATTCCCAAATTGATATCCTGTAAAAACAACATCCGAGTTTCTACTATCTATTTGAATTTGCATACCGTCTCCACCCATTAGTTCTTCCCATGGATATTGTCCACTTTGATGCCAGTGTTTGCTTTCTCTAGCGTTATGAGGACCAACCCAAACACCATTATCCTGCAAACCACCATAAATATTGTATGGTTTTTCGTTATCGACATTAATCGCATAAAATTGTCCAACGGCATTGACATTGAGTTTTTCCCAGTTATCACCATCATCATAACTCATATTTAAGCCACCATCGTTTCCGTTAATTAAATGGCCTGATTTTTTTGGATTAATCCACAACGCTTGATGATCAGCATGGACGTTTTCCCTACTAATAGATGTAAACGTTTTTCCTGCATCTTTAGATTTTAAAAGCGGAACTCCCAATACATAAATGGCATTTACATCATTTGGATCAACCCGTATTTCACCAAAGTAGTACCCATAACTGAAATACAAGCCTTCCAAATAATCGTCATGTGTTTTTTTCCATGTTTTGCCTCCATCTTCACTCTTGTAGACTTCGGCTCCAATAACAGGTGTGTCAAATAACATAGCATTAGCATCCTCTAAATAATTTGCTAAATCTATGGGTTTAACGGTTCCACTTCTAACCAATTGTTTCACATTATCTGCACGATATTTTTCTTGAAAACCATTGGTTTTTAAATAATCATTCAGCTTTTTATCTTCTAGATTTAATAACTGTTCAACCGACATGGTTTTAAATTCATTCTTTGTTAAACCACGTGTTTCACTTTTTTCTTTTGAATCCGTTCTATGAAACTGACTATCATGTAACGCATAAATCAAGTTTTCATCAAAAACGGCTAACCCTATTCTACCAACACTAATTCCTGTAGGGAAACCACTGGTTTTGGCAGACACTTTTTTCCAGGTAGTCCCTGCATCTTCACTTTTATAAATTGCTGAATTAACACCATTTCCTGTAAAATTCCACGCTTTTCGGTCACGCGTCCATGAGGATGCAAACAGGATATTAAAATTATTTGGCACTGATTGCACATCTATAATGCCACTAGTATCATCAACATACAAGGTATTACTCCACGTTTTTCCGCCATCTGTTGTTTTATAAATACCACGCTCGGCATTTGAAGAATATAAATGACCCGTAACACCAACAATAACGATATCAGGATTGTCAGGATGTATTAAAATTCGCCCAATATGATGCGAATCTGACAACCCAACGTGTTCCCAATTGTCACCATTATCTATAGATTTTAAAATCCCAATTCCTGCATAGCTAGAACGTGATGAATTATTCTCACCTGTTCCAACCCAAATTGTTCTAGTTGGCCAATGCACAGCAATATCACCTACGTTTTGTGTATTAGCAGCATCTAGAATGGGTTTAAATGTGGATCCATTGTTAATGGTATGCCAAACACCTCCCGATGCATATGCCACATAAAACTCAATAGGGTTTTCTGGATTGACAGCCAAATCCGTAACACGACCACTCATAACTGTTGGTCCTATATTGGTAAATGGAATGTTTTTAACCAAGGATTTTTGCATTAAAGCGTCTTTCTGCTCTAATGATTTTTTAATAACACTTGATGGTGTAGCTGGTTGTTGACCAAATGCAGTGGCAACCAAAATTATAAAACCAAGACTGATTAGCTGGAGGCGATTCATAAAATAACGTGATATTATTTGTTTAAAATTGAAAATTAGCCATAAACTGCCTAGCATCAAAATTTGGTGTTAAAGTTTAACAAAAAGTGAAGCGTTTTTTTTCTAAACCATTGTGAAATATGTAGCTTTGAGGAAATCAATTTTCAACAATATGAAACATGTATTTTTTCAAGTTTCATTTAATAGAAAATACTAAAATTCGCTTTAGAAAACTAGCCTTCAGTAAATAGGCAATAAATACAGACACATGAATTGAGCGCTCTAAAAACATTATCTCTAATGGAATTATTGGATAGCGAACACATGTGACAATTAAAAAACAATAAAAACGAACACATGAACCGAGCGTTCTTAAAACATTATCTCTAATGGTAATTATTTTATAGCGAGCACATGTGACAATTAAAAAACAATAAAAACGAACACATGAAATACCAGTTAATAGACAATCAACTTTTTATTAAAAACCGGAAAAATTTTATGGCTCAAATGAAGTCTAATAGTTTAGCCGTGTTTAATTCAAACGATGTATATCCAATAGGCGCAGATAGTACCATTCCTTTTCAACAAGATCGAAATATTTTTTATTTAAGTGGTGTAGACCAAGAAGATAGTATTTTGGTACTTTTTCCAGACTGCCCAAACCCAAAGCATCGCGAAATTTTGTTTTTAACTGAAACAAACGACCATATTGCTGTTTGGGAAGGTGAAAAATTAACCAAAGAAAAAGCTCTAGAAACTTCTGGTATCAAGACGGTTTATTGGCTTCAAGATTTCGATAAAATTTTTAAAGAAGTCATGGCACAATGCGAAACGGTTTACATCAACACCAATGAGCATTATCGTGCAAATACTGATACTCAAACTCGTGAAGATCGATTTAATAAAAAACTAAAAGAACAATATCCAGCTCACAGTGTCGCCAAAAGCAATCCCATATTGCAACGTTTACGTTCTGTAAAAGATAAGATTGAATTAGACATCATGCAACAGGCCTGTAATATTACAGAAAAAGGCTTTCGCCGTTTATTAAATTTTGTAAAACCAGGTGTTATGGAGTATGAAATTGAAGCCGAATTAATGCATGAATTTTTAAGAAACCGCTCGAGAGGGTTTGCTTACACACCCATTGTAGCCTCGGGAAATAATGCGAATGTTTTACACTACATACAAAATAATCAAGAATGTCAGGCTGGCGATTTAATTTTGCTTGATGTTGGTGCTGAATACGCCAATTATTCTAGTGATATGACTAGAACAATTCCTGTTTCTGGAAAATTTAACGACCGACAAAAGGCTGTTTATAATTCGGTAAATCATGTTAAGAAAGAAGCCGAAAAAATGTTAGTTCCTGGAACTATTTGGGCCGATTACCATGTGGAAGTTGGCAAATTAATGACCTCTGAACTTTTAAAATTGGGATTATTAGACAAAGCTGATGTTCAAAATGAAAATCCAGATTGGCCAGCTTACAAGAAGTATTTCATGCATGGAACCTCTCATCATATTGGTTTAGATACACATGATTATGGTTTACTTCATGAACCGATGACAGCAAATATGGTCTTTACAGTAGAACCTGGAATTTATATTCCAAAAGAAGGTTTTGGTATCCGATTGGAAGACGATTTAGTGATTCAAGAAAGTGGCGCACCGAAAAACTTAATGGGTAATATCCCTATTGAAATTGAAGAAATTGAAGACATAATGAATTCTTAATTTTTAATATCTATCATTTTATTAAGCCTCTTTAATATCATTATTGAGGCTTTTTTTTTGATACACATTAACTATAATAAATACAATTATAGCAGGCAACACCCAACCCAAACTATGATTTGCAAGCGGAATAACACTCAAGACACCTTCTAAATGATCTATTGGTATTAAAAACTTTAAAAAATCAGGAATACTAAATATAAAAGTTACCAGTATTACTGCTTTAAAAACAGTTTCTGATGCAAATTTTTCTGGCATCACATGCAACAAAATCAACACAATAGTAATTGGATAAATAAACATAAGTGCTGGCAAGGCAACATCAATAATAAAAGCCACATTATAACTTCCAACCAAAACACCAATTAAAGACGACAATATGGCTGTTAAGGTATATGCTTTTCTAGAATCTTGAAATAAGCCACTCACATAATCAGATGCCCCTGTAATAACACCAACCGCTGTGGTAAAGCAAGCCAAAGCAACAAGAACACTTAAAAAACTAGCGCCTATTTCACCCAATGTAATCTGACTTAATTTGGTTAACACTTCTGTTCTAGTTGCATTATCTGAAAAATTATCTTGCCATAAATAGCCGCAAACTATAAGGCCAGCGTAAATGATAAATAATCCAAAACCTGCCAACAATCCTGAATGCAAAATTAGCTTTCTCTTTTCTTGAAAAGAACCTACTCCATACCTTTTTAAAGATAAAACAATAACAGCACCAACTACAACACCTGCAATGGCGTCAAAAGTTTGATAACCTTCAAAAACCCCAAATGTTATGAGTGAAAATGGCGAACTAACAGCCGTAGTTGCCATTTCTGATGAGCCACCATTTATTCCTAAACCAATTATGATTAATAATATAACAACTATTAAAGGCGTTAAATACTTACCAATTAAGCTTAAGAGTTGCGAGCGATTCATTACAAACAGAAAAACTAATGCGAAATAAATACAGCTTGTTAGCAAAGCAGGCGAATTAAAAAATGGTGCGATTGCCATTTCATGTGTCACAGAAGCCGTTCTTGGCGCTGGTAAAGCAATTGCAATTGCATACATAAACATACAATAAATATAACTAAATACTGGCGACACTTTTTTACCAAAATCGAACATGGTACCTTGTAATTTAGCATACGCATAAATACCTAAAATAGGAATGACTACAGCAGTTAAAGAAAAACCAAAAGCAACTAAATACCAATCACTTCCTGCTTGAACGCCCAAATAAGGTGGCAAAATTAAATTACCCGCTCCAAAAAAAAGCGAGAAAAGAGCAAAGGCAATAATGACTGTTTGTTTCGTATTATTCATTGTATTTGCTGAAAAACAAAATAGATTAATCTTTTAAAATTCAAACTCTGTTATCTTTGCCCAAGATACTTTAAAAATGATATTAGACTATAAAGGTACCGCTGTTTTTTATTCCGACCAAGGCAATGGAACACCAATCGTTTTGCTTCACGGCTTTCTAGAAAGTAGCATAATGTGGCAGCGTTTAATCCCTAAACTTATTGAGAGAAACCGCGTCATTACCATAGATTTATTAGGCCACGGACAAACAGATTGTTTGGGATATATTCATACTATGGAACTCATGGCAGACATGGTTCGTGCGGTTTTAATTCATTTAAATATTGCTAAAAGTATATTTATTGGTCATTCCATGGGAGGCTATGTAGCATTAGCTTTTGCTGAAAAATTCCCTGAATTATTATTGGGCATATGCCTAGCAAATAGCACTGCACAAGCAGATAGTCCTGAACGAAAATTAAATAGAAACCGAGCCATAAAGGCCGTCAAACATAACCACAAAGCGTTTGTTAGCATGGCAGTTACAAATTTATTTGCTTGTGATAATCAGATTATTCTTTCTGAAGAAATTTCACAAGTCAAAAAAGAAGCGTTAAAAACACAGCAACAAGGTATTATTGCTGCTTTGGAAGGCATGAAAATCAGGGTAGATAGAACTGATATTCTCAAAAACATTACGTGTCCTAAATTATTAATTATTGGTCGTAGAGATACGGTTATACCATGTGAAATACTCATTAAAGAAGCCAAAGACACGAAAACTAATTTCGTTATTTTTCCTGATGGACACATGAGCTATATTGAAAATGAAAGTTTATTCTTACAGGAAATAATGCATTTCATCGAATAATTTGTGATTTTGACGAATAATTTGATTTTTTTAATAGCTTTAGGAACCCAAAACTTATAAAGTATGAAACCTACTAACCAAAAAATCGCTTTCATTCCCAAATTATATTGTAATATGTTTGGTCATGATTTTGAAGTTTCCAGAAAAGTTACACTACATGTCAAGGAGTATCAATGCAAAAAATGTAAAAAACAAGCTACAACCAATGGCAATGGCAGATTAACCGAACTGACGCCAAAATTTAAAGAAATTAATAGCATATTAGAACAAATTTACACGCGTCGCGCCATGAGATTGGCATCAAACAGCTACATGGAAACCAATTTACGAATTACCGGTTAACGGAATTTACGCGTTAAAACTTTTCCAACCTTGGGCTTTTAGCGGAATTTTGCTTTCAGCACGTGTTACCAAATGCATTCCTGCACTAACATCTTGCATGTAACCTATGACACTAAAATTGGGGTTAGCCTGAATTTTAGGATAATCTTCTTGCGAAATGGTGAACAACAATTCATAATCTTCTCCTCCATTTAAAGCTACTGTAGTACTATCTATGTTAAATTCTTCACAGGTAGTGATAACTTGTGGGTCTAAAGGAATTTTATCTTCATATAAATCGCACCCTACATTACTTTGTTTACATAAATGAATTATTTCAGATGATAATCCATCGCTGATATCAATCATCGCTGTTGGTTTCACCTCTAATTCCTTCAATAAACTTACAATATCTTTTCTAGCTTCCGGTTTTAACTGTCTTTCAACTATGTAAGTGTATTGATCTAAATCCGGTTGATTATTTGGGTTAACTTTAAACACCTCCTTCTCTCGTTCTAAAACTTGCAAACCCATATAAGCACCACCTAAATCTCCTGTTACCACTAACAAATCATTAGGTTTTGCTCCACTTCTATAAACTGCCTCACCTGTAGCAACCTCTCCAATGGCCGTTACAGAAATTAATAATCCAGATGTTGACGATGTTGTATCGCCTCCAACAACATCAATTCCATAAATACTTGCAGCAGTGTGAATTCCTTCATAAAGTTCCTCCAAGGCTTCTAAAGGAAACCTATTAGAAACCGCAATAGAAACTGTAACTTGCGTTGCCATAGCATTCATAGCATAAATATCAGATAAATTTACCATAACAGCCTTATAACCTAGATGCTTTAAGGGCATATAACTCAAATCGAAGTGAACACCTTCAATTAATAAGTCGGTGGAAACAACTGCCTGTTTTTTACCAAAATCTAAAACCGCTGCATCATCACCTATACCCTTAATGGTAGATTTTTGTGTAATATTAAAATTGGCCGTTAGATGGTCTATTAATGCAAACTCACCTAAATTTTCTAACTGTGTTCTTGGTTGATTTTTATCTTCTATCATGATGCAAAAATAAGAAGCTTCCGGTTATTTGCAGCCATGTAATTCTTTAAATTACGCATTCATGCAATTTTTTAACATAAATAAAGGACCAATAGCAAGTTTTATTATAAATAATCCGTTAATTTTGTTCGGAATCGGTAAATTAATAACAAACTATTTAAAACCGAAATACCTTAAAAAAATAAGAAGTACGTGTTGTGTTTTGTTAGAGACATTAGCTTATAACAAACAATAAATCAACGCATAAATCGTTTACCCTAAAAAAAACATGCGGTATAATTCTGTGTATACCGTAGTAAAAAACCTATGAAAAAGAGACTTAAATTACCCCTATCTATCCAACTTCTATTTATTTGTGTAATTATTTTTACCACATTCCAGGCCTGCGATGATGAACCTGTAGACCCAGTTGTTATAGTAGATTCGGATGGTGATGGCATTCCTGATGGTGAAGATAATTGTCCAGAAGCATCAAATCCAAATCAGGAAGACACGGATAATGATGGCGTTGGAGATATTTGCGACACGCCTGATATAACTGATTCGGATAACGATGGCATTCCAGATAGTGAAGATAACTGCCCTACAATTGCTAATCCAAATCAGGAAGATGATAATAATGATGGTATAGGAAACGCTTGTCAAGACACACCTGCCACAACACCGTTATTTGAATGTATTAACGGTATGGCTGGACCATATCCTTGTAATGGCTATAATTTAATGAGCCATATTCCTATAAATATTTTAGGAGAACTAAATGCTGAAGGTAACGATTCTTGGGGCTGGACAGATAGCACAACAGGAAACGAATATGCCATAGTTGGAACAACTCAAGGAACAGCATTTATTAATGTCACAGACCCTATTAACCCTATATTTTTAGGACGTTTAGCATCTGCTAGCCCTGGAAATAGCGGAAATGTTTGGCGAGACATGAAAGTATATAACAACTATGTTTTTATAGTTAGCGAAGCAAGTGGTCATGGTATGCAGGTTTTTGATTTAACTCGATTACGAAATGTAGCAAATCCTCCAGAAAACTTTACTGCTGACACTCACTTTACCGGTTTTGGAAGTGCTCATAATATTGTAATTAATGAAGATTCTGGTTATGCCTATATTGTTGGAACAAGCCGTAGTGGCACTTTTGCAGGTGGTCCTTTATTTATTAATATTCAGAACCCATTAAACCCTATTAATGAAGGCGGCTTTTTTGGTTATTCACATGATGCACAAGTAATAAATTACAATGGACCAGACACAGACTATACTGGTCAAGAAATTTTAATTGGAAGTAATGAAAATGAAGTCGTAATTGTAAATGTAACTGACAAAGCAAATCCACAAATTATTTCAGATATCGCTTACAACAATATTGGTTATACACACCAAGGTTGGTTTACAGAAAATTTAAACTATTTTATTTTAGGTGATGAAATAGATGAACAGTCTTTTGGAGGCAACACACGAACCATTGTATTTGACTTTACCGATTTAGACAATCCAGCCTTTCATATGAATTACTTTGGCCCTACAGCAGCAATAGATCATAATGGCTACGTAAAAGGTAATACGTTTTATATAGCAAATTATTCAGCTGGTGTACGTTTTGTAGATATTTCTGGTATCGCTTCGGGAACAATGACTGAAGTAGGTTACTTTGACACTTATCCTGCTAATAACAGCACTAGTTTTCATGGTGCTTGGAATGTATACCCTTATTTTAACAGTGGAAATATTATAGTTAGTGACATTGAAGGCGGCTTATTTATAGTGCAAAAACAAAATTAAAATCCCATTGAGAATAAAAGTATTAAGTATTTTAACAACATTATGTATTTTAGGCTGTTCATCTGATAATGGGACAACTCCAGAAGATGTTGCTATTTCAACGACAACCGTTACAACAGTTGGTGGCTCAAAAAACGACAGCGGACAGTCCATCATAAAAACAACAGATGGAGGCTATGCTATCCTAGGCTTCACACAAAGTGCTGATGGTGATATTTCAGATAAATTCAATGAAAGTTATGATTATTGGGTACTAAAATATAGTGCTAATCATGATATGCAATGGACCAAAACCTATGGTGGATCTGGTGATGATCGTGGTGAAAAAATTGTACAAACACGCGATGGTGGCTATGCTATTTTAGGCTATAGTGATAGTACTGATGGAGACATTACCGCAAACGCAGGTGCTCAAGACTATTGGTTAGCAAAATTAGACTCCAATGGAAATCTAGTTTGGCAAGAAACCTATGGTTATAGTGGCGCAGATCGCGGAACCTCATTAGTAGTTACCAATGATGGCGGCTTCTTTATAACAGGCATTTTAGATGTTACAGCTTCTGGAGGCGCAGGAAACACTAAAAATAACCAATTTAAACATGCTGGAGGTGATTATTGGGCCTTGAAATTAGACAGTCAAGGAGCCATTGAATGGAGTAAATATTATGGTGGTAGTTTTACAGACTCACCCTTTGACGCTATTCAAACAACCGAAGGAGACTTTGTAATTGTTGGTTCGTCTGACAGTAACGATGTAGACATCTCTAACAATATTGGTGCTTACGATTTTTGGGTAGTTAAAATTTCTAATTCTGGAACCATTATTTGGGAGAAAAATTTTGGTGGTACTCAAATAGATGAAGCTCATGGCATCATGGATGCTGGTGATGGAAACTACCTCATTGTTGGAGACACACGCAGTGAAGATGTTCAAATTTCTAATAATTTAGGGGCAGCCGATTTATGGCTCATAAAAATATCACCTTCTGGCAATTTAATATGGGAAAAAACTCTCGGAGGCAGTAATTTCGATGCAGGACGCTCCATTACTAAAGCCGTTACCAATGGTTTTATTTTAGCTGGAAACTCTAGAAGTTTAAATGGAAACCTAACAAGTAATTCCGGGCAAAATGATGCTTGGATTTTAAAAGTTGATGCAAATGGTTCTGTTACCAATCAAAAATCTATTGGAGGTTCAGAAATTGATTTTTGCAATAGCGCTATTGAATTAGATGACCAAACGATAGTTGGGGTTGGAGAGTCTAGCAGTAATGATGGTGATGTTTTAGTAAATAAAGGATTTTCAGATTTATTAATTATAAAAACAAAATGAAAAAAATAATAGCAATATTTATAGTATCATGCATTCTATTTTCCTGTAGTGAAGATAACGATGACAACCTAATAGCTCCTTTACCTCAAGCAGCAATTACTTTTAATTTCACACATAATTGGGATGGTACCACCATCAATAACAACAATCTACAAACTGAAACCGTTATTAACGCACATGGAGAAGTCATGAGCATGACTCGTTTACGTTATTTAATTTCTCGGTTTGAGTTAACTAACGAAAACGGACAAACGTATCGTTTCAACGGATATAAATTTACCGATTTATCTGATGAGACAACCTATAACTTTTCACCAGAAAATAATAACATTCCAATAGGAACTTATACCTTAAAATTTATCTGGGGTTTTAATGAAACAGACAATATAGATGGCGCCTACACTGACTTAAATAGTGCCTCATGGAATTGGCCAGCTATGTTAGGTGGTGGATACCACTTTATGCAATTTGATGGTATGTATAATGTTAATACAACAGCTATGCCGTACAATTTTCATAATGGAACAGCGCGTGTCAGTATGGATGTTTTCGAACAAAATTTCGCTGAAATTGTACTCGAAACACCAATAACTATAATTAATAATGCTTCCATTGAAGTGAAAATGAATATTGCTGAATTCTTTAAAAACCCAAACACTTGGGATTTAAATGTTCTAGATACACCTTTAATGCCGAATTATGATGCTCAAAAAATGATGCAAGAAAATGTCTTAACGGTATTTTCTATTGGGAATATCACACAATAAAACCACTAATTTGTATAAATCAATAACATATATTTTAATCCTTTCCTGTGTTTTCTTAACTGCTTGTAGTGATGAAAATACGAATGAGTACGTTATTAAACCAACAGCTCAACCGTTAGACATTCCTCCGCTTTTCAATCAATTAATTATCAATCCAATAATTCCAATTGATAACCCGCAAACAGTTGAAGGAATTGCACTTGGTAAAAAATTGTTTTTTGATCCCATACTCTCTGTCAACAACACCCAGGCCTGTGCCTCATGCCACAGCCCACGAAATGCATTTTCAGATACCTCTCAATTTAGCGATGGCGTTAACGGTAATTTTGGCACCAGAAATGCCATGCCAATTTTTAATTTAGCCTGGAATTATGATGAGAAGTTCTTCTGGGATGGCAGTGTATTTAGTTTAGAGCATCAAGCTTTAGAACCTGTTGAAAACCCAATTGAAATGAATAATACTTGGGAAACTGTTATTTCTCGTTTACAACAACATCCAGAATATCCTAATTTATTCACCAATGCATTTGGCGAAGGTATTATAACAAAAGAAAAAGCCACCAAAGCCATTGCACAATTTGAACGAACGCTTATTTCGGCGAACTCAAAATTTGATAAATACCTATTAGGAGAAGTAACTCTTACACCCGAAGAAACCAACGGATTAAACGTTTTTATGGATGAAACACGAGGTGATTGTTTTCACTGCCATGGTAGCCCTAACAACCCACTTTGGACAGATAATAAATTTCATAACAATGGGTTGGACGCCACAATTACCGATTTAGGATTGGGTGCTGTAACTGGAGATCCTGCAGACAATGGAAAATTTAAATCACCATCCCTACGTAATTTGGCTTACACAGCGCCATTTATGCATGACGGTCGTTTTCAAACTTTAGAAGATGTTATCAATCACTACAGCGAAGGACTACAAAACTCTCCAACTATTGATCCATTGATGAAAAAAGTGGCACAAGGTGGCGTACAGCTTTCCGCACAAGATAAAGCAGATTTAATAGCTTTTTTACACACCCTATCTGATCCCTCTTTCGTAAATAACCCAGCTTTCCAAAATTAGTTTCAGTAAATTATTTATAGATGAAATTACTGTAATTTTCAAAATGTCATCATACTAAAAACTGGATTTTAGTGTATAACTTTTATCTATACATCTATCTGTTAATATCATGTTAGGTTATATGGTAATCCATGACTTATATTGTATATTTGCATACTATTTAGAGCAAATCTAATTAAGACTATGATAAAAGTATCTGAAACAGCAAAAAAGAAAGTCGTTGAATTAATGACTGAAGACGGCTACAACGCAAACACGGATTATGTTCGGGTTGGGGTTAAAAGTGGTGGTTGCTCTGGTTTATCTTACGATTTAAAGTTTGATAAAGCCCAAGCTGATGGCGATAAAGTTTTTGAAGACAATGGTGTTAAAATCATTGTAGACAAAAAAAGCTTTTTGTACCTGATTGGTACCACTCTAGAATATTCGGGTGGCCTAAATGGTACTGGTTTTGTTTTTAATAATCCCAATGCCAATAGAACGTGTGGTTGTGGTGAATCATTTTCACTGTAGTCCTAACAGTCTAACCTTTATCTTAAGGTAACTAAAAGAAAAAACACTCATGAGTAAATATACTGAAGACGATTTAAGAGAAGAATTAAAAACCAAAGAATATGAATACGGTTTTTACACAGACATCAAATCTGACACCTTTCCAATTGGTTTAAATGAAGATGTTGTTCGTGCAATTTCTAAACGAAAAGAAGAACCAGAATGGATGACGGAATGGCGATTAGAAGCATTTCGTGTTTGGCAGGAAATGGTTGAGCCAGAATGGGCTAATGTTCATTACCAGAAACCAGATTTTCAAGCAATTTCTTACTATTCCGCTCCAAATAGCAAACCAAAATATGACAGTTTAGATGAAGTAGACCCAGAATTACTAGAAACTTTTAAAAAACTTGGTATTTCTATTGACGAACAAAAAAAATTAGCCAATGTTGCCATGGATGTGGTAGTAGATTCTGTTTCCGTTGCCACAACTTTTAAGAAGACTTTAGGCGAAAAAGGGATTATTTTCATGAGTATCTCGGAAGCCATCAAAGAGCATCCGGAGTTAGTAAGAAAACATTTAGGAACGGTTGTACCTCAAAAAGATAATTTTTATGCCGCTCTAAATTCTGCTGTATTTAGCGATGGATCTTTCTGTTATATTCCAAAAGGGGTTCGTTGCCCTATGGAATTATCAACATATTTCAGAATTAATCAAGCAGGAACTGGTCAGTTTGAAAGAACATTAGTTATTGCTGACGAAGGCAGCTATGTAAGCTATCTTGAAGGTTGTACAGCTCCTAGTCGTGATGAAAACCAACTGCATGCAGCCGTGGTTGAGCTCATTGCTTTAGATGATGCTGAAATAAAATATTCTACAGTACAAAACTGGTATCCTGGAAATTCCGAAGGCAAAGGTGGTGTTTTCAATTTTGTAACCAAACGTGGTTTATGTGAGAAAAACGCTAAAATATCTTGGACACAAGTAGAAACAGGTTCTGCTGTTACTTGGAAATATCCAAGTTGTGTATTAAAAGGCGATAATTCTGTAGGCGAATTTTACTCCATTGCTGTTACTAATAATTTCCAGCAAGCGGATACGGGAACAAAAATGATTCATTTAGGAAAAAACACTAAATCTACCATTATCTCTAAAGGAATATCTGCTGGTAAATCACAAAATTCTTATAGAGGTTTGGTACAAATAAGTTCACGCGCCGACAATGCTCGAAATTTTTCACAGTGTGATAGTTTGCTAATGGGTAACGAATGCGGCGCCCACACCTTTCCATACATTGAAGCTAAAAATAAATCGGCAATTATAGAACACGAAGCAACAACTAGTAAAATTGGTGAAGACCAAATTTTTTATTGCAACCAGCGTGGTATTGACACCGAAAAAGCCATTGCACTTATTGTAAATGGTTTTAGTAAAGAAGTATTAAATAAACTCCCAATGGAATTTGCTGTTGAAGCACAGAAACTTTTAGAAATTAGTTTAGAAGGATCTGTAGGGTAATCAAGATAATCAATATTTTTTAGTGATATTTTATGAAAAAACTAGCCACAATTTTAATGTTATCTATCGCTTTCATTAGTTGTAAAAATGATAGTAAAACCGAAGAAACAACAATAGAAACAAAAACCATAAATGTAGACGATCCTAATCGTACTGAAAAACAAAATGATGGATTAACGCTATTAAAAGGGGAATTTGTTTATTATGCTGATGCTGCTGTTTTACAAACACATCGTGAAGTATATGGTGTTGTTATTGATGATAAAATGATGGAACTTAACAACATGGCAAAAGCCTACAAAAAAGAACCAACAGATTATGCCACAGTTTCCATTCGTGGAAAAGTAATACCAAAACCCGAAAACGAAGAAGGCTGGCCTTTTCGTGTAGAAATAAAAGAAATTTTAAGTGTTTCAGCTTCAAACCCTGAAACCAATAATGTAGTAAAATTGGAATCCAAATAACATGTTAAAAATAACTAATTTACACGCAAGTGTTGACGATAAAGCCATTTTAAGAGGCATTAATTTAGAAGTAAAACCAGGTGAGGTTCACGCTATTATGGGTCCTAACGGGTCCGGAAAAAGTACACTCGCTTCTGTTATTGCTGGAAAAGAAGAATATGAAGTAACAGATGGTACTATTTTATTAGAAAACGAAAACATTGATGAACTAGCCGCTGAAGAGCGTGCCCACAAAGGTGTGTTTTTGTCGTTTCAATATCCAGTTGAAATTCCAGGAGTTTCGGTAACAAACTTTATTAAAACAGCCATTAACGAAACACGAAAATCAAAAGGACTTGAGGACATGCCTGCTAAAGATATGTTGAAATTAATACGTGAAAAAGCTGAATTACTTGAAATAGACAGAAAATTTTTATCACGTTCCTTGAATGAAGGTTTTTCTGGAGGCGAAAAAAAACGAAACGAAATTTTTCAGATGGCCATGTTAGAGCCTAAACTCGCCATTTTAGATGAAACTGATTCTGGATTAGATATTGACGCCTTACGCATTGTTGCTAATGGTGTTAACAAGCTTAAAAGTAAAGATAATGCCGTAATTGTTATTACGCATTACCAACGTCTGTTAGACCATATTGTTCCAGATTTTGTTCATGTATTATATAATGGTCGTATTGTAAAATCAGGAACCAAAGAATTGGCTCATGAACTTGAAGAAAAAGGTTACGACTGGATTAAAGAAGAAGTAAACGCATAATAAGTTTAAAGTTTTATATTCAGAAATCAAGTTTCATAAAACAAGAATTTAGAATATAAGCTTAACTATTACAAATTAGCAAACAGCATTCTTTAGCAAGTACAGAATTACTGACCTCTGCTAATGAACACTGAAAACAGAATGACATGGAATTAAAAGATAAATTAGTATCCTCATTTATGGCCTTCGAAGATCGTATTGACATCGATTCGCCAGTGCATGATATTAGAAGTGAAGCAATTAAAGCATTTGAAACTAAGGGTTTTCCTAGCAAAAAGGATGAAGCTTGGAAATACACATCACTAAATAGCATATTGAAACACGATTATAGTGTATTTCCAAAACAGGAAAATGCACTAGATTATCAAGATGTGAAAAAGTACTTTATCCATGACATTGACACCTATAAAATAGTATTTATAGATGGAAAATATTCTTCCTATTTATCTCAAACGACACATGAAGGTATTGATGTCTGTCTTATGTCTTCTGCTTTAAACAAGCCAAAATACCGCTTAATTATTGAAAATTATTTCAATAAAATAGCAACTAAAGATAGCGTAACATCATTAAATACAGCTTTTTCGCAAGAAGGTGCTTATATTCATATTCCAAAAAACAAGCTAGTAGCAAAGCCGATACAAATTATTCATTTTGCTACTGGAAACGAATCGGCTTTAATGTTACAACCACGTAATTTAATTGTGGTAGATGAAAATTCACACGTACAGATTATTGAACGTCATCAAAGTTTAACAAACAATCCCGTACTAACTAACAGTGTCACTGAAATACATGCCAATAAGCGCGCCATTGTTGATTATTATAAAATTCAAAATGATAATGAAAACGCCTCATTAATTGATAGTACGTTTATCAATCAGAAGCGGGAGAGTCATGCCTCGGTGCATACATTTTCATTTGGTGGAAAATTAACGCGAAACAACTTAAACTTTTATCAAAATGGCGAACGTATAGATTCCACACTAAAAGGTGTTACTATTATTGGCAATAAACAACATGTAGACCATAACACCTTGGTACATCATATAGAACCAAATTGTGAGAGTCATCAGGATTATAAAGGCATTTTTGGCGATAGTTCTACAGGTGTTTTTAATGGAAAAGTTTTAGTAAATAAAGAAGCCCAAAAAACAAACGCATTTCAAGCCAACAATAATATATTGGTGAGCGATAAAGCAAGTATCAACACCAAACCACAATTAGAAATTTTTGCTGACGATGTAAAATGTTCACACGGTTGTACTATAGGTCAACTGGATGAAAGCGCTATGTTTTACATGCGTTCCAGAGGAATTCCAGAAAAGGAAGCCAAAGCTTTACTTATGTTTGCTTTTAGTAACAACGTATTAAGTTCAGTAAAAATTCCTGAAATAAAACAACGTATTACAAAAATTATTGCTCATAAATTGGGCGTTAATATTGGTTTCGATCTGTAGATAAAGTGTAAAATAGACTACCGTTATTTAATGGCATAACAACTATTTCTTGCTTGAAGCTATTTCGCGCTGTCTGCTTAACCTGTCCAACAACAGAGAGGTCAATTCAGTAATGAAAACAAAAAGGATCAAGCTGCTAATGTGGCTATTTTAAAACAACACTATGTTTAACGTTGAAAAAATAAGACAAGATTTCCCCATACTTCAAAGACAAGTAAATGGAAAACCGCTAGTATATCTAGATAATGCAGCTACATCTCAAACACCACAACAGGTTATTGATGTTATTGTAGATTATTACAGTAATTTTAATGCTAATATCCATAGAGGTGTCCACACGTTAAGTCAGGAAGCTACTGATAAATACGAAGCAGCAAGACAAACCATCCAAAAACATTTTAATGCCAAACATGCTCATGAAATTATCATGACGGCTGGTACAACACATGGTATTAATTTAGTTGCTAATGGATTTTCTTCTCTATTAAAAAAAGAGGATGAAATTATAGTTTCAGCATTAGAACATCATAGTAACATAGTGCCTTGGCAGATGCTTTGTGAAAAAACAGGAGCCACCTTAAAAGTGATTCCAATGAATACGGCTGGAGAACTAATCATGAATGATTACGACAGGTTGCTTACTAAAAACACCAAACTTGTTTTTGTAAACCATATTTCAAATGCTTTGGGCACGATAAATCCTATTGAAGCCATTATTAAAAAAGCGCATCAAGTTGGTGCAGCCGTTTTGATAGATGGCGCACAAGCTTGTCCGCATATAAAAGCTGATATGCAGGCCTTAAATGTTGATTTCTATGTGGCTTCAGCACACAAAATGTGTGGTCCCACAGGGATTGGTTTTTTATATGGAAAAGAAGCTTGGCTCCATAAATTACCACCTTATCAAGGTGGTGGCGAAATGATTGCTGACGTCACTTTTGAAAAAACTACTTATGCGGATTTGCCGCATAAATTTGAAGCCGGAACACCCAACATTTGTGGTGGTATTGCTTTTGGAGCTGCCGTAGATTACATGAACAACATAGGTTTTGCAGCTATTGAGAAATACGAACATGAACTTTTAGAATATGCCACAGCCGAATTACAAAAAATACAAAGCCTTAAAATTTACGGAACTGCAAAAAATAAAACGTCTGTTATATCCTTTAATTTAGAAGGCATTCATCCTTATGATATTGGTACACTTTTGGATAAAATGGGAATTGCCGTTAGAACAGGTCACCACTGTGCCCAGCCCATAATGAATTTTTATGATATTCCAGGAACTGTAAGAGCTTCCTTCGCCTTTTATAATACTAAAGCAGAAGTAGATGCTTTGATTACTGCTGTGAAAAAAGCACAAATGATGTTATCTTAAATATTCAAATAATTATGAAGTTAAAAAGCCTATTAGTAACCCTACTGTTTTTAGCAACTTTTTCTTGTCAAGAAACAAATTTAACCACTGTGTATGTTGCTAACAAACAAGCAGACTGTGTTGGAGTTGGCCCACAAAAATGCCTGCAAGTAAAATTTGAAAATGATACCGAATGGTCCCTATTCTACGATCAGATAGAAGGTTTTACATACGAAACAGGGTTTTATTATAAATTACAAGTTACTAAAGAAACTATTAGTAACCCACCAGCTGACGCTTCTAATATAAAATACACCTTGGTAGAAGTTGTAAAGAAATCGACAACCAAAATTAATTAGTTTGGCCTTCTTTTTGCACATCTCATAAAAAACAACAATTATGAAATATATTAGTCTCTTTTTTACCTGCCTTTTTATATGTTCTTGTGGCAATGCTAAAGAAGCATCTGCAATGACAACCCAAACCGAACTTGCTGGAAATTATAACATCACTTCTGTATATGGAAACCAGCTAGACTCCAAAGATCTTTTAATTCGTTTTTCTTTAGAAAAAAAAATGATTTCAGGCTTTTCTGGATGTAATCAATTTTCAGGAAGTTACGAAAACAAAGGAGCTGCTTTAAATTTTAGTCCTTTAGCAAGCACGCGAAAAATGTGTCGTCCTGAAGCAAACAAAACAGAACAAGACATCCTAAAAGCATTAAATGAAACCATTCGTTTTACGGAAAACAATCAGGTCATTACTTTCTATGATTTAGACAATAAAGTTGTTATGACTTTAGCAAAACCTGAACCCTCAAACTCACAAGTAGCAGACAAGCAAAAAGACTATAAAGTGGAGTATACTGCTATTTCTCGTGGTTCATATATGCTTATAAACTACGAGAATAATAGCATTTCTTTTCAAAAAGAACGAAACAGTAAACCGCAAGTAAAAGCACTATCTAAATCCCAAATAGCTTCCTTAAATGCTAAAATTGGGGCTTTAAATCTCAATGAATTAGAAAGCTTAGAACCGCCTAGTAAAGCCCATCAGTATGATGGTGCTGCAATTGCAGGATTAAAAATATCTACAGGGAGTTCAAATTATCAAACCCCTTCTTTTGATGCTGGAAACCCACCAAAAACTATAGAAGCTTTAGTTTCAGAATTAATAGGATATATTGAAAAGCCTTAAATAATTGAATAGCTACATTACTTATTGTATTTTTGTATAAAATTATGATGATGCAAATTGAAGATATACAGAACGAAATTATTGACGAATTTTCCATGTTTGAAGATTGGGAAGAACGCTACCAATACATGATTGACCTGGGGAAAGATTTACCTTTAATTGATGCCCAATACAAAACGGAAAATAATCTCATAAAAGGTTGCCAAAGTAAAGTTTGGGTACATGCTGATTTGGTTGATAACAAAATTATTTTTACCGCAGATAGTGATGCCATCATTACCAAAGGAATTATTGCAATCCTCATTCGGGCGTTTTCAAACCAAGAACCTCAAGATATTATAGCTGCTAACACCGAATTTATTGATAAAATTGGCCTTAAAGATCATTTATCACCAACCCGAGCTAACGGTTTAGTTAGCATGGTAAAACAATTAAAAATGTATGCTATTGCATATCAAACACAACTTAAATAATCTATTAGCAACTGTTGGTATTTAGTAATAAACCTATTAACAATACGCAAATAGCTTAACAACGAATATTAGAAATAATAAACTTCAAAAAACATGAGTGAAACTATAGATACAACAGCTTTAGGAGAAAAAATAGTTCGCGTTTTAAAAACCATTTTCGATCCAGAAATTCCAGTAGACATTTACGAGTTAGGTTTAATTTACGACGTGTTTGTAAATGAAGATTATGATGTAAAAATCTTAATGACTTTAACAACACCTAACTGCCCAGTGGCCGAAACCTTACCCCTTGAAGTGGAAGAAAAAGTAAAATCTTTAGACAGTGTTAAATCTGCTGAAGTAGAAATTACTTTTGATCCACCTTGGAGTCAAGATTTAATGAGCGAAGAAGCCAAATTAGAGCTAGGTATGCTTTAATTAGCCACTTCGATTCATATTCCATGACATGTTGATTGTTTTTTAGAAATTTAGAGGTATATTTTTAAATCTGGAATCTTAAACGTTAAACTTTTAATTTTTTGAATCCTACAGATGGCTAGATCCAGACTTAAATCCCTTAAAGACAAAGACAAAACAAGCTTAAAAAAATCCTTTAGTGCTTTAATATATATTCCACGTTTTTTTAAAGAAATATGGAAAACCAACAAAAAGCGTTTTATTTTATCAGCAATTTGTCGGCTTATTGGCGCTATTTTACCTGTATTAATCCTATGGGTTGGTAAAGTTATAATAGATGAAATTATACTTCAATCTACAATTGATGCTGTCAATTTCAATCGCCTTTGGACTTATGTTGCGCTCGAGTTTGGTTTAATTGTGCTATCCGATTTAATCAGTCGCGCTATTTCTTTAACTGACAATTTATTAGGTGACGCCTACTCCATTGATTCATCGGTTAAGATTATCAAAAAAACTAACCAAATTGATATTAGTTTATTAGAGGATTCTGAATTTTATGATAAACTGGAACGTGCTCGTACACAAACTGCTGGTCGTGTTGGGCTTATGTCTAATGCCTTGGGCGAAATACAAAGTCTTATTTCTATAGCTACACTTGTAGCTGGTTTAATTTATTTTGAACCCTATCTCATCATTTTATTAGTTTTAAGTATTATTCCGTCCTTTATTAATGAAATTTGGTTTAGTCAGCAACAATACTCGTTAGCGCGCGGATGGACAGCCGAAAGACGTGAATTAGATTACTTACGTTTTATTGGTGCTAACAGCCAAACTGCTAAAGAAATTAAACTATTTGGACTAACGGATTTTATTGTAGACCGTTTTAAAAATCTTTCTCAAGAATATTACCAACTCAATAAAAAGCTAGCCGTTAAACGTTCAGCTTTGGGTTTTATTTTTAATATTTTGGGAACTTTAAGCTATTATGGTGCTTATATATTTATTATTTATCGGGTTGTATCTGGCGTCATTACACTTGGTGAATTAACGTTTCTATCAGGATCCTTCAATAGACTTACACGAAATCTTCAAGATTTCTTCGCTAAATTTACCAGAATTACAGAAAGCGCGCTCTATTTAAAAGATTACTTTGAGTTTATTGATTGGTCCATAGTTCCAAAATATGAAGAAAATCAACCTATTCCTGAAAAAATTGTATCTGGATTCGAATTCAGAAATGTACATTTTTCATATCCTGATTCTGATCATGAGATTTTAAAAGGTGTAACCTTTACAATTTCTGCTGGTGAGAAAATGGCATTTGTTGGTAAAAATGGTGCCGGAAAAACAACGCTTACAAAATTACTATTGCGGTTTTATGAACCCACTTCTGGAGAAATTTTATTAGATGGTGTTAATATTAATCGCTTTAAAAAAGACGATTATCAGAAATATTTTGGTGTTATTTTTCAAGATTTCTTTCGGTATGAATTTACCGTTAAGGAAAATATTGCAGTTGGAGATATTGCTGAATTAAATAATCAAGAAAAAATTGAACATGCCGCCCAATTAAGTTTGGCTACTGAAGTAATTTCAGAATTAAAAAAAGGCTACAACCAACAACTAGGAAAGCGCTTTGCTAAAGGACAAGAGCTCTCTGGTGGGCAATGGCAGAAAGTAGCTTTAGCTAGAGCCTATATGAAAAATGCCGAAGTGTTGATTTTAGATGAACCAACCTCCGCATTAGATGCAAAAGCTGAAAGTGATGTTTTCAAGCGTTTTATTGGTTTAACACAAGGTAAAACGAGCATCATTATTTCGCACAGATTTAGTACTGTAAGGCAAGCAGATCGTATATTAGTATTAGAGGCCGGCAAAATTTTAGAAATAGGTACTCATAATCAATTAATGGCAAACAACGCTTTATATGCCCAACTCTTTCAATTGCAGGCTGAAGGCTATCAATAATTAAATTAACTTTGTATTATGGAAGAAGAAATAATTAATCGCGTAGCAAATAGCAAACTAATAACCTTTAATTTAGAGGATTACTACCCAAAAGGTGAACGTGTAATATTAGATATTAAAAACTGGTTATTTGAAGATATTGTGCTCCGAGAAAAAGATTTTAGAGAACAGGTTAAAAACCATGATTGGCAACAGTATCAAGATGCCTATGTAGCTATTCAATGTTCAACAGATGCTATTATTCCTGATTGGGCTTATATGCTCATAACACTTTCATTAGCATCCATTGCCAAAAAAACCATTTTAGGTAATTTAGAATTACTCGAAACAAGCCTTTATCAAGATATTATATCAAATTTAGATGTTTCTGAATTTCAGGACAAACCCATTATTATTAAAGGATGTTCAAAAAAACCGGTTCCAGTAAACGCTTATCTCATGATTACCAACAAACTAAAACCGGTTGCAAAATCCATAATGTTTGGCGAAGCTTGTTCTAGTGTGCCATTATTTAAAAGAAAATAGTATTTTTGTAGGGTTATTAATTACTAATTAATCCTTAAAACCTATGAAAAGAATATTTACTATTGGTTTAGTGCTGCTTGCGACAGCCACGTTTTCGCAAACAAAAGAAGAATTAAAAGAGCAAAAAGCTGAAAAACAAGCCGCTGCTGATGCCTTACAAGCAGAAGCCGATGAGTTACAAAAACAAATTGATGCTTTCCCAGGTTGGAAATTTGGTGCTTTTGGTACCATTGGTGCTAGTTTTTCTGAATTCAATAATTGGTACGGCCAAGGAACACCTAACAATGCTTCAGGAAACATTACTATTACGGTTAATCCTTATGCCAAATTAGATCGTGAAAACTATTTCTGGTACAACACAGGAAATATTAACTTAAGTTGGGTGAAATTTGATGATAAAGATGACCCAACAGATGATAATAGCTTTAGAGAAGCTAATGATGTGTTTAACGTAACATCCCTTTTTGGTTATAAAATAGCTAAAAATTTAGCAGCTTCTACACTTGCTGAATACCGAACTACACTTATTAACAACTTTAATGATCCTGGTTATTTGGATGTTGGTGTTGGTATAACGTGGACACCTCTAGAAAATTTAGTTGTTGTCGTACACCCTTTAAACTACAACTTTGTATTTGCTGATAATGATGCAATTTTCGATTCTTCTCTAGGTGCGAAAGTCGTTGCTAACTATGGTCGTTCATTTGGAAAATTAGATTTCAACTCGAACCTATCGGCTTTTATGAGTTATGAGGATTCTAACTTATCTAACTGGACTTGGATTAACGCTCTTAGCTATAAGTTATGGAAAGGTATTGGATTAGGTTTTGAATTAGGCTTGAGAGATAATAAACAAGAGGCTGTTAACTTTGCGTTTAAAGAGTGGGATCCTATGGGACTTGAAGCTCAACCAACCTTTGAAAACGTAGATAATGATTTACAAGTATATTATACATTTGGTTTGAGTTATGCGTTCTAAAACCAATCCATTTTTATAATCAAAAAAGCTCCAAACATTTATGTTGGAGCTTTTTTTGTTTTAATCATTAATCGCCTTTAAATTCTTTCGAAGTTTTCTTACGCTTAAATAGTTTTTTTAACCAACCATCTTCCTTTTCCAATTTACAATCTAAATCTTTTAAAACGTCATTACTTGGTGTTTCAAAAGTGCTTTTGGTAATTGCGTTAAATTCAGAATCGTTGTTCAATCTCTGATAAAATTTGGCAAACATGGGTAAAGCCGAATTAGCACCTTGACCCAAAGCCGTCGTTTTAAAACCGATGTTATAATTATCATTTCCTACCCAGGTAATAGTGACCAATTTGGGTGTAATGGCCACAAACCATCCATCTTTATTATCTTGTGTGGTTCCTGTCTTTCCGGCTATAGCGTTAGTTAAATTATAAGTCGTTCGTAGTCGTGAAGCGGTACCGCTATTAACCGTTGTTTTCATCATTTCCAATAAAACCTGTCGGGTATAATTGCTATACGCTTGTTTTTCTAACATTTCCGGCTCAAAGTCAGCTATCACGTTACCGTTTTTATCTTCAATCTTCGTTATCATGTAGGGTTTCACACCATAACTATTATTTACATAGCTGGCGTAAGCGCCTATTAATTCTATCAAATTTATTTCAGCAACACCTAATGCTAAAGAGGGTTCTGTAGGCAATGCTTTAGTAATACCCATTTTTTGCGCTTGCTCTTGAACTTTAGAAATACCAACATCATTTAAAACTTTTACGGCAATGGTGTTTACCGAATTACTCAACGCCATTTCCAGATTGTAATTAATATCTGTTTTCTCCTTGGGATCTTGTCCTGCATTGGTTGGTGTCCAGTTTTTGTAGTTGGTATAGGTTACGGCATCTATAGAATAATATGAACAAGGCTTCATACCGTTTTCAATAGCAGCTGTATATACAAAAGGCTTAAAGGTTGAGCCCACTTGACGTTCACTTTGAGACACGTGGTCATATTTAAAATAGCGATAATCTATACCACCAATATAGGTTTGGATGGCGCCCGTTTTTGGGTCGATGGACAACATTCCTGTATTTAAAAGTTTAAGATAGTGTTGTAGACTATCTTTTGCTGAAAGCATTGCAGTACTATCACCTTTCCAAGAAAATACATCCATACTGTGTTTTACAGATAACGAGTCGTCTATCGCTTTTTCTGAAAGACCAGCTTTTTTTATACGCTGATATTCTGGTAGGCTTTGTAAGGTTTTTTTAAATACACTTGTGTTGGATGTCCAAGGTGCATTTTTGCCATGTGATGCTTCATAAGCTGCTTGCAGTTTAGTAAGGTGTTCTTTCATTGCGTCTTCTGCCATGGTTTGCATCGTGGCATTTAACGTGGTGTAGACTTTTAATCCATCTTTATAAATATTATAAGCATCACCATTTGGCTTTTTATACGCTTTTAAAATCGTTTGAAGTTGTTGCTTAACCTGCGCTCTAAAATAAGGTGCTAATCCTAAATCGTGATTAAACGAATGATATTTAATAACGAGGGAATCCGTTTTAAGTGAATCAGCTTTTGCTCCTTTTAAATAGTTGTATTTCACCATTTGATCCAATACCACATTGCGTCGTGACTGACTTCTGGCAACCGATTTTCTGGGATTGAAATAGGTTGTTGCTTTTAAGGTTCCTACTAAGGTTGCAGCTTCTGGAATGGTTAATTGACTAGCCGATTTATTAAAAAATTTTTGCGAAGCACTTTCAATTCCATAGGTATTATCTGGAAACGGAACCGTATTTAAATAGAGTGTTAAAATTTCTTGTTTGGAATACACATCTTCCATACGTTGTGCTACAATAGATTCTTTAAATTTATTAATAAGCATACTAAACAATGCATAATCTTCCCGACCATATAAGTTTTTAGCGAGCTGTAGTGTTATGGTGCTTCCACCACCAGCCGATTTATCTTGAAGCAGTATATTTTTAAAAAACACACGCAACAAACTAATATTATCAATACCGTCATGTTCGTAAAAGCGAACATCCTCTGTTGCTACCAACGCATCAATCAAATGTTTTGGAAACGCTTCATACGCCAATGGCTGCCTATCGTAAATATAAAATTTGCCAATTAATGTTTCATCTTGATCTAAAACTTGTGTAGCTTCTGCTTGTTTTAAAGTACTTAATTCTTCATGTGTTGGCACTTTTCCAAATAGCCCAAAATAAATACAAGCATACAAGGCAACAAAGAATAAAATAATACCAGCCAATACCATTAGCGACCATTTTACCCATGTCTTTTTTAAAAATGCACGTACTTTACCCATTGAAATCTTGAAATATTTGAATCATCTATTTAGGTGAAATTTTATTATTTAAACAAACCCGCTTTATATAGCTTTTGAAAGTGAAAAAACTATTAGTCTTATCTTTTGTGCATTGTCCAAAAAAGAAACAAAAAAGACTAGACTTACCAACCCTTATCTAAATTTATCATTCGACGCCTAAATTTTAGGAACTCGCTTTGAAAACACTTATTAATTCATAATTTCGCTTGCTTAAACAGCCTAAAATTTTACGCCATTTACTCATGTATCAATATTTTATTTTTTGGTATTCGTAAATCTTCGATTTCATTTCAAATTTTACAATAAAACTTCGATGGGCCGAAATTGGAATATTTTAAAGCAAATCTTACAACATTGAATCACTGTTCGATACCAAAAACACAAAGGATTTAAAAACATTAATGAAACTCATTTAAGATACTAATGTGTTTTATTCTTCTTCGTCGTAATCTGGATATAAAAAGTGATTATAAGGAAAACGGGTTACATGAATCTCACGAACCTCATCATAAACACGCTTTTTAAACTCTTTCATATTCTGCTTGTTTAAGGCCGAAATAAACAAGGCATTATTGCCTACCCGATTCATCCAGGTTTTTTGCCATTCTTGTAGCGAATAATGTGCTTCTGTCCGCTCTACTTCCAAATCGGTTTCATCATACGGTTCTGGTTGGTAAGCATCTATTTTATTAAAAACCATAATGGTTTCCTTATCTGCACAACCTATTTCACCCAAAACCTTATTTACGGAATCAATATGTTCTTCAAAATTAGGGTGCGAAATATCCACTACGTGCAATAACAAATCGGCTTCGCGAACCTCATCCAAGGTACTTTTAAAACTATCTACCAATTGGGTTGGCAGCTTTCTAATAAATCCTACTGTATCGGTTAACAGGAATGGTAAATTCTGTATGACCACTTTCCGAACCGTTGTATCTAATGTGGCGAATAGTTTGTTTTCGGCAAACACATCGCTTTTACTAATGGTGTTCATCAGTGTAGATTTACCAACGTTGGTATAACCAACAAGTGCCACACGAACCATTTTACCACGATTACCACGTTGCACAGCCATTTGTTTATCTATGGTCTTAATTTTGTCTTTTAAGAGTGCTATTTTATCCCGAACAATACGTCTGTCTGTTTCAATTTCTGTTTCACCAGGTCCACGCATACCTATACCACCTTTTTGGCGCTCCAAGTGTGTCCACATACCTTTAAGTCGTGGCAATAAATATTCACATTGTGCCAATTCCACTTGGGTTCTGGCATAACTGGTTTGGGCGCGTTGGGCAAAAATATCGAGGATTAAATTGGTTCTATCAAGGACCTTACATTCCAGAATTTTACTGATATTTCGTTCTTGAGCAGCGGATAATTCATCATCAAAAATGGCGGTTCCAATATCGTTATCTTGAATGAATTGACGGACTTCTTCCATTTTACCTTTTCCAATAAAGGTTTTTGGGTTTGGCATATCCATTTTTTGGGTAAAGCGTTTTAAAACCTCTCCACCTGCAGTGTAGGTAAGAAACTCTAACTCGTCTAAATATTCTTTAGATTTATCTTCGTCCTGACTTTTTGTAATAACGCCAATTAATACGGCACGTTCGTGCGTGATATCTATTTTTTCTATCATAAGCTTTAAAAGTACAAAGTTAAACAATTGTAGGCAGTTTAATTTTTATATTTTTAACGCGATTGCTTAAATTTTTGAGTGTGATGCAAAAAAAACAGCCATAAAGAAAGAAGCGGTTATGCTTCTTTCTTTATGGCTGTTTACTCTTATAGTGTTTATTAATAATTTATTGCTTATTAACAATTATTTCAGTTGGTAGTGTAAAATTATAATTATAAGCAGGTTCTCCATCAAATCTTCCAGGAATTTCTTTTGGGTTCTCTATTTTCACATTTAATTGATTTAAATTTCCCGATAAAAATTCAAAAGTTGCGTAACAATAACCTTTATTAAGTACAATGTCATTAAAAATAAATATTAATTTGCCATTTTCTACACAGCTTGTATACATCGGGTTTTCACTTGGGTTCTCGTTAACTGGACTAATAATTGAATTAACAATAAATGAATTTCCCGAGTCAATCGAATAGCTGTAGTTACCAATCATATAGTCTTCGAATATTTTGTGTTCAGGAAAATATTTTTGAGTTACTTTGGTTAATTCGAATACCACTATTTGGTTCCCATTTTCCCATTTCCAAGTACCAATAAAGTCATTAAAAGTTCCGTTTAAATCAGAGAAATATGTATAGTTAGGCACATCTTCTTCCGTCAAACCACTACAAATATTTTCTGTTACACTAGGAATAGGTGCTGGATTTTGACTATAAATGTTGATTCCTAATAGTAAAGCTAAGGTTATAAGTATTGTTTTCATGTTATGAAAATGTAGACTTGGGTTTCAACGTAAGATAACAGTAATTGTTGAAAACAAAAAAGCCTCTCAAATGCATGAGAGGCTTTAAAGTTTTAAAGTTACTTATTGTTTTATCATGACATACTTACCATAAGGTATTCTGCTATCTGTTGGTGAGCCTTCCGGTATTATAGAATAACTACCGGTTATAACTGCTTTTAAATCGTTAACGTTACTGTTTTGAGTATTAGGTATGGTTCTTAAAACAAGTTCACACTTTATATAATCTCTTACCGGATCATAAAGCGCTAGAAAAATACTTCGTTCATTAGGACCACAGTTTTCACAACCTGGTAAAAACTGGGATGGATTTATTCTGTTACCAAATATAAGGTGTTCTGATATATCCGAAGGATTACTATCAATATTCGTTAACGTATTGACTAATTGATTTCCATTAGAATCTTTGTAAAGGTATTCTCCATATAGATAATCTGCATAAAAGGCTGGTATATTGCCTACACCATTATAATAATATTGTTCTTTTTTTCTAATAATAATTCTTAATTTTTCACTTCCGTTGTTATATTCCCAAGTTCCAATAAACCTATCAAAGTCATTATCAGTATCTTTATAATAGGCGTTAGCTGTATTAGCATAATCCGAGCCGTCATACAAAGATATTATGGGACTTTGCGCTTTACAAGAAACTATTGAGAAAATAAATTGGAGTTCTCATATCACTAATTTAAAACTAATGTTAGTAAGATAGAAAAACAGCAGAAAAGTATGAACGGTTTGGGCACCACTTTTAACTGCTGTTTTTTATTAAATAATTTTATCAGTTTTTATTCTTTAACCATTAAATACTCACCATAAGGTACTCTTATTGTAGAAGGTGAGTTTTCATCAGGTAACATTCCACCATGTGGAAATATTGTAGCTGTTATTTGTTCGTCTTGCCCGGGCACATTACCATCTTGTATATATCGCAGTACAGTGGAGACAGATAAATATGGACGTTCTGGGTCGCTAAAATATAGCTTTACCCTTCTTTCGTCAGGAGCGCAATCATCACATGCTACATATAAATTGTTTGGAATAATATAATTACCACCAATATTTGTGTTATCTAAATCAGTTTCTGTTTCAGTGATTAAAGGAAATGTATTTACAATTTCAACACCGTTGGTGGTGTATGAATATGCTCCGAACAACTCATCAGAATAGTATTTAAAACCATCGTAAACCATCTCTTTTTTTTCCAAAGTAATAGTAAAAGTTATTGTGCCTTCTGTGAAAATCCAAGTTCCTTCAAATTTATCAAGTTCATTATTTAAATCCTTTAAATAAGCTCCACTTGGTGTAGTAGTTGGAGCATCTAAACTAACGATTGGTGATTGTGCTTTACAAGATAAAGTTAGCCCTATTACCAATAAATTTATATATATTATATTTTTCATTCTATTATTTTTTAATTACAAGGTTTTGGGTTTGCTAAAGTTCCATTATTATTTAAAGACAATTTTTCCCAAGTTTCTAACTCGTTTGGGTTATTTAAATTGTTAGGTTTCAATTTATATAAAGAAACTCCTAATTCTAAATCATTCCGCAATAATCCAAACCTACTAAAAAAAAAAAATGATTAGAACTAGCTTTTTTGATGAATTATGTGCCGTTCATCAAATACCCAAAAAACCGTTACGGTTTTCCCGAAAAATGGTCCAGTTTCAGCACTTTGCCTTTTTGGCACTATGAGTTTTTGAGTATAAAGTCCATTTTTTAATTCCCAATTCATACTTTTAAGCAAACACTAAAATTAATGACCAGCAAGCAAAAGTCAGCAGATTCTCTTGGCACCTTTACTATTGCTTTTTACAATACCGAAAATCTATTTGATATTTATAATGCGTTTACTGAAATTTTTGAGTGAAATGCAAAAAACAGCCATAAAGTTAGAAAGAGTTGAACCTCCTTCTTAATGGCTGTTATTAAGTAATACGTAATTAAATAGTTTAATAATATAAGTATTTGAGAGCTAATACTGCAGCAGAAATACCTATAATAAAAATTGGTATTTTATTCTTCCAAGACCTCTTTCGGTAATAAGGAATAAGAATTATACAAAATGACAAAACACCAATAATAGTAATCGTAATCAAACTTATGCTTTGTGAAAAATTTTCGGGTGATTTTATATTTCCGTTATATAAATAAACAAATCCTAGAATTGAAACGATAATTCCAATAAAAGAAATTAACACATTTGTTCTTATTATTTTAATAGGCTGTTTAGAAATTATCACTTTAAATAAATTCCATACAGGAATTATAGCCACAGTAATAAAAATTACCACTTTAATAAAATCCCAAATAATCTTTTGATTTTCCATATTTATATCAAATCCATACAGCTAGAAAAATCATATGCAGCAATAAGCACTCCAACTGGACCAATAAAATTGCGTAGCACCCTTTTTAAACCTTTAATTCCTAAAGATAAAATTGTTTCGGCAGTTATGGTAGAAGCAGAGCCACCTACAGCAGCACTTGCAAGAGCATCTCCTACAGCAACCAACAAATCTAAGCCGACTGCGGAGCCAAGACAACCAAGAATGTTCGGACCACCCATTCCACTAGCGTCAGCTTTAAAACCATTTAAGCCGCCGACCAAACCAATACCTACAAGAGCGATTCTTGGATCGTCATTACTACCAAAAAGATCCTTCATTAAATTAGGGTCAAAACCTAATTCATTTAAGGCTAAATTCGTTTTGTTAACCAAAGGCATTGTTATTTGTAAAGCCTCATTTACAGTTAAGTTTTCCAATTCATGGGAACTATTTACTGATGTTTCAAAGAAACTTAAGACTAATTGTGCTTCATCAACCAGAGGTGTTATTTTGTTTAGAGCTTTAAGTTTTAAATCTTCAATAGATTTGGAACTCATCCCTTCGTTCCTATTTAACTCACTATAATTAGGTGAATATATTTCATCATTATCATATTGACTGCAAGAGCTAAATAAAAGTAATACTGATGCAAAAAGCGACAAGTTCGGTTTTCTAAATATTTCAATAATGTTCATAATTTTTTAAATTTATGTAATAATTTTAGTTAATAATAATTGTTTGATTGGTATTTGTGAAAAAGAATTTTAATAACTTATTATTCACAATGACTCCATAGTTTTGAAATTTTTAATTAAAGAAGTTTTGCAATAATATTCCGTATCCAGAATAAAAAAACTGACGTCAGTTGTTGATATATCATGTCGTAGATAATCGATTCAGACTTCAAAACTAAACCAAATTATTTTCGATGCGGCAAACATAAAAAAAAAAAAAAATGATTAGAACTAGCTTTTTTGATGAATTATGTGCCGTTCATCAAATACCCAAAAAACCGTTACGGTTTTCCCGTAAAATGGTCCAGTTTCAGCACTTTGCCTTTTTGGCACTATGAGTTTTTGAGTATAAAGTCCATTTTTTAATTCCCAATTCATACTTTTAAGCAAATACTAAAATTAATGACCAGCACGCAAAAGTCAGCAGATTCTCTTGGCACCTTTACCATTGCTTTTTATAATACCGAAAACTTATTTGATATTTATAACGACCGTAGCAAACACGATCGGGATTATTTACCAAATTCTGAAAGACGTTGGACTAAAAAACGCTATCAAAATAAACTAGATAAAATTAGTTTGGCTATTTCTAAAATTGGTGAAACCAAATCCGAAGATGCACCAAGTATTATTGGACTAGCCGAAGTGGAAAATGGTAAAGTTATCCGCGATTTATTAGATACTACGCATTTAAAAGGTATTCCCTACGGTTTTGTACACTTTAACTCCAAAGATGAACGTGGTATGGATGTGGCGCTTATTTACAATACAACAGAATTTACAGTGACTCATTCAGAGATTTTTGAACTGATTTTTGAAAGATCCGAAGGAGGCGACGATTTCACACGAGACGTTCTTTTAGTTACTGGAAGTCTTAAAGGCGAAACCATTTCGATACTTGTGAATCATTGGGCTTCCAGACGAGAAGGCACACAACTATCTGAAGTGAAACGCTTACAAGCTTCCGAGAAAGTAAGCGAGATTATTAAGGATATACAGACGAAACAAACAGATGCAAAAATTATTATCATGGGCGATTTTAATGATGATCCACATTGTAAGAGTATTACCCAACTCACAGAAAATAATAACGTGTTCAACCCGATGAATACCTTACAATCCTATAATCGTGGGAGTTTGGTGCACCAAAGAAAGTGGCATTTGTTTGATCAGATTATGTTTACGATGCCTTTTTTTGAATCGCGAGAAAACCATTTGGAATTTGATTCGGCCAATATTTTTGATGCCGATTTTTTAAAAGAATACAAAGGCAGACATAAAGGGACACCTTTTAGAACCTATGCTGGCAACAAGCACAAAGGTGGTTATAGTGATCATTTTCCTGTTTATATGACCTTAAAAAAATGAAGGGTAAACTGAAGAACGTTTCCGAATACTTTTAAAGATTATACGAAACTTAAAAACCTGATTAGTGAGCTAAAACCGTCCCGACAAAGAACTTTTAGAACCTAGCGAGTAGACTTAAATTAGCCAGCAATTTGTAAATAAATAATTTGAATTTTTAATAATTTAAACAGCTTGCCAGAGTATTACTGACAATAAAATGCAAGCAACAGGAAGCAACCAAAGCAAAAATATGGAGTGGTTTTGAGATTTCTTATTCAGCATTTTAGCATTTAGTACTTGACGCTTCCTTCCAGCATATTGCACCCAATTTTTAAAAAAAATAAAAATGGTGGCTATAATAAATAATACCCACGCTTTATCTTGAGACATGGTATTCATATTCATCTGGCTAGAAAAACCAGCAAAAAACATCCCTAATAACAACAAGATACAGCATTGTAAAATAGAAATATAAACCGTAGCTAGTTGATTGGCTTTTTTGTGTTTTTTGTTTTTATAGTGTCTAAACAGGCTAAAAAAAAGAGAATCGAAAGTGGACATGAGTACAGATATGGTATAAAAATTAAAAACCTGCTAAATGTAATCATTAGCAGGTTTTAATAATATAAAATTAATAACTTTTATTCAGTTGCAAATACATTAAAGTTATCTACTTGGTAAGCACCATCTAAAGATGTATCGGTTCCAGATCCTGTAACTTTAAAAGCAACATAAAGAGTACCTGTATAACCAGAAATATCAATTAAACCAGAGTCAACCATTTCATACCAGCTATTATCCATAGTTGGCAAGCTAGCAGATACTGGTTCCCATGTGGCAGCTAATACATCAGTTCCATCAAAATCAGTTGAAACAAATACTTCTAAAGTGTTTGCTTCTGACTCTAAATGGTGTTGAGCAGCTGTAAAGTTTAATCTTTCGTCTTCTTGAGCATCCATATCTATACCTGGTGACACTAACCAAGCAATATTTACTGGACTTCCTGAATTAAAAGTACTGAATTCAGTATAGCCATTGTTATCGAATATTTTCTCTCTCCAAACCCATGAACCTGCTTCTGCAAAGTTTGTCCAACCTGGAATGTCTAAATTGGTATTGTTTGTTGCAGATTCAAAATCTTCACTAAAAATAGCAACTGCTAACGAGCAACGGTTACCTTCAAGGTTTACATCATCAACAGAGTTTAATGCTAATACTACAGAGGCACCATCGAAGGTTTTGTTTACTACTGCCTTAAGAGTTCCATTTCCAGTAGGTAATAATTCGTTCTTAAATGTAGAGAAACCACTAGTTTCAAGGTTAATTGTAGTGTAATTTACACCTCCACATGATTGAAGTTGTCTTTTTGTATCAAAATCTTCCATTGGATCAAAGTAACGCTTACCTGCTAAATTATCAGCAAACTCCACATTATCTAATTGTATAAACACACCAACAAGACTTGAGTTTATTTGAGATACAGATACGCTTAATGGTACTATTTCTTCAGTAACAGGCGATCTAAAAACATGTGTTCTTGCACGAGTTTGTCCTAAACTTGTTACGGTTGTTCCGTATTGATCTGTTTCAATTCCACCTCCAATAGCAGTAACACCATTACCAACACGTTCTTCACCAATATATAAATCTTTTAAACTTACATAAACTTCACGACCAAAGTTAAATTGATTATATAAGTCCACTTGATTAATTATTACTTTAATAGCAGTAGTTGGGCTTGAGGGACTATCTTGAAGATAAAATTCTTTAAAGAAATTTCCTGATTTATCTGAAGAAGACACATACCCTTTAATATAAATGTTTTCATCTATTGGCTCTAAAAAATCGCCTACAGAGTACATTGCTTTTGCTTCAGCTATTGAAATCTCTGTTCCATTAGCTAGTAAAGTGTTTAATCGTGCATTTTCTTCATCACCTAAACTTGTAGGTATGGTGTAATCGTCATCTTGAACACAAGATACAATAGCTAAACTAGCAACTATTGTTAATACTAGGGTTAAAAATTTATTTGTTTTCATAATCAATAATTCGTTTAATTAATTTTCTTTTTCGTTTTTAGAATCTAAAGTTAACATTTACAAAATAAGTTGCACCACGTCCATACCAATATTTTGGTCCAAACTGACGTTTAGGCGCTTGATTGTCAGCTAACAACTCTGTATAATTGGCATTTCTACCTTGTTCAAAACCACCTGTTTTATAGATTTCATCCAACAAGTTATTGACGCTAGCAAAAAGGCCGATGTAATAATCGCCAACTTTCCAAGATTTTCCACCTGTTAAATTTACAGTAAAATAGGCATCAATCTCTTCTTGCTTTAATAATTCAGTTGCAATATCTTCATCATAATTGTTAATTGGTAGACCATCATTAGCTAAATAAAAGTTCTGTGTTCTTAATAATGGGCTCACATCTATATAGGCATTTGCTAAATAGTTAACGGTTGCACCAAAAAACCAGTAGTCTGGATCACGATATTCAAAACCTAATGAATACGCTTGTTGTGGACCACCTGCCACTTTATAATCTTTTAAATTAGATGTAAACGTTTGAGTTCTGCCCCTAGTACCAAAACTAGTTGATGTTAAATATAAATCAGGATTATTATCATAAGTATACTGACCTACAGATGCAACACCTTTTAATTTAATGGTTGGTGTTACTTGAGCCTCAATACCTAATTCCGCTCCAATATGTTTTTTATCTACACCTTGTAACACTTCCTGAACAAAAGCAGAAGTGTCATTGAATGCTTCATCTACGTTTGTTATACCATCCGCATAATAAAATGAAATTTCGTTGGCATCTTCAATTTTTGTGTAGAAACCTGTTAACTTCGCTTTTACAATTGGTGATCTGAAAATATAACTAGCATCAAAAGCGGTAATTTTTTCTTCTGTAATATTATCAACCACACTATTATTGTCTCTTGAGTTTGAGTACGAGTTTCTAATTGTTGGCGCCTTTGTTAAATAACCACCGTTAACATCTATTAAATGTTTTCCTGTAATTTTATACGTTAAACCAGCTTTAGCACCAACTCCTGTAAAATTTAATTTTTCACCTTTTCCAAGCGATAAATTTCCTAGAAACGCGCTATTTTCCCAGAGTCCTTCACGCTGGTAGGTTGTACTTGTTAGACTTCCTGAAAGGTAAAAATCTACTTTACTATATTTAAATTGAGCTTGTGCATATCCTGAAATAATTTCTGAATAAATATTGTAGTTATAGCGATATTTATCACCCTCACCAATAATACGGTTTGGATTTTGATTATCAAACTGAAACCCATCAAAAGCATCTACATTTAAATACCCAGTAGCACCTAACAAATCAATAATTTCTCCAAAATTTTCAGACTTTAAATTTTTGTAATTTATAGCGGCATTTAAAATAATATTCTGATTAATTTCGGTATTAAATATGGAGTTAACTGTTAATAGTTTGTCATCACTACGATCCTCATATAAGGCGTAGGCACCAGCTTCACCAACAGAAGCATTAGTTACGTTAGCATCCAGGATACGAGGCCAGTCAATTTGCCCATCATTAATAAAATTTTGTTCAGCTATATAAGCTCCTGCATAATCAGGACCATCAGAATCCGCTAAAAAGTAGCTTGGTAAACTTTGGTAATACGCAGGACTTGGGTTTCCTCCACCTCCAAAGTCCAAACGGCTATTACCTATTTTACCGTACTGATAACCAACATTGGTATTTAAGGTTGTTTTACTATTAATGTCCCAATAATGATTTAGCATAAAAATTGGCTCTTCAATTTCTTTGATTCGTGAATTTTTCTTTTCACCATCTAAATAGCCCCAATACTCATTATACTTAATATCTTTTAAATCATAAACCTCTTGGGTATTAGGCGATGACTTTCCACGACGGTTTGGCGTGTACATAGAAGTAAAATTCAAGCTATGTTTGTCGTTGATTTGCTTTTCAACAGCAACAAAAAATGAATTGGCATCATATAGTGTTGCATCTTGATAGCCTTCATTTCCCCAACGTCTTCCGCCCATAACAGCATAAGACCAACCACCTTCAAGTAAACCAGAGGCATAACTAGCCATAACACGATTGGTATAACTTCTGTTAGAAGAAGAATAGGTAACACGACCACCTTCACGATATTGAGATGCACGCACATTCATATTTGTAGTTCCTAAAATACCACCAAAGTTATAAGCAGAAGGAGCTAAACCAGTTGTTAATTCCTGATTACGTAGCATATCATTTAAGCCTCCCCAATTACTCCATTGTGGTCTACCATCATAAATTTTATTCATTTCAATTCCATTAACTAAAACAGAACCGTTTTCAGAATCTAAACCTCTTACTCTAAAAAAAGATGAACTCCACTCAAAAGCAGCGGTTCTTTGAAACACATCTTGCGATGATTGTAGTAAACCCGAAATATTATCAAGTCCGCCAGAATCATCATCCAATTCATCTTCTGTTAATTGAATTGTAAATAAATCGGCTGATGTATCCCGTTCTAAAGTCATATCTGTAATATTTACCGTTTGACCTTCATTAATAACAATTGGATACCTTTTAAAGATGTATTCATCTTTCGATATTCTTAAAATCTGCTCACCCAGTGGTAAATCTGATGTTAATTCAAACATACCGTTTTCATCAGTTACTGTCGAAATTTGTGTCCCTTCTATAGTAACCGTTACATTTCTGATGGGATTAAAAGAAATAACATCTGTGACACTTCCTTTGACTATTGTTTGCTGTGCAAACGCAGTAATAGTCGCGAAAAATCCAAATAAAAAAACAATTAAACTTTTTTTCATGCTAGAATTTATAATTAAAAAAATTGATACTTTGCGTTAAATGTTAATTAAATTAAGGCTGCAAATTTACATTATTTCTAATAAATATCTACTTTTGGCGCAAGAATTGTAATAACATAACTTAAACATAACAATACAACTACATGAAAAATTTCAAAGTTTGGATTACTGTAATCCTTGTATGCTTAACTATAACTGTAAAAGCACAAGAAGGAAAGAAGTTTAAAATTCATACGGTAGCCTTTTATAATCTAGAAAATTTATTTGACACAATTAATGATCCTAATAAAAATGATGAGGCTAGCCCTATCATGGAAATGAGGGTAAACACTAGCGATATTTATAAAAAGAAAGTATCTAATATGGCACGTGTACTTGCTGATATTGGTACAGATACAGCTAAAAATTCACCTGTAATTATTGGTGTTTCAGAGGTTGAAAATCAAGATGTTTTAGAGGATGTGGTTAATGACCCACAATTAATTTCAAAAGATTATGGCATTGTGCATTATGATTCGCCAGACCGTCGTGGTATAGATGTGGGTTTACTATACCAGAAAAAATATTTTACACCTTTACACACCAGTAATCATGAATTAATTATTTTTGATGATAGTTCTCGCGAGCGTGTGTATACCAGGGACCAACTTTTAGTTAGTGGAAAACTAGAAGGTGAAATGATTCATATTATTGTAAATCACTGGCCCTCTAGAAGCGGTGGTGAAGCAAGAAGCCGCCCAAAACGAGTTGCAGCAGCGAAATTGAGCAAAAAAATTATTGATTCCTTACAAACCATTGATCCATATGCTAAAATTATCTTGATGGGCGATTTAAATGACGACCCTACTAATGAAAGTGTTAAAGAGGTTTTGGGAGCTAAAAAGGAAAAAGAAGATGTAGCACTTAAAGGCATTTATAATCCCATGGAAAACATGTTTAAAATGGGTTTAGGTTCTAATGCCTATAGAGATAGTTGGAGTTTATTTGATCAGGTATTAATAACACAACCTTTTTTAGAAAAAGATTATAGCTCGTTACGTTTTTACCAAGCACATATTTTTAATAAAAATTACTTAGTTAATAAAAAAGGTCGTTACAAAGGTTATCCTTTACGAAGCTTTGCAGACGGAGGGTTTACCGATGGTTTTAGCGATCACTTTCCGGCTTATATTTACTTAATTAAAGAAGTAAAATAAACAGTCCTATTTTTAAATTAAAAAAGCGCCTTCTTAACTTGAAGGCGCTTTTTTATTGGAACGTTATTGGATTTAACCAATCCAAACTTGCCAAGGAATTTTAGCCAAAATAAGAATTAATGCTAGCGTGTAAAATACAGCAATCATTCTAAATTTTGCTTTTGAGGTTAATTTCTTTTTATGTTTAGAGTAGCCAATGGTTATTAAAGCAATGGCAATAATCATTGTTAATGGATGTTCAATTATGTTGGAACGTAAGATACTGTCTTTCATAACAGCTCCCATACCCATATTGCTAATAACTGACATATAATCTGATACAAAGTAAAACACAATTCCTAAAAGTAGTTGAATATGTGAAACGATTAACGTAAAGAGTGATATTCTAAAATCTTTAGCAGAATATTCCTTTCCTGCCATACTTTTAACAATGGCATTTAAAGTAGCTACAACAAGGATGAAAAGCACCAAATAAGCCCATCCGGAATGAAGCATTTTTATGGTATTATACATATTTTAAAGTTTAATAGTTAGTATTACAAATGTACTAAATAAAGCCTATAAAAAAACCGCTTCATAAACTGAAGCGGTTTTTTAGTAATATATTATACGGATTAGAAGTTAAAGCGGATACTTGTGTTCCAAGTTCTACCATAACCAAATCTACCTGTATTATCTTTGTTAACACCTTTGTAGTTCTCTTCTGGGTTAGCAGAAGCTTGCGTGTTACCATTAACAGATTCTAAATATACTTCGTCAAAAACGTTGTTTACGTTTAAACGGAATTGTAAAGAACTCTTGTTGTTTTCGCCCAATTGCATTTTATAAGAAAAGCCAAGATCAACAGTATCATAAGAAGGCATAGATAATGTTTCCTTATCTAATGAACCAGTAGAGTAAATATCATTGTACCAATTCCAAGCAGCGTCAATACTTGTTCTTGGCAAAAACTCATAACTACCATTGATACCAGCAGTTACTTGTGCAGCACCACCAACATTAAAGCCATCAATAACAATTTCTTCTTCAGCTCCTACTTGATTACCATCTTGATCAAATGTTCTTTCTCTTGCATTATCTTTAAATTGCCATTCGCCTAACGATAAAAATCCGTTTAAGTTTAATTTATCTAATGGACGTGTCATAACTTCTAATTCCACACCATAGTGAACCTGTTTAACACCTAATGTTTGGAAACTTAGAAAATCTTCAGCATTTTCACCATTCGTATTTACTAAAGTTCTATTGTCCCATGTAGTATGATACGCATTTAAGTTTGCCGAAATTGCTCTACCGCCATTAAATTGGTATCCAAATTCGAAACCAGTAATTTCTTCATTATCAACTTCAGGAGATAATAACTCGTTACCACCTCTATTGTTTTGAAATAAAGTATCATGAAATGGTTGACGAGAATAGTAACCAGCATTAACGAAAACTTTATGCATTGAGCTAATTGTGTAGGCTGCACCAACTTTAAGGTTATACCCTAAATTATTTACTTTTTCAGAATCTTCAGACACACCCGCTTCTTGTACATTTATAAATTCTGTTCTTACATGCGATTGGTTAGATAAAGCTCCTTGAAAGAAAGCAGAAAAATTATCTTTAGCATATTCCAATTGACCAAAAACACCTGCATAATTAATTTGCTCTTCGTAATCATATCCAAAACGCTGATCGTGCTCCGTATTAGGATTAAAGAATACTTCCCATGGATTGATTCCACCAGCTTCAGTTAACTGATATGCACCACCGTTATACGTGCTAGAAGCATTCACGGCATCAACAGCAATAAACTCTCTCACATCTCTAAAATGGATTCCATTATAAAAACGAACATCCGCACCTACGTTAAAATTTAAAGTTTCTGTTAATTGATTATTATAGTTAGTTACAGCTCCATACCAGTTGTGGTTATTGTTAGATCCTCTAGCATACAATAATTCATTTGTGTCTCTATCTGTAATAGATTGCGCAAAACTACCTCTACCCATAGAACCATAAAGAACTGTAGATAATGAAGAATCGTCATTAATAGTCCAATCCCAACTTAAGTTAGCAACTGGCTTGTGATAAATATTACGACCTCCTGGATACGCTCCTCCGTGTAATGTATTAGGACTGTTTACACCATTGTAAGTCCAAGAGTTATAACGTCTACCTCTTTCACTTTCTAAAAATGAACCAATGGATCCACTTCCTGCTACTGCATGCCATTGAGGTGCACCAGTTAATAAGAAGTTGAATGTATGGTCTTCAGTTGGTTGATAACCTACAGATAAAAAGTAGGTTTGCCCTTGTCCTTGTGTATTATCCACATAACCATCACCTTGCCAATGACCTAATAGTCCTGAAAAAGACCACCCTTTATCACTCACACCTGTTGAGAAATAAGCTGTAGATTTAATGTAGTTATCATTACCTACCATTTGCTGAACAAAACCACCTGCTTTTCTATCAATTGTTTTTGTTACAATGTTTACGGTACCACCAACAGAAGAAATTGCTAATTTAGATGCTCCCAAACCTCTTTGTACCTGGATAGCATTTGCTACTTCTGTAACACCTTGCCAATTAGACCAATACATCTTTCCGTCTTCCATACCATTTATTGGTTGACCATTCAATAAAAAAGCAATATTTGTTTGATCGAAACCACGTAAAAACATTTGACCATCACCAAAACCACCTGATTGAAGTGTTTGTACAGAAGGTGTTGATTTTAATAAAACTGGTAAATCAAAATTTCCAGATTTTTCCTGAATTTCTGCTGATCGGATTGTAGACACAGCAATTGGTGTTTGTCTATCTTCTGCTAAATCAATAACACCTGATCCTACTATAACAATTTCTTCTAAAGAATTGTCGCCAACTAAAACAATACTGCCTAAATTTTTGTTCCCTGTTATTGTAAAAGTTTGAGTTTCGTAACCTACATAAGAAATAACTAATGTAGCGTTCGTACTTTGAGTTGTAATTGTAAACTCACCATCAAAATTTGAAGACACACCATTAGTAGTACCTTTTTCAATGATGTTGGCACCAGGAAGTGGTGCGTTCATTTCGGCATCCATAATCGTACCAGTAACGGTACTTTGAGCCATTGCTATACCAGTAAACAAAAACGCTACTGCTAAAAATAATAATCTTGTAATTTTTTTCATTGTATTAATAAGATTTGTTTTTAAATTTTCGGCAAAATTAACTCTTTAAAGCATATTAACATTACTTTAAAGTTAAGTTTTTATGCTCTTTATGAAGATATTAATAATTTAGCGTTGATAATCTGATAAAAAATAAAGCTATTAACAGGTTTTTCAACAAAAAAAATCACTTTTTTAGATAATACTTTAATAATTTGGCAGTAGAGGTGTCATGATTGGCAAAAGTGTTATTTTTTATTTCTTGTAAAATATTTGTAGCCAATTGTTTTCCCAGCTCTACGCCAAATTGGTCATAACTAAAAATATTCCAAATAATACCTTGAACAAATATTTTATGCTCATAAAGTGCTATAAGTTTCCCTAAACTCTCTGGTGTTAGTTGTTTAATGAATATGGTGTTTGTTGGATTATTTCCTTCAAACACTTTAAAAGGCACTAAAGATTGAATAGTTTCTAGTTTTTTACCTTGTCTACTATATTCTTCAAGCACTTCAGCTTCCGCTTTGCCATTCATTAATGCTTCCGTTTGTGCAATGAAATTAGATATTAATTTATCTTGATGCGCTTGATTTCCATGAAGGGAATTAACAAAACCAATAAAATCGGCAGGTATAAGTTTGGTGCCTTGGTGTATTAATTGAAAAAATGCGTGTTGTGAATTCGTTCCAGGCTCACCCCAAATTACAGTTCCTGTTTGATAGGATACTGGCTCGCCGTTTCTATCAATTGATTTACCATTACTTTCCATTATACCCTGTTGCAAATAGGTTGCAAACTGATTTAAATATTGCGTATAAGGTATCACGGCTTCAGTTTCAGCATTAAAAAAATTATTATACCAAATACTGATTAAAGCTAAAACTACTGGTATATTTTCATTAAAAGGAGTTGTTTTAAAATGCGCATCCATTTTATGTGCTCCTTGTAATAGTTTATCAAAATTATCAAAACCAATAGATAAACTTATGGATAAACCAACCGCGCTCCAAAGTGAAAACCTACCACCTACCCAATCCCACATTGGGAAAATATTATCAGCATGAATTCCAAACTCTTGCACACTTGAAACATTTGTAGAAACGGCTACAAAATGTTTTGCTATAGCTTCTTTTGGAGCAGATTTTAAAAACCAATCCCTAATTGTATTAGCGTTAGAGAGTGTTTCTTGTGTGGTAAACGTTTTTGATACAATAACAAATAATGTTGTTTCTGGATTGAGTTTTTTGACAATTTCACTCACATGATCGCCATCCACATTACTTACAAAATGCGTAGTTAAATGATTTGAATAATACTGTAAAGCATCTACAACCATAGCAGGACCCAAATCCGAACCACCAATACCAATATTTACCACATCTGTAAAAGGTTTCCCAGAATAACCTGTTAAATCACCTTTTACCACACGATTGGTGAAGATTTCTATCTGCTTTTTTACTGCATAAATTTCAGGTATAATGTTAACACCATTCACTAAAACGGTAGTGTTTTTAGGCGCTCTCAAGGCTGTGTGTAGTACAGCACGACCTTCAGTTTCATTAATAATCTCGCCTGAAAATTGACTTTCAATAGCTTCTTGAAGTTTGGTTTCTTTGGCTAGCTTAATTAATAAATCAAGTGTTTTGTTCGTAATTCTGTTTTTTGAAAAATCGACAAAAAAATCATCCCACTCTATTGAAAACGTATCTGCTCGCTTTGTATCGTTTGCAAATAAATCTGTCATTTTCTGATTTTTAATCTCTGAAAAATGCTCACGAAGACTTTGCCACGCTTTTGTGGTTGTTGGGTTAATTTTTGGTAAAGACATAAGTATATTTAATCTAGTTGAGTAATTAAATCTTCTTCAGGCGTATGCTCTAAACCTTCAGACTTTTTAACTTGAATTGCGTCCAGTTGCGTTTTCAAAGGCTTAATAAAGTCTAAATATCGGGTTTTTAAACTATCGGAAATAGGTTCCGCTTCAGGAAGCTTTTGTTTAAAAGGATCTACCTGTTTACCATTTTTCCAAAAACGGTAACATACATGAGGTCCAGAGGTATTACCAGTCATACCTACCCAACCAATTACATCGCCTTGTTTAACATATTGCCCAACTTTTACATTTTGCTTCTTCATATGAAGGTATTGCGTTTCATAAGCGGAATTATGTCTAATTTTAACATAATTACCATTACCTCTAGTATAGGCTGATTTCGTAACGGTTCCATTAGCTGTAGAGCGAATAGGTGTCCCTATATTAGCTGAAAAATCGGTGCCTTTATGTGGTCTGATTTTATTTCCGTAAAGTGCAATACGCCTTTTTAAATTGTAGCGGGAGGAAATTCGTTTGTATTCAACTGGTGCTTTTAAAAAGGCACGACGTAAGTTTTTAGCTTCTTCGTTAAAATAGTCGGTTAAACCTTTAACGCTATCTGTTTCAAACTCGAACGCATAAAATGGTTCACTTTTATGATCAAAATAGGCTGCTTTAATTTTATCTATTCCAGCGTAAATAGTATCGTCAATATACTTGTCTGTGTAAATTATTTTAAAGTGATCTCCTTTTTGTAGTCGCGTAAAATCAATTGTCCATGCATAAATATCGGACATTTTATAAGCTAATAATAAACTTTTTCCACCATCTGAAAGTGTTTGCGACAAATCACTATTAATAACACCTCCAAATTCTTTTTCAACATAGGTTATTGGTTTTCTGCTAGTAAAAGCATGAATAGAATCTTTAAAATTTAAAACCACATATTCCTCACGATTTGGCTGATATATGAACGTTAGGGCTTGTTGCAAAGAATCTTTAGAACATAATACAGTATATGGCTTCCCTAATTGTAGTTTTCTAATATCGAAATCATTTTTGGTTTGTTCAGCGATTTGAAAAATTTTTGGATAGCCAATCTTGTAACGCTCCATAATAACACCAAAACTCTCACCTTTCCTAATAGTATCGCGTTTTACTACGTAATCGTTTAAGTTAAAGCCAAACTCTTTGAGTTCTTCTGGAGGAATAACAGCTGCAAATTCGTCTTCAATAACGGGTTCGGGTTTGTCGTCCTTACAACCCAAAAATGTTGCTAATAAGGCAAAAAGAATTATACATTCTCTCCCCATTCTGCTAATTCTTGTTTGCTCCATAGTTCTGGAAAAAATATTCGTCTTTGATATTTTGGATGCATATATTTTACCCATTCGCTTCCTCCTGTTGCTTCTGTTGTTTTACCTCCAATATTTAAATAATGATTGGCGGTGTTATAATGTGCCATAACCCACTTGATGTTAACAGTATGGTCATAGTGACGCATGGCGTTTACTAAATCTTTATTCTTTCTAACCTCTACTGGTAACTCTTTAAATTTAGTCCAAAGATTACTTTTATTGTAGAATTTCGCAAATCTAATAAATTCCTCCTTGTATCGTTCTTCAAAAACTGTTAATAAATAGCTTTTTTTACCCGTTTTGTAGTCTTTTCCTGCTGCTTGCCAATATAAATGCTCAAAAGCATGCTCAAATGGTGTATTTCTGTCTATAGTTTCACGGAAACGATTATCAATTAAATTGATTAATTCTGTTGATGAAATTTCAATTTTTCGGTATTGTGCGCTTTGAAAACCACTAGCAGGTGTTAAAGTTGTTCGGAATTTATTGTATTGCTCCACTTCCATGCCTTCTCTCATAATTTCAAAAGAGGCGGTTAGCATATCGAAATAACGACTAACACGCATCAGTTTTGTAGAAAAGAAATCGGCTGTTAGCTTTTCTGCTGTAGCTACTTGGTCTATTTCCCAAAGTATCATTTTAAACAACAATTCATTTATTTGATGATACATGATAAACACCATTTCATCGGGTAAAACAGTTCGTTGTGTTTGTAAATCTAAAAGGGCATCTGTTTGAATATAGTCCCAGTAATTGATAGGTTTGCTATACAATAAACCTTGTAAATGGACTTGTAAGTCTTGTCCTAGATTATCAAATTTCTCTTTAAGTTGATTGGTTATTTCGTCATTCATGCTATTAATTTTCTACTATAATTTTAAAAGGATGTTTAAGTCCTTTAAAGGCATCTAAATCTGCCCTTAACGAACCTACAGCCAAGTCTGCTTTGATACGTAAAGGTATTCTATTTTTATCATTTGAAACCCACAATGTTAAGCTTTCTTCTTCCTTAAATACACGTCCTGCCATAACATATGGTCTAAATTTTAAGGTGTTTACTTTCCCAAAGTTTGTTTTAATAACTTCAGTGCCTAAATACCGTAATTTGAAACCATAATTTTCTTCATCAAAAAACATGTTTACTTGAACCTCATCATTTATTTTTAAATTATCAATATCTAAATTATTGCGCAAATAATAAAATGTAGATACCATATCCTGAATATTAGGTTGGGTATCAAACGTTTTTTTTCGGTTGTGTTTTATATTATTGACATGTGCCTTATTGTTGTTTTGGTCGAATTCTATTTCAATATTTTTGGTGTGACCACCTTCGTCAATATCTCTAATAAATTTATAAGGTACATTCAGTTTTTTATCAAAATAACTCTCATACCGATCTTTAACTTCAAAAAACCAGCTTACTGCACCAGTTGTCCAACCCTTACCTACCACATGATAAACTGGCTTATTTTTATAGATAGATTCGTTTACAGTAAGGGTAGCTTCGCCAGCTTTCATCCAGCCACTGTAACTCATTTCAAAACGGAACCATTCACCTGTATCAAAGGCACTTTCTATCTGTGAGAATGCAGAATTTAAAGTAAAAATGGTAATTATTAATATTAGTATTTTTTTCATAAGCTTGATTCTAATTGTAAATCACAACAGTAACGTTGTTTTTTATAAATGATTACAAATAGTATTCCAAAAATAGGAAACAAAAAAACTCTATCAGTTATTATGATAGAGTTTTTATAATATTCTTATAAATTACAGTTTGTTATAAGGTACCTCTTAATGCTTGCTCACGCTCGATAGATTCAAAAAGAGCTTTAAAATTACCTGCACCAAAACCTCTTGCTCCCATTCGCTGAATAATTTCGAAAAATAACGTGGGTCTATCTTCTACTGGTTTTGTAAAAATTTGTAACAAATAACCTTCTTCATCAGCATCAATCATGATCCCTAATGATTTTAGTTTTTCTATATCCTCACGCAATTCGTGGCTAAATTCTTCTAAACGGCCTGGTACAGAATTGTAATAGGATTCAGGTGGCGTTGATAAAAACTCAACACCTCGCGAACGCAAATCAGAAACGGTTGAAATAATATCGTCGGTTGCCACTGCAATATGCTGAACACCTGGCCCTTCATAGAAGTCTAAATATTCCTCTATTTGCGATTTCTTTTTCCCTTCTGCTGGCTCATTAATTGGAAATTTAATACGACCATTTCCATTACTCATTACCTTACTCATAAGTGCTGAATATTCGGTATGAATTTGTTTGTCATCAAAAGATAAAAAGTTAACAAATCCCATAATATCTTCGTACCATTTTACCCAGGTGTTCATTTCACCCCATCCTACATTTCCAACCATATGGTCTATAAATTTTAAACCTGTAGGTTTAGGATTATAGTCTGAATTCCATGCTACAAATCCTGGCATAAATTTCCCGTTGTAATTTTTACGTTCTACAAACATGTGTACGGTTTCTCCATAGGTATAAATACCTGCTCGAACGACTTCGCCATGTTCATCTTTTTCCACAGTTGGCTCCATATAGGATTTGGCTCCACGCTTGGTAGTTTCTTCATAAGCACTTCTGGCATCATCTACCCATAGAGCAACAACTTTTACACCATCACCATGTTTAACAATATGGTCGTTTATTGGCGATGAACTCGTTAAAGGCGTGGTTAATACCAAACGGATTTTGTCCTGTTTCAACACATAACTCACTTGGTCTTTTGATCCTGTTTCTAAACCGCAGTAAGCATAAGACTGAAACCCAAAGGCTGTTTTATAAAAATGCGCTGCTTGTTTGGCGTTTCCTACATAAAACTCAACGTAATCGGTCCCTAATAATGGCAAGAAGTCTTCAGCTCCTTCAAAAATTTTTTCTAATCCGTATTCTACTGATTTTATATTTTTTTTACTCATAATAGTGTTTTCATTGATTTGCAAACTTGTTAATTAGATTGCGAATATCTTGTGATGTTAATTTAAAATTTATTTCAAAATTTTTAATGTTCTAGCCACGACTTGTAATAATCTTCATCTGCTATTTTTAAAGCATCCTCTGTAACTTGTAAGGGCTTAAAAGTATCAACCATGACGGCTAATTCTTTGGTTTCTGTTTTTCCAATGCTTCGTTCAGTAGCTCCAGGGTGTGGACCATGTGGGATTCCTGCCGGATGCAAGGATATGTGACCAGCATCTATGTCATTTCGACTCATAAAATCGCCATCAACATAATATAACACCTCATCACTATCTATATTACTATGGTTGTATGGTGCTGGAATAGCTTCTGGATGATAATCATACAAACGTGGTACGAAACTACAAACCACAAAGGCAGCGGTTTCAAAAGTTTGATGTACGGGAGGTGGTTGATGAATACGACCTGTTATTGGCTCAAAATCGTGAATTGAAAAAGCATATGGATAATTAAATCCGTCGTACCCTACTACATCAAACGGATGTGAGGCGTAAACCATCTCAAATATATCGTCTTGTTTTTTTACTTTTATTAAAAAATCACCTGATTCATTATGCGTTTCTAATTCATGTGGTTGTCTTAAATCGCGTTCACAAAATGGCGCATGCTCTAATAATTGCCCAAACCAATTTCTATAACGTTTAGGCGTGTAGATTGGATGTTTAGACTCAACAATAAAGAGACGGTTATCTTCTGTATCAAAATCTATCTTATAGATAATGCCACGCGGAATAACGAGGTAGTCACCATATTTGAAATCTAAATTACCAAGCATGGTACGTAGTTTTCCTGTTCCTTTATGCACAAAAATCAGTTCATCTGAATCTGTATTTTTATAGAAATAATCTTTGGTGGATTGTTTCGGAGCGGCTAAAATTATACTACAATCGCTATTAATTAAAATGGTTTTTCTACTTTCCAAATAATCCGTTTCAGGTTTTACCTGAAACCCTCTAAACCGGTACGATTGAATACTATTTGCTTTTGCTATTTTAGGAGCAACACTGTATTGTTTTTGTATTTCTTTTACTTGTGTTGGTCGTTGTTCATGGTAAGAGTTTGTGGACATCCCATCAAAACCAATAGTTCCAAAGAGTTGTTCGTAATATAAACTACCATCCTGTTTTCTAAACTGGGTGTGACGTTTTGGAGGAATTTTTCCTAATTTATGATAAAAAGGCATGTTTTTTAATTTTTAAATTGGGTGCTATTTTTAAAAAATACTTACAAATAGAACACCACATTATAAACTACATAAAGATACTAAAATAAATGTGAATAGACTGATAAACATTGGATTAGAACACCTATTCCAGGTGTCTATTATTCTGGATTTCTTTTAGTAAGAAACTGAAGATGGGTTAATAAATCTATCCAAAAATGTGTCATAACTCCACAAATATGAGAAAAAAATATGACTTTTTAATGCATTGAAATGTACTTTAAAACCAGAAACCTAAATTAAAAAACCAGACCCCTTTTTTTACTTCTGGAGACCATGTGTATTTGGCTTCTATAGGCCCTAAAAAGGTTTCAATAGAGTAACCAAGCACATAACCTGTGTAGTTTGGAGTTGTTATCCACTCACCTGAATCAAATATATTATCGGCAACATTAGCTAAATTTGCAGCAGCTATCAGGTGGTGTTTTTTAAACAATTCATAGTCAAAAGTCAACGTTGCTTTTACAAAACTATTCCCTGGTATTGACAAATAATCGTATCCATAAAATGAGGTAAAATTATTTATTAAATTATTACCAAATCCTCCAAGTACAAAATCCAAATAGGGCGAGGTATCTTCACCAATCTTAAAACCACCTTGCGTTGTTAAATTTCCAGAAAACTTACCAAAACTTTTAGCATATCCCATGGTTGCTTTTCCTATTGAAAATTCTGAAAAATCATTATTAAAATCTGACGAATAGAGATATAAGTGAAAATCGCCATCAAAAAAGAAGCCTTCATTTGGAAAATATTTATTGTCGTAAGTATCCAGTTTTAACTTTCCATAAACACTTAAATAATCACTATTATCAAAAGTGCTTTCTTCTGTGCTTGTACTTGTTAAAATAGTTTCAGAAATAATTTTAAGGCGTTTGTGTTCAGCTCCCAACGTTAAGGCAAAATCGTTACCTAAAAGCGTTTGGGCATAAAACTGGTTGGTAAAGTCCGACAACTCTACATCCAATTTATTAACATTTATAGCCATTAAATCTTCATCTGACAAAAGGGATGCTGCTGGAACATTTTTTTTAAATTGATTGTATCGTGATGTGACACCGATACTCCAATAAAAACCCTTGTCTATGTAATAATCAAAATTATACCGAATATTATCACCCAAAACAAAATCTAATGAAGCAACATCATCATTAAATACTAATCGTTTTCTAGTTAGATTTAATAAAACACCTGTTTTATAAAGGTCATCATAATGCAAACCAACCTTAAAGAAAGTACGTGTTTGTGTTTCTAAAACCGAAACGTCTAAATTATATTCACCGTCATTTTCAGTAGGATGCAACTGATAAACCACAGAATCAAAATTATTGGTGGCTGCTAAATTATTCACACCCTCTACAAAAGCAGTATATTCAATTTTCTTTTCTGGTTTTATTTTTAATTTACCGATAACATAGGAACGAGAGTATTTATCGTTTCCAGTAATGTTAATGGTGTTAATCCGGATACTATCAATAACTTTTATAACGCTAGCCTTTTTGGGCTTAACAACCTGCTGTTTGACAATGTTGTTCAAATCGTCCATTTTCTTTTTTGTAGCTAGCTCGCCATTTTCAATAATTTTTCTCCCATCACTAAAAGATATAACGGTATAATCTGTAATATCTGGTTTAATATAAATATCTGTTTTTTTTGCTTTTAACTTCATATCGTTAATGGTCCGATAATTATTTATTTGAAGTATAATATCTGGAGCCGAACGCAATTCTTCTCTGGTAGCTAAATCGTCCTGAACATCTACACCAATAATAACATCCATTCCTTTTGCTTTCAGCTCATCTATAGGATAATTATTAACGACACCTCCATCTATTAATATTTGATTATCTATTACTACAGGTTGAAACAAGGATGGGAATGCACCACTAGCCACTATGGATTGTGCTAAACTGCCTTTATCTAGAACCACAGCCTGACCTGTTTCTACATTAGTTGCTATACAGAAAAAAGGAATGGGTAACTTACTAAAATCTTCTATATCACTCACATGTAAGGTAAGTTTAGACAATAAGCTTAATGTATTTTGACCTCGTGATAAGGCTGAAGGCAATTTCAACTTAAACTTATCAAAAGGTAAGGTTACCGCATATTTTTCTGAATTATCGCGTTCGTAAAAGGTTTTTGCAGCTCGTGGTAAATTATCATTAATAATTTTATCAAAATCCACATCTCTAAAAATAGTGTCTATTTGTTTTCCTGAATATCCTGAAGCATATAAAGACCCTATAATAGCTCCCATACTGGTTCCTGCCACATAATCTACTCGAATACCTAAACTATCAATAACCTTCAAAACACCAATATGTGCCAAGCCTTTTGCGCCTCCTCCACTTAAAACCAAGCCGACTTTAATATCATTATCAGTGTCCTGGTTTTGAGAAAAACCAGTCATGAAGACAAACCAGCAAAAGACAATTAAACTATACTTCATAAACTGTGATAATAATTATAAACTTTACTTGCTCGAGAAACTCCTATTATTGCCTCTAATTCACTTTTAGTAGCTTCCGAAACACGTTTGGCTGATTTAAAATGTTTTAATAAATCCACTACTGTTTTTTCACCAACACCTGGAATGGTTTCCAACTCTGTATTCAGTGCTGTTTTACTACGTTTATTTCGGTGGTGTTCAATTCCAAAACGATGTGCTTCATTCCGCAATTGCTGAATAATTTTTAGAGTTTCACTTTTTTTATCTAAATATAAGGGAATTGGATCATCTGGATAGAATAATTCTTCCAAACGCTTCGCAATTCCGATTATCGCAATTTTTCCACGTAAATTTAAGGCATCCAAGCTTTTTAATGCGGAAGATAATTGCCCTTTTCCACCATCAATAATAATGAGCTGTGGTAAAGATTGTTTTTCATCTAGCAGACGTTTATAGCGCCTAAACACCACTTCTTCCATAGAGGCAAAATCATCTGGGCCTTCTACGGTTTTAATGTTAAAATGTCTGTAATCCTTTTTACTAGGTTTTCCATTTTTAAACACCACACAGGCTGCTACTGGATGTGTTCCTTGAATGTTAGAGTTGTCAAAACATTCTATGTGTCGTGGTTCAACTTGTAAACGTAAATCAGCCTTCATTTGTGCCATAATACGATTTACATGCCTGTCTGGATCGGTTATTTTAACTTGCTTGAAACGTTCCATTCGGTAATATTTCGCATTGCGAAGCGATAAATCCAATATGTGCTTTTTATCGCCTAATTTAGGAATAGTAATTTTTATTTCCTCACCCAAATCAACTTCAAAAGGAACATAAATTTCTTTGGAGTTAGAATTAAAACGTTGACGAATTTCTGTTATAGCAAGTTCCAACAACTCCTTATCGGTTTCATCCAATTTCTTTTTAATTTCTAATGTATGAGAACGAATGATAGAACCATATGAAACCTGAAGAAAATTGATATAACCGTAGCCTTCATCGCTCATAATTGAAAAAACATCCACATTGCTGATTTTTGGGTTTACAATGGTTGATTTAGCTTGGTAATTTTCAAGCACATCTATTTTTTCTTTTATTATTTGCGCCTCTTCAAATTGCATGTTTGCTGCTAATTCCTTCATTTGACTTTTAAATTGAATCAAAGAGGTTTTAAAATTTCCTTTCAGAATTTCCTTAATAGACGCAATATTATCTTGATAGGAAGCTTCGGTTTGAAGGCCTTCACAAGGCCCTTTACAATTTCCTAAATGGTATTCTAGACAGACTTTATATTTTCCGGCGCTTATTTTTTCAGATGATAAATCGTAAGTACACGTGCGTAATAAAAATAGCCCTCGTATTAAATCCAACAAAGTTGAAACGGTTTTCATGCTTGTGTAAGGTCCAAAATATTCAGATCCGTCTTTAATGACACGTCTGGTAGAAAATACACGAGGAAACCGTTCGTTTTTGATGCAAATCCATGGATATGATTTATCATCTTTCAATAATACATTATATCGTGGTCGGTACTTTTTTATCAGGTTATTTTCCAATAACAAAGCATCTGTTTCCGTATTAACCACAATATGTTTTATGCTAGCAATTTTTTTTACTAACACACGTGTTTTTCCACTATCATGCGTTTTTGTGAAGTAAGACGTAACGCGTTTTTTTAAATTCTTTGCTTTACCTACATATAAAATCTTACCTTCGCTATCATAATATTGATAAACACCAGGCTCATTTGGTAAGGTTTTTAATTGTATTTCTAAAGCAGTTTTAGGCATATCCTCAAAGGTACTTATTTCTATATTTTTTAGGTTAAATTCGCCAAATAAAAACCTGTTAATTTTCACATACAAAATGTATTAAAAATATCACCATTTCACTAACTTGAGCCACTTTTTTAAAAAATTTAAATCATGACAAAACAACTCATAGGTAGGGTTGATAAAATAGACTTCCCATTACTTAATTTATTTGAAATTGATGCCAAAATAGACACAGGTGCATACACATCTGCAATTCATTGCTCTAAAATAATTGAAGAAAATAACACCTTACGCTGTAAATTTTACAGTAAAGGTCATCCAAATTTTAGTGGTAAGGAAGTCCTTTTTACGGAATACACTCAAACGGATGTAAAAAGTAGTAATGGATATAAGGAAAATAGGTTCAAAATAAAATCTGAAGTTATATTCTTTGGAAAAACATATAAGATTAACTTAACTTTAAGCACACGAGATGATATGAGATTTCCCGTATTAATTGGCCGCCAATTTTTAGCCAAAAAATTTTTGGTGGACGTGGACTTGCAAAATCTATCATTTAATAAAAAACAATCATGAACATAGTTATCCTATCAAGGAATCCACATTTATATTCCACACAACGTCTAGTTGAGGAAGCAAAAAAGCGCGATCATCGTGTTGAAGTTATCGACCCATTAAAGTGCGATATCATTATAGAAAGAGAAAAACCTACTATATATTATAAAGACCGTTATTTGGATTATGTAGATGCTGTTATACCTAGAATTGGCGCTTCCATTACTTTTTATGGCTGTGCTGTTGTAAGACAATTTGAAATGATGGGCGCATTCTCTATCGTGTCATCTGGTTCTATTTTACGTTCTCGGGATAAGCTGAAAAGTCTACAACTTTTAAGTAAAGCAGGAATTGGGATGCCAAAAACTGTATTTACAAACTATTCTCGGGATGCTAAAGAAGTTTTGGCACATGTTGGTGGCGCGCCAGTAATCATTAAATTACTAGAAGGAACTCAAGGTTTAGGTGTGGTTTTAGCAGAGACTAAAAATGCAGCTGAATCTGTATTAGAAGCATTTAATGGTTTAGAAGCACGGGTTATTGTTCAAGAATTCATTAAAGAAGCTAAAGGTGCTGATTTGCGTGCATTGGTAGTAGATGGCCAAGTGGTTGGCGCCATGAAACGCCAAGGGAAAGACGGTGAGTTTCGTTCTAATCTTCACCGAGGTGGTTCAGCCAACATCATTAAATTAAATGAAGACGAACTACGTTTAGCTATGGAATCTGCACGAGCCTTAAAACTACCGGTTTGTGGCGTAGATATGTTACAATCAGCAAGAGGTCCTTTGTTATTAGAAGTTAATTCAACACCTGGTTTAGAAGGTATTGAAGATGCTACAGGGAAAAATATTGCCAAAGCTATTATTTCGTTTATTGAGCGTAACAAGAGATAAATATGTCGCAGAAAGTCATTACCATTTTGGGTGAAAATATTGAGCCAGGCAAAAGCTATGAGCTTAATTTTGATGTAGCTAAACTCCACACCGCATCCTCTATTGATGTTCCTATAATTATAGAACGCGCTAAAAAACCCGGCCCTACCGTTTTACTGACTGCTGGTATTCATGGAGACGAATTAAATGGTATTGAAATTGTACGGCAACTCATTGCAAAAGGCATCAACAAACCAAAATGTGGAACAATTATTTGTATTCCCATTATCAACATTTTTGGTTTTATAAATTTAAGTCGGGAATTTCCTGATGGCCGCGATTTAAATCGGGTTTTCCCTGGTTTAAAAAATGGGTCTTTAGCCAGTAGAGTTGCTTATAAACTAGTAAATGAAGTACTTAATCAAGCCGATTATGTATTAGACTTTCATACTGGAGGTGCTGGACGCTTTAATGCACCTCAAGTCCGTATTGCTAAAAACAGCAACAGACTGGATGCATTAGCAAAAACTTTTGGAGCCCCTTTTGTTTTGTACTCTAAAAATTTAAAAAAATCATTTAGAGAAACAGCCTACAAAGCAGGCATAGCGACACTATTGTTTGAAGGGGGAAAATCGCATCATATTGATATAAATATTACTAATACAGGTGTTAATGGTGCCAAACGCGTATTACATAGTTTGGGCATGCTAGGCTCCAAATTTAAAGTAAGTGAACCCAAACAAAAACCAGTTTTTATAATGGCTAGTAAATGGCAACGTGCCAGTTATTCTGGTATGTTTAAAGCCTCGGTTACTACTGGAGCCAAGGTTAAGAAAGATGATATCTTAGGAAATATTACCGATCCATACGGCAAATTCAATCACTTTGTTCGGGCAGAAAGTTCTGGATATATTATCAATGCAAATGAATCGCCATTAGTATATCAAGGTGATGCTTTGTTTCATATTACAGCACGCTTAAAGCAGCATCCTATTAAACAGATTGAAAATGACGAAATCTGAATTACGAAAAATCTATAAACAAAAACGGCAAGCACATTCAGCTGAAACTATTGACAATTTAAGCCTACAAATTGCCAATAATCTTTTAGAATTACCTATTTGGGAGTTTTCTTACTATCATATTTTTCTGTCGATTACCGAACAAAAAGAAATAAATACCGATTATATATTAAGTATTCTCTCCGGAAAAGATAAACATACAATCATTTCAAAAAGTGATTTTCAAACCACTAAATTGACGCATTTTTTATTGACCGATGCAACAATTATTAAAAAAAACGCATACAACATTCCAGAACCTATTGATGGGATTCCGATTGCTTCAAATGTTATAGATGTCGTGTTTATTCCGTTATTAGCATTTGATAAGCACGGCCATCGTGTAGGTTACGGAAAAGGGTTTTATGATGGTTTTCTGAAAGATTGTAAACCCGAAACGATTAAAATAGGACTTTCCTTTTTTGAAGCCGAAAGCCATATTGAAGGCATTTTTGAAAACGATGTGCCTTTGGATTTTTGTATCACACCAACTAAAACCTATCGGTTTTAGCTTTATAACCGTTTATATTCTGTTTTTTCTATTAGAAATTGAATAGGTTGATCATCACTAATCTTGAATTTTGTTTCTAGTGTTTTTCTGCCTTTTAAGGTTTGAATAAACACAACAAAATGTAAATGTGGTCCTGTAGACCAACCTACATTTCCACTTTCAGCAATAAACTGGTTTTTTTCAACAACATCACCTTTCTTTACTTTAGCGCCTTTCCGTTTTATATGTGTATATTCAGCAAAAGTACCATCGTCATGGTAAATAATAATTTTATTATTAAACTCCTTGCAGTCCTGTGTTGTACAGTTTTTACTAAATTTATCTACAACCTCAACAACCAAACCACCTCGCGCCGCAAGAATTGGAGTGCCAATTGGCATGGAAAAGTCTAAAGCATTCTCATTAGCATGAGATAATTTCCCATTATATCCTTGAGAAAGCATATAAGCTTCACCCTTCTGGAATGGCAAAGCATATGGATACTCTTTTTCGTAATCTTTTAAATAATGATCACCATAATTATAGGTGGTACTTCCACTAACACCATATTTTCCTTTTTTAATTTGTGTTAAGGTTGTTAGCTTAATGTTTTTAGTATTGGCAGGAAGAAGGAAGATTTTATCATTTCCTTCGGAAGATTTTAAATTTTTTAATTTAAAACTAACTTGAATTGAAACTGGAATAGGTTCATTATTATCAACATAAAATTCATAACCGTTTTCTATATTTTCGTAACGAGATGCTACATCTAACTGTGCAAATAAGCTTGTTGAAATAAGACACGCCCAGATAAAAAAACTAGCTTTTTCTAAATTCATGTTTCAAGTTTTTGAGTCAATATTTATCTAAATTATCTAATATATAAAATTAAGCAAACGCACGTTTATTAAATACAATTAGCAACCCAAAGCCTGTACTGATAGCCATATCAGCTACATTAAAAACGGGTTCAAAAAAGGTAAAATATTCACCACCATAAAAAGGCAACCAATCTGGCAAATAGCCTTTCCACAAGGGGAAGTACAACATATCAACTACCTTGCCGTGTAAAAAACCATCATAACCACCATTTGCAGGCATAAAACTAGCTACTTGACCATAGCTATCATCAAATATAACACCATAAAAAACGGAATCAATAATATTACCTAAAGCACCAGCAAATATTAGTGCAACTGCCCAAATTAGTATTTGCGACTGTTGCTTTTTTGTAGCATCATAGAGCCAGTAACCTATTCCAAAAATGGCAACAATCCTAAAAAGAGTTAATGAAATTTTAGCTGTTCTATCTGATATAAAGCTAACAAAATCGCTAATTTTAGTACCCCAAGCCATACCATCATTTTCAATAAAATAAATTTTAAACCAACTAAAAACAGTCACATCCTCACCCAAAACAAAATGAGTTTTTATATATATTTTGCTTACTTGATCTATAAGTAAAATGAAAATTATGAAAAGAATGGATTTTTTTAAAGACATAATAGGTTTTAGTTCGTTAGAACTATTTAAAATTGAAGCACAAAAATAGCACTATTATTGGGTTTTTGTTACCCTAATATTTCCATTTATAGAATTTAGTGTTAGTTGCTTGGTACTTACTGGTATTTTATCTTGCTTTATAGTACCGTTTTTGGTGTATAAGTCCAATTTTCCAGAGTGTGTTTCCAATTCTATATTGCCATATAAAGTATCTACATGCAAACTTCCAGAATAATTTTCAGCTGAAAAATGACCATTTAATAATTCGGCTGTTAAGTATTTAAAATTCCCCTTTGCAAAAACAGATGCAATATCGCTAGTGATTGTTACTGTTAAATTTTCAGGAATTTCTATCGTTAATTCGAGGGAGATTTTTTTATGAGCTGCCAGTTTATCATCTGGTTTCACAAACAAAGGTTGGTAAGCACTTCCAATAAACAGTGTATCATTTTCTTGACGTGTTTGCAATACAACTTGTTCATTATTTTCGCCTTCTACCTGTAAATCCATTGATACAGTTTGTATTGGTTTTGTGGCTATTTTTATTTTAAAAATGGTATTTCCTGAAATATCTATAGTAGCTACTTCAGAAGCATCAACAACCCGTTGCATCCCTTTCTGTCCAAAAACTGGAATATAAAATATAAAAAACCATATGACTACTAAACCTATTTTCATATAACTAAAAACGCTTCAATAAATATTGAAGCGCTTATTATTTTAATATTATAAGTATTACTGTTGCATGTTTTTAGCTTCAATACTTAACGTTGCATGAGGCACCAACTTTAAACGCTCCTTGGCAATTAATTTGTTGGTTACACGACAAATACCATATGTTTTATTTTCAATACGAATTAACGCATTCTTTAAATCGCGAATAAATTTCTCCTGACGAATGGCTAATTGGGCATTCGCTTCTTTACTCATGGTTTCACTGCCTTCTTCAAACGCTTTAAATGTTGGCGATGTATCATCGGTTCCATTATTTAAATCGTTCATGTAAGCACTTTTTATAAGCTCTAAATCGTGTTTTGCTTTTTCTATTTTTTCTTGAATAAGCGTTTTGAATTCAGCTAAATCTTTATCTGAATATCTAACATTGACATCTTCTCCCATATTCTTAATGTTTTTTAATAGACAATTTGGTTGTTATTGCATCAAACGCAATATCTATACCAGCTTCAATTTCTTCTTTTAGTTCTAAAGTTTCTGTTAGTGTTTCTGCTTTAATATACGCTAAATTTTTAGTAACTGCTACTAAAATTTCATCATGTTTTTTAATGAAAACGTCTATTCTATCAGTTACTTCAAAACCAGAGTCTTTACGCAAATTTTGAATACGATTAACTAGTTCTCGCGCAACACCTTCAGAACGTAATTCTTCTGAAATTGTTACATCTAAAGCCACGGTTAATGCGCCTTCATTTGCCACTAACCAGCCTTCAATATCTTGCGAGGTAATTTCTACATCTGCGCGTTCCAAAGTAATGTTTTTTCCGTTAATTTCAACATCAATTTCACCCTTTTGCTCGATTTTTTTAATATGATTAGCATCAAATGCCTGTATCGCATTCGCAATCAACTTCATATCTTTACCAAAACGCGGTCCAAGAGTTTTGAAATTCGGTTTAATTTGTTTTACTAAAATTTCAGAAGCATCTTCTAATATCTCAATTTCCTTAATGTTCACCTCATGTTTTATAAGGTCTGAAACAGCTAAAATTTCTTCTTTTTGCTGTTCGCTATCCACTGGAATCATGATTTTTTGTAATGGTTGACGCACTTTAATTTTCTCTTTAGCACGTAAGGATAAAACCAATGAGGATATTGTTTGTGCGGCTTCCATTTTTCGCTCTAATGATTTATCAACAAAACTGGAGTCAAATTTTGGAAAATCGGCTAGATGCACACTTTCAAACCCTTCTTTTTTAGTGACCGCATTTAAATCCATATACAGCCTGTCCATAAAGAACGGTGCAATTGGTGCTCCTAGTTTAGCAATCGTTATCATGCAGGTGTAAAGCGTTTGATAGGCTGATAATTTATCGGTTTGGTAATCACCTTTCCAAAAACGTCTTCTGCTTAAACGCACATACCAGTTACTCACGTAATCCTGCGTGAAATCTGAAATAGCACGAGCCGCTTTAGTTGGCTCATATTCTTCATAAAATTTATCGACTTTCTCAATAAGCGTATGTAATTCCGAAAGAATCCAACGGTCTAATTCTGGGCGTTCTTCCAATGGAATTTCCGCTTCTTGATACGTGAAATTATCTAAGTTAGTATATAAACTAAAAAACGAATAGGTATTATAAAGGGTTCCGAAGAATTTACGTTTCACTTCTTCTATACCTTCTAAATCGAATTTTAAATTATCCCACGGATTGGCATTTGCTATCATATACCACCGTGTGGCATCTGCTCCGTAGGTTGATAAGGTTTCAAACGGATCTGCAGCATTACCTAAACGTTTGGACATTTTCTGACCATTTTTATCCAGAACAAGTCCGTTAGAAACCACATTTTTATAGGCTACGGAATCAAATACCATAGTTCCAATAGCATGTAGTGTATAGAACCAACCTCTAGTTTGGTCTACACCTTCAGCTATAAAATCGGCTGGAAATGATTTGTTTTCGTCAATTTTATCTTTGTTTTCAAATGGATAATGCCACTGTGCATAAGGCATGGAACCCGAATCGAACCACACATCAATTAAATCTGCTTCGCGATTCATTGGTTTTCCTGAAGCCGAAACCAATACGATGTTATCCACAATATTTTTATGTAAATCTATTTTTGCATAGTTTTCATCCGAATTGTTTCCGACTTCAAAATCTTCAAAAATAGCTTTTGAAAGCACACCAGCTTCTACAGCTTTAGCCATTTCAGTTTTTAATTCTTCAACGGACCCAATACAAATTTCTTCTTTACCATCTTCGGTACGCCATATTGGTAATGGAATTCCCCAATAACGGGAACGTGATAAATTCCAATCGTTGGCATTGGCTAACCAATTTCCAAAACGACCGGTTCCTGTCGATTTTGGCTTCCAATTTATGGTTTCGTTCAATTGGAACATTCGGTCCTTAACATCGGTTACTTTTATAAACCAAGAATCTAATGGATAGTATAAAATAGGTTTATCAGTTCGCCAGCAATTTGGATAACTGTGTTTGTATTTTTCAACTTTAAAGGCTTTGTTTTCTTCTTTTAGTTTAATGGCTAGTTCCACATCTATGGAGCGCTCTGGTGCTTCGCCATCTGCATAATATTCGTTTTTTACATATTTACCAGCAAATTCACCCATTTCTGGACGAAATTTACCTTGTAAATTAACTAATGGTACTAAATTTCCATTCTCATCTTTTACTAATAATGGTGGAACTTCTGGTGTAGCTTGTTTGGCTACCAAGGCATCATCTGCTCCAAAGGTTGGTGCAGTGTGTACAATTCCAGTTCCGTCTTCAGTTGTTACAAAATCTCCAGCTATAACTCTGAATGCATTTTCAGGATTATCATTTGGTAGTGCAAATGGCAATAATTGCTCATAAGTAATTCCAACTAAATCAGCTCCAATAAATTCTTTAACCACGAAATAAGGAATCTTTTTATCGCCAGATTTGTAGTCTAATAATTCCGGTTTTGTTTCAACACGTTTAAATTTTCCATCAAACTGATTGTTTACTAGCGGTTTTGCCAACACCACATTTATAGGTTCAAACGTGTATTGGTTATAGGTTTCAACTAACACATAATCAATTTTTGGACCAACGGTTAATGCCGTATTGCTTGGCAATGTCCAAGGTGTGGTTGTCCAAGCTAGGAAGTAAATATCGCCTTCATTCTTCAAGAAATCTGGTAACGAATTTTCATTCGCTTTAAACTGTGCTACAACCGTTGTATCTGTAACATCTTGATACGTTCCTGGTTGGTTTAACTCATGAGAGCTTAATCCTGTTCCTGCTTTTGGCGAATACGGCTGAATGGTATAGCCTTTATAAATTAAGTTTTTATTATATATTTCTTTTAATAGCCACCAAACCGATTCCATGTATTTTGGCTCGTAGGTTATATATGGATTATCCATATCCACCCAATACCCCATTTTTTCGGTCAGGTCGTTCCAAACGTCTGTATAACGCATAACGGCTTTACGACAAGCAGCGTTATAATCTTCCACGGAAATGGTTTTCCCAATATCTTCTTTAGTAATACCTAATTCTTTTTCAACACCCAGCTCAATAGGTAAACCATGTGTATCCCAACCAGCTTTACGCTTTACTTGATACCCTTTCATAGTTTTATAACGTGGGAAAATATCTTTAATAGCACGTGCTAAAACATGGTGCACACCTGGCAGTCCATTTGCAGAAGGCGGTCCTTCAAAAAACACAAATGGTTTAGCGCCTTCACGAGTGGTGACACTTTTTTCAAATACGTTATGTTGTTTCCAGTAATCAAGAATATCCGTTGCCACTTGTGGCAAGTCAAGTCCTTTGTATTCAGGGAATTTATTACTCATAATTTCATTCATTCGTTTCGACCCGCGAAATTAATGATTTTTAGAGAAATAGCGACCTAAAATTAGTATTAAATCCGATACCGTTTTTTTAGAATTTAATTCTTAATTGTAATTATTCCAGTGATTTTACATGAGTTGCATTCTAATTAATTATTACCTTTTTTGTAAATCCACCGAATTCTGTCTCAATCTTAAATAAATATACACCTGTTTGTAACGTAACTGGTATTGTAATTCGGTGATCATTTGAGTCCATTTTTTTCAGTTTTATTTGTTGCCCTAACATATTGTACATTGTAAGTGTTTTTAATTGTAAGTTTTCAGGATTCACCAACACAATGGTTTTATTAGTTGAATTGTAAAAAACGACAAATTCATTTTGGAGAGTATAATCATTGACTGACAATGTTGCGGGAACATCAAAAACAATTTTAAACCGGTTGTTTATCTCACCAGATTCTACGGTTGTTAGGTAATTAGAAGCTCTTAAATTATGGTAAGTATCGCCATCTTTTAAATAAATTTCTGTATTATCTGGAATATGTTCTAAACTATCTATAGTAATTTCAATTATTCCACCTTGACTTGTTTTTATAGTAAGCGGTAAAACCACTGTATCTAAAATAGCGTCTATACCTTGAATAAGATAATCTTTGCCTTCAATTTTCCAGTACATGTCTTCAGGATTAACCTCATTTAATTCGCCATCAAAACCCCAATCTACTCCTGTTGTTGCGTTTTCATCAACAGTTAAAAGCAATTGTCTTTTATAATTATTTGGAGATAGGTATCCAATTCTCAATTTTGGTCTGGTATCGTTATTTTCCATTTCAGAAATATCTGAATTTGATCTAAAAAACCATGAATTAGCGTTATCTGAACCTTCTTTTACAAACGCACGTTGTTGGTTATTAAATACTATATTCCCACCTGTATTGGCTACTACAAAAAAACCTTGAGCAACAGGAATAAAGCGTTTTGGCGTTTTTGTAGCCATTCCGTTTGGACTTACATCGTTATCTGGTTGTGCCATAATTCCAGCTAAAGGCGGTGTGCCTCCTGACAAATTATACAGACCATAACCACCTTGATATTCGGCAGTTATATGCGATCCACCTCCAAAATGCTCCCAGAAATAAAGCGTTCCAGAAATGACATTCTCATTATCTAATAAAAATTTATAACTATCAATAGCCGAAGGATATGGATTTCCTACTAAATAATCATTCCCTGAAAATATAGGCAACTCAATAGTTCCATTATTTGGCTTCCCAATAAAAGTATAGTTCTGATAATCTGTTTCCGGCCCTGCACTAGTACCTTTCATGGTGTAACCCGTACCAACTTTTAAGGCATCTGTAAGGCGAATTTGTTGCCAATCGGCATAACTATCGCTTGGTAAGTTATCAAATTTGTATAACCAATATTTTGCAATTCTCATGGGAGACGTGGCACCATTATATCCACCAACAAATGAAATAGGCTGAGGGGTATTTGGTTGTGTTCCATCCTTTAGTATCTCTTGAATTTTAAAGGTTTCGGTTCCGTTTATAATTGAACTAGTTGCGCTGGAATGAACTGGAGATGACCAGTAATTGTATGTAAACATATTAACTGTTCCTTGTTGATCACGCTCTATTTTTCCTGATGGCGAAACGTATAGTTTGCTATTGAATGTTTGGATTAGTTGCGACTCGCCTTCCAAATCAATTTGACCATTTAATTGCAAATACCAACTATTATACAACCCGGAATTGTCCTTAATTGAAAACTCCTGACTTGGGTCAACTTGAAGTCCAACCATGCCTTGCGTTTTAGAGACGTTTAGGTTGTGCTTAATGTGGACAATTGATGCGTTTTCTGGATTATTACCTTTGGAAGTGATATCCCAAACCGAGCCATGCAGCCATGTATTTGTGTCCGTCCAATCGCCATTAGCTTTTGTAATGTATGGTAAAGGTGCTGTTTGGAGATAAATGTTTTTTACATTGTAAATTTTAGCCCCTAAAATAGTATCCAACTGACTTGGATTTGTTTTTTTATCATCTAGAATATCATCCTGATAGCCATTCATTTTATAATAACGGATTAAGCTATTACTAATAGCTGATGAAATTTCTTGGGGAATAACTTGGCCTTGGTTAAAATTACTTGATGTGTTCGTTTCCCCTAATTCTTGGTACACCATCCGTTTTACCTCAAGGGTTGTTAGGGCTCTATTAAAAACACGTACCTCATCAATTTGACCTTTAAAGAATTGATTATCGCTTAAATTATTTCCAATCCTAAATTTAGAAGTGTCATTTGAAACACCTCCAGAATCCAAACTATCTACTTGCACGCCATTGAAGTATAAAACAGATTTATTAGAATGGGTTGAAACAGCAACGTGTGTCCAAATATTCTCTGAAATAGGATCTGAAAATAAACGGTCACCGTTTATGACTGCAACAATCCGGTTGGCTCTATTTATTCTGATATGAAACCTATTCTGTCCGGCAATACGTTGGTTATTATTTTGAGTATTATTACCAACATCTTTTTTAAAGAAGGCCATGATTGTTGCATCATCAGAATTAAGGATATTCTCATCTTCTACATAATCGTTTCGTCCGTCAAAATATAAGCTATAACTATTATTTAAATCGCGTGGTGAACCAAAAACCTTGTCATTTCCATCTCTTGAGCCCATAACGCCATCACCATCGCCATCTGCTGTGTCATCAATTAGCCCATCGTTATTAGTATCTAAATTGGCATAAATAGTGCTATGAATATCATAGGTACGTGTTATATTATTGTAGACATCTAAATAATCTGGTTTACCGTCATTATCGGAATCTGCCGTATAGAATGGTTCTGAACCCTGTCCATCGTTCCCGTAAGCCGTAGCAAAATCTGCACCTTCATTATAATTCTCAAAAAAATCGAAAACGTCTAAAATACCATCACCAAAATATTCTATCGTGCCATCGCCATTGGTATCTTTTATTCTAAAGCGTTCAGAATCTATTCCATTTCCAACACCATTACCAGATATATCACCATCACCATTTACATAATCTAGATCTGTAGAATTTTGGTTTCCAACACCAGATTCATCAACATCAAATATGCCATCATTATCGCTATCTAAATCTAGATAATTTGGAATCCCATCTCCATCCGTATCTGGAATTGAAAGCCCTTCTAGACTATCTAACATACCATTATTATTCGCATCGTTACTCGCCGTTAATGGACTGTCAATTTTAGCCGTTCCGTTACTGTTAGCTCCAAACCCTGCTTCTACTATATCTGGTATCCCATCGTTATCGCTATCCAAATCGAAAACATCAGCAACACCATCACCATCAGTATCGCAAAGTGTTTGCTGTATTTTAATATCGTCTATGGCTAAATCATTTCCCAAACCACCTGGTGCATTATTAATAAATTGCACAATAAATTGGGATTCCGTTGTAACAATGGCTTCGGGTTCAAAAAGTTGCCATTCGGACACATCGCAGTCATTCCCAGAATTACAGCGTAAAATATCACCTGTTGAATATTCTGAAATTAAAGTATCGTCTGTTTTTAAAAACCGAACGGTAATATTTGGTTTAATCCGACTACCTGTTTCTGGATCCAATCCATTTGCCGGAAAAGCACTGTCCTTATTATCAATATTCATAACCCAAAAGCTATAGGTTATAGGCACACCTGGTAATGTTCCTGTGATGCTAGTTTCATAAAATACGCCAGGATCTACATCGGCATTAAAAATAGCCATGTTACCAAATTCACTATTGTCATTATCGGCATCGTCAGGTGTATGATCCTTTACATTTCCCCAAGCAAACCAAGCATAACTTGCTATAGCATCATAATTTCCTGCACCATAATTTTCGCCTTCAATACCATCTGTAATTTTATGATTTATGGTGTATTCACCATCATTTAAATTTCTATCATTTAAGGATGGACAATCTGCGGTATTGGGACGTGATGTGCCATCTTCTATACAATATGAAGTAGAAGCTGTATATAATGAGCTTATTCCATTTCCACGACCTGGCCCTACGCCAAATGTTTCGTTTAAAAATTTATAATTTGCTGTTGTGCTGGAATTGGTTGCGTTACACGCCAACTCTTCAACACGATCTGGAATACCATCATTATCATCGTCAATGTCTATATTATCCTTTACGCCATCGCCATCGCTGTCATAAAAATTTTGATTGGTAACATTAACAATATTTACAGAATAATCTTCAATCTCACCGGCTTTATAATTCATATCACAGGAAATATAAGTTTGATTATCATTGGTATCGCGAAGTCCAATACGCATTCTTGTAGATGCTAATACAGCCGTATTTGGAACAGATATTCGGATTGGGACCGTTGTTATTCCGGAATTATTTCCTTGGAAAGGAAAAACAAAATTTTCACCTGAATCCTCAAAACTGCCATTATCATTAAAATCAACCCACACTCGTAACTGATTTCTTACACTATTACTATTCCATGTATTAAGATTTACCGTGACTGTTCCATTTGCTGTCTCACCTCGATTGAGATTTGTAGACTCTGTTGCTGAAAAATCAGAATAGCCTCCAGTAGTTCCGTTGGAGTTTTTGACTATCGTTTGGAAACTGATTTGTGAAATATAATAGGTATTGTAATTACCTATATTTCTTGGTGTGCAATAAGTTTGTGCTTGCATTCGCCATGGAAAAAAAGCTAAAAAAAAGACAACAGAAAATACTGTAAACTTGTAGCATGTAGTTTGGGACATCGTATTAATTAGTTAAATTATGTTATTCACCCTACCTACGAAAAATTACAGATTGCGGTTTTTAGGAATAAAAAAAATCTGTTTTTAGATAGAAAACACATGCTAGTTATGTATAAAACAGCCTAATTTAAGTACTTATTTTACATTCATTTAACGGGTAATAATAGGTAAAATCATAGGTCCTAAAATTAGAAACCATAATATATAACTCGCTATCGAAGCGGGAAGAGCATACATGATAATTTGTTTCCGCATACATGGATTGCAGGTTTTGAAAAACAGCACAAAAGCCATCATTAAAACGCCAAAATTTTTCAGCAAACTTATCCATTGAGATAGCGTTTCAAGTAAAAAATATTCAGGATACGCAATAAAATCTAATAACCGTTCTAGAGTTTCAAATAATTGGAAAGAAAAAACAGCAAGTAAAATCCAATCCATATATTTAAAATTCTGCTTCGTATGAATGCGTTTGTATAAAATTATTGAAGCTATAATAGAAAGAATAAAGAAGAAGTTAGATACCACGGAATAAAAGAAATCAAATTGGAGTCCTAAAACTTTTTGAGTCTCCAAAATTTCTTGACAACCAATTAACCATCCGAGATAGTTATAGGTGTAAATATCAGAAAGGGCTCCCGAATTTAAAACGGCATCGAAAGTTATAAAGGTTATATTATAGAACTGCGTTTTAATTGGGAAAAACAGCAAAAACAAACACAAAACAAACAGGTGTTGTTTGGAAATTTTAATCGCTTTCATAGAAATATTGTTACACAATAAACCCAACCAAATCCTCTATTTTAGAAATCAGTTGAATTTTTATTGTTGCATTCTTTAAGGCTATTTTATTGTATTTAGATACAAATATGGTTGAAAAACCTAATTTTTCGGCCTCAAGAATGCGTTGTTCCACACGTTGAACCGGTCGGATTTCTCCAGACAAACCAACTTCGGCAGCAAAGCAATAATCTTTTGGTAATGATACATCTTCATTGGATGATAAAATGGCAGCAACTACTGCTAAATCTATAGCTGGATCGTCCACAGATATACCACCTGTGATATTTAAAAACACATCTTTAGCACCTAAACGAAAACCGGCTCGTTTTTCTAAAACCGCCAATAACATATTTAATCGTTTCGCATTAAAACCTGTAGCACTACGTTGTGGCGTTCCGTAAACGGCTGTACTCACCAATGCTTGAACCTCAATCATTAATGGACGCATACCTTCCAAGGTTGCCGAAATGGCATTACCTGATAAATCTTCATCTTTTTTAGAAATTAGTATTTCTGAAGGATTAGAAACCTCACGCAATCCGGATCCTTGCATTTCATAAATACCCAATTCATTGGTAGAACCAAATCGGTTTTTATTTGCCCGTAAAATCCGAAAAACATGATTCCGATCACCTTCAAATTGTAACACCGTATCTACCATATGTTCCAAAATTTTAGGACCAGCAATATTGCCGTCTTTGGTGATATGTCCAATTAAAACAACAGGTGTTGCGGTTTCTTTAGCAAATTTAATGAGCTCGGTTGTGCATTCTTTAATTTGAGAAATGCTTCCAGACGAAGACTCGATATAATCGCTATGTAGGGTTTGAATAGAATCTACAACCACAATATCGGGTTCTAGCTCTTCAATTTGCTTAAAAATATTTTGTGTTTTCGTTTCAGTTAAAATGTAGCAATGATTACTACTTGGATTAATACGTTCCGCACGCATTTTTATTTGTTTCTGGCTTTCTTCCCCTGAAATATATAATGTTTTGTAAGGTAGTTTTAAAGCAATTTGTAACAGCAAAGTACTTTTTCCAATACCTGGTTCACCACCTAGTAGAGTTAAAGATCCTGGCACAATACCACCACCTAAAACACGATTAAATTCAGCATCGCTTGTTTGCATACGTGCTTCTTGTGAGGTATCAATTTCGTTAATTAACAAGGGTTTGGAAACGCGCTTATTATTTGACGATGTTGGAGTTTTCCAATCACTTTTTTCAGGTTTTTGAATGACTTCTTCTGCAATCGTATTCCACTCTTTACAAGCTGTACATTGCCCTTGCCATTTACTGTATTGCGAACCACAATTCTGACAAAAAAATGTTGTTTTTACTTTAGCCATTATCTTACCCATCCTCTCAAAAGGAGAGGAATTATTTACAATTAAAAAATAATTTTACTTTTAGCTTTAGAATTGTTTAAATTCTAAATTAATATCCAAAATCTGCTTTAATGGCATCTGCACGACGTAACATTTCATCTTTGGTAATACCACCTATTTCTTGCAACACGTAAGCTGTTTGATAAGCTTTCATAGCTTTTTTTGGTTCGCCAGTTTCTTCGTAAAAACGGGCTATGTAATAATTTCCTAGAAGTGTATCTGGATATTCTTTTCGTGCTATTTTTCCTAATTCTTCAAAATATTCAAATTTTTCAGTTTTGTTTATAGCTGCTTCAATAGCATTAAAATCGTTTATTAAAATAGGCTTATCAATGTCAAATAAATCTAAAATAGTTTGATATTTTTCTGTCAAATAAGTCACTGGAGAGTCTTCTAACTTCAAAATGGTATCCTTAAATTCTGTTTTGCTGATAGGCTGAAAAACAAAGAAAATATCCTCTAAAGCATTTGGAATAGCATGTGCTGGCAATGCGTAATGTGTTGCCTTGTCAAATGAATCAAAGGTGTATAGAAAGTTTTTGTTCTCAATGCTTGACACAGCAGTATGTAAGGCATCTGTCCCTTCCTTAAGTTTGGCAATATCATTAGCCGATGTTGCTAAATAGTAAAACGTCTTCCGTTCAACTTTTGGTAATTTCTCCGTTAAATAGGTTTGCATATCTGGTGCTAAATCAGGACTAATTGCAATATAAGCTTGAAATAATGGTTGTGCTTTTAATAGAAAATAGTTCATGAAATTAGCTGTGCGATCATGACCTATTATTACACGGAAATTAACTGTTCTAAAGGTGTCATCAATATAATTGAGTAACTCCATTCCTAAAAACTCGTAAAATGCTGCACCAGTTTCAATAGGCAATGAGTTTTGCTCGGAATACATGACATCTGCCGAACGACTATCCACTTGGTTTACGCCTACAACAATACTTTCAGGCATATCTTCCCAATAGGAATAATAATCTACATTTCCAGCAACGGCTTCAAACATATAGTCGCCATCCAAGACTACAATTACAGGGTAAGCCTTTTCTGTATTAGCATCATAACCGCGTGGTAATTGAATTTTAATTTCTCGTGTGGTTCCAAGTTTAGCAGACTCCAAAGGGTGATAAATAACTTGGGAATTGATAGTAAAAACACTAAAAAAAAGAACAAATAAAAAGGCTAGTTTTTTCATGATTAAGCTGTAAAATATTTAGGGCAAGTTATGAAAATATGCCTAAATATTTAATGGTATTAAAAAGAAATAATATCTGAATAAGACTAGGAATTTTTTTCTATTACTGGCTTGTTCCTATTAAAAATAGGTAAGTACACTAAAGACAAACCACCGAACAAAATAATGAGTAAGGTTTGCGAAGTCCAAATAATCCAACCAAAAGCAATACTTGGCGCTTCGGGAATAGCAAAAATAGAAAATGCTGCATATATGGCAATTGGATACGAGCCAATACCACCATTGGTAGCTGCAATACTGAAGGTTGCTGATATGAATCCTATTAATATAGCACCAATTGTTACTCCGTTTAAAGCTTCAACTGAAAAAGAGGTTGTATAAAACATAAGGACGTACATTACCCAAATAAATACAGTATGACTTAAAAATGCCCATTTCTTTTTCATTTTAAAAATGCTTAATGCACCTTCTGCTAAACCTCTTATAAAGTTTTTAATTTTTAATCCGAAGCCTGATGTACTTTTTTTAATATAATAAATAAAAACAGCTACAAGTCCTATAGCAATAATGAGATACACCAATAAACTTTTAGGATTAAAGCGCTCTACAAAAAAAGACATGATAAAATCGAATTGTAAAACAAGGGTAATTCCAATAATAAGAAGCAGCATAATAACATCGGCTACACGTTCTGCAACAATAGTACCTAAACATTTTTCAAATGGGACACCTTCATAAGTTGTTATAATGGATGCTCGGGCAACTTCTCCTGCACGAGGAATGGTATAATTAATAAGATAAGCCGAAAAAACGGCCATAAAACTATTGCCAAACTTTACTTTATAACCCATGGGTTCAAACTGAAACAACCATCGGTAAGATCGTGATAAATGGCTTAAAAGTCCAAAAAACATACCAAGACCTATGTAAAAGTAATTGGCGTTTTTAAAATAATCTATTAATTCTGTCAGAGGCACTTTGGATAAAGAATACCCTATTAAAAAAACTCCCAACAGAATTGGGAGTATAATTTTAAGATATTTCTTTAAGGTAGTATTCACTACTTATTTTAATAAATTAGTATCTTCGTTAGGGAAGACTAAAGATGGTTTAAATACTCGAGCTTCTTCAATATCCATAAAGGCATAAGTAATTAGAATTAATACATCTCCAGGAGACACTTTTCGTGCTGCTGCACCATTAAGGGTGATTTCACCACTATTCCGTGGGCCTGGAATACAATAGGTTTCTAAACGTTCACCATTATTATTATTGACAATCTGCACTTTTTCACCTTGAATAATATTGGCAGCCTCCATTAAATCTTCATCAATAGTAATACTACCAATGTAGTGAAGTTCGGCACCTGTACATTTTACACGGTGAATTTTAGATTTTACGACTTGAATTTGCATGTGGCAAAGATAATTAATTTAGTGCGATATTATCAATTAGTCTAATATCGTCAGCATAGACCGCAATAAACGCTCTATACGTTTTGTTTTTTGATTTTCTAATAACAGGTTTTAGTGTTTTTTCATCTGCAATTATAAAGTATTCTAATTGTAATAAATCATGATTGCTAAATGCTTTTTCAACCCATTCTGTAACATATTTAGCACTTTTTGTGCCAAACTGCTTTTTGGCAGATTTTAGCGTTTTATATATAAAAGGAGCTGCTTTTTTATAATCTGGCTTTAAACGTTCGTTTCTAGAACTTAAAGCTAAACCATTAGTTTCCCTCAATATGGGACAACCGTGTATGGCAACTGGAATTTGATGCTTTTCAACCATTTTTTTTATTATGGCTAATTGCTGAAAATCTTTTTGTCCAAAATAGGCATGATCAGGTTTTACTATTTCAAATAAACGTTTAACAATGGTACCAACACCATCAAAATGACCATTCCGAAAACGGCCTTCCATTTCATATTCCAAACCATCAAAATTAAACTGTTCGGCTTTCGTTTCTACTTCGTAGATATCTGATACATCTGGCGCATAAACTATAATAGCATCTGAAACGGTAGCTAAAAGTTCTGTATCGCGAGCTAAAGTACGTGGATAATTTTTTAAATCTGTAGCGTTATCAAATTGAGTTGGGTTAACAAAAATGCTTACCACAACATAATCATTCTGCTCCAAAGCTTTTACCACTAAAGACAAATGCCCTTGGTGTAACGCACCCATGGTTGGCACAAAACCAATACGATATTGCTTGTCTTTTAGACCTTGTAAATGCTTTTCAATTTGCTTCTTTTCTGTAAAAACGACCACTTAATAAAAATTTAACGCGTGCAAACTTAATATTTTACGGGCAATTAGCATAAATTTTTGTAATTTTGCGTGTTTTTTATTTTGAACTTCAAAAGCTATTAATATTATGAAAGATAAGAGGATATTATATGTATCATCTGAAGTAGTTCCGTATTTACCTGAAACTGAAATTTCTTCCATGTCCTTTGAAACACCACGAATGGTGAATCAATTGGGTGGACAAATAAGAATTTTCATGCCTCGATACGGTAATATTAATGAACGCAGGCATCAATTGCATGAAGTTATAAGGCTTTCTGGTATTAATTTAGTTATTAATGATTTGGATATGCCACTTATTATTAAAGTTGCTTCTATACCAAAAGAGCGTATTCAAGTATATTTTATAGACAATGACGAATATTTTAAGCGTAAAGCCACACTAACAGACGAGGAAGGCAATTTATTTCCTGATAACGATGAACGTGCCATATTTTTTGCAAAAGGCGTTATTGAAACAGTTAAAAAATTAAACTGGGCACCAGATATTATTCATGTTCATGGTTGGTTAGCATCGCTACTACCCGTTTACCTAAAAGAATACTATAAAGACGAGCCCTTGTTTAACGATAGTAAAATAGTTACCTCTGTATACAATCAAAGCTTTGACGGTTCGTTAAATAAAGACATGTTTAACAAAATAAAATTTGATAATATTAACGAAGAGGCCATCAAAACGCTTAAAGACCCGACGTATAACAATGTTATGAAAGTAGCAATTGATTATTCGGACGCTTTAATTATTGGCTCTGAAGATCTTCCAGAAGATTTAACAAAACATTTAAAAGATTCTAAAAAACCTGTTTTAGATTACCAGCCTAAAGATGAGTTTAGTGAAGCCTATGCTGAATTTTATAATTCAGAGGTTTTAAACTAATTTTTGCGCTAAATATTTACTATGAAAAAAACATTGAGCCTGTATAAAACAATAGCAGTTTTTAGCTGTCTATTACTAACAGTAGTCGGATGCGAGAAAGATTTCTCCACCATTGAGAGTGAGATTGAAGGGATTAAAGACTTTACAACGGACGGAAAAGTGTTTCCTTCTGTTATGTATGATAAAAAATTAGAACCGGTTCAAACTAATAATTTGTCTTCTAATTTATTAGGTATATATTTTGACAAAATTTACGGAAGAACCAAGGCTAGTATTATAACACAAGCCGTACCTTCTAATTTTGAATTTAATTTTGGCGAAGACCCACAAGTGGAATCTGTTTACTTAACTATTCCCTATTTTTCGAGAGTTGACGGAACAGATGAAGATGGAAATAATACATATGTATTAGATTCTACATTTGGTTCAAATGACTCATACAAGCTGTCAATCTATCAAAACAATTATTTTCTTCGGGATTTTGACCCTGGCACAGATTTGACGGAACCTCAAAAATACTATTCCAATGCTAATGAAACGATAAATTTCAATAATTTTCAAGGTGAATTGTTATACGAAAAAGAGGATTTTATCCCAAGTAATTCTGCCACGATTGTTAGTGAATATAACGAAGAAACTGAAACAAATGAAGAAGTTAGTAGAAGCGCTCCCAGTTTGAACGTCGAGTTAGAAAATACAGATAACTTTTGGGACAACTTATTCTTCTTCAACACCGAAAATCCTGGTTCTCAAACAGAATTAAGTAACGCCAATAATTTTAAAAACTATTTTAGAGGTTTATACTTCAAAGTTGAGGAGTTCGGAGGTGGCGAAGGCAATATGATTATGCTCGATTTTTCTCAAGGAACAATCGTTATAAATTACAGCTCAAAAATCACGACTGGATTTGATGATGAAGGAAACCCCATAGAAAGTCGTGATGAACGAAAAATAACTATGAATTTTTCAGGAAATCGACTAAATACGTTTGAAAATTCTGATGCAGTAAAAAACATTATTAACACTGCAACATCTACTTCTAATACTAATATGGTAAATGGAGATACAAACGTCTTTTTAAAAGGTGGCGAAGGAAGTTATGCCGTGATAGATTTGTTTTCAGGCAATATGGATGACGACAATGGCGTGAGTGTTCCAGCTTTAGACTATTTTAAAGGTAAGAAAGGTAAATGGTTAATTAATGAAGCTAATTTAGTTGTTTATGTCAACCAAAATGAAGTTAACAATTCAGGTCAAGAGCCTGATCGCGTTATAATTTATGATTTAGAAAATAATACACCTATAGTAGATTATTATTTAGACCCAACGGTTAGCACAACAAATCCTTTAAATTCAAGAGTTAATTACTCCGAAAAGCTAAAGCGTGATGGTAATAACAAAGGATTAAAATACAAGTTTAGATTAACGGAACATGTTAATAATATACTCTTACGAGATTCTACCAATTTAAAATTGGGTGTTTTTGTAACATCTAATATTAATTTAACTCAAAATGCTAGTATACTAAATGTACCGAGCGAAAAAACAACCACTGGTTCTGTTTTATCGCCAAGAGGAACCGTTTTACATGGTAGTAATCCGAATGTTCCAGATACTAAAAAAGTAAAATTCGAAATATTTTATACTGAACCAAATAACAACTAAAATATGTGTGGTATTGTAGGATATATAGGCAATCGTGAAGCCTATCCGATAGTAATTCAAGGACTTAAGCGTTTAGAATATAGAGGTTATGATAGTGCCGGAGTAGCCCTTTTTGATGGCACTCAACTCAAGGTCTGTAAAACTAAAGGTAAAGTTGCTGATTTAGAAAAATTAGCAACAACGGAAATCTCTACAAACGGTAATATTGCAATTGGACACACGCGTTGGGCAACACATGGAGTTCCTAACGATATTAATGCACATCCACACTATTCCAACTCTGGCGATTTAGTTATTATTCACAATGGTATTATTGAAAATTATGATGCTCTTCGCAAAGAATTAACATCAAGAGGTTACACCTTTAAATCAGACACGGATACTGAAGTGTTAATTAATTTAATAGAAGACGTTAAGAAGAAAGAAAATGTTAAACTTGGAAAAGCTGTTCAAATTGCATTAAACCAAGTAATTGGTGCTTACGCCATTGCTGTTTTCGATAAAAACAAACCAGACGAAATTGTAATAGCACGACTTGGAAGTCCACTAGCTGTTGGTATTGGCGAAAATGAATTTTTTATTGCTAGTGATGCCTCTCCTTTTCTTGAATACACAAAAAATGCTGTGTATTTAGAAGACGAAGAAATGGCCATCATCCGGTTAGGTAAGGCTATTAAAGTCCGAAAAATTAAAGATGATTCATTAGTGGTACCTTATGTTCAGGAATTACAAATGAATTTAGAGCAAATAGAAAAAGGTGGTTATCCACATTTTATGCTTAAAGAAATATTTGAGCAACCAAACGCTATCAAAGACACTTACAGAGGACGATTACTAGTTAAAGAAGGTATTATTAGAATGGCTGGTATAGATGATAATCTTGAACGGTTTTTAAACGCCAATCGTATTATCATTGTAGCTTGTGGTACCTCATGGCATGCTGGTTTAGTAGCTGAATATATTTTTGAAGATTTAGCACGAATTCCTGTTGAAGTCGAATATGCTTCAGAATTTAGATATCGAAACCCTGTAATTACAGATAAAGATGTTGTTATTGCTATCTCCCAATCAGGTGAAACTGCTGACACGCTTGCAGCTATTAAATTAGCCAAATCTCATGGCGCATTTGTTTTTGGTGTTTGCAATGTTGTAGGGTCGTCTATAGCCAGAGAAACACACGCTGGAGCTTACACGCATGCTGGCCCAGAAATTGGTGTAGCTTCAACAAAAGCATTTACAACTCAAATAACTGTTTTAACATTAATTGCTTTAAAACTTGCTAAAAACAAAGGATCCATTTCAAAATCTGATTTCCATTACCATCTTCAGGAATTAGAATTAATACCAGAAAAAGTAACGAAGGCTTTACAATCTGACGAACATATAAAAACCGTTGCAGATATTTATAAAAACGCTAAAAACTGCTTGTATTTAGGTCGAGGTTATAATTTTCCAGTAGCGTTAGAAGGCGCGTTAAAACTTAAAGAGATTTCTTACATTCATGCGGAAGGATATCCTGCTGCGGAAATGAAACATGGCCCAATAGCTTTAATTGATGAACAAATGCCAATTGTTGTTATTGCTACTAAAAAAGGCCATTATGAAAAAGTAGTTAGTAATATTGAAGAAATTAGAGCTAGAAAAGGTAAAATTATCGGTATTGTAACAGAAGGTGATACGAATGTCAAGCAATTAGCCGATCATGTTATTGAAGTTCCTGAAACACTTGAATCATTATCACCATTATTAACAACCATTCCATTACAGCTATTATCGTATCATATTGCTGTTATGTTAGGAAAAAATGTAGATCAACCAAGAAATCTTGCTAAATCCGTTACGGTAGAGTAAATTGCTAATTTTCAGCACCTTTTTTTCAATAGTATTCAATAAAGTGTAGCACTTTTTGTATATTCTTTACTATGCACGCATAAAATTTTAGAATTTTTTGTTAAGTTTTATTATAATTATCTATATTGCTACTGTAATAACTAACTTAAACAAAAAATGAGATCAATTCTTTCAATTTTATTGTTGTTTTCTTGTGCAATAACATTTGCACAAACAACAATTTCAGGAACAGTTGTAGATGGAAATGAGCAACCTATTCCAGGCGCAAATGTCATAGTTTCAGGAACCACAACTGGTACCATTACCGATTTTGATGGCGCTTTTACCCTTACAGTATCCCAAAGTCCACCGTTTACCATTCAAGCTAGTAGTGTTGGATTCGAATCTGCTTCTTTAGAAGTAACTTCAAGTAGTGACACTATTAAACTTGTTCTTACCGAGGGCACCTCTTTAGATGAAGTCGTTATTTCGGCTTCTAGAACACCAGAACGTATTTTTGAATCTCCGGTAACTGTTGAACGTTTCGGGTTGAAAGAAATTAAAAATACTGCTTCTGCTGATTTCTATGGTGGTTTAGAAAACTTAAAAGGTGTGGATGTAAATACGAACAGTTTAACATTCAAATCTATAAACACCAGAGGTTTTGCATCTTTTGCAAACACGCGTTTCATGCAATTAGTAGACGGTATGGATAACTCTACACCAGCCTTAAACTTCCCAATTGGAAATTTAGTTGGTATGACAGAAACTGATGTATTAAGCGTAGAATTATTACCAGGAGCTGCTTCTGCACTTTATGGTGCAAATGCCTTCAATGGTATTTTGTTTATGCGTAGTAAAAATCCATTTGACCATACTGGAATTAGTGGTTACGTAAAACAAGGAATTACGTCTCAAGATGCAGGAGGCGATAATAGTTACACAGATGTTGGTATCCGTATGGCTTACAAGTTTTCAGACAAGTTTGCTGCTAAAGTTAATTTTGGTTGGTTAAGTGGTACAGATTGGTTTGCCACTAACTATGAAGGCAAACCAGGAACAGGTGCAACAAGAGCTGCCGTAGACTATGATGGTTACAATATTTATGGTGATGAAGTTTCTACAAATATTAGAGCTGCTTCAGGTGGTTTAGGGTTTATTCCTAATGTAAATGTAAGTAGAACAGGATATGAAGAACGCGATCTTACAGATTATAATGCGGAAAGCATTAAAGCAGATTGGGGCTTGTATTACAGACCATGGGCTAATGATTTTGAAATTGCTTACGTTGGTAAAATAGGTACAGGTTCAACAATCTACCAAGGTACAAACCGTTATAATATTGATAACTTTACACAACAACAACACAAAATAGAAGTTAGAAATGATAATTTCTTTGTAAGAGGATATGTTGTAGCTGATAAAGCTGGTGACTCTTATGATATGGTTTTTACAGGAATAAATATAAACCGTTCATGGAAAAGTGATGAAGACTGGTTTGGCGACTATATAAATACTTTTGCTGGTGCAACTTTAGGTGGCGCATCTGAAGCTCAAGCTCACCAAGCAGCAAGAACAGCTGCAGACCAGGGTCGTTTGTTACCAGGAACTGCTGCCTTTCAAAATGCTTTTAACAAAGTAATTTCAAATTCAGATTTATCCGTTGGGTCTCGTTTTCAAGATGCTTCTAAATACTATCATTCTGATGCCAATTATAACTTCAGCCATTTAATCGATTTTGCTGAAATTCAAGTTGGCGGATCATTCAGACAATATGATTTAAATTCTTCCGGTACAATCTACACAGATTTTGATGGGCCAATCCAATACTCTGAATTTGGTGTTTACACACAAATTCAAAAACAATTAGATTTAAACGAAAGTTTAAAACTGAAATTAACTGGATCCTTAAGATATGATAAATCAGAATTATTTGAAGGTTTCTTATCACCAAGAATTTCTGCTGGTTTTACTGTTAACGAAAACCACAATATTAGAGGTTCTTTCCAAACAGGATTTAGAAATCCAACAACACAAGATTTATTTATTGGTTTAGATGCAGGTCGTGCGGTTTTAGTAGGATCAGCCGAGTCTAATTTAGATCGTGATGTAAGAACATATTCTGTAAGTACTAGTGGTCAATTACTTGGTCAAGGTTCTACATCCGTTATTTCTGGTCGTGCTGCCTATGAGAATTCATTTACATTAAACTCTGTTCAAAACGGCGCTCCTGTTGCTTCCGATATAGATATTGTAAAACCAGAACAAGTAACTTCTATAGAGGTTGGATATCGTGGTAAAGTAAAACGCTTAATTATTGATGCTAGCGTGTATTTTAACTCATATTCCGATTTTATCTCAAACGAAACGGTAGTTGTACCTTTATACGGACAAGTTGGCGATAACACCTTGTCTTTAGCAGCATTACAAAATGGCGATTTTAAAGCCTATCAGACTTACACAAACTCAGGTGCAAATATTGAATCTTATGGTGCAGCCATTGGTTTATCAACTAAAGTTTTTGGAGATTATGATTTAAGCGCAAATTACACGTTTACAAAACAAGAATTTGACCAAGCTAAATATCCAGATTTTAGAACCAGTTTTAATACACCAGAACATAAAGTGAAAATGTCCTTCGGTAACACGAATGTCATCAAAAATTTAGGATTTAATTTAGCTTGGAGATGGAGTGATTCTTACTTCTGGCAAGCAACATTTGGTGATGGCGACATACCTTCATTCCATACAGTTGACGCACAGTTGAGCTATACAATTCCAAAAATTAAATCGGTTATTAAGGTAGGTGCTACCAACTTATTAGGTGACGAATACTTCACTGCCATTGGTACTGGAAATATAGGTTCTATGTATTATGCCTCAATAGTAATAAATAATTTATAAGAATATGAAAAAGATAACACGAGATATCAAATATATTTGTCTACTTGCAGCAACAATTACCTTATCTGCATGTAGTAGTGATGATGATGCATCATCTAATGTTGAACAACCAAAACCAGCTTTAGTAACTGGAGAGGCTAATTTTTCTAAATATATAGCCGTTGGTGCTTCATTTTCTGCTGGTTTTACAGATAACGCCCTATTTATTGCAGCACAAAACAATTCATTTCCTAATATGCTATCTCAAAAATTTGCGCTAGCAGGAGGTGGTTCATTCACGCAGCCTTTAATGGCAGATAATGTTGGCGGATTGTTATTTAATGGAATGCCACTATTTGATACTGATGGAAACCGGCAATTCGGACCTCGTTTGTTTTTTAATGGAACAGGTCCTACACCATTAAATGCCATGTCAACAACAGAAGCAACAAATGTCCTTTCAGGACCTTTTAACAACTATGGTATTCCAGGCTTAAAAAGTTTTCATTTAGGAGTTGCAGGATATGGGTTTGCAAATCCATATTTTGGCAGAATGGCTTCTAATCCAATGGCAACAGTTCTAGGTGATGCAGTTAACGAAAGTCCAACATTTTTCACTTTATCTGAAATAGGCGGAAATGATGTGTTGGGTTATGCAACTTCTGGTGGAACAGGTGTTGATCAAACTGGAAATTTTGATCCATCCACATACGGAGGAAACGATATCACAGACCCTATTGTATTTGACACTTCATTTAGAGCAGCAATAGGAGCATTAATTGGAACTAATAATGCTAAAGGTGTTGTTACTAATGTCCCTTATATTACCAGTTTAGCACATTTTACAACGGTTCCTTATAATCCATTAGACCCTTCAAACCCTGATTTTGCTTCCCAAATACCTACATTAAATAATGTTTATGGTGCAATAAATCAGATTTTTATAGCTTTAGGAGAAGAGGACCGCGTTATTGTTTTTTCAACTGAACAAGCAAATGCGGTAGTTTTAAAAGATGAAAGCTTAACTGATCTTTCGGCACAAATTACAGGTGCATTATTGGCCAGTCCAACATTCCCAGCATTTATAGCGCAATTTGGTTTACCTCCAGCAGCCGCTCCAATAGTAGCCGGATTATTAGGCCAAACATATGGTCAAGCCAGACAAGCAACAGCTAATGATTTATTTGTTTTACCAAGTAGTTCTATAATAGGCGAAGTTAATGAAGATTACGCCGCATTTTTAGCCAGTCAAGGATTATCACCAGCCGTTGCTGGACAATTTGCTGTAGAAGGTGTTACTTTACCATTAGCAGACAAATGGGCTTTAATACCAAGTGAGCAAGCAGCTATAAAAACAGCCACTGATGCCTATAATGCAACCATTGAAACCGTTGCGGCAGACAATGGATTAGCATTAGTTGATTTTAAAGGTATTTTAGACGAAGCCGCTACCACAGGCTATGCGTCTGGAAACTACATTTATAATACGGCGTTAGTACAAGGTGGTTTAATAAGCTTGGATGGTATTCACTTAACAGCAAGAGGATATGCCATTGTTGCTAACGAAATGATGAAAGCCATTGACGCTACTTATGGCAGTAATTTTGAAGCCTCTGGCAACTTAATTGATGCTGGAACACTACCAACAAATTACCCTCCAACATTACGCTAAAAACAAGCATTTTTATAAGTATTAAAAAGCCCTCAATTAGAGGGCTTTTTTTATGACAAAAAAAGCCGATATTTTTAATATGGTTTTTAAATTAAAACTCATATATTTGCAGCGCGAAAACAGTAGGTGTTTTCATTGAATTAAATTGCATAATATTAAACACATAAGTAATGTCAAAAGTTACAGGTAAAGTTGCACAAATTGTAGGTCCAGTTATTGATGTTGAATTCGGAGCTGGTATCGAACTTCCAAAAATTTACGATTCTTTAGAAATCAAAAAAGCAGATGGATCCTTATTAGTATTAGAAGTACAATCTCACATTGGTGAAGATACGGTTCGTACCATCGCGATGGACTCTTCAGATGGATTAAGCAGAGGAACTGAAGTTGTTGCAACAGGTGCACCAATTCAAATGCCTATTGGTGAAGATGTTTACGGACGTCTTTTTAACGTAATTGGTGATGCTATTGATGGTATTGGTGATTTACCAAAAGCTGGTAATGATGGTTTACCAATTCACAGACAAGCACCAAAATTTGAAGATTTATCAACCTCGACCGAAGTTTTATTCACAGGTATTAAAGTAATCGATTTAATTGAGCCATATGCAAAAGGTGGTAAAATTGGTTTATTTGGTGGTGCTGGTGTTGGTAAAACAGTATTAATTCAAGAGTTGATTAACAATATTGCAAAAGGACACGGTGGACTTTCTGTATTCGCAGGTGTTGGTGAAAGAACACGTGAAGGAAATGATTTACTTCGTGAAATGTTAGAATCTGGTATTATCCGTTATGGTGAAGATTTTATGCATTCTATGGAAAATGGTGGATGGGATTTAACGAAAGTTGATAAAGCTGCTATGAAAGAATCTAAAGCTACTTTTGTGTTCGGACAAATGAATGAGCCTCCAGGAGCACGTGCTCGTGTTGCCTTATCGGGTTTAACTATTGCTGAATATTTCCGTGATGGTGCTGGCGAAGGCCAAGGAAAAGATGTCCTTTTCTTCGTAGATAATATTTTCCGTTTTACACAAGCTGGTTCTGAGGTATCTGCATTATTAGGACGTATGCCTTCTGCTGTAGGTTACCAACCAACATTAGCTACTGAAATGGGTGCTATGCAAGAGCGTATTACCTCAACAAAAAGAGGTTCTATTACATCTGTACAAGCGGTTTATGTACCTGCGGATGATTTAACGGATCCGGCTCCAGCAACAACGTTTGCGCATTTAGATGCTACAACCGTATTATCTCGTAAAATTGCCGAGTTAGGTATTTATCCTGCTGTAGATCCATTGGATTCTACATCACGTATCTTAACTGCTGATATTTTAGGAAATGAGCATTATGCTTGTGCACAACGTGTAAAAGAGTTATTACAACGTTATAAAGAATTACAAGATATTATTGCAATTCTTGGTATGGAAGAACTTTCTGAAGAAGATAAAATGGCTGTAGGACGTGCTAGACGTGTTCAACGTTTCTTATCTCAACCATTCCATGTAGCTGAACAATTTACAGGTATTCCAGGCGTTTTAGTAGACATTAAAGAAACTATAAAAGGATTTAATATGATTATGGATGGTGAATTAGACCACCTTCCTGAAGCAGCTTTCAACCTTAAAGGAACCATTGAAGAAGCTATTGAGTCTGGTGAGAAAATGTTAGCGGAAGCTTAAATCTAGTATCCAGTTTGCAGTAGTCGTTTGCAGTAGCAACTGATTGCTAAATACTGAATACTGAATATTTATAAAATATGTATTTAGAAATTGTATCGCCAGAGGCAACATTATTTAGTTCGGAAGTAGATTCTGTTATTTTACCTGGAATTAACGGTGAATTTGAAATGCTTAAGAACCACGCTCCTATCGTTTCGCTTTTAAAAGAAGGTACTATTAAAATTAATACGAATTCTCAAAGCACATTGGTAGTTGATGAGTTACATGCATCTGTTGTTCCACAAAAGGATAATAAGAAAATACTGACCGTTAAAATCAATTCTGGTACACTAGAGATGAAAGACAATAAAGTAATTATATTAGCTGACTAAAAGCTAATTTCAATTTCATTAATTAAAATATAAAAAAGGCCTTACAATGCGTAAGGTCTTTTTAAGTTTTTATAGAAAACGTTTAATTAGTTTTACCTCATTCCCTGAATACTAAATGACTTGGAAAGGGTAATAATATAATTTTAAATTAAAGAACATTCACTTTAATTTTTCTCCATAGTTTAATAAGAATATAAGTAAAAATGATAACTGCTCCAGTTAAAATTAAGGCATGACCATATTCACCATAAATAAAATAACCTGTAGCAAACATCACACTATAAATCAGTGCACAGCCAACCAACATAGCTAAAATACCTGATGGCACACTCCATCCTTCTTTAGTGTCTATCAATTCTAAATTATCGTTACGTGCGTCGTTAACAACTTTATACCAACCTGGACCGCCTGGTTGAATTTTTTTATAAAATTTCTGTAACACTGTTTGGTTTTCTGATGGTGTTAGGAATGTTACCGCAACCCAAATAATAGTCGTTACTAACACAATCATTGGGAATTTTGCCCAACCTGGCATAAGTGCATCGTTACCAAAACAATAGATTCCTAAATCGGTAAAATTCAAAATTATTGAAACAAATCCAGATACAAACATAGCCGAAATTTCGCTCCAGGCATTGATGCGCCACCAAAACCAACGTAAGATAAAAATCAAACCCGTTCCTGCTCCAAACATTAAAATAATATCAAATAATTGTAAAGCATTGGTTAGAACCAAAGCTAATAATGCACTGCAAACCATTAAAATAATGGTCGCGACTCTACCTACAGTTACCAATTGTTTTTCGGAAGCATTTGGATTAATTTGCTGCTTATAATAGTCGTTTACAATATAGGATGCTCCCCAATTTAAGTGTGTGGAAATGGTACTCATATAGGCAGCTACCAACGAGGCCAATACCAAACCTAGCAAACCACTTGGCAACTTCGTTAGCATAGCGGAATAGGCTAAATCATGACCTAATTTATCTTCAGCTACTAAAGGAAAAGCCTCATGAATACTGGCTATATCTGGAAATACTACTAATGATGCTAATGCTACAATAATCCATGGCCAAGGCCGTAAGGCATAATGCATAATATTAAAAAAGAAGGTTGCTCCAATAGCATGATTTTCATTTTTTGCTGCTAACATACGTTGAGCAATATAACCACCTCCTCCTGGTTCGGCTCCTGGATACCAAGAACTCCACCATTGTACCGCTAACGGAATAATTAATAAGGTAATTAAAGCTTCGGTATTGGTAAAGTCTGGTAGGATATTTAATTTATCGGCTACATGTTCATGTTGCAACATGGCATTTAATCCACCAACTTCTGGTAAACTAACTAAATAATAGGCAGCACCTAAAGCACCAGCCATGGCTGTGAAAAATAAAATAAAATCCGTGTAAACCACGCCTTTAAAGCCTCCTAAAGCACTGAATATAACGGTTATGGTTCCAGCATATATAACGGTTTCCCAAGGTTGTAAACCCAGCATAATAGCTCCAATTTTTATGGCTGCTAATGTTACGGCAGACATGGCTAAAATATTAAAGATAATACCCAAATAAATAGCGCGAAAGGCTCTTAAAAAACGTGCTGGTTTTCCACCATAACGCAATTCATAAAACTCAATATCGGTGTTGACTTCAGATTTTCGCCATAACTTGGCATATACAAATACGGTTAGTAAACCTGTTAGTAGAAAAGCCCACCAAACCCAATTTCCGGACACACCATTGGTTCTTACAATATCAGTTACTAAATTGGGTGTATCGGTAGAAAAGGTTGTTGCTACCATGGAAACCCCTAACAACCACCAAGGCATATTTCGTCCAGATAAAAAATACTCGGAAGCCGATTTTCCAGATTGTTTGGAAACATAGATTCCTATAAAAAGGGTAATTGCAAAAAATACAAGGATTAACGTAATATCAAGTACTGATAATTCTACCATGGATATATCATGTTTTTATTGGAAATGAATCAAGTGGTAATTTATACTTTTTTAATCACATTGGTTACAATGCCCCAAATAATAAACTCATTATCTTCCGTTATCTGTATAGGTTGATACATGGCATTTTCTGGTTGCAACCACACACCATCTTTTTCCACACGGAGGCGTTTTACCGTAAATTCACCATCTAAAAAACAGACCGCAATACGGTTGTTTTCTGGTTCCAAACTTCTATCAATAACCAATAAATCATTATCATCTAAACCAGCATCAATCATACTTTGCCCTGATACACGTGCATAAAATGTAGCCATCTTATTTTTAACCAACATGGTATCCAAGGATAAACGTTCCTCTTTAAAATCTTCTGCTGGCGATGGAAAGCCTGCAGAAATACCAGTATCTAAAAAAACAGCACCTGAATTTTCTGATAAATCTGGTGTGTAAAATGTTAAGTTTTTGGATGTATGGAGTAGCATAACTTTTTTATTATTTATTATTTAATTTTACCGCACTTTTAAAATATCGTTCATATTGGTTGTATATCTCGGTGACAAACGCTCTTGACGCATTTTCCAAGTACGATTTAGATCCTGATTGCCTAGCTTAATTTTATGGGTTTGATATTTTTTATTCAACAAATCTATGGCTGCCATTAATGGTTTATGCTTCGGGTTTTCATGTTCAAACAAATGTAACTGGTAATTATCATTTGGTACTAAACCCATAACAATGACACCTGCTCGTTTATATTTTACGCCTGTTCTAAAAATTTCTGTTACCGCTTTAACCGCTTCGTGACTTATAATTAACGTTGAATCTGTAGGGTAAGATAAGTTAATTATTTTACTCGCACGATGTTGTGGTGCATCTGTTTTATGTCTATCACTACTTATTGTTACAAGTATGACATAACAGCTAGATTGTTGCTTTCGTAATTTTTCGGCACAACTAGTGGCAAAAGTTGAAATACGCTCTTTAATATTATCTATATCTGAAAACGTGTATTCAAAACTTCGTGTTGTTGCAATGGCTTTTTTGTTCTCAACCTCATCCAAAAGCATACTTTCTATGCCTTCTAAATCCTTTTTGAGTTTTAATTCGGTAATCGAAAAATGCTTTCGCACCCAGTCATCTGGAAGTTGTGTAAAATGATACGCTTTATATACCTGCTTTTCTTTTAAACGTTTAGCTAATCTGCGGCCAATTCCCCAAACATCTTCAATAGCTAACCATTTTAAAGCTTTAATGCGTTTTTCTTCAGAGTCCATAACATAAACACCTTGGGTTTCTTTCGGAAATTTTCGTGCTATTTTATTAGCCACTTTACTCAAGGCTTTTGTTGGTGCTATCCCAACACTAGTTGGAATACCAGTCCATTTTAAAATACGTTTCCGCATCTGACTGCCATAGTCTTGAAAGTCATAGTTTTCAAAACCTTTAAACTGTAAAAATGCTTCGTCAATACTATACACTTCAACATCTGGAGTGAATTGTTGTAGAATTTTCATCACCCGACTACTCATATCACCATACAAGGGGTAGTTAGATGAAAACACATGAATTTGATGTGCTTTACAAAAAGATTCCCATTTAAAAATGGGTGCTCCCATTGGTAGTCCTATAGCTTTGGCTTCGTCACTTCTTGAAATAACACAGCCATCATTATTGCTTAAAATAGCTATAGGCTTTCCGTTTAAACTCGGATTAAAAGTGCGTTCGCAAGACGCATAAAAATTATTACAATCTACCAGTGCATACATAAATACAAAGATAGCTGAAATTGTTTTTTAGTTGAAATGTACTCTTAAAAGTAATTCACAAAATTAATCGGGAACATATTCTAAAATATCGGCAGGCTGGCAATCCAAGGTTTTACAAATAGCCTCCAAAGTAGAAAACCGAATAGCTCGTGCTTTTCCAGTTTTTAAAATTGATAAGTTCGCTGTAGTAATACCAATATGGTCTGCTAATTCATAGCTTTTCATTTGGCGTTTTTCTAATTGCACATCTAAATTTATAAGTATAGCCATAATTATATACTTAATTCACTGTCTTGTTGTGCCTGTTTGGCAATTTTAAATGACTCGCTTAAAACCATAAAAAACAAGCCTAAACTCATAATTAATAAATAAGGACTCAAGCCCAAAGTGAACTCTATTTTACTAGTAAAAACAATTCTCAAAATAAAAACACCTATCATACTAGCGATACTTAATCCTATTAAAACTTTTCCCATTTTATTGTAGGTCTCTATAACATAGCTGTCAAATGGTCTACGTTGTTGAAAAAGACGCAATGTTTTTCGAAATAAAAATATAACGTATATAAAACCACAAACAATGCTATAACCTAAAATAATAAAGAGTTGTTTTTGCCACACTGGTGCTTCTATTTCAAATCCAGTAAACCGGGTTAATTCTAATATTTCGGTATTAAAAAACATGTAAATACTGAAAGCAAAGCCTAAAATTAAAATAGGAATACAACTCAAAATCCAAATAAAATCGATTACTGATTTTAAAATCATTAGTTTTCTCATAGTTCAAAATTATTGTTTAACAATAACAAATGTATAAAAATTATCGTAAAACAATAATTAATTATGATTTTAATCAAAAATTATAAAAAACTGCTAAAGGTGTTGGTATGCTATAATCAACTACTGTTAACTTACCACAAGATTATAACTTGTTTTTAGTTTTTGGACAACTATTCCGATATCGGTTTCATTTAAATGACCAAATCCAAGCCTGATAGCACAAATGTTTTTATTTTGATACAGTATGGTCTTAGGTAAAAACAAATCATTCTTTTTTGCTTTATTAGCCAATTCAACAAGCGAAATATGTGGTTCAAACTGTAACCAAATGGCCAAACCGCCTGCTGGTAGTTCCCAAGTAGCAATAGAGTTAAAGTGCGCTTGTAAGGTTTTACATAAATAATCACGCCTTTGTTTATAAACGGTAATATTCTTTTTAATTAAACGATGAATTTCGCCTTCCGAAATAAGCTCAGAAAGCATTTGTTTCTGGATTAAATCGCCTTGTTTATCTAATATTTGTAAATAGTTTTTCGCTTCGTTAATAATCGTCTCTGGTGCCACTACAAAGCCAATTTGAAAACTTGGAAAAAACGATTGCCCTAATTTTCCTAAATAGATAACCACACCATACGCATCCGAACTTGCCATAGGCAGCATGGCAGAGCCGTTAAATTGAAAATCATAATCAAAATCGTCTTCAATAATTGCAAATTGATAGGTCTTTGCTAATTGCAATAATTTTAAACGTCTTTCAGCACTCAATGTTACGGTTGTTGGATAATGTCTATGGGCACAAACATACACACACCTAATGCTGCGCTTGGTAAAATGCATTTTAATATAGTCTACATCAATCCCATGCTCGTCTACTGGAATGGTGATGATATTGGCACCTGCTTGTTGAAAAATCATATTCGATTTATAGTGACTTAAATCGGCTACCAAAACCACATCGGCTTGTTTTATTAAAATTTGGGACACGATATACAAACTCATTTCCGTACTTCGTGTGCTCATAATATTTTGTGGTTTAATGTGAAAACCACGCGTGGCGTTTAAATAATTACTTAAGTGTAAATTAAAGGTTGTTGCAGATTGCTCATTGGTCTGATTCCATTTAGAAATTAACGATGCGCGTTTCATAGATGCACTATACCACCTAGAAAATTGATGCGTAGGATGCAACCGTAAATCTGGTTGACCATCATTAATTACATATTTATTAACGGCTATTTCTTCTGTTGATGCTAAATTAAACGACGATTGAAACGGAAAACCAGTGGTTTTTGGGTAATCGTGTAATTTTTCTAAACCTTGAGATGTGGCTTTTATACGCGCCGTTTTTTGTTCTGGCATTAAAATAAAAGTGCCTTTATTAGGCATGATCTCTACCCAACCTTGAGATGCTAATTCCTCGTACACCGCAACTGCTGTATTTCTGTTTATAGCTAGTAGATTACTTAATATCCGTGTTCCTGGCAAAGCCGTACCTTCAATTAAATAACCTCTCTGAATAGCATTTATAATTTGCTGTGAAATTTGAATATATACAGCCGTTACTTGCGATTTTTCGAAATGAATTAATTTCTTTAATAAATGATTAACCGGACTACTCATTGTTTTAAAACTGGACTACTTTAGTAATCCGGAAAGTTACGACTTTTGCACCCTTATAAAAAACTCGAATTATCAGTATTATGAAAATATTCCCATTTGTTAGCTTTCTTGTTCTTTTTTCATTTATAAGTCATGCTCAAGAGCCATCTCAACAAGCTTTAGATTCCGTTGTTATAACATCTAGTAGAATTGATTTGCCATTTAAAGAAAATTCTAGAACCATTACTATTATTACCAGTACCGATATTAAAAATAGCGCAACCACGAATGTTGCTGATTTATTACAACAAGTTGCAGGAGTAGATGTGAGACGCCGAGGAGCCGATGGTACCCAAGCCGATTTATACATTCGAGGTGGTAGTTTTGATCAAACATTGTTACTTATTGATGGTATGAAATTAGAAGATGCACAAACAGGACATCATACCTTAAATATGGCTTTACCTTTGGAAGTTATTGAACGCATTGAAGTTATAAAAGGGCCTGCAGCGCGTGTATTTGGGCAAAATGCATTCACAGGCGCTATTAATATTGTTACCAAAAAACAAACAGATGATATGGTGTCGCTTGCTGTTCAGGCTGGTTCTTTTGGTCAGAAAAATGCCGATATTACCGCTGGAAGCAACTTGGAGAACTCGTCCCATATCATACAGGTGTCTCGTAATATTTCTGATGGTTACCGCTATAATAACGATTATGACAATCAGAGTTATTTTGTAAAAAGTGTTTTCAATAAAAATAAATTACCTATTACGTTTATAGGTAATTACCAAGAACGCAAATTTGGAGCCAATGGTTTCTATGCTTCACCAGCTGCCAAAGATCAATATGAAGAAACACAGACGAGTTTAGTCGGTTTTTCAACTGAAATAAAATCGGATAAATTTACTTGGAAGCCACGTTTATATTGGCGCAGAAACCAAGATATGTATGTGTTTATTCGGGATAATCCATCGGTTTATAGAAATTTACACCAAACCAATAAAATTGCAGCTGAAGTCAATGCATCCTACAAATCCGGATTAGGTATAACGGGTTTTGGTGTCGATTTTTCACAAACCTTTATTGCGAGTAATAATTTAGGAAATCATGAGCGTTTTACTACCAACCTCTTTTTAGAGCATCGGTTTTCATTATTAAATAATGCGCTTTCTGTAACACCTGGAATTGCTGTGAGTTATTTCTCTGATTTTAAATTTCATGCCTTTCCTGGTGTAGATATCGGTTATCAAGTATGGGATAATTTTCAAATTTATGGAAACGTGGGTTATACCTATCGTGTGCCTACCTATACAGATTTATACTATACCAGTCCAACAGAATTGGGTAACGAAAATTTAGATCCTGAAGAAGCTATTTCGGAAGAACTAGGTGTTAAATTTAACCATAACGGACTCCGCATATCTGCTGCTTTTTTTAATAGAGATTCCAAAAAATTGATTGATTACGTTAAAGCTAATGAATCTGATCCTTGGCAAGCCACTAACATAGCAGAGTTGAATACTAAAGGTTTTGAAGTCAATAGCAATTACGCCTTTTTTATGGCAAATTTCACGCAGAACATTGGCTTAAATTACACCTTTCTGGAAGATGATTTAAAAGATGTATCGGCTAACTTTTCACGCTATTCTATTAATTCGTTAAAACATCAATTTGTAGCAACGTTTAAGAGTCAGTTTTTCAAAAACCTATCACAATCTATTGTATATCGTTACGCAGAGCGTACTATTGGCGAAAGTTATAATGTATATGATGCTAGTGTAAACTACCAACTACAGGCTTTTGAGTTTTCAGTAACAGCAAACAATATTTTCAATGCAGATTATACCGAAACCAATCTGGTTCCAGCTCCAAAAGGACTGGTTTTATTCGGGTTAAAATACCTTTTTAACTAGATTGGGATTGTAACAAAATATCATTAAACGCTACTTATATAATAAATCTTTTATTTGCATTGTAATTATGAGTTAAAGGGTTTATATTTCAAACTTATAACTGTGTGTTTTATGATGGATTGGTTTTCTACTTTAGAATTATTTTCAAAATTTTATTGGATTATAGCTTTAATAGGTTCCTTATTTTTCCTGTTTATTGTTATAACAACGTTTATTGGTGCTGATACTGGAGATGATTTAGACGAACTAGATCCTGGAATAGAATCGGATACTGGTATTGAGTTTCAATTCATCACCTTTAAAAACCTCATTGGTTTTTTTACGCTTTTTGGTTGGAGTGGTATTGCTTGTATAGACGCTGGCTTATCTAAACCAGTAACTGTAATTATTTCACTTTTTAGTGGTTTATTGATGATGACCATTATGTCTGCCATGTTTTATTACACAAGAAAACTAACATCTAGCGGTACTTTGGTTTACAAAAATGCCATTGGTGCTGTTGGAGAGGTTTATTTAACGATTGGCGCCAATCGTTCCAAAATAGGAAAAGTTAGTGTTAATGTGCAAGGTTCCCTTCGGGAATTAGATGCTCTAACGGATTCTTCTGTTGAATTAAAATCGGGTTCTGTAATAAACGTTTTAGACGTAACTGCTAATGGCGTTTTAATAGTCGCTTCACAAAATAAAAAACAAATTTAACCTAACATTTATATGACCTTTCTTTTCACTCAAGACTTTAATTTAGGATTTCCAATTGCTATCGTTGCAGCCATTTTATTTGTATTTGTATTTCTTATCGTTCTCATTAGGCGTTATAAACGTTGCCCTTCCGATAGAATTTTAGTGGTCTATGGAAAAGTAGGAGGCGGCCAATCGGCCAAATGTATTCATGGTGGTGCTGCTTTTATTATTCCAGTCATTCAGGATTATGAATTTTTGGACCTAACACCTATTTCAATTGAAGTAAATTTAGTGAATGCTTTAAGTAAGCAAAATATTCGTGTTAATGTACCATCACGTTTTACCATAGGTGTTTCAACAGAGCCTGGTATAATGCAAAATGCAGCCGAGCGATTATTAGGGCTTGGTGCTCAAGACGTGCAGGAACTAGCTAAAGAGATTATTTTTGGTCAGTTACGTTTGGTTGTGGCTTCCATGGATATTGAAGAAATTAATAATGATCGCGATAAATTTTTAACCAACATATCACAGAGTGTAGAAACAGAATTAAAGAAAGTTGGATTAAAGTTAATAAATGTAAACATTACAGATATTGTTGATGAGTCTGGTTATATTGAAGCGTTAGGTAAAGAAGCTGCAGCACATGCCATTAACGCTGCAAGAAAATCAGTTGCCGAAAAAACAAGAGATGGTTCCATAGGTGAAGCCAATGCGGTTCAAGATGAAAGAACTCAAGTAGCTGCTGCCAATGCGCAGGCTGTTGAAGGTGAAAATACAGCAAAAATTGCCGTTGCAAATTCAGACTCATTACGTCGTCAGCGAGAGGCCGAAGCTGAACGTGTGGCCATTGCATCAGAGAAAGTACAGGCTGCAAAAGCATTGGAAGAATCGTATGCTGCTGAACAATTAGCAGAAACGGCTCGAGCTGAACGCGAACGTTCATCGCAAATGGCCGATATTATTGTTCCAGCTGAAATAGATAAGCGCAAAGTAGAAATTGATGCCGAAGCAGAAGCCGAGCGCATAAGACGGAAAGCACGAGGTGAAGCCGATGCTATTTTATTTAAAGCGCAAGCAGAAGCTCAAGGTCAATTTGAAGTGTTAACCAAGCAAGCAGCTGGATTAGAAGAAATTGTTAAAGCGGCAGGAAATAATTCTAAAGATGCCGTCCTATTATTAATTGCTGATAAACTGCCTGAATTAGTAAAATTACAAGCAGAAGCCATTAAAAACATTAAAATTGATAAAGTTACCGTTTGGGAAAATGGTAGTGGCAAGGATGGAAAAACATCCACAGCTAATTTCCTCTCTGGCATGTACAAATCCGTTCCTCCATTACAAGAAATGTTTAATATGGCAGGTATGGAACTACCTGAATACTTAAAAGGTAAAGATATAAGCGACGCTCAAGAAGCAGATAAAAACAAAACAGACCAAAAATAGTTTACAAATCATAAAAAACAGCTTCTATTAGGCAAACAAATTGAACAGAGGTTTCTCGTTTTAATTTGCTTACAATTCCTTAACTTTGGTGTTCTAAAAGTTTTGAGCATTGACATGGAACCTACAAACAATTCCGCGTGTTAAAACAATTACTAAAGCGGATTTTATAAAGCATTACTTTAAACCACAAAAACCAGTGGTTATTGAACAATTTATAGACGATTGGCCAGCATATACCAAATGGAATTTTGACTACATTAAATCTGTTGCAGGACACAAAACTGTCCCACTTTATGATGACAGACCTGTAGACTACAAAGACGGTTTTAATGAGCCTCATGCTAAAATGAAAATGAGCGAATACATTGATTTGCTTAAAAAAGAACCTACAAAATTTCGCATTTTTCTTTGGAATATTTTAAAGGAAGTTCCAGAACTTCAAAATGATTTTTCATTTCCGGATTTTGGCTTAAAACTCATGAAAGGATTACCTATGTTGTTTTTTGGCGGAAAAGATTCGTACACCTTCATGCATTATGACATAGATTTGGCTAATATATTTCACTTTCATTTTCAAGGTGAAAAAGAAATTATTTTGTTCGACCAGAACCAAAATAATTATCTATATAAAATTCCTCATGCCTTAATAACTCGTGAAGATATAGATTTTTCGAATCCAGATTTTGAAAAATGGCCTGCTTTGAAGCAAGCTAACGGTTTTAAAACTACCTTAAAACATGGCGAGATTCTTTATATGCCTGAAGGATATTGGCACTATATGAAATACGTGACACCAGGTTTTTCTATGAGTTTACGCGCTATTCCAAGAAATCCAAAAAATTTAGGAAAGGCTATTTATAACGTATTCATTATGCGAAATTTTGATAATATAATGCGCAGAATAAAAGGTCAAAACTGGATAGATTGGAAAAATGCACAAGCCTTAACACGCACCAAGAAGTTAACAGGTAAATAAGGACTACCTTTAAATTCAACTTGTCGATGAAATGTAGATTTTATAGTTAAAATGCATTTCATCGAAAACTTCTTATAAAACTTCATTCCAAAAAGAAATATTATTAAGTTAGATATCCCAACTAACCTACTTAATAATATGAAAGCCCTAAATTACACTTTCGCGATTGCTTTTTTTGTTTTATTTTCAAATAGCACTCAAATAAAAATTTTTGCTGAAAATTCAGAACACACTTTCAAATTCAACCCAATAAAACCAGCTAGTTTGCCTAGTAATTTATCGGGATTCGATTATATTTATGGTGATGGCCCTTCAGATTTTCAAACGGTAACGATTGTAACAACCGATTTAACAACACGACCATTTTTAACACTAAGTGCGCCAAGCGGTTATGAAATATCATTAGAGATTGATTCAAATTACACCGATAGTTTTTCTATGAATGAGGTTGAAATAACAGCTGCTGACATTACGCTGTACGTTCGTCTTAAAGGCAATCAGCCTGTTGGTACCTATTCAGGCGAATTATCATTAATGGCACCTGCAGTAAATCCCCTACCCGTGTTTAATGAAGTTATATATTTAGAAGGTACCGTTTCACCAAAATCCACCATCTGGAACGGTAATTCTTGGAGTAATGATATACCCGATGAAAATTTCAATGCGACATTAAACGGACATTACAATACGCTTACTAACGGAAATTTAAATGCCTACAACTTACAGGTTAATACCAATATGGTTTTAACTGTTGATAATGGAAGTTATGCCAATATTATTCAAGATGTTGGTGTGGATGGCCAAATAATTGTTGAAACTGAAGGTGCATTCGTACAGGTCAACAATTCTGGAAATTTTAATGTTAGAGAAGGTGGCGCTTCGCAAGTTAACAAAACAACATCGCCTTTAGCGCACTATTATGATTATACTTATTGGTCATCTCCCGTAAATGGTATTACTGCAATGGATGCTTTTGCTGAAGCCAATAGTGGTAGACGCTATTGGTATAATGCACAGAATTTTCTAGATATCCTATTTGAAATAGCCAATACAAACACCTACATTGCAGGCCATGATGATATTGATGATAATGGAGACGATTGGTCTTTCCTTACTAATGAAACCATTTTAACTCCTGGAGCTGGGTATGCAACAGCACAAAGCTCTAGCGGTTTTGTTACAGGAAACACTTATGATTTTAGCTTTGAGGGTTCTTTTAATACTGGAAATATATCCACACCAATATATTATAATGGAGATAATGGAGACAAAGATTGGAACCTTATCGGAAATCCCTATCCGTCTGCCATCAGTGCCGATGCCTTTTTTGCTGAAAATTCAAGTGCCATTGGTGGAGCTATTTACTTATGGTCTCATGCATCTACCGCAGATGCTAATGGTAGCGGAAATTCAGTTTATAACTTCTCTGCCGATGATTACGCTATTATAAATTCTGGTAGTGGTGAAATTGCAGGTGGTAAAAATATTATCCCAAATAGATATATTCCTTCTGGTCAAGGTTTTTTTATTCAAGCATTAGAAAACGATGATGCTATTTTCAATAACAATATGCGTGTAGCCGACATGACCAGTAATTCCCAGTTTTTTAAAAACCAAGACTCTTTTAATAAGCTTTGGATTAACTTAACAACAAATCATGGTATTTTCAATCAAATTTTAGTAGCCTATGTAGATAATGCAACTGATGGATTTGATGGCTTGGCCTATGACACGCAACGCATATTAAATCATGATTTAGCGGCAACCATCTACACGACTATTTCTGGCAATCTAAACAATAAATATGCTATTCAAGGAAAAGCCGCTAGTAGTATTCATGCAGCTGAAACCATTCCATTAGGGTTTTATACAACCATAAATAATGCTACCATTTACACCTTATCTATAGGTAAAATTCAAGGCAATTTCTTAACGGAAAACCCCATTTATATTGTAGATGATGTTATGGGTATAACACACAATTTAAAAGATTCAGATTATAGTTTTACAGCGTCATCTGGAGAGTTTAATGATCGTTTTACTATTATTTTTGATCTAAACACTTTAAGCAATCAAACGGTAAGTAAGACAAACAATAACCTAACCGTAACGCTTTTAAAAGAAGAAGCTATAGCTTTTAAAACGAACTCAAATACTATAATAAAACATATTGCTCTGTATGATATGACAGGCCAGCGTATTTCTCAATTACAAGGAACAAGTAATGTAGCAGTAATTGATACAAATTCCATGTCAAAAGGTGCTTATTTTGCATCCATAACTTTAGATTCAGATGTTGTAATTACTAAAAAAATAATAATTTAAGTAAGCCTTTTATTTAAAACGATTTAGCGGTATGCTTACGCCAAATTATTAATATATTTGCAGACTAATTTTAAAACAAGATAACATGAAAAAATTATTGGTTATTGCAGCTATATTAACCGTTTCATTTGCAAATGCTCAAGCATTTTCAGGTAAAGGTGACCAAAAATTTCAAGTAGGTGCAAATTTTCAAGCGCATGCAACTGGCCTTAATGTAAGCTATGACTACGGATTAGGTGAAAACATTTCTATAGGTATTAGTTCAAGCTATGCTTTAGGCATCTCTGGTGATTTGCAAGATGGCGTAAAAGATCCTTTTGGAAATACCGTTTTAGAAAAAGCAGGTTTTGATGATCGGTTTGATTTAAAAGCACGTTTTAATGCCAATATTGGTAACGTTTTAAAAATAGATGACAACTTTGACTTGTACCCAGGCTTGAGTTTTAGTTTAAAGAATTTTGGTGGTCATGTAGGTGCACGTTATTTCTTTACATCTGGTTTTGGCATCTATACGGAAGCACAATTCCCTATTGCCAAATATAAAGATAATCTAACACCAGCTCAAGAACTGAACAATCAGTTTTCTATGAATTTAGGTGCTGTTTTTAATTTATAAAACCGAATAAACATTATTTAAAAAAGCCTTTTACAACCAATGCAAAAGGCTTTTTTTATGGAATTAATTCAGCTACCTTATCATAAACCAAATGATTTTCCCAACCACGATACAACAAATAATCGGCTAGTTTCTTGCGTTTTTTCCAGGGATTGTTTTCCGAAATGGTATTCAATTTTTTTAAAGCTAAATCATTGAATGTTTTTAAATAATCGGGTTCAGATATCTCTTTTAAAGCCAAGTCGATATTGTATTTACTAATATCCCGTTTTTTTAATTCTAATTTTAAACGCTGACGTCCCCATTTTTTAATATTGAATTTCCCGCGCACATAAGTTTGTGCAAAACGGGTTTCATTTAAAAAGTCATGTTTTAACAGGTGCACTATAATCACATCAATAGCTTCTGGAATCATGCGCATGGTATACAATTTATTAGTAACTTCTTGATGGCAACGCTCTTGATACGCACAATAACGTTCCAGTTTGCGCTTGGCTTCTTCAATAGTATATGTTTTTACATGATTCATAAGGAGCAAGATAATAACAATTTGTTAAAAATAAAGAAACCGTAACCTATTGTTTTATAGTGGTTTTAGCGTATATTTGATTCTTTAATTTATATAAATAATAGCAAGATTCCATTTATGAAACATAAATACTCCCTCATATTTATTACTCTTTTGTGTGCTGTTTTGTCTGGTTATGGGCAGGTTACTGAAAATTTTGACACTTCTTTTGGAAGTGGTTATGGCAACTACAATTACAATGATTTCGAAATAAATAATGGATTAAGTGAATTAGGTAATTCAAGATCTGGTAGAGCGATTAGATTAAGAGACAGTGGAACTTCAAATTTAGAATATGTTGGGTCTGATGGTAATGGAAAGGATGGAGGTGTTGGAATAATTTCTTTTTGGTATCGTTCTTGGGATGCATTTCCAACAGCTGTATATAATGTTGAGGTTAATATCAATGGTGGTGGTTATTCAAACATAGGTTCTCAAATCGCTACTTCAAGCACAAGCTATTCTCAATGGACACATACTCTTAATAATGTTAGCGACAATATTAAAATTAGGGTTATACGTGAAAGTGGAGAGCGTTTAATTATTGATGATTTTGAAATTACTGATTTTACACCAGTAGGCTCAATCATCACAGTAGCACAAGCAACAGGTGGTACAATTACGCCAGTAACTACAAATGTGCCAAATAATACCAATCAATCATTTACTGCAACACCAGATGCTTGCTATACATTTGCCAATTGGGTAGTAGATGGTGTAAATGCAGGCAATTCAAACCCTTACACATTTACAAATGTTACTACAGACCACACAATTACTGCTAATTATACTATTAATACTTATAACATTACAGCATCTGCTGGTGCTAATGGTACTATAACACCAAATGGAACTACAAATGCGACTTGCGGTACAGATCAAACGTATACGTTTACACCAGATAGTGGTTATGCTGTACAAGATGTACTAGTAGATGGTGTTTCAGTTGGTGCCATAACATCTTATAATTTTACTAATGTTACTGCTCCGCATACTATTAGTGTTACTTTTGAGGTTTATGTAGGGCCTTGTGCTAGCGAATCTTTTATGAACGTTTTGGACAATGGCACATACAACACAAAAAATTGGACAGGTGATAATGGTATAGATTGGACAGCTACAGACTCTAGATCCGATCAAGATTTAGCAGGTAATGAAGCTATTATGCTTAGAAATGGGTCATTAACTAACGATACTTCTTTTTTAGGTGGTTGTGGTGTCATTACTTTTGATTATGCGCGTATTTTTAGTAACAACTCAACATTGCAAGTTTTTATTAATGGAACTCAATACGGTGGAGACATCACGATATCATCAACTTCAAGTTCCACATTTTCGGCAACAATAAATGTACCTGGGTCAGTTGATGTTGAATTGAGAAACAGTGGAAATAGAACTCTTATATCTAACTTAAGTTGGACTTGTTATAATGGTGGAGCAAATCCTGAACTACAACTTGTAGACAATACTTCAACCAATCAAAATTGTGGTTTCACAATTGATTTTGGCTCACAAGCAAATGCAACAAATACAGATTTAACTTTTAATATTGAAAACGTTGGCTCTGCAGATTTAGATATTTCATCATTAAGCATCACTGGCGATTATTCGATTATGTCACCAGCCGCACCTCTTACCATTGCAGGCGGAAATTCACAAACCGTAACTGTTAGATTTACGCCTTCAACTACAGGAGTAAGAACAGGTATTTTAACCATAAATAACAACGATATTGATGAAGGTGTGTGCGTTGTAAACCTAGAAGGCGAAGGTTTTATACCAAAACCAAATATTATTGTTAGAGGCGTTACTGGCTCTAACCCAACAATTACTAATGGAAGTACAACGCCATCGTCTTTAAATAATACACTCTTTGCACAGCAAACAATCAACTCTACTCAACAAACTAAAAGTTTTAGAATTGGTAATGAAGGTGGAACAGCTCCCTTAACAATATCCAACATTACCCTTACAGGAGATACAGCAGACTTTTTTGTAACCTCAAGTTTTACAAACCCATTTGCAGAGGATACGTTTCAGGATTTTACAATTACATTTCAACCAACTACTAGTTCAGGGTTAAGACAAGCTACAGTTACTATTACCAATTCCGATTCAGATAGAAATCCATATACATTTCTAATACAAGGAACTGCAAATTGCCCTGCAGTAAGCGGTAATATATTTCCTACTTCTGGTCCTGCGGGAACCACTGTTAGAATAACGTCACCTGGAAATGATTTAACAGGAGCAACTGCTGAACTGAATGGTATTACCTTAATACCAGTTTCAGATACTACAAACGAGTTAATAGTTAGATTACCAAATACAATAACTACTGGAGGTGCATTGAGTGTTAATTTAGCTTCTAATAGTTGTGTGTTTAGCAACACATTTACTTTGATAGACGAACTTATTTCTGGATGTGAAGCCAGTGCAAGCACCATGGTAAATGATTTATTTATTAGTGAAGTTAGCGACTCACCTTTTGGTAGCATGAGCTATGTTGAGCTCTACAATGCCACAGGAACAACAATAGATTTTAACAGTACCAACTACACGATTCGTGTTTACAATAATGGTAGTACAACTACTTATAATGATATTGTTCTGAATTCTGGAAGCATAGCTCAAAACGGCACATATGTTATTTCTATGGGAACTGGTGGTTCTGAATGTTTAATACCTGGTGGCGACGGAAGTTATGCACAAGCAAATATAGCTTCAGCGTCTGCAAGTATCAACTTTAAACAAGGAAGTAACTTTAATATTGGTCATGATTTTATTGGTCTTTATGACGCTTCGGTAACATTATTAGATTCTTGGGGAGTTTTTGGTGACGAAACTTGGGCTACTGGTTTAGGTCTTCAAGGACAAGGCGCAAATTTTGAAAGGCTTACCGCTGCCATTTATCCAAACACCAATTATAGTAATGCCGATTGGACTATTACAAATTGGAATGATTGTCCAGATGCTGATTATTCTTCAATTGGCTCTTACGATTTTTCTACTGGTTCAGCACCATCAATAAGTATCCAGCCAAGCGATCCTGTTTTTGACTGTTCCTATTCAGCAAGTATCACTTTAACAGGCACAGAAGGTTTTAATGAGCCAACTGACACTCAAGATTTAGCTTACCGTTGGTTTGTAAATGTGCCTGGAACTACTGTTTGGAACGAAATTTTATTGGCTGACACCAATTATACAGGTCAGCAATCTAACACATTAAATATTCTTGATACAGCTAGTCTAGAAGGTTTTCAATATTACTGCCAAGTTAGAGAAGATTCTAGTTTTTGTTTCAGAGCGAGTAATGCCGTTGCTTTGAATGTTGCCAAAGCCATTTGGACTTCAGGAGCTTGGAGTAATACAACAGGACCAGATTCATTTACAATTGCCATTATTGATGACCATTACAACACCACCCTAAACGGTAGTTTTTCTGCTTGTCAATTACTAGTAAATGCTGGTAACGAATTAGTCATTACAGATGGCCATTTTGTAGAAGTTATAAATAACGTAATTGTTAATGGCGATGGCACAAATCTAGATGGTATATTGGTTGAAGACAAAGCTAGTTTTGTTCAACGTGGTAATGGTGTTAATGCAGGTACATACACCCTAAACACAAACGCTAGAACACAAGTAAATAAAAAAACAGCCGCTTTAAATAACTGGCTTGAATATACCTATTGGAGTTCTCCAGTTACCAATGAAACCATAGGAAATGGATTAAATGAAGCACACCCAACAAGACGGTATTGGTATAATGCTGAAAACTATTTAGATGCTACAGCTGAAACTAATAACAATAATGGAACTATTGCGGGTCAAGATGATGTTGATGACAATGGTAATGATTGGCAACCAACCAATAACGCAGATATAATGATACCTGGTCGTGGTTATGCTGCTATGCACAACCCTATTGGGTTTGGAATGCCTGGCGCTAATTATGAATACACCTTTGAAGGTACCTTAAACACAGGTGATTATGTAGTTCCTATTTATAGAAATGATTCTGAACTGAATGATAACAATTGGAATTTTATTGGAAATCCGTATCCATCGGCTATTAATGCAGATTTGTTTCTTTCTGCTAATGCGCTACTAGACCAAAATGTAACTGAATATCCTCAACCATCTGGAGTAACAAATGGTGCCATCTTTTTATGGTCTCAAAATTCAGCACCTTCTAATACCAACAATGGAAACGAAGCCTTAAATTTTGCACAATCTGATTATGCGGTTATAAACGGTACAGGACAAACAGCAGGTGGTGATGGTGTCATGCCAAGCAGATTCATCCCTTCTGGACAAGGCTTCTTTATTACTTTATCAGATGCAGCTACAGTTGCAACCGTTTCAGGAGACATTAAATCGGGTGATGTTATTTTTCAAAATAGCATGCGCGTTACAGGAAACAATAATCAGTTTTTTAGAAATACCGATAATTATCAAAATGAGAAATTATGGCTCAATTTTACATCAGATATGGGTGTGTTCAATCAAATATTAATTGGTTATGTTGAAGGCGCTACGGATGCTAATGATGGTATGTACTTTGACGCACCTAAAAATTTATCTTCTGACTCCTTTGTTTATTTCTATTCTCTAATAACTAATGAGTTAGAAATAGATAAAGTTGCCATACAAGGTAAAGCGCCTGAAAGTTTAGATTTAGATGAAGTTATTTCTTTAGGTTTCAGTACTACTATTAACCAACCATCTATTTACACGATTAGTTTGGCGCAATTAGAAGGCGACTTTTTAAATACAAATACCGTCTATTTAAAAGACCTTTTATTAAACGTAACTCACAACTTATCACTTTCAGAATACCATTTCACATCTAGTGTTGGAGAATTCAATAATCGATTTAAAATTGTTTTTAGAGAAAATGCCTTATCGGTTAATGAATATGACGTTAATAATAATCATTTAACCATTGTTGAATTAACAGATAACCAAGTTAAATTTAGTATTGGGTCTACTAACACGACTATTAAATCGGTTGAAATAATTGATATGTTGGGTAGAAGTTTATATAAATTTAAAGGTTCAAATAGTTCCGAAACCTATAATCTTACAAACTTAAGTAGTACTACATATTTAGCTAAAGTAACCTTATCTAATAATCAAGTTTTAGTCAAGAAAGCGGTTAAAAAATAAAAGTAGTTATTGCATTATTAGGTTTTTAAGTTGTTAGAATAAAAATAACAGTATAGCCTAACAATTCATGATTACAAGGTGTAATTTACAGACAAAATAAAATTCCTTCCTGGTGAAGCAATACCTGAAGAATACGTTTTGTACCGCTGATTGGTTATATTCTCTAAACCTGCCGTAACCGTAATCCCCTCTTTAAACTGATAATTGGTGCGTAAATTTAAAGTATACCAGGAGGGTGCATACGGGTTGCCGTTGGAGTCTTTTGCATAAAGATATGCTTTTGCTTGCTCTGAAGGTGCCAGTTGTTGATAGGATAATTCACCATTAAAATCTAAAAACCCGTCAATTTTAAAGCGTTCTTTCTGCCAAACTAAATGTGCATTTCCAAACTGTGGTGCCACATGGCGAATTGGAACCTCAACCCCATTATCTTCTTCCGTACCACCTATAAAATTGTATTGCGATAAAAATTTAAAAGATTTAGAAAAATTGATATGTAACCCTACTTCAAAACCATAAATCCATGCTTTTGATGCGTTTTGGATAGCTTGAACCGTACTTAATTCACCATCATACATAATTTCAGATTCGCCGTTTAAACTATAATCCCTTCGCACCAAGGCATCATCAAGAAATGTGTAATATGTAGCTAAATCTAATATAACCACATCGCTAAAGTTTAAGAGTAAACCTAATTCACCACCATATGCATATTCAGATTTCAAATTATTGTTGGGTACTACAACGCTACCAGGTTCAGAATCGAAAACCTTACCAATATCATCAACATTAGGCGCTCTGAATGCTGTTGATGCATTAAGTTTCCACTGAATCATGTTGTTGGGCATCCAACTAAAACCAGCGGTTCCGGTAAAAGCGCCCGAATTAATGTTAGTTGTATTAAAAGGTAAATTTAAATAGGTATTATTTTGAGCAAAATCAGCTCTAGAAATCACCTGATTATACCTAATTCCAGTCTGAAAAATTAGTTTAGAGGATGGCTTATATTTCAAACTCGTATAAGCAGCATAGGATTGCCAAGTTGAACCATTAGGATATCTAGAAACCGTTGGTATACTAACTCCTGTATTAATGTTTTCTTCATCTCCTGCAGATTTTACTAAATTATAAACATATTCTAAACCATAAAACAAACCCGTTTTAGGGCTGATTTGTTTCTCTAAATCTAAATTTACTGAAAAGGCGTTAACCTTTTCTTCTCTATTATTTTTTACAACGGATTGAAAATCCCGATCATGCCTACTTTCCTTAAAATATTGATAGGCTAGCGTAGTTTGTATTTTATCATAAAAAATAGAATTATTAGATTGGGTAATTTGTAAATTATTCATAAACCATTCTTGTGGACCATAATACCATTCTGCAGAGCGTAAATCGTCACCTTTATACCGAATTAATCTATCATATCTAGAGTAATTAGATGTGGTAGAATAATAGACCCCAAAATCTATCAGTAAGCTTTCATTGGCTTCGAAACGTACTTTCTGGACAGCATGAAATTGGTTAAAACCTGTTGGCTTTTGGAGTTTCGGATCTGTATTTGTAACAACTTCATCCAAACCATTGGTAGTAACTACATATTCAGGTCTTAAATAATCTGTTGGGCCGTGACTTCCCATTCGTAAATCATCAAAATCACTGTAACTAATACTAGTTAAAAAGGCCCATTTTTTAAGTCCGAAATTAATATCTACATGACCCGTTTTTTCATGGTTTGCCAATGCATAGCGTGCAAAGGCGTTTCCTTTTATATAAACTTCGTTCTTGTAGGACAATTGTGGTTTTTTTGTGTAAAAACTCATAACACCTCCAATAGCATCACTACCATAAACGACAGAACCTGCTCCAAGAGTGATTTCCGTATTTTGAATACTCAACGGATCTATTGAAATAACATTTTGAAGATTCCCGCTTCTAAAAATAGCATTATTCATTCGGACACCATCTATAGTTATTAAAAGTCTATTAGTTGAAAACCCACGAATCATGGGACTTCCACCTCCAAGCTGACTTTTTTGAATATATACATTTCCGGTTTCTTGTAGTAAATCTGCGCTCGTTTGTGGGTTAGCGAACTGGATATCTTTAGCTGAAAAATTGACGATTTTTTGAGGAATATCACGTTTGCTTTGCTCAAATTTAGACGCTGAAATAATAATCTCATCTAAACCCACACGTCCCTTTAATTTAATGGTATTATTTATAATTTGACTCTTTAATATTTCTAGAAGGTGATAATTTTCAGCTTGAACTATAAGAATATCGTCATTAGAAAAACCATTTAAATTGGCTTCTCCATTTAAATTAGTAATTACAGACTCTGAAGTATTTGTTATAATTACGCCCGAAATTGGTAAACCAGAATCTGTTTCTAAAACGGTAATTTGTTGTGCTTGTAAAAAGAAACCTATTAGCAAACAAATACTAAAAACAAATTTTGCTTTCATGATAAGAGATTTAGATAGCGATTATTTAAACACCTGATTAAATATTTGTAGTGATTTGGGCTTTTTAAAATACCCCAAATGCAATTCATAATATTGCATTAGCATATTTAGAAAGGCTTGGCGCTGTTCCGCGTGCAATTTAACGGTATGTAAAGCATCAAAATTCATGCCTAACAATAACTTTAAAAGTGTGTTATTTTCTAATGAAATAGCATAAACATGGGTATTATTAGATTGAAAATATCCAGACTGCAAGTTAAACACACCCAACTCCATATTATTAGTATCTGGATAAAAGCCTAAATACTTGGTTAATTTCAACAGAAATAATAAATGGAAATTGGCATAGTTATTTTCAGAATCTAACCATTGTAAAGCTGTTTCTAAATAATCGAAAAGCAAATTATTTTGCTCCTCCTCTTTTAAAACGTTTGTTAATACTTCCGACAAAAATAATACAATACTGCTTTTTATAACATTGGTATGTAACGTGCTGTATACATAACTTGATTTAACTTCTTTTATAAAATTTAGCGCCTGATTAGGTTTGTAATTTTCTACTATTTCTAATTGTGAAAGTAATTGATAGTAGGCAATGCTTCCTGGCCGTTTACTTTTAAATGCACCACGAATTAAATAACTAGATAATCCTCTGTGTTGTGTATAACAGCTTATAATTAAATCGTTATCACGGTATTTTATTTTAGATAGTACAATAGCTTTTTCTGATGCAGACATTAGCGCACAACCATTACTTTTATAACTTTGGTTTCAAAGGTATCTAGATCTGAAAGCATGACCAGATAAACACCTGTTTTTACCACATTATTTGCCAAATTATTACCATTCCAATAGGCAATGCCTCCATCAATTTCCAAATTGTAGCCTTTAAATCGCGTATTGGTTCTTGACTGTGCTTCAGCAACTAAATTTCCTTCGATATCAGTGATTTTAATGTTGACATTATCAGAAATATCTTTAATTTTTACTTTTTCTTCTGTAATATTAAATGTTGGCCTAACTGGATTTGGATATACATAAGCGTTTGCAAGAGTTTCTTGTGTTTCTGAACTACCAGAACCAAAGGAAACTAGACCGTTTCGAGTTGCAAAATAAACATCTCCATTTATTTCATTTATTGAAATATCGACAATATCGTTACTTGGCAAAGGTGAATTATCTTTCGTGAAATGACGAATGGTATTTTGCCCATCGGAAGAAAAATAAAAAACACCCGAACCGATGGCAGCAATCCATTTATTATTCGCGCCATCTACTTCAATATCTGAAATAAACTGTTGGTATAATAGTTCTTGTGGTGCACCATCACCTGAAATTACAATATTTTGAACTTGTGGATTGCTTTCCGAAAAAAAGCTATTAGTATTATATATAACACGCAAACCGTTACTGGTTCCAATCCAAACTTGGTTGTTTTTATCCATAGCAACTGCTGTTACATAGGGCGTTGGCATATTTTGACTTTCATCTACTATATTTTTAAATTCACCATTACCGCTTAAATTTAACCCAATTATTCCAGCACTATAAGAGCCAAAAAAAACGTTTCCTGAACGATCAAAAACAATATCTGAAAAACCTAAATTACTTGTAGGAGAACTAATAATACCTGTTAAATCATAAGATGTCCAGTTACCATTTTCAAACTTGTTTAAAGGACTTTCAACACGACCATTTGTAACCCAAAGCGCACCTTGATTATCATAATCCGCAGTGAGCGTTAGGCATAAATCGGAAGCAAAAGGGACAATGGTACTATTATTTTCATCATAAACATCAACAACCTCATCATTTTGGATGTCTATCAAACCTGAAAAATAGGAACTGACATATACCTGATCAGTATTAAAAGGGTTAATAGCTATGTGTGACAAGTATCGTGGATTACTAACAGTAGTTAAAATAGAATCATATGGTTTATTAATCCATTGCTCATTAACATAATGACTTAAACCAGTAAAAGGCAACCCTCCACTAAACTCGTAAGCAGCTGAATAACCTCCGAAGGTACACCATAAATTATTATTCTTTATTTCAACAGAAAAAACAGTATTTAATAATGGCCCATCTGGATGAATTTCATTAAAACTTGTTAGATTATTTAAATTAGTTTCTAAAATCCCAAACCCTGGTTTTCTGAAGTTGTTACTGTTTTTAGTTCCAATGTAAAGTAGATCATTTTCAAAAATAGCAGCACAAGAAAAATCTGCAGAGTAAGTCTCATTTTGATCTACAATAGCTATTTGATTAAATTCAGCATCATAAACAAACACATTATCTTTTGTTGTAACCAATAAATTATTATTATTACTAGCTACATCATTGGGCAGACTTGAATAATTAAAAAGATTTGTAAAATTGTTATTCTCATCAATCTTGAATAAATTCCTATTATTCTGAATAGTATAGAGATTATTATCCACTTCTTGAATGAAAGAATAATTGCCAGAACGTATTCTCTGCCATTCGAGAAAATCAATTAAATCAGGGCTTGAAATTAAAGCTTTTCGTATTCCACCACTATCAGAACAAGCTGCATAAATGTACCCGTTGTAAACAGTTGTTTGATGAACTTTTATTTTTGCGCCACCATTTCCAATAAAAAACGTATCGCCAAACTCTAAATCTTGCAAATTATATACGGATATTCCATAATCTGTGGCAACATAAACCAAATTATCCACTACATTAAAGTGGTTAATTCGTTTACGGTCAGGTGGGATATTTGGCTTATCTCTAATGTCTACAATACTCAAAATATCACTACCATCTTCAAATATTATTTCCATTAACCCATTTTCAAAACCAACAAGAACCAATCCATAGCCTTCACTATAGTAAATGTTCGTAATTAACTCACCAGATAAGCCATTAATAGTTGTTATTTGAGTCATTTCTCTAGAAACCGTATCAAAACTAAAAACAGCATTATCTGCTGCCACATAAATTTTAGTTTCACCTCTTGAAACGCTTTGAATATTTAAAAATGAAAAGTGGCCTTTCCAATCTGCAGAATAATCTTGACTAGAAACTACATGAGACACGAAAAAAAGCGCTAAAATAACTATTAGCTTGTTTTGAAGTATTTTCATTAAAATTTGGTGTTTTTTGAAAGCGTATACTTTAAACCAAAAATACTATATTTTATTGTATTTTTGGTTTTATTAATTAGGCTTATTTAATGTTATTTAGCAGTCCGATATTTTTATTTATATTTCTTCCATTAGTCCTACTTGCCTATTTTTTAACACCTAAAAAACACAAAAACCTAACATTGTTGGTTTTTAGCCTCTTTTTCTATACTTGGGGAGAAAAGGAATTGGTACTTTTAATTTTGCTTTCTGCGCTTGTAGATTACAGCAGTGGTCTCATGATAAGTTCAGGAAAAAGAAAACTAGGCTTATACTCATCTATTATCTTTAATATTTCTATTCTCCTTTATTTTAAGTATGCTAATTTTATTTCTATTAATTTAATACAGCTTTTAGAAACCTTAAATTTAAGTTCAGAAAATGCTTTAAACTTTTCTAATATTGCTTTACCATTAGGTATAAGTTTTTATACGTTTCAAACAATGTCTTACACTATTGACGTATATCGTGGTCATGTAAAAGCTTCTAAAAACTTTATTGATTTTGCAACGTATGTTACTCTTTTCCCCCAACTAATTGCAGGCCCAATTGTAAGATATGCTATCATTGAAAAAGAATTAAAAAATAGAATAGTAACAACACCTCTTTTTTATCAAGGGATAGAACGTTTTATTATAGGACTATCTAAAAAAATGATTATAGCAAATAATTGTGCTTTTTTTGCCGATGCTGTTTTTAATTTACAGCCTTCTGAATCATCTTCCTTAATTGCTTGGTTGGGTGTAATAGCTTATAGCTTTCAAATATATTTTGATTTTTCTGGTTATTCCGATATGGCTATTGGGCTGGGTAAAATGTTTGGTTTTAATTTTCCTGAAAATTTTAATTTCCCGTATATTTCCAAATCTATTAGAGAATTTTGGCAACGTTGGCACATTACACTTTCTGCTTGGTTTAGAGATTATTTATATATTTCTCTGGGTGGAAATAGGCATGGTAATTGGCGAACTTATGCTAACTTAACCATCGTTTTTCTTATTACAGGTTTATGGCATGGCGCGAGTTGGACATTTGTTTTTTGGGGACTGTTTCATGGGTTTTTTCTTATTGTTGAACGCGTACTAAAACACCAAAATTTTAAAGCATTTTCTCCTATCATATCTCATATATATGTGGTAATAGTCTTAGCAATTTCATGGGTGTTTTTCAGAAGTGAAACCATCAGCGATGCTTTTCATTACGTAACAACTATGTTTAACTTTTCACTAGAATCTAATACCGCTTTTTTAAATTTCTATCTCACCAAAGAAGTGATTTTTGTACTATTTGCTGCACTCATATTATCTACTCCTATCTACAAAAAAATAATCTTTTATATTACAAACACTAACAGGTCAATAGGAATTGATAGATTATTCTTACCATTAAAGCTAGTAGGCCTATTTGTTCTCTTACTTATTTGTTTTAGTTATATGGCAACAGACTCATACAACCCCTTTATTTATTTCAGATTTTAATGGATAATAAAAAAAACATACAACTTATTTTTATCATCATTTTTTTACTGATGCTACTAACTCCTAATGTGGTTATGTTTTTTAATTTAGAAACAGCAGAAAACAATGAAAACAGGGTGTTTAAAGAAGTCCCAGAATTTAATTTTAACAAACCAATCCATTCAGTTACACAATTTAAAAATTATTATACAGAAAATTTTGGTTTAAAAACCACTTTAGTAAATAGTTATATCCATTTTAAATTTGAAGTACTGGGTGAAACACCACTACCAAATAAAGTTGTAAAAGGGCTAGATGATTGGTATTTTTTAGGTAACAGTTATAATAATACGCTTAATAATGCCTTTGGTAATAATCCTTTTAACGAGGAAGAATTAGAGAAAATTAGCAGAAGAGTTTCCGAGTTGAGAACTTATTTAAAAAAACAGAATATTGCATTCTATATCGTGGTTCCTCCTAATAAAAACAGTATTTACAAAGAGTTTTTACCATTCCAGTTAAAAAAGCACGAATCTAATTTAAGTGTATTAAAAAACTACTTGAAAACACATATAAATTTTGAAATCATTGATTTAACCGAATCCTTATTAGCCAAAAAAAACACCAATCAACTTTATTTAAAAACAGATTCCCATTGGAATGATTATGGCGCTTTTATTGGCTATCAAGAAACAATGCAAGTACTAAATCAAGATTTTAATATTCCAGTTGTTTCTTTAGAAGATTATGATATTCAACTAAATCCAGTTGAACAAGGTGATATTATAAAAATGATTAACCTTAACATTGAAGAATTCGCTTTAAAATTCACAAAAAAAATACCAACTAGCAATGGTGCTCAAAATGAGCATCTTTTTATGTATTACGATTCTTTTTCCTATGCGTGGATGCCGTTTTTTAATGAGAGTTTTACCACTATAAATTATATTAAAAACTACACCATTAGAAAAAAAGAAGTTGAATCCAAAAAACCAACTATTATTATCTTCGAAATTGTAGAACGTAATATTGACCTACTACTACATAAAAAAAGCCTCCTAGAAAACTAGCAGGCTTTAAAATTTTTATTTTGTTGTTGTATTAAACAACACCTTGCGCTAGCATTGCATCGGCTACTTTAACAAAACCAGCAATATTAGCTCCTTTTACATAATCTATGTAACCATCTTCTTGTCTACCAAACGTAACACACGAGTCATGAATGGCATCCATAATTTGATGTAGTTTAGCGTCAACCTCTTCACGAGTCCAGTTATAACGTAATGAGTTCTGACTCATTTCTAAACCAGAAGTTGCTACACCACCAGCATTAGATGCTTTTCCAGGGGAAAACATCACTTTCGCTTTCTGAAAAGCTTCAATAGCTTCTGGCGTTGTAGGCATGTTAGCACCTTCGGCAACTACAACCACATTATTATTTATCAAAGCATGTGCTTCGTCTCCATTTAATTCATTTTGTGTCGCACAAGGCATGGCCACGTCACAAGACACAGACCAAGGTCTTTCACCACTATGGAAAGTTGCAGATGGATATTTGTTTAAATAATCACTAATACGACCTCTTTGAACATTTTTAATATCCATAACGTGTGCTAATTTTTCAGCATCAATTCCAGCTTCATCATAAATATATCCTGAAGAATCAGACATAGTTACAACTTTACCACCCAATTCTGTTGCTTTTTCGCAAGCATATTGAGCTACATTTCCAGAACCTGAAATAACTACCGTTTTTCCTTTAAATGAATCTCCTTTGGTAGCTAACATATTTTGTGCAAAATACACACAACCATAACCTGTAGCTTCAGGGCGAATTAATGATCCACCAAATGAAATACCTTTACCTGTTAACACTCCAGTAAATTCGTTTCGTAAACGTTTATATTGACCAAACATATAACCCACTTCACGGCCACCAACACCAATATCTCCAGCAGGCACGTCGGTATTCGGACCAATATGGCGGAATAATTCAGACATAAATGATTGGCAAAAACGCATCACTTCATTATCACTTTTCCCTTTCGGATCAAAATCTGATCCTCCTTTTCCTCCACCCATTGGTAATGTGGTTAGAGAGTTCTTAAATACTTGTTCAAAACCTAAAAACTTTAAAATGCTTAAGTTTACAGACGGGTGAAAACGCAAACCTCCTTTATAGGGTCCAATTGCAGAATTGAATTCCACTCGAAAACCTCTATTTACTTGAGTTTGTCCTTGATCATCAATCCAAGGCACTCTAAAGACAATTGTGCGTTCTGGTTCTACCATACGCTCTAACAACATTTTTCCCTTATATTTAGGGTTATTTTCAATAAAAGGAATTACCGTTTCAGCAACTTCATGTACAGCTTGTAGGAATTCTGGTTCATGACCATCTTTCTTTTTTACTAGGTTTAAAAAAGCGTCTATTTTATCTTTCATTTACTTTTCTATTTAAAAAATTTTACAATAATTAGCTATGTGGCTGCAAATATACGTTATCTTTAAAAAACAATACTTATTTTTTTATATTTCATAATTGTAACATCTTGAAAATAATTTGTTTATTTGTGAGTTTAATATATACATTTAGACTTGTAAGCAATAAATAAATTTGGGTAATTAAGCCTATTTTATATATTTGTTAGTAATTTGCTCTAAATACATGAAAATCAGACTATGTTCAAATTGAAACTATTAACTGTTTTTTTATTCCTGTTTGCTGGTTTGCAATCTGGGTTTTCTCAATTAGGATTTTCACATGAAATTGGTGCTATAGTTGGACCTGTTCAGTTTAGATCGGATTTTGGTGTTCGTAATCATGAAGGTACCAATTACGGAAACTCCGGTTTTGGTATTGGTATTGTTCATTATATAAATTTTGCTTACCGAGCAGATTGTAACTGCTACTCTACCGATACCTATTTTAATGATCACTTTAAATTACGAAGTGAAATATCTTTCAATAAAACAAAATTAGATCACCATGGCCAATGGGCAGAAGGTAGTGGCGAAAATGCAGAAAAACTACGAAGACATACTGGTGAAGCAAATAATTTTGACATTGGTATGCAACTGGAATATTTCCCGTTGAGCATTAGAGAATTTCAATCTTTTAGTTACCGATTAGCTCCATTTATAAGTCTTGGTGCTCACTATACCTCGTATAATCCTAAAGCCTATACTACATATGTTGATCCGGCCACTGGCATAGCAGATAACAATATTCTTAATGCTAATAATTTTTGGGACGCTTGGGAGCCAGGCTCTATCAATCCCTCTTCGGGAAGTGCTTGGTCCATGGTAACAAGTGTCGGTGTCCGTTATAAATTAACCACATTATCAGATTTAATGTTAGATTTACGTTTACAAACGTATTTTAGTGATTGGATTGATGGCTTAAACCACCAACTAGAATCTAATAAAAATAACGATTACCTCTTATGGCTTAACGTTGGATACATTTATTATTTAGATTAAAAACGAACATCCTAAACAACCTCATTTTTTCTGATATGTTATCCGATAGCTTGTTTTAAATCGGCAATCAAATCATCTACATCTTCAATACCAACACTTAACCTTATTAAAGAATCTACCACACCTGTTTTTTCGCGTTCTTCTTTAGGGATACTAGCATGCGTCATACTTGCTGGATGACCCGCTAACGACTCTACTCCACCTAAAGACTCGGCCAAGGTGAAAATTTTCAAGTTCTCTACTATTTTTATGGCTTCCTCATAATTATTCCCTTTGGTAGTAAATGAAATCATACCACCAAAATCTTTCATTTGTGTCTTGGCTATCTCATAGTTAGGGTGATTTTCAAAACCTGGCCAATACACGTTTTCAATTTTATCATGCTCGCTTAAATATTTAGCAACAGCACGACCATTTTCACAATGACGCTGCATTCTAATGTGTAATGTTTTAATACCTCTTAAAACTAAAAAACTATCCTGTGGTCCACAAATAGCTCCACTTGCATTTTGAATGAAGTATAATTTATTAGCAAGTTCTTTATCCTTTACCACCAAAACACCGAGTACAACATCACTATGACCACCCAAATATTTGGTAGCAGAATGCATAACAATGTCAGCACCTAAATCTAATGGTTGCTGTAAATATGGTGTTGCAAAAGTATTATCAACAGCCAATAATAAATTATGTTTTTTGGAAATGGCCGCACAGGTCTTAATATCAATAACACGCATCATTGGGTTGGTTGGTGTTTCCACCCATATTAGTTTGGTGTTTTCTGTTACATATTTTTCAATATCACTGGCATTTCCCATGTCAACAAAGTGAAAGATAATTCCTAATTCTTGAAATATAGCTGTAAATAAACGGTAAGACCCACCATATAAATCGTTTGTAGAAATAACCTCATCTCCCGGTTTTAAGAGTTTTATTACGGCATCAATTGCTGCCAATCCCGAACCAAAAGCCAATCCGTAATTACCATTCTCAATACTAGCAACGGCATTTTCTAATGCTGTTCGGGTAGGGTTCTTGCTCCGTGAATACGCATACCCTTTATGACTTCCAGGAGTACTTTGCGCATACGTTGTTGTTTGATAAATAGGAGGCATAACGGCTCCAAAAGCAGGATCTACTTTTTGCCCACCATGAATGGTTTTGGTATTAAATTTCATAATTTTAAATTTCTAAAGTTTTGCTTGAAAAGACTTTGTTTATAGCTAACAACAAATATTTAACACAGAAAAACTCATCATATTCAATTCTATTATAACAAAGTTAGAGTTATATTCGGTGTATTCAAATGCAATAATTATCTTTAGTACTAAATTAACGTCTCTCCTTTATGCGAAGTATTTTCTACCTTTTATGTTTATTATTTATCGTTTTATCCTGTCAAGAAGAAGCTGCTATTACCTTTTCAGAGGAAACCTTTACCACGAGCCAAAATAAAATTGTTGAAATTAATATTCCCATTGCCGAAGGTAGGGATGCCGTAAAAAACAATATTAACAAATCCATAGAAGAGGTAATAAGCGCAAGCTTACGTTTAGATAAAGAATTAGAAGCTAAAAATAAGTCTATTTCAGAAAGCATCGATATGTTTAATTCTGAGTATGCTAGTTTTAAATCTGAATTTCCTGATAGCGCTATAGAATGGGAAGCACAGATTGATGGTGAAATCATGTATCAAACTGATGCTGTAATTTCGGTAGCAATTACCAGTTACTTAAATACAGGCGGTGCACATGGCAGCTTGGTAATTACATTTCTAAATTTTGATGCTTTAACAGGTCAATCATTAGAAAACGAACAATTATTTAACGATTTTAACGCTTTTAAAACACTAGCTAAAGATTACTTTAACGACCACATAGCCGATAAAAAGGAGCTCTATTTTGAACCTGATAATTTTATACTTCCATCAAATATTGGTTTTAATGACAGCGGGATTATTTTACTTTACAATAGTTATGAAGTGGCTCCGTATTCTACAGGTTTAACTGAATTTACAATTCCTTTTGATGCCATTATGCCTTACTTAAATTACATGTGATTTTTCTAAGGAGCACGGATTTATAAAATTAGCCTTTTGAAATGGTGTATTTATTTTAAATGCATTTACTTTGCTCCTTTAAACTTGCATTTATACCATGAAAAAAGTCTACTACCTAAAAACTTGCAATACCTGTACACGAATTATCAACGCTATCAATTGGCCTTCTGGTTTTGTATTCCAAGACATCAAGCAAAACCCAATAACCGTCAAACAAGTTGAAGCCATGCACCAACTTTCAGGAAGTTATGAAGCGCTTTTTAGTAAACGTGCCAAATTGTACAAGGAAATGGATTTAAAAAACGCCAATTTAACTGAAACCGACTTTAAACAGTATCTGTTAGAACATTATACCTTTTTAAGCCGACCAGTTGTTATTATTAATCATCAAATTTTTATTGGAAGTTCTAAAAAAACCATTGAAAATCTAAAAGCAGCTTTAAGTGAATAGCACACGGATTTTTGCTCTTTTTGCCGTTTTCATGGTTCAGGTTATTTATGGTTTCACGTTCACCTTTGCCAACGATGTGATAGATGATGGACACATAAAACCATTTGGTTTTATTGTACTTCGTGTTTTTGGAGCCTGCATTCTTTTTTGGCTGTTGAGCATCTTTACTCCCAAGCAAAAAATTGATAAACAAGATTATATCAAGTTTTTTGTAGCTTCCATTTTCGGGATTGCCTTAAACATGCTCACATTCTTTAAAGGCTTTGAATATACAACTCCAATCCACGCTTCAGTTATTATGACTGTAGTGCCAATTGTGGTGCTAACACTGTCAGCCATATTCCTAAAAGAACGGATAACCAGTCTTAAAATATCTGGAATTGTTTTAGGTTTTGCAGGCGCTATAATTTTAAGTATTTATGGGAAATCTACTCAAATTGGTGATAATATTCCATTAGGAAACCTCTTGGTTTTCATCAATGCGGTTTCGTATAGTATCTATCTAATTCTCATAAAAAAAATAACCGAGAAATACCATCCGTTTACCTTTATAAAATGGTTATTTTTATTCGGATTCATACTCGTATTACCGTTTGGTTACAACGAAGTTCTTTACATAAATTGGTATGAATTTTCACCTTACATCACCTTTTCGGTGCTCTTCGTTATTATTGGAGCTACTTTTGCCACCTACTTATTAAACCCTATTGCTTTACAACATTTAAAAGCATCAACCGTTAGTACGTTTTTATACCTCCAACCGGTTATTGCTGGAATTTTTGCTGTATTAATGGGAAGTGACACCATGAATGTAGTGAAATTTGTAGCAGCCGGACTGATATTTGTAGGCGTATATTTAGTAACTAAAAAACCAAAATTAAAGACTTAAATGCACCGGTTTTTTACTACCCACTCGCGTGTCTTCTTTTGTTAAGTACTGAAACTTTTTTGTTTTCGGGAACGTTTCGGCTACTGTTAATAACTCATCAGGTAATTCAACCAACTTACGTGTTTTTAAATCCATCCAAGCACCAAGCATTTCACAATGTGCTATATTTTCACCTTTATGATTGTAGAAATTATGATCAAATTTAAAAAACATACCATCTTTACTTAATCCAGAAACCTCCAAACTTACCGTTAATGGTTTTCCCATAAACACTTCTTTAAAATAATACATGTGCTCGTAAAAAACCACTGGACCTATATTAAAATGTGCAAGTTCTTTCATAGAAAACCCTTTTTCTATTAAAAAAGCCATTCGGGTATGACTCATAAAATTGGTATAAGCACTGTTTGCTAAATGTCTGTTGGCATCTACATCGCTCCAACGAATTTCGAATTGTTTGGTATACATTTTATAAAAATTAAGTTGCAAAACTACATAAATCTATGTGCTACACATAATATTCGCTCACAGTTTTCTAAACCTTCAGTTTTAATTACCTTTGTACAACTTTATTTAAGAATTATGATACATTCAATGACTGGTTATGGGAAATCTGTTTTACAGTTACCAACCAAAAAAGTAACGATTGAGGTAAAATCGTTAAACAGTAAAAACCTGGATTTGAATGCTAGAATGCCTTCAATTTATCGAGAAAAAGAATTGAGTTTACGCAAATTAATTGGCAATCAATTAGAGCGTGGTAAAATTGACTTTTCTATTTACGTTGAAATGACTGGCGAGGAAACTAGTACACAAATCAATAAACCAGCTGTTAAGCAATACATGAAACAGCTTAAAGAACTTGTGGATGGTGATGAAACTGAACTCCTAAAAATGGCTGTTCGGTTTCCGGATGCGTTAAATACGGAACGTGACGAAATTGATGAAAACGAATGGCAAGCTATATTAGATGAAATTAAAATAGCCTTGAAAAATATTGACACCTATCGTTTAGATGAAGGAAAAGCTCTTGAATTAGACTTTAGAAACCGTGTTAATAACATAGCCGATATTTTAGAAATGATCATTGCTATGGATCCCGAACGTATTGTAGGTGTTCGTGAGCGTTTACGAAAAGGGGTAGAAGAATTAAAAGAAAAAGTAGACGAAAATAGATTTGAGCAGGAATTAGTTTTCTACATCGAAAAATTTGATATCACAGAAGAAAAAGTGCGCCTAAAAAATCATCTAGATTATTTCCTGCAAGCCTTAAATTCTGCCGATTCAAACGGTAAAAAATTAGGCTTTATAAGTCAGGAAATGGGTCGTGAAATTAACACCATTGGCTCAAAAAGTAATTATGCACCCATGCAAAAACTTGTGGTGCAAATGAAAGATGAATTAGAAAAAATTAAAGAACAACTCTTAAACGTATTATAATAGATAATCCATTTCTATTCGTTTGTAAAATAAATTACTTTGACACAGCAAACCAACAACCAAACAGGAAAACTTATTGTATTCTCTGCTCCTTCAGGATCTGGAAAAACCACCATTGTCCGTCATCTTTTAGGGTTAGACGCTTTAAATTTGGAGTTTTCTATTTCGGCTACCTCTCGTGAAAAACGCGGTGACGAAATAGACGGTAAAGATTATTATTTTCTGTCGGCCCAAGCGTTTAAAAACAAAATTAAAGCGGATGAGTTTCTGGAATGGGAAGAAGTATATCGTGATAATTTTTATGGCACTTTAAAAACGGAAGTGGAACGTATTTGGGCGCAAGGTAAACATGTTATTTTTGATATTGACGTCTCTGGCGGTTTACGTATTAAGCGAAAATTCCCAAAGGAAACTCTCGCCATTTTTGTAAAACCACCCAGCATTGACGAATTAAAAATTAGACTTAAAAAGCGACAAACCGAAAGTGCTGACAAAATTAATATGCGTATAGCTAAAGCATCGGCAGAATTAGCTACTGCACCCCTTTTTGATGTTATTATTGAAAATGATAACTTGGAAAAAGCTCTTAAAGAAGCCGAAAGTTTGGTATCTAATTTTTTAAAATCTTAAATAGCTAACATGAAAATAGGCTTATACTTCGGAACCTTTAATCCTATTCATATTGGACATCTTATTATTGCCAATCAGCTTGCTGAACAAAGCGATTTGGATCAAATTTGGTTAGTTGTTACACCACAAAGTCCGTTTAAAAAGAAACAATCCTTATTGGATAACTACCAACGTTTGGAAATGGTTTTTCGTGCTACCGAAGAGTATGATAAACTCCAACCAAGCGACATTGAATTCTCCTTACCACAACCCAATTACACGGTAAATACCTTGGCTCATTTACAGGAAAAATATCCGCAACATGAATTTTCTTTAATTATGGGTGAAGACAATTTAAAGAGTTTTCACAAGTGGAAAAACTACCAAGTTATTTTGGATAATCACGATATTTACGTGTATCCAAGAATTTCTGAAGGAACCATTGAAACCCAATTTGATGGCCATAAACGCATTCATCATATAACTGCGCCTATTATAGAGCTATCTTCTACATTTATCAGGCAATCTATAAAAGACGGAATCAACGTTAAACCCATGTTACCACAAACCGTTTGGCAGTATATTGATGAGATGAACTTTTATAAATAAACCCCTTTAGTTGACTATAAAATGGGAATTTCAATACTATTTATAGCCTGCTCATAAACCATAATATCTGCTTGAACTACAGTAGCATTTGGTTGCATGGTTTCTTTAAACAACTTTTTATAATAACCCACACCTACTAATAAATTACTTTTGAAAGTTGTCCATTTTTTAATTTGCTTTACGGTTACATCATCTGTAAACGTAGCGATGTCGTTCTTTAAATAATTCACATACATTTTTAGCTCTTTTACAAACATATTTGGTCTGTAAGCATCCGATAAAACAGATGTTTTTCCATAAATATGCTTAACCATTTGTGCCAATGAAACCTCCTTGTCAAAATAAGCCAAATTGGGTCCAGGACAAATTACCACACCTTGCTGCTGCCCTTTTATTGGCATATCATTTTCTAGATAAGACGCATTGGCAAGGCCAACACAAAGGCAGGCTTTTTCAGTGATTTTGTTTTTTGTCATTTCAAAAACAGTAGCCGTCAACGTTGCTTTTCTTGCCTCCAATTCCTCCAATTTTACATCCTGATATTTTTTGGATGCCGTACATATACCTTCTGGACCAAACTCTTTACTCAAGGCTAAAAACTTTTTAGGACAGGAACTTCCCGCTTTGTTATTCTCAATACGTGTTTGTTTGTAAAACTCGTTAGATGTTCCCTTAATGGTATTAAAAGGCACGCCTAACGGTGAAATGTTACTTAAATACAAATCGGATTCTTTAGCTTCTGCCAATAGCTTACGTGTTTCGGTATCCACAGATGTTGCCTCTGGAACTAATAGAAATGGACTTCCCCAACCAACAGAATCTACTTGGTAGTTGTCAATTAAAAAATCGTGTTCCGCAGCTGTACCAACACCGCCTTGAACGGTTATTTTTATGCCTAATGGTTGTTCTGGAATACATAACGCTTTTTCCGTTAATGCTTTTACAAAAACGCTATGTGTGTCTTGTATTAATTCTACTTTTTTACTTTTAAATTCTTCTAAAATGGGTCCCAATAAATGCCCTTCTGTAGCAAAGGCATGACCACCACAATTTAAACCAGATTCAATTCGGTATTCGGAAACCCAAAGCCCTTTTTTGGCTAAAAATTTTCCCTGAATTATAGCTGAACGAAAATCGCTTACTTTTAAAATAATTTTCTTTTTTATCTGATTTTTTGCGTTGGGATAAAAATCTTTGAAATTCTCAAAATAACTATATAATCTTGGATTCATACCTGCTGAAAGTACCACAGACGAACTTAAATTACTATTAGCAAAACCGCGAAGTGAGGCATGTGCATCATTAAATTCTACTGGTAATTGTTCTGATTTATAAAAGTTTTCTTTATCGATTTTCGTCATGATATTCACATCTATTTCACCAGCAGATAAATGAGAATCTACATAGTTTTTAATGGTATCTTTAAGCATCAAACCTTCATCTAACAAATTTGAAAGCCCTAGCTTAATGCTGGATTTATTGGGAAGCATATCAATAAAATTCTCTAAAGCCGATTTGCTTCCTGAAATTTCTTCTTTAAATTTTGAAAACTTGTTTTTAACAATGGTATCCACCAGGTTTAAATATGCTGTAATACGTTTAGCGCGATAATCGTCCACTTTTTTAGAAATTTCCTGATATGGCAAACTAAATTTTTCACTATAAAAAGCGTTCATGCGCTCTAAAAGCTCATCGTCAATAATAGATATTAGGGATGAAATCCCGTATTGCGCCACACGAATAGGACTATCAATAGTATAGGCTAAACCCATAACAGGAATATGGAAATTATGTGTGTGGTTGGATGCTATCATGATGTGTAATTTATAAAATAATTAAGCTGTAAAAGTGCTAAATGTAAATCACTCAAAAGATGATAAATATCATACCTTTTAGTCTTTTATTGTTTTCGGTTAAAAAAAATTCGTATAGAGTCTGTATAAATTATTATTAAATAATAGCTTTTGTAGCCAATACAAGCATCTAAATATGAAATAAATGGATGTATTAAAAAGGAAATAAAAGCCTTAAATTGTTAAAGACATTATTAACTACAGGCTAAAAAACTATAATTTTAACTTATAACCATGGAAAACAAACAAGACAATAAGAAGAAATACGGAAAATTTTTTGCTATGATCGCGACCTCTATGGTTGCAATGTTTTTACTGATGTACACGCATTCCTATCAAGTTATTGACCATTTTTGGTTTAGCGAAACTCGCCTATTTATGACCATCATAATGGGTGGTTCGATGATAATTATCATGCTTGCTTATATGCTAAATATGTATAATAGTAAAAGCGCCAACACGGCAATATTTGGACTTGGAGCAATGATGATAATTGGTGCAATTTGGTTAGTTAGAAGTCAAGTAACCGTATCTGATACCGACTATATGGAAGGTATGATTCCTCATCATTCAATAGCCATATTAACTAGTGATAGAGCAGTAATTAAGGATGTTAGAGTCCGTAAACTTGCAGACAAAATTATTAAAGCCCAGCGAAAAGAAATTATGGAAATGCAATGGCTAATTAAGGATATAAAAGAAAATGGAATTGTTGAAACAGAGAATGATAGGTTACAGAGAGCTGTACCAGAATTTAAAGGCCAATTAGAGAAAGAAACAAAAAATATTGAAAAGTAAAACTTTGTCTTAAACCAAAAGAAGAGCTATAAAACCACCACAAGTCGTATACACCGATGTAACCATTTAAAAAAAACGTCCAAATTAAAATTGTTATTGGTTCAGGTTTTAATATTAATTGGAATAATAACTACGATTTATATATTTGAGGGACATATAATTTCAAAAGAAGAATTCTTCTATAAACTGGTAGAAAATTCATTTTAAGAATCATGTGTTGGTATTGTTAAATAAAAATTATTACCTGAAGAAGGAGTAAGAAATGTTATATTACTCAAAAAAACGGAAGCAATTAAATAATAATAAAACGTTTGGTTTTAAAACCATTATTTATAAATCACTTAATGGTTATTTATTCAATATTTCGGTTAATATTAAACACCTGACGTTATGAGTATTACCATTTATTTCGTCCAGATTTTGCAATAGTAAGAGCTAATTTTTAATTTTAATCAGACTATCTTACGTTCATCAATTTCAAGAATAATTATGAAAAAATCTGTTTTCTCTTTAATCCTAGTAGTCTTTATTAGTCAGATCCTAATAGGACAGGAATATAGCGTCTATAAACCGAAAATTGATACCGCTTTCGTGTCATCTCATTTGGGCTACGAAAAAAAAATAGCCATTATCTTGCCAGATGATTGGCAAGGTGATAATCAAAAAAAATATCCGCTTATTATTATTTTTGATAAACAAAACCAAAGAAGTCACAATCAAATAATACACACAATAGACTATTTAACGGCTGCCGAGCAGATGCCTCGCTCAATCATTATTAGTATTGAGTCTGATAACTCTAAACGAATTAATGAAGCTAAAAGTTCTATGTCACCCCAAAGCGGGAAAGCACATCTGAATGAAAAATACCTATTTAATGAGATTATAAAACTTGCCGAAACAAAATTTAAAGCAAGTCAATTTCGAGTCTTAATTGGTCATTCTTGGTATGGCCATTTTACCACAGCCATGTTTACTAAAAATATTAATAACGTAACGGCTGTTATTGCTTTAGATCCTTTTTTTAATCAAAAAAACGTGTCTTTAATAGACTCCATTTCAGCACTAGATAAACTTACTATGCCGCATACAAAATATTATCGGTATGCTATAGGGAAAGATTATCCAGAAGATTATAAAGCAATTGAACAGGTTAAAAATAACATTACAAATACTAAAATAAACATTAACGGTACCTATTTCCCTAACGCTTTTCATAATGCTATACCAGGGTTAGGAATTGGAGAAGCTTTGTATGACATATTTGAATATTGGTCCATTCAGCAATACACATTTTTCAACGCCTCCAATAAGCAAGCAGATCTATTTACTGAATTAAAAAACAATATGATAAACCATTATGGGCATAACTTGCATTTTTCGATAGGCGTATTAAACGGAAAAGGTTGGGGCTTCTATAATGACAAGGATTACCAAAAAGCTATAGACGTTTGGAATGAACTTATTAGTCAGTATCCAAGTTTTTCAGAAGCGTATTTATACATCATAGATGCTCAAAAACAATTAAACCTTGATACTTCAAACACTATAATCAAATTCAAAGATAGCTTACAACGTTCTCTATTTTATTCATATGAAGAAAAAAAAGAGCTCTTAACTGAATTGAATTAATTAATAATTTGCCTGTATTACTGGAAAACGGATTATAATTAAACCATAGAAAAAAAATTCACCAAAACCGCTAGTTCTAAACGCATATAGTTAGTAAGAATTTTAAACTAAAAAATGATACTTAAAGGAATTAGAAATCAACAAATAGAATTTCAAATATTGGGCTATGAGCTTCCTGAAAATTATGGCCCTTCATACGAATCCAACTTTCTATATCTTAATTTAATTATAAAAAGTGAATTTGGTAATTGGCAAACTGATAGCTGTGCGCTTTCAACAACAGATGTAGAAAAAATAATTGATTGGTTTTATAACCTAGCACAAAATACAATTATCACACCACAATTGTGTTTCAAAGATAAAGGTATATCCTTTGAGGGCATTAAAAAAAATGCTCGTATTACCAATGTACGCATATACTTTCATTCAGAATGCACACCCGATAACAGTGAAACAGGCAAACCATACTATGTAGATTTAGAATTAAATAACTTACAATTAATTGAAGTCTCTGAAAACTTCCAAACAGAATTGAATCCATTTCCTAGCCGTGGATTTGAAGAATGAAATAGTATTTGAGCAACAAAAACAGTAAAATTGATTAAAAAAACCGTGAAAAAAGTGCAACAAAAAGAAACCTGCTGGAGTATTTGCCAGTCCTGTCATGGAAGTGGAAGAAAAAGACAAAGACTTCGAAAAAAAGTACGACTCCAATATCAAAAAGCACTAGCTGAATTTAAAAAAAATAACGAGAACGGAAAAGCTCCTACACGACCTAAAGGCCATTTTACTTTGTGTTTAAATTGTAAGGGTTCAGGTCTTATTCCAGCCGACAACCATCCAATTTCTGATACCGAAAACTACCCACATGTTGCTATTATTGGTGGTGGAATTGGTGGTGCTGCATTAGCTGTGGCTTGTTTACATCGTAAAATTCCCTTTACACTTTATGAGCGCGATAAGGACTTCAATACTCGGTCTCAAGGTTATGGTCTTACCTTACAACAAGCTAGCAAAGCCATTCAAGGTTTGGGTATTTTTTCATTAGATGAGGGTGTTATTTCTACAAGACATATTGTTCATACTACCGAAGGAAAGGTGATTGGTGAATGGGGAATTAGAAAATGGGTCCAGTCTAATGAAAAAGCTACTCCTAGACGCACAAATATCCATATTGCCAGGCAGTCTTTACGGTCTGCACTACTAGAACAATTAGGTAATCATGATAGGATAAAATGGGACCATCAGTTGGTTACTATTAAGGAAACTAAAAATAAAAATGTTGAACTGAACTTTCAGGTAAATGGGAAAATAAAACGTATTGAAGCAGACCTTGTGGTCGGTGCTGATGGTATTAGGAGTACTGTTCGGAGCTTGCTGATTGGTGAAGTTAAAACACCTTTACGCTATTTAGATTGTATTGTAATATTAGGAATTTGTCCGTTAGATGCGCTTAAGGATGTAAGCAGCTCTTTGTTAGATTCGGCTACTGTATTCCAAACTGCCAATGGTAACGAACGAATTTACGTTATGCCATTTACATCAGATTCCGTAATGTGGCAACTTAGTTTCCCAATGCCCGAAAATGAAGCCATTGCTTTAAGTAAAAAAGGCTCAAAGGCGCTTAAAGCAGAAGCTACACGCAGAACCCAATGGCATGACCCTATTCCCCAAATTGTATCAGCAACTTTGGAAGCACAAATTTCAGGATATCCCGTTTATGATAGAGCATTGCTTACAACAGAATTACTTAAAAAAAGTGATCACATAACCCTAATTGGGGACGCAGCACATCCCATGAGCCCATTTAAAGGTCAAGGAGCAAACCAAGCGTTGCTGGACGCGCTATCACTTGCTCGTAGCTTATCAAAAGGATGCAGGCCACAATCTAATTGGCGTGAAGTTGGTTTACGGGACAGTGTATTAACAGCTTTTGAATTAGAAATGTTAGAACGCAGTGCTACCAAAGTTAAAGACTCGGCTGAAGCCGCAAAATTTTTGCATTCTAAAACAGTACTTTATGTAGGCAATGAGCCTAGAGGCAGGTGTTTGAAGAACAAAAAGTTATAGCAAAAAGAAGGGAGGAATTCAGCCTTTATAGGTAACCATAACAATTCATTTAACCTACCTAAAAAACAAAAGCCTTTACATTTCTGTAAAGGCTTTGTCTAACTTGCTCCTCCTCTTAGGCTCGAACTAAGGACCCTCTGATTAACAGTCAGATGCTCTAACCAACTGAGCTAAGGAGGAGTGTTATCGCGTTTGCGAGCGCAAATATATATATATTTTTAATTACTACAAAACAAGATTAGATTTTTTGTAAAAAAAATTTTTATCTCTGCAATTATTCAAAAATTGCTTTGTAAATATCATTGCCATTGGCAAACAACACCAAGGATATAAGTAGTATAAAACCAACAAGTTGGGCGTATTCCATAAATTTATCACCTGGTTTCCTACCTGAAATTATTTCATAAATTAAAAACATAACGTGACCGCCATCTAAAGCCGGAATTGGTAATAAATTTAAAACACCAAGCATTATGGATAGGAATGCCGTGATAGCCCAAAACGCTTTCCAATTCCACGATGGTGGAAACATATTTCCAATAGCTGCAAAGCCTCCTACTTGAGCGGCTCCTTTTTTAGTGAATATATACTTAAACTGTGCTAAATAGTCTTTAATGGTCCAATAACCTAATGAAGCGCCTTTAGTAATACTTTCTCCAAAAGAATACTCTTTATGATTAAAAGCAATATAGTTTGAGTCTGTTGCTCTTGTAACAACACCAATAGTAAAATCTTCATTTGGTGTTATTTTTAAAGTTTTGTTCTCGCCATTGCGTTCTACAACTAAATTCATTTCTGAACTATTTGTATTTTTTAGCATATAGGATAAATCCGACAAGTAATTAATTTCAGTTCCATTAATATTTACCAATTTGTCCGTCACTAAAAGTCCAGCTTTTTCTGCTGGAGAATTAGGCGTTATAGAATCTAATTTAAATGGTGAACGTGGTGTTAATGCGGGCAAATCGCCTGCTTCAAATAATTGTGTCCCTATATCGTCTGGGATTTTTAAATTTTCAGTCGTTCCAGAAGCGCGTTCTACTTGAATTTCATTAATATCTCTAAAAAGTAAATAAGAGTTGATGTCAGTTACTTCAGAAAACGGTTGGCCATCTACTGAAACAATTTTATCACCTTGCTGAAAACCGTATTGCTCCATGGTTTTAGTAACTCCAAAACCATATTTTATATCATCTTTTGTAGAGTAATCCGTTCCCCAAACAAATAAAATCATCATATAGATAACAAATCCTAATACGAAGTTCACGAATACACCGCCAAGCATAATGATTAAACGTTGCCATGCTGGCTTGGTTCTAAATTCCCATGGCTGTGGTGGTTGTGCCATTTGCTCTTTATCCATGCTTTCATCAATCATTCCAGCAATTTTTACATAACCACCTAATGGCAACCATCCTATTCCGTAAACGGTATCCCCAATTTTTTTCTTGAATAGTGAAAACTTAATATCGAAAAACAGATAGAACTTTTCTACACGTGTTCCAAATAACTTTGCCGGAATAAAATGACCTAATTCGTGTAAAACAATAAGTATAGACAGGCTTAAAAATAATTGTGCTGCCTTAATTAATATAATTGTCATAAGAGTTTCTTCTTTTTATAGCGCACAAAAGTAGTGTTTTAACACCATTTAGAAAACTATAAGAGGGTTATTGCTATTTTTTTAACACGGTTTTGTTAATTAAACCGTTAGCAGTTTCAAACTTAACAAATAATATGCCAGTTGCAAAGCGAGAAATATCTATATGTGAAGTCCATACGTTAGTTTCCAAAAGTTGTCCTAAAGCATTATATATTTTAACCTGTTGAATCTGTAAATTTTCTGGTTTTTTTAGGTATATAATATGGGATGTCGGATTTGGATGTAGCGTGATGTCTGAAACACTATTATATGGTTCTGTAGAGAGTGTTACCTCATTATTTTTAGATATAATATCGCTTTCAGGATCAAAAAGAACATCGGCAACGGTGAAATTAACTGGTTTTAGAAAATCTTGGTTGTTATAGGTGTTATTTAAAATTACATCTTGCGTTTCACCATTGACACCAATAAGTCGGACAGGAACGGGTACTTCAAAAAAGTCCACAGATGCGTGACTTTGCACTTGCGATAAATTAAAAAACACCGAGTTTGAGGATGGTTGATTCCATGTTAATGTATAGGTTGGGTAACCTTGATTGTATACCCAATCGTTAAAAAACGCTGTTAAATCATCACCAGATGTCGTCTCAACGATGTTTATAAAATCGGCTGTTTTGGCATATCCATATGCATGATCTGGATGGCTTAAATAATTCCGCATGGCTTGAAAAAAAGTCTCATCTCCAAGTTTTTTCCGAAGCATATGTACAACCATGGAGCCTTTATTATAACTTAACCGACTACTAAATATGCGACTAACACTCGTTGTATCAGAATCAGCTAAATATACCGCGCCACCAGGTTGTGAAACAATAGAATTAATACGATCTTGTTTAAAAGCTGTAAAATTTGCATTACCATTTAAATTTTCTACGGCTAAGCCAGTTAAATAGGTAGCAAATCCCTCATTTAACCAAATATCTTTCCAACTACCACAGGTTATTTTGTTACCAAACCACTGATGTGCCAATTCATGAGCCACCAAGTTCTGTCCAAAACTACCCATAAACGAAACCGTGGTATGCTCCATACCGCCTCCCCAACCAAATTGTGCATGACCATATTTTTCATTTGCATACGGATAGGTTTCAAAAAGCGTAGCAAAAACATTCATAATATCCACTGTAATTGGTGTGCTAGCTTGCGCATAGGCTAAATCTTCAGGATACACATAATTTACAATATCGAACGGAGTCCCGTTATTGGCTACTTCGTGAGAATAAACTGTATAATTGGTAGCCGCAATAGCTATTAAATATGCAGGAATTGGATAATTATGCTTAAACCTAGTTGTTTTAGAATTTCCCGTTAAGGTTTGACTAATTTCCAATCCGTTTGAAACTGCAATATACTCTTCATTATTAGGTGTAAATTGTGGTGTATTTAAGTACACATCTATAGAGTCTATTTTGTCGATTAAATCCTGCTTACATGGCCACCATCCTTTAGCACCAAATGGCTCTGAAAGTGTCCAAATAACAGGTGTTCCATTGTGGGTTGCTTGTTCAAAAGAACCAAAACCAGAACTTTCAGGGTTTCCTGAATATGAAATGGTTAAGGAGTCCAAAACATTTATATTTTGAACTTGTGGCAAAGTAATGACTACCTCATCATCAGAATTATGGACAAAAGATAAAGAAACACCACGTTGAGTAACTTGCGAAACCGTCATATTATCAGTTAATTCAAAGGTGATTTCTGATAAAGCTTCTTTTGCTTCAAAATAAGTAGTAACATCGCCAGATATAAATGCTACATCAGGATCTACTGACAACTCTAATCGGTGGTATTTAACATCATAATCACCAGTATTTAAGCTAAAACGTTGGCGCATTTTTTTAAGTGCCATTTTAGCCTCTGCTTCTTGTATTTTAGTGAAAGATTTTAAATAATCTTGAGCCATAAAAGGTGTCGATATTAAAAATAATAGCGCGAATAAGTAAGGTTTCATAAAGGTGTTTTTACTGAAAAAAAAATTGATTGTTAAAAATACCACTTAAATCTCTATTCTGTTGTAATTTTGCAAGAGAATTGTATATCTAAACCCCTATAATACCATTAGTTATGTTGTCATTTTTTAAAGACTACAAGTATTTTGCTATCGTTTTTCTTATTATTTCCCTAATAATTGTAACCATTATATACAATATACTAGATGTTGAAAAACCGTTACCCATTTACCAACCCGCTATGGTGAATTTTGAATTGGTGGATAGCACAATTCAACACCAAAAAAAATATCATAAAATTGCCGATTTTAGCTTAACCAATCAAAATGGAAAAACCATTACACAAGCAGATTACAAGGACAAAATTTATGTAGCAGATTTCTTTTTTACCACTTGCCAAACCATTTGTCCTATCATGACGGATCATATGGTTTATATACAAAAAGAATTAAAAAATGACCCAGAAGTTATGCTTCTATCACATACGGTTACACCAGAAATTGATTCGGTACCGCAATTAAAAAAATACGCCTTAAAAAAGGGTGTTGATGATACTCGTTGGAATTTAGTTACAGGCGACAAAAAACAAATTTATGATTTAGCAAGAAAAAGCTATTTAGCCGTTAAAGATGTGGAAGGTTTTGACCCTTATGATATGATTCATACAGAAAACTTCATGCTAATTGATAAAAAACGCCAAATTCGTGGGTTTTACGATGGTACAAATCCTGAAGAAATTAAACGCTTAATTGCTGATATTCAAAAACTAAAGAAAGATTCTGAATAGTTTTATAAGTACAATTTTTTTACCCTAACTTTTTACATTATTTTTGCTTCTTTAAAATCAATCTAAATAAGCGTACAGGTGACTTTAGCAGAAATTAAACGTGGTGAAATAGGCATTATTGTCGATGTGTCTTCCATACACATCCCTTTAAAACTATTGGAAATGGGTTGTCTTCCTGGAAACACAGTAGAACTTGTTCAAGTGGCCCCTTTTGCTGATCCTATGTATTTAAATATTAATGGAAGTCATTTGGCTATTCGTAAAGAAACCGCCATTCACATTCAAATAGAAATTTCTAGATGAGTAAGCAAATCAATGTTGCCTTAATAGGAAATCCGAATACTGGAAAAACATCCGTTTTTAATGCCTTAACAGGCTTAAACCAAAAAGTAGGTAATTACCCAGGTATTACGGTTGAAAAAAAAGAAGGAATTTGTAAACTTCCGCGTGGTGTTAAAGCCCATATTATAGATTTACCAGGCACGTATAGCTTAAATGCCTCCTCTCTAGATGAAAATGTGGTTATTGAATTACTGCTAAATAAAAACGATAAGGATTTCCCTGATGTAGCTGTTGTAGTTTGCGATGTCGAGAACATTAAACGCAACCTCTTACTATTTACTCAAATTAAGGACCTTGAAATCCCAACCATATTGGTCATAAATATGGCAGACAGGATGGATTACAAGGGTATCAGTCTGGATATCCCGTATTTAGAAGAGCATTTAAATACTAAAATTGCTCTGGTAAGCACCCGAAAAAAGCAAGGTATTTCTGGCCTAAAAGATTTAATCTCCAACTATAAAGACCTGTCAATTGATCCGTGCTTAAATGCTTCAGAAATTGACAAAGACTATTTTAATAATTTACAAAAAGCATTCCCAAATCAACTTTTATATAAATTATGGTTGGTTATTACACAAGATGTGAACTTTGGGAAAATGGATAGAAATACCATTGACGCTGTAGCCGATTTTAAAACCAAGACAAATACGGATTTAAAGCGCCTTCAACAAAAAGAAACTATAAAACGGTATCAGTTTATTAATAACATCCTAAAAACTGGTCAGACTATTGATTTAAATTCTGCTAAAGATTTACGCATTCGTTTAGACCGCATTCTAACCCATAAAGTTTGGGGATATGCTATTTTTGGGATTATTTTATTAACTATTTTTCAAGCTATTTATGACTGGTCCAGTGTACCCATGGATTTTATTGATAGCTCTTTTGCTGCTTTAAGTGAATGGACAAAAAACGTTATGCCAGAAGGCACATTAACCAATTTAATTTCTGAAGGAATCATCCCAGGTATTGGAGGCATTGTTATTTTTATTCCACAAATTGCCTTTTTATTTTTATTTATTTCCGTTTTAGAAGAAAGTGGTTATATGAGTCGCGTAGTCTTTCTGATGGATCGGGTAATGCGAAGATTTGGATTAAGTGGAAAAAGTGTTGTTCCTTTAATTTCTGGTACTGCATGTGCCATTCCTGCAATTATGGCAACCCGAAATATTGAAAGTTGGAAAGAGCGCTTAATTACTATTTTAGTTACACCATTTACCACTTGTTCGGCAAGGTTACCTGTGTATTTAATTATCATTGCACTTGTTATACCTGAAGGTCGTTTTCTAGGGCTGAGCTTTCAAGCATTGACATTGATGCTTTTATATTTAATAGGTTTTGGGACAGCAGTTGGGTCTGCTTGGATTTTAAATAAGGTTTTAAAAATAAAAAGTAAAACGTTTTTTGTCGTTGAAATGCCTAATTACAAATTACCCTTATTTAAAAATGTAGCCATAACGGTTCTAGAAAAAACAAAGTCGTTTGTATTTGGTGCGGGTAAAATTATTTTGGCTATATCTATTGTTTTATGGTTTTTAGCCTCTTATGGTCCTGGCGAAAACTTCAATAATGCCGAAGCCATTGTTACCGAACAATATGCTAATGAAGATTTAACAGATACTGAAATAGAACAACATATAGACTCCTACAAATTAGAACACTCGTATATTGGTATTACAGGTCGGGCTATTGAACCTGCCATTCGCCCATTAGGTTACGACTGGAAAATAGGTATCGCACTAATCAGTTCGTTTGCGGCACGTGAAGTATTTGTTGGTACATTAGCCACTATTTACAACGTAGGAAGCGATGAGGAAGAAACTATTAAAAACCGAATGGCTGGTGAGGTTAATCCTATTTTAGGTGGTCCGTTATTTAATTTTGCTTCTGGAATTTCACTCCTACTATTTTATGCATTTGCCATGCAATGTATGAGCACGCTAGCTATTGTAAAACGTGAAACCAACAGCTGGAAATGGCCAGCTTGGCAACTGGTAGTGATGACAGCTTTTGCCTATGTGGTGGCTTTAATTGCCTATCAATTATTAAAATAATATTCTAAAAAATGGGGTTAACTATTCAAAATATAATAGCTTTTACCATTCTAGGTCTGGCCATATTATATTTGATTAGGAAATTTATTTGGCATCCTAAAAAGGGGAAATCTAAAAATTGCGGTGGCGATGATGGTTGTGGTTGCCACTAATTTACACCAGAAAATTGCAAATAATAATCTGTCTTTTCTATGTTCTTGTCAGCTTCTGGAAATGGCAAAACATTATATAGATAAAGCAATTCTTCACCTTCAATAGTTAAAGTTTTACGCTCCTGAATGGTATAACTTGTTGGTGGAATTTTGAAAGTTTGAATATTAATTCGTGTTTTGTTTTTAATAACTTCTAGTTTAAAAACGACTTCGCCAGCCCAAACACAGGTCACATTTTTTGGACAGCGTGAATCTGTAACAACATCACTAAACTTTACGACATAATTGTTTACCATTACACTGTCTTTATAGAACAATTTTTTTAGAATTAACGGTGTTTCTACTTTTACTTTTTCTTGCGAAAAACCAATAAAACCTAATATTAAACACAAACTGCAGAGGCCTTTTTTCAACATCGTTTTTAAAATTTTTTAAATTTCCATTTAGAATTTAGGCAAGTTTTTAAAGCTTTTTTAAGTATAAATTTTTGGCCACACTTTGTGAAACCGTTAATAGTTTCCCATTTGCCTTAATATTGATGGATTTATCAAAAGGTTCAATATGCACGACTTCAATAGTAGACCCTAAACCAATGTCATTCTTGTTTAAGTATTGTAAAAACTCTGTCGAACTATCATTTACACCCAAACAACTATACGTTTGGTGTTCTTGAGCTTGCGATAACACTATTTTTTCAACAAAGGTAAACTCGCCATTTTTATCAGGAATTGGGTCTCCATGCGGATCATGAGTTGGATGGCCTAAAAATGCATCCAATTCATCAATTAATTTTTGCGATTTAATATGCTCCAATTGTTCAGCTAATTCATGAACCTCATCCCACGTAAAATTCAACTTCTCAACTAAAAAAACTTCCCAAAGTCGGTGTTTTCTAATAATATTAATTGCTATGTCTTTACCCGACTCCGTTAACGTTACACCTTTATACTTTTTATAATTTGCATAATCCTTTTCCGCTAATTTACGAATCATATCGGTAGCTGATGATGCCTTTGTATTCATTGCTTCAGCTAAAGCATTGGTGTTCACATTCTCGCGACCCTGTTTACCTAAATGATAAATAGCTTTAATGTAATTTTCTTCCGTTAACGTAATCATAAAAATAAGTTATCTAACAAATATACAGTATTATACTTTTTAAATATATTTTTAGTCTAATCTAAATATTTATTTATATTTGTGTAAAATATATTTAATGTGAGACTAATTATTGTTGTTTTGATGTTGTCCTTTACAAGTTTTTCACAAACCAACTTCAGTATTAGTGGATTGGTAAGCTCTGAAGGTGAGTCTTTGCCTTACGCTAATGTATTTCTAGAAAACACCACCTTAAGAACCACTACAAGAAATGATGGTAGTTTTACAATAGAGGGCGTGTATCCTGGTAATTATACCTTGGTTGCATCCTTTACTGGCCATGAAACCATACGAAAACGAATTCTAATTTCGAATAAAAACATAACCGTCCATTTTAATTTAAAAAGTGGTGAATTATTAAATGAAGTCGTCATTACTGGTACTATGAAAGCTGTTTCTAAATTAGAAAGTGCCGTACCAGTTGAAATATATACAGCCACATTTTTTAAGAAGAATCCAACACCAAATGTTTTTGAAGCACTTCAAAATGTTAACGGTGTCAGGCCACAATTAAACTGTAACATTTGCAATACAGGAGACATCCATATAAATGGCCTTGAAGGACCTTATACATTGGTTTTAATTGACGGAATGCCTATTGTTAGTGGTTTATCTACAGTTTATGGTTTATCTGGAATTCCAAATTCACTTATCGAGCAAGTCGAAATAATAAAAGGTCCTGCTTCATCTTTATACGGAAGTGAAGCTGTTGGAGGTTTAATTAATATCATTACCAAACTTCCTGAAAATGCACCAGTATTTTTTGTTGATAGTAATATTAATTCTTGGGGAGAATGGAACCTAGATGTTGGTTTTAAAACTAAAGTAGGTAAAAAAACCACGTTACTTTTCGGTACTAATTATTTTAATTATAATAATCCTATAGATAACAACAACGATAATTTTACGGACGTGACCCTTCAAAACCGAATTTCTATTTTTCAAAAATGGCGATTTAAGCGTAAAGATAATCGGAAATTTTCTTTAGCAGGTCGATACTTTTACGAAGATCGTTGGGGAGGTGAAATGAATTGGAACAAAAACTACAGAGGCACTAGCGATGTTTATGGCGAAAGTATTTACACCTCTCGTTTCGAGTTAATTGGCGACTATCAATTACCTACTGTTGAAGATATCTTATTTCAATTTTCTTATTCTAATCATGACCAAAACTCTGTATATGGTAACATCCCATATTTAGCACAACAACGTATTGGTTTTGGGCAATTTATTTGGGATAAACAGGTTAAAAATCATGACTTTTTATTGGGTGCAGCTCTTCGCTATAATTATTACAATGATAATACAACCGCTACAATTCATGCGGACCAAGTGACTATTCCTTCGTTATTTATACAAGATGAAATTAACTTCGGTAGGATACAAAGCTTACTTTTAGGCTTGCGCTATGATTATGATAAACGTCATGGCAATATTTTTACACCACGTTTAGCATACCGTTTCAAACCAACAGAAAATGATATTATTAGATTAAATGCTGGAACTGGCTTCCGTGTTGTTAATCTTTTCACTGAAGAACATGCTGCACTTACTGGCGCGCGAGATGTTATTATTGAGGAAGCTTTAAAACCCGAACAATCTTATAACATTACTTTAAATTATTTAAAAAAAATATACTCGAAAAATGGTATGTTATTTACGTTTGATACCTCGGTTTGGTATACCTATTTCACAAATGCCATCATTCCCGATTATGACAGTAATCCAAACCAAATTATATATTCTAACCTAAATGGTTATTCCACATCTAAAGGTGTTAGTTTAAGTGTTGATGCCACATTTGGTAGTGGTATTTCGGCTTCATTTGGCGCAACTTGGCAAGATGTTTCACAAAATGAAAATGGCATCCGAACCGAACAAATTTTAACCGAAAGTTATTCGGGTGTGTGGTCATTTAGTTATAAAAATTATCCAACAAATTTAACGCTAGATTACACAGGAAATTTATACGGTCCTATGCGTTTACCGCTATTAGGTGATTTAGATCCACGGGAAGAATATTCACCAGTTTGGAGTATTCAAAATATCCAATTAACCTATGATGGAATTACCAATTTTGAATTTTATGGCGGTATAAAAAACGTACTAGACTGGACACCAAATAAAGGAAATCCATTCATAATTGCACGTGCTAATGATCCGTTTGATAAAAACGTACAATTCGATACTAACGGAAATGCCATTGCAACGCCAGAAAATCCCTACGCATTAACATTCGACCCTTCCTATGTTTATGGACCAAATCAAGGTATTCGTTTCTTCTTTGGTATTCGTTATAAACTACGTTAAATTTCTATTTTTTTAGTACCTTCGCAACTATATTTTAGACTTATGAAAAAATTAGTTTTTATTGCTGTAATTTTAATGGGTATTATTTCATGTAAAAACGGAAATGAAACCAATTCTAAATTAAAAGTGGTTACCACCACAACCATGATTACCGATTTGGTTCAAAATATAGGTGGCAACTATATAGCTGTAGAAGGCTTAATGGGAAGCGGAGTAGATCCGCATTTATATAAAGCTAGTGAAGGCGATGTTAATAAAATTGCACGTGCGGATGTTATTTTTTATGGCGGATTGCATTTGGAAGGCAAGCTCGTTGAAGTCTTTGAAAAAATGGGTAGCCAAAATATAAACACCATAGCAGTTTCAGATACTTTAGATAAGAAAACCCTAATTGGATCTGAATATTTTGCCTCTAATTATGATCCTCATATATGGTTTGATGTGACTAATTGGGAATTAATTACACAATTTGTTGTTAAGAAATTATCAGAAGCGAATCCAGAAAATCAAGCCATATTTAAAAAGAATGGCGAAGATTACCTCAACAAATTACAAGCTTTAAATGTTCATATAAAATCCGTAATCAAAACACTACCTGAAAACAAAAGAATTCTAGTTACAGCTCATGATGCATTTAATTATTTTGGTCAAGCGTATGGTTTTGAGGTGGTTGGACTTCAAGGATTGTCAACTGCTACCGAAGCTGGTGTTCAAGATGTTCAAAATCTAGCTACCTTTATTATTGACAAACAAGTTAAGGCTATTTTTATAGAAAGTTCTGTACCAAAACGTACTATTGAAGCACTTCAAGCAGCCGTCCAGTATAAAGGGTTTGATGTACAAATTGGTGGCACATTATATTCGGATGCGTTAGGAAATGCAGGTACAGAGGAAGGAACTTATATTGGGATGTTTAGGTATAATGTGAATACCATAGTGAATGCGCTCAAGTAATAAAAGTGAATTATGAGTATTCAAGTCCTATTTTGATTAAAGAGATTTAAAGAATTAAAAAAAAAGTAAGGTGAAATTCCCATATCAATTCGTAGAATTGACCATCAAAATTCAGAAATAATGAGTAAAAAAACGTAATTGCGAAGCGCAGCTTCAAACATAAAGATTCGAAAACGAATGGCTCTTTAGTGATTTCCTAATTTTGATAATGATTTTTTGGTTCGTTTTGTATCAAGACAAAATGAACAGAAATAAATTTATGAAACAACCAAACGAAAATAAAAACATAACGGACCCGTCGGGCGTCATGGCCGTTCAAATAGACGACCTCACCGTTGCCTACAACTACAAACCCGTACTTTGGGATATTGATTTAGAAATTCCAGAAGGCGTACTTATGGCTATTGTTGGCCCAAATGGCGCCGGAAAATCTACGCTTATTAAAGCTATTTTAGGAATTTTAAAACCCATTGCTGGCAGCATAAGTATTTATGGTAAGCCCTATAAACAACAGCGCGATTTAGTAGCCTATGTTCCTCAAAAAGGTAGCGTAGATTGGGACTTCCCAACCACTGCTTTAGATGTTGTTATGATGGGAACTTATGGCAGTTTGGGTTGGATAAAACGGCCTGGTCAAAAAGAGAAAAAAGCCTCTTTAGAAGCCTTGGAGCAGGTTGGAATGTTAGCCTTTAAAAACCGACAAATTAGTCAGCTATCTGGAGGTCAGCAACAACGTATTTTTTTAGCACGAGCACTCGTTCAAGATGCGTCTATTTATTTTATGGATGAACCTTTTCAGGGTGTCGATGCCACAACCGAAATTGCTATCATTAACATCCTAAAAGCTTTACGAAAAGCCAACAAAACAGTTATAGTTGTTCATCACGACTTACAAACCGTTCCAGAATATTTTGATTGGGTGACTTTCTTAAATGTGAAAAAAATTGCTACAGGTCCTGTTAAAGATATTTTTAATGATGATAATTTGACTAAAACATACGGTATTAATTATAAAGTTAGTATTCAGAAATAGTAGTTAGTGGTTAGTGGTTAGTGGTTAGTGGTTAGAAAACTAATTTAATTATATGGAAAAATCGAAATTTAAATTTGAAGACTTAAAGGTTTATGATAAAGCTTTAGACTTTATAGACTTAACATATAAAACATGTGAAAAATTTCCAAATGCAGAACGATTTGCTCTTTCCTCACAATTTACGCGTGCAGCAGTTTCAATTGCTCTAAATATTGCGGAAGGATCATCTGACACCGACAAACAGTTTAATCGATTTCTCCAAATGGCTTTAGATTCTGTTAATGAATGTGTGGTTTGTTCTACTATTTCAAAACGTCAAAATTATATTTCTGAAGATGTTGATTCGGGGATAAGACTAAAACTTGTTGAATTATCCAAAATGATAACAAGCCTCCAAAAATATCTTAAAATTAAAAAAACTAACCTCTAAAAACTATCCGCTAATAAACTTCCTAGAATACATAGAACTCCTCATCAACGACTACACCTTGCGCACCATAACACTTGGAACCGCAATTCTTGGTGCCGTAACTGGTATGCTAGGAAGTTTTGCTGTATTGCGAAAACAAAGTTTACTTGGTGATGCTATTTCGCATGCTGCCTTACCAGGAATAGCCATTGCATTTTTAATTACAGGAGCCAAAGACAGTAATACCTTATTACTTGGTGCTTTAGTTAGTGGCTTAATAGGAACATTTTGGATTCGTGGTATTATTACTAAAACACACTTAAAATCAGATACGGCTTTAGGATTAATTTTATCCTTGTTTTTTGGATTTGGCATGCTGTTATTAACCTTCATTCAAAAACAGCCCAATGCCAATCAAGCAGGCTTGGATAAATATTTATTTGGTCAGGCAGCAACACTTGTGGAAAGTGATGTTTGGCTCATGGCAATTGTTACTGGGCTATGCTTAATAGTGTTGCTCTTATTTTGGAAGGAATTCAAAATTCTATTATTTGATAAAGATTATGCGCAAACCATAGGCTTCAACACCAAAACTATTGATATTCTCATTACCTCATTCATTGTATTAGCTATTGTTTTAGGTTTGCAAACCGTAGGTGTGGTTTTAATGAGTGCTATGTTGTTGGCACCTGCCGCTGCTGCACGACAATGGACAAATAGTTTGAGCACTATGGTTTTTCTTGCTGCTATTTTCGGCGCTTTTTCGGGAGTTTTTGGAACAGCTATTAGCGCTAGTCAAAACAACTTATCTACAGGTCCTGTTATTGTTTTAGTCGCTTCAGTTTTTGTATTATTCTCCTTTGTATTTTCGCCAAGTCGTGGCTTACTTTTCAGGCAAATTCGATTTATTAAAAACCGTCGTGACTTAGAACAACATAAAACACTAGCATTCATGTTTCAAATTGCGAAAACACACGATAATATTTCGCATCCGCACACCATTAAGATCCTGAATAATTTTCAAGGATTTACCCGAGGAACGCTTCAAAAGTTAGTCGATAAAAACTTGGTAACTCTAGAAGGAAATATGTGGAGCTTAACACAGGAAGGGTTTGAAACCGCTTCCAATTTGTACAATCAACAAATTACAAAACATGAGTAGCGCACAATTTGAAATACAACTCATAGCTAGTTTGGTGGCTTTAGCCTGTGCTATTCCAGGTACGTTTTTAGTATTACGAAAAATGGCCATGATTAGCGATGCTATCAGTCATTCCATTTTACCAGGTTTAGTAGTTGGTTTTTTTATGACTCAAGATTTAAATTCGCCACTACTCATACTTTTAGCCGCATTAACAGGAGTTATTACTGTTGTTTTAGTTGAACAAATTCAGAAAACAGGTTTGGTAAAAGAAGACACAGCTATTGGACTCGTTTTTCCAGCATTGTTTAGTATTGGTGTCATTTTAATTGCGAAAAATGCCAACGATATTCATTTAGATATTGATGCCGTTTTACTAGGTGAATTAGCTTTCGCTCCTTTTGATAGACTCATTATTTCAGGAACAGATGTTGGGCCAAAATCCCTTTGGGTAGTTGGCACCATTCTCTTCATTACAATTGGACTTTTAGTCGCTTTTTTTAAAGAGCTTAAGTTAAGCACGTTTGATGCTGGATTGGCTGCTTCTTTAGGATTTTCACCTGTGGCTATTCATTACGGACTCATGACGGTTTCATCAATTACAACCGTTGGTGCCTTTGATGCTGTTGGTGCTATTTTAGTAGTGGCGCTTATGATTGCGCCAGCTGCAAGCGCCTATTTATTAACAACCGATTTAAAAAAAATGCTCGCATTATCCATGTTTTTTGGCGTGTTTAGCGCTATTTCTGGCTATTGGCTAGCGCATTGGCTGGATGCTTCCATAGCCGGTTCCATTACAACCATGTTGGGAATTTTATTTTTATTCGTTTACCTGTTTGCGCCTAGTAAAGGATTAATTGCTGTCATGCATCGAGAGAAGCAACAAAAAATAGAAGTCTCGCTCCTTACCTTTCTACTGCATTTAAAAAACCACACTGAAGCGAGTGAACGCCATGTAAATCACCTTTCTGAACATATTAACTGGCAAAAAATACGTGCAAAAACGGTTTTAGATTTAGCGAAAAAAAATAACATGATTACCATTGAAAACAATCTTGTTTCCTTAACCGAAAAAGGGGATATTTTCACCACACAAGCCATCGATTATATCATTACCAACGAAGATGCACAAATTGAAGATATGAAGGATGATTTCTTCTTGTTTAGGGGTTAGTCAACTGAAAAAAATTATTCCTTCACCAAATTACGTCCAACCAACCATTCTACATCAGACTTAAAAATCCGCAACGTTGTTGGTATCTCACGACTCGATTTAGCTCTCGGTGATTTTGTGCTAAATCGTGCTTCCGTGTTATTCAAATCCAACGTATGTTTTGAATCTAAATCAGATTCAGTATTAGTGAAATAAACAATATTCTTTTTTAATTCCCAAGTCCCTTTCCCATAGGTATAGGATTCTGGAGGATGCATACCATCAAATTTTTTATAACTAAGAAACTCGAAACTGCTATCTGAATTTAACGTAAGTGTCTCGTTACAAATACCGTTTGAACCTTCAAAATTTAATTGATAGGTGCCAGAAACCGTTTCCGATTGAGAAAATAAAGCGGTTTGAAAAAGTATGACAAGGAAAAAAAGAATCTGTTTCATGATGTGTTGGTTTAGAATATCTTGGTGGCAATTATGATGCCAACACTAAAACAATCCTAAAACCCACGCTCCTTCTGCAATTGTTCATAAGCTTCTTGCACTTGCCTAAACTTTTCTTCAGCGCCATGTTGGTGTTCTTTTCCTAAATGAATCACGCGATCAGGATGATATTTTTTAGCCATTTTTCGGTAAGCGGCTTTTATTTCGGTTACGCTTGCCGATTTTTCAATCTCCAATATTTTATACGCATTATCACTGCTATTATAAAACATGGCTTTTATGCTTTCGTAATCTATAGCTCGAATACCTAAATAACCTGAAATGGTATAAATCTTATTCACTTCGGCTTCCGTAACATGGCCATCAGCTTTAGCTATTCCGAAAAGAAAATGTAATAATTGCAAACGTGACGGATGATCCATCATTTGTCTGATTTGCAAACACACTTGCTGTACAGGAATTTCTTGTTTGTTAATATTTTTAAACAACTGAAAGGCATGATTTGCACGCTCTTTTCCATACATATGCAAAAACTGTTGGCGTACAAAATCCAATTCGCGTTGGTCCTGCTTGCCATCGGCTTTTATAACAATAGAAGCTAAGACTAACAAACTAACCTCAAAATCGCCGGAACGTGTTTGTGGTTGAGTTGCACGCGATCTGTATGTTCGCCCTTGCTGACCCTGTCTGAATACGGATTCCAAATCTTTTCTATCTGAAAACGCATCCATTAAACCACCTAAAGCCATACCAATTATAGCACCTATTGGACCACCAAACGACCAGCCTAATGCGGCTCCTATCCATTTTGAAAAATTCATTTAAACTCTAATTTTTTATTTTATGAAAAACCTGAAACTATTAAATACAATCCTAATCTCTAGAATGGATTTTCAGGTTTACGAAATCCAGTCTCGACAATAAAAATTTTGCGTAAATATACTATTTGTTAGTAGATTGCTTACGGCATTTGTTACACAATTGGTATCTTTGCATTTCAATAAGTATTAATCATATAAAACAGAATATATGTATCCAGCAGAATTAGTAAAACCAATGCGTGAAGATTTAACCAAAATTGGTTTTGAAGAATTACATACTGCCGAAGCTGTTGATGCAGCTTTAGCTAAAGAAGGAACAACACTTGTGGTTGTCAATTCCGTTTGCGGTTGTGCAGCAGCCAATGCACGTCCAGGAGCTCGTATGAGTTTAGAAAACAGCAAAAAACCAGACCATATTGTAACGGTTTTTGCAGGTGTAGATAAGGATGCGGTTAACCAAGCACGTCAGCACATGGTGCCATTTCCTCCTAGCTCACCTTGTATGGCCTTGTTTAAAGATGGTGAATTGGTTCATATGCTTGAACGCCATCATATTGAAGGTCGTCCAGCTGAGATGATAGCAGAAAACCTAAAAGATGCTTACAATGCAAATTGTTAAAAATAGTATCAAAATAGAATTTAAACCACGATTATGTCGTGGTTTTTTTTGTGCTTGAAACAGTTTAAAGTAATTTAGCAATACTAAATAGTTGTCATTAAAATGGAAAAATTTGTCGCCTATATTTTAACGAGTATTTATGCTGTTTTCTTTTTGCTAACATTGGTTATTTTTCATCCCATTCAATGGTTTTGCTTTAATGTATTTGGCCGTAAAGCACACAAAATAAGTGTTGATTGGTTGCAATTCTTCATTATGCGCTGTACCAATATTTTAGGAACACATTACACCTTTACTAACCAATATACTATTCCTAAAAATCAACCTGTAATTATAGTCGCCAATCATCAAAGTATGTATGATATTTCGCCTATCATGTGGTACTTACGGGATATAAACCCAAAATTTATTAGTAAAAAAGAACTTGGAAAAGGCATTCCGAGTGTGTCCTATAATTTACGCCACGGTGGCAATGTATTAATTGACCGAAAAAACCCAAGGCAATCATTACCGGCACTCATGAAATTTGGTGAAAATATTGAAAAAACAAAGGGTACAGCGGTCATTTTTCCAGAAGGCACTCGCAGTAAAAATGGACAGCCCAAACCATTTCAAACAAAAGGGTTGGAAATTTTATTAAAAAAAATCCCTTCAGCCGTTATTGTTCCAATTACGATTAATAATTCATGGAAGCTCTTAAAATACGGTAAATTCCCAATGGGAATTGGAAATCATCTAAAATTAACAGTTCATAAACCTTTAAAATTGGCTACCTTTGAAGATAAAGCAAAGCTAATTGAACAAATAGAAACCACCATTTCTTCGGCAGTAGAACTGTAAAATTTAACATTATGTCTTTAAAAAACGTCCGATTAGAAGTCATGCAACACCTTGAAAAAGATGTGGATGCACTTATAGAAAAATATTTAATTCCTGTTGATAGCATTTGGCAGCCATCTGATTTTTTACCGAATTCTGAAAACGATAATTTCTTGGAAAGTGTGAAAGAAATTCGGGAGCTATCTAAAGAATTACCTTACGATTTTTGGGTAGTTTTAGTAGGCGATATGATAACAGAAGAAGCCTTACCAACCTACGAATCTTGGTTAATGGATGTAGAAGGAGTTGATCAAGTAGGGCGTAATTCTTGGGGAAAATGGGTACGCCATTGGACGGCTGAAGAAAACCGACATGGTGATGTACTGAATAAATACTTGTATCTATCAGGCCGCGTTAACATGAAAGAAATTGAAAAAACCACACAGCATCTGATTGCTGATGGTTTTGATATTGGAACGGATCGTGATCCGTATAAAAACTTTTTATATACCAGTTTTCAAGAACTAGCAACCTATATTTCACACAATCGTGTAGCTAAATTAGCCAAAGATCGCGGCAATAAACAGCTGTCTAAAATGTGTAAAATTATTTCGGGTGATGAAATGCGTCACCACCATGCATATTGCGAATTTGTAGAACGCATTTTTAAAGTGGATCCCAATCAGATGATGCTCGCTTTTCAACACATGATGAAATTAAAAATTACCATGCCAGCACATTTTTTAAGAGAATCTGGAAATAAAATAGGAACAGCTTTCGAAGAATTTTCAAATACCGCTCAACGCATTGGCGTGTACACTTCTGCCGATTATGTGGCTATTTTAGACAAACTATTAGTACGCTGGGAAATTGATAAAATAACGAATCTATCAGACGAAGCTGAAAAAGCAAGAGATTACCTCATGAAACTTCCAGCGCGTTTAACCCGACTTTCTGAACGTATGAAAGTTCCTGAAAACTCGTTTCAGTTTAAGTGGGTGGAGCCTGCTTCTTTGAAGTAATGAATCAGGTATTAATTTTTAAAATTCCTTTCAGGTTTCTGAAAGGAATTCTTATTTTTATAACTCTATGAAAAACCAACAAACACTAACAAATACCATCGCTTTTGTAAAAACGCACTTAAAAAGTGCCGAAGGTGGTCATGACTGGTTTCACATAGAACGCGTTTATAAAAACGCCCTTTTAATTGCAAAAGACGAAACTGTAGATAATTTTGTTGTTGCTTTGGGTGCTTTGCTGCATGATATTGCAGATAGTAAATTTCATAATGGCGATGAAACTATTGGTCCAAAAATAGCCCGTGAATTTCTGTTTAAAGAAAACGTGGATTCCAAAACCATTGAACACGTTGTTCAAATTATTAAGCACATTTCGTACAGTTCCAGTTTAGATTCCAACAAATCATTTACATCACCCGAATTGGATGTTGTTCAGGATGCAGACCGGTTGGATGCTTTGGGAGCCATTGGTATTGCTAGAACTTTTAATTATGGTGGCTTTAAAAATCGGGCACTTTATAATCCAGACATTAAACCTAATTTAACGATGGATAAAAGTACTTACAAAAAATCTGAAGCACCTACCATAAATCATTTTTATGAAAAATTACTACTGTTAAAAGATACTATGAATACCAAAGCAGGAAAAAAAATAGCTGAAAAACGACATGAATTTATGCTCGCGTTTTTAGAAGCGTTTTATGCCGAATGGGATGGAAGAAGCTAACTGCATATTTAAAACTATATCTGGTATTCCTAATGATAATCAGATTGAGTTGCTGCTAACATTATATCAAGAAATTTTTGAAGATGCTGATGCAGCATTCTTCATTGAAAGACTAAAAAATGAGTCTGATGTTTTTTCCATATTAGCATTTCACTCAAATAAACTTATTGGATTCAAAATTGGCTACTCACAATCTGAAATCATATTCTACAGCTGGATTGGCGGCATAAAAAAGACCTTTAGAAATCAAGGCATTGGAAAACAATTGGCCATGATTCAGGAAAACCATGCGCGATTATCTGGCTTTAAAATTCTAAAAACAAAATCCATGAATCGGTTTAAACCCATGATGATTTTAAATTTAAAAAACGGTTTTAATATCACTAAAATCTATACAAATACAAAAGGACAGACCAAAATTGTGTTTGAAAAAAGCTTAAATAAATTATAACAAAAAACCTGAAAACGAAGTGCTTTCAGGTTTTAAAATATTTAAAATTCTCTTGTTTTATTTCCCAGGAAAATCGGCTTTACGTTTTTCTAAAAAGGCCGTTGTTCCTTCTTTAAAATCGTCTGTTCCAAAACAGTTTCCAAACTCTTCAATTTCCACATCATAACCATGAATCCCGTCTTTAAAATTGGCATTTATAGCTTTTATAGCACCTTTAATGGCAACTGATGAATTACGCATGATTTTACCTGCAATTTTTTCAGTTAGCGGAATAAGGTCGTCTTCAGTTGTTACGTGGTTCACTAGCCCGTATTCCAATGCTTGGTTGGCATCAATCATTCCTGCAGTCATAACCATTTCCATTGCGCGTCCTTTACCTACCAACTGTGGCAAACGCTGGGTGCCACCATACCCTGGAATTACACCTAAAGAAACTTCTGGAAGTCCCATTTTAGCATTCATACTCGCTATTCTAAAATGGCAAGCCATAGCTAATTCTAATCCGCCTCCTAAAGCAAAACCATTAATAGCTGCAATAACCGGAGTTCCTAAATTTTCAACAAAGTTAAAAAGTAAGTCTTGTCCTTTAGCTGCTAATTGACCACCGTTATACTCATCAAAATTAGCAAATTCACTAATGTCAGCACCGGCTACAAAGGCCTTTTCTCCACTTCCAGTAACAATAATAACTTTGGTTTCGGTATCAGTATTAGCTGCTTTAAATGCCTCATGTAATTCTTGAATGGTTTCTTTATTTAAGGCGTTTAATTTACTAGGCCTGTTTATTGTTATGGTTGTTAAACCATTTTGGGTTTCTGAAAGGATGTTATTGTATGACATATATCGAATTTTTTAAAAGTGACTCCATAAGAATCAATGAGCCACTATAAATTTATAAAATAATTATTTTTTAGGAATCGTTACTGTAAACGTGGTTCCTTCGTTTAGTTGTGATGTAAAGGTAATATTTCCATTATAAGTTTCCACAATATTCTTAACCATTCCTAATCCTAATCCCATTCCACTAGTTTTTGTGGTGAATTTTGGTTCGAAAATTTTTACCATATTTTCTTCTGAAATCCCTTTGCCATTATCCGTAACAGTAATGTTTACAAAATCATCATCATCTCGAACCTCTACAACAATTTTAGGTGTTTTTAAACTATCTTCAGGGATGGCTTGAATACCATTTTTTACTAAATTTGTTACCACACGAATCAGCTGTGTTCTATCAAAATTGGCAATAATTTCTTTCTTATCAGCAAGAAAAACAATGTAGTCTTCATTAAATATATCTAAAGCCAATTTAACAATATTAACCACATTTAAAGTTTCATTTTGTTGTGCAGGCATTTTAGCAAAATTTGAAAATGCTGACGCAATAGAGCTCATAGTATCAATCTGTTGGATTAAGGTTTTACTATATTCATCTACTTTTTGATGAATATTAGGATCTTCAGGATCAAATTTACGCTGAAAACTTTGCACACTCAAACGCATAGGCGTTAATGGGTTTTTAATTTCGTGCGCTACCTGTTTGGCCATTTCACGCCAAGCTTGTTCACGCTCGCTGGTGGCAAGTTTTACAGCACTGGCTTCCAACTCATCAATCATACTGTTGTACGATTTTACTAATATGGCAATTTCCTGACTGGTATTCCCAATATCAATTTTTTTATTACCTGTTTCAAAACGCGTTTCATTCATTTTATCACTTATGGTTTTAAGTGATTTTGTAATGTATTTTGACAATAAATACGCCAATCCAATAGCAATAATTAGCATCACAAAATAAGCGTAACTTAAACGCTCCAAAAATTCCTGAAGTTCCTTGTTTAAAAAATCATCATTTTCTAAATAGTGCAAGTTTAAAATAGCTAATGGCTTGAAACGTTTATCGGTAATAATGGAATAAGATGATAGGTAACTGTCATTATTCTCCAACGTTTTATTTACATACCGATGATCCAACGAATGAGAAATGGTATTTAAAATTTTAGCGTCTAAACATTTTGTTAGCGAATCCGAGTCAAAACTCGCTTTCGAGGATTTTAATAAGCCACCATCTAAATTATAGAGATTAATTTCCATATTATGAATGGTTGCAATTTGGTAAATAGCATCCTTAAAAATAAGAGACATCATTTCGGGTTTCACCTCATAAGTGGTTTCTTTTATCGTGTAATCTATACTCGCTTGGATGTTTTCTTCTTTCCGCTCCAGCCTATCTTGATGATACTCTCTAGCCTCTTCATTATATTGATAAATGGTTACACCAGCAATCAGTATTGAAGCTAGTAAAACCAATAAAATCATGGCAATAAAAATGCGTAAGCGTAATGAGAATCTAGCTAATTTCATGTGGTGCGTTTAATTTTAAAGTTAACAACAATTAAGCCAACTTACTTATGCGTTGGGATTTTTACCTCTAATATTTTTATAAATCTTAAATCCTAACATCAATAAAACACCTAAAACGAAAATACCTATCACGCCAAACACCCAATTTATGGCGCTTTTCAGGATGACTAAAAACACAACGGCAAATAGGATAAAAGTAGCGCCTTCGTTCCAAAGTCGCATAAAATTTGATGATTTTCGGACATCATCTTTTTGAAGTTGTTTGTAAAATTGATGTGTTTTTAAATGGTACAAAACTAATAACAAAACAAATAATAATTTAACATGCATCCAAGGCTGTTCCAACCAAACTGGTTGTAAAATTAAGAGCCATATAGCGAAAGTAGTCGCCAATATAGCCGATGGCCATGTTATGATGTTCCACAATCGTTTAGCCATTAATTTTAATTGCGTGCCCAATATTTCCTTATCTGGTGATGGTTTGTAATACGCTTCAATTTGATATACAAACAGCCTAGGTATATAAAACAACCCAGCAAACCAAGTAACGACAAAAATGAGATGAAATGATTTTATATAATTGTAGTATTCCATTATTTTTCAATAAATAAATAATTCAACTGCTTGTCATTAAATGCAGAATTAAAGGCTGAAATTTCATCACTAACCAATTTATTAAACTGCGTTAACTGCACCTCTATTTCTTGTGTTAACTGGTTTTTAACAGCCACATCTTGATCTGTTGGCGCAAAATCGCCCATACTAACCAAGGCATTTAAATGACCTAATTTATTGGTTAATCGGATAGGGAAATTCAAGGGGTCTTGCCCACTTCTGTTTTTTGTTTGATATAAAACCTCTTCTATTTCGGTAAATTGTTCTCTTAATTTTTTTGATTTTTCTAATAAGCCTGAAACACGTTCATCGCCCTTATATTGCTTCTCGAATGCTAATAATTGCGATTTAATATCTCGTATTTTTTTAATAGACTGATGCGCATCATCCATGGTTTTATTCACGTCTGTAATAAAATCGAATTGCTTTTGCATATCTGCAATAGTACTTTCTGACCTGGGGTCTGGTAAAATTTCAAAGTTTTGGGTTTGGCTGTCATCATTAACTTTTAAAGTAACTTTATAGCTTCCCGGAACCGCTTTAGGTCCATTTAAACTTGCCCACCACAAAATCATGCCGTCTAATTTTTCAGCACCTTTATATATCATATCCCACGTAAATTGATTTAATCCGTTCTCAACCTTTAGTTTATACTTATCACTTGTATTTGAAAACACTTGAATGGTATCTCCTTTTGTATCAAAATAAGTTAATGATATGGAATCTTTTTCTGTAATATTTTCAACATTAAAATATGTTATTACACCACTTGGATGATTGGTTCCAGAGGTTTTACTTCCAGAGCGTCCACCTCCATCCATGCGGTACGTTGGTTTGGGTTTAAATAATTTAGTGGTATTTGGCTTTGTTGTATACAATTGATGTAAAAGCGATAAATCGTCTAAAATCCAAAGACTACGACCTTGTGTTGCTACAATCAGGTTATTATCTTTAATGGTTAAATCGGTTATGGGAACAATGGGTAAATTTAACTGAAAGGGTTGCCAATCTTTTCCTTCATTAAATGATATATAAATACCTGTTTCCGTTCCTGCATACAACAAGCCTTTTTGTTTAGGATCTTCCCGAACAACTCTAGTAAAGTGTTCTTCATGAATACCATTAGTGATTTTCTTCCACGTTTTTCCGTAATCTGTTGTTTTGTAGATGTATGGTGAGAAATCACCTGTTTTATATTTTGTTCCTGCCACATAACAAGTTCCAGCATCAAAAGCACTTGGTTCCATACTATTAATCATCATCCATTCAGGCATCCCTTTTGGTGTAACATTTGCCCAATTTTTTCCACCATCCTGCGTGACATGAATTAAACCATCATCACTTCCAACCCAAAGTAAACCTTCTACTAATGGTGATTCTTGAGCTGCAAAAATGGTACAATAATATTCTACAGAGGTGTTATCTTGGGTAATTGGCCCTCCTGAAGACTTGAGTTTTTCAGGATCATTTCTGGTTAAATCGGGACTGATAATCTCCCAAGATTGCCCTTCATTTTCGCTAACATGAACATTTTGAGAAAATGTATAAAGTCTATTAGGATTATGCTTTGAAAAAATAATTGGAAAATTCCATTGAAAACGGTATTTCATGCCTTCAGCTCCATGACCCATAGGGTTATCTGGCCAAACATTTATTGCACGTTCCGTACCTCTTTTATGATTGATACGGGTTAAAAACCCACCATAACTACCGCCATAAACGATATCATCATTTTTAGGATCAACAGCAATATGAGCAGATTCACCTCCTGCTGTGCTTTCCCAATCGTCTTCTGAAATAGACCAGCCATCGGTTCTATGAGGAATTCTAACAGTTGAATTATCTTGTTGCGCTGCATAAATGCGGTATGGAAAATGATTATCTGTAGTAACCCGATAAAATTGTGAGGTTGGTTGATTGTGATAAGTACTCCATGTTTCGCCACCATCATAGGTCACTTGCGCTCCGCCATCGTCTCCAATTATCATGCGTTTGGGATTTTCAGGAGCAATCCAAAGGTCGTGATGATCTCCATGTGGTGCATTATAGCTTTCAAAAGACTGTCCACCATCTGTACTTTTATGATAATTAACATTCAATACGTAAACCGTATTCACATTTTCAGTATCAGCATAAACACGTGTGTAATACCAAGCGCGTTGACGCAAGTTACGCTCGCTATTCACATTTTTCCAAGATACTCCGCCATCATCGCTTCTATACAAACCTCCTTTTTCCTTATTTTCAACCATGGCCCAAATACGTTGGTTGTTTACAGGTGAAACAGTAACACCTATAATTCCCAATGTATCTGTTGGAAACCCTTTATTTGATGAAATCTCTGTCCAGGTTTCACCACGATCTACACTTTTCCACAGTGCTGAACCGTTGCCTCCAGAGCTCAAACTATAAGGCGTGCGTTGCACGCGCCACGTAGATGCATAGATAATTCTTGGATTTGTTGGATCGATAATTAAATCAACCACACCTGAATTAGCATTGGCAAATAAGGTTTTCTTCCATGTTTTTCCACCATCTATACTTTTATAAACACCACGCTCTTCGGTTGGTTTATAAATATTTCCTAAAACGCCTGCATAAACTATGTCGTGATTAGTGGGATCTATTACTATTCTAGGAATGTGTCGGGAATTTTTTAATCCAGAAGCCTTCCAAGTTTTGCCAGCATCCACACTTTTCCAGATACCATAACCAGATGACACGTTACCACGAACAGTTTTCTCGCCACCTCCAACATATATCACGTTTGGATCGTTTTTAGCAACAGAAATAGCGCCTATACTACCTCCAAAAAAGCCATCGGAAATATTTTCCCATGATCTACCACCATCGGTAGTTCTCCAAACGCCTCCTCCTGTAGCTCCAAAATAAAAAAGGTTAGGTTTATTGGGAACACCTGTTACTGCCGCACTTCTACCACCGCGAAATGGACCAATTAATCTGTACTCTAAATTGGAATAGCTGGATTCAGAGAATGATTGTGCATTTAAAAATGTCTGATTCCCTAATGAAAACACTAGAATAAAAATAGCTAAAAGTTGACGCATTTTTGGATGGTTTGGTTAATGAGGACTAAAAATACGGATTATTCACAACTAACCGATATTCGTATTCAATTTTAACGTGACTTCACGCTTTAAGAAAAAAGCCGTAACAATAGTTGATAAAACATCGGCAATTGGAAAAGAAATCCACACCCCTATTTCACCATAAAACTTTGGCAAAATTAGAATCAGCGGAATAAAGAAAAAACCTTGTCTTGTAAGCGTTAATAATAATGCTGGTATAGCTTTTCCTACAGCTTGAAAATAAGCCGCTCCAATTAGTTGAATAGCAATAATTGGCGTGGCTGCAAACACCCACCGCATGGCACTTGGTGTTTGTGCTATAACATTTGCATCTGATGTAAATAACCGCGTAATTGCCTCTGGAAAAATCATTAATAAAATAAAGACTAAAGTGGCTAAACCTGCTGCATAACTGATGGCTGTATAAATTGTTTTCTTAACACGGTTATACTGTTGCGCTCCATAATTATAACCTGCAATTGGTAAAAAGCCTTGAGTAACACCAAAAACGGGAAAAAGCGCAAACATAAGCATTCGTCCTACAATAGCATAGGCTGTTACGGATGTTTCACCACCTAAATCAAATAGAATGTTATTCATAAACAAATAAGTAATGCTAACAACTGCTTGTCTAGCCAGTGTAACAAATCCTAATGAACTAATTTCACTAACAATGTTTTTATTGAGTCCTAAATGCGAAAAGTTCAGTTTTAATTCGGAGTGTTTAGATAAAAAAAACCAAACTATAAAGGCTAAACATAAAAAATAAGAACTCGTTGTAGCCCAAGCAGCTCCTGCCATCCCTAAATCTAATAAGTTTATAAACACATAATCTAAAATTAAATTTCCTACGGAGGGAATTAACATAGCGTACATTGCAAATTTTGGTTTGCCTTCAGCACGAATGACAGTATTACCCATCATACTTAAAGCTAAAACAGGCACGCCATACAAAACAATTTTATAGTAAATTTTAGCAGGCTCAAAAATAGCACCTTGGCCACCAAATGCTGGTATAATACTATTTATATAAATTAACCCAAATATAACCATAGAAATGGTTAACAATAGGGTAAGTGTAATTTGATTACCAAATACCTTTAAAGCTTTTACTGCGTTATTAGCGCCTAAAGCACGAGAAATAATAGAGGAACCTCCTATTCCGATACTCATACCCAAGGCAGCAATAAAGAAAGACACTGGTAACACCACATTGATAGCAGCAATAGCAGTTGAGCCAATCCAGTTACCAACAAAAATAGTGTCTACTAAAATATTCAAGGACATAACTAAAATACCTATAGATGCAGGTACAGCTTGCTTAATAAGCAATTTACCAATAGGCTTGGTGCCTAACTCTTCAGATGATATTTTAGCCATATTGCTTTACTAGAAGATTGGATTTATGTTATACTTTAGACCGTTTCTTTTTTTGATGTTGCCCAATTAGTTATCCATTTGGAGAGCAAATTCACCCAAGGCATATCAGCATTTAAACAGGGAATTGTGGTAAACTCTTTTCCACCCATTTCATGGAATATCTCTTCACCTTCCATAGCAATTTCCTCCAAAGTTTCTAGGCAATCGCTCACAAAAGCTGGTGTAACAATAGCCATATTTTTAATACCTTCTTTACCTAATCTTTCAATTGTTCTATCTGTATAAGGTTGCAACCATGGGTCAAAACCCAATCGAGACTGGAAACTAGTTGAATACGTTCCAGGAGCAAACCCCAGTTTTTCTGCTACCAAACGGGTAACTTCTAAGCATTGGTGTCTGTAGCAAAACTCATGAGCAGGTGAAGGGGTAGCACAACAACTGCCATCAATTTTACAATGAGATTTAGTTATATCGCTTTTTCGAATATGCCGTTCTGGAACACCATGATATGAAAAGAGTAAATGCTCGTAATCTTTATCTTTTAAATGTCTGGCAATACTATTGGAAAGCACTTCAATATAATCGGGATTATTATAAAAGGCAGGCAAGCTATTCATAGTAATATTCGGAAAATGGTCTTGACGGATTTGCTCTGCTAATACCAAAATCGTTTCGGTTGTTGCCATAGCAAATTGTGGATATAAGGGTATTAAAAACACATCGTCAACACCTTTATCTACTAATTCCTGAAGTCCTTTTTTAATGGTCATACTGCCATAACGCATGGCCAGAGCTACAGGATAATCAACAGATTCTTGAACACGTTCTTGTAGCTGTTCTGAAAGCACAATTAATGGTGATCCGTTTTCCCACCAAATTTTTTTATAAGCCGCCGCCGAAGCCTTTGGACGTGTATTTAGAATAATGCCTTTTACCAGTAATGTACGTGCCCAAAGCGGCACATCAATTACGCGTTCATCCATTAAAAATTCTCCTAAATATTTTTTTACATCTTTCGGATCTGGACTATCTGGCGATCCCAAATTAACCAGTAAAACGCCTTTTTTCATTCAATATTTTTTTGGTGAAGACCACTATCTTTTATTCACAAGTTACGACTACGAAGATACGGACATTATGTATTTTTTTGGTGTTGTACCATATTTCTTTTTAAAAGCTGCAATAAAATGACTGGAAGTACTATAACCAACTTTTAAACCAACCTCATTGACATTATTATCTCCTGACTCCAATAATTTTCTGGCCACTTCCATTTTATAATCAAATAGGAAGCTAAAAACTGAATCGCCATAAATTTCCTTAAAACCTTCTTTCAACTTTTTTAAGCTTAATTGAATTTCATCTGCTAATTCCTGTAACGATGGAGGTTCTGCCATACGAGCAATTATAATATCTTTGGCCTTTTTTATTTTAAGAACATTTGTTTCATCAGCTAAAAATGGACATTGTTCAATATTAGCATCTTCACTTCTATTAAAATACAAACTCAATAACTCGTAGGCTTTCGCTTTAAAATAGAGGTTTTTAACAGAGGAATTCAAGTTATAATTAATTAATTGATTCAAAACAATGGCCATGGATGGTGAAATAACACTATCCTTATAGTATTTCTTATCTTTATTATCACCACTTAAAAAGGTAATATAGTTGGCCTCTTGCGAAAATAAACCATGGAATTTTTGGATAGAAAAAACCAATGAAACCAACCAAGATTTTGGTTGTACATTCATGTGGATGGGTAAATCACGCTGCGGATTATATAAAAGCAAAGCTGTTTCCTCCTTGATATTTAATGAATAACTCCCATTATTAAACATAAACACGCTAGAACCCTTGACACAAAAATGAAATTGTATAAAGGTACTATCAATCTCGCGCTCAACTATTTCTGATTGATCTGTATCATTCTGATAGGTTAAAATAATAAATCCATCTTCTACAGTTGTTTCTTTAAAAGTTCTTTGAGCGACATTTTTTGTGGTATCTGACATGTATGTTTTTTTCTTTTTATTTAGATTCATTCTAAACTAACGAGTCAAAAATCGTTGATATGACTACAAAAATATGACATTTATCATATTAAATTTAAAAATAACGTTAAAAAACCCGTAACGATACTAAAAGTTCTTTCAGCGTTACTTTATTCCGCATTACAAAATTACATTTGTTAGGAATTTTGAAAACGACTATGGAGCAATACCAAATTTCTAAAGGAACCTACTTCTACGCTATTGGATTGAGTTATAAAAAAGCTGATGCCGAAATACGTGGTCACTTTAGTTTAGATGATACTGGAAAACAAGCAATTTTAAACCAAGCTAAAGCCAATGGTGTTGAAAGTTTAATAGTAACCTCAACTTGTAACCGTACAGAAATTTATGGTTTTGCAGAACATCCTTACCAGCTTATTAAGCTACTATGTGATAATACCAAAGGCACTGTTGATGAGTTTCAGAAAGTAGCCTATATTTACAAAAACCGTGAGGCTATTTCACATATGTTTCGTGTTGGTTCTGGATTAGACAGTCAGATTTTAGGTGATTTTGAAATAATTGGGCAGCTTAAAACAGCAACAATTGCTTCCAAAAAACTAGGTTTGGTTAACGCCTTTATCGAGCGTTTAATAAATTCTGTTATTCAAGCAAGCAAACGTATCAAAACCGAAACAAATATATCATCTGGTGCAACTTCTGTTTCGTTTGCATCTGTTCAATATATTTTAAATGAAGTAACAGATGTGGCTTCCAAAAATATCCTGCTCTTCGGAACCGGTAAAATTGGACGAAATACCTGTGAAAATTTAGTGAAACACTCTAAAAATTCTCACATTACACTTATTAATAGAACAAAAGACAAAGCTGAAAAGATAGCCGGTAAATTCAACCTAATAGTAAAAGATTACGCAAATTTGCAGGAAGAAATAAGCAGAACGGATATCCTAATTGTTGCAACTGGTGCTCAATTACCAACAGTTGATAAGGATATCATTCAAAATAAAAAACCGCTATTAATTTTAGATTTATCTATTCCAAAAAACGTAAATGAAAACGTAACGTCATTGGAGCATGTATCATTAATTCATTTAGATCAGTTATCTAAAATTACCGATACAACCATTGAAAACAGGCGTTTAGATATTCCGGTTGCAGAATCTATTATTGAAGAAGTAAAAACAGAGTTCAATAATTGGTTAGAAACTAGAAAATTTGCTCCAACTATTAAAGCTCTCAAGTTAAAACTAACCGATTTTAAAAATGCCGAGTTAGATACTCAACGAAAAAAGATTGCAGATTTCAATGAATTGCAAGCAGAAATTATCAGTAATAATATTATTCAAAAAATTACCAATCATTTCGCGCATCATTTAAAAGATGATGCCGTAACTACCGATGAAAGTTTGGAACTTATAAAAAAGGTCTTTCAACTTGAAGAAACCCTAAAACATGTCTAAAATAATACGCATTGGCACGCGCGATAGTGAGTTAGCATTATGGCAAGCCAAAACAGTCCAAAGCATAATTGAACAGCTTGGACATAAAACCATTATCGTGCCTGTAAAATCTGCAGGCGATTTAGTTTTAAATAAACCCATTTACGAGCTTGGAATTACAGGTGTTTTTACCAAAACACTAGATATTGCTATGTTAAATAATGACATTGATATTGCCGTACATTCTTTTAAAGATGTTCCAACTCTGTTGCCAGCTGGCATTGTTCAAGCTGCTGTAATTAAAAGAGGAAATGTAAGAGATACATTGGTGTTTAAGGATAATGAAGAGTTCTTATCGCAAAAAAATGCTGTTATAGCAACTGGTAGTTTGCGCAGACGCGCACAATGGTTAAACCGTTTTCCTACACATTCTGTTGAAGATATTCGTGGGAATGTAAATTTACGTCTACAAAAATTAGAAGATAACCCACGTTGGAATGCTGCAATTTTTGCAGCAGCAGGACTAGGCCGTATAGATAAAAGACCAGAAAATGCTATTAACCTAAACTGGATGATTCCAGCACCTGCTCAAGGAGCTATTATGGTTACTGCTTTAGAAGAAGACGAAGAAATTCGAGCTATTTGTGCAGAAATAAATCATGAAGAAACTGAAATTTGCACGACTATAGAACGCAAATTTTTAAACCTTTTAGAAGGAGGTTGCTCGGCTCCAATAGGCGCTTTAGCATTTATTAAAGATGAAGAAATAAACTTTACAGGTGTTTTATTAAGTCCTGATGGTAGTAAAAAAATTGAAGTAACTCGTAACGAAAAATTAGGTGAACATCATAATTTAGCACAGTTCTGCGCTAATTATATTATTGAGCGTGGTGGAAAACGCTTAATGGATGATATTAAAAATTCAGATCGGAAAATCAATATTTTTTCCACAAAGAAATTAACCGAAGATCAAAAATTATTATTTCATAAGGATGTAGTTTCGGAGAGCACAGATTTTATAAAAATAAGTTTAAATCGCATACATCCAAGCGTCCTGAAAAACGAAATTGAAAACGTTATAATAACGAGTAAAAATGGTGTGGAATCTTTGACAACCAATTATTCTGCAGCGGAATTGCAGTTTAAAAATATTTATTGTGTTGGTCGTCGAACCAAACGCCTGATTGAGAAACGTATTGGACCCGTAAAACATGCCGCAAAAAATGCCAAAGCGTTAGCCGATTATCTTATAGAATTTATGGACGGTACGGCTGTAACCTATTTCTGCAGCAGCATACATCTAGACACCTTACCAACTGTATTAAGAGAAAATAATATTTCCGTAAAAGAAATAGAGGCTTACCAAACAAAATACGATGGAAAAACAATACCCGAATCTGTGGAAGGTATTATGTTTTACAGCCCCTCAACGGTTGAAAGTTATATTCAAGAAAATGATGCCCAAGGTGTCGCATTCTGTATCGGTACAACCACTGCAAACGAAGCTAAAAAATACTTTTCTGATGTACGTATAGCAAAAGTACCAACAGTTGAAAGTGTTGTAGAATTAGTGAATGAATTTTACCTATAAAACAAAGAACTTAATCCGTAAAATGACTATAAGTTCGTTATAAAAAAACTATTAGTAATTAATTAATAGCATCTAGCAAAATATGATTAAGAACGATTTATTTTTAAGAGCATTAAAAGGTGAAACCGTAGAACGTCCTCCTGTTTGGATGATGCGTCAAGCGGGTCGTTATTTACCAGAATTCATGGAAATAAAGGCCAAATATGATTTCTTTACACGTTGCCAAACACCCGAATTAGCGAGTGAAATTACAGTACAACCTATTCGTAGATACGGTATGGATGCTGCTATTTTATTTAGTGATATTTTAGTAATTCCGCAGGCCATGAATATTGAAGTCCAAATGAAACCTAATTTCGGACCATATTTACCCAATCCTATTCGCACACAAAAAGATGTGGACCATGTAATAGTTCCTGATGTATCAGTTGCTTTAGATTATGTATATCAAGCCATTAAAGCTACTAAAGAAAAGTTGAATGATGAAATTCCATTAATTGGTTTTGCAGGTTCACCATGGACCATTTTATGCTATTGCGTACAAGGGCAAGGCAGTAAAAATTTTGATAAAGCCAAGGAGTTTTGTTTTACCAATCCGGTAGCTGCACACCAATTGTTACAAAAAATTACAGATACAACTATAGCATATTTAAAGGAAAAAGTAAAAGCTGGTTGCAATGCGGTTCAAGTATTCGATTCTTGGGGAGGCATGTTATCGCCTGTAGATTATCAAGAATTTTCTTGGCAATATATCCAACAAATTATTGATGCATTAAAAGATGAGAGTCCTGTTATTGCTTTCGGAAAAGGCTGTTGGTTTGCTTTAGATACTATGGCAAAATCTGGGGCATCTGCTTTGGGTGTAGACTGGACATGCTCACCAAAAAACGCACGTTATATAACAGGTGGAAACATTACGCTACAAGGAAATTTTGATCCAACACGTTTATTTTCACCACCTGCAGAAATTAAAAAAATGGTTCATCAAATGATTAATGAGTTTGGAAAAGATAAATATATTGTAAATTTAGGTCACGGTATTTTACCTAATATTCCTTTGGATCATGCCAAAGCGTTTATTGATGCTGTAAAAGAGTATCGTGCGTAAATTTTATTATGAAATTAAAAACAGAATCGTTTTCATTGGAAGTCTTAAAACCACAAGATGCACAAAGCTTAAGTCGGTTAATGATTTCCAATGGAAGACGATTTCAAAAATACCTTCCTAAAACGCTTTCCGAAAACCTATCTGAAGCCGATTCTAAAAATTACATTCAAAGAAAAAACAAACAGATAAAAAATCAAGAAGAATTTACCTTTGCTATAAAAGATAATGGTTCTGGTGATGTTGCTGGATTAATTATTTTAAAAAATATAGATTGTCATTTAAAACAGGGTGAATTTTCATATTGTTTAGGTCAGAAATATTCCGGAAGAGGTTGGATGACACGAAGTATAAAAGCTGCAAAAACCTACGCTTTTAACGAATTAGAGCTAAAATCCCTGCAAATTATTATCCATAAATCCAATGAAGCAAGCATACAGATAGCTAAAAAAAATGGCTTTAATTGGGTAAAAACCTTAAATCGGGAACACGTAACAGGCAAGTCTGTTTTAGATATGGAATTATACGAATTACAGCATGAAAAATAAATTCTACCAATACATACAAGCATTACAAGATACTATTACAGATAAATTAGAGGCTGTAGATGGTAAGGCTACATTTCAAGAAGATATTTGGAAACGACCAGAAGGTGGTGGTGGACGAACACGTGTTATTGAAAATGGCGCTGTTTTTGAAAAAGGTGGTGTGAATATATCTGGTGTTCACGGCAAATTACCAGACAGCATGCAAACCTATTTTGGCGTAGAAGATGCCGATTTTTTTGCTTGTGGATTAAGTTTAGTCCTTCATCCCAAAAACCCAATGGTTCCTACCGTTCACGCTAATTGGCGTTATTTTGAAATGTATGATACAAACGGCAACATTGTGGACCAATGGTTTGGTGGCGGACAAGATTTAACACCTTACTATTTATTTGAAGAGGATGCAATACACTTTCACCAAACTTGTAAAACGGCATGCGATAAACATGATCCGGAGTTTTACCCAAAATATAAAGCCAGATGTGATGAATATTTCTATAATACACATAGAAATGAAGGTCGCGGTTTAGGTGGTTTATTTTTCGATTATTGCAAAGCTACCGAAACCATGACCATGAAAAACTGGTATGATTTTGTAACCGAAGTTGGCGATAGCTTTTTAGAAGCCTATGCTCCAATTGTAGAAAAACGTAAAGAATTACCATATACCGACGCCCAACGCACTTGGCAAGAAATTCGTCGTGGCCGTTATGTAGAATTCAATTTGGTTCATGATAAAGGCACGCTTTTCGGACTAAAAACAAATGGTAGAATTGAAAGTATTTTAATGAGTCTGCCACCTCATGTTCAATGGGTTTATGATCATCATCCAGAAGTTGGAAGTGCCGAAGAAAAGCTGCTTAACGTATTGCAAAATCCAAAATCATGGGTTTAAAAAATGTTTCAATCATATTATTTATTGTTTTTACAACATGCACACTTTTTGCTCAAGATAGCATTCCGGAGGTCATTTATTTAAAACAAACCGAATATAAAGAACTGTTTCCCAATAGAATTACAGCCAGATTATTTTATGTAAACACCTCCAATTCTTTAGAGCTTAAGGATAGAAACTCCGATTTGTTTTTCAAATTAAACCCAAATAAACAAAACCGAATTGGCGCTTCGGTATCATTCAGATCGCTTACCATATCTTATTCCTTTGCTCCTGATTTCCTTTCAGAAAATAAGGATAATGACGACTCCAAACTCTTTAATTTAAATTTAAGGCAATACTTTGGAAAACATTGGATGCAAACACTGGATGTGTTTTCGGAAAAAGGATTTTATCTGTCAGATGGCAGTAACTCGGCATATTTTCCAAAATTTAAAAACTTTAAAATAGGCGGAAGTACATCCTATATTTGGAACGAAAACTTCTCGTTTCGTGCTATTGTAAGCCAAGATGAAAAACAACTAAAAAGTGTTGGTAGTTTTATTCCTAGATTTGTTTATTATTACTCAAAATTCTCTTTAAAAACAGAAGATAATTTTCTTGATAGCGACTACTATACTTTTGATATTGCTTTTGCTCCTTCCTATTATTACAATTTTGTCCCTACAAAAAACCTATTTATTTCGGCTGGAGCTTCGGTTGGAATGGGGTTAAATTATTCCACGTCAACCGATGAAAGTCTATTCTCATTATTAACGGAATTAAATTTTAGAGGCGCAATAACCTATGATATTAATGACTTTTATTTAGGTGCTGATTATAGTTACCTCATTTTAAATCACAATACAGACCGAGAAACCTATGTAAAGGATGATATTCCTTTTTTTCAAATCTTTTTAGGCTACCGGTTTAAAGCTCCTAAAAAATTGGTTTATAAAACGGAAGAATTAAATAAAAAAATAAAGCTAAAAAAATAATATGTATCCATTAAAAAGAAACAGACGTTTACGTAGCAATGAAGCTATTCGCTCGTTAGTTCGTGAAACCATAATATCACCAAATGATTTTTTAGTACCACTTTTTATAGTTGAAGGTAAAGGCGTAAAAGAAGAAATTGCTTCCATGCCAAATTATTTTCGCTACAGTTTAGACCTTTTGGAAAACGAAGTAAGAGAACTATGGCGTCTTGGTTTAAGATCGGTTTTACTTTTTGTAAAAGTACCTGATAATTTAAAAGACAATAAAGGCACAGAAGCACTAAATCCAAACGGACTCATGCAACGCGCCATTAAAACGGTAAAGAATATTTGTCCTGACATGTTGGTTATGACAGATGTGGCCATGGATCCATATTCGTCCTATGGTCATGATGGTGTTGTAAAAAACGGCCTAATTTTAAACGACGAAACGGTAGATATTTTAACAGATATGAGCCTCTCTCATGCTGAAGCGGGTGCCAATTTTGTAGCACCAAGTGATATGATGGATGGTCGTATTTTAAGCATTCGTGAAGCTTTTGAAAATAACGGCTTTTACAATACAGGTATTATGAGTTATTCAGCAAAATACGCATCGGCTTTTTATGGTCCGTTTCGAGATGCATTAGATTCGGCTCCTGTTGATATGGTAGATGTTCCCAAAGACAAACAAAGCTATCAAATGGATCCAGCAAACCGTCTGGAAGCCATCCGAGAAACCGAAATGGATATAGATGAAGGTGCAGATATTGTTATGGTAAAACCAGGTTTATGCTATTTGGATATTGTTCGTGAAATTAAAAATACGGTTGATGTTCCTGTTGCTGTTTATCAAGTTTCTGGCGAATATGCCATGCTTAAAGCAGCTGCCGAAAAAGGTTGGTTAAACCATGATGCCGTTATGATGGAACAAGTTACCGCCATTAAACGTGCTGGAGCAGATGTAATTGCTTCCTACTTTGCCAAGGATGTGGTGAAGTTAATTTCGTAAACGTTTTTTATAATTTCAGTTTAAAACATTGTTGGCAATTAAAAAATTAATATAATCTTTATACTTGTTAACCTTTATTTAGATTTTTCATTAAATAGAAAACCTAAATAAAATAATTATGAAACGTTCAACATGTAAAAATATTCTGATTTTAAGTGTAATGTTAATGGCATTTGTTGGCTGCAGTAACGATGATGATGATATATATATTGCACCAAAAACTGTCAACGATATTAACTTAACATTTAACGAAGTTGATACACCTTTAACACCAGAAGATCCAGGAAATTATTCAGTTTGGTTTTCTATGGTTGGAGATAAAATTTACTTCATGAATCCATCCAATACACCTTTAACACAATTCGCTTTAGAATATAATATAACGAGTAACAACTTCCGCTCGAAAACACCTGACAATGCCATCTGCGCATGTGGTTATAGCTCAAAAATCATTACAGATGGAATTAATTTGTATCATATTGCCAATGAAGCCGTAACCTATTCTCCGACTACAGATTCTTGGTCAGCGCTCAACTATCCTGACGAATTCCGTAATAACAATGGTGAAGCAGGTGTAGCGTATTTAAATGGTAAAATTTATTTTTTCGGTGGTAGAACAGCCTCAACAACCTTTAAGTACTACGAAATAGCTACTGATTCTTGGCATACAGCACCAAACGGACCATATGTGAATACCGAATCTGAACTCATTGCAGTTAACAATGCCTTGTATAGTTTGGGAGGAAGAAGCGTTGATGATCAAAAGAATTTTTCTTCTTACAGCGAAACAAATGGTTGGACCGTTTTGCCTGATCTCCCTTTTAATTTATCTGGATATAGTACAGAACACCAAACTGCAGTGTATAATAATAGATATATTTTTGCTTTGACACGAAATGATATCCATATTTATGACACGATTGAGGGAATTTGGAAAACAGAACCAATTGAAATTCCTTCCTACAACTTAAATTATGAAAACATATTCATTAACGGTAATACTTTATTCATGACTGGCAAAACAACAAGTAATGAATTTGCATTAATTGAAATAAATATTGCGCTATAAAAATAACCTATTATCATTCTCCCCAAAGAGAAATTACTATTGGCAAGATAAAATAAATGAATTTTAAATGCACAGTTCTGAACTTTCAGGATTGTGCATTTATTACCTATATTTAAAACCTAAAAATTCCCTTTTGATTTTGTAAATTAGCAGGAAAACTAAACATACGTTAATGAGCACACTCATTTTTTGGGCCACTATTTCAATTTTCTTTTCATTTTTATGCTCCATACTGGAAGCCGTTTTATTAAGTGTTACACCTACTTTTATAACAGTTAAAAAGCAAGAAGGTAAAGACTATGCTTTAAAATTAGAAAAACTAAAAAACGATGTAGATCAACCACTCATTGCTATTTTAACACTAAATACCATTGCACACACATTAGGTGCCATGATGGTTGGTATAGAAGCTGAAAAGCTCCCTTATAAAATTGAAGTTTTTGGGATAAATACCGTTGGAATTGTCTCGGCAATCATGACTTTACTTATTTTAATAGTATCAGAAATAATTCCGAAAACCATTGGTGCTTCATATTGGAAATCATTAGCTGGGTTTACAGCAACAACACTTAACATTTTAATGTTTCCTTTAAAATATTCTGGAATTTTATGGCTCTTACGCCTCACCACCAAGCTAATTGGTGGTAGTCCACATGGTAGCGTATTAAGTCGCGAAGATTTTCACGCTATGACCAATTTAGCAGAAGAAGAAGGTGTTTTTCATGAATCTGAAAGTAAGGTTATAAAAAATATGCTCACGTTTAAAGAAGTTCTAGCTAAAGATGTCATGACACCACGTACAGTAATGTCTTTAGAAAATGAAAATCAAACGATTGAAGATTTTTTTAAAAAAAATGCCAATACCAAATTTTCACGAATTCCTGTATATACTAAAAAGTCAGACAACATAACAGGACTGGTATTAAAAGATGAAGTTTTTAAGGAAATGGCTTTTGGAAATGGTGATAAATTGCTCACAGAAATAAAGAGACCAATTATTATTATCAATCGAAACGTGCCAATTCCACGCCTTTTTGAACAACTCGTAGAGAGTAAAAACCATTTAGCATTGGTGGTTGATGAGTATGGTTCCGTAAGTGGTTTAGTAACTATGGAAGATGTTATAGAAACCCTTCTTGGCATGGAAATCATGGATGAAAGTGATGACGTTCCAGATTTACAAGTTTTAGCCAGACGCGGTTGGGAGGCACGCGCTAAACGACTTGGCATAATTGACAACGAAGAGCCCAAGGATTAATGGAACAAGATAGTTGTATTATAAATTCACCGTTAGGGTTTACTCAAATTACTGGAGATGCTAATGGTATTTCCACTATAACCGTTTTAAATTCAAACGAGAAAATAACCGATATCATTCCAGAAACGCTTCAAGATTGCGTGTACCAACTCCATGAATACTTTGAAGGAAACCGAAAAGAATTTAATTTAACATTAAATCCAGAAGGCACTTCGTTTCAAAAAAGTGTTTGGGATGCTTTAAGTAAAATCCCATATGGAAAAACGGCTTCATATTTGGAACTTTCCAAACAATTAGGGGACGTAAAAGCTATTCGTGCTGTGGCAAATGCCAATGGAAAAAATCCATTATGGATTGTTATACCCTGTCATCGCGTTATTGGTTCAGATGGCAGCTTAACGGGTTATGCTGGTGGTCTGCACCGAAAAAAATGGCTACTAGAACATGAAAGTCCCTATAAACAACAATCACTGTTTTAGCCTCAATAAAAATTCCTATATTTATTTTCTAAACTAAACTACATGAAATTCCTAAAATCTGTCTTAAAATGGGTTGTTCTTATTTTTGCATTACTTGTTGCAACCTTGTATATAACCGATACTGATTACCTTCTAAAAGCCGTGAGAACTATTTACTTTAAAGGCTACTCCACTGCATACTTAGAAGATTATAAAGAATTCGATAATCAAGTTATTGCAAATGGAACACCGCAACCATGGCCAAATCATCAAGATTATAATAGCGTAAAAGAAACGGAAACCCTAACTAAAATCAATAAAGAAAATGGCACTATTGCCTACGTTATTATAAAAAATGATAGTGTTTGGTTTGAAAATTATTACGATGGTTTTGGAGAAAATTCCAAATCCAACTCATTTTCCATGGCAAAAAGTTATGTTTCGGCATTATTAGGAAAAGCGCTCATGGAAGGACATATTGAAAGTTTAAATCAGCCTGTTGGTGATTTCCTTCCCGAATTTAAAGACGGTTTAGCAGCCAAATTAACGGTTGGCGATTTATCTTCCATGGCATCAGGAACTGACTGGGACGAAGCCTATTATTCGCCATTATCCATAACAACGCGTGCTTATTTTGATGATGATTTAGATAAAGTAATTAACGGATTAAAGGTGGTTGAAGAGCCTGGACAAGCTTACAAATATTCTAGTGGTGATACGCAAATGCTGGCCATGGTTATTGAGCGTGCAACAGGCAAAAAACTATATGATTATTTAACCGAATCCTTTTGGAAACCTCTAGGTTCAGAAAACGCAACTCTTTGGCAAGTGGATAGTGAAGAACACGATATGGTAAAAGCCTATTGCTGTATTGCCAGTAATGCGAAAGATTTTGCACGTTTAGGCAAACTCTACAAAGACCATGGTAAATGGCAAGGTAAACAACTTTTAGATTCGGCATTTATTGCCAAGTCTATTAAACCACGTTTTCCTGCTAGTCCCGAATATGGCTATGGTTGGTGGTTAAAAAATGTAGGTGATAAAGAGTTTTTTATGATGCGTGGCCACCTAGGGCAATATGTTATCGTAGAACCTAATGACAACGTTATTATTGTAAGATTAGGTCATTCCAAAGGTCCTGGAGATGCCATTGCAACCTTTACTCCAGATATTTCTACGTATATTGATGAAGCTTATAAGATGCTTGAAAAAAACTAAACCATGATTTCTAAATTAAATCTCGAAAACATTCTATTCTTGGACATTGAAACGGTTCCAGAAACTAGGCATTTTTCAGATTTAGACGAGACCAAGCAAATGCTTTGGGATGCCAAATCCGAATACCAACGTAAAGACGATTTTACTGCCGAGGAATTTTATAATCGTGCTGGAATTTGGGCAGAATTCGGAAAAATAATCTGTATTTCGGTTGGGTATTTTAAAATTGAGGGTACTATAAAATCCTTTCGGGTTACCTCCTTCTATGGTGAAGAAATCAAGATTCTTAAAGACTTTAAAAACTTACTAATTACACATTTCAGTAATAATAAACACCTGCTTTGTGCGCATAATGGCAAGGAATTCGATTTTCCATATATAGCAAGACGCATGATTATCCATAATATAGAATTGCCATATAAACTCAATTTATTTGGAAAAAAACCCTGGGAAGTTCCACATTTAGATACGCTAGAATTGTGGAAATTTGGCGATTATAAAACCTACACGTCTTTAAAACTATTGACTAATGTGTTGGGTATCCCATCGCCTAAAGATGATATTGATGGTAGCGAAGTGTATCGAGTTTATTATGAAGAAAACGACATCGACCGGATTATTATTTATTGTGAAAAAGATACCATTGCTGTGGCACAAATATTTTTAAGGCTCCGTGGTGACGAACTACTCCATACCAACGAAATTATTCACGTATAAAAAACGTCCAGATTAAGAAATCTGGACGTTTTGAATTTATAGAATTAATTGATAATTATTGCTTGATAAAGCGTTTCACTTTCGTTTTTTCTCCGATATACAATTGAATTATATACATACCAGCAGGCAGTTCAGACACATTAATTGATTTCTCAAAAGCACCATTCAATACTGCTTGACCAAGCATATTAGTGACTTGGTAACGCTGCGCTTCTAATCCATTTAACGAAATGTTTAATACTTGTTTTGTTGGATTTGGATGTATCTTAAATATATCATCTGTTGTCGTTACGCTTCCAAAAGTTCTTGTTGAACCACCAACACAGAAATTAGTTGTTTGAGAACTTGTAAACGATCCGCCACTAGCTAGTGTTGTTGTCCCTGCTTTTAAGGTATAAGAGCCATTTCCGTAAGAACAACAAATACCATCACCATAAGCATCATTAACAACTAATGAATAACAACCAGCAGGTAAATCGACATCAATATTTATAGTAGAACCATCTGCTTGAGATCCATACGTACCACCAGAAGCTACAGTTGTACTACCATCAAGAATAGACCACGAAGTTTCTTCTGGATAATTATCGAATGTAATAGATAATCTAACGGTTGTATCACCACCAGAGCTGCCACCATTTACAATGTTTACGGTGTAATCTTCAACTTCACCATAATTAAATGTTTCGCATGATGTTGGAATACCATTATACTTCATAGACACACGCATACGTGTTTCACCAACAGAAGCAGAAGTAGGAATTGTAAAACTTCCACTTACTGGACTGGTTTTAGAGGCCGCTCTAGACCAAACTAATTCGCCTGTATCCGTAAAATCACCATCTTGATTATAATCTATCCAAACAGCATATCCTTCATTATAACTAGTTCCTGTCCAAGTAGGTGTTACGGTAATCGTGTAGCTATCGGATTTTGTTAAATTAGTAGATGTTGCTGTAAAGTTTGAGTACGATTGTGCTCCAGACACGTTATTAATAGTCCCTAACTGTACACGAGAAATATACTCATCCGCAACGCTGTTGCCTTGAGAACTACAATATTGCGAACCTGTTTGACATGGCTGACAAGAAGAACCGCCACAATCTACGCCTGTTTCAGTTCCGTTTTGAATGCCATCATTACATGTTGGTGGTGTACTACCGCCTCCACATTTATCTGATAATGCTAATGATCTTCTTGCTCCTCCAGCATTTAAAACAGCTCGCATTCTATTTTTTTGTCCCGTTGTAAATAAGTTCATACAAGAGTCGTTAGTATAATCCATGTAATTTTGAATCATATCTACCGATCCACAAGACACGCGTCCTGTTGGACAACCACCATTTGAGGTTTGATGTGTAGGTGTATCACTTACAAAATCATTACCACAATTAGCATCTCCCCAAATATGACGAAGATTTAAATAGTGTCCGACTTCATGTGTCGTTGTACGTCCGCCATCAAATGGAGCGGATACATTTCCAACACGACCAAAATAATTATATGCCATGACAACACCATCTGTAGCAGCACTTCCTCCTGGAAATTGCGCATAACCTAAAATGGTTTGTCCACCACTGGTCATTTTTGGAACAATCCACATATTGATATATTCTGCTGTATTCCAAGGATTAACACCACCTTGCGATGCTTTTTTCATGTCATCAGTTGTTCCCCAGTCTTGACGTGTAGTAGACTTTCTGGTTATTCCAGATGTTGGATTACCATTCGGGTCTACTGTTGCTAAGCAGAATTCAATTTCTGTATCAGCGGCTTGAGACCACGTGTTATCGGCATCAGGATTTGTTCGTCTAAAATCTTCATTTAAAACATCTATTTGCGACTGAATTTGTGCCACACTTATGTTTTCGGTGCTGTTTCTATAAAGTACATGTACCACAACAGGAAGTGTAATAACAGAGCCATCAATTCTGTTATTTGCCATCTGTTGGATTTGGGTTTGTGTAAAGGCTTCAATTTGAGCCATTCGTTGCTCAAGACCTGGGTCTTGCTGTTTTCGGTATTCAAGGTTTTCCATAGTTGAGCAGTTGCGTTCTTGGGAAAAAATCGCCATGCTAAACAGAAAACACATAAAGAATAAAGTAGTAGGTTTTTTCATGTGTAAAATGTAAAATTTTAAGTTAATAATTAAATAATTATCTGTGAATGTATTATAAAAATGATAATATCGAAATTTTATAATCCGTTTTTCGTTGAATAACCATTAAAAAAAATACTTTACGGTTTTACCACAACAGGTTTGAAGAAAAAACTTACTTTTTTATATGAATATCTAATAACAAATGTTAATTTTATTATGACTAAACTGAAATGATTTATAAATAAAAAACGTCCAGATTTAAAAATCTGGACGTTTTTACTTTAAATTCAATCGATTATTATTGCTTAATAAAGCGTTTGGTTACAGAACCACTTTCCGTTTTAAAACGAATTTGATACAATGCCGTTTCTAAATTGCTGACATCTATAGTTCCATGACTCAAGGCGCCTTTACTAACTAATTGTCCAAGGTTGTTGAACACTTCATATGTTACATCCTGATAAGTTGTTTTAATATTTAAAACACTACCTTTTACAGGGTTTGGATATAAAACAATGTCTCGTTCTAATTGAGAAATAGATGTTTCATTCACCTCACGAGAGGCCGATTGTATACAGAATGTTGTTGTTTCAGAGGCTGAAAAACTACCACCAGAAGCTAACGTTCCTGTAGAGCCTGTTAATGTATAAGAGCCATTTCCATATGAACAGCAAATACCGTCACCATAGGCGTCGGTTATTGTAAATGTATATTCGCCAGCAGCTAAACCAGTGAAGATTCTGGTTATTGTAGATCCATCTGGATTAGATGTTGAATACGAAGCCGAAGCCACTGTTGTACCAGATGCATTTTTAAGCGTCCAAGCTGTTTCTTCAGGATAATTATCAAAGGTCAAACTTAAAGTAACATTACCTATATTACAGTTTCCACCTGTTCCACCACCAGTGGTTAGACTAATATTATCAATTGCTAAATCAGCCTGCCATGTCGTTCCAACGTTTCTATTAAAACGTAATTGAACCGTTCCACCGACATAAGCTGCTAAATCGACGCTAGCAGACTGCCAAGAATTCCCTTTATTCCCGGACTCATTCCAAATAGAAGTCCAAGAGGTACCATTATTGGTGCTTGCTTCTAACGCAATAGTTCCAAAGTTATTTGAACCATACATGTGGTATTGGAAATTGAATGTTGCAGCACTTTCGGCTGACAAATCAAAACAAGGTGAATTTAAAATGGCCCGTTTGTTTGGATAATTAGGACTCGATGCTTCCACAAAAATATAATAACTGCCTTGAGCCGCACTTGATGGTCCTGTGTTGCTTGAAGGCGTTCCGTTTGCATCAACTGTCCAATTGATATCATCAGCAGTGGATTGCGTCCAAGCGCCTAATGTGTTTTCAAATCCTTCAGAATATGGAAATACCGAAACACTTCCTGTACAACCTGTATTGGCAATAGGTAAGGTTGTAACGTTTACCGTATTACTATAACCTGAAATATTTCCAGCAGCATCTCTTGCTCGAACTCTAAACGTGTAAGCCGTGTTAGCTGTTAAACCCGTTACTTGTCTCGTAGTTCCAGAAACACTAGCAATAATTGTAGAACCTTGATACACGTCATACTCTGTAACGGCTACATTATCGGTAGACGATGACCAGCTCAAGCTGGTACTTGTTTGTGTTGTATTAGTTGCAGATAAGTTAGCGGGAACACTTGGTGCTTGCGTATCAGGCGGATTCAACGTAGTAACATTTACCGTATTACTAGCAACTGACACATTTCCTGCCGCATCTTTAGCTCGGACACTAAATGCATATGATGTACTGGCACTTAAACCAACAACTGCATACGAAGTTCCAGAAACGGTTGCAATAATACTTGCACCTTGATAAACATCATAAGCCGTAACGGCAATGTTATCTGTAGCTGCACTCCAATTTAAATCAGTAGTTGTTTGCGTTGTATTAGATGCTGATAAATTAGCTGGCGCACTTGGCGCTATGGTATCTGGCCCTTGAGACTGAATAACAACTGTATAATCTTCAACTTCTCCGTAAGTAAACGATTCACAAGACGTTGGAATGCTATTATACTTCATAGATACACGCATACGTGTTGCATTTTCAACGGCACCAGCTGGAATGGTAAAATTACCACTAACAGGTGTTGTATTGGTTGCTGCACGACTCCAAACCAGTTCGCCCGAATCTACAAAATCACCATCTCTATTAAAATCAATCCATACAGCATACCCTTCACTATAAACTGTTCCTGTCCATGTTGGTGTTACTGTTATAGTGTATTGTGTACCTTTAGTTAAAGTTGTGGAAATACCAGTAAAATCTGAATAAAATTGCGCTCCAGAAGCATTATTAATCGTATTCAATTGTACACGACTAATATACTCATCATTCACATTTGTACTTGCTGAAGCACAGTAATTCAATTGCACGTCGGTAGTTGTGAAGCTGATAGAATTACTATAAGCCGAATTACTTCCACCACTACACTTACTACGAACTTGCGCTTCATACTGTGTTAAACTACTTAATCCTGAAACAGATGTTGAGTTTCCAGATACATTATTTGTTATCCATGTTGTTGTACCTGTTTGTCGGTAACGTAAATCATAAGTCGCTCCCGAAACAGCATTCCACGATAGGTTTGCAGAATTTGAATTTACACCTGATGCATTTAAACCACTTGGTACGGCAGCATTACAAACAACCTGTCCAGCAATAGTGAAATTGCTATTAGAAATATCGAAAAAAATATGGTTACTCCCTTTAACCATAATTCTGTTTTGGCTTCCTTGATTATTAGGAACAACTACACTTTGAGATCCATCGTTAGGCACATTAGTAGCCAATGTAATCGGATATGTATCTCCACCATCTGTAGATAAAAAGATATCTACATTAGCCGCATTAACACCATTTCCTGTAGTTCCAGCAACATTCCAGGTTACATTTTGAGTACTTCCAGCTGCCCAAGTTACATTAGAATTTGGTGAATTTACAATAAATGGTCCAGCAGTTCCATTTACGGTAACAACCATATCATCGCTATTATTGGCCGCTCCACCTGCTTTATTATCTCTTACGGTCATTCGGAAATTTAATGTTCGTGCTACATTTGGAACCGCTTCCCATTGCCAAGATGTGCTACCTGTTTTAATTGTTGCCAATCGTGGAAAATATCTTTTGGTATCTGTTGTAGGGCTGTAAGAACGAAATGCTACACCAGAAGTTGCTGTAGTGCTTGGATAGGTTGTAGCCGCATTGTTTTCATCAAATTGTTCCCAGCAATAGGTTAATACATCACCAGAATTAGCATCAGTACTGGTACCGTTTAAAACAAAAGGTGTTCCTTTTGGAATGGTATAATTGGATCCTGCATCTGCTGTTGGTATAGCATTTCCTGTATTGGTATTTGTTTGGCAACTTCTTGACTTAATATAATCAGTAACCTGCTGAATAGAAAACGCATGAAAATATGGATCACTATTAGATTGCACATCAGTAGCTCCAGTAATTCCTGCATAGCCCATAATAGTAGTACCACTTCCAGGTTCAAAATGCGCATTGGTACTTTCATTTCTAAAAGAAAATGTGTGGTTAGCACCAAATTGATGACCAATTTCGTGTGCTACATAATCAATATCAAATGGATCACCTTCTGGATCTGTTCGAGATGTAAAACCACTTCCTTTTTGTCCATTTACACATATACAGCCTATACATCCAGCATTTCCATTATTGGAAGCACGTGCAAATAAGTGACCAACATCATAATTTGATTCCCCTATAACACTTGTTAAAGTAGCTTGTAATTGACTGTTATAATTTGATGACGATGTATACGGATCGTTACCAGAATTAGTGTAAATAACATTCGTATTATTAGCAATAACTACCATAGTTACGTTAAAATCATTTTCAAAAACACCGTTTACTCTGGTCATTGTAGCATTTATTGCTGCTAAAGCTAATGCTTTAGTACCACCATGATAGGCCGTATACTCACCAGTAGTAGAAACCGCTAACCTATATGTTCTTAATAAACCGTCATCAGCATTTCGATACGAATTTCCATCACCCGAAATATTAGAATTCATGGCGTCCGTAACTGTACATTCAAAATCATCTTGCTCCATTCTACGATTTTGACGATTGAACACAACATATTGACTTAAATCATTGGTATACGCTTCAATAAAGCTTGCAGGTTTATCTGGCGACAAACGCATACTCTGAAATCCTTTAGGCGACATACTAAACCGAATAACATCGGCTGGATTATCAACTCCTTGTCCAGCATACGAACGAATATCAGGAAAACGAGCTTGTAAATCTGGATGTAAAACCGAAGCTTCAATCACCCGAAAACGTTCCATCTTACCTTGGTCGTTTGGAAATGATAAAATAACCTCTGAACCACGGCTTAAATCTTCTCGTTTGGCAACATTTTGGAGAGACTGTTTTAAAGCATTAAAATCTAGAGAGAAAACTTCTGAATTTGGTAATTTAAGTTTATTAGTTTTCACAGACTGTTTACTAACTGCTGTTTGTTTTTCCCAGAGTTTTTTACTTTGCGCAAAGCTCAAACTTATACTAGAGAAAATTAATAATAAGAATAGTTTTTTAATCATAATAAATTGCTATTTATGTGGTTATTAAGTGAATTTATCACGAATTTAACATAAAAAATAGCAGATTGATTATATAATTATTGATTTTTTACCGAAATAAATGAATAATTATCAACATTACGGTTTTACCACAACAGGTTTGAAGAAAAAACTTACTTTTACATATGCAAACAAATCCAATTTTAAACGTAAGCAACTTAAAAATTTCATTTTCAAATAATAAAATTGAAAATGAAATTATTCATGATATATCCTATAAATTATTCCCAAATGAAATTTTAGGTATTGTTGGTGAGTCAGGTTCTGGGAAATCCGTTTCATCTTTAGCCATAATGGGCCTGTTACCTAAAACTATTTCTAAAATAACAGCGGGTACTATTTTTTTTGAGAATTATGATTTAACAAAAGTAACATCAAAAGCTTTTCAGAAAATTCGTGGTAATGATATTGCTATGATTTTTCAAGAACCCATGAGTTCTTTAAATCCCTCTATGCGTTGTGGTGACCAGGTTCGGGAAATTCTGTTACAGCATACCAAATTATCCAAATCTGCAGCAAAAATAGAAACTACCAATCTGTTTGAAAAAGTAAAGCTTCCAAATCCTGAACGTATTTTTAAAGCCTATCCTCACGAACTGTCGGGTGGCCAAAAACAACGCGTAATGATTGCTATGGCTATTGCTTGCAAACCTAAAATATTAATTGCCGATGAACCAACAACCGCTTTAGATGTAACCGTACAAAAGGAGATAATTTTGTTACTAAAAGAGCTCCAAAAATCTGAAGGCATGAGTATTTTATTCATTTCACACGATTTATCACTTATTTCAGAAATTTCTAATCGGGTTTTGGTTATGTATCAAGGCAATATTGTAGAACAGGGTCTGGTATCTAATATTTTTAACAATCCTCAACACTCCTATACCAAAGCATTAATTAATGCCAGACCTGCTTTGAACTTGCGGTATAAGCGTTTAGCAACCATTAAAGATTTTATGAATGACACCATTGATAAAACTATTGTTAGCGCTGAAAATCGCGCCTTAAATCATGGGAAAATCTATGCCAAACAACCACTATTAACGGTAAACAATTTAGATAAAATTTACTTTTCAAAGTCGGGTTGGTTTAAAAAAGACGTAGCTTTTAAAGCTGTCAATCAGGTTAGTTTTAACTTATATGAAGGCGAAACATTAGGATTGGTTGGTGAATCTGGATGTGGAAAGTCCACATTAGCGAATGTTATTTTACAATTGGACAAAGCATCTGCAGGCAAAATTATTTATAAAGGCACGGATATAACCACTTTATCCAAAAAAGCTATTAGAGAATTACGAAAAGACATTCAAATTATTTTTCAAGATCCGTATGCTTCACTAAACCCAAGGATTCCAGTTGGAAAAGCCATTCTAGAGCCCATGAAAATTCATGGTATTGGCACTTCAGATACGGACAGAAAAACACGCGTTTTAGAATTATTGGAGAAGGTTGGTTTAGATGCCTCGTTCTTTTCGCGCTATCCACATGAGTTTTCTGGTGGTCAGCGCCAACGTATAGGCATTGCTAGAACTATTGCCTTGGAACCTAAACTAATTATTTGTGATGAATCTGTTTCAGCATTAGATATTTCTGTACAAGCCCAAGTGCTAAACTTGTTGAATGATTTAAAAGAAAATTTTGGATTTACGTACATATTTATTTCACACGATTTAGCTGTGGTAAAATATATGTCTGATAATTTAATTGTAATGAATCAAGGTGAAATTGAAGAGATGAATGATGCCGATGTAATTTACGAATATCCTCAAAAAGCATATACCAAAAAACTTATTCATGCTATTCCAAAAGGACTATAGCATGAATAGTTTCTTTGTTAAATACATAAAGCTTTTAATGAATCGCTTGGTATTTTGAATACTCAAAATCAAGCTGTTTTCATAACGTGTAGGTTGTTCAGGTAGATTTGAGGCAAAATTCATAAGTAGGTTATGTTTAAGGTAGATTTGAGATGTTTTTGCTAATTTAAATTATAATAGATTTGGGGCAAATTATAATTCAAATTTCAAAAGTTTCAGTTCAATTCATTAGTTAGGTTTGGGATTGCTAATATGACATATATTTTGAAAATATCAGTTAAAACACATTATTTTTCGATGAAATGCATGTTTATTTAACATTTCATCATCATATTAAAGTTTTTTCCTACAAAAAATCCATGTTATAAAAAAAGCTACTTTAAAAAGTAGCTTCGTTTTATAGGAATATCTTTTAAATTTAATAATTATAAAACTAAAATAGATTTATGTTTCGGACAAATGGAATTCTGTTAAAGCTCCATTTAGTTTTGCATTTCTATTTTATGCGAGGGTTAAACTGAATTCGCTCAAATGCTCATTTCAGGGATTGTGCCTTCAATAATTAAAGTGCCTTCCGTTGCTTTTTGAATTTCTTCAACAGTAACACCTGGCGCACGTTCTAAAAGCTTGAAGCCTTTATCTGTAACTTCTATAACCGCAAGATTCGTCACAATTTTTTTAACGCAACCAACACCAGTTAATGGCAATGAGCAACGTTTTAGTAGTTTAGATTCGCCTGCTTTGTTTGTATGCATCATAGCCACGATTATGTTTTCAGCACTTGCCACTAAATCCATAGCACCACCCATGCCTTTTACCATTTTGTTTGGAATTTTCCAGTTGGCAATGTCGCCATTTTCCGCCACTTCCATGGAACCTAAAATGGTTAAATCTACATGTTGCCCACGTATCATAGAAAAACTCATAGCCGAATCGAAGAAACTAGCTCCCGGCAAGGTGGTAATGGTTTGTTTTCCGGCATTTATAATATCGGCATCTTCTTCGCCTTCAAAAGGAAATGGTCCCATGCCAAGCACGCCATTTTCACTTTGAAATTCTACTTCTATATCGTCTCGCACGTAATTAGCAACCAAGGTTGGAATACCAATTCCTAAATTCACGTAGTAACCGTCTTGAACTTCCTGTGCTATGCGTTTTGCTATTCCGTTTTTATCTAACATGTTTTAATAATTTGAAGATTTGTTAATTTGATGATTTGAAAATTAGCCTTGTTTACTGCTTGATATTATTTTCGACATAATTTTAATTATGGATTTCAAATCGTCATTAATTAGTTTGTCTGGCGTTGGATAATGCTGTGATTGTTCACATAACTTTAACCAATACTGTAATTCATCTGCTTCTTTAGCCGCAATTTTAAATTTATGAATAAAATCTTTTTTGCTCTCTGCATTCTGTGCTTCTGCTACGTTAGAACCAATAGATGTTCCACTTCTAAATATTTGAGAAGCCATTTCATATTTATGATTCTTTCAAATTTCTTCAGAAAAATCAATGATATTCAATGATAATTTGAAAGTTAGCGTCACTATAATATTTTCCTTATCGTTCCTCATCTTCAAATTTTCAAATCATCACATCGTTTAATCCCTTTTTCTTACTGTACGTTGCTCAATACGTTTTTCGTAGTTTTTACCTTCAAAAATACGTTGCACAAAAATTCCAGGTATATGGATTTGGTTGGGATTTAGTTCACCAACTGGTACTAATTCTTCAACCTCAACAACGGTTATTTTGGCTGCACCACACATATTTGGATTAAAGTTTCTGGCTGTTCCCTTAAAGATTAAATTCCCAGCAGCATCACCTTTCCAAGCCTTTATAAAAGCAAAATCGGCTTTAAAGGCATGTTCTAACACATACATTTTGCCATCAAATTCGCGCGTTTCTTTTCCTTCGGCAACTTCAGTACCATAACCAGCAGGCGTGTAAATAGCTGGAAAACCAGCTTGTGCTGCACGACAACGTTCAGCCAGCGTGCCTTGTGGAATAAGCTCCACATCCAATTCACCACTTAACATTTGGCGTTCAAACTCATCATTCTCACCAACGTAAGATGATATCATTTTTTTTATTTGACGTTTGTGAAGCAATAATCCAAGTCCAAAATCGTCCACACCAGCATTATTAGAAATGCAGGTTAACCCCTTTACTTCCAATTCTACCAATTTAGCGATACAATTTTCTGGAATACCACTTAATCCAAAACCACCCAACATACAGGTTATATTATCGGTTACGCCTTGCAAGGCTTCGTTAACATTGGCAACTTGTTTATTAATCATAATCTATTTTTTTGCTTCCGAAAAATACAAAATAAAAAAGCCATTCGGAAGGGAATGGCTTTTGAAATTTCAAGGAATATTCATTATTAAAAATCAAGCTCATCGGGAATTTCTTCCGTTGGTGTGGTTTCTTCACCATCTGGATTATAATCTTCACAATCTACTTGAATGGTTAAATCTTTTGGCGCTTCAAAATCGCTTGTAGAAATCTCCAATTCTTCATCATCAATACAGCTGCGCATATACATACCCCAAATAGGCAAAGCCATAGCTGCGCCTTGACCATATGTAATAGTCCTAAAATGTGTAGCCCGATCTTCAGCACCTACCCAAACGCCTGTTACTAAATTTGGCACCATACCCATAAACCAACCGTCACTTTGGTTTTGTGTGGTTCCCGTTTTTCCTGCAATAGGATTTTTAAATTCGTAAGGATAGCCTGTAACAATCTCACGATAATCAGCTCTGTAGGCATCTGCCCCTTTGGTACGTAAACGCGTTCCGGAACCACCTCGAGTAACTCCTTCTAAAAGTTTGACCGTTACGTAGGCTGTTTCGGCACTAATAACATCGCGCGATTCGGGTGTGAATTGGTATAAAACGGTTCCATTTTTATCTTCAATATGGGTAACCATTACTGGCTTGGTATAAACACCTTGATTTGCAAATGTAGCGTATGCAGCTACCATTTCATAAACACTTAAATCGGCTGTTCCTAGCGCTATAGATGGTACAGCTGGAATATTAGATTCAACACCTAATTTTTGAACTAAATCTATTACGGGTTGTGGACCAACTTTATCCATTAATCGGGCTGTAATAGTATTTACAGAGTTTGCTAATGCGTCCTGTAGGGTTAACTCACCAGCATAATTACCATCGGAATTTTTTGGTGTCCAAGGCTCTGGATTTCCAAATTTTAAAGCTTCAATTGTTATTTGAGATTGTGGCATTTTATAACATGGCGATAAATGCAATTGATCTATAGCTGTGGCATACACAAATGGCTTAAATGTAGAACCTACTTGACGCTTCCCTTGATTTACGTGGTCGTATTGAAAGTGCCTATAGTTCATACCTCCAACCCAGGCTTTCACATGTCCTGTTAATGGATCCATGGACATCATACCAGGATGTAAAAACTTTTTGTAATACCGCATAGAGTCCATAGGTTTCATAATGGTATCTATTTCTCCTTTCCAAGAAAAAATAGTCATGGCTGTTGGTTTATTAAAAGATGCTATGATTTCTTTATCACTTTTACCATCTTTTTTCATAACGCGCCAACGTTCAGACTGACGCATGGCACGATTCATTAGTGATTCAATTTCTGTTTTATCTAACTCCAAAAATGGAGCTGTTGGATTTCGTTCTGGTTTGTTCTGATTGTCAAATTCTGCCTGTAATCTTGGCATATGCTTTTGTACAGCTTCTTCTGCATAACTTTGCATGCGTGAATCAATTGTGGTGTAAACTTTTAATCCATCGCCATATAAGTTGTATTTTTCACCGTCTGGTTTTGGGTTATTTTTAATCCAATCTTTCATAAAACCGTCTAAATAGGCTCTGAAATACGTTGCAATTCCATCTCTGTGTGATTGTGGCGTGTAGTTTAAATCTAGTTCTGTTTTTTGAAGTGAATCCCTTACTTCTTCAGTAATGTAATCATACTTTTCCATCTGGTCTAATACCACATTACGCCTATTTCTGGTTCCTATTGGATTTTTATGATCTCGTGGATTGTATAAGGATGAGTTTTTAAACATCCCAACCAACATAGCAGATTCCTTTAACTCAAGTTCGTTAGGCTCTTTATCAAAGTAAATACTGGCTGCCGAGCGAATACCATCTGCATTATTACCAAAATCGTAAATATTAAAATACATGGCAATAATTTCTTCTTTAGTATATTGCCTTTCTAATTTAGTTGCAATTATCCATTCTTTTACTTTTTGAGTGTATTTATCTAGGCCTTTAGAGCGGACACCAACAAATAACTGACGTGCTAATTGCTGCGAAATAGTACTGGCGCCTCCTTTGGAACCTAAATATACTAAAGCACGCAAGGTGCCGCGAGCATCTATACCAGAATGTTCAAAATAGCGAGCATCTTCAGTGGCTATTAAAGCATCAACCAAATTTTGTGGCAACTCATCAAAACTAACTGGTGTACGGTTATCATTAAAATAGAATTTTCCGAGTGTTTTGGAATCTGAAGATATAATTTCAGTAGCTAAATTGGTTTTTGGATTTTCTAAAATAGTATAATCTGGTAATTCTCCAAAAACGCCCCATGACGCTAATAGAAATAGTAAAATAACAGCTGAAATTCCACCTAAAAATAATGTCCAAAACCAACGTACATAACGCTGAAATTCATTGGTTGTAGTTGCCTGCTTTTTTGCTTCTTTCTTTTTCGACATTGTATAAATACTAATTGATAATGGTTTTTATTGTTTTTGAGATGTTGCGTGTTCTATTCGGAAACCAACATCTGTTATACCCTTTAAATTTATAACACCATTTACCTTGCCATTTTCGCGCATGGCTTGCTGAATTTTAATTTGATATTCACCTGATTCACTAAAAACAACACCTTCTTTATACCACAGCTTGCTTTCTTTAATATCCGTAAATCCAGTTCCTAATAACTCTCCATTTGGTTTAGCCATCTTGTATTGTAGGGTGTCCTTTATAACTCTTCCATTTGGAAAATCCATTTCTACAATTAAGTAAAGATTATTAAATGGATAATTGTTGTTGTTACGTAGGTTTACAAACAAATTGTAGGTGTTTGTAGAATCTGGTGCCCGAAATTTAAATTGCACAACAGAGTCTTTATGCCATTGGTTGGGAACAGATTTATACGTATCATAAACCCGATTCGAATCGCATGAAATTAATACAAGCACTATTAAAGCAATAAGGTATAAGAACTTATTTTGCATCATTTGAATCGTTCTTTTTTACTGGTGGTTTGCGTTTTCTTGGGTTTGGTTTACTTGACTTATTTGATTTATCCAAATTGGTTTTATTATTTGCCTTTACGTCTTTATTAACAGCCTCTTTTCTTGGATTTGGCTTATTTTTAGACTTGGATTTATGCGCGTTTGGCTTATTTCTCCCAGACCTGTTACTATCTTTTAAATTAGCATCTTTATTTGATTTATTAGGATGCTTATTACCTTTTCTGTTATTACTTTTACGTTTTTTATTTCGTTTTGGACTATCAAAACGTGTTAAACTATCTTGTCCAACAACGTTTTCATATTCACTTTTAGTATCTTGAATTAATTCAACAGCATATTCCTCCAGACTAGCTGGCTTTTTCTTTTGTTTATTAAGAGCTATAATATCATTAGCCTGTGTTGTTGTAATTAAGTGCCAGTTCATCCACTCACCTTCATAGGCATACCACATATGGCCTTTAAAAATATCTGTTTTTTGGCAAACAGCTGTTCCTTTTTCTGTGTAGAGTTTAATATCCGTTTTCGGAAAATCCTTTAACGCATCAAGGTAGGTATCCAGTTCGTAATTTAAACAACATTTTAACTTACCACATTGCCCAGCGAGTTTTAATGGGTTCAATGAAAGTTGTTGGTATCGAGCAGCTGACGTACTTACCGAACGAAAATCTGTTAGCCAAGTTGAACAGCACAATTCACGCCCACAAGAACCTATTCCTCCTAAACGAGATGCTTCTTGACGGAAACCAACCTGCTTCATTTCAATACGTGTTTTGAATTCTTTAGCAAATAATTTAATTAGCTCCCTAAAATCTACACGCTCTTCTGCTGTATAGTAAAATGTTGCTTTACTGGCATCTCCTTGATATTCAATATCTGAAATTTTCATGTGTAATTTCAAATCGATAGCAAACTGACGTGCTTTTACTTTCATTGGTTCTTCCAAATCCCGTGCATCAGACCAAATATCAATATCCTTTTGAGATGCTTTTCGGTATATTTTGAAAAAATCTGGGTCGGTTTCAGAAACTTTTTTGCGTTTCATTTGTACCCGAACCAGCTCGCCTGTTAAAGTAACCATCCCTATATCATGACCATATTCTGCTTGAGTAGCCACAACATCACCAATACTTAATGTTAAATTTTCAGTGTTTTTATAATAATGTTTCCGGCCGTTTTTAAAACGCACCTCAACCCAATTAAATGGCTCTTCACCATTTGGCAATGTCATGTTTGCAAGCCAATCAAATACCGTTAGTTTATTACAACTATCGGTGCCACACGTTCCATTGTTTTTACATCCTTTTGGCTGACCATCTTTTCCTGTTGAACAACTTCCACAAGCCATAAATTAATAATATATATTGATTCTGAAACCTTATGTTTCAGAAGAAGATTAATAATCTGTTATAAGATGTAAATATACCATTATTCTACTGACTTGAAAAGCCTATTTTTTAAAAGGAAATTAATTAAACTCTATTTCGTAGTTTAACCGATTAGAAAGCGATTTTAATTCTGTTTTAGATTTAAATATATTTTTAAACAGAAGCCTACTCCAACCTATTTTCTTGGAATAGGCATTAAAGCTTTCTTGGCGCCAATTAAAGCCTTCGTGCCAAAATTTTTGTGGAGAAATGTAGCAAAATGTATAATCGAAAATAAAGCTAGAATTGTTTACTTGGTCATGATTAGGAATCGTTTCTGAGGCTAAAAGTGTAATATTATTGGCTTTACAACTTGTTTTAATTTGATTAATTATTCTAGGATAATCTGCTCTTAACGATTCTAAATCAAAATCATTATACTCGGTATTTCCTATCTTTTGAATGGGACGAATTTGAAGAATATCAAAGCTTTCACCATTAAAATGCTCAAAGAAATCAGCCAATTCGTAAAAATTATCTTTGTTGAAGGTATAGTTAATCCGGACTTTAAATTTATAGTGTTTTTTAAGTTTTTCAAATGCTTGGAAAGCTGCATGAAATTTTTCATAACTGGCCTTTTTCATGAAGCTTTCATAACTTTCTTTATGGACACCATGAAGCGAGATTGTAAATTCATTTAACCCAGCTTTTAAAAGTGCTTCTATTTTTTCTTCATCTAATAAATTAGCATTTGTTGTTATAGAAATATAGGGTACATGATACTGTTTGCCCAATGCCACAACCTTTACCAAATCTTTATATAATGTAGGCTCTGTACCACAACCTATTTGAAGTTTTAAAGCACGTTTAAAAATAGTTTTTGCAACTTGTTCTAATTCATCTTCTTTAAACTGACCTTTTAAGGTTTTAACGTAGTCAGCATCTGTAAAATAGCACATTTTACAACGCAGATTACAAGCCAGAACTGGATCCAGATTTACTGCTAAATAGCGTTTATTGAACGTATGTAACAAATAAAGGCCAAGAAATTTAATCCTGTGGCTTTTTACTTTTCTGTTTAATTTTAGCAGCTTGTAAACGTTCATTCTAAATTTATTAATCAATTTAATTTTACGTTAATAATATTTACTGGACAGGCTTTTGAAGCATTTTCACAAGGCTCTAAAATGTTGAAATCATTAGATTTGAATGTAAAAAAACCTTTTTTTTCTTTTCCATGCAACAAGACAGTTTTCCCATCTTTTTTTGACATCTGAAATTGGTTTGGCGCCATTTCCACACAGTAGTTGCAACCTATGCATTTATTTCGTTGTAAGGTAATAATTACCATTAAGCTTCTACTTTGTTTTCAACAATTTTATACAATTTATCTGAAGGCCTGATTCTAAAATCAATAGGGATTGTAACAAAATCGCCTTTAGATCCTTTCCCAGATTTTGTATTGTTTACCATCATGTCGGTTACTTCCATTTCTTTAGCACCTGTAGTTGGACCCGTTATTAAAATGGTATCGCCTAGTGTTAAATCAAAAGCTTCTATTTTAAATTCCCCAATTTTAGCTTTTGGATAAAAATGGGTTCCTTTACCTAAATATACTTTTTTTTGAGTGGCATGAGAACCTGAACCTGTACTCCACTCACCTAACTTTTGACCTAGATAATAACCGCTCCAAAACCCACGATTATATACCTTTTCCAACTCCTGCATCCAAGAAATAACGTTTTCTTTACTGTATGTATCGTTACGAACACTATCAATGGCATCACGATAGCATTTAATAACTTTAGCGACATATTCTGGTGCGCGTCCGCGACCTTCAATTTTTAAAACTTTAATTCCAGCGTTAACAATTTCATCTAAAAAATCAATGGTACATAAGTCCTTTGGAGACATGATGTATTCGTTATCTAATTCCATTTCAAAACCAGTTTCCTGATCGATAACGGTATATTTTTTTCGACAATTTTGTTTGCAAGCACCTCTATTTGCCGAAGAGTTATGTGAATGCAAACTCATATAGCATTTTCCAGAAACAGCCATACAAAGTGCACCATGACCAAAAATTTCAATTTCCACCAATCTACCTGAAGGCCCTTTTATTTGCTCTTTTTCTATCTGTTCGGTAATTTTTTTTACTTGTCTTAAACTCAATTCACGACTTAATACCATAGTATCCGCAAAGAGGGCATAAAACTTAACGGTTTCGATATTGGTAATATTTAATTGTGTAGAAATATGCACTTCCATTCCAATTTCACGTGCAGCTGAAATTACAGCTTGATCCATAGCAATAACAGCTGTAATATTGGCTTCTTTGGCTTGTTTTAAAACCGTTTTTACAACAGATAAATCGTGATCGTAAATAATGGTGTTTAAGGTTAAATAGGTTCTAACGTTTTTTTCCTCACATCGCGTTACAATTTCAGGTAAATTGGCTATGGTAAAATTAACCGTTGCACGAGCTCTCATATTTAATTGGTCTACACCAAAATAAATAGAATTTGCACCATTATCTAATGCTGCTTGAAGCGACTCAAAATTCCCAGCAGGTGCCATTAATTCTATCTGTTGCATAACTTAAGCTTTTTAAGAATTAATTAGGCTTCTTGAAATTTTCAAAAATGTTACGTAAGTCTTTTTTAAACGGCAAATAATCCGCTCGACCTTTTTTAAATATATCATTGCTATTACCCTGTCCTTTACGAAGTGCTTTTTGTTCTTCATATGGTAGCTGAATAACTTCTTGACAGGTAGAAGAACAGCAGTTTTCCATGGTTTCTTTACACGTATCACATTGAATAAAAAGTAAATGACAAGCCTCATTTGCACAATTGGTATGCAAGTCGGCTGGTTCACCACATTGGTGACATTGCGCAATAACATGTTCAGAAATACGCTCTGAACGACGTTCATCAAACACAAAATTCTTACCAATAAACTTATTCTCTAATCCTTTGGCTTCCACTTGGCGTACATAATTAATAATACCACCTTCTAATTGATACACATTTTTAAACCCTTTGTGTTTGTAATAAGCACTGGCTTTTTCGCAACGAATACCACCTGTACAATACATGACTAGTTTTTTATCTTCTTTATGGTCTTTTAAATCCGCTTCAATAATATCTAAAGATTCTCGAAAGGTATCCACATCTGGTTTAACGGCATTAATAAAATGTCCAATTTCACTTTCATAGTGATTTCGCATATCTACTAAAACCACATTTGGATCGTCAATAAGTTGATTAAATTGTTCGGCTTCTACATGAATACCTTTATTGGTAACATCAAACGTGTCATCATTCAGCCCATCGGCCACAATTTTATCGCGAACTTTTATTTTCAATTTTAAAAATGAAAAATTATCATGTTCAATGGCTATATTTAATCGGACATTTTCTAAAAAAGAAATGGTATCTAAATGATTTTTAAACAACGTGAAATTGTCTGCTGGCACAGAAAGTTGGGCATTTATGCCTTCATGAGCCACATATATACGTCCTAAAACGTCTAGTGTATTCCAGTTTAGAAATAGGTGGTCTCTAAACGTGTTTGGATTGTCAATTTTAGCGTATTTATAGAAAGAAATAGTCAAGCGTTCTTTTCCCGCTTGCTCAATAAGTTCTGCTCTTTCTTTTGCGCTTAAGGTATTGTACAGTTGCATGCTATACGAATGTTTAAGGTTAAAGAATATTTTAGCTGCAAATGTACTATTTTTTGTGTGAATCTAAATTTTCATCAAACAAAAAGCACTTTATAAAGGTTTATAAAGTGCTTTAAGTAGACTAACTCGTTATTACTATTTTTTTAATTCAAAAAAATAACAATCCGAGCTAACCTCCATCGGCTTTACAGTTACCGTTTATAAATACGGTTACTGAAACGCCTAATTCGCCAATTAATAATATTTTTCTAATAAATCTCATATCAAAAGTTTCCCAGCTTTATTAAGTAGATGCAAAAACAACAAAAAGGTTGCGTGATAAAATTGTAAAGTGAAAAAAGAGTGGTATTTTAGCAGCACTTTCACAAGATAAAAAATACAGAAATGAGCAACGAAAAAGAAGCTAAATTAAAAGCGTTAAAATTAACTTTAGATAAATTAGACAAAGCTTACGGTAAAGGGACTGTCATGAAAATGAGTGATCAAGCTGTAGTTGATGTAGATGCAATTTCATCAGGTTCTTTAGGGTTAGATATTGCTTTAGGAGTTAACGGGTACCCAAGAGGTCGTGTTATTGAAATATATGGCCCAGAATCTTCTGGTAAAACCACTTTAACCTTACACGCTATTGCGGAAGCGCAAAAAGCAGGCGGTATTGCAGCCTTTATTGATGCAGAACATGCCTTTGACAGAACCTATGCTGAAAAGTTAGCTGTTGATATTGACAATTTAATTATTTCCCAACCTGATAATGGAGAACAAGCTCTAGAGATTGCCGATAATTTAATTCGTTCTGGTGCTATTGATATTGTTGTTATTGACTCGGTAGCTGCATTAACACCAAAAAGCGAAATTGAGGGCGAAATGGGCGATTCTAAAATGGGACTGCATGCACGTTTAATGTCCCAAGCCTTACGTAAGCTAACCGCTTCTATAAGTAAAACCAATTGTACTGTAATTTTCATTAATCAGTTACGTGAAAAAATTGGCGTTATGTTTGGAAATCCAGAAACAACAACGGGTGGAAACGCCCTTAAATTTTATGCATCTGTTCGTTTAGATATTAGACGCTCTACACAAATAAAAGACACAGATGGTGATGTGCAAGGAAATAAAACCAGAGTTAAAGTTGTAAAAAATAAAGTAGCACCACCATTTAAAATGGCTGAATTTGATATTATGTACGGCGAAGGTATTTCTAAAGTAGGTGAAATTTTAGATATCGCTGTTGAGTTTGATGTAATTAAAAAAGCGGGTTCTTGGTTTAGTTATGGCGACACCAAATTAGGACAAGGTCGAGACGCTGTTAAGGCGCTTATAAAAGACAATCCTGAACTTATGGATGAGTTGGAAACCAAAATAAAAGAGCTCATTAAATCAGCTTAAATTTAAAAAAATCCCAAATTATTTGGGATTTTTTTATATCGCAACGCAACCATTTTACATTTCTTACATCTACAGAGTGAAACACACTGTTTAAGGTTTGCCTCGAATTATGAAAAAATTGTTTGTTTGCCTATTAATATTTCTATCATTTGCCTGTAGTGTTAATGATGATGTACAGCCAAACAATGTAATCTTATTGCCTGTAGAAAGTGCTATGGTTCCAAATGAATTTGTAGTTGGTCAAGAATATGAAATTTTCTTAACATATATTAGACCTACAGAATGTCATGTTTATAAAGACATTTATTCTCAAATTGAATCAGATGGATACATGATAGCTGTTATGTCTGCTGTTTATAATGAAAATAATGATTGCCCTCCAATTACAGAAACGGTAGAAAAATCATTTAAAATCAAACCTATCAGAGACAAAAATACGTATGTATTTAAATTTTGGCATGGGAGCAATGGATCAGGAGAAGATGAGTTTATCATTTTTGAAGTTCCTGTAGTCAATTAATTAATGTTTAACTAAATGTGTTTCATGTGAGTTTAAATCAACTCATACAAAAATGTAGTAATCATGATACTCAAGCACAAAGCGAATTATACCAACTCTTTTCGAGTAAATTATTTTCGGTTTGCTTGAAGTATTCACGGAATTACGCCGAAGCGGAAGACAATCTGCAGGATGCGTTTTTGACTATTTTTAGCAAAATTAGTCAGTTTAATAATAAAGGTTCATTTGAAGGTTGGTTAAAACGCATTGCCATTAATACAGCTTTGCAACGCTACAGAAATCAAGGCGTTTTTGAAATTATTAATGAAGATTTCATTGAAGATGAAGATATAGAAATTGATGATAATGACATTTCGCTCGATTTTCTTTTGAAAATTATTCAAGAGCTGCCAGATCGGTATAGGTTGGTATTTAACATGTACGTTTTAGATGGATATTCGCATAAGGAAATAGCTGATTTATTGAATATTAATGATGGTACATCAAAATCGAATTTGGCAAGAGCACGAAAAATATTAAAAGATAAAATTGAAGCCTATAAAGCGGGTTTCAACTCGCAATCATTATAATAATGAGTAATAAAAAACACATCGATAGAATTTTCCAAGAATCCTTTAAGGATTTTGAGGTAAAGCCAAACCCTGAATTGTGGTCTAAAATTCAAAGCGAGATGGTATTAGGAACAGAAAAACCTAAAAAAACACTTCCAATCTGGCTGAAAATTGCAAGTGTTGCAGCCATTTTAGCAATTTTCGTTACTATTGGTTCTTTTATTTTTACTGAATCTAACAATCCTGATTCTTCCAATAAGAAAACTGTTGACACAAAAGTTCAAACAGATAATAAATCATCAAATTCTGATAAAATAGATAGTATAGCTAATGATCGTTCAGTAAACCAAAATAATTCAGTGGTTGTCAATTCGCAATCCGCTTCAAATAAAAGTTCTGAATCAAATAATAATAGTCTCATAAATACTGAAGTAGATAGTACTGAAAACCCAATAGTAAGTTACAATTCTGAAAAGAATTCAGATACCATTTTATCAAATCAACAGAAAGCAACTTCATCTTCAGGCAGAAATACAAGGGTTGCTAACACGAATAATAACAACTATTCTAATAAGTTAAACACCTTAAATAACACTAGTAACGACCTAAATAATCCAAATAACAATGGTAACAATGGTATTAATAATGGAATTACTAGTCAAGAAAATACATCAAATTCAAATAAAAATGAATTTTTAAACCACCCAAAAAACACTAACAATTCAAATTCCAACAACCAATTTATAAATTCTGTAGCTATAAAAACTTCGGATACTCCAAAAAATGCAACGGAAAGTCAGGTAAATAAATCAAGTGAAATATCAGAGCTGAATACGGATCTAGAAACGAACAAAGCGGATGCTTTAACTACAAATACAACAGCAAATAACCTTACAAATAAAACAAGACAAAATACTAATACGGTAGCTTTAACTATCAACAGCGAGAATGGAAGTAATAAAACGGCATCTGACATACAGCGTGCCGTTTCTACTTCGGAAACCGAAAATCTGTTGAAAGAAACGAGTTCGCAAAATGCTATTGCTTGGAATGCTAAGTCAAGCAACACACCTCAAAATGAAAAAGAAAAAGAGGAAAACTTAATGGTTGGCGATTCGCTAATTAGTGAATCGCCTTCAATTGAGGAAGCTATTGCCCAAGCCGAAGAAACCAGTGAAAAGGAAGAAGATGAAAAACTAGTAAATAGGTGGCAAGTTCAAGCAAATATTGCCCCTGTTTACTACAATTCATTAGGTAAAGGCTCGCATATTGATAACGAATTTGTAATTAACTCTAAAAGTGGTGAAACCAATACCAGTTATGGTGTGAACGTGAGTTATGCCATTAGTAAAAAATTCGCTATTCGTTCAGGAATAAGTTCATTGAATTTGAGTTATGACACGGATAATGTTATACTATATGAATCTCCAACAACCAATACTCCAAATAACACAAATCCGCTGCGCAACATTAATTTGGCACCTGAAAGTCAAACGTTGAGTGCCTTTAGTGGTGATAATTTAGGGTTTCAGCAAATTAATAATGAATTGTACAATGCTGCTATTAGTCAACGACTAAGCTACTATGAAGTTCCTGTTGAACTAGAATATAAATTAGTTAATAACCGTTTTGGTGTTCATATTATTGGTGGTATGAGTACCTTCTTTTTAAATGATAATGAGGTATATTCGGAATTTGAAGAATACACAACTTATATAGGTGAAGCTAATAATGTGAATAGTGTAAGTTTTAGCACCAATTTAGGAATTGGACTGAACTATAAATTCACAGAGAAACTCCTATTTAATTTTGAGCCAACCTTTAAGTACCAATTGAATGGCTTTGATAATACATCTGGTAATTTCAGACCCTACATTATAGGTGTTTATACTGGTTTTAGTTATAAATTTTAATTTTTAGTTGGTTAGATTGATGCTGTTTCAATGTAATTAAACAGCATGTTACTTAAAAAAGCTATTCTGTGCCAGGAATAGCTTTTTTTTAATTAGCAATTAAAGTGTCTAGTAACAAACGTCGTGTATCCTTATTCAACGCTTTCGTATCTGAAACATGCAACCCTGCCGTTGGAATAAGTGGAAGACCTATAACACGCATTTTTCCGGGACCTCCACTAAAAAAAGTAAATGGAAACCGTTTTTTATTATCCAAGAACACCAAAGGTACAATGGGAATTTGATGGTTAATGGCTAACCTAAACGCACCATCTTTAAAATCGTCTAATATAACATGCTCATCAGGCACACCTCCTTCTGGGAAAATACAAATACTCAATCCTTGTTTTAAGCGTCGCTGCGCTCTTAAAAAAACTGCTTTCCTACTTTTTTCTGAACTTCTATCTACCAAAATACAGGTGCGTTTATAAAAAAATCCAAATAAGGGAATTTTAGCTAATTCTTTTTTACCAACAAATACAAACGGATTTTTGGACACTACTAGCATGAGCATAATGTCAGCCATAGACGTATGATTGGCAATAAACATATAGCTAGCCTTACGTTTTGGCTTTTCAGCTAAAGATACCTGTGTATGAAAACCCATACCTATTAAAATAAACCGTGCCCAAATGCGCGCTAACTTATAGAAATAGGGATACCAAGATTCTTTAAGTATGGAAATAAATAGCACTGGTAACAAGATAATAATAGGCACTGCAACGAGTACGTAAAACCAAATGCGATAAAAAATCCAAAAAATATATTTAAAAACCATCATGAAGGCCAAAACTACTTAAATAAATTGAGCTTTTATGCTAAAAAAATTACCTTTGACATATTAAAAAACAAGTTTAAACTTAAAACTAGATTCCTGCTTTTGCAGGAAGTTACTATGGCAAGAATACTTACAGGCATACAAAGCACAGGAACACCACATCTCGGAAATATTTTGGGTGCAATTTTACCAGCAATTGAAATGGCTAATAAACCCGAAAACGATTCGTTTTTATTTATAGCTAATTTGCATACCCTAACCCAAATTAAAGATGCTGAACAATTAAGACATAATACCTATTCCACCGCTGCAACCTGGTTAGCTTTTGGATTAGACATTGAAAAAACCGTGTTTTATAGACAAAGTGATGTTCCTCAAGTAACGGAATTAACTTGGTATTTAAGTTGTTTTTTTCCATTCCAGCGCTTAACACTAGCACATAGTTTTAAAGACAAAGCCGACAGACTAGAAGATGTAAATGCTGGGTTATTTAATTACCCGATGCTCATGGCAGCTGATATTTTAGCTTATGATGCAGAAATTATTCCCGTTGGAAAAGACCAATTACAGCATATAGAAATTACTCGTGATGTGGCTTCGCGTTTTCATGCGCAAATGGGTGAAACATTTGTATTACCAACCGGAAAAGTAGCAGACAATACCATGCTAATTCCTGGAACCGATGGTGAAAAAATGAGTAAAAGTCGTGGCAATTTTATCAATATCTTTTTAGACGATAAAAAACTCCGTAAGCAAATTATGTCTATCCAAACAGATAGTACCGCTTTAGAAGACCCTAAAGATTGGGCAACCTGTAACTGTTTTGCTTTATACAGTTTATTGGCTTCAGAAGCCGAAATAGCAACCATGAAATCCAATTACGAAGCAGGCAATTATGGTTATGGTCATGCCAAGCAAGCCTTGTTTGAGCTAATTGTAGAAAAATTTGCAGAACCTCGTGAACGCTACCACCATTATATGAATAACCTCCACGAAATTGATAACGCTTTAAAATTTGGCGCTGAAAAAGCAAGTCAAGTAGCCAATGCAGTTATTACACGTGTTAGAGGGAAGGTTGGGTATTAAAAATGATTTGGCATCTAGAATGGCTGGGTCTTTATATTATGAGATTCCTGTCTTCGCAGGAATTTTATATAATCTCAAACAACTTTCCAGGTAAAGGTCTAATAACCCCTTTTAATTCCATATTTAGCAATAGGCTAGCTACTTTATAAGTTGGTAGATTACAGTCTATAGCAATACTATCCAATTCTTCTTTAGATTTCGTTTGTAGATAACTATAAATTTTCTGTTCCTCTGGTTCCAACTCCACAAACAACTGTTTTTGAATGGTAGGTTTCTGCTTGGTTTCCAATTCCCAATTCAACATATACGGAATGTCTAACGGAGTGGATAGCAAATGTGCTTTCTGAAATTTTATTAAATTATTACAACCCACGCTTTGGCTATCGGTTGTGCGTCCGGGAACGGCAAAAACATCGCGGTTATAAGAATTAGCAATATCGGCTGTTACCAAACTCCCACCTTTTTCAGCAGATTCAATAACAATAGTCGCCTGACTCATACCAGCAATCACCCTATTTCGTTTTAAAAAATTATTTCTATCAAACGGATCAGAGCTCCAAAAATCAGTTAAAAACCCGCCATTTTTTTCTACATCTACCATATATTTTTTATGTGTTTTAGGATAAATCTGATTTAAGCCATGAGCCAAACAGCCAATAGTTTGTAAACCGTGTTTTATAGCTGCCTTCTGTGCAGTAATATCAGTTCCGTAAGCAAAGCCTGAAACAATAACGGGATTGAAAGGTACGAGCTCTTCAATTAACTTATTACAAAAAGCAATTCCAGAACTGGTAATTTTCCGTGTACCAACAATGCTAATAATCCGTTGATTTTCTAGGTTTACATGTCCCGCTTGAAATAATAAAACAGGACTATCAATGCATTGTTTTAATAATTGCGGATAGTTTTCATCCATAAAATACAAACATTGAATATTGCTTTCAGAAATAAACTGCATTTCCGCTTCGGCCGCTTTAAAATGACTTTTATTATGTAAATCGCGTAACACATGGGTTCCTATCCCATCTATTTGAAGTAAATGGTGTTTTTTTTCTTGAAAAACCGCTTCCACCGAACCACAATGATTAATCAGTTTTTTGGCCGTAATATCACCAATAAACGGCACACGTTGCAGTGCTAAAATATGTAATAAGTGCGTGTCGGTCATGGTAGCCTTTTGATTTTCAACTTACAAGTAAAGAAATTTTAAGATGTTAATAAATTGTTAGCAAGATTTTTTGTTCATGTTCAAAAATTTCTAACTTTGTTTCTATGCAATTAGAACCTTACATAAGCGATTTACTTTACCGTTACGAATGTGTGACTGTCCCTGAATTTGGCTCGTTTTTAACACGAAAAACGTCAGCAACAATTCATGAAACAACACATGCTTTTTATCCACCAAAAAAGGTGTTATCTTTTAATGAGCAAATTCAAGAAAATGATGGTTTATTAGCACGTTACATTGCTGATGTTGAGAAAATCCCTTACGAAGAAGCTTCTAAAAAAATTAAAAAACGCGTAAAATACTTAAAATCCTATTTAGTTGAAGGTGAAACCATTGCTTTTGAAAACATTGGTAGTTTATCATTAAACAACGAAGGAAAAATGTTATTTGAACCATCCTATAGTTTTAACTATTTAACGGATGCGTTTGGTTTATCTCAATTTACTTCACCTGAAGTAACTCGAGACCTTCATAAAGAAACGGTAGAAGCTATTGAAAAAGTAGTTCCAATTGCAGTAACACCACAAAGACGCCAATCTCGTGGCTATTTAAAATATGCTGCTGTTGGTTTAATTGCTTTAACTATTGGTGGTTTTGCAGCTTCTAATTATTACGTGAATCAGATTGAAACACATAATCAATTAGCACAAGAGGAAGCCAACACCCAATTGGAAAGCAAAATTCAAGAAGCGACATTTGTCATTAATAACCCTTTACCGGCTGTTACGCTTAACGTGAAAAAGCAGTATGGGAACTATCACATTGTTGCTGGTGCCTTTCGCCTTGAAGAAAATAGCGATAAAAAAGTCAACCAACTAAAAGAGTTGGGTTATGCAGCACGCAAAATCGGCACCAATAAATACGGTTTACATGAAGTGGTTTACGCTAGTTATGAAGACCGATTAGAAGCCCTTCAAGCCTTACGTGATGTTAAAAAAACACATAATAGTGATGCTTGGTTGTTGGTGAAGGCTATTGAGGAGTAGTTTTTTTTTCGTTCTCGTTCTCGATACTTTCATTTTGAGCTATCGCTAAAATGAACACGCGAACTGACGTGGACTTTTAACAAAACTATATACTTTCAATAAAAACGACGCGTCACTTCGAGTGTCACGACTTTTTTGTCGTGATGTATCGAGAAGCCAAATATTAAATGTGAAATTATCATACGTCTACATATTACTTTGTGCTGACGACTCCTATTAGACAGGTGTCACTTCCAATATAGAAAAACGCTTTTTAGAACATCAATCAGGAAAATATTTAGATAGTTATACGTTTAAAAGACGACCGTTGACTCTTGCTTTTTATACGGAATTCACAGATATTCGATTAGCCATTCAAAGTGAAAAGCAAATCAAAAAATGGTCACGCGTAAAGAAAGAAGCCTTAATAAACGGTGAATTTGAAAAACTACCGAATTTATCTAGAAAGAAATTTAATTGAGAAGTAGTTCTCGATACGTTCATTTTGAGCTATCGCTTAAATGAACACGCGAACTGACGTGGATAACATTATAATCAGATACCCTTAATTAACAATAGGTGTCACTTCGAGTGATCTTGAGGAACGAAAGATTGTATCGAGAAGTATAATTCCACTTTTTCATCATACCTTTGCAGCGCATTTAAAAAATGACCGCATGACACCTAAAACACCCGAACAATCCAAAACCATCATGACCGACTTGGTACTACCAAGCGAAACCAATCCACTTAATAATTTATTTGGAGGCGAACTATTAGCGCGTATGGATCGAGCAGCTAGTATTGCTGCCAGACGTCATAGTCGTCGAATTGTGGTTACCGCTTCTGTAAACCATGTGGCTTTTAACCGTTCCGTACCTTTAGGAAGTGTGGTGACTGTTGAAGCTAAAGTATCTCGGGCGTTTAAAACCTCTATGGAGGTGTTCTTGGACGTTTGGATTGAAGACCGTGAATCTGGCATACGCGATAAAGCAAACGAAGCAATTTACACCTTTGTAGCTGTTGATGAAACCGGACGACCAATTCAAGTACCAGAAATTGAACCTGAAACCAAATTAGAAAATGAACGTTACGCAGCAGCCTTAAGACGTAAACAATTGAGTTTGGTTTTAGCTGGAAAAATGAAACCGAATGATGCTACGGAATTGAAGGCGTTGTTTGAGTAAAAGATCGATTTTGTATAATATAAAACAGCCTGAACGAAAATTCAGGCTGTTTTTGCTTAGTTTTTTTAATTACCTATTTGTTTTAATAGTGTAATCATCAACAACCTGGGCAACTAATTGTTTCCTCATCAACAAGGGGTTTTTTCGGAAAACCATCTAATTTCCAACCGTCTTTTTTTGTCCAATACTTTTTTCGCATTTCAATATTTTTAATTCTTTTTTCTGATTCGTGTTTCCAAAATGAGTTTGGATATCTATCTATTAATTTTTTGTAATCTTGTATAATTGAATCAGGTTCAATTTCTTTTTCATTAGTTACAATGCTTTCGTAAAGCTTAAAAGGCATTACATACAGTTTTTTAATAGAATCCAATTCTTTATCTAAAGTTTTATGAGAATTTTTAAGTTCATTTAATTCGCTTCTCAATAGATTTACGTCATTTCTTTTAGCACATCCTACAGTGAGCATAAGAATTAAAATTAGTAGATTATATTTTTTCATTATTATTGACAGTTTGGATTAGAAGATTTAAAAGTATTTATCACGCTTAAAGTATTTAATCTTTCTTGTTGACTCAAATTAGACCAAGCTACCGTAGAATTTGAATATAAACCTGTAGTAGCGTTGAAAGTGCCACTTCCCATCAGACCCTCCCATGCCAAAGCTTCATAGACATCATTCGTTTGATTTGGGTCATATTCCATAAGAGCCTGTATAACTATATCCCTATAATGTTGAGCCATGGCTTCATGTTGAGGGTCTGAAGGAGTTTGATCATGCGGAACGTCCCACTTCCATCGCATATAATAGTCATATAATCCTTCAAAATTATTCCGTAAATTAATAATATAATTACGCCATTGTTCCTCTGTATATTGAGTGTAATTAAGATTAGGTTGATTTGCAGCGCTAAGTAATTTCCTAAAAACTTCTGCATGAATTATTTCATGAATAAAAGTTCTTGCTATAGATAAGTTTGGTCTATCTAAATTGTTTTCATTAAAGGTAATAGTTATTAAATAATTTTGCGGAGGGCTTGTTTGCGCATTTGTACCGCTAATTAAATTTGTATTTGATGTTAATTTTAAATTAGCAACAGACATATCACTATCAAAGTTACTTAAATAATTTGCAAAAGTTGGAGCTTTGCCCATTTCTATATAAACAGAATTAAGACAAGTGTTATTTTTTAGATCACTATCTAAAATCAATTCTTCATCCCAATCCACCTCACCATCAAGCAACCATGCTTCTACAGCAGCTTCAGCAAATTCATCATTACCGTTTTCCTCTAAATATGTATCTAACTGATCTTTTAATAAAAGATTGTTTAATAAAAAACACACTTCTTCTGCTGATAAATTTAAATTAGCTGATGGGCCATTAAATGGTTCCGTTCCAGTGCATTCAAAATCTATATCACCTATCGGTACACATTTACCTTTGCAAGAAGTAGTAGGAGATGAGGTATTCCCGCCTGTACTACCATTACCATGACCGTTACCAGGATTATAAGGCGGAGGTGTACCTCCATTACTTGGTGCTCCTCCTCCTGATGGACCACCACTTGGATTACATGTAAATTCAGTAACTATAATTTCCCCTGAATTTGGAGGCGGATTAGTATTTGGATTGCCATCATCCTCATCATATTCACATGCTTGCCCATAAACATGGTTGCCTGAACTACAGGTGTCTGGTATATATTCCATAAGTATGCAATCATCTTGGTATAGCACTTTGGAAAATAGTTGATTTGAAAAGCCGCCCTCAATTTCGATCATACTAAAACGATTAGAGAAATCTACTTCTTCTCTATTGTCCAAACGAGTAATTTCTTCATCTGTAATATCATAATGAACAAGAAATTCTTTATAGCTTCCATCATCTTGTAAACTTAAAAGAATATTCTGTAAACCTTCACCTGAAGGTGTATTAGTAACCAAAAAAGTGTAGGAATGATATCCGTTTTCAAACTCAATATAAGTCGCGAAATCAGTATCAATGGAAAGACCAGCTTCATTTGAATGAACAGTTCTATTTTGACTTGTTTTGCTAAATTCAGCTAGTTCAGTTTTTAAAGCACCAATTTTTGACCATACTTTTTTGTTCGCTATAAACTGGTTTTGAGGAATTGTTGAAATGGTAATTGGTTTCTGTTTGTATTCTTCTGCGGTAACAGCATTTTGGATATCATCATCCTTTTGGCAATTAGTAATAACTAAACAGGCTAGTAAAATTGTAAACCATAGAAATATAGGTTTAACTTGTTTTGTTTTGTTTTGTTTTGTTTTGTTTTGTAAAATTCATCTTTTATTTTTAAATGGTTCGCTAACAAACCTAGGCTAAATATACCGTTTATAAAATACGTAGTTATACGTAATTTTTGGGGTTTTGATGATAGTCAAACATCGTAAAAGAGATCCCTTTTTTCAAAGGGATTATTTTACATCCTATAAATCCATTCCGCAGGATTGACCGTTTTGGTTTCTTTAAAAACACTAAAACTCAAAATGGTTTCGCCGTTGGCTGGATTGGTAAATACTTCGCCTACGGGTTGCTTGGTGCTTACCTTATCGCCTTTCTTCACATATATTTTTGACAAATTAGAATAGGCTGTAATGTAATTACCATGCTGAATTAATAGGGTTGGGTTTCCGTTTTTAGAGGAGATAACACGCAATACTTCGCCATTAAAAACAGCCCGTACTTGGGCATTTTTTTCGGTAGCAATACGGACGCCTGTACTTTGTATCATAACACTTGGCACCAATGGAGACGGTTGTTTTCCATAACGGACTTTAACAACCCCTTTTTCAACAGGCCATAATAATTTACCTTTATTAGAAACAAAATCTTTGGCTAAAGCTGCTGCTTCTGGTGTTAAGGCAAAACCACTAGATGCGGTTGTTGTTTTCCCCGCTTTTTTGTTGGATGCTGCAATAGCTTCGCGAATAATTTTTTCTATCTCACGATCAATCTGATCAGCTTCACGTTGCTTTTTCTTTATTTGAGCGGTATAATTCGTTAAATTTTTAGTTATAGAAGCCATTAACTCCCTATGCTGAACAAGCTCCTTTTCTAGTTCACGCTGTGCAACGCGGTTTTCTTCAATCAGCTTTTGTTTGTCCGCTTTTTGGCGTAATAAATCGGTATTGGTTTCTTGAAGTTCGGCTGTTTTGGTTTTTATGGATTCGCCTTGCTCCTTCTGGTAATTGGCATACTGATTTAAATATTGAACACGTTTATAGGCTTGCTTAAAATTAGTGGACGATAATAAAAACATCACGCGACTTTGCTCACTTTTGCTTTTGTACGATGTTTCAATCATTTTGGCATAACTGGCTTTTAGTGTTTCCAGTTCATCCCGTAATTCGGTAATTTTATTTTGATTGTCGTTTATTTCTCGCGTTAATAAATTGGCTTGCTGATTGGTAACCTGAATGAGATTTTTACGCACATTTACGCGGTAATTCACATCTTCAATCAACGATATTTGCGATTTCTGTTTGGTTTTATCCTTAAACAGTAACTCGTTAATTTGTTTAATTTCGGTACGTAAAGCTTGCCTGCGCTCTTCTAATTCCTGTTGCTTTTTACTTTGCGAAAAGCCTAAAACAGACATCAAAAGAAATCCTAATACTAGAGAATATGTTTGCGTTGGTTTTATCATGATTACTTTAAATCAATTTTATCAAATCCTGAAGGAATTTTAAACGGAAATCGTACTTCTTCATTCAAGCTAACTGATTTTATTTCCAATTCAATAATGGTTTCATCGTCACCTTCCAAAGCTATTATTTTTAATTGTTCTGGTAAACTTTGTTTATCAATAATTTGATAATTTAAATAATCGACTTGCAAAAATCGGGATTCTCTTGGTTGTTGCAACTGTTGGGAATTCATCTTGAAATGAGAAGCATTAACAATATAAAACAACTCGAAAAGCGCTATTTGTTCTTTGGGTTGAAACAAATACGCGTCTTCATAAACAGACATGTTATAGTTGTTTTTATCTAAATTGAAAATGGCATTTCCTAAAAGTAAATTTTGGACTTTATTGTAATCCAATTCCGTACCTAACAAATCACTTAAATAACTGAAATCACCATCAAAATACGTATTATCTATTTTGTTATAAAACTGCACTTTTTCCGGTGTTATCATCACCCGAATTAAATTTAAAGCCGAATTTATCCAAATGGTTTTATCCGCTTCCATACGCAAATTTACGGTATGGGTTTGCGATTTCGTGCCTTCCGTATAAACCACACGAACTTTGGCTTGCATGGTTTTAAAATCAGGTGTATTTTTTTGATGTGCTTTTAAAACATCTTTTTTGGAAAGTGCTAAATTGGCTTCACCTGACGTTAAGCTAGCTGTTGATTTGCAACTCATAACCACTAAAAACAGGAGTGTTATAAGCCATGGATAATTATATGTTTTATTCATTAATTGGAGGACTCTAGTTGTTGGGCTTTTTCTATAAACGTTTTTGCCTTGTTTGTATTGTTCAATTGAGTATATGCCACACTCAATTGTTTGTAAAAATCAGCTTGCATTTTGGTGTCTTCAATAATATAATCCAGACCCATTTCTAACGTTTCTATGGCTTCTTTTGGTTTTTTAAGTTCGTTTAAGGCAACACCATTCACCAAATAAAATATAGGTTGAGATGGATATTTATCTAATGCTGAAGCACTCATGGTTTGCGCTTTTTTATAATTTTTTAAATCGATATGGAGCAATAAAATGTTTCTAGTAATGCCAAAATTATCTGCATCCTTTTCCAATGCTTTTTCGTAATATGATAGGGCTTTATCTTTCTCACCTTTTTTAAGATAATATTGCGCTACTTCTAAAGAAGAGGTTCCTTTATTATCTTCAGTAACCAAAGCCGTAGCTTCAATTAAATCGGCTTCGTATTCTGGGTTTTCTGAAACAAAATTTACAAAGTCTGATAATACCATCATTTTTGCTTCTGGTTTTATTTGAGGACTTTGAATGACTATTTTCATGGACGCAATGGCCTCTTCAGGATGGTTATCTTCTATGTAAAACTTGTATAATGCTAAATGTGCTAATTGCGAATTGGGTTTTGCTTCTAATAGTTTTTTAGCGGTTTCAAAGGCTTTATCCTTCTCGTTATTTTCACTGTAACGATAAATTAAAGCTAAATAATTTGTTTCTTCATCGGGATGATCTTCCACGCGATCCTCCAAATTCTCTATTTGTTCTTTCTTTTTACCTGTAATTTCGTAAATCTGATTTCTTATCACATCTCTAGTCATTGAAATACCTAATTCGGCATCCATTTCATCTAATACATCTAAAGCATCATTATAGTTTTTAGTTTTAACATATAAAGTTGCTAAATCCTCTTTATAGTCTGGGTGGTATTTTACTAATTGCTTAACAACTTTAATAGCTTTGTCATAGTCATCCTGCTGTGCATAGACTTCGTAAAGTTCGTCCAAATACCACTCGTTATCAGGTTCCATTTTTACGGCATCTTTAAGCGCATCTTCTGCAGCGCCAAAATTTTTAAGCTTGTTATAATTTTTACCTAATTCGTAATAGTAAACCGATTTAGAATCATCTAATTCCAAGCATTTAAGGAGGGCTTTTGCTGCACGATCATAGTTTTCAATCCCTTTTTGTTTTAAGGCTTCAAAGAAATACTCTTGTTGTAAATCTTCTACATCACCTAAATCATCTTGATTAATTTTATTATAATCTATTTGCGCATACGTTGTCTGCGGAAATGTAAAAATTCCGAAGAGACTTATGAGTATATAGATTTTTTGTTTCATAATATGTCTGCGAAAGCAGGTATCTTGTATTTATTTCAAATCTTAATGAATTATATAATCAATTCTCAAAACAAAAAGTTGTTTCAAAAAATTAAATAAAACTGTTTGCCTTTTTATAGTTGTCCCAATGTTCTTGCTCGTTTATTATGAGCTTCCTGCTTTCGCAGGAATTTTACTCCATAACCGAATAATCACCGATACTTATTTTAGTAAAATTACCATCAAAGGTTACATGGTTACCAATCATGGCTTCGTCTAAAGTAGCATTTTTTATAGAGGTATGATTCTGAATTAAGCTATTTTTAACGGTTGATGCTTCAATAGTACAATTATTTCCAATGGATACATTAGGGCCAATAGTAGCATCTTTAATCACGACATTTTCACCAATAAAACACGGTTGAATGATTTTGGAGTTATGAATTTTTAAATTTGATGCTATTAATTCCTCGCCATCTTTCTCTAAAAACCCAAGCATTCTTGCGTTTGTTTCAACGGTAACCGCTTTATTTCCACAATCCATCCACTCATCTACTTGACCTGTTTTAAAGATTTTTCCATCGGCCATCATCCGCTTTATACCATCGTTAATTTGGTATTCACCACCATTAACAATATTATTATCTAGTACGTATTGTAGAGCTTCTTTTAAAACGCTAACATCTTTAAAGTAGTATATACCAATAACTGCTAAATCGCTTACAAAGAATTTAGGCTTTTCTACGAGTTCCACAATTTCGTTATTATCATTTAATTTTACAACACCAAACGCTTCTGGCTTGTCTACTTTTTTAACCCAAATGACGGAATCGGCTTCTTGATCTAGTTTGAAATCGGCACGAATTAGAGTGTCGGCATAGGCAATTACGGTTGGACCTGATAACGACTCTTTAGCACACATAATAGCATGTCCTGTTCCTAGCGGCTCATCTTGACGGTAAATAGATGCTTTAGCACCTAAAGATGCTGCTAAAGCTTTTAAACTGCTCACTACATCATCACCAAACCACGCTGCATCGCCCAAAACAAAGGCAATTTCATCAACAGGTTGATTAAGAACTTTTACAATATCTTTTACCAACCTGTGAACTATAGGTTCACCAGCAACTGGTATTAATGGTTTTGGTACTGTTAAACTGTGTGGACGCAGACGCGAACCGCGTCCTGCCATGGGTACTATTATTTTCATCTTTTAAAGTTGATTCGTTTTTTGTTTCGTTGTTGATTTGTTTCAGAAATGAGCTATTTCTTATCCTTCTGAAATCAAAATCTTTAATCATAATTCGCCATCATTTTACACCTGTACTCCCAAAACCGCCTTCACCTCGATCAGTATCAGATAAGATCTCCACCTGTTCCCATTCCGCACGTTCGTGTTTGGCAATAACTAATTGCGCAATTCGTTCGCCATTTTCTATGGTAAAATCTTCATTTGATAGGTTTACCAAAATAACACCAATTTCGCCTCTATAGTCGGCATCAATTGTTCCAGGCGCATTTAAAACCGTAATTCCTTTTTTAGCAGCTAACCCACTTCGTGGTCTTACCTGCGCTTCAATACCAACTGGTAATTCTATAAAAAGGCCAGTGCCAACAATGCTTCGTTCTAAAGGCTTTAAAACTCTAGATTCTGATAAATTGGCTCGTAAATCCATTCCTGCTGATGCTATGGTTTCATAGTGTGGTAAGGCGTGATTGGATTTGTTAATGATTTTAATTGTCATATTATGATTTTAATAATTGTTTGATATCTTTTCGTTCTGAGATATAAACGATTCCCAAAAATACTAAAACTAAAATGGTACTCACATAGTAATTGGCATTAAATCCGTAATACGAAACAGCGGAAATTAGGGTTGCCAATACCAAATAACTGCCTATTCTCTTAATATCATAAGGAACAGGATAATGCTTTTTTCCTAATTGATATGAAACGAGCATCATACTACCATAAGCGGCTAATGTGGCCCAAGCCGATGCCATGAATCCAATTTTAGGAATCATTATATAGTTAAACGTAATAGTTATAATGGCTCCGAAAATAGAAATATACATCCCGAAGCGTGTTTTATCAGTGAGTTTATACCAAATAGCCAAATTGAAATAAATACCTAAGCAAAGGTTTGCTAATAGGACAATAGGAACAATATCTATGGCAATCCAATAGGATTCATCTTGAACGAGTAGCATTTTAAACTGATCAAGGAAAGCGACTGTAAAAACAAACATGAGGCTACCACAAATGACAAAGTACTTCATAATTCTGGCATAGGTTTCTTTTGCATTCAATTCTTTAGCATGATTGAAAAAGAAGGGTTCAGCTCCAAGTCTGAAAGCTTGAATAAAGATGGTCATAAAAACCGCAATTTTATAGCAACCACTATAAGCTCCGTTTATTGATTTTCCCAACATTTCTGGCAATAACCATTTATCGAAATTTTCGTTGATAACATAAGCCAAACCGGCTACCATTATTGGCCAACCATAATTGAGTAATTGTTTGAAAATAGTTTTACTAAACTGAAGTTTTGTTTTAAAGAAATAAGGCGATAATAATAGCAGCGTTGTAATACTTGCACAAAGATTAGCTATAAAAATGTACTGCACCAAATCGTTTGGATTGTAGCCTGGAAAGTTGATTCCAAATTCAGGAATTGCCCAAAGAAAGAAATAGTTTAGAATTACAAAAATTATGACATTGGACAATTTTATTGCCGTAAATTTAATAGGTCTTCCAGTAGCTCTCAAATAGGCAAAAGGCGCAACGACAAGTGCATCTAACACCAAAACACCAATCAATAGATTGAAATAGGTTTGGTTTAGATTCACCAAATTAGCCAGCTGTTCATTAAAAATTACAACAGCAATTAAAAATAGAATGGTTGAAACCGTAAGGCTAATCAGTGTAGTTGAAAATACCTTGTCCTTCTCTTCGTGTTTAGTGAAAAATCTGAAAAAAGCCGTTTCCATTCCATAAGTCAAAAGAACATTAAAAAATGCAGCGTAAACGTAAAACGTTGTATTATCAGAATAACTTGAGGTTTCTAATTTATCCGTTTGCAGGCGAACCAAAATAAGATTCATCAGTCTTGGCAGAACGGTTGCCAAACCATAAATTATTGTGTCCTTAAAAAAGGTTTTTATAGTACCCAAGTTTCCATATTTGAAGTGCTAAATATAAGGTTTTAATACAGGACTTGCAACGCAGTCATTATTCCAAAAATCGTGCAGTATTAGGATGATCTTACAGTTCCTTTTTTGTTACCTGATTGTATTTAAAATAAAAGACCTGATCTTTTTCTATATATTTAATAACACAGGTTTTTTCGCCAAAATCAAACTGTTTATTTCGTAATATTTTAGTAGAATTCCCATATTCCTCACCTTGTTTATTACTCATGATTAAATCTTCCTTCCGATTTTCTGGGGTTTGAATAGTCGCAAAATATCCCATTTTACCAACTTCTATTTTAGCAGCATAACCCTTATAATACACACTATCAAATTGAACGTAATTCTTATTTTCTAAAACTGATATACCCATATTATAGACAAAACCTTCACCTGGAATTTCAGAAACCCAACGTTGATACTGGATATGTTCCAATACAAAAGGAGGCTTTTCTTGAAACTCCAAATCATTCACAGAGATTTTAGTTTTTGAACTTGAGCAACTAGTAATTACATATATACACAAAACAGCAATGTATTTAGTTCTCATTATTTTAGATGTTAAAGGTTGATTCTCTAATATATCAAATAAATATAAGGCATAAAAAAAGACCTTCCAAGTTTTAAACTTGAAAGGTCTTATCTGTTTGACTTGCCTATTAAAAGCTTAATTATTCAAGGCCTCTGCTCCACCAACAATTTCTAAAATTTCATTAGTAATAGCAGCTTGACGGGCTTTGTTATATGTTAATTTTAATTGATCACGTAATTCCGTAGCGTTATCGGTTGCTTTATGCATAGCCGTCATACGCGCGCCATGTTCAGAAGCAAACGAATCTCTAATACCTTTATATAATTGTGTTTTAAGAGACTTTGGAATTAATTGTTCAACGATTTCAATTTTTGAAGGTTCAAAAATATACTCTAATTGTACATTATCATCTTTTTCAATTGGAACAATTGGTAAAAATTGCTCCACCATGATTTCTTGTGTTGCTGCATTTTTAAACTTGTTATAAACGATTTCGATTTTATCAAATTCGCCAGCTACAAATTTATCCATGAGCATTTGTGCCAATTCAGCAACATTATCAAAAGTTAAATCATCAAAAATGTCACTTTTATTTGCAATTACGTTACCAGTTTTCTTAAAAGCATCATTGGCCTTTTTACCAACAGCTACATATGATACGTGTTTGTTGGCATATTTTTCTGTAGTTATCTTATTAACTGCCTTGATTATATTGGAGTTAAAAGCGCCACATAAACCTCTATTAGAAGTTATAGCAACAATAAGTACTTTTTTCACATCGCGTTGTTCTGAAAATTTACTTCCAGAATCAGCATCCAACGTTGCGCTTAAATCTTGTAAAAGCTCGGTTAACTTATCTGCATAAGGACGCATAGCTGTAATAGCATCTTGCGCTTTCTTTAACTTTGCAGCCGATACCATTTTCATGGCACTGGTTATCTGCATGGTAGAAGATACCGATGATATTCTGTTACGTATTTCTTTTAAGTTTGCCATTTTTTCCGCTCCTAACCTCTCCACAGGAGAGGTATTGATTAGTTAAACTATATATTTTCCCGATTCTATTTCTCCTTTAAGGGAGATTTCAGAGAGGGTTATTTACGGTATTTTGCTGATAAATCTTTAGCAACCGTTGTTAAGGTATCTGTAACCTCGTCAGTTAATTTTCCAGCTTTTAAAGTTGCTAAAATATCACTATGCTTCGCTCTTAAAAACTCTAAATAATCACGTTCAAATTCTTTTACCTGCTCAACTGGAACATCTCTTAACAAGTTTTTAGATCCTGCATAGATAATTGCCACTTGTTCTTCCACTTTAAAAGGATCATTTTGCGCTTGTTTTAAAATTTCAACGTTGCGTTTACCTTTATTAATTACATTTAAAGTAACGGCATCTAAATCAGATCCGAATTTAGCAAATGCTTCTAATTCGCGGTATTGTGCTTGATCTAATTTTAAGGTACCAGATACTTTCTTCATGGATTTAATCTGTGCATTACCACCAACACGAGATACTGAAATACCTACGTTAATGGCAGGACGTACACCCGAATTAAATAAATCTCCATCCAAGAAAATTTGACCATCTGTAATAGAAATTACGTTGGTTGGAATATATGCTGATACGTCACCTGCTTGAGTTTCAATAATTGGCAATGCTGTTAAAGAACCACCACCTTTAACTAAAGGCTTTAAAACATCTGGTAGGTCATTCATTTCTTTAGCAATAGCATCATTATTAATGATTTTTGCAGAACGCTCTAATAATCTAGAGTGTAGGTAGAAAACGTCACCTGGATAAGCCTCACGTCCTGGTGGACGTCTTAATAATAAGGATACTTCACGATAAGCAACAGCTTGCTTTGATAAATCATCAAATACAATTAAAGCTGGACGACCCGTATCTCTAAAATACTCACCAATTGATGCGCCTGTAAACGGTGCATAAACTTGCATAGCAGCAGGATCAGATGCATTTGCAGCAACAATAGTTGTATAGGCTAAAGCACCTTTTTCCTCTAAAGTTTTAGCAATAAGTGCCACCGTTGAAGCTTTCTGTCCAACAGCAACATATATACAATATACAGGCTCACCTGCATCATAAAATTCTTTTTGATTTAAGATAGCATCGATACAAACCGCAGTTTTACCGGTCTGTCTGTCTCCAATAACCAACTCACGCTGCCCTCTACCAACTGGAATCATAGCATCAATTGCTTTAATTCCTGTTTGTAATGGTTCTGTTACTGGCTCTCTATAAATAACACCTGGCGCTTTACGCTCTAAAGGCATTTCGTAGGTATCTCCAGTAATAGGACCTTTACCATCTATAGGGTTTCCTAACGTATCTACAACACGTCCAACAATACCTTCACCTACTTTAATAGATGCGATACGTCCTGTTCGTTTTACGGTAGAACCTTCTCTTACTCCTACTGAAGTTCCTAATAATACGATACCTACATTGTCTTCTTCAAGATTCAGTACGATACCTTCTAATCCGCCATCGAATTCTACTAATTCACCATATTGCGCATTTGAAAGTCCGTAAGCACGTACAATACCATCACCAACCGTTAATACGGTTCCTACTTCATCTAATGATGCACCTGCATCAAAATTTGAAAGTTGTTGTTTTAAGATTGCTGATATTTCAGCTGGTTTTACTTCTGCCATCTTTATTTAGATATTAGACGTTAGATTATTAAGATGTTACCACCGAATCTAACTATATTTAGTTTATTGTAAATTCTCTTTTTAATGTGTTCAGTTTGTTAGCAATACTACCGTTGTATTGAATATCGCCAACGCGTAATATGAAACCACCTAAAATGCTTTCATCTACGATATTTTTTACCGTTACAGCTTTATTTGTTAACTCTTTTATTTTAGCTAATACTTTTGCTTCTACTTCTTCAGTAATAGGAACTGCCGTTGTTACCGTAGCAGATTCTTTACCGTTTTGAATATCAAACAATTCGGTATATTTATTAGCTACAGCTCCTATTAAATCTAAACGCTTATTAGCATCTAAAACTTTAAATAGCTCCTGTACCATAGCATTTACATTAGGAAATACTTTTGATAAAATAGCTTTTTTATCTTCAGATTTAACAACTGCATTTTTAATAGCCTCGTCTAGCTCTGGATTATCTTGAATGGTTGTATAGATTAAAACCATATCCGAATTAATAGCTTCGGCAACCTGCTTATCGGTTGCTAAACTTAATGCCGCTTTTGCGTAACGTATTGCTGCTCGTGTTTCTGCCATAGCTATATTAAACTTATTCTATTGAAAATTACCATTCAATTGAAAAAGCATTTTTAATTAATATTTAATTTAACGTTGCTTCTCCTAACATAGACTCAACCAATTTCATTTGTTTGTCTTTATTAGATAATTCTTCGCGAACTACTTTTTCAGCGATTTCAATTGATAATGAAGCAACTTGAGTTTTTAGTTCTGCTATAGCCGCTTTCTTTTCATTTTCAATGGCAACTTGCGCATTAGCAACTAATTTACCTGCTTCGGCTTGCGCTTCAGCTTTTGCGTCTTCAATCATTTTCAATTTCATTTCACGCGCTTCCTTAAGCATAGACTCACGCTCTAGACGTGCTTCTTGTAACAATTTCTCATTACTAGCTTGAAGGTTTTGCATTTCACGCTTTGCCTTTTCTGCTGCATCTAACGCACCTTGAATACCTTCTTCTCTTTCATTTAAAGAGTTCATAATTGGTTTCCAAGCAAATTTCACCATTAATACTATTAATAGTAAAAGTAGTATGGTTTGTACTACAAATAATCCTGGTGAAAAATCGTTTAATAAATCTCCCATTTCTTATAAAAATTGATTTTTTTAACTTTTTTAAAATAGGCTCTGCAACCAACCGTTGCAGAGACTCTATTTTGCTTTTTTAGCGTCGTTGCTGATTAACCTTTTCCTAAGATTAATGCACCAAATGCTAATCCTTCTAAAAGTGCTGCAACAATAATCATTGCTGTTTGGATTTTCCCTGTTGCTTCTGGCTGACGTGCAATACCTTCCATTGCTTTTCCACCAATTTGACCAAGACCAATACCTGCTCCGATTACGATTAAACCTGCTCCAATTAAATTGTACATAGTAAAAATATTTATAGTTAAATTAAAAAAACTCGTATTAAATGAAATCGCCTCTCACATCTTCTGCGTCGGGAACTTCATGTCCATGCTCATCATGCGCATGATCATGGTCGTGCTCCGCTACAGCCATACCAATAAACAATGCCGAAAGCATGGTAAAGATATAGGCTTGTAAAAAAGCTACTAAAAATTCAATCAACATAATTAAAACTGATAAAAGAAACGATAAACCTGTAGCACCTACAACACCTAAAGAATCTTTCATAACGAACATAATAGCAATTAAAGCCATTACAACTGTGTGTCCCGCTGTAATATTGGCAAATAAACGCACCAATAATGAAAAAGGCTTAATCAAGAATGCTCCTGCTATTTCAATGATTGCCAAAACGGGTCTAATTAACACTGGTACACCTGGCATCCACAACATGTGCATCCAGTAATCTTTATTTCCATTTGCGGTATAAATAATTAATGTAAAAATAGCCAAACAAGCTGTTACCGCTAATTGCCCAGTTACATAAAATCCAAATGGAGTTAAACCTAATAAGTTTAAAATCCAAATAAAGAAAAATACCGTTAATAAATAGCCTGTGAATTTTCTGTAGTGTTTTTCACCAATATTTGGTCTTGCAATTTCATCTCTAACATATAAAACTAATGGTTCCAATACACGACCAAAACCTGTAGGAACTTGTTTTGTTTTATATTGTCTTGCCAAACCAGCAAACCATATAAACATTAACAAGCCTATTAATAAGATACCAACAACACTTTTTGTGATAGAAAAATCTAACACCTTATGCGCATTGGTTGCGTGGTGTTCTTCATCAAAAGACACTGCTTCTGCACCAGCTTCTAACTCATATATTTTTGAGTGAATTTTTGCGAATTTCAAACCATCTTTTTCAACAATAACCTCTCCGTTATCATTATGATGAAATTCTGAAGACATAAAAGTCACTAAACCATTACTAGTCCAAATAATTACTGGCAATGGAAAACCAACATGTTTACGCTCGCCTGCATCATTGGTATAAGAAAACAATGAAAAATCATGCGAGTCCTTAAGGTGATGTGAAATATAGGCATCTACTTTTTCTTTTGTATCTACCTGACCTTCTTTATCTTCCCCTATTTCAGTAGTGTTTCCAGCCATTGCAAAAAAACTTGCAAAAAGCATAACGACTAACGTGTAAAATTTAAAAGTTTGTTTAGCTACCTTCATTGTTAAAAAAATCAAAAAAACTGTGTTTTTAAATTCGGTGCAAAACTACGGAAAATATTGAAAAAACAATTACTTTTTTTTATTATTATTTAGTACTGTTTTTTACTTATTATTTTAGATATGAAATACACTTCTAAAAAAAGAAACAGGAATAGCGGTATTAACAAATTTAAGCCTTCCACCAAGCTTAAGTTTTCCTTTTTAAAAAGGGTGTAATTAAAGAACAACGCAAAGAGAATGAGTTTTCCAATAAACGTGAATAGATACACAAAACCCAACTGATGCGACCATTTATGTGTTGCTTCTAATAGCGCAAAACCAACACATATAAATAACGATATAACAAAATGAAACAGGTAAACAGACACTAATGGAATACTTAAATTAAGTGCCATGGAATTCAATATGAATACATGCACACTAGAAGAGACCGTAAATAAAACTAAAAAGCTAATTATATAGAAAACAATTTTTTTAATCACTATCCTTTGTGTCTTTAGATATTTTTATAACCTGACTAATTACTAAATACATAGCAATAAAAACGGCCAAGAGCGTAATGATGTTTTCTAAATTAGATGTTTGGTATTTTGCATCCAGCCATTTTCCTAATACATTACCTAACCAGATGGTACCACCCATTTGAAACCCTGTCGCGGTAAACTGTATAAATTTACTAGGCGACCTCCTCTTGTTTGGCTTTTTTTGTGGTTCTTTCGCGCTCATTTTTCTGGATATCTTTTGCTGCTCCTGTCATGGCGCAGTTAACGTTAAATATGGCTCCTGGCTCCACAGCTAGCTTGCCTAATGTTACATCGCCTTCAATCTGTGCTGAATTTTTTAAAGTTAATGTACCAGAAAGCGTTAACGTACCAGAAAATTTTCCTTCAAAATAGGCATCAGTACCAGATATGGTACCTTTAACAAAGCCCGATTTTCCGACAACAATTTTTCCTGGTGTTTTAATACTGCCTTCTACGGTACCATCAATACGGAAATCGCCTTCACTTTCTAAATCGCCAATCATTTTTGTGCCTTTGGCTATCAAATTTTGATTAGAAGTAGTTTCTAAATCTAATTTACTTTTTTTGTTTTCTGAAAACATGGCTTTATTTTTTGGGGTTTAATTTACTGCTAAATATGCATCCATATTTTTATGGATTTGTAGGGTTGCATAATTGGTTGAGGAAATAGCAAAATGTTGTTGTAGGATTTTATTTTTCTTCTTTTCTTCTAATGATGCGGCATAACCTAATGCACCTTCTTTGCTTGTTAATCCATGAATGATAACAAATGTCGTTTCTGGATTGTAAACATCAACAGAAACCGATAAATTGAATACGTTTACTTGGTCTGTTTCTTTTTTGAGTTTGGTTACAAAGTCGGATATCGCTTTCTCATCTGTGGCTTTAAAATAGTATACAACCTTGTAATTGGTTTCATCAGGGTTTTCAACAAACTCACTATTGCTAATTTTTGGCAACAAATTATCTACAATATCTTGAGCTTGAGCACCTTCTTCCGTATTAGCATAATTATAGGCTACAAAATTCATGGCTTTACTATAAGCCTCATAGCCATACAAACGTCCTGTTGCTCGTGCTTTTAACAGTTCGAATTTAGGTACTAATGCTTCTCCTTCAAATATAGAAATATACCTATCCGTTTCGTCTATTACGTGTTGATATTTACTGTTTTCTAAAGCTGCATATAGTTTTTCGTATACGCTTTCTGGACTACTATCATCTTTTGCAGAAGCCGATTCAGGATTTTTAAGAATGGTAGCATATCGCGAATCTGGATAATTAGATATAATATCGTTTTTAGCAATTTCAGCTTCCGCATGCTGACCTTCTAATAGATACATTTTATATAAATTGTATTTACTAGGAACTTCTAATTTAGTTTCTGGATTAAAAGATAATAGCGTTTGAAATTTATTTTTAGATAATCCATACTCTTTAAATTTTTCCTTATAAATAAGTCCTAATTGGTAATAGGCACGATTACGTTCTCTGGTAATACTGTCAATAACCTTTTCATCGGTTGGTATTTGCGACACGTAAAACTCGGGATTGTACAATTCATTTTCTTGTTCATTTTCAACCAAATCATTGAACGCTTCATTGGTTTTAGATTTGTTAATACTTGCCCAACGCCAATTATCTTTCAATTCGCGATCTCCCCAGATTTTTATAAACTCATTTTTACCATAAGAAACGGTTGTAGGATTATAAAAATAAAACTCTGAAGCACCACCATTTGCAGGACCTCCCGCTTTTTTAACTAACGCATTGGAATTTGCGAAATTATTATTTGTATTTACTTGAATTAAGCCTTGTGTGCGTTCACGCTCTTCTTGAAGGGCCTGTTCTGCTTCTGCTTTTAATTTTAAATCTTGGGTATAGGTTTCAAAATATGCTATTCTTTCGTCTGTAGACATGGCAACCAAACCAAGTATACTATCGTTTACTTCGGCAACATCTTCATAATAAATAACGTCTTCTAAATTATCGCGTTTACGCTTGATAATTCGGTAAGGCTTACTATTCATTTTCATGTTAAGCATGGTGCTGTCATAATAAGCACCTGCAATTTTATACTCGGTATAATCGAAAAAGATATCTCCTAAATTTTCATAGTCTTTGGAAACTAAAATTTTGTCGGTTGGATTGGTACGTAAGGATTTATTATAAAATTCTACGGCTAAAGAATCCGAACCATTTTTTAAATGATATTGGCCTATTTGGTAATATATTTTACTTAAAAATGGTCTGTTTTCACGATCATCTTTAAGTTCATGTAATAATTCTAATAACGCTTGTTTATCGCCTTCTGTAAAATCGAAATTACGTGCTTTCCCAACATAAGCAGCTATTCGGTAAGGTCTTGGTGTTTTTCTATTTAGTGCTATAACCTTATCAAAAGCTATGTTTGCACTATCGGTTTTATGGAGTCTGTTATATAATTGGGCTTGTATAAATCGGTAACGGCCACGTTCATCATTACTTTTTGTGTTTTGTGCAGCCACATCCAATTGCCAAACCGCACTATCAAGAGATTTCGTATTTATGTAGGCTTGAGCTAGCATGGATGTTGCATCAGCTAAATCCTGACCTTCCAAATCTACTTGGTACATTAATCGTTTTAAATTGGTAATTGCTAAATCATCATTATCCAAACGAATATTGGTTTTTTCACGCCATATTCTAGCTTGGTTAATTTTATCGCTAGTAGGATATTTATAAAGAATGTAATTAAATGCTTCTAAAGCTGGAATAAAACGTTGATCAAAATAGCGCGCTTTACCTAATAACAAGTAAGCTTCATCTATTTGCGGATTTTTTTCTTTACCGCCAATATTCATGCCATGTTTTTGAACCGCTTTAATGGCTTTTTCTTCAGCACGCTCAAAATCTTGATTTTTACTTTGACCAGGAAGCATAATTTCTTCTGAAATCTGCATACGTTCTATAGGTAGAATTTCCCAAAAATTATCTTCATAAGAATCATTCACCCCTTTTTGACCGCTTTCTAGAGCTAAATAACCATTGTAAAGAATGTTGTATTTTGTGGACAGAGCATGCATATTGCGACTCACAAAAGAATCTTTCTTGCGTGAACAACTAGTAAATGCTAGCGAAATACTAAAGAGAAATATAATGATTCTAAAAGATGTCTTCAACTTGGTTATGTTTAATTATACATAACTAAAAACAGCTATATATATTATGTATTGCCGTAAAAATAAGCATCTTTTTGAATTATTATAAAAAAAGAGCAGACTTTTAAACAGTTTCTGTTCCAGCAAAGTGCGCTTCTAGTTCTTTTAAGGTGGCTGCACTGGTTCTTAAATCTTTTACAACCTTGCCTTTTTCTAACACAACAATGCGTTCGCAAACATCTGTTACGTGTAATAAATCGTGACTAGAAATTAAAACGGTTACGCCTTTAGTTTCTGCTAAATCTTTGATAATTCCTTTTAAGCGAATTTGAGTTGTGGGATCTAAATTAGCAAATGGTTCATCTAAAATAATAACTTCTGGATTCCCAATTAAAGCGGCAACAATACCTGCTTTTTTCTGATTTCCTTTACTTAAATCGCGTAAATATTTTTTCTGATTGAGTATTTCACCATGGAAGAAATCTTCAAACTGCGCAACTAATTTATCAACATCCGATTTGTTCTGACCGCGTAATTCGCCAATAAAGTAGAAATATTCTTCGGCTGTTAAATAGCCTATTAAAAACGTTTCATCAATGAAAGCTGATGTAAACGGTTTCCAATCTTCGCTTTCATTAACTAACACCTCATTGTTTTTAATATATCCTGTTGTTGGCTGAATTAAATCTAGTAACAAACTGAAATAGGTTGTTTTTCCAGCACCATTATTTCCAACTAAACCAAAGCTTTGACCTTTTGGAATTTCCAAAGATTCTATATTTAGAACTTGAATATCATTATATTTTTTTGAGAGATTTGATGTAACTATCATGAGTAATTGTAATTAACTGATTGATTATTTTTTTTCGCTAAAAGCAGCAATGGTTTTATATTTTCCATCTTGATATACATTTTCAATTTTTCGTAAAAAGAAATTTTTGAAAACAATTCCTATTACACCGCTCAAGGCTAATACTAAAATTCCAGTTTCAAAATTTACTATTTTATAGGGTATGTAAAACAGTCCCATGGGTAGTAAAAATTTTGGTAAAGCAATAAGCATTTGTGTTGGATTAAATCCGTTGGTATTACTAAAGGCTTTGGCTTTTGTATTAAGCTCCACTGGCATCCTATTTAAAGCGCCACCAAAAAGTGTAATAAAGGAGTTTAAACCAATATTAAATAAGGCACCAGCGGCAATCATTCCAAAAATATCCCATCCAAAAAAGATATATGGTGTACTTAAAATAAAGGAAATAGCTACGGCTACTACCATTAAATACCACTTGGATTCTAAATATTGACGATAGGGAATATTCTGACTCATCAGCATTTTGTAATATTCGCTATCCCAAGATGGCACTAACTGTCCGAAGGTCATTAAAAATCCACCAGTTACAAACATGGAAGCAAAGGCTAATATGGCTGGCATTTCTCTATACATATCTTGCGTATAAAAAATGAGGCCATAAAACAAAAACATAAAAGACATCATCATGGTTTGTTTTGGTCTAGCATTTCGCCATATTAATTTAATATCGTTCTTTAAAAATGGAGCAATACTTCCAAACCTATCAAACCAGGATAAATCTGTGGCTTCTACTTCCTTAATTTTTTTAGAGACAGCATCATCTAAATAAAAGCCCTTTTTAATGTATTTAAAATTTAATTGATATAAAACTACCAATAGTAACACAGGAATAATAGCTAAATAAGGCAGATTGTACAGGGTATTAAATGCAAAACCAATAGGTTCAGAAGCGGCATAAATACCATAAAACTCCAGAGCAATTAATCCTAATAATAAAGGTGCCGCAATGTAGAATACGGTATTACTTTTATTTACTAAAAAGTTTAAAAAATTTATAGATAATGTTACGAATATAATAGATAAAAACCAGCAGAACACGTTTATAACTGGATAGCCTTTTACTAATAAAACAATGCTAAAAGGCAGGAATAAAAACAAGGATAAGAAGTTAAAAAACGAAAGTGTCGTTTTACCCAATAAATAGTGAATTACTGTATCTCTTTTTATAGGAATTGTCATTAAGGGTTTCACGTTCATTACAGGTAGTTGCTGCATGAAATAGCGAATAAGAAGTTCAAATAAAAACCAATAAATTAAAAAGTTATTTACGGTAATTATAGGATCTACGTCTGGTATCGCTTTTTTAGCAATAAAGAACATACCAACACCCATAAAAAGAGCAATACCGCCAAAATATAAGGCTCCCAAAATGAGGAATATTTTTATAACAAGACCTTTTTGAAAATAGGATGCTCTTTTAAACTGTTTCCATTCGAGGCTTAAAAATTGTTTAATCATTTTTATTAGTTTGTTGAAACGTGATTTTTTAATTGGTATACTTTTGAGCAATCTGTCCGACTTCCATTCCCCAACTCTGACCTAATATCATTCCTTTTTGTGTAAGCAAACTTTGTTTAGATGCTAATTTTTTTCCTAAATCGGTTTTATAGAAGGCCACTAATTCTTGAATTTCATCTTGTGTAAATTCTTCCATATAAATATCGGCTAATTGCTCATACAATTTATCAAGTGTTCCATTTGCTTCCTTTTTAAAAGCAGCCTTGTTTGCTTCAGGCACCATAGCGCCAATTTGAGAAATAGCGTCATCAAAAGCACTTGTGGCTCCTGTGAGCCCTATAAACTCTACCGTTTGTTTTTTAAATTCAGTTGTTTCTTGAGCTGAAATAGATACTGTTAAAAATAAGGCAAGTGCTAAAAAGAGTGTTTTCATAAAATTGGTTGTTTAGTTGATTAATAGGTAGTAAAAAAACATAATTTGTTACATGTAATATTCCGGATAGGTTTCTTGAAGATGAAAAGTAGCGTTTTTTGGCAGAATAATAGCTGATATATAGGTGTAAATTATTATTACCGTAAAAACGCTTGCACAAATTATTGGTATCAAACCACTAAAATTGTCGGTTAAATTAACCAATTGAAACACTTGAGGCCCTAGAACTAATGTTCCTAGACCTGCATTTCTGAAAATCATATCTTCTAAAAGCCATAGTTTTTCCTTTGCCTCTCGTTTTCTTTTTATGTCTCGATTAATACGGATAGTTTTTACAAATAAAAACATACAAAGGATTATATAGGAGGCGATAAATATATAACTCCCAATTTCAGTTGAAAAAACAGTATAAAGTGTTGTAAAAATGGTTATAGTTAAAATTATTTGAGGAAGTCTGAACCAGTCTTTGGCGTAATTCCAGAGCAGTTTCATATATATTTTAGACATGGCTTTTTGGCGTTGTTCCACCACATCCATAAACCCAAAAATTCCAAATTTTTTAAAGGATTTATCTAGTGCGTCTTCAAACGACATTGTTGGATTTTTGTCCATAATTACTTCAATATCATTTGCCATGTGGTCTACTAATTCTGTTTGCAAATCGTAATATTCAACATAATGCTGTCTAGTAAACGCGTATAAATTTTCAATATGAGAATCAGTTAATGCCATAAATTAATAACTCAATTTCGGATTAATTAATGTTTGAAGCGTGGCAATATACTGTTCCAATTCACTTAATTTATTAACGGTTTCGGTGGTTCCTTTTTCTGTAAGTTTATAATATTTACGCAACCTGTTATCTACTTTTGCCACCTCAACATCTAGCAAACCTTCGGCCTCCAACTTATGGAGGGATGGATACAAGGCACCTTCGGTAATCTGCAATTCGCCTTTGGTGAGTGCTTTTACTTTTTGCGTAATTTCATAACCATACATTTTATCATGCTCGCTTAAAAGCTTTAAAATGATGGTGGTTAAACTGCCTTTGTATAAATTGGAATTCGCCATACTATTCAAATATATACATAAATTTCTTATGTATGTAAATATTTAAATAAATTTCTACAATTATATGCTTAAAAACAAAGGCTTCCCTATTTTTGTAAAAAATCAATATATGTCACACTTCCATACACTTTCCGTTCAAGAACTTCATAGAGAAACAGACAAATCGGTTACCATTAGTTTTCAGGTTCCAGCCGACTTAAAGTCGGTTTACGAATTTCAAGCTGGTCAATACATTACATTGAAAACCAATTTAAACGGTCAGGAAGTCCGTCGTGATTACTCCTTATGTTCCTCACCTAAAAGTGGTGAGCTTAAAGTAGCCGTGAAAGAAGTTAAAGACGGAACGTTTTCGGCCTATGCAAATAATGATTTAAAAGTTGGCGACCAATTAGAAGTGGCACCACCAAAAGGTCGTTTTGTTTTTGAACCAAACGATAAGAAAACAAAAAACATTGCCTTATTTGCTGCAGGTAGCGGTATTACGCCTGTTTTAAGTATTATAAAATGTGCTTTGGAAGAAGAAGTACACAGTCAAGTTATTTTGGTTTATGGGAATAAAACCACAAAAGACACCATGTTTTTAAATGAACTGTTAGAATTACAACATGCCCATAAAGACCGTTTTACCATACAGTTTGTGTTTAGCCAAGCCGATGAAACCGATGCTATTTTTGGTCGTATTGAAAAAAGCACAGTCAATTATGTGATGAAAAACAAGCATAAACACATTGAGGTAGATGCCTTTTATTTATGTGGACCCGAGGCTATGATTTATGCCGTTAAAGATGTTTTAACCGAACACGATATTCCAAAAGAACGTATTCATTTTGAATTATTTAAAGCTGCAAAACCTACTGAAGATACTACATCAAATGTTATTCCTGACGGAAAAACGCAAATTACAGTTGTGGTTGATGATGAAGAAACGACTTTTGAAATGAGCCAAAAACAAACCGTTTTAGAAGCCGCTTTAGATGAAGATTTAGATGCACCATATTCCTGCCAAGGTGGCATTTGTAGTAGTTGTTTAGCTCGAATAACTGAAGGTGAAGCAACCATGCGCCAGAATAATATTTTAACGGATAGTGAAGTTGCTGAAGGCTTAATTTTAACCTGTCAAGCACATCCTACCACGCCGACTTTGAAGGTGGATTATGATGATATTTAAAAAAGACCTCTTTACCTTTGGACAGCTCTCTCAAAAGAGAGAAAATAAATAGGTTTATAAATAAATTGAATATCGAATTTCTCTGTGAAACTCCGAGAGTTTTTGTGTAACTCTGTGAAATAATTTAGTTTTTATTTAAAAACAATTACAAACTAACCTAAAACAGTCCTAATCTTCTCAACAACCCTTTCAACCGGAACAGTCCCAGCAGCATCTTTATAATCTTCTGGATATTTGTTACCATAAATAGATGTTGGGATTTTCGGGTACTGATTTCTGTCCGCTACCAAGGCATAATCAGCCGGTTGATTAAAAGGTGCAAACCCAGCAAATGGATGCGTAACTCCCCAAATAGTCACCACTTTTACACCAAACATAGCTGCTAAATGCGCATTTCCAGAATCCATAGAAAGCATGACGTTTAAATTAGAAATAACATCCAACTCCTCATTAAACGCTAATTTCCCAGCCATATTAATAATACCATCTGCTTCAGATTCGAAGTAATTTAAAATCTGAACTTCTTTTTTTCCGCCTCCAAATAATAAAACCTGATAGTTTTTAGACAATTCTTTAATAACCTGCTCCATGAGTTCCAATGGATATTTTTTACCATCATGAGCCGCAAAAGGAGCAATACCAATGCGTTTCTTATTTGAATCTCCCATTAATTTGGAAATATTAGGGTTTAAAGCTGCTGGAATTGGGTAGTTGGGATTGCTTAAATCTACAGGAAAACCGAGTGTTTCAAACACATCTGCATAGCGTTGATGTGTGGTTTTTAATTGTTCGAAGATTTTGCCTTTGGTAAGTTGCTTTTTGGCCTTTCGGTCTTTATCAATGGTTGCTACTTTTCGGGTACCAATTAAAGGTTTTAATACTTTGGTTCGTAACACCTTGTGCAAATCGGCAATGGCATCGCAGTTTTCTTTTTTTAATTCTCGAGACAATTTATACAAACCCACGAGGCCTTTATGTTTGCCTTTTACATCTGCTGGAAAAACGGTTACGTTTTTTAAATCGCGAAACAATGGTTTAAAGAAAGCACGTGTTAAAACGGTTATTTTAACACTGGGATACTGTTGTGTAAACGCACGAAGCACAGGAACCGTCATAGCAACATCGCCCATTGCGGAGAGTCGGATAACAAGTATGTGTTTTGGTTTGGACATCAAAGACGAAAGAGACTCCTGCTTTAGCAGGAAGTTTATTTTTGAGAACGCAACACCGGATTTAGTTCGTCGTCATTATACATCTTCATTTGCTTGTATACTTTCATGTACTTATCGCCTTTTTCAATGTCTGCGAGTAATGTATCTATAGCTGTAGACAGGTCTACCCGTTGCTCCAGTAACACATTTAATTTAGTTTGGCAAGCAGCCAAATGTGCATCTGTAGCATCGGTACGTGTAGCTTCTTCATGCATGTGGTACACTTTTAGTGCTAAAATAGATAATCTATCAATGCCCCAAGCTGGACTTTCCGTATTAATTGTAGCATTGGCTTTAGGAGTTACGTGCTTATATTTTTCAAGAAAATAGCTGTCAATATATTCAACCATATCGGTTCTATCTTGATTAGATGCATCAATTTGACGTTTCAATTTCAAGGCGGCCACGGGATCAATTTGAGGGTCACGAATAATATCTTCATAATGCCATTGGACAGTATCTATCCAACATTTTCTATATAACAAATGTTCTAAAGTTTCTGAATCTTTATCATAAGGATTGCTAAAAGGTTGGTCTACCGTGTTAATAACATGATAGGTTTTTATAACGTCCTGAAATATTTTATTGGCTTTTTCTGAAAACATAATGTAAAAATTTTGAAACACAAATATAAACCTATTTATTAACTTTACAGTTCAAAATAAAACCAAAACAGAATGCATATTCACAATATTTCGCTTGAAAATTCCATTTTAAATGCCTTTATATCTGAAATGCGCGATATAAACATTCAAATAGATCCCATGCGTTTTAGGCGTAATATTGAACGCACCGGTGAAATTTTAGGATATGAATTAAGCAAATCTTTAAATTATAAATCAGTAGATATCCAAACCCCTTTGGGTACTGCTACAGAATTTTTAACTTCAGATGACATTGTATTATGTTCCATTTTGCGTGCAGGCGTTCCGCTTCATAACGGTTTATTAAATTACTTTGACAAAGCTGAAAACGCCTTTATTTCTGCTTACAGACATCATAAAAATAAACCTGAAAGTTTTGAAATTATTGTGGAATATTTGGCCTGCCCTAGTTTAGAAGGTAAAACCCTTATTTTGGCTGACCCTATGTTAGCAACGGGTCAATCTATGGTTGCAACCTTTGAAGCTTTAAAGCCATTTGGAAAACCTAAAGCGGTGCATTTAGTAAGTGTTATTGGTGCTCAAGAAGGTTTGGATTATGTCTCTAAACATTTTAACTCCAATGCGCATTTATGGATTGCAACTGTTGATGAACAACTAACAGACAAAGGCTATATTATGCCTGGATTAGGAGACGCAGGCGATTTAGCATTTGGCCAAAAATTACAAAATTAAATTTGCCAAAAGTGCCAAAATTAAAATCCAAATTAAAACTTCACGAAACCATTTTTCGGAAATTAATTCAATATAATTACTCACAATAATAGCTAAAGGTGCTATTAAGAAAATAAATTCTGCTCCAGATTTTTCGGGTGCTATTATAATAATTACTAATGCTATTATTGCTGCAAACAAAATAAGCATATAGGACGGTCTGTAACTTTTTGATTTGTTTTTAATATTCTGTAAATAATAAAATAAGGACCAAATAAAATAGGAAAAATAAATAGTTGCCGCAATGATTATTTGACGGTTATTCAACATACTAAAATTAAAATTTTTACCGCTTTCAAATCTGTCCACATAATCCCAAAAATTTATATTAAATACAATCAATATGGCATAGGTAATTACAGCAACTAAAAGCACACCTATAAGCGGGATAATCCAATTTTTAACATCATTTATGCCGTATAAAAAAAGCGCTACAAAAAGGACTATAAAAAATAGCGAGCTCCAAAAAAAGAGCAGTGTCGCTAAAGAAATCCAAATAGAAGCGTCTAGTATTTTCTTCTTTTGTTGCTTTTTAGTCCGCAGACTCACAATGCGTCTTAGTGCTAATAGGATGAATAAATTAGCAATTACTAATTTGGTATTCAAAAATGTTTGAAACATCAATACCATAAACAGCCCATAAAATAGCAGATTGTAACTGTTTTTTTTAGTTAAACTATTTTTACTCGTAAAAAAATTAAAAATAAAAAGCGATACGATACAAACACCAAATAAAGCCAATTGCTTCAATACAAACCCCATACTTATTTGAGGATGCAACCTAAATTTAGCATATAAAAAACCTAGAAACAGCACCAAACTCATTATAACAAAATGAATAGGTGTTGCTTTTTTAAAGAATTTTGAAATCATAGGTTTTAGAAATAAATGGCTTCAATGAATAAATAGTTCAGGTAAATTACTAATATTCTCTACGAATTATTGATATTTAATTTGAAAAAAATGTAATTTTGTATCAGTTTATATTGATTACGTTATTTCACGCGCTTGTAAGAGCCTTAAAATTTTATATTATGACCGATTTTTTTTACGCCATTGAGGACTTATTTGTAAACGTTTTGTTTGCACCATTTGATGCTTTAAGAGAATTAGAGCTGGAAAATTGGACAGCCGCAAATATACTTAATTGGCTTTTTATAGTTGTTGGTTTTGTAGCATTTACTTATTGGATGTTACAACTTAAAAAATATAACGATAATAATGAGGAAAATAAAAGTATTACCTCTCATAGTTATCTATAAATCGAAACCAATATCTTTTCTATAATACATCGTATCAAAATGTAGTTTGTCTATGTTTTGATACGATTTTTTTAGCGCCTCGCTATAGGTATTTCCATAGCTAGTAATGGCCATTACACGACCTCCAGAAGTAATTATTTTTCCTTCCTTTACAATGGCACCTGCATGAAAAGGCAAAACATCTACTAACTTATTTAAGCCTGTAATTTCTTTCCCTTTTTCATAAGACTCTGGATAACCACCAGACACAAGCATAACGGTTGTTGCTGCGCGTTCGTCAATTTCTATATTAATAGTATCTAATGTTTGGTTGGAAATGGCTTGAAAAACTTCTACCAAATCATTCTTTAAACGCGGTAAAACAACTTCCGTTTCAGGGTCTCCCATACGGACATTATATTCAATAACTTTAGGTTCATTACCAACCTTAATTAATCCAATAAAAACAAATCCTTTATAAGGTAAATTATCTTTTTGAAGCCCACTAATAGTTGGTTTTACAACGAGTTCTTCTATTTTATTTAAAAATTCAGGAGTTGCAAATGGCACTGGCGATACAGCTCCCATTCCTCCCGTGTTTAAACCTGTATCTCCTTCGCCAATACGCTTATAATCTTTTGCCGTTGGCAGAATTTTGTAATTTTTCCCATCGGTTAAAACAAAACAACTTAATTCAATACCATCTAAAAATTCTTCAATAACCACTTTAGTACTGGCTTCACCAAATTTGGCATCTACCAACATGCTTTTTAGTTCCGCTTTGGCTTGGTTTAAATCATTTAAAATTAACACACCTTTACCAGCTGCTAAACCATCTGCTTTTAAAACATAAGGTGGTTTTAAAGTTTCTAAAAACTGACAACCTGCCTCTACGTTACTTGCATTAAAACTCTGGTAGGCTGCTGTAGGAATGTTATGACGTATCATAAACTCTTTAGCAAACTCCTTACTCCCTTCTAATTCAGCTGCTGCTTTTTCTGGACCAATGACTAAAACACTTTTTAAATCATTGTCCTTTAAAAAGAAGTCATGAATGCCTTGAACCAACGGATCCTCTGGGCCAACAACTACCATATCTATCTTTTTATCTAGAACCAGCTTTTTTATGGCTTGAAAATCGGTAACACCAATAGCTACGTTTTCAGCTATAGCAGCTGTTCCTGAATTTCCAGGTGCTACATAAAGAGCCTCACATAACGGACTTTGTTTTATTTTCCAAGCAAATGTATGTTCTCTACCACCTGACCCTAATATTAAAATATTCATATTGTTGTTGTTTGCTGCAAAAATAATTGGTTTTACGCTTAAAAAACAATTATTTTACAAAAACATCTTAAGCCAATTTCTTTTGAATTTATTTGACCTGTCATTACAAATTAATGGTTTTCCTATAAAGAAAGCTGAACAGATTTTGAAAGGCATCCAAGCGCAATCAGAGCAAGCGTTTGAAACTTATGTAGAGAAGAAAAAACGTGAGATTATTGATTATCATATTCAGCACAATACTTTTTATAATACGTTTACACATGGTGTAAACGTATTAGACTGGAATTCTATTCCAATAATGACCAAACGAGATTTACAAAAACCACTAGAATCAAGACTTTCAGACGCTTATAACCTAAAAAATGTGTATATCAATAAAACATCTGGCTCTTCTGGTGATCCATTTATTTTTGCTAAAGATTTTGTTTGCCATGCACTAACTTGGGCTGTAATAAAAAATAGATTTGGCTGGTATGACTTGGATTTTAACTGCTCTAAACAAGCCCGTTTTTATGGTATTCCCTTAGATAAGAAAGGCTATTACAAAGAACGTTTTAAAGACTTTTTAAGTAGTAGGTTTCGCTTTTCAGTTTTTGATTTAAGCGATGCTGCCTTTGAAGGCTACATTCAAAAATTTAAATCCTCATCTTTTGATTACCTAAATGGCTATACTAGTTCCATTGTGCAATTTGCCAAGTTTTTAGAGCGTAAAAATATGGTTTTAAAAAGCCTGTGTCCAACCTTAAAAGCCTGTGTCGTGACATCTGAAATGCTTTTTGATTCAGATAAATTACTCTTGGAAAAACAATTCGGAATTCCTGTAATTAATGAATATGGTGCATCTGAATTGGATTTAATAGCGTTTCAAAATCTAGAAAACGACTGGCAAATTAATAGTGAAACATTGTTTGTAGAGATTCTAGATGATACGAATCAAGTATTGCCTTTAGGTGAAGAGGGCCGAATTGTTATTACTTCCCTTTACAACCAAGCCCATCCATTTATACGTTATGATATTGGTGATATTGGCATACTTTCAGAAAAAAGCACCACAAAAAAACCCATTCTTAAAAAGCTAATTGGTAGAACGAACGATTTGGCCGTTTTACCAAGTGGTAAAAAAGCGGCTGGTTTAACTTTTTATTACATCACGAAACGCATTATTGAAGATGATGGTTTGGTAAAGGAGTTCGTTATTCAACAAACACACCTTGATACATTTAAAATTATTTATGTTAGCTCCAAAGGCTTATCGGAAGAAAAAATGCAACAAATCTGTGATGAAATGACACGCTATTTAGAACCTAATTTAACCGTTTTGTTTGAGCGCCAAGATGCACTAGAACGTTCAAAAAGCGGTAAACTGAATCAGTTTTCTTCTCAGATAAAGCAACCTTCATAATGAAAGATATTCTCATTATAACTAGTTATTTTCCACCTGAAACTGGAGCTGCTTCCAACCGGATTTTTCATTTAGCAACAGGTTTAGAAAAACAAAACTTTAAAGTATCTGTTCTGACACCTTTGCCCAATTATCCAAAAGGTAGGATTTTTGAGGCTTATCGAGGAACGTTCAAACAAACTTCTATAGAGAATACTATTACTATTCATAGATTATGGTTGTATGCCAGTAATTCTAAAAACAAATTACTGCGCTTATTCGCTATGATCTCGTATAGTATAAGCCTGGTTTGGTTTTTTATTTGGAACAAAATCCCGAATACGGTTATTGTACAATCGCCTCCATTACTAGTGGCTTTTACCTGTATGTTATGTTTACAGCGCAAAAAGAGAAAACTTATTTTAAATGTCAGTGATTTGTGGCCAATTGCAGGTTTAGAGTTAGGTGCTTTTAAAAAAGACTTTAGTTATAAATTGCTTGAAAATATTGAACGTTATAATTACAAAAAAGCGGATTTAGTATTAGGCCAGAGCAATGAGATTTTAACACATGTAAAATCATTATTTCCTGAAAAAGAAACATTTTTATATAGAAATTACCCTGATTTTGAACTTCCAAAATTAGAAGAACAGTTTGATTCAGGTGAAAAAATTACTATGGTTTATGCTGGATTATTAGGAATAGCGCAAGGTATATATAGACTTTGTAAATCTTTGGATTACACTAATGTGGTATTCCATATTTATGGCGCAGGTGCAGAACAAGAAAAAATTGTTCAGTTTATTTCTAAAAATCCAGATTTGCCAATTATTTATCATGGCGAAGTTTCCCGAGACACATTGCATGAAGTGCTTTTAAACTACGATATAACTATAATTCCGTTACTCAATAGGATTTATGGCTCTGTGCCCTCAAAAATATTTGAATATGCCAGATTAGGGCTTCCTATGCTTTATTTTGGTGGTGGTGAGGGTGAAGATATTATTCGAAATCATCAATTGGGTTGGATTTCTAAATCAGGAAATTACAGTCGCTTAAACGCTACCATTAACAATTTAAGTAAAGATGAATTAGGTTTAAAAAAACGTCTGGCGATTCAGCAAGTAGCAAAAAAATATTTTGACTTTAATTGCCAATTATTAAAACTAACAACAAGACTCTAGTAGGCTTTTTCTTCGCCTCGAACAGCATTTAAGAACGTTTTTATAATAATCTTTAGGTCTAAAAGTAACGACCAGTTTTCGATATAAAAAATATCATATTTTACACGACCAATAATATCTTTATCGGTTTCAACTTCACCACGAAAACCACTTATTTGAGCTAAACCTGTAATACCAGGTTTAACAAAATGACGTACCATAAATTTGTCAATACGTTTAGCATACATATTGGTGTGACTTACCATATGTGGTCTTGGACCCACAACAGACATATCACCAAAGAGTACATTGAAAAATTGTGGTAGTTCGTCAATGCTTGTTTTTCTTATAAACTTCCCGGTTTTTGTTACACGTTGATCTCCACGAGTTGCTTGATGAAGGTTTGCGTCTTTATTAGGTGTCATAGACCGAAATTTATAGCAGTCAAACTCCTTATAATTAAAACCATTCCTTGATTGTTTAAAAAACACAGGACCTTTGGATTCTAATTTTATTAAAATAGCAATAATGGGTGTGAGCCAAGATAAAATGAAGACAATAATACAAGCTGAAAACAGAATATCAAAAAGGCGCTTAATAAATTGGTTTGCAGATTCTTCTAGTGGAATATTTCGTAATGATAAAATAGGAATATAATCGTAATACTCATATTTTAATTTTTTTGAATAAATATCTTTATTATCAGGTAAAAACTTAAGGATGATTAGGTTATTATCTGCAAAATCTATGACTTTCATCATTTGCGAATTAGACAATTCGGATATTGAGCAATAAACCTCTTCAATGGATTCCTTTTTCAAAAAGTACAAACACGCATCAAGATCAAAGGTGTCTTTATTTTTTAAACTGAATGTTTTTTTGTGCTTGTATCCATATTCTGGGTTGGAATTGAAAAAATTCTCTAATGCTATAGTTTGTTTGTTCTTTCCTATAATTGCAGTAGTTCTATAATTCCCCCCAAAAGAGGAGCGGTATTTCTGTAATAAATAATAAAACGCAAATTTAAATATGGTAATTAAAATAAAAGCGAATCCAACATATTTAAATATACTTTTTGGCCGAATGTCTAAATTGTGATAGAACCCGGAATATGCCAAAACAAACAATCCGAAAAGTACCATTTGTCTGAAAATTAATGACAAAATGGTTATTTCACGAGTGTATCTGTAAACTTCATAAAATTTTGAATTAATAGATATAAATAACCAAGCAATGGTTGTAACACTGACAAAAATTATAGGATGTTGAAAATTGAAAAAATATAAAATAGCTAAACCATTTATGATGCCTAAATCTATTAAATAAGAAATAGGCCTAATATAAATAGAGTATCTACCATGTTGTATTTGGCTCATTAATTCTTAATATGCTTTGAGAAATCTTTGTGTTCGCTTTTGTTTAATTCTTCGGCAGATAATTGTTTAAAATAGTTGAAGGTTTTTTCCATACCTTCTGCTCTCTCTACTTTTGGCGTCCAATTTAAGAGTTTTTTGGCTAGTGTAATATCTGGTTGTCTTTGCAGTGGATCATCTGTAGGAAGTTCCTTGTAAATAATTTTCTGATTGGTTCCTGTTAGTTTTATAATTTCTTCGGCAAAATCTTTTATAGTAATTTCATGAGGGTTACCGATATTTACTGGATATGAATAATTGCTAAAAAGCAAATTATAAATACCTTCTACTTGATCGTCCACATAACAAAACGAACGTGTTTGTGAGCCGTTACCAAAAACGGTTAAGTCTTCACCACGCAATGCTTGTCCCATAAAAGCTGGAATTACACGACCGTCATTTAAGCGCATTCGTGGTCCATAGGTATTAAATATACGGACTATGCGCGTTTCAAGACCATGAAACCGGTGGTAAGCCATGGTTATGGATTCTTGAAAGCGTTTGGCCTCATCATAAACGCCACGTGGTCCAATGGTATTAACATTTCCATAATAATCTTCGGTTTGTGGATGCACTAATGGATCGCCATAAACCTCCGATGTAGAAGCAATTAATATTCTAGCCTTTTTTGCTTTAGCAAGACCTAATAAATTGTGGGTTCCTAAAGAGCCTACTTTTAAGGTTTGAATGGGTATTTTTAAATAATCAATAGGACTTGCTGGCGAGGCAAAATGCAATATGTAGTCTAACTCACCTTCAATTTTAATAAATTCGGTGACATCATGCTCGATAAATTCAAAATTAGGATTATCCATCAAGTGCTTGATGTTTTTAGAATCGCCTGTGATATAGTTATCCATACCAATAACGTGAAACCCTTCCTTTATAAACCGGTCGCTTAAATGTGATCCTAGAAATCCAGCTGCTCCTGTAATTAATACCTTTTTCATTAATCTATTGTCTTTCTTCCTATTGAGCTATAATAAAAGCCTTCGTTTTTAATATCTTGAACGTCATACAAATTTCTACCATCAAAAATAACTGGTGCACTCATTTCCGCTTTTAGTTTATTAAAATCTGGTGTTCTAAAGATACTCCATTCTGTACAGATAATCAAGGCGTCGGCATCTTGAATTGCTGAATACATATCGGGAGCAAAGGTTATTTGATTTCCAAACTTCCGTCCCACATTATCCATAGCTTCTGGGTCGAAGGCTGTAATTGAAGCGCCTCTTTCAAGTAAATCTTGAATTATATACAAAGCTGGAGCTTCGCGAATATCATCGGTTTCTGGTTTAAATGCCAAGCCCCAAATAGCTATTTTTTTATCTTTTAAATCGCCTTTAAAATAAGCATCAATACGAGGTAATAGGATACGTTTCTGGGTGTCGTTAACTTTAATAACGGCATTCAAAATATCAAAATTATAATTGTTATCCTTTCCAGATTTATGTAATGCTTTTACATCTTTAGGGAAGCAGGAGCCACCATAACCTATTCCTGGAAATAAGAAACGTTTGCCTATTCTAGAATCGGTACCCATACCAATACGGACTTTATCAACATCAGCACCAATCTTTTCACAGAAATTAGCAATTTCGTTCATAAAGGTAATTTTGGTGGCTAAAAATGAGTTGGCTGCATATTTAGTAAGTTCAGCCGATTTTTCATCCATAACAATTATTGGATTTCCAGAGCGAACAAAGGGTTTATAGAGTTTTTCCATTAGCTTGGTTGCTTTATCCGAACTAGAGCCAATAACAATGCGTTCTGGTTTTAAAAAGTCTTCTACAGCAAAACCTTCCCGTAAAAATTCTGGATTAGAAACCACATCAAAATCTACAGTCGTTTCATTGGCAATAGCTTCGGTAACACGATCGGCTGTTCCAACAGGAACGGTACTTTTATCGACAATTACTTTATAGCTTTTTAATAATTTTCCAATGTTTTTGGCGGCTCCTAATACGTATGATAAATCAGCCGAACCGTCTTCATCTTCTGGTGTTGGGAGTGCTAGGAAAATAATATCACCATGGTTTAAACCTTCTTCTAAAGACGTTGAAAACTTTAAGCGATTGGCTTTTATATTTCTATCGAAAAGCGTGTCCAATAATGGTTCATAAATTGGCACAACACCATCTTGCATTTTTTTAACTTTATTTTCATCAATGTCAATACACAAGACATTGTTACCTGTTTCGGCCAGACATGTTCCGGTAACTAAACCTACGTAGCCTGTTCCTATTACTGATATGTTCATTTGGTGTTTTTTATTATTTTCAAATTTACAAAACTAGTTTGTATTGTTTTTTTTAAATTTCTCACGTATTACTAAACCTATAAATTTACTATTTCCAACTAGGTATCGTTTCCACATACGTTGAGGTTCTTGAGAAAATCTATAGGCCCATTCTAACCCTGAATTTTGCATCCATATTGGAGCGCGTTTTACTTTTCCTGAAACAACATCAAAACTTCCACCAACGCCCATAATGAAGTTTACTTTTTGTAAAACATCTTTGTTATCGTATAAAAAATTCTCTTTAGTTGGTGAACTTATGGCAACAAAAAGCATTTGAGCTCCACTTTGGGCTATTTCTTTTGCTATTTCCTTTTCTTCATCTTTTTTAAAATATCCATTCCGATAGCCTGCAATTATGTTTGAAGAATATTGGCTACTGTATTGTTTTACAACACTTTTAACAACATCTTCTTGAGCTCCAAAGAAAAACACTTTATAATTTTTTCTATGAGCTAGCTCTATAAGGTTTACCATAAGGTCTATTCCAGCTACCCGTTCTTTTAAAGGTTTACCTAATATTTTTGAAGCCCACACGACGGCTTGACCATCAGCATTAATTAAATCACTTTCATTGACACTCTGTCGGAGTTGCAAATCAGACTGTAAAGCCACAATTTTTCCTGCATTAACGACGACATGATGTAGCTGCTTTCCACTACTTATTGTTTTTTCAACAATAGTCAAGGTTTCTTGCATAGATAAATTATCAATGTACGTGTTTAGTATGTTAATTTTATCCATTTAATTTAACTAAAAATTCTAATAACGCTAAGCTAATTATTTTTCCTGCAAAAAGTAATAACTAAATGCATAAAACATCCAAGATTGCGCCCAACGAATATAAGGAGTTTTTGATGTTAAATAGGGCTTTTTTTGATAATAAAAATATCCCTCTTTTGATTGCATATTACTAATAGTCCAATTTAACACCTTGTGAGCTAATGCTTTTTCTTTATGAAAATTACCACACTTTACTAAAGTAACTATTAATTGAGCTGGTGCATGTATATCAATAGGATAAGTACTGTTATTATAATATTTAGAAATACCTTCTTTGGTAAAAAATGTATTTAAGTAATAATTCATGCCTTTATCAAAATGTGAGTCAAAAGTTTTATCCCCTGAAACTTCTCGATAAATATGTATACACTCTAGATTGTATCCTGTATGAAAATTATCTATCCATTGGTGAAAAGGTAAAGTCCCATAGCTCCAAGATCCATCGATATTTTGACGCTTACAAACATATGAAACTACTTTATTAGCTGCTTCTAATAGTTCTTTCTTTTGAGTATGTTTATAAATTAGTGATAATAATTTAGCACCTAATAAGCCAGCATTATATACTTGTGTTTCATCTAAAGGTGAATAAGAAAATGTAAAGTCACCATCTTCATCATAAGACTTATTTAAATCTTTCAATATGAATCTGGCTGTACTTATAGCAGTTTCTAAATATAGTTTGTTTTCTGTTATTTTATAGGCCTCTAACAGAGCTTCTCCTATAAATGTGGTTGCCACTACAGTTGGTGTATATTTAGGTTGAAAAAAAGCACGTGCTTGCCAATCAAAATTATAGCCCCAACAAGCTCCAGAATAACCTGCAGTTTGTAAATCTATGATTTGTTGGGCTAATTTATTTATAACCTCTAAATGACACTCTAATTTTTCATTTTTATATAGATTACAATAACCAATTAAAAATAAACCTAAACCTTTAGGGTTATAATCTTTTTTAATTCCAAAAAGAGGTCTTAAATTAAATGGGTTTAGTTTAAAAGCCTGAATCCATGCCAATCTAAAAAAACGTGATCTACCTATAGGTGTCTTTTGAATAACCCAACTGTTTAATCCATCATATGGATCCCAACCCTTGAATTCTTCATTCTCACAATAGGATTTAAGTCTGTTAAAGCTTTCTTGTTCTTTCAATATTATTTTTTTAAAAAAAATCCATTTCAATGTCACTCAATTGACTCTGAATGGCTTCTTCTGTTCCTTTTTTTATTTCAATTAACTTGCCTAATTCAAATTTAGCAGAAATTATAATAGTCCCGTTTTCATTCCATACTGTAAAATCACCATTACGATAGTCATCTAAATAACTCCCTTTCATTTTCATAAGCTTTTGGTTTTTTTGAAATAAAATCATCTCACCGTTCAGCTTACCATTTTGAAATTTAACTTTATGTTTAAGATTTGCATTGTCAAACCAAGCCACTTGTAATCCGTCAAGTTTACCATGCTTAAAATTTTCACGTGACTTCATGGAATTTGTATTTTTATAATACGTTATCTGCTCGCCTTGTTTCTGTCCGTTCTCATAAGTAACTTTCGATTTAATTTTTCCATTATCAAACCATTCAATTACATCACCTACTATAATGCCTTCAGAATAATCTATTCTTTTGGATAAAATACCATTTGGATAAAAGTTTTCTTGAATACCGTTCGGTTGATTGTTTTTGTACTTTAATGTTTTTCTTTTAGTATTATCGTTGTAATATCCTTTCAAAAAAATTGTGTCGTTATTCTTAAAATTTATTTCCTGAAACCCTATTTCGTCAAAATTGACATAAAAACCGTTATAAATTTTATTTTTTAAAAATCCATTCCGTAAACTATCATTTATTTTAAACTTTAGTGTAATATCTTCTACCGAATTTATCAAGTATGTTATATTAGGTATTTCAACACGAATTAAGTCTTCTTTTAAAAACACAAGCTTATTTGTTTTGTCTTTTATAATAATAGTGTCTTTAGATTTTGTATTGAAATTAAGTTTTTTTGTTTGAGAAAATTCTTCTAAACTATTTAGAATATTTGAATAAACTTGATGTTGCTTTTCTAATTTACTGTATTTTGTTATTGAATCATCTATCAATTTACTTGATAATTGATCTGATTTACAAGAAACCAATAGCGTTAAAACTAATGCTGATTTAATAAAGAATTTCATACTATGATTATATTTTTGATATTACTAAACTAAATTTTCCAGATTTACTGTAGATTAAATCATCTTTAGAAATGGAATTAATATTTAATTGGGTATCCAAACCCAATTTTTGCTTTAAATTATTTAATAACTCCTGCTCGTCTTTATCTGTATAGGAATTATCTTTTACAATATTAACCTCTATTGAATAGTTGTTTTTTTGAACAATTTGAGCCATTTTTATATTTTTAACACCCTTAAAAACAACATCTAACCTACCTATTCTGGATCCATCTTTTAAAATAATTATATCTTCTTGTCTACCTCCTATAGAATCAATTATTATTGATTTTTTTTGAATACTATATTTATTTTGGGTTTCAATATCATCATTTACTTCATAATTAATTAAAGGAAAATAAGTATTAATTAGAGAAGTTGTCAATACATTTTTATCGTTGTAATTATTTATACTATATAATATTGGCTCATAGTATTTTGAGTTGTCTTTATAAAGTGCAATTGTACGTTCTGCATTTCCATACCAATCATAGATAGTAGTTCCGAATACACATCCAATTTTAGTTTCTTGATAAGGCAATAATTTTTCTGAACTCGTAAATGATAATGGAACATCTAAACTGATGTTATTATCTTCAAACAAAAGCGCTAAAGAAAACAATGAACTTGGATACCCAATAAAAGCTTTTGGTTTAAATTGTGTTATTTTGGAATACAACGTTTTAAAATTACGCTTGTTTAGTGCATAACTTGAAATGTATAATGTATTAAAACATTTGTCGTGATAAAACATAGTTTCACGGTTAAGGTCTCCACGAATTGATATTTTTTTATCTTTAGGTAATAAACCATTTTGCATTCTGTACCACCAAACATATGCATTCTCTTTAATAATTGCGTTAAAATCTCGATAAATAACTAATGGGCTTCCTGTTGTTCCGCTTGTATGACCTTTTAGAACTAAAATTTTTCTTCCTTGTTTTATATCATTGATATTGGTCTTTACTAAATCCTTATTCAATATTGGTAACCTAACAATATCATTTAAATTTTGTATTTGATTTAAATTGACACCATGTTTGTCATAAAATTTTTTATAAAAAGTATTATGTTTTACCTGTTGAATTAATGACTGGAACGCATTATTTCTTTGCAATTCAATGGAGTTTGAATCAGAATCATAATATTCCTGGATTCTATATAACTCTCTATTAAACAGAAAGTTGTGTTTTGCATAGTAATCTATTGTTGATTTAATAGTTGAAATCATTTTGAAGTGGTGTTGTTAGCACTTAAACTTAATGATAGAAAAAACATAAAACTAATAATACCTTTTTGCCTTTCTAATATTGATTCGGTAAGCATAAATACCATAAAAACAATTACTTGTGTTAGAAAAAACATATTATGGTTTTTTAAACTTTGTCTTAAACATTGATATAAAATTAATAATAATGAAAATAAACCTAATAATCCAAAACTCAACAAAATTTCTAAATATTGATTATGGGCATTATATTGATATTGGTAACCAGAGACAAACCCCAAATTTCTATACTCTTCAAAGAGGTTTTCATGGGCGTCACCAGTTCCGTTTCCAAATAATGGATTTGATTTTTTTATGGCATTTACAACAGCTTCCCAATGTATAAGCCTAGTATCTATGCTTGGCAATTCGGTACCAAACTCATCTGCTTGTATATTTCTGTTCTGAAAATTCGGAGAGGTAAAAAATAAAACTGTTAGTAACAGTGTAACTATAAGTATAGAAACTTTACTAACTACATCTATTTTTTTAAAGTTTGATAGAATATAAACTATGAAAATGGTTACTAATGCTATAATGCTAATCCTTGCGCTAACAATGTATAGCATGCCTAAAAGAAAAATAACACAAACCACATTTTGCCACTTTTTTAAAGTTTTAAAAAGTGTAAAATCATAAAAGAAATAAAGTATTGCAAGTACTAGAAATAATGCAAAGTAGGTAGTATGTATATCTAAAATTTTTGAGAATTCGGTGTAGTAAAAGTAATTTCCTAAATTATTTATTCTAAAAAATAAGGCCTTAATTAAACCAAAAACAGAGGCGATAATTACGGAAAAACTAAAAATTTTAAAAAGTTTTTGTTTAAGGGCATTATCCAGTTTTACTGAAAAAAAAACTAACGGAATAATTAGAAAAGGTAAATTAGCGAGTAGTACTTCGGATGCTTTACCAAAATTATCTGTATAAAACAAACCGAGTAAGCTAAGCCAGAATATTGAAGACATAGTAATAAAAGGAAGTAACATGGCCTTTAAATTCTTTGTTTTTTCAGAAAAATTATTGAACAACAACCATGAAACTACAAGTAAAATAATACTTTGAGAGTTTAAACTGTATTTAGGAAATGGTAATGTGACTACTACCATAGACAACGACCAATAAAAAAACATATGTTTAAAAGATTTACTTTCCTTCATATTTTTTTAGTTGATTTGTTAAAATTTCAATAAACAATTGATGCCCATATTTATTCAAATGAATACCGTCTGGCAGTAAAATTCGTGATGATTCTTCAGTCAGTTCAGATAAATTAATAACCTCAACATTTGGATTAGATTCATAATTAATATAGATATTTTTTACAGCTTGATAAATACCTTTTTTATTTGGGTTTTTATATTTTGGCGGAATAACAAGTAGAAGTCTTTTATTTTTATTGTTAAGCCTGTTTATAATATTCGTAATGTTTTTTTTAAAAAGCTCTATATTTTTTTCATGTGCACCTAAATAAATAATATATATATCAGCATTTGGTATTCTATCAAATGTCTCTAATAAATTACTCGTATTGTTTAATGTAGTTGCGCAATATGGGTATGCATATAAATCTTTTTCATTACCTACAAACGTAATGTTTTTTAAATTTGAATATAATTTTTGTCTTGTAAATTTACCTGTCTTATAGGTTAATTGCGAATCGCCAATCATACAAACATTGATATCGCCATTTTGAATTAAAGGTAAGTCAATCTCTTCAAGAGTTACATTGTTACTTATTGTTTTAGGCAAGGTGTTTATCCAGTATCCACCACTAAAAATAAGATTGTCATCTTTAACTTTAATTGTCTTACACCTAAAGTAATATTTATTATTTATAGAAAATGTATTTTGAAAATCTAGTCTGTCCACATCTATTTGAGTATTATTTTTAACTGATAAATAATTAATACCCAAAGAGTCTATTTGTATGTTTTTAAACGTATTAATTATAGTGATATTAGACCAATTGAAATTTAACTGCGGAAAGTAGCGTTTACTTTTTAAATAAAAGTCTAATGTTAGATAGGCAATTAAAAGTATAAATGTGAAAATAAAAACTTTTCTATGAGGAAAATCAGTCATTATATTTAATAATTTTAGCAGGTATTCCTGCCACAACGGCATTACTTGGAATGTCCTTTAATACTACAGCATTTGCTCCAATAATTACATTGTCACCAATTTTAATGGGTCCTAAAACTTTTGCTCCAGTAGCTATGTACACGTTGTTACCTATTACAGGAACCTCATAATGTGGGTGTTTACCACCTATAGTAATATTGGTTCCAATAGAGCAGTTTTCCCCTATAACAGTACGCTTGTGTATAACTACACCTATTCCACCATATCCAAATTTAGAACCTTTTCCTATTTTACATTGAAAAGGGATATTAGAGTTATAAATTAAAAAACATAACAGTTTTAAAATATTTGGAATTATAGGAATCTTCCAACAATAAAGCTTATGAGCGATACTATAAAATATATATGCGTTAATCATAAATCCATATATATATTAGAAATTTTTTGCATGAAAATATCTGGAAAATAATTTTTGGAAATCTCATACGATTTTTTTCCATGGTCAATAATTTTATCACTGTTTTTAATATAATAATCTATAGCCTCTAATATAGCTTTCTTATTTTTTATTTGAATTAAAATACCATTTTGATTATTTTGAACAAATTCAGGAATACTACCTACTGGTGTAGCAATTACAGGCATACTATAACTCATACCTTCTAAAATGGACATAGGCATAGCTTCTGTATAAGAAGGTAATATTATAATGTCTGACTCTTTATAAGCATTAACTTTACTGGAACCTTTTAGCCAACCTCTAAATAAAATAATATTTTCCAAACCATTAGTTTTAATCAAGTCTTTAAGTTTAATATCATCTCCAGATCCTCCAACAATTATTTGTATTTTACCCAATAAATAGTCTTTATTTTCTTTTACTGAATCAACCAAATCAAAAATTCCTTTAGCTGGAGTTATTTTACCCAAAAAAAGGAGTTTTATCGTTGTATTCTCTTTTTGAGCTTCGTATTCCCTAAAATCAATTATATTATTTATTAGATATGTATTATTTAAAGAAAGTTCTTCTATAAATTGACTTCTTTGTTCTTTTACTAAAAAAATTATACCATCTAATTTAGAAAAAACAAATGAAACATAAGCCCCAATCCATTTGCGTTTTTTAAAAAACGCATAAAAATGACCACCATGTATTTGGAAAACACATTTTTTAGAAAAAATAAATTTTGCAATTATAAAAAGTATAGATTTTCTATAAAAGCTACCGTTAGAGGCACTGTGAAAATGAATAATTTCTATTTTCTTATTTACTAATAAAAATATTGAAAACTTTAAAATAACTAATGGAAATAATAACAAGTTAATTAATTTGTTATTATACTTAATTGAAGAAAAACCATTAAATTTATCACCAAAAGCCCGTCTATAACTTAATAAAACCTCGTTTATACCTCCTTGTAAATTTTCACCTAAAGGCCCAACATGCAATACTTTATAAAACATTCTCTTTAGAATAATAGATAATTGGATAAACAAATAATAAAGTAACAGAAAGCATCGCTAAATTATTTAATGAATACGAAAACAAACTATCAAAAAATAGCATACCATAAATGAGTAGCAAAGCTTTTAACTTTTTGATGTGTATTTTTCTATGAAGTAATAAAGGGCCCAATAAGAGTAATAAGTAGGACAGGGCACCAAGTATTCCCATTTCTACAAATAAGTGAGGGTAAAAAGTATCAGTAGTAACGAGACTCTCTAAACCATACCAATTAAAATCAACCTTTTCATAAAATGGCGAATCATATTTAGTAGATGCAGGCCCTCCAAAAGAACCTATTCCCTCACCAAAGAAATTGAAAGATTTAAACTCGTCGAACATTACTCTATAGGATTCTGATCTTGCTGAATTTCTTTCTGTTACATATAGCTCTAATCTAACACTTACCGAATCCAATATAGATTTCCTCAAGGTAGAACCAGCTGTAATAAAAAGAATAATCAAAACAAAGGGTACTATTAAAAGGTATTTTAATTTCTTTCTATATTCTACTAATAGGGTTACAATAAAAAATCCAATAGTTTTAAAAGATGTACTTAAAAATACCCCTACGAACAGTATGTATAGAAAAAGTGTTCGTCTTTTTCCAAAATAATAAAGTTTAGTATACCAATAGGCCATGAAATTTAAAATTCCAAAAGCACCAAAAAATCCAACAAGCCCTGTTGCCCTTAGGATACCATTTGTAGTTGCTGGCCAATAGAAAAATTTACCAATTTTTTCAGCGTAAAACTCTTGATAAAACCATTGTTTTTCAACGTTTAAAACATAAAAATCATAATAATTTGACAATTGATATACAATATTTATTATAGCAAAAGCTATTATAAAATTTATGAATAAATCTAACTTATCTTTATTATAATACCCATACAGTAAAATTGCTATTGGGAAAAAATAACGAATTCCTTCTTCAATTGCTGCCTTGATATTAAAAGAAATTATAAAGGCATAGATAAAAAAAACAAAAAATACTAAAAACAGAAAAATTAATTTAGTTGGAAATTTAACTTTTAGCCAAATAGGAAATAAAAGAATAAAGCATGATACAACTTTTAATATTGGAGATATTGATGGGTGTGTAAACGCAACTATCTCACCAATAAAGATTAATATTATTGGTAAAAGAATTATAAAATTATTAACATATGTTCTTTTTAACATCATTTTTTCCATTGTGTTAAATCTACATGTAATAATTTTTCTAACTGTTCTATATCCTCTTTAAATTTATCTTGTAAATAAGCTCTCTCAATAGGGTATGTGTTTTCAACTCTAGCTTTATCTTTTGTGTTATACTCGTTAATAAAAATTTTAACTTTTAATCTTTTCTCTAATGGAAATATTGGATCGATTAGATATTTAACTATTTTCTGTTTTATTGGGCTTCTACTGTAAAATAACTTATGTATTGTTTTATTTTTTATTTCTCCTGTTTTATTCATTGTCTTAAATTTAGGAGTAAAGGAGTTATCTACTTCTAAAAAACTATAAACATCTAAAATTAATTGTTTTGGATTGGTATTAATATCTTCATAAAACACAACTTTAATTTGTTCTAAAGGAAAATATTTAAGTATTATTTGTAGTTGTTTATAATATAGTCCGTGATTAAAATAAGTTAAATCAGCAACAGTAGAATAATCATTTTCTTCCATTCTACTTTCTTCTGCTTTTAAGGCATCAAGAAAGGTTTTAATGGGCTCTTTTTGAGATTTCACTTGGTACTCATATGCTGATATTGCTCTATCGGTAGGATTTCTTAAAGACATTATTAGTTTAATATCCTTATTGAAGTTGTATATTCTTTTAATAGATTTTTCAAAAAACATGTAGTTTACGAAGCCATGAATTACTATTTTTTCTTGATTATACTCTTTTTTATAAATATGACTTAAAGATTCTAAACCTTGATTAAAGAATTCATCATACGCAAAAAAAGCATAATCCTTTAAAGTTGCAGGGCCACATACATCTGGATGTTGTGCAATCCAGTTATATAACGAAGTTGTAGCTGCTTTTTGAGCTCCAATTAAAATTGTATTTGGCGTTATAAGTTTTGCGTTTTCCATTATTAATTAATTGTAAAGTACGAAGTTATATTTAGCTTTCTCTTTAAATAAACAGCACCCATAATGTTCCAAGAAGATATGCTAATTACTGTAGCTGTAGCTGCTCCTATAGCGCCATAAATAGGCGTTAATATAAAGTTTAGTACAAGGTTTAAAAATAAAGCGATTAAAACAATGTTTTGATATTTTTTTTGATTTCCAGTCATTTGTAAAATAACTCCTACCGAACCAGATAATGCGTTTAAGAGTTGTCCAAAACAAAATATCAGTAAAACAACGCTTCCAGATAAAAATTCTTCTCCAAAAATACCCAATAAAAACCTATGAAATACAATAATTGTTAATACAGTAAATACAGTTAACACCAAATTTATCTTTGCTGAAAAATTTATTATTTTCTTAAAATTAACCTCATCATTTATGGCATAACTTTCTGCTAATTTTGGAGCTAAAATTGAGTTTATAGCTTGTAATGAAAATACAGTTAAAGCGGCTATTTTTAAAGCAACGTTATAAACTCCTATAACGTCATCTGACTCATAGATACCGAGCATAAAAGTATCTAGCCAACCCAATAAAACAAGAATTGTTGACGAAAGCATCATTGGAAAAGACTCTTTTAGAAATATCCATGAGCTTTCAGAAGTTTTAAACGTTATCTTATCCAAATTCCTAGTAGCAACAATAAGACTTAATATTGCTAGAAAAAACACACCATAAAAATGGGATTTAATTGAAATAATAGGATCTGAAAAATAAAAAGATAAACAAACAATAGCTAAAAGAGAAAATAAAAAACGACCTGGATTGTTTAAAAAAGCAAACCAACTATTTTGTCTTTTAGCTCGAAGCATACCGCCACAAATTAGAGTAATTACCCAAAATGGTATGGTTAGAGCAATCCATTTAATATAAGGTTCTAATTGAGGCTTATTAAAAAGAAATTCCGCAAAGAAATTCCTACTTAAATATAAAGTAAAAGCTAAAACACAAGATAGTAATGTTGATTTTACAAGGACTCGATAAAAAATACCTTGATTATTTTCTAAATTCACTTTATCAGAAAAAAAACGAACCAAATTAGTATCTATACCAAAACAACCAAAAATACTGATAAATAAGAACAGAGAAAAGCTTAAGGAGACTAAACCATTAACAGAAGCTCCATAATGTCTAGCAATAAAATATGTAAAAAAGTAACCTGCTAAAACGCCTCCTAATCTAAATATTAAAAAAGAAAATCCTTTATTAAGGATTTCTTTTATATCTGTATCATTTATTATATTTTTTAGCTTTTTAAGCATTATTTTACGACAAAATAAGGGTTTAATAAATTTTCTTTATTGTACTTCAAAGGTGTTTTATTGTGTGGGTTAACAACATCAATATCTATAGCACTCATAATGGCATGTGCGGCAGCCGTATCCCATTCCATTGTTGGAGCAAACCTTGGATACACATCAGCTTCACCTTCTGCAACTAACATGAACTTAAGAGAACTACCCATTGATAGAATTTCTACTTCTTTAAAATTGCTAATGTAGTTTTTAGTATCTTCATTTAAATGAGATCTAGAAGCCACCACTCTTGTTTTGAAAGAGCTACTTAACTGTTTTTTTAGAACAACAGTTTTGTTTTTAAAGATTAAATGTGCTCCTAGATTGGGACCACCAAAATAAAGTTTATTTAAAACAGGAGCGTAAACAACACCAAAAACAGAAATTCCATTTTGTATTAGAGCAATATTAACAGTGAATTCTCCGTTTCGTTTTATAAATTCTTTAGTCCCATCTAAAGGGTCTACCATCCAAAATAAGTTCCACTCTTTTCTAACCTCAAAAGGTATCGTAGCGCCTTCTTCGGATAAAATTGGATATGGTGTTTGTTTTAAATAAGATTCAATAACCATATTTGCTTCTTTATCAGCTCTTGTTAATGGGCTATCATCTCCTTTAAAATCAACATTAAAATCATCAGAATGATATACTTTTAAAATAGCCTCTCCTGCCTCTCTTGCAGCCTTTATGGTTAACTCTATTTGTTCTTTAGTTATCATATAATATTTGGTTAAACTATCATTCCGGCTGCAACAGTTTCATTTGTAGCTTCATCTATAAGAATTATACTTCCGGTAGTTCGATTTTCTCTATATGAATCAACCATTAATGGTTTAGTAGTTCGTATTCTTACTTTAGCAATATCATTCATGTTGAGCTCTGAATTGTTTGAGATACGATCTAAAGTATTTATATCATACTTGTAAACAACTTCTTTTATCATGGCTGTTTGTTCATTAGATGTATGCTTTACAGTATATTTAGTTCGTGGTTTTGCAGAAGTATTGTTTAACCAACATAACATAACCTCTATATCTTGAGATGGTTCTGGTTTGTTATTAGATCTTACAATCATATCTCCACGACTAATATCTATATCATCTTCTAAAGTTACAGACACAGACATAGGCGCATAAGCCTCATCTAATTCAGTATTATGAAGATTAATACTTTTTATTTTTGAAGTAAAACCAGATGGTAATACAGTAATATCATCTCCTTTTCTTAAAATACCACTGGCTACACGTCCAGCATAACCTCTGTAGTCCAAAAAACCTTCTCGCTGTGGCCTTAATACAGTTTGAATAGGTAAACGTGCGTCTATTTTATTTATATCGCTGCTAATATGCATGGTTTCCAACGTATGTAGCATAGGAGCACCTTGATACCAAGGCATGTTTTCTGATTTATTAACCACATTATCACCTAGTAAAGCTGACATCGGTATAAAGCGTACATCTGTAACCAATAATTTAGAAGCTATTTCTTCAAATTCTGTTACAATTTTATTATAAATCTTTTCTGAAAAATCAACCAAGTCCATTTTATTAATACAGACAATAATATGTGGTATATTCAATAGTGATGCAATAAAAGCATGCCTTTTTGTTTGTTCTATTACACCATGTCGTGCATCAATTAATATCGTTGCAACATTTGCTGTAGAAGCACCTGTAACCATATTTCTAGTATACTGAATATGTCCTGGTGTATCAGCAATTATAAATTTGCGTTTAGGAGTTGTAAAATATCTATAAGCAACATCTATAGTGATGCCTTGTTCGCGTTCGTCTCTTAAACCATCTGTAAACAAAGCCAAATCAACACCTTCATGTCCTTTTTTTCTACTTGTATTTTCTATAGCTACTAACTGATCTTCAAAAATAGATTTAGAATCGTATAATAAACGTCCAATTAAAGTGCTTTTTCCATCATCCACACTTCCTGCTGTTGTAAAACGTAATAATTGATTGTTATCTAACATGCTTTTTATTTAAAATTTTGATATAAATTTTAGAAATACCCTTGACGTTTACGGTCTTCCATTGCTGATTCCGAACGCTTGTCATCACTTCTGTTTCCGCGTTCGGTATTACGCATACCTGCTACTTCTAGAGCAATTTTTTCTAAAGTATCAGCGTCTGATTCATCACCTCCAGTAATGGTTATATCTCCTAGAGTTCTAAAACGTATTTTCTTTATTACTACTTCCTCATGATCTTCTAAAACTAAAAATTCAGAGTTTGGTATCCATGTACCATCACGCTTAACAACTTCACGTTCATGCGCAAAATATAAAGACGGAATAGCAATATTTTCACGTTTAATATAATTCCAAACATCCATTTCAGTCCAATTACTAATTGGAAAAGCCCTGAAATGCTCTCCTTGAAAGTGTTTACCATTAAAAATATTCCAAAGTTCTGGACGTTGGTTTTTGGGATCCCATTGACCAAAATCGTCTCTATGTGAAAAGAAACGCTCTTTTGCTCTTGCTTTTTCTTCATCACGACGACCTCCTCCAATTGCGCAATCTATTTTATTAGATTCAATAGCATCAAGTAGTGTTGTAATCTGAAGTGCATTTCTGGTTGCGTTTTTACCTTTTTCTTCAGCAACACGACCTTCATCAATAGACTCCTGAACAGAACCAACAATAAGTTCTACTCCTAAATCTTTAATAATATCATCTCTAAACTGAATGGTTTCAGGAAAATTATGACCTGTATCTACATGCATTAAAGGAAACGGAATTTTAGCAGGATAAAAAGCTTTCTTTGCTAAATGAGTTACAAGAATAGAATCCTTACCACCTGAAAACAAAATGACAGGGTTATCAAATTGAGCCCAAACTTCACGTAATATGAAAATAGCTTCGCTCTCTAATTCGTCTAAATAATTTAAATAATATTTACTCATTATTGCCTTGACAATTTTGGTGTTATATAATCTACTATTCGTTTTGCAGCGCCTTCAATCGATTCAGTTTCTGTGTTTATCTCAATATCTGGGTTTTCAGGCGCTTCATAAGGTGCAGATATTCCAGTCATGTTTTTTATTTCACCTGCTCGTGCTTTTTTGTAAAGGCCTTTTACATCACGACGCTCACACTCCTCTACACTTGTGTTGATATAAATTTCCACAAAGTTAACATCTTTAACGATACTTCTAATGTTCTCACGGTCTTTTTTATAAGGTGAGACAAATGCTGCTAGAGTTACTAAACCAGCATCCACCATTAAATTAGCTAATTCAGCAATTCTTCGAATATTCTCGGTACGATCTTCTGGAGAGAAAGTTAAATCTTTATTTATACCTTTTCTAATATTGTCACCATCCAATGTATAAGTTTTAATACCTAATTGATATAATTTTTGTTCTACTACATTAGCTATAGTAGATTTCCCTGATCCTGAAAGGCCTGTAAACCATAGTAAAAATGAATTATGATTATTTAATTTTATCCTATCTTCTAAAGTTATTTGATAATGATGGGTAATAATATTCTCTTTCATAGTTAAGTTTTTTTATCTATCGGGAAGGCCATAATTAACTTTATACCAAATACGCTCATGAAAATAATACAAAATCATTTTAGTAATAACTTCCGCAAAACCAATTTTTAAAGCAGCTATTGGATTACCTGAAATGATCCAAGCCAAAGTCATTGTATCTAAAGTACCAACTAATCGCCAAGTGACTGTTTTAGCTAAATGTCGTTTCCTGCTTTCCAGTGTCTTACCTTCTTTAGATAAGTTTATTTTATACCAAACACGCTCATGTAAATAATATAAAATACTTTTAGTTGTTACCTCTGCAAGCCCTATTTTAAGACCTGCGTATGGATTACCTGTTACAATCCAAGACAATAAAATAGTATCAATTGTACCTATTATTCGCCACGTAATAGTTTTAGCAATATGTCTTTTGTATGATTGGTCTTTCAAAGCTGAATAAGAACTTTTAATTTATATGTTTTTTACTCCACAAAAATCTAAAACTACTTTACTACTATCTAATTTTAAAGTTTTAAACTCTTGATGTGCCACTAAAAATACGATTATATCCGCTTTGTCAGCTGCTTCTCTATAATCTGTTATCTTGAATACTTTATGCTCCTCAATATTTGGTTCTACAATAAAGTACTCTTCGTTATTGGCGTTTTGAAGTACTTTTTGAGCTATATATTTTGCTGGCGATTCTCTTAAATCATCAATATTGGGTTTAAAAGCTAAACCCATTAATGCAATACTTGGTTTACGTCCTTCTTTTAACTCAAATTCTAATTTAGCGGTTTGTACCTTTTCAGCACACCAAAACGATTTGTAGTTATTAATCTCTCTTGCCTTTCCAATAATTTGAGATTCCATTGGGTATTCAGCCACAATAAAGTACGGATCTACAGCAATACAATGACCACCAACACCGCAACCTGGTTGTAAAATATTAACTCTTGGGTGCTTATTAGCTAGTGCTATAAGTTCCCAGACATTAATATCTGCCTTATCACAAATTAGGGATAACTCATTGGCAAACGCAATTTGCACATCTCGCGATGAGTTTTCTACTAATTTGCACATTTCTGCGGTACGTGCATTGGTTTTATGTAAATCACCTTCAATAAAATCGCGATAAAAATCAACGGCTTTATTTGTCGATTTTTGATCTACACCACCAATAACGCGGTCATTATGAACCAATTCATACATGACGTTTCCTGGAAGCACGCGTTCTGGACAATAAGCAATATTAATTTTACCTTCTAATTCTGGTCTTTCAGAATAAATAAGATGCATCATTTTTTCAGTAGTTCCAACAGGCGAAGTAGACTCAATAATATATAAATCGTCTGCTTTTAACAAGGGTAAAACAGCTTTTGTGGCTGCTTCAACAAAAGAGATATCTGGTTCATTTTTAGCCTTAAAAGGCGTTGGAACAACAATTAAATAGGTATTGGCTTCAACAGGTGTTGTGGCTGCTTTTAAATAGCCATTTGCTACAGCTTCTGCTACTGCTGTATCCAATTCTGGCTCTACAATATGAATTTTACCAGCATTAATGGTTTCTACCACTTTCGGGTTAATATCAACACCATGAACGTAGATTTTATTTTTTGCAATTAATGCCGCAGTTGGTAGGCCAATATACCCTAAACCAATCATAACCACACTGGGAGTTTTACTCATAATTATAACTTTGAAATAAATTCAACAATTCGTTGACAAGCCAAGCCATCTCCATACGGATTATGTAGCTTACTCATTTTTATATAGGCGTTTTTACTATGTAATAACCTATTAGCTTCATTTACTATTTTATCTGTATTTGTACCTACTAAAAGTACGGTTCCAGCTTCTACAGCCTCGGGTCTTTCAGTAGTATCTCTCATTACCAAAACAGGCTTTCCTAAACTTGGCGCTTCTTCTTGCACACCACCACTATCGGTAATTATTAAAAAGGACTGACTCATAAGCCAAACAAAGGAAGGGTATGAAAGTGGTGCTATTAGTTTTATATTTTCTATATCTTCTAAAAGGTCATAAACCGGTTTTTGAACTTTCGGATTTAGATGAACTGGGTAAATAATTTGAACATCTGGATTTTCTAATGCTATTTGTTTGAGCGCACTACAAATATTTATAAATCCTTGTCCGTGATTTTCGCGTCTGTGCCCTGTAACTAAAATAAGCTTTTTAGAGAAATCTACAAGCGTTTTTAGTTCTTCTACCTCATCATCTAGATACGATTCTGAAGTCACTTTGTTTGAACTGTACTGAAGCGCATCAATTACCGTATTTCCAGTAACTAATATAGTAGATTTTTGGATGTTTTCGTTTAATAAGTTTTGTTCTGAAGTTGTAGTAGGCGCAAAATGATAATCTGAAACTGAACCTGCAATACTTCTATTTATTTCTTCGGGAAAAGGTGAGCGTTTATTAAAGGTACGTAAACCAGCTTCTACATGACATACTTTAGCTCCCGAATAAAAAGCAGCAATACTAGCCGCCATAGTGGTCGTTGTATCGCCATGTACATACACATAATCGGGTTTAAATTCCTCTAAAACAGGTTTTAAACTGGTAATAATATCAGCGGTTAAAGTGTATAAATTTTGATTGGGTTTCATTAAATCTAAATCAAAGTCAGGTGTAATTTCAAAAAATGATAATACCTGATCTAACATTTCCCGGTGTTGTGCTGTAATACACACTTTGGTTTCAAACGCATTTGAGTTTTTTAGAAACTCTTTTACCAAAGGCGCCATTTTAATAGCTTCAGGTCGCGTTCCAAAAATGATTAGATTTTTCTTCATTTAATAGCCTAATATTAGATTTAATCAAGTTCTTTTAGGCAGCAAAAATACCATAATAATTTGTTTATCCTATTTTAGATAACGAAGAATGTATTTGATAATAGGCATACTAAATGTTTTGTAAACAGTTTTTTAAGCTAAAAAGCACCTTTTTTTCTTCTATTCTCAAATTCTGGTGAATTTTAGAAGAAGACAGCACTGAATAAAGCGGTCTTTTAGCTGGTGTTGGATATCCTGATGTTGGTATTGGTTTAAGTTGAATATTGTTTTGGGTGACATTAAAAATGGCTTGTGCAAATTCAAACCAGCTTAAAATACCTTGATTGCTATAGTGGTATAAACCAAATTGGGTGTTTTTAGTTATAACAATTTTGCATATCACTTCGGCTAAATCTTTGGCATAAGTAGGACTGCCTATTTGGTCATTTACAACATGCAACTCCTTTTTTTCAGCACCTAAACGCAACATGGTTTTCACAAAGTTATTTCCAAATTCTGAATACAACCACGACGTTCTAATAATAAAATAGTGTTTTAAGGTAGATTGAATAAATCTTTCCCCTTGTAATTTTGAATCTCCATAAACGTTAATAGGGTTTGGAGTATCTGTTTCTAAATAGGGTTCTCGTTTGGAGCCATTAAAAACAAAATCCGTGGAAATATGAATTAAAGTTACACCGTACCTTTTAGAAACTTCTGCTAAATTTTTAGCTCCTATAGCATTGACTAAAAAAGCCTGTTCTTTTTCTTCTTCAGCTTTATCAACAGCAGTATAAGCTGCACAATTTATGCAATAGTTGAAGTTATTAGATTGAAAGTATGTATCTATTTGCTTTTGATTTGAAATGTCTAAAGTAGCTTTAGTTGTAAAGGTGAACTGAAGTGAATTATAAGTATGGTTATTAATTAATGTGGATAAGGATTTACCAAGCTGACCATTTGATCCAGTAACTAATACATGTATTTTCATTTAAAAAAAGTTTCAAATGTTGGTAGCACTTTGTCTTTGTCGGATAAAAGCAGTTTGTCATCTGGTAGCTGCCAATCAATATTTAAGGTTGGGTCGTTATAAATAATTCCAGCTTCCGACTCCCTATTATAATAATTATCACATTTATATGCAAAAATAGCAGTGTCACTCAACACCACAAAACCATGAGCAAAGCCACGTGGCAGAAAAAATTGTTTCTTGTTATCTTCTGATAATTCTAAAGCTTGAAACTCGCCAAAAGTTGGGGAATCTTGTCTTACATCAACAGCAATATCTAATACGCGCCCTTTAATAACACGAACAAGTTTGGCTTGTGCAAACTTACCAGTTTGAAAATGGAGTCCACGTAAAACACCTTTTGTAGAAAATGTCTCATTATCTTGAATAAAATTAACATGTTGTCCTGTTGCATCAAAAAAATGTTTCTGATTATAACTTTCAAAAAAATAGCCTCTTGAATCCTGAAAAACACGTGGTTCCAGAATGAAGCAATCCTTTAATTTTGTTTCTGTAATTCCCATTATTTATTTAACATTCCTAACAGGTTGATGCCGTAACCACTTTTTAATAAGGGCTCTGCCAAGGCTCTAAATTGCACCTCATTAATAAAACCCATTTCAAAAGCAGCAGCTTCAATAGAGCCAATTTTTAATCCTTGACGTTGCTCAATAACTTCAACAAACTGTGCGGCTTGCATAAGCGAATCAAAGGTACCTGTGTCCAACCAAGCCGTTCCTCTATCTAAAATACTAACACTTAATTTACCTTGCTTTAAATAAGCTTTATTTACGTCTGTTATCTCTAACTCTCCGCGATGACTTGGTTTAATATTTTTTGCCACTTCTATAACAGAATTATCATAAAAGTAAATACCAGGAACGGCATAATTAGATTTAGGATTTTCAGGTTTTTCTTCTATTGATATAACATGTCCTTCATCATTAAAATCAACTACACCATAACGTTCTGGATCATTAACACGATACGCATAAATAATACCACCATCGGGATTATTATTACTCTGAAGCAACTTAGCCAAACCAGAACCATAGAAAATATTATCACCAAGAATTAAAGCGACTTTGTCTTTTTGAATAAAATCTTCAGCTATTAAAAACGCTTCAGCTAATCCGTTAGGATGTTCTTGCACGGCATATTCAAAGGTGCAACCAAACTTTTTACCATCGCCTAATAACTCTTTAAATAAAGGTAAATCTTTTGGTGTTGAAATAATAAGAATTTCGTGTATTCCAGCATACATTAAGGTAGATAGTGGATAATAAATCATGGGTTTATCATAAACAGGCATAAGCTGTTTACTAACCGATAAGGTTAGTGGGTGTAATCGGGTTCCTGAACCGCCTGCTAGAATAATTCCCTTCATCTAATTTTTATATTTATCCAAATACCAATTAATTGTTTTTTTAATACCAGACTCAAAGTTTTCATCTGATTTCCAACCCAAATTGGATTCAATTTTTGATGCATCAATAGCATAACGGAAATCATGACCTGGTCTGTCAGAAACAAAGCTAATTTGTTCCTTATAGGTTGTGTCTTTTGGTTTTATTTCGTCTAGTGTTTTACAAATAGTATGAGCTATTTCTAAATTATTTCGTTCATTTTTTCCACCAATATTATAGGTTTCTCCAGCTTTTCCAGTTTGATATGCTAGATAAATACCTTTGCAGTGATCCAAAACATACAACCAATCGCGAATGTTTTTACCATCGCCATAAATAGGAATATCTTCTCCAGCAATGGCTTTTCTAATTATGGTAGGAATCAACTTTTCATCATGCTGTTTTGGCCCATAATTATTGGAGCAGTTTGTGGTAACTACATTCATTCCATAGGTATGAAAATAGCTACGTACTATAAAGTCCGACGATGCTTTTGAGGCACTATATGGACTATTTGGTGCGTAGGGTGTAGATTCTGTAAATAAACCTGTTTCACCTAAAGTTCCATAAACCTCATCGGTAGAGATATGTAAAAACCTGTTATTCTCACAACCTGGTTTAAATTGATTAGGACCATTCATCCAGTTTTTTTTGGCAGTGTCTAACAGATTAAAAGTTCCAAAAACATTCGTTTCAATAAAAGCATCTGGTTTTTTTATAGAGTTATCTACGTGAGATTCTGCAGCAAAATGGATAAGGCCATTAAACTGGTGCTTTTCAAATAGCTTTTCAACTAATACTCTATTACAAATATCACCTTCAACAAATTGGTATCTACTATTTTGTGCTATTTCGGTTAAATTAGAAAGCTCACCTGCATAAGTGAGCTTGTCTAAATTTACAATTGAAATATCTTGAAAATTTTCAAGCAAATAAACAATAAAATTTGAGCCAATAAACCCAGCACCTCCTGTTATTAATAACGTCTTATGCTTCATAGTTTTTGACATATATAACGATTTTTCTTGTTAAATAAATTATACAAAGTAAAATAAAGGCGAATATTGGAAACAGTATTGAGTATCTTTCATACCAGTGTGAAACATTTTTTCCTACTTTTTGAAAGCTGGATATAACATCAAAAAACACATCTTCATCTACTTTTTTCTCTTCAAGAGCACGCAATTGATTTCTTAATTCTATCTCCTTGTTTAATAAATCAAATTCTCGGGTATTCGATTTATCTTTGCTTAAAGAAAACCCTTCGCCGCCAATACTAAATTCAGTCGCTTGAGATTGAGATTCTTGTTCTAGAACATTAATATAAATCTTTTGCAGTGCATCAACTTGAGTTAATTGTGCTATAATATTGTTTTTCTGAATAGTAATTAACGAATCTCTTTTTTCCATTCTTTTTGTGGAATAGGCATTCGTAAATGATTTATTCAAACCTAATTCTAAATTAGTGAAAATATCATTCTTTTTTGAGTAAACAGTTATTTCAAACAGATCACCACTATAAATGCTTCTGTTTTCAATATATTCTTCAAAACTGATTTCTTGAGCTCTAACGCTATCTATAGATTTAACAAAACGATCGTATTGTACAATTTTATCATTTTCAGTTTCTGGGCCAGGAGAAATTTCGAAGCCATTAATTTGTTTCGCATCTTCTTCAGAAATATTAAATATTGTAGCTACTGTCTTATAATTTTGGTTATTTAACAAGGCATTGTAGTAACTCATATTGGTTACCAATTGAAATTTTGATTCGAAATATGGTCTGACCAACATGGACGAACTATAAATTTTAGGCTTACTATGTTCTAATACATAGCCAAGTACACCAGCTAAAATCATTACAACTATAATGACTTTTATATTAACAATGACAGCTCTTAAAGTATAAATGATAACAGAAAAAATAGCTTTAAAAATACTTGCTATAAAATTCATTAATTTATTAAAAGCATTCCCTATTACATTAAACAACTGTCCTAAATCAACTTCTTCAGATGAGTTTGGCGTATTAGATTTTTGAGGATTCTCGTTCATAGTTATCTATTGGTTATTAAATATTTGTTGTAATATTTTTCTGGTTATTAAATACGTTGGTTTTACGCCTGATGTTCCTAATCCGCCCGATGCCAATGTTCCTCCTGTTTCTAATGGGTTATCACTGGCATAATACGCATATCGTACCTTAACATCTGGATTAATTGTTTTTCTAACTTTAGCAGCTGATTGAATGGCTTTTTGATAGTGTGCACCTTCCATTTCAAGGCCAATAACATGCCATGTAGAGTTATAGAAAAACCTTAAAATATCTTTATTTTGCAGTGATGTTCCTAAAACTGTAATCATGGAGCCTTCAAAAACTGCCAAACCATGACCATCCAAATCGGATTTTGATAATTCATTAATAAACGGATAATTATCTGCAGTCCCTTCAAAAATATGTGCGGAAGGTATCATGATATCACCTTTACCACCTTCTAAAATTCCTGCTTTACCCATTATTGAAATAGAAGCTACATTTAAATGAACATCTTTATTATCAATAAATGCAGGTTTTAGCAATTCGTCTATGGTTTCATATGCTTGTTCTCCAAATGCATAATCCATAACAAATATAATAGGTTTTTCGGATTTCTTATCGGTTTTAACAATTTCTAAATCTGTTTTGGATAAATCTAATTTCTCCGTATCAAAAATCTGGACGTCTATATTAGTTCCAGAAGCATCTGGTATATAAATCATACCATTTTGTGTGGCTTGCTTGGTGACTTTTTCTCGTAAAATTACATTTTCCTTTTTGCTTAATTCTTCATAAACTTGAAAAATGGTTTTTTTACTCAACAAACTCTTTAAAGCAGTTGGTGAGTACAATGTATTCATTACACTATGCATGTTAGCACTAATGATATGAATTGGTCTTTCTAAAAGATTATTTTTGTGTAAAATATCTTTAATATTATCTGCCCAAATTTCACCATGAATATGATGCCCTAAACGCTCTCTTAAAACAGGGCTAAACGTAATGGTACGTTTGTTATTATTAATAACTTCCTCAATAGCCAGTTTTCCTAACCAATAAACAATGTGTAATAACCGCTCTGGTTGTTCTGGTGTTTGAAATTGCTCATAAACAAAACGTAACTCTTCAAAGGTTCTTCCTAAAATATTTGCGGTATGGGTAATAGCTATTTCTCGTTCATTTTGAGTCAGCTTCTTTTTACCTAAAACAGCTTTTTCTAACTTAACCCAGTCTCGTGTGGTACCGCCTGATTCATTAATTAAAACCCGTTTACTAATTTTATGCGACTCCACAAACATAAATGTCAAGTGAGTGAGTATATCATATATTTCTGATCGCCCTCTGGTAATTTCGATATTCATTTGTTCATCGTCTATACGATAACAATTTCTACGACGTTTTGGAGGAATAATAGGTTTGAAATGTGAATTGCTATAACCTTCATCACTTGTTAGATTAATAAACATACATTCCTCTATACCTTGAGGTAGTCTATCTATAACATACAAAAGACCTTCTAATTCAGCCTTTTCATCACCAATTGAGCCATAAATTTCTGGCCGTAAAAGTAACAAAGCCTCACGAAGTGTTTCACCTGAAACACCCATAGGCTTATAAAAACCACGATTAAACAAATGTCTCATGGTAATGTACATTCTTTCTATTGCATTTGAACTCTCTTGAGCTCTCGTTCTAGCATGATGCTTTTTCTTATTCATTAAAATTGTTTAATTCCCAAATATACTATTATTTAATCAAATTCAAATCGTAGATTTTATCTGCAATTTTCCTATCGTTTGACAAGCGTGGCAATTTATTCTGACCACCTAGTTTTCCAATAGATTTCATGTAATCTTGAAAACCATTTTTTTTGACCATGGTTATTTTTAAGGGTTGCAATACATTTCCCTTTATTAAATCGAAATAATAACTATTCTGATTTTGTAATGCCTGGTCAATTTTTACTGCCAATTCTGAAACGTCTGAAACTTCATTTTCAAACTCTATAAACCATTCATGAAATGGTAATCCAAATTCTGGTGTAATTTGAGGTGCTACAGTAAATTCGGAAATTTGAAAATCTGTTGCTTCTATGGCTTCTTTTAAGGCTTGCTCCACCTCTTTACCTATTACATGTTCGCCAAAAGCTGAAATAAAATGTTTTATCCTGCCTGAAACAATTACACGATAAGGTTTTGTAGATGTAAACATTATCGTATCACCAACATTATACGCCCAAAGTCCTGCGTTGGTTGAAATAACCATGACATAATTAACTCCAACTTGGACATCTTTAAGGGTTAATCTGGTTGGATTCTCATCAAAAAATGTATCAGCTGAAATAAATTCGTAAAAAATACCAGCATTTAATAGCAATAACATACCTTTTTCATCTTGCTTATATTGGTAGGCAAAAAACCCTTCGCTTGCTGGATATAATTCAATACTATCTACTTTACGGCCTATTAAGTTTTCAAATTTGGCTCGATAAGGTTCATAATTAACACCTCCAAAAATAAAAAGGTTGAAGTTTTTAAAAACATCACCCACTTTTTGACCGGTTTTCTGTTGAATTTTCTCAAAATACATTTGAACCCAAGACGGAATTCCAGAGATAACCGTCATATTTTCAGGAAGCGTTTCTTTAACAATGGCTTCTACCTTGGTTTCCCAATCTTCAATACAATTGGTTTCCCAAGAAGGCATGCGGTTTTTCTGAAGATATTGCGGAACAAAATGTGCTACAATTCCAGATAGTCGCCCCAATTGAATACCATTTTGCTCATGTAAAACTGGACTTCCTTGTAGAAATATCATTTTTCCCGATACAAATTGTGAATTTCCTGTTTCATGAATATAAGATAAAATAGCATTTCGCGCAGCAGTGACATGCGTTGGCATACTTTCCTTGGTTAACGGAATATATTTAGCACCAGATGTTGTGCCAGACGTTTTTGCAAAATACAATGGTTTTCCAGGCCATAACACATCTGGTTCTCCAGCAACAACGCGTTCTACGTAGGGCTTCAAATCTTCGTAATCGCGAACAGGCACACGTTTTACAAAATCAGTATGATTATTAACACTAATAAAATCATGATCAGTTCCAAAGGCTGTAGAAGTTGCTTGGCTAATAAGCTCCTGAAACACATTTTCTTGAGTTTCAATAGGGTTATCAATCCACTGTTTTTCTTTTTTAATGATAAAACTTGCGAATGGTTTCGCTAATAGAGCCTTTAGTGAAAACATTATTTGAAATCTATAAAATTAGTTGGGTTAATAGGGTATCCATCACTCCATAATTCAAAATGTAAATGTGGTCCCGTGGTAATAGAACCTGTGTTTCCAGTAGTAGCAATCACTTCGCCTGCCGTTACAATATCGCCTTGTGCTTTGGTAAGCATGGCATTATGTTTATAAACTGAAATTAAACTCTGACTGTGTTCTAAAATAATAACATAGCCTGCTTCTGTTGTCCAATCTGCAAAAATTACAGTTCCATCTGCTGTTGCTTTAACGGGTGTTCCTTTTTCTGCTATAATATCTACAGCAAAGTGTTTTTCTTTAACGTTATATTCTTGTGAAATATTTCCCGAAACTGGTGGAAACAATATAAAGCTGGAATTAAGTTTTGCCGATTCAAACAAATTATACTTATCCTCTTTTTTTACTTTTTCACGTAAAATAGAATCTTCTTTGGTTGGCGACAAATTAAATGTTTTGGCCTCTTGTCTGGTAGCTTCAATAATTGAATCTTTATTGAAATCTACTTTATCCACTTCACCGTAAAGCACTTTTTTTATAGAGGAAAAATATTGCTCATTTATAGCTATAACTTGCTGTAAGGAATCTGTTTTATAATTTAATTCTGTTGCTCGTTTTTTTAATGCCACAGACGAATAGCCTGGAATATATTCCCGTAAAGGCGTAAAAGCAATTAAAATAGTGGTAGCAACAATTAGGAAAATGGCCGATAATGATAGCAAAACAAACACATTTAGTCGTGTTAGCTTTAAGGAAATGCGCTCTTCAAAAGTATCCTCATTTAAAACAACTAAACGATACTTGTTGAGAAGTTTTTTGGTAAACTTTCTAGGTTTTTTCTTTTTATTAGCCATAGGTCTCACAAAATTAATTAAAAATATGGCACAATCGTATTTAGTTCATGCTAAAGTTGGTGTTAAAACGTTTATATTAAACTTTAATTATTAACTTTGCACTTTAAAATAACATACAATGATTTCATTAAGTATATTTTTAGCCCCAGGACCATGGCAAATTGTTTTAATTGTCGTGATTGTTTTACTGTTATTTGGCGGTAAAAAAATTCCTGAATTAATGCGTGGTTTAGGTAGCGGAATTAAAGAATTTAAGGATGCTAGCAAGGAAGAAGAAACTGATAAAAAAGAATAATCTTTTTTAGTACATACAAAAAAACCCAACCTTGTTACAAGGTTGGGTTTTTTTGTTTCTTAATAGAGGGTTAGATACTACTGGAAATCTATAGATTTAATAATAGCTTCCAACTCAAACATATAATCACGTTTACTAACCGATGGTGCAAAGGCAAAACCTTCAACTACTAGAAGACGGTTATTAGCTTTATCATCAATAACATAGTTAACAAATGGTCCAGACATAAATGCATTTTTAACATCCCAAATTCCTCGTGTTTCAATGGCTAGCTTATCATCAATTGTTGTTTTAGCTAAAAAAGGCGTATAAGCATCTTCTGTAATCATAAATGAACCATCCAAAGGACCAGGAATATGTGTTTTTCCAATAGAATCTCTCATTTTTATAATTTGCCCTACAACACTATCATTGTCTTTAATACTCCCATAAGGCAATTCATATAATAAGAGATTTGTAGTTCCTGTTGTAATATCTTTACGAATCCAGTAAAATTTACCGTCTTCCGTAGCAATTCTATAGGCCGAAGGGAATTTTATAGATATTCCTAAATTCTCTTTAATAGTATTATTGTTATGAACAGATAATTGAATCCGTCTTTGTTGCTCTTTTATTTCTTCATTTTTTAAAGCCATTACAATTTGATCTGCATTTTCGGTTAACTGTTTAGAAATATCTTCTTCTGTATTCCCTGTAACAACCACTACACGTTGTGGTTTTGCAAATAAATTTTTTGCAACTTTAACCTTTGCAGAATCGCTCTTTTCAATTTTCAACACAATTCGACTTTGTTGGGCGAAACCTGTAAAAACTACTGGAGGGATCTGACTTAATATAAAAAGCGGTTCATCTTGAGGTAAACCATGAACAGGTGCAGCCAAAATACTCCTAATGGTTTCTCCTACTTCACCTTCCCATAAATCGTTGTCAATAACAACTGATAAATTATTAATCTTACCTGAAGATTGTGATATTAACCGTTGATTAGAAGATTTACTGTCGTTACACGACGTCATTATTACGAATGACAGGATAAGAAGTAGAATTTTTTGCATGATGATAAAAAAATTTAAGTGATTTAACCCTTGGAAAGTTTTAATTTCATTCCAGGTTTTAAATTATTACCGCTAATATCGTTCCAATCTCGAATATTTTGAACAGAAACACCTGGAAATTTTTGTGAAATACTCCAAAGCGAATCTCCACTCTTTACAATATAGGTGCTAGGCGTTGATTGTGAACTGGTTGCACTACTTGATTTTGCTACAGGATTTCTTGGGTAAATTGTTAAACGTTGGCCAATACGTAAGTTATTACTTCGCAAACCATTCCATTGTTTTATTTGACTAACCCGAACACCATATTTCCTGGCTATTAACCCTAAATAATCGCCAGATTTAACCCGATAACGAACCTTACTTTCACTTTCAAAAAACTGTGGTAATGGCTTCTCTCGTTCATCAAATTCTGCTTTGGCTGCGGCATATATAGTACTTTCGTTGGTTACAAAGGTACCAACTGCTGTTAGTGGTAAACGCAAAGCATAATTTTCATCTGCAATAAATGGTATAATATCTAGTTTATACGATGGGTTTAAAAACTGTAACTCTTCCATATGAACACCTGTGGCTTCAGAAACTTGATCTAAAGTTATCATTTGCTTAACCCGAATAGTATCTGTTTCAAAATGATGAAATGCTGGTTTTTCAGCAATTAATCCATGTTCTTCAGCATATTCAAAAATATACATTGTCGCCAAAAAAGCAGGCAGGTAGCCAGCTGTTTCACGTGGAAGATTATGACGGATATTCCAATAATTTTCATATCCTCCAGAACGTCTTATGGCTTTTAAAACATTTCCTGGTCCAGAATTATAAGCGGCTAATGCTAAATCCCAGTCGCCAAACATAGAGTATAACGCAGCCAAATATTTAGCAGCGGCTTTAGTAGATTTAATAGGATCGCTTCGTTCATCAACATAACTACTTACGTTTAAACCGTATTCTTTTCCTGTTGCAAACATAAACTGCCACAAACCTGTTGCGCCAACACGCGATCTAGCTCGTGGTTTTAAAGCCGATTCTACAATGGCCAAATATTTAACCTCCAAAGGTACATCTTGTGCATCAAGCTCTTGCTCAAACATCGGAAAATAAAAATAACTCAATCCCATGAGACGCTCAAAGTAGCCACGTCTATTTTTTAAAAAAGATTTAATTACACTTTCTAAAGACGGGTTGTAGGCAATATTAAATGGTGTTTTAGCATTTAGCTTCTCCAACCTAGCTTTTAGTGTATCTGTTGGTAAATCAGGGTAGTAAACTTCTTTATAATCTAATTCAGAAATAGCGTTATAAAGCGTATCATATAAAGCATTACTGTATAATTCTTCTCGCCATTTTTCATCTAGCTCAGCAGTAAAATCTAGATCTTTAAGCGATTTCATATCTACTGAATCGGGTGCTATCTCTATCTCTTTCTTATAAAACTTCTGACCATCAATAATGGTATCTACCTCATACGATTCGCCTGCAATTAATTGTTCTTCCGGAATATGAGTTTTAATAACTTTTTTCGGAATAGAATCTTGCGCATGCGTCATACCTACAGTAAAAATTACTGTAAATAAGCTGAAGCACAATGTATGTTTGGTTATAAAATTCACGTATTTAGGTTTTTAAAATTTGGGGTTTCTAACAATAGACTATTCTAAAATAGCAGCAATTCCAGGAAGGGTTTTCCCTTCCAGGCTTTCCAACATAGCACCACCTCCTGTACTAACATAACTAACCTGATCTTCAAAACCAAATTGTTTTACGGCTGCTACGGAATCGCCTCCTCCTACTAACGAGAAAGCGCCTGCTTTTGTTGCCTCGGCTATGGCATAACCCAGTGCTATAGTACCTTTTGCAAAGTTTGGCATTTCAAAAACTCCTAGAGGTCCATTCCACAGTATGGTTTTGGACTCTTTAATAACTTGTGCAAATTTTTCTTCTGTAACAGGGCCAACATCTAATCCCATCCAACCTTCTGGAATGTTATTCACCTCACAGGTATTGGTATGCGCATTATTATCAAAAGCATCAGCAATTATAGCATCTACCGGTAAATGTACTTGAACCTCTTTTTCTTTAGCTTTCTTTAATATAGTATTTGCAAGTTCCAACTTGTCATCTTCTACTAAAGAGTTTCCTATGTTACCACCTTGCGCTTTTATAAAAGTAAATGTCATGCCACCACCAATAATTAAATGATCTATTTTATCCAAGATGTTATCTATAATACTAATCTTACTTGACACCTTGGCACCTCCTAAAATAGCACATACAGGCTTTTCACCAGTATTCATTACCTTTTCTATACTTTTAATTTCTTGAGCCAATAAATATCCAAAACACTTATTTTCAGGAAAAAATTGTGCTACAATAGTTGTAGATGCATGTGCTCTATGAGCTGTACCAAAAGCATCATTTACATAAATATCTCCTAATTTAGCTAATTGTTTCGCAAAAGCCTCGTTTCCAGCTGTTTCTTCTTCGTGAAAACGCAAATTTTCTAATAAAATTATTTGCCCTGGTTCTAATTTATTAACCTCATTTTCGGCTTTTTCACCTACACAACTAGGAACAAATTTCACTTCAACACCTAAAATATCTTCTACTTTTTCAGCAATGTGACTTAAAGAAAATTTATCTTCAACTCCTTTCGGTCTTCCTAAATGCGACATTAGCACGCAGCTTCCTCCATCTTCAAGAATTTTAATAATAGTAGGTTTTGCAGCAAGAATACGAGTGGTATCACCTACTTGTAAATTTTCATCTAAAGGCACATTAAAATCGACACGAACAAGCGCTTTTTTGTTTTCAAAATTAAAATCGTCTATTGTTTTCATATTGCTATTACGGTAAAAATTTTTAGGTTCAAACTTGATTAATTATCACAGATTCACAAATATATATTTTTCAGTCCATATTGGCTTAATTTTTAAACTTACTTTAATAGTAATCAAAGTAACAACAGGCCGTTTCTTTTAAAATATGCTCCTTAAAAAATGAAAAAAAATATGTAGGTTTGCTATATGCTATTTAGTGAAATTCTAGGTCAGGAACATATTAAAAATCATTTAACACAAAGTGCTGATAACGGCCGAATTCCGCATGCGCAATTGTTTGTAGGACCTGAAGGTTCAGGCACCTTACCCATGGCTATAGCTTATGCGCAATACATACTTTGTAATAATACGCAAAGCGAAAACACTACAGGTAATGAGTCGTGTAATTTAAAGTTTAAAAATTTTGGTCATCCCGATTTACATTTTGCCTTTCCAGTAGCCGCAAATCAAAAAATTAAAAAACATCCAATTTCTAGTCATTTTTTAGAGGAATGGCGCGAATTATTAACCCAACAGCCGTACGGTAATTTATTTGACTGGTATAAAAAATTAGGTGTTGAAAATAAGCAAGGGCGTATAGGTGTTGATGAAGCTCATGAAATTGTAAAAGACTTAACGCTAAAATCTTATGAAGGAGGCTTTAAAGTTACCATTATTTGGATGGCTGAAAAAATGAATACCGAAGCTGCCAATAAATTGCTAAAACTAATTGAAGAGCCTCCTAATAAAACCATTTTTATTTTAATTGTTGAAGATGAAGAACAGCTAATTGGCACTATCCGATCCCGATGTCAAGTGTTACATTTTCCACCACTACCTGAAGATGTTATTACAGAAGGCTTAATAAATAGCTATCAAATTGAAGCCAGCATTGCGGCAAAAATAGCCCATCAAGCACATGGAAATTATAATAAAGCTTGTGATTTGGTTTACCACGATAGCGAAGATACGCAATTTGAAACCTGGTTTATTTTCTGGATTCGTAGTGCTTTTAAAGCCAAGGGTAATAAAGCGGCTATTCATGATTTAATTTCGTGGAGCGAAGATATTGCCAAAACAGGGCGCGAAACGCAAAAACAATTTTTACAATTTTGTTTAAATTTTTTCCGTCAGGCCATGTTGCTAAATTATGGTGCGCAAGATTTGGTGTTTTTAGAGCCTAAAACAGACGGTTTTAAATTAGAGAATTTTGCTCCTTTTGTCCATGGTAATAATATTCTGGATATTTCCAATGAAATACAAGACGCCATTTATCATATTGAACGCAACGGTAACGCTAAAATTATACTAACTGATTTATCCATAAAACTTACCCGTTTATTACATAAAAAAGCCAGCTAAATAAATAACTGGCTTATAAACTTTATTTTTTTATGTAAAGCTTATTCCGATTTCTTATAGTCGGCATTTAAAGCGTCTAAAATTTCTTTTGTCAAGTCGTTTTTTTCATCTCCATACATTACACTTCCTGCCTCATTGCTTCCCAAAATATAGGTATACCCGTTTTTCTTTCCGTAATCTTTTACATAATCACGCACTTTTTTTATTAAAGTATCAATAGTTTGTTGGCTTTCCTCTTGAATTTGACTTTCTTCTAACTGAATACGTTGTTGCAACATCTGTTGTTTCTGACCCAAAGCTTGATATTCCGCTTGCGCTTGTTCTTGCTTCATGTTTTGAGCTTTTAACTGAAATGCTTGGGCTTCTTGCTGAAATGCCTGACCTATACTATCGGTTCTTTTTTCAAAAGCTTCAATTTTAGTTTTAAATTTAGCTTCGATATCCATTTTTTCTTGATAATCATTTACCAAGTCTTTATTATTTACAAAACCTATTTTTTGCGTTTCGGTGTTGCAAGACATCAATGTTAAAAATAATACGAATACTACGAATATGTTTTTCATGATCTGATTTTTATTTTTTTTAAATCGGCACAAATGTAGTAAAGTAAATACATTGTTTTTTAAAAAGGGTAAAAAATTAAAGTATAATCAGTATTTATAGCATATTAAAATACAATAATTAAAATTTATTAAAAATGACCTCATAATACAGCGCGTTAAGAGTTTTTTATTTTTTGCGCTATAAAATCATGGATAAGACTTAAAAAGCGGCTTATTTCGCTTTAAAATACGTTTTACATCTTTTTTATTATATAAATAAGCGAAGAATACGCACCCGAACGCTTTGCTAACCAATTTGATTTAAATCCTATTCCTATAGCTTTTAATAAATTCATTTTACCCGTTTTATACTTTTCTGAAAGTAAACTAACATAATAAGCATCAAAAATCATAGGTCTAGTTTCTACAATTTTGAAACCGTGCTTTTCCATTAGCTGCTTCATACCATTCTCTGAAAAATGCCAAAGGTGTCTTGGGACATCATAAGCTGCCCAAAAGTTTTGATAGTATTCCGCATCATAACTTTTAAAATTTGGAACTGCAATAATTAATGTCCCAGAAGCTTTTAATAACGATTCATATAACGTGATTTGTTCTTGTAAATCTGGAAGGTGTTCCAATACATGCCAAAGTGTTATTACATCAAAACTGTCACTTTTAAAATTTTGGAGTGCATTGGTATTATAGATTGATTGGTTTGTTTTTTGGTTCGCTATTTTGCGCGCTTCCGTATTAGGTTCAATACCAGAAATTATCCAATTGTCTTTTTGTGCGGTTTGTAAAAAATCACCAGTTCCGCAACCAATATCTAAGAGTGTTTTTTTTGAGTTGCTATAGCTATTAATTAATTTCAATTTACGTTTTAAAGCAATGGAACGAATGGCATGATATACTTTTTCAAACAGGTTTCGTTTAGAATCTGTGTGCGAAATATAATCTTCACTTTTATAATAAGCAGGTAATTTCTCTGAATTAGGTTGTGGGCTTGTAACTAATATTTCAAAATCGGGATGCATTTCTAATTGAAATGTTTCTTTTGAAACAGAATAATCTTGAACCTTAAAATCGTATTTATTTTTTTTCGCTTGCACTATTAATATGTATTAAAACCCATTCGGATATCATTCAAATATTTTGACGTAATATATCTGTAAAAAGAGTCTACCTTTAAACAGTCTTCACCCAAATCTGTTTGAGCAACAAGACTAATAAAGTATTTATCTTTTCCTTTGTTGTAAATTTCTGGATCTTCCTTATTAAAAATCACATCAGTAAAGTCGATATATTTAGATGAATCTTTACCGTTTAAAACCTTAAAATTTATCCAAACACCTTCTACCGAAACTCGAAAACTATATGGATTAAATCCTTCTTCACTGGAGTAGCGAGAGCGTAAATACCTTGAAAAAACAACTGGATTTTTATAAATCTGGAAGGTAAATTTATGGAGTTTCCCAAATTCATCCACAGCATTCTCATCACCATTTATAATATGATACCCACTAATATCTTGAACATTTTTTACAGGAATACAACTTGAAATAATTGAGAAAATAATCCCAAAACTCAATATGAATTTAAAGGCGTTATCATAATTTTTAAATCTCATTTTGAAACTAATTCAAGAAACGTTCCACGTGGAACATCTGCAATTTATCGTCCTAAATAAACCAATAATACCGAAATATCACTTGGTGAAACACCACTTATTCTTGACGCTTGAGAAATGGTAACGGGTTGAATTTTATTCAATTTTTCTCGCGCTTCCGTACTCATAGATTGTAATTGTGAGTAATCAAAATTCTTTGGTATTTTAATATTCTCAAGCCTGGTTAACTTGTCCGCATTATTCTTTTCCTTATTAATATATCCCGAATATTTCACTTGAATTTCTGCTTGCTCTATCTCTTCTGTATCCAAACTGTTCTCTAAAATATAAGCATCAACACTGGAAACTTTTCGCATATCTTCAATAGAAATATTAGGTCTTGAAAAGATTTTAAACATCTTATCGGACTGCGACATTAACGATGAATTATTTGCTTCTAAAATGGGATTAATTTCTTCTGGTTTGACGCTCGTTTCTCTAAAAAAATCAACAAAGGCCTCTGCTCTTTCATGCTTTTCTTCCATACGTTTTAAACGCTTTTCAGATGCTAGACCTAAATCATAGGACAAAGGTGTTAAACGAATATCAGCATTATCTTGACGCAATAACGTTCTGTATTCTGCACGGGAAGTAAACATTCTATAAGGCTCTTCAGTTCCTTTAGTAATTAAATCATCGATTAAAACACCAATATAAGCCTCACTTCTTGTTAATATAAATGGGTCTCGTTCTTGCACTTTTAAGCTTGCATTAATTCCAGCCATTAATCCTTGCGATGCCGCTTCTTCATAACCCGTAGTTCCGTTTATTTGCCCAGCAAAATACAAACCTTCAACCAACTTGGTTTCTAAAGTATGTTGTAATTGTGTTGGCGGAAAATAATCATACTCAATAGCATATCCTGGCCGGAAAAATTTCACATTTTCAAATCCAGCAACCGAACGAAGCGCTTTAAATTGGACATCTTCCGGCAAGGAGGTTGAGAAACCATTTACGTAATACTCAACCGTGTCCCATCCTTCAGGTTCTACAAATAATTGATGCCTATCCTTATCAGCAAACCGATTAATTTTATCTTCTATAGACGGACAATATCGAGGTCCTAAACTTTGAATACGACCATTAAACATTGGCGATCTATCAAAGCCCTCACGAAGCAATTCATGTACTTGGTTACTCGTATAGGTTAAATGACAAGACCGTTGTTTTGTTAATGGTTTTGTAACATCTAAATAAGAAAATTTTTCTGGTACTGCATCACCAGGTTGCTCTGTCATTTTTGAAAAATCTAATGAGCGTCCATCCACTCGAGGAGGTGTACCTGTTTTCATTCTACCAGATTCAAAACCGAGTTGAATAAGCTGTTCTGTAATTCCAGTTGCAGCTCTTTCTCCAGCGCGTCCACCACCAAAATTTTTATCACCAATATGAATTAATCCATTTAAAAACGTACCATTAGTTAAGACCACACTTTTGGTACGAATCTCAATACCTAATGATGTTTTTACACCAACTACTTTATGATTTTCAATAACCAAGCCTGAAACCATTTCTTGATAAAAATCTAAATTTTTTGTTTGCTCTAACATATTCCGCCAGTCTTCTGCAAAACGCATTCGATCACTTTGAACGCGAGGACTCCACATAGCAGGTCCTTTAGACTTGTTAAGCATTTTAAATTGAATAGCAGATGTATCACTAACAATACCACTATAACCACCAAGCGCGTCGATTTCACGAACAATTTGCCCTTTAGCAATGCCACCCATAGCAGGATTGCATGACATTTGTGCAATGTTCTGCAAATTCATGGTAATGAGAAGTGTTTTACTTCCCATGTTAGCAGCAGCAGCAGCAGCCTCGCTTCCTGCGTGACCACCTCCTACTACTATTACGTCGTAAACTTCATTAAACATGTCTACAGTCTTTAAGTATTTATATTGTTCCACGTGGAACAATGAGTTTTAGTTATCACTTTTACTTTGGCACCCTTGGAAATTCCAAAATAAAAAGTCTGCAAATATACGATATATTATGAGATATCTTGGAGTAGTTTCAAATAGTGATTTTCCATATTTCTCATGGCTTCAGATTCGGTTTCCGATTTATCTTTATAGCCACAATAATGTAGAACACCATGAACCATTACGCGATGTAACTCCTCACGAAACGGTACTTTAAAATCTAGAGCATTATCAGCCACACGTTCTGTTGAAATATAAATATCTCCTTGTACGATATTTCCTACCGTATAATCAAAACTAATCACATCAGTTAACGTGTCATGATTCAAATATTCCACATTTAAATGATGTAAATAATCGTCATCACAAAAAATATAATTGATTTCCCCTAATTCAAAATCTTCAGAAACAATGACGCGTTCTATCCAAGTTTGAAGTAATTGGATATTCTCTATTTCAAAATCATTTTCGTAATTAAAACTAATCATTGGCGTTCTTAAAATAAGCTTGAACTTTCTTTTTATAAATTGGTTGCAAAGGTAAACTTTGACGATTTAAAATCTCTGTAGTATTGAAATATTGTTCGGCTGTTGGTATTTGATTATTGGTATTATTCTGAAAATCTTCGCGATTCGTCTCCGATTTCCGTTTGGTATCTTCACCTTGTTGCAACGTTGCGTTTTCCAGTTTCATTAATTGATGCTGTAAATTCATCATTTTTTGAAGCGTTTGATTGGTAAGCCCTTTATTCAACAAATCCATTTCTACATCTTCCATTTGCTTTAAAATGGCATTACCTACACCATTTTTTCCTTCTTTGGCCAGTTTATCCTGTAAGGCTTGACGGATTTCCTGTTGCCGTTGATAGATTCTGAACAATTCACCTTTACTAATTTCGCTACCTTCACCTTCTCCTGTTTGGTTGCCTTGTTGGTTACCATTTTGTCCTTCATTTCCAGACTTACCTTCTTGGCCACTTTTACCTTCTTCACCTGGTTTATCGCCATCCTCTTTGCCTTGTTCGCCTTCATCTTTAGGTTTGCCTTGCTCACCTTTCTTCATACCATCTTGCATTTCCTTATTTAGCTCTTCTTGACTTTTTATAATATCTGGCAAACCTTGTTCAGGTTTTCCGCCACTTCCAGCTCCAGAGGCTTGCATCTGCATTTGCATCTGATTCATAATATCGCTTAAAAAATTAGCTAAATTATTAGCAGCAGTAATGGTGTATTGTTGGTTGGCAATTCCTTGATATAATCTATTTTCTGAAAACTGCTCCAAAGATTTATCAATATTAAAAAACACTTCTGAAATTTCTTTGTTTACTGATTCTGATAATTTTGGCTGTCTTAAGGACAACGCAAATAAACTATCATCTATATGTGAAAAATGCTCTTTTAAGTCGTTTTGCTTTCGTAGATATGTTGCATATTTATTATGATTAATTTCAATGCTTTTAAAACGATTCATTAAATTTTCCTGATCGAATGAAAATAAGATAAGGTTATCCAAAATTTGGCGCAACATGTCCAAATCTTCTTGCATCTGTTCACCACCACCCGATTGCATAGCCATTTTCATTTTCTCTCCCATTTGTTTCATTTTCTGGGCAGCTTGCTTTTGTTTTTTTTGGGCATTTTGCTGGTTTTTTTTAGCGTTTTCTTCTTGGTTTTGTTCTTCGTTTTCTTCTTTTTCACCTAATTCATCAGAAGCTTCTTGTTGATCTTTTTTAATAGCTTCTTCTTGCTTGTCATCATTAGGTACATCCATAGGTTGCTTTAAGTCCTGATTATCTTTTTGCAAGTCATCTAAAGCCTTCTGAAATTCTTCAAACTTTTCATTTAACGCATCTTGGGCCTCTTTGGTGTTCTTATCCTTGGTTTCTTCAGCTAATTTTTCCTGTTCTTCAGCTAGTTTTTCAAGATCTTGTTGTAGTTTTTCTAATTTTTTAGCTACGTAATAACGCTTTGTTAATTCCAGTAACTGCTCTAAACTCCGTTTCTGATTTTTATTCTGCTTGGCTAATTCTTCAAGTTTTTCGCTTAATTCTTCTTTATTAATTTTCTCTTGCAATTTCTCGAGCTCTTCCAAAAGTTTCTCATCCTTTTTAAGCTGTTCTTCATTTTCTTTTAAACGCTCCTTTAAATCTTCTTTAAAAGTATCTTCTTCTTTATTTTCTTTTTGAAATTCCTTTAAATTTTCTTCTAATTTCTTATTGAAATTTTTCATCATCTCTTCCTGCTGCTTCTGACGCTTTAAAAAGTTTTCAAATTTCTTTTTATCATTAAAATTCAATTCGGACTTTTCTTTTTGTGTTTTAGAAAATTCTTCAAGCTCTTTTTCACGCTCAATCATTTTTTCTAAAGATTTATTTAAATCCTTAATCGTTTCATTCTGTTGTTGTAATTGTTTGTCTTCAGTTTCCGATTGTGTTAATTTCCTATAACTAAAGGTCTTGCTTTTTGTACTCTTAAAATTGTTAATAACATCGTTATCAAAGACTTGAAAATACAAATCATAACTTACCCCTTCTGTAAGCTCCAAATTGTTAGGAAAAGCCGTTATAAACTCGCCAATATTCCCATTAGAAATTGGAATAGGTTCCACTTTTTTTTGGCTTTCTTCTGCTGAAGGATAGTAAACCAATTGTAATTTGCGCAAACCATAATCATCCGTTGCTTGGCCATAGAAATACATGCTTTGTTGATTTATGCTATCAATCTCCATTTTTACGCGAAGTTCAGGATAATCATCTTTTATAACATCTATGGAAAATGCCAATCGCTCATAATCTTTTAAAGAATTATTGCTGGTAGAAATGCTATAATCAAAAGTCTTAAAAACGGTTTTAGTTAGGTTAAAATCACTTTTGTTATCCGTAGCAAACTGTATGGTATCTTCTGCATATAGTCGGACATTTTCAGTAGCTTTTGTTTGCAAGTTCCACGAAACTTTAGTGCCTTGAGGAATTACCGCATTACCAGTTCCTGTTAATACTTCATCTGCTTTATTAATGTATGCTGGATAATCTAAAACCATCTCGAACCCTAGAATTGATGGGACTTCAGAAACTTTAAGCTTATACGATTTTGACGTTACCGAATTGGCAATAAGCTGAAATTCTACATCATTTTTCAACCGATTAAACACAAACTCAAAATTGCCAGCACCTTTTTGTTGCAGAAAATAAGTTTCGTTATTATAGGTAATTTTAGCGTTTTCTGGAATTACTTCTCCAACAGTTTTCACCTGTAGAGTAAAGTCTGTATTTTCTGTTGCTGTTAAATTTTCATTTACCACAAAAAACTGGAAAGGTGCTGGTGGTTCGTAGGCTGTATTATGGTTTACAACCCGATTATAGCTATCGCTAAACCAACTAATTTGTCCCGATAAAACTGATAAGGCTATGATAACAATAGGAATGGCTGCGTATTTAACGTAACGAAAATTCTGTTTGAAATTGATAGCTAATTTAAACGGAATGGGTTGTAACTCTTCAGATTTTTGGTTGATACTTGCCAATAATAATTCTGATTCAGCTCCTTGCTCCTTTAGTTGTAAAACATTCAGTAATTTATCATTTACTTCAGGAAAGTGGGTTCCAATAATTTTGGAAGCTTGAACATAATCAATCCCCTTTTTAAGTTTGAATAATTGTGCTAATGGAATTGCAATAAATTTAATAAATAGACCAATTTCAACGGCAATAAACACCCAAAATAAAATAGTCCTGGACGTTGTATTCAGCCAGAAAACATATTCTATAAAAAGTGTTAATAGAAAATATAAAAACCCAATAGCAAAAAATAATATGCTACCTTTTATGAGTTCATTGGTGTAATAACGCCTTACAAAAGCTTCTAATTTCTGCAGTATGATATTAAAATGCGTCACGTTTTAAGGATGTTTTCTATTCAACTTACTAAACTACAATTTTTTTTGGTCGTTGAATTATCTATAATTGATAACATTGTGTTAATTTAGGTGGAAAATGCGTGTTTCTATGAAGGATTTAAAATATTTAGTAGCATTTACCATTCCATTGTCAGCACTTATTGCCTTGTATTTTCAGGGATATTGGAGTTATTTTACGCCTATTTTCGCGTTTGTAGTTATTCCAATTTTAGAAATGCTGTTACCTGTTGATACCACAAATTATTCTGAAGAAACCATTTCAGAAAAAAAAGTGAATCGCCTATTCGATTGGTTGCTGTATTTAAATTTACCCATTGTTTACGGTTTACTCATTGCATCACTTATTATTGTTAGTCAAAACACGCTAGAAACTTACGAGTTTATTGGTATCATGTTGAGTGTTGGCATGGTTTTAGGCAGTAACGGTATTAATGTGGCGCATGAATTAGGTCACAGACAAACCACTAACGAACGTTTTATTGGTAAAGCCTTACTTCTACCTTCATTATACATGCACTTTTACATTGAGCATAATTTTGGACATCATTTACATGCAGCTACTAAAGAAGATCCAGCAACAGCTAGATACAATCAAACGGTTTATGGCTTTTGGTTTACCTCAACCACACGGCAATATGTAGGTGCATGGAAAATTCAGAAAAACTTATTATCACGAAACAATCAGTCGTTTTTAAGTTTCAATAACGATATGTTTTGGTACGTTATTTTACAACTCGGTTATTTACTAACCGTATTATTGGTTTTTGGTTTAATAGGCTTCCTTTTTGCATTGGGTGCTGCTGTGGTTGGCTTTTTGTTGCTTGAAACCGTTAATTATATTGAACACTATGGTTTGTTGCGAAGTAAAACAGATTCAGGGCGATATGAACGTGTAAAGGAAAACCACTCTTGGAATTCCAATCATGTAGTTGGCCGCATGGTTTTGTATGAGCTGACCAGACATAGCGATCATCATTTTAAATCCAATAAAAAATATCAGATATTAGAATATCATAAGGTGAGTCCGCAAATGCCTTATGGTTACCCAACATCTATGGTATTAGCATTAATGCCACCTATTTGGTTTAAAATTATGAATAAACGGGTTCCAAGTGAGATGGTTTCTTTAAACTAAAAGAATAATCTATTATAATAAGGGTGAAAATCCTGCGCTTTATGCTATTTTCTTTGTGGTTTGTTAATTGCTATTCTATCTTTGCGCTATCAAAACAAAAAACATGTCAAAACCCGTTCGCGTGCGCTTTGCACCAAGTCCAACAGGACCGTTACATATAGGTGGTGTTCGCACAGCACTTTTCAACTATTTATTTGCTAAAAAACACAACGGAACCTTTATACTTCGTATTGAAGATACGGATCAAAATCGTTTTGTAGAAGGTGCTGAAAATTATATTGAAGAATCTTTAAAATGGTGTGGTATTAGGGTTGACGAAGGTGTAAATACCAATGAAAAATTTGGTCCTTATAGACAAAGTGAGCGCAAACATATTTACAAAAAATATGCAGATCAGCTAATTGCCAATGGTAAAGCCTATTATGCATTTGACACAGCTGACGATTTAGATGCACATAGAAAAGACCATGAAGCCCAAGGGAAAACTTTTATTTACAATTGGCATAATCGTGAAAAAGGCCGTTTGGTGAACTCGTTGGTCCTTTCTGCTGAAGAAACGCAAGCGAAATTAGATGCTGGTGATGATTATGTAATTCGTTTTTTATCTCCTCAAGATGAAACGCTACATTTAACAGATATAATCCGTGGCAATATGACCATAGATACCAATATTTTAGACGATAAAGTATTGTTTAAAAGTGATGGGTTACCAACCTATCATTTAGCGAATATTGTAGACGACCATTTAATGGAAATTTCCCATGTTATTCGTGGTGAAGAATGGTTACCATCTTTGGCATTGCATTACCAATTATACGATGCATTTGGTTGGGAAAAGCCTGAATTTGCACATTTACCATTGATTTTAAAACCAACAGGAAAAGGAAAGTTAAGCAAGCGTGATGGCGATAAACTCGGTTTTCCAGTATTTCCATTAGCTTATAAAGATCACCAAACGGGTGATATATCTCGTGGTTACCGAGAAGATGGTTATTTTCCAGAAGCAGTTGTGAATTTCCTAGCCTTTTTAGGTTGGAATCCAGGAACAGAACAGGAAATTTTTAGCATGGACGAACTGATTTCGGCCTTCGATTTAGAACGTGTGAATAAAGCAGGTGCTCGTTTTGATCCAGACAAAACCAAATGGTTTAACCACCATTATATGCAAGAACAATATAATGACGATTTAGCCGAAACATTTAAGCAAATTCAACCAGAATTAGCCGAAATTGATGTGAATTACGTAGAACTGGTTGTAGCCCTTATTAAAGAACGCGCAACCTTTGTATCCGATTTTTGGGCATTAAGTCACTTTTTCTTTCAAACACCAACCGATTTAGACGAAAAAGCGGTTAAAAAAGCTTGGAAAGACGATTCTCCAGAAATTATGACACAAGTGGTTACAGTTATAGATTCTGTAAACGATTATACGGTTGAAAACCTTCAAACCGAACTAAAAGGTTGGATTACTAAAAACGACATAGGTTTTGGAAAAGTCATGATGCCTTTACGACTCGCATTAGTTGGTGCTTTACAAGGACCAGACGTATTTGATATTATGTACTTAATAGGAAAAGATGAAACCAAACGTCGTATTGAGAATTTGGTGAATACGTTTTCTTAATAATTATAAAATGTCACTTCAAAATGATAAGGGTTTCTACATTAGATTTCCTTTCATTCTGAAATGACTTTTTTTTATTAAACTTCTTCTAAAACGAAATCATAGCCGTAAACGCCAACATAGATTGGTTTCCTTTAACTTTATTTGGGTTTCCTGTTTGGTCTAAATTGTTATCATTTAATTTATCCAAGGTGTTTAGAAATCCGTAAATATATTGGGCTTTGAGTCTGAAATGGCTAAAACCTGCTGATAATCCAATAGCACCATCCACATTAAAACGGCTGATTTCTTTCAGATCTTTAGCTAGTAAATTGGTATAATTGGCTATCAAATAATTTTCTTGATTTTGATCGTCTAATTCCAGTTCCCCATTATATTGTAACATAGGACCCACATCAATAGTTAAAAAGCTTCCAATAACTTTTACATGCATTAATAAAGCAATTTGAGCGGTAAAAACTTTATAATCAATAAATTCTTGATTGGAGAGTAAAATAGGTCTTGCAGCAATACCTAAATGGTTTTCAGCTAACTGAATGGTGTAACTCATATTATACCATTTATGAGGTAAATCGACCGTTGCAGATGCACCAGCCATCCAACCGTTACCTTGTTTAGTTGAAAAATTATCAGTTAAAATATCATATTGGGTAATCCCTCCATAAATACCAATACCATTAACAATTTTATAGTTTTTAGGTTGCGCAAAACCCAATGTAACAAAACTGATACAAATGGCGACTAATAGAATACCTGACTTTTTGTTTATCATGATGTACGTGTCTGTTTGTAACAAACCTATGAAAAAAATAGCTAGCAACAGATTTATTTTCCAAATCAGCGTACACCAGAGAAATAAACCTTAAATTAGTAACACATTTTTTTAACCTTTAAAAATCACCTTATGATATTATTTGTACCCTTTATACTACTTGGCCTTTTTATTCTATTTTCTTCATTTTTTATGGTTAAACAACAAACGGCTGCCATTATAGAACGCTTTGGAAAATTTGAAAGCATCCGGCATTCTGGTTTAAAAATGAAAATACCTTTAGTGGATCGTATTGCGGGTAGGTTAAGCTTAAAAATTCAACAATTGGATGTTATTATTGAAACCAAAACTTTGGATGATGTGTTTGTTAAACTTAAAGTATCTGTTCAATATAAAGTAATTACCGAAAAGGTTTATGATGCGTTTTATAAGTTAGATTATCCGCATGAACAAATAACAAGCTATGTATTTGATGTGGTACGTGCAGAAGTTCCTAAAATGAAATTAGATGACGTTTTTGTAAAAAAGGATGACATTGCATTAGCTGTAAAAGCTGAATTAAATGATGCCATGATGGATTATGGTTTTGATATTATTAGAACGTTAGTGACAGATATAGATCCTGATGCGCAAGTAAAAATAGCTATGAACCGTATTAATGCGGCAGATAGAGAAAAAACAGCTGCCCAATATGAAGGTGATGCACAACGTATTTTAATTGTAGAAAAAGCCAAAGCTGAAGCCGAAAGCAAACGGTTACAAGGTCAAGGTATTGCAGACCAGCGTCGGGAAATTGCACGTGGTTTAGAAGAATCTGTTGATGTATTAAACCGTGTTGGTATTAACAGTCAAGAAGCATCGGCTTTAATTGTGGTAACTCAACATTATGATACTTTACAAGCTATAGGTAGTGAAACCAATAGTAATTTAATTTTACTTCCAAATTCACCACAAGCTGGTAGCCAAATGCTGAATGATATGGTAGCGAGTTTTACGGCTAGTAATCAAATTGGCGAAGCCATGAAAAACAATAAAAAAGATAAAGAATAAGGTCTTCAAAAATTGAAATTCTTTTATAGGAGGAACATATAGCTATTAAAACTTCAGATTGAAAACTTCAGAATTAAAAAATTCAATCGGCTTAATGTTCCTCTTTATATTTTTTGATAATATCTTTGAGACTTTCTAAATAATTTTCTAAATCCTTAACGTCTATATCTGGGTTTTGTTGATCTGGAATAGTCATTGGAATTTCATCTAAATGCTCATACACCTCTGGATAATTTGTTTCAATATCACGTGTAACAGTTGAAATTTCAGTAAGAAGATCTTTTGCGTTTTTCATATTTTTAATATTAAGATGATATAAGATATTAAAAATTACAGGGACTAAAAAAGAAAATCTGTTAGCTATTTGTTAATTCGATTTAAAAGGATGCCGTTCCTGCCATTTTTTTGAAGGATTCATTAACTTAAATATGAATTTTAAAATCATATTTAAAAACCAGTTGGTATGCTTTAAGTACATGACCATCTTTTCTGGTTTAGCACCTACAGAACTCTTTATTTCCATGGCAGTCCGTGCATAAACAATAGAATTATATTGATAATTAATGCCAAATTCTGCCATATCATACAACATATTTAAATACAGCTGATATTTATATTGATAGGCCGAATGGTAACCCAAAAAATAGGTTTCTACTTCATTGTTATTTAAAATTAATGTGTAAAAACCAACCAATTCATCCTGAAGGTAATAAGCAAATACTTTAAAGTTGTTACCCAATTGTTTTTTAAACGTATAAAAATGATTTTCTGGTAAGATAAAGGAGTTTATTTTGGCGTTGTTAGATACGTTTTTATACAACTTATAAAGTGTTTCTGACAATTCAAAAACAGCCGTTTCATCCAATTCCCTGCTTACAATAGTGTTCGATTTCTTTCTGGCTGATTTAAAACGATCACGATATTTTTTATGCAAATCGGCAACATAATCATTAAAATTTGTCCATTTTTCAGGAATGGTCATGATCATATTAGGTTGAACACTTACATGATGAAAACCCATTTGAATGAGGTTATTTTTAGTTTCATGAATACTATCTGTTGTAAAATAATCCTTTAACAATATAGCACGAATGGTTTTCTTATAAACGGTTTTAATTTCATGTTTTAATTCGTCAACAGCTCTTAATAACGAATGCATGAATTCCTCATTAGTCAAAATATCAGACTTGAAAAACATTCCATGCTGACCAGTATGCGTTAAATTTCCAACCACTAAAATATTGCCCTTTAAAATTTTTGCTACTTGATTTTTAAAACGCTCTTTAAAACAAGAGTCGTCTTCATTTCTAAACATATCATTTAAGTACAATTTAACCCGTTGCATAACAGCCATGCCTACTAATTCTTGTTCTTTATAAAAACCGTAATAATATAGCGTAATGTTATTAGGAGCAGCTTCTTCCAAAGCCTTTAAATAAGCTGTTTGTAGAAAAATATCATGTGCAACCAAAGCATCCCAATCTCGTGGTAAGTTTTGTGATGAAGTAAATAGTTTTGTTTCTATCAAAGTATCATGAAAAAAGACTGATTGCAACAATCAGTCTTTAAAATTTTATAATCATTACAAATTAAATCCAACCACAAACAATGCCTCCCATAAGGGTTGTACAAATAAGCCAATAGCCACTGTTAATGAAAATATACTTCCAGCTTTTACGCTCAAATAAGGCATTGATGGCCATGATAGGAAAAACGAATAACACACCAGTCATAAAACCATGTAAAGTACCGTGTTTAAAGGTTCTAAATGCCATTCCATAGTCTTCCATAAAAGCTGTGTATGAAGGCAACGCTTGTGTAACATCTCCACCAATCATACCTAAAGCTCCTGTTTGATGAATGGTTAAAAACTGTAAAACAAAGGCAATTAAAAATGAAAAAACGAATGTTAGACCAAAAATAATAGCCATATTTCCACCCTTTAAGGATTCGGCAGTTAGTCCTGATTCTCGCATCCAAACATTTCCAAATGTTTTAGGGTTATACCAGATGAATCCTACCATTAGTGGTACTAAAGCAGCCACTAAAATGGCTATAAAATTAATATCCATAGTTAGTTATTTAAAAATTAGTGTTTTAAAGATAGATAAAATTCTGATTTATATTTTTTACGCAACAAAAAATCGTAAAAAAAACCTTGAAACAATTCATGCTTCAAGGTTTTATTTTAAAACAGTTTTTTACTTATAACGCGTTTGCTTCCGCTACCAATAAGTCGTTCTTATCGGTTAATCCTTTAGCAATAAAATCATTAATTTCAGAATTTCGCTCCAATCCATTATTTAATAAAACACCTAAGGTTATCATGGTAATAATTCGCGTGCCTACCTTTTTTGCAGAGGTTCCAAACAAGGGTTCCACATCACTATAGGTTACATTTTGAGCCAATTCTTGAATTTCAGATTTTGCTTTTTCGCGTTCGTCATCTGTCATTCTATCATACTTTTTACCATATGATTTAATCTGCTCAATAGCTGGTCTATTAGACTGTTGTTGCTGTTTTTTTGCTGGCTGATTTTCATTATTTTTAGGAGCTTGTTTTGCCCAAGTATCTCGCAGTCCAACGGTTTTATTGAATACTAATTTTTCAGAGGTACTGTCATCATCTACATTAAAATAACCCAAGCGTTGAAATTGGAACCGCTCTCCTACTTTTGCTTCAATTAAACTAGGTTCCACAAAAGCATCAATAACTTTTAAAGATTCTGGATTTATAAATTCCATAAAATCTTTATCAGCATGACTATCGGGAGCTTCATCTAAAAACAGTCTATCGTACTCGCGAACTTCCGCTTTAATTGCATGTTTTATGGACACCCAATGCAAAGTTCCTTTTACTTTCCTTTCGGTATCTTCCGAATAGGTAGCATGAATTTCTGTAACAGTTCCGTTAGCATCTTTTACCACTCGTTCGGCTTTGATGATGTAAGCATTTTTTAAACGAACTTCACCTCCTATTTTTAATCGGAAAAATTTACTGTTTGCTTCTTCTTTAAAGTCGTCTTTTTCAATATATAACTCCCGTGAAAAAGGTACTTTTCTATAACCTGCCGATTCATCTTCTTGGTTATTTTCAGCTTCCAACCACTCCTCTTTTCCTTCTGGATAATTGGTAATGACTAATTTAACAGGGTCTAAAACAGCCATCACTCGAGGTGCTGTTTTATTTAAATCCTCACGTATACAGAATTCTAAAAGCGACACATCAATCACATTATCACGTTTGGCTACACCTACTTTATCTATAAACTGTCTGATAGAATCTGGTGTGTAACCACGACGACGCAAACCTGATATGGTTGGCATTCGTGGATCATCCCAGCCTGTAACAATACCTTCCTCAACTAATTTGAGCAATTTACGCTTACTCATAATAGTATAACTTAAATTCAAACGTGCAAATTCTCGCTGTTTAGGAAGCATTGGTAAGGCGTTTGGCTGGTATTTATATACTTGCTCTTTAAACCAGTCGTAAAGCTCTCTATGCGGCTTAAATTCAAGTGAACATAAAGAATGTGAAATTTGCTCGATATAATCACTTTCACCATGGGTCCAGTCGTACATTGGGTAAATACACCAATCATTTCCAGTTCTGTGGTGGGCTTTCTTTAAAATACGGTACATTAATGGATCACGCATCAACATATTAGGATGTTGCATATCAATTTTGGCACGTAATACATGAGATCCTTCAGGAAACTCACCAGCTTTCATACGTTGGAATAAGTCTAGGTTTTCTTCAATGCTTCGATTACGATAAGGACCATCAACACCTGGTTGCGTTGGCGTTCCTTTTTGTTCAGCCATAGCTTCGCTGGATTGCGAATCTACATAAGCTTTACCTTCTTTAATTAATGCTATTGCCCAATCGTATAATTGCTGAAAATAATCAGATGAATACAATTCATTAGCCCATTGATATCCTAACCAAGAAATGTCCCGTTTAATAGCGTCAACATATTCTTGCTCCTCTTTAGCTGGATTCGTATCATCAAAACGTAAGTTTACAGGTGCTTGATATTTTTCACCCAAGCCAAAACTAATTCCAATAGCTTTGGTATGACCAATATGTAAATAACCATTTGGTTCAGGTGGAAAACGAAAGCGAAGTGCTTCTTTTTCCAATCCATTCCTTAAATCTTCTTCTATAATATGCTCAATAAAATTGAGTGATTTTGTTTCTTCAGACATACGTTATACTCTATTCGAAATATGAAGCACAAAATTAGGTAATTTTAGACTAATTGTAACATTTGAATGATTTTTCATACCTATAATTAAATCTCTAACCATGCAACATAGAAATTACGAATGTCCAAAATGCCATAATCGAACTTACAGTATGGATCAAATGCAGGCAACAGGCGGACTATTTACCAAGCTTTTTAATATCCAGAACAAAAAATTCACCTCTGTAACCTGTGAAAAATGTACGTATACCGAATTTTATAAATCGAAAACTAGTAGCATTAGTAATATTTTTGATTTTTTTACGAATTAATAAATTCTTTCTGAATTTTTCTTGAAGTCACGTTCTGAATAGTATTTTTGCTTTATGGGAAGAATTAAAGTTGAAAATATTCGGGTATTTGCCAATCATGGTTGCTTAAAAGAAGAAACCAAAATTGGTAGTGATTACCGCGTAGATTTAGAAATAAAAGCGAATTTACAAACATCAGCTAAAACCGATTTACTTCAAGATACGGTTGACTATGTATTTTTAAATAAGGTGATTCGTGAAGAAATGGCACAGCCTTCCTATTTGTTAGAAACGGTTGCTAAACGTATTTTAAACCGTATTTTTAAAGAAGATACTATGGTTAGCAAAGCCACGGTTTGGGTCAGTAAAATTAACCCACCTATAGGAGGCGATGTAGAAATGGTTACCATAAAAATGAGTGACAAGCGAAAAAAGCAAAAGTAAGTAGCGAAAAAGTTATATTTTTTTTACATTTGCCATCCTATTATAAAATTTGGGATATCTTTATACGAAAGTATATTAGGTGTCGTGGCCGAGTGGCTAGGCAGTGGTCTGCAACACCATCTACAGCGGTTCGAATCCGCTCGACACCTCTAAAAAGAGTCACTTAATTAAGTGACTCTTTTTTTTTATTTTTTTTAAATACAGTAAAATGAAAAATGTCATTATTTTATTTTTAACGTTCGTATTATTTTCATGTTCGAGTAACAATGATTCTTTGGAAGAAAATACTAATGTTAATCCATGGAACCCAACAGGTGTTGTAAGATATGAGGATATTGCAGCAGTAAGATGGTATTACAATAAAGAAGAATTTATTTTAGAAGATGGCACTTTAGTAGCGTTTTCGCCAAGTCCATGCAAAAAAGCATCATCATTTTATTTGGGTACGAATTTTATTGCTTCAATAATCTCTAAAATAGACGACGGTAATGGTGTTTGTATCGGTGATGGAATTGATTCTCATTATTCCATCTATGAGCTTGGTAATGGTATTTTTGATATCACATATCGGAACGAGGTTGGTAATTATAGTGAAAACCAATATGAGTTGTTTAAAATTTTTGATAAGAATTATACATATTATGGTTCTGAAAATAATGACAATTTACTAATATGGGTTGATGATGATATAGATGAAGTATATAATAATCAACAAATTATTACTAAAAAAATGTATTTTACGAGATGGAATAATTAGATTAAATTCTAAACCTTATTTCATCCAACTTAAGTTAGAGGCTTTTTTAATATTCTTGATACAAAATAGTTGAAATAAGCCATTTCACTCTTTCCATTCGACAGACAGGTGAACTGATTTTAGGTCTGATACAAACAAAGTGCATCCAAAAGCATTACTTCGTTTTCACTTCACAGATGCAGCGAAAACCTGTGTAGGTATTTGGTAATATAATTTGAGTTTCAGATTTCCAATTCTCACCAAAATATTGATCATCACCAGTAATTTCCGAAATATTATAGCTAACATAATTCTTTTTAGGATGTTTCTTTATTTTTAATTCTAATGGATTATCTGCTTCAAAATTTTTAAACCGCTTTGTAGCTTTAAAATATACTTCTGCCTTTTCATATTCTTTAGCGGTTGGCAATCTATAAAGAACTATTTTATGGTTATCTAGGAATTTTATATCCCATAAAAATTGAACCTTTTCTGAACGCCATTTACAGTAATATTCTGCCTGTTCTCTTGTAATATGAAGCATTGGAAAAAATTGATATTTCGGATTTTTGCTATACTGATTAATCCAGTTACCATTCTTATTTATTCCTTCAGAAAAAACTAATGTCATAGGAGATTCTTCTGTATTTTCTTTTAAAGTGTTGACTAATTCCTGATACATGATATTTGTAACAGGCGACTTATCTATATACAAACTATCATTAATTTTTAAAGTTCCTGGAGGAATAAAGTCTGATTGCGAGACGCTAAACTGGAAACTACATATTGTAATAAGAAGTAGTAAAAATTGTTGTTTTGATAAATTCATTTATAACTTTTAGTAAAAATTGAAACTGATTATTTTAAATATAATACTTTAAAATATTCAAAACGTGTACCAGGAACAAGGAGTTTCCATATATCTTTTTTCGCTATTGTTTTTTTTAAAACTAAACGATAACCATCTGTAAATGTCCTATAAACAAATACATAAATACCTAAAGCCATTGTAAATTGGAAACTGGAAATGACTTGATATTTTACTAAACCTATAATTAATACAATAGGTAAAATTATTGCTAAATAATAAAGTCCTAAATTTTTCATATTTAAATGTATTATTCTGATTTAAAAAGCTCTATATCATCCAATTTCTTCTTTAAACGTTCTTTTTCATTAGGAAAAAAACCTTGTAAAAGCAGTAAAATACCAAATCCCATAATTACTAACGAAACAATCTTTTTCGTTTTAAAAATACGTCTAGGTGTTAGTTTATTTTTAAGTGTTTTTGCGGCTACTATTTTAAGTAAATCCACTAAAAAATAAACGGCTAGAATGGTCCCTAAAAACACAAATAATCCATGATCTGTTTCCGTTAGTGAGTTCCCTATTACTATAAACCCTAGCCAACCTAATAACACACCAATATTGATAAAGTTTAGTAAAAAGCCTTTTATAAATAGTTTTCCGAAGTTCTTTTTTAATTCAACGGTATGAAATTCCCTAACAATATCTCGAAAGGATTTGGCAGTTTTAGTAAACGATATAAATCCGTAAACAGCTAATAATACACCTCCAAAAATTAGAAAATTTGGATCATCTTTTATTTTATCGAGAAGTTTTGTGGTGCTATAAAAAGCAACAAGAATAAAGAAAATATCAGCTAGAATTACACCAAAATCGAATATTAAAGCGCTTTTAACACCTTTAGTGGCACTGGTTTCTAGGAGAACAAAAAACACAGGTCCAATGGTAAAGGATAAAAGTATTCCAAAAGGAATAGCTGCTAAAATATCATCAATCATAAATTTTGAAAAGCAATTTGTACAAATTTATGAAAAACCTAGGTATTAATCCTTACGAATTACTTTTCCTCCAAAAACGGTATTTTCTTCAACCAATTTAGGATTTCCATAAATATATACGCTACCTCCAGCACGTACTTTGGCATCTACTTTTTCAGATGCTTTTATATGCGCCTCACCGGCTGCTCGGATAACCACTTTTGCTGTTTCGCTTTCTAATTCTTTACCTAGAAAGGATCCACCTGTTGATAAATCAATATCCTGATTTTTAGTAGTTCCAGTCACGCGAATAACGCCACCTGTAACGGCTTTAGCTTCTAAAAACGTAATATCTTGAACCATAAGTTTTATACTGCCACCTTCTTGTGCATTTAAATCTATTTCAAACTGATTAAAAATATCATTCGAGCCAACAAAAGCTCCTTCATTGACGTCAATAATATCAATTTGTTTGTAGTGTAATTCAATAGTAGTTTCATCTCCATCAAATAGTTTTTCAAGAGACATTCTTACTTTTAATTTACCGTTTTTATTAACAATAACGACATCTTCGGTGTTTTTACCTGAAATGATAATTTTATTTTCATCGGCTTTTATTAAGGCAACTTCTATCCTATCGTAAACTTTTAGTTCATTAAAATCGCCTAGCATTTTTTCAGTTTGAGCTTGACTTATTTGGGTTATTAATGCGATTAAAACGAGTGCAAAAAGCAATTTTTTCATGGTTATTGAGAGTTGAAAAAGAAATTTTATTTAAAATAGATATAAATTTGAAAAACCGTTTATATAATAATCCTTTCTTTTTTTCATTGCCAAAAAAAGAAACAAAAAAGTCTAGGCTTACGAACCCTATATCTAAATTTTTCATTCGATGTCTAAATTTTAGGAACTTGTTTAAAAAACTTCGAATACTCCAAAATTTAGCTTGCTCCAACAGCCTAAAATTTTATGACATCTTCATTTCAAATTTTACGATAAATTTTCGATAGGCCGTAATTAGGGATATTTAAATATAAATATTCCGAAAAAATAATAGATTAAAAAGAATTATTTTAAAAATTATTTTAAAAATTTAAAAATACACGTTACAAAAACTATTCCTGATGTTTTCCTATGAGGTAAAAATCTAAATGTTTTTTAACTAAATCCGTATCTTTTACTTTAACAACGACTTCATCTCCTAATTGGTACATGGTTTTAGAATTTTTTCCAATTAGTGCATAATGATCTTCATCAAATTGATAATGATCGTCTTTCATATCACGAACACTTACCATACCTTCACATTTGTTTGCAATAATTTCTATATATATTCCCCAATCGGTAACGCCTGAAATAACGCCAACAAACTCTTCATCTTTATGGTCTTCCATAAAGCGAATTTGCATGTATTTAATAGAATCTCGTTCTGCTTTGGTGGCTAAATTTTCCATATTACTGGAATGATTACATTTATCTTCATAAATATCTGCATTGGCAGATTTTTCACCATCCAAATACAGTTGTAATAATCTATGAGCCATAACATCTGGATACCGACGAATAGGCGATGTAAAATGACTGTAGTAATCAAAGGCAAGTCCGTAGTGACCAATATTATGAGTGGTATATTCTGCCTTACTCATGGTTCGGATGGTTAAGGTATCTACTAAATTTTGTTCTTTTTTTCCAACAACATCACTTAATAAATTATTTAACGATGCGGATACCGTTTTTTTATCCTTAAAATTTAATTTGTAACCAAAACGACTCACCACATTTTGAAGTGCAGCTAATTTAGTTTCATCGGGTTCATCATGAACGCGGTAAATAAAAGTTTTTTTCTGTTTCCCTACAAATTCAGAAACTTTTCGGTTGGCTAATAACATGAATTCTTCAATCATTTTATTAGCATCTTTGGATGTTTTAAAGAACACACCTACTGGATTTGCATTATCATCCAAATCAAATTTCACCTCTACTTTATCAAAAGAGATAGCCCCAGAACGCATCCGTTTTGAACGCATTTTTTTAGCAAACGCATCCATTTTTATAATGGCTTCTGCTATTTCTGGCTTTGTTTGATAGGTTTTACCTGAAATAGCTACTTCAGCAGGAATAGTGGTATTAATGGATGAAATTTCTGCTTTTTCAGAAACTGTGTTATTTTCAATGATGGCTTGCGCTTCTTCGTAAGCAAAACGCGCATCTGAATAAGTTACCGTCCTACCAAACCACTCGTGAACCACTTCCGCTTTCTCATTCATTTTAAAAACGGCTGAAAACGTATATTTTTCTTCATGTGGACGCAAAGAACAGGCATTATTAGATAAGACTTCTGGTAACATTGGTACCACGCGATCTACTAAATAAACTGAAGTTGCGCGCTCATAGGCTTCATCATCTAAAATGGTTCCTGGTTGTAAATAGTGGGACACATCTGCAATGTGAATACCAATTTCATAAAGTCCATTATCCAACACTTTAAATGATAGAGCATCATCAAAATCTTTGGCATCTTTCGGGTCAATGGTAAAGGTTAAATCCTCACGCATATCCCGACGTTTGGCAATTTCTTCTTTAGTTATGGAAGTATCAATTTTATTAGCAAAATCCTCTACTTCTTTCGGAAATTCTAATGGCAACCCATATTCAGCTAAAATAGCATGAATTTCGGTATTGTGTTCACCTGGTCTTCCTAAAACTTCTATCACTTTTCCATTAGGTGAATCGGCTTTTTCTGGCCATTCTTCTAATGAAACCAATACTTTATCGCCATCTTTAGCTTTCTTGGTTTTATTAATAGGAACAAAAATATCGGTATACATTTTATTACTATCAACTACTACAAAAGCGTAGTTTTTATGGAGTTGGATAACACCAACATATTCCGTTTTAGCGCGTTTAATAATTTGGGTAATTTCGCCTTCACGCTTGCCATTTTTTAACCGTTTGTAGGCATAAAATTCTACCTCATCGCCATGAAGGGCTTTATTCATATTGTTTGAAGCAATGTATACATCGTCTTCAAAATTGTCTGAAATAATATAACCAGCGCCTCTGGATGCCATATCCACACGACCAGTATGGTATTCGGTTGTTATGATAGCTTTAAATTTTCCGCGCTCTACTTCTTCAATCTCTTGTTTTGCTTTAAGTTGCTGTAGTTTTTTTATAATCTGATTGCGACTACTAGCGTCATTAACGCCAATTTTAGCAGCAATTTGTTTATAGTTAAAGGATTGGTTTCTGTCTTTTTTTAAGATACTTAAGATTGTATTTGTCAAATTGGAAATCTTATTATTTGAAGGTTTCCTGTGTTTCTTTTTTGTCATTTAAATTGTAATCGTTTTATTCCTTTGAATCTTGATAACTATTGGAAAGGAATCTTATAGTTTTATAAAAATAATACATTTAAGGAAGAGATTAACGCTTTCACTTTAATTATTAATAGTGAATAGGTTACTAAACGTATTAAGTTAATGCAAAGCTACGGTTTTAATATTAAATGGAAATTTAGATTGTTTTATTTAATATATAAATAACATACCTATTTTAAATATGCTTCTTAAATCTTTTATAAATCAGTAAAATTTTAAAAAAAGTAGTTATCCACATATATATAGATAATCATCTTTTTCTTTTAAAATTTTAAAAAAATAATAATGGTTATTATAGTGTGTTAATAGAGGTATAACTTTATGCAATTTTATTTTGATACTACGTAGTTTACAATTTATTGATACCTAGTTAACAATTAATACACGCGTAACAAGTTCATTTTTAGCTCTATTTTTAATACTATTAACAACTGTTAATAACCGATGTTAATAGATAAAAGCTGACAAGTATTTTACATTTTGGTGTTTATAAATGATAATTCAAGGTCTTAAAACTTGTCCAAAAAAAACAGCTAACTTTTTTGGTTTATTAGTGCTGACTTTTGCTTGAAAAAATTAATTGACTTTTAAAAATTTATCTATTAGAATTTAATGAACAGTTATGAACAGGTTATGAGTTTTTAAAAGGTACTTATTAATAATTTCATATTTTTGGTAAGTAAATAATTTAATAATCTTATAATCAAATAGTTATATTTTTATATATTTACGCTATGAGAAATTCTCCCTCACTCTAATTTCTTTATCAAGTTAAAATAGCATTATAAATTTTTACTAACGTTTTAATCCATTTTAAAATGAAAAAATGCTACACCTATTTTTTAAGCACATCTCTTTTTTTACTTTTTAGTCCATTGGTCCTGGCACAATATACCAGTATTCCAGATGCTGAATTTGAACAATTATTAATAACCGAATCTATTGATAGTGAAGGCATATTAGATGGTCAAGTTTTAAGTAGTGATGTGGCAACTGTAACGAGTTTGGATATTTCCTATACCAGTATTTCTGATATTACAGGAATTCAAGATTTTACGTCTTTAATTTCTTTTGAAGCACTACAAACCACTAATTTGATAGATGTGGATTTAACGGGATTAGCACTTTTGGAAGATATTGATATGTCTTATAGCCTTAATATTGACACATTTGATGTTTCAGGATGTGTTAATTTGAAAAACTTAAATATTTCCCATACTAACTTTGATATATTAGATTTGAATTCTAATAATTTATTGGAAACCATTGATATGTCCTATAGTGGTGTATTAAATTTAGATTTAAATGGTAAAAGTAATCTTACGTGGCTTTATGCAAATCTAGCTGATATTCAAACTTTAGACATTACTGGTTGTTCCGCCTTATCCTTAATTAATATAAACGAAACATCCATCAATGTTTTGGATTTAAGTGGGAATATCGCAATTACTGCTTTGGGTTTTTATAGAACTCATTTGACCACACTTATTTTAAATGGCTGTACTAATCTAACCTCATTAGATTTTAATTGGAATTATGATTTAGCGAGTTTGGATTTGACAAATTGTAGTAATTTAACTGATATTAGTTTTGTAAATGGCTCTTTTATAGATATTGCTTTAAATACAGATGATTTAATAAATTTAGAAACCATTGAGTTTAATAACGGAGGGGTAAGGAGTTTGGATTTACAAAATAGCCCTAATTTAACAACCTTAACGTTTTACTATTCAGGTATTAGTAATTTGGACTTACGCAATGGAAATAACACCAATTTAGACATAAGTATTGAAGGGACTAGTCTTGAGTGTATTAGTGTTGATGACGTTGATTACGCCACTAACAATTGGCCCGATGTGGTAGATGATGTTGTTTACAGCACGGACTGCTCTACATTAACTTTAAATGAAATTCAAACTGAATCTTTGAAATTATACCCTAATCCGAGTTCAGAATTTTTACAAATATCAGGTTTACAGCAAAATGTAAATTATAGTATTTTAGATTTTCAAGGCAAACAAATGCAATCTGGAACGCTTATACCTCAAGAAAATATTCCAATTAACTCATTACAATCAGGACTTTATTTTTTGAGAATAGATTCTGGTACCAACTTTAAATTCATTAAAAAATAACGGATATACTCAAACTATCTAAACTTAAAGATATCGGTTTATTTTTTTACCTTTAACGAGATTCTAAACGTTATAAAAAATGAAAATATCTATAGGAAACGATCACGCAGGAACCGATTATAAACTAGCTGTTGTAAAGCATTTAGAAGCTAAAGGCCATCAGGTTACCAACTACGGAACAGATTCTAACGATAGCGTAGACTATCCAGATTTTGTACATCCTGTAGCAGAAGATGTGGAACTTAAAAAAGTAGATTTTGGAATCATTATCTGCGGATCTGGAAATGGTGCCAACATGACTGCAAATAAACATCAAGGTGTGCGTTCCGCCTTATGTTGGACGAAAGAAATTACAGCTTTAGCCAGACAACATAACGATGCTAATATTTTAAGCATTCCAGCTCGTTATACTGCCGTTCAGCAAGCTATACAAATGGTAGATACGTTTTTAGAAACGGCTTTTGAAGGTGGTAGACATCAAAATCGTGTGGATAAAATTCCAGTTTCTTGTTAATTCCAAATTAAAATTAGCATGAAATGGGTCATACGCATGCAGACAACCACCAGCATCTGGAAATGAGAGGAAGAAACTTACTAATTTCCATTCTTCTTAATATCCTTATTACTTTAGCACAAGTTATTGGTGGTTTGGTTTCTGGAAGTTTATCGTTGTTGAGTGATGCCCTCCATAATTTTAGCGATGTTATATCACTAATTATTAGTTACGTTGCTTCCAAACTTACCAAACAAAAAGCGTCTGTTAATAGAACGTTTGGTTTTAAACGTGCTGAAATTTTAGCGGCTTTTATTAATGCTACTACGCTTATAATTGTAGCATTAATTCTTATTAAAGAGGCTGTTATACGTTTTCAAGAACCACAAATTATAGAATCTGGTTTGGTTATTTGGCTTTCAGCTATTGCTATTTTAGGCAATGGCTTTTCGGTGCTATTACTTAAAAAAGATTCCAAATCAAATCTTAATATGCGTTCAGCTTATTTGCATTTGCTAACTGATATGTTGGCAAGTGTGGCTGTTTTAATTGGAGGCTTGCTCATGAAATATTACCAGTTGTTTTGGATAGATAGTGTGTTAACCTTTCTAATTGCTGTATATTTAATTTGGGTTGGTTGGGATTTATTAAAAACCTCCACCAAAATGATTATGCTTTTTACACCAGATCATATTGACATTGAAGAGGTGGTTAAAACGGTTAATAAAATACCAAAAGTAAAAAAATTGCACCATGTTCATATCTGGAATTTAAGTGATAATGAGTTGCATTTGGAAGCACATTTAGATTTATATGAAGATATATCCATCACTGAATTCGATAGCTTATTAACATCAATTGAACAGGTTTTGCATGATGAATTTGATATCAATCATGTAACCATTCAACCAGAATTTGAAAAGCAAGATCCTAAAGAAGTGATAGTTCAAGATTAACAAGATTAAGTTTTAAAACATACATAATACATGTTAAACATCTATACCAAAACATTTCAGGAATTAACAATCAATGAGTTATACCAAATATTACAATTACGAAGTGAAGTTTTTGTAGTGGAGCAAGATTGCGTGTATCAAGATATAGATGGAAAAGATGCTAAAGCGCTTCATGTTTTAGGTATTAAAAACGATATATTGGTAGCCTACACACGTATTTTTAAACCTGGTTTTTATTTTGATGAAGCGAGTATTGGTCGAGTTGTTGTTAAAAAAACCGAACGCAAACACCAATATGGTTATGATATTATGAGAGCTTCTATGGAAGCCATAAAAAATACGTATAACGAAACCACTATTAAGATTTCTGCACAAACGTATTTAAAAACATTCTATACTAATTTAGGGTTTCAGGAGGTTGGCGATGGGTATTTGGAGGATGGTATTCCACATATTGGAATGGTTAAAAATTAAAATTAATGTCCGTTTAACATTTCTCTTTTATAATAAAAAATCACACATTGTAACTTTTCAATTTTTTATCAAATAATGAAACAGACATTAATAAATTTTGGTACAATTTAGCCCACTATTTTTTTAAATGTAAACGTAGTAATAAAATATACTAAAGAAAATAATAAAAATATTGTTCCAATCATTGCGAAAAATTCAACAAACCTCATTAACATACTTGGTTCTTTAGGATCACCATCCATTATAAATCCGAGTGTTGTAAAAATAGATGATAGAATAAAAATTTTAAAAAGATTTTTCTTCATTTTGATTGATATTAAGTTAATATGTTATACTTAAATAACGAGTATATAGCTGAATTTATTATTATTTTCAAAATAGTTTTTTTTTAATGTGTATTGAATTCAGGGTGTAATTTTTACATTACACATAACTAATTTTTCCCACCAACATACGTTAGTAATATTTCCACACGTCTGTCAAATTTGGCTTCGCCACCTAAAGGGAATCTTCCACGCATACCTACGTATTTCATGCGCTTTTTATCCACACCTTTTCGTGCTAAATAATCGTAAATAAATTTAGCTCTAGTAACTGATAAATTTTGCTTATTTGTTGCTCTATCAACCGCATCGCGACGATTTTGTGTACAACATACGTGCCCTTGAATGGTAAAATAGATGTCGTCTCGCTCAATGAGGGTTTCAGCAATTTTCTCTAAAGTTTTTTTAGATTCTGGTAATAAATAACTGTAACCTGTTTTAAATAAAATATTTTCTAATAAAAACTTATCTCCAGCTTTTACATCACCTTTTAATGCTTCAGAAAATTCCTTTTTTTTAGGTTTTACTAAATCGGCTTCTGTTCTTGGAGGCGAGTAGGGTTTTACGCGGATTTCAACCTTACGGTTTAAACCACGAATTTTGGCTATATTCTCTTCATCTAAAACTTTTAATAACACTTCACCTTTCCCATCTACATTAGTAATTTTAGTCTCGTCAAACTCATTATTAGAGAAAATGGTTTTAATAGAGTTAGCACGATATTGTGAGAGTTTTAAATTGTAGGAATCGCTTCCTGTATCGTCTGTAAAACCATAAATGGAAATTTTTTCGATGTCTAAAGATTCAATTTCGGATAGGAATAACAGCAAACGACTTTCTTCCGTGGGTAACACCACGTATTGATCGGTTTCAAAAAATACAATATGCCTGCGCTCTTCTTGCGAAAAAAGCCAGTTGAAACCAATAAAAAATAGGATGACTATTCTTGTTTTCATTACTAAAAGGGCAAATGAATCTCAATATATTTAAATTATTTTAAATAACCATTATACGTACCAGGATTCGATAAGATGCTAGCTGCTTTTTTTATTTCTAAATTATGAACTTTATAATAGTCATATAAGCCTTCGCGATATACATAACGCTTCACTATTTCATCTGTTAATAGTGTTAATAAATCGTCCTTATTCTCATCAATAGCTAGTGCTTTGGAGTTATTTAAATTACTAATTAGCGTGTTATAGTCTTTTTGAATATTATCATCCAAATTTTCTTTTTCGGCACTTTTTAGGACATCTTCCAGAGCTTTTTCGGTTTCTGTAACGTATGTAAAGTCGTTGGTTTTTAAGTAAGTTTTAAAGTTATTAAAATCGGCATCAGACAATTCAAAATCCGTAACATTTAAATTTGGATGTTTGTAGTAATAATCGGTAGCATAATCGAAAATTAAAAAGTCGTTCTGAATGGCATTTGTAATGGCTGTATTTTCATTTACATTTAAAGTTTCATCAGGCAAAACGCCTCCACCATCAAAAACCTTACGACCATTTTTGGTTTTAAATTCGTTGTATTTATCTTTTTCTATACGCACGGCGTTTCCATTTTCATCACGATGCCAGTAATCTAAAGCTTGAATACAACGACCAGAAGGCGTATAATATCGTGAAATGGTAATTTTAAGCTGTGTTCCATAAGATAATGGTTTAGGCCTTTGCACCAATCCTTTTCCAAAACTTCTAGAACCGACAATTACTGCTCTATCTAAATCTTGTAAGGAACCAGAAACAATTTCGCTGGCAGACGCACTACCACCATTAATTAAAACGACCAAGGGTATGTTGGTGTCTATTGGTTCTTTTTGGGTGTAGTAAGAGCGATTGTATTTTTTGACTTTAGATTTTGTGGTTACTACTAATTGCCCTTTAGGTACAAATAAATTCACCACATTTACAGCTTCTAATAGTAAACCACCAGGATTACCACGTAAATCTAAAATTATACGTTCGGCACCTTGAGCTTTTAAATCGCGTAAGGCATAACCTGTTTGTTGAGATGCTTTATTATTAAACTTATTCAGTACAATATATCCTGTTTTATCATCGACTAGAGAAAAATGTGGAACCGCATCAATTTCAATTTCCGATCGGGTTATTTTTGTAGTAAATTCCTTTCCTTGTCGCAAATAAGTTACGTTTACTTGAGAACCATTGGTACCTTTTAGTAAATCGCCAGCATCATCTTTATAATTTGCTATAACGGTATTTTCAACTTTTATAATTTCATCACCTGCTTTTAAACCGGCTTTATCAGCTGGATAGTCTTTGTAAGGCTCTATGATAATTAATTTGTCTTTCATGGTACGCACGTTGGCACCAATACCTGTATAATCGCCTGTACGTCTTATTTTTTCAGCTTCTACATCTTGTTCATTGTAAAATTGGGTATAGGGATCCAAATCTTTCAACATACTTTTAATGGCAGTATCCATTAATTCTGCAGGATTGGTTTCATCCACATAATTCATATTAATTTCTTTGTATAATGTGGTGAAGATTTCAATTTGCTTGGCTATTTCAAAAAAATCGTTTTGAAATGCCGAACCTGTTATGAAAATAGTGAGCGCAAAAAAAGGGATTAATATGCGCTTTTTAAGTATTTTTTTCATTGTTAGTTTCTTTATGCATGGCGTTTGTAAACTTTTTAAATAGTTTATTCATGGACTGCTCCACATGGTTATACGTTGGTTTGTTGTTACCAATGTACAAAATCATAAACGCATATGATGTTGTAATGTTGTTAAAATATGTGGTTTTGTTTAATCTGTAGGCTTCACGCATAAGGCGTTTTATACGGATCCTATCCACTGCTTTTTTAAAGTGTTTTTTAGATACAGAAACGCCTGTTTTTATTGGACCATCGGTATTTTGAGGTGTGGTTTCAATATACACCATACGTAATGGATATGCAGAAACCGATTGCCCTTCGGTAAAGAGTTTATCTATCAGTTTTTTACTTTTTAATTTTTCGTGTTTGTTGTAGGTTCTATCCATGCCGTTTCAAAGGTACAAAGTAAGCATAAAAAAAAGCTGCTTTCATTAAAAAAGCAGCTTTTTGAACACTTAAAAAAATAAATTTACTTTTCTAATTTATTATTGTCTCTGTTAACATCGGCAACCCATTGTTTTGGGTCTATTTCAACCGATTTTACAGTTTTAGAAACCTCAAACGTGTAGTTTGGATTTGCCCAAGCCCAATCTGCAATTATAGTGGCTTCTGTTGGTTTTTCGCCACGCATCATTTGTAGTGGAATGTAAAAATCTTCTGTGGTGCCATCGGTATAGGTAACCGTTAAATCTATAGGCATTGGCATAATACCTATTCGTTTTAAAGATACGGTTTTATCGGTAATACTATCTACTGCATAATCAATGGTGTTAGTAGTTTGAGCAAAATCAATTAGGTACCAATCTAATTCAAAATCGGTTACTTTTTCAGCTGTACGAATAATATCTAAAGGTTTTGGATGTTTAAAAGCAAAGTCATTAAAGTATTTTTTAAGGGTTGTTTTTAAATTTTCTTCACCAATAATATATCCTAGTTGCGATAAGAAAACTTCGCCTTTACTGTAAGCAGCAATACCATAAGCTTGATTATAGGTATAACGATCTGCATGTGTTGTTAAAGGCTGTTCTTTGCCAGATTTTGCTAAAAACAAATAACTTCTGTAAGCACCTGAAGTTGGATTTTCTTTACCTTCATCCATAACTTCATTCATAGCATAATCACTTATATAACTTGTAAAACCTTCATCCATCCATTCGTGTTTCGCTTCGTTAGTTGCTAATAAAAACTGAAACCATGTATGTGCTAATTCATGAGCCGTTACACCAACTAAACTACCAAACGAACGATTACCTGTAATTAAAGTACACATGGCGTATTCCATACCTCCATCACCACCTTGAATAACCGAATATTGCTTGTAAGGATAGGTGCCTATATGCTCACTAAAATATTGCATAAGTTCAACCGTTTTTGGTTGCAATTTTTTCCAATCTGCTTGCTTTTCAGCATCCAAAGTGTTTTTGTAGTAAAAATGTAGCATTGGCCCATTAGGGACTTGCACTGAATCATGAATATAATCTGGATCTGCTGCCCATGTAAAATCGTGAACCATAGGTGCAACAAAATGTAGTGTTTTTTTCTTCCCTTTTGTTTTTACGTCATCTTGAAGGTAACCTGTTCCACCAACAACGTAGTCTTTATCAATGGTTAATTTCACATCAAAATCACCCCAAACACCGTGAAACTCACGACCAATATAAGGATCGGCATGCCAGCCTTCAAAATCGTATTCAGCTAATTTTGGATACCATTGTGTCATGGATAAAGCCACCCCTTCTTTATTATTTCTTCCTGAACGACGAATTTGAACAGGCACTTGGCCATCAAAATCCATATCAAACGTTACAGATTCTCCGGGTTGAATAGGCTTTGCTAATTGTACTTCTAAAACAGTACCAACAGTTTCATGTTTTAAAGTTGTTCCGTTTTGTTTTAAAGAGTTGACTTTAATATAACCAATTTCATGAGGTTGTAGTTTACTAATTCTATCACCTACACGACCATCTGGATCAGCAATAGTTCTAGAACGAATATCCATTTCGCTATTAGGCTGAAAGGCATTGAAATACAAATGGTAATACACACGATTTAATACATCGGGTGAATTATTAGTATACACTAATGTTTGTTTTCCCTGATATTGATAGGATTCCACATCCATATCAATCTCCATTTTATAATCAACATGTTGTTGCCAATAGTAAGGATTATTGGATTTTGTAGCTGGATTTTGTGCCGTTATTGGGCTTGTAGTACTACAAGCGAATAAGAGACTTAAACAGCCAATGGATAGCATGAGTTTTTTCATAATATGTATAATTTAAGTAAAAAAAATCCCATCGGTTAAGATGAGATTTTTTGTAGTAATATCTATTTTATTTGGCTTGCCATAATTAATGCGTTGTATGCATTGACCATTTTAGCCGATTTTGTTAAATCGCCAAAAGGTCTGACATCAGTGGCTTCTCCACCTACAATTACATTTGTTTTAACAGCTATTCCAGAATCTAAAATTACTTGTTTCACTTGTTCAGCAGATAATTTTGGATAGTATGAGCGAATTAAAGCAGCAACTCCAGCAACAGCAGGTGCAGCCATTGAGGTACCACCTTTTGTATCGTATTCATTTTCTGGAGTGGTTGAATATACTTTAGCACCTGGTGCAAATACATCCACATTTATTTTACCATAGTTAGAGAAACCAGCAATGATTCCAGAACCATATTTTGGCTCTAACGCACCAACAGTTATAAAGGTTTTAGATACTTCTGGACCTGTTCCTATAGCATCGTTTGGAAACACATTAGTTTCGTCAATATCAATACCTTCATTTCCAGCAGCATTAATAAAAAGCACATCGTTATCACTAGCGTATTTTATAGCATCACGAACCCAATCACTATGTGGTGAGTAGTATTTTCCAAAACTTCCATTAATTATTTCGGCTCCATTATCAACAGCATAACGAATAGCCAAAGCAATATCTTTATCATACTCATCTCCATTTGGAACGGCACGTAAACTCATTAATTGTGCATTATTTGCAACACCATTTGCGCCTAAACCATTGTTACGTTCAGCTAAAATAATTCCTGCAACATGTGTTCCATGACTTTCCCCTTTTTCAGAAGGCATAACATTGCCATTTCCGTATCCTACATCCGATAAATCGTCTGGATTGTCACCTGTTTTACGGCCTTTTAAATCTTTGTTCAAATTAACGTTTAATTGGTCTGTAAAGTAATCTACACCTTCTTTTATTGCTTTTAGGGCAGCAGTTGAAGAATTGAAACCATTAGCATACATATTTTGTAGCATAGCTGTAGCTTGTTTTACCTCTGCTTTATCTGTTTCTATGGCAGTTACTTCTTCTTTTGTGTATTCTTCTTTTCCTAAATGTGTTGCAACGGTTTCATCTGCACTTTTTACCATTTGGTAAATTTGGTCATAACGTTGTTTGTTGGCTAAAGCTTCTTGATATTTTTCGTCATATTCGGCTACGGCTGCTTCATATTGAGGATTAGATTTATCGCCTTTTGCAATAATTCTAACAAATTCCAATTGCTCATCGTAAGCATCACCTAAAAAATTCCATCCATGAATATCATCAATATAACCATTGTTATCATCATCGATACCGTTTCCAGCAATTTCGTCTTCATTTGTCCAAAGAACACCATCTAAATCTTCATGGCCAATATCAATTCCAGAATCGATTACTGCAACAATTACTGTTTTACCTTTTTTGTTTTTAATGATTTCAGCATATGCTTTATCAACACTCATACCCGGAATCGTATCTTTAACAAGGTCTAAATGTCCCCAATTTTGCTTTTCAGCTTCTGTAAGATCACTGACTTTTAGAGGTACAGTATCAATATTTTCTATTGGTGTCGAAATAACTTCGGCACCACTACCGCAACTGGTCATTACTGCAGCGATACTCGCTGTAAATACAAACGATTTAATAAATTTCATGTTTAAAATATAAGTTTAGTTAAAAATATCATTACAGGTAAAAACGTCTTGTAATCGCACGCCTTTTTCCGTGTTTTTTACTGTAATTATTTCATTGTGTGCGTCGTGCTCCAAAAATAGGTAATAATTATTATCTGCTGCCATTTTCAGAAATTTTTCTTTTTCGTCTAATGTCAGTAATGGTCTGGTATCATACCCCATAACAAAGGGTAATGGCAGGTGTCCTGCAGTTGGTAACAAATCGGCCATAAAACAAATGGTTTTTCCTTTATAGTGAATTATAGGAATCATTTGTTTATCGGTGTGGCCATTGGCATAGAAAATATCGAAACCTAATTCTGATTTCTGTTGCATATCTCCATTTGGAACTTGTGTAAATTTCAATTGTCCACTTTGCTCCATGGGAATTATGTTTTCTTTTAAAAATGAGGCTTTTTCCCGATTATTTGGTTTTGTGGCCCATTGCCAATGATCTTGATTGCTCCAAAAATGGGCATTTTTAAAAGCTGGCTCGTAGTTGGTTTTGTCCTTATTCCATTGTATGCTACCACCACAATGATCAAAATGTAAGTGTGTCATGAACACATCTGTAACATCATCACGGTGAAATCCATGTTTTTTTAATGACTTATCTATGGAGTCATTTCCCCATAAATAGTAATAGCCATAAAATTTATCACTTTGTTTATTGCCCATACCAGTATCAATAAGTATCAGTTTATTACCATCTTCAATTAATAAACAACGTGCGGCAATATCAATCATATTATTGCTATCGGCTGGGTTGGTTTTTTGCCAAAGTGATTTTGGTACCACGCCAAACATGGCGCCTCCATCAAGTTTAAAATTACCGGAATTTATAGGATATAATTTCATAAGCATGCAAATTACAAATTCACACCATATTACTGAAAATTATGGTCTGATATTAGAGGTTTTTTAACATTTTAAAACGTAAAGAAGATTTAGGTTTTATTTGTTGCTGTGAAAAATTAATCTAATTTTATAAAAAGGAAATTATGAAAACACCCTCACCTTTAAAAATAAAAAAAATGAAATTACTTCGGTTTGGTCGTGATTTTAAACCAGATGATGAGGTGATTTTAAGAGATTATTTAGCTATTGAACGCACGCGTTTAGCCAATGAAAGAACCTTGTTATCCTATATCAGATCGTCCTTGTATTTATTATTGGGTGGTATTGCGTTTTTACAACTTAAAGATTTTCCTGATTTTCAATATTTAGCTTTATTATCATTAGTTTTTAGTGCACTTTTTTTTGTAATTGGTGTGTATCGTTTTGTATTACTAAAAAAGAGTTTAAAACGCTTATACTACATGTCCGAATCCAAAAACGATGATTAATTTTATGTAGAAATACTTAATACGTTGCCTTATGAGTATACACCTCATGATTACGTTTGCCATTATAATTATTGGTGTCTTTCTATTTGTAAAGGACTATTTCTCTATTGATACAACATCCATACTTATTATGGCTTTATTTATTGTATCAGGTGTGCTAAATCCTGAAGAAGGCTTTTCAGGATTTAACCATCCAGCAACCATTACTTTGGGTTGTATTTTTGTGGTAAGTGGTGGTGTGTTCCATTCCGGAATTTTAGATGGGTTGAGTTATAAAATCATTAAGCTAGCTAAAATTCATTACATGGTAGCATTAGTTGTTTTCTGCGTCATCACGGCATTATTCTCTGCGTTTATCAATGATACGGCTGTTGTGGCACTCATGTTGCCTATTGCTTTAACTGTTTGCCGAGAAACGGATATTAGCCCAGGAAAATTACTCATGCCTATTTCTTTTGCTGCGCTCTTTGGTGGAACCTGTACTTTAATAGGGACCTCTACAAATATTTTGGTAAGTAGTTATGCCAAGCAGTATGGCTTGGAACCTTTTGGGATGTTCGAGTTTAGCCAAGCTGCTGTTTGCTTATTAATTGTGGGATTTTTATATATCTTTTTTATCAGTCCATTATTGCTTCCTAAAAATAAAAAACCAGATGCCTTAACACTTGAAGCTAAACAATATATAACCGAATTAATGGTTGCGGAAGATTGTAGTGATATTGATAAATTAATTTCAGAATCCATATTAACAAACGACTACAACATATCTGTTTTATCTATTTTAAGAGATAATTATTTAATGCACGATTTAAAACCCGAAACCATTATTAAAAAAGGAGATATTCTTAAGGTGATGCTCCCTCCTCAAACCATTAATAGATTACTAGATATTAAAGGGTATCAGGTAGAAGGAAGTCAGCGTATTAAAAGTGCTGAAGATGCTGCAGAAGCCTACCATATTTATGAAGTTATTATTCCTTTTGGATCTAATTTAGCTGAAGGCTCATTAAAATCCATGCGTTTTAATCGGACCTACAATATGGCTGTTTTAGCAATCCGTCAACGTGGTGATGTGTTATTAGATAAGCTAACTTCTATTCCATTAATGGAAGGTGATATGTTGTTAGTGTTAGGAAGTAAAACCGAACTTAAAAATTTAGAGAATCAGAAATTAGTGGTAACACTTTCGGAATACGAGAAGAAAAACACCAATTATAAAAAAGCCATTCCAGCCGTGTTGATTGGAATAGGTGTGGTTTTAGCAGCATCATTAAATTTAACCACTATTTTAATAAGTGCTATGATTGGTGCTTTACTGATGATTTTAACAGGCATTTTAAAACCTAAAGAAGCTTATCAAGCCGTTGAGTGGAAAGTTATTTTTATGATGGCAGGTGTCCTATCTATGGGAACCGCTTTAGAAAAAACAGGAGGAGCCACTTTAATTGCTGATGTTATTGAAAAAACGTTTGGCCAATATGATGCACATATTACTTTAAGTTTGCTATACTTGGTGACTTTTATTTCCACAAATTTAATTTCAAGTAAAGCCACAGCTGCCCTAATGACTCCTGTAGTTATAAGTTTAGCATCTATCATGGAAGTAAGCGAACGGCCTTTTTTAGTAGCTGTTATGTTTGCTTGTTCTTTAACATTTATGACACCTATGAGTTATCCAACAAATACCATGGTTTATGCGCCAGGTAATTATAAGTTTAACGACTTTTTAAAGGTAGGAACCCCTTTAAACTTTATAATTTGGGTAGCAGCGTCTTTTATTATTCCCTATTTCTTTCCGTTTTAAAATCAATATTTTATAGATTTTATAACACACTATCAACAGAAAATTTATTGACGTTGAATAAAAAACCTTATTTTACGACCCAAATAAAAATAGAAGAACCGTTTTTAGATGTATTAGTTTTAAAAATAATTAGAATTTTTACAAGTTTATTTTTAGAACTCTCCATTGTTTTTTGTTAGATTTAATAATAAATACGACCATCTAAAATCGAATTTAAATAAATATTATATGTTAGAATTAGGCGGTATTATCATATTAGGCATTTTAGCACAATGGGTAGCTTGGAAATTAAAAATACCGGCTATTCTACCTTTAATTTTAATTGGCTTGTTAGTAGGTCCTATTGCTGCTGAATTTTTATCAGCTGATGGGTCCAAATGGATTGAACCTATTTGGAATGGTGAAAAAGGATTGTTTCCAGGCGAAAGTTTGTTTTATTTCGTGTCTTTAGCCATTAGTATCATTCTTTTTGAAGGCGGACTCACCTTGCGGATGGGCGAAATTAAAAATGTGGCACCTGCTATTACAAAACTAATAACTGTTGGATCCATTGTTACGTTTTTTGGAGCAGCAGTTGCGGCTCATTATATATTTTATTTAAGTTGGGAAATTTCATTTTTATTTTCTGCCTTGATAATTGTTACAGGACCAACCGTAATAACGCCTATTTTACGAAATATTCCACTAAAAAAAGATGTCTCAGCCGTTCTTAAATGGGAAGGTATTTTAATAGATCCTATTGGAGCATTAGTAGCCGTTTTAGTCTTTGAGTTTATTAGTGTAGATGCTGGTGGTGAATACACTAAAACAGCTTTTATTGAATTTGGAAAAATAGTGCTTTTTGGTTTTACCTTTGGTTTCACATTTGCACATGCACTAAACTTTATAATGAATAGAAAATGGATACCTCATTATTTAATGAATGTATTTGCATTAGCAGCTGTTTTAGGGGTTTTTGTGCTTTCTGATGTCTTTGCACATGAATCTGGACTTTTAGCTGTTGTGGTTATGGGAATGGTTTTGGGGAACTCTAAATCTCCGTATTTAAAAGAGCTCCTTTATTTTAAAGAATCTTTAAGTATTCTATTAATTTCAATTCTGTTTATTCTTTTAGCCGCTAATATAAATTACCAAGACTTATTACTAATTTTTAATTGGAATACTGCAGTTCTTTTTGCTGTTGTGGTGTTTGTACTAAGACCACTAGGCGTGTTTTTAAGTACACAAGGTTCAAATTTAAAACTCAATGAAAAATTATTTATCAGTTGGGTTGGGCCTCGTGGTATAGTTGCAGCCGGAATAGCTTCATTATTTGGATTAAAATTAGCTAAAGATGGAGTAGAGGGTGCAGAATACATTACACCTTTAGTGTTTATGATTGTTCTGGGAACCGTATTATTAAACGCTACAACTGCACGTATGTTTGCTAAATTAGCTGGTGTATTTTTAACAAAGTCTGAAGGTATCTTAATTGTAGGTGCCTCTAAAGTATCTCGTTTAATAGGTCATTATTTAGAAACCCATGGAAGGCACGTGGTTCTTATTGATAGTAATCAAAGTAACATAGCTAAAGCTTCTGAATTAGGATTAGAAGCCTTAAACACCAATATATATTCCGACAAGCTTATGGATAATATTGAACTAAATGATATGGGCTATATCATGGCCTTAACAGGAAGCTCGGATATTAATAAATACGCCATAAATAAATTCAGTAAACAATTTGGTGAAAATGGTGCATTTAGACTCCTTACAGCTACAGAAATGCAGGATACCAACAACAGTCCAGATCAAGGCTTGTTTTCCCATACAGACGATTATAATTCATTAACTTCTGTTATTAATAAATACCCTTCTATTCATGAAATTTCTTTAGAAGACAAGGACCACTATAAAGATTTGATTGAAGTAACTAAAAAAGACCAGGAAATCATTCCACTATTTTTAAAAGATTCCAATGGCGAACTTCAAATTATTTCTTCGAATAACCAAATGGAAGACCGTATCGAATCGGGTTGGGAATTAGTTTATGTAGGAAAACCTTTAGATGTTGAAAAAATTGTTGAAGAAGTAAGAAGTTAAATGGATAAAATAAGTTACTGCAATATTAGATACTAACCGCAAAAAAAATCCTTTAAATTAACAGGTTAATTCAGTAATTAACATGCTTTTTCCTTAATTAAAAGTTTTAATTACTGATTAAATTCAGAACTAGACTTTAAAACGTGAAATTAAATCTGAATTTTTGACTATTAAAAAAAGCTCATAGTTATATGAGCTTTTTTTTATTCTTATGCATCTTGATAGCTATCGAGATGGGAATTTTTTAATCATTTAATTTCAATACAGCCATAAACGCTTGTTGTGGAATTTCTACATTTCCAACTTGACGCATTTTCTTCTTACCTTTTTTCTGCTTTTCTAATAACTTACGCTTTCTAGAAATATCACCACCATAACATTTAGCAGTTACATCTTTACGGAGCGCTTTAATGGTTTCACGGGCAATAATTTTAGCTCCAATAGCAGCTTGAATAGGAATATCAAACTGTTGTCTTGGAATTAATTCACGTAATTTTTCGGTTATTTTCTTTCCAATGGTATAGGCATTATCAGCGTGAATTAAAGCTGAAAGTGCATCCACTGGCTGTGCATTTAATAAAATATCAACACGAACTAATTTAGAGGCACGCATGCCAATTGGTGAATAATCAAAAGAAGCATACCCTTTAGAAACTGTTTTTAATCGATCATAAAAATCAAAAACAATTTCAGCTAATGGCATGTCAAAAGTTAATTCTACACGTTCGGTTGTTAAATAGGTTTGGTTGGTAATTACACCACGTTTGTCAATACACAAAGACATAACGTTTCCAACAAATTCCGATTTGGTAATAATGGTAGCTTTAATATACGGTTCCTCAACACGGTTAAGTGAAGAAGGGTCCGGCAGATCACTAGGATTGTTTACAATAATTGCATCCTCTGGATGTTTATGTGTATAAGCGTGGTAAGACACGTTAGGAACTGTTGTAATAACCGTCATGTCAAACTCGCGTTCCAACCGTTCTTGAATAATTTCAAGGTGTAACATACCTAAAAATCCACAACGGAACCCGAAACCTAATGCAGCTGAACTCTCTGGTGTAAACACTAAAGAGGCATCATTAAGTTGCAGCTTTTCCATTGACGATCTTAAATCTTCATAATCTTCTGTATCCACTGGATAAATTCCAGCAAAAACCATTGGTTTTACATCTTCAAAACCACTAATAGCATTCACTGTTGGATTTTTTGCATCGGTAATAGTATCACCAACCTTAACTTCTTTAGCTTCTTTAATTCCAGTAATTAGGTAACCAACATCGCCAGCTTTTATTTCTGTTCTAGGAAATTGCTTCAAGCGCAATGTGCCTACTTCATCGGCATTATAGGTTTTTCCTGTGGCTATGAATTTAATGTGTTGCCCTTTTTTAATGGAGCCATTAATGACTCTAAAATACGTTTCTACACCTCTAAATGGATTATAAACCGAGTCGAAAATTAAAGCTTGAAGTGGTTCATCTACCGTACCACTTGGCGCAGGAACACGTTCAATAATGGCTGCTAAAATATCTTCAATACCCAATCCTGTTTTAGCACTTGCTGGAATAATTTCGTCACGATGGCAACCTAATAAATCTACAATATCATCCTTAACTTCTTCTGGATTGGCACTTGGCAAGTCTATTTTATTTAGAACAGGAATGATTTCCAAATCGTTCTCTAAAGCTAAATATAAGTTAGAAATGGTTTGGGCTTGAATGCTTTGCGCGGCATCAACAATTAATAAGGCGCCTTCGCAAGCAGCAATAGATCGGGAAACTTCATATGAAAAATCTACGTGTCCTGGTGTATCAATTAAGTTTAAAACATATTGCTCACCTTTGTAAATGTAATCCATCTGGATGGCGTGCGATTTAATAGTAATACCACGTTCGCGCTCCAAATCCATACTATCTAATAGCTGATTTTGCTTTTCACGATCCGTTACGGAACCGGTGAATTCCAGTAATCTGTCAGCTAATGTACTTTTACCGTGATCTATGTGTGCAATAATGCAAAAATTTCTAATGTGCTTCATAACCTGTTGTCTAGCATGATAACTAATTTGCAAATATAATTGTTTTATTATGCTTTAAATATATATAACAAACAATCTTAATATATTATTTACGGGAAAACCGTAATTTTTAGTAAAAAACTATTTTTATATTGCAAGACCAAAATTTTTTTTAATGAAAATCAAGTCTTTACTCGTTCTTAACTTTTTTAGTTTGTTTGTTTCATTATCTGTTTTTTCGCAAAGTTTTTCAGTTTCTGGAAAATTAGTTGATTTGGAAAAACAACCAATTTCCTATGCGAATATTTTGTTGCTATCTAGTCAAGATTCTACAGCAATTAAAGGTACTACATCTTTAGATGATGGTTCTTTTAATATTGAAAATGTGTCAGCAGAAAGCTATACGCTTAAAATAAGTTTTGTAGGTTTTAAAGATGTTTTAATACCTATTCAAATTACAGATTCTGACTACGTTATGGCTGAAGTTACTTTAGAAGAATCGGCTGAATCATTAAACGAAGTGTCTATTATAGCCAATAAACCGACCCTTAAAAAGGAAGTAGATCGCTTGGTTTTTAGTGTTGCAAATACGGCTTTAAGTGATGGTAACATGAAAGAGGTTTTAAAAAACACACCCAGTGTTTTAATTCTAGATAACAGTTTAATGGTTAGAAATGCAACACCTACAGTGTATATAAACGATCGCAAAGTACACCTTTCAGATGCCGAGTTATTACAGTTGTTAGAGGGAACACCTGCAAATTCCATAAAATCCATTGAAGTTATTACCAATCCACCAGCGAAATATGATGCTGAATCTGGTGTGGTTTTAAATATCATCATGACGAGGAACTTGGCCACAGGTTATAGAGGTACGGCATTTGCTAATTTTACGCAAGGAACCTATTCTCGTTATAATGCAGGAATATCTAATTTTTATAAAACCGATAAAATAAATGTTTTTGCAAGTTACAGTTATACCGATGATAAAATAGCACGCGTGAGTGATGAACGTGTTAATTATAGAGACAATACAGGCGTTTATGAGCGTTGGTATTCAGATATTGACAGAACAACGTGGTCTCAAACACACACACTAAATACCAATTTCGATTATTTTATAAATGATAAAAACACGATAAGTTTTTCTGCTAATTTGTTGTATTTGCCCGAATTTGAGTATATCACGAAAGGACATACCGATGTGTTAGATTCAGGATTTAATCAATTGTATAATTTTAATAATGAAAATAATTCTAATGATGATAAATATAATTTCGGTTTTGATTTAGACTACGATTTAAAGTTTGATAACGGCAGTAGCTTATCTTTAAACACACATTTTACGACCTATGATTACCATCGGGATCAACAAGTACAAAGCGTGTATAACGATGTGAATAATAATTTTGATTTTCGAAACCTATTCAGTACCACATCCGATCAAAATACACTAATTAATACCGTTCAAGCGGATTATAGTTTGCCAATAAATGATACATCATCATTTGCTGTTGGTACCAAGGCGTCTTTTGTAAATACGGATAGCCAATTAAACCAGTATAACCTTCAAGGATCTAGTTTTGTTTCTGATGTTACCAACTCCAATGCCTTTGATTATTCCGAAAGTGTATTGGCAGCTTATGCTAGTTTCGATAAGAATTGGGAGAAGTGGAGCTTAAGTTTAGGCTTACGGGTGGAACAAACGGATACAGAAGGGAAATCTGTAGTTACAAACAATACCATTTCACAAGATTATTTTAATTGGTTTCCTACCGCCAATATTAGCTACCAAGCTTCAGAGAAAATTAGTGTGTATTCCAATTATAACCGAAGTATTGGGCGTCCAGATTTTCAATCATTAAATCCGTTTAAGTTCTTCTTGAATGATAATACTATAGTCACTGGAAACCCTAACTTACAACCAACCGTTACCGACCACTTTGTTATAGGAGCCTCTTTAAATAGTAGCTTTTTTGTGGAAGCTTATTACAAAAATATGGATGCTAATGCTATGGAGTTGCCGCTTCAAGATAATGTGAATAATTTATTAATATACACACCAACCAATTTAACAAAAACAACCGAATTTGGATTTGATTTAGTGGGAGTTTTTGATATTACAGACCGATGGAATGTGTACGCAGTAACCTCTTTTTATAATACCGAAGATGAAATAACCCTAAATAATGAATTATTGAAAATGGATACTTGGTCCAATTATTCCATGATGAGTAATTTCTTAACCTTTTTGAAGGATAATAGTCTAACAGCTAATTTTTCACTGATTTATGTTAGTAAATACCAACAAGGATTTCAGACAATAGATTCAAGACTTATCAGCGATTTGTCCATTAAAAAATCTATTTTAAATAATCGCGGATCGGTTACATTAACCTTTGCCGATTTATTCAATACGCAAAATTATACCGTAACTTCTCGGTATTTAAATCAAGATAATTCTAGGTTTTTAAATCAAGATAATAGGTATATAAAATTAGGTTTCTCCTATAAGTTTGGTAACACAGGATTAAGCACCAACCAACGCACCAAAGAGCTTCAAGAACGTGATAGACTGGAGAAGGGAGAGTAGGCTACACAAATCTTCATAGATTACTCCAAGAAATAAAAAAGAAAGACCACTCACTAAATAAGCAGTCTTTAAAAATTACTTGAGAACAGCAATCCTGTTAGTCTTGCCATTCTGCAATAAACAAATTCGTATTATTCTAGGTGTATTTCAGAATCGCAACCCTTCTAGTCTTGCCATTCTGCAATATGGTATCGAAATAAAACTATTTCAGAACAGCAATCCTGTTAGTCTTGCCATTCTGCAATAAACAAATTCGTATTATTCTAGGTGTATTTCAGAATCGCAACCCTTCTAGTCTTGCCATTCTGCAATATGGTATCGAAATAAAACTATTTCAGAACAGCAATCCTTCTAGTCTTGCCATTCTGCAATAAACAAGTTGGTATCTCTTCCACCTCCATTATTTCTATTAGAAGAGAAAATAAGTTTCTTTCCATCGTTAGAAAAAACCGGAAAAGCATCAAAGGTTTCACTGTGTGTTACACGCTCTAAATTTTTCCCATCAATATCAATCAAGTATAAATTAAACGGAAAACCACGTTCGGACTCAAAATTAGATGAGAATAAAACCTTTTTGCCGCTTGGGTGAAAAAATGGACTCCAATTGGCATTTCCTAAATCGGTTAGTTGGCGTAAATCGCTACCATCGGCATTACAGATATACAATTCCATTTCAGTTGGTTGTACTAAACCTTCAGCTAATAAATCTTTATATTCTTTAATTTCTTCGTCTGTTTTTGGTCTAGATGAACGGAAAATAAGTTTGGTACCATCTGGTGAGAAAAAGGCACCGCCATCATACCCTAGTTCAAAGGTAATTTGCTTCACATCACTTCCATCAATATTCATGGTGTATAATTCCAAATCACCACTTCTATCTGATGTAAAGACAATTTTATCACCTTTTGGCGAAACCGTAGGTTCAGCATCATACCCTTTTTCATTGGTTAACTGTGCGGTGATATTGCCTTCTAAATCGGCTACAAAAATATCGTAGGTATCATAAATTGGCCAAATGTATTTACCGTTTTTTCGCAAGGGTGTATCTGGACAATCATCTGCACCTAAATGTGTGGATGCATAGATAATATGCTTATTATCTGGTAAAAAATACGCACAGGTTGTACGGCCTTTTCCCGTGCTTACCATAGGTGGTATGTTATCCTTAAAAGTTTCATCCACGTTCATTAAAAACATCTGATCGCATTTTACATCCCAAGCTGTATTATTGGACTGAAAAACCAATTGCTGATCATCAAAACTCCAATAGGCTTCGGCATTATCGCCACCAAAAGTTATTTGTTTTAAACTTTTAAAATGGGTTTCTTCAGGGTATATTAAGGTGTCAGCCCATTTCGTTGCACCAGATTTAGCATCTGGATTTTCACCTTTATCGGATTTGCAAGAAACAGTTAATACGATTGTTAATAAGCAGAAATAGAAAAATGGTTTCATCATGTGTTCTTATAAAAAAGTGGCAATTATTACGTAATTTCGCCAAAAATAACATTATTAATATGAAGAAAATAGCGTTACTCGTTCTTTTTATATCGCTACTAGGTTGTAAAAAGGACTATACTCCTGAAAATAAAATTAAAGAAGATGTCACTTTTTTAGCGGATGACAAACTAGAAGGCCGTGAAACGGGAACCAAAGGTGAGCAAGAAGCTGCTGCGTATATTGTGAAGCGTTTTGAAGAAATGGGTATTCCTGGAAAAGGAACCAATAATTATTATCAGACCTTTACCTTCAAGCCAAAGAATGATCCACACGGTGAAGTTGCTTACACAGAAAACAGCCAAGACAGTACGATTACTGGAACAAATGTTTTAGGCTATATTGATAATCAAGCCGAAAACACCATCATTATTGGTGCACATTATGATCATTTAGGTTATGGAGGCGAAGGATCGCTTTACAAAGGCGAAAAAGCCATCCATAATGGCGCAGATGATAATGCCAGTGGTGTGGCTGTTATGTTGGATTTAGCAGGAAAACTAAAAGGTGTTAATACGGCAAATAACTATTTGTTTATGGCGTTTTCAGGTGAAGAAATGGGCTTATTAGGTTCTAATTATTTCGCCAAAAACCCGACAATAGATAGTAAAGCGGTGAGCTATATGATTAATATGGATATGGTTGGTCGTTTAAAGCCGGATAGCACATTAGCGGTTTATGGGACAGGAACGTCACCTATTTTTAAGCAAGTTTTAAGCTCACACAATGAGAAGTTTAAATTAATTGAAAACGAATCTGGAGTCGGCCCAAGTGATCATACCTCGTTTTATTTAATTGATATTCCCGTTTTACACTTTTTCACAGGTCAGCATGAAGATTATCACAAACCTGGCGATGATTCTGAAAAGTTGAATTATGAAGGTATGGAAACCATTTCCAACTATATTTTTGATGTAATTACCGATTTAAACGACAACGGCAAATTAGCATTTCGCAAAACCAAAAATGAAAGTGAAGAAACACCACGATTTAAAGTCGGTTTAGGTGTTGTTCCAGATTATTTATATGATGGTGAAGGCATGCGTATTGATGGTGTAAGCGAAGATAAACCAGCGCATAAAGCCGGTTTACAAAAAGGGGATGTGGTCATTAAATTAGGCGATAGTACCGTAACAAACATGATGAGTTATATGCGTGCTTTATCAGTTTTTGATTCTGGCGATAGCACAAAAGTAACCGTAAAAAGAGATGGAAAACCATTAGAAGTGAATTTAAACTTTTAAGTTACTAGATGCAATTCAACAAACAGGAATTTATAGCAAAAATACACCTACTTATATCCGTGTCTATTGTTGTTCCTGTTTCTATTTTTTATGGTTTTCAGCCCGAATCACAGTTTGATATTCATTTAAATACGGTTGACGAGCATAATTTTTTTAAAGCCATTATGGGACTCTATTTAGGGTTTTCGGCCTTGTGGATTTTAGGCGTTTTTAAATCGGAGTATTTAAAAATAGCACTTGTTTCCAATTGTATTTTTATGTTGGGTTTAGGCTTTGGTCGTGTAATCAGTTATTTTTTAGATGGAATACCAACATTTGGCTATCAATTTGGAACCATTGCTGAACTGTTTCTTGGGTGTTATGGCTTATGGGTTTTGAGAAATTATAATTAATTGCAGTTAATTATGATTTTTTATTGTGTACCAAAATCTATTTTTTTATTTATGTTTGAATCTTTTTAAATTTTCTTGGATTCATTTAAAACTTCCTAAATTGGCCTATCGAAGATTTATCGTAAAATTTGAAAAATGAAGAAGCTGTAAAATTTTAGGCTGTTTGAGCGCGAAAAATTTTTAAAGTAAGCTAGATCTGTGATGCGAGTTCCTAAAATTTAGGCATCGAATGAAAAATTTAGATATAGGTTCGTAAGCCTAGACTTTTTTGTTTCTTTTTTGGGCAATGCAAAAAAGAAAGGATAAATAATTTTAAAATATTAGTTGCATTCCAGATGGAATTGATTCGTAATTATAAAAAGGTTAACAATAACTAGAAAAAAACGTAATTTTGCCTAAAATAACAAACACTTGGTAAAAATAGGTAACATAGAACTTCCCGACTTCCCACTGCTTTTAGCACCCATGGAAGACGTCAGCGATCCACCATTTCGCGCCTTATGCAAAGAGCAAGGTGCTGATGTGGTGTATACGGAATTTATTTCTAGTGAAGGTTTAATTCGTGATGCTGCAAAAAGTGTCATGAAATTAGATATTTATGAAAAGGAACGTCCTGTTGGTATTCAAATATTTGGAGCCAATTTGGAAAGTATGTTACAAACCATTGATATTGTTGAAAAATCCAATCCCGACATCATTGATATTAATTTTGGATGTCCCGTAAAAAAAGTGGTGAGTAAAGGTGCAGGCGCTGGTATTTTAAAAGATGTTTGCCTCATGGAACAACTCACTGCCGAAATGGTGAAACGCACCAATTTACCAGTAACGGTAAAAACCCGTTTAGGCTGGGATCATGATTCCATTCGTATTTTAGAAGTGGCCGAACGCTTGCAGGATGTGGGTTGTGCTGCTATATCTATTCACGGCCGAACGCGTGCCCAAATGTATAAAGGCCAGGCGGATTGGAAACCCATTGCTGCCGTAAAAAACAATCCACGCATGCATATTCCTGTTTTTGGTAATGGTGATGTAGATACACCAGAACGTGCCATGGAAATGCGTGATGAGTATGGTTTAGATGGCTGTATGATAGGTCGTGCTACCATTGGAAACCCTTGGTTTTTTAAACAAGTGAAGCACTTTTTTAATACAGGCGAACATTTAGAACCAATTTCATTGGAAGAACGTGTGGATGCTGCCCGACGCCATTTACAAATGGCCATTGACTGGAAAGGCGAAAAATTAGGCGTTTTTGAAACCAGACGTCACTATACCAACTATTTTAAAGGGATTCCAAATTTTAAAGAATACCGTATGAAAATGGTAACTAGTGATGATGCTGTGGATGTTTTCGCTGCTTTTGATGCCGTTTTAGATACGTTTTCAGGCTACGAATTCGCTCAATAACATAGTATTCTAAAGGTTCGTAAGCCTAGATTTTTTTGGTTCGTTTTTTCATCAATGGAAAAAATGAATATGTTAATTATTTAGTCCAGGATTGATTTGTAAAAACTATGCGAATCATGCCTTAATTCTTTTTTAATAAAATCAATAACTAATCAAATTTTTAGTAATCCGAACCGAAGCGACTTTAGAAGCCAGAATACCCAAAACCGAAATAGTAATAAAAACAATCAGAAAATTCTCCCATTTCAATCCCATAGGATAGGGTAGTGATGGTGTAATTTTAACCAAACCAAAACTGATTTGTGCTTGAACAATTAAATAGCCAACCAACAAACCAATTAAACCGCCTAAAACCGTCATTAAGGAACCTTGTAAAAAGAAAATTCGACGAATATCCTTTACGGTTGCTCCCATATGATAGAGTGTGTGTAGCGTTTTCTTTTTGTCTAGAATCATCATGATAATGGTTCCAACTACATTAAATAAAGCAATAATTAGTATGAGGGTAAAGATGAGGTAAACCGCCAAATATTCTGTGTTTAGCATCTTATAAAGTGCATCATTTAACTGTTCGCTATTCTTTAAAATTACTTTATCGCCTAAAATGGATGATATAGCTTCGCGAGCATCGGTTTCGCTGACACCTTCACGTATTTTGAATTCTAAAGCAGTAACTTGATTATCGTCAAAATTCAATAAATAACGTGCCATATCTATAGGCGCATAAATGTATTTATCATTGGTTGTTTCGTTAATATCAAAAATACCAACATTAATGGCTTTTACGGATGTGAAAGCTTGTTTGACATCGGTTACTTGGCCTTTACCTGGTTTTGGAATGTATAATTCAACCGATTTTCCGTAATCCATAACACCAATATTAAGTCTATTGGCAATTCCCCAACCGGTTACTATTTGGTTTGATTTTTCAGAAAACCAACTCCCAAGTGGTACCACAGAATCGATTGCATTAACCGATTCAAAATGTTCATCAACACCTTTTATGTAAGCGTTTGGGTAATTCCGTTCTTCAAATGTGATAAAAACACGTTCTTCAACAATTTGAGAAAAGGAAACAATATCCGGATGGTTTTGAAGTGAACTTAATTCTTCCGAAGAAATTTTAAACGATTTTCCAACAGCCGCTTCTGCTTTTAAATCGGGATCTATTAAGGAGGTAAATTGGAGTGTAAAATCTTTAAGTCCGGCAAAGCCAGAAAGGACAATAAATAAAGATAAAGCACCTAAAATAACACTAACAGCGGCAATTCCTGTAATAAAATTAATAGCATTATTACTGCTTTTAGAAAGCAAATACCGTTTCGCTATGTAGAGTGAAAAATTCATATATTACAGGATCTACAGGCGTTTTTCAATATAAGCTGGCCGTTTTTTTAAAGCTGATTTAAAACTGATTATGATTTTTTACGATTATCTAAAAGATTGGGATCTTTAATAGGATTTTCCGTTCTTTTTAATGATTTTTCAATCCCATCAATATACTCCAATGAATCGTCTACAAAAAATTCCAATTGTGGCATACGTCGTAATTGATGTCTAGTTCGTTGAGCTAATTCATGTTTAATAAGTGGCGCGTTAGAACGGATACCAACTAATAATTCTTTAGCTTTAGCATTCGGGAAAATACTTAGATAAACTTTAGCAACAGATAAATCAACGGTTACTTTAACCTTTGAAACGGATATTAAAACGCCTTGCATACCACCGTCGCTAGCAGCTTTTTGAAGGATTTCAACCAGATCACGTTGTAAAACCGATCCTATTTTTTTTTGTCTTTGACTTTCTTCCATGATGCAAAAATACGCATATTTAAAGATTATTGTATTTTTGAAGATACTAAATTAGTTTTAATTAAAAGAGATTTCCGCTTTCAGGGAGAATTAATATGAATAAAATAGAACATATAGGAATTGCCGTTAAAAGTTTAGAGGCCTCGAATGATTTATTTGCCAAACTTTTTAATACACCACATTACAAAATAGAAGAAGTGGCTAGCGAAGGTGTCAACACCTCATTTTTTCAAGTAGGAGTTAATAAAATTGAACTTTTGGAAGCTACAAATCCAGAAAGTCCAATAGCTAAATTTATTGAAAAACGCGGCGAAGGCATTCACCATATTGCATTTGATGTGGATGATATTCAAGCTGAAATTAAGCGACTGGAAGCAGAAGGCTTTACGGTATTAAACAGAACACCAAAAAAAGGAGCCGATAATAAATGGGTTGCTTTTTTACATCCAAAATCCACTAATGGCGTATTGATTGAGTTGTGCCAAGATATAAAGGAATAAAAATACTTTGAGAGTATTAAAATATGTAGTAATATTGCACTCTCTTTGAAAAAAGAGAAACCAGAAGTTAGCCTTGCGCTAATGGGTCCTATAACTCAGCTGGTTAGAGTATCTGACTCATAATCAGAAAGTCCCTGGTTCGAGCCCAGGTGGGACCACAGAAAAACCTTGTAAATTTTATATTTATGAGGTTTTTTATTTTGATGCTTTTCGTTACCAACTTAAGCATTTTTTATACACTATTCTTATTTATATAATCTTCAATAAAACTAAATAGAAAAATATAATTGCCAGTTTTTTCTAAATAAATAAGGCAAGATTAGAACATCAAATAAAACACCATGGATTATTCAATTAAAATGATATTTTTACAATCCTCTAAAAACTTAAATTTTGCAAAAACTCATTAGTCATTTAATAGCCGTTTTTTTTGTTTGTTGTGCCTATAGCCAAAACACTGTAACTGTTTCTCAACGACCTGTTTGGGTTGATTTTCAAGAATATAATGAATATCCAAAAGTAGACTTAACCGAAATAACACAAGGTACGTTAACGCTTTTGGCTGATTATCAAACCCATGTACCAAAACAGGAAGTTTATTTCAGATTGGTTACTAAAATTACTGATAATGTAGGAATTCAATCAGCATCAAATATTAATGCGGTTTATGATCCGTTATATCAAAAATTAGATTTTCATGCCATCACCATAATTAGAGATGGCAAAGTAATTGATAAATTAGTTCCTAATCATTTTCAGGTTATTAGGCGAGAATTAAATGCTGAAAACTATTTATACGATGGTACTTTATCTGCTATGCTCAATATGGCAGATGTACGCTCAGGAGACATTATTGATTTTAGCTATACTATCAAAGGTTTTAATCCAATTCATGATGGTAAATACTCTAATAGCTTTATTCTAAACGACTACGTACCAATTGGAAAAATTAATGTATCAATTGCAACTAAAAACAGACTGAACTACAAATTATATAACACAAGTATTCAGCCAATATTAAGTAACAGTAATGGTTACAATAAATACAATTGGACTGTCGAAACACCTGATCATTTTCAATATGAAGATAATATTCCGTCTTGGAAAATAGCCTTGCCTACAGTTGTCGTTAGTGATTATAATTCTTGGGAAGAAGTTGTACAATGGGCCACGAGTATTTACGCCAATAATGAACCAGTGAGTGATTTCGTTAAAATGAAAGTAAACGAAATTAATACAAGCTATGAAACGCAAGGCGAAAAAATAAAAGCTATTCTAAACTTTGTTCAGAATGATATTAGATATTTAGGTTTAGAGTATGGTATAGGAAGTTACAAACCCAATTCGCCTAATAAAGTTTTTGAACAACGATATGGCGACTGTAAGGATAAAAGTGTTCTTATGGTGCAAATGCTTAAAGAATTAAATGTAGAGGCATATCCAATGCTAGTCAATACTACAATGAAAAGCACAATTACAAAATTACCACCATCACCTGCATTCTTTGATCATTGCGTAGTTAAGGTAATTGATGAACATGAAAACGAATTATATTATGACCCAACCATCTATAATCAAGGTGGCTCATATAGAAAAACACACTTTCCTAATTACGAATATGGATTAGTTATCAAAAATAATAATACGGCCTTTGATACCATTATGTCCAATTCAGATAATAAAATAAAAACTTTAGAAGAATTTGTTATCAAAAAAATTAATGCTGGAGCTGCTTTAAATGTTACAACAACCTATACAGATGTTGAAGCAGATAGAATGCGTAATTATTTTAAGAATAACAGTAAAAGTAATATCATTAAAGAATATGAAAATTATTATTCTAATTACTATTCTAAAATTAAAATTGTTGACAACCCAACATTTAAAGATAATATATTAAAAAATGAATTTGTAGTTACCGAATCTTACCAAATTGATAGTATTTGGCAACCTATGCCATTAAAACCAGGTTTTATAGCCATTGAGTTTATACCAGCCAGTTTAACGGATGTGCTGTATATACCGAATATGGAAAACAGAAAAAATGATATGGCTCTACCATATCCTGTTTCTAGGGAGCATAAAACCAATATTGTTTTACCAAACGCCTGGAAAATAGAAACAAATAATGATCAGGTTAGTAATGATATATTTTACTACGATTTTAGTGTGAATTACGATAATAAGAAAAATGAAGTACAATTAGAAAGTTATCTCAAAATTCAAAAGGCGTCAGTGTTACCAGAAGAATTTAAAACTTATACTCAAGATTTGAACACCATAGACAAATCATTTGGATACACTATTTTAATTCCTGAAGATGCATCCAAAATTCAAACAGAAACTATTTTTTCTGTGATAGGAAAATTGGTTTTTTATATTTTTCTGATTGGGGTATTTACCATTTTACTGGTTTGGTTTATACTAAAGAAAAAAAATTCTAGTAGCTAAAGAAATACCAGAAACAACCATTAATATGAGGCTAATTATAATAGATATGTATAATTAGGTTTGTGATATATGTTTGATAAATACTCCTAAATTTCAGATTTATTTTATGATTTTAAAATTCTACAAATACCTGTTTTTTAGAATATACAGATGGTTTTTACTTTCCAATAAAGAAGAAAATTCTGCTTTAAGGAAAACTATTATGGCTTTGGTTTTTACTGAAGTTGCCAGTATAAATCTCTTTTTTGAATTAATAAATAGATATACTACAATAGAAATTACATCTCCATTCAGCACGATACCCATGGCATTATTTTCAGTCGGAATCTTGTATTTTTTTAATTATTATTTGTTTGAAAAAGATGAAAAATTTCAAGAAATTAATAATACTTTTTTGAAGAAAAAGGAAACCGATAAACTGTGGTTCATAAAAGGAGTTTTAGTTGTTTTACTGATAGCTGGAATTTTATTGTTTTATATGATATATCCTTATAAGTTAGTATTATTCTAACTAGTGCTTTCAAAAACTTATAAAGTTTATTTTATCTTTTAGTCTGAAGCACGATATGATGCGTAAAATTATTAATAGCATAAATACATGCACAATAAAACGCAATTTCTTGTGTATGTATCAAACGGCATACACAATAATTTTAAAAATTCGTAATTGAAAACTATAATTTAAAAATCTATTTAATTAAAGGACATGTTTCCATCTAAATTTTATGTTATAATTTAGCATATCATTAAGCTATTTTGCTTCATGACTGTTTTCAATAAAAGAATTACTTCTTATAATGCGTAGTCATTTCAAAATATTCCTTTGGCTTGTTTTTTTTAGTGTTCTAACAAGTCATGCTCAAAAAAATATTTTTGAAATTCAATCTATTAATGTAAAAGATGGCTTACCTAACAGCAATACCCACGATATTCTTCAAGACCAAAACAATTTTATTTGGATAAGTACTTTAGGTGGTTTAACCCGTTACGATGGTTATGCTTTTAAATTTTATGATGCTTCTTTTTTTAATATTAATGAAAATGCATCGTTAGTATTAGCTTTAGATGAACAAAACAGAATTTGGTTTTGTGAGGATTTAGCATATGCTCCCAAGCTTACAAGTGGAGTTTTTAATACTGAAACGGGTTCGATAATTCCTTTTGAAATAATTTCAAAAGGGCTTTTTACATCAGAAGATGTTTTTTCTCTTAACGCTTCAAATTATCGAAAAAACACCATTTTCATTACCACCAAACAAGGTGTTGTATATAAGTATGATGGCCAATTTAAGATGATTTTTACTATTCCGAATTTTAGATTCCGTCGTGTTGTAGCCGAAAGTGATTTGGATGGGAATTATTGGATTACATATGATAATACGGTTATTTCAAAAATTGATGGCGCTGGAAAAATTCTTAAAAGATTCAATTTAGATAAGGACGATTTTACCTTAAATAAAATACTGATAACAACACCTAATATAATTCTTGAAGGTTATAACTCTAAAGTTGAAAAAGAATATTGGCAAATAAAGGATACGATACTTCAGGAGTTTAAATTATCAATTGAACATCCTATTCAGGTTTTAAAAATTAAAGATTCTCAAATTTATTTCTTTCAAAATGATACCGTTTTTAAAAAACCTATAAATCCATTAAAAGAAAAGAATAATCAAGTAATTCTTGGAAATATTTCAAATCTTAAATACAATTCTTGTTATGTTGATAAACAGGGTGTAATGTGGGTTTCGTCAGATAACGGATTATACAAAATAGTGTCTAAAAAAAATCCATTTACCATCTTTGAATCGGAGAACAGTATTCGTGGTATTTATAGGGACTCCAATAGTAATTTATGGATTGGTGGCTATAAAAAGTCGGTAGTTTATAATTTAAATTCCAAAGCAAAACAAGATATAGAAGTACCTAATGTTACATTTACAGGTTTTACAAAAGACAAAAATGGGACGCTTTGGATTGGTACCACCAACAATAGTCTTTATACCTATCATTCTTCTGATAGTATTTTTAAGGAGCATAAGAAAAAGCAGTTTGATGCTTTACAGTTGCCGTATTTAAATCCAGTAACACATAAAGTTTGGCTAGGTACTGGCAGAGGGTTAGCGTATATAGATGATGCCAACACAATTCAAGACTATACCGTGAATAAGTCTATAATTGGCTCACAAATTCGTCAATTTTTTCAAACCAAAGAAGGTATTTGGATGGTTACCAATAAAGGTCTTTTTTTAATGGATGCGACATCTGAAATTATAACCAATCATTATTCAAAGGCAAATGGATTTCCAACAGACAATATTAACCATATGCATAAAGATGCAGATGGCATTTTTTGGTTAGCAACAAAAACGGATGGTTTAATACGCTGGAATTTTTTAGAAAATACATTTAGAATTTTTTCAACGCAAGATGGACTTTCAAACAATACCATTTATGCGGTATATGAAGATGATTTTAAAAACTTATGGTTACCCAGTAATTATGGACTTATGCGTTTTGATAAAATAAGTTACGATTCGCAAGTTTTTACAGATAAAGACGGAATAGCAGATAATGAGTTCAATACTTTTGCCCACTTTAAAGATGCTAAGGGTACCTTTTACTTTGGTGGTATTAATGGTGTAACAGCTTTTCATCCGAAGGATTTTATTGCGGAAACCAAAACAGAATTTCCCATTTACATATCAGATTTACGCATTCTTAAAAAAAATGCTGAAGAATTTGAAAATTTACCAGTGTCTAGAATTTCAAATAACCCCATTCCGTTAAATTACGATGATCAAATTTTACAATTTGAGTGCAGTTTATTGGACTTTAAATATATGGCAAATCATCAGTACGCCTACAAAATTGATGATTATCATAACCAATGGATTTATACAAGAGATAACAAAATTTCTATTTTTAACTTCCCATATGGCCATCATACTATTCGTGTAAAAGCAAAAGGTGATTCTGATCTTTGGTCAGCCAATGAGTTGCAAATTCCCATTTTTGTAAACAAACCATTTTATCTTAAATGGCAATTTTTGTTGCTGTCTTTTTTAATCTTTTCTCTAATTGTTTATCTGTATTTAAAATGGCGTATTCAGAGTCTAGAAAAGGCAAAATTAAAACTGGAAACGGAAGTAAAAATAAGAACTCAACAAATTGAAAAAGATAAGCAAACCATTGAAATACAAGCTGAAGAGCTCAAAGCTTTGGATGTGGCCAAAAGCAATTTTTTTGCCAATCTTACCCATGAGTTGCGCACACCGTTAACCTTAATCATTGGTCCTTTAGAGCAAGTTATAAATAATCCACCACCAACGGCTATTTTAAAAAGGCGTGCTACAGGTATTTTAAATAACGCTAAACATATTTTAGGACTTATTAATCAGCTATTGGATCTGGCAAAATTAGAGAGCAAACAAATGCCAATTGAATTAACTCATGCTAACATTATAACGTATACGGAGGAGTTAGTTCAGCGTTTTCAACCATTAGCAACGCAAAATAATCAGTATTTAAAATTCCAAACAAACGAAACGGATTGGTTTATCAACTTCGATTGTGATAAATGGGACAAAATTGTTTACAATTTAATTTCCAACGCCTTAAAATTTACACCTAAACATGGCGAAATTACGGTTCAATTAAACCAAAGTGTTTTACATGGCAAAACAGCTATTGCATTAATAGTTACCGATTCTGGTATTGGTATAAAAGAAGAAAACAAAGACGCTATTTTTAATAGGTTTTACCAAACCGATTTGTCATCCACCCGTGCTAATGATGGCACTGGTGTTGGTCTAGCATTGGTAAAAGAATTGGTGGATTTACAAAAAGGCGAAATCACGGTTTCTAGCCAGATTAATATAGGTTCTAGTTTTAAAATTGTGTTACCTATTCCAACAGGAGAAGCGGGAACATCCTACAAGTCTAATTATCAGAATCAGTTTTTAATTCCAGCCTTAAAAAGTACCACTAGCGTTCAACAAACAGAAGCCGAAAGTTTGGAAAAACTAGATATTTTAGTCGTCGAAGATAATGATGACATCCGTGATTATATCGTTCAATGCCTCGATTATAATCAATATACCATTTCAACTGCAAAAAATGGAAATGAAGGATTGGAAAAAGCACTATCTCTAATACCAGATTTAATTATTTCAGATGTTATGATGCCTCAAAAAGATGGATTTGAATTAGTTGAAGACATCCGGAACCAAATTAGCACGTCCCACATTCCTATTATTTTACTCTCTGCGAAAGCCAATATTGATAGTAGGTTACAAGGTTTAAAACGAGGAGCAGATGCATATTTAACAAAACCTTTTAACCCAAGAGAACTAGATGTGATGGTTGAAAACCTGATTGATATAAGACAGCGCCTTCAAAAAAGATACACAGATACAATCCTTACCGTAGATGACGATACCTTTGAAAAAGAAGATACATTTATTCTTCAGCTTAAAACATATATTCAAGAAAATTTAAGTGAAACCGATTTGAATGGTGACGTTATTGGTCTTCATTTTGGAATGAGCCGGATTCATCTTTATAGAAAACTTAAAGCACTTACCAATTTATCTATTTCCGAGTTTGTAAAAGATATCCGATTAGAAATAGGACGCAAATTATTAGCAGAAAACAAACTTAATATTTCTGAAATCTCTTACGAAATAGGCTTTACCTCTCCAAGTCACTTTTCCCGTTCCTTCAAGGAAAAATACGGGAAACCACCTTCCCAAATGTAACACCGTGTCATGTATTTGTAACAAGTGTGCAAATACTTTTAGGTATTTCACGACACCTTTGTGCCTAACAATGGTGTAACCTGTTTGTATCATGGTAAATGAAGATTTACAGAATTCGGTAAAACAATTATTCGTTGCCTATTTTAATATAAAAGAAGCACAATTTAATTGGCATGTACCGCTAGAGCAATTAGATGAGGATTTTAGAACCTTACGCTATTTGGTTTATTTGGAGCAGCTTATTAATACTGAATTCAACGCAAAAGTTCTCCTTATGGAGAAAATAAATGCCTCAATTCACACACCAACGGATATTATAAAGCTTGTAGAAACGGAACTGAATTAAAATAAATGATTACCATGAAAAACAATCTATTTTTTGCCTGCCTAATAGGTTTTCTTGTTACAAATGTGTTCGCTCAAGACGCTTTAGTAAGCACGATAGAAAATGCCGTAAATACGGACAATGACAAATTTGTGGCTATTTTTAAAGACATTCATAAAAACCCAGAGTTAGGTTTTATGGAAGTGAGAACATCTGGTATTGTAGCTCAAGAATTAAAATCTTATGGTTATAGTGTAACAGAAAAAATTGCAAAAACAGGTGTTGCAGGCGTACTTAAAAACGGATCTGGGCCAGTGGTTATGTATCGTGCAGATATGGATTGCAATTCAGTAAAAGAACTTACGGATCTTCCTTACAAAAGCACCAAAATTGTAAAATTAGAGAACGGAAGCGAAACACCTGTTGCCCATGCATGTGGCCATGACGCACACACTACATGGCTTTTAGCTACTGCAAAATTTTTCTCGGAACATAAAAATTTATGGAAAGGCACTGTTATATTTATCGCTCAACCAGCTGAAGAGCCTATTCTAGGAGCCGAAGCTATGGTTAAGGATGGTTTATACACCAAGCACAACATTCCAGAACCAGATTATTTATTCGGTATGCATAGTATGCCATTTTCGGTTGGTATGCTTGCAGCAGCATCGGGTGTAAGAATGGCGGGAACAGATCAATTAGATGTCACGTTTTATGGTGTTGGTGGTCATGGTTCAACACCTCATGTTACAAAAGATCCTATACTAATGGCAGCTTCAGCAATCATGCAATATCAGGCTATTGTAAGTAGAGCAATAGATCCTAAAAGTTCTGCCGTTGTTACTGTTGGTGCTGTTCAATCAGGAACAGATAATAATGTAATTCCAGAAACCGCTCTATTAAAAATTAATTTAAGATGGTTTACAGAACATGATAGGCAAGTTATGATTGAAGGTATTAAGCGTATTAATGAAGGTATCGCTTATGCTTATAATTTACCAAAAGACAAATATCCAACCATTACATTTAAAGGATGGTCTTACCCATTATCAAATATTGAAGAGCTAACAACTATAGTAAGGGAATCATTATATGCATTGGTAACTGATAAAAAGCTTGTTTTAGATGAAACCGTCGTGCCTTCAGTAATGGGTTCAGAAGACATGCACCATCTAGTGATTAATAATGCTAAAAAAGCCTATTGTTTTATAAATGTAGGTGTTGTAGAACCAAACCGATTTGAAGAAGCTGCAAAAAAAGGGCAATTAGCTTTTAGTAATCATAATGGAAATTTTGAAATTCATTTAAGTGCCATTCCCTATGGCTCTAAAGCAGCCATAACATCTATGCTGGCCATATTTAACCAATAAAGTAAATACAAGTAAACAAGAAAAACTAATTAGAAAAAAGCACAATGAAAAAAGTAATTACAAAAACACTTGTTGTATTAATTCTACTTACAATAAACTGGAGTATAAAAGCACAAGAGGCAGAAGATAAATCAGTCATTTTATTCACAAATGCTACTGTTTTTGATGGTGTGAATGAAAAACTAATGACCGATACTGATGTTCTAATAGAAGGAAACCTCATCAAGCAAATAGGAAAAAACCTAAAAGCTCCTAACAGCGCTAATGTGATTGATGTTACTGGAAAAACACTTATTCCAGGATTAACCGATGCGCATGCACACATGACAATAAATGATGATTTTGAATATCTCATTTACAGTTCACAGCCAGGTTACATGGGAGCTTTAGCTGCTAGAAATGCTAAAGAAATGCTATTTCGTGGTTTTACAACCATGCGTGATATGGGTGGACCTGTTTTAGGAGTAAAAAAAGCAATTGATGATGGTAAAATACCTGGTCCAAGAATCCTACCAAGTGGTGCCTTTATTTCACAAACTTCTGGTCATGGTGATTTTGATTCTCGTGAAACAAGATATTCTAGGAGCTTTACTGGACAAATGGACATGGCCTATTTACGTGGGTGGACAATTACAGCTGATGGTGTTGCCGAAGTACAAAAAGCAACAAGAGAAGTGTTGCGGTCAGGTGCTACACAAGTGAAAATTATGGGAAGTGGTAGTATTACTGGAGCACATGATCCACTTGATGTTACAGAATATACAGTAGAAGAACTTAAAGCCATCGTTAAAGAAGCCGAACATTGGGGAACATACGCAGCCATACATGCCTATACTGACGAATCTATTAGAAATGCGTTAGAGGCTGGTGTGAAAAGCATTGAACATGGCATTTTCGCTTCTAAAGAAACAATGCAACTTTTAAAAGACAAAGATGCATTCTTCTCTACACAATTTTTGGCATTCAATCAAACACCTGAAGAAGCAGGTATGAACGCAACTGCTACACCTAAATACCTACAAGTTAAAGATGGTGCAACCATGGGTTATGAACTTGCAAAAAAAATAGGCGTAAAAATGACATTTGGAACAGATCTTCTAGGCAATATTGCACTAGCGCCATTTCAATCGCAAGAATTTGTAGCGCGTTCTGAATACTTTTCTGGCTACGAAATTCTAAAACAAGCTACATCAAACAATGCGGAACTTTTTGAACGCAGTGGTAAACGTCACCCTTATCAAGAGGGAGCACTTGGTGTAATAAAAGAAGGTGCCTATGCAGATATTGTAGTTGTAGATGGTAATCCGCTTAAGGATATTAAATTATTAGGCAATCCTGCAAAAAACTTAAAAATCATCATGAAAGATGGTAAGATTTACAAAAACACGCTATAAAATTATTTAATAATTAAAAAAAACAAACAATGAAAAATCTATTTAAAGGGCTATTATTAGTAATACTTGTCACTATGAGTTTAAATAGCTTTGCGCAGGAAGAAGAAATGTCTTATGTCCTTATCACCAATGCAACCATTTTTGATGGTGTCAATGAAAAATTAATGTCAGATACGGATGTTTTAATTGAAAACAATCTAATTAAAGAAATAGGTAAAAATTTAAAAGCACCAAAAGGTGCTGAAATAATTGATGTTAGTGGAACAACTTTAATTCCAGGGTTTAGTGATGCCCATTCACATATTACTTTAAACGATGAATTAGAATATATTATTTACAGTTCTCAAGAAGGTTATATGGGCGCACTTGCAGCTAGAAATGCTGAAGAAATGTTACAACGTGGTTTTACTACCATTAGAGATACTGGAGGGCCAGCATTAGGAATAAAGAAAGCCATTGACGACGGTTTATTGCCTGGTCCACGTATTCTACCAAGCGGAGCCATGGTTACTCAAACCTCTGGCCATGGTGATTATGATTCACGTGAAACTCGTTATTCTTACCATTATACAGGGCAAATGGATATGGCCTATTTAAGAGGTTGGTCCATTACAGCAGATGGTGTTGCCGAAGTACAAAAAGCTACAAGAGAAGTGTTACGATCTGGTGCCACCCAAATTAAAATTATGGGAAGTGGGAGTGTTTTAGGTGCTCACGATCCTATAGATGTAACAGAATATACGCTAGATGAATTGAAAGCTATTGTTAAAGAAGCGGAACATTGGGGAACCTATACACTTATTCACGCCTATACAGATCAAGGTGTTAGAAATGCCCTTGAAGCAGGCGTGCAAAGTATTGAACATGGGCTATTTGTTACTGAAGAAACCATGCGAATGATTAAGGAAAAAGATGCATTTTTCTCCACACAGTTTTTAGCATTTACCTCAACACCAGAAGAAGCAGGGATTAAAAAAATGTACTATCCTAAATTCTTACAAGCTAATGCAGGTGCTAGAAACGGCTATGAATTAGCAAAAAAGGTAGGTGTTAAAATGCCGTTTGGTACAGATATGTTAGGCGGTTTAGAAACAGCTGCATACCAATCTCAAGAGTTTACCGCTCGAGCTGAATATTTTTCTGGATACGAAATCTTGGTACAAGCAACCTCATTGAATGCTGAACTTTTTGAACGTAGTGGAAAACGTCATCCATATCAAGAAGGCCCTCTTGGCGTTATTAAAGTAGGTGCCTATGCAGATGTTTTAGCTGTAGATGGTAACCCTTTAGAAGACATTTCACTGTTAGCCAATCCATCTAAAAATTTATTATTGATTATGAAAGATGGTAAAGTGTACAAGAATACTTTAAAGCAGTAGAAAATATAAATGTGTTAAACAGATTATAATGGTGATAACTTTTGTAGTCTGTTTCATACGCTTCCAAAAAAATGGATATCATGAAAATACCTGTATTATTTGCTTCTAAAATATTTCAGAAAACTAATCACTTATATTTAGGTCTTTTAGTCTTGATTTTTTTCTTCGGAAATTTCTCTGAAGTATTCAGTCAAGAACTAAATAATACAACGATTCAGGATTCAACAAAAACGACAAAAAAAGAATCTTTATTAGGACCTTCTGATGCTAATAACCAGTTGAAAGCAGATGCTAAAGAAAAAAATCCCACCATAAAAAAGGATTTTATCGATAAAGCTGTTGAGGCTAAAAACAATTTTTATACAAAAACAGGATTTAAAATTGGTTTCGATTATAGTTCCTTATACCTAGGAGCTACAGAAAGTTTAGGCGATAATCATACAGCAAGTGGCATTGCCAGACTTTATGGCCGTTGGGATTTAATAGGTCGTGGCACCAATGATACAGGTGGAATAGTTTATAAAATAGAACACAGACATGCGTACACAGATTTAGCACCCTCACAACTGGGTTTTGAAATTGGTTATGCAGGTTCGTTACATCCACTTTATAGTGACCAGGGTTTTAGAACTACAAATCTATATTGGAGACAATCGTTTTTAAATGGTAAAATTGTGGGTTATGCTGGATTTTTGGATTCATCCGATTGGACCGATGTTTATGCTTTGGCAAGCCCCTGGGAAAGCTTTAATAATTTAGCCTTTTCCGTCGGTTCGGCAACCATTGGTGGTTTACCAGATGGTACGCTTGGCGTCATGTTAAGTGCTTGGCTTACAGACAAGATGTATGCTATTGCCAGTATTACCGATGTTAATGCCAGACCAACAAACATTTTTAAAGGCTTTGACACCTTTTTCAGCGATTTCCAAACTTTTAAAACCTTTGAAATTGGTATCATAAAAAGTAAAGAAACAGCTTTTGTTAATAATTTCCATATCACCCTTTGGCAAATAGACGAAAGCGATTTTTACGGCTCACCAAACGGTTGGGGAATTGATTTTTCGGGCACACTCATGTTTGGCAAGTATGAGCCTTTTTTACGAGGTGGATGGGCCAAAGATGGTGGCAGTTTGTATGAAACATCCCTAACAGCAGGACTTGGTTATTATTTAGGAAGTCATGTTTTAGGCGTAGGATTAAATTGGGGACAACCCAATGAAACGACGTTTGCAACTGATTTAGATGACCAATTTACCTCCGAAATTTTCTTTAAATGGCAAGTCGCACACCAAGTTCAAATAACACCTAGCCTCCAATTAATAGCAAGTCCAGCCTTAAACCCAAATACAGATTTTACTGCTGTATTTGGTTTAAGGACTCGGATTTTTTTATAAGCGAAATGGATCGCTTTCAAACTAAAATTTTGATAATTGAAGTGCTTTAACAATATAAATAATCCAAAATTTAAAAGATGAAAAAACATAGCATTCTGTTTTTTTTATGCATTTTAACCCTTGTTGCAAGTTGTAAAAAAGAGCCTAGAGTAAAACAAATTAAGCCCGAAAACATAGGTGTTTTAGATCCGCTTCCGTCTTGGAATGATGGCAAAACTAAAAACGACATTATTGCGTTTGTTAAAAACGTAACAACAGAAGGCAACCCAGACTTTGTTCCCGTAGAAGACCGGATTGCTACTTTTGATAATGATGGAACACTCTGGTCCGAGCAACCTTTGTATGCACAATTGCGTTATGTTTTGGATGAAATTAAGGTATTAGCACCAGAGCATCCTGAATGGAAAACAACCGAACCTTTTAAGTCAGTTTTAGAGGGCAATGTGGAAGCCGTTTTTAAGTCTGGCAAAGAAGGTATTGTTAAAATGGGAATGGCAAGTAGCACTAATATAGAGTCTGGAGCGTTTAGGGAATCGGTAAAAAAATGGATGGTTAAAGCAAAACATCCACGTTTTAATAGACCTTATAATGAGGTTATATACCAACCTATGATTGAGTTATTAGCTTATTTAGAAACTAATGGCTTTACTAACTTTATTGTAACTGGTAGCGATATTGATTTTATGCGTGCTTGGGCAACAGAAACTTATGGTATTCCTTCACATCGTATAATAGGAAGTATGGTAGAAACGGAATATGATAATACAGATGGCAAAGCGTCTATTATTAGGTTAAAAGGTTCCGTATTAGCAGATAGATATAATGGGAAACCTATTGGTATTTATAGACATATTGGAAAAAAACCTATTTTTGCTGCTGGAAATTCGGATGGCGATTTAGAAATGTTACATTATACCGATACCAACAAATATCCAAGCATCAAGCTTTTTGTACATCATACAGATAGTGTTCGCGAATGGGCTTACGACCGTAACTCTCCAATTGGAGGGCTTAACGAAGGACTTGATGAAGCAATTGCTAAAAACTGGACTATTGCCGATATGAAAAACGATTGGAATACTATTTTTTCTTTTCAAAAATAAAACTAGCATTGGGTTTGTAACTTATTTTTTTAAATTTTAAAAGCCTTTCAAGACATTGAGGGGCTTTTTATTCTTATTAATTATTTGGAATCTTCTTGTAGCATCATGTTTTAAGGTGGTAATTTACATGAGCTCCTATCTTAAAAATTTTAGTACATTTTTATAAAGATTTTAAATCTTTAAAGTCGTCAAAAACTAGTTCTTTAATGTTTCTGTAATTTAGATTGTTTAATTTTAAGTTGTCATAATCAGAAACAAAAGGCAACTTTTTATTTATCATATCTTTTTTAATATCATAGTATGATACTCCTTCCCATACTTGGCACTCTAAATACTCAGCTAATTTATCACAACCATTATCAGCAAGATAAATAATTTCAGTGCCTCCAAAAATAGATATGATATCAAAAATGTTTTTTCTAAATTCATTAATGTAATCTGTCTTTTCATCTTCATATAAAAATCGATACTTATATATAGTTGTCAATTCAACACAGTTCTCATAAACCCTTATGTTAAACACAAAAGGACTGTTGAAACTTATTAATTCTTTAGCATCTATATCTGGTATAACCTTGTCTTGTTTTTCGCAATAAATTTCTGGTAATTCATATTCCCAATCTCCTGTTAGTTTGCCTGAACCAATAACAGTAATATGGTCTAGTTTTAGCGCCTTTAATTTAGCTAGAAACTCATCTTTATGTTCTTCAATGGTGTTTTGTGTAAAAGACCTACAGTTACTTATAATATGTAAATCAGTAGCCATTTTATAATCCCTTAATTACCTCAATTACACTTCTAGCTGTATAGGTGTTTTCTACTTGTTTAGACTCAAATACCATAAAGTATTTAAAGGTATCGCCTGCTTTTTCAGCCCAAGTTTTACCTAGAATATTTTTATTTCTGCTGTCATCATTGTCATACACATCGCCTTTGGTTTCTAATAAAATGATGTTTCCTTTTTTAGTGTACAAGATAAAGTCTGGATAATGGTTAGAACTAAACCCATTTAAAGCAAACCCTTTGCTTCTTTCAAGGTTTCTATGCCAAAAGACTATGTTTTCAAGCGAAGCTACTTCCATAATCATATTTTGCTCATAATTGTTCATGCTGGCTTCTCTATCATATAGAGATTTACCAATAGTGGTACTAGGGTTTAAAAAGGTTAGTGTTTCAGGGAATTCAAAATTCTCTTTTACAATAATCTGATTACTATCTATAAGAACTTTAAAACGCTCTTTAGCATAAGTATTGGTTAGTTCATTGATTTTATCTCTAATCTTTTTTACATAAATAAAATCATTATCGACTATATCTCTAATTTGCTCACTAGATAGATTATCAAAAACGCGACTCACATATTTTTGTAATTCTTGTTGCGAAATAGGTGTCATGTCTCCAAGTTTAGAAACGATGATGTTACTAATTTGATTAACTTGTGATGCTTTAGGTTTGGATAAAATAGTGTCAACTAGAATATCCTTTGCTCTTTTACTTACTTTTTGAGCAGTAGCAGTCTGTTTTTGCTCATTAAAATCTACTGCGTATATCTCTTTAGAAATATCATCAAAAGTTACTTGTGTGCTGTAATTAGATAGCTTGAAACCATCCAGTAAACTTACTTTATTTAGGTATTGGTCTTCTGAATTTAATTCTTCAAAAAGACTAACACCATTAAGCTCACCTTCTTCTACTTTTTTAAAGAATTGCGGTAATTTTATGGTAGCAGCTAGGTCTTTAAATTGAGTGTCTAGTTTATAAACTTTAGGTGCAGTTTTCATAATATCTGTAAAAATAGAAGTGGTATCATCAATCTCAATATCATTTACTTTCTGTTCAAAAGTGTGTCCTTCAACTTTTGCTTTTTCTGTAATATGAGATACTAAAGTATTTTGTTTACTAATAGTATCTAATGTAACTTCTTCCTCTGGATTAAACGCAACTGCTTCCACATCAAAATCTTCATCAGATTGTACATAGTCATCAGGTTTTGGTTCTTCTGCAAATAAATCTTGAGTTAATACTTCATTTGGCGTTAATGCTTCCTCTGGAGCTTCTTCAGCATAATAATCATCTTTACTAAAACCAGATTCTTGCAAACCTTTAACAATACTATCTAAGGTCTCATTAAACTTTGCTGAAGCTGTTAACACAAAAGACATGTTTAATAAGGCTTCTTTATGTTTAACTACATAAGGCTGTCTTAAAACGCGGCCTAAAATTTGTTCTACTTCCACAGGGGAAGACTTGTCTGCCAATGATGTTAATATGTATGCATTTGGGCAATCCCATCCTTCTTTTAAAGCATTTACAGTAATGATATATTTAACAGGACAGTCTTTAGCCATGAGGTCAACACCTTTTAGCTCATCCATGCCACTAGTTTTTATTTTTATTTGTTCCTCTGGAATCTTAATCTTTATTAACTGCTCTTTTATTTTCTGAAACGTAGTGTTGTTCTTTCCTTTAATGTTAGATTGAGCTTGGAATAACACAATAGGTCTAATGTATTTTCCTGTTAACTTTTCTTCTTCAATAGCTAGTAGTTCTAACTGTCTTTGTAAATGCAATGCACTAGTAATGACTTCTTCTTTTTTATGATGGTTATAAACTACAACAGGAAGCTTTACCATATTTTCCTTTTTAAGAGCCAAGGCATTTACAAAAGAAATAATGTTGCTATTTTCTTTAGGTGTAGCGGTTAAATCTAAAACTAAAGAAGGGTTTAAATTGTTCAGCATTTCAACACTTAAATCACTTTCAGCATTATGGCTTTCATCTACAATTACAATAGGGTTGAGGCTTCTAATAATATTAATTAAAGCTGTTTCATCTGTATCTGGTAACACAAGGTTTTTATCTACAATAGTGTTTCTAAAAGACTCTAAAGCACCATTTTCTTGGAACACTTTTCTATCATCTTTCTTTCTAGAGTTTATACGTAAACTGCTAAAATTGAAAACAAAAATATTGAGCTGTTCGGTTACAGAAGTAGGGTTGAAATTTGCACCTTGTAAGAGCTGGTCTTTTTCATACACTTCAACTCTGTTACCAAATAGACTATTTAACTTTTCTCTATAAGGGTGATTAGAGTCTGAAAGGTTTTTTACTGTTTGTTGTAATAAATTAGACCAAGGGACTAGCCAAACAACTGCTTTTGCATTACCTTGATAAAAATGCTTGTTTATAGTATGTATAGCATTACATGCAATAAATGTTTTACCACCAGCAGTAGGTACTTTTATGGCTATATGTAATGCATTTGGAATATTATCTTTATAAGGTTTCATGCCTGTAAAAGAACCATCTAGTTGTGGAGTATAGGGTATGCCTAATTTATCTTCCCAATATTGATTAAATGCTTTAGCAGGTGTAGCCTCTTTTTGTGTATAGGACAAAAAATGCTCTAAATCTTTTATAACTCTATGTTGGTATGGTTTTAATTCCATTAGTTAATTTGTTTATGCACAAGAAATCCCCTTTTTTTGTGCACGTTATTTTTATATGTACAACAAAGTGCCATTTCTTGTGCACGTTATTTTTTGTTTAACTTCTTAAGTTCTTTGTCGAAATCAGAAATTATTTTTTGTGTCTTATTAAAAACATCATATTCTTTTATGGCTTTTTTATTTGCTTGAAGTTTTGATATTTTTCCTTTTCCTTGTAAAACTTTATAATCATTAAAGTTTAAAAACTTGTTTACACTTTCAGCTAATCCTGCCATTGTAAATGTGTTTTCTCTTTCAATTAAACCCTCAATATAATCAAAGTAAGAAGTGACTGTTCTTTCTAATTGCCTAATCTCTTTTTCTTTTAAGTAGTTTTTAGCAATAACAACATCTTGTTTTAAAACGCGACCATCAGGACTATTTTTCCAAGTAGTAAGCCCCATTTTAGGGTCTTTTTTATTGGCTTTAGTATAAATTATTTCTGCTGCCGTTTTACCTGTAATGGCAAAATGAAACTTATTCTGAATCATAGCATAAAAGTTTTTTGTAATTTCTGCATTCTTATCATAGTCAATACAACATTCAGCAAAAATATCGGTAACTTGTTGGTAAATTCTCCTTTCACTGGCTCTAATTGAGCGAACTCTTTGTAAAAGTTCTTTAAAATAGTCTTTGCCAAAAAGTGCATTACCTTGTTTCAATCTACCATCATCTAAAACAAAACCTTTTATAATGTATTCTTTTAAAGTTTGAGTAGCCCAAATTCTAAATTGTGTTGCTTTTGTAGAGTTTACACGATACCCAACTGAAATTATAGCATCTAGGTTATAATATTTTGTTTCTGTCTTTTGGGTTTTTCCTTTAATAGCACCATGTTGAGTGGTATGTTCCAAAATGGAACTAACCATTTTTTCTTCTAATTCACCAGATTCAAAAATATTAATTAAGTGTTTTGTTATTGCAGGCCTTTGTACACCAAACAACTCTGCTATGGCTTTTTGGGTTAACCAAACAGATTCATTTTGCAGTAAAACATCTACACGTACTTCTCCACTTGGTGCAGTATATAAAATAAATTTCTTTAAACTCTCTTCCATATCTTAAAATCTAGTTATATCTCTAGGTATCTTTTTAAATACTATGTTATACCTATCCATAATGCTTTGGTCTAGCAAACAATTATCTGCATAAATAATGTACTGACTGGCTTTGGTTTTAATAGACCTTAAAAAGCTTTCATTTAAAGTCGTGATACTGTCTTTTTGGTAATAAAAATAGTAAGCCGTATCATTTTTAGCGCCTAATAGATAATCTTCTTTAGGTTTGATAAAAGGGGTTTTAGCTTCACTATACCAAACATACTCTAGTATTTTATCTAGGGAAACTTCTTCATTTAAAAAACCAGTATCTAAAAATAACGGTTCTCCTAACTCATAGTATGTGAAATCTCCACCAGTACCTTCAACAGCTTTTTTATCTTCGCCATAACCATTTATGACTCGTTTTACGCGTTCTGCAGTAATGGTATTGGCATAGTCCTCCATTTCTACTAAAATGAATTTTCGGTTTCCGCCATCTTGTTGGTTGAGGTTTAAAACCGCATGAGCTGTGGTGCCTGAACCTGCAAAAGAGTCTAATATGATTGAGTTTTTATTCGAAGCAATTTTTAAAATTTTCTCAATAAATTTTGAAGGTTTTGGTGTTTTGAAAATATCTGAAGTCTTTAATTCAGAAAAAAGTTTTATCAACTCATATTTTGCATTTCTGTTGTGCCCAGTATCATCAATCTCCCACCATATATTTGATGGAACAATTCCAGATTGGTCTTTTAAAAAAGTTTTTTTTATAATTCTTGTTTCGTCTTCTGAAAAAACAACAACTTTGTCAATAATCATTTCTTCTACCTTTTCTTTGTTCCATCTCCATCCATTTTTCGGAGGTTTGATTATTAACCCTTTAGGACTAACTATATCATAGGTTAGATTTTTTCTTGGATTAGGTGAGGAAATATTACCTGAAAACCAAGGACCTCTAATGTCATTATCAGGATTCTTATAATGAGAATTGTTGTCTTCAGTTCTTTCTAATCGATATGAATTCCAATCTGATTTTTTCGAATAAACTAAAGTATGATTAAAATCTACTGAAAATTGTTTGGCATCGTTGTTTGATGAATCGGCTGACCTCCATATTAAATCAGTAATAAAATTTCCGATACCAAAAATCTCATCACAAATTAACTTCAAATGTGCTTGTTCATTATCATCAATCGAAATAAAGATAGCACCATCATCAGCTAACAGTTTGTGTAATAATTTAAGTCTAGGGTACATCATGCACAACCATTTGTCATGCCTGCTTAAATCTTCACTTTCTTTGCCTACTACTTGCCCTAACCACTTTTTTAGTTTGGGGTCACTAACATTATCATTATATACCCAACCTTCATTTCCTGTGTTGTAAGGTGGGTCTATATAGATGCATTTTACCTTACCTTCATATTCTGGTAATAAGCTTTTTAAGGCTTCTAGGTTATCACCATGTATAATTTTGTTTTGTGAAGTAGCAGTTTTACTCTCTTTACCATTAGAAAAGGTGTATTGCGGCTCTAATGTTTTATAGGGAACATCTTGATGATGGTTTATTACTTTTTCTTTTCCTATCCAGTTTAATGTTGGCATGTATACGTGGTTTGTTTTTGAGTATTGGATTTTCTCAAATTTAAACAAAGTAGCGGACTAATAAATTGTTTTAAAAAACTTTTGAAAAATAATTATTTTGGATGCTTTTTGAAGCTTTTATTTATTCACTTTTAATTAAGCCGTTTAAAACATCAACCAATTTTTTGTAAATTAAACCCTATTAAATTTAAGCACTTTATGAAAAACCTTATTTCTATACTACTCATTAGTTGCTTTGGATTCACCTGTGCTGCGCAAAAAATATTTTCGGTTCAATATGCCAATCAAGCAGATGTTAAAGTGTATGTTGTTGATTACGAAAATCAAGCGGATTTAAACGTTTATAAAGTTGAATATGCCAATCAAGCAGGGAAAAATAATGGCAAATGGTTTTTTACCGAATATAGTAATCAAGCAAAAAAGAAGATATATTATGTAGATTATCCAAACCAAGCTGCTCTCAAAATCTACTTTGTAGAATATGAAAATCAAGCTGGTTGGCGCCATAAAGCCAAACAGCATTTACTATATTAGTGGGCTATTTTTATTTGGGATTATGTGGTTTCAATTAATGATGAATTCTGATTTATAAGTAATGAAAAAAACAAATGCTATAGGACTTGTATTGTCTGGAGGTGGTTATAGAGGTATTGCACATATTGGCGTATTGAAAGCCATGGAAGAGTTAAATATTAAACCCGATTACATTTCGGGAACCAGTGCTGGAGCTATTGTAGGATCGTTATATGCTGCTGGTCATTCATGTGATAAAATTTTTGACTTTTTCTTACATACAGAATTGTTTACATATCATAATTACACTTTAAAAAAACCAGGGTTAATAGATGGCTCTAAAATAGAAAACGTATTAAAAATGTATTTTAAGGAGGATAGTTTTGAAGCTTTAAAAACACCCATGTATATTGCTACAACCGATTTAATCCATGCTAAAACACGTTACTTTAATTCAGGCTCAATTATAAAACCCATTATAGCTTCATCTTCTGTTCCTGGTGTTTTTTCACCAGTGGTTTTTAATGATTTTCTTTTATGCGATGGTGGTGTTACCAATAACTTTCCCGTGGAACCTTTATTAATTACATGTGATAAAATTATTGGTGTCTTTTTAAATTCGCTTTTAGAAACTTCAAAAGAAAAACTAACCTCTACCAAGTCTGTTTTAGAAAGAGCATACAAAATTACACGTGTTAACGCCTCTGAAAATAAATTTAAATCCTGTGATGTTTTTATTGCACCTAAAGAATTAGGTAAGCATGAAATTTTCTCGAAAACACATGCCAATGAAATTTTTGAAATGGGCTACCAAGAAGCAAAATTGAAGTTGTCTTCAGGTGATAAGAATTTTAAATAATTTATGTTTTTTTTTTGAATTAAATTAAGTTTCCTTCGCTTTCGTTATTATAGCCTTTAAGCGTTCCTTCCGTAAGACTTTTTCAGCCTTTTGCTTGTTAATTTTTTGCTTGATTAGTTTCGTATGCTTGGCCTTATTTTTCGTGTTTTTCTGTCCCTTTGGTTTAGGCATAATAGTGAGTTTATAAATCGTGTGAAATTAAATAAATAGCCTACTAAATTTCACCAATGATAGATAAAATAGTGCTAAAAAGTAGAATTTTAATTAAATTTCATTTCAATCTTATGTTTTACAGCTATTAATAATCGTTTTAAAGTACATTCAGAAGTATTAAAATAATAAATTTGTAACTCATAAAAATGGCTTGAAAGAAACGGAAAATAAAGACATACAACAACCTGCTGTTAAGAAAAAGAAAGGGTTTAGATTCTTAAAAATAATCGGGCGGATTATTTTAGGCATCCTCTTGCTGTTATTTTTGCTCATTCTGTTTGTTAGGAGTCCTTGGGGACAAGACATTATTGTTACCAAAGCCGTTTCTTTTCTAACTAATAAAACGAAAACTAAAGTAGCCGTTGAAAAACTATTTATCACCTTTGATGGCGATATTCAATTAGATGGCCTCTATCTGGAAGATACCAAAGGCGACACCCTTATTTACTCAAAATCCTTGGAAGCTAATGTGCCATTATGGGCTTTAATTCAAGGCAACGGTATTGGCGTGGACGGTTTGGAATGGGAAGGTGTACGCGCCAATATTACCCGTAAAGATACCATTCAAGGTTTTAATTTTCAGTTTCTAATTGATGCTTTTGCAACCCAAGATACCACCACTGTAAAAACCGATACCACCCAGGCTCCATTAAATATCATTCTTGGAAATCTTCGTTTTAAAAATTTTGATGTGGTTTATAACGATGCCGTAACTGGAATTGATAGTCGTTATAAAATTGGAAAATTGGTTGCAGATATGGATAAAACCGATTTGGAAACCATGACGTTTAATGCTTCGGAATTAGAACTAACCGATAGTCAAATTAAACTGTATCAAACACCCATTCCTAAAACACCCAATACCGAGTCGTCCACTTTACCAGTACTAACAGTAGATGAATTTACACTTAACAAGGTGTATGTGGATTACCAAAACCAAGCTGATTATATTGCTCTTACGGCAACCATTAACGACTTTTATGCGGAAGTACCTAATATTGATTTAGCCAATCAGCTTTTTGAAGTAGAAGAATTTCGTTTAAAAAATTCAAATATTAGCCTTAAAACAGAAACTGAAAATAATGCTATTACCGAAAAAGCTGAAGAAGTTTCTCAAGACATTGAGAAAGAAATTATTGCTTTTGAATGGCCAACTATACAACTCGAGATAGATGCTATTGATTTAGAAAACAACAGTTTTAGCTATTTTGTCAATAACGAAAAAAGTCAAGCAGGTGTTTTTAATTCCAATGCCATCCAATTAACTAATATCAATTTTCAAGCAAACACAGTTCTGCTAAAAGATAAAATGGCAGAATTAGATTTAGAAGAAGCGTCTTTTAAAGAAATTTCCGGTATCTACTTAAAAAATCTGCAATTCAATCTGAACGCTTCAGATAAAAAACTCAATCTATCAGATTTAAAGATAGCTTTAAATAACAATACCATACAAGGAAATATACAGTTGGATTATCCGTCTTTAGCCAATTTAATAAAAGTACCAGAGCTGTCTAAAGTGGCTTTAAACCTTCCGAGATTTAATCTTGCACTTCAGGACTTGTTTTTAATACAACCCAATTTAAAAGAAAACCAATACCTACAAGCGTTAAGTAAAAATCAAATTACGGGAACTATAAAAGCGAATGGTTATTTGTCCGATATTAATTTATCAAATATACAAGTCAATTGGAGTAACACTAAAATTTCAGCCAAAGGTAGCATTCAAAATGTAACCAATCCGGATGCATTAGCATTTGATATTCCCACTTTTTCAGCAGTTTCAAAGCGGTCTGATATTATAAAATTCATAGAAGAAGATAGTTTAGGAATTAGTCTCCCAAAAGATGTAAAATTAGCAGGAAACGCCACTGGAAACCTAAACGATATAACGGCTAAAGCAACATTAACAACCACTCAAGGTCTTGCTATGGTTGAAGGACGTTTTAAAAACAGTGAAACGCTAGAGTTTAATGCAGACCTAACAATTGAAGGCTATAAGCTGAATGAGTTACTTAAAAACGAACAATTAGGAGCTTTAAGTTTAAAAGTTACTACACAAGGAAAAGGTGATAACATTAATAATTTGGATGCTCAATTGGACGCTACGATTTCCAATTTTAAATATAATAATTACCATGTAAACGATTTAAAATTGGTTGGCAATATTAAAAACGGTAGCGGAACCATTACCTCTAATTACAAGGATAGAAACCTCAATACGGATTTACAAGCAACGGTTGTTTTAGACTCGATTGCACCAGAAGCCACTGTGGAGTTAAATATAGTTGGAGCGGATTTGCAAGCTTTGGGTCTTTTAGATAGAAATATTAAAACAGGCATGAAAATTTATGCCGATTTTAAAGGAAATAGCACCAATTTTGATTTGGCGGCTATTGTGGACGAAGGTGTTTTTGTGTACGACAATACGAGCTATTTATTAGGCGATTTAAATGCATTGGCTCATGTACGAAATGATACCACCTCGGTTTCTATAAAAAATAAGATGATAGATGTGTTGTTGGAATCTAATGCAGATCCAGGAACATGGGCAAAATCTTTAGAGAAACATATACTAAGTTATTTTTATCGCGACGAAATTATTTCAGATAGTATATCCAATCCAGTAAATTTAAAATTACGCGGAAAAATTAGTCAATCAGCTATTTTAAACGATGTTTTTTTAGTGAATGTTAAGGATTTAGACACCATTGATATTGCAGTCGATTTTAAAGAATCAGAGCGCAAACTTAAAGCCAATATAACAGCACCACATATTAATTATAGCGATTATGAGCTGGATAGTTTGGCGTTTTCTATGGATACAGATTTGGAAAAGTTTAAATTTAATCTAGGCTTTAATGAAATTATTGCAGGTCCTTTAAATATTCAAAAAACAGTTATTACTGGTAATCAAGCAAATAATGAATTATCGTTAGCGTTTAAAGCATTTCATGACCAGGAAATCATGGCGCAAGTATTTAGTAAAATAACAGGAAATAGTGAGGAATTGCGTTTTCATGTGCAAAGCGATAGCTTAATCTTAAATAAAAAATCTTGGAATATTCCCGAAGAAAATGAAATGCTTATCTATAATAACAAACTCGTTTTTAACGATTTTAAAATTAGTAAAGGCAACCAGTCTATAGAAATAACCGATAAAAAAGCAAATATTTCAAAAGATCACGTAGCTATTAATTTTAAAAACTTCAAATTGAGTGAATTTTTAAGCTACTTAAATCCAAATGATAAAATTGCTTCTGGAAATTTAAATGGCAATTTTATTCTTGAAGAACCATTTGAAGATACAGGTATTGTTGCGGATTTAGATATTTCTAAATTACAAGTTATGGATGTTAATTTAGGAACATTTACCGTAGATGCTAAGTCTTTAAATAACAATAGTTACGACTTTAATGCGAGCATGAAAGGTGGTGAGATAGATTTAGACTTAAAAGGTGATTATATTGCCAGTCAGTCTGGTGCCAGATTAGACCTAGACTTGGATATTAACCAGTTTAATATGAACGCCTTAAACGGTTTTTCTCAAGGCGAAATAACAGAAACAGCTGGAAGTTTTTCAGGTAATTTTAAATTGAATGGTACCACAAAAGAACCTAAATATTCTGGTCAATTAGAATTTAATAACGCTAATTTTAAGGTGGCCATGTTCAATTCGGCCTTTACATTAGAAAACGAAACCTTAAATGTTGATAATTCAGGCTTATCCATGACTGATTTTACCATTCAAGATGAAAATCAGAACACCTTTAGTATGTCTGGTAGCATAGGTACCAAAAACATGATTAATCCAACTTTTGATTTACAAGTTAACGCTAATGATTTTCAGGTTTTGAACGCCACAAAAGATGATAACGATTTTTTATATGGAAAAGCAAGTTTTGATGGAAGTGCCAAAATAACGGGCGACTTACAAGTACCTAAAATAGATATGGACATGACGGTAAGTTCAGATACCGATATTACTTATGTTTTACCATCAGCAACCGTTAATGTTGAAGAACGCGATGGTGTTGTTATTTTTGTAAATCGTGAAAATCCAGACGCTATTTTAACACGAACAAAAGAACAAACGGCAACTATAAAAGGTTTTGATATTTCGGCACTTTTAAAAATAGGAAAAGAAGCAACAGTCACCATTATTCTAGATGAAGAAACTGGCGATAATTTTAAAGTAGCTGGTCAAGGCGATTTTAATATGACCATGAACCCTAATGGAAACTTAAGACTTTCTGGTGTTTATGATGTTTCATCAGGTCATTATGAACTGAATTTGTATAAAATTGTAAACCGTAAATTTAATTTAGTTCCTGGTAGTCGTGTAACCTGGTCTGGCGATCCATTTGACGCAAAATTAGATGTTAAGGCAGTTTATGATGTTGAAGCATCTGCCTCATCATTAATGGCTCCCGTTTACTCTGGAAGTGATCCCGCTATTAAAGGAAAATTTAGACAAGTATTACCTTTTCTAGTATATTTAAATATTGACGGCCAACTTATGGAACCAGAAATAGCCTTTAGTTTAGATATGCCAGAAGATGAACAAGGTGCAATTGGCGGTCAGGTTTATGGTAGAATACAACAATTAAATAATCAAGAAGACGAATTAAATAGACAAGTTTTTTCGCTTTTAGTATTGAATAGGTTTTATCCAGATCCAGGAAGTGATGGAAGTTCTGGTGGTGTAGCTTCCATAGCGCGCGATAATTTAAATGATGCCGTTGCAGACCAACTCAATATGTTTTCCGATAAATTATTAGGAAAGTCTGGTTTTGAGTTAGATTTTGGTCTGAATAGTTATACGGACTATCAAGGTACATCTCCGCAACAGCGTACACAATTGGATATTGCAGCTCAAAAAAAATTGTTTGATGACCGTTTAATTGTACGTGTTGGTAGTGAGGTAGATATTGAAGGAAGTAGTTCAACTGGCGAGGAAACACCAATAATTGGTAATGTTAGTATTGAATATTTACTTACAGAAAGTGGCCGATATAGATTAAAAGGTTTTAGTCGAAATGAATTTGAAAACGTTATTGATGGTCAAACGGTAGTTAGTGGTATTGCTTTAATTTTTACACAAGAATTTAACCAATATAATGAGCTTTGGGACGCTTTGTTTAAGTCGGAAACTGAAAAAGAAAAAGCAGAAAAAGCAAAAAAAGAGGCCGAAGAAAAAGCGGCTAAAGAAAAAAGAAAGAAAAAAGAAGCGGCTACCAATAAAAGTATTGAAGAGAAAAAGAATTAAAAAAGTGCTATAAAATCAATTCAATTTGAAACAGTATCAACTATTTAAATATATCTGTAGTCTTCTAGTTTTAGGAGTTTTTTACTCGTGTAGTATAACCAAGCATATTCCTGAGGATGAGCGTTTATACACAGGCGCTAGTATTACTATAGAATCTGATAGTATTATTAGAAATGAAGCTGGTTTAAAGTCAGAATTAGAAACAGTTTTAAGGCCAGAACCAAATTCTAAATTTTTGGGCATGCATCTTGGGCTTTACTATTACTACAAAAATCAGAAAGAAAATCCAGGTTTTATTAATCGTTGGCTGTACAAACAAATAGGTCAAGAGCCCGTATATCAATCGGATGTTGAAACGTATGAAATTGAAGATTTACTATTAAACCGTTTGGAAAACAGAGGCTTCTTCTATAGTCGCGCTACTTCAGCTTTTACTGAAACGGAAAATAAGGCGTCATTAAATTATACTTTAACAGTTCCAAAACCATACAGAATGGCCAGTTATAAAATGGATTCTATGCCAGTAAGTATTCATGAAACTATGAAAGCATTGGTAGCGGAATCACCTTTTGAAAACGGCATGCGTTTCGATTTAAATAGTATGAAATTAGAGCGTCAGCGTTTAGATAAAGAACTTAAGGCAAAAGGTTATTTTAATTTTAACAATAGTTTTTTAATTTTTGAAGCAGATACCAATCAATACAATAACAAAAGCTTCGATTTATTTTTAAAACTAAAAAATGAAGTGCCTAAAAAAAGTTTGATTCCCTATAAAATTTCAAAAGTCAACGTCTATCCTAATTATGAAGTTTCCGATTCGGTTTCTATAACACCAAACCGTTTTAACGAGAAAAATTACATTCAAAAAGAAACGTTTTTCAAACCTAAATATTTAGATCCATTCATTGTTTTTCATGAAGGTGCGTATTATAATCCAGATGATTCTCGTAATACGGCTAGACGTCTTTCCACCATTGGTGCGTATAAATATGTTAATATTCAGTACAAAGAATTGGATACTTTGGCAGATGATAATTTAGGGCTTTTGGAAGCTAATATATATTTGTCTCCATTAAATAAACGAGCGCTTAAAGCCGAGTTACAAGTGGTTACTAAATCTAATAGTTTTGCAGGTCCAGCTCTAACAGTAACTTTAAGTAATAGAAATTTGTTTGGTGGTGGAGAAACGTTTAATATAACACCAAAAGTAGGGTATGAGAAACAATTAGGTGGTGGTCAAAACTCCGGAAATAGCAGCTTGGAATTGGGTCTACAAAATGAACTTATTTTTCCAAGAGTTCTGTTTCCTATTAAAATAAAAGACAATTTTTTTAAGTACGCCATTCCTAAAACAAAAACCTCATTAAGTATAGATTATTTAAATAGAAGCGATTTATACGCGCTATTATCCGGAACGGCTTTATTTGGCTACTCTTGGGATGCTAATAAATATGTAACCCACGAAATAAACCCCATATCTGTAAGTTATACTGAGCTTTTAAAAACAACACCAGAATTCGAGGATATTTTGAATAATGATCCTTTTTTAAGGCGAAGTTTTGAGCAGCAATTTATTGCAGGTTTAACCTATGGTTTTACCTTTAATGAAATGCTAAATGCTCAAAAAAAGCATCAATTCTTTTTTAACTTCACCTTTGATATTGCAGGAAATACCATAAGTTTATTTGGAAAGGACCAAGGAGCAGAAAACCCGAAAACATTTTTAGGCTTTGAATATGCGCAATATGCTAAAGCAGATATAGATTTTCATTATCATTTCAATTTTGGAAAAGAACAGGTTATTGCAGCCAGACTATTTGGCGGTTATGGATTAGCGTACGGAAATTCCGATGTTATACCATTTGTAAAGCAGTATTATTCGGGAGGTCCATATAGTGTTCGTGCTTTCAATATTAGGTCGTTGGGTCCAGGAACTTATAATCCAGATTCTGATACTACAGATGGTGATTTTGTTTTTGACAAAACAGGAAATATTAGGTTAGAAGCCAATTTAGAATATCGTTTTCCTATTGTGTCTTTTTTAAAAGGAGCTGTTTTTGCTGATGCTGGTAATATTTGGAATTCTAAAGAAAACCCTATTTATAATGGTAAAGATAAATTTGGTAGTGATTTTATTAGTGAGTTAGGTATGGGAGCGGGAATTGGTTTACGCGTAGATATTCAAAGTTTTGTAATACGTTTTGATTTGGCTGCTCCATTTCATGATCCTGCCTTACCTAAAGGAGAGCGCTTTAATTTTGATGTTGGGTCACCTATTTTAAATTTCGCCATTGGATATCCGTTTTAATGGCTTTGAATTTTTTAATAATAAGTCAATATTCGATTTCTATTACCTGATAAAAACTATATTTGTAATACTAGTACTATTTTATTTAAAAGCTTAAATTAAAATTTAATAATGAAGTACTGTTTTACACATGTTTGTAAACAAACAGTTTTAATTATTATACTGGTTTCATTGGCAAACACAGTAAGTTTATTTGCGCAAAAAAATGATTTAATTATAAAAGCGCAAGAGCTGTTATACTCCAATCCGGATGAAGCCATAAAAATAGGTGAACATATTTTAAAAACAACAGCAAACCCAGAGAGTAAAATACGGCCAAATTTATTATTAACACGAGGTTATCTAGTTAAAGGAGATTATGATAAAGCAGTAACTTTTGCTTTTAATAGCGCCAATAACCTTCCAAATATAAGTCTGCCAACACGTATTGAAATAAATTTAATTAAATCTGAAGTTCTCCGGAAACTTTATTTGGATAAACAAGCCAAAAAGTATTTACAATTGGCCACAGATTTAATAGTAAGTTTGCCAGATAATACCAGAAAAGATAGCTTAAACACTCATATAGCTATAGAGCAAATAAAAATGCTATTGGATAGGCGAAAAAATGAAGAAGCCTTGCAGACTATTCAAGACGTTCAAAATACTTATAAAACGTTTTTAAGCACAAACAAACTAGAGCAACGCGAACTTTATTTAGCTAAAGAACGTGCTTTTAGCGATTTAACAAAGTTTGATTCAGCAGTTGTTTATATGAATAAAACATTGGTTTTATTAGATTCCACACTTCCTAATAACTTATATAAAAAAGCAGAAATTTATAAAGAATTAGGAAATTTATATTTACAACAAAAAGCATTTAAAGATAGCGAAGAAACCTTGTTTATAGCCTTAAGGTTTTCCGAAATAATAAATAACCCCATTTTGTTAATGCAGGTAAATAGGGATTTGGCAATTAATTATTTAGCTACCAATCAAAAAAATCAGCATAAAGTATATAATGATGAGTTTTTAGTTCTTAACACCCAAGTAGAGTTAAACGAACAAAATGCCATAAATACAGTATTTAATATGCTCTCTAAATATGAAGACATAAAAATTGAGCAAGCAGAAAACAAGTATACCAACGCCCTTTATATATTGTTATCCGGCGGATTAATTGTTTTTGTAATTGGGCTTTTAATAGTATTAAAAAGTGAGGGTAGAAAAAAGCGTTTAAAAGAAATTATAAATTATCTTGAAGTTAGCAGAACCAATTTTATAAAATCCAAACCTAACAAAAAAACAACTAGCAAACGCATTGCAATACCCGAAGAAACCGAGCAAGCCATACTCTCTAAATTGAAGCGATTTGAAAACTCGCAAAAATTTTTAAATAAAGATATGTCATTAGCCGTATTAGCAGGAAAGTTTGAAACAAATACCAAATATCTATCAGAGATTATCAACAAACACTACAATGATAATTTTAATACTTTTATAAATAAGCTACGTATAAATTACATCATTGAAAAGCTAAAAACCGATCCGAATTATATGAATTATAAAATTAGCTTTTTGGCAGAGGAAAGCGGCTTTTCTTCACATAGTAGTTTTGCTACAGTTTTTAAAGCTATCATAGGTATGTCTCCAGCAACATTTATAAATTTATTGAAAACGGAACGCGCAGAAATTAAATCTAAAAGTGATACGTAATGAGGTTTAGTTTCACATATATAATCCTTTTTCTTGTTGGTGTTATTAAATTTAACACAGTCTTGGCTGGTAACTTGCAAAATAGTCAACAAATAGATAGTCTGATTACCGCAAGAATGAATGATATTTATGAAAACCCAGACCAATCAATTGCGTATGGATTATCTGTTTATCAAGATTCTAAAACCTCTAACGTTTTAAAAATACGTGCTTTAATGTTAATGTCGTTAGGGTATACGTCAAAAAGAGATTATCAAAAAGCACTCAAATACATCATTAAAGCAAACGAACTATCAAGTGATTCAGATAGTCAAACTTTAAAAACACGTATTTTATTTAGCACTGGAATTCTGTATCAACAGCTTAAAATATACGATAAGTCCATAGAGTATATGGAAAAAATTGAACAGGTTTCTTTAATGCCATCATTACGGGATTCAATAGATATACAAATAACCTTGGCTAATAGTTATATTGTTAAAGGCTTTATTTACAAAGACAACCTGAATTGTGATATTGCTTTGGAGTATTTTGATAAAGGAGTACGAGAGTATGAAAAATTTAATACAGCAAAACACAATGCTAATTTAAGTATCATTTATTACAACAAAGGAAATTGCTATATCTTATTATCTGAATATGGTAATGCTAAAAATAGCTTTAACAGATCTATTGGGTTGGCCAAATTAGATAAAGCAAACAGTTTAATTTCTTTTGCTCAAAAAGGTTTAGCAGAAGTGTATACCCTTGAAGGAAATTACCAAGATGCTATAAATTTACTTCAAAAAGCATTGGAAACATCAAAAAATGTTGGCGATTTAGTTCTCAATTTGGGGATTTATAAAGGGCTTTTTGAAAACTATTTGGCACTCAATCAATGGGATGAATACCAAAAATATTATGATTTATATTTAAAAACCCAATTAGCTGTAAAAATTTCAGAACGCAACTCGGTAAGCGATTCTATTGATGAGAATTCCAAACTACAAAATGAAAAAATTACGGTCATTCAAAACCAATTTCAAAACCGTTTAAAATGGATAATTGTTACCGTATTTATTATAGGAATGATAGTTGTTTTACTTGAAATAAAGAGTAGAAAAAGAATAAAAATTCTGCAAAAAACCGTGGAAAAAACACAAAATCTTAAATCTAACCTTGAAATGAAATAATAATTTTTCAGTCTTATAAAAGTCTGTAAATCAAGTTTTTATTTTGTTTTTGTGCTTTCAAATTTCGGTAAATATCAAAGACAAAGTCTATTTTTTATTATATGTAACATCTATATTAGTCATTCAAATTACTAACTGAAATTGTTACAACATGAGAAATAAGTTACAAATAGCTGTAGCAAAGAGTCTTTTCTTTTCTTCAAAAATTCATGATAATTTTTATGCAAAGCCTTTTAAAAAAGCTACCCAAAGCAAGGTTTTAATTTCCGGATTTTTACTTACCATATTCTTACTTGTTTCAAGTAAAAATTTTGCACAAGTAAATGAAACGTTCGAATCTGGTATTCCAGCAACCTGGTCTTTATTTGGAAACAGTGCAGCAACCACAAGTTGGGGTGCAACAACCGATGGTTTTTTAGGCTCTAATGCTGTTTCGGTAAATCCAAGTAGTGATAATATTGGTGATCAAAACACTGCACAATACTTCTTAGTAACACCACAATTTGCTGTTCCTGAAAATGGTGAAATTCATTTTTTTACCAAACAGGCTAGTGATATAGATAATGGTGCTGAATACCAAATTCGTATTTCTACAGCTGCTCAACCAGATATTAATGGGTTTAACATTGTTTTACAATCCTATACCGAAACAAATTTAAATGTTGGTTCTCAAACAACTTATGAAGAAAAAGTAATTGAGTTACCGCCATCTATACCACAAGGCCTAGATATTTATATTGCTTTTGTTGCTGTAAATACTCAAAATGGAGCAACCCCTACAGGCGATGAATGGTTTATTGATAATGTCTCTATTTTAGAGGGTTGTATTGAAATTGAAGATGATAGCGTGACTATTGATAACATTACTGTTGAAGGCGCTGAAGTTACTTGGTCTCACCCTACTGCAAGTAATTTTGAAATTCAAGTTTTTCCATCAGGAGGAACGCCTGCAGGTGCGGGAATTCCTGTATCGGCAACAAATTACACGTTAAACGGACTTGATGAAGATACAGAATTTGATATTTATATTCGTGCGGTTTGTGACAATGCAACTATTAGCCAATGGTCAGGTCCTTACACGTTTCAAACGCTAAAGTTTGGTTTGTCTTGTGATGCACCCATAGTTGTTCCAGATATTTCAGCCACACCTTATATATTAGCTGATAATTTAGCAAATTACTCCAATCCAGATTTAACCTACACAACGCAAGGAACAAATTGTGTTACTGGTAACTCCAACACGAACTATTTGCGTGGCGACAAAATATTTTTATCCTACACAGCTCCATCTGATGGATTGGTTACATTAACACAAACAACTTTTAATGGTGGAAATAGCACAAATAATTGCTTCAATTCAAGAAGCTCTTTATTTGTTTACGATAGTTGTAATGATGTTGGTGTTAATTGTATCGCAGGTATAACTACAAGTAATGGTTTTGATCCAAAAACCATTTCCAATTTATTGGTGCAAGCAGGCGAAACCTATATTATTGTTGTGTCTTCTGAACTATCACAAGGTGCTGGTATTTGTTTTGAACTAGAAATATCAAGCCCTACTTGTGCACCTCCTGGTGATATAATTTTTAACAGTCTTACAGAAAATAGCGTTAGCTTCTCATGGGACAATATTGGTGGTTTTGCTGATTCTTGGGAATATATGGTTGTTCCTGCTGGAGCCGGTGAGCCAACTGGATCTGGAACACCTACTAATACAAATGTTGATAACACTATTAATACAGGGTTGTCTCCAGCTACAACTTACGATTTTTACGTGCGTGCAGTGTGTAGTGGAACACCAGGTACTTGGAGCGATCCTTTTACCTTTACAACACAATGTACCGTTTTTAATACACCCTATTCAACCGATTTTTCAAATGCTACTAACGAAAACCCAGAACCTTGTTGGACTACAATTGATGCAGATGGCGACGGAAATTCATGGGGATTTATAGGTGGTTATGCAACCGTTCGCTCAGATATATCCCGTTTTCAGAACAATGATTTTTATGTGTCTCCTCAAATTAATTTTGACGCTACACCAAAACGTGTTCGTTTCAAACACAGAGCAACACAAGGTATTGCAACTTATAGTTTAAAACTTTCCACAACAGGTGTTGGAGTGGATGATTTTACAACCGTATTGCTTTCAAATAGAACTATAAACAACAACAGTTTTCAAGAGACCATTGTAGATATTCCAGAAGGTATTACCGGAAATGTGAATATAGCTTGGATTGTAGAGCCAAATACAACGGAAACCGCTTTAAGAGTAGCTATTGACGATATTTTTATAGAAGACAAACCAACCTGTCCAGATCCGTCAGATTTATTTACATTAAATATAACCACAAATTCTGCTTGGTTATTTTGGACGCCTGGAGATGAAGAAACACAATGGGAAGTAGCTATTCAAGACGAAGGTACGGGAGTTCCAACAGGAAATGGAATTTTAGTAAGCAGTAATTTTCCATATATGGCAACAGGTTTAGATTCTGGAAATCGTTATGAATTTTATGTAAGAGCCTATTGCGCTGCTGATGACCAAAGTGAATGGATTGGTCCATTGGCATTTACAACACTTTGTGAGTCGTATGATACACCATTTTTTGAAAGTTTTAACGATGATGATGACGATACTCAAAAGTATTGTTGGAAGATTACCGATGCTAATAATGACGGCACGCAGTGGGTAATAGATGAAAACAAGGCTCTTTTAGAAACACCTCCGTTCTCACCTGCAAGTAGCTACAACGATTATTTAATTTCTCCAGCAATTAATTTAGATGGAAACGTTAAAGAATTAAAATATAAATATAGAGCTCAATTCTCATTCTTTACTGGCCCACCAAGATATGGTCTTGAGGTGTTAATGTCAACCACTAACACAAATCCAGGGAGTTTTACAGTCATAGAACCATTAGAAGTATTTACTAATACAGGTTATATTGAAAAATCTATCATTTTAGAAGGAACAGGTACCATTTACATTGCCTTTAGAGTACCACCAAGTTTAACAGGCGGTGTTTCAATTTTAAATATTGATGATGTAAGTATTACAGATGCTCCAGCATGTCCTAATCCGTCAGATCTGATTGTAAATTCAGTCCTTGCCGATGGTGCTGATATTTCTTGGAGTGCTGGTTATCAAGAAGCCTCTTGGAACGTGGTAGTACAACCAGCAGGTACTGGAACACCTACTGGTTCAGGCGTTCAAGTATCATCACCAAATTATATGGCAACTGGTTTAGATTCTGAAACAGACTATGAAGTGTATATTCAAGCTGCTTGCGGTACAGAAAATAGCGACTGGATTGGACCTGTTAATTTTACAACGCTTTGTACGGCATTTACTGCGCCATTTGTAGAAACTTTTAATTCAGATTCAAGTTCTGAAATTTGCTGGCAAGTTGTAAATGATAATGGTGATTTAGAAACGTGGGAACTAGATAGTGCTGCATTTCCTTATGAAGGGGATCAAGCAGCCGCCATGTTTACCGGAACCAATGGTAGAAATGAAGATTGGTTAATTTCACCAACCATTACCATTACTGAAAACCAAAGACTTCGGTATTATTATCGTGTTTTCGATAGCTTTTTTACGGAAGATTTAGAAGTTTTATTATCTACCAACGGAACAGGTCTGGATCAATTTACAACGGTACTTTATGATACCGATGACGACACAGAAATACTCAATAATGTTGAGTATCGCGTTAAAACAATTAATTTACCAGCAGGAATTACAGGCGATATTAATATTGCTTTTCACGTACCATTCTTCCCAAGTACAGCACCTTACAGAGGACAAACTCTTGTAATAGATAACGTGAATATTGAAGATATTCCAGCATGTCCTGAACCTACAAATATAACATTAAGTAATATTTCAGATACGCAAGTTCAAGTAAATTGGGACGCCAATGGTTCGGAAACAGAATGGGAAATTTCAGTACAACCATCAGGAACACCAGCACCAGAAGGTGATACAGATCCTAGTTATTTGTACACTGCGGATACCAATCCTTTTACAGTAACAGGACTTTCAGCTTCCACAGCTTACGATGTTTATGTAAGAGCCGTTTGTAGCGGAAATGATGGAGCATGGACAGGTCCAGCTGAAGTCACCACATTGTGTAGTTTTGAAAATCTTTGTCAATATACTTTTGTTTTAACCAGTGATTCAGATATTTCATCTTCTTTAGATTTAACGCAAAACAATCAGGTCGTACAGTCCTTCCCTTTTAGCGGACAAACAGGCGAAGAATTTCAAGTATTTTTATGTTCTGGTATCCAGTTTTCATTGTATTTCCAAACTCTAGGTTCGTTTGCACCACAGTATGCTAATTATCAGTTTGAAATTAGAAATGATCAAGGAGATACTATTTATACTAGTCCACTTGGTTTAACACCAAGAAGAACCGTTTATGAAGGTACTTCAACTTGCGGAACCACTTCTTGCCCACAGCCTACAGATTTAGCTGTTAGTGAAACGTCTGTTTTCTCGTGGAGCCCAGGAGGTACAGAAACGCAATGGGAAGTGGCTGTTCAGCCCTTTGAAAATGGAACACTTCCACAATCAGGAACTATAGTTTCTACTAACTCTTACACGCCAACCGCAGCAGACTTTAATGACCCTAACGTAGCTACGTATGAGTATTTTGTTAGAGCCGTATGTGGTTCAGGAGATGAAAGTTTCTGGTCTGGACCTTTTGAGTTTGTGAGAAATGATGATGTTACTAACGCTATAACATTGCCAATAAATAGTGATGAGGTTTGTTCAACAGCAGGTACTAATGTTTCGTTTATAAATGCTACAGCTTCATCAGAAGCTATGACTTGCACAGGAACTAATGCTGGTGATGTCTGGTTTGACTTTACAGCAGAATCTTTAATTCATATTATCGAGATAAATAGTTTTAACGGACTATTACGGGAAAATAATGGAGACACACCGTATCCTGATATTATTATGACATTGTATAAAGATAATGGTGGTGTTTTAGAAGAGTTAACGTGCAGTTATGATAATGTTGTTTTAGCGATGAACGCTTCAGAGTTAGTAGTTGGTGATAATTATAAACTGCGTCTTACATTAAACGGAACAGAGCCAAACGCATATAGATTTAATGTTTGTATTAAAACACCAACAGATTTATGTGATTTCAATTTAGCTGTAAATGGTGGTTTTGAAGCACCTGTGTTAAGTGGTTTAAGTGGTGTAAATACAATTATCACTATGCAGGTTGTACCAGGATGGAGACAGAATTTAGACTCTTCCAATTCCGTATTCTTATGGGAATCATTAAATGCACCTGGATTAACTCCATTTGAAGGTGGTCAGTTTGTACAAATATTAACAGATCAAGGAACAACAATAGATCCTAATGATCCAGATGTTAAAGGGTATTACAGAGATTTTGATACCTCTGAAATTACTTTAATGGAATATAGTTTTGCTCACTATGCTAGATTTGATGGGAATGCCATTGAATTATTGGCTGGACCTCCAGGTGGCCCTTACACGCCAGTAACCTTGCATTTTGGAGACGCAGCTTGGCAAGTTGTTTCTGGTGACTATAATGTTCCAGACGGACAAGATACTACACGCTTTATTTTTAGAGCCAATGGAACAGATAATATTGGAAATTGCTTGGATGCTGTAAGTTTTGAGGTAAATAATGACCTTATCACAGAATCTTCCGAGGTTGATTGTAATAACCCTACTGCAACTGTTGAAGCTAATGGTGTTGGTACTTGGATTGCAGATGAAAATAATCCAAGTGTGGTAACTATTGCAGATGCCACCAGCAATAATACCTCAATTTCTGGATTCGTTCAACCAGGCACTTACACATTCACTTGGAAAACAAGTTACTGTGAGAACACTCTAGAATTAACATATAATGGTATTGGTGATTTACCAACAGTTGAAACACCAGTAACCTATTGTTTAAACGCCACAGCTAGTCCGCTAACAGCTACAGCTACCGGAACTTATACATTGTTATGGTTTACACAGGCTACAGGTGGAACTGGTAGCACCACTGCACCAACACCTGATACGTCAATAGCAGCAACAACATCTTATTTCGTTGCCAATGTGGATGAAAATGGTTGTGAAGGTCCACGTGCTGAAATAATAGTTGAAGTTAATGACGCCATCACACCAGAACTTACGTTTAGTTATGACAATACTTGCGAAGTGGCAACGGATAATCCAATGCCAACTTTATCAACAGGTTTTGCAACAGGAGGAATCTTCTCTTCTGCTACTGTAACAGTTGATGCTTCTTCAGGTGAAATAGACATGGCATCTGCAACAGCAGGTTCACATGATATTCTTTATACATTCAATGGTGATCCAGCTAGTTGCTTAATTGCAGGAACATATACAGCTACAATTACTTTTACTGCAGCAACAGTACCAGTGACAACCTTTGACTATGGTACTACGCCATTCTGCTTATTAAATGGTACTACTGTTTTACCAACATTAGGAACTGGTTTTACAACAGGCGGTACTTTTAGTTCAACAACTATAACTGTTGATGCTGTAACTGGTGAATTAGATTTAACATCAGCAACAGTAGGGATGCATGATATTACCTATACTATTGCTGCAGAGCCAACAAGTTGTTTACAAGAAGGAATGACAACAGCAACTATAGAAGTTGTTGAAACCATAATTCCTGAAACCATGTTTACTTACAATCAAGACACTTATTGTTCCGATAACGCCAACATTTCACCTGTTTTGGGGACTAACTTTACAACAGGAGGAACATTTAGTGCAGGAGCAGGTTTATCTATCAATGCAACAACAGGAGAAATTAATATTTCTGCAAGTACCGCTGGAAACTATACAGTGACTTATAGCATTTTAGAAGATTTAACCAATTGTATTGAAGCTAGTTCAAGCACATTTAGCTTAACAATATCAGCAACTATTACTCCAGTTACAACTTTTGATTATGGAACAACACCATTTTGTTTATTAAATGGTTCTTCTGTAACGCCAACGTTGACTGCTGGATTTACTTCAGGAGGAACATTTAGTTCAGCAACAGTTACCGTTGATGCCGTTACCGGTGAAGTTGATTTGTCTTCGGCTACAACAGGTATGCATACCATAACCTATACGCTCAATGCAGATCCTACAACCTGCACACTTGCAGGAACATCATCTTCAACGATTGAGGTTGTTGAAGTAAATACATCCATTACAGATTTTACCTATTCTGAAGATTTATACTGTTCTGACAGTCCAAACGTGTTACCAAATTTAGCGGCTGGATTTACAACAGGTGGAACATTTAGTGCTGAAACGGGCTTGTCTATTAATTCAAGTACTGGAGAAATAAATGTGTCCGCCAGTTCATTCGGAAATTACACAATTGTATATGAAGTAATTGAAAATACAACCAGTTGTACTGAAGGTAGTATAAGTATGTTTGATATAACCATTATAGATACCGTAGATGTTTCTGTAGAAGGCGATTGTAATGGTCCAGACTATGTATTAACAGCCAGCCCAATAAATAATTCTTTTAATCCTGATGATGTAACGTATACGTGGATGGATGCTAATGGAAATGTGGTAGGTCAAAACTCAAATGAATTCAATGTAACTAATTACGCTAGCCAGACGAACAATTTTACGGTGCCAGCTCAATTTTCAGTAACCGTTGAATTTGGTAGTTGTTCTACTGTAACAACCTTTACAGCTGAACGATCTTCCTGTAAAGATATTCCAAGAGGTATTTCGCCAGACGGAAACGGTAAAAATGATACGTTCGATTTAACAGGATATGGCGTAACCAAAATGGAAATATTTAGTAGAAATGGCCGTAAAGTATTTGATTTTACTGGTAACTACACGAATCAATGGTATGGTCAGTCCAATAAAGGAAATGATTTGCCAGATGGAACCTATTTCTATAGCATTCAAAAAGAGGATGGCACCAATGCAACAGGTTGGGTATTTATAAATAGAGCACAATAATCATACATGAGAAAGCAACATAAAATACAGATGAAAAAAATATATTTTACACTAGCATTTGCACTTATGATTCTTGTGAGTGCGCAGGCGCAGCAAGATCCACAGTACACCCAATACATGTACAATATGAATGTAATTAATCCAGCCTACGCAGGTTCTAAAGAGAATTTAGCTATTGGATTATTATATCGCTCACAATGGGTAAGTATTGATGATGCACCAAAAACAGCAACTTTAGCCGTACATAGTCCAGTTGGAAAAAATGTAGGTTTAGGTTTGTCTGTTATTTCAGATAAAATAGGTCCAGTTGAAGAAAACAATGTATTTGCTGACTTTTCTTATACTTTAAAGTTAGGAGGAGAACACAAATTAGCCTTCGGTATCAAGGGAGGAGCAACGTTTCAAAAAATTGGCTTATTTAGTGATATAGGTAACGGGTTTGTAACAGATGCAAATGATGAAGCTTTTAGTGAAAACACGAGCAACACCCATTTAAACTTAGGAGCAGGTTTCTTTTACTATACGGATAAATATTACGTATCTTTTTCGGTACCAAATATGCTAAAGAATACCTATTTAGATGTAACAGATAATGGTCAGGAATTTAAGTATGGAACAGACGTGATGCATTATTTCTTATCTGCAGGTTATGTGTTTTCTTTATCTGAAAACACCAAACTGAAACCCTCATTTTTATTGAAGTCGGCGTTTGATGCACCAACATCTTTAGATGTTTCGGCAAATGTGTTATTCTTTGATAAATTTGAATTAGGAGCTACTTATCGATTGGATGACTCGGTTGGAGCTATGGCAAATTTTGCTATTACACCTAATATTCGTGTAGGGTATGCTTACGATTATGTGACGTCAGAACTAAATGTAACAACATCAGGTTCTCATGAAATTATGTTGTTATTCGATTTAAATTTCCCGAAAAAAGTATCTATTTCACCAAGATTTTTCTAATATAAAAAATAGTAAAAATGAAAAAAATATACAGTCTTTTAAGTTTGATTTTTATTGTTATGTCAAGCTTTGGACAAACCCAAAAGTCTGAAAAAGCAGACAAGCTTTTTGATACATATCAATATGTCGATGCTATTGATGCGTACTTAAAATTAGTTGAAAATCAGGATGCGGATGCTCATGTTTACAAGCAATTAGCAGATAGTTATTATAATGTTTTTAATATTGAAGAGGCTTCCAAATGGTACGCTCGTGCGGTTGAAAGCAAGCAAGATGCTGAAACATATTATCGGTATGCACAAGTATTAAGATCGCAAGGAAACTACGAAGCAGCTAATAAACAAATGGATGTTTTTTCTCAAATGTCACCTAGAGATCAACGAGCAGTAGCCCATTTGCAGAATCCAAATTACATTCCTCAGTTAGCTGATAAATCTAAACTGTTCGATGTTTCAGAAACAGCAATCAATGATGCTGAACAAAGTGATTTTGGTGCGGTATTATCAAATGATAATATTCTCTACTTTGTAAGTTCTAGAAACACGAGTAAAAAAGAAGATCAGTGGACTAATAATCCTTATTTAGACATTTATCAATCTGTAAGACGGTCAGACGGGACACTCTCTGAACCAGAATCCGTAAATGCACTAAACACTCCTTATCATGATGGACCAATTACTTTGAGTGCAGATGGGAATACTATGATTTTTTCGCGTGATGGTCACAGTGAAAAATCGTACAAAAAAATTAAAGACAAGAAAATAAAATTAGCCCAACAAGGTTTATACAAAGCCACTTTAGCTGATGGTAAATGGGGAAATATAGAGGCTTTACCTTTTAACAGCAATGAGTATTCCGTAAGTCACCCAAGTTTAAGTAGCGACGGTAAAACGTTATATTTTGCTTCAAATATGCCAGGAGGGTTAGGAGACACAGATATTTGGAAAGTTAGTATTAATGGAAACTCATATGGAGAACCTGAAAATTTAGGAGCCCGAGTAAATACAGCTGGAAAAGAAGGATTTCCGTTTATAAGTGATAATACTATTTTGTATTTTGCATCTAGTGGTAGACAAGGATATGGTGGATTTGATATTTTTAAAGTAGATTTAAAAAATTCTGAAAAAGCCATCAACTTGGGAAACGGTATAAATACTAAAAGAGACGATTTTGCTTTTAGTATTAATAATAATTTAGAAGTCGGATTTTTCTCATCAAATAGATCAGGAGTTGATAACATATTTATGGCAATTCCAATTTGCCAATTTGAAGCTATAGCTTTAGTAACAGATGCTGAAACTAGTCAGCAAATTTCAGATGCGAGAGTGTCCATTTCAGATGCACAAAACAATGTTTTGGCAACTCAAAACACAGACACGAATGGTGAAACTAGTTTTCATGTAAACTGCAATTCAGGTTATATTGTAAACGTATCTAAAGACGGTTATGAAACAGCATCCATTTCCGTTAAAGACCCTGTTAATAATGAGGCAACAGTTAGTGTATCTTTAACGCCAATTAATGAGATGATTACGGATACCGAAGTGAAATTAAGAAATATTTATTTTGAATTTAATAAAAGTAACATTACCCAACAAGGTGCTTTGGAGCTGGATAAATTGGTCAAAATAATGAATGACTATCCTGAAATGAAAATTTTAATAAAATCGCATACCGATTCAAAGGGTAGTTCGGATTATAATTTAAAATTATCAGATAGACGAGCTCAAGCAACCATGCAATATGTTATTTCAAAAGGAATAAGTAAAGAACGATTATCAGCTAAAGGTTTAGGTAGTGCAGAACCAAAAATTGATTGCAATCCAAACTGTACAGATGATGAAAATGCGCAAAATAGACGTTCAGAATTTCTTATAATTAAATAGAATAAGGCTTCAATTAGTATATCTAATCGAAGTAAAATGGAAATATATAAAATGGTTTATTGTTAGTATCTATCTTTTACAGATTAACAATAAATGTATATTAAGATGAAAAGTATAGCCATGAATAAGTTACTGATTTTAGGGTTTTTTATAATTTTGTTTTCTCAAACACATGCACAAGAGCCAAACGATTGTGTGAATGCCATTACGGTTTGCGGTAATGATACGTTTGCTTCAAATGTGCAAGGCCCTGGAAATGTTCAAGAACTATCTGGTTGTAATAATGGTAATCCAGTAACAGAACAAAATATTTTTTGGATTAAAATTGATATTGTCCAAGGTGGAACGCTTGGTTTTGATTTAATTCCTAACGATCCCGCACTTACGGTAGATTATGATTTTTGGGTATATGGTCCAAACCGCTTATGTTCTAATCTAGGAAGCCCAATTAGATGTTCTACAACCAATCCTGATGCTGCTGGTTTAGCAAATAATCATACAGGAATGAATGATAGTACTATTGTTACACAAACAGGTCCAGGTGCAAATGGAACTGGATATGTATATTGGTTAAATGTGGTTCCTGGAGAATCTTATTATATTGCTATCGATAGGTTTGTTGGAGATGATGGCTTTCAAATACAATGGACGGGTTCTGCTATGACTGGTACTGGTGCTTTTCCAGAGCCACCAACAGCTAACGCAATTGATGATGTTTTAACCTGTAGTAGTAATCCGAATATTGGGTTATTTGATCTCAACAGTTTAAAAAACAGTATTAATGCTGATCCAGGTACAACAATCGATTTTTATCCAAGTTTAGCCGATGCAATCGATGGAACAAATGTTTTACCAATTTTTTATTCGAATACATCCAATCCACAACAAATTTATGCTAAAGTCACATCGGGTTCTACAGAATGTTACTCTTTAGTAGATTTTAATTTAGTGGTATCAGCAGTTCCTACCGCAACGGTAGTAGCTTCAGATACCGGCGTCTGTGAGGGCGATGCAGTAACATTTACAATTACAGGCACACCAAATGCAACGGTTCATTACAATGTAAATAGTGGCATAACGCAAAGTGTGCTTTTAGATACTGCTGGTTCAGCAACTTTTACCGAAAACCCAACTGTAAATATTACAGTAGAGTTAGAAGACGCTCAAGTTATAAATGCTAGTAATGCTGTTATTTGTTCGCAAGCATTAAATGAAACCGTGTCAATAACGGTTAATCCATTAATAACACCAACTTTCACACAAGTAGCGTCTATTTGTGAAGGAGACGCACTAGCACCATTACCAACCACGTCTACAAATGGTGTAACAGGAACATGGAGTCCAAGTATTGATAATACTACCACTACCACCTATACATTTACACCAGATGTAGGACAATGTGCTGTACAACAAACAATGGAAATAATAGTAAATCCATCTGTCACACCTGTATTTACTCAAGTTGCTCCCATTTGTGAAGGAGACGCACTAGCACCATTACCAACGACGTCTAATAATGGGATAATTGGAACATGGAGTCCAGCTTTAGATAATACAGCAACTACTATTTACACATTTACACCAAATGCTGGTCAGTGTTCTGCTAATCAAACTATGGAAATAGTTGTCAACCCGAATACTTCTCCAACCTTTATTCAAGTTTCGCCTATTTGTGAAGGCGATGCGTTGGCACCATTACCAACCACATCTATAAATGGTGTAACAGGATCATGGAGTCCAAGTGTTGATAATACCACCACTACAACCTATACATTTACACCTGATGCTGGACAATGTGGTTTGACTCAAACAATGGAAATTATTGTTAACCCCTCATCAATACCAACTTTTACACAAGTAGCGCCAATTTGTGAAGGCGATGCTTTAATACCGTTACCAACTACATCTAATAACGGAATTACAGGAACATGGAGTCCAACTCTTGATAATACAACTACAACCACCTATACCTTTACGCCTGATGCAGGTCAATGTGCTTTTTCACAAACTATGGAGATTATTGTAAACCCTATCATTAATCCTATCTTCACACAAGTAGCACCAATTTGCGAAGGTGATGCGTTGGCACCATTACCAACTACATCAACAAATGGTGTAATAGGATCATGGAGTCCAGCAATAGATAACACGACAACAACAACTTATACCTTCACGCCCAACGTAGGGCAATGCGCAACAACTGAAACCATGCAGATTATTGTAAATCCAACAGTAACACCTGTATTTACACAAGTAGCACCAATTTGTGAAGGCGATGCATTGGCGCCATTACCAACAACATCAACAAATGGTATAACTGGAACATGGAGTCCAGTTTTAGATAATACCACGACTACAACCTACACATTTACGCCAACTAATGGACAATGTGGTTTAGTGCAAACTATGGAAATTATCGTTAACCCATTACCAGTCATTGCTGAAGATAGCGTATTAGCATGTAGTGTTTCAGGAACTGGTTTTTTTGCTTTCGATTTGGATGCAGAAATTCCAAATATTTTAGGAAATTCACAAAGCGTTGCGGATTTTACGGTAACTTTTTATTTTGATGCCACTGGAACCAATATGATTCCAGCCGGTCCTTATACAAATGGTACGCCCTATAGCGAAACTATATATGTAACAATTTCCAATAACAATTCATCCTGTTCTATTACGGTTCCGTATTATTTAATGGTTGAAGATGCCGCTTTAGCAACCATGCCTAATCCTGTTGAAATTTGTGATGATGATGGAACGAATGATGGTGTTCATGAGTTTGATTTAACGTCCTTAAATCCACAAGTTTTAAATGGACAAAATGATGCCATCTATGAGGTGAGTTATTATACCGATAGTTTGGACGCTGAAAATGGAAATAATCCAATTCAAAATCCAGAAACATTCGTTAATACAGATTCACCGTATAATCAAACAATTTACATACGTGTTATAAACTCCAATATTCCTGATATTTGTTTTGCAACAACTTCAGTAGCTTATACGGTAAGTCCTATTTTAAAACCTATTATTTCATCAGCTGATGGTACAAATACTATTTGTGTTGACTTTGATACCGATATCCTACAAAATCAAATTACGTTAGTTAGCGATATTCAAGGTGCTAATTATGACTATACATGGTATTTGAACGGTACCATTATTCCAGGAGCCACACAAGAAACCTATGTTGTAAATACCGTAAATCCAGGGTTATATACTGTTTCAGTTGTTGATACACAATCAGTTGCCAACTGTAACTCTGAAATCAGTGAGCCTTTTGAAGTTATTCAATCTGGTCAAGCTGTGTTTGTTAGTGTTTCTCAATCTGGAGCCTTCGAACCTAATCCAAGTATTACAGTAACTGTTGAAGGGTATGGTGATTATTGGTTTCAATTAGATAATGGTCCAATATTAGATAATGGAGGTGTCTTTACTAATGTATCAGGTGGATTGCATACCGTTTATGTATATGATAGAAAGACTGAAAACCCATCCTGTGGTTTTATTACTATTGATGATATTCGAATTATTGATTATCCAAAAGTAGTAACACCTAATCAAGACGGTTTTAATGACACTTGGAACATAAAAGCATTTAGTAATCAACCATCAGCTCAAATAGATATTTTCGATCGCTATGGTAAAATATTAGCTAGCATCAAGCCTTCAAGAGGCGGCTGGGATGGTACTTACAAAGGAAATAACTTACCATCTAGTGATTATTGGTTTGTATTAACTTACGAAGAATTTGGAGTAACCAAACAATTTCGATCGCATTTTTCATTAAAGCGCTAAACTTTTCAAATAAAATAGTATATTCAATCGTTTAATTAAATGTTATCCTGATACAATAACTAACATGATAACAATTATTTAAAGGGAGTTGTCGATAATTTATTGAATTTATTTTTTAAAAAACATATATTTGATTTTTGTAAGATAAACGGAGATTAATCGGTATTAAATTACCTTTCATCGATTTTTTTTGCCTTTCATAGATGTTTTTTTGATTATTAAATTTTGTAGAGCCAGTTTTTTTTATACATTTACCGCTGAATGAAATTACAAAACACAAAAATAGTTGCCTCAATCTTATTTTTATTAATAAGTTTTGCATGTTTTTCACAAACAGTGCCACCACCACCGCAACCACCAGTACCACCGGGTTTACCTATTGATGGCGGTATTATAATGGGGTTAATTTCGGGTATTGTTTATGGTGTTTACAGACTGATTAAGTCTAAATAATTTAATTATTTATTTAAGTCAAAAAGCTTACTAACGTACTTTCCAATTACATCAAATTCTAGATTTACAATTGTTCCAACTTTAAAAGTGTTAAAGTTTGTATGTTTAAATGTATAGGGAATAATAGCAACACTAAAACTATTTTTTTTAGAGTTTACCACGGTTAAACTTACGCCATTAATGGTTATGGAGCCTTTTTCAATTGTAATATTATTTAATGTTTCATCGTATTTAAACGTAAAAACCCAACTCCCAGAAGCTTCTTCAACATGCGTACATTCTGCAGTTTGATCTACATGACCTTGAACCATATGGCCATCTAATCGTGCGCCTAGTTTCATGGCACGCTCTAAATTTACCGAATCACCAACTTGTAAATTAGAAATATTCGTTTTTTTTATGGTTTCATCAATTGCTGTTACGGTGTAGTTCTTGCCATCAATTTTTACAACGGTTAAACAAATACCGTTGTGTGCTACACTCTGGTCTATTTTTAATTCTGAAGTTATATTTGAGCTCACAGTTATGTGCAAGTTTTGGTCCTCTTTTTCTAATTGTTGGATGTTGCCAATATCTTCTATGATGCCAGTGAACATAAGTATGGATTATTTAGTTAAATTTGCAAAACAAAATTACAAACAAAAGTTAGTTAATTAATGAGGAAAGCAGAAAATGTTATCGTAGGGATCTCTATAGGAGACTTAAATGGTATTGGAGGAGAAATTGTTTTAAAAACATTGGAGGATGTTAGAATGCTTGAATTTTTTACACCCGTAATTTTTGCATCTGCGAAAACCATTTCTTTTTTAAAAAACCACTTTGAATTAGATATAAATTTTAATGGTATTAATAGTTTAGATCAGATTATTACAGGTAAGATTAACGTATTTAATGTTTGGAATGATCGTGTAGATATTAATTTTGGTCAAGAAGATAACCAAATAGGAGAATTTGCTATAAAATCACTTTTTGCCGCAACCAAAGCCTTAAAAGAAGACGCAATAGATGTTTTAGTTACAGCACCAATTAACAAGCACACCATTCAATCAGATCATTTTACGTTCCCTGGTCATACAGATTATCTAGCTCAAGAGTTAGGTGGTGAAAGTTTAATGTTTATGGTTTCCAATAACTTACGTATCGGTTTGTTAACCGATCATGTTCCCGTAAAAGATATTGCCAGTCATATTACCCCAAAACTCATAGAAAGCAAAGTAAATACGGTCTATAATAGTTTGCAAAACGATTTTAACATTAGACGACCAAAAATAGCCGTTTTGGGTATCAATCCACATACTGGTGATAATGGTGTTATAGGAAAAGAAGACGATGAAGTAATGCGTCCAACACTTAAATCTTTAGTTGAAAAAGGTAAGTTAGTGTATGGACCATATGCTGCTGATAGTTTTTTTGGTTCTAGTAATTATAAAAATTTTGATGCTATTATTGCATCCTATCATGACCAAGGTTTAATACCTTTTAAAACATTATCATTCGGTAATGGTGTAAACTATACAGCAGGTTTGTCTAAAATTAGAACGTCACCAGATCACGGTACAGCCTATGAAATTGCTGGAAAAGGAGAAGCCAATGAAAATTCGTTTAAAGAAGCAGTTTTTTTAGCACTTAAACTTTACCATAATAGAATGGAAAATGCGGAATTGGCTAAAAACCCATTAGTTACACCACAAAAAAAGATATAAACAAAAAAATGTTTATAAGTGTTATAAGCTAAATTTTTTTTATATATTTGCAGGCTCAAAATAGATGTGATAATGAGGGAATTGAAAACGTTTACAATACCATTTGTAGGGTTAAAATTAGGGAAACATCAATTTGAGTATAAAGTAGATAAGACGTTCTTTGATTTTTTTGAATATCAAGATTTTAATGATGCTGACATTGCTGTAAACTTGGAATTAAACAAGAAAACAACCTTGTTAGAATTACATTTTGAAATTTCAGGAACAGTAAACGTCAATTGTGATTTAACAAATGAGCCTTACAATCAAGTAATTGAAAACACTTTTGATTTGGTTGTTAAATTTGGTGAAGACTATAATGATGAAGAAATTGATTTATTAGTTTTGCCACATGGAGAATATGAAGTGAATGTACAACAGTATATATATGAAACAATTATATTATCTGTCCCTTCAAAATTAATTCATCCAGGCGTGTTAGATGGCACATTACATTCCGAGATACTTGAAAAATTAGAAGAATTAAGCCCTAAAGAGAAACAAGTAAAAGAAGATAACGAGGAAATTGATCCGCGTTGGAATACATTAAAGAAACTATTAACGGATAAATAATAATAAGAATGGCACATCCTAAAAGAAAAATCTCCAAAACAAGAAGAGATAAAAGAAGAACCCATTATAAAGCAATTGCTCCACAAATTGCAACTTGCCCAACTACTGGTGAAGCGCACTTATATCACAGAGCACACTGGTTTGAAGGTAAATTATATTACAGAGGTCAAGTACTAATTGACAATTCAGTAACGGAAGAAAACGCAGCATAACTACTATGCGTGCATACAAGAAAACGCTCATCACTGAGCGTTTTTTTTATGATAAATTTTTATAGAAGCCAAAAACGACTTAATTTGCACTAAATTAAACCGAAAATCGGTGCGTTTTAACGAAATTTCACCTAAAACGTCACTTTTTAAAGGTTTTAGCGAAATAATTTACACGGTATGAGTAAAATCTCAGCAGCCATTACAGCTGTAGGTGCTTATGTGCCAGAATATGTATTGACTAACAAAATTCTTGAAACGTTAGTGGATACAAATGATGAATGGATTACTTCCAGAACAGGCATTAAAGAGCGTAGAATTTTAAAAGAGGATGGCAAAGGTACTTCGTTTCTTGCCATAAACGCAGCTAAAGATCTTATAAAAAAAACAAGTCTTAATCCCAAAGAAATAGATTTAGTAATTGTGGCAACCGCTTCTCCAGATATGAAGGCGGCTTCAACAGCAGCGTATACTGCTACACAAATTGGAGCAACAAATGCTTTTTCTTTTGATTTGGAAGCAGCCTGCTCTAGCTTTTTATTTGGAATGTCAACAGCATCCAGCTATATTGAATCTGGTCGGTACAAAAAAATACTATTAATAGGTGCAGATAAAAATTCCTCTTTTATAAATTATAAAGATAGAGCAACATGTATCATCTTTGGTGATGGTGCAGGTGCCGTTTTATTTGAACCAAATACTGAAAATTTGGGTCTGCAGGATGAGTATTTAAGAAGCGATGGTGCTGGACGGGAGTTTTTACAAGCTACTTATGGAGGCTCATCATATCCATCCACACCAGAAGCTGTGGCTGCAGGTAAACATTTTGTATATCAAGATGGAAAAACCGTTTTTAAAAATGCTGTTTTTAATATGGCAGACGTTGTCGTTAAAATTTTAGAACGTAATAATCTAACAAAAGAAGATGTATCTTGGTTAGCTGCACATCAAGCTAATAAACGTATTATAGATGCAACAGCAAGTAGAATTGATCTTGACGAACATAAAGTCATGATGAATATTGAAAAATATGGTAATACGACTTCTGCAACTTTACCCTTATTATTAAACGATTATGAATCTCAATTAAAAAAAGGAGATAAAATTATATTTGCTGCCTTTGGAGGTGGATTTACTTGGGGCTCCATTTATTTAAAATGGGCTTATAATTCTTAATAAACTAACAAAAAATTAAACTAAAATCTAAATAATTATGGATTTAAAAGATATTCAAAATTTAATAAAATTTGTAGCAAAGTCTGGTGCTAGTGAGGTAAAATTAGAAACGGATGACGTTAAAATAACTATTAAAACAGGTGGTGATGAGAAGGCTGAAACAACCACTTATGTTCAGCAAATTCCAGTTAGCGCACCAGTTGGGCACGCGCCAGCTGCACCTGCTGCACCTGCGCCTGTAGCAGCAACGGTTGCTCCAGAGGCAGCTTCAGAAGATTCAAAATACATTACAATTAAATCACCTATTATTGGAACACTGTATAGAAAACCGTCTCCAGATAAGCCTGTTTTTGTTGAGGTTGGACAAACCATAAAAGAAGGTGATGTACTTTGTATTATTGAAGCTATGAAGTTATTCAATGAAATTGAATCTGAAATTTCAGGAAAAATAGTAAAAGTTCTAGTTGACGATTCATCACCAGTTGAATTTGATCAACCGTTATTTTTAGTTGATCCATCATAATCTAAAGTTTAAAGTTTAAAATGTAAAGTTCCAAGTTATTCAACTAGAACCTTAAACTTATAAACCATAAACTTATAAACTCAATAGAATTATGTTTAAAAAAATATTAATTGCCAACAGAGGGGAAATAGCCTTACGTGTTATTAGAACCTGTAAAGAAATGGGCATAAAAACGGTTGCTGTTTATTCAACAGTGGATGCCGAAAGTCTTCATGTAAAATTTGCTGATGAGGCTGTTTGTATTGGGCCAGGACCTAGTAGTGAATCGTATTTAAAAATGTCCAATGTTATTGCTGCTGCTGAAATTACCAATGCAGATGCTATTCATCCAGGATATGGATTTTTATCTGAAAATGCTAAATTTTCAAAAATTTGTGAAGAACACGATATTAAATTTATTGGTGCCTCAGCAGATATGATTAATCGCATGGGAGATAAGGCTAATGCTAAAGCAACCATGCTTGAAGCAGGTGTTCCTTGTGTTCCTGGTAGTGAAGGTATTATTAAAGATTACGAACATTGTGAAAAATTAGCTTTAGAAGTTGGTTATCCTGTTATGCTTAAAGCGTCTGCAGGAGGTGGCGGAAAAGGTATGCGTGCGGTTTGGAAAAAAGAACATTTAAAAGATGCTTGGGAATCCGCTCGTCAAGAATCTAAAGCTGCTTTTGGAAATGATGATATGTATATGGAAAAACTCATTGAAGAGCCAAGACATATTGAAATACAAATAGTTGGTGACTCAACTGGAAAAGCCTGTCATTTATCAGAACGCGATTGTTCTGTTCAAAGGCGCCATCAAAAACTAACAGAAGAAGTGCCTTCCCCATTTATGACTACAGCACTACGTAAAAAAATGGGTGATGCAGCCGTGAAAGCAGCTGAATACATTAAGTATGAAGGTGCTGGAACAGTTGAATTTTTAGTGGATAAGCACCGAAATTTCTACTTTATGGAAATGAATACGCGTATCCAAGTAGAACATCCAATTACTGAACAGGTAATTGATTTCGATTTAATTCGTGAACAAATATTAGTAGCCGCTGGAGTACCAATTTCTGGTAAAAACTATACACCAAACTTACACTCTATAGAATGTCGTATCAATGCGGAAGACCCGTTTAATGATTTCAGACCGTCACCAGGAAAAATTACTACGCTTCATGCACCTGGAGGTCATGGCGTTCGTTTGGATACACATGTTTATGCAGGATATACGATTCCTCCTAACTACGATTCCATGATTGCAAAATTAATTACTACGGCACAAACTCGTGAAGAAGCTATTAGTAAAATGAAACGTGCGCTTGATGAATTTGTTATTGAAGGTATAAAAACAACCATTCCTTTTCATAGACAATTAATGGAACACCCAGACTATTTAGCAGGAAATTATACTACTAAATTTATGGAAGATTTTGTTATGGAAAAACCAAATGAAGATTAAATTAAAAAAGCTCCGAAATATATTTTCGGAGCTTTTTAGTTATAAGCGGAATGTTTCCTTTATTTCTGTAATAATTTGCGGTGCTTCATTTGTTGTAAATTGGAGTTTAAGTTCATAGAGATTATCAACTTTAAGTTTTTTAATTGATAATTTCCCATTAGTAATTTTATAGAAGCCATTTTGTCCTTTACAATAGCAAAACCTTCCAAATAGTAATTTTACATTTTGTAAATTTTTGCCTTCTAATTCTAAATCCGTTTCATTCTCCGCAAACTCAATATAAATATGTTCGCTATAGTGACCATCTGATGCATTTGGCACCTCATGGCGTTTGTATTCAAATTGAATAACAATGTTTGGTCCATTAACAATTTCGGGTGAAGGTTTGTTGCCTTCGTAATAGGTTATTAGCAAGCTTTTATTTTTCCACGCAGTAAAGGAGCACGAACCGTCAACAGGACAGATGCTCTTAATTTCATATGCTGTTGTTTGTTTTTTGTCTGTCTTTTTTGAACCACAACCAATGAGAAAAATTAGAAATAAAAATAGAATAAAACGTATATACATATGCGAATTCGAAATTTGTATCTGATTTTCTGTTAAAACTTTGTATTTGTTAATATAAGACATTAATTTTATAACTTATAAATTCTTAAGATTAAAAATAGCTATGAAAAAATTTTACTTAAAATTTGGAATAACGTTTTTAACCATTGTTCTTTCGATGTCATTATATGGCCAAAATCGAAATTCAATTTGGCAAAAAGTTAATAAAAACGATATCCGAACCACTAATTTAGCGGAAAGAGAAACCATGCCAGAAAGGGCAGAATATTTTCAATTGGATTTAAACCAATTGAAGCAACAATTAACTCAAGCTCCTGATAGAAATGAGTTTTCTGGAGAATCAAACCTCATCATTAACTTCCCAAATGCTCAAGGTGAATTAGAAGGTTATCGTGTAAAAGAAGCTTCTATACTTGCTCCAGAATTGCAGAGTCAAGTTCCAAACATTCGTTCTTACATTGGAGTTAGTATCTCTAACCCTTCTGATGTAATTCGTTTTAGTGTAACCCCAAAAGGGCTTCACACCATGACACTTTCTTCTGAAAGAGGTACGCAATATATTGATCCCTACACTAAAGATTCAAATATTTATTTGTCGTACTCAAGACGTGATGTGTCACAAGAAAACAGACGTTTTGAATGTGCTGTTGAAGATGAAGGATTTCAGGGTGAAATTCAAATTGAAGATGTTCAATCTTTCAGAAATGCTAACGATGGTCAGTTAAGAAATTTCAGATTAGCATTGGCTTGTACCGTAGAGTATGCTGAGTTCCATTGGCTAGCTGCTGGTTTAACAGCTGCAGATTCTGAAACTGATAAGAAGAATGCTGTTTTTGCAGCGATGGTTGTAACCATGACTCGCGTAAATGCATTGTATGAAAGAGAGTTATCCTTAAACATGACAATCATTGCAAATAATTTAGATATTGTATTTATTAATGGAGATATTTATACTAATGACAGTGGTAGTGCTATGTTAAATCAGAATCAAACTGTTTTAACGAGTATTATTGGCGCTGCTAATTATGATATTGGTCATGTGTTTAGTACAGGTGGAGGCGGTGTAGCTATTCGTAGCTCACCTTGTACTTCTGCTAACAAAGCTAAAGGGGTAACCGGATTACCTTCACCAGTAGGTGATATTTTTGATTATGAATACGTTGCACATGAAATGGGTCATCAGTATGGCGCACCTCATACATGGAATGGTAATGTTGGCGGTTGTACTTCAGGTCAAAGAACGTCTTCTAGCGCTTATGAACCTGGTAGTGGTAGTACAATTATGGGTTATGCTGGTTTATGTGGTGATCAAAATGTACAAACATTTACAGATATTTATTTCCACCAAAATAGTTTACAATTGATTTGGAATAACATAACAACAGGGAATAGCCAATGTGCAACATTAAGCAATTCTGGAAATTCAGCACCAACTGCAGATGCCGGTGCTAATTATACAATTCCTGTTTCTACTCCTTATAAATTAACAGCTTCTTCAACAGATCCTGATGGAGTAAATGGTCACACATACACATGGGAACAATATGATTTAGGACCTGCAGGAGTACCAACTGAGACGACTACTTCGGGCCCTTTAGTTCGATCTATTACAGGTACGACAAACCCAGTGAGGTATATTCCAAATATCCCTGATTTATTACTTCAAGGTGGCTCAACCCAGTGGGAACGTTTGGTATCTGTTGCACGAAATATTAATTATAGAGTTACAGTAAGAGATAATGATGCTCGTGGAGGACAAACAGCTACCGATTTAATGACAGCAAATACAGTAACAGCTGCTGGCCCATTTTTGGTAACATCACAAAATACACCAGGTGTAACATGGAATCAAGGTGAAACTGAAACCATAACTTGGGATGTTGCTGGTACAAATGCTAATGGTGTAAATACCGCTAATGTAAATATTTTATTATCAACCGATGGAGGCTTAACTTATGATACTGTTTTAGCTTCCAATGTCCCAAATAATGGAAGTTACGATATTGTAGTGCCTAATGTTGTAGCACCTTTCTGCCGTGTCATGGTAGAAGCTGTAGGTAATATTTTCTTTAATATTAACGAAAATAATTTTGCTGTAGGTGTCACTGTAACGGAAACCTGTAATAATTACGAGTCTGGTGATATTTCGTTAGCAATCCCAGATGGTTTAGGAACCACTGGACCACAACAAGGACCACCTTTAATAAATTCTATTGTTGTTACAGAAGATGTTGTTATAGATGATAATATTACTTTTAATGTGGATATTTCACATACTTTCATTGGCGATTTTCTTATTCAAATTCAACACCCAGACGTTGCCACAAACAATGCCTTCGTTAATGTCTACGTTGGAAACTGTGGTAATAATGAAGATTTTAATGTAACTTTTGACTCAAATGGATCACCAATAGTTTGTGGATCTCCAACAGTTGGAACATATGCACCGGCTAACTCAATGGATATTTTTAATGGCTTAAGCTCTGCTGGTACTTGGCGAGTTGCTGTGGTTGATTTCTTTCAAGGAGATACAGGTGTTTTAAATGATTGGAGTATAGAAATTTGTACGACATCCTTAAGTACAGAGGAATTTGAAAGTTTAGACGATTTAACTGTATATCCAAATCCAAACAATGGTGACTTTAATGTGAAATTCAATTCAACATCTAATAACGATGTCATTATTGAAGTACTGGATATTAGAGGTAGAAAAGTGTTTGAAAATTCATATAGAAACACAGGTGTATTCAACCAATCAATTAAATTGGATAATGTGCAGTCTGGAATGTATTTATTGAATATTTCAGAAGGTAACCGAAAAGTAACCAAGAAGATTGTTATAAATTAATAAATAATTTATCTTAAAAAAAGCTCCTTTATAAAGGAGCTTTTTTTTGTTATATTCGGTATTATCTTTTTATTATGAATTTATCTTATTGGGAAAACAAAACATGGTTAAGCCAAGTTAATTATACTATTATTGGTAGTGGTATTGTTGGTTTAAACTGTGCATTACAGCTTAAACAACAGTTCCCAAATGCTAAAATTTTAATTCTTGAACGTGGTATGTTGCCACAAGGTGCCAGTACAAAAAATGCTGGCTTTGCCTGCTTTGGTAGTTTAAGCGAAATATTAGACGATTTAAAAACCCATTCTGAAGATGAGGTCATTGAACTCGTTCAAAAACGGATTAACGGATTAAATTTATTAAGACAAAACCTTACGGATAAAGCTTTAAACTATCAGCAATTGGGCGGTTACGAATTGTTTAATACCGATAATCAAGTACTTTATGAGAGGTGTTTATCTAATAAGGATGCCATTAATAATTTGCTGTTTCCAGTGTTAAAAGAATCGATATTTACACTTAAAGTAAATAACTTTGGATTTAAAAACATTTACAAACAACTTATTTTTAATCCGTTTGAAGGACAAATTGATACGGGTAAAATGATGGAGGCTTTATTGTTAAAAGTGCAATTGGCAGGGATTAAAATACTTAATAACGTGTTGGTGGAAGCCTTTACCGAAATGAATGATGCAGTAGATATAAAAACCAGTCATTTTCAGTTTAAATCCAATAAATTATTAATTGCAACCAATGGCTTTGCAGCACAATTAATAAATGAAGATGTAAAACCAGCAAGAGCCCAAGTGCTCATAACGAAACCGATTCCTAATTTAAAAGTAAAAGGAACCTTTCATTTAGATAAAGGTTTTTATTACTTCCGAAATATTGATAATCGAATCTTATTAGGTGGTGGTAGAAATTTAGATTTTAAGGGAGAAGAAACCACAGAAATGACTGAAACTGCCCTTATTCAAAATCATCTGGAACAGGTATTGCAAACGACAATTTTGCCTAATATACCTTTTGAAATTGATTATTGCTGGAGCGGTATTATGGGTGTTGGAAACCAGAAAAAACCAGTTGTAAAACAACTATCTAATCATGTTTATTGTGGTGTTCGGTTAGGCGGAATGGGTGTAGCAATTGGGAGTATTATTGGTAAAGAATTGGCACAATTAGTAGATTAATATGATTAAAAAACTATTCAAACTTATCCTTAAATGTATTTTATGGCTAATAGTATTATCAGTCGTTTTGGTGTTCGTGTTCAAATGGGTTCCAGTACCTATTACGCCATTAATGGTCATTCGTGGTGTTGAAGAATATCAAAAGGGTAACAAAATGAGTTGGGAGCATAAATGGGTTTCCATTGATGACATATCAAAAAATTTACAATTAGCGGTAATTTGTAGTGAAGATCAGAATTTTTTAAAGCACAATGGTTTTGATATACAAGCTATTGAAAAAGCTTTTGAAAACAATAAAAAGGGTAAGCGCATCAAAGGAGCAAGTACTATTAGCCAACAAACAGCTAAAAATGTTTTTTTATGGCCAAATAGGAGTTGGTTACGAAAAGGTTTGGAAACCTATTTTACCTTCTTAATTGAGCTAACATGGAGCAAGGAACGTATTATGGAAGTGTATTTAAATAGTATAGAAATGGGGAGTGGTATTTATGGTGCCGAAGCTGCAGCGCACTATTGGCATAATAAATCAGCAGCTAAACTATCGGCTATGGAAGCAGCTTCAATTGCCGCTATTTTACCAAATCCGTTAAAATATAAAGCCCAACCAGCTAGTAATTATATTGCAGGAAGAAAGTCTTGGATAGTAAAGCAAATGGGATATTTTGGACCATTAGATTACAACATAATCGATGAAAAAAAATAGAGCAATAAAAAGTGAATTATACCATTTGTGCTTACAGTCTTTAAACCAACGGTTAGGCGCAGTTCAGAGACAAATAACTGAAATTCAAGAAGCTTTAACTAGCGAAACCAAAAGTAGTGCTGGTGATAAACATGAAACGGGACGCGCTATGATGCAATTGGAACGTGAAAAAGCTGGTTTTCAGCTTTCTGAAATTCAAAAGCAACAAGACACGCTTGCTAAAGTGAACGTTTTAAAAATATCTGAAACTATTTGTTTGGGAAGTGTGGTTTTTACAACAAAATCTAATTATTTTATGGCTATTAGTGCTGGCGCGTTTTCAATTACTGATGAAATGTTTATGCTATTTCACCGAGTACACCAATTGGAAAATTATTATTAGGGAAAAAAAAAGACGATATAGTTTTTTTTAACAACCAGAGCATTCAAATTGTATCTATTATTTAGATATTTCTAAATAAACAATGTCACCTTTAGTCAGTTTTGAGGCATGTTCAAATACAATAGTTTTTGAGTTAAAGCTTGCTTCTATTAAAAAAAATGATCCTTTAAAATATGCGTTTTTAACCATGACTTTTATATCTGATTTATTTACCATTTTAAGCTGGTGAGCATATATAAATTGATTTTTTATTTGATTAAATTCGCCAAAAAAGGCAGCGACTAAAGCGCTTTCTGGATTTTTATAAAGATCTTCTGGTTTGCCTTGAGCCGCAATTGTTTGATTATTCAATACAATAATCTGATCAGCAAATCCTAATACGTCTTCTTGATCGTGAGTAGCAACCAAGCAAGCAATGTTTTTTTCTTTTAAATAGTTAAAAACACGACGTCTTAATGTCTGTTTTTGGAAGTTATCAATATGACTAAAAGGTTCGTCTAATAATAAAATTTCTGGTGTTTGTGCTAAAGCACGTGCCAAAGCCACACGTTGTTTTTGACCACCACTTAATAGTTTAACTTTGGTTTTAGCAAATTCAGTTAATTGAACAACTTCTAGGAGTTCTGCGGTACGATCTTTCTTTTCATTTGGAAAAAAATTTGAAAGGTGTTTACCAATGTTTTCTTCCACGCTAATAAAAGGCATGAGATTAAATTCTTGTGCCACGTATTTCATAAAATCATAACCTACAATCAAATTGTGTTTGGGACCGAGAATTTCGGTGTCTTTCCAAAAAATATGACCTGAATCCAAATCATATTCACCATAAAGGAGTTTTAAAAGTGTGCTTTTCCCAGAACCACTCTCACCAATAATTGCCGTATTAATACCTGGTTGAATGTTAAAATTTAGGGCTCGTAAAACAGGTGTTTTTTGATAGGCAAAATGGAGGTTTTTAACGTTCAGCATATTGCAAAAATACATCAAAAAAAATTCGCTTCTATAGGAATAAAAGCGAATTTATAATGTTGACTGGTTAATCTATTGTTTAATAAATTTTCTATTGATTACTCGGCCTTCAGATTCTAATCTTAAAATATAAAAACCGGTTTGTAATTTAGAAACATCTAAATTATTTGTATTCAATTTAGAGTTTAATACTTTTTTCCCATTCAAATCAAATACAGTGGCTATTTTACCACTAATTGAAACTGGTGTTGAAATATTTAAGATGTCTTCAACAGGATTAGGGTAAATAGTTAATCCTTCTAATTCGTAATCTTCAACGGAAAGCGATTCGCCCTCGGTCACACAAATTCTTTGGTTGATACTAGGATTTTGAATATTATCTACAACACCAGATGGCCAATAAATAATTAAATTATTAATAGTGGTTTCTGTTCCTAATCCAAAATGTGTATTTAAAGTACTCATATATCTAAACCCTTCTCCACTTCTAATGTCTCGAATTTGAATACCTGAAGGTGTATGAATTTCAACACGTGCGCCAATACCATTTATATTACTAAAGCCTTCAGAACCAATGGTACATATGCTAATCCAGTTGTTGTTATTTCCATTATTTATGTAAATGTTTCCATTACTAAATGCATCTATAAAACCATCATTGTTTAAGTCTCCAAATGAACCATTACTTCCCGATATTAAATTTTCATGAACTGTAAATGTTAAGTCTCCATTTCCAAATAGGATGTTACCATTGGACGCAATATCCAAATTTCCATCATTATCAAAATCATACGTTGCATTTTCAATTCCTGTATCAGACAACAAATAAACTCCTGAAGCGGCAGTTACATCTTCAAAAGTTACAGTTGTATTTCCTTGACCATCTGTTGTCAAGTTATTTCGCATCATTTTATGGGTGCCAGAACTAGCACCTACAAAGACATCCATGTCGCCATCATTATCAAAATCTCCCCATGCTGATGACCAAGTTTGCATAGGGTCAGCTAAAAATATTTCGGAAGCATTTTCAGAAAAACTACCATCACCATTGTTTTTGTGCATTTGATTCGTTCGTCTAGCTTCTTCACCACCACATTTAGCAATAAACATATCTAAATTTCTGTCGTTATCGTAATCAATCCATATTGATCCGTAATTTCCACCTGAATCATATAACCCTAATCCGCTAGGAACACCACCATTGCTGTTTTCTCCTTGATAGAATGTTAAATTCCCTTCGCCATCATTAATATAATAAACATTTGGTGCTACATCATGACAAACAAAGGCATCTAGGTGGCCATCATTATTAATGTCTACAAAATTAGATCGTTGCGAAAATACATACTCAGATCCAGAAAATTCTGTAAAAGTGCCATTACCATTTGAACGCATAAAAGTGACACCACTTCCACCACCATAAAGTAAATCTGTAAAACCATCTGCATTATAATCGGCTGCTGATAAACTCCAAGACGGTGTGTAATTTGCATAGGAAGTTTCAATATTCCTACTGGTAAAGCCGCCTTCGGTTTGTTGCTCATGGATATTAATATTGGTATTAGATACAGAAACAATATCATCTAAATGGTCTCCATTCATGTCTACGATAGCTCTATCTGAACCAGTTGTGGTTAAGCTACTGACAGCAAATGTAACGGCAGGCGGAGTTGGTGGATCACTTTCAATAATTTCAAAATCGAAGCCATCTCCATTCCAACGATTATCAAAAGCTATATAATACGTTTCACCTCCTGTAACATTTACGGAAGCAATGGATAAATATACACTACCGCTATCATCGTCTCCACCTTCGCAAACTAAAGCACCACACGTACCACTGTAAATATGTATTCGCGTGTCGCGTCCTTCATTTTGAGTCAAATCAGTTGAGACGGTTAGATAACTATCTGAATCAGGTATATATTTAAACCACTCTCCTAAACTACCTTCAAGGGTGTTATTACCACACAAAGGAATTGGATATTCACTACCGTTAATAATATCAATGCTGTAAACTCCTGGCTGTGTTATGGGTGTGTTAGCATCAGCTTCAGAACAAGAATTAGAGCTTGTTTGAGCTTGGATACTGGCAGCTGTTAATAAAGCAAATAAAAGTAATTTTGTTTTCATGACTGTGAGTTGTTAATTGCTAGCGACTTTTTAGTATTCTACTAAAGTAAGTATTTTTATTAATATTCTAATTTTCAATAGTTTATTGTTAATCACACCTGTCTGTTAAGGAATTTATCCACTCTGAAATTAGTGCAATACCTTCCGTATGTTGCAGGGTGCGTCCTAATAAAGGCATACGATACTGTTCTTCTACAGAGTTTATTCTGAAAACAACCACGGAACCATCAGCATTTCTAGGATTTATAATGAGTGGGTATGTGTCTCCAATGTTGGTGTCAGGCTCTACACAAATACCCATATTACTGGCAGTATCATTTTCGTTAAAGGCAAAGCGCATGGGTCTGTATTCGCAATAGCTTTCTTCTGAATGGCAATGCGCACAATTAATATCTAAATATGATCGCGCTCGCATTTGAAGGGATTCAGAGGTATCGTTCCAAGCAACCATAGTATCTATGTTTTCAGGATAATCTGGGTTTAAATACCCTACATCTACCCATTTTTGTAATTGATTTGTCAAGCCATCTTGATAAGTGTAATTTTTGTTTAAATTCTGTGGTTTTGGCCCAATTGGGATGGGTGTTCCAAATTTATTATGGCAGGTAAAACATTCAGCTCTTGCAGGTATACGATAATTCACATTTTTAATTATACCAGCTTCGTTCCAGTCTAAATTTACAAAGCTACCGTTGGTAGTAAAAGTGGCTTCGGTTTGTTCATCATTCCATACATATTCAGCAAACTCCCAACCACTATCTGTAAAGTACATGATTCGTGTTTCAATAATTTTGGTATTACCTGTTGGCATTACGTTATCGTAATAAAAATTCTTTATTAGAAATGTACCAATAGGAAAGTTTAAAGCAGTGTAATCAGTATCATAATTGGCTTTAGTTCCATTTGGCATCCAGACAAAACGTTTTTTATGGGCATAATCGCTGAATAACGGTGAATTTAAATCGTAGGGTATAACACCAGAAACTGGCTCTAAATTCTTTAATTGGCCTTCAAAAAAATTATAATCAGATAGAGTTGGATAAGGTAAAGCGTCTGGATTATAATTAACAGGTGATGCTGGTAAAATTGTTACTGTAACCGTAGCTGTGGCACAATTATTTTCAGATGAACAAATGGTATAAACAAAACTATCCGTTCCTAAAAAATTACTTGTTGGTGTATATTTAATTTTATCATCACTCGGATTATTGGGTGTATTATTATCTAAAATAGAAATGGTAGCATAGGTAGAACTAGTAACTGTTAAAACACCAGTTTCTGGAATATTGCCATCATTTCCAAGTACATCTATTTCTATAGAACCATTTTGAAATACTTGCGCTGTATCGTTTTGGGTTTGTATTTGTAGAGGGATATAAGTATCATCTTCTGATTTACATGAAATCAGAACACTTATAAAAAGTAATAAAAGAATATAGTTTTTTTTCATAACCGACTAAAAAAAGACGATTACGAATTTATGAAAAAATTTAACAATATTTTAGGTATTGTATGGTATTTAAATATTTATGATAAATAAATCCTAAATTAAATCATTTTTTATCAAGTATTCTGCAATTTGAATGGTGTTTGTAGCAGCTCCTTTTCTTAAATTATCTGCTACAATCCACATATTGATAGTATTTGGTTGCGATTCGTCTCTGCGGATTCTGCCAACAAAAACATCATCTTTACCATTTGCATAAATAGGCATTGGATAGGTGTTTACATCGGTATTATCTTGTAAAATAACACCTTCAGTTTCGTTTAGAAGTTTACGAACATCGCTTAAAGTAAAATCAGTTTCAAATTCAATATTTACAGCTTCACTATGGCCTCCTGCAGTTGGAATTCTTACGGCTGTTGCTGTAACGGCTATAGTTTTGTTATTAAGAATTTTTTGAGTTTCCCGTACTAATTTCATTTCTTCTTTGGTATAACCATTATCCTCAAAGACATCACAATGCGGTAAAGCATTTTGATGAATAGGATACGGATATGCCATTTCGCCAGAAATACCTGCCATTTCATTTTCTAATTGTTTAACCGCTTTTAACCCTGTTCCAGTTATAGATTGATAGGTTGAAACGACAATGCGCTTAATCTTATATTTTTTGTGAAGCGGAGCTAAAACCAGGACCATTTGAATGGTAGAACAGTTTGGGTTAGCTATAATTTTATCCGTTTTTGTCAAGCTTGATGCATTAATTTCAGGAACAATTAATTTGGTGTTAGCATCCATACGCCAGGCAGAGGAGTTGTCTATTACAGTGGTTCCTACGGCAGCAAATTTTGGAGCCCAATTTAAAGAGGTGTCACCGCCAGCTGAAAATAAAGCAATTTCTGGTTTTAATGATACGGCTGTTTCTAAACTAACAACTTGATAATTTTTATCACCAAAACGGATGGACTTACCAACAGATTTTTCTGAAGCAACAGTAATTAGTTCTGTTACGGGAAATTGGCGTTCTTCTAAAACTTTCAACATTACTTCGCCTACCATTCCGGTGGCACCTACAACGGCTACTTTCATCTCAAATAATTTTGGTACAAAACTAATTAATTATTAAGGTAATTGTTTAAAATAAAACATAAAAAAACCACTTCTGTAACGAAGTGGTTTAGGGTTAAAATATGTAATGTAGCGGTTACTAGGTATTATTTTTTTAATAAATCCCGAATTTCTTGAAGTAACTCATTATCAGTAGGCCCTTTGGGTGCTTCTGGAGCTGCTTCTACAGGCTTTTTAGTTTTATTGTATGCTTTAACAATCATGAATAAGACAAAACCAACTATAATTAAATTGATTATCGCATTAATCCATTCGCCATACATGATAGCATTTTCTGGAGTTGCTACTGTACCATCAGCGGCTAAAACGGCTTCATCTAAAATGATTTTCATATCTGAAAAATCAAGTCCACCTGAAAAATGACCAATTATTGGCATCATTATATAGGTTACAAACCCTTTAACGACCAAACTAACTGCACCAGCTAGTATTACAGCAACGGCAAGGTCTATGACATTTCCAGTCATTATAAATTTTTTGAATTCTTTAAGCATAATAGTTAATTTTAGTTAGTGATTTATGGTTTAAATTTAAATAAAAAGTTGAAAGTAAACCATTTGACATAATAATTATTTTAAAAAAACGCGTTTCACGCGTTGAGATATGGAGGTAATAATTTCATAAGAAATACTTTTTGCAGTTTCGGCAAACACATTAGCAGTTGGGTTAGTTCCAAAAATAATAACTTCATCACCTTCTTGACAAGCAATATTTGTAATATCCACCATAATCATATCCATACATACATTTCCAATAATCGGCGCTTGTATGTTATTAATGGTAACAAACCCTTTACCGTTACCATATTGCCTCCCAATACCATCTGCATGCCCAATAGGAATGGTAGCTGTTTTTGTTTGTTTTGTGGCAATAAATGCACGATTGTAACCAACGCTATCGCCTTTTTTAATTCGGTGGATTTGCGAAATAATAGATTTTAGAGTGGCAATAGGTGTAAAATGCTCATCTTCTATATCTGAATTTCCAAAACCATACAGGCCAATTCCAGAACGAACCATATCAAAATGTGCATCTGGGTAATTTAATATTCCAGATGTATTACAAAGGTGTAGCATGGGTTGGTACCCCATAGTTTTAGCAAAAGATTGGGAAATGGTTTTGAATAATTTAATTTGATTTTCAGTAAATACTTTTTCATTAAAATCTTCACTTGCTGCTAAATGAGAAAAGATTGACTTAACATGGATGCTTTTGGTGTTTTTTAATATTGAAGAAATTTTAGGAATTTCAGTACTATCAAAACCTAACCGGTTCAAACCTGTGTTAAATTTAATATGAACAGGATAGTTAGTTTGCTTTTTTTCCTCAGCAACCTTTATAAATTCGTTTAATACAAATGCGCTGTATAAACTAGGTTCTAAACAACGATCAATAAGTGTTTTAAAATTTACAGATTGTGGATGAAGTACTAAAATTGGTGTTACAATTCCAGCGTCGCGCAAGGCCACACCCTCATTTGTGTAGGCTACAGCAAAATAATCAACATTTAATGTTTCTAAATGTTTTGCAATTTCTGACGCATCACTGCCATAAGCAAATGCTTTAACTACAGCTAGTATTTTTGTTTGTGTGTTTGTCCGAGACTTTAAGTACTGAAAATTGTGCGTTAAGGCATTTAAATCGATTTCAAGAATGGTTTCATGCACTTTTTCCATTGGAGTCTTTTGAGTTATTTTCAATTTCTTCAGCATCGGTTACCTTCATATTTCTCACTTTATCACGTTGCATCGATTTATAATAAGCGGCACGGCTTAACGGTTCATATTCATCCACTTCACCCAACAATACAAGTGCATCGTTTTTAGATTTTCGGTAACTATATTGTGCTAAATTTCCAGTTTTGGTACAAATGGCATGTACTTTAGTAACATACTCCGCAGTAGCCATCAAGTTTGGCATTGGGCCAAATGGATTTCCTTTAAAATCCATATCTAAACCAGCAACAATAACGCGAATACCTTTGTTTGCTAAATCATTACATACCCGTACAATTTCATCATCAAAAAACTGCGCTTCGTCTATACCTATAACATCACAGCCGTCTGCCAGAATAGGAATATTTGCAGCAGCAGGAACTGGAGTAGAACGTATTTCATTTGCATCATGCGATACCACCATATCTTCGTCATAACGTACATCTACAGTAGGTTTAAAGATTTCAACTTTCTGTTTTGCAAATTGCGCACGTTTGAGTCTACGGATTAATTCTTCTGTTTTACCAGAAAACATGGAACCGCAAATAACTTCGATCCAGCCAAATTGTTCTTTATGATTTACTGTATTTTCGAGAAACATTTTGTAATTTTAACACTAAAATAAACGGATTGTTCGTTTTATATAAAGGTGGCGTAAATTTATTAAAAATCAAAAGCATAAATAGGTTTTAAAGATAAAAAGTTATGAAGAAGAAGTTAGAAGCGGAATTAATGAGTATTGCGCATAGAATCCTAAAATTAAAAGGCAAAGATGATTTGAATAAAATGCATCAAGAAGTAGCTACTTTATATGAAAAATTAACCGTTTTAAAATTTGCTAAAGAAAATTTTGAAGAGGATATTCCTACCATTGGAAACGATTCCTCGTTTTTCGATATGCTAGATGTGGCCTTTAATAATAAAGTAAGCGATACGATAGAATTTGAAGATAGAACCTATATTAATCTTGATGATTCTGAACATGAAGATATTATGGAGCCTGCTATTGAAAAAATAAAAGATATGGTCGCCCAAATGCCACATGAAGCACAGCTGGTAGATTCTATGGTTGAAAAAGCAACTTCCAAAACGAAAGTTCACAAAATTAATTTAGATGATATCACAGCTGGTTTTGATAATGAGCCCATTTTTGATCCTGTTAAAAAGGGAAATCCTAACTTAAAAAAATCACTTAATGACCAACTTAAAAAAGGAATCGTAATTGGGTTAAATGATAAAATAGCATTTATTAAGCACTTGTTTGATGGGGAAGCCGATGATTATAATCGTGTAATATCGCAAATAAATACCTTGAATTCAGTTGATGAAGTTCGGAATTTAATTTTCAATATTGTAAAACCAGATTATAATAATTGGGAAGGAAAAGAGGACTATGAAACCCGATTTATGGAACTTATTGAAAGTAAATTCGATTAATAATAGTGATTTCAAAAAACCATCTTTTTAATCATGATTTTGACAGTTCATATGCATCAAAAGCGTGGGAATTTAAACTGAAATTATAACGCTTTATGAAACTTTATATTGTTCCAACACCTATTGGTAACCTTCAAGACATGACCTTCAGAGCTATAGATGTTTTAAAATCAGTAGATTTAATCCTTGCTGAAGATACCCGAACGTCTGGAAAATTATTGAAGCATTTTGATATTAGCACACCATCTCAATCGCACCATATGCATAACGAGCATAAAACGGTTGATGGTTTAATCGATAAATTAAAAAGTGGTGTAACTATGGCATTAATTAGTGATGCCGGAACACCAGCTATTTCAGATCCAGGCTTTTTATTAACCAGAGCTTGCATTGAAAATAATATACAAGTGGACTGTTTACCTGGAGCAACAGCTTTTGTGCCAGCCTTAGTAAATAGTGGGATGCCGAATGATAAGTTTGTTTTTGAAGGCTTTTTACCCGTAAAAAAAGGGCGTCAAACACGTTTATTATTCCTTGCCGAAGAAACCCGAACCATTATCTTTTATGAAAGTCCGCATAAACTGATAAAAACGCTAACCCAATTTTGTGAATATTTTGGAGACAACAGACCTGTTTCTGTTTCTAGAGAACTCTCCAAACTCTATGAAGAAACTATTCGTGGCACAGCTAAAGATGTTTTAGAGTATTACACCAACAAACCGCCAAAAGGTGAAATTGTGGTTGTTGTAGGTGGTAAAAAGTAATTTATTTTAGATACTAAAGTGAAGAATCTACTTCAAGAAGTAAAAAAATGTACCATATGTAAAGACCATCTTCCTCTAGGACCAAGCCCCGTTGTTTCTGCCCATAAAAATTCCAAAATCATAATAATTGGTCAGGCACCAGGGACTAAAGTTCATGCTTCCGGAATTCCATGGGATGATGCTAGCGGAAAGCAATTACGGAATTGGCTAGATGTTACAAATGAGCAATTCTATAACCCAGAAAATTTCGCCATTATACCTATGGGTTTTTGCTATCCTGGAAAAGGGAAGTCGGGAGATTTACCACCTAGGCTAGAATGTGCACCACAATGGCATCATCAATTATTAGAGCAAATGCCTCATGTGGAATTAGTTTTACTCATTGGTATGTATGCACAGCGCTATTATTTAAAAAGTAATGCTAAAAAAACGCTAACAGAAACGGTGGATAATTTTCAAGCCTATTTGCCCATGTATTTACCCTTGCCACACCCATCGCCTAGAAATCGGTTTTGGTTAACTAAAAATCCGTGGTTTCAAAACGAAGTATTACCTATATTAAAAGCAAAAGTCCATAGCCTTATCAAATAAAAAATATATCTTTATTTTTCGGTTAAAACCCAATTACCATGATTAAAAATATTCTATTTCTTTGCCTTTTCAGTGTAACTTTTTCAAACATAATTCAAGCACAAGCCATAAAAAAACGAGTTACAAAAGAAAGTGTAGAGCAAACGGTTATAACTAGTTTTTCGGGCGATTTAGCTTACGAAACCACTGCATTTGTTGAACAATATTGGCGTGTAGTTGGAAATACAGGATTTAATGAAAGTATTTTTTTCATCGCTAAACATTTAGAAAATGCTGGCTTTGTTTTAGAAGAAAAATCAAAACCAAACAACCGACTTACCTACCGAATTGAAAAGCGTCCATTAAAAAATCCGACTTGGGAAATGGTGGATGCCCTCATAACTTTTAATAGCAAAGAAGCACCGCTTTTAGACTATAAAACCAACCGAAATATGGTGGCTTTAAATTCTTACAGCACACCAAAAGAAGGCGTTTCCGCAGAAGTTGTTTATGTAAAGGATGTTCAGAAATTAAAAAAAATGGATGTGAAAGGGAAAATTGTTTTTGCTGAAACAAGTCCGTCACGCATTTATAATGATGCCATTGTTAATGGAGGTGCTATTGGATTAATGACCTATGATAACCCATCCTATTTACAACCAGAAAAAAACACAACCTCTATTCAATTTCGCTCCATTCCTTTAAATTCTAAATTAAAGCCTTGGGCAATTGCCTTGTCCTATCAAGCTAAAGAGCGTTTAAAAGAAGCGCTTTTAAAAGGGCCAATTACCTTACATGTTCAAATAGAAACTAAAATATATGAATCGGAAGAACTAACAATTGTTGCTGATATTAAAGGAAATAAACTACCTAATGAGCGCTTGGTTTTTAGTGCGCATGTTCAGGAACCTGGTGCCAATGATAATGCTACAGGAGTTGGTGTGGCTCTAGAAATGGCAACGCTTTCAGCAAAGTTGTTGCAAAATAACACATGGAATCCTACCAGAACATTAACCTTTCTTTGGGGAGACGAAATTGTGTCTACAGGACGTTATGTGCAAGAAGATAAAATGCGTGCTCAACATATAAAATGGGGAATTAGCTTGGACATGGTTGGCGAAAATACAGACATCACAGGTGGTTCATTTTTAATTGAAAAAATGCCGGACCCTAGTGCTATTTGGACACGTGGTAATGATAAACATTCCGAATGGGGCGGCAGTAAAATGAGTTTAGACCAAATGAAACCCCATTATTTAAACGATATTGTAATTGGTGAATTTGAAGCTCAAGGCAAACGTGCCAATTGGGAAGTTAATACTAATCCGTTTGAAGGAGGAAGCGATCACATGCCTTTTTTACGAAGTAATATTCCAAGTGTCTTGTTTTGGCATTTTACCGATCAGTTTTATCATACGGATAACGACCGATTGGATAAAGTATCTAAAGAAACGCTTAAAAATGTAGGGACAGCGTCATTGCTATCTGCGTATACTTTGTTGAATTCTGATGCAACAACTGCTAAAACAATAATTACCCATATTGAAACCGCAGCTATTTCCAGATTGCATGAAGAATTAAAACAAGGAAAAATAGCCATTAAGAAAGGTGATAAGCTTGCGGAACAAATTGAAATTATTAAAGCTTGGGAAGATTGGTATGTAAAAGCCATTGCCACAACAATTGATATGTCGCCAGAAGCAACGTCTTTAAAAGAAGCTATTGAGAAAGCACAAGCTTCGGTTCGGGCAACTTCAGAAGCTGCGCTTTTGGAGTTGAGTAAATAAAAACCTCACTATTTTTAGTAAGGTTTTATCTAATTTCTAACAGCAAAGCGGTCTAAAATCTAGGTTCTAATCACACGTGTTTCCCAACCTCAAAACCATGTTTTCCTAAAAATTGATTTCCACTTTCTATGGCGTCATGTTCTAAAGTTGTTCCCATGCTGTCATTCCATCTATTTAAATAGCCAAACAGTGAAATAACGCCCAACATTTCTACAATTTCGCCTTCATTCCAATATTGGTGTAAGCGCTTTTGAATGGTGTCATCCACCGCATTTGGCACTTGACTTGCGACTAAACTAAAATCGAGGGCAGCACGTTCGGCTTCCGAAAAAGCTGGATGTGTTCTATAGTCCCAAATATTATCTAACTGTTCCTGTTCTGCACCATAGCGTTCCGCAGCACGAATGGCATGAGCTTGACAATATCTGCAACCTGTTGCGTTGCTTGAAACCCAGGCAATCATGCGTTTTAAAGCAGATGTTACACGACCTTCATTGGCCATAACCGCTTTGTTGAGGTTTATAAATGCCTTGGAAATTGCCGGTCTGCGTTGCATGGTTAATACAGAGTTTGGACAAAAACCTAGTGTTTCATTAAAAAATTCGGCTAACTCTTTAGTTTCTAAATCGTGGTCTGCGGATAATGGTGTTACAAGTGGCATAGTCTATTTTTTTATTGGTATTTTTGAATAAACAAGCAATATTGAACTGAAAACAGTTTTAATTTATGCCTATTTCAGAATTAAGTTATAATCCTAACCAGTAACAAAAAAATCAACATACATGGCAAATACAAATAAAGTAATCACACATTGGAAAGGGAATCTACAATTTGAATCGGATAACCCAAATGGGAAAACGGTTTTAATGGACACCAGTCCAGAACATGGTGGTCATAGTTCAGGCTTATCACCAAAAGCTATGATGCTTTCGGCTTTAGCAGGTTGTTCAGGATTGGATGTGGTGTCTGTTTTAGATAAAATGAAAGTACAAGTTTCCGATTTCCGAATGGATACCTATGGCGAACTAACCGATGAGCATCCTAAATATTACCATAGCGTTTCTGTAGAATATCATTTTTATGGTGACAATCTAGATGAAAATAAAATTAAAAAAGCAGTAAATTTATCTGTGGAAAAATACTGTGGTGTTATGGAAATGTTTCGAAAATTCGCTACTATAAACACATCTATTCATTATCATGTAACTTAATGAAAAATAGAATTTTAATATATGTATTTGTAGTAATCAGTTTGGTGTTTAGGATAAATATAATTACATTTATGTTAAATAATTCTTAATTAAACCCAAATTTATTATGAAACACATGTATTTATTATGTATTATGGGGCTGTTTTTAGCAACGTCCTGTTCTACTGAAGAATCTTCTCCAATAGAAGGAGAATCGATTGCTTCTTCACAATTAGCCAAAAAAGAAATGTCCGTTGAAATGGAAAATTTTCGAGATGCTATGATTGTTTGGATGAAAGCAAAACACAATCCAAATGCTTCAAAGAGCACAGAAAAAAGCAATCGCATTTTGATGGAAGAATCTAGACTGTTGTTGGAGTCCAATGGGGCACAACTCGAAACAGTAGATGGAAAGCAAGCTTTAAATGAGAATGAAATCATTTCTAAAGCCATGCGCCTTTATGCCCAAAAAACACGTGTAACTTTAAATCAACAACCATGAAAAAGCTATTTTTACTACCTTTAATGGTATTGTTTTTTAATGCCTTGTTGGCTCAAAAAACACTGTATGTCTATAATTTTTCAAGCTATCCTATAGAAATGGGGTCACTGGCTACATTGCCAAATAATGCTATAACACCAGGAAACCCTGGAAATACTGGATGCCAAATACAATACCCCAATCTCTATGGTTCGGTTGGCTATATACTTCCAGCAGGAAATACCTATGTACTTGAGAATTTAGACAGTGCAACGCGATTTCCTTTTTACTCACCTGATTCCGTTCCTGAAATTACGCAATGGTTGGTAAGTACCAGTTCTACTAATACATTTAGTCTTAACAGTACTAACTCATGGTTAGCTTACGGTAATGGGCAACAATTTCACTATTTAAAGTTTGAGTTTGAAAACCCTAGTGATTCAGGTGGCGGCAATATAGGGACGACAGACTACTGCAATACAGGTTTTGTACAAGATGCTATAGTTAGTTCTAATGGGTCTATGGCTGCATATTATTCAGAAAATTTAGTTGGCTCTATAACTGAATATGTAATAATAATCCTTGATAACTAATGTTATGAAACCATTCATCACATGTTTACTTTTGTTTGGCATATTCCATAATGGGGTGTGCCAAACATTCCCTTATGAGCGTGAATGGGGAGCTTATATAGAAACCACAGCGCGTCCCAGAGCCCACGCCATAGATAATGAAGGCAATATCTATACTGTAGGTTTTGCAGATGATACCGATATATTGCCTACAACAGCTATGTCTCACCAACCCAATTATGGAGGCGGGCAAGCTGACGGCTTTATTATCAAGTATAATAAGGATGGCGATTATCTATGGGGAACTTATTTTGGAGGTGAAGATTTTGACGTTATAGAGGGTATTGACATAGACAATAGTAATAATATAGTTGTGGTGGGTTATACCTATTCTACAACAGGCATAGCAACCTCTGGCGCGTTTCAAGAACAGCCTACCGATCGTGGTGGTGGTGCTTTTATAGCCAAATTTACTGCAGATGGCAACCAGCTTTGGGGCACGCATTTTTATAATGCCGCTACCCGTCCAGACGACAACGAACCTTTCAACTTTACTACAGATTTTCGGTCACAACAATATATTAAAGCTGGTGTAGCTATAAATAACGCTGATGAAATTTTTATTTATTTATCAGATTACGTTAGCCATCAAACAAGTGATAATATTACAACTCTAGATGCTTTTCAAACAGACTCCTATGATGCTGGAACAACAATAAGTAGGTTTTCGCCTTCGGGAGATAGAGTTTGGACTACCTATTATGGCATAAACGGTTCTGATATTACTGGAATTGCTGTAGATGACTCGGGGCTGTATGTGGCAGGCACTAAAGAAGACTTCCCTACTTCGCCTTATGTGCCCAATACCTATTTTGATACCTTTGGGGAGTACGAGTTTTCTTTTTCCAATATCCATGACGCTTTTGTATCCCGCTTATCATTAGATGGGAGTACCCGACTGTGGAGTCGGTATCTGGGAACCTCTGGAGTAGAATTTTTAGGGATGTCGCCTTTGGTTTTAGATGAAACGGGACTGTATATTGCTGGTCAATCTGGAGGGAATACCGGTGGTGACACATCAGGGATGGCTACAGCAGGAGCTTATAAGGAAACAAATGGTTGTGGTAATGGGTTTCTAGCCAAATTAAACCGTTCTGGCGAGATAGACTGGCTTACCTATACGCTGGATTGGGTAGAAGAAGCCTATGAAGGCAGCACGATTAGTTGTGGAGGAAGTAGTGTTAGCCATGTTTATAGAATAAAATCGGTATTCTCGGCAAAAGATGGCGTGTATTTTACCGGGCAAACAAGTATGTATGTGGATATTGCCACCGAAGGTGCTTTTATGGAAAGTCTTTATGGAAATACTTTGTATGGACAATATGATGCTTTTATTATGAAGTTTTCTACAGAAGGCGAACGCGAATGGGGTACTTATTTGGGTGGTGAGGATGACGAAAGTATTCCTTGGGTTTTTCCTTTTGAGGATGCACTTTACGTCGCAGGAAGAACGTCTAGTTCTGAAAACATTGATACTTTAGAAAGTACATATTTAGAAGGTTCTCAAGGATATATAAATAAATTTTCACCAAGTAATTTAAGTGTGGCAGAATCAGCTACGTCACCTTTTGCTATATATCCTAACCCTGCTAATGATGTTTTGTATATTAAGTTAAATGACAACATGCAATCTTATTCCAGTTCTTTTAAAGTTTATAATGTTGTAGGTCAAGAAGTTCTAAATACAAAGCTTCATACTACTGAAAGCAATCAAAAAGTTGATGTTTCTGGGTTGTCTTCGGGTGTTTATATTGCTTCATTAGTTTATAATAACCAAGTATTTACGCATAAAATCATTATCGAGTAAACAGGTACATGCCATATAGTATTTGGCGTTAAAGGTCAATTTAAAAGTCTAAAGGTGTCATTGAAAAATTCTTACCTTTAGGCTTTTATCATTTACCTTATCAATTAGAATTCAACTCATGCGCTGGACCATTAAACCAAAACCGGAACCTAAAAAAGTAGCTGCTTTGCAAAAAGCACTCAAGATGGAACCCATTGTTGCTAGCTTACTATTGCAACGTGGGGTAGAAACCTATGACGCTGCCAAAACATTTTTCAGGCCAAGTTTAACAGATCTACATAATCCATTTTTAATGAAAGACATGGATGTAGCGGTGTCACGAATTGAAAAAGCACTAGAAACTGGCGAAAACATTATGGTTTATGGTGATTATGATGTGGATGGTACGACATCAGTCGCCTTAATGAGTTCTTATTTAAAAACCCGAACTGAAAATGTAGCAACCTATATTCCTGATAGATATGATGAAGGATATGGTGTGTCTTTTAAAGGTATTGATTTTGCAGAAGATAATGGATTCTCGCTCATTATTGCTTTAGATTGTGGCGTAAAAGCTATTGATAAAGTGGCTTATGCCAACGAAAAAGGCATTGATTTTATTATTTGTGATCACCACAGACCAGGAGCAGAATTACCAAAAGCTATTGCTATTTTAGACCCTAAACGAGACGATTGCTCGTATCCATATAAGGAATTGTGTGGGTGTGGTGTTGGGTTTAAACTCATTCAAGCTTTAGCTGCTAAACAGGGGCAAACAACTGCCGATTTAACCGAATATCTCGATTTAGTAGCTACAGCAATTGGTGCTGATATTGTTCCTATAACGGGTGAAAATCGCGCATTAGCTTCTTTAGGTTTAGATGTTATTAATAGTAATCCTAGACCAGGTATTCAAGCTATAATTGCTGAAGTAAAAAAGGAACATTTAACCATTACCGATGTGGTATTTATTGTGGCGCCGCGCATTAATGCCGCTGGACGCATGAAACATGGTAATTATGCGGTGACTTTATTAACGGAAACCAATCCTGAATTAGCAAAAAGTTATGCCGAAGAAATTGAGTTTTTTAATACCGATAGAAAAGAAACCGATAAACAAATTACCCTTGAAGCGCTTCAGCAAATAGAAACCAATAATGAGCAAGACGGTTTTACAACCGTTGTATATCACGAAGCTTGGCACAAAGGTGTTATTGGTATTGTAGCGTCTCGATTAATAGAAACCTATTACAGGCCAACTTTGGTGTTTACCAAAAGTGGTGACAGGTTAGCAGCTTCAGCACGATCGGTTAGTGGTTTTGATGTGTACAATGCTTTGGAAGCCTGTGCAGATCATATTGAGCAATTTGGTGGACATAAATATGCAGCTGGATTAACCTTGAAATCCGAAAATTACGAAGCTTTTAAACAAGCTTTTGAAGATGTGGTTTCAGAAACTATTGACAGATCCTTATTAACACCAGAAATTAAAATTGATGCTCAAATTGAATTAACTGATATAACGCCGAAATTTTACCGCATTTTAAAACAATTTGCACCATTTGGACCTGGAAATATGTCACCAGTTTTTATGACAGATAACCTGTGTGATACTGGTTATGGCAAATGTGTAGGTACGGACGAAAGTCACCTACGGATTACAGTAACCAATCCAGAACGTTCCAATAAATTAGTTGGTATAGGTTTTGGTTTAGGAGATAAGCTGGATTTAATTACAGATAAAAAACCATTCTCTGCAGTCTACTCTATAGATGAAAATCATTGGAATAATCAAGTGTCCTTGCAATTGAAATTACGAGATATTAAATAATATTACTAGCTTATTTTCGTTCATTTGATATGACTAAATTTTTATTCTTTTTATTACTACTAACTTTTCAATTAGCAGTGTCTCAAAATTTAGTAAGAAATCCAAGTTTTGAAGATTTTGAAAAATGTCCTTGGAAATTAGGCATGTTCAATAGTAATGTAAATTATTGGTCTTGCCCAAATCATGGTTCTACAGATTTTTTTAGAGCCTGTGGTAATACAAATGAAACAAACCAAAATTATAATGGTGAGCAAACACCATTTTTAGGTGATGCGTATGCTGGAATGTACTGCTATGCTGAAGATGATTACCGCGAATATATTCAAGGCGAATTGAAGGAGAAACTACAGGCAACTGAAACCTACACAATTCAATTTTATATCAGTTTAGCCGAAAAATCATCGTTTTCAATTAAAAACATGGCTGTTTTATTTACTGACGAACGCATTGGTGCTTCAACCAAAAGTGCATCAATTTTAAATAGTCCGAAGGGAAGTAATCAAAAGTTTGGTAACCTTTCAAAGAAATTTATTAATCCAGAAGCACTGAAAATCCAAAACAGCCTAATTCAAAAAGATACGTTAATTCCTTTTTATAATGATACGAAGGAATGGATGCAGGTTACTTTTACTTATCAAGCAACAGGTTACGAACAGTTTTTTACAATAGGAAATTTTAAAGCGAACCAAGAGACAGCTATCAACCAAGAAAAACCTGAATTTAAACATCCGTTTACCTATTATTATATTGATGCTATTTCAATTGAATTAATAAAAAACACCTATGAAACGAATACACTATATACTTTTAAAAATGTCCTTTTCGAATTTGATAAGGCTAATTTATTGGAGGAATCGGTTGAAGAATTAGATAAACTTTATCTCCATTTAAAAGGAAATCATCTTAACGTTGAAATTTATGGGCATACAGATACTGTAGGAATAGAATTACATAATGAAAAACTATCTGAAAAACGAGCAAAAGCAGTTTCAGATTATTTAATAAAAAGTGGTTTGGAAGCTTCCAGAATTCAATGGTTTGGTTATGGTAGTTCAAAACCTATTGTTGATAATACTTCAGAAGAAAATCGGGCATTAAACCGTCGGGTAGAATTTAAACTTATAAAATAATTAACGGTTTTAATACTGTTATTTTAGTTTTCAATACTTTTGTAAAATAGTAGCGATTTCAGTATCGTCTATGAATGCATCAACATGGCAAAAAAAGATCCTTACGCAGCTTTGCGTATCAAAGAATTCAATATTTTTTTAATACTCCGTTTTGCATTGGTATTTGCATGGTCTATGCAATTTATAATTATTGAATGGCAAGTATATAGTATTACAAAAGACCCTTTGTCTCTTGGAATTATTGGCTTAATGGAAATTATTCCGGCTTTATCCATGGCATTGTTTGCTGGTCATATTGTGGATCAACGTGAAAAACGTAATTTATTGGCTGTCTGTATGGCATTATTTTCATTAATAAGTTTAGGCTTATTTCTTTTAACCTGGCCAAAAATTGTAGCAGATTGGTCTACCAATACCATTCTATATTCTATTTATGCGCTTGTGTTTTTTGGTGGTTTTTTGCGTTCCTTTTTTGGGCCGACTATTTTTTCCTTGGTTGCGTTAATAGTTCCAAAAAAAATATATCCAAATGCCGCTACATGGAGTAGTTCTACCTGGCAAATGGCATCGGTTTTAGGACCTGCAACAGCTGGTGTATTAATCAGTATGATTGGTGTACATTGGTCGCTTTGCTTTGTATTTGGACTTGTTATTTTTGCCTTAATTACCCTTTCTCAAATAAAAAAGAAACCAATTTTAAACCCTAAAATTGGGGAACCTGTCTTGCAAAGTTTAAAGGAAGGTTTAACGTTTGTATTTAAAACAAAAGCTATTTTAGGCGCTTTAACTTTGGATATGATTGCTGTTTTATTTGGAGGTGCTGTTGCCTTACTGCCTGTTTTTGCACAGGATATTTTACATGTTGGATCTGAAGGATTTGGGGTATTGCGAGCTGCGCCAGCTGTTGGTGCTTTTTTAACCATGCTAATTACAGCTTATATTCCTATTAGTAAAAATGCGGGAATGAAGTTATTAGCGGCCGTATTTGGTTTTGGTGTTTGTATTATTGTTTTCGGCCTGTCCTCTATATTCTGGATTTCGGTAGTTGCTTTATTCTTTAGTGGTGTTACAGATGGCGTTTCTATGGTTATCAGACAAACCATTTTACAAATAAAAACACCAGACAATATGCGTGGTCGCGTGGCATCAGTAAACTCCATGTTTGTTGGCTCATCCAACGAACTTGGTGCTTTTGAAAGTGGTGTAACCGCTAAATTGATGGGAACTGTAACGGCTGTTGTTTTTGGTGGAACCATGACCTTAATTACAGCAGTAACGACTGGAATTGTTTCGCCTTCGTTTCGGAAATTGGACTTAACAAAAGATTTGGAAGACCATGAGAATGCAGAATAAAATCTGTATTTAAAATGTCAGTTTTCGTGTTTATTTTCGTGCCAGAGTAAAACAAATGTATACAGAACTAAAGTTGTTTATTTTGAAAAAATGTTTCAAAACTTTTTCAACTCTAAATTTTCTCCATCAAAAACACCATACGTATAATATTGAATCCAATCGCCTAAATTCACGTATTTAGAATTTTTGTTGAGTTCTATTTCTAGGGGTAAATGTCTGTGGCCAAAGATAAAATAGTCGCTGTGTTTGGTTTCTAATTTTCGTTTACAATATTGTACCAACCACTCATTGTCTTCGCCTAAAAACTTGGCATCATCATCACCTGAAATTAGTTTATTTTTTACACTTAAATACTGGGCAATTTTCACACCAATATCTGGATGTAACCAACGAAATAACCATTTACCTAATGAGCTGGTGAATATTTTTTTCATGCGTTTGTAACCCTTGTCTCCAGGACCTAAACCATCACCATGACCAATTAAAAAGGTTTTATTATTAAACGTATATTCTTGAGGTTTGTGGTAAACGGGAATGCCTAATTCCTCTTGAAAATAACCATTCATCCATAAGTCATGATTACCTACAAAAAAATAAACTGGAATTCCTGAATCGGTTATTTCTGCTAGTTTACCAAGAGTTCTAGTAAAACCTTTTGGTACAACGGTTTTATACTCGAACCAGAAATCGAATAAATCGCCCATCAAGAAAATAGCAGCAGCATCGCCTTTAATTTCATCTAACCAGGCTACAAATTTTTGTTCGCGAGGTCGTGAGGCTTCGGCTGTTGGTGCGCCCAAATGATTGTCGGATGCGAAATATATTTTTTTTCCTTTTGGGATGTTCATGTGGTAAATATAACCTATTCCTTTTGAGGTAGGAATCTATTAATTATTCAATTTATAAACTTAAAAACACAACATAATGTTCAATATCTTTTTATTATGAGATTCCTTTTTTTCAAAGGGATTCGTTATCACTTGCATACCACTCTGCAAAACTGGTATCTGTTTCCTGAAGTTTTAAAGAATGTAATGCAATATGGCTTGGTAAAAACGATTTTATTTTTTCGGCAAAATCAATTACCATCATTTCGCTAGTTGGTTGGTAATTTACTAAAAGCACATTGTGACCACGGTCTTGAAGTTCTTTTGCTAATTCTACATGTGGTGTGTTTTTGTTAAAAACAGTAGCATGATCAAATACATCCACGATTTCAGTTTTCACAATTTTTTTTAAATCACCAAAATCAATCACCATTCCAAATTTCACATTGTTTGTATCTTCAATTGGTTTTCCAATAACGGTTACCGATAATTTATAACTATGTCCATGTACATTTTTACACTTTCCATCATAGCCATAAAGGGCGTGTCCAGTCTCGAATGAGAACTGTTTTGTAATTCGAATATTTCCCATACTATTATTTTTCAATGCAAATATAATCGTTTTGTAAAAGGAAACAGTTTTTAGATTACATTTGCGCGCTTTTTAATTGGCAGATACTTATGAATCAACTATTTGAAGAAATTGCTTTTGTTGAAAACGCACAGTATGAGCGTATTATTACAGATATTTTAAACCAGAAATACAGTTTGGTAGAAAATTTTTTTACAGAACAAGAGGTTTTGGAATTAAGACAATCTTTGCTTGACAAACACGAAGCTGATGTTTTTAAAAAGGCCGCCATTGGTAATAGGGTGAATGAAGTGATTGAAAAATCCATTCGTGGCGATGTTATTTTATGGATTGATGAAAACCGAGCAGATCCACTAGAAGCTGCATTTTTTAGTAAAATAAATAATCTGGTAGCCTATTTAAATAAAACCTGTTTTTTGGGTATTTTACATAAAGAGTTTCATTATGCATTGTACCCTGAAGGAACTTACTATAAAAGACATTTAGATACCTTTCAAAATGATGACAGACGAAAGTTATCCTTTGTATGTTATTTAAATGAAGATGGCTGGTTACCGGAAAATGGTGGCGAATTAGTATTGTATTTGAATGAAAATGGGGTAGAAACAGAGAAAGTAATTTACCCGTTTCCAGGACGCGTAGTTATTTTTGAAAGTCAACTATTAGAACACGAAGTGAAGCCCGTAAAAACAGAGCGTTTAAGCATTACGGGATGGTTAAAAACACGGTAATTATCTGCGTTTATTACGGTTATAAACATAAATAATTACTAATACAATTGCCAGTACTAAAAAAAGCATATTTCCGCCCATACTAATCTATATTTGAGTTGTTTTTATGATATCTGTAAATGGCGTAAGCAATTATTACGAGAATTAAAAAAGGGATAAAAGAACCTATAAATATGCCAATTCCATAATCACTATTAGGTGCGTTTTTTACTTTTTCTTCAATATTGACTTCTTGCAAAACCGAAATAAGTGCTATCATTTACTAAAAATTTGAAATCAAAGTTACTGTTTTTCAGAAAGCGGTAAAAATTCTTTCCTAAATTTTATAATTAGGGGCAAACCTCTTGCAATAATCCAACAAGTAAAAGCAATAAAAATACCATAAAGTTTATATTCCATACTGTCCAATAAAAACAATATGGGAACAAATACTAGGAAAGTAGCCATAAGCAATACATTTCGTAGCGTTTTCATTTTACCAAGACCTTTAAACATACCATCAAAAATAAAGGCAATGGCACAAAGTGGTTGCATGGCTAAAACAATCCAGAAAATGTTGTAAAATTCACTTAAAACAGCTTCTTCTTGTGTAAAGATATGGCCAATAAAGCTATAGAAAATAGTACCGATACATGCCATAACGACTCCTAATATAATTCCATATTTTATTAACTTATTACTTAACGATATAAGTTTACCATATTCTTTTCCGCCCAATAATTTCCCGGATAGAATGTTACCTGCACTGGCATAACCATCAATAATAAAGGCTCCTAGAAACCATAAATTGATAGCAATTGTATATGCCGCTATATATTCTTTACCATAACTAGTTGAAAACGCACTAGCAAAATAAAGTGTCACATTCAGCGCAATGGTTCTCACAAACAAGTTGAGAATCATAATAGCAAACCGATTGATCTCTTTGTTAAACGGAAAACGAAAACGCAACGGAATGGCTGTTTTTGTCAATAAATAATAAGCAGATAAAATAGCCATAAGCATTTGAGCAAAAACACTGGCATAAGCAGCACCTTTTATATTCATGGCAGGAATATATCCTTCAATACCATAAACCAAAACAACATCTAACAGAATATTTACACTAGCTCCAACAATGGCTATAATCATTGGGTAATAGGTGTTTTGTAGACCTCTAAAGGTTCCAAAAATGGCAATAGTAAATAAGGTGAAGGGAAATCCAAAAACACGAATTTTATAATAGTCAACACTAAAACTTAAAATTAAATCTGATGCATTGTAGAGTTTAAAGATACTTTCGGCAAATGGAAAAGTTCCTATAATTATTAAAATGCTTAAAGATGTTATTATAAAAATAGCTTGAGCAGGTAGGTTTTTTACGTTATCTAGATTATTGGCACCTACATATTGTGAAACAATAGATGAAATAGCGCTCCTGGTTTGCCCTAAAACCCAAATAAGCATAGAAATAAAGGTACCAACAATACCTACAGCAGCTAATGATTCTGTGGCAAACTCTGAAATATTACCTACAATAGCGGTATCGGTAATTGATAAAATAGGTTCTGCTACACCTGCAATTAATGCCGGAATAGCCAATTTATTTATATGTTTTAAACTAATATTAGTATTCACAATACGAATTCGTAACAGTAAAAAGGGTGCTCACTTTGATTTGGAAAGTAAATAGAGCCTAATTTTTTATAACCGCGAAGTTCGTAAAACTTTTGGTTCTTCAAATTTTTTGAGAACGTATCTAACCTAATAGAATGAAATTTTTTTGTAACTGCAAGTTTTTCAGCAAAATCCATTAGTTTTCTGGCGAATCCGTTTCCTTGGTAATTTGGATGAATAGCAAGTCGGTGAATATATAAGTTGTTTTGGTTTGGTGTGAGCCAAGATATAGATTGATACTCGGCATCCATATGAGTAGAAATCACAACGCAGCCTATTATAGTTTCTTCTTCCAAAACAAATAATTCGGTTCTGGTAACATCATTTTCAAAAGCGGTTCTGTTTGGATATTTAGAATTCCATTGATGTATGTTTTTAGAAACCATATCAATAGCACAAGCCTGTGTAATTTTTAAAATCGTATCAATATCTTCGTTGGTTCCTTTCCGAATCATAATAAATGCGTAGATTTGCATCTAAATTACTTATAATTTTTTCAATATGAAGAATATTTTAGTGCCAGTAGGATCGTCTAAAAATGCAGTGAGTCATTTGCAATATGCTGTAGATTTTGCTAAAGCATTTGGTGCGAAAATTTATGTAGTTCAAGTTTATAATGTGTACTCTAAAGCTGGAACCATGATAAAAATAGATCATATTTTAGAGCGTGAAAGTTATGAGTTTTTAAAGAAGCATGTATCTAAAGTGGATACAAAAGGGGTTGAGGTTGTTGTAAAATCTTTTAAAGGAAAATTGGTTGATACTTTAGAGCTGGTTTGCCACTCTTTAGATATTGATTTAATTATGATTGAACCTCGAACCAATTCTCTACGAGATGAGGTATATTTAGGAAAAACGTCTGGAAAGATTATCAAACAAACAAATATTCCGGCTTTAATTGTTCCGGAGGGTTTAACTTTTAAACCAATTGTGTATATTTTGGTTGCTTTAAAATCTGCTGTCATAAAAAAGGAAGAAGCCTTATTGCCTTTAATTGCTATTAAAGAACAATTTCGTTCAATAGTAAATTTATTATTAGTAAAAACTCCATTTTATAATGAAGGCGATTTTGAAGTAAATCCAGATTTAGCGAAATTAGTTACAAATACAACCAAAACAGAAAATGCTACAACATTTCAAGGTGTTTTAGAACATTATAAGGAAAACGACCCAGATATGTTATGTGTGGTAAGACGCAAACGTGGTTTTTTCTCTAAACTATGGGAAAAAAATACAATCTTGAAAAAAGATTTTCAAAGCAATACCCTACCTGTTTTAGTTTTAAGTGGTGTGAAGTAAATAATTTTATAATTGTAGTACAGAACCTAAATAAAATAGTTTATTTTCGTTTTATTAAATCAACCGTTTTTGGGGGATTAGCTCAGCTGGCTAGAGCGCTACGCTGGCAGCGTAGAGGTCATCGGTTCGACTCCGATATTCTCCACTTGAAAAAAAGCAATGCGAAAGCATTGCTTTTTTTATGCCTCAATATGATAAAAGTGCTCTTGTTTTCATAAAAATTATGTATTTCAAAGATATTTTAGATGTTTTTATCGAAAAGTAAATCATTTCTAAAACCTGATAAATTAACCGTTCGTAAGTATGGCTCCCAACCATACTACTATGAAATACACATTATTAATAGCATTTTTGTTTAGCAGTTTTCTACAAGCTCAAAACGCAGGATACAATCCAGAAATTCAGCATGATCCATTGTTTAAATTTGCAAGTTTCGTTAATGTCGGTGACCAGACATATCATGTTGAAGACATTCATAAAAACAAAAATTTAATTTATAAACCTTTGCTTTCAGAAAACCATAGCCTTGGTTTTACAACAGATAATTTTTGGGTTCGCTTTAAGTTAATTAATACGCAATTAACAGAGCGTTTCTATTATTTAGAAACGGCTAGGCCTGTAACAGATATTGCTAACTTATATCAAATTTCATCAACAGGAATAGAAAGCTATAAAAGTGGCGATCAAATACCTTTTAATCAGCGACAGGTTAATCATAGATCAACGGTTTTTAAAATTAAATTACCTGCAAACTCTAGTCAGCAGTTTTATTTGCATTTAAAAAGTGATGGTGAAACCATCAACCTGCCCTTAAACTTATTATCCGAATCTGAATTTTTGCAAAACACCTATAACCAGCAATTATTTCTTGGTTTGTTTTATGGCGTATTACTACTTGCTGGTATTATTTATTTGTTTTTTTATATCAGTTTAAAAGAACGTTCGTTTTTATATTATGGACTATATGTGTTTTCAATAGCCCTGCTTCAAGCGGCATTAGACGGATTATTATTTGAGTTTGTTTGGTCTGATGCTGGTTATTTTAATAGTCGTTTGGTATTAATAACGGCCTTATTTTCAAATCTGTTTTTATTGAAGTATTGCGAATATTTTTTAAATGTTAAAACTCATTTTAATAGTTTAAGCAAATATTATCGAGCAATTTATATTGTAATAGCAACTTTATTTATTGGTGTTTTTATCAATGAGTCCACCTTAAAAATTGTTTATCCAATTAGCAATATAAATGGTTTAGTAAGTCTGCTATTAATTTTGTTTACCGTTTTTGTTATGCGTTATAAGCGTATTGCGCTAGATGTTTTTTTCTCTATTGGTATTTTGTTTCTAGTAGTAGGTTTACTGGGTTTTGTGATGAATAATTTAAGCTTGTTACCCAATAATTTTTATACTGAAAATAGTGCAAAATTTGGAGCAGGACTTGAGGTTGTATTCTTATCCTTATCCATGACTAATTTAATTAGAAAGTTGCGCGAGGAAAAAGAAGCTTCTCAAGCTCTAGCTTTAAAAAAATCTGAAGAAATTAGCCAAGTTAAAACCTATTTTATGTCCAATATGAGTCATGAACTACGAACACCACTCAATGCTATTTTAGGAGCCACTCAAGAGCAATTAGAGCAAATAGGTAATACGGTGGACAATAATTGTTTGGAGATTATTAAGAACGCATCCTACAGTTTATTGAGTAATATTAATGATATTCTAGATTTTGAAAAAATTGAAAAGAATGAATTACAACTTAAAAAAGATGTTTTTGAACCGTTACCCTTGCTAAAACAGATTAGTGCTAATTGGCAATTACAAGCTGAAAACAAAGGCTTACACTATAGGTTTGAAATTAAAGGCCAAGTTCCCGATGAGGTTGTTGGAGACAGTGACCGATTTATACAAATTATAAATAATGTTCTTGGAAATGCTGTGAAATTTACTCAATCAGGTACCATTGCATTTCAGTTGCAGTCCATTTTTATTTCCAAAAATATGAATCGTTTTTCGTTTCATATTTCAGATACAGGAATTGGTATTCCGCCACATTTACAAGATGACGTATTTGACAGTTTTAGCCAAATGAGAAATGATTATAAACGACAATTTGGAGGACTGGGTTTAGGGTTAACTATAGTAAATCATTTAGTAAAACGTTTTGATGGTAATATCAATATTGAAAGCCAAGAAGGCAGCGGTACCGATGTGTATATTGATATTCCATTTGAGGTTAAAAACATGAAAAGTGATAGAACACTAGTCTCGACGGATTTAGAAAAAAAAGATCAGGTACATATTTTAATCGTAGAAGATAATGTCATGAATCAAATGATTATTAAAAAACTTCTAAAAATCAACCCTAAATTTACCTTTGAAGTTTTGGACAATGGGTTAAAAGCTATTCATAGACTTCAAGAAACTACCTTTGATGTTATTTTAATGGATTTGCATATGCCCATTATGGATGGTTATGAAGCTACTAAAATAATTAGAAGTGGACAGGCAGGTTCAAGGAATAAAAATATTCCAATTATTGCCGTTACTGCCGATGCCATGCAAGAAACACGTCAGAAAGTATTGGATATAGGAATGACCGATTACTTAACGAAACCCATTAATAAAGTTGTCCTGTTTGAAAAAATATGTAACAGCATCTTTACAGTATTAGAGCCAGCTTAACCTAAAGTTGTTGCTTCAAATCGGAAATGCTAAACACAGGATTTAAATGGCAATTATCTATTTCAAATAAATCGGCAAATGTTTTAAAAGTGGTTTGGTCCGTTCTTGTTCGAATGCTTCCCTTCGGGTAAAATCGTCTTTTTTCTATAAAACTAGCTTTATCAATCCAACCACAAACGGTTAATTCATGTTTGGTTTTATGATAACTGCAAAAAATATAAATATCTGTTTTAAAATGGTCTTGAAGTTTTAAAAAATTGTTGGTATAACTTTTTCTAACATGTGTTGTTCTACCCATTGTTTTTACGTCTATCGTTTTGTTATTCACAATAAGATCTACGCCATTATCAAAACCTTTAGTGCCATCTACGAGGCCTAAATTGAAAAAGGACATGACTACAGATTGTCCAATAATACCAGTTAGTTGTTGGTTTTTGGAGCCATTGGCCGTAAACCGATTACCAAAATTGTGTGTTTTAATAATAGTTTCGCAATGTGAAATTATTTTATTTTCAATTTTAACAGTAAACATAGCGATAGTATTTAAACGATATTTTACTGTAAGATACTAAAAATGTGTTAAGTAGCCTTTTCCGTAAAAGGTATTTCCAGATTGAAAATTTCTAAAATAAGCTGTTTTAATTGCGTTTGATATTCTTCCAATATTTCATGATTTATAATTTCTATTTTTTGATTGCTGCCAGTTTCTTTTTTTGCAAATTTTAAAAATCCTCCATTCAGGTTTTTAAACGAAATAATTCCGGCTTCAACAGGCTCCGTAAAAGGGTTTTTGCTATGCATTAAATAGGCATATGTTAACACTTGGAACGATTTGCTATACTTATCGTAATCTGTTGTTAAATCCTCCCAATTGGTTATTTGTACTTTACTAGAATCTACGTTTCCAGATTTGTAATCTATAACTCGGGTAATACCATTACGCTTATCTATACGATCTACTTTTCCAGTAATTCTAACAGGAAAATCTAGTTCAGGTATTTGTATTTCAACAGTATTATCAAGTTCAACAGCAAGAATTTCTAGCGTGTTTCCGGCTTTTAAATCGGCAATTTCTAGTTCTAAAAAGTTAAAAATGTAACGTTTTGAAATTTCAAATACGATAAGATTTTTGCCTTTAGTTATATCTCCTTCTTTAAATAAATCCTTAAAATGTTTGGTAACGGTAACCGCGATTTTGGGTTTCATTTCAGAAATCTGTTCCCAAGTTATTAAACGGCCTTCAAAAGGTTTATAAAAATCTTCTAATGTATTATGAATAACAGTTCCTAAAGTATTGGCTGCAACAGTTTCTTCTACGTCATCATACTCTTTTATTTTTAGTACTTTCTGAAAATAAAAATCAATTGGATTTCGAATATAGCTAGTTAGTGCAGATGGTGATAAACCTTTTGCAGCATATTTTTTTAATTGATTTATAACATCATCATTTTTAGTAATAACAGTTTCCTTTATATTAGTATCCAACGCTATATTAGGGACAGCAATAGTATGCTTTATTTTGTGTATCCCTTCTAAATCCAATTGTGTAATAAAACGGCTTTTTTCACCGCCTTTTAATGGATCTATTTCTGTGTTATAAATAATGAATATGCGTTTAGCTCTTTGGAGTAAACGGTAAAAATGATACGTGTAAACAGCGTCTTTTTCTTTGTATGTTGGTAGGTTGTTTTCCAATTTTACATCGTAGGGAATAAAGGAATTATTACTTTTTCCAGATGGTAAAATACCCTCGTTAACCGATGATATGATAATTGTTTCAAAATCTAAAACACGTGACTCTAACATCCCCATTATTTGTAATCCTTCTAAAGGTTCTCCTTTAAAGTCCAGTGTTTGTGTGCTTAATAATTCTTTGTAAACACTAAATAAACTGGCAATATCCGATACATGCTTGTATTGCTCGTCTAATAGTATAAGCTCATTAAATAGGGTGTTAAATTTAAATAGGTGCTCTAATGCTAGTAGATTCTCCTTTTTTTGCTGTTCTAAATGAGCTTTTATTATTAAAATTAATGTTTGGCATTGCTTTAAAGCTGTAGAGGGATTGTTATCCCATTTACCAAATAGTAATTTAAACAGCGTTTTGTGTTGCGGTGCGAATGTTGTTAAGCGCGATAATGATATGTAGATTAAATTATTAGATTCTATAATTTGAACCACTTTTTGTAAATCGTTAGAAAATCCGGATTGGAGCAGTGGACGAATAAACTGATGTGACAATATTTTAATTACATCTTTAAAATAATAGTTAGTAGTTTCTTTTTTATGTACAAAAAACAATTGCTCGAAAAGGGTAGCCAATGGAATGGATTTTAAAGGTAAACCCATGGTGATATTTAACGCTTTTATAGCTTCAGGTATTGAGTTTAGAACCGGTAATAAAAGAGATTCTTCGCCTAAAACAACAGCTGTGTTATTAAGCGTGTTGTTTTCTTCTTGGAGTTTGTTTAAGATGTTACCAATGCATTTTGCCTGTCCTACATTTTTAGGGACACCTATAACCGATATGTCCTTTGTTTGCTTATAATGACTAGTAACCCAATTAAATGGATTTGATTCAAAGTATTTCCATTGGTTTTGATGTTGCCGAATGAATAAGCTAGCATCATGATTTTTATTTTCAAAAAATGATTTATCAATATCCCAATAAATATCGGCATGACTGTTTTCTAATAATTCTTGTATGATGGTCTCTTCCGCTTTATTAAGCGCGTTAAAACCCAAAAACACATGATGTTTATCAGGATTGGTTTCAATATAGTTTTGAATATTTTCAACAGCTTCTCTATATATTAAACCTTGATAACCTTTCTTTTTATTGATGAGGTTTTCGGTTAGCTGGTTATAATAGATTTTAAGTCTTTTCCAAAATACAAGATAATTTTTAACAAAATTCGTTTGTTTGGTGTCAACCGACCAATGATTTAATTCTTTTATAGCACTTAAATAATCGAATATGTGCTCTTGAGGAATAAGGTATCTATCAATTTCATTAAAATCTTGAAGTAATATCTGGGCCCATTTAGAAAAGGTATCAAAGCTATCTGGATTTTGTTCTTCATGAACTTGAAGATAGGTTTCATAGAACTCAAAAAGTAACTCGGTGTTTGATATAGCTTTAAGTTGAGATAGTTCTTCTACAAATTCTTCAATACTTAATATAATTGGAGAAAAAATGGGTGTTTGAATAGAATTGGTTAATTCATGTTTTAAAAATACACCAGCACGTTTACTAGGCAGAATAAGTGTAATTTTAGAAACATCAACTTGCTTCTTATTTAAATCAGCAAGGACGTCATGTATAAAAGTTGTCATGTTATAAAAATAAAAAACGCTCCGAATATTCGGAGCGTTTTTCTATTTATTTATGTGAAATAATTATTTCACTAAATTAATTTCAACACGTCTGTTGTTAGCTCTACCTTCTCTAGTTTTGTTAGAGTCAATTGGTTTAGACTCGCCAAATCCTTTAGAAGATAATCTAAACTGATCAATACCGTTACTTGTTAAGTAATCTTTAACTGATAATGCTCTAGCATCAGATAACTTCATGTTAAGTGATTCACTACCTACACTATCCGTATGACCTTCAACTGTAAATTTAGCATTAGGGTACTCTTTTAAGATTGCAATAATATCTTGAAGTACTTTTTCAGATTGTGCTTTGATTGAAGATTTACCTGTATCAAATAAGATTGTTTTAGCGTAAGCGTTTAATGCTTTTTGAACAGCTTCAGTTACTTCTGGGCAACCATTGTTTGCTACAGTACCAACTTTGTCTGGACAAGCGTCATCTTTATCAGCAACACCGTCACCATCTCTATCTGGCCAAGGGCAACCATTGTTAGCTGCAGGACCAGCTTCATTTGGACATTTATCATCTTTATCAGCAACACCGTCACCATCAGCATCAGGACAACCGTTTAATGCTTTTAAACCAGCAACTGTAGGACAAGCATCATCTTTATCAGCAATACCGTCACCATCTGTATCAGGACAACCATTAAATTCAGCTGGACCAGCTTCATTTGGACAAGAATCTTTGCTGTCTTCAATACCGTCACCGTCTGTATCAGGACATCCGTTGAAAGCTTCTAAACCAAATACTTCTGGACAAGCATCATCTTTGTCATATATACCGTCACCATCTGTATCTTTACCTCCAAACTTGAAAGTAACACCAGCTGTGTGTTGGAAGTGTGTATCTAAATAATCTTCGAATGCATGCTTATAAGCAGATTGAACTGTAATTCCTACATTTTCACTAACCCAGAAATTAATTCCTAAAGTTCCGTTTAATGTTCCAGCTCCAATTTCATCAACCCAAGTGTAACCACCACCAACTCCTAAATAAGGATCTAACCATGATGAGTTTAATAATTGACCAAAACTGTATTTTACAATACCGTCAAGGCCGAAATAAGTTACTTCATCATATCTAGCTCTGTCATCTCCAAATTTATCAATTTTGTTTAAAGAAGCTGTTGCGCCTAATGTGAATCCATTGCTTAAGTAACGACCTACTGTTAATGAAGATAATGATGGTAAAATGTTCCAGTGGTCTGTAGCATTAAAATATTCATCAAAATAGTCACCAAGAGGTGCATCTTCACCTGTAGGATAGAAATCAACTGCGTTTACTCCAAGGCTAATTGCCCAAGGGTTGTTTTCATCTTGTGCGTACGTGTTACTCATACCTAACATAAGTAACATAGCGAACAATAATCTGCTAAGATTTTTCATATTCAAAAATTTAATTTTTAAGTGTTAATTGTAAACAAAAGTAAGTTGTTAAATATTATTAACAAAGACAAATATAGAAAAATATTGTATAATTCCCCTAAAATCTGCTTGTTTGTCATTATTTTAAATAATTTCTAATTCTTTTCCGACTTTTATAAATGCAGAAATAGCTTGATCTAAATGTTCTTTTTCATGTGCTGCTGATAGCTGCACACGAATACGAGCTTTATCCTTTGGTACAACTGGAAAAAAGAAGCCAATAACATAAATACCTTCTTTAAGTAATTGGTTTGCCATAGTTTGAGATAATTTGGCATCATACAACATAATAGGTACAATGGCAGAGTCTCCATCTATAATATCAAACCCAGCTTTTTTAATGCCAGCTTTAAAATAATCAGTGTTCCATGCGAGTTTATCTCGTAATGTGGTATCGGTAGCTAACATATCAAAAACTTTAATAGAAGCACCAACAATTGCTGGTGCTAAAGAGTTTGAAAACAAATACGGTCTTGAACGTTGTCTTAAAATTTCAATAACCTCTTTTTTTGCCGTTGTGTAGCCACCCATGGCACCACCCATTGCTTTTCCTAGAGTTCCAGTAATAATGTCAACACGATTCATAACTCCTTTTTCTTCAAGGGTACCGCGTCCTGTTTTTCCAATAAACCCTGTAGCATGACATTCATCAATCATTACTAAAGCGTCATACTTGTCAGCTAAATCGCAAATTTTATCTAAAGGCGCAACTAATCCATCCATAGAAAATACACCATCAGTAACAATAATTTTATGTCGCGCACCATTTTTATTAGCTTCAATAAGTTGATTTTCTAAATCTGCCATATCATTATTTTTGTACCGATATCTGGCTGCTTTACATAAGCGTACTCCATCAATAATAGATGCGTGGTTTAAAGAGTCTGAAATTATAGCATCTTCTTTTTCTAATAATGGTTCAAAAACACCGCCATTAGCATCAAAAGCAGCGGCATATAATATAGTATCTTCAGTTCCATAAAAATCTGCTATTTTTTGTTCTAACTCTTTATGGATATCTTGGGTACCACAAATGAAACGTACAGACGACATTCCAAATCCGTGGGTGTCCATAACGTCTTTAGCAGCCTGGATAACATCTGGGTGTGATGACAGTCCTAAATAATTATTTGCACAAAAGTTTAAAACGGTTTCACCTGTATTTAAAGTTATTTCAGCACCTTGAGCTGAAGTTATAACACGTTCGGTTTTATAAAGTCCGTTATTCTTTATTTCTTGTAATTCGTTTTCTAAATGTTGTTGTATTTTTCCGTACATAATCTTTAATGTTTATACAAAGTTAAAATTCTTTTATAGCAATGCTATCATTTATATAAATAAGTATTTTTTTAGTCACGTTCAGATTCATAATCTTTAAAACAGATTCGTAGCTTTCCAATTGATCAATATGTTTTGGCTTTTCTTTACCTGATTTATAGTCTATAATAACAGCTTCTTTATTGTTCCTTATTACCAAACGGTCTGGTCTTAATATGCTGCCATCATTTGATATAATATCACGCTCATTATAAACGGTTATATTTTCGTCCGTATAATAGGGTAGCAGTTTAGGGTGATTGATAATTTGCAATACCGTTTTCTTTAAAATAGGTGCTTGGAGATTATTAATGGTACCATTTTCTAAAAAGGATTGCAACACATATTCTACATCGGTTTCTGTTTTAATTTCGGCCATGATATCATGAATCAGATTTCCTTTTTCAATGGCCTTTTCTTGAATGGTATCCCACAAACTTGCCGAGCGCGTAACAACCTTAATATTGTGTGCTTCTTTTGGTGTTGAAATAAATCGGTTATTAATAATTGTTGTAGTTTCTTTTGGTTTCGTTTTTCCTTCTTTTAATTTATTTCCAAATTGATAGCGTAATTGCTTGTTTTCCCATTTTCCAATTTTTTGTAAATAGTTAATTAAAAATCCAGCATAACTTTTTTGGTTTACATTCCCCTTGGCACCAATATCTAATTTTGAAATCACATATAGTTGTTCAATAGGTCTAGTTAGGGCTACGTATAGTATATTGATATTATCTAATTCTAATTCCGCTTGATGTCTATTGAAAATTTCTTTACCAGCTTGACCATAGTTTTCAAAAGCCTTGCTGTAATTTAGTAAGGTATAGCGAAATCCGTTAAATGTTTCTGGATTAATTGGAAACCATTCTTGAGGCGTTACTTCACGATAAATATCCAAATCTGCAAAAGGAAAAATAACGACTGGAAACTCTAGTCCTTTTGATTTATGGACCGTCATGATTTGAATTGCTTGATATCCTTCGGGTGTTACTATACTCAATTTATCGTTTTTAGAATCGAAATAATGTAAGAAGCTACCAATATCAGCGAGTTGTTTTTCAGAAAATTCTAAAACAACATCCATATAATATTGAATAAAAGCATCGGAATGATGTACTAGTTTAAATTGGCGGATAATGGTTTCAACCAAATCATAGAATGATAGTTGAATTAATTCATTATAATTTATATAAAAACCTAGGTTTTCTAATTCTTTAAATAAGTCAGATATACTAAATGATATATGGGCTTTTAAGAAACTATGTTTGTCCTCAATGGCGCATAAGTGTGCAATATGTAGCAGGATATCAGCTTTTATTTCTTGATTTTCTGGTTGTAAAATAAAGCGTAATATATTGTTAATAAACTGTACGTTTTGAGAGCTGTTAAGTAACAAGGTTTCCGATGACATGATGCTTAAGCCTTGTTCGCTTAAATAATTAGCAATAGCAATGCCTTCTTTTTTCTTTCTAACTAATACACAAATATCGGCTTCATGATAACCGTTTTCTAAACAAGATTTAATGGTGTTATATACTTCTTCTGAATATGCTAAAGCTTTATCCTCTACACCATTTAAGTCTAGAAAATCTAATTGTACGTAGCCAGAGTCTTCTTTCCTAATGGTTTGTTTAGCAGCTTGATACAAACCACTATAATCTGGATTGCTAAAAATACTGTTGGATAAATAGTTAAAAAAACCATTATTAAAATTAATAATCTCCTGAAAACTTCTAAAGTTAGATTCTAATGGAATTATTTCAGGTTCTAAATGAAATGGGTTTTCGGTTTTGTTATATAGGTTGATAAACTGTTCAGCTTTCCCACCACGCCATCGGTATATGGCTTGTTTGGCATCGCCAACTATCATTATGCTTCCTGGTTGTGATGCTATGGCATTATCCAATAAAGGCGTTAAATTTTGCCATTGTAATTCAGAAGTGTCCTGAAATTCATCAATAAAATAATGTTTGAATTTTTCGCCAATACGCTCATATATAAAAGGGGTTGGCTGATTTTTTATTTCCTGACTAATCAAGCCATTAAACTCGGAAATAAGCATCAAATTTTGTTCTTCTTTTATAAGTTGTAATTCCGTATTTATAGCGCTTAATACAGAGAGCGGTGTTAAGTTTTTATATATAGCTTTAAGTAATTTGAAATTTAAAACGGCTGTTTTGGTGGTTATAAAAAATTCAGCTAATTGTGGTTGGATGCTCTCAATGGTTGCCGCAGTATTTGCATCAGTTTTAGATTTTGGGTAAATAGTGCTGCCTTCTACTAATTCGGTTGGCCATTTTGCAGAATCTATGTTTTGACTAAAATCGCCATCTGATACTTTTTTGAAATAATTAGGAATAGATGCTCGTGAGAAATTTTCAAATGCCAATCCGTTATCGGTTATAAAATCCAGCGCATGAGTTGCGCTATCTATACTTAACTGTTCTGTTTTTTTAATTTCCTCACGTAGTGTGTTTTTCAAAGCTTTAAAATCGTCTAAGGTTTTATCCTGGAGATTTTCAATAAACGGTTTGTCGTTCTCATTGACTAACAATTTTGCAATGGCATAAAAATCTCTCGAAACATCCCAGCTTTTATCGTCATCCGCTTTTTCAATTGCAAAATCTACTAATGTTTTTGTCAAACGTTTATCGGTTCCTGCTTTAGAGATTAATCGGTCTACAGCTTCGTTTAATAAAGTTTCTACATCTAATGCAACTTCAAAATTTAAAGGCAATTTTAAATCGTGAGCAAAAGTTCTAATAATTCTGTGAGTAAAACCATCTATTGTTGAAATATCAAAAGCAGCATAATTATGCAAAATGGCATCAAGAACCTGTTTACTTTTTGTTTTTAAATCATCTGCTGATAGTTCCAAATCGCTACAAAGAGCAACAAACATTGGGTTTGATGGATTCTGTATTTCTTCCGAAGAAAAATCTTTTAAAGCATCTATGATTCTAGTTTTCATTTCGCCAGCCGCTTTATTGGTGAAGGTTATGGCTAAAATATTCTTGAAGGCTAGTGTGCTAGAAGCTTTAAGCAAAATAGTTAAATAAGCTTTTACTAATGTGTAGGTTTTACCACTTCCCGCAGACGCGTTATAAATTAGATATGGATGGTTGACCAACATAATGAATTTGAAATTTTACACAAGATAAAAACTATCGATGATTTGATAGGTATTTATTATTTTTAATTGAAGGCGATATTCCGTAAATTTGAGAGAATTAAATTATTAACACTAAAAACAGATATATATTATGGCTTTCGAATTACCGAAATTAAAATATGCTTATGATGCGTTAGAGCCGCACATAGATGCACGCACAATGGAAATACATCACTCAAAACACCATGCTGGTTATACTTCAAAATTGAATGATGCTATAAAGGGTACCGATTTAGAAGGGAAAACAATAGAAAACATTCTTATTAATCTAGATATGGATAATAAGGCTGTTAGAAATAATGGTGGTGGTTTTTATAACCATTCTTTATTTTGGGAAGTCATGAATCCAGAAGGTAAAGGTCGTCTATCTGGCGATTTAAAAGATGCCATTGAAGCTGCATATGGCAGTGTGGAAGATTTTAAAACTAAATTCAGTAATGCAGCTGCAACGCAATTTGGTTCTGGTTGGGCTTGGTTGTGCGTTCATAAAGGTGGTAAAGTTGAAGTTTGCTCAACACCAAACCAAGACAATCCACTTATGCCAGCAGTTGGTTGTGGAGGTACACCAATTTTAGGATTAGATGTTTGGGAACATGCATATTATTTAAATTATCAAAACAGACGTCCAGATTATATTGATGCCTTTTTTAATGTTATCAATTGGAATGAAGTTGAAAGGCGCTATGCTGAAGCAAAATAAAGCATAATACCATTTATAAATATTTTGAAAGCAAACCTTTAGGGTTTGCTTTTTTTTTTAAAATCTATTTTCTGTAATAATCTATTTATAAATAGTTAATTTAATTGGACAGGTAAGAAGTAGTTAAAACCTGTATTTATGTACCCTGAAAGATGCTGAATTGCAATATTACTACAGTTATTGTAGTTTGTAATGTATTTTTATTGGTGGTCGTTGTTTTTGCAAAAATTGCTTGAACGTGAAGAGATGCCTAGAAGTCTTTTAGATTTCCTCCAATGTGGTATGAAATGAAAAAAGGCGAACAGATGTTCACCTTTTTTGCCCCAAATCTACCATAAACTTAACCTACTTATGTTATGGTGAAGCAAATAAACGGTACTTATATACCACTAAAAAAAATATTAGATAAACGACTTATAAATTAGGACAAACGAATAGCTTAAGTCAGAAACAGCTTTTTCTATGATTTTTTTTGAAACCTAATTACTTGAATATGAATGGCAAACTAAAAAAGCAGCCTAATTATTTAAAATACTAGTTCAAAAAAAAATAACTTCTTTAGAGGTTGAATAAAATAAAAAAAGGCGAACAGATGTTCACCTTTTTTTGCCCCAAATCTACCATGAACTTAACCTACTTATGTTATGGTGATTCTAAAGTATATTATTTTTAAGCGTAATAATTATAAATCAGTTGAAATACCTATAAATTCGATAAAGAGCGAAATTTGATAGGTAATAAGCACATATTCAACAGGTTAATAGGCGCGATCTTTGTTTCCTTCAAAGAAGTTAATGAATGCACGATTAACCACGCGATTACCGCCTACAGTTGGATAATTACCAGTAAAATACCAATCGCCTAAATTTTTAGGACACGCTTTGTGTAGATTCTCAATAGGTTGGAATATGGTAACAACTTCGGCATTGATATTTTCGTTAGATATTAATTCAGCTATTTTGTCTGAAATTGCATCCGCTGTGAATTGCGAATACAAATCTTTAACAAAATTACGAACATCTTTATCTTCTAAATTTACTTGTGCTTTGCATTTTTCATAGACTTCTTGAACTAAATGGTATTTATTGTTTTCTTCTAACAATTCTAACATGGCTCTAAAAGCAATTAAATCTTCCAAACGTGCCATATCAATACCATAGCAATCGGGATACCGAATTTGAGGTGCTGACGAGACGACTATAATTTTTTTAGGATGCAAGCGGTCCATCATTTTAATAATACTTTTCTTCAAGGTAGTACCACGTACAATGCTATCATCAATTATCACCAAGTTATCGGTTGGTTTGATAACGCCATAAGTAACATCATATACATGAGCCACTAAATCATCACGACTACTATCTTCTGTTATAAACGTTCTTAACTTAACATCCTTAATGGCTATTTTTTCAATGCGAGGTCTTTCAGATAATATGTTGGTAACAGCTTCTGCACTTAATTGGCCATTTCCATCTAGAATAGCCTGTGTTTTTTTCTTATTTAAATGCTCTTCTACCGTTTCAATCATTCCAAAGAAAGATGTTTCAGCGGTATTTGGGATGTATGAAAATACGGTGTTCTTCGTATCGTTATTGATAGCTTCTAAAACTTTTGGCATTAAAAATTTACCAAGGTTTTTACGTTCTTGATAAATTTCTGCATCACTACCACGAGAAAAATAAATGCGTTCAAAAGAACAGGCTTTACGCTCCAACGGCTCTAATATTTTTTTAATAGCAACTTCTCCGGACATTTTGGTTATAATAGCATGTCCTGGCTCTAACTCTTTAACATCCTCAAAGTCCACATTAAAAACGGTTTGGATAACTGGTCGTTCAGAAGCGACAACCACAATTTCATCATCTTTGTAATAATATGCAGGTCTAATTCCAGCAGGATCACGAAGAACAAATGAATCACCATGACCTAATAATCCAGCCATAGCATAACCACCATCCCAGTTTTTTGATGCTTTCTTTAATATTTTTGCTACGTTTAAACGTTCGGCAATTAATGCCGAACATTCGTTTTTACTATAGCCTTCTTTTTTTAATTTCTTATATAACTTGGAAACAGCATCATCTAAAAAATGACCTATTTTTTCCATGATCGTTATTGTATCTGCTTTTTCTTTAGGGTGCTGGCCAATTCTAACCAAGCCATCAAAAAGTTCATTAACATTGGTCATGTTAAAATTACCGGCTACAATTAGGTTTCGGTGCATCCAGTTATTTTGACGTAAAAAAGGATGAACACTTTCTACACTATTTTTTCCAAAGGTTCCGTAGCGTACATGTCCCAATAGTACTTCTCCTATATATGGAATGTTCTTTTTTTGTAGTTCTACATTATCAACATATTCAGGGTTTTCGGCAAACTCTTTATTAATCCGCTCGTTTATTTGGGCAAAAATATCTTGAATAGGTTGTTGTGCTATAGAACGAACACGGCTAATGTATCGCTCACCTGGTTGAGTATCTAGTTTAATGCTAGCAAAACCAGCACCATCTTGTCCACGATTGTGCTGTTTTTCCATTAGTAAATACATTTTGTTAACACCATAAAAGGCGCTGCCGTATTTTTCTTTATAGAATTCCAGTGGTTTTAGCAAGCGAATTTGGGCAATACCACATTCATGTTTTAAAGCGTCACTCATTGTGTTGTGTATCTAATTACGAGACTGTGTTTATATAAATTAAAAACGCGCTCCATGAAGGTGCGCGCTTGTGTTATGTTAGTTCAATATCAAATTGCGTTAAACTTTTAAATTGCTGCAAGCGTTTTTGAACATCGCTACTTTTTAAATTAACCATGCGTTCTGTACCAAATTTTTCAACACAAAAAGAGGCTAGTGTGGATCCATAAATGACAGCATTCTTCATGTTTTCAAACGTAACATCATCCGATTTTGCTAAATAGCCTGCAAAACCACCTGCAAATGTGTCGCCAGCACCTGTTGGGTCAAAAACTTCTTCCAACGGTAAAGCTGGTGCATAGAATACTTTCTCATTGTGAAACAATAAAGCACCATGTTCACCTTTTTTAATAACTACATATTCTGGTCCCATGTCGTGTATTTTCCTGGCAGCTACTACTAATGAGTATTCACCAGTTAGTTGTCTTGCTTCTTCATCATTAATGGTAATGACATCTACCTTTTTAATAACGTTTAGCAAATCGTCCAAAGCACAATCCATCCAGAAATTCATAGTATCTAAAATAACTAATTCTGGTTTGGTTTCCATTTGTTCTAAAACGCTTAATTGCACTAAAGGATGTAAGTTTCCTAGCATAACAATTTTAGCATCGCGATATTCGGTTGGAACCACTGGTTGAAAATCTGCTAATACATTTAGCTCTGTAGCCAAAGTATCGCGCGTATTCATATCGTTATGGTACTTACCACTCCAGAAGAATGTTTTGCCTTCTTTTACGATTTCGATACCTGAAATATCCACCTGTCTATCAGAAAGTAAATCTAAGTAGTCTTGTGGAAAATCGCCTCCAACAACAGATACTGCAGCAGCATCCACATTAAATTGCGATGCAGCTAGGCCAATATATGTGGCAGCACCTCCTAAAATTTTATCAGTTTTTCCGAAAGGTGTTTCAATAGCATCAAAAGCTACGGTTCCTACAATTACTAGTTTACTCATAAAAAGGTTTGAAAATTTGGTGCAAAGATACGGTTTTTAGTTACTAAATTCCGAATTAATTTTATCAGTGCATTTATGGTTGGTGTTAGAGGTCTGATTGTTTTTTTAGATTTGGTTAACAGGCTTGCAGGTGTTAGATGAACACAATAATACTTATTAAGCATACTGTAAAGTTTTATTTAAGTATGCTATTACCCAACGGTTTATTTATGTGTTTGATTTTTAATTTTTTACTCTTTTTTTCAGTGTAAAGTTCTATTTTCTTTGGATTTTTTTGACATTTAATTTTTATTTTTGCGGCCGAAATTAATTTTAACCCCAAATTTTATGACCAAAAAGTACTTTTCTATTCTATGATATTTTAAGGCTTGTCACTACAGTACTTGGACAAAACTATGGAACCATCTCAAACGGCTCCATTTCTTAAAGTCTTGGCAAGTATATAACACTTAAAATGATGATCAGCAAAGCTTTATTCTAGTATTATATTAAACAATATGCTATTTCTGAAACGTTAATCACACCTGAAGCAATAGATGTTTCTTTAAAGTGACAGGTTTGTCCAAACCCAACTTTTGGTGTTTAAGATTTTTTAATGTCAATTAACATACCAATCGGGTTTACGTTTTAGTGAAGATTATAAAAACGCTATGCCTTTGTTAGCAGCAAAAAATAATTACTCAACTTAATTGAAAAAAAATGAAAAAAAATTACTTATCCATTAAAACAACCTTAATTCTAGCTTTCACGTTTTTATTACAAAATTTAACAGCACAGTGTGTTGTAAGCAATAACCCTCAATTTGCAGCCCCATGGGAAAGTACCGCAAATTGGTCTATAGGTCAAGGCTTTACTGCAGAGTGTAGTGGTGCTTTAGAGTACGTTCAATTCCTTGCCGCTTCAACTGGTACCATTTCAGCTGGTACGCTTAAAGTATATAGTGGTAATACGGTTAGTGGAACACCTATTTATACGCAAGCGTATCCTGAAATAACCATTAGTCAAGTAAACGACCCTATTAGAATAAATGTTACTGGCAACGTAAATGTAAGTCAAAGTAACCAATATACTTTTGAATTTACCATAGATACAGGTATGAGTATTGTTGCCGATTTTGTTAATGAATATACTGGAGGTAATCTTTTCAGAGATGGAGTTGGTTTATCTATAACAGATGCCAAATTTTCAGTTTCAATTTCAGATGACACATTAGGTGTTGATGCGTTTAATGTTTCCAATAATATAAAAGTATTACCAAACCCTGCTTCTGAATATATTAAAGTTTCAGGCTTAAAAAATATAGCAACATATAGTATTTATAATGCATTAGGTTCAAAAATCACTCATGGTAAAATTTCTGATAATGAGGCTATTGATATTAAAAGCTTCGCCAATGGTTTGTACTTTTTAAAATTAGAAAATGGTAACACCGTAAAATTTATTAAATATTAAACAACTCAATGTTTTTGCTAACACAGGCATCAAGAACGCTGTATCTTTTAAAAGATATAGCGTTTTTTATTTCCTGCCAAAATCAGCAGGAATTTCTCCCCAAGCCTTGGTTTCCCATTTTACAATGGTTGTGGTGTACGTGTTTTCATTTAGCCATTTTACACCACGGTCTACCAATTCAAAAAGTTTAGCGTTTTTTTCATTTCGTGGTAATTTGGTATTGCAGGTTTTTTTGCGCACCCAACTCATAGCTATTTTAGAATCCGTGTACAAAATGCGGTCACTATTATGTTGCTTTAAAAAGGCTAAACCGTGAACAAGCGCTAAAAATTCACCAATATTATTCGTTCCTTCTGGAAAAGGGCCTTGTATAAATAACTGCTTTTTGGTTTTGGTATCTACACCTCTATATTCCATTACGCCTGGGTTTCCAGACGATGCCGCATCAACAGCTATCGAATTGTAATTAGGTTGTCCTATTTTTTTAAGCTGGGCTTCGGATAATTCACTTTTAAAAGCTGTTTTCTTCCCAATAAAATCTTTGTAATTGCTATTCAAGGCTTTTTTAGCAGCATCAAAGGTGTCAAAAGATTTATAAACCGCACCTTGGTAATCTTTAACTTGGGCTTTGCAGTCATTCCAAGACTCAAAAACACCAGTTTTATGACCTTTCCAAACGGTATAATATTTCTTTTTCTTTTTACTCATATTTGTTTCCCTTCTCTTTTAAAGAAGGTATTAATAACTTTTCTATCACTTTCGGAAAATGTTCCATTTCCAAAGCATGAATTTTTTTCGCCACATCTTCAGCTGTATCAGTTGGTAACACGGGACACGTAGTTTGAAATATCAGAGCGCCTTGGTCATAATGTTCGTTTACCAAATGAATACTAATACCAGTTTTAGTTTCTTTATTGGTAACTACAGCCTGATGCACATGCATGCCATACATGCCTTTGCCTCCATAATTAGGTAAAAGTGCAGGATGTATATTAATTACTTTATTAGGGAAAGCAGCTAGAATATGTTCGGGAAATTTCCAAAGAAAACCAGCCAATACAATTAAATCAGGTTGAAAGGTTTTAAGTACGTTTAATACATCATCCGATTTAGAAAACGCTTGTCTGTTAAAAGAAAACGCACTTATATTGAGGTTTTTAGCACGCTCTAGTACTTTGGCATGAGGATTGTTGGTTAGTATGTGCGTAACTTCAACATGCGCGTTGTTTTGAAAAAACCTAATTAAATTTTCAGCATTAGATCCAGATCCGGACGCAAAAATTACAATACGTTTCATATAGCAGCTTGTCATGTCATGATTAGTAACGCAAAAAAAAGAATAAATTATAACAATTAGCAGGTAAATGGGATTTACTTAAAGGAAATTTAGTAAATTACCACCACATTTTTACAGTAAAGGTGTGGAATAAGAATAAAATTTTTATTTTTGCCAACTAATTAAAACTTAAAATTAAAAGATTATGTCAGACATTGCATCAAGAGTAAAAGCGATTATCGTAGACAAATTAGGTGTTGATGAAAACGAGGTTGTAACTGAAGCTAGCTTCACAAACGATTTAGGAGCAGATTCATTAGACACTGTAGAATTAATCATGGAATTCGAAAAAGAATTCGATATTCAAATCCCAGACGATCAAGCAGAAAACATTGCAACGGTTGGTCAAGCTATCTCTTATATAGAAACAGCAAAATAATTCATTAGAATTTATGGAATTAAGGCGAGTTGTAGTTACTGGATTAGGAGCACTAACACCTATAGGAAATACCAAGGACGAATATTGGGAAGCACTTATTAGTGGAAAAAGTGGTGCTGCACCCATAACGTATTTTGATACTGAAAAGTTCAAAACCAAATTCGCTTGTGAATTAAAAAACTTTAATGCCACCGATTTTCTTGATAGAAAAGAAGCGCGAAAAATGGACCGGTTTACGCAGTACGCAATGGTTGCTTCAGATGAAGCTATTGCAGATTCGAAACTGGACCTTGACGCGGTAAACAAATTAAGAGTCGGTGTAATTTGGGGTGCAGGAATAGGTGGTTTGGAAACCTTCCAAGACGAAGTATTAAACTTTGCAGCTGGAGATGGTACGCCAAGATTTAACCCTTTTTTCATTCCGAAAATGATTGCAGATATTGCACCAGGCAACATTTCCATTAAACATGGATTTATGGGTCCTAATTATACAACAGTATCTGCTTGTGCATCTTCTGCCAATGCCATGATTGATGCCCTAAACTATATACGTTTGGGTCATTGTGATGTGGTTGTAACAGGTGGAAGTGAAGCTGCAGTAACCATAGCAGGTATGGGTGGTTTTAATGCCATGCATGCCTTATCAACAAGAAACGAAAGCCCTGAAACAGCCTCAAGACCTTTTGATGCAACCAGAGATGGTTTTGTATTAGGTGAAGGTGCTGGAGCCATAGTTCTTGAAGATTATGAACATGCCAAAGCACGTGGTGCTAAAATTTATGCGGAAGTAGTAGGAGGCGGTATGTCTTCAGATGCTTACCACATGACAGCGCCACATCCAGAAGGAATTGGTGTGATTGCAGTAATGAAAAATTGTTTAGAAAATGCAGGCCTAAAACCAGAAGAAGTTGATCATATCAACACGCATGGAACGTCAACACCTCTAGGAGATGTTGCCGAACTAAAAGCGATTTCGGAAGTGTTTGGAGCACATGCAAAAACTATTAATATTAATTCAACAAAATCCATGACAGGTCACCTATTAGGTGCAGCTGGTGCTATTGAGTCCATTGCGTCTATATTAGCAATGGAACACGGAATAGTGCCACCTACCATAAACCATGAGGTTGTTGATGAAAATATTGATTCTGAATTAAATTTAACATTAAACAAAGCACAAAAACGCGATGTTAAAGTTGCTATGAGTAATACGTTTGGCTTTGGTGGCCATAATGCATGCGTATTATTTAAAAAAATTGATTAAATAACGAATGAAGCACATTCGAAACATATTAAATTCCCGTTCAAAAACTGACGGGAATTTTTTTGTATCTATTCATAATATTCTCGGGTTTAAACCTAAAAATATAGCATATTACAAAAAAGCATTTACCCATCGATCCATGAATATCAAGGATGCGGAAGGACACCCTATTAATTATGAGCGTCTTGAATTTTTAGGTGATGCTATGTTAGGATCTGTTATTGCATCGCATTTATATTCTGAAGTGCCAAGTGGCGACGAAGGCTATTTAACAAAAATGCGTTCCAAAATAGTTAGCCGCGAACATCTTAACGAACTTGGAAAAGATTTGCATTTAATAGACCTGGTTGAAAGTAAAATACCCAAAGGCCATTTTGGCGATAATATTTATGGTAACTTATTTGAAGCATTAGTAGGCGCCATATTTTTAGATCGTGGTTATAAATATTGTGAAAAATTTATTTACAAGAAAGTTATTATCCCTTATGTGGATATTTCACAATTAGAAGGCAAAGTTATTAGCTACAAAAGCTTATTAATAGAATGGTGCCAAAAGGAAAAGAAGGTATTTGATTACAACGTATACGAAGATACAGGAAATGATGATATCCGTCATTTTGCCGTAAAATTGGCCATAGATAATAAAGTTGTAGCCAAAGCTCGAGCCACTTCCAAAAAAAAGGCAGAAGAAAAAGCCTCTAAACGTGCCTTTTTTGTTTTCCAAAAACAAATGTCTAAAGAGAGCTAGAACACAAACTTACGATAACGTTTTCGTAATATTTTCCTGTTAAGTTTAATGTAAACAGCATTTGTTTATAGCTATTATATATTATATTTACAATTCGTTTTGATATTTATGCTCATGCAAAAACTTGACTTGGACGAATTTTTAGATACCATTGATTATGCATTAATTGGTATTCATAGTCCTTTAGAAGGTTACCGATTAGCTTATTTTTTAAATAAAGAATTACAACTTTTTTTATCAAGACAAAAAGCGGATTTAGACTTCGGAAACAATACCCAATATGAAATTTTTGAATGGGTAGATGCGCATAAGTTTGCTACATGGCATTTAGTATCAAATACCTGCCGCGTTGAAATGATGGCAATTAGCAATGATAATTCACTTTTTGGTTTGCAAGAACAGCAGACAACCAAAACCTATTACCTCATTCCCGAGTATAAAACTGTGAATTATTTTTTAAAAATCGCTGATGATGCTATTACAGACGCTCAAGTACAGAAGCTCTTAAAAAAAATTCAATCAATTCCGAATGTCCTCACCACATATCGTGTTAACCCATCGGAATTAAAATCTAAAAACAACTTAATATTCTATTAATGTTAAAAAGAAAAAAAACCAAAATAGTCGCCACATTAGGCCCAGCAACAAGTACAAAAGCCGTTTTAAAAGGAATGCTTGATGAAGGTGTAAATGTCTTTAGAATTAATTTTTCTCACGCAGATTACAAGGATGTAGAGGAGCGGATAGGAATGATTCGTGAATTAAATGACGAATTTGGATATAATGCTGCTATTTTGGGTGATTTACAAGGCCCAAAATTACGAGTAGGCACTATGAAAGGTGAGGTGATTGTAAACGAAGGAGACGAAATTATCTTTGCAACAGGAAAGCGTTTTGAAGGAACCAAAGAACGCGTTTACATGACCTATGATAAGTTTCCGCAAGATGCCAAACCAGGCGAACGTATTCTTTTAGATGACGGAAAACTTATTTTTGAAGTGGTTTCAACCGATAAGAAAACAGAAGTAAAAGCACGTGTTATTCAAGGTGGACCTTTACGTTCTAAAAAAGGTGTTAATTTACCCAATACCAACATATCACAACCGGCATTAACTGAAAAAGATATTGAAGATGCTATTTTTGCTATTAAAATGGAAGTGGATTGGATGGCCTTATCATTTGTACGTCATGCGGAAGATTTAATGCAATTGGAGGAACTAATAAGCAAACATAGTAACCATAAAATTCCAATTATTGCTAAAATAGAAAAACCAGAAGCAGTAGAAAATATCGATAAAATTGTTGCGTATTGCGATGGTTTAATGGTAGCTCGAGGCGATTTAGGTGTTGAAATTCCAGCAGAAGAAGTTCCACTTATTCAGAAAAAACTAGTGTTACGTGCCAAACAAGCACGTATTCCCGTAATTATTGCTACACAAATGATGGAAACGATGATTTCCAGTTTAACACCTACACGAGCCGAAGTAAATGATGTGGCCAATTCCGTTATGGATGGTGCCGATGCTGTGATGCTTTCGGGCGAAACATCAGTTGGGCAATATCCCATTCAGGTTATCAGACAAATGTCTAATATTATCAAAAGTGTGGAGGATTCTAGTTTAATAAAGGTACCACAAATGCCACCGCATATTCGTACTAAACGGTATATTACAAAGTCTATTTGTTATCATGCCGCCAATATGGCTAATGAAATTGATGCAAAAGCTATTTCAACTTTAACCAATAGTGGTTATACGGCATTTCAAATTTCCGCATGGCGGCCAAAAGCACATATTTTAGTGTTTTCATCAAATAAGCGTATTTTAACACAATTGAGTTTGCTTTGGGGTGTAAAAGCGTTCTTCTACGATAAATTTGTAAGTACCGATGAAACCATTGAAGATGTAAATGCTATTGCATGCCAAAAAGGCTATTTGGAAGAAGGTGATATGCTCGTGAGTTTAGCGGCTATGCCAATTCAAGATAAAGGGATGGTAAACACCTTACGGGTTACAGAAATTATGAGTTGTAATTTTTAAGGATTATCAATTTCTTTTTCTATTTGAGTAATCAATTTCTCTAGAAGAAGATTGAGTGATTTTAAATAATATTCACCAGTATTTAAAGTTTCCAGTTTAAAGGTTGCAACATTCCATAATTCCATACTACTTATTAGATTGTTATAATCAGTTTTAGGGCCACCTTGTATTAAACCATCTTTATAATAATCTACAGCTATTTCGCTATAATTAATGTTTTTTACAAAAAAAGGTTCAATAGTATTGGTGTATTGTGTTTTGGTATAATCATTTTGAATATCTGAAAAATCTCTAAATTCACTCAAGTATTTTAAGTATAATTTAAGGGAGTCATTTTTTATTTGAGATTGCAAGTTCTGATTGATAAATTCATCGGTAACAGGAAAGGAAAGTGTGATGCCCCAAAATGTAGCTGTATTTCCTAAAAGCTGTTTAAGTGCTGGAATAGAATCTGGATTTTTAGTATCTAATATTTTTAAAATGCGTTTGCCATTTTCAATTTCAGAAGCCACGTTATCTTTAGCATAGTTTAAATCTTCAATCTGTTTTTTCAGTTCCTCAGAAATACGTATTAAATAATCAGTTTTTCTATTTGTTGTAATTCTATTAGAGTTCCAGTTGTTGATGCTTAAAGCTATTAAAATTCCGATTACTACAAGTATAATTTCACCAACAGCATATTTAAAATAAGTTGAGGTTTTACCCATTGAAAGTAAATTTTGTCTGATTTTTCTGAAGAACTTTATCACGGATTGGTTTTTATATAACTGTTTGATTAAAGGTTGGTTGTGTTTGTAACGAAGTTCGCCTTTTTAATTAAGAAAATCAAATTCCTAGAAATCAAACTGTAACTGTACACTAACCGCTTTTTTTTCTTCTGGTTTTTTCTTTTTTTTATCGGTGTTGAGGTTGGATAATGAGATTCCTAAAAGTCGCACCGAATTTTGCATACTTTCCTGAAACAATAAGTCTTTGGCTGTTTCCAAAATAATATTGGCATCACTGACAAAATACGGTAGGGTTTTACTGCGCGTTTGCATGGTAAAATCGCTATATTTTATTTTTAAAGTAACGGTTTTTCCAGCTACCTTACTTTTTTTTAAACGTCTAGACACTTCGTGTGCAATGTGTTCTAATTTTTCAAGCATGAAAATTTCGGAAGATAAATTTTCACTAAACGTGCGTTCTGCAGCTAATGATTTTCGAATTCTATTTGGTTTAACTTCGCTGGTATGAATTCCGCGAACCACGTGGTAATAAAAACGACCAGATTTGCCAAAATGCATATCTAGGTATTCTATGGTTTTAGATTTTAAATCGCTTCCCGTAAAAATACCAAGCTGATACATTTTCTCGGCAGTTACTTTCCCAACACCATAAAATTTACGAATATCTAAACCTTCTAAAAACGGTAAAACATCTTCAGGATTTACGGTTTTTTGGCCATTTGGTTTGTTGTAATCACTAGCAACTTTGGCTATAAATTTATTAATTGAAATTCCTGCGGAAGCTGTTAAGCCTACTTCATTAAAAATGCGTGTTCGGATTTCTTGGGCTATTAAACTCGCACTCGGATTACCTTTTTTATTTTGGGTAACATCCAAATAGGCTTCATCTAAAGAAAGCGGTTCCACCAAATCAGTATAATCGTGAAATATGTTCCGAACCTGTTTAGAAATTTCGTGATATCGATCAAAACGGGTTTTAGTAAATATTAAGTCAGGGCACAAACGTCTGGCTTGCATGCCGCTCATGGCACTACGAACGCCAAACTTCCGAGCTTCATAACTAGCAGCACTAACTACACCACGATTACCAGAACCACCAACAGCCACTGGCTTCCCTTTTAATTCTGGATTATCCATTTGCTCAACAGACGCGTAAAAGGCGTCCATATCTACATGAATAATTTTTCTAATGGGAAATGTGTCTAGCATGATGTAAATTTATAATATCTTTAGCATATAAACAGGTCATTATGGGTAAAACAGCTATCATTTTAGGTGCAACAGGATTAACAGGCGGTTTGCTTTTAGAACAACTTTTGGACGACAACAGATATGATAAAATTAAACTGTTTTCACGATCTACTTGTGGTATTCATCATCCAAAAATTGAAGAACATTTGGTGGATTTATTCGAATTAAAATCCCACCAAGAACAGTTTACAGGCAACGTGGTGTTTTGTTGTATTGGTACCACCAAAGCCAAAACACCGGACCAGGAAACCTATTTAAAAATTGATTATGGTATTCCTGTTTCTGCTGCCGAAATGGCTAAAGAAAATGGCATTAAAACCTATATCGTGATTTCCGCATTAGGTGCTGATAAAAACAGTAAGGTGTTTTACAGTCGTACAAAAGGAAGGATGGAAGAAGCTGTTTTGGCACAACACATTCCAAACTCATATGTGCTGCAACCATCTCTAATTGGAGGTAGTCGTGATGAAAACCGCTTGGGTGAAAAACTGGCTAAGATGGCTATGGCTGTAATTAATCCATTTTTAATAGGTTCATTAGCTAAATACAAATCCATTCAACCAGAAACCATTGCTAAATGCATGATTTTTTTGGATAATAACAGCTATCCAGATAGTCGGATTTTATCTGATGATATTAAACAGATTGTAAATTGATAATGCATTTTTGCTTTAGCGAAACCTTTAAATATGATTGAAATAGAACGCAAATTTTTAGTTACCTCTCAACAATTTAAAACCGAAGCCATTCGAAAAACACGGATTAAACAAGGGTTTTTAAATACAGATAAAGCACGAACGGTTCGTGTGCGTCTAAAAGGAGAAATAGGTTTTATAACTGTTAAAGGCGCTTCTACCGATGATGGTTTATCACGTTTTGAATGGGAAAACGAGATTTCAAAAACAGATGCTGAAGCCTTATTGAAATTATGCGAAACCGGCATTATTGATAAAACACGTTATGATATAGAAGTGGGTAATCACCTATTTGAAGTCGATGAATTTTTTGGTGATAACACGGGATTAATTGTTGCCGAGGTAGAATTATCGCATCCAACCGAAATATTCAAAAAACCAAATTGGCTTGGTAAAGAAGTAACAGGTATTACCAAATATTATAATTCAGAATTAAGTAAGAACCCATTTAAAAACTGGAACTCATGAAGAAAATAATTTTATTAAGTTTTAATTTATTAGTCCTATTAGCTTGTAAAAAGGAAACGGCAAAGCTAACAAACGAGAAACCGATAGATTCGGTTCAAATAAAAGTTGCATCCAGTGAAAAGTCCACTCTAACTTTAAAAAATGAGTTAACCGAACAAGGTTTTGAAATTTTTGATTATGTAGATGAGAAAACACAGGATACCATTTTAATGCAGCAGTACTTTATGGCTTTTTTAAAAAAAGGACCTGTTCGGTCTCAAAATGAAGCAGAAGCGGCTAAACTTCAAAAACAACATTTAGCACATTTATCTAGAATGTATGAATTAGGTTATGCTGATATTTCTGGACCTTTTGGAGACGATGGTGATATTCGTGGGATTACTATTTACAATGTGCCAACATTTGAAATGGCTGATAGCTTGGCAAATTTAGATCCTATGGTAAAATCTGGGAGGTTAGTTATTGAAATGCACCCATGGTGGGCAGCAAAAGGATTTCCATTACGTTAATGAAGCAATTAAAAATAGGTATTCAAGTTTTAATTATTATTGCTGTACTCATTCATTTTACGGTTAAAGATTACTGCTATGCATCTGCCATCATCTTTTATGCCTTTCCGCTTCCAATTATTATATTATTAGTAGCATTCTCAATAATTATTATTAAAAAGTGGCGCAAAATTTCTATTTTATGTCTACTCGTTTTAAGTGTCATCTGGTATTTTAAAAGCTATGTTTCAAACCATGAACACACAAGTAAAAATGGTTTGGAAATTGTGGTTTGGAATGCTGGACATAATCAAAGTTTTCAAGATGCTTTTCTTGAAAATAATCAGATTCCTGATGTCTTGGTTTTAATAGAATGCAATTTAAAATCCATTCAAAAAACGCAAAATACATATCCAAATTATTACTTTCACTTATCGGAAGAAGAAATAGGAATATTCTCCAAAACGCCTCTAAAAATTATTAGTGAAATTACTTCTGAAACCAATTCTACCGTTTTAAAATTTGCTACAAATAACATCATTTTTTATGCAGTTGATTTAACGGCTGAAATATTTAATTCCAGAAAAGAAGAGCTTCAATTTGTATACTCAAATATAGAATATCATAATAATTCGGTTGTTTTAGGCGATTTTAATACACCTTTAGAATCCATTTATTTCGAAAATTTTAAACGCAATTACAATCATGCGTTTTCTGTTAAAGGAAAGGGCTTTAAAGAAACTTGGTTTTGGAATTTACCACTTTTGTCACTGGATCATATTTGGGTGTCTCATAATTTGAAAATAAACAAAACCGATAAAATATCTACTTGGAAATCAGATCACAGTATGTTGCGAACGTTTATAAGTAGACCAACTATTCGGAAATAGTCATCCAGCGTTTGGCTTCATTTCCAAAGGTATCCACAACCGTTAGCAAATGTTTTCCTTTTTGAGGAATAATTCCAAATTCATGGATATTTTGCGTACTCCCTAAAAACTGCTCATTCAAATACCAAAATACGGTGGTTTCAGGTTTGGAATGTGCTATTTTTAATATGAGTTCATTAGTTTTTCCTCCAAAATCCTTCGGAAGGAAAATGGTGTTGTTATCATTGGGATACATGAATTGCATAGAAACGGCATTTTCTCCTAAACAATCTGCTCTAAAAGGTGGTAAGGGTTTGTAAAAGGGATTTTTGGTTTTATAATAATAAGCCATTAATGGTGGTAATACAAACCACGATTTATGCGAAATATCGGCAATAGACTCACAGGAGGAATTCACTTGAAACTGCTCTAAATTATCTAAATGAACCAATACATGATACGGACAAGGCTTGGTTTTTAATCCCGAAACTTGAATAAATTTTTGTTCTACCGCATCACAATTTGGCGATGCACGATGACCACTTTTTTTACAAATACTAACTTCCTGCATCTCATCAAACGGTTTTGAAAACCAATCGCTATGCGGTAATAGATTAAATACATCAAATAAAATGGGTGCAGCAGTTTGCACACCTACCAAGCCAGGTCTGCCCTCACCATCTGCATTACCAACCCAAACACCAACCACATAATCTTTAGTTGTTCCAATAGCCCAAGCATCACGGAAACCGAAACTCGTTCCTGTTTTCCAGGCTATTTGTTTAGAGCCATCATAAAATTCCCAATTATCATCACCTTCTGGTCTGTTTACGGTTTTCAAACTTTCGTAGGTTAAATAGATGGAAGCGGCATCAATAAGCGTTTTATCGGCTGTTTTTTTTCCGAAGTCGACTGTTTGGGAGTTGATGAAAATGGGTTCCGTAAATTCGTTACTAAAATATTCACTAGATGTTTCCGAAAAATGATTTAGGGTTGAAGATAGCGCAGCATAACTTTTACATAAATCCCATAAATTACTTTCAGCACCTCCTAAAATAAGCGATAATCCATAATAATTGGCAGATTCCGAAAGGTCTTTAAGCTCAAGTTTTTTTAGATATTGATAGAAGGGATCTAATCCAAATTCCTGCAACATTCTAACCGATGGCACATTTAAAGAGCGTGATAAGGCGCGACTAGCCGGTACGGCTCCATCATAAGTTTTGTTGTAGTTTTCGGGATTATAACTTCCATACTGTGTTGGTATGTCCGCAACTAATGTGTTTGGTAATAAATCGCCAGCATCCAACATAGCAGCATATAAAAAAGGTTTTAAAATACTGCCTGTACTTCTTGGTTTATCAATAATGTCCACATCTTTTTGGTGTAATTTGTCTGTTGGCGTATTTCCAACATAAGCCAAAACCTTTCTGGTTTTAACATCTAAAACTAACACAGCTGCATTGTGAATCCCGTTTTGCTTTAGTTGATTATAATGTGTTTTTACAAGTTGATTCACGCGCTCTTGTAAATGATTATCAACCGTTGTTTGTACGCGTTTTCCCGAATGTATTGTTGCTACTTTTTGTAATAAATGTGGAGCCGTTTGTGGCAATGCATACGGTTTTTGTGGTAAGCCTTCAGCAATTGATAATTGATAGGTTAAAGAATCTATAGTCCCATTATCTCGTAATTTTTTGAGCAAACGATTGCGCTTATTACGTAATTGTTCTTGATTTTTTCCAGGATAAATTAAACTTGGCGCATTGGGTAAAACGGCTAAAGTTGCATGTTCTGCCCACGATAATTGATTGGCATCGCGATTAAAATACCGCCAAGATGCGGCATCCAGTCCAACCACGTTTCCACCAAATGGTGCATTGCTGGCATAATAGGCTAAAATTTGATCTTTGCTTTCGCGAAGTTCTAAACGGGTTGCTAAAATAATTTCAATAACTTTTTCAAAGTAGGTTCTATTTTGGCCTTTTCGGGATAAACGGATTACTTGTTGTGTGAGTGTGCTTCCACCGCGTTTAATACCGTTAGATTTTAAGTTCTCTTTAAAGGCTTTAAAAATAGAAATTGGATTAAAACCAGGATGTTTGTAGAAATAGGCATCTTCAAAAGTAATAATACAGGTTTTAAATTTTTCTGGAATAGAATCGTTGTGTGGAAATCGCCATTGACCATCACTAGCAATTTGTGCACCTAAAAGACGATTGTTTTGGCTAGTAATGACTGTCGCTGTTGGATCTGTAAATAATGGATTGGGTAAACAGAAATAATAGGCAATAAGTAATAGGAATACTATTACCGATTTTATTTTGTTTGCTTTTATGTAAGATATAATCTTCTTCATGTAGACTCCTACTCTCGTAGGAATTCGTATTCCCGTTCCACTTTACAAATCCGAACGTGATACCAATTATACCAGTGTTCACGACCTTTCTGTTGCGCAATTATATGTTCACTTTCTTGTTTCCAATTTTTAATGGCATCTAAACTTTCCCAATAGCTAACGGTTATACCCAAACCGTCTCTGGCGGATTCTATGCCAATAAATCCGGGTTGTTGTTTGGCAAGTGTCTCCATTTTTTCTGCCATTTCAGGATAACCTCCAATACAGTCTGTTTGTGTTGAGGTAAAAATAACAGCATAATAGGGTTTTTGATTTGTCATGGTTTCTTAATTCAAGCGAAGGCAGGAATCTTGTTGTTTAATTATATAAATTTACTTCTTTGAATTACTATTAGATTCCTGCTTTCACAGGAATTCTATTTTTCAACAGTAATCCATTGTCCTTTATTTCGCACTAAATAATCATTATCATACATAGCTTCCGCTTGAATGCCAGGTAAATAATAGGTTCCTAAAAAGGAAGCATTTAGCATAATATGAAAAGTTTTACTGCCTTGATTTCCTTTTTGCGGCAAATCGAAATAGTAATTCACCTCATTATCACGAATATCGGTGTAACGTGCTTGACTCGTTGTTGCCGCACCAAAATCGGTAAAACGGGTATTAATGATCTCCCAACCAGATGGAAATAATTGAGTGAGTGCCACATCGTTTATATTTTCATTTTTAAGATTGCTAACTGTAATGCTTGCCACAAAATCCTGACCTTGTTTTAAATTGGAAATATTAATTTTAGAGCCAGTTAAATCTTTATAGTTGACGGAAACACTCAATCCACGTTGTTCCGTGAGCTCTTGACCAAGTGGAAGTTTCCCAGAATTAAGCACACGTACATACACCAAATTGGCTTTTTTATTTGTGAATGTTAATTCATTTGTGCCATGATATATCGGTAAATCACGTTGCGCAATAGCCGATTTCGATTGGATAGTTTCAGATTTACCGTTGATGGTGTACGTAAGATTTAAATCTTTGCCACCATTGGCTTCCACCATTTTTGCCATAGCCAACAAGCTATAAGCTGTTGTTTGGGTACTCATCCAACGGTTGCTCGATAAATCATTCGCTATAAGTTCTGCTAACTCACGTTGCTGTGGGTTTTTAGTCAGCACCATAGTTTCCAAAGCCATGGCGCGATTTCTATCTACCGATCCGTAGGTGTAGTAATTATATTTTGGTGGTTGAAAATTAATATTAGCAGTTTTTGAAATGGCTTGACTCGCCTCATTTTGTCCTGCCAACGCATAAGCTGCTGCCAAACGCCATTTGGCTTCGTTGGATATTTCAGAAAACTCACGTAACCGGTTCATAGCCGCTAAATCTGCTTGTCCAGCTAAAGCCAATGTGTAAAGTCTGTAGGCTTGTGCTAAATCTGAATTATAGGTTCTGTAACTTGGTCGCCAATCACGAGCCGCTTGTTTTTGATAGGTTATCCAATTGTTCTTAAATGTTAATGGTAACACATAGCCTTTCTTTTCTGCTTCTAGCATAAAGTGTCCAGCAAAACTGGTAGACCAATCGTTTGCAGTGTTTTCGCCCATCCAATAACTCATACCACCATTAGGCATTTGAAATTGCGCCAAACGTTTGATGCCACTTTCAATGTTTTTCTGAATATCTTGTTTTTTGTCTAACGTTAAATCGAAAATATCGTTTAAATATAATTGTGGAAAAACACCTGATGTGGTTTGTTCTAAACAGCCATGTGGATATCTAATCAAGTATTGTAAACGTCTTGTAAAATCCATAGGTGGTAAGGTTGAAAATTCTACCGTAGCTGAATTGGTTCCTATTTCACCAAAGGTTGTAAAGTTTAGTGTTTCTGAATTATTTGCAGCAACCGATTTATCAATGGATTTGGACGATATCGGATTCGGGTTCAAGACATCAATCTCAACTTTATAGGTCGATTTTTCGCCGTTACCTTTGGCAATAACTTCAATAGTATTTGAGCCTTTCGCTTGACTGACATCTAATTCAAAATAGCGCATTTTTTCGTCTGGCTTATCGAAGGTGATATTTTGAGTTTTTTCGCCAACTACAGAAATTCCATTGCTTAATTTCAAACTGATTTCTACATTTTTCACTTTGTTTTCCATAGCAAAAACAGTAACAGGAAGGGTTACTTTTTCTCCTGGACTTAATTTTCTTGGTAAAGAAGCTAAAACCATAAGCGGTTTTTTAACCTGAACCGATTTATCTACACTGCCATAGGCTTCGTTGTTAGCATTTCCAGCGACCACCATAGTCCGAACTGCTCCAATATAATTTGGTAATTTTAAGGTATGCGATTTGTTTTCGCCCGCCTTCAAACTAAAAGGCCCTAAATACGTTACAACCGGTTTAAAGCGATTGGCTTTTTTGTTTTTACCGGCTGCAGCATTACCGTCACCACCAATTGCGAAAACCTGATCGATACTTCCAGAGTAGGCGCCAATTATAGCATCAAAAATATCCCAGGTTTTAACGCCTAAGGCTTCACGTGCATAAAATTCATCCCACGCATTTGGCGTTTTAAAACGCGTTAAATCTAGCAAGCCTTCTTCTACCATAGCAATGGTGTAGGTCATGGCTTTGTTATTTTTTTCGGAAACCGTAACCTTAAATTCCTGTTCAGGTTGTAACACGTCTGGCATTTTAAGTTGTGGTTGCAGTTTGGTGTTTGGATCTTCAACCATTAATGGAATAACACCAAATAAACGAATTGGTAAATCGTTTGCTGTTATAGCATGCGGCTGTAAAAGTGACATATTAACAAACACGTTTGGTGCCATTTCGGGCGTGATTGGGATGGTTACTTTGGTTTCGCCTAGAAGCGTTTTTACCCATTTGGTTTCTAACACTTCGGTACCATTTTCCACACTTACCAACGCACGACCTTCACTACCTGAATTAAATGTAATGGTAGCCGTTTCGCCAACATTATAGGTTTCCTTATCTGCTGAAAATACCAGCATCTTTGCTGCTTCTTTGTCGCTAGTTGGTGCTTTTTGCCACCAGTTTTTATAAAAGTAAGCCGTACGTCCTGTAGCATGGCCACTTACGGGATCGATAACACGAATGAGATAACGTCCACCTTCTTCGTCAGGAATTTTTATATTGAAACTTCCTTTGCCTTGGGCATTGGTGTTTACTTTACTATCTAAATACGGTCTGTGGTAATTACTGGAAACGTAACTCGATAGGTTATCTTCAGAAGCATTCCACCACCAACGCCATTCAATTTTATAAATTTTTACTTCTAGATTATTGCGTTGAATAGGTTTTCCATCTTTATCCACAACAACTACATCAAAGGTTTGATTTTCGTCTGTAAAAAAGGAACCATAAGCTTTTGGTTCTGGCGATTGTAAACCTACAAAGGACTCGTAAGGTGCAAACGGCATGGTGAAAGCGTCCATGGAAAAGTCGCCACCATTTTCAAAAGCACGTACTAAAAACTGCACGTTTAACATGCCAGGTGCATTTTTGCCAACCTCTAATTGATTATTTATTTTTGCGATACCTTCGGCATTCACATTTCCTTCAAAAACGGTTAATTCTTCGGTTTCAAATTCCCGTGTTGGATCGGAAAATAGGTAGTTTTTGTAGTTTTGGAATCTAGAATTGGAGCTACTAATTTTTGCTTTAATTTCAGCTTTGAGATTTTTTCCAGGTGCGCCATGTAGCCATTTCACATCTAGTGTTCCAGCTAATGGTTGATTGTTGGTTAAAATCTCGTTTTCAAAATCGACATTAATTTTAAGACGATTTGGTTTAACGGTTTCAATCTTTAATGTTTTAAAAAATGTAGCACCACCAACGGAAACTTTGGCGTTGTAGTTTCCGGTTTTATCTTCTTTGTTTGTAGGAACTGTAAATCTATAAAAATTATTAAGGTTGTCGGTAGTGATATTTTTGTATGTCAGTTTTCCATTTGAGTCTGTGATTTCTAGTTTCACAGGATGTGCTTTCGGTAATTTATTTGCTTTATCATTCAGCATAAAGGTTAAATGAAGTGTGTCTCCAGGACGCCAAACACCACGCTCGCCATACAAATAGCCTTTAAGTCCGCGTTGCATTTTATTACCAGAAACATCAAATTTACTTAAGGATAGTGAGTTGCCATCTGCGAGTTTTAAATACGAGGTATTATTGCCTTTTTTTACAATGGCAAAAGCTGCATGTTTGTCCGCATCAATGGTTAATAAGCCTTCCAAATCGGTGAAAAGTGTTACCATTTCCTGTTGCTGAAAATTATAAAGTGTTACGGATGCATTGGCTTCGGGATTGGTGTTTAGAATATTGGTAACCGCAAAATAATAGGAATTATTCTCGCCACGTTTGGCAATAACACCCAAATTGGAAGCCAGTAAGTTTTGAGATACGACGCGGTTTTCATTATAGTAAGCTACATGACATGGATTTTCACGCTCGCGCCAATTGTATGGATAGTTTTTGTAGTTGTAAATTAAATTATCCCAATAGGCTTCTTCTCGTAAATCGTCATCTTCGGTGTAGGATTCTTCGTTATAATCATGACCATAATAATCATCTTCATAGTAGTAATCGTCATAATCATCATTACTAACTGACGCTGTTTCATTTGTGCTACAATCGTATAATGAATAGTCTTTGTTGAAACTTAATTCCACACGGTAAATGGCTCCAGGATTGGCCGTAAAGAATTTGGATAAATCAATGCTATAAGCACGCCATTTCCCAGTGTTTTCAGCTGCCGATTGCAGTTCTATAGTTTGTTTAGCAATCCTGCGACCTACTTGCCGGATATTATAAGAGTTGTTACTATCTAAATTATTTTCCTGCAAAAACTGTAATATATTATCTTGATATATTTTAATAATACGGACATCGACCGCTTTCAGGTTTACCGCTTCAAAATTAAATTTAAGCTGCTTGGAATTTGGTAGAATACTTCCGTTGCTAATTAAACGGACTTGTGGTTTTAAGTTTTCAAAGGTAATTTTTTCTGAAAACGGTTTCTTTAATTTAAAACCATCTGTATTGGAAATACCTTGAAAAACGTCCACTTGAATATTGCCAACTAATTTGCTTTCAGGATAGACTTTTAAAATATTGCCTTCAACAATAAATTTGGGGTTTTTGCTTTTCTCAATGGTTACTAGACCATCAAAATTTTGCTGTTTTTTAAGCGGGTCCGAGAAGTTAATGGAGACGTATTGTTCGGGTAATTGAATCACTTCCATATCCACAATGGTGAAATTATTGATACCAGGAATTGTCAAAGTATTTTCACCTGTATTGTCAGCATTAATGGCTTCACCTTGCCATTTAACTAAAATTTCAGAATCCTCTATTTTTCTATGAATACTGTCTATTTTGAATTCAAAAATGCGTGATGTTTGGTTGTATTCATTAAAAACTATCTGTAATTTTTTGCCATTTTGTGAAGCTTCTACTAATTGTTTAGCTTGTTGTAATGAAATGACATCTGAAGCACGCAAAACTGCTTCAACATACTGCCATTCCTTGCTGTAAGATTGCAAATGAGTAGTATTAATTGTGAAATTTGGCGTGATGGTTTTAAACTGAAAGGTGTAATTGTCAAAATCATTCGGTATGTCATTGTAAATATTTTTCAGCTTTACGGTAACCGTATATTCTGTGGCAGGTTCTAGTGGCTCATCTGGAGTAAACAGGATTGATTGCTGATTAACAACCACTAATTTTCCAGAAACATGTGGTGAAATGTTTACAATATCATCCAGTATTTCCTGTTCTATTTCCCATTTTTCAACGGGTTTCGTTAAATTAATTTGGATAGGGTCGGCAATAGAACTTAAGCCAGAGGTTGTATAACTTATATATTCGCGAAATTTAAAAAGATTGTCGGTTTTGGTATCCTCCTTTTTACAAGACACCAAAACAGATAGGATGACAATGACGGTTACGATTTTTTTAAATGACATATGCGGATAATTTTTATTGAATAACTATAACTAATGTGTTTTTCTAACATTTTTTATCAGAAAACTCTAATTGTTAGGATCATTGTTAAAACCATTAATTATCATTTTCTTTATAAATACCGATGGTTAATTTGCCTTTGTCATTCATAGATGCACGATACATGCCAGCTGTATTAAATTCCATAACCAAATTGCCATATTTGTCTACCGCAATAATCCCGCCATCACCACCAAGTTCAGGAACTTTTTTTTGGATGACCTCACGTGCTGCTGCTTGGAGCGATAAACCTTTGTAGTCCATTAAAGCTGAAATATCATGAGCTACCATAGCACGAATAAAAAATTCGCCCCAACCAGTACTAGAAACGGCACAAGTATTATTGTTGGCATAGGTTCCTGCCCCAATAATTGGTGCATCGCCAATGCGTCCCCAACGTTTATTGGTCATTCCACCTGTTGAGGTTCCAGCTGCTAAATTGCCATTTTTATCCAAAGCCACACATCCCACCGTTCCAAATTTAGAATCTTTAATAGTGCCATCATAAAACGCTGATTTCTTATTTGTTTCCTCTTCACGTTCCTTTACTCGCTTTAAGCTATTAAATCTGTTCTCCGTAAAAAAGTAAGTAGAGTCTACAATTGTTAACCCTTGTTCTTGGGCAAATGTTTCGGCACCTGAACCAGATAGCATGACATGTGGTGAGTTTTCCATAACAGCTCGTGCTAAATTTATGGGATTTTTTACTGTTCTTGTTCCAGCTGATGCTCCAGCATTTAAAGTTTTTCCATCCATGATGGATGCATCCAATTCATTGGTTTCGGCATGGGTAAACACGGCACCTTTTCCAGCATTAAATAGCGGTGAATCTTCTAAAATTGTAATTGTTTTTTCAACGGCATCCAAGCTACTACCGCCTTCACTTAAAATTTTATGTCCAATACGAATAGCTTCCTCAAGTTTGGCTTTATAGGCTGCTTCATCTTCTGGAGTCATATTTTTTTTCAAAATAGTACCAGCACCACCATGAATAACAATGGCAAATTCGTTGACTTTAATTTTAGTACTATCAACAGTTGTTTTATGTTGCTTGTGTGAAATAGCGTTTAATTCTTCTTTGTTTTTACATGTAGAAAATAAAACGAAGATGGCTATTAAAAGGAGGGTGTTTTTCATGGTTAATTTCAATTAAATGAGAACTTAAAGTTAACAATTTTTAGGATGTTTCCCTTTAGTAAGGCCACATTTATTAGTATATTCGCAAATAGTAAGAATAATAATTAAAAAAAATAGATTTATGCAAGCAGTTGCAACAGATTTCGGAATTGAAAAAGCCTTAAAAGCATTAGGTGTTAAAGATATAAATGAAGGAACATCAACAGGTTCCAATAATTTTTCAAGTGGTGATGTTATTGAGAGTATTTCACCAGTAAATGGAAAGTTAATTGCTAAAGTTAAAACAACTACTAAAGCAGATTATGAAAAAGTAATGGATGCTGCAACAGCTGCTTTTCCGGTTTGGAGGGCTATGCCAGCACCACAACGTGGTGAAATAGTTCGTCAATTTGGTAATAAATTACGTGAATTAAAAGAACCTCTAGGGAGATTAGTATCTTTTGAAATGGGTAAATCCCTTCAAGAAGGATATGGAGAAGTTCAAGAAATGATTGATATCTGCGATTTTGCCGTTGGATTATCTAGACAATTAAACGGACAAACAATTCCATCGGAACGCCCTGGTCATGTTATGCGAGAACAATGGCATTCTTTGGGTGTGGTTGGTATAATTTCAGCATTTAATTTCCCAGTAGCTGTTTGGGCCTGGAATACCGCTTTAGCTTGGGTTTGTGGTGATGTTTGCGTTTGGAAAGCTTCTGAAAAAACACCATTATGTTCTGTAGCTTGCCAGAATATAATAGCTGGAATATTAAAAGAAAATAATTTACCAGAAGGTATTTCTTGTATTATAAATGGAGATTACAAGGTTGGTGAAATGATGACGACTGATACACGTATTCCATTAATTTCTGCTACAGGATCTACACGAATGGGTAAAATTGTAGGTGTAACTGTTGCAGAACGTTTTGGAAAATCATTATTAGAATTAGGTGGAAATAACGCCATTATTATCACACCAACTGCCGATTTAAAAGTAGTAGTTCCAGGTGCTGTATTTGGAGCTGTAGGAACTTGTGGACAACGTTGCACGTCAACACGACGATTAATTATCCATGAATCGGTTTATGATAAGGTGAGAGATGCTATTGTTGGTGCCTACAAACAATTAACTATTGGTAACCCATTAGATGAGAAAAACCACATTGGACCATTAATTGATAAAGATGCTGTAAATACTTATTTATCTGCTATAGAAAAAGCTAAAGCTGAAGGCGGAACCGTATTAGTGGAAGGTGGTGTTTTAGAAGGTGAGGGGTACGAAAGTGGTTGTTACGTTAAACCAGCTATTATTGAAGCAGAAAATCATTTTGAAATAGTACAACATGAAACGTTTGCACCTGTATTATATTTAATGAAATATTCAGGTGATGTGGAAAATGCTATTGATAAACAAAACGGCGTAGCTCAAGGATTATCTTCTGCAATTATGACCAACGAGATGAAAGAAGCTGAAAAATTCTTATCATTTGCAGGTTCAGATTGTGGTATTGCTAATGTAAACATTGGAACATCAGGTGCTGAAATTGGTGGTGCTTTTGGTGGTGAAAAAGAAACAGGTGGTGGACGTGAGTCTGGATCTGATGCTTGGAAAGTGTATATGCGTCGTCAAACAAATACAGTAAATTATTCTGATGAGTTACCTTTAGCACAGGGTATTAAATTCGATTTATAATCAACTCAAATTATAAAATAATAAAAGTCGTTTCGTTCTAAATGCTAGAATTGAAGCGACTTTTTTTATGGTTTTATAAGTCATATCTAAAAATTTAAATAGGTGATACTATATTTTTGCTGGATGAAATCCGTTGTTAAATAACAACGGATTTTTCATTTTTCAAAAGTTACTTAATTTGTTAATAGTTTGGTAAAGTAACCGAATTCTTAAAATTTTGGCGTCTTTTTTGTGTTTGAAGTCGTATATTTTATAGAGAAAGGCTTAAAGTAATGACGGATAAACACATTCAACATCTATATTGGCGTGCAGGTTTTGGACTTCTCCCAAAGCAATTGGCACGACTTTCTGGCAAAAGCAGGAAGGAATTGGTTGATGAGTTATTTTATAATGCACAGCACACATCGCCTTTAACCTTTGACACCTCTTATTTTGAAAATATTACCAGAGAAAAGTATCTAAAAATGAATGTTAAAGAGAAACGTTTGTTTAGAGAAAAATCAGCAGTAAAAGTCCGAGAATTAAATAGCGCTTGGGTGGAAAGAATGGTTAATAATCCCTGTGTACTGCAAGAAAAAATGTTACTTTTTTGGGCCAATCATTTTGTTTGTCAAGACACGAATATCCTTCATGTTCAAAAATACCATAATACATTACGAGAAAATGCTTTAGGGAATTTTGGGGATTTTGTTAAAGCTATTTCTAAAGAAGCTTCAATGATAAAATATTTGGATTTGAAGCAGAATAAAAAGGATAAACCAAATGAAAATTTCTCCAGAGAACTGATGGAACTATTTACATTGGGTGTTGGAAATTATACGGAAGATGATGTAAAAGAGGCAGCAAAAGCATTTACGGGATATAGTTTTGAATTTCAAGGAAATTTCCAGTTTAATGAAAAACAGCATAATGCTGATTTCAAATTCATTTTTAATAAATCTGGGAGATATGATGGTGATATGGTAATTGATATGATTCTAGAAAAAAAACAATGTGCCCAATTTATCTGTAAAAAATTGTACCGTTATTTTGTTAATGATGTGCCCAATAAAACTCATATTGAAGAAATGACGGCTGTATTTTATCCAGACTATAATATTGAAACGGTAATGCGTTTTATATTTATGTCAGATTGGTTTTATGATGAGAAGCATATTGGTACTAAAATAAAATCGCCAATTGAGTTATTAGTTGGAATTCAGAAAGTAACATCATTAGCGTTTCAAAACTGGCAAGATGTAATTTATCTTCAGCGAATGTTAGGCCAGATTTTATTGCATCCTCCCAATGTAGCTGGCTGGGAAGGCGGACAATCTTGGATTAATAGTAATACTATTTTAATGCGTTTAAAATTAGCCTCTTTACTATTGAACGATGGTGTGATTTCAGTAAAAGAGGAAGGCGATTTTTCAGATGCTTTTCAAAATTACTACCGTCGGATAGCTAAAAATAAACTGACAAACACAGAAATTAACTGGAAACGTTTTAATTCCGAATATAAAAATTTAACCTTTTCAGAAATGAAAAAGGTGCTAATTGTGCCACCATTGCGTGAGCAAACCAATGACTACATAAATAAATTGCAAAAAATTTCTATTAAAGACCAATGCATACAACTCATGTCTTTACCTGAATATCAAATGTGCTAAAATGTATACATATGGACAGACGTCATTTTTTAAAAAATACAACATTAGCGAGTAGCTTATTCTTTATTCCTAGTTTTATAAGGGCTTTTGAAGATACCCTTTCTAGTAATTTAGGTTATAAGCGGTTGGTAATAATCCAACTTTCTGGTGGAAACGATGGGTTGAATACAATTATACCTTTTCAAAATGATATTTATTATAGATCGCGACCAAAATTGGCTTTAAAACGTCCCGATTTGATTCCCATTACAGATGATTTAGCATTCCATGGCGCCTTAAAACCCTTAAAACGTTTGTACGATCAAGGTCTTTTATCCATAATTAATAATGTTGGATATCCAAACCCAAACAGATCGCATTTTAGAGCCACAGATATATGGCAAACTGCTAGTCCGTCCAATACGTATTATAAAAATGGTTGGATTGGTCGTTTTTTAGATCAACATGGAAATGAACCTTATAATGCTATCGAATTAAACGAAAGCTTGTCACTAGCTTTACAAGGGAAAAAATTGAGTGGAATGGCATTTGAAAATCCAAATACATTTTATCAACTATCTCAAGACCCATTTATTAAACAAGTCACCAAACAAAATGAAGACACGCATTTAAGTGAGCATAATTTGGGGTATTTGTATAAGACGATGATAGCAGCAGAATCATCGGCAAAATATATCCATGAAAAGAACACGATTAAAAACAGCTCTATAGATTACCCAAAAAATGGACTTGCTTACCAATTAAAAACAACGGCTTCTTTTATTAATTCACGATTAAAAACAAAAGTTTTTTATGCGTCTTTAGATGGATTTGATACCCACGTGAATCAGGTAAATACGCACAGTAAACTATTAAAAACTTACGCTGAAACTGTGGAAGTTTTTGTAAACGATTTAAAAGCACATGGTACTTTTGATGATACATTGATTTTAACTTTTTCGGAATTTGGTAGGCGTGTAAAACAAAATTCAGGTAATGGAACAGATCATGGTACCGCAAACAATGTGTTTGTTATTGGAAATAAATTAAAAAAACCTGGTGTCTACAATCCGTTAGCTAGTCTCTCCGATTTAGATGATCAAGGTGATATAAAATTTGAAATTGATTTTAGAGCCATTTATGCAACCGTTTTAAATACATGGCTGGATGTAGATGCCGAACCTATTTTAAACAACAGGTTTAATCATTTGGATTTTATATAACGGTAGTACCAGAAATTAAGAAACAGTAAGCAATTAGTTTGGGTTAAATAACCAATTATAAAAGCAAAAAGCCTATTCAAAAGTAAAAATACTTCTGTTTAGGCTCTTGTGTATTAGTTGATTAATAGCATTACAAATTTAATTAAAAATAGTTTTAATAGATTTAGAAATACATAACTGGTAACATATTTTTTATTCTTGGTATGTATTGATGTGTAACTAACATTAATTGTATTGTACTTTTCTTAAAATTCGCATGGTTTGCTTATAAAGTAAGTATATTTCAGGATAAATTTTCAGTAGTAACTTGGCATCTATAAGTTTGTTAATGGCTTCTTCAAAATCATTTAAATAGCAAATTAAATAGGTTGCGGGTAAATTTTTTAAATCAATTAGTTCATTATCTGATAAAACGTGTTCATTTTTTATTTTTTCTAATAGGGCATTATTAGCATTGTAAATATGATGTAATACTTTCTTATCATATTGTGGTGGTTTAAAAATAAGCTTACTGGTAATGCTGTATTTTCCTTGCTCTGAAAAGCAAATGGTAGTTTTCTCTAACGGATAATATCTAAAAGCTTTTTGCAACCCTAAATTAATATATTCAACAATTGTAAAGGAATCTTCAGTAAATGATATAGAAACTTCATCTAAGGCAGAATAAAATAATCGGACTTGTTCATTTATAAGTTCAATATCTACTCTAGAATAAAATGTTTCATGTTTGACTACTTTTTTCTGTCCAGCCCAGCAAACCACAAAATACTCTTTAAAAACCTTGTATTGTGGATTGTAGTCTTTTCTGTTTTTTAGAAAATCAAAAACACCATCTAGAGTATATGCTATATTGTTTTGAGAATGTGCTTCAATAGCTTCTACAATATGAGAGTTGACATCGGTAATTTCTATATCAAAAACTTTAGGCATGCTAATGCTGCCATCTCTAAAAAAAACGGCACCACCATAATATTTCCAAATGTTTTTTCGGAGTGATGTTATTTTTCCTGTTGCTCTAATAGTTACCAATCCAACTACTTTATCTTCTGGTAAATGCGGAAACGAAATATTTTCATATTGAACAATTGGTGGATTGGTTAAATACGCATTGATGAGGTTTTGTATTTTACTGTCATCAAAAAAATCAACACCAATAATCTGGCTGTCTTCATCTTCAACACCAATTACTATATAAGAATTGTTTTTAGGATTGCTATTGGAAAGTGCGCAAATATGTTTTAAAAATTTAGCTTTTCCTTCTTTGAGACTAATATCTATTTGACGCTTTTTATCATAGAAACTGTTCTCATCGTTGTGAGCCAGTAAGTTTTTTATGAGGAGGCGTTTGTTTAACATGGTATTTATCGCGAATCCCAATAAATATCAGGAAGTTTTTTTAGGTTTTAGTTAAACTCCTTTTTAACAATCGTACTGCTGGCTTGAGCCGATGGAAACACTAACAAATCGGCAATGTTTACATGAGCTGGTCTGCTAATGGTAAAATAAATAATATCTGCAATATCTTCTGGTTGTAATGCTTTATAGCCTTTGTAAACGGAATTTGCTTGTTCTCCACCTTTAAAACGGACTTGTGAAAATTCGGTTTCTACTAGTCCAGGATTTATGGCACAGACTTTAATGCCATATGGGTTTAAATCTATTCGCATACCTTCTGTAATAGCCAAAACAGCATGTTTACTAGCACAATAAATATTCCCTTTTGGGTATACTTCTTTCCCAGCCGATGAGCCAATATTAATAATATGCCCAGATTGGCGTGTAATCATTTGTGGCATTATTAGTTTGCTTACATATAATAACCCTTTTACATTAATATCCATCATTGCATCCCAATCGTCTGTATTTCCGTCTTGGATGGTATCCATGCCATGGGCATTTCCAGCGTTGTTAATTAAAATATCTATTTGTTTGAATTCTACTGGTAAGCTTTCAAAAGCGGTTTGTGCAGCTTTAAGGTCACGCACATCAAAATTTAATGTATGAACTTCCGTTTGTTTTTGGAGGGCACTTTTTATGGTATCCAAACGGTCTTGACGCCTACCACATAGAATAAGGTGAATACCGTGTTTAGCAAATTCGTGAGCTGTAGCACGACCAATTCCGCTTGTTGCGCCTGTTATTAAGGCAGTTTTATTTATCATCTTTAGTTTGTTATTTCTGTTTTTAATTTTAATGTAAATTATTAAGGAACTTTATGCCCTTGTGAAGCTACTAAAATTAAAAACCAATCCTCTATTTCCAAATCTATTTTTGTTGCTTGCTGTGCCTGTGTAATACGTTCTAAATTAGTGGTTCCAATTACAGGTGTTATGCCGCTAGGGTGTTTTAAAATCCATGCTAAAAGTAATTGATCATGAGTAGCTTGGTATTTTTCAGATAGTATATCTAATTGCTTCTTAATTCGGAGTGTCTGATTGGTATTATCTTTGAAAACACATCCTAATGGTGACCAAGCCATGGGTTTTATTTGGTGTAATTGCATATAATCCAACGTGCCATCATGCATGGCTTTGTGTTGCGTGAGTGAAAATTCAATTTGATTAACAGTAGTAGGAATATATTTTGAAAGTAAGGCTATTTGACTTGCTGAAAAATTAGAAACACCAAAATGTTTAATTTTACCGTCCTTTTTAAGTTTAATAATTGCTTCCGCAATATCGTCAGGTTGCATTAATGGGCTTGGTCTATGTAATAATAAGGTATCTAAATATTCTGTTTGAAGGTTTTTGAGTGACTGCTCGACAGACCAAAAAATATATTCTTTACTATAATCGTAATGTTTAACGCTGTTATTCCTGTTAGTACTCATATATTGAATACCACATTTAGAAATAAATTGAACAGCTTCTCTGCGAATATTTGATTCTTTAAACGCATGTCCAAACTCGTTTTCAGTAGTATAGCCGCCATAAATATCAGCATGGTCAAACGTGGTTATATTTTCTTTAAGGCAATGGTCTAAACGCGCCATCATATCATTTTTTGAAAGTGATTTTCCCCATTGACCCCAAGTCATTGTCCCAGCAATAATTTTTGAATAAGTCATTCTGTTATGCTATTGGTATTGATTGTTAATTTATTTAAAATACCATGCAATTTAATCGTTAGAATGTTTGTTTTTTTAAATAAATAGTTAAATTTTTAATATTTCACTTTAAAAAGACCTCTTAATTTTTAACCAATTATTAACAGCATGAAAGCAAAAATTTTAACAATTTAGCAATCTTAAATAAGCCCATTATTTTAGGGTGTTTTAAATTGAAAAAGAATGGAAGATACGCGTACAATTGACATTGCGTCTATTAACGAGAAAATTGAAAAAGAAAGTGCTTTTATAGAATTACTAATGTTTGAAATGAACAAAGTAATTGTTGGGCAAAAGCACATGTTGGAACGTCTGCTAATTGGTTTATTAGGTCAAGGCCATATTTTACTAGAAGGTGTGCCAGGCTTAGCAAAAACATTAGCTATTAATACACTGTCTCAAGCTGTTCATGGGTCTTTTAGTAGAATCCAGTTTACACCCGATTTATTACCTGCAGATGTTGTTGGTACGCTTATCTATAACATGAAGGAAAACGATTTTAAAATAAAAAAGGGACCCATCTTCGCCAATTTTGTGTTAGCAGATGAAATTAACCGTGCGCCTGCAAAAGTACAGTCGGCTTTATTAGAAGCCATGCAGGAAAAGCAAGTTACCATTGGCGATGAAACCTTTGTGTTAGATAAACCATTTTTAGTAATGGCAACTATGAATCCGGTTGAGCAAGAAGGAACCTATCCGCTGCCTGAAGCACAAGTAGACCGTTTTATGCTGAAAGCAGTTATCGATTATCCAAAAATTGATGACGAACAACTCATTATGAGAGCCAATCTTAAAGGCGCATTCGATAAAGTAAAACCAGTTGTTTCAGTAGATCAAATTTTACAAGCACAAAAGTCCGTTCGTGAGGTGTACATGGATGAAAAAATAGAAAAATACATTCTTGATATAATTTTCGCAACACGCTATCCTGAAAAATATAAATTAGCCGAATTAAAACCACTTATTTCTTTTGGAGCGTCGCCTCGTGGAAGTATTAACTTGGCAACTGCAGCAAAATGTTATGCGTTTATCAAGCGTCGTGGTTATGTAATTCCAGAAGATGTGCGTGCCGTAATTTATGATGTATTGCGTCATAGAATTGGAATAACTTACGAAGCGGAAGCGGAAAACGTAACTTCAGAAGATATTATTAGCAAAATTGTAAATGAGATTGAAGTACCGTAACATGAGTTTTCAGTATTTAGTTACAGTAAACTGTAAAAGGTCTGCTGGAATTTGAATACAAGAAAAACTTAAAACTGCGACTGAACACTGTTTACTGAAGCGATGGATACTAAAGAATTACTAAAAAAAGTACGAAAAATAGAAATTAAGACACGTAGGTTGTCTGATCATATTTTTGGAGGCGAATACCACTCTACTTTCAAAGGTCGTGGTATGACTTTTAGTGAAGTTCGCCAGTATCAATATGGAGACGATGTTCGTAATATTGACTGGAATGTTACCGCCAGAACCAACGAACCACACATTAAAGTATTTGAAGAGGAACGCGAGCTAACCATGATGTTAATGGTAGATGTTTCAGGTTCTGAATTTTTTGGAACTGATTCCCAGTTTAAAAATGAAATAGTAATCGAAATTGCAGCAACTTTAGCATTTTCAGCCACTCAAAATAATGATAAAATAGGTTTAATTCTATTTTCAGATGCTATAGAACTTTACATACCACCCAAAAAAGGACGCTCACACGTTTTACGAATTATTCGTGAACTCATTGAATTTAAACCACAAAGTCAACAAACTAATATATCAGAAGCATTAAAATTCTTATCCAATGTTATGAAACGAAAGGCTATCGTTTTTATGCTCTCCGATTTTATGGCAGACGACTACCGACACAACCTGAAAATTGCTGCTGGACGTCATGACATTTCAGGTATTCGTGTGTATGACAGACATGAAGAAAATATGCCTAATTTGGGTATGGTGCAAATGCTAGACCAAGAAACGGGTAAACGTATGTTGGTAAATACAGCATCAAAACGTGTTCGTTTAGGATATAGTACCTATTATAAAGATCAAGTTGCTTATTTTAAAGAAAGCTTTTCCAAATCTGGAGCAGGTGTTATTGATTGTCGTGTTGATGAGAGTTATGTTAAAAAATTATTAGGCTATTTTAAACAAAGAGGCTAATTGATATTACAATTTATGAACCCATATTTACGATTTAATAGACATAGAAATTCCGTTTTTGGTTTACCATTAACGGTTGTTTTTTCTTGTATCTTATTTCTTTTCTCGGCGGTTTCTGTAGCGCAAGTAAAATCGGCTGCCAATGTTTCTGAAATTAAAATTGGCGAAGAAATTACCTTTCAAATTGAAGTAGAAGCAGATACTACAGATTTAGTTGTGTTTCCTGAAGGCGCTACATTTTTACCTTTAGAAATTATAGAGTCTTACGCAATTGATACCACTAAAAATGCGGCAAAATTCAATTTGATAAAAAAATACGGATTAACCCAATTCGACTCTGGAGCCTACACCATTCCAAGACAAAAAATTATTATAAACAATCAAACGCTTTTTACAGATTCGCTTAAAGTTTTTGTGAATCCTGTTGAGGTTGATACTACCCAACAAGGATTATATGGTATAAAACCTATTATTTCAGTTGAAAAAAGTAGTAGTAATTGGTGGAAAACATTACTGATTGTTTTACTAGCTATTGCTTTAGTAGCAGCTTTATTATATTGGTTTGTTTGGCGTAAAAAACCACTAACTGAAGAAGAAAAAATAGCTTTATTACCTCCTTACGATCGTGCAAAACTAGCCTTGAAACAGTTGGATGAGCATCGATATCTAGAGGAAGATGCCTATAAAGAATACTATTCTGAATTAACCCTAGCCATCCGTCGTTATTTAGATGAAAAGGTCTATGATCACGCTTTAGAAAGTACCACCGATGAGCTTATTTCCCGTTTACGATTATTAAAAGACGGCAATCAAATTGATTTAAGTCTGGAAACCATTAAAAATCTAGAAAGTATTTTTAAACGTGCCGATTTAGTAAAATTCGCCAAATCAGCACCAGATAAAGAATTAGCCAAATTTGATAGAAAAACAATTGATGAAGAAATAGATCATGTAAAAGAAGTTTTACCAGAACCAACAGAAGAAGAAAAACTGCTAGACGAACAATATAAGGAGGCTCAAGAGCGTAAAAAGAAACGCCGAAAAATAGTTATTTCTGCCTTGGTGGTTGTGGGGCTATTGGTAGCCACATTTGTTGGGTTTGGCTTAAAATATGGTTTCAATTATGTAAAAGACACCTTGCTGGGAAATAACAGTTTGGAATTATTAGAGGGCAATTGGGTACGCAGTGATTATGGTTTTCCACCCATTATAATATCAACACCTAAAGTTTTAAAACGGGTTGAAATAGATTCTGTTCAAAACAAAAATGCTCAAGTGGATTACACAACTTTTAATTATGGCAATTTAGGAAGTAACTTAAATATTACCTTAAATACGGCTACTTTAAAAAACCAGAAACCTGAAGATTCTATTAATTTAGTAGTAGTAGCTGAAAAAGCCATTCAGGATTTAGAAAACAAAGGTGTCACAAATATCATTGTTAAAAACGAAAAATTTGTAACTCCAAATAATGCCGAAGGACTAAAAACTTTTGGTTATGCGCAATTCCCAATTGGAAGTTCAGATTCTTTTGTGGAAGGTGAATACATATTGTTGCATTTTACAACACAGAATATCATTCAGCAAATTATTATTATTTGGCAAAAAGATGATGAATATGCAGCTGAAATGGTTGAGCGTATTGAAAATTCCGTAGAACTAAAACCTGATATAGAATGATGATGTTGGAAGGAATCGATTTTTTACATAAACAGTTTTTTTGGTTGCTGTTGCTTTTACCTATTGCTATAATTTGGTATGTTTTAAAACACAAGCAGCAAACTGCCGAACTAAAAATTTCTAGTCTTAAGGGCTTTAAAGTCACACCATCTATACTACCAAAATTTAAGCACATTTTATTTGTGTTACGGTTATTAGCTTTGGCAGCATTAATAACGGCTTTGGCAAGGCCACGATCGGTGGATGTCAGTACGAAAACAAAAACTACGCGTGGTATAGATATTGTAATGGCTATTGATGTATCGGCAAGTATGTTGGCAAAAGATTTAAAGCCAAATCGTTTAGAAGCGTTAAAAGAAGTGGCTGCAGAATTTATTGAAGGCAGGCCAAATGACCGCATTGGTTTAGTAGAATATGCAGGCGAGAGTTATACTAAAACACCAATTACTAGCGATAAAGCCATTGTGTTACGGTCTTTGAAAAGTATAGAATACAACACCATTATTGAAGGCGGAACAGCTATAGGAATGGGCTTGGCAACAGCAGTAAACCGATTAAAAGATAGCAAAGCTAAAAGTAAGGTTATCATATTATTAACCGATGGTGTTAACAATTCTGGATTTATTGATCCTAAAATTGCCAGCGAATTGGCAGTGGAATTTGGAATAAAAACCTATACCATTGGTTTAGGAACTAATGGAATGGCTTTGTCACCAGTTTCTATGATAAACGGAAAACTTCAATATGGAAATGTACAAGTGGAAATTGATGAAGAACTGCTCCAAGAAATTGCAGATGCTACGGGTGGAAAATATTTTCGTGCGACTGATAATGAAAAATTAAGCGCAATTTATGACGAAATTAATAAGCTTGAAAAAACAGAAGTAGAAGAGTTTAAATTTTATAATTATCAAGAACTGTTTAGACCACTTGTGTTTTTAGCAGGTATTTTACTATTATTAGAAGTCCTATTACGCGTTACCATTTTTAGGAGTTTTGTGTAAATTAAAATTTAATAAAAATTAAAAGATTCCCATTGTCATGGGAAATTAATATGTATCAATTAGAAGAAAAAATATGGTTTTGGGTTTTAGCAGTTATTCCGGTAATTATGCTCCTATATTTGGTGCTTCAATTTTGGAAAAAACGAACGCAAAGGAAATTTGCCGACAAGCGCTTATTAAAACGTTTAAGTCCTAATCAATCTGGTTTTAAAACGGCATTAAAAGTTCTTGTTTTAAGTTTAGCATTTGCATGTTTGGCTTTAGCTTTGGTTAACCCTAAAATTGGAACCAAACTTGAAACCGTAAAACGCGAGGGTGTAGATATTGTTTTTGCAGTAGATGTTTCCAAAAGTATGCTAGCCGAAGATATTGCGCCCAATCGTTTGGATAAGGCAAAACAGCTAGTAACACAAATTATTAATAACCTGGCAGGCGATCGGGTTGGAATTATTGCATACGCAGGAAAAGCATTTCCGCAATTACCAATTACAACAGACTATGCTTCGGCAAAAATGTTTTTACAAGGTATGAATACTGATATGCTTTCATCACAAGGAACTGCAATTAATGAAGCTATAGAATTATCCAAAACTTATTTTGATGATGACCAACAAACCAATCGTGTTTTAATTCTTATTTCAGATGGTGAAGATCATACAGAAATGGCAGAAAATGTAGCCAGTGAAGCCAATGAAGAAGGTATCAGGATTTTTACTATTGGTGTTGGAGATGTTAAAGGTGGCCCTATTCCAATAAAAAGAAATGGTGTTGTTTTAAACTATAAAAAAGATAATACTGGCGAAACAGTCATTACAAAATTAGACGAAAGCACCTTAATGGAAATAGCTGATGAAGCAAATGGAACCTATATAAACGGTAGAAACACCAATGAGGTTGTGGATGCCATAACAGATATTTTGAACGGTATGGATAAAAAAGAATATGAGGCCAAACAATTTGCAGATTTTAAAGACCAATTTCAATGGTTTTTAGGCCTAGCAATTTTCTTCTTATTTATCGATATTTTCTTGTTAGAACGTAAAACAGCTTGGCTTAAACGGCTCAATTTATTCAACGAAAACCTATAAAGATTTTCAAAAGGAATTTTATAATATATTTAACGGATTAGAAACCAGTAGTTTTATACTTTTAAAGGTACCAATGAAAAACCTATTAATTTACATATTTGCTCTAATGTCGGTAGCTGTCTTTTCCCAAGAGGATGAAAAGGACGTGCAACTACAAGCAGCTAAAAACGCTAACGATCTTGTTTACCAAGGTAATAACCTTTTGGGTGAAGACGATTTTGTTTCTGCTGAAATGGCTTATCGTGAAGCTATTTCTGAAGCACCAACGGAAGCAGTAGGAGGTTATAATTTAGGAACTTCTCAAATTTTAGAAGGTAATTTAGAAGAGGCTCTGTATCAATTGCAAAAATCAGTCAAAGCAACCACTTCTAAATCTGAAAAGCATCAAGCATTTCATAACATTGGAAATATTTTAATGCAAAATAAAAAATGTAAAGAAGCGGTTGAGGCTTATAAAAATGCTTTGCGAAATAACCCAACTGATGATGAGTCGCGATACAATTTAGCATTAGCCAAAGATTGTGCAAAACAGCAAGAAGATCAAAATCAGGACGATAATAAAGATCAAGAAAATCAAGACGACAATAAGGATAAAGACCAAGATAAAGATAAAGAAGGCGACCAAGACGACCAGAAAGACAAAGGCGACCAAGATAAAAAGGAAGGCGATGATAAAAAGGATGAAGATGGAAAGCCTAAAGACGATAAAGAAGAACAAGGTAAAGAAAACCAAGACCCTGGAAAAGATAATGAGCAACAGCAGCAACCACCAAAACCGCAACCAGGACAAATGTCGCCACAGCAAATGAAAAACTTATTAGAAGCTATGAATAATCAAGAGTCTAAAGTGCAAGAAAAAATGAATGCTGAAAAACAAAAAGGTGTTAAAATCCAAACAGAAAAAGATTGGTAGGTAGGTTACAAAATAGTTAAAAGTTATAAAAGAGATAATAGAAGCGGATAGAACGATATCATGAAACTCATAAAACACATTGCAGTTATTTTACTAGTACTATCAAGTACTATAGCAAGTGCCCAAATTACTTTTGAAGCTAAAGTAAGCAAGAAAAAATTAGGCATTAATGAGCGTTTGCGCGTTGATTTTGAAATGAATAAAGATGGCGATAATTTTAACCCACCAGACTTTAGCAATTTTACCGTTGTAGGTGGTCCAAATCAAGCCGTTAGCAATTCTTGGATTAATGGAAAACGCTCCTATTCCAAAACTTACAGCTATTTTTTAGCACCAAAACGGCAAGGAGCCTTTACCATCAATCAAGCTGTTATTGAAATTGATGGCGAAATCTATAAAACAACTCCCATTTCGGTTGTTGTTACTAGCGCAGTAGAAGCGCCTAAAGATGGTAATAATGCCGATTATATTGCTTCAGAGAACATACATCTTGTAGCTGAAATTTCAGATGATAAACCCTTTTTAAACGAGGCGATAACTGTTGTTTATAAACTATACGTTTCACCAGATACTGGTGTTAGTAATTGGCGTGAAATAGATAATCCAAAATACAGTGATTTTTGGAGTCAGAATATAGATATCCGACAATTAAAAGTTCAGAACGGCACATATAAAGGCGAAGATTATCGGTATGTGATATTGCGAAAAACGGTTTTATACCCACAAAAAACGGGTGAACTAGAAATTGAACCGTTAAGTTTAGATATTACGGTGGAGGTGCCAACAAATAGGCGTGATATTTTTGGAGGCCGTTTAATGTCTCAAGCGCATAAAACCGTTTCTGCTGGAAGACGAACCATTAATGTAAAACCGCTTCCAGAACAAGGAAAACCAGCCGATTTTACAGGCGCTGTAGGCGATTTTAATTTTAAAGTGACTACTTCTAAAACCTCATTAAACGCTACAGAGTCTTTACAAGCAAAAGTGGAAGTTTCGGGTTCAGGTAATTTAAAGTTATTCCAACTACCTAAATTAAATTTACCGAGTTCATTGGAGGTTTATGAGCCAGAGCATTTAGAAGATGTCCGCACCAATTTAAACGGTATGCAAGGGCGTATTTCAGATAGTTATACGGTTGTACCACAATTTAAAGGAAAATACCCTATTCCAAATATCTCCTTTTCTTATTTCGATTTAAAAACAGAGTCTTACAAAACCATAAATTCTAATGAAATTATTATTGATGTGTTACAAGGGCCAACAAATCAAACAGGTAATCAAGATATTACAGCTGCAGGAGGCGATAAGCAGCGTGTTGTTTTAAATAGTAATCAGTTTGCATTTATAAAAACGGACACCAATTTTACCAGTACCAAGCCCAATCACTTTTTTAAATCTATTGGATTCTGGACAGCCCTTATAATGCCATTTTTGGCTATTCCATTAGTTATGGTGTTTAAAAAGAACAAAGAAAAGCGTGATGCGGATGTCTTTGGAAACAAAATTCGTAAGGCTGATAAACTTGCTAAAAAATATTTAAGTGAAGCCAAAAAAGCTTTAGGAAAAAAAGAAGCGTTTTACATAGCTTTAGAAAAAGCTTTACATAACTATTTAAAAGCCACCCTTCATATTGAAACCACAGAATTAAGTAAAGAAAAAATACAGGAACTTTTGTCTAAAGGACAAGTAAGTCAGCAAACTATAACGGGTTTTATAACCATTCTAAAAAATTGTGAATTGGCGCGTTATACACCAATTACACAGGTAGAAATGCAACAAGATTATGAGCGCGCTGCAAGCACTATTTCACAAATTGATAAAGAATTAAAATAGATATGTTACAGATGATACAATTTCAAAAGACATATATCTTTACGCTAGCAATAGCGCTATTTAGTTTTTGTTCAATGGCGCAAAACACCCAGTTATTTGAACAAGGAAACACCTTATATAATGATGCTCAATACGAAGAGGCTATTAAAAAATATCAGCAGATTTTGGATACGGATATGCATTCAGCAGAATTGTATTTTAATTTGGCCAATGCACATTACAAACTAAACCATATTGCACCTAGCATTTTTTATTATGAGAAAGCGTTACAATTAGCGCCTAACGATTCGGAAATTAAGCAGAATATGGCATTTGCTAAAAACATGACATTGGATGCTATAGACGTGGTTCCAGAAGTAGGTATCTCAAAAGTAATTAATCAGGTGTCTCATGCTGTAAGTTTTGACGCTTGGGCAATTCTGGCCATTTGTTTTGTGTTTTTGTCCGTATTTGCATTTATTAATTATTATTTGGCTAAAGGAACAAAAACCAAACGCTTTTCATTCACTTTAGGATTTGTTGGTCTTGTTTTAATGTTAGGATCTCTAGTTTCAGCATTTAATAAATACGATTTGGATAAAAATGATAATCCAGCTATTGTATTTGCGCAAGAAAGTAAAATAAAAAGCGAACCAAATTTACGAAGCACTGAAGCCTTTATTCTTCATGAAGGGACTAAAGTTCAAGTGTTAGATACCGTTAAAAATTGGAAAAAAATAAAACTAACCGATGGTAAAACAGGTTGGATACATTCTGAAGATATTAAGTTATTGGATTCGTTTTAAGAAAATTTAACATCATAAAAAATCTAAAAAAGGTATATTTGTTTTTTTAAGATTATTTCATGAGGAAACATACTATTGCAATTTTAATGTCTGTCCTATTTTTGGCGTTTATTTCAGCGCCATCAATACTTATTGCAGTAGATGATACTATTGATGTTTCCATGTTCTACAGTATTGCTGAAGAAGAAAATGAAAACTTAAAATTTCCCATTTCAAACAATGAATACCATGAATCGGACAACCTATATGGAACAGATTCAAAAGAATATTTAGGATATTATTTTAAAAATTATTCTAAACCTCATCTAAATTTAATTTCACCACCACCCGATTACATCATATAAATTTCGTTTTGGCTAATGAGTTAGCCTATTTCTTTTATTAACACTTCTAATCAAAAAAAAGAAAGATTAGAAGCATAATTATTTATATGTATGTTTAAAAATATTAAGAACGACTTACCAGCGAGTATTGTCGTGTTTTTTGTGGCTTTGCCTTTATGTTTAGGTATTGCTCTTGCCAGTGGTGCACCTTTGTTTTCAGGATTAATAGCAGGTATTGTTGGTGGAATTGTTGTAGGAAGTTTAAGTGGCTCCAAAATTGGAGTAAGTGGTCCGGCAGCAGGTTTGGCTGCAATTGTATTAACTGCTATTGGAACTTTAGGAGGTTATGAGAATTTTCTTGTTGCTGTTGTTTTAGGAGGTGCTATTCAATTGATTTTCGGAATTCTTAAAGCTGGAATTATTGGATATTATTTCCCGTCATCCGTAATTAAAGGGATGCTAACAGGAATTGGTATTATCATAATTTTAAAACAAATCCCTAATTTTTTCGGTTATGATGAAGCATCAGCTTGGGATTTAGAATTTTTTGAAATTGACGGTGGAAATACCTTTTCTGAATTGTTTACTATGTTAAGTAATATTCATCCAGGAGCTGCTCTAATAGGAATAGTTAGTTTGTTTTTATTGGTGTTTTGGGAGAAAATTTTAAGTAAAAAATCAAAACTTTTTGAACTTATCCAAGGGCCTTTTGTTGTGGTTGTTTTAGGGATTATTTTCTATACAGTTGTCCAAGGTAGTGACATACTTTCTATAGGAAAAAATCATATGGTAAGCGTGCCTATTCCAGAAAATGCTTCTGATTTTTTGAATCAATTTAGTTTTCCTAACTTTTCTGTTATAACCAATGTAGATATTTGGGTAACAGCCTTTACTATTGCGTTAGTGGCAAGTTTAGAGACCTTATTATGTGTGGAGGCGTCAGATAAATTGGATCCTAATAAAAACGTAACACCTACAAATAGAGAATTATTAGCGCAGGGAACAGGGAACATGATTTCGGGCTTAATAGGTGGTTTACCAATAACGCAAGTAATTGTTAGAAGTTCCGCTAATATACAGTCGGGAGGAAAAAGTAAATTATCAACTATTTTACATGGATTCATGTTGTTAATTTCTGTAGTTTTAATACCTAAATTATTAAACATGATACCGTTGTCTGTTTTGGCAGCTATTCTTTTACTGGTAGGATATAAGCTTGCTAAACCTGGTTTGTTTAAAGAAATGTATCATTTAGGCTGGAAACAATGGGTACCATTCATAGTTACTGTACTTGGTATAGTATTTACAGATTTACTCTTCGGAATTGGATTAGGTTTAATGGTTGGAATTGTGGTAATTTTATTAAAAAGCTACCAAAATTCTCATTTCCTTCATATTGAAGATAAAAGCAATGGCAAGCATAAAATAAAAATGACACTTGCTGAAGAAGTTACTTTCTTTAATAAAGGCGCAATTCTTAACGAACTGGATAGTTTACCTAGAGACACTTATTTGGAACTAGATCTAATTAAAACGCGTTATTTGGATCATGATATTGTTGAAATATTAGAAGATTTCTTGCACAAAGCGAAGGAACGAAATATTGATATCAAATTAATGTCAAAACGGGGAATAGTTGAAAACCCATCAAGTTTCATCAGGTTTTTTAAAGAGAGACCAAAATCAAACTTAAGTTTAAGTTAAAAGAAATAGCATGAAAAAAGGTAAATATAACATTCTCGTGCTATCTGACTTAAAAGATTCAAATAACCAACTATTAAAAAGTGCGGTTAGTTTATCAAAAAAAATTGATGGTCATGTGCAATTTTTCCATGTAAAAAAACCAACAGATATTGTAGAAAGAGAAAGTCAGTTATCCACCTTTCGCAGTATCAATGAACAACATACTAAAACCAAGAAAAGTATAGAAGAACTTGTAAGCTCGGTTCATAAAACCTATGATTTAAAGGTAGATTACAGCTATACTTTTGGTAATGTAAAAAATGAAATAGGTGATTATATTTCTAAAAATAAACCAGACATTATTATTTTGGGGAATAGAAAACCGAAACCTATAAGCCTTTTAGGAGATAGTATAACGGAGTTTGTATTGAATACACACAAAGGAGCTATACTGATAGCTAATAATGATCATGTATTAGAGCCCAATAAAGACATGTCAATCGGTGTTCTAAATGGTGAGCTGACTTTATTACACAATGAATTTCCAAAAGAACTTTTAGAGGGTACGAATGAATCTTTAAAAATTTTCAGCTTTACTAATAATCAAATAGACATGGCTCAAGAAAACCAACATGAACAGACCAAAATAGTTGAGTATGTTTTTGAGCATAATGATAACACCATAAATAACTTGTCTAACTATGTATTGAAAAGTAATATAAACCTATTGTTAATCGATAGGAATAAAAAGGAAAATAAACAGAAAAACACGAAACAGATTGATGTTAAAAATATCATTGATAAATTAAATGTATCCTTATTAATATCAAGTCAAAAATAATTAACAATTTTTAAAATAAAATTATGAAAGCACACACAAGAGAAACACAAGCTACAATGACACCCGAAAAGTCATTACAGTATTTAAAAGAAGGAAATGTTAGGTTTCAAAATAATTTGAAAGCGAATAGAAATTTACTAGAACAAGTAAATGATACAAGTGATGGGCAATTTCCATTTGCAACGATATTAAGTTGTATTGATTCTAGAGTATCTGCCGAATTAGTTTTTGACCAAGGATTAGGAGATATTTTTAGTGTTAGAATAGCTGGGAATTTTGTCAATGAAGACATTTTAGGGAGCATGGAATTTGCCTGTAAATTAGCAGGAACAAAGCTAATAGTTGTTTTGGGTCATACAAGTTGTGGAGCCATAAAAGGAGCCTGTGACGATGCTAAATTAGGGAATTTAACACGTATGTTAAGTAAAATTAAACCAGCAGTCAAAGCCGTTTCAGAACCTGCAGATGAAAGCAAAAGAACTTCTGCAAATTTAGATTTTGTAGACGCTGTTTCTGCTAAAAACATTGAACTTACCATTGCTAGAATTCATGAGGAAAGTCCGGTTTTAAGTGATATGGAAAAAAATGGCCAAATTATGATTGTTGGCGCTATGTATGATATTAATACTGGTGAAGTAAAATTTATTGAATAAAGAAGATAATTGATATATGAACAAGGAAATAAATATGGTAGTGTTAACTTTGTTGCTAATACTACCTTCTTTTTTAAAAGCACAAGACAGTAATTTTGGAAATTGGTTAATTTACATTGGAAATAAAAAAATTAATTCTAAATGGAATATCCATAATGAATTACAATACAGAAATTATAATGCTATAGGAGATTTAGAACAGTTACTTTTAAGAACCGGATTAGGCTATAGTTTTAATGAAGGTAAAAGTAATGTATTATTAGGGTATGGATATATTTTATCAGAAAATTACTTGTCTAATTCAGAAGATAAAATTTCAATTAATGAGCATCGAATTTTTCAGCAGTTTATTTCAAAACAAGATATAAGCTTTGTTAAGTTATTACATCGTTATAGGTTCGAGCAGCGATTTGTTGAAAGCGACTTTAAAATGCGGTTTAGATATTTTTTAGGTATAAATATTCCTCTCAATAAATCTAATACGTATTTTGTTTCTGCATATAACGAGATTTTCCTTAATTTAGAAAGTCCTGTTTTTGATAGAAATAGAGCTTATTTAGGTTTAGGCTATAAAATCAGTGATGCCATAAAATTGGAGGCAGGATATATGAATCAATTCTTTGAATCTTATAACCGAGATCAATTTAATATCATGACCTTTGTAACATTCTAGAAAAAAGAAGCAGAACCAATAGTACAAAGACCAAAATTTAAAATAATTATGAAAAAACTATTTTCAAACTTCAAAGGTGATGCATTCGGCGGAATTACAGCCGGAATAGTTGCACTACCTTTAGCACTAGCATTTGGAGTTTCTTCGGGTTTAGGGCCAAGTGCCGGACTGTATGGTGCTATTTTTATTAGTTTTTTCGCAGCCCTTTTTGGTGGAACCAATACACAAATTTCTGGTCCAACAGCACCTATGACAGCTGTAAGTATGGTGGTTATTGCGGGTATAATTGCTGCAAACGATGGTGATGTAACTAAAGCTTTACCAGCTATTTTAACGGTATTTTTATTAGCAGGTCTCATTCAAATTGGATTGGGAGCTTTAGGACTAGGAAAATACATTCGATACATACCGTATCCAGTTGTATCTGGTTTTATGACTGCCATTGGTGTGATTATTTTAATTACTCAAATCTTGCCTGCTGTTGGTTATTACCCAAAAGAAGATACCGAATTTGTTAGTACTTTTAAACCACAAGCAGAAGAAGCGATATTAGAAAATATTTTAATTGAAGAGGCTGGTGAAGGTATTTTGGTTCTTGAGGATTTTAGGGAAACAATTGCTAGAGCAGAATTAGTAACAGAAGCTGATATTTTAAAAGAATCTAAAACCTTGGCTGCCAAAGAAGCTTCAGGTGTTTTAGGTACAATAAAAGTTTTAGGACGTGCACTTCAAAATTTTAATTGGCTGGAAGTCCTTTTGGCTCTTGGTACCATTATTATAATCTATGGATTTAAACGGATTACAACCGTTGTGCCAAGCACATTGGTATCCCTTGTCGTTATGTCGGGTGTGGCCATGATTTTTGGTTTAAACTATAGGCCAATAGAAGAAATTCCAAGTGGATTGCCCATTCCAAATTTAGAGATTTTAACCAATTTTAAATTGGGTACAATAACGCCTTACATTTTTACAGCTTTAACACTTGCGTTATTGGGCGCTATAGACTCTTTATTAACCAGTGTGGTGGCAGATAACATGACTAAAACCAAGCACCAACCCAATAAAGAATTAGTAGGACAAGGAATTGGAAACAGTGTTGCAGCCTTCTTTGGAGGAATTCCAGGAGCAGGAGCAACTATCCGAACAGTGGTAAATATTAATTCAGGTGGTAAAACCAAGTTGTCTGGTATGATAGCTGGATTATTATTACTCTGCATTCTTTTAATACCAGGTTTGCCAGGATTGGCATCAGATATTCCTGCAGCAGTTTTAGCAGGTATTTTAATTACCGTAGGTATAGGTGTCATGGATTATAAAGGTTTAAAAGCCATTCCAAGCTTACCAAAAGATATAAAAATTGGGCCTTTAAAATTAAGTTCGGAGGTTTTAATTATGCTCATTGTACTATTTCTTTCAACCTTTTGGAATTTAGTGTATGCTGTTGGAATTGGATTAGTTATTGCTTCATTAATGTTTATGAAAACAATTGGAGATTTAACAGCCCAACGTTCTGATGTTAAAGCTCTTTCAAAAGAAAAATCATGGGCAGATGAATCGGACTTTCCTGAAAAATTAAAAGAAGAAGTTTTTATTAAGCACTTAAAAGGACCACTGTTTTTTGGTTCAACTAGTGATTTTCAAAGTTTGGCAGGACAAATTCCACTCACAGCTAAAACCGTTATCATCCGTTTAGGACGCATGCAATATATGGATCAGTCTGGGTTATATGCTATGGAAGATGTGCTACAAGAATTAAATAAAAATAATATTACGGTTTTATTTGTAGGCTTATTAAAACAACCCGAATATATGATGGAGCGTATTGGTATCATTCCAGATTTGATACCCAAAAATCATATTTTTTCTTCTTTTAAAGAATGTATACTTTGGGTTAAAAATAATGTAAAAGATACCTACTAAAATTATGGATTTAAAAACTGTTTTCGATAATAACAAAGCGTGGATTCAAAATAAGTTACAAGCAGACCCAAATTATTTTAACGAGTTAGGTGAAGGACAAAGCCCTGAATTACTGTTTATAGGTTGTTCAGATAGTCGTGTAACAGCTGAAGAATTAATGGGTCTTGGACCTGGTGAAGTTTTTGTGCATAGAAATATAGCTAATATGGTTTCTGGAACAGATTTAAACGCAATGTCTGTTGTTGAATATGCTGTGGTACATCTTAAAGTAAATCATGTTGTGGTTTGTGGACACTATTCGTGTGGTGGTGTAAAAGCTGCTATGCAATCTGCTGATTTAGGTATTTTAAACCCATGGTTACGAAATATAAGAGACGTGTATAGAATTCATAAAGATGAATTAAATGCTATAGAAAGTGAGGAAAAACGGTACGATAGGTTAGTTGAACTCAACGTTAAAGAACAATGCGTTAACCTAATTAAAACAGCTGCCGTACAAAAGGCTATACGCGAGCGTAATTTACAGGTTCACGGTTGGGTATTTGATATCCATTCAGGAGAATTGATTGACTTAAAAATTAATTTTGTAAAATATCTTGAAGATATTCGAGAAATTTATCACTTGGATTAAATCATAAAAAACCGCTTCAATTGAAGCGGTTTTTTTATGGTTTATCATTCCGAAGAAAGATGATATCTTATTGCAATAAACTATACACAAATTCTGGATGCCCACGCTCACCATCAGCATTTGTTAATGCTAAAAATTTCAATTTGTATAAATTACCTTCTGTATCGTTAACAATGTAAAACACGTTTTCTTTTAAGGAAGGCAACGTTCCTGGTCCACCACCATTTCTCCAGCTACTTCCAATTGAACGTTGATCGTTACTAAAGTTTGTGTCTACAACATTGGCTAACATAAAGTTTTCATAACTTAATTCGGTGTCAACATCGGAATCAATCATATAAGCGGTTGTATTTCCTTTACTATTATTAACTACAAAATCGGTATAACCATAAGCACCATATCCTGTAATTTCATTAGTAAACACGGTAAAGTTTAAATCCCATTCCGTTTTTGGAGGCTCTACACTAACTTCAGATTCTGTATCAAAGCTAAAAAATGTAAAATTATAATCTGTGTTTTTTGAAATAGTAACGGTATTATGCGTTGTAGCATCTAAATCAGCATATTGTAATACGTAATCGTTTCCGCTTTTAGTAATACGAATTTTTTTCCAACCCCTTGGATTGCCTGAAACTTCTACGCTACCATTAGCTGGCGTTACGGTGCTTACTTCATAACCTAAATTAACTAAATACACATGGTTTGAAATAGCATCATCAGAAATAACATTAATGGCTGTCCTGTCAATATTACCAAAAGGCGCATCTATAAAACCTGCACTAACATCTTCAAAAGTACCAACTGCTACTTGCGGTTGTAAAGTTTGAACTTCTAAATTTGAAGAATTTATGACATCAATATCTGAAGCCGTAAGTTCCGCTACAGCCATATAAATAGACCCATTAATAGCTACTCTAAATTCCGATCCAGAATAAAACCCTAAATCCCAAGAATCGCGTTGTACACTGGTTGCTGTATTGGTACTCAAATCAATATAAACTTGATTTTGCTGGTTTGGACCACCAACTTCTGGTGCTACCGATGCGCCTTCAATAACTATATTAATAGGGCTAGAAGGTGTGTTGTTGTCATCACTACTACAACTAAAAGTAGTAAATAATGCGAATGTGAAAAGAATTGATAAGAATTTGTTAATCATAATATGTAGTGTTTAAAATTTGAATTTATATAATAGTTTTAAGTAAAATGAGCGTCCATAACCTAACGTGATATTTTGGGTGTTTCCAGCGTGTGTACCACCATTAGAAGTGGAATTTTGAAGATCCACAGTTGTAATATCCAATATATTTCTAGCCCCAAGAGTTACATTAAAAACATCATGAAAAAATGATTTTTTAATAGAAGCATCTAGCCAGCTATAGGCCTCTAAAGTTTCTTTAACAAAAAGATTATTTCCTTCAGAGTCAGTGCCACCACTAGCAACATAGTTTTCTTGAGCTCCATTGTATTTGTAGAGTACGGTGAAATAAGTATCCCATTTTTCGGCATTGTAAGTAGCACCTGAATTAATTTGGAAGGCATATAAAAAATCGTTGTTTGCATTTGCTTCATTCTCTAAACCACGCGAAATTCCTTGAAGCGTAGCGCCTAAATTAAAGGACCAATTATCAGCTTTAATACTATTATCTATAGTAGCACCAATAAGCTTGTAGTTATCTATATTTATGTATTGATATTGAAGTGGTAGTGCGTTTACAATGGCTAAATCAATTTTATCATCCAAAGACAAGTAGCTAATTTTAAATTCATTAACCAGAGCTAGTTTATTAAACCAACTGCGTTTTTTTAAATTTAAAAATGCGGTATAACCGTTTTCTGGATTTAAATTTTCGTTACCCTGGACATCATGATTGGAATCTACAAAGTAATAATACAACTCCTCAAAACTTGGTGTTCGGTAAGAGCTTCCTAATTCGGCGCGTAATTCAAACCCATGATTCATTAAATAACGTGCACTTAAAGATCCTGTTACTTTTGAATTGAATTGTGAATTATATTCATAACGCATACCTGGACGAACAGATATTTTATCGGTAAAGTGATATTCAACAGATGCATAACCTGCTAAACTAGACACCGATTGCGATTTATCAAGTTGGGTTTGTACGCCTGTTGCTTGTGTATCAAAACCTTCAATAAAGCGTGTTTCATATCCTAATTGGAAATTGAATTTTTCATTTTTAATGAGGTTATTTATAGCACCATTAGAGAAAAACACTTTGGTGGATTGGTAGGTTTCGTCTGTTTCATTGCTTGTATCTTCAGTAAGAATAAAATAATTAAACTCATTAAGACGACGTTCCTGTTGCTGGTACGAAAAGGATGCTTTATAATTGATTCCAGATTTAAAATGTCCTGATAAATTAATGTTGTTTACAAAACGGTTTGTTTTAAAAATCCTATCGGTAGCAGATGGGTTGGAAGTTTGAGCGTTAATATCAATATTAGGTCTTACGGTTGTACCGTAAAAATTTAAAATCTCATTAAAGTAATCAAAGCGGTAAGTGATTCTAAAGGCTTCAGATTGATAATTAATTAAAGCATTTGTGTTTAGCTGTATTTTAGGCAACCACTCATAACCACGCAACCCATCATTCTGGTAGTATTCTTTTCCTTGCTGATCACCAAAATAACCGGCAAATTGATTTCGGTTAAAACCCACTCTTGTAAACCATTTATCAGTAATATTATGGGCGACATTTACAAGTTGTATGTGGCGTCCTTCGTTAAACCAAGCATATTCATCTCCTACGGTTTCTTCTTGAATAGCGGTTTGAATTTCCCATTTATTGTCAATAGATTTTTTGGTGATAATGTTTATAACTCCAGAAACAGCATTCGCACCATATTCCACACCCATGGCACCTTCCACAATTTCAATACGCTCTATATCATCTAAATTTATTTGCGTTAAATCTATGTTGTTTCCCACACCGCTGTCGCTTACTAATGGAATATTATCCACTAGAATCGTAAAATATTGTTCGTCTAATCCAAAAAAAGAAATATTAGATTTTCCGGTTTGTGCATTTGGAATGATGGTTAAATTTAAATTGAAATTCAATAAATCAGCTATGTTATTTGCGGCCTGACTTTCAATTTGTTGTCTATCGATCACTTTTACATTATGAACTGATTTTTTTATAGACTGCGGATTATACTGACCAGTAATAACTATTTCATGCAATTGTTCTGTTTTTGTTGAGTCGGTTTCTGTGTTTTGAGCAAAGACAACCGAATTCAAAATAATTAGAAAAAAAAGTAAATAGTTATTTTTATTTAGACTCATTCTTTATAAATTTGTCGCAAATATAAAATCTTATTTTAATTCAATCTAAATAAGAATAACAAAATTTTGAATTTATTTCAAAAGAAAAAATAAAACACTAAAAATGAAACATGTAGCCCTTACCTATTTTTTATTATTAGCATGTATGTTTAAATTGCACGCACAAACAAAGCAACAACTAGATCAAGAAGCCATTAAATCCATGTGTGGATGTTATGAAGTAAGCTTCAATTTTGCAGAAACTTTTGAATATTCTGGTGATTCAACTTATGTGCCATCAGATACAAAACATGATAAAGGAATCGAGTGGGTAGAGCTGGTTCAAGATGATGCCGATAAAATTGTCATGCAACATTTATTAATAGTGGGTTCTAAAGAGCGTCCATACATTGTAAAGCATTGGCGACAAGATTGGGAGTTTGAAAACACCAATTTATATGTTTACGACCATGATAACAAGTGGAACTTTGTAACACTTCCAAAAGAAGACGTGGCTGGTCAATGGACACAGCGCGTTTTTCAAGTAGATGACAGTCCGCGTTATGAAGGCTCTGCTACTTGGGTTCATGTCGATGGAAAAAGTTATTGGGAAAATACCACAGCTGCACCATTAGCAAGACGTGAATATACAACACGTAGCGATTATAATGTGTTGTCTAGAACCAACAGACATGAAATTGTTGCCAACGGTTGGATTCATGATCAGGATAACGATAAGGTTATTCGTCAAACAGGAAAGGAAGACGTGATTTTGGCTCAAGAAAAAGGACATAATACCTACGTGAAAATTGCCGATAGCGAATGCAAAGCTGCTCAAGACTATTGGGTAAAAAACAAAGAAAAATGGGCTGTAGTGCGTGCTAAATGGGATACTGTTTTTGCACGAAATACGGATTTGCTTTTAGAAGAAAAAGTAGATAACAAAACTATGTTTAAATACTTATTGGATGATGAAAATTACAACACATCTGAAACCATCAGTCCTATTATTGATGCATTTGTAAAATAAGAATACTATGAAAATTAAATCTATAATATCCGCTTTAATCCTTGTTTTAAGCCTTCAAAGCTATGCCCAAGATAATGTGTTTTTAAATCGCGATTTTTGGAGCAACAAACCATCTGTGGAAGATGTAGATATCCAAATTAAAGCAGGACATGATATAACGCAAGCTAATAGCAATAATTTTGATGCCGTTGTATATGCCATTTTGCAAGAGGCTCCCAATGAAACCATTCAATACATTCAATCCTATAATGGAAATGACGTCAATAAATTAACCCATGACGGACGAACCTATATTTTTTGGGCCGCTTACAAAGGTAATACCGAAATCATGCAATACCTTTTAAAGAAAGGTGCCAAAACGGATATAACGGATGATAAAGGAAATACTATTTTAAATTTTGCAGCTGGTTCAGGACAAACCAATACCAAAGTATATGATATGTGTTTGGCACATGGTGCCAATTTAAAATCGGACCTTACACCGTCAGGAGCTAATGCACTACTACTTGCTGCACCTTTTGATACGGATTTTAAACTCATCAATTATTTTACATCCAAAGGGCTCGATATCCAAAGTGTAGATGCTAATGGTAATGGCGTTTTTAATTATGTTGCTAAAACGGGTAATGTAGAAATGTTAAATCAGCTGCTTAAAAAAGGTGTTACAGGAAATAACCAAGCCTTTATTTTTGCGGCTTATGGAACCCGAAGCCACACGAATAATTTAGACTTTTACACCTATTTAGAAGGAATAGGATTAAACTCCAATACGTCTTCAAAAGAAGGTAAAACACCTTTGCATATTTTAGCCGCTCGTAGTAAAGATCTAGACTTGATACGCTATTTTATAAAAAAAGGAGTTGATGTAAATCAGGCGGATGCTGATGGAAATACAGCCTTCTTAAACGCAGCTTACCGAAATAATTTGGAAGTCATTACCATTCTTAACAAACAGGTAAAAGATATTAATACGGTGAACAAGAAAGGTGAATCGGCTTTAGCTTTAGCTCTTAAAAACAACACGTATGTGGTGGTTGATTTCCTAATAAAAAACAAAGCAGAAGTTTCGGTTATTGATGCCAATGGAAACAATATTATAGCGTATGCTATGGATTCCTTTAATGCTAATAATCAAAAGGAGTTTCAACAAAAAATAGCCTTAATTAAAGCTAATGGAATAGATATTAGCAAACCTCAAGCAAACGGAAATACCTTATTTCATTTAGCCGTTTTACAAAATAACTTGGATTTAGTAAAATGGGTAAACACCTATCCTGTTAATGTAAATGCAAAAAATAGTGAAGGTAATACAGCTCTGCATTTGGCTGCTATGCGTGCTAAAAATTCAGACATATTAAAATATTTAGTTTCAATAGGCGCTAAAACGGATGCGGTAACAGAATTTGATGAAACCGCTTTCGATTTGGCATCTGAAAATGAGATTCTAAAATCCAGTAAAAGCAATTTAGATTTTTTGAAGTAGTTAATTGAAAACCTGTTAGTCTTTCATCAACCTAGCAGGTTTTAGTAAAATTAGAAACCATGAAAATAAAACATATAATACTTGTTAGTTTTTTAACCTTTGGATTATTATCCTTTACAACCCTTACAGATTCTACCAAATACAAATGTATGATACAAATGACGAATTATACAGGTGAAGCTGCGTATGTGGTTATTTCCTTAATTAATCCAGATGGCGAATACGAAAAAACCCTATACGTACAAGGAGATGACAGCGAATGGTATCATGATATAACGGACTGGTGGAAATTCTACGGAAAAAAACGTAGCAATATAGATGCCATTACTGGAGCAACCATTGCTGGAGGTGCCAGAACGATTAGTGTTATAGATATTGAAGATTCTAAAATTAATGCTGGTTATAGTATCCGTTTTGAAACAGCCGTGGAAGATCAGGAATATTACACCAAAGATGTGGAATTTCCATTGACTTCTGAAACAGTAAAAAGCAAGAAAGCAGGCAGCGGATTTATTCGTTATGTTCGGATGATGCCAAATTAATTTTTTTAAACTTATAATTAATACGTTTGGTTTATGACCATTTCAATCTGGAGATACAGTCACCTTGCCCTGGCCGTGTCTTCTTTTGTTTTTATTCTTTTAGCCTCCATAACGGGAATTATTTTGGCGTTTCAGCCTATTTCTGAACAAATTCAACCTTTTAAATCAGCCGATTTTGAAACCATAACGGTAGCCGAAACCATTTCCACATTAAAGCAAACCTATCCGGAAATTATAGATGTTCAAATTGATGCTAATAGTTTTGTTTTAGCTTCCGTAATTACCCATGAAGGCGACAGTAAAACGGGTTATATCAATCCAAAAAATGCTCAATTTATTGGCAGTAAACTAGAAGTGAGTCCCTTTTTTCAATGGGTAACCAATTTCCATCGATCCTTATTTTTAAAAAGTACAGGACGCTTTTTTGTTGGTCTCTGTTCTTTTTTGTTGTTTTTAATTGCAGTGACGGGTTCTATTCTAATTCTGAAAAGACAGCGTAGTTTTAAAAAGTTCTTTTCAAAAATTATCAATGAGAACTTTAATCAATATTGGCATATTGTTTTAGGGCGTTTGTCTTTAATTCCCATAATTATTATCACCATTACAGGTGTGTATTTGTCTTTAGAGAAATTTGATTTTCTACCAACTTCCAATACCACACACAATATTGATTTTGATGCTATTTCAGTTACACCAGAATTAAACATTGAAGATTTTCCTGTGTTTAAAAACACACAACTCTCTGAAGTTCGCGCCATAGAATTTCCGTTTTCTGATGATGTGGAAGATTATTACACCCTAGCATTAACTAATCAAGAATTAGTAATTAATCAGTTTACAGGCGAAATTTTAAGTGAAATTAAGTATCCGCTTGTTGCATTTTACTCGGAGTTGAGTCTGAATTTACATACGGGAAAAGGCAGTATTTTATGGTCTGTTATTTTAGCGCTTGCTACGGCAAACATCCTGTTTTTCATTTATTCAGGATTTGCTATGACAGTAAAACGCCGAAAATCTAAACTAAAAAATAAATATAAAAAGGAGGTTTGTGAGTTTGTTATTCTAGTAGGATCAGAAAACGGAAGTACCTTACCGTTTGCTAATGTTTTACATGAGCAACTTTTAGAAGCTGGTAAAAAATCTTACATTACAGAGTTGAATAGTTATACAACTTTTAATAAGGCAGAACACCTAATTATTCTAACCGCAACCTATGGTCAAGGAGATCCACCAACTAATGCAACTAAATTTTTAGAGCTTTTAAAAACAACCCAACAACCACGTACCTTACAATATTCCGTAGTTGGTTTTGGTTCCTATGCCTATGCTGATTTTTGTAAATTTGCCTTGGATGTAGATAAGGCCATGCAAACCAAATTCAAACAATTTTTACCTGTTTTTACTATTAATGATAAATCGGTTGATGCTTTTAAACAATGGACAAATTCGTGGACGGAAAAAATACATGTTCCCGTTCAAATTGCTGAAGAAAAATTAGTTGCTAAACCAAAATTAACCAATTCACTGACGGTTGTTCACAAAACAGACGTAGCGGATAATCCAGATCAAACATTTATACTGACACTGAAAGCCAAACAAGCCAAACGGTTTGTTTCTGGCGATTTACTGGCTGTTTATCCAGCTAATGATTATCGGGAACGTCTATATTCTATAGGAAAAGTAAATGGACATATTCAATTAAGTGTGAAATATTACGACAATGGATTGGGTTCTAATTTTCTAAACGGTTTTAGTTTGGGCAGTACCTTTAAAGCTCGCATTATTAATAATGCAGCTTTTCATTTTCCTAAAAAAGCACCACATGTCGTGATGATTGCTAATGGAACTGGTATTGCTCCATTTTTAGGAATGTTAAATGCAAACACCAAACTAAAAACAGTGCATTTGTATTTCGGATTACGGACAAGCGAATCATACAAATTATACAAATCGCAAATAGAAGGCTATTTAAAAACTCAAAAATTAGCCCGTTTGGAATTAGCACTATCACGCGATACCAATAATAATTATGTTCAAAATTTACTTTTAAGGGACTCTGAATTTATGGCAGCTACGCTAAAAAACAAAGGTGTTTTAATGTTATGTGGCTCATTGGCCATGCAAAACGATGTACTTAAAACCTTGGAGCTTATTTGTGAAAAACACCAATTAGAAGGGCTGCATATCTATAAAAAAAACGGACAAATTCAATTGGATTGTTATTAGATTTCAGGGAAATATGAAGCAGCATCGGTTTCTTCTACTTCTTGATTTTCAGCTGATTTTATTACAAATGGAAAAATCATGGGAGCAATGGATTTTACAGGTTTGTAAAGTATAGCGTTTTCCGTATTTTCGTCATCTACAAAAGTAATCGTGGTGTTCATAGCATCAAAAATATTGAGTAACACACTTAAAATTAATGCCATTTTTACCACACCAAAAAGCGCACCTAGTAGCTTATTTAAAATTCCTAAAGCAGCAAAATCAGCTAACTTGGTCAAGGCTCTTCCTGCCAAAGCAATGACTAAAACAATCACAATAAAGGTGATGGCAAATGCAGCTACATTAATGGTTTTCTCATCCCAATCAACTTGATTCATAAGCATTTCAGCAGCATAATAACTGAAGTGAATAGCACCATAAATTCCTGCAATTAATGCCACCAATGAAGCTATTTCTACAAAAAAACCTTTTAAGAAACCACGTATAAGTCCGAAACCCAAAAATGCCACTAAAATGATATCAATTACGGTCATATTACATCAGAATTTCGTCAAATATAAGTTAACTTTGCCAAAATAAAACGGAATTTGAAATGGAAGTCCTGCTTTCATTTAATTTTCAACTTTAATTTTCAACATGTCTAGAGACGAACAATTAAAAGAACGATGGGAACAAGTGGTGCATAAATTATCTGCACAATTTGCTGATGGAGACAAGCTAGATTTAGATGCTATTATTTATCTAATTGGTGTGCAAGAGCTAGGTCAGTTGGATCGGAAGTTTAAAAAAGACCATAAATTAGATTTGATGCATATAGCTATCTGCCGACTTTTGGAGCCTTATGGTTATTATGAATTTGATTATTTTGATGACGACAAATGGCCACATTATAAAGTTAAAGAGCAGCTACCAAACTTAAAAGCAGGCGAGCAAAGTGTATTGATGAAAGAAGCCATAGTAAACTATTTTATAGAAGCTGATTATATAAAATAAGAATTAGTAAATTTGCACTCATTTTCAATGATATCATGATAGATAAGATAAAAGAATTAATAGCTGAAGCTGAAGCATTTCAAGCAAAATCTAAAGAGGAAGTCGAAACGTTCCGAATTAAATATTTAGGAAAAAAAGGTTTATTAAACGATTATTTTAAGGAGTTTAAAAACGTAGCCAATGATCAGAAAAAAGAGTTTGGTCAGGTTATAAATGCGCTTAAAAAAACAGCTGAAGACAAGGTTGCCACACTTAAAGAAGAGTTAGAAAACAACGAAGAAACGGTAGGTGTTTATGATGACTTATCACGCCCTGGCGAACCTATTGAAATTGGCGCTAGACACCCAATATCATTAGTGAAGAATCAAATAATTGATATCTTTTCGCGTATTGGTTTTAATGTTAGTGAAGGGCCAGAAATTGAAGATGATTGGCATAACTTTACGGCATTAAATTTACCAGAATACCATCCAGCTCGGGACATGCAGGATACATTTTTTATTCAAACCAATCCCGATATTTTATTGCGGACGCATACCAGTTCGGTACAAGTTCGTTATATGGAAAACAATAAGCCACCTATTCGAACTATTTCGCCAGGTCGCGTTTACAGAAATGAAGCTATTTCAGCACGTTCTCATTGCTTTTTCCATCAAGTAGAGGGTTTATACATTGATAAAGACGTTAGTTTTGCCGATTTAAAACAAACCCTTCAATATTTTACTACGGAAATGTTTGGGAAAAGTAAAATTCGTTTACGTCCATCCTACTTTCCGTTTACGGAACCTAGTGCTGAAGTAGATGTGTATTGGGGACTGGAAACCGAAACAGATTACCGGATTACCAAAGGAACTGGTTGGTTAGAAATTATGGGTTGTGGTATGGTAGATCCAAACGTACTGGAAAACTGCGGAATTGACTCTAAAGAATATTCAGGTTTTGCCTTCGGGATGGGAATTGATAGGATTGCTATGCTATTACACCAAATTGGTGACATCCGTTTATTAAGTGAAAACGATGTGCGTTTTTTAGAGCAGTTTAAATCAGCTTTATAAAGACATTTTTAACGATAAAATTTAAAGCCGATGATACCATCGGCTTTTTTTATTTAACAATTATTTAACTTCGATTAGTTCGGGAATAACCGAACTAACTTTATTTTTGCCTTTCTATTTAAGGCAATGATAAAAACATTAAAAGAAAAAAAACACGAATTAGTTGAAAAGCTAGGTGTTCATTTTGAGAATTCCGAGCAGTTAGCACCCGTTGCTGCGCGTATTTTGGCTTATATTATTTTAACTGGAAAAGCAGGCGTTACTTTTGATGATTTAGTATCCGATTTATGCGCCAGTAAAAGTACTATTTCATCACATCTGAATCATTTGCAAGATATTCATAAAATTTCCTATTTCACCAAAATGGGCGATAGGAAAAAATATTTTGTAATCAATTCAGATTCGTTAATTCAAAGTATCGATGCTATGATTGGGCAGTGGGAAATGGAAAAAGAACTACATATAGAAATAACAGATTATAAGCGCGAAATTAACACTTTAAAAAGCACGAGTTCCGAGCTTAAATTTGATTTAACCTATCATCATAATTATATAAAATTTTTAAATTTAGCTATGGCTTCCATGTCGGAATTAAAATTCCAAGTAGCTTCAATGAAAACTCAAACGTCATCTTAACATGAAAAAAAGTATAATCAACATTGGTATTCCATGTGCATTAGTTCTTGCACTATTTAACTGTGGAGAGAAAGAAACACAACAAAAAGCACCACCTATCATGCCATATCCTGTTGTTGAGGTTGCCAAACAAAATATAACGACTTATGAAAATTTTCCAGCGAGTATAGAAGGTGAAGTGAATAGTGAGGTTCGACCTAAAATTTCTGGTTATATAAAGGAGGTATTGGTTACAGAAGGTCAAGCGGTAAAGCAAGGTCAATTATTATTTAAATTAGAAACTCAATCGTTAAGTCAGGATGCTCAAGCAGCTAAAGCAAATGTTAATGCAGCGCAAGTAGAGGTGAATAAATTAAAACCGTTGGTTGAAAAAAACATTATAAGCAGTGTCCAGTTAGAAACGGCAAACGCCAAACTATTACAGGCTCAAAGTACCTATAATAGTATTGGAGCTAATATTAATTATGCCAATGTTAAAAGTCCTGTTGATGGTGTTGTAGGCTCCATCAATTTTAGAAAAGGGGCTTTGGTAAGTGCTCAAGACCCTATGCCTTTAACAAATGTTTCGTCTATTAGTGATGTATATGCCTATTTTTCAATGAACGAAAAAGCATTTATTTCTTTTTTTAGTGAAGCCAAAGGTGAAACTTCTAAAGAAAAATTAGAGTTGTTTCCAGAGGTGAAATTACTCCTTGCTAATGGTGAATTGTACGATAAAACGGGAAAAATTGAAACGATTACTGGTGATATTAATGCCCAAACGGGATCAATAACATTTCGTGCTAAATTTGATAATAAAGCAGGAATACTCCGAAACGGAAGTAGTGGAACCGTTCTAATTCCTAAAATATATACCGATGTTATGGTTATTCCATCTGAGTCTACTTTTGAAAGACAAGGTAAAAGCTTTGTGTATAAAGTTATAAATGACTCTTTGGTAGATAAGCCTGTAACGGTATTAAAGTCTACAGGGCGTATATATCTTATTGAAGATGGGTTAGAAGTGGGTGAAACAATTTTAGCAAAAGGACTTAATAAAGTGAGTTCAGGAAGCAAAATTAAGCCAATAAAAAAACCATTAGATAGTATTATTAACTCGTTTGAGACGGTATTTAAATAAATCCAATTATGTTAAAGAAATTTATTGAAAGACCCGTTTTGTCTACGGTTATTTCTATTATCATCGTTATTTTAGGTGTTTTAGGCTTACTACAATTACCTGTTACTCAATATCCTGATATTGCACCACCAACCGTTCAAGTTACGGCCACATACCCTGGAGCAAATGCGGAAACTATTTTAGAAAGTGTTATTGTTCCTATTGAAGAACAGATTAATGGTGTAGAAGGAATGACCTATATCACTTCAACAGCAAGTAATTCAGGAAGTGCCACTATTCAAGTGTTTTTTGAACAGGGTTATGATGCGGATATTGCAGCCGTAAATGTTCAAAACCGTGTAGCTCGTGCCAATGCTTTATTACCTTCCGAGGTTATTAGAGCTGGTGTTATCACTCAAAAGCAACAAAATTCCGCCTTGCTATATGCAGCTATATACTCTACAAATCCAGAATACGACGATACCTTTATTCAAAATTATTTAAATATCAACATTAAACCAGAGTTACAACGTGTTAACGGTGTTGGTGCTGTAAATGTTTTTGGAGGTAAAGATTATTCCATGCGTATTTGGTTAGACCCAGTTAAAATGGCAGCTTATAAATTAGAACCTCGCGATGTGACGCAAGCCATTAACGAACAAAGTTTAGAAGCCGCTGCAGGATCTTTAGGACAAAATACAGGAGAATCTTTTGAGTACGTAATCAAGTATAAAGGGCGTTACAAAGTAGCAACAGACTACGAAAATATTGTTGTTAAAGCCCTAGGTAATGGTGACTATTTACGTGTTAAAGATGTGGCAAAAGTAGAATTGGATGCCTTTTCATATGCATCTGTGTCTAGAACTAAAGGGAAGCCTGCTGTTAACTTTGGTGTTTTTCAAACACCAGGTTCTAATGCACAAGAAATTATTGAAAATATTTATACTAAAATGGACGATCTTAAAAAGGATTTTCCTGAAGGAATTGATTATTTAGTAAACTATGATACCAATAAGTTTCTTACTGCATCCATTGAAAAAGTGTTGCATACCTTATTAGAAGCTTTTTTATTAGTGTTCTTGGTAGTTTTTATTTTCTTACAAGATTTTAAGTCTACATTAATTCCTGCCATTGCAGTTCCTGTTTCTATTATTGGTACATTCTTCTTTTTAAATGTGTTAGGTTATTCCATTAACTTATTAACTTTATTTGCACTTATTTTGGCTATTGGTATTGTAGTTGATGATGCCATTGTAGTGGTTGAAGCGGTTCATGCCAAGCTAGAGGAAGGCTTTGATGATGCTAAAAAGGCCTCTGTGTCTGCCATGAGTGAAATTAGTGGTGCCATTGTTTCCATAACACTGGTTATGATTGCCGTTTTTGTTCCAATAACATTTATTCAAGGGCCATCTGGTGTATTTTATGAGCAATTTGGTGTTACTTTAATGATTGCCATATTTATTTCAGCGCTAAACGCCTTAACGTTAACACCTGCTTTGTGTGCCATTTTCTTAAAACCACATAACAATCATGAGCATAAGAAAAAATCAATTTTACAACGTTTTTATGATGCGTTTAATAGTGGGTTTAATGCTACAACTAGAAAATATACTCAATCGTTAGGCTTTTTATTAAAGCATAAATGGATCACGTTTTTAATTCTTGGGTTGGGTGTTTTTGCTATTATTTCAGCAAATAAAGTCATACCAACTGGTTTTGTACCGTCTGAAGATCGTGGTGTTATTTTTATGAATGCTGAATTACCTCCTGGTTCTTCATCCGATCGTTCATATAAAGTGAACGAAAACATGTATAATATTATTAAAGATATTGAAGGTATTCAAGCCGCTTCATTTATTAGTGGTCAAAACTTCTTTTCGGGAGCCGGTAGCTCGAATGCCATGGGTTTTATTATTTTGGAGCCATGGGAAGAACGTGAATCAGAAGCCGAGTCTGTTGATGCAATTATTGGTCAATTATTTCAGAAAGCTGCACTAATTCCTGATGCCAATATTTTATTCTTTACACCACCAAGCGTGCCAGGATTTGGTAGTGCAGATGGTTTTGAAATGCGATTGTTGGACAGAAATGCAAGACCCCTTACCGAACTAGATGCCACTGCAACCGATTTTGTTCGATTATTAAATCAGCAACCCGATATTGCTTTTGCTTCTAATTCATTTAGCACCAATTTTCCACAATTAGAATTGGATATAAATGTGGAACGCGCTAAAGAGGCTGGTATTTCAACGAGTGCCATTTTATCAGCCTTACAAGGTTATATTGGTGGTAATTATGTAGCAGATTTTAGTCGCTTTGGAAAACAGTTTCGTGTATTTATTCAAGCCTTACCAGAAGACCGTGTGGATGAAGCTAGCTTGAATAGCATGATGGTAAAAACACCTAGTGGCCAAATGACACCAATTTCACAATATGTATCTTTTAAACGGGTTTATGGACCACAAACGGTTAATCGTTTTAACCTATTTAATGCGGTAACTGTAAATGGTTCGGCAACACCGGGTTTTAGTTCAGGAGATGCCATTAAAACTATTAACGAATTGGCAGAAGCTAATTTACCAGAAGGGTATCAAGTAGCTTATTCTGGAATTACACGTGAGGAAATAGCATCGGCTGGACAATCGACAATTATCTTTATGATTAGTATTCTGTTTGTGTACTTTTTATTATCAGCACAATACGAAAGTTATTTATTACCACTAGCTATTATTTTGTCACTGCCAATTGGTGTAGCTGGCGCCTATTTTACAACATGGTTAACGGGATTAGAGAATAATATTTATTTCCAGATTGCTTTAATTATGTTAATCGGACTTCTAGCCAAAAATGCCATTTTAATTGTGGAATTTGCTGTTCAGCGTCGCCATCATGGACTCTCACTTGTAGATGCCGCTATTGATGGTGCCAAGGTACGTTTACGTCCTATTTTAATGACATCCTTTGCCTTTATATTAGGACTATTACCGTTGGTTTTAGCCAAAGGTGTTGGAGCCGCTGGTAATAACTCTATTGGAACCGGAGCTGTTGGTGGTTTACTAATAGGTACTATAATAGGCGTTTTTATCATTCCAGTATTGTTTGTCATTTTTCAATGGTTACAAGAAAAAGTAACAGGTGTTCCTGAAGCTGTAAATCAACAAAATCAAGCTTAATAGATTATGAAAGTATTTTTAAATAAACACATGTTTTTAAGAGGTAGTGTTCTAGTCTTTGTGTTGATTACCATGCAAAGTTGTTTGGTTGCAAAAGATTATGAACGACCAGATTTGGAAAATGAAACCGAAAATTTGTTTCGAACAGATGCGCTACCAACCGATAGCTTATCTATGGCAGATGTGTCTTGGAAAGACGTTTTTACCGATCCGTATTTAACACAATATATTGAGGAAGGACTTCAAAATAATATTGATATTCGCGTTGCTATTCAGCAAATTATTGCTGGTGAAGCCTATTTAAAACAAGGTCAAGCAGGATATCTACCAACCTTAAGTGCAGGCGCTTCGTTAACACATCAAGAATTGGCAAAAAACAGCCAGTTTGGCTCGTTCTTTAACGGTGCCATAGACCAGTATGAAGCGGTAGCGAGTCTGTCATGGGAAGCTGATATTTGGGGAAAAATACGTAGTAATAAACGCGCTTTTCAAGCAGGCTATTTAAAAAGTATTGCGGCTCATCAAGCGGTAAAAACCAAATTGATTGAATCTATAGCAACTACGTATTACACCCTTGTGGCTTTAGATGCGCAATTAGAAATAGCCAAGGAAACTACTGAAACGCGACGAAAAAGTGTGGAAACTATTGAGGCATTAAAAGAAGCTGGTCAAGTTACCCAAGTAGCTGTAGACCAAAATGTGGCGCAATATAATAATGTGCGTGTGCTTCAAATTGATATCCAGCGGGAGATTTTTAAAACAGAAAATGCTTTAAGTATTTTGCTAGGTAAACAACCACAAAATTATGAGCGTAATTCATTAGATGCACAAGAAATAACCACTGAAATGAAGCTAGGTGTGCCGTATGTATTATTGCGAAATAGACCAGATGTTATTGCTGCAGAAAACGATTTTATACAAGCTTTTGAAATGACAAATGTAGCCAAAGCAAACTTTTATCCATCGTTAACATTAAGTGCTTCAGGAGGTTTTCAAAGTTTGGAATTTGATAATTGGTTTAATACCAACTCTCTTTTTGCTAATATTGTAGGTGGTTTAACACAGCCTATTTTTAATCAGCGAAAAATTAGAACCCAATACGAAGTATCGCAAGCACAACAAGAACAGGCCTTTTTAAACTTTAAGCAAACGTTGTTAGTAGCTGGCCAGGAAGTTTCAAACGCACTTTATGCCTACCAAGCAGAAGTTGATAAATTTGAATTCCGTGAAAACGAAGTAGAAGCCTTACGTCGGGCAGAAAGTAATTCTGAAATTCTATTAGATAATGGTTATGCTAATTATTTAGATTTATTAACAGCTAGACAAACCGTATTAACCGCTGAATTGAATAGTATTGACAATAAGTTAGAACAGTTATTAGCCGTTGTCCGTTTTTACAAAGCATTAGGAGGCGGTTGGAAATAGAACCTGTTAAATTATGAAAAAAGATATTGAAATTCCTAAAGTAGAAGGCGTTTATATTGCGGTAGTAAACGAGTATAATGACCTATATAAAACCCAAGATTGGAATGCCTATATTATTAACGATAAGGACGTAGACCTAGAAATGGTTATTATTGTTACCAGTGGCTACTCTAAAGATAAAGCGACTTCAATTTTTAGAAAGAAAATAGATACCCTTCCAGCCAAAAGTTATGCTAAAATTGAGCTTATGCAAGAAGACTTATTTGCTTTAAATAATCAGTTTCAAGTCACGTTTTTTAAAGGGAACACTATGTTTGATAAAACCTACCTATTTCGTAAAAACACTATTAATTTAAAAGCTTTACAAGCCATTCCTTTAATGGATGTAAAAGGTGTTTTGGTTAAATAAGCTCAATCTTTTCACAATACATATTCCCATATTACCACACAGCCAAAAACGGCATATTATAACCTAACACCATACTTGCTAAAATTTGACTAAATTTGAGGTAGACCTATAAGTTATATATAGACTATGGTCTATATTTTATGTTGTGCTTCATTATCAGAAACCGCAAACCAATGATAAAATTTTTTAGAAAAATTAGGCAAAACTTGCTGATGGAAAATAAAACTGGAAAGTATTTAAAATATGCATTTGGAGAGATTATTCTTGTTGTTATTGGAATTTTAATTGCACTACAGATAAATAATTGGAATGAGCAAAGAAAAGACAGAACAAAAGAAAAGATTATACTCAAACAACTTCAAGAGGATTATCAAGCAAATCTCAATCAACTAGAAGAAAAAATGGCAACAAGAGAAAAGATAATAATTTCAGCAGTTGCATTATTAGAAGCATTTGATTACCCACAGAGAGCGAATAGAGATAGTGTTATAAAAAAAATTGCAATTATCGGTAATGACCCAACATTTGACCCTATACAGAATGATTTAAACAGCTCTGAAAATTTAAGATTGATTAGAAATGTAAAATTAAGTCGCTTACTATCCAATTGGTCATCAGATGTAGTTGCCGTAAAAGAGGTTGAAGACGTCTGGTCTAAAATAGTTTATAATCAATTTGATTTAACTGCATTACAATTAGGTATTGGCAGGGATTTATCAAATAGTTTTATGAACGAACAAGACCATCTTTGGTTATTGGATAAAGATGCTAATTCGCTTAAAATTAAAATTGGTAAATCAAAATTAGGAGCTACTCTAAATGAAATATTGACCAATAAAAATTTGGAAGGTGTTTTAGGGAATGCCATTACTGTAAACAAGTCAGCCAATTTACAATCAGAGGCATTACACAATAGAATTAGGGACATACTGGATATAATCGAAATTGAATTAAATAAATAACGAAAGCTCAACAATGGCTATAAGTAATTGCTTGTTCCCGTCTACTTCTGAAAATTCTAGCGGATTTTCAGTTTAGTGTGTACTTGCAAAGTTAAGTGCTAATCCACGCAACTAATCTTATACAAAACCGTTACCACATTTAAAATGACAAAAAAGTTACTGATAATTATAATTTCAGGAATGCTCTTTCATTCTTGTCAGGATAGCAAAAAATCAAATTTGGTTTCTCAAGCAATAGAGGAAAAGAAATGGGATATTGGAAAATTAAACAATAGAGCTATTCAACATCTTGATAGTACTAAATGGGATCTAAATCTTTTTAATCAAGACATTGAAACCTATAATAAATATTCTGAAGTTTTTCAGAGTTTTCCTTTAAACAAATCGCCTTTTCCAGTAGCTGAATATGATTATGCAGTTTCTAGTATTCCATTTTTTATTGAAATGGGCACTTCAGTTTTAAAAGGTGTTAGAATTGGAGAATATGAAAGCCCTGAAAGCGAAAAAATAATCAATAAGTTAACCTTACTAGTTTTAACAAATGACAAGGATGCAGAAGAAACTACATTGGTGGATTCTCGAAATTACCCTTATTTAACAGCACAAGGAATTTTTAAAGTAAAAAATAATGAATTGGATTGGGTATTTACCGTAAGTCCCGATGGGTTTTCTATTTTGCTTCTTAATATGAAACTTTTTGATTTAAGGTTTGGAGAAACCATCATTATTTATCCTCAAACAGACAAATCGTTTATTTACGAACAGATTCAAGATTCACCAAATAATTATGAACATTTTGAAGATTTCAAGAAGTCAATAATGATTAATCCAAAAGTTAAGAAACAACTGATTTCTGAAATGAATATTAAATAAAAACGTATTTACTAGAGTGCTTCCGTAATTTCCTAACCTAATTTTAGATAGCAAATGCAACCTCTACATTTTAATGGTATCTTTGCATTTTGATTGGTATATTCCAAAAGTACAGTTTTTCTATGTTTACACATGTCCAAATTGCCAAAAGCGCATAAATTTCTAGATCTTTCAGATTATGGAAGACCACTAGCACGCGTTATAGCAAACGCTTTAAAACACACTGCTTTCACACCCATTCATGTAACTATCGGTTTCATTATATCTGGCCTCATTGGTATTTTTTGTATTACACAAGGGTATTATATGTTAGCAGCTTTTTTTTTAATTTTTAAATCTATTTTAGATGCAGCAGATGGTGAATTGGCTCGTGTAAAACAAAAACCATCTTATACAGGTCGTTATTTAGATTCGGTTGCCGATATTATTTTAAATGCTTTAATCTTTATAGCGATATGGTTGGTTAGTACCACCAATATTTGGATCTGCCTATTGGCTTTTTTAGGACTACAATTGCAAGGCACGCTGTACAATTATTATTACGTTATTTTAAGAAATAAATTTGATGGCGACACCACGAGTCGCATTTTTGAAAACGAAATACCAACCGCGTTGTATGGTGAAAAACAAAAGCATGTAGATATTCTTTTTGGCTTGTATAAATTATTATACGGTGCTTTTGATAAAACAATTTATGCTCTCGATAGTCAAGCAGAAAAAGGTAAAACCATGCCTAATTTGTTAATGACCAGTATCTCAACTTTTGGTTTAGGGTTTCAATTATTAGTTATCTCAATCATGCTCGTATTAGGCTTAAAAGCGTTTATTCTGCCTTTCTTTCTAGGGTATACGGCTATGGTATTTGTTTTTATTGGTATTCGGAAGTATTTTTATTAAGCATTTAACTAATACAAAATGGTAGAACATTTGTGTGTTCTACCATTTAATTAATCTAACATTTCCCAAACGTTTGACTGATAACAGTAACACCAGCAACGGTAACCGCTACTTTAATTCCAGTTGGAATTCCCCATGTTGTACAAATACTCAAACAAGCGTTTGCAGCAGTACCATTAGGGATACTAATTGGAATATGTAAACAGTGTTTTCCAAAACCAAAAGGCAGATTCAAACAAATTTTATTGTCTTCAACTTTAACAGAAATGCATTGTGCCTGGACTTGTAAATCGCCTCCACGACTCAAATCTGAATCTGATTTTAAATTTGTTAAATCTAATCCTGCATGTGTTTGCCTGGCAGAATTTAAAGCATGTGAAATTGCTTGCTCGTCAAAGGAATAATAATTTTTCATAATACATGAATTAATAGTTTTTTCTACTCTATTAAATAGGTTTTTCGAATACCACCTTTATAGCTTGATGAATACTTTTACTTATATATTCAATCATTACTACCTTACAAAGGTTTACATGTTTTGTGTTAAATTTAAGCGTGGTTTTTTCCATTGTCGTAAACGCGTGGTATTACGTAGGTTAAAAAGTCTCAAAATTCTTTTTTTTTAGCTATATTATGCTTTAATTCATAATTACCAAATAATGGCTCACGGCAGTTTATCACAATTTAAAGCAACATTAGAACGTAAAAAGGCTCGTGAAGATAAAAGGCGAAAAACTTTTGAAAGTGGTAATCAGTATTTTAAAGTTTTAGATGAGCAAACGGAATATAACTTTCCAGAATTATCAGAAGTTGAACTGGAAACCGTTAAACAAAATATTCGTGATAGACTTCAAACTCAAAAGAAAAAGGAACAATTTATAGTTATTAGTATTGTTGTATTTCTGGTTTTGATAATTGTTTATTTAGCAGTGTAAGATATTGCTTCAGATAATTAAGAACTGTAGTCTTATTTATTTTAAATCGTTGATGATTTCGATAGTTATTGTTCTAAAAATTGATCATTAATTAGTTTATGTATTTTAAAATTTGTCAAATTTGCAACAGTATTTATCAAATTATAAATGCTTATTTTAGCAGATAAATCAGTATGTTATAACGAGATTTATCTATAAATTCAAATGGGTCATATTAGAACTTTTCTTGCTATAATTGTAATTATATCACACACCCAAGCTTTTTTCGGTTTTAATTTTTTAGGAGGGCAGATAGCTGTTCAAACATTTTACATTATTTCGGGCTTTTATATGGCTCTTATATTAAATGAAAAATATATTGGAGTAAATAATTCCTATAAACTATTTATTACCAATAGGTTAATGCGTCTTTATCCTGTTTATTGGGTTGTTCTGGTTGTTATTGTTTTCAGTTCACTTTTGTTTGGTATAGCAACAGATGGAGCTAGCTATGGCCCTTTAAATGTTTTTATAGATAATTATGATACACTCCATTTTTCAAGCTTGATTATTGTTGGGTTTACAAATATTTTTATCTTCTTTCAAGATGCACTTCTCTTTTTTGAAGTTAATTTGAGTACAGGGATATTTTTCTTTCAGCCAAATTTTAATTTGCAGGCATTAAATGGATTTGATTTTGCATTAATACCACAGGCATGGACAGTAGCTTTAGAATTAATGTTTTATCTTTTATCCCCTTTTATTGTAAGACGAAAAGCAAAAATTATTTTTGGATTTTTCTTGGTTCTTCTTTTACTAAAATATTTTATGCAAACACATTTAGGCTTGAACCATATACCTTGGCTATTTAGGTTTTTCCCTACAGAACTTCCACTTTTTTTGTTGGGGGTTTTTGCTTATAAAATTTATAAATCCAATAAAATTAACTTCAAAAATGTAAAGGTAAATAGGCTAGTTATTTTTGTCTTGTTGGTGGTAATGGTACTTTATGATAAAATCACTTTCGATTATAAGAATCAAATTTTCTTTGTCTTATTTTTTGCCTCTATTCCTTTTATATTCGAACTAACAAAAAATTCGAAATTAGATCGTTATATTGGTGAGTTAAGCTACCCACTCTATATCACGCATATATTTGTTATAGTAATTGTTAAAAACTTAAATGTTGTTATGGTTAATAGGGGAATCATGGTCATTATTATTTCGATTATATTCTCTATTTTTTTAAAGCATTTCATTAGTGATAAGGTTGACAATTACAGGCAAAATAGGCTTGAAAAACAATAAATAGCATCAATAATTAATGCTATCTAGTCGTTTTTTACAAAATTTTATTTTTGCAAAGTGGAATCTTTTTTCCTTGTTTCTAAAGGTTTCGCAAATGTGTTTTAAAGGGCTTGCTGTTGAGTTTTTGCTGCGCTTTATTTACTACTTTTTTAAACTTACTTTTTTTTAAAAACTCTAACAGTATGTTTTTCGTAATATCTGGATGATCCAGAATTATGTCTTGAATCTCTCGATTTCCATCTGCTAACACTTGAGAAACAAGTAGCTCCGTTAAACCTAAACTATATAATTCTAACCTATAATTTTCCGATTTGGTGTTTATTACACCTGGTTTATCTAAAATCCGTAAGTCCTTAAAAGGAGGTAGCTCCATCATACAAGACTCTAATTTATCTACAATTGTTTTTCTAGATTTTGTTGAGAAGGATAAATATGGCTGCTCCCAGATTGGATGCACCTCAAGTTCATTTGATTTTGGATTAAATAGTTCTAAATAGTTTAGTACTTCTAATTTATACGCACCTTCTAGGTTTAATTCTGGTCGCCAGGAGAGATCTATAAATTTTAATAGACCACGGTTGTGTAGATGTAATAAACTAGAACCATCAAAATAGGCTTCGTTACCTACTAACGGATCTATTTCGTAAAATTGATTATAGGTAACCTGCCAACCTGCAGATATTCTTAATGGTTGTAATTTCATGGATAAGTGATTCTGATTTTTTTAGGTTAATCCAACTTATCCGTTAATTTTTTAAAAACCGCTTTGGGTTCTTTTCCTTCGTATAAAACAGCATAAACGGCATCTATAATTGGTGTTTTAGTTTTGCGTTTATTTTTTTCGTTAAGTAAATGTGCACTTTTGGTAGCGTAATAACCTTCGGCAACCATATTCATTTCCATTTGTGCCGATTTTACTGTGTAACCTTTCCCAATCATATTCCCAAACATTCTATTTCTAGAAAACACCGAATAACCCGTTACCAATAAATCACCTAAATAAGCCGAGTTATTAATGTTTCGCTTCATTTTATGCATTTTCTTTATAAAACGCTTCATTTCACGAATAGCATTACTCATTAACACACTCTGAAAATTATCGCCGTAACCTAAACCATGCGCAATTCCTGCCGCAATAGCATAAATATTTTTCAACATAACGGCATATTCCGTACCAATAACATCGTCGCTAATTTTCGTTTTTATATAATCGCTTGCTAAATCTTTGGCAATTAACTTGGCTTTACTGGCATCTGCACACGAAATGGTTAAGTAAGATAAACGTTCTAAAGCCACTTCTTCAGCATGGCAAGGGCCAGCAATAACGGCAATGTTCTCAAAAGGAATTTTATAGATATCATGAAAATGTTCACCAACTAGTAAACCAGATTCAGGAATAATACCTTTTACAGCCGAAACAATGGTTTTATTCGTTACGTTGGCTGTTAGTTTTTCTAGTTCACCAAACATAAAGGCAGAAGGAATAGCAAAGATTAAAACATCGGCATAATTAGCCATGTCATTAATGTCATTACTTAATTTTAACTGGTCTATTTTAAACTCTACAGAACTCAAATAACTAGGATTATGGTGTTCCTTAAGCAAATGCTCCTTGGTATAAATACTGCGCATATACCAACCTACTTCGTCTAAATTTTCAGAAAGCATTTTTACAATAGCAGTTGCCCAACTTCCCGATCCAAAAACAGCGTATTTTAAAGGTTTACTCATAATTTGTATGGTATTTAGAAGTTCAAAAATACATAAAATATTACGCTTTATCGATATGTAAAGTCTCTGGTTTTTTCATTTTGGCACGTGTTTTGAAAACCTTGTAATAATAACTTTAAAATAATGGCCTGATTAAAGGAGCATGCTAAAAGTTTTTTGTCACTCAAATGAATGATTAATAGCGAACAGCATGTGTCTATTTATTAATTAAAAAAAGAACACATGAAAACAATAAAACTACTCTTCGCATTTGCAGTATCTGCAACACTTTTTACGGCCTGTTATACCGATGAAATTATTGTGGATAATTATACTCCAAGCCCAGCGCCTTCTATTTCTTTAAATCAATTATTAAATAGATATGAGCTCTGGTATGTAGATATTAATGAAACTACTGGTTATAACGAAACACCATTTTTACAAATTGCTTTTACCATATCATTCAGAAATGGCAATTTATTTGCTAATAATAATTTGGTTGGATTTGGTGATCAAGGTAATGGTTTTGGTATTCAAACAGGAACCTATGATGCTTACAATAATATTTTAGATGTTTATCATGTTATTGATGGTTATCAAACCTTTGATGTGTACCAAATAGATAGTAATACCATTGAATTGTATAACCCAAATAACGATACATCCTACTTTTTGGATGGTTACCAACGTAGCAATTTTGATTATGATTATGTGTTTTATGATAATATTCATTATTTCCTTCAGGAATATGAAGCATGGGAGAAAACATATACCAGTCCAACAGGTGCGCCAAACGAGTTTGATTATGAAAACTATTTACAGTTTTTAGCTGGTGGAAATGATTCTGAATTTAGAAGCTCACAGGATGTAAATGTGTACAATCCAGATAACATTTATTGGGACTACACTGGACTTTACAATGTTAGAAATATACAAGGAAACCGTTATTTAAAAACCGTAACATTGGATTATGATTATTTTTCTGATGAGTTTTTTGAACTCCGCGTTTTAAATGATGCAACCATAGAATTTTATCAGCCAACATCTGGAACGGTTTATGAATTTACAGGACGTGGTTACATCCAGTTTTTGAAGAATGCAGAAGGCAAACAAACAGAGCAACGTAAAAAACGAAAGTTTAAAGCTGAAAAACAAGATAATCCTCGCGAACCTACACGAGAAAACGCCTAGAAAATTTAATTAGTCTATAATTTTGAGGGAACTGCCTGATGAGAAATCATTTGGTGGTTCTTTTTTGTATTAAAAAATTCAAAATAAGTAGGCATAGCAGTAATAATTTTGTAATTTATGATTTCAAGAAATCGACTATTAACATTAAAAACAAGTAAACAATTATGGGATTATTTTCATTTATTAAAAATGCAGGTGCAAAAGTATTTGGTATCGGGAAAACCGAAGCAGAAGAAGCAGCCGAAGCAAAAGCCGATGCAGCAGCAGCCAAGCTAAAACGTGAGTCCGCAGCAGCAAGCCGAATGGAAGAAACGGTTTCCGATTTAAAACTGGAAGCTAAAAACTTACAAATAAAAATTGATGGTGATACCGCAACCATAACGGGAATGGCTTACGATCAAGCAACCCGTGAAAAAATTATATTAGTAGTAGGAAACTCCAACGGGATTGCTGTAGTTGACGACCAAATGACAGTTGAACATACTGAACCAGAAGCCCAATTTCATACCGTAGTTAGTGGTGATACATTAGGGAAAATAGCAAAGAAATTCTATGGGAATGCTATGAAATATCCAGTTATTTTTGAAGCCAACAAACCCATGTTAACTGACCCTGATAAAATTTATCCAGGTCAAGTATTGCGTATTCCTGCAGTGGATAAAGCATAAAAAATATAGATGCAAAATAAAAAAGCCAACTACCAGTTGGTTTTTTTTGTAAAAATAATGGTATTTATTTTGTTCTTAATTTGATTAAATCACTTTCAGATAAAAACGTTCTGACTAAAGTATAAAGATTTTGATTTGTATTACTGGTATCTTTTATTTTCATGTCTATTTTATAATCCATGTATGGTTCAGTAGGCACAAATTCTATCAAACTATCTTTAGAACTTAAATTCCATTCAGTAGATTTTAGTAAAAATATAACATTACAGCCTTTCGCCTCAATGACATTTTCACTTGTAGTATTAAAATTCACTATGGAATTCGATGTTTTGGAAGCTCTTTGCCATGTAACTTTTATCATCTCGTTTTCATATTCATGGATCGTTTCGTTTGGAAAAAATAAACCAATGGATAGAAGTGCCATTAAAACAAAATTCCATGCAGCATGAAATATAATCGATTTCAATAAATTGAAGTTAATACAAATCCAAATAGAGAAGAAAGTAAAGGCAAACCTGAAAAGAAATCCTTGTAAGGATGAAATGGTAAAAAATTGTTCCAAATCTAAATGAAAAAGAGAAAACAATAATGCATTTCCAACATACAAACTGATTACTAATGTGTTTGGTTTTCTATAAAAGCTTACTATTAATAATGCTATATATATTATCATTAATGTTTTGAGTAATAAACTTTCAGAAAGTAGTAGAAAAACAAATAAACCAATAATAGAAATTATTCTTATACTTTTAGATTTATTAAAACCTCCTCTAAAACTTAATTCTTCTGTAATAGGTGCAACAAATATGGCAATACATAAAAACAAAAAGTATGGAACTTTAAAGTATTCACTTCCTGTAAAGTAGTCATGAGATGAAGGGGACACTAATAGATATAAGGAGGTCATTAACCCAAGAGCAAGAATAACAACACCTAGGGTCAACAACCAGTTATATTTATATTTTAATATTAACTTATTCAGAAAATAAAATTTTAATTTTTAACACAGCTTAAGGAACAATCATCTCCGCCCCACCATGAAGAAGATGCCTGCATATTTGTCGGAGTTCCATTCGCTGCCAAACATGCTTGCATTTGAGCGAGACAAGCTTGCGTCATATCCATTGTTGGTCCAGAAGTAACTATATCAACAACAACCGCTACAACTTCAAGTAAAACTGTAGCACAACGCCAACAAAATTTAGCGTCTCCTTGCAAATTTGTGAAACCCATATCTACTCCTTGACTGAAACGTGAAATTTTGTTATCAATGCTATTAATACGATATTCTACTCCGTCATTTGTTTATATAGAATTATTACTACCTTTATATAGGTTATTGATTTCTGTGGGATTACTTTTTGAATGATTATATGAATTTTCCGTAATTGGATTGTTATCATTCGAACAACTAATTAGGGTTAAAGACATAACAGCAATAGTAAGAGCGAATTTAATTTTTACTTGTTTTATTTGTTTTTGATTTTAGGTTAAGTATTAGACTTGGGTTTTTTGTTATAAATAAAACAAATAAAACAAATAAAACAAAATTGGAATCAAGCAGTTCAACGAAATTAACATTTCCTAGCATTATAATGTTTTTTATTGACTTGATGTACCTGAATCTTCTAAAAAACATTCACTATCAAATTTCATTCGAAGCCAACCAGTGTCTTTATAAACCGTATGACTTTTTTATTACCTAATCTCTTCTTCTTCAGGCAATTTTATGCTATTTATAAAAGTAACTAATTCAGCTTTCGAATGGTCATGAACCATATTCATGTTAATAGAAAATTCTTTATGCTTGGTTTTTAACACATAATCTCCAAATATTTTCTTGACTTGAATAATATCTTGTAGCAGAATTTTCTTTCCAAAAAGCGAATTATTTTTGATGAAACTATCAGTTATTGTTAAATATTGATTTTTAAATTCCCAAACGTATATACCCAAATATATTACGCCAATAATAATGTAAAAGTAGTTTGACCAACGAGAATATTCTGCTGCCCAACTAGTCAAAATACCCAGTATAATCCAAACCAATCCGATAATTAAATTAACATAGAGTCTTCTATTCTTGTATTTTATAATTAGGTTATTCATTTAGAAAAATAGTGGTCTTGCATGTGGCTCCTAGTCAGTAAACGTTTCTTAACTCTAAATTAATCAATTATTTCACAATCTCCTTTATAATTCTGCCTAAAGCTCCTTTTGTTCCGTCCGTTACAGTTTTGTCAGCAGAAGGAAAGTCCCAATATGAATTTCCCATATGAGTATTGTGTTTTGTATGCAATAATAGATGTCCATTTGCATCATAATATTGCATTTCTACCTCTGTATCTTCACTTACGCCTATTGGAATAAACATACTACTATATTTGACATTCAAAAATTTGAGTTGTGTCAGTATCATTCCGTCTAACTGATTATCAGTACAAATACTCTTAATTTTAGTCTCATTTATACTTTCAAACCCATCATAGTTTTCGATAATTATTTTGTTAGATTTTATGTTTTGCGTTGCAAGTTGGTTTGTCATAGTACTGTCGTAAATTTTTGTGCTTCCTTTGACTATTTTTTCCATTATATCTTCGTTCGCAACTTGACTAAATCCAATTTTGGTTGGTTTATTCAAATTAATTTCCGCTTTGTAAAGTGTTTTCGTTCCCATTGCACCACAGCTTGTCAGTGCAATTGCTAAAATTAATAAGATGAATTTTGATGTGTTCTTCATAGGTTTCTTTAACATCCTTATAGCATGTTATATTTTTAATTCGTAGTACTCTTTTTCAGAAATTTCAATGGTGTTTAAAAATGTGTCAAATTCAATCAAGGAATTTTCATCAATCAAATTTGTATGAATATTGAATTTTCGGTTTTCGGTTTTGACAGTATAACCACCAGCAAATTTTTCGATAGCCGTAATATCTTTGAGTCTGATTTTTTTTCCAAAAAAGCCATTTATTTTAATACATTCATCTGATATAAATAGGTATTGCCAAAACAAATCATAGAAAAATTGGGTAAGATATAATAAACCTGCAAGCAGGTAACCGAAATTATACCAACGGATCGTATTACTTTCCCATAAAACAAAAACACCCAATGTTGTCCAGAAAAGAGCTAAAATCAAGTTAATATACAGTCTTTTTTTAGTGTATTTAATAATGATATCTGCCATTTTGGAACTATTAAATTAGTCTTTCTTTCGGTTGTCAATAACCATAATTGGTTTCCTGCTCATGGCAGGAAACTGTAATTTTTGAATGACTTTTCTATCGTGAAATTCAATTTTAGGAGCCACGCGTAACTTGGCTCTAAAGTGGTCCTTAATACTTAATAGCAGTTTTTCTGTAGGTGTATCTGTAGCTATCTTAATACAAATTTCATCGGTACCAATACTGTTGTTTGAAATTTCAATAACATAACTATGTACAGCATTAAAATCGTTTAAAATATTATCCATAGCTGGCGGATACAAAGTAGTGCCTTTATACTTAATCATTTGTTTTTTGCGCCCAACAACAGGGCCTAATCGCATGGTTGTTCTGCCACAAGTACAGGCATCATGATGTGCTTGAACCATATCGCCTGTTTTAAACCGTAAAAGTGGCATACCCTCTATTCCTAGAGTGGTAATGGTTAATTCGCCAACTTCTCCAGCGATAACTGGATTTTCAGAATCGTCTAATATTTCAGCGATAATTAATTCTGGATGATGATGACCACCTTGTTGTGCTTCACATTCGTTAAAAGCCGTATTCATTTCTGTTGAAGCATAGGTTGAATAGAGTTGGATATTCCATTCATCCGTTATTTTTTCAGATAGTGCATTTGGTGTGAAATCTTGATTTCGAAGCGGTTCTCCAATACAAATGGCACCTTTTACACCCGATTTATTGATGTCAATATCATGCTGCTTGGCATATTCAATCAGTTTTAATAAAAACGACGGTACGACAATTAAATAGGTTGGATTAAATTTTAAAATCGAATCCCATTGTAATTCTGGGATTCCTGCACCAACGCGAATCATACCAGCTCCTAATTTTCTGGACCCTAAAAAGTAGGCCAATCCAGCCATAAAGCGTCTGTCCATGGTGGTCATGAGTTGCATGACATCATTTTCAGTAACACCAGAACAGGCAAAAGATAACGCTTCATTATAAGCTAAACGCTCTAAATCTTTTTCGGTTAAGGCAAAGGTTACCGGGTCGCCTAAAGTTCCAGATGTGGTAACATAATCAATAACTTGATTTTTAGGAACACATAAAAATTCATCGTTATATGCTTGCAACTGGTCTTTGGATGTGGTTGGTATTTTTGTTAAATCTTCCAAGGTTTTTATCGAAGAAATAGCAATGTTATGCTTTTTAAAAACCTGCTGATAATAGCTTGAGTTTTCTTGTAAATACACTAATAATTCAGCCAACTTTTCTTCTTGAAAAATTTTAATTTCTGCTTTAGTAGCTTGTTCTATTTTAGGAATCATAATGTTTTTTGGAGGTTTGAGTCTGCAACTCTAGGTAATTTAGCAATTCTAAGCATTGTATCTATGTTTCTTCATAATTGTCTCACAGTCTTTTATTCTACCTTCTTTTATTTGTTGCAATCCAAGTTTAATTTCAGACTGTTGCTCTAACGGCAGTTCATCCCAAATATCTATTTTTTATGCTTGAATATCCATGACACTTTATAGTGTATTCAAAAATAAGGATTCTATTTTATTTCAATTTGTTTTTAATCTTTTTAATGTACCAATCTATATGTTGTTGGTCTGGAACAGTGGTAATTTCTTTGGTTTGCGCTTTTTGAAAAGCCTGTAAAGCTGCTGTGTAATAGTGCTTTTTATAGTAATAGGTTCCCACTAAATAATAGGCTTCCCAAAAGTTTGGATTTACGGCAATTAGTTCGTCTAGAACGTTTGGTTCTACATGATTGTCTGTTGAAATAGCTTTGGAAATCTCCCGACTTAAAACCCGATATGTTTCATAATCTAAATACGCTTGCGTGAATTGAAACGGATCGGCTTCTATTGTTAATTCATTATTATGGAATGATTTGGCAGCAGTTTCTGATGGTTCGTTTTTGAAAATCGTATTCAAATTATAGGCTACAAATTCGCCTAGTTGGTACGGATTAGCGGATATCCAAACCAAACCTTGTTCAGGTTTAAAAACCACACCATGATGGGCTAATAATTGGTTTAAGGCTTTTTCGTTTCCATAGCCTATGGCTTTATTTTTTAATCCTTCTGTGTTTCTTAAAATAGATACCGCTTTTTCAACCGTTAGTTTGGGCGTTTCTGAAAGTAATTCTTCCATACGTTCAAAACGATATTGCGAGTGACTTTCGGCAATTTGTTTCAAGTTATTTTCATCGGTAGCGTAGGCATCACTTTGAAAATGATTAGAACAAATTAATTGATTGGAATTTTCAACATTATAAACCCCAAAATTGTTTGGCGAGACTTCAATAGTAACGGCACGATTATCCTTGGCACTTCCTATAAATATAGATTCCGAAACAAAAACTTGGCGTTTTTTAGCAATAGCAACAGCCTCATCAATTGTGCTGGCATATTGTAATATTTCACGAGTTAAAATAGAAATTGGTGTTTTGGCTATTAACGGAATATCTGATTTTCCAGCATTAATTGTTACGGTCAACCCTTGGTCGTTCATACCTGAAACCACACCCATCATGCCAGCCCAAGTAACAGACATAAAATTATAACCGTTTGTAGGTTTTATAAAGGCAATGATTTTATTTTTGGCGAAATCGTCACCTGCATAAAAATCGAAATTTCTACCAATAATCAAGCTGCCATCTTCGGTTTTATCTCCCCAAGCGGCAAAAGATGAACAACCAACAAGTGCCAAATCCTGTAAGGCGTGACCAATATCGTGGGCACTATGAAAATAGAGTAATCGTAGATAATCATCAGCCACATAATCATAAGTGTCTCCTGCATATTTTGAAACCCCTAATATTTCACTTTTATACTCTTCAGGGACGTGCAAGTACATTTTCCGGTTGTACCACGCCAATACTTTACGTAATAGATATTGTTTGGTTTTAGATGGAACGAGTTCTTCTACTTTTCCTAAAAAGGCCGTTTCCTGTTTTGCCATTAACTCTTGACTTAAACTGCCTGTATGCAAACCAATTTGATACGGATCGCCAGCAACATATAATTCCCATTGGGCATATTTATTTTTGGTTAGCAGACCATTCTCAGTGGTAAATGTGGAATCGGAAATCTGGTTGCGTGCAGGAATACTTTGGTTATAGCTGGATACATCTGGAATATCATGAAGCGATTTTTTTACACCACACGATGTAATAAGCAGCGTAAATACGAGTATGTTCCAATAGGTTTTCAGCATTAATTTTCAGTTTGATTGGCAGCAATAATTTTTTCTAATAAATAGTCCTGACCCAATAATTCGGAACAGGTAACCACAGCGCCAATAGTAACGCCTAAAATACCGTGCATATTTAAACTTTGACCTGTAAATAGCAGATTGTCTATTTTTGTTTTCGGAGAAATAAAAGATTGCATGGATTTATTAACATCTTTAGTATATCCATACATGGAACCACGATTTGTGCCAATATAATCCCGATAAGAAAGTGGTGATGAGGTATAATACTCCTGAATACAATCGCGAATATCTGGGAATTTTTTCTCTAACTCATCAATAATTATTTCTGCTTTTTCTTTTTTGAAAGCTTCGTAAGTTTGACCACGTTCATTTTTATGAGCAACTGTATTGAAGGTGTTAGCCCAAGGTTCCACTTCCTCATAACGCATATAGGTCATAATCGTTATATTATCGCCATATATGTTGTTATCTTTTTTAATTCCCATGGACATCATATAACTTTCTGGCCAACTTTCCTGCGAGTAATGTTGTGCATTCCAAACAGCATCTTGGGTCTTAAAATGGTAGTAATTTTTATTGATGTATTTAAAACAATTTGGTTTTAAAACAATATAAAGGCTAAAAGCAGCAATGGTACTTTCAATACCATCAATCCTGTTGGAGTAGGATTTTCTGAAGTGCTCTTTGCCAACTAGATTTAAGGTAACTTTAGGTTCAATATTGGAAATAAAGGTGCTGCCATCAATCCGATTTCCATTGGTACAGACAGCTGCTTTTATTAAACCATCTTCACAAATTAAATTTTCAACCTCATGATGTTTGTAAATGGCACCACCATGTTTTTTTAATTGTCTTATAAGTAATTTGGTTATTTGACTTCCACCATTTATACATCTGTAGGCGCTTTGTATATAAGAATTTACAGAAAGAGAATGTACATAAAACGGCGTTTTATAACCATCGCCAGCATATAAAAAATTGGATCCTGCCAGAACAGCTTGTAAGCGTTTGTTAGTCGTTATAGATTCTAAAAACGACCTAATTTGAAGCTTAAAAACACCATCTGCATAAGGTTTTCCAGATTCTAATTTGTATAGTGGAAATTTATTGCAGGTTTCTTGAATTTGTTTGCAATAGGTGTTTATAGCTGCTGCTTCTTCTGGGAAATAGGTGATTAATTGTGCTTTAAATTCATCAAAACCTTGAGCGTATGGATAGGTAATTTCATCATCATCAAAACTAATGACATCAAACGCATCTTCATCCATTTTTTTAAGTGACAAACCATCCATAATACCCAAATAATTGAAATACTGGTAAAGATTTTCGCCTTTATTTAAACTACCAATATAATGGACACCAGTATCAAAAATAGATTTGTTTCTAGCGAAAGTTTGTAAGTTCCCACCAAATTGTTGGTTCTTTTCTAAAACGCAAACACTATAACCTTCTTTTGCCATAATAATAGCTGAAACCAGACCGCCTAATCCGCTGCCTACAATAACAATATCATAATGTGATTTTGGTTTCAAATTAGTGTTTGGTTAAAATTATTAATTTCGGTGTTTGGTGACTTATAAGATAGTTTTGTTTCTCAAATAGTGCTATATCACATGTTGTACTTTCTAGAAGCAATATAATGCGAGAAGCATTTTTTAAGCTTAATGTTTCCAATTCTGTATGTGTTAACGTTACAGCGTTAATAATAATTGTAGTTGTTAAATTTTCAATTGCTTGATGTAAAGAGTCAACTACATGAATTTTATAATGATTATTTGCGATAAAACTATTTTTTACCAATTGTCGGGAAGCTGAATTTTCTATAAAACTCGTAATAGTTCTACTCGGACCATGAACAGCAAGTAAAAAATCTAATTGCCCATACGCGTTAGAAATGTGAGTAATCTGTTCATTATCATCCACCGTATCTAATATAACTTTGTAGGTGTCTTGATGTGAATTTAAATCTGCTTTAATGCTTTGATACCTGTCGTGGCCCTTATACCTGAATTCTTCTAACACCATATTGTGGAAATAGCTGGCGTTTTCATTTTGGTTTCTAAATTTCTTGAATTCGGATTTAAAATGAGTACTGATATTTTTTGTACGATTACGATCCGTAGTACCAAAGGCTTTATTTTTAAACGGAATGCGTTCTAATATTTTAACGGATAAGTGGCCACGTTTAATAACAAAATTCCCTTTTGGTAATATTTCAGAGTTCCCATGAATTATAACTGGAACAATATCCAATTTAAATTGATGGGCTAAATAAAATGCACCTTTATGAAAGCGTTTCATTTTGTGTGTATACGACCGTGTTCCTTCAGGAAAAGCCATGAGCGAATAACCTTGATCTACTTTTTTCTGCAAATGGGATACACCATTCTCAATACCACTAGAAACTGGATAAAATCCAGCTAACTTAACGGCTTTACCAAAAAAAGGCGAGTTATAAACCCAATCATTTACTAAAAATATAATTTTCGGGTTTAGCATGCCAATTGCTAAAATGTCTAAAAAAGAGGTATGATTGGCAATGATAACAGCTTGTTTTTTAAAGCTTTCATTTGTTGGATTTATTACTTGGGTTTTAAAAAACGGATAGGAATCTAAAACAGATTTCATGAACTTGGACATCACGCGGTGAAACCAACCCATTTTTTTCTTCATACTGATTGGGACTATTTTTGAAACAAAAACGCCAAAAAGTGATAAAATTAAACCGCCAAGACCATAGTAAGTAAATGATATAGATGAAAAAATAAACAATAAAACAGGAGCTGGTCTGCTGGTTTTACTGCCAATAAAGAATTTAAAAAATATAGGCTGCAAAACAAATGATACACATAAAGCAGAAAAAATACCAATAATAGATACCAAGGAAATACTAAACAAAGCAGGATGTTTTGCAAATACGAGAACACCAACCCCTAAAATAGTGGTTATTACAGATAAAATTATGGATGTTTTATGCGTTGGTAAAACCCGCTCACCTGTTTTTAACTCATGTAATAAACCGTTGGTTATAAAAATGCTATAATCAATACCTAAACCAAATATAAACGTGGATATTATGATATTAAAAATGTTAAATTCTATTCCTGTTAAACCCATTACACCAATGGTTAATAACCAGGTTAATGCAATGGGTAAAGCGGTTACTATTGTTAGCGATACACTTCTATAAAATAGTAATAGTAAGAGTAAAACAATCACTAATGAATAACCAACCAAACGATTAAAGTCATTTTTTAAACCACCTAAAAAGGTTTCGTTCATTTGTTTTCTATCTATAACCAATGTTTGTGGTTGGCGCTGAAAAGTTTTTATAAAAGTATCGGTTTGTTTGTCCTCTAATTTGACTAATGAAGTGACTGTATAAAAATCATCAGTTTCACTAACATAATCATCAATAGAAACCGTTTTTAACGCTTTAAAATCATCTAGATTTAAGATGTTGAAATCAGCCTCCATCAAACTATAGAATTTCTGGAAAGTACTTGGTTTAAAGCCAAGCGTTTCACCATTAGAAATTAATTCTTGTTTAGTAAAAGCTACTGTTTCCGGTTGCCAGAAATTCTGCCAAGCTTCAATATGTTTTTTTTGTTGTTCTTGGCTTTGAACTAAAGCACCAATGGAACTAAAATTGATAATCTGATTCTCTTTTTTAAGCTGTTGCAATTTTGAAAAAACCACATCATTGGCTGTAATAGCTTCTTTATAATTAGAGCCAAAAGCTGCTAAATAAACAGATTTAGATTGGATATTAGTTAAAGCATCCAAGCGTTGTTGCGCTTGTAATAATTCCTTTGGTTCATAATTAAGTTGCGAAATATCATTATTAAATCCTGCTTTGTTATAAGTAAACATGCTTAATACAAATAGGGCAACTAAACCGCCAATAAGCCATTTATTTTTATGGAATGGATAGAGGGCAATTGTATCTAAAATTGTTTTCTTTTGAAGGGGTTTTTTGCCTATTCCATACACTTGCGGAATAAAAATTAATGAGAATATAGAAGCTCCTAATACGCTAATAGCTGCAAAAATTCCTAAATCTTGAAGGGCTTGCGATTTTAAGAAGAGCAGACATAAAAATGCCAAAGCAGTTGTTAAACTACTCATTAAAATGGGTTTAGTAATTTCCTGATATAGTTCTTTTATGTTATTGTTATTCCTAATATGGGTTAAAATATGAAGGGCGTAATCTAGGGTAATACCTAATAAAACAGATCCAATTCCCAATGAAATAGCTGATATATTCGTACGAATTATAAACAACATGGCAACTGCCAGCAATGCACCAAAAGCAGTAGGTATAAATAGAATTATTGGAATTGAAATCTTTCTATAAAACCCTATTAGTAGTATTAGTAAAACGCTCATGGCAATACCCACTGTAATTTGAATATCGCGTTTTATTTGTTTGGCATTGGCAACTGCAATTAAAGCACCGCCAAAATACTCACTGTTTACAGTGTTTTCGAATTCGCTGTTTAAATTATCACGAAGCTTGTAGAGCTGTTCGGCAAAAAGGGCATTTTCAGATGTTTCACTGGACTTGTGTTTTGGTGTAATAAATAATAATAAATGCTGTTTATCTTTGCTTAACAAAAAACCGTTTTCTAAAATAAACGCATCACCAAAACTTAATTGCTGTAATTTTTTTAAAGCTACAAAGGACAAACCTAAAGGATCGCGTAGAATGGTTTCTTTTGCCACAAAACCTGAAGGCGAAATTAATGTTTTATAGTGCGCATTAGTAATAGCTTGTAGGCTGTCTGTATCTAACTTGCTTTTTATTGTTTGGTAATCTTTAGCTTCTAGAAAAAGTGGTAAATTCTGGTAAACAAAATCCAAAGTGTTTTGAATTGTTTCATCTGGAACTTGACCTTGAATTTTTGTGAAATAGGGATGAGAATGCCTTTCTAAACTGTCAATAAATTGTGAGGCATACTGGGTTAAGTCTTGAACGGAAGCGCCAGATTCACGAGTGATATTGACAATGATTTTATCAGCAAAATTAACCGTTTTTAAAACCTTTTGGGCATTTTTGTTTTCGTTACTTGTAGGAATAAGTTTGGTAATGTCTTCTTCAAACGTAATATTACTTGCTAAAAAAACAAGTCCAGTAATCATGATTAATAAGCCCAGAAAACTGATTAATTTTCTAGAAGCTATCCATAGGTATATGTAATAAAAAAAGTTAATCATGTTGTAAAACCGTTTTCTTCTTTTTTATGATGCTGAAGAAAAAATAGGCAGCAAAACCAAACACAATAGCACCAAGCGTTGCTAGTGTAAAACTTCCTACAATATACGTTTTAAGATGCTTTAAAACCTCAAAATTATCTAACAAATCTGTTATAGAATAAGAAATAGACTCTTGTAAAATTACTTGTCCTAACTCTAGGCTTGCATAAATTATAAAGGGAATAAAAGGTGGTAGGCTGACATTGGAAAATGCAAAAGCTATGGTTTTATTCAGCCTAAAAAATACAGCAAGTGTTAACACAATTAGTGTATGAAATCCCCACAGTGGCGAATAACCGATAAAAACTCCTAAAGCAACAGATAGCGCTTTCTTTTTTGGAGAATCGTTACTACCTAGAAAATCTTCAACAAAGAATCGTTTTAACCCTTTTTTTTTAATATTTCGGAATAGCTGTCTTGGTTTGTAATAAATAAGTGTTAGAAAAACCAACCAAGTATTTAGGATACTAATACGTGTAAAATCTTGAAAGGGACGAAAGTGTGATACACGTTCCGTTTCATCATAAAGTACTTGTATGGGTATGTTTTTAACCTCTGTATCTTTCCAAGCAGATTTGACAATGACTTCAATTTCAAATTCAAATTTAGAGGTAAAAAACTTCAGATTTTTGATAATGTTTAAAGGGTACAGCCTGAAACCAGATTGGGTATCCTTTAATTTAATGCCAGTTTCAAACCAGAACCAAAAGTTAGAAAATGTATTCCCAAAACTACTTTTTCCAGGTACACCTTCCTGTTTCATGTTTCTAGAACCAATAATTAACACGTTCTTGGTATCGTGTTTTTCAAGTTCTGAAATGAAATTTGGAATATCACTCGGGAAATGTTGACCATCTGAATCAACCGTTATAGCAAATTCATAGTTTAATGCAATAGCGGCCTTAAATCCCGTTCGTAATGCAATTCCTTTTCCTTTGTTTTTTGGAAAATGGATTTGTTGAATTTTAGGATAATCTTTTAGAATGTCAGCAGTGGAATCAGTTGACCCATCATTAACAATAATGATATTGTGTGTATATGCTAGAACACCATCAACGACACGTTTTAAAGTCCGCTGATTGTTGTACGTTGGAATTAAGATACAAACGTTTAAATCGGTAATTTTTTCTGTAATACTCTGGTTTTGCACGTACTAAAAGCCTTTTGGTGTTAGTGACTGAAAAATACTGATTTTTAATGGATTATGATAATTTAGTCAGTAGGAACTAAAATTTTTGCCCAGGTTTTTTGCTTTGTTCTTTCAGTAGTTCCGTATAATGTTTAAACGCATTTAAAATAGATTCGGCATGATCGTGACCATCAACACTTAATACCAGTTTTATTTTATCCCACTTATTTTTCTTTTCATACTTTAAAAAAGGGACAAAAATATTTAGATATGCTTGATCCTTATTTCTTTTATCAATGTTTTTATAAGCATAAACATTTTCAAAGTCATATAGCATGGAATTTATAGCTTTGGTACCCTTTTTATTCATAACGGATAATCTTAAATAGTCTCCTTCAAAAGCAGCTTTGTATCCCTTTTTTAAATGACTGTTGTGTTCGTAACAATATTTTTCAATGTTTTCTATTAAAAAAGCTTTTGTTTCTGTCAATGAAATACCGCTAGAATTGCTTGGTGCAACGGAATGAAAGGTTTCTACATGACCATTTTGGAAGGTGATTTTTAAAACATCAGATTTTTTTATATGATAGGATGGTCCTGTGAGGTTATCAGATTTTTTATAAGAAATTGTCTCAATATGAATTTCCTCTACTTTAGAAGAAATCTCTTCGTTATTTGTTGTTAAAATAATGTCTTGTGCAGACATTGAAAAGGTAAAAAAGAAAAGTAATAAATAAGTAATTTTCCTCATATTTAGTTTAGTTATTTGGCTGTTATGGTTTGTTTTTCCTCATCTGTAAACACAGTAGATTGTAAAATAAAATCTTTAATATGGTTCTTTAAGTTACTAGAGGTTATATATTGGTATTGTTTTAAAATAAACTGCTTGTCCACTTCAATGGCATCTTTATACTTTAAAATTTTGGGTGTATTTTCTTGAATGCCTAATCTTATAAAACGAGGTTCTATTGTATTGGGTTCGGTTTCAATAGCATATTCAATTAAGCTCACACCTTCAATAAAACCATCTTTTTTATCTTTGAGTGTTTTAGCGTTTCTAGCTTTTAAGGCAATAGCAGCACCTTTATAGGCTATTAAAGCTGCTGAATCTGTTTTAGAAACGCTTTGCATGGTTTTAAAAAATGCATCCACGAGTTCTTGGTTTTGAGCGGCTTTTTTATACGCTTCACGCACCGTTTTCAGCTCTAACGTTTGTACGTTAGTAACCAGTAGCAGACAGCCTATAAGTAAATATTTCATAATTGATGTTTAAATTACTTTGTATGCAGTAGTCAATTTTAATGCCACAGTATCATTGAATTTGGTTGTATTTTTAACACGAAAGCCTGTTTCTGTTTCATCAATATCCAATGTTAATTCCAAATCTGGTGTTTTTTCTGGATTAATAATCGCCATAAATTTCACGTTGCTTGCTGCTTCCATAAAGAGTTTTTTGGAAAGGATTTCTTCTGTAAGCTCTTTGATAATTTGCATCATACAAACACCAGGTGTTACTGGATTTCCAGGAAAATGTCCTTTAAAAACATCATGGTTTTTATTAATGGTAATTTGGGCAAAAGCCTTACCATTATCGGATTCTAATTTATTTATGGTGTAAAAGTCCTTTAATAACATGACTATTTATTTTTAGTTAGATTAAATTTATAAGCAATACCAATTTGAAAAACGGCATTAAATTGGTTTTTAGTTTCATATAATTCTGAATCAAAATTATGAAATGCTTCAGAATAAACATCAATAAATCCTTGTTTATAACGAGCGTCAAAGGATAAGCCATTTTTTAATTCGAATCCCAAACCAAAAGACAGGCTAAAATCAATAAAGGTCGCATCGTTTCCATCAAAAAGGTCATCATCACTGTTTGATATATTGAAAAACGTATCATCTATATCAATATCAAAACCAGGTGTGATGGATAGATATAGGCCTTGAGCTGGAGCAAGAAAAAATTTATTAGTTGCTCCAAGTGTTATATATTCTATATAAACGGTATGGTTATCATTAGTTTTACCACCTTGATTGGAATAACCTAATTCGGGTTGTAAAGCATATAATTCAGAAAACCGCACTTGATAAAACAGACCCAAATAAAGGTTGGTTTTAGCCTCTAATTCTGAATTAGTTAAGGTGGAAATATTAGCACCTCCACGAAACCCTATTCCCTTTTCAGATTGTGAAAACGATAGATTTACAACGCAAACTAATGCAAAAAATAGGATTAGGTTTTTCATGGGTTCCTCTAAAATCCAAATTTATAATAAACGCTTAATTGAATGACTGAATTCAATTTGTTGTTTCCGTTGTAATAGTTATTATCATTTCCGTAGGTGAAATCATCATCGTAATAATTATTGTTATAAAAATCATCTCTAACATCTATAAAACCTTGCTTATAGCGTGCTTCTAAACCTAATCCCATTGGGAATTCATAACCAATACCGCCAAAAAAAGCAATGTCTATAGGAATGATATCGCCATTGGTGTTATCAGATACATTAATTTCTAAACTAGGTCCCACTAAAAAGTGTAAACCAACATCCGGAATAAAAAAGAATTTATTTGAAACTGCAGCACCTATATAATGGATGCTGACCTCGTTATTAGAATTTCTGTAAACTTCACCATCATATGGGTTAATTGTTGTAAAATTATTTTGATTAAACCCTTGATTAGAATATGATGCTTCTATTTGTAACTCATACACTTTTGGAAAATGAATATTGACAAACATGGCACCTTGAAAACCAATTCTTCGGCTGCTATGGTTAATATCCGTTACCGTTGCAGAGTTGATACCAGCTTTAAAGCCAGGGCGGACTTTTACTTGAGCAAAGCTCACTAAAGTAAAAACAAGGCAAACTAAAAATAATAATTGATTTTTCATATTGTTATTGAATTGATTTTAGGGCAATTTGAAGATTAATATTATGGTGTTTAATGATGATATGGTTTGCAATATTATTATTTATATCTGTAAACAAAAAGTGAACTTTCTCTTTTCGGTGTCCCGTGCGTATTATTTGATCCAACTGGTCTGAAACGTAATAAAAGTGGCTTTTACCTAAAATAGTTGTTTTGTATATATCAAAAGAGTCTTTTATATAACGCCGAGAAACCAAATTACGCTCTTGGACTAAAGCCTTAAAGTCCGTTTTTAAAAGATTTATTAGAAGTTTTTTATTGAGGTCATCTAGAATATAATTGACCTTAAAATTGGTTTCGGTAATAGAAAAATCGAACAGTTTTGCTCCCATCTCTGTTGTAAAAACCACGCGATGATTACCGTCTTCAATTTTTTTAATAATCAATAAACCACCAAAATTATTGTCGTAAACCTGAATGTTGGCTTTGTATACAAAATCTTGACTGGTGTCCGAGAAATAGGGATTTGTAATAAATTTGTTGCTTATTTCACGTTCAGTTAATTGGTGCTTTTTAGAATACGACCCACAACTAACCATTAAAAAACAACAACTAATTAGTAAATAGCGCATCAGAAACCGGATTGTTTAATTCTTTATTACTAAAAACAATTTTGGTGTAATCGCCAGATGGTTCTATCATTTTTACAATTTCAACATCCCCTTGTTTATTAAAAGTTAATTGGAAAGAAGCAATAAAGGATGCCGATTTTTTGTCTTTCGGTTTAAAGTAAACCAAGCCATTCTCACCAGATTTGTAGTATTCTATAATGAATTCTTCAGCGTTAAACATATCGCCTTTAATACTTTTTATAATGAGACTGTTTAGTTGTTTAAACAGCTTACTAGAACGCATATCAATATGGCTTTTTTTGCCTTCATCATTAATAAAAAGTGTTTCGTTTTTAAAAACAACCGAATATGCAAAAGGCTCAACATAGGACCATTTTACAAGGTTTGGAGCTTTAAAATGCAAGGTGCCTTTTGTAACTATATCATTAGATAAAAAATCCATGTGTTTATACTGTGTAAAAGCACTGGTTATAGTCTTGGTTGTTTTCGCCTGTTGTTTCACTAAGCTTTTTAAAGCGTCTGCTTCTGCTGAATTCATGGGTTTTTGCGCCTGTAAATTAATAACAAATAAAAGGCAAATTATCAGGATGTTACGCATATGCTTTAATATTAAATAAGGTGTCAATCGTTACAGATTGAAAATTATTTTCACGTAAAAATAACAATAACTGTTCCAAAACCCTAACCGATTTGTCACTCGTGTCATGTAATAAAATAACATCTCCCGATTTGAGATTTTTAGTTATTCGATTTAAAATCTGTTTTTCAGATAGATTTGTAGTATCTAGCGAGCGTTTATTCCAACCTATGGTTATTAAATTTAAATTTTGAACTGCTCGCCTAATATGAGGGTTGGTAACACCAAAAGCAGGACGATATAATTGAGGGTTTAAACCGCTGAGTTCTTTTATAACGCTATTTGTTTTTTCTAATTCTGATTGTACTCTTTCTGTATTATAAAAACCGAAATTATTAGCATGTGAATACGTATGATTCCCTATGGTATGACCAGCTGTTATAATTTGTTGAGATATTTCAGGATGAATTTCTATGTGCTTTCCGATGCAGAAGAACGTGGCTTTAGCCTGAAATTTATTTAATAATGCTAGAACTTGAGGTGTAAATTCTGAATTTGGACCATCATCAAAGGTAATGGATATATGGTTTTTTGTTGCGTTTTTATTACTATTCAGAATTTTTAAATGATAATTCCAACCAACTAATCCAGACCCTAAAGCTGTTACCATAAGCCAAATAAAAAGCAAGCATACAAACCACCAAATACTTATGGGGTTTACAAGGAATACAACTAATAAACTTATAAAAATAACAAGAGTTGCTACATTTATCGATTTAAAATTTAGCATTGACGTAGTAACGTGAAACTATGATTTTCTCCTCGGTACTGGTTGTATAAAAGTATGGTTTTATATTGAGAAGATACAATATTATTCATTTGAAATGCTTTTGGAGCAGATTGCGTTTTTAGAATATTTGTGGCCAAAAGTACGCCAAAAGAAGAAGCCGTATTAAATTCGCCTATCCAAGGTTTGTAAACAAATTGTTGGACGTTTTGAAAGTCGGTTGTTGCTAAATGATTATAAAAAGTATCAAATTCAACATCACCATTATTGCCTAATATAAGGGCGTCAATTTCGGAAGGGTGTAAGTTGTTTGCTAGTAAAAATTCGCGCGCTTTTTCGGCTACTGACTGTATCGGTAACGTATTAAACGTTTGTAAATCTGCAACAATGGCTAAAGAGGAATCTTGCTTTTTATTTGAAAGGACAAAAAAGTTAGCACCTTCACCATAAATGGCGCCTTTAGTATTAGAGTTTAACACCTTTGAACTTTCTACGGGTGTTTCTTTAATGTGATGGATTGCTTTATTGAGTAAAATAGTATGAGCAGCCAATTCATCAACACCACCAATTAAAATGTTTGTAGCTTCATCTAATTCTAATTGCATTTTGGCATCTAACAGAGCAGACTCAAACGAATTACTCCCATGAACGTAAGTAAAATTATAGCCTTTACACTGAATTTCCAGTGCAATTTGTCCGCCAACTGTATTATGTGTCGATTGAATAAATGGCGTTGGTGTTAAGTATTCTTCATTATTATCAATTATAGCACTTAAAAATTTTTCAGAGTCGTGTAAACAACCCATTCCAGTTCCTGTTATAATGGCATCCACGGTTTCCAAATTTGCTTTTTGTAGCGCTATTTTGGAAGCTACGATACTCATTTTAATACCTTTTGCCATACGTCTTGCGGCAGCTGGAGGAATAAAATCTTTATAGTTAGGATTTAAGGCAGGAATAGTCGTGTCATTATAAGAAATGATTTCTTTTAGAAAATCCGCATCATCCGTCGTATTTTGGGAAGAAACAGAACCAACACTATTTATATAGACGTTTTTCATTTGGCTTCTTTAGAAAATATAATGGTTGAACAATTTCCTCCAAAACCAAAAGAATTAGACATAACTGTTTTTAAAGGTTTTTCTTTAAGAGATATTTCAGGTGTTATTGAAAACTCCTGCATTTGGGTATGAAAGTTCAAATTGGGAAAAATAACATTATTCTGTAGGGCCAAAACAGCGTAAACCGCTTCAATAGCACCAGCAGCCGCTAATGTGTGTCCTGTATAGGCTTTTGTAGAACTGAATTCTGGTATATTATCACCAAAAACACGAATAATAGCGCGACCTTCAGACAAATCATTATTACCTGTTGCTGTTCCATGCGCATTGATATAATCAATATCCTTTGGTTTATAATTAGCAACTTCTAAGGCTTTTTCCATGGCTAACGTTGCACCATCACCGTTTTCAGAAGATGCCGTTTGATGAAAGGCATCATTTGCATTTCCATAACCTTTTACATAAGCCAAAACTGGTTTGTTTTCTGCTTTTACAACAGCATCCGATTCTAATACCAAATATGCTGCAGCTTCACCTAAATTTAATCCTTTACGGTTATCATCAAATGGCGTGTTATAGGTATCTGATAAAATCATGAGAGTTTTAAATCCGTTGATGGTAAATTTAGACATACAGTCCGAACCGCCAACAACCACTCGATCCAACTTTCCAGCTTTTATTAATCGAGCGCCAAGCATAATAGCATTGGCTGCTGATGAGCAAGCTGTACTGATGGTAGTTACCAAGCTTTCCTGGATACCTAATTGTTCCGCTATTTTTTGAGTCGAGTCGCCAGCATGATGACCAGCAATATATTTTTGTGTGCTTGTATCCTCCAAGTACTGATAATAATATTTTTCAGTCATATCCATTCCACCAACACTTGTGGCAGATATTAAACCTGTTTTATAAGCGGAAATATCTGTAATTCCAGCGTGTTTTATAGCTTCTTTGGCAGCAATAGCTCCTAAAAAGGCTGTTCTGGAATAATTATTTTCAGGAGGTAATTTTAAAAGTGTTTCAAGTTCTTGATTGGTATATGCAATTTCACCAACCATAATATCATTTTTATGTATGGTATCAATTTTTGAAACTCGCGTGATTCCTATATTTTCAGTAACAAGCGCGTTATAATTTTCAGCTACATTGTTTCCAATGGCAGAAATTATTCCCATTCCTGTTATTGCAATACCTTGACTCATATTATTTGTTTGCAGAATGCTGAAACCTTATTTAGAACGATGTTCAGTTATGTAAGCAGCCATGGTATTAACAGATTCAAAAATATGACGGCCTTCCTTTGGGTCTGTTAATTTAATGCCATAGTTTTTATCTAACATGACTATCAATTCTAATGCATCAATAGAATCTAGACCGAGTCCATCTCCAAAAAGCATATCATCATCACCAATGTCAGCAGTGGTCATATCTTCCAGATTTAACTGCTCAATTATGTTTTCTTTTAATTCTTGTTTTAGTGCGTCCATATTATGTATTATATAACGTTATTATCTGTTCTTTACTATGTGCTATTTTCCCATTCTTTGAAACTAAATATAAAAAAGCCTCATACTGATTTTCATCCAAATCTATCCAACCACATAGCACTTGGTCTGCTTTTTTCATATCCAATAAACTATTGGAGTAACTCGCTAAATGTTCTGCATTTAAGCTGTCAAAGATAAAAAAACTATTTTCAGAAAACAGCTTATATTTAATACTTATCTCGCCAATACAAATGTTAGGTAATGTATAAACAAATACTGCTGGACTTGGAAAATAGTTGTTCTTGTTTTGTATGGCTTCTTGATGCAAACGATCGGTATCTAAACTGGCTGCTTTATTAGAAAATACAATGGCTATATTTTCTTCTTTTTCTGGGTTTAGATTTTCATTTTTCAAAAGGACATCTGCAGCAATAAAAGCTAATTTACTTAAATTATCCATTTTAAAAAACTTGGCATATTTGGTATCTAAAGCTCGGTATGCGTTTTTTATAAAATCTGGAAATAATTTAGAATCATCTTCAAACACTATTTGTCCATTTAATGAAACCGTTTGGTTTTTAATATGGCAATAGGATTTTATGTGATAATTAGAGGCCATAATTTATTTTTTCTTACAAGCAAAAATAGTGTGATATTCGCCAACTGCACGATCTTCAATTAACTTTAAGCCTGCTTGGTCTATTAATTTTAATAATACTGTTGAAGGATACATTTTACTATTTCCGTTGGCCATGACGGTAAAGTAAAGCGAAGTAGCTTCTAAAATAAATTTTGCATTATCAAAACGTTGTCTGTCTGTAAAGGTTTCCATAATCAATACTTCACCATTATCTACAATTGCTGCTGCACACGCCTTTAATATAACCAGAATTTCAGCTTCAGAAAAACAATCTAAAAATTGACTCATCCAGATAACATCTGCTCCTTTAGGTAATTGTGGGTTCTCTGATAGCCAATCTATTTTATAATGCGAAACACGGTCTTTAAAACCTGCTAATTCTACGTTTTTTAACGCAATTTGTAATTGACCTGGTAAATCAATCATTTTAATGGAAACAGTTTCACTGTATTTACTACCACTAATGGCAAATTTACCGGTATTTGCACCCACATCATAAATAGTTTTTGGGTTGTTTCTGAAAACAAACTCTAAAGCTTCCTGAAATACTTCATCAGAGTAGTGGTGATCAAACTCAAACCATGCTTTTTGAACATTAGGAGGTAAAACAGAAAGACCTTGGTAAATAGTATCCCAATTACCTAACTCTTTTAATCCAGCTGGTTTGCCAGTTTCTATAGCTTCCGTTAAATGAAATAATCCTTTATAACAAACATCTTGCGTGAAATTGATATTAACATCAACTGTTCTGTCAAAAGCTAAAAAATAACCCGTTGTTGTAAGTTCAAAACAACCATTTTCATTTTTATCAACAATATTATAGCTTTCAGCAATTTCTAGAAGAACACCAATTCCATAATTACTTATATTCAATTCTTCAGAAATGTTTTCTAATGAAATACCTCCTTTTTTGCGATTTTGGAAAATAAGATTAAAAATCCCTAATTTACGAAGCGCAACAACGGCTTGAAAAACAAATGGTGCAAAGGCAATTTTTTCTGCTTCCTGAACAGCATCAATAGCTCTTATAGATTTTTTGCTCATAGTGTTTAGTTCGTTTTTTTAAAAATAACAGCCGTATTACAACCTCCAAAACCAGATGCCGTTTTTATAAAAGTGTGTAACATTTTGTTTGGTTGCGTGTTTTTAATAATATTTAAAGGTTGTGAAACACCTAATAAATTAAAGCCTTTTGAAGCATATAAGGTGTTATTTTTAAGACTGTGCATGCCAATAATAGTTTCTAAAAGACCAGATGCGCCAAGGGTATGTCCAAAATAACCTTTTAAACTATTAACGGGAACTCGGTGCAAATTGGAACGATTAAATGCTATGGCTTCCATTTCATCATTAAATTGCGTGGCTGTTCCATGTGCTGAAATAAAATCGATATCTGACGAATCCAGTTTAGCTTGTTTAAGGGCAGACTCAATACTTCGGTGCAGGCCTTCGCCAGTTCGGGATGGACCAGAAATATGATTGGCATCGTTACAGGAGCCTTCTCCTAAAACCTCTACAGCTTCATGTGCTAAATTTTCTTTATCTTTTGTTACTAAAACAGTAGCCGAAACTTCCCCTATATTAATGCCAACTCGGTCCTTGTCATAAGGTTTGCAGGGTTCATTACTTAAAGCTTGAAACGAGTTGAATCCGGATAAAATAAATTGACTAACAACATCACCACTAACTACAAAAACGTGATCATATACGTTTTGTAATATGTAGCGTTTTGCAATAGCCACTGCTAAAATTCCAGAAACACATGCGTTGGATACAATAATAGCATCGTTTTTAAAATCGAAAAAATTACGAATAGTATTTCCTAGTTCATGTAAATAGGCGCGCTCTTTTGGAAAGGGATTGTTTGTATCAAGCGCATCAATATTACCTTTTGTTGTGGAAATGATGAGTCCGACGCGCTCGTTTAACTCGATTTTAGAATCTGTAATCACCGAATGTAATGATGTAAGCATCATTTTTTCCAATCTAGTAAAGTCTGATTTTGGGTGCAGCTTTTGAAATTCAGTTTCCAAAACTTCAGAATCTATTAGTGCCGAATAAAACGGGTCCGGTAAAATAGCTGTATCATGAATACGCTTTAATCCAGATGTTTCATTATGAATTTGCTCCACAACCGTTTTGCTAGTAAAACCTAGAGCAGAAACAATATTGTTATATGAAACATACACATTAGTCATCCAATAATCCCACTTTTTGTTTCCATTCCTTAAAAAACAGTGGAATGTTTAATGATAAATCGCCTTCACCAATCTTTTCTACAAATACTTGAGTGGTTTCACCAGTACAAACTAGTTGATTATTTTGATTATAAATTTCATAGCGGAATACCATTTTTGCTGCTGGACTGTCTATAAAAATAGTTTTTACGGTAGCAATATCGCCATAGCGCAAAGGTAATTTATGATCTGTACTCGATTTTACAATGGGAGTTGCAAAGCCATATTTTTTTTGGTCTAAATATGAAATTCCATGCACCCGACCAAAAGCTTCTCGGCCATCTTCAAAATATTGAATATAATTTCCATGCCATACTATTCCTAGCGGATCGGTTTCTACAAAACGTACCCGAACCTCACTGGTATGAACAATTTCTTTTTGTTTAGACGGCATTCTTTTTTTCATTATAAATAATTGCAATTAAAGTTGTTGCAATAAAAAATAGGAGCAACAAACTGATTTCTGGTAAAATATCAATAAAAGATCCGTTTCGTAAAAATACATCGTAAAATGCATTTAAACCCCAATTCATGGGTGAAATATGTGATAGGGTTTGCATGACTTTTGGCATGACAAATACAGGAACCCAAACACCCCCTAAAGCAGCAAGAATAACCACGAAAGTTGCACCAAATGGAGCCGATTGTTCTTGTGTTTTTGCTATGGTTCCTAATAATAATCCTAAACCTATTGCCGCTAATCCAGCAAATGTAGCGACAACAAATAGTAATGGAATTCTACCAGAAACATCTAAAGTTGGTAAGCCAATAGCAGGGAAAACATATATGCCAATTAATAACATGAGTACAAACTGGATTAAGCAAACCACTAAATAAATAATTGTTTTTCCGCCTAAAACGGTTGCGTAGGAAACTGGGTTTGTGCGTAAACGTACAAACGTACCTTGGCTTTTTTCTTTAACAATATTAATAGAAAGAGGAACGATAATAAAAAATATGGCAAATAGTGTCCAAGCAGGTACGTTATGCTGAACTGAATTTGGTATCATTTCCTTATCCTCATCTGTTGGTAAAACTTCTTTAAACGTGATAAATGTATCGGTTTCAAAAATAACGTCGTTTGGATCGTCTGAAATTTGTTCTTGAAATGCTTTATAAATGGATTGTGTTTCTATTTTTGATATCATTTTATCAATGCCATTTTTTACAGAACTTTTAAATGTTAATTGGGTTGCTGGATCAAAGTAGAGGATAACTTGTTTGCTTTTAATTTTTCCAATTTCTTGAGTTTCATTGGGTTCTTCTAATCCAAATTTGGCAATGATACCATCAACATTTTGTGTTACTTTTTTCGAAAGACTGGATGATAAATTTTCAGGAATAATTATAGCTAATTGGTATTTTCCTTTAAATACCAAATCGCGTGCAGTGGTTTCTTCAGACTCTGTAATAACTTGAAAACTGCCTGATTCACTTAACCCATTCAAAATGATTTCAGATACATTCCCTTGGTCATTATCGACCACCAAAATAGGAATTTGACTATCAGTAACAGATTTAAATGTGCTATCTTGAATGAGTGTTATGGTAATAATTAACACCAAAGGCATAACAAAAAGTATGGCAATACCACCAATGTCTCGGGTTAATAATAAAAATTCCTTGTATGTTGAAGCCCATAGTTTATGCATGATCTCTTAAGGCTTTTCCTGTTATATTGATAAAGACATCTTCTAGGTTATTAGCACCAGGATGTTGTGTAATGAGTTCTTGAGGTTTTCCTTTTACAACTAATTTACCATGATCAATTATAGCTACACGTGTACAAAACGTCTCGGCCTCATTTAAATGATGAGATGTGTAAATAATAGTCGTACCATTTTTATTGAGATCTTGTAAAAAGGCAATTATTACATTTTTGGATTGTACATCTACGCCAACAGTTGGTTCGTCTAAAAACAAGACTTTTGGATTGTGAAGCACACTACCAATTAAATTGATACGTCTTTTCATGCCTCCTGAAAAGGTGTCAATTTTTTTATGAGCGAAGGCTAATAAACCTAAATGCTCCAGAGCAGAATTAATTTTGGTGTTCAAGTTTTTTCCTTTTAGGCCATACATACTGCCAAAGTATTTTAAGTTTTCGAAAGCCGTTAAAGATGGGTAAAGAGCATATTCTTGTGGAACAATACCAATAATTTGCTTTAGTTGATTTTTGTTTTTTTGATACGTTAATCCAGCTATTGAAAAAGTGCCAGATGTGGGCTTAATTAGGGAACACAAAATGGAAATAAGTGTTGTTTTTCCAGCACCATTTGGTCCTAATAAGCCAAAAATTTCTTTTTCACTAATAGATAAGTCCAAATTAGTTACCGAAAAGTTATCGGCACCTTTGTATTTTTTTGATATGTGCTGAATATCTATCACTTATTTAATGGCTTTTTTTAATTTTTTAAAGAATGCTTCTTCCTTTTCTGCTAGGGTTTCTAATTGCGAAGCAACGTTGTTATAGGCATCTTCTTTAGCGCTTCTATTTTTATAAATTCGAGAAGCATCTAGAGCAAAATCACGCCATAAATCGCCAATATCGGTCATTTCTTTTGATAAATCGGCTAATTTTGGATTGTTTAAAATGCCACTTGCTTCTTGTAAAAAAGCAGCAAAAATGTAACGGAATCCGCCACCACCTGTTCCAATTTCTTCTTGCATACGAACTACTTGGCCTAGATAGTGGTTAGCAACTTTAACACCTTTCTTTTTGGGCCATTTACGGATTAGTTTGGCTACATGACGAATGCCTTTTACACCTAATACTGGCATAGGAGCCAACATATCGCGACAGGTATGTTTTATGCCTTTTATAATGGCTTTTTCGATATCTAATTTTTCAGGAAATGAAATTGGGTAATACATATGCCCTTTCGGAGCAAATGGTCCTTTAGCAAAACGGACTTTTTCGAGTTCTTTTTCCGTTAAAGTTGTTACGGTTTCCATAACAGGATCACTAATTAAATACCTATCCTGTTCTTTTCCATATACAATAAGGTTGTGCGCATTAAAATGAAAACGATATTCGTCTGGGAAATAAACTAAATTATATACACCAACTTGTAGGCCAACTGGATTGTTGTTTTCTAAATTGGTATCCAGTCTTTCTTTGGCAACTTGAGGGTTTTTAAATTTTTCGCGCTTTATTTCAATACCAACACGTTTAGCAAATCGTTTAAATATAAAGCCTGGCATGGCTCTATAAGTCAGAGCAGGTGCATGGTTTACCTTTAAAAATGGAATGTAACAATACAGAAGTCCAGACCCAATACCAAATGCTAAAGGCTCACTTATTTGAAAGCCATGATGTTTCATTAAATTGGAAATCACACCGTTTTCACAATGAGCTGTTTGATGATGTGTGAAATTAATTTCCATGTTTGGTGATATCTTTTAGTTGTTCCACTGAAACATCAAAGGTATCTGCATACTTTTGAAGTTTTTTGTTTGAAAGTTTTTTAAAAATTGTTGGTTTAAAATGACGTTTTACACGCCAAGACCACATACCAACATAACTGGCTAGAATGGATACATCCATTTTATGAAACTCCATATAGTATTCTATTGGGCTTGTTTTATTTTTTAAAACACGTCTTTTTGCATCTGCAATACGCGCATTAATTTCTTCTATAGCTTGATTTAAAGCAATGGTTTTTGGATCCCAACCAGAACTATTTACAGTTGTATAGTTTCCATCGTCGTCTAAGGCGTAACATAATTCTTTAAGTTTAGCCGTTTCTAAATTACTGGTGTCTTGAGGAACTTCGTCTTTTTTCATGCTGAAGTTATTTAAGTTCTTGAATAACTAAATTCAATTCACAAGATAGCAATTCTATATGTTCTAACGTAATACGACAACTTAAGGTGCAAATACTGTATTCGTCTGTATCAAAACGCGATTTCAATGTGGCATTTGTCAGGATTGTGCTACCTACTTTTGGGCAGGATTTTATGGTGACTTTTTTAATAGCACTGATAAAACCTATGAGCTTTGTACCTTCGCCTTCAACATCATTTTCATTAAAAAAGCTTTTTCCAACTATTGACGAGCAGGTTTGTGCCGCATTTTCTACCAAACCAGCTTCATTGAACACGCCATTTTCATTAAAAATACAATCTGGTTTTATAGTAAATGTTGTAGAAACGTGGGTGTCATCAAGTGTAAGAAGTTGATCAACCATTAAAAATGGCGATCTGTGAGGTAAAAATTTAGCGATATCTAGGTGCCGAACATCCATTAGCTAGCAATAACGGTTTTCATTTCGCTTTGAGCAATTACCAGTTCCGCTTCATTTAGCACCTGAACTTCAACCATGGTTACACCCATAAATTCATGTAAAATGGTTACGTTGGTAGTGATGTTTTCATTTATTTTAGGAAGCTTCAGGATTTTTATGGATTTTATTGAGCCAATATAACCAGTTGGCGCTGCTTCTCCTTTAAGAAAATATGCATAACCAGTGTGTAAAGCGACCGATTGAGCCATGTTTTCTATTAATCCGGGTTCTGTTAAATAATCACTCTCGATAAAAATATTAGACTCTAAAATTCTAAAACTAGATACTAAATTATCAGTTGAAAATTCCACTAATGTATCAACCATAACAAAAGGTGATTTTTGTGGAATTAAATTAGCTATATTGGTAATAGGTAAGAGTTGCGTTGTCATTATTTAGCAAACGGTTAAAAGTGCATATGCATATGAAAAACGGGAACTTTCAGGAACCGAAAGTAATATTTTCTGGCCTTTTTTAAGTTTCCCAGAATGTGCAAGTTCTTCTAACATTAAAAAGATAGATGCTGAACCCACATTACCTACTTTACTTAAATTCATAAACCAATTTTCCCAAGGTATTTCAACACCATTATCTACCATTTCTTGATAGAGTTTATCTTTAAAAAAATGTGAAGAAATATGTGGTAAATAGTAATCTATCTCACTAGGTTTTAAATCGTGTTTAGTTAGGGCGCGTTTTAAGCTGTCAACACCTTTTTTAAGGATATTAGCACTTAATAGTTTCACATCTTGTTTGATAGCAAATAAAGATTTTTCGCTCCAATCGCTTGTTTTATACTCACTCCATGGTTTTAAAAAACCATTCTCAAGCTTATCTCCTCCAGCATACATGCAGGCTTCAAGCTCATGAGCATAGGAGTAACCCTCCATCCATTCTATTCGCAAAGGTGTTTCCCCATTTGGTTCATTTTCTAATAGAAATGCACCAGCACCATCAGAGAGCATCCAACGTAAAAAATCTTTATTAAAAGCTAAAATGGGGTTGTCTTCTAAAGCCTGTAAATGTTTAATTTCGTTTTCAAATATATGTCCTTTCATCCACGAGGAAATTCGTTCAGATCCGGATGCTATGGCATTATTTGTTTGTCCCGATTTTACAGATAGAAACCCAAACTTTAAGGCATTCATACCAGAACAACAGGCACCTGAAGGTGAGTTTATTTCAACATTGTCACACTTTAAAAAACCATGAACCATAGCAGCATGAGATGGTAATATTTGATCAGGACTTGAAGTGCCACAGGATAATAAATCAATATCTGAGGACGTAAAATTTTCATCAAAAAGTTGCTCAATGGCTTCTTTGGCAAGTTGCGCATTGTTATGAGTTACATTCCCGTCATCATCTAATGCGTAATAGCGTGTTTTTATTTGATTGTTGCGTAAAACAATCCTACGTCCTTTGGACGCTTTTCCGTTTATAATTCCTAATTTATCTTCCATCTCATCATTACTGATAGGACGATTTGGTAAAAATTTTGATATTTTAGTAATGTATACTTCCTTCATTTTAAACTTCCTTCTCTTTTAATGCAACAGATGCGTAATATACTTTTTCTTTTTTTATTTGGCTATAAAATGGTAAATAAGTCAACAAAAATAAGATAAAAACTAGTGGCGAAATTAACCAAATTGCAATTAATAAGTAATAATTAAATAATTTAACTAAAAACCGTCTTTTTGAAGTGTTTTTCTCACTTTTTGTGCTAATCATATCTGCCCATTTTGAGAATATTGCATTAGCACGCTTATCAACTGTTATTAAAAACGGTTTTATTTTTACGGCGCCAACATTTAAAAGATTGTTTTGTAAGTTATTATAGTTATTTTGGTTAAGGTGTTCAGCAATTACGGTTCCAAATTTTGTGGCTTCATCAATATCTTTTTGAGAGACACCTGGTTTTGGGAAAATCCCTAAAAATCGTTTTTTTACACCTGTAAACATCCATTGGACAATGGTAATAACGCTAACGTGATTTATATGTCTGTCTACCAATACAATGTTACCAACTAAATTAGCTTGAAGTTCTTGTAGTTTACTCTTCATTTTTTCTTGAGCCATTATCCACATATTCCTACAACCAATTACGGTTATTACTGGCGTGTTTTTGAAAAGTTTTTTAGCTTCGGGTGTTGCTAGAAATGAGGTGGTTGGTAGTGAGGGCGTTAAATACCAAACGGAATATCCAAATAAAATTAAATCGTATTTTTTGTTTAAAATAGATTCGGAAATGGGTTTTATCTGCCGTGGTTCTTGGCGAAAAGTTTCTGGAAAAACTCCAAAAAACTGTTCTTTATTCCATGGAAATGGGAACGTTTCTTCCATGTGAATATTTAAATAAGTGAAAGCCGTTTCGTCATTTTTCATTGATTTAACGATATTGTTCAAAATCTCGGTTAATTGGCCTGATTGCGAATAATAGATGACTAAAACTTGTTTCATGTTAGGTGTTTTTAGAGTCCCAAAAATCAAAATAATTAAACCATTGTAATGGGTATTTTTTTAACATCCATGTTAAACTTTCGGTATATTCTTTTAGTAAACCTTGAGCATCGCGATGTTTAGCTTTGGAGCGTCTAGCATATAAATGATAATGTTTGTTGGTTTCTTTCATAACATAGACAAATAAAACCGGCACATTTAATCTGGAAGCTAAAAGAAACGGGCCAGCTGGAAATTTAGCGGATTTTCCTAGTAATATTTCAGATAGATATTTTGTGTCTTTAGTGTATCTATCTCCCGTTATACAAACTATTTCATTTCTAGCTAAAGCTGCGTTGACCTCAAAAATATGAGATAAATCTTCACTTATAATAATAAGATTGATGTTAGATTTTTTACGGACACTATCTAAATAATTTTTAATATCTGTATGCTCTACGTCTGTTGTTAATAAACTAATGGAAGCATTATCATCTAATTGATTGAAAAAATATTCAGATATTTCAAAATTTCCCACATGAGCACTAATTAATATTCCACCTTTTTTTTCTTGTAAGGTTTCAGTGATATTATGGATACCATCAAATTCATAGGTAAATTTATTACTCAAATTTGAAGATATAGCAATTTTATCTAATATGGTTTGTCCAAATACATAGTAGCTTTTGTAAATACTTAAATAACTCTTGAAGCTAGAATAGTTTAGTCGCTTTTTAAAGTAATAATAAATATCTTTAGTGCTTTCTTTTGAAAAAAAACAGAAATAAGCAGCTACAAAATATAGTACAACATAAGAGACACTCATCCCTAAGTGCTTCATGAAGAAGACAAATATTTTATAACCAAGAACGGTTCCTCTTGATTTTCCTTGCCATTCTGTAGCCATAAAAAAAACGGATATAGATTAGCTTAATTTGCGCTCAATAAGATTATAAAAATCTTGAAGTGTAGTAACGTTTACAAAGTCTTCACCTACTAATTTTACACCAAAATTAGACTCAACTGCAACGACTAAATCTACAAAATCTAGACTGTCAAGCTCTAAAGTGTTCTTAAGGTTTGCTTCTGGAGAAATATCATCACTTTCTACTTCAAACTCATCAATAAGAAAGTCGTTTATTTTTTCAATAATAACTTCTTTTGTCATTTCCACAAAATTATTTTTTAATAATTAAAGCCGAATTTGTTCCCCCAAATCCAAACGAATTAGACAAAAATACATCAAATTTTTTATCTAACGTTTTGTTAACTAAATTTAATTTACTTGCTGCTTGATCTACTTCCTCTAGATTGATGTTGGGTGCAATAAAATCATTCTGCATCATTAGGATGGAATATAGTACTTCACTAGCTCCAGCCATCCAGCACTCATGTCCTGTCATGGATTTAGTAGAACTAACGTATGGGCCATTTTCTCCAAAAACTTCTAATATAGCTAACGCTTCATTGGCGTCTCCAACTGGTGTTGAGGTTGCGTGCGCATTCACATAATCAATATCTGACGCTTTAATTTCAGCTTGTTTTATAGCCATTTTCATGGCGCGTGCAGGACCGTCCACGTTAGGTGTTGATATATGATCTCCATTGGAGGAAAATCCATATCCAATAACTTCACCGTAAATTTGGGCACCGCGTTTAATTGCAGACTCATAAGTTTCTAAAATTAATGTAGCTGCACCACCACTTGGAACCAAACCATCTCTATTTTTATCAAATGGACGAGAAGCTTTTTTGGGATCACTATTAATAGAGAAAACACCTAAACCATCAAAACTGCCCATGGCAATAGCATTTATTTCTTGGGCACCTCCACAAATAACGTAGTCTTGAAGACCGCTTTTAATGAGTTGATATGCCATGCCAATAGAATGAGATCCACTGGCACAGGCTGCACTAATAGTAAAATTAATACCACGCAATTTAAATATAGTGGACAAATTCATAGTAACAGACGAATTCATTGCTTGAAATATAGCGCCAGAACCTACAAGTGTTGTGTCTTTTTTCTCACGTATTTTATCAACAGATTCTACAACAGATTTAGCTGTACTATCATTTCCATATAAAATACCAACCTCATGTTGGTCTAAAAAATCTTGTGATATTTTTGCATTTTCAAGGGCCTCTAGTGTTGCTATATAGGCATATTCACCTTCTTCACCCAAACTAATGCGTTGCCTACGGGATAATAAATTTTTTAGGTTAGGTTGCTTGACCATGCCAGTTAAAGGGGAACGATAACCAAAGTCTAGCCGATCCTTATCAGCTATAATTCCAGATTCACCTTTATAAAGTGATTGTTTTACAGCTTCTAAATTTTCACCTATGCAGGAATAAATACCCATCCCAGAAATCACAACTCTTCTCATTTTATCAAACAACATTTAAGAGTAAATACCTCCATTTATATTAATTACTTCGCCAGTTATATAGGATGCCCTTTTGGAAGCAAGGAATGATACTGCATAAGCAACCTCTTCTGGTTCCCCAAAGCGGTTTATAGGAATCATGCTTTTTAGTTCTTTTTCATCCAAATTGGCTGTCATATCCGATTTTATAAAACCAGGCGCAACAGCGTTTACTGTAATATTTCGTTTAGCGACTTCTTGAGCCAATGCTTTGGTAGCAGCTACTAATGCACCTTTTGCAGCGGAATAATTAGTTTGTCCAGCGGTACCCTTAACACCTGAAACCGAGGCCACATTAATTATACGACCATAACGGTTGCGTAATAATTTTTGAATAAGGTGGTTGGTAACATTATAAAAACCATTTAACGAGGTGTTTATAACATCTTGCCAGTCTTCCGGTGGCATCCACATAAACAGACCGTCTTTTGTAATTCCAGCATTATTTACAATAACTTCTATTATCGCATCCTTATTCTGTTCTTGCCAGGCATCTAACGCAGATTTTACTTGGTTGGCATCTGTGACATTGAATTGGATTATTTCGGCTGTTTTCCCTAAAGACTCAATGTCTTTTTGGGTTTCTAAAGCAGCAGTTTTGTTACTATTATAATTTATTAAGATGTGGTAATCCGAGTCTTGTGCAAGTTGTTTGCATATAGCTTTCCCAATTCCTCGAGAACCACCAGTAATTAAAGCACATTTCATGTATATGTTTTTTTCAGGCTATTGCTAATTAGTTGTTTGTTAAACTAATGAAATAATTCTAAATTTTCAAACCACAGGTTGTTTAATGGTTCACCTTTTGGTGTTAAATAAGTCCAAGACTTTTTCTTTTTAACACGTGCCAGTCCATCAATAAAACCTTTAGGGTTGTTTTTTGAAAAAATAGAAAATCCACCAGCAGTAATTTCATAATCTTCAGGAATAACCAAATCGCCTTTTGTATTAATAAAGCCCCATTCTTTTCCTGTTGTAACAGGTGCTAAACCACTTTCACTAAAGATTTCAGCATCTTTGTATTGAAACGGAATAATAACCGCACCAGACGTATCAATATAGCCCCAATTCTTACCTTCACTTACTGGTGCTAATCCGTTTACAAAGGCACGTGCCTTATCAAATTTTGGTTCTATAATCCAGTCACCATTCGAGTTTATAAATCCTATTTTATCATTTTTTTTAGCATAGGTGTTTTCTGCATTATGAGAAAAATCCCATATTTTTTCAGCACCAGGAACTTCTTTAAATTCACCATTTATTATTAGTCCGTAGCGTTCACCAATGTTGGCTACAATATGACCATTGTATTCGTTGCTAACACCATCATATTCTGTTTTTACAATATATTTTCCTGAAGCGTCAACCAATCCCCATTTATCATTTTCCAATACTTTAGCTGAACCATTTTCAAAATTGAATACTTTAGTAAATTTTGGTTCTACTACAATTTCACCTTTGGTATTTATAAACCCTACACCAGATTCTTTTCTAATTATAGCATAGCCATTTTCAAAATCGTAAACCTTATCGGTTGCTACATCTTTTAAAACCTGTTCGCCTTTTTTGTTGATGTAAATCCAATCCTTATCTTTTAAAACAACAGCAATACCTGAATTAAATGCTTTTGTTTTATCAAATTGTGGCTGAATAACCCATTCACCTTTACGGTTTATAAAACCCCATGTTTTTTTATCCAAGGAGGCTTCTGCTAAATCATCTGAAAAGTTTTTAGCTACTTTAAACTGTGGTTTAATTTGCCAAGTGCCTGTTTTTGTAATGTAGCCATAATCACCATCTAGATTTGCTAAAGCTAAATCTTGTGCATGACAAAAAATACCCAAAAAGAGAAGTGTAACGAAGAATGCTGTTGTTTTCATAATATAAAATTGTTTTATGTTTTATTGTTGATGATATAATCTTTAACAAGGTTAACATATGGATACATAATTACGTCTTCTTTAAAGGCTGGAACTAATTTGCGAATGGCATCATACATTTTCTTTGTTTTGGAAGAAATACCATCTTGAACGTTAAGATATTCAATGGCTTGAACAATTGTAATTAACTCAATAGCAACCACTTCAAATGCATTTTCAATAACTTTTTTGGTTATTAATGCCGAATTGGTTCCCATGCTAACAATATCTTGATTGTCGTTATTATTTGGAATACTATGTACATACATTGGATTAGAAAGCATTTGATTTTCTGCTGTGGTAGAAGTAGCAGTAAATTGGACACCTTGCATACCAAAATTTAAGCCAAGTTTCCCCAAATTAACAAATGGTGGAAGCATATCATTTAATCTAGCGTTTAGTAGGTAATTTAATTGACGTTCCGAAAGCATACTTAACTTGGCAACTACAATTTTTAGTTTATCCATTTCTAATGATACATAGTCGCCGTGGAAATTTCCACCATGATATACATGTTTTTTAGCAACATCAACAATAGGGTTGTCGTTTGCAGAATTGACTTCTTCTATCAGAATATCTTCAACAGAATTCAGCGTATCTAAAACAGGACCAAGAATTTGCGGTACACAACGTAAGGAATAATATTCTTGAACTTTTTCTTTAAAAACAGAAACATCTTCATTTTTACTGTATAAGTGGTGTTCTCTTTTACGGGTTAGTTTGCTATCTTGAAGATGCTCACGCATACTTTCTGCAATTTGACGCTGCCCAATATGTCTTTTAGATTGGTTTAATTCATAAGATAAATGATCGTCATAGGCTTTTACTATTTCGTTTATTGCTGCTGAACTGCTAGTTATCCATCCTAATAATTGACGAGAATATAGGGTGTTTACAATACCTATACCTGTCATAACGGAGGTACCATTCATGAGGGCTAACCCTTCACGTAATTCTACAGAAATTGGTTTTAAGTTTTCAATTTCAAAAACATCTTTCGTGTTTTTACGCTCGCCTTTATAAAACACTTCACCTTCGCCAATTAATACAAGGGCTAAATGTGCTAATTGCACCAAATCTCCACTGGCACCAACACCACCGTGTTCATAAATTAATGGAGTAATATTTCTATTTATTAATTCAGCCATGAGTTTAATTACCGAAACATGAACACCAGAATGCCCTAATGATAACGTGTTTAATCTAGCTAACATGGCGGCTTTTACATACATTGGAGCAATTGGTTGCCCAGTACCAGAAGCATGACTACGAATTAAATTATATTGAAGTTGAATACGCTCGGAATCCTCAATCTTATATTGTGCCATAGGTCCAAAACCCGTATTGACACCATAGATGACTTTGTTTTCGGAAAATTCTTTTAAAAAATTGAAACTATCTTCCACTGTTTCAAGTACCGCTTTGTCTATCTGAATAGGTTCGTTTTTAAAAATTACGTTATAAAAATCGTCTATTCCTAATTTTCCTTTAAATTTAAGCATCTATGATATAATATTTTTTTTCAATAAATTTGTATAAATAATTACTACTAAAGTAGTTATTTTGGACTGCAAATTTATAATAATTAATGAATTAATACTACTATGGGAACACGTGATATGAAAGTAGATGTTTTGGTTATAGGTGCGGGACCATCAGGTTGTGTGGCGTCAGCCTACCTTCATCAGCAAGGATTAAACGTTAAAGTAGTAGAAAAAACAACGTTTCCGAGGTTTGTAATTGGCGAAAGTTTGCTTCCAAGATGTATGGATCATTTTGAAGAAGTAGGCTTGTTAGATGCTTTAAAAGCTGCTAATTTTGAAATAAAACGTGGTGCACGGTTTATGAAAGATGATGTTGTGTGTAATTTTGATTTTAGTGATAAGCATTCAGAAGGGTGGGATTGGACTTGGCAGGTTCCTCGTGCTGACTTTGATACCATTTTAGCTAACGAGGTTGAAAAAATGGGTGTTGATATTTCTTTTGAACACGAAGTGGTAGCAGTTGAAATTGCCGATAATGGTACATCCACTACAACCATTCATGATGCAGATGGTAACCCATATAAAGTTGAAGCCCAGTTTATTGTAGATTCTAGTGGTTATGGACGTGTTTTACCACGTTTATTAAACTTAGACAAACCTTCAAGCATTCCAGAGCACTCTTCAATTTTCGGTCATGTTAAGGATGTTAATAGACCAAAAGGCGAAGAAGGGACCTTGATTACTTTTGATGTCCTTGATAAAGATACTTGGTTTTGGGTAATTCCTTTTTCTAATGGTAATACAAGTTTAGGCTTTGTTGGCAAAAATGAATTTATAGATTCTTTTGAAGGAGATACTTCCACACGATTACAAACCATGTTTAAACAATCTGATTATTATTACGAGCGTTTTAAAGATGCGCCATTACTGTTTGAGCCAAAAAGTATTAGAAATTACTCCAAAGCTGTCACTAAATTTTATGGAAACGGTTTTGTATTAACAGGAAATAGTGCCGAATTTTTAGACCCTGTGTTTTCATCTGGTGTTACCTTTGCTACAGAATCTGCTTTACGATCTGCTAAATTAATCAGTAAACAATTACAAGGTGAAACGGTAAACTGGGAAGAAGATTATTCTAACTACATTAAATCTGGTGTAGATGTTTTTGCAACCTATGTAAAGGAATGGTATACTGGAAATTTACAAACCCTATTTTTTCATAGGCCTGAAAATTTAGAAGTAAAACGCCAAATATGTGCCGTTTTAGCTGGTTACGTTTGGGATGAAACCAATCCATTTGTTACCAAACACAACCGAATTGTTAAATCTTTAGCACATTTAATTAATATGGAAAATGAAAAAAGCGCTTCTGTTTAGAAACGCTTTTTAGTCTGTTTTTTACTATTAGTCTACTATTTCTTTATTAATATCCTTAATGTCTCCGCTATCAATATTATACCCTTTATTTTCTACTAAATAAATCATTTCACCCGTTGTACTATCAATAATGGATAGCAGTTTATATTCGTTAAATTGACTATGCATGAGGTAGTAGAATTTTTCGCCACTTAAAATTTTATCATTTAATGCTTGGTAAGAAATCATTTCGTAGGGAAAATCGTATTTTTCAAATAATTCTTCTGGTTCCCGTATTTTTCCTAATGCTCCTGTGAATGCATTGGTTGTTTTCAAAATCCAATCTGGAACAAATAAGGTTTGTGTTTTTAAAGCCTTTAACTTTTTAGTGTTTACAATACCATCACGCACATTCAGCATTTCCTTTTTATTCAATTTATCATTTAATACCTGAAAGTAATTTTTTATATACCCATAATCAAAATTGTAATAATCTGGCTCTTCGCCAATTTCTTCAGCTTTTTTTGCTCTATAAGATGGGTGGTTTTTATATCTACTTAATATACTTTGTGTGAAAAATACATCGGCAAATTGATGAATTTCTGGATCTTTTTTTCCATTTTTTTTAATACGTACACTTGGGTATGATATTAACTCGAACTTATTTACAAACCAATTACCAATAGTTCTAGAACCTTTTCCTATGGTTGTTTTTGTCATAGAATAATTTTTATCATGAATTCTAATAATGGTATTATTTTCTACTACGTAATCATTTTCATTATAATCATCTTGCGCAATAAATTCTATTGGGTTAAATGTCCAAATGCTTGTAATTAGATTTTTAGTTTTTTCAAAATCTAGTTCATTTGGAACTACGAAATAAGTTTTTGTTTTTTTAAGATAATCAAATTCAGTGTCTTTTATTTTTGAAACATATAAGTTGGTTGGCGATACGCTACTTCCAATACTTACTTGGGCAGTTGAAACATTGTAAAGCAAGAATCCAATTAAAAAGAGAACGTTAATTTTCATAAGTTGATTTTAAGGGGTTGGTTTCGGCAAATATAAATTTTTAGATTATTTTATTTTAAAAACTTACAACGAAAACTAATAATTAGATGCTAATACTTTGAAAATTAAATAAATAAAATAAGGGCGAATTCAGTAAGAATTCGCCCTTAAAGTTTACGTAATAGCTACGTTTAATTACTTGGCTTTTTTCTGGATGGTTTTGGCTAACTCTTTAGCTAATTTAGCATAGCCTTCAGAGATACGATATCCTGAATTATAATCATTACCCATTGCGCCATAACCCTCTACTTTCGTGTAGTCTACTGAAAAAAGAATATTATTGGGTGTCTCTGTTTTATATACATATAAGGTAGCTTCTAATTTAGCATTCTGGCGCATAACACCTACATTATAACCAGGATATAGCATGGTTGTGTGGATTTTCATTGTATATTCGGCGTCTATGTTTTTGCCAACTTTAACTTCGTTGTCATCAAAGCGTTTATTAAATGATTCAATAAATTTTGGTTCATACCGGTTTTCACGATCTGCAAACCAATTTTTCTTAAACTCCTCACCAGTTCCTTCTTCCTTATCATCCCGTTTATTCATCTTATCTTCTAAAAACGCTTCTTCAGAGTCGTATTTAGGAATCTGTAAATCGGTGTATTCAAACACTAAATTATAAGTTGAAATTCCTTTAAGATCTTTCCAATCGCCTTGAGTGATTTTAGCTTTTTGTGAGAAAATGGTGGTAGATACCATTAGTACTGTAAATAAAAAAATGTTTTTCATGTTGTTTTAACGTGTTGGTTATGAAGCTAAAGTAGTGAAACTTCAACATATAAAACATACGATGAATTACGTATTTTTATTTAAACGAATAAGCAATGTAATGGTGAGAAGACTATTTCGCCAAATTAGTTAGCATCTCCTTGGTAATATCATCTAATGAAAACTCATGTTTCCAATTCCAATCTTGGCGTGCATGACTGTCATCAATACTGCTTGGCCAAGAATCGGCAATTTCTTGACGGAAGTCTGGATTGTATTCAATCGTAAAGTCTTTTAAATGCTTTTTAATTGAGGCTACCATATCTTTAGGTGTAAAACTTATGGCTGCTAGATTATAGGATGAGCGAATTTTAATGTTATTGGCAGGTGCCTCCATAATCTGAACGGTTGCTTTTATAGCATCTTCCATATACATCATTGGTAATTCTGTGTGTTCAGACAGGAAACAGTTATAATGATTATCGGCTATGGCTTTATGATAAATGTCTACAGCATAATCTGTTGTTCCACCACCAGGCAGCGTTTTCCAGCTAATAATTCCAGGATACCGAATGCTTCTTACGTCAACACCATACTTATTAAAGTAATATTCGCACCAACGTTCGCCAACCTGCTTCGTGATTCCATAAACTGTTGAAGGTTCCATTATTGTGTATTGAGCCGTTCCGTCTTTAGGGGTTGTAGGCCCAAATACAGCAATGCTTGAAGGCCAAAATACTTTTTTAATTTGTCCATTTTTAGCTAAATCTAGAACATTAAAAAGCGTACTCATATTTAAATCCCAAGCTTTCATTGGGAATTTTTCACCTGTAGCACTCAACATTGCGGCCATAAGATAGACCGTGTTGATTTCGTATTTTTCAATACATACTTTTAGACTAGTTGCATCTTGTGCATCTAAAATTTCAAAAATACCAGAGTTAACAATGTCCAAATTTCCGTAACTAATATCACTAGCAATAACTTGATTATCACCGTGAATTTCTCGTAATTTATAGGTTAGTTCTGAACCAATTTGGCCACAGGCTCCAATGATTAAAATTTTAGATTTCATCAACTAGTTTTTTTTAAAAAATCATTCAAAAATAACAAGAATTTACTGATGAAATGATAAATTTAACTTAAAATAATGGCTAGAAAATAAAGTATTATTATAATTGATAGCTAAAACCCACGAATACAATATATTTGTAATTCGATTTACAAAATTTATGAAAAATATCTTTTTAATACTTGTTTTGTGCCTGCTTTCTTGTCAAGATAATGATTCTGAATCAAGCCAGCTGACTAATGAAAAAGCCATCAACGAATTAGTTAGTAAAGCGGATATTGATGCTTTAAAATACACAGATTTTGTAGCCGATGCTCAAGTTGAAAAAGCCGTGAGTGGCTGGGCCAAATATCGTGAATTAAGTAGTATTATTTTAGATGTAAAATCTGGCAATTTATCATTTTTTAAATCAAACAAAGAAATTGTTGCCACCCTTAATAACGAACTAAAATCAACCGTTCCTGAAGTTGTAAGTTCACCACTTATTTTAGCTCGTATTGTAGCCGTTGAAACTAAAATGTATAAACTTGAAGGTGTTATAAATTTATCTTCCCCTACAAAAGAATCTATTTTAGAGACGGTAAAAGAACTTTTAGTAGCTTATTCAAATTTAAATCTTCAAATGAATAAGCAGCTAGAAAGGGAATCTCAACGGATTCAAAAACCTTATTAACCACTAATTCATTTATTAATATTTTGTTAATATCTGTTCGATTATAATTAACAAAAATCAAATAGTGGTAAATTGTACCGTTAAAATAAACACAAAACTTATGAATTCAAACTTTAAAAAAGCATCATTATTAAGTGCAGCAGCCTTTGTAGGGTTAATGGCATGTAAAAATGATGCTAAAGAAGAAACTGCTCTTGTAGAAGAGGAGTCTATTCCAGGAATTAACTTGGAGTACATGAACACCGATGTCAAACCAAACGATGATTTTTTTAATTACGTAAATGGTACTTGGCTTAAAACAACTGAAATTCCTGATGATCAATCCACTTGGGGAAGTTTTAATGAGCTTCGTAAAAAAACAGATGCTGATGCTTTGGCCATATTAGATGCAGCTATGTCTGATAACAAGGATATGGAAAAAATACAGGTTTTACCTGGTTCTGATCAAGAAAAAGCAGTGTTTTTATACCAAACAATTATGGATACTATTGGTAGAAACAAGCAAGGTATTGAACCAATTAAACCTTATTTAGCAAAGATTGATGCTATTGAAAACATTGACGATTTACAGGCCTATATGATAGAAATGGAGCCTCTTGGAGGTGGTGGCTTATATGGTTTTGGTGTTGGCTCTGATCCTAAAGATAGTAATAGAAATGTTGCGTATTTAGGAGGAGGAAGCACTGGTTTACCAGATCGTGATTATTACGTAAAAGATGATGCCGATTCCAAGGAAAAGCGTGAAAAGTATGTTGAATTCATTACTAAAATGTTACAGTACTTAGGCGAAACAGAAGCGGATGCCAATGCCGAAGCAAAACAAATATTAGCCTTTGAAACCCGTTTAGCTGAAGCTAAAATGGATAAGGTAGACAGACGCGATGCTAGAAAACGCTATAATCCAAGATCAATTGATCAGGTACAAAAAATGGTTCCCGCTATTAATTGGAAAAACTTTTTAAGCGGAATAGGTGTTAAAGAAATAGATACTGTCATTATAGGCGATTTAAATTATTTTAATCGCTTACAAGACGTGTTGGCAGAAGGGAATGTAGCTGATTGGAAAGCCTATTTACGCTGGGATGCCTTTAACGGAGCCGCAGGTAAATTAAGTACAGATTTGGAAACTGCAAGTTGGGAGTTTTATGGTCGTGAACTTAATGGCGCTAAAAAACAACGGCCACGTGATGAACGTGCATTAGGTGCTTTAAATGGTACCATAGGTGAAGCTTTGGGGAAATTGTATGTGGATAAAATGTTTCCACCAGAAGCAAAAGCTAAAGCCGAAAAAATGATTTCCAATGTTATTTTAGCTTTTGAAAATCGTATTAATAATTTGGAATGGATGAGTCCTGAAACCAAGAAAAAAGCGATTGAAAAACTGCAAGCAACATCCATTAAAATAGCCTATCCAGATAAATGGAAAGATTATTCAGCATTAGAAATTAAAGGTGTAGATGAAGGTGGATCGTATTTACAGAATTCCTTAAATGCTCGTGCTTGGAATTTTAAAAAGGATTTAGATAAATTAGGAAAACCAGTAGATAAAACAGAATGGTATATGGCACCACAAGTGGTAAATGCCTATTTTAATCCAGCTTTTAATGAAATTGTATTTCCAGCTGCCATTTTACAACCACCATTCTATAATTATAAAGCTGACGATGCTGTAAATTATGGTGGTATAGGAGCCGTTATTGGTCATGAAATATCGCATAGTTTTGACGATTCAGGCGCACGATATGATAAGGATGGAAACTTAAATAATTGGTGGACAGATGCCGATTTAGAACAGTTTGAATCATTAGGTAATCAATTAGCAGATCAATATAGTGCCATTGAGGTACTACCAGACGTTACTATAAATGGAAAATTCACTTTAGGTGAAAATATTGGTGATTTAGGAGGTGTTCTAGCTGCTTATGATGCGCTTCAGTTAAGTTTTAAAGAAAATGGTAGACCAGATAACATTGACGGTTTTACACCAGAACAACGCTTTTTTATGAGTTGGGCTACAGTTTGGAGAACCAAAATGCGTGATGATGCTTTAAAAACACGTATTAAAACAGATCCACATTCACCAGGAATGAATCGTGCTGTTCAACCTTTATTAAATGTAGATGCCTTTTATGAAGCATTTAATATTAAGGCAGGAGATAGTATGTACATAGCACCAGAAAACCGTGTTAGAATTTGGTAACACATATCAGATATTTGAAAATAAAAAAAGCAGTCTATTTTAGACTGCTTTTTCTTTGAAAAAAACTACTCTTACAGAGCTACATATAAATACACGATTGATAAAAATTCACTTAATAGATGGTTACAATCGGTATTTATAAATTTTCCGCACAATACATTTATTAGCTATTAACCTAATAAATACAAAGGCATTATAATTTTTCACTAAAAAGGTTCTTGTTTACAAATAGCTTATGTGTATGGACATAAATAATTAGAACATGCCCCACATATTGATAAATTAAAAGAGGTTGCTTCCTCTTTCAGTTTAAAAAAATGGGTGATATAATGACATACCACCCAGATTTTACTACTACTATTAATCAATTATAGCCTTGTTTAAAAACTATTTCTTTATAACCTTAAAGGTTTTTTGAGCATTGTTGATTGTTACCGTTACAAAGTAAACACCATCTTCCAATGCATTCATATTTACAGTTGTTTTTAAGTTGTTTGGTGCTGTAACTTGAACTTGTTGTCCGACTATGTTAAAGATTCTAACATTTGAAATGGTGTTTCCAGATTCAATTGTTAAGGTATTAACAACAGGATTTGGATAGTATTTAAACGTTTCAAATGTATTAGTATCAACACTTAAAGATGGATCTGGATATGCAAACAATTCAAATGATGCAGCGCTACTTGCGTGTACAACAATTAGGTATGTTGTACCAGCTACCAATTCTGCTGTTTTATCTCCAGAGTTAAAACAGCTACTAAAACCAGTAACATAACCTGAAGTTGATGCTTGAGAACAGTTGTCTGTATTATAAACGGTGTAACTAGCGCTTCCAGAAACTCTAGTAAAGTCGAAGTTATACATGCCAGTATATGTTGGTGTAAACGTATACCAAACTGATTCGTTGCTTGTATTACAGGCTTCAGCTGAAGGGTAGGCATTATCTAAATTGCTAGAAATGGTATTACCACCTTGATCATTTGGAGACTCTATAAGTGCAATGGCACCTGAACAATCGCTGTTAGCTACTGCTGGAGGTAATGCATACACACATAAATCAAAATCAGCACCTGCTTCCGATTGACTAGATTTTACCATAACATAATACGTTTCTGAACTGTCCAAATCTAATATTTGGTTTGAAGTACTATTACAATTACTGCTAATGTCGGTTAATGAGCCACAGCTTCCACTGTAGATATAATACGATGAAGGGGCACCAGAATTTAGTGTAAAGCTAAACTCATAAAAACCATCTGCACCTGGATTAAATACATACCAAACATCTGAAAACGTAGAAAATGAAGTGTCAGGACATGTAGAATCTGCTGAACGTGTTGCCCCTACAGTTGTTCCGTTTATAGAGTTGTTACATTGGTCATCTGTAGATGCAGTTAGAGCGATAGCGCCAGAACATTCATCATTTACAGGTGGAGCTGGAGGTGTTTTTAAACAAATTACAAAGTTTGTTTCATTTCCAGAAAAGGCTGATCTATTACGTACGTAATAAGTGTTGTTAACCGTTAAGTTGTTAAATACAATGTAAGAGTTACTATTATAGCAAGCTAAACTTGTTAAGGTGCCACAGTTACCTTCTAATAATTCTGTTGTCATACTTGTAGCTGTACCAACTATAGGAGTCACATTAAAATACTCTAAAATAAGTGTTTCGTTAGTAGCAACAAATGAGTACCAAACATCATTAGTAGCAGTACCTGTACATGAGTTAGGATCTGCAACAGATTCGGTTGCGCCTACATTAGTTCCAACGGTTAAAGTGGTACACGTACCATCTGTATTAACGGTTAAATCCGTAGCTGTTGTACACTCATCATTTTCTGGTGGGCAGTAGTAAAAAGTAGAATCGTCAAATAAACAAGCAGAATCTTGATCGTTCGTTAAAGACACATTTACTGTGGTACCACTTGGGTAAGGACCAATATTTACAACACCAGTGCTCGTGATGTTTGTAATGTCGCTTGTAGCTGCACTATCATCACTTAATGTTAAAGAGGTAGCACTTCCTAAATAGGTAACATCCACGTCAATAGAAAACTGATCGTTACCACAATCGGATACATTGGCTAAAGTAAATGTAGGATTGATACATGAATTTCTTTGTATAATTAAGCTGTACGTATAGGTTCTTGATGCGCTTGAGTTACTTAAAACAACATAATAGGTATTACCAGCTAATAAAACTACATCTGATAAATTTAAAGAGCCACCACTTGTGTTAAAAGTACCAACATAAGCAACACATTCTGTTGCCACATCAGGACATCCTTGTACCACATGAATACTGGCACCGTTGTTTGTAATACTTGTTAAATCAATATTAATAGAAATATCTTCTGTTGGTGTAATTTCATAAAACACATCTTTTCCTCGCATATAGCCATTATTACAAGGGCTTACATCAATATTATTTTCATAATCATTGGTGTCACCCATTGGTAAAATGTACGGGAAATTTGTAATTGATACTGCAGTAGAGCAGGTAGCTCCAGCAATTGGAGCAACACGTGTTGTAAAGCTCTCTTCAGTACAGGTCATGGCATCACCAAAACTATTAAACGGTACAATATTAACGTAGTATAGAGTTTCATAGCTTAAACCAGAAAGCGAGTAACTTGTTTCAGTAGTGGTAGCTTCGTTTACAACTTCAGTACCACCCATAGTTGTACCAACAGATACTTTATAGCCTGTTGCTAAACCAGTGGCTGCGGTCCAAGTTAATGTTGTATCAGAATCTGCAGTCGTAGATCCGTTTGCTGGCGAAATAAGGGTTGCGTCACAGTTTGGAACAGTATCAGCTACTTGCGTTATAGACAGATTGTCAATAACAAAATAGAGTCTTACGCCAGATGTGTTAATAGCTGAAGCACGAATTTGAACATCTTCACCACTAGCTATTGTACCCATTGGAAGAGTTGTGCTAGCGGTAGCACAATTTTCTATATCTACAAAAGTAAAATCTGTATCATCAACACTTATTAAGCTTTGCCAGTTTGTTCCACCGTTTGTCGAGTAGTCTAAATCAATACTTCCCCAACCTGCAGGAGGCGCGTTAAATGATGGTGGAAAACCAAAAGCAACAGAAAATACATTATAACTAAAGTTTATGGTAATTGCTGTACCATTAGATATACCAATATAGTTTGGTGTGGTAATTGTTCCCGTCTGTGCGTCAAATAAATTAGCAGAAACAGCTTGACCTGAACCACCGCAAGCACCTGTTGTGCCAGAGGATAGCCCTGAATTTGTCCATCCAGCAGGTATACCGCCATCGAAGTTTTCAACAATCTCTATTTGAGAGAAAGCCGTGACACCTAGAAGCATCATTAAATAAAAGGTAATTTTCTTCATTGTTTATAGTTTAAATTAGTAATTAGTTATTTGTAAAATTATTATGCTGTAATTTTTAGTATTCAAAATCTGCATTCTTTGTAAGTATTTGAAACCTCATTTTTTTTTTGCGTTATTGAATCGTTGAAAGCTTAAATTTATGGATAGTAATACTATATATAAAGGAACATACTTTAGTATTTCCCGAAATTTGAAAGGCATAAAAACAAGTTAAGTATCTGTAAATCAGTTTTATAATTCTATTTAAGCACTTTTATTATAATTTTTTTGTGTTTCTGTTTTTTTGAATGATTTCAATTAATTATTTGTCTTTTTCCGCTTAATCATTCTAAAAACATATCGAAATAATAGGTTTAAAATCTGTAAATTACCTCTTATAATTTTCAATTTTTAGGCAAAAAAAAACATCCATTTTATTTTAAAATGGATGTTTAAAAAAGTACTAATATTTAAAATGATAATTCGTTATTCTTTAGTTTCAGATTTTTCTTTTTTCTGATTCAATAATGCATCTTTACTTAATAAAGCTAAATTAAAATTAGGGGATATTTTGATAGCTTCATCTAGAATAGAGACAGCAAGGTCTATATTGGTTTCTTTATTTTCATTAAATTTAGACAAGGCTTTCAAGTATAAAAATGCAGACTTTAGAGAAACTTGATAGGGTTGTTTACTTTCATAAAATGTTTTACCCATGTTTTCCTTTACATTGGCCAGACCATATTCTATATAAGTATTGGATTTTGGTAAATTATTTATTTGCAGATATAATTCAGCAAGCTCATAAGCTACTGATGGGTCTGGTGTACGTTTAAACAATTCTTCAAAATGAATGAGTGCACGATTAGGTTCATTAAGTGCTTTTAATGAAACCGCTTTTACTTCCACAGCTATATCAGAATCTGACGGATTTGTATCGATACCTATGGTGTTCAAGGCCTGAACATGGTTGCCTTCACTCATATACACCATGGCTAATGTGTCTTTATGCGCTTGAACTTCAGTAGGTGATAATAGAATTAAATGGGTTAAACCATTAATAATCCCTTGAGAATCGCCCTGAATTTTCATTTGTTTATAATATTCGCGGTAATGATTCAATAACTCTTGACTCGTTTGTCCTTGTGCTTGAAATCCAATAACACATAATACAGCAATAAGTAATTTCTTCATAATAACTTGAGTTTAATAGGCCTCAAAGCTAAAAAAAATAGTGATTGATTATCTTAAAACAATCCTAATTATTTGATTCTAATAGTTGTTTTAATAATAATAGCGTCATTTAGTACAAAGGGCTTCGGTATCATCGTGTTTTGCCTGCTAGGTATTGTAAAATGTTGGTTGGTTAATAAATCATATGTAGACTCATAAAATTGTAAGATTGTCTCTTGTTCTTTAGGTACAGTAAATTGCATAAGTAAGGGATTATTATCTGATATATAGTAACTAAACAATCGGTTGTGATACCGATCTTTAAAAACAAACCCACTTGTATTATCTTTTAATGCTGGAATACCGTTAATAACAGCCTCTTGAAACAATATCGTGCTATCTGCAAATACTTCTACACGTTCGGCTTGTCTATTAGATATAAATTGAAGTCTGATATGTCGGCTATTACCAATAATGGTATCTGAAATAATTGTTATATCGGGACTCTCAAGGGTTTTAACAGGTGCTTTTTTAGTAAACGTAAAACCCGACTTATATTTACTTCCCATGGTATTTTGGTTCAATACTGAAGCATCATCAGGAGATTCCGTTATGTAAGGTTGCGTATAACTATCTAATGCGTCATCATACGTTGCCCAAACGGCGGTATTCGTATCACTATCTAAAACATAATTTAAGCTATTTGGTTTGGGTCTATTTTCTGAAAAATCAGATTTCAAATGTGCTAGTATCAAACATATAAGGGTTATTCCTAAAAATACTATTGACCATAATTTTTTTCGTTTGAAAAATCCGAGTACAGGAACCAACAGGCCAAAAATTAAAACCACCAAAATACAAGAAACAAAAAGTATTTTTAAGCCAAGACCTACTGGAAACATTTTAATAAATGGCGCCATAATAGTTAGGACGGGAAACGTTAAAAGCGCTAATAAAATTAGGTTGGGTTTTTTCTGTCTTATTAAAACAAACAAGGTTATTAATCCGAAGAAAACAGGAATAATAAAAAAGCTAGCTCCAGGTAATACAAAAGCAACAACTGTGCAGATTACAAGCCAGAAAAATAAAGGTGCTACAAATAAACTAGCTGTATTTACTGGTTTATAAAACTTATGATAGACCCAAAAACAAATAGTTAGAGCCAATAATGAAAATGCAGCAATGTACATATGACCATTATAAGTAAAGCCATGAAGCATCTCACTATATTGTGGATATATTTGCTTTAAAATGAACCACAGACCGAAACCAATTCCACCAGCGGAAAGGAGCGACACAAAGAAAGCTACAAACCCACGGCCAATTTCCGAACCAATAAATGCCTCTTGCTTAAAACCGTAAATTAAAAGCATTATAAACCCAAAAAATGCTACTATAAGCATTGGGAAAATCCAAGAAAATGGGTATATAACGGTTTTAAACAATGGGATATTAAAATAAATATAATCTTCTGTACTTTTAACAGTGGATAAGTTGGCATCTGAAAAATAATGGAGTAATGGCATTAAATAACTGCCTTGGTGTTCTAAAGTGTTTCTGTCCAGTCGTTCGTAGGTGTCTAGAGCTGTATGGTAATCAAAATGATCATCAATAAACGCAAAATTAAAGCCATCTATATTTCCATCTTCACGAAAACGAGTTAAATCGGTGTCATTGGGTAACATTTTATAAATACTGTATGCTAAAGAATTGGCGACAGGAAATTCTGGATTAGCAGCTACAAAATGTTTCATCAGTTCTGCATTGCCTTGGTTGGTTTCTATAAGCATGTAACTAGGTCCACCAGAACCACGAGCTTCAAAATTTAAAACCAATCCTACATTTTTTGCCCAAGGATGTTTGTTTACAAAAATATCAGCGCCATTTAAACCTAACTCTTCACCATCAGTAAAAACGATTATGATATCGTTTTTAGGTACTTTGTTAGTACTTAAATAAGCACGAATTCCTTCCAAGATGGTTACCACACCCGATCCTGCATCACTAGCACCAAAAGAGGAATGCGGTTGGCTGTCATAATGTGTTAATAACACCAAGGATTTTCCATTTTCAGACCCTTTGAGTCGTGCTATAATGTTTTTGGGTTTGGATAAATTTCCCCATTTGCTCATGGAAAAAGCTTCTTGGACTTCCGTTTCTAATCCTAAAGCTTCTAATTGTGCCAAGAGATACTTTCTAACTTGGTTATGTTCTTTGTTCCCTAAATAATGTGGTGCTTTGGATATTTTTTTTAAATGAACGAGCGCTCGCTCTGTAGAAAACTGATTTTCCGGAGTGTCTAGTTTAGAGATATTGCTTGGTAATAACACTGAAAAACTCCAGTAAACAGCAGCAATGATAAGTATTAAGGCAATTAGTTTTTTAAGCATGAGAGGCTGTAGTTAGTTTTAAAAATTAAAAGTACATAAAATTATAAGCAATCTTAAACTTGTCTTAACAGTTTAGGATAACAGTCCTGAATTTTTTATATTTAAGTTTCTAAACTTCTATAAATATGGCTATAAAAAGTTTTCAAGGTGCGCGAAAGCAACAGGATAATACAACTGAGAATCAGCAATTAAAGGTCAGCGATTACATGACACGCGACTTAATAACCTTTAAACCAGACCAGTTGATTGATGAGGTTGTTCATTCTTTATTGACTAATAAAATCTCTGGAGGTCCAGTTGTCAATGCCCAAAATGAATTGGTTGGCATTATATCAGAAGGTGATTGCTTAAAACAAATTTGTGAAAGCCACTATTACAATATGCCTATTGAACAAGACACTGTTGATAAGCGCATGATTAAGAATGTGGAAACAATTGATGGCAACATGGATATCTTTGATGCGGCTAAAAAGTTTTTAGACTCTAAAATTAGGCGATTCCCCATAGTCCAAGAAGGTAAATTAGTTGGACAGATTAGTCAGAAAGATATTTTAAAAGCCGCCATGCAGCTCAAAGGTCATAATTGGAAGTAATTACACATTATCTTCATTGTAAAAACCACCGCGATTTTCATGTCGCTCTATAGATTGTGTTATAATTAAATGAGCTACATTTACCATATTCCTTAATTCGCACAATGCAGTATTAAGTTTGTACTTTTTATAAAACACTTCGACATCTTTATTTATGCCATCTAATAAGATAATGGCTTCTTGCAGGCGTTTATTACTCCTTACAATTCCCACATAATCTCGCATTACAGTTTGTAGTTTTTTTACATTATTTTCTACAAAATGAGCATCATTTAGATTATCTGTTCCTACATGCTGCCAATTTAAGAACTTATGTCTGTTTTCTGAAACTGGAAAATCAACATGATATTTATAAATATTGTGGGCATAGACCAATGCTTCTAAAAGTGAGTTTGATGCTAACCTGTTAGCGCCATGAAGTCCTGTCCGACTGCATTCACCACAAGCAAATAAATTACTAATAGACGTTTGTCCATTTTGGTTTACCTTGATGCCGCCACATACATAATGCGAGGCAGGCACTACTGGAATCCAATTTTTACTGATGTCAATATTATTTTCCAAACAGGTTTTATAAATAGTAGGAAAATGATTTTTAAAACCATTTAAATCTAAATGCGTACAATCTAAAAACACGCAAGAATCGCCCGATTTTTTTAATTCGGTATCTATACTTTGTGAAACGATATCTCTAGAAGCTAATTCGGCACGATTATCATATTTTGGCATAAATCTAATACCATTTTTAGTGCGTAAATAGGCGCCAAATCCTCTAACGGCCTCTGAAATTAAAAAAGCAGAGCCTTCCTGTTTAGTATATAATGCCGTTGGGTGAAACTGTACAAATTCCATATCCATTATGCGTGCTTTTGCTCGGTAGGCCATTGCTATACCATCACCAGTGGCAATATTTGGGTTGGTTGTGTGGCCATAAACGCGACCTATACCACCTGCTGCTAAAACAGTACTATCTGCTTGAATGGTTATCATTTCATTGTTGATTTCATTTAAAACAAAGGCACCAAAACAGGTTGTAGGTTCCGCGTTTTGTTGTAGCTGCTTTTCGGTTATTAAATCAACAGCAAAATGATGAGGTAAAATTTGAATATTGGTGAGTTGATGCGCGCGTACTAATAATGCGCGCTCAATTTCATAACCCGTAATATCTTTATAGTGAACCACTCGAAACTCACTATGACCACCTTCCTTGCCTAAATCTAGGTTTCCTGTGTGGTCCAAATCAAATTGTGCGCCCCAAACCATTAATTCTTTCAAACGTTTAGGGCCTTCTTTAATAACCATATTCACAATGGTTTCATGACATAAACCATCACCTGAAATTAAGGTGTCTTCAATGTGTTTTTGAAACGAATCGGTTTTATCATCTAATACAACGGCAACACCACCTTGCGCGTATTTAGTGTTGGACTCGTCCTCATTCCCTTTGGTAACAATTGTGATGTTTTTCTTCGGAAATGTCTTGGCATATTTTACAGCTATAGTTAAGCCAGCAACGCCCGAACCAATAATTAATAATTCGGTTTTCATGGTTTTATTTTGAAAGTTCCAGCATCCGTTCAATAGGAATTAAAGCCTGTTTTCTAATCGTCTCAGGAACCTCAATTTTTGGTGATTCGTTTAACAAACAATCATATAATTTTTGAAGCGTATTCACTTTCATAAACGCACATTCACTACAAGCACAGGTGTTATTTTCTTGAGCAGGTGCAGGGATTAAAAGGGTGTTTGGTACTTCTTGTTGCATTTTGTGTAGAATACCCGCTTCGGTAGCGACAATATATTTTTCTTTAGGGTGCGCCTTCACGTAATTTATCATACCAGCTGTAGAGCCAATATAATTGGCTACATCTAAAATATGAGCTTCAGATTCTGGATGCGCAATAATTTTAGAGCCTGGATTTTCTTGAAATAACTTTAATAGTTTATCTATAGAAAACGCTTCGTGAACTATACAGGCACCATTCCAAAGCACTAAATCACGACCAGAAACTTTACTGATATAATGTCCTAAATTTTTATCTGGCGCAAAAATAATAGGTGTTTCTTTTGGAACAGATTCTACTATTTTAAGTGCGTTAGATGAAGTACAGACAATATCGCTCATGGCTTTTATTTCAGCCGAACAGTTAATGTATGTAATAACTTTATGATTGGGATGCTGTTCCTTAAAAACTTTAAAAGCATCAGGCGGGCAGGAATCTGCTAAAGAACACCCAGCATTTAAATCTGGTAAAACAACCATTTTATTTGGGTTTAAAATTTTTGCTGTTTCTGCCATAAAATGCACACCAGCAAAGACAATCATATCGGCATTGGTTTCGGCTGCTTTTTGTGAAAGTCCTAAACTATCGCCAACGTAATCCGCTACATCTTGAATTTCTGGTGTTTGATAATAATGGGCTAAAATAACCGCATTCTTTTCTTTTTTTAACCGTAAGATGTTTTCTTTTAAACTCAAAGTATCTAACTATTTACAAATTTAATAAGTAGCAAATTTATGGGTAATGAGATTTTTAAATCATGACAAAAATCATAAATGAGTACCCATGTATAAAAAAATAGGACTAAAATATCTTTTTTATATCTTTGAAAAAAAAACTGTGTTATCAAATGCTTGTCAATACGCAATAAGATCCATTTTATACTTGGGAATGTGTTCTGATATAGACCATAAAATTGGTGTTAAAATTATTTCGGAAGAATTAGAAGCGCCTCAACCTTTTTTGGCCAAATTACTTCAACAACTAAATAAAAATAAATTGGTTACCTCTGTTAAAGGGCCTCACGGAGGGTTTTATTTGAGCGATGATAATAAACAACGAACCGTTTGGGACATTGTTTTGGTTATTGATGGTCATGATAAATTTAATCAATGCTTTTTAGGACTTTCTAAATGTGGTGATGATAATCCGTGTCCTGTGCATTTTACGGTTTCGGCTTTCAAACAAAAAATACTTAAAGATTTTAAAGAGAAATCTATTGCCGAGTTTGTTGATGATATAAAACTCAAAGGCCGTTATATTTCTTTAAAGGCATTTGATGTTTTAGAAGAACCTTCCTAAATAATTATTGTTAAGCCAGTAAAAATAGTTAAACAACCAATTAATAACAGCTTCCAAAAAATATGGGCATCCCGTAGTTCCATAAAATAAAAGGCAACCACTAAAAATTTAAGAGCAGCTAAAATCATGATGATGTCAGTAGCATTCCCTATTTTCAAATTGGATATAACAGCTGATATAACGGTTAAAAGAATCAATACCATTAGAACATAAAGGAGTGCTTTCTGTTTCATATTAAAATACTAAATAGATTAATGGAAATAATAAGAGCCAAATTAAATCGCACATATGCCAAAAGGTGGCACTGGCTTCTACATCTTCTAAAATGAGTTTTTCGGGACTTTTTACCAGGGTTCTTAAAACCGAAGCTAAAATTACCAATCCTACCAAAACGTGAATCACGTGAAATAAGGTAAGCATCCAATAAAAAGAGAAAAAGGTGTTGTAGCCCATGGTTAAACCTAAATCAATTTTATCCATGTATTCGATTGTTTTTACGCCTAAAAACAAGAAACCACCAAGCATAGTAAGCTTTAAATATAATTTGGATTTTTGAATCTTTTGAGCTTTCAGTGTACTTACTGTGAGCGCCATAAAATAACCACTTACCAACAAAAGTAAAGTGTTTATAGTACCAAAACTGGTATTTAAAAGTAATCTAGATTGCTGGAAAACCTCTGGTTCATCTTTGCTAAATAGTACCATAGCAATTAGCACTCCGCCAAACGTAATAAGTTCTAAATAAATAATAATCCACATTAAAATTCCGCCTGGTGGATAGAGTATACTTTTAGAAGCATGCTTTTTACTAATTGTTGTCATTACGTTTGGTGTTTAATCTTTTCGTAAAGTTTTACTAACGATTCTAATAACTCGACAGGTGTTGTTAATATCTGATAATGGTTTTGCCCAAACATTTGCGGCAAATAATATTTAGCCTCCGCTTCAATTGCTAATGCGTAGGAATTTATATTTCGCTGATTTAACTCACGTAAGGCTTGTTTTACGTCCTGAATACCATATTTGCCTTCGTATTTATCGTAGTCGTTTGGTTTACCATCGGAAATTAAAATAACCCATTTATTTTTCGTATCTCTAGAATCTAATAAAGCACCAGAATGTCTTAATGCAGCTCCAATTCTAGTATAACCACTAGGTTCTATAGCGCCAATTTTATGTTTACTTTTGTCCCAAGAGTCATCAAATCCTTTTAGAGTGAGGTAGGTTGCATAATTTCTCGTTTTCGAAAAGAAACAATCTATGGAGAAGTCCACATTGAATTCGTTTAAAATTTCACCGAAAATAATAGAGACTTGTTTTTCCACATCAATAACTTTATTGCCACCAGCATACCCATCACTAGACAAGCTGACATCTAATAAGATTGAAATCGATAAATCTTTATCCTTTTTGCGTTTAGACAGATATATTTTTTCCGAAGGTGTGCGTTTGGAATGCACATCCACGTATAAATCCGTTAGAGCATCTAAATCAAAATCATCGCCTTGGGTTTGCCTGCGCTGTTGTTGATATTTATTATTAACCGATGTCAACATTTTTCGTAAACCCGTTAAAGTAGCCGCATTTTTTTGAAGTGTGTTTTTATAATACACAACATCCGTTTCTAGTTGCTTTTTAGGATATACTTTGCAGAAATTAGGTTTATAAGCACGCTTGGAATAATCCCACTCATCATAAGTAAAATGAGGTGCTTCTGTGTTTAATTCGGTACTTTCAGAAATGGTGGTGTTTTCAATAAATTCTGCTTGATAAATGGAATGTACCGGATCGTCTACCCGAACAGTATGTTTCATGTTAAGGTCTTCCAAGGCATTTGCATGATCATCTAAATCATCATCGCCATCAAAATCGCGCCAGCCGCCTTCCCATTCTTCGGCTGTTTCGGCTTTTTCAAAATTATGCAAGAGCACATAATCTTCTTGTTGCTTTTTGTCAATTTCTAAAGTATTTATTTCTTCAACAGCATTGGCTTTTAAAATGGTGTTTATTTCGTTGTTGATAGCTTTTTTAACCTGTTCTGAAATGTTTTGTAATACAGCTTTTTTTAAGGTTTCAGGGTCGTTTTTCATCCATTTGCCATAAATAAAGCTTAAATCTTCTGGTGTTTTTTCGGTTGATTTGTTGAAATATAAGGTGATTAATTCCTGATGAATTTTCTTGGTTATTGGAAATTGTTGAAACATCTCATTTAGTACCAAACTAGAACTTTCAAGGGCTTTTTCACGAGCTTCTTCTAAAGTAATTTCAGCATCAGATAAATAATTTAACTGCTTGTTTTTTTGAATGGATAAATACACAATTCGGAAAATATAAAATTGGGTATTTTGCTCTAAAGTGGGAAACTCTGAAAATTGCGTTGGTAAAAAGAAGCTGTTATTTTTATAACCACCTTCGCGTTCGGCTGCAAAAATTTCAATGGCTTGACCTGTAATGGCTCGAGCGAAAATGGTGAGCCGCTGTTTAATATCATGTAGTTTTACCGCGTGTTCTAAAGTTTCTAAAGCATTTTTTTTACGACGCTTTAAAAACTTGGCAACTTTGGAAAAGAGGTATTCATCGGGTTCAAACATGATTCATTTTTTTAAATCATTAAATCACATAAATCGGCTAAAGCTTCTGTAATTTCATGGTCGTCTGTTAAGGGCTCAACCACAGCCACACGAACAGCTAGGCGTTTTCCTAAACCCGTATGAATTAATTTGGCGGCATCTACTAAAAGCCTTGTGGATACAGTTTCTGTAAGGCCTAATTCTGTAAGATTTCTAATTTTAGTAGCAATGGCTACTAATTTTTTAGCAGTTGACGCATCAATTTGTGTTTCACTGATTAGGATTTCGGCTTCATCTTTTTCATTTGGATAATTAAAAGCCAGGGCAATAAAACGTTGCCTAGTGGATGGTTTTAATTCTTTAAAGCCTTTTTGGTAACCAGGATTGAATGATGCTACTAGCATAAAATCTGGATGTGCATTAACGGTCTCGCCTAATTTATCAATATAGAGTTCTTTTCGATGGTCTGTTAAGGAGTGAATGGCCACAATAACATCAGGTCTGGCTTCGGCAATTTCATCTAAATAAATAATAGCACCTGTTTTTACGGCTTTTGTAAGTGGACCATCCATCCAAACGGTTTCGGAGCCTTGAATAATATAGCGGCCAATTAAATCCGTGGAGGATGTTTCTTCATGACAGGAAATAGTTATGAGTTTTTTGTGCAATTGATGCGCCATAAAGTCCACAAAACGTGTTTTTCCTGTTCCAGTTGGCCCTTTTAATAATACGGGAATTTTGTTTTTAAAAGCATGACCAAATACTTCAACTTCTTTTGCTATAGGTTTGTAAAAAGGGATTGCTATTTCTGTATGTTGATTTTCTGTTTTCAAAATAGAAGGTTTTAGATGGTATGTTAATACCGCGTTTTTCATGTTTGTAAATTAAAAAAAGGCTCTTTAGTTAAAGATGATTGAAGCCATGGTGTGTCAGGTATGAGCAAATATAACTTCAAGATCTTGACTTAACTAAATGAACCTTTCTTTGCTATTCAGTGTTATAAATCTGAATCAATATCTAAAGCTTCATCTGATGGTAGTCCATGTTTATAAAAATCCCAGATGTATAAAATAATTCCAGTTGCAAACAGCGTAGCACATAATATTAATACTACAAAATGAATGCTTATTTCGGCTTGAACCTCCATGAAGTCCATTTTAAATTTCCGTTCTAAATATACTTGGGCAACACCTGCAACACCAAAAGCAACCGTCATACCTATCATGCCAATATTAGCTGTCCAAAATGCGGCTCGACCAACAGGGCTGTCATATAATTTTCTTCCTGTCATATTTGGTAGTGCATAACTTATAATAGCTAAAACAATCATAGCGTATGCTCCCCAAAATGCCAAGTGACCATGCATAGCTGTTACTAAAGTACCATGTGTGTATAAATTTGTCTGTGGCAGCGTATGTGCAAAACCTAATAAGCCTGCACCAACAAAAGATACTATGGCAGAACCCAATGTCCAGAATAATGCAATTTTGTTTGGGTGTTTCTTTTCTCCTTTTCTGTACATATTTACAGCAAACAATGCCATAGCTAAAAATGCTAACGGTTCCAATGCAGAGAATATACCTCCTACTATTAACCATATTTTATTGACACCTATGTAATAATAGTGGTGTCCTGTGCCTAAAACTCCAGATAAAAAGGTTAAACCAACTATAACATACAGCCATTTTTCAATGACCTCTCGGTCAACTCCAGTGAGTTTTATCAGTAGAAAAGATAAAATACCTCCCATAATAAGTTCCCAAACGCCTTCTACCCATAAATGAACAACCCACCATCTAAAAAACGAATCGGTTACTTGGCTATCAAAAGGTAACATACCAGGAATATAAAGGAGTGCGGCAAATAGCAAGCCCATACTGAGTACAAGAGCTGTTGTTGTTTTCCGTTTTCCTTTAAAAAGAGTAATTAATATAAGTCCTAAAAATAGTAGGACATTTACCACAACAAGATAATCCAATTGTCTAGGGATTTCTAGAAATTTGCGACCTTCCCACCAATTAAAATGGTAGCCAATAACAGCAGTAACACCAACAACAGCCAACGAGATTAATTGAACATAAGCCAACTTAACACTAACTAATTCACGTTGGGCTTCTTCAGGTATAATATAGTAGGCGGCACCCATAAATCCGGATAGCAACCAAACGACTAATAGATTGGTATGGACAGCTCTTGCTGTATTAAAAGGAATGAATTCGTGAAGACCATCAAAACCAATACGAGCAAAACCCATTATGAATCCGTAGGTAATTTGTAAAACGAGGAGTAACATGGAAAAGGCAAAAAACCAATATGCTACTTTTTGTGATTTGTATTTCATCTTGTTAGTTCTAGAAGTTAGTTGTTATACCTAAAATTATTTCAATGCATTTGGAAATCTATTTTTGAGGTATTTCAAGTTTAGTTATTTCTTATTTCGTTCAATTTTATCTTTAGCTAATGGCGACACAACGGTATCAAATCCATTGAGATCAATACCACCAATCCAATCAAAAAAGGCTATTAAGTCTTCTGCTTCTTCAGGCGTGAAGCCGTAAGCTACCATTTGACGGCCATTCGGGTTCCATGGAATAGGCGACATTAAAACAGCTTTAACATAACCTTCACCTCTTCTATCGAGTACCTTTGTTAATTCAGGAGCGTAATAAGCGCCTTCACCTAATATGGTATGGCAGCCCATGCAGTTATTTTCTTCCCATAAAACTTTACCACGAACAACTTGTTCAGTTATACCTTCATGGTTTGTTTGATCTTGCTCTTTGCTAAACGAGAATATGGTTAATCCTATAAATATTAGGAATGTTACCACAGTTCCTCCCAAGAAAAACGCGCGTGCTTGTTTCTTTGATAACATATGATTTTAGTTAATTGGTTAAAAAGACCTTTTAATCTTCTATGCAAAAATAAACGAGTGCTTCATTCTAAAACATGACATAAGTCATGAAATGTTATAAAAGTTGATAATTTCTTAAAATGTTGGAAATATATTGGTTAAGGTCGGTAATTTACTCTTCCCGTTTCACCAAAGCAAAATAATCGCCTTCCAAAGGCAAGTAGCCTTGATTGTAAACAAAATAGTAAACAGTGCCAGCTTTGGTTGTGTATATACTAGTGAAATAATTAAAATCGAAACCTTTTTCAACAAGTTTGGCTCTGGATAATTTGGTTTTCTGTTCTGGATTCAATTCTTCTAGAATGCGGTAATTTTTTCGTAACCGATTATTGGTATTTCTAATCAAATTTTTGGCATCTTTATTCACGCGATTATTAAACGAATTTCTACAGGCATCGCTACAGAATTTTTTATCAATCCGGCCAACAATTTTTGTTCCACATTCTGGACATTGTTTTTGCATGTTACTGTTTTAAAGCGTTAATAACCTTTTTGAGTTTAGATTCAACTTCTTGCGCTACTGTTGCTAAATTTTTGTTTTCTACAGTTCCCATGGAGGCAATTGGGTCAACTGCAGAAACGGATATGTGGTTGCTGTCCAAAGCTCTAACAATTACATTGCAAGGCAGAAACACACCTATATTAGGTTCGCTACTGATAGCTTGGTGTGCATGTTTTGGGCTGCAAGCACCTAAAATGGTGTACGGGTTTATATCTACATCTAGTTTGTTTTTAAGTGTATTTTTTATATTAATTTCAGTTAAGACACCAAAACCTTCATTTTTTAATGCGGTTTTTGTTTTATCTATGGCATCTTCAAAGGAAATATTTGTTAACGTTGTGGAAAAAAAATAAGACATAAATTTAATTTTGAATGTGTCTCAATTTACAAAAAAATGACAAAAGTAAGTTTATATTGATCTGGCTAAAATAACCGTATTGGTTTGATTTACTTTTTTATAAACTTCCACTTGATAGATATGCGCTTTTAAATAACTGATTATATGCTCTAATTTTTGAGAAAGCTCTTTTTCCAAAGAGGCATTAAATAAAATAGAGCCACTAGCTGATTTCCGTTTTAGAATCGTTTCCCAAAACGATACGTCTAAAAATTGTTCGGGTACTGTAATATCTATAAATAAATCGATAATAATGAGGTCGAAAGTATCAGAAGTGTTTTCAATATAATGCCATGCATCATCACAAATTATTTTTAAGTTTTTAGAGGTGTCTATCTGAAATTCATGCTTCGCAATGGCTATTATTTGTGGGTCAATATCGATAGCTGTAATTTGATTCTGATAGTTAAAATCTGATTTAAGTGTTTCAATTACACTGCCACCACCAAGACCTAAAATTAGAATAGAATGGACATTTTTAAGATCTAGCTTTTCCAAGCCAAACTTTAAAATACGTTGAAGGGAACCATACGAATAGTTTGCGTTTTTAGAATTCAAATGTTTTTTTCCGTTGTACCAAGTAATTTCTAATGTCCCGTTAATTTCCGATTTTACTTTTTTGGTAATAGGATATAAATAGCTTAACAGTTTTGCCATGGTTGTAAAGGTAGTGCTTTTACATTTTTGATTACTATTTTAATCTTCTGAATAAAATGGATTTTTAGAATGGCAATCTGTTTTTAAGGTTCAATTTAAAATGGAATAGCTAGCATATTTTCCATGATGCGATAATGAAAATGCCACGTTTATTTTGGTGTTCTTGTTAAATAATTTGGGAACACCTGTTTCTGATTTTCTGATGGCAAGGGCATGAACATTTAAATTGTTTTCAACTGAAATGTATTTTAAAAACTGTTGTTTTAAAACATCACTTTGTTTTTTAATATCCAATCCATCTAGTTTAAAAATACCATTTTTAGCGGTTGTTTCCCGCTTTTTAGCAACACTAAAAATATAATTGGCATTAATAATCGTGTCTGTTTTTAAAAGCATAGATTCTATTAACACTTCACCATGAGCAGCTTTTAAATTACAAGCCAATCTCCTTGGATTGTAAAATGGTTTGCCTCCAGCTTGAATGAAAACTTTATAAGCGCTTTCTTTCATACTCCATAATTGCCAAACAGTTGTAAAGGGATCATCGGAATTTGCAATAATGTCTTGTTCAGTTTCGGTAAAAAGCTTCTTTAAAAAACCAGGTCTTTTCCAGTTTGTTGTCCGTTTTGTTTCATTTAGGTCTATAATATCATTTCCAATCATTGTTTTTCGGAAATTTTTTGATTTATAATTTCTAAAGCCGCTCTAACATTTAACATTTTGTCCATGGATTCATTATCGAATACAATATCATATTTGTCCTCGATATCTAAAATTACATCTATAAGATTGGCTGAATTTATTTTTAAATCATTAATAAAATCCGACCCTTCATGCATGTTTTCAAAACCTTCTTCATCTTGAATGTAGGGTTTTACTATCAATTTTAATTCGGCAATCATATTATCTTTATCTGGCATTATTTTCTGTATTTTTTAAATATTATACAACTATTAACATCTCCAAAACCAAAACTCGCTTTGGCAACAATATTAACGTCTGTTTCAATGAGTTTTTGAGGTATTTTTTCTGCTGAAATTAAACGGGTTATCTCTTCATGTAAATCTTCACAATTTATATTAGGAAAGATGAAATTCTGATGAATTTGCAATACGCTTGCTACACTTTCAATAGCACCAGAAGCGGATAAGCAATGTCCAACCATAGATTTTAATGAATTGATATATGGAAAATCAAAACCTTTTAGTTTTAACGCTTCTGACCAGTTTTCTATTTCAGTAAAATCTTTAATTGTTGCGGTTAAATGACCGTTGATAGTATCAATTTCTGTAGGGTGGATTTTAGAATTTTCAATGGCTTTTTTTATACAGTGTTGAACAGCTTCAGAATTAGGAGCCGTCATGGAGCCACCATTTCTCTGTCCACCAGAATTAACGTTGCCACCTAAAATTTCTGCATAAATGGTAGCATTCCGTTCTAAAGCACTTTGTAAAGTTTCTAATACCATAGCGCCAGCACCACTTCCTGGTACAAAACCTGAAGCCGACGCACTCATAGGTCTAGAGCCAGTTGTAGGTGATTCATTATGCTTATACGTTAAGACACGCATGGCATCAAAACCACCCCAAACGTAAGGGCCTTCATCGCTTGTTCCTCCAACAATCATCCGTTTGGCTAATCCTGCTTTTATACGATTGAAACCCATTAAAATAGCTTCAGTTCCTGTAGTGCAGGCGGAAGAATTTGTGGTAACTTGATTTCCTAAACCTAAAATTCCGCCTAGATATGCGCTAACACCACTCACCATGGTTTGTGGAACAACAGTACTTCCTAAACGTCTGACTTGTTTGTCATCTAGTTTATAAACAGCTTCTCTAAATTTTTCAACTCCCGAAGTTCCAGCGCCAAAAATAGTTCCGCTGTCATAATCTGTATGATCTGATATGGAAAGCCCTGCATCTTTCCAGGCGTCCATTCCGGCCATACAACCATATAAAATTCCTGAACTATTAAAATCGCGGAGTTGCAATTCAGTTAAATAGTCGCGTTTTTTTTCTTCTGAAACAGTTGGTTTTCCACCAATACAACAGGAAAAACCGAGTGCTTTTAATTCGGGATAATAAACAATCCCAGACGTTCCATTTTTTATAGCTTTTATAAAGTCGGTAAGTCCAACGCCATTGGGAGCAACAACTCCAAGTCCAGTTATAACGACTCTATTTTCCATATGTTTTCAGGTTTAAATTAGTCCGTTTTTTCAGCTAACATTCCAGCAATTTCACCTCTACAAACCAATTCATTTTTTTCATTATACATGTCCACTTGACACTTCAATTTATGAAATCGAAAGTATTTTTTTTTACTTTTCACAAAAACTTTTTCACCTGGAAAAACAGGCTTAAAGAAATCCATTTCCGATGATGTTAAAGCAATTTCAACACCATCTAGATTGTCTCCCAATTTATTTATTAGATAAATACCGAAACAAACCAATCCAATTTGCGCCATAGTTTCTGTTAAAATAACGCCTGGCGTAACGGGATTATCTTTAAAATGACCCCTGTAAAAATCGCTAGAAGCATCAAAGGTATAAGTGCCTCGAATGCCATTTTCATGAACTTCCAGTAACTCATCTACAAAAAGAAAAGGCTTTTGGTATGGGAGTTTTGCTATAATATCTGCACCTGTCATAATTTTAAAATTAGCTTAAATGTTCGCCACCGTTTACTTGAAGTGTAATGCCGTTTATCCATTTGGATTCTTCTTTAGTTAGTAAGTAAACCACATTGGCTACATCTTCGGGTTTGGTAAGTCTGTGGAATGGATTGCGCTTTATGGTGTATTCTGCTAATTTTTCGCTACCAGGAATCATTCGGAAAGATGCGGTATCTGTTATACCTGCTTCAATGCAATTGGATTTAATACCATGTTCAGCAAATTCTAAGGCTATATTTCTTGAAATGGCTTCCAATGCAACTTTAGCTGCTGAAATGGCTGCATAATTCTTCCAAGCTTTTTTGTTGCCTTCGCTTGTAAAACTGATAATTCTGGCATCTTCGGCAAATAGGTTTTTACTAAAAATGTGTTTGGTCCAATCGTATAAACTAAATGCCATGTTTTCCATAGTAATGTGAAAATCATCATTTTGAAGTTCGCTTTTCTCATCAGAAACCATCGGTTTTAAATTCCCTTTTGCAATGCTGTGGACCAAGCATTTTACTTTACCAGTTTCTAGCAAAATGTCTTCTAATTTAGAGAGAATGGTTTCTCTATTTTCTGGTTTTACCACATCTTTATTAAAATGAATTAATTGGACGTTGTGCTGTGAAACAATGGCTTTAAATTCGGCTTCAATGCCCTCCATATCGTTCCGCAGGGCACGATAAACTAAACATACATTTAAGCCTTCTTGGGCAAGTTTTTTAGCCGTTGCTAAGCCCATACCGCTAGAAGCTCCTAAAATAATTGCCCATTCGTTTCTATTTTCAAATTCTCTTACCATTTTAATAATAATCTTTGTGCTGTAAAACCTGGTCCAAAACTTAACATCAATCCGATTTCTCCCTTTTTGGGATTTTGTTCCATAAATCGTTCAAGAACATATAAAACTGTAGCGCTAGACATGTTTCCGTAGTCTTTTAAAACACCTTTAGTATGACTGATATTCTTTCCTAGTGCGCCGAATAATTCTTCAATAGTTTGTACAATTTTCTTGCCGCCAGGATGAAAAATAAGATGGTCTACATCTTTAATATCTAAACCATTTCGTTCTAAAAAAGGATGTACAATCATGGGGAAATGTGCAGCAATTTTTTCAGGAACTGCTTTGTCTAACACCATTTGTAAGCCTGTATTTTTCAATTCAAACCCCATCATCTGTTCCGCATTGTAAAAGTGGTACATGGCATCATCTATGATTTCTGGGCCTGATTCATTTTGGTATGATGACAGAATGGTACACGCACAACCATCGCCAAAAATAGCTGCGCTAACAATGTTCACCATAGAATAATCATCAATTTGAAAGGTGGACGTTGGTGACTCAACAGCTAGCACTACAGCGCGTTTGTTTGGATTAGCTTTTAGGAAATTATAGGCATAAATCATCCCTGAAATTCCAGCTACGCAGCCCATTTCGGTAACAGGAAGCCGAACGATATCCTGTTTCATTTGCAATTTATTAATTAAATAGGCATCTACCGATGGAATCATGATACCGGTACAACTTACCGTAATAATATAATCAATATCAGTTGGTTTGAGCTGGGCTTTATTTAACGCTTTTGTTAATGCCTTTTCAGCTAAAGTTATGGTTTCGCGCTTATAAATAGCATTTTTTTCCTCAAAAGATGTTTTTAAAAACACCGCTTCTGGTTCCATAATAGAATAGCGCCTATCTACGCCAGCGTTTTCAAAAAGCTTTATAACTTTACGTCGATAGCGCTCATTTTGACCATTTAACCAAACTTTTAGAAATGGTATAATTTCTTCAGTCGTTCGGGTATGTTTTGGTAGCTGCGTGGCTACAGATGTTACTTTTACACTCATGTTGTTTTTATTATCCATTGATACCTAAATGCCCAACGCCAACGTATGGTGCTATTGTAATTTAATTCTTTTGAAAATCGTTCCAAATCTTTCCGTTTAAATGCTCGTAATATGGATATCAAACCATCATTTTTGGTCATGTTGTTTTTGATGCCTAATGTGATGATTTTAAAAAGATAATACGCCATTCTATGCCGATGTAAATCATTTATTAAAACACCGATTCTAGCATTTTTCAGAAGGGTTTTAAGTAAATTCAGAACTATTTTATCATCAAAATGGTGCAAAAACAAAGTACACATAGCAATGTCATAGGTATGTGTGTTAAATGCTTCAGTTAAAATATCTTCTTTTATAAATTGTATTTCTGGATAATTGGTTGCTAATTGATTGGCATAATCAATGGTTGCTTGATTGGCATCAATTCCTAATAACTTAAAAGTATACCCGTTTTTTCTCCCATAATCTGCAACTATCCGTAACATATCACCACTACCACATCCTAAATCTATAATGCTAATGGTTTTATCTTTTGGCTGACCTTCCAAAATTTTCTTGAGACCATTGAGGGTTACCTGATTGCCTCCCAATAATTTGTTTATGGTTGCCAATTGGTCTAAGGCATCAATTAACACATCTCCCGATAAATCGAGATTGTCCATAATTTCAATGGTATGACTTCTGTATGTGGTGTCTATAAGCATTATAATTCTGGTTTCATTGGTTTTCCGTGTGTGCTTTTTATAATGCTTGGCAGCACAAAGCGGAAGGCCTTTAAAAATACCATAATTAATTCAGAAAATAAACCCAGTTTGAATATGCTTGCTATAATGTGTCCAGATTTTAGTCTAGCACGAAATTCTTTGTTCCAGATTTGTGTGTATTGGCTCTCTAAATCGGCACGTGATGCTATGGCTCCAGACCTGTAGTTTAAAATTTTTAATGACACCATTTGAGCGGCTCGAATGGCCATACTCATACCATTTCCTGCCAAAGGATGAATCATACCTGCGCTATCACCACACATGAATATATGATTTTCTACAGGATGCTTGGCTGAAAAGGATATTTGACTAATGGATAACGGATGTTTAAAAGTCAATTTATAAGTTTCAAAAACGGTTTTTAAATGCGTGTTTTTACTTAATACGTTTTGCTGAAAATCGTCAATGTTTTTGTATTTCTTAAACGATTTATAATCGGCTATATAACATACATTAACCAAATTCGTTTCCACTTTTGAAATCCCACAATAGCCACCTTTAAAATTATGCAGCGCGACCATATTTTCTGGAAAATCACCTTTATAATGGGCTTTTATTCCTAAAAATGGCGTTGGTTTTTGGACAAATGTACGATTCATATTTATATCTAAATTGGACCGTTTCCCAAAGGCGCCAATTACAAATTGGGCCTTAAATTGTTTTTCTTCATGTGTAATAACTGTAAACTGATTATCTGAAAACTGAATATCGACGGCTTTTTCATGTAAAATTTCAGTACCATATTTCTTGGCAAGTTTGGATAATTCCCAATCCATTCTATAGCGACTCATTCCAAATCCGCCATAAGGGAGTTTGGTACGTATGGATTGGTTTTTAGGTGTGCTTAATGTAAACTGATTGATTTTTTTAGCTCCAAAGGAAAAGGGGTTAAAACCCAAAGCTTGTAAGTAGGGAAGGACTTCGTTTGAAATATATTCGCCACAAACCTTATGTTTTGGGTATTTATTCTTCTCAATTAGAAGCACCGAAAGTCCCTGTTTGGACAAATGTGTAGCACTGGTTAATCCGGCTAATCCACCGCCAACTATAATTACATGGTAGGTCATTATTGGCTGTTTGTTTTTTGTGCTTTTTTAAAATAGGATAAAATTCTAAAAAGCCTTTTTATTCTTATGGTAAGATAAAATTTTTTAAGGTATTGCTGCTTGATTTTGAGTATTAATTATCCATGGAGAACGCCCAGTACTTAATCATTCCCATAAATGAGATTTAAAAACTCCGTTTTTTCTAAATTGCCAAAGTATTCTGTAACAGACAAGTTTTTTAATGCCTTTGTGATTTCAACTTTATCATAAGGCACACCAATAAGTAAGCTTTCAATATCTGAAACAGGTTTTCTACCAAAGAAATCGCCAAATATTTTTAATTCCGAAATATGGCCCTTTTCAACAAAAATGCGTAAATCAATTTCGCCTACAGAGAACCGCTTGTTGCGTTGGATATTAAACTTGGGCGATCGTCCAAAATTCCAATCCCATAAATCGTATTTCTCGGCTTTCAGTCTATGAACCGCTTGCCATTCCGCTTCCGTTAATTTGTAGGTTTCAAAAGGTTCACTGGCTTCATATAATCCAACGAGTAGCTGATTTTTAAAAGCTTCCATAGATATGGGTGTTTTTAAAAAGTCGCTAATATTAGCCACGCGACTTCTTACGGATTTATGACCTTTAGATTCAATTTTGCTCATTTTTACTTGAAGCGCTTTTGTCACTTCGCTCATATCTGTGTCAAATAAAAGCGTACCATGACTAATCATCCGTTTTCCCGTTGAAAATTGAGCGGTTCCAGAAATTTTCTTCTCGTTTACCAAAATATCATTTCGGCCTTTGAGTTCAGCCGAAACGCCCATATTATTTAAAACCCGAATAACGGGTGCTGTAAATTTTTTAAAGTTGCTAATACGTTTCCCATCATGATTGGTAATAAAACTAAAGTTTAAATTTCCTAAATCGTGATAAACCGCGCCTCCACCAGAAACACGACGCACCACATGGATGTTGTTATCATCTATATATTCCTGGTTAATTTCCTCCAAGGTATTTTGGTTTCTTCCAATAATAATGGATGGCTCGTTAATGTAAAACAGCAAATAATCTGTGGAAGTATCAAAATGCCTTAAGGCATATTCTTCTAAAGCGAGGTTTAATTTCGGGTTGGTGTGGCCTTCATTGTCTATGAAAATCATAAGGGTTGTCTTGTTTGGTAGATAACAAAGATAGCGAAATTTATGAGCGCATAGTTGTTCTAGGAAAACCAAAATTAGCATTAATTGCAGTCTGTAATAAGCCGTTAAAACAGGCTTTTGCTAGTGCAAAATCAGGATTAATATATGAGGATACTTATAGAAGTACTTTGGTGAGAAATTAATTCAATTTCACTTGCCTGCCTGTCGGCAGACAGGTTTTTTACCACAGTACTTTGTTGTAAGGCGTTTTTATTTATAGTATTCTATTTGTCTTATCCATTTATATAATTCAATTCCATCTACTTTTTTAACTATTTCATTCCAATTTCCTTTATCGTCATATTTATAGCTAAATTCGATTTCATAAGTTCTTAATTCTTTAGACGGCCAAGATTCTTCAATATATTCTAAAGATGTTATTTGATCTCCTTTATAGTCATATTTTTCAACTCTCTTGGTATTCGATACTTTTTCGGTATAATAGAATTTTTTCGTTAATCTATTTTTTTTATCATATTCGTAATTAGTGTAGTAAGGTCTATCGCTTGAGTAACCGCTTATTTCTTGAATTAAATTATCGTTCTTGTATTTGAAAATTTTGTGTTCACCCAATTTTGTTCCCTTATGGTCACCATCCGAATTTAATCCATAACCTTTTCTTTCAATCAGCCTATTGGATTCATCATATTTATTTACTAAATCTTTATAAATATTCCCAATTGTATCTTGTACACCCCAAGACCAACTTCTTTCTCCAACTTTTCTGTAGCTATTCGGGTCTTTATAAATTCGATAAAGTAGTTTTCCACTATCATTGTATTTAAAAATATACTCATCTATTACTCCGTATTCGTCAATACTTTTTTGTCTAATTAACTTTCCATTGTCGTCATATTTTTTATAGCGATAATTATAATAGTCTAAATCCGAATTTTGGCTTATGATAGTTTCGTGTCTATCTCCTTCATAGTAGTGTGTGTCAATGTAAACTAAATCATACAATGAATCAATTTTTCTAACAAGTCTCCCTTTCTTATCGTACTCATACCTGTAATAGTTTTGAAGTGAATCTTTTTTGTCGTACCAAATGTCTTCAATCAAAACATTATTCTCATTAAAACGTCTTTCGTAATTAATGAAGTAGCAGAAGTTAGTTGAGTACCATATGTTTTTAAATCGAGAGATTGTAGATTCAGGTCCCATAAAACCAGAGTGTCCATAGTCACCGTCAATTTCAAATAGTCTTGGGTTTTCTCTTTCAGTTAGAAATATTACCTTTTCTCTTATAGATTTGACCTTTCCATAAATTGTGTCTTTTTGTTGACCATAGGAAAATGAAAACCACAATATTGATAAAGCTAAAATTAGGTTGGTTTTTTTCATTGTTTTTTGGTAAATCTATTCAGTTTTATTTCAATTCAAAAGTCTAAATGAGTGAAGTATTCTTTTTTTTTGGTTAAACAGCTTGTTGGTTTAGTCAAATGCAATACAACGGTTTTGTATCAGAGCTGTGTCGTGTTTCGGCACAGACTTTTCCTTATAAAAAGTGGCTTTGGAAAATCGGTTGATTTTCCAGATGAGTGATTACCAAGCCATAGCTTATATAGGTTGTTTCCAAACGAATTTTACGAGACCCAAGTTCCCTCAATTTTATCTATTTTCCAATTTCCATTCTCATCTTTTTTGATAAAAATTCTACAGCCACCGCCATCTAAACCACCTCTAACAAATCCAGTATTCAAAACGCCATATGATTTGGTGTTGTCGAATAAAATTCTTGAAAATGAAAGTGAACCTCCGAAATTAAAAGCATAATTCGTTTTCCAAAAGTCACGTCCTTTTGGAAATTCAGATGTTGGTTTAAATCGCAATTTTTTGTTGTCTGACTTTAGTTTGTCAAAATCGACTTTAAATCCTTTTTCCAATTCAAAGTCTTCAGAGTCAACAACAAGTTTTTGGTCATTAAAATGATTAATTAGCTCATATATATCTTCTCTTTCAAATTGATTTATTGAATCAGATAAAGCTATGTAAATTAAAGTTTCGTCATTTATTATAGAATCCCTTCTTTCTTCCCAGTTATTTAGTCTATGTCGATAATCATCAGAATCTTCCCAATCTTTGAGTGCTTTGTGGTAATCATTTTTAGTGTCAAATCCTTTTGCGGTCAGATATTTTGGTGAAGGTGGTGGTGGCGTTGGCATTAAGCGTATATCATTATACATTTTATCCGAAAGTTCAGGGAACAAATCGTAGAATACCTTTTTCTCAAATTCCAGATTTGTCAATTCAGTTTTCTGTTCACAATTAAATAGAGTGAAACAAACCATTATTAAAATCAATATTTGAGGAAGTTTGGTCATATTTTTGCCAACGGTTTTGTGTGTGTTTTCGTTGCGTGGTTTAAGCACCTATTTAGCAAATAAAAACCGAATAGAAAATCCGCGAGGATTTTCGTAAGTATGATAGAACTAGCCATTAATTATACACGTTGTTGGCAACTGGCTTTTATTTTGTCCGTTTTATTTTTGGTGGATTTTGTCGTGTATCAAAAATGTCAGCAATTTTTATAAATCCGTTTTCTTTGTCCACAGAATAAATCAATTTATAATTTTTGAATACTAAATATCGATAATGAATTTCTCTTTGTTTTAGTAATTCTTCTTCTTGTCCAATGAATGGTGTTTTTATCAACTTTTTGGGCTCATTGATAATTCCTTTCACAAGTTTTTTTGCTATTCTGCTACTGGCTTCCTTTTTATTATATTCGTAGATTTCGTCAAGTTGAGTTTCAGCAAATTCAGACCAAATAATTTTCAATGTCATTATTCATATTTTGCTAAAAGTTCAGAACTGCTTTTAAATCGATTATTTCGGAAATCAGATTCCGATTTGTCAATTCTTTTATTCAGTTCCTCTTGTGTCATAGGTTCAAATATTCGCTCGTTGGAGGCGTTTTTTTCTTTTCTCAAAATTTTTTCGAGACGTGAAACCGCTTCTTCGTTTTGAAGTTTTAAAAATTCTTGTACAAATTCTATTTTTCGAGCTTCTAAATTCATTTTATTCAGCTTTTTATCAAAGATACAAAATTATCAATTTAATCAACTGTTTTTCTTTAATTGACGAATTTCACAGCTTGTTGCCAACATATAAATATAAACTATTTCAAGCAATTACCCGTTTCCAAACGACTACAAACATTTACAAACGAATTTAAATAGGTAACTACCGACTAATACTTGCAAGGGGTTGCATCTTTGCCCTGTTGATTTGACCGAATGATTTTCAACATAATTAAAACCTTATCTTATGAATACGTTAAGAAACAAAGTACAGTTAATTGGAAGACTTGGACAAGATCCAGAAATCATCAGTTTTGAAGATGGTAATAAAATGGCTAAATTTTCTTTAGCTACAGACGATAGCTATAAAGACAAAAATGGTGAAAAAGTAGAACGTACCTACTGGCATCATGTTATTGTAAAAAATGGCTTGGTAAAAGTCGTTGAGGAGTATGTTACCAAAGGACAAGAAATTGCTATAGAAGGCAAATTAACCAACCGATCTTGGGATGATAAAGACGGCAAGAAGCATTACATAACCGAAGTGTTATGCAACGAATTGCTGATGTTTGGCAAGTAAAAATTGCCATAAAAAAAGATAAGCCGCGAATGACCTTCGCGGCTTTTTTTATGCAACTTTTTGAAGCAAATCAAAACACGGACATTTGCCACATCGTTTTTTTTCGCATTTTAAATATTTTTCACAGCATTTGCTTTTTACTTTCTTCTCCGCAGAAATGATACCTGCTTCGCGTAGTGCTTTTAAAGCCTTTTTCTGTTTTTTCTTATCTTTCTTTTTGCCCACAATGGATTCATTTGTAGATGATAAGACAAAATTAATTGTTTTTATTGATTCTAAATAAAATTAACTGTTAAAATTAAACAGTTCCCGTTGAGGCTGCAGAATTAATGGTTAATTGTTCAATATCACGGTCAAACAAATACAATCCGCCTTTATCGTTTCCTATTAAATTTATTTTATCTAAAATGGTGCGTGCCATAGCTTCTTCTTCAATTTGCTCGGCTACATACCACTGTAAGAAATTGTGAGTGGCGTAATCTTTTTCCTGTAAACTAATATGTACCAACTCATTAATGCTTTCAGAAACATACACTTCGTGTTCATAGAGTTTTTCAAACATTTCTTGGAAGGATTTAAAGGTTACATTTGGCGCTTTTAATTCCGAAACATGGGCATGTCCGCCACGTTCATTTACAAATTTAATCAGTTTTAACATGTGGTCACGCTCTTCTTGAGATTGGCTGTACATAAAGTTTGCCACACCTTCAAGGCCTTTTACTTCCGCCCAACAGGCCATGGCTAAATATATTTGAGACGATTCTGCTTCTACACGAATTTGTTCGTTTAATGCGTTTTCAATGTTTTTTGATACCATAATTTATGCTTTTAAGTAAAGTTACATAATTTCTTGAGGAGTTCTAGTTATAATATTCCTAAATATGTTGCTATTCTGACTCTGTTTAGTTGGTAACAAATTTTAACCCAACAATGGAAACGATTAAAGTGGTTATAAAGAATAAACGCCAAAAATCGGCAGGTTCTTTAAAAATAAAGATGCCAACTAAAACGGTTCCTACGGCTCCAATGCCTGTCCAAACGGCATAAGCGGTTCCAATAGGTAAACTTTGCGTGGTTTTTACCAAAAGTACCATGCTAATGGTTAAACACACCAGAAAACCTATAAACCAATAGGTGGCCAAGCTTCCAGAGGTTTCCTTAAATTTTCCTAAACAGGCCGCGAATGCCACTTCAAATAAACCAGCAATAATTAATAAAATCCAATTCATACGTTTTTCTAAAGTAGTTATAAACTGGCTCTAAAATACTTATTTTCAATGACGTTATGCAGACTGTTTTACGAAACGTTTTGATAGTAAATTTTTATGAAGTTGTTTTTCGTAAAATGTCAATCGGATGCCAAAAAGTAAAACGAATCCACCTAATACCATTTGCAAGGTGATGGTTTCATCTAAAAACAACCAAGCTAGAATAGACGCCAAAATTCCTTGTCCTAATAAACTGACAGAAACACGCGTAGCACGCATTTTTTTAGTGGCAAAACTAATTAGTAACCAAGCAGCAAGTTGACAAATAACGGCTTGTAAAACTAGTACAAACCAACCCATGTTGGAGAATCCCGAAAACGGTTCGTTTAATCCGTAGCTTAAAAACCCTAAAAATACGGATGAAGCGCCCAGGCTGATGGTCATAAATGTAAGTACGTTTAATTGTTTTAATACTTCTTTACTAATTAGCATGTAGAACGCATAAAATATACCAGACAGAATACCAAAACTAAAAGCTAAATCGAAATCCAAGTTTCTAAACGTAGAAAAACCAACCAGCATCATCATACCAAAAACAGCTATCATGGTTCCAATCCAAAAATTGGCTCGTGGTTTATCTTTTAGGAAAAACAAAGCTAAAACACCAACCCAAACTGGCGATAAGTTCGTTAATAAGGATGCTTGTGTTGCTGTAGATTCTTGAATAGCAATATTCCAAACGGCTACATCGCTACCAAAAACAATACCGCAGAGTACGGCTAAAAGTCCTACTTTTAAATTGGGAAGTTTAAACTGCTTTTTCCATAAAACAAATGGTACTAATAATACAAACGAAAATGCCATTCGGTAAAATGCCGAAATAACACCTGGCGTTAAATTTAATTTAACCAAAATAGGGAAAACAGAAATACAAATAATACCAATAACAAGAGCAATTCTAGCCTTTTTCATAATATCAAACCTTACAATTTAACAGGCCGCAAAAGTAGCGCCTCACGTGTGATTATTATGATATTAAATAGGCTATTTCTGATACTATATTATCCCTTATTTGAGTATGAATGAAAAACAGGCGAATTTTGTATTAAAAATAAATGTGTTGTGCCAAACGAAAGGTGTTGGCATGTGCTTCAATAATGGTTTTTATATCTGGCGAATAACCACCACCCATACTACACATAACAGGAATGTTTAGGTCATGGCAGGTCTGCAATACAAACCGATCACGCTCTTTACAACCTGTTATGGTGAGTGCTAATTTTCCTAATTTATCGGAAGCCATTACATCCACACCACATAAATAGTAGATGAAATCTGGTTTTTTTGAAGCTATTAGTTTTGGTAGCGTTTCTTTTAGAATAGTCAGATAGGTGTCATCTGTCGTATTCGTTTCTAAAGCAATATCCAAATCACTGGTTTCCTTTTTAAAGGGATAATTGCTTTTTCCGTGCATAGAAAATGTGAAAACGGAGGAATCATTCTTAAAAATCTCGGCAGTTCCATTGCCTTGATGCACATCTAGATCTACGATTAGAATTTTAGTTGCTAACTTCCTTTCTTGAAGATAACGTGCGCCAATGGCTTGGTCATTCAACATGCAAAATCCTTCGCCTCGATTGGTAAATGCATGATGCGTTCCACCAGCAATATTCATGGCAATGCCATATTTTAGAGCAAATTCGCTCGCTTTTATGGTGCCATCGGCAATCATAACTTCACGCTGTACTAATGCATCACTTAATGGAAATCCAATTTTCCGAATGGCTTTAGGTTCTAATGTCAGATTCAATAAATCGTGATAATATGCTTCGGTATGCACGCGTAAAATATGAGAATCATCGGGAATTTCAGGTTCAAAGAAATTAGCTTCTGTACAAGTTCCTTCGTAAAGTAATTGCTTGGGAAGCAACTCATACTTCAACATGGGAAACCGATGCCTTTCTGGTAATGGATGTTTGTAAATAGGGTGGAAGGCAATTTGAAGCATGCAATTTTTTGATTAATTTGAAAGCAGCAATGTAATCGTTTTATGCGGTTTTTTGTAAGAATACCGGACCAAAAAAGTGTTTCAGAAACGTGTTGTTATTTTGTGTATATTTAATACTTCCTGTTATAACATATTGATTGATAGCGTATTTATTCATTATAAACAATACATTATGTTAGGAGAAACATTAAAAATTGCCTTTGGTGAATTGGGGCAGAAAGAAATTAAAGGCGAAAATGCCCACAACGATCGCATTTTAGAATATCAAGAAACAACGGGTTTAAATTTTGGAAATGATGAGGTAGCGTGGTGCAGCATTTTTGCAAATTGGGTGGCGCTTCAAGCCAATTTACCCAGATCTAATAGTGCTATGGCCAGAAGCTGGCTTAAAATTGGTAATAAAACCGATTGGCCACAACCTGGTGATATTGTCGTATTTTGGCGAACCGATATTAATGGTATATTCGGTCATGTGGGTTTCTTTTTGGGCTATACCAAAAGTGGCAAATCTATTTACTGCTTGGGTGGAAATCAAAATGATGAAGTAAATATTCAAACCTTTCCCTTGGATCGTATTTTGGAGTTCAGAAGTTTAACCGATGCGGTTGATGAATCACTAACCATTCCAACAGGATATTTACGAAAAGGTGATAGTAACGAAAACGTAAAACTGCTTCAGAAAATCCTAATAAAATTAGATTATTTAAACGGTCATGCCGATGGTGTTTTCGGACCAAAAACCGAACAAGCCCTCATTAAATTCCAAACCGATTCCCATATTTTTGTCGATGGTATTTATGGTAGTGAATCCAGAAGTGCTTTGCAAGATCAATTAAACAGCTAATTATTTATGTAGTTTTAATTGAATGCGTTTTCGTGGGACATCCACCTCCAATACTTTTACAATAACTTGTTGATGCAAGCTAACATGTGCATTCACATCGCTTACAAAACTATCCGATAAATTAGAAACATGGATTAATCCACTTTCCTTGATACCTACATCTACAAAAGCGCCGAAATTGGTAATGTTATTGACAATGCCGGGAAGCAGTTGCCCTTCCTGTAAGTCTGTAATGGATTTGATGTTTTGGTTGAATGTAAATACTTTGGCTTGCTCACGAATGTCCAAACCGGGTTTTTCTAATTCTTTAATAATATCTTGAAGCGTGGGTAAACCAACAGAATCTGAACAATAATCTGATAAATTCAGTTTTTGAAGCACTGTAGAGTTTCCAATTAAATTGGAAATAGGTTTGCCTAAATCTCTAGCCATTTTTTCTACTATGGCATAACTTTCAGGATGTACTGCAGAATCGTCTAACGGATTTTTAGATTCCTTTATTCTTAAAAAAGCAGCACCTTGTTCAAAAGCTTTATCGCCTAAACGCGGCACTTTTTTAATAGCGTTTCGCGATTTAAAAACACCATGTTCTGTTCTGTAATTAACAATATTTTCGGCTAATTTCGGGCCAATTCCAGAGACATAACTTAATAACGATGTACTAGCTGTATTAATATTTACACCAACCGCATTTACACAACTTTCCACAACCGTATCTAATTCACTTTGGAGTTTTGTTTGGTCTACATCATGCTGATACTGACCCACGCCAATAGATTTGGCATCAATTTTCACAAGTTCGGCAAGTGGGTCTTGCAAACGTCTTCCAATAGATACCGAACCACGAACGGTAACATCGTAATTTGGAAATTCCTCACGCGCAATTTTCGAAGCGGAATAAATACTCGCTCCAGCTTCACTTACTACAAATACTTGAATGTCGTTTTTAAAATGGACTTTTCGAATCAGCGCTTCGGTTTCCCGAGATGCTGTTCCATTACCAATGGCAATAGCTTCAATTTGATAAGCTTCCGCAAGGGAGCTTATTTTTTTCATGGCACCAATGGCATCACTTTTTGGCGGATGCGGATAAATGGTTTCGTTGTGTTTTAAATTGCCTTGCGCGTCTAGACACACAATTTTGCAACCTGTTCTGAAACCAGGATCGATGGCCAAAACACGTTTTTCACCTAGTGGTGAACCGAGTAATAATTGTTTTAAATTTTTGGCAAAAACAGTAATAGCGGAAGCATCGGCTTTTTCTTTGGCATTTTGAAGAGCTTCATTACTTAAGGACGGAAATAATAAGCGTTTGTAAGCATCTTGGATGGCTAATTGAATTTGAGAGGCACATGCGTTTCTGGATTTAAGAATGCGATCTTCAATTTTAAATAAGGCTTTTTCGTCATCAATGGAGATTTTTGATTTTATAAATCCTTCCTTTTCGGCACGAAGAATGGCGAGTAATCTATGTGATGGAATACGGCTTAACGATTCTTCCCATTCAAAGTAATCACGAAATTTCTGTGCTGCTTCATCATCTTTTTTAGATTTTACCACCTTGGTAGAAATCGTCGCAAAACGTTCTAATTGCTGTCGGATATTATTTCTAATATCGGTTCGTTCGTTAATCCATTCCGAGATAATATGTCTGGCACCTTCTAAAGCGTCTTCAGCAGAAGAAATATCGCCTTTAATATATTTATGAGCAATGGATTCAACATCAGAAGCATTCTGACTCATGATTATTTTAGCCAAAGGCTCCAAACCGTTTTTTCTGGCCGTTTCTGCTTTGGTTTTTCTGCTTTTTTTATATGGTAAATAGATGTCTTCTAAAGCAGTAATATCTTGAGTGGCTTCTATTTTTTGTCTCAATTCAGCGCTTAAAACATCTTGATCATCTAACGCTTTTAAAATAGTAATTTTTCGTTTTTCTAGCGTTTCAAACTGCTCCTTATACTTGACGATGTCACCAATTTGAACTTCATCTAAATTTCCGGTGCGTTCTTTTCGGTAGCGCGAAATAAACGGAATGGTACAGGCTTCATGTAATAATTCAACCGTGTTTTTTACAGATGTTTCTGGTAATTGGGTATGGGAAATAATATAGGATACTAATTGCATGTAAGTCGTTTAAATAAAGTGTAAATATATGGACGTTCGCCACCAAACGGATTTATAAAGGTGTGATTAAAGCTGGAAATAAGTTCAAAATCGGAACCTAATTCGTCTTGAAGCATGCTGGTGTTATAACGTTTCAAATCCAGTCCGCAGCATTTTTCAGCGCCATTAGTTGCAAAAACGGCAATGAGGACAAACCCATTTTTAGCAACTATATGTTTAATGAGATTGAAGTATGCTTGTTGGTCCTTTTCGGTAAGAAAGAAATGCAACACGGCACGATCTATCCATAAATCTATGGGTTTTAATTGGTTTAATTTTTTAGGGTTGGTTAAATCATCAACCACACAATTCACATTATAATTATGTGAGTTTTTAATGCGTGTTTGCAGTTTCTCAAGTGCTTGATTACTCAAGTCATTTGCAATAAGGTTTGTATAGCTAGCATCCAAAAGCGCATCGATTAAGGTGGTTGTTCCTGCACCAACATTCAGAATTTTAGCATCTTTAGGTAATTGTGTTTGAGTAACCAGCGTCATTGTTTTTTCTGGATATTTTTCAAACCAACCCAATTGATTATCGGCTTTATTATAAGCGGTATTCCAATGCAATTTTAATTCCGATGACATGATATAAGGTATTTGAAACGTTACCGATTTATGATACGTAACGCCATTTTTTCAGTGCTGTAAATTACTAAAAAAACCTCGCAGTACATAGTCTGCGAGGTTTTTCATTTATAATAATGTAATGGACTATTCTACAGCTTCAAAAACTGCTAAAGGTGCCATTTTTGCCTTGTTTAAGGTCATGGTTTTTCCGTTTAATGAGACGTTATCTACTTTTTCAAGAACTTCCAAAAATTGCTTTTCAATACTCATATCTGGACAGGCCATCATGGTTGTTGCCATTTTAGAAAGTTTAATTTGTAGTTCATTTTCAATCTCGAATGTGCCGTTAAAATTATTACAACTAGCATTTCCAAATACGCGGTTATCTTCGGTAGAAAAAGAGATAAATGCTTTGTTATCAGTAATTTCTTGACCCATAAGTTTAACTAATTTCCATTTGGTATCGGTAAATGTTATGGCATCATTATTATTCGTGTCTTGTTTTTTTAAGATGTACATATCAGCCAATTCACCGGTAATTACGTTACCCGATTTGTCTAACTGAATCAACTTATTTTCTCCAACTTTGTACTTGGTTTCGTTTTCATCAGATAATAAGATGTTTTGTCCATCATCTTCCCATTTGTAATAACCACGTGAATCAAAAACCCCATCTTTTTTGCCTAAATATTCTGTTACGGCTTCATAAGACATGTCTTCATTTAAACGAAGTGTTGTTTTAATACCTTCACAATCTGCACATGGTAAAATTCCAACGTAGGTACCTTTCCAATCTAATGAATTTTGACTGGTATGCATATCGGGTTTTTTTTCAGTTTCTACAGCTTCCATTTCAGCAGCTTCAGGGTTATTTTCTTTATCTGATTTACAGCTTACAGAAAGAACAAGAGCTATTGCGGCAAAGGTTATCAAGTGTTTTTTCATAATTCTAATTTTTTAATTTCCAGATTGTTGTTTGGCTTCATTAATCATTTCGTCGTTTGGAACAATAGCAATATTTACACGCCTGTTTTTAGCACGACCTGCTGCTGTTGAATTATCTGCAATTGGTTGTTCTTCACCAAACCAATGTGTTGTTAAGCGTGAACTGCTTATACCTTTTACGTTTTTTAAATAATCAGTTACAGCGTTTGCTCTGTTTTTAGACAGCGTCATGTTATAAGCATCATTTCCAGTATTATCTGTGTGTCCAACCACTAACAGATTGGTATCTGGATACTCTTTAAACACATTTGCTAATTTATCTAAATTTTGTTGTGATGTGGCATTAATATTATATTTTTCGGTAGCAAAATGAACACCACTATTTTCATCAAATGTAACTACAATACCTTGATCTACACGTTCTACAGTTGCGCCAGGTACTTCTTCTTCAATCCGTTGTGCTTGCTTGTCCATTTGGTTTCCAATAATGACACCTGCACCACCACCAACAACACCGCCAATAACAGCACCTAATTCTGAATTTCCGCGTCCTACGTTATTCCCAATTATAGCTCCTAAAATGGCACCTCCAGCAGCACCAATGGCTGCTCCTTTTTGTCTGTTATTTGAATTTTCTACTGCTTTACAGTTGGTAAAACTAATTACCAATATTGCTGCAAGAGCCAGTACTGTTAATTTATTTATTGTCTTTTTCATTATATTATAATTTAGTAAAATTCATAAAAATGGTAAATGGACTACCATCCAAAGTAACGGTTTGACGCCATTGCATGGTTGTTTCTGTTATTCCTGCAAGCTTTAAACGATACCCTTGATTGGTTTCCGATTTTCCTTTAGCATTTACTGGTTTTAACATAAAATCATATAAACCAGTTGCGGCATCAATTTCTTGGATGAAAAACTTGAATTTTCGAGGTCCTGTAACACAGTCTGAACTATTAATTTCATAGGTTCCTGAATTATTGTTAGGAATAAACTCCCAGGTACTACCCTCAAAACAATCTGTAGAGGTATCGTTAAATAAATTCACTGCAAAGGATCCTGTTTTACTGTAATTGAAAGAGTTCAAAGTCCAATTTCCTTTTAAATCTTTTTCCGAGTCGCGAACAACTTTGGAAGTACCACAGGACAGTAAACTCAATGTCAATACTAATATTATTAAATGTCTCATAAATGTTTAATTTTATATTTCAAATGTACATTTTAATAGGTTTGTATATTAATTCAAATGAAAAAAATCCGAATGCTAAAAAAGAATTAGAACCCTTTAAATCTGTCTAATATTGAGCTTATCTATCCCTGTTGTACTTTCTGATAACGTGACTGCCAATTAACACCTATTTAAAAGGCACTAAACTATATGTTGCGTTTTTTAAATCGAAAGATCCATAATAAAGTTGATTATGATGAAAAAACACATCTTCAGCTGTGATATATTTATAGTTATGGCTGAATTTTTTTATTTTTTCAAAAACATTTTCAGAAACCTTGCCTTTCACATGATTAAAATCGCTGTCAAATTTAGAAGTGAAATATGTTGATTTTGACGATGTATACGAGCTGTAACTATAATGTGTAGGATTTATTGTCACCACATGTGTCGTTCCAGCAGTGACCATTCCGCCTGTCATCATCATACTTCCACCTGTGCTTATTTCTTTATTGCCACCAAGGGTTATATAGTAATGATTATCCTGAAACAGAACAGTCAAACCTAAATCACCAGTGGAAATTTTACGCAAATATTTCGAACTTTCTTCTAGTTCACGACGGTTTACAAAAGGCACAGCTGTTGCTCCTTCCTGAATTATTGGTGTGTTTTTAAACGTGATATGAGCATCTTTTTTTACAAAAAACTCTTTAATTGGCGTTCCCGAAATATCATTGATTATAAAGCGCATTTCGTCTCTGGAACTTGCTATTTGATAAAAGTATTCAGGACTCATATACGAGTTATACCGTTTTAAATCGCCCAATTTGCCTGTTGGATACTCATAAATTTTTGTGCTATGCGAAAAATCATCAAAATTAATGGTGAAGGCTAATGTTCCGATATCTTCAATCTCAAAAGTAAGAAATACTAAATTATCATACTGGTACATTTTATTAGCTCTTGACGTTTGCTCAATAGCATTAGGTACACGCGGATCAATTTTTTGAATATTTGTTTTTAAGGTTCCAGCAAATGAAAACGAACTATAACTTTTCCGTTCGCGCAAATTAACATCGTCGTGGTTTATTGGTATGCGAGTGACAGTTTTGAAGCCTAAAGCGTCGGTCATTTCCCGAATAATAATTACTTGTTCTGATGTGCTGGATAAAACATATAATTTGTTTTTATAATTAATAGCCTCAATAAACAGTTCATTATTAAAGTCGAAATCAAGTTCCGTTGCTGTACTTTTTTTTGTCTTGAAATCTAAAGTAAGAACGGCAAATTGCGTTTTCTTTTCATTAGAAAATAAAATGTGCTGTTGGGAGTCCGTTAATTTAAAACCTAAAGCCTGGTCATATTTACTTTTTATAAGTTCTGTTTGAAATTCCGATTGCAATTCAAAATCCGAATTAAACAAGTAGGCATAAACATCTTTACGCTCTACCATCAGTATGGTTAAATCGTTAGTAACTGTATTAGAAAGTGTAAAAGCATCTTTACTTGTTTTTCTGGAAACGTCTTCGTTTTTAAATGATAAAACTGCTTTTTGACTGAACATGCTGAATACACTCAAAAAGAGCAACATCAATACGGTAATTTTATTCATAAAGTAGGTTTAAGAAATTTGAAGTCCATTTGTTACCGAAGCATCATCTGGATTTACAAACACCAATTTACCTTCTGGGTTTTCCGTCATTAAAATCATGCCTTGACTTTCCACGCCTCGTAATTTTCTTGGAGCTAAATTCACTAAAACCGTCACTTTTCTGCCAATAATATCTTCGGGTTTAAAACTTTCGGCAATACCCGAAACAATAGTTCTTACATCAATTCCGGTGTCTACTTTTAAAACCAAAAGCTTATTGGCTTTTGGCATTTTTTCGGCCTCTAAAATCGTTCCTACCCGTAAATCGAGTTTCGAGAAATCTTCGAATGTAATGGTATCTTTTTCAGGTTCTACTTTTTTGTTGGCCGCTTCATTCGCTTTTTTACTGGCTTCTAATTTGTCTAATTGTTGTTGAATGGTTTCATCTTCAATTTTTGAAAACAATAATTCGGCTTGACCAATTTGATGTCCTGTTGGAATTAGCGTGTTTTTAGTAGAAATGTCGCTCCATGAGTTCTCAATACTATTCTCCTGCGTTGAATCACTAGAACAGACCTTCAGAATTTTTTTAAGTTTCGCAGAAGTAAAGGGTAAAAATGGTTCGCCTAAAGTAGCCAAAGCAGCAGCAATTTGTAAGGCTACAAACATGATGGTTTTGGTTCGTGCTTCATCTGTTTTAACCAATTTCCAAGGTTCTTCGTCTGCTAAATATTTATTTCCTAATCGCGCTAAATTCATGAATTCTTGACAGGCTTCACGGAAGCGGTAGCGTTCTATAGAACTCGCTATAACGGCTGGATAGGCTTTAATGGCAGCTAAAATATCGTCATCTACTGCCGAAAAATCAGATGCTTCCGGAATAAAACCATCGTAATATTTATTAGTTAAAACCACCACACGATTAATAAAGTTTCCGAAGATGGCAACGAGTTCATTATTATTTCTAGCTTGAAAATCAGCCCATGTAAAATCGTTGTCCTTACTTTCTGGTGCATTAGCTGTTAAGGCATAACGCAACACATCTTGCTGATTCGGGAAATCTACCAAATAATCTGGTAACCAAACCGCCCAGTTTTTTGAGGTTGATAATTTCTGGCCTTCTAAATTTAAAAATTCATTGGCAGGTACATTGTCCGGTAATATAAAAGAACCTTCAGCTTTTAGCATGCTTGGGAAAATAATACAGTGAAATACAATATTGTCTTTTCCTATAAAATGTACCAATTTGGTATCGTTACTTTTCCAGTATGGTTGCCAGTCTTTTCCAACGCGTTCGGCCCATTCTTTAGTAGCTGATATGTATCCAATTGGTGCATCAAACCAGACGTAGAGGACTTTACCCTCACCACCTTCAACAGGAACAGGAATTCCCCAATCCAAATCTCTAGTTACCGCTCGTGGTCGTAAGCCATCATCAATCCACGATTTTACTTGCCCATAAACATTTGGTTTCCAATCTTTTTTATGACCTTTTAAAATCCATTCTTTTAAAAAATCTTCATGTTTATCCAATGGTAAAAACCAGTGTTTGGTTTCTTTTAAGGTTGGAACATTTCCAGTAATGGCGGATTTAGGATTAATTAAATCCGTGGCATTCAAACTGCTTCCGCATTTTTCACATTGGTCGCCATAAGCGTCCTCATTACCACATTTTGGGCAGGTTCCCGTTACAAAACGATCGGCTAAAAACTGATTGGCTTCCTCATCGTATAATTGTTCGGTAACTTCTTCAATAAATTCACCTTTATTGTATAAGGTTTTAAAAAATTCTTGAGCGGTATCGTGATGAATTTTTGCAGATGTTCGGGAATAATTATCAAAGGTAATTCCGAAATCTTCAAACGATTTTTTAATAATGGCATGGTACTTATCAACGATATCTTGAGGTGACACACCTTCTTTTTTAGCTTTAATGGTAATAGGTACACCATGTTCATCACTACCACAAATAAAAGCGACATCATGATTGGTTAAGCGTAAATAACGTGCGTAGATATCAGCAGGTACATACACACCAGCCAAATGGCCAATGTGTATAGGGCCGTTTGTGTACGGTAAAGCAGCTGTAATAGTATATCGTTTAGGTTGATTCATGGTGTGAAAATCTTATATCAAATCTAGCAGACAAATGCATGCTTGACTGTTTTTTATTATTAATTTTGAAGTCACAAAAGTACACATTTTAAGGTCTATATTGAAGTGTGGAATTATTATTTTTAGAAGGTATTTTTAAGTGAAGCTGTTTTAGATTATTGCTGGTTAAAATTTATAACAAGTGAAAAAAAATGTACATTTACCCTATGTCGAAACTCTCATTACTAGTCGTTCTCTGTTGTTCGGTTTTGTTTTTTGGAACAAATACTGCAAAACAGGCTGAATTATCAACTCAAAACACACAAAAATTGATACAACCATCCTATTTAAAAGCAGGTGATACGGTTGCTATTGTAGCACCTTCGGGAATTTTAAAAAATCGCCAAGCAGAAGTTCAACGAGCTATAAAATTATTAGAAAGTTGGGGTTTACATGCTTTGGTTAGTAAGCATGTTTTTAGTCAGGATAACCATTTTGCAGGAACAGATGCTGAACGTTGTGAAGATTTGCAGAAAGCCATGGACAATCCAACCATTAGTGCTATTTGGGCAGCAAGAGGTGGTTATGGAACCGTACGCATTTTAGATAAATTAGATTATACGCAACTTAAAAAAAAACCAAAATGGTTGATAGGTTATAGTGATATTACAGCCTTACATAATGATTTTCATAATAACGGTTTTGAAACCATTCATGCCATGATGTGCACCAGTTTAACAGCTGATGAATCCGGTTTGGATGAAACCATAGCTACCTTTAAAAAAGCGCTTTTTGGCGAACCACTTACTTATATTTTAAAGGGTTCTGATTATAATAAAATTGGAGCGGTAACAGCACCACTTATTGGAGGGAATTTAACCATACTTCATACCATGTTAGGCTCTAAAAGCAGTATAGATACATCGGGTAAAATTTTGTTTATTGAAGAAATTGGCGAATACAAATACCATGTAGACCGTATGTTACAGAGTTTGAAACGTGCTGGATACTTTGATAATTGTGCTGGTCTTTTAGTTGGCGACATGACTAAAATGAGAAAAAACACAACAGCTTGGGGAAGTTCCATTGAACAATTAATTTTGGATGCCTTATCAGACTACGATTTCCCTATTGCTTTTAATATGCCTGCTGGTCATGAAGATGATAATCGTGCCATGATTTTAGGACAAAATGTGGAACTAGTGGTTGGTAACCAGCAGTCTACGTTACAGTTTTTAAAATAAGCGTTTCTGAATACTGAAAAATAATATAGCGCCTAAATAATATAAGCCAATATCTATAATATCCGTTGTATAGCGCGTACTGATTTGTGGCATAAACCATTCAAAATATATTGCAAAATAGGTTGTTAATCCCAATACAACCACCAACGGTACGTAGCTATTTTCGGTTTTTTTTAGTCGTCTTATAATGGCCAAACACAAGCCTAAAACAACAGGCATACATAAAAAATTATTCACATAAAAGTAGATCCAATTAGGTAGTGGCAGCTGAAATCTTTGCGACATATAAATTATAAGCGCCATTAATGCACTTATGATAAAAACAGGATGTTTAATAATTTTCATGCGGCAATTGCTGAAACGAGCCAGGCAATAAACATACCTATAGCCATAAACGCCATCCAGATGGAATGAATGATTTTTACAAAAATACGAACGACTAAAAAACGGTGATTTTTATTTTTTTCGTAGAAGGAAGGTGATGTTTCCTTTTGAATCTGAGCACGTTTTTTGCGGTCTTTTTCTTCTTGTGCAAACGCTAATTCACGTCTTTTCTGGTAGGACAATAAGGTGCCACAATTTGTGCAATAATCTTCATTTGTATTGTAAACACCACAATTTGGGCATTTTATTTGATTAGCCATATCACGTTTTAATGGAAAAACAAAGATACGATTAAAAGATGTATCTTGAATAAACAGATTAGCTACGGTGTCATATGATAAACGCTTAAAAATCTGCAATTTGGCAGCCTTTCAATATTTTTACAGACATCTTACCATTTTTATAGCTAATTGTATAACCAATTTTCTCTAGAGAGCATCGAGGCTCAATAGTAAACTTGATTAATCCCGAAACTTCAAAATCAGAATCTGTATGAAGTTTTAAAGGTTGTCTGTAAGTTGTGTTTTCACGAACCCAATTTACTGGACCATTTACAAAAGGATGTGGGTCTATCTCTTCAACAGTACGTGGAGTTTCAATAATTTTATTAATCATTTCAAGGTTTTTGTTTTTCTGCAAATCGGAACTAAACCTGCCTTTGTAAGCAACTTTAGAGTGTGGAGATACAAAATAAGAATCATTTTTTAGTATAATTTCTGTTACTAATTGGTAGCCGCTGTTTTCGGTTTCTTTTATTGTTAATTCTATATCATACGGATCAGTAATAAATAACGGATTACCATTAAATTCCAATGAATTCTGGTTTTCATTATCGGTTAGTGTGGCTAACTCTTGATTTGACTCTGTATTCATTGTTTTGGTTTGAATACATGCTGTGCTTAAAAAAATAAGACTGTAAATAACTGATTTGTACATAATTAATTCGTTTTGATTTATTAGTAAAACTAGCTGAAACACCTTCAAAAAGTGTCAAAAAAATGTAAAAGAAGTGTAAACGGTTGTAAAAAGTCAGCAAAATGTTAGTTCTTTACAGTTGTTATGACAAAAAGATTTATTTTTAAAATTAGTGGGTTACTTATTGTATTATTCTCAATTGTATTACTACTTACTTCTAATGATAATCATGCCTTGTTTTCGGAACGGGTTAAGGTGTCTTTACGCGATGTTGGCAACCAATTATTACTTATTAATCAAGACTCTACATCATTAGTTTTACCTGTAAAAGCGCTTAAAAACAATAATTTTCAATTAACCTTTGAAAACCCTTTATCTTTTGAACCTAGTCAGTTAGTTTCTATTATTGATTCGGCATTTCAAAAAGCAAAACTTCCCAATAATTATATCGTGGAAACCATTGCTTGCGAAGCGCAAGAGGTTGCCTATAGTTTTCAAATTTTAAATAATGTAGAAAATAGCATTGTGCCTTGTAGCGGTCGGTATTTACCAGAAAGTTGTTACGCTATTGAGGTAGTGTTTACGGATTTTAAACCGCAAACATCTTTAAAAAATGCTGGATTTTATAGCTTGCTAATAGGCGGTTGTAGCTTGTTGTTTTTCGGTTTTTATAAAGCAAAAGAAGCAGCTTTGAAACCTGTTGAATCGGGAAATTATTCTGAAATTGGTAGTTTTTATTTTTATCCAGAACAGAATAAATTGGTGAAGCAAACAGAAGAAATTAGTCTTTCTAAAAAGGAATGTGAGCTGTTAGAAATATTTGTAGCCCATCCAAATCAAATTATAAAACGCGATGAGCTTACTAAAAAAGTATGGGAGGATCATGGTGTTTTTGTTGGCAGAAGTTTAGATACATATATTTCTAAATTACGTAAGAAACTCCAAGATGATTCATCTATAAAAATTACTAATGTCCATGGAGTTGGGTATAAGCTTGAATTAAACCAGACTTAAACTCTACTAATTCACTATCTTGTAATTAATATTGATTGATATGGGAACTGGTCATGGCACACCATAACGAATTAGGAGATTTAGGAGAACAACTAGCAGCAGAGTATTTGCAAGCTAAAGGCTATGCTATTTTAGAGCGAAACTACCGATTTCAAAAAGCCGAAATAGATATAATTGCCAGACACAACAATCAACTGATTTGCGTGGAAGTGAAAACTCGTAATTCCGATTTTTTTGGCGATCCGCAAGAATTTGTTACGCCAGGAAAAGTTAAATTACTCGTAAAAGCTATGGATGCTTATGTAACCGAAAATGACATTGATTTAGAAAGTCGGTTTGATATTATAGCTGTTCTGAAAAATAAAACTACTGAAACTATTTCGCATTATGAAAATGCGTTTTATCATTTTTAAGTCGCCATCAAAAATGATTATTTTCTGAAATTATTTATTAAAATAACTTTCCAAATCTTCAACATGTTCTGGCTTTGCTAAAATAATCTTATCAGAATCTAAAACGAAATAGGATGGTGTGGCAGAAACGCCATAAGCCTTAATTAAAGGACTTTCCCATTTTTTTAAATCGTAAGTATGAATAAAACTTGGAAAATGCTCAATAGTTTGATTCCAATTTCTAACGCCATCTTCCAAACCATAAGCTAAAACGGTAATATTTGGATGGTTTTCCATTAGTGTTTTAACTTTTGGCAACTCCTGCAAACAATGACTACATCCGCTACTCCAAAAAATAAGAAGTGTGTTTTTTGAGGTATTAAAATTATATAAGGTTGTTTTAATAGCCTTGTTGTTTTCTAAATAGGTAAAATTAAAATCCGTAGCTTTTTTACCAATGGCAGATTTATTATAATCTTCTAAAGCTTCTATTAAAGATGTATTATTAGTTGCCTTGGCTAGTGGTAATAAGTAGATGTCGCTAATATAATTTACTACTTCAGGTTGCTGTTTATCCATCATGATTTTCCACAGATTTTCCAGAATCATAATTTTGGCGTCCTCATTATCCTTTGTTGCATTTACAACGTCATCTATAGCCATTTTGTAGTAGTGTGCATCTTCTGGCATTGCCAAAACATAAGCTTCTACACGCTCATTTAAAAAATCAGAGCTTAGTAATAACGGATTACTAAAATCCATATAATCAAAATAGTGTTTCTTTAGATTTGCTGAATACGTACTCACATCTTCATAAACATCTGGAATATAGGTTCTGTTGGATTTTATAAAAGGGGAAACCATCATGTTTGACGATTTTTTTTCGAACGCATCTTGCGTGTTTTTCAATGTTTTAAAAATGGCAGTTATTTCAGATGTATCCGTTTTTTGTGTCATAAAATAGTCACTGATTTGATGGTTTAGTTTAAAAATACTATCTGTATAGTTTTGCCATAATTTATTCTCTTCTGATATTACAAAATGTAATCCTGTTTCTAAATCGAAGGTTAATGAAATAGATTCTTTTCCGTTATAAAATACATCAAAATTATTGGCTTCAACAGGTGTTGCGTACACTATTTTATAAATCCCAACTTCCGAATCTTCATTTAAATTGATTATCCAACTTCCGTCGGTATTTGTTTTAGCTTGTTCAATGTAGTTTGTACCACTAGGTGTTACATGATAAAGCAATGCAAAACTGAATGATTCAGCCGGTGAAAACTGACCTTGAATGCTGTGTTGAGCGAACGTTACTAATGGTAATAATAGACACAGAAGAAGATATTTTTTCATAATAATATGTTTTATTTATCATAGCAAGGCTTATGCCACAATTGGTTTTAAAACCTGTAAGGCTTTGTCAACACTATTAATGTTTTCGAAGGTTAACAATAATCGCAAACCATTTCTAGTTTGCTTTTCTTTCATTTTACATGCTTGCGGATGCGTTTGTACGAATTGTAAAACACGTGTAAAATTCGGACTTTGATAAAATCCACTTTTCTGATCGGTAATAAAATAACCAATTAGTTTATTTTGCTTCATCACTACTTTTTCTAGTCCCATTTTAGTTGCAACCCATTTAATACGAACGCTATTCATTAAGTCCTCTACTTGGGTTGGTAGTTCTCCAAAACGATCGCGAATGTCGCTTTCAAATTTTTCAAGTTCGGCTTCTGTTTTTACCTCGTTCAATTTGGTGTACAGAATTAAACGTTCCGAAATATTATTCACATAATCGTCTGGAAACAGTAATTCAAAATCGCTATCTATGGTAATATCTTTAACATATTCTTTTTCTTTACCATCATCTTCGTATAAATCTGCAAATTCGGTTTCTTTCAGTTCGTCAATGGCTTCATTTAGAATTTTTTGGTAAGTATCAAAACCAATATCGTTTATAAATCCGCTTTGCTCACCACCTAATAAATCGCCAGCACCACGAATTTCTAAATCTTTCATAGCAATATTAAAGCCGCTGCCTAATTCGCTAAATTGCTCTAGGGCTGTAATTCGCTTTCTAGCATCTTCGGTCATGGCTGAATATTCGGGAGTAATAAAGTAACAAAAGGCCTTTTTATTACTTCGCCCAACACGTCCGCGCATTTGGTGCAAATCACTTAAGCCAAAATTATTCGCGTTATTAATAAAAATGGTATTGGCATTTGGAACATCTAATCCACTTTCTACTATGGTAGTGCTGACTAAAACATCAAATTCACCATTAATAAAAGCTAACATCAGTTGCTCTAGTTTTTTTCCTTCCATTTGGCCATGACCAATGCCAATTTTAGCATCAGGTACTAATCGTTGAATCATACCAGCTACTTCCTTGATGTTTTCAATGCGGTTGTGGATAAAAAATATCTGTCCACCACGTTGAATTTCATAGGTTACAGCATCGCGAATGCTCTCCTCGGTAAATCGAATGACATGACTTTCTATAGGATATCTATTAGGTGGAGGCGTTGTAATAACCGATAAGTCGCGAGCAGCCATTAAGCTAAATTGCAAGGTTCTTGGAATTGGTGTTGCCGTTAAGGTCAAGACATCTACATTATCTTTTAAAGTTTTTAACTTTTCTTTTACGGCAACACCAAATTTTTGTTCTTCATCTACAATTAGCAAACCTAAATCTTTAAACTTGACATTTTTGTTTACCAATTGGTGCGTACCAATAATAATATCTACGGAACCAGACTCTAAATTTTCTAAAGTTTCGCGTTTTTCTTTAGCCGTTCTAAAACGGTTAAGGTAATCTACCGTTACGGGAAAATCTTTTAAGCGCTCTCTAAAAGTTCGGGAATGTTGATAGGCTAAAATGGTTGTAGGAACTAATACGGCAACTTGCTTACCATTGTCTACGGCTTTAAAAGCGGCACGAATAGCGACTTCCGTTTTACCAAAACCCACATCACCACAAACCAGTCTGTCCATAGGACGTTTACTTTCCATATCTGCTTTTACATCAGCAGTTGCTGTACTTTGGTCTGGTGTATCTTCATAAATAAAAGAGGCTTCCAGCTCATGTTGCATGTGGCTGTCTGGATGATATTGATGGCCTTTTTCTAATTTCCGTTTGGCATAAACTTGAATTAAATTAAACGCAATTTCCTTAACGCGCGATTTGGTTTTGGCTTTAAGTGTTTTCCAAGCTTTACTTCCTAACTTATAAACTTTAGGAGGCTTACCATCCTTACCATTAAATTTGGTTATTTTATGTAATGAATGAATGCTTAAATATAGCACATCGCGTTCACCATAAATTAATTTAATAGCCTCTTGTTTTTGTCCTTCAACATCTATTTTTTGAAGCCCTCCAAAGCGTCCAATTCCATGGTCTATATGTGTTACATAATCGCCAATATCTAAATTGGTTAGCTCTTTTAAAGTAATAGCTTGTTTTTTAGCGTAGCCATTTTTTAAATGAAATTTATGATAGCGCTCGAATATTTGGTGATCCGTATAACAAGTAATTTTATTTTCATGGTCTACAAATCCTTGGTATAAGGACAGGACGATGGTTTTATAATGAACGGTTTGTTCCGCATCATCAAAAATATCATGAAACCGTTTGGCTTGCTGTTCACTAACACAGGCAATGTAATTGGTGTAACCCTTGTCATGATGCAAGTTTAAATCGTCTATCAATAAGTTGAATTGCTTATTGAAAGCTGGTTGTGGTGTGGTGTTGAATGTAATTATATGGTCTTGTGAAGCAAAAACGGCTTTGCTACCAAATTCTACTAAATTGAAATCCAGTAATTGCTTTTTTAATTCCGTTGCGTTACAAAATAAAGTTTCAGGTTCGGCATGTTTCAGTTCAGACGATAGGTTTTTAAAAGCCTCTTCGGCTTTGCTATAAAAATCGTCAATTCTATCGAAAACCAGATCGGCATTTTTTGTAAAAACAACGGTTTTCTGGGCAATGTATTTTAAGAAACTTTGTCTGCTTTCGTCAAGAAATTTATTTGCAACGTTTGGAATGATGCTTATTTTTTTAATCTGATCTGTGGACAATTGTGTTTCCACATCAAAGGTTCGGATACTATCAACATCATCACCAAAAAATTCAATTCGGTAGGGTTCGTCATGGGAAAATGAAAACACATCTACAATACCACCACGTACTGAAAATTCCCCAGGTTCGGTAACAAAATCAACACGTTTAAATTTGTATTCGAAAAGGACTTCGTTTACAAAATCGATGGATAAATTATCATTCACCGAAATTTTGAGTGTGTTCTTTTCCAGTTCTCGTCTGGTTACAACTTTTTCAAAAAGCGCATCTGGATAAGTGATTATAATGGCTGGTTTTTTACGCGAATTAATACGGTTTAAAACTTCGGAGCGTAGTAGAACGTTAGCGTTATCCGTTTCTTCAATTTGATAAGGCCGTCTATAACTTCCTGGATAAAAAAGCACATCTTTATCATTTAATAGGATTTCCAAATCGTTGAGGTGGAAAGCAGCTTCTTCCTTATCGTTAAAAACCAGTAAAAAAGGTTTGTCTGCTTGTTTAAACGCTTCACTAATAACGAGGGAAAATGCCGAGCCAACAAGGCCTTTTATATGTGTACGATTCTGGGTTTGGGCAATAGCAGTTTGCAGATTTTGCGTTTGCAAAGCCTGTGCGTATGTTTGCGAGAGGATGGATGTACTCAAAAGCAATTTTATTTTGTGCAAATATAGTAATTACAGGCTTTAAACTTTCTTTTTTAAATTGATGTTAGCCTATTTTTTTTCGACTTCAATTAAAAATTGAAAATAAAAAATCATCTGTTAAAAAAGCGAAATTAATATTTTAAAGAGTGGTAACTTTATTTATATTTGCAGTCCCTAAATGTGGGGATTAAAAATAGAAAGATATGTCATTTTCAGATTTATTCGACAGCGGATTTAAAAAACGGAACGAAGATCATTTTGCTTCCATTGTGAGAGTTGCTATGGATGATGGTATTATTACCGATGAAGAAAAAGCATTTTTAGATCGTTTAGCAAGAAATTTAGATATTAGCGAGGCGGATTACAAAATGATTTTAAAGGATTACCAATCGCATCCAATCAATCCACCAACGTCTTATGATAGACGATTAGAGCGTTTATATGATTTGGCTCGTATGGTTTATGTGGATCATATTAAAGGTGATCATGAGGAAATTGTATTGCGCAAAATAGCCATTGGCCTTGGATTTTCATCTGAAAATGTAAAGTATATTGTTGATAAGGCTTTAACTCTGGTAAATAATGGAGTTGATTTAGATACTTTTACCGAGGAAATGAAGCAAATGAATCGTTAATATTTATACAGTTAATAAAAAAAAAGCCACTTAATTAGTGGCTTTTTTTTATGGTGCTAAACGCATAAACTCTTCTGCTTTTTCTACCATATTCCAACTGCCACAAATAAAAGGGACACGTTGGTGGAGTTCAGTAGGTTCAATATCTAAAATACGTGTAAAGCCATCACTGGCTTTTCCTTGAGCTTGTTCAGCTAAAAAGGCCATTGGGTTGCATTCATATAATAAACGTAATTTCCCGTTTGATGTTTTTGAACTTTTAGGATATAAATAAATACCACCTTTAATCATGTTTCTATGGAAGTCTGATACTAAAGATCCAATATATCTTGAGGTGTATGGTCTGTCTCCTTCTTCCATTTGGCAATATTTAATATAGTTTTTAATGCCTTGTGGAAAATGAATATAATTCCCTTCATTAACAGAGTATATTTTACCATCTTTAGCAAAGGTCATGTTTGGATGCGATAAGTAGAATGTTCCAATAGCTGGGTTTAAAGTAAAACCATTAACACCATGACCAGTTGTATAAACCAACATAGTGGACGTGCCATAAACCACATAACCAGCTGCTACTTGCTGATTGCCTTTTTGTAAAAAATCTTCTAATTGAACGGGTGTCCCAACTGGTGTTACCCGTCTGTAAATAGAAAAAATAGTACCCACAGACACATTAACATCAATATTAGAAGAGCCATCCAAGGGATCAATTAAAACTACATACTTATTATTATTGTTTTCATCTTGACTGTTAATGGATATAAAATCATCTTCTTCCTCACTAGCAATACCACAAACAATATTTCTATTGGTTAACGTTTGAATAAACTTATCATTAGCATAAACGTCCAGTTTTTGTTGATCTTCACCTTGTATGTTAGTTTCGCCAGCTGCTCCAATAATATCAACTAACCCAGCTTTATTAACTTCATGATTAACGACCTTGGCAGCTAAACGGATGGAATTAATTAATCGGGATAATTCACCTGATGTATATTTGAAAGAGGACTGATTTTCAATAATAAACTCACCGAGCGTTTGATTTTTTCTTGACATGAACGTGTGTGTATGGTTTGTGCAAATATCGTATTTTTTAGGAAACTACAACGTTTTCGTCAAAATTATATGTGGTTAAATACCCAAGTTTAAACTATATTTACGCCAAAATTAAGGTATGAGTATTTCGGTTCGGGTAGCACAAAAAGGCGATATGAAAGCGGTTATAAAACTGATTAATGAGTTGGCTGTTTTTGAGAAGGAACCTAAAGCGGTAGAAATTACTACAACTGATTTAGAACGTGATGGGTTTGGAGAGAATCCTGCATTTCATTGTTTTGTTGCAGAAAACCGTACAAATATTGTAGGAATTGCGTTGGTTTATATGCGTTATTCTACATGGAAAGGTTCTGTTTTGCATCTGGAAGATTTAGTTGTTAGTCAAGCCATGCGTGGACAGGGTATTGGTACAATTCTATTAGATGAGGTGGTAAAATACGGAAATCAATTAGGCGTAAAACGGATTAGTTGGGAAGTGTTAGATTGGAATGAACCAGCCATTACTTTTTATGAGCAAAAAGGCGCTAACGTTATGCGCGATTGGAATGTGGTACATCTTAATGAAAAAGCAATTAAAGAATACCTATTAAACTTATAGCATGCAAGTATTTAAATTTGGTGGTGCCTCTGTTAAGGATGCACAAGGTGTAAAAAATTTAGTAACTGTTTTACAAGAAGCTGGACATAAAAACACATTGATTGTTGTGTCTGCCATGGGCAAAATGACCAATGCCTTGGAAAGTGTTGTTGGTAATTATTTTGATAATAAAACCGAATTACAAAGTTCGCTCCAAGAAGTTCGTAAGTTCCATAACGCCATTTTACTCGATTTATTTGAAAATGAAAACCATATCATTTTTAATAAAATATCTAAATTATTTGATGAGTTGGCCGCTTTTTTCGACCGTAACAAGTCCCCAGATTATAACTTTGTTTACGACCAAGCCATTGGTTATGGAGAATTAGCATCTACAACCATTATTAGTGCTTACCTTAACGAAGTTGGTTTAGAAAATAACTGGTTGGATGTTCGTGAATTTATAAAAACGGATAATTATTATAGACGAGCCAATGTAAATTGGTTGGAAACACAATTACAAATTACTACCCATTTCAATCAGAATAAACTAAATATAACACAGGGTTTTTTAGGTAGTGATGCTAATAATTTTACAACAACTTTAGGGCGTGAGGGTAGTGATTATACAGCTGCTATTTTTGCTTACTGTTTAAATGCTGAAAGTGTTACTATTTGGAAAGATGTTCCTGGTGTTTTAAATGCAGATCCGCGATATTTTGAAAACGCACAATTATTAAATTCTATTTCGTATAGAGAGGCTATTGAGTTGGCATTTTATGGTGCATCTGTCATTCATCCAAAAACATTACAGCCATTACAGCGTAAGGAAATACCGTTATTTGTAAAGTCGTTTTTAAATCCTCAAAACCCTGGAACCTGTGTAGGAAAAGGAAAAGGGATAGAGCCTGAAATTCCATGTTATATACTAAAACGCAATCAAATATTAATCTCCTTATCGTCTTTAGATTTTTCTTACATCGTTGAAGAAAATATTAGTGACATTTTCAATTTATTGCATTTGTATAAAATGAAAGTAGATGTCATTCAAAATTCAGCTATTAGTTTTTCAGTTTGTGTGGATGATATTTACCACAATCTGGATAAGTTATTGCAACATTTAAAAGCAAAATTCAAGGTAACTTGCCATGAAAATGTATCTTTATACACAATCAGACATTATAATACTGAAGTTGTTTCGCAGTTAGAACAAGGTAAAACGGTTTTAATGAAGCAATTAGCACAAGAAACTATGCAAATGATAACTGCATAAATTTTTTAATTACATTTGTTTAAATGAGCAAACAATCAGAAAAAGGATTAGTATCCGCAAAGGAAGTCGCAAAAGCTATACAACTTGATAAGTATGGTATTATTGGCACTTTTGCTGGTTGGGGTTTAATGAAATTACTAAAAATTTCTACATTAAATGCTATCTATAATCGCAATAAGCATTTGTCCGATTTAAAATTTTTAGATAGTATTTTAGATGAATTTCAAATAAAATTTGATATTCCTGAAGAAGACTTAAAACGCTTACCAAAAGAAGGTCCTTTTATTACTGTTTCCAACCATCCATTAGGTGGAATTGATGGTATTTTGCTCTTAAAATTAATGTTGGAGCAACGTAAAGACTTTAAGATAATTGCTAATTTTTTACTTAATAGAATAGAGCCTTTAAAGCCTTACATCATGCCTGTAAACCCTTTTGAGGACAAGAAAGATGCCCAATCAAGTATTGCAGGATTTAAAAATGCTATTCTTCATTTACGAGAAGGTCATCCGTTAGGTGTTTTTCCAGCGGGTGAAGTTTCAACCTATCGTGACGGTAAATTAGTTGTGGATAGACCTTGGGAACCTGCTGCTATTAAACTCATTCAAAAAGCCAACGTGCCTGTTGTTCCTATTTATTTTCATGCCAAAAACAGTCAGCTATTTTATAAACTATCAAAAATTAGTGACACATTTAGAACGGCTAAATTGCCAAGTGAATTACTAACACAAAAACGCCGAACAATTAAAGTAAGAATTGGTAGACCAATACCAGTTGCAGATCAAAATGAACATGCTACGCTAGAGAGTTTTTCGGAGTTTTTAAGGCGAAAAACATATATGCTATCTAATTCATTTGATGAAAAAGATAATTTATTAAGTAACTTTCCAACAAAATTAAAATTACCAAAACCTCCAAAACGGATTGTAGGTCAGGTTGATAAAAAGTTAATGACGAAAGAGGTAGCTGTGCTACGTGAAGGTGATTTCCGACTTCTACAAAGTAAAAATTACGAGGTGTTTTTAGCACCTGCTAATAAAGTACCTAATATCTTGCAAGAAATTGGGCGACTACGCGAAATAACGTTTCGTGAAGTAGGCGAAGGAACCAATGAAGCTATAGATTTAGACGCATTTGATACCTATTATCACCATATGTTTCTTTGGGATTCTGATGAAGATATTCTAGTTGGAGCTTATAGAATGGGTCTCGGATCTCAAATATTTAAAAAGTTTGGTATAGATGGATTTTATCTTCAAGATTTATTCCGTTTTGAACCAGAACTCTATAAAATGATGAGCCAATCCATTGAAATGGGTCGTGCGTTTATTATAAAGAGTTATCAGCAAAAGCCCATGCCTTTATTCCTTCTTTGGAAAGGGATTGTTCATACCACCTTGCGGTATCCAGAACATAAATATTTAATTGGAGGTGTTAGTATTAGTAATCAATTCACAAACTTTTCTAAATCGTTAATGATAGAGTTTATGAAATCTCATTATTACGATCCTTATGTTGCACAGTATGTGCATCCTAAAAAAGAATTTAAAGTTAAACTAAAAGATGCAGATAAAGACTTTGTGTTTGATGAAGCAGAAGCCGATTTAAATAAGTTTGACAAAATAATAGATGAGGTTGAACCAGGTGCATTACGTTTGCCAGTTTTGCTTAAAAAATACATCAAACAAAACGCCAGATTAGTAGCCTTTAATGTGGATCCGTTATTTAATAATTCGGTTGATGGTTTGATGTATATTAAAATTGCCGATTTGCCTGAAAGCACTGTAAAGCCAGTAATGGAAGAGTTTCAGGCAGAGTTAGAACGTAAGCTTTCTGAACAAAATGAAAGCTAATGTAATCTTTCTATTTTTTCTATTGTGTGTTGTAAAATCTTTTCCTCAAGAGGTTTCAGGTATCATTGTTGACTCAAAAACAAATACACCAATTGAAGGTGCTTCTGTATATTTCGATAATACAACCGTTGGTACAATTTCAGACATGGAAGGACTTTTTAATATCACCAAATCGGCTTCTATCAATAGTCCGTTAGTAGTTTCCTTTTTGGGATATAAAAAACAAGTTATCTCTAATTATTCCACTGAAGAAAAACTGACCATTTTTTTAGTTGAAGATATTAATGCTTTAAACGAAGTGTTTTTAGAGTCCAAAGATTCTTGGTCGCGTGCACGGAAATTGAAAGATTTCAAAACCTATTTTTTAGGAGAAACCAATAACGCGTTATCCTGTAAAATTTTAAATGAAGAAGTTATTCGTTTACAGTTCCTAGAAACCGAAAACAAACTAGTGGCAAGTGCTACAACGCCTTTGGTTATTTTGAATGAAAACCTAAAGTACCAAATTCAATACGACTTACAAGATTTTGAAGTAACCTATCAGATGGGTGATAACTTACAAGATTTTTACCCTTCAAGTGTTTTTTATGCAGGAACATCTTTTTACATGTCAGGTGCTGTAAATAAACGAATTATTAAGCGAAGAAATAAAGTTTATAACGGTTCGGTATTGCATTTTATGCGTGTCTTATTACTAGGGAAATTAGCGGATAATAAATTTAAATTGATATTTGAGGGCAAGGAAGTACCACAAAAAAACTTTATCAGTATCTATGCTACCGATAATCCAGAATTGTATCAAGTGCGATTGTTTAAACCTTTGTTGGTTGTTTATGATAATGACACACATAATCAATCTAGAATAACTAGTAAAGACACCTATTTTTATTTGGATAAAAATGGTAATCATTCACCTGTAGATGGCCTTATTTTTACTGGTTATTTTGGTAAACAACGAATTGCTGATACGCTACCACTGGATTATCAGCCAGAAAAAGATTAGTTTATAATTCAGAATCTATAGGCTCCCAAAGTTCAATTTTATTACCGTCGTTATCCAGAATCCAACCAAATTTACCGTATGCATATTCTTCCATGTCGCCAACAATGGTAACACCTTCTTCTTTTAAAACTTTTAAGAGCTCCACTAAATTTTCAACTCGGTAATTAAACATAAAGTCTTTTTTAGAAGGCTCATAATATGTTGTGTCTTCGGGAAACGGACTCCATTGCGTGGTGCAATCGTTACCGTCTTTATCCTGCCATTTAAAAGTACTTCCATAATCATCTGTATCAAAGCCTAAATGTTTTTTATACCAGTCTTTGGATGCTTTAGGGTCCTTTGCTTTAAAGAAAATGCCACCAATTCCTGTAACGCGTTTTTTCATAATTATGCTTTTTTAATATTTGTTTCATAGATAGAAATCCACTCTTTTACGGTGAGTTTTTTACAAAGTTCCGCAATAAGCTCTAATGGAATTTCGTCTATCTTTTTAAATCGGATACAGCTTTTGCCCATATCCAGTTTTCGTTTACAGTATTTTGGATATTCGGAAACAAACCAATCGTGAATTTCTGGAACCGCATAGATACCGCTATGATATAAATTAATTGAGTTTTTCTGTGAAGCAAAACTCATAAATGGTAAAGGTTCTTTTGGATTGCAATGGTATCCGTCCGGGTAAATGCTATGTGGTACAAAATAACCTATCATACCATATTGAATGCCTTCTTGAAAGTCTTTGGGTAAATTATCCTTTATAGTATTACGAAGTTTTTTTAGTGTTTCTTGGCGTTCTTTAGGCGTTTGATTAATATAATCTTCAGCCGATGTTGCTTTGTATTGCATTCTATTTGCTTTTACGTTGTAGTATTAAACCAGATATTAAAGATATAATAAATCCTATAATTAAAGCCGTCAAGGCCATGACTGTAAAACCAATGAATGGATTTTTAAACAATTCTTTTTCAGATTCAAGTTCTTTTAATTTTTCTTCAAATTCCGCAGGGTCTAGGTTCTCTCGAAATTGTTCCACATAATGTGCATAATACTCATTTATAAAATCTGGATTAATATACTCCGTATAAATCACATTAATTAACCCGAAAGTTATAGCGGCACATATTGAAATTAATAAGCCTAAAGTTAATGCTTTTGAAAAGCTAATTATGCCATTATTAATGGTGTCTCGATAACTTTTTATTCCAAAATAAATAACGGATAATGCTAAAATAATGCTAACGTATCCAAAAACTTCACTAATTGTGTAGTTCATGTAATCTTCAATAAGAAAAGAAAAACTAAAGAGTATTATTAACAAGGTACTGCTGTAGACACCAAATTTTTTTACCGTGGATTTCATTTTTAATAGTTTATCAATTAGATGTGTTGGTCTACTAGAATCGTATTCCCATCAGGATTACTAATAACAAAGCTACCTGGACCAGACGTGTTGGTTTTTACTTCAGATATAAATGATACATCTTTTTCCTTGAGTTGGCTTTGAATGTCACGAACATCTGTAAATGTTTTTAGCGTGTTAGCGTTTTCATCCCAACCCGGATTAAAAGTTAGAATATTATTTTCAAACATTCCTTGAAATAAGCCTATTAAGGTTTTATTGTTTTTCATAATCAGGTAATTTTTTTCCATGTCACCACCGAAAACTTTAAATCCGAGAGTTTCATAAAATATTTTTGATTTTGATAAATTCTTAACACTTAAGCTAACTGAAAAAGCTCCTAATTCCATAATATGATAGTTTAAAATTAATAATCAAAAATAGAAGATTTGTTATTTTTAGCGCTCATACTAAAGTACCAAAACCCACTTACTTTAGTATAAATGTAGGGAAATTAAATAATTTGGAGTTGTTTGGCTATTTTTAGTGCTTCCGTTCGTCTTTTAGCCTGTAGTTTTGCCAATAAGTTTGATACATGTGTTTTTACAGTACTTTCAGAAACAAATAATTTTTCGCCAATTTCTTTATTAGATAAGCCTTCTGATATTTGTTTTAGAACAGCATATTCACGCGTTGTAATTTCTAATTCTTTTAATTTGTGCGTGTCTATTTTTTTGGTCAGTATAGGTTGATGCGTAGCATTTTTCTTACTGATATAAACGCCGACAAAGAAACATACAATAGCGCTAAACGCAATGGCGATTTCAATTTTTAAGTCTCCAGAAATTACGGCATACTGGCTCAATTGAAATAATGAAAGTAAAGCAATAATAAGTGCAGAGAAAATAAAAACGGTTTTTTTCATAAGGATGAATTAACAAAATTTTGCTTGGATTTTATTGACGATGGTTTGTGCTAATTTTACTTTACTCTCTATTGTCCAACCCGCAATATGCGGTGTTAAAAGCACATTTTCGGCTTTAATTAAATACTGAAAAGCCTCTGGCATTTTAGATGAAAATAACTGTTCAAACGATGCTTTTTCGTATTCTAAAACATCTAATCCAGCACCTAAAATTTTACCTGACTTTAAGGCTAATACCAAATCACTTGTAACCACACTTTTTCCGCGTGCTGTATTGAGAAGCCAGAATGGTTTTTTGAATGCGTTTATAAATTCTGTATTCACCATATTTAGTGTAAGGGGTGTTTGTGGTGTGTGTAAACTTAATACATCGGCTTGGGCTTGCAATGTTTTTAAAGTGACCTGTTCTGCATTTTCGTCACCAACATGGGATTGAATGTCGTAACATAAAACGGTGACATCAAAGCCTCGTAATTTTTTAGCAAAGGCTTTCCCCATATTTCCATAACCAATTAAGCCTACGGTTTTTCCATCTAACTCAATACCTCGGTTTTCTTCCCGTAACCATTGGCCGTTTCTAACTTCATGGTCTGCTTTGTTAAATTTGTTAAATAAAGAAAGCAGCATGCCTAATGTATGTTCGCCAACAGCATTTCTGTTACCTTCTGGTGCTGAAATAAGTTGAATTCCTTTTTGTAGCGCGTATTCACCATCAATATTTTCAACACCTGCACCAACACGACCAATAAATTTAAGATTGGTAGCTGCATCCAAAAATTGCTTATCTATAGAAAAACGACTACGGATAATAATACCATCATAGTTTTGAATTTTAGCTTCAATTTCAGATTTAGAAGACGAATAATCTTCATCATTTTGAAAGCCCATAGCGTTTAATTGCTCCAGCATTAATGGGTGATTGGTGTCTAAATGGAGTATTTTCATGTATGTAAAAACAACAGATTAGTTTATTCAAATATATGAAACCTAAACATGAACTCCCGATTTTCAATTCAAGATATTGTTCGTGCTTATACTTATGAATTCCTTCTTCATTTGGTAAATAAGTACTTAAGATTTCTTTTCTAGTTGAAACGGCATCCTTTCGTTTAAAAAAAGAAAAAATAGGCTGTATAGCGCGACTGTATAGTTACACCGAAAAACTATTTAAATATTAAAACCCTAAAATGAGTTTGGCAATGGTAAAGTAAATTAAAATACCAAATAAATCATTACTGGTGGTGATAAAAGGTCCGGTTGCTACTGCTGGATCTATACCGCGTTTGTCCAAGAAGATAGGGATAAAGGTTCCAACCAACGCAGCCATAAGAATTACGGCAACCAAAGCAATACTTATGGTTATAGAAACGATATAAGGTGTGCTGAACACAAAATGCGTAATTAACAATCCAATACAAGCAATGGCAACGCCATTTACTAAACCTAGAAGTGCTTCTTTTAAAAGCCGTTTAATAATATTGCCATCTATACTGTCATTGGCCAAACCTTGTACAACAATGGCAGACGACTGAACACCCACATTACCAGCGGTTGCTTGGATTAACGGTACAAAGCTTAACAGAACGACAAAGGCTCCCATATGGTCATTAAATTGTTCTATTATTCCTGCAGCTCCAAGTCCGCCAAACATACCAATTAATAGCCATGGTAATCGTGCTTTGGTGAGCTTCCAAATGCTATCATCGGCTTCTACACCTTGTGAGATACCTGCTGCTAATTGGTAATCCTTATCGGCTTCTTCACGAATAACATCTACAATATCATCAATAGTAATTCGGCCTAAAAGTGTGTAATTTTTATCGACTACAGGAATGGCTTCCAAATCATATTTTTGCATGATTTTCGCTACTTCTTCAGCGTCTTCATCAACAAAAACGTAATCCACACTGGTTATGTAGATATCGGCAATTTTCTGATCGCTTTTTGCAACAATTAAATCTTTTAAGGATAAACGTCCTTTCAGTTTATCTTTTCTGTCCACAACATAAATAGAATGTACGCGAGTAACATCTTTAGCTTGTCCACGAATACGGCGTAAACAACCTGCAACCGTCCAAGTTTCGTAAACTTTTACCAGCTCTTTACCCATAAGTCCACCAGCAGTGTCCTCATCATAGGCTAAAAGTTCGGTTATTTCGTCACGATGTTCCGTGTCTTCAATATGAGAGATGACTTCGGCCTGACGTTCTTCAGATAATTCTGCAATAATATCGGCTGCATCATCGGTATCTAATTCTTCAATTTCTTCCGCAATTTCTTTAGCCGAAAGGTTTTTAAGAATTTTTTCTCGTGTATCTTCATCCAATTCCATCAGAATATCTGCGGTGGTTTCAGAATCTAATAGCTTGATTACATAAACGGCTTCCTCCAGATTTATTTCATCAAGAATTTCAGCAATATCAGCATGGTGAAATTCATTTAACAAGGCTTTTAATTCCTTATCGTTTTTATTTTCGATGAGGGTTTCAACCTGTTCTATAAGTTCATCAGTGAGCTGAAATTGTATGTTTTCTTTTTCTTCGGACATGCGTTTTTGTTAGTTTGTTTTGTTATTATAACAAAACTTTAGTCGGTTTCATCAGTTTCTATCAGTTGTGTAAGTTCTATAAAAGCGGTTACAGACAATTGTTCTGGTCGCTTGTCAAAGATAGTATTTGCTTTTAAATTATCAGACAGATTAAAGGTTTTTAAGCTGTTTCGAAGTGTTTTTCTCCGCTGTTGAAACGCTTGTTTAACCACTTTAAAAAATAGCTTTTCGTTGCAAGGGAGTTTAAAATTTTCTTTTCGTTTTAAAATAAGTACGCCAGAATCGACTTTTGGAGGTGGATTAAAAACCGTTGGCGGAACGGTAAATAAATAATCTGCTTCATAAAATGCCTGTGTTAAAACGGATAAAATACCATATACTTTACTGCCCTCTTTAGAGCAAATACGTTGGGCAACTTCTTTTTGAAACATGCCCGAAAACTCCGGAATCTGGTCCCGCATTTCTAAAGTTTTAAAAACGATTTGTGTAGAAATGTTATACGGGAAATTTCCAATTATAGCAAAAGGCTCATCTTTAAAAACGGTGGTTAAATCGTACTTTAAAAAATCTTGTTCGATAACCCTATCGGCTAAATTAAGATAGTTGTTTTTTAAATACGCAACGGATTCGGTATCAATTTCTATAACATGGGTTGTGCTATTTTTTTTTAGAAGGTACTTGGTTAACACACCCATACCTGGACCAATTTCAAGAACATGCTTGTAGCCTTTAAAAGACAAGGTGTCGGCTATTTTTTCCGCAATAGTTTCATCGGTTAAAAAATGTTGGCCTAAATGTTTTTTTGCTTTTACAGACATGATATGTGTTTTTGTTTTTTTTTGAAAATAGACTATTTTCTATTCAGCACTTGCAGTAAATTCTTCAATAATTTCTAATTCTGTTCGGAATGCAAGCATTTTCTCACCAAATTTTTTAAGTCCTTCTAAGCGTAGGGCGTCTGCATTGTTTTTATAATAATTCTCTAAATTCTCGCGCGAATGTGCACGGTATTGCACGGAATAAGTTACGCCTCCCATTTCTTCTTCAATGAGAACACGTGTTAGCTTTGCTTCTTTAAAATTTCCAGTAGCCAATACTTTTGGAATGTGGTCTGTTTTCATCCAATTTAACCAATCTTCATGCAGGTTATTTTCAATGTTTATGGTTACATTATATATAATCATAGGGAATGGGTTTATTGTTTAAAACTAGATGTGCAAATTACAGGAGTTCTAGCTCATCATCAAAGGGTTTTGCGCTTTTTTATAAACGCTTGTTTTTTCTTGTTAATTTAGATTGTCACCGCGTAGTACACGAAATCGTTTTCTGGCATCGACAAAGTAAATACTGTCTTGGTAATTAAAAATAATTTGTTCGTAGTTTTCTTTAGCTTTTTGTGAATCCTGAAGTTGGTTTTCAAATAATTCGGCTAATGCAAAGTAGGCATCGTCGGCTAAAATGTCATCTTTAAAATTAGCAATGATTTTTTGGTAATTGATTACCGCTTTATCGTACTGTTTTTTTGTTTCAAAAAGTTTGCCTTGTTTGTATAGGGCTTGGTCTTCTATGGATTGCCCCTTGTAATTTTCTAAAATGGAATTTAAAAGGGCTATCGCTTCGTTGGGTTTATTTTGAAAAGCCATCAAATCGGCTTTTGCATAAAGTTTTAATGCGGCTTGAGTAGAATCTTCAAACTTATTATCGGTTATTAAAAGCATTAAATCTAAAGCATCATTAGCAATTAGTTGTGATGTAGAAGATTTTAAAATTTTAAGTTGGGATTCTGCCCATTTAAAATCCCCTTTATAATAGCTTGTTTGGGCTACTTTAAAACGGGCTTCTTGAGATAATGTGCTGTTTTTTAGATTCCGTTGAATTTGTGTAAAATAAATTAAAGCTTCATTAAATTTTTCTTGTAAAACAAGAATATCACCCAATTCTAATTTTACGGTTCCTTCTTCTAAGTCAGATAGCGGTAGTTTTAAACTTTCTTTCAGGAATGTGGTTGCTGCTTTGGGCTCATGTTTATAAAATGCTAGAAAATGCGCATAAGAAACTTGTAAATTTATGGTTTGATTAAACTTTCCAAATCTCTCAAAAAGCTCTAAATAGGTGTCCTCTATTATTTTTAAATCGGTTTCTGTTTTTAAGGCAATTTGTAATAAGTTATAATGAGCGCCAATTTGAACATCTGGATTTTGAGCTGTTTCCGTTAGGTAGGTAAAAATGCTTTTAGCAACCTCATAGGCCTGGTCATTCATAGCTGTAAATGCCAATTCTTCTATACGTTCTAAACTTTCAGGTTGTCTGTTAAAAATAGCTTTTTCTTGAGCAAATGCTTTATTGTAATCTTTCTGTTGAATAAAAAGCCAACTCAACAATTCATTCCAAAGTAGGTTTGGTTCTTGTTGAATTTTTTTGAGTAATAAGCGTTTTAGAATGATGTTATTATCATTTTCTGAATCATCCGTTATAAAATCGCTCATGGCTCGTTTAATGGTATTTAAATAGGACGTATTTGCATCAATAAAGCCTAAATAGCTATTAAACATTTTTTCTACATCACCTTGTTCGCCATAAATACGAGATAGTTGAAGGTTAAAATTCATGGCTGGTTTTATAATCATAGCTTTTTCGTAAGTTGTAATAGCTTGATCTAAAAGCGAACGATTTTCAAAAAATTTACCAACAGAGTAAGCGTAGTTTGGATTTTCATCCAAAAATGAAATGGCTTTGTTATAATTACTATTAGCAGATTCTAGATCGTTTTTTAATTGAAAATTATAGCCTAATTCCACGTAAAGTGCCGGGTATTTTACACGTTCAATTTGATTGACTAGCAAGGCTTCCGCTTGATCTAATTGTTCTAATTGTTGATGTGTTTTGATGAGTTCTAAAAAATAGGCATTATTATTTGAAGAGTTTTTATATAACTCCTGATAAGCCACTAATGCTTTCTGGAATTCTCCATTTTTAGAATATTCCTTTGCAAGTAAATCTTCTTGTGAAAACATACTAACAGTGGCTAAAAAAAAGCATAAAATAAAAAGACGCATAACATTACTTTGTGTAAATATAACAAAAGTGCGAAGTAGATGGTGTGAATGTTTTTATAAAAAAAATGCCTGAAGTGTTTTCAGGCATTTTACCAACCAAAATAAAAGTGCTATTAATCATTGTATATTACAACATGATTCAATTACCTGATTGGGGCAATTTTAAATATGTTATTCAGAAACAACGGAAGCCGTTGCATTCAGGTGTTCTTTTTGTGATAAATGGAAGTCAGAAACGAGGACTTTGCCTGCGATTACTGCTAATATTATTAGTAGAAAAATTCGTGCAAGATTTTTCATGATTGTTAGGATAAAAATTTAGGGCATACGAACATCAACAATATTTATTACATATCAAAATAAAACGCAAAAAAATCGTTAAACAGCAGGTGTTTTTTGCTTTTTAACGATTTTTTGACTGTTTTTAGTGAAAATACAGTAAGATATTAACTACAAATTTAATCTATTAGTGTAAATCCCGTGTAAGGTACTAATGCTTCTGGAATAACAATGCCTTTGGGAGTTTGATAGTTTTCTAAAATGCCTGCTAATACACGAGGCAATGCTAAAGAACTTCCATTAAGAGTGTGCGCTAATTCATTTTTTCCTTCGCTATTTCTGAATCGCAATTTTAAACGATTAGCCTGAAATGTTTCAAAATTAGAAACTGATGAAATTTCTAGCCAACGGTCTTGGGCTGTTGAAAACACTTCAAAATCATAAGTCATAGCAGACGTAAAGCCTAAATCACCACCACAAAGTCTTAGTATACGATATGGTAATTTAAGGTCTTGTAAAATTCCTTTTACGTGTTCCACCATGGTATCTAAAGCTTTGTATGAGTTTTCTGGATGTTCAACCCGTAAAATCTCTACTTTGTCAAATTGGTGTAAACGGTTTAAACCACGAACGTGCGCGCCATAACTTCCAGCTTCACGACGGAAACATGGTGTGTAGCCTGTAATACCAATGGGCAATTCGCTCTCGTTTAAAATAACATCGCGAAATATATTGGTTCCAGGCACTTCGGCAGTTGGTAGAAGGTATAAATTATCTTCAGTAACATGATACATTTGCCCTTCTTTGTCAGGCAATTGGCCAGTTCCAAAACCGGATGCTTCATTTACTAAAAGCGGTAATTGGTATTCGGTGTAACCGGCTTCGGTGTTTTTATCTAAAAAATAAGCAATAAGTGCACGTTGTAATCTGGCGCCTTTTCCTTTATAGACAGGGAAGCCAGCACCTGTAATTTTATTGCCTAATTCAAAATCAATGATATCATATTTTTTAGCTAATTCCCAGTGCGGTAAAGCACCATCGTGGAGCTTTGGAACAGTTCCTTCCTTAAATATTTCCTCATTATCATCTTCCGAGTTTCCTGTTGGTACCAACTCATTTGGAATATTTGGAATTTTATATAATAACTGGTTTAAAGCTTCAGTAGTTTCATTTAATTGGTCTGTTAGATTTTTAGATTCCGTTTTTAATTCTGAAGTTTTAGCTTTAAATTCGTTTGCTTTTTCGGCCTGACCAGATTTGTAAAGTGCGCCAATTTCTTTAGAAAGCGTATTAGATTCTGCTAACATGTTATCTAGACGTGTTTGTTCTTGACGTCTTTGTTCATCAAGAGCGATAACTTCATTAATCAGTTTTGTAGCATCAATTTGGCGTTTTAATAAACGTTCAATTACTAAATCTTTATGCTCTCTAATAAAAGGTACTTGTAACATGGGATAAAAAATTTAAGCGGCAAATTTACGCAATTACCGCGTGAAATAATCTTGTTTTGGAGGTAAAATCCACTCACTATGCTTAAATGCGGACCATTTTACGGCTGCTAAATCTGTATCGGGATTAATAAATGGAATATAGTCACGGCCATTCACACTAATTTTACAATTAACAAATACGGAAACATCTTGGCCTTTTTTTGCATAATCGTTTTTTAATCTCTGTGCAAATTGCCAAATAACATCTGCTTTGGCACTCGCTAAACGTTTTTGTTTGGGTGTTAAGTACTCGTCTAAATTAATGAATGTTTTTTCCTTACTTTTTTTATCAATGACGTAATAAAGAGCATAGCCACTTTTTGAACGAAGCATCATGCGCCAAGACATCCTATGCCCTTCTTCTGTCCATAATACAGATTGTGGAAATACATACTGACGTAGAGGCAATAATATTTGAGCAGTAAAATATAAAGTAAAAACAATAAGCATTGGTTTTCTATATGGAGGTATAATGACTTCTGAACCTTTATAAAAAGGTTTTCTTTTTAAGAAAATACGATGGATTGTTTTGGGCTCAAAAAAGAATAAAGCAAATGCCAACGATAAATAAGGGAAAATGCCTACCTGAAAAACAAAGGAATTAAATAGATGAAAAAATATGGAGGCAAAAAAAGCGAGTTTTCTTGTGGGTTTATATAAAAATAGAGGAATAATTAAACCATCAAATAAAATACCACCATAAGCTAAAAAATAATGCATCCATTCCTGTTGTAATAAGTTGCCAACTAGAAAGTAATGTGCTTTACTTGTCATTAAAATGGACATTACAGAGGTGTCTAACCAATCTGGATACAATTTAGCAATTGAGCCGTAAGTGTAAACAATAAACATTTGTAAGATAAAAATATACCTACACCAATTGGGCATGGCTATTCGTTTTATACTTGGGTTATATTTAGCGTCCAGAGATACATTTTTATGAGCTGGTAAAATAATCATGATAGCGCTTAAAAGTATCAATAAATAGTAGTGATTATTATAGGACGATTTTTGCATTAAATAGGTGCCTGTCCATAAGAGTGTAAACATAAATGCACTAAAACGATACTTGTATCCTAGCATAATAAATAGACCAAAAAGCCCCATTATGGTATAATAGAAATACATGCCATTGCCTGGTAGTGGTTGTAGCCACTCGAATCCAATAAACGAAAACGTGAATTGTGGTTCAATTAGAGTCCGATTGAGCCATCCTGTAAAAATAGCACCAATAGATTCTAGAAAGCAAAGCAATCCAAAAATAATTCGAAAAACGATTAAGGACGAATTATCAACTTGCTTAAAAAGGAAATTAGTGAGTGGCATAATTTTTTATATACTGCAATGCTGTTTGTTTATCGCGTTTCAATTGTGCTTGTAATTCGCTTACTGAATTAAACTTCTGTTCATTTCTGATTCGCTCAAGCATATCTATTTTTAGTTTTTGGCCATATAACGAAGCGTCTAAATTAAAGAAATTTATTTCAATGGATTGATTGTCATTATCGTTTACTGTAGGATTAGTGCCAATATTCATCATACCAAAATACGTATGCTTGTTTATTTCAGATTTAATAACATAAACGCCTTCGGCAGGTATTAGTTTATAGTTTTCTTTAATAAACAAATTGGCAGTAGGAAACCCTATGTCTTTACCAAGGCCTTTTCCGCTAATAACAGTTCCTGTTAACATGTAGTTGTACCCTAAATAATTGTTGGCTGTTTTAATATCACCTTTCAATAAGGCTGTTCTAATTTTTGTAGAACTTACAGAAACATCGTTGATGTCTTGAGCCGAGATTTCTTCAACATCAAATTGATAATTGTTTCCAAATTTTCGTAAATCATCAATATTGGCAGTTCTATTTCTTCCAAAATGATGATCGTAACCAATAATTACTTTTTTTGCTTGTAGTTGCTTGACTAAAATATCCGAAACAAAATCTTCTGCTTTAATCCGAGAAAATATTTTAGTGAATTTTTTTATCACTAGATAATCCAAACCAAGCGCTTCTAAAATGGCTGCTTTTTCATCAATAGTATTCAGTAACTTGATAGAAGTGTCTTTCTGTAAAACCATACGTGGATGTGGAAAGAAGGTTAAAATAGTTGATTTTAATCCATTTTTTTTTGCAGATGTAACTAGGCGTTCTATTATTTTTTGATGGCCAATATGAACGCCATCAAAGGTGCCAATAGTTACAACAGTTTCTTTTTCAAATTCGCTATGGAGCGTTTGTATTATTTTCAAAGGAAAAAAGTATTTATACAAAAATATAAAAGCGGAATGATATAAATACCAATCCGCTTTTAAGTTTTTATTAGAAACGTCTGTTATTTTTTAATAAACGGTAACGTTAATGTTGCATTCTCTTTACTAATTTTAATAAAGTACATACCATTACTCATATCAGAGGTGCTTATTTGTAAATCTGATGCACCGTTTATAGTGGCAGTTCTAATAACTTGCCCAAGCATGTTGTAAATAGCATAGTTATTTGGTAAATCGCTGTCCGTAGTTTTAATGTTTAAAACAGATGTCGTTGGGTTTGGAAAAATACTGATGGTGTTATTTAAGTCGAATTCAGAAACGCTCAAAGAAGAAACAACAATAGATGTGTCTTCTGAATCTCCAAATTCACCACCATTGAAAATAACGGTGTCATCATCTGTTCTTAATTCATAGGAGCCTATTCCGTAAGCACAACAAATTCCATCACCAGCAGAATCATTAATTGTAAACGTATAACAGCCAGCAGTTGTTAATGTGAAGACCTCATTAAATGTAGTATTATCTTGAACATTTGCAGTGTATGGACCTCCTGAATAAAGTACATTGTTGTTTTCGTCTTTAAACTCCCAAGTAGTTTCTTCACACCAGTTATCCGTTATTAATGTTAAGCGTACTTCTGTAGTCGTATAAGCTCCAGAGGCTGAAAAACTTTTTGAATCGGTATTATTACAAGCACGTGCATCAGAGGTTCCATTTGTATTAACAACCGAAACATTTAGTGTTTGGTTTCCTCCACTAGCTGTAATGGTTGGTAAATTTACAATTGCATATTCACCATAAGCTAACGAGCCATTCCAATCAATGTTTTCACTTGTACCACCATCTAAATTATAGCTTATAGTAGCTGAAGTTAAAGTAGCAGTTCCCCAGTTAGTAAGTTTAAAATTACCATCAAGATTTGAAGTACAAGGAATAGTGCTTAAGCATTCAATAGAAACTTGCGCATCATTTGTTTCTGGAGTAACAGGTGAATCTCCATTAGAGCTACCAAGTCCTGATCTAAATCCAGCTAAAACAGCTTGAACACGCGTTTTTTGTCCAGCTGTAAAGGTGTTCATGCATAAATCGTCCGTATAGTCCATATAGTTTTCAATTTGATCTGTTGTACCACAAGAAACATGGCCTGTAGGACAACCATAATTTGGAGCGTCTACTGCAGGTGTATCAGCAACCTCATCTCCAGCTCCAGAACAACCACCTTGAAAGGTATGGTATAAGCCTAAATAATGTCCCACTTCGTGAGTCATGGTTCTACCTTTGTCATAAGGAGGGCTTAATGTAAATGTTCCATCATTGTAATCTGAACTCCCAAAAAAGGTGTGTCCTGCGCTTACACCGTCAGTTGCAGCTGGTCCACCAGGAAACTGTGCAAATCCTAGAATACCACTTAAGTCTCCAACATATTTAGAGGACCACATATTCATGTAAGTAGAAGGATTCCAGTTTGTTTGAGCTTTCCAGAAATTTACATCGGCACTATTTGTTCCATCTTGACAAATATTTACGCGGTTAATACCGTTTGTTGGACAACCATCAGGTGTACGCTGTGCCATAACAAACTCTACTTCAACATCTACACCTCCTGCCGTACTTTGGCCAGGTGTTCCCATCATCATTCTAAAATCTTCATTCATTACGGTTACTTGTGAAAGTACTTGTGCATCAGAAATGTTTGCACCTGTTCCTAACGGTTCGCCATTATGTAATACGTGCACAACCAATGGGATGGAAATAACAACACGTCTTTCAGACGCATTATTTGCTTTTTCAATCTGGGTATTTAATTGATTTTTAAATACTTCACTTCCCATCATAGTTGGATTGGCAGTCAATAGTGCGGCATTATATTGGTCTGTAAAACATTTTTCAGAACCTTGTGAGTTTTTTTCTTGTGCAAGAATAAAACTCGGAACACATAAAAGCATAAAGAGTAATCTTGCCATTGTAGTTTTTTTCATGTTGTTAATATATTAATGTGAAATTTTTGTTAAAAATAAGTAAATCATATTAATTTGGAGCTTAAAAATCACTTTTTGATAAGTTTTAACACTAATTATGAAAATATGTAAATTATGACTAAATTGTTTTCTAGAATAAAAAAGTTAATTCTCATGAAAAAAATTACACAATGTTACATTTCCCAGAGCAAACTATTATTACTAATAATGGTGCTTGCAATTAGTCAGTTTGTTACTGGACAGCAAAATAATGCCTATTGGAGTAAAGCTTCCATCTCCTCTTTAAGAGGTGTTGATAAAGTTCATCGTGCCTCTCACCCCGAGTATTTTGAAGTTTTTAATTTAAATGTAGAAGCCTTTAAAGGAGTAATTCAAAATGCACCATTAAGAAATGAGAGAGCAAATCAATCAAACGTGATAGTTGAATTTCCAACACCAGAAGGGACTTTCGAAAAATATAGGGTTTCTGAATCGCCAATTATGGCGCCTGGATTAGCAGCTAGATATCCAATGATAAAAACATATAAAGCAGTTGGTATTGACGACCCTACGGCCACCATGCGTTTTAGTGTAACTCAATTTGGACTGCATGCTATGGTCCTTTCGGGAAAGAGAAGTAGCATTTACATAGATCCATATACAGAAAATAGAAACTCATATATGGTTTATAGTCGTAAATCTTTAGGTGAAGATTTACAAAGTTTTGAATGCCTTATTGAAGAAAATATAGATTTAGAATCTTTAGAAAATGAACGTGCTTCAAATCGTGCTGATACGGATGATCAAAAATTAAGAACATACCGACTTGCGCAATCTTGTAATGGCGAGTATGGACAAATTTTTGCAGGTTCTGGAACAGTAGAACAACAAAAAGCAAATGTACAAGCACAAATGGCATTGACTATAAACCGTGTTAATGAAATTTATGAACGTGATTTGGCAATTACATTGGTTTTTGTTGATAATAATGATGATGTTATTTATTTAAATCCAGCTACAGATCCTTGGAGCGGTGAGTTTAATACAACAACAGCACAAACATTAGATAATATTATAGGTGTTGCTAATTATGACATTGGTCATAACTTTAACACTTCAGGAGGTGGTAGTGCAGGTTGTTTGGGTTGTGTTTGTTCAAGTCAGTCTCAAACTAATTTTCATAAAGGTAGAGGTTTTACAGGTCGAGCTGATCCAACAGGCGATCCGTTTGATATTGATTATGTAGCACACGAAATGGGACATCAGTTTGACGGTTGGCACTCTATGAACACTTGTAGTCGTTCTGGAAATGGAGCCACAGAAGTAGAACCAGCTTCGGGAAGTTCCATTATGGGTTATGCTGGTATTTGTACCACCAACGTACAACCCAATAGTGATGCACATTTTAATTATGTAAATATTCGTGATATTTCTGCAAACATTCAGTCTGGAGTATCAAGTAATTGTGATGTTGAAACAGCATTAACAAATCAACCACCTGTTGCAGATGCAGGAGACAATTATACCATTCCAAAAAGTACAGCTTTTGTTTTAAGAGGTACGGCTACAGATCCTGATGGTTTAGAATCTTTAACGTATAACTGGAGTCAGAATGATCCAGAACGAGCGCCTGGAAACGGTGCGCCACAATCCACTTGGACAGTTGGCCCTTTATATCGTTCCATTCTGCCAAGCGATTCTCCTAATAGGTATATGCCAAAATTTAGTGATGTTTTAGCAGGAAATCTTACTCCTACTTGGGAAGTCACCCCTTCAGTTGGAAGAAATATGGAGTTCTCTTTTATAGTACGCGATAATGGTAGTGGCTTTGCTTCAGGAATTGGCCAAACGGATGCTGATTTAATGTCGGTTACGGTTAGTGGAACTGCTGGGCCATTTGCAGTTACTTCACAAAGCACATCTGATATTGTTTTAGATGTCGGTGCTATGGAAACTTTTACTTGGGATGTTGCAGGTACTGATGCCAATGGTATAAATACTAATAGTGTGAATATTTTGTTGTCTACAGATAACGGTGTTACTTTTGATACTGTTTTAGCTGCAAATACGCCTAATGATGGTTCAGAAGTTATTCAATTACCTGCGGGATTGGCAGCTCCTTACTGCCGTATTATGATTGAAGCAGTAGATAATATTTATTATGCCTTAAATGCTGAAACGTTCTCCATAGGTTATATTGTTGAAACATCATGTACAGAATACGCTTCTGCAGAAAACTTAAATTTAGCTATTCCTGATGGTGCAGGAGGTAATGGTAATCCTGGTGCACCAGTGGTCAATGTTATTAATATTCCAGATTCTGAAATTATAGATTATATCACTGTAAACACAGATGTTTCTCACGGCTGGATAAACGATCTTATTGTTGAGGTTATCCACCCTAACGGAAGTGTAGCTACAACTGTTTGGAATAGAAACTGTGGCGGTGAAGATGATATAGATATTGATTTTAGAGATGGTGCACAAGCAATTGTTTGTGCTTCACCAACAGCTGGAGAATACAATCCTGCGTCACCCTTGTCTGTGTTTTCTGGACTTGATAGTAGTGGAGATTGGACAATTTCCGTAACCGACAACTGGGATGCAATTACAGGAACTCTTAATGATTGGTCTATTTCAGTTTGTACAACAACCATTTCTTTGAGTACCGACCAATTTGAAAGTATCTCAAATTTTTCTGTATATCCAAATCCTAATAATGGTGAGTTTACGGTATCAATGAGTGCTCGTAATAATGTATCTGTACAAGTATTTGACATGCAAGGAAGACGCGTATTTAATAATACATATAAAGGGGATCCAAATTTTAATCAAGCAATAGATTTGGGTAATGTCCAATCCGGTATGTACCTATTACAAGTGTCAGAAGATTCTAAAACTATTACTAAAAAAATTATTATTAATTAATAGTAATAATTTTTATGACTTAAAAAGGGAGAACTCATTGAGTTTTCCCTTTTTTATTTCTTTTTTAAAAAAAATCAAAATCAAAAAAAAGTAAATTTTACAAATTTATTTACTTTATATTCAGTAATTTAAACCCCTTGTTAAAAATTAGAAAACTATAAAAATTATGAAAACAATTACTCGACATGCTTTAATTCCCAAGCATTTATTGTTATTAGCAATGTTTGTAATGATGGGGCAATTTGCTATGGCGCAAAAGCCAATGGAAAAACGATCCATCGAAATTTCTTTAGAAGCAGAAGAATACATTCCTACTGAAATTAAAAATAATGGACGCTTTAATTCAGAAACAGGCGTTCCAGTTGCGCTTTACGGTCTTAACTATGAGGTTCCTCAAGGGTCGCCAGAATCTATGGCGCTTTATTATTTAGATAAAGAATCAAAGACTTTAGGAATTCCTAAAGAAGAACTTCAAAATTTAAAGCACCATGCCACGCGAACTTCTAATGCAGGTTCGGTTGTTAGATTCAGACAGTATGCAGGAGCTTATCCTGTAAATAAAAACGAAGTCACTATTAGCATTTCACCACAAAATAAAGTTGTTTTTGTTATGAATAGTTTTGAAGCCGGAGTAAACATGGCAAATGTGCAACCGAGTATTTCTAAAGATAATGCCTACACTAGAGCGCTTAATTACTTGAATGTACAAAGTGACATTAGTTTTAATGATAGTCGATTAATGGTTTATAAAAACACTAAAATAACAAGGTTAGCACATGAGGTAATTATTTCTAGTACGAACCCTTTAGGAGAGTGGCATGTATTTGTTGATGCAAGAACAGGAGAAATTTTTAAAGTTGTAGATATGAATCATTATTATTGTGGTGATGATGGAGAACATGATGAAAACTGTAACCATGATAAGTCAACAACTGAAAGAAATGAGTACAGAAGACGTGTAAACGGTACAGGTATGGTTTTTAATCCAGACCCTTTAACTTCTAATATGGCAACATATGGCGCAACAGGTTATGTTGATGGCGGAGACGCTAATACAGCCCAGCTTACAGCAGCTCGTTTTAGTGTAACTCTGAATGATATAACACAAACAGGAAGCACTTACTCATTAGTAGGGCCAAGGGCAGAAATAATTGATTTTGATGCGCCAACAACTGGTTTATTCTCTCAAAACTCATCCGATTTTAGCTTTACAAGGCAGGATCAAGGTTTTGAAGCTGTAAACACGTATTTTCATATAGATTATATGATGGATTACTTAAACAATACTCTCGGACTAACTATAGAGCCATATCAATATTCTGGAGGTGTCCGTTATGACCCTCATGGTGCAGGAGGTGCTGATAATTCTTACTATCAACCAGCTGCTGGCCGATTATCCTTTGGTGAAGGTTGTGTGGATGATGCTGAAGATTCAGATGTTATTCATCATGAATTAGGTCATGGGCTTCATGATTGGGTTACTGCAGGAGCAAATAGTGGTGCCGAAGGTCTAGGCGAAGGAACTGGGGATTATGTAGCGCAATCATACAATAGAGGTGTTAATAATGCCAATGGTTATTGGACAGCAGCAGATCCTCAATATAATTGGGTATTTAACTGGGATGGTCATAACGCTTGTTGGAATGGTCGTGTTACTAATTATACGGCTAGTTATCCAGGTGGATTAACAGGTTCAATACATACAGATGGTCAAATTTGGGCCTCTTGTTTAATGGGTATTTGGGATCAAATTGGCCAACAAGAAATGGATATCATTTTCTGGGAAGGACTTGGTATGACAGGGGGAACTACAGGTCAGAATGATGCAGCAGTTGCTGTTTATCAGGCAGCTGTGAATTTAAACTATAGCACATCAGATATTAATATCATCCATAGCTCACTAACCTCTTGTGGATATACTCTTCCAGCTTTACCTGGACCACCTGTTGCAGCTTTTAGCGCAGATAATGAAACTATTTGTTTAGACACAAATAATACGGTAAATTTTTCAGATGAAACAGTACCTAATGCCACATCTTGGTTATGGACGTTTGAAGGTGGTTCACCAGCAACATCTACGGCTCAAAACCCTACTGTAACGTATGCAGCTGATGGCATGTATGATGTAACATTAGTTGCAACCAATTCCTTTGGCACCAATACACTTGTATTAACAGATTACATATCAGTAGTCTCTGGAGCAGCTTGTCCAGCATGTTCCTCTTTAACAAATAATACAGAAATACCTATTTCAGATGGAGCTGGAGGGCAAACATATACTTCTATAATAACAGCTACTGCTGGAATTTTAGAAGATGTAAATGTTACTATTGATATAACTCATACATGGAATGCAGATTTAGATATTACATTAACAAGTCCAGCAGGAACCGTTGTTGAATTGACATCTGATAACGGTGGTGTTGCAGGTCAAAATTATACTGCTACTGTTTTTGATCAAGAAGCTGGCGCCTCAATTACAACAGGGTCATCTCCATTTACAGGAACATTTATTCCTGAAGGAGACTTATCAACATTATATGGTGAAGATGCAGCTGGAGATTGGATTCTAACTGTAACGGATGATGCAACACAAGATGGTGGGCAAATAAATTACTGGTCTATAGAATTATGTTTCGAGCCAACTGCTTCTGTTGAAGAGTTTGATATTGCTAGTTTTGCTATTTTCCCGAATCCAAATAATGGTTCGTTTAATATTAAATTGCAATCCGATTCTGATAAGGGTATTAATGTGCAAGTTTATGATATTCGAGGACGCACAATATTTAATAATTCGTTTACTAGTTCAACAGACTTTAATCAAGAAATTAATTTAGAAAATGCCCAGTCTGGTGTTTATCTAGTTAAAGTTAGTAATGGATTAAAAGAAACAATTAAAAAGATTGTTATTAAGTAAATACTATGTAAACAGTATAAAAAAAGGGACGCTAATTTAGCGTCCCTTTTTTTATTTACCATTAAAGGTATTCATGGTGTTATTAATACCTGCGGTTCCAAAAGATTTGATGAGTTCAACCGATTTTTCTAAACGTTCCCGAAGTAATTTATATTCGTCATCGCTCCATTCTCCAAGCACATAATCAACTTGGCGACCTTGACTAAATTCATTACTTATGCCAAATCGGAAACGATTATATTTTGTAGTATTTAATTTGTCTTGAATATCTTTAAGTCCATTATGACCACCATCACTTCCTTTGGTTTTTAGTCGAATACTTCCAAAAGGTAAATTTAAATCGTCGGTTATGATTAGCAAATTTTCTAAAGGAATTTTTTCTTTCGTCAGCCAATACAAAACAGATTTTCCACTTAAGTTCATATAAGTACTCGGTTTTAATAAAATGAAGGTTCTTCCTTTAAATTTATAGGTGGTTAAATCGCCTAATTTATCGGTTGTAAAGGTGAGGTCTTCTTTGTTTGCTAAAAAGTCTAAAATCTTAAAACCAATATTATGTCTTGTGTTTTGGTATTTATCACCAATATTTCCCAAGCCTACAATTAGAAATTTTTTCATGTTATCCGTTTCGTCTGTTTTAAAAGTTTGGCGTTTGTTTAATAACGTAAATATGTTCCACATACTTCAAATTTATATAAAATAAAAAAAGCATTCAATCCCGATAGCTATCGGGACAGAATGCTTTACATATGTTAAAACTAAAATATGTTTACTCTTGACCTTCTGCTTCTGGAGTATCAGTTCCTTCTGTTCCTTCAGCACCTTCTTCAAGTTCTTCGTCATCTTCTTCAAGAGCAATGGCCATAGCAGCTCTTGCACGTTTAATTTGACAAACAACGGTGTTATCGGTATGTAAAATTTTGTATGCTTCGTTTTCTAAAGCAGTAACATATAATTTTGAACCAATTTTTAAATCTGTAATATCTATTTCAATAAAATCAGGTAAGTTTTTTGGTAACGCTTTCACACGTAACTTACGAGCGTTTTTACGTAAAACACCACCAGCTTTCACACCTTTAGAATTTCCTACAAAGTGAACAGGAATTTCCATTGAAATTTGTTTGTCTTCAAATAACTGATAGAAATCTACATGTAAGATTCTATCTGTTACTGGGTGAAACTGAATATCTTGCAAAACTGCGTTGAATTCATCACCATTTTCTAAAGAAATCACAACTGTATGCGCGTTAGGCGTATAAACCAGTTTTGAAAATGCGAGTTCTTCTGCACTAAAATGTACTGGTTTGTCACCTCCGTATAATACGCAAGGTACCTGTCCAGCATTACGTAAGGCTTTTGTTGCTTTTTTGCCTACGCTTTCTCTTTGAGATCCGTTAATTGTAATTGACTTCATTGTTTATATATAATTGTTATTAATATTCTAATTTTGGTAATATCATACATGATATTACATGATAAATTTTGAACTAATAGATTTGTTGTAATGCACATTTTGCATGACTTCAGCAAATAAATTAGCACAGCTCAATACGCGTATTTTAGCGCTTTCTTGTTTTAAAGGAATTGAATCGGTTACAATTAATTCTTCTAATTTAGAATTTTCTAAACGCTCGTAAGCATTTCCTGATAAAATAGGATGTGTACATATGGCACGAACACTTAACGCTCCACGCTCCATCATTAAGTCGGCAGCTTTAGTTAATGTTCCGGCTGTATCAACCATGTCATCTACAAGAACGACGTTTTTGCCTGTAACATCACCAATTAATTCCATGTGTGATATGACATTTGCTTTAGCACGTTGTTTATAGCATATTACGACATCGCTTTCCAATGCTTTGGAGTATGCGTAGGCTCTTTTAGAGCCTCCCATATCTGGCGAAGCTATTGTTAAATTATCAACATTTAAGCTTTTTAAATACGGTAGAAAAATAGTAGAAGCAAATAAATGATCAACTGGTTTTTCAAAAAATCCCTGAATTTGATCCGCATGCAAATCCATAGTTATAATACGTGTAGCTCCAGCTGCTTCAAGCATTTTAGCAACTAGTTTTGCAGCAATTGGCACACGTGGTTTATCTTTTCGGTCCTGTCTTGCCCAACCAAAATAAGGCAAAACAGCAGTTATATGTCTGGCTGAAGCGCGTTTAGCAGCGTCAATCATTAACAACATTTCCATTAAATTTTCAGGGCCTGGATTTGTAGAACCAATAATAAAAATACGCGTTCCACGAATAGACTCTTCGTAAGACGGCTGAAACTCCCCATCACTATAAGTAGAGGTAATAACGTTACCCATACTAATACCAAAGGCATCTGCAATTTTCTGTGCGAGTACTTTACTTTGTGTACAGGTAAAAATTTTGGCTTCTGTTTGTACGTTTGGCATGTTTAATTGGTTGTATTATAACTAATTATATTCAGGTTGTCTTAACGAGGTGCAAATTTAGGAATTTATTTCAACTCCAAAAGCATAATAGGGTGTATTTTTAATGGTTAAAAGTTTTTTATTTTATAATTTTGTGCTCTACTAAATTTATAAGCATGCTCAAGTGGCGGAATTGGTAGACGCGCTGGATTCAAAATCCAGTTCTTTCGGGAGTGTGGGTTCGATTCCCACCTTGAGTACTAATAAAAGCCTCAACTATTTAATTTTAAATGGTTTGAGGTTTTTTTATGCTGTATTTTTTTCCGTTTTTACAACGTGTTTACTAGACATTTGAATTAAGTAAATAGGGTATAAGTGATCTCAAAAAACAGACAGTACAATAAAATTTAAGTCAGCTTGTAAATAGAATTTTACATACTATAAACTGTAAAATATTGAATCTGTTTAATTTCTATTTAAAAAACTTGTAAATTAGTATTTGAAAATGAGTCACGATGTTTGTACCATTTTAATGGATTGTGCTCATTTTTAGTTTAAACCCCAAAAAATATGAATACACTTATTGTATATTTCTCATTAATATTAGGTTTAGTAACAAACAACAACCCAAAGTTGACCATTAATATTCAAAACATAGAAAAGATACAAGGGAATATTATTGTAGGAATTTACAATGCTGAAGAAGGTTTTTTAAAAAAAGATGTAGAAATAAAACATTATTCAATTAAGGTAGAGAACAGTACAGAGCGTTTAATAATTGACGATTTGCCTAGTGGAGATTATGCTATTTCTATGTATCATGATGAAAATTCTGATGGGATTTGTAATTTAAATTTTATTGGTATTCCGAAAGAGCCTTATGGTTTCTCAAATAATTTTAAGCCCAAATTTTCGGCACCAAAATTTGAAGATTGTAAATTTTATTTTGACAAAGACCATGTGTTAAACATTAAGCTAGTTAATTAGTTTCAGTTAATATTTTTAGTTTTAGGTGTAACAAGGATTCCTATAACGCTGTATATTTAAAAAAATTCTATTTCAAATAAAGTAATAGCCATGAATGAATCTTTACAGCTTATGAAAGAATCTATACAAGCCTATTGGGAGTCTTTCATTTTGGGCGTTCCTAAATTTATTTTGGCGTTATTAATGATAATTGTTGGGTTTTTATTAGCCAATGCCATTTCTCGTTTATTTAAAAGAACCTACTTACTAAAAACGGAAGATCCATTAATGGTCAATTTTCTGTCTAAAACAGTTAAATTAGGTGTGTTAACTTTGGTGATTATGATGGCGTTAAAAGTAGCTGGGTTAGGAGGTATTGCTACTGGTTTACTTACTGCAGCTGGCGCCTCTGCCGTTATAATCGGTTTTGCTTTTAAGGATGTTGGTGAAAATTTTATTTCTGGTATTATTCTATCGTTTAACCGTCCGTTTAATGTTGATGATACAATTATGGTAGATAATATTTTTGGTAAAATAAAATCTCTTGAATTCAGATATACCAAAGTAAAAACATTTGATGGTCGGGACGTATATATTCCAAATAGTGATATTATAAAAAAAGCCGTCTATAATTATACAGAAGATGGCTATTTTAGATTGGATTTTATGGTAGGTATTGATTATGAAGATGATATTGATACAGCGAAACACGTTATTTTAGAAACGGTAAGGAATTCAGAAGGCGTGTACGAAGATGAAGAGCATGAGTGTCTGGTTGTTGTAGAGTCTTTAGGCGTTAGTACCGTAAATTTAAAAATACTGTTTTGGACCAAAACTAAAGAATATAGAAAACGAGCTTTAGAAGTTAAAAGTAGTGTTGTAAGGAACGTGAAACAAGTTATTATGGAGAACGGCTTAAATATGCCAGCAGATATAACTGAAATTAAATTATATGGTTCGCAAACTAGTATACCTGTAACGGTAGATTATAAAAATACAGATAAAAATAGCAAGTAAATGCCATACATCTACACGGGTTTAAAACTTTAGCTATTTTATGGGCAGTTTTTTATCAATTCATTTTAAATTGTATCTTTGAAAACACCCTAAAAACTACTTAAATAATGCTTGAAAATTTTTGGTTTAATGTTGAATATGGTATCAATCACGTTTTAGATATCAACGCCTATGACCACGTGTTATTCCTTATTGTACTTACCGTTCCTTATTTATTTAATAACTGGAAACGCGTCCTACTTTTAGTTTCTATCTTTACATTAGGACATACATTGTCATTGGTGCTTGCGGCTTATGGTGTTGTGAGTGTTAATGGTGCTTTAGTAGAATTTTTAATTCCTATTACCATTTTAATTGTTGCCTTGTTTAATGTCTTTACCGCAGGAAAAGGTGCCCAAAAAGAAAAAATTGGGGTTCTGTTTTTCTCTACACTTTTTTTTGGACTCGTCCATGGATTAGGTTTTGCTAGAGAGTTTCAAATGATGGTCGGAAAATCTGATAATAAAATAATTACCTTATTAGAGTTTGCTTTGGGTATTGAAATAGCGCAAGTAATTATTGTGTTTGTTGTTTTGTTTCTCGGTTATATTATGCAAACGGTTTTTCGTTTTTCAAAACGCGATTGGGTAATGGTTATTTCAGCAGTCGTTGTTGGTCTGGTAATTCCTATGATTTTAAATAGCGATTTTATAGCTTAACAGCTCGGTTTACCTAAAGTTTTCATAAATCTTTAATAGTCAGGTTGTAATTAAAATACGAAGCCACTATCTTCGTTATAAGTAAGTATGTTTATGAAAGAGAAAAAACAACTTAAATATGATAAAGCATATTTAAGAATGGCTTCCGAATGGGGCAAATTATCCTATTGCAAACGCAAACAAGTTGGAGCTATAATTGTAAAAGACAGAATGATAATTTCCGACGGCTATAACGGTACACCCACAGGTTTCGAAAATTTTTGTGAGGACGAAGAAGGTTACACCAAATGGTATGTACTTCATGCAGAAGCGAATGCCATTTTAAAAGTAGCAGCCTCAACTCAATCTTGTATGGGAGCTACCCTTTATATTACACTTTCACCTTGTAAAGAATGTAGTAAATTAATACACCAAGCTGGTATAACACGGGTGGTTTATAAAGATGCTTATAAAGATAATTCTGGTCTGCAATTTTTAGAAAAAGCAGGAATAGAACTAAAATTAATAACAGATTTACAAGCGGAATGACATTTAAAAAGAAATATTTACCACTTTTATTAGGTCTCGGGATTGCGGCTGGAATTTTTATTGGTGGAAAATTAAATTTTTCTGACAAACCAGATCGCTTATTTAGTTCTAATAGTAAGAAAGAAAAGCTAAATAGACTCATTGATTATATTGATTATGAATATGTAGACGATGTAAATACCGATAGCATTGTTGATGTTACGGTGAATGGAATATTAGAAAATTTAGACCCTCATTCTGTTTACATACCAAAGGCAGATATGCAACGGGTTACTGAAAACATGAAAGGCGATTTTGTAGGCATCGGAATTAGTTTTTATACCTATAATGATACCATAACCGTAATCCGAACCATAGAAGGGAGTCCAAGTGATAAGGTAGGAATTCAAGGAGGTGATAGGATTATAACCGCTGATGGCGATTCTATTTTTGGGAAAGATTTAAGTAATTCGGATATCATAAAGAAGTTAAAAGGACCTATTGATACCAAGGTGAAATTAGAAGTTTACCGTAAAGGCGAACCCAAACTCCTTACGTTTTCAGTAAAACGCGATCATATCCCTATTCGTAGTGTGGATGCAGCTTATATGCTAACCGAAACATTAGGCTATATTAAAATTAATAGGTTTGCAGAGTCTACCTATAAAGAATTTAAAGAAGAGCTTCGTAATTTGAAAAAATCTGGAGTGGAGGATTTGGTGCTAGATTTACGCGGTAATCCAGGTGGCTTTTTAACGATTGCAGAAAAAATTGTGGATGAATTTTTGGAAGATGAAAAATTAATTCTATTCACTAAAAATAAGCGTGGTAATATTCAAAAAAGTTATGCTACTAGTAAAGGTGATTTTGAAACTAGCAAGGTTTATGTGTTGATTGATGAAAATTCCGCATCAGCAAGCGAAATTGTAGCAGGAGCACTTCAAGATAACGATAGAGGTATTATAGTTGGAAGACGCTCCTATGGAAAAGGTTTGGTTCAACGCGAAATGAATTTAGGTGATGGTAGTGCTGTACGTTTAACTGTTTCAAGGTATTATACGCCAACAGGACGTTCCATACAACGCTCTTATGAAAACGGAAATAAAGATTATTATGATGATTATTTTGAGCGTTTGAGCAGTGGCGAATTTTTAGATCCCGAAAAAATTGAAGTGGCAGACTCTTTAAAATTTACCACTCCAAAAGGTAAAGTGGTCTATGGAGGAGGTGGAATTATTCCAGATGTTTTTGTGCCTTTAGATTTAAGTATGCAAAACGAAACTTTAACGTTTTTGCAACGTCGTGGTTTTGTTAGTAATTTCGTATTTGAAGAATTAGAGAAAAACAGACATGCTTATGATGATTTTTCTCGTAAGGACTTTATAAATAACTTTGAAGTAACAGACGATTTTGTCCTGGCCTTTCAGGATTATCTAAATGCAAAAACCAACGCCAATATAACCTTTGTAGCCTATAACGATGAAGTAAAGCAATACATTAAAGCTACCTTGGCATCTCAACTTTATAGTAAAGGTGCCTTTGAGGAGGTGCTCAATAAAAGCGATATTGTTATTGAGGAGGTTTTAAAATTGGATGCTGGGTTATAAGCGTTTTTGGTTCTTCATTTAAATTTCAAAGTTTCTAGTGTTGATTGTGAGTGGTTAAGTTATTTAACACAATAACATAATAACTCATTTTGAACTCAAACCTTATCATGAATTTTAACATGCTCCCCATGATTCCAAAGCGTTAAAATATCCGTTGCTACTTGGGCACCACTACCCGATGCAATAGCAAATTGACTGCGCCAACCAGCAAGTGTTCCTGCTACATAAAGTCCGTTTTCTAATAAATGATTGTCGTTTTTCAGCCATATTCGTTCTTTTTCTATCTTGGCTCGTGGATGTGGCTCAACATACGATTCCAAACCAGAAATAGTTAGCAAATTAGTGTATCCAACAGCTACAACCACAATTTTAGAATGGTAAGTTGATTTGTTGGTTGTTACGGAAAAACCATCCGTTGTTTTACTTATAGTTTGGACTTTTTCGTGTTCAATACAATTTACATGTGGATATAAAAAAGTTAACTGTTCTTTTCCTGAAAGGAGAATATCAGCACCAGTAGTTCCAGGTTTTAATCCTAATACATTATTAAACAAAGCATTTTGTAAATGAGATGTTTTTTGATGTAGAATAATGCCTATGCGCTTATTGGCTGCAAAGGCTTGTTTTTTTGCCGAGCCTAGTACTAAAGCGCAGGACATTCCAGAAGCGCCACCACCAATGATTAATGCATCAAACATTAGTGGTTGTTTTTAGATTTCTGTTCAATTTTTTTGGAAACATTTAAAATTTGCAACAATATAACAGCGCAAAGCGATGCAAAAATGGTAATCATGGCAACCATACTTTCGCCTTCAAAAGGCGTGCTAAAATTAATTTTTGTTACATTAAATCCTATTAAAATAAGGGCTACAAGGGATAGGATGAGAATGAGTATTTTCATAATAAAAAAGTTTTTATTTTTAGATAGTATTCTTTTGAAAAGGATTATTCAAAAGAAATAATCCAAAATGATGATTAAATGACTCCTTTTTGCAAAATTAGCGCATTATTACTAAAATTACATCATTAAACTAACCGAAAGTTTCTCTATTTTTGCAGCATGTTTCAATTAGGAAAAACGATAGTTTCAGAAGATATTATTCAAAAGGATTTTGTCTGTAATCTATCAGCATGCAAAGGTGCTTGCTGTATAGATGGTGATGCAGGTGCACCACTTGAAGAGGCTGAAACCCAAATTTTACAAGATATTTACCCAAAAGTAAAACCTTTTTTACGTCAAGTTGGTATTGACGCCATTGAGGCACAAGGTACTTTTATCACTACAGAAGATGGTGAATTGGAAACACCACTAATTAATGGAGCGGATTGTGCATATGTAACTTTTGATAAGAAAGGAACGGCTTTATGTGGTATAGAAGAAGCTTATAACCAAGGCGAAATAGATTGGAAGAAGCCAGTTTCATGCCATTTATATCCAGTACGTGTTAAGGATTACAGTGAGTTTTCTGCTGTAAATTATAATAAATGGTACATTTGTGATGATGCATGTACCCTTGGAAAGGAACTTCAAGTGCCAATTTACAAGTTTGTTAAGCAGGGACTGATTAGGAAATTTGGTGAAGACTGGTACAAGGAACTAGAAAAAGTAGCCGAAAAACATTCTTGATAATTATTTAATTGGAATGCTTAATACTACTTGTGTTCCCATTGCAATATTTTGGTCGTCATATAAATCAATTATTTCAATATGATAATCTTCTTTAAAATCTTTAGAGAAGTTTTCAAGGCGTGCTTTAGTAATATTTAAGCCTACGGATTGTCGTTTTATTTTCTTTTCATTTCTAATTTTTTCAGAAGCCAAGCGTCCAATGCCATTATCTGTTATAGTAATTTCTACATGGCCATCTTGGGTTTTTTTAGCAACTAACTCAATTTTTTTATTTTGTGTTTTAGCTGATAAGCCATGCCAGATGGCATTTTCTAAAAAGGGTTGCAAAATAAGTGACGGAACTTTTATGGAAGATGTATTTAAATTTTTATCAATGTTTTCTTGGTAATCAATTTCATTGGAAAATCTAATATTTTCAATATTCATGTAAAGTGACATGTTTTCAATTTCATCTTCTAGTGATATGTCTTTTTCGGTTGAAGCAATGAGGATCTTTCTAATTAATTTTGAAAACTTATTAAGATAATAAACTGCATTTTCCTTTTCATTATTAATAATATAGAGTTTAATGGAGTTTAAAGAGTTGAAAATAAAATGCGGATTCATTTGATTTCGCAACATGTCCTGTTCTAAAGTCAGTATCTTTTTCTCATTTTTAAGTTGGCGTTGTCTGTAAAGCACGTATAGGGTTATGAATACCAAACTAGCGCCAAGCAAACTTAATAATAGGGTTCGTTTATTTTTTTCCAGCCGGAGTTTTACTATTTCATTTTCGCTTGCTAATTCCTTAATCTGATTATTTTTTTTCTCCGTTTCATATTTAATAATTAAATCGTTTACATATTGAATGTTGCGTTCGTTGGTCAAACTTTCATCTAATGTAACATGTTTTCGGAAGGTGTCTAAAGCCTCATTATATTGTCCTGTTATCTCGTATATTTCTGATAAATATTTATAAGCTTCAATTTCTGAAGACTTTAAGTTAAATTGTTTTGCTATTTCTAACCCATGAGTCAAATTTGTTTTGGCAGCATCCAAATTGTTAAGCTTTAATTCAGATAATCCGTAATTTACATAAGAAATGGCAATATAAAACTGATCGTTTTCTGCAATGGCGCGTTGTAAGGCATCCTTTATTATGGTGTTTGCTTCTTTAAATTTATTTTGATAGATGTAAACTTTTCCAATGCTATTAAAACAGATAACAATCCCTATTTCAGATTCAATTTGGTAATTATACTCCAAAGATTTGTTGTAGTATTCCAATGCTTCTTTATACAAACCCGTTTTTTCTTTCGCATAACCTATGTTGTGATTGTTAATGGCTAAACCGAGCTTGTTGTCTAGTTCTTCCTCTATAGCTAATGATTTGTAGAACTGAATAAGCGCCAAATCATATTGCTTTAAGGCTAAATAAATATTTCCCATACTGTTTTGCGAAACAGCAATACTCCGTTTTAATCCTAGGGTTTTATTTCGGGCATTTTCAGCTAAATCTAAAGCTTGCTTATGGTAGTCAAGAGCGGAACGAATAGCATCCATTCGTCTATAAACAACGCCAAGCATGTTTAGACTAATAACTTCCATTTCAAGGTTCTTACTTTGTTTAGCTGTAGAAAGGGCTTTGGAGTATAAATCGATGGATTGGTCGTAATCTGAAATGTTCCTAAAACAATTTCCAAGTGAATTCAAAGCAAACCATTCGCCTTCCAAATAGTCTTCTTGGTGGCTTTTGTGTACTAAATATGAAAGTTTAATGGTGTCTGATTTCACCTTGTAAAAAACAGAATCCAAAATAGCAGGTTTATTTGGTCTCTCAATTAAAATGCTATCTACCTTTTTGTAAAAAGATTTTAAATCTAATTCTTGCGCTAAACCACTATAAGTGGTAAGAAAACAAAGCGCTATTAAAAAGGATAGCCTATAAAGCCTATTTTTGGTTTTCATACATGCTTAAACTTTATCTAGAAAATCAGATTTTCGTTGTCTGGCTACTGGAATTTTTTCATTGGTTTGCATAATAACATAGCCATCATTTTTTATGAATTCTTTAATTTTATTTAAATTTATAATGTATGAATTATGAATTCTGAAAAAATAATTTTCTGGCAAAAGTGCATTCACTTCTTTTAGTTTTTTGGTTACTAAAATCTTTTGATTATCAGCCATGACAAAGGTGCTGTAGTTGCCATCAGACTCGATATAAATAATATTATCCGTTTCTAAAAATATTAATTTACCATCAGTATTTAACGTGATTTTCTTTTGATTAAAATTTTTATTGAAATTAATTAAAATCTCTTCAATTTTAGCAACTGGAAATGCGGACGTGTTATGTTTTTTTATTCTATTTAGCGTTTCTTTTAAATCATCAGAATCAATTGGTTTTAAAAGGTAATCTATTGCTTCATGTTTTAAAGCTTTTAATGCATATTCATTGTAAGCTGTCGTGATGACTACTGCAAAATCGGTTTCTGGTAGTTTGTCTAAAAACTGAAATCCGTCCATGGTAGGCATATTAATATCTAAAAAAACACAATCAGGTTTGTGCGTGTTTAGATAGCTAATAGCTTCTTCGGGTTTGTTAAAAGTCGCTATTATTTCTACTTCATCGCTAAAGTTTGTCAATTCCCATGACAAACTCTCAATAGCTTTTTGCTCATCGTCTACAATTACGGCTCGTATCATAGTTTCAAATATAATAATATATTGTTATTAAGAACTTTAATAATACATAAATGATGTTTGATTTAACAGCATTGCCATGTTCATAAAGAAAAGTGTATTTTGAAAAACTTGATTTATGCCAAATACACATAATTTATTACCAACTATACAAAAGGAGGTCTATTGTAGTAAGAAAAATGAGATATTAGCATTGCTATTAAATTATTATACGATTAAGCATTTATTAAAGGGTATGTGCTATTAATCAACAAAAAGCTAGATTTTTTCTGGCTTTTTGATTTTATTCTCATTAGTTAATTAGAAATAAAAGAGCGGAATTTTCCGCTCTTTTTTTGTGTTTAATTACAAAGTAATTTAGGATTGTAGTGCCTAGGAGCCTGCTGTTGTTAGCGTATTTTTAATAGGTTATTTCTTACAGTAATTTTAAATCGTTTTTTTGTGTTAATCACTTGATTGCAAGTTGCTTATAACTTATTTGCTAAAACATCCTGTAGGACTGCATGAATACTGGTTTGTTAAAAACTTGTTGACAATGTTTATAAAAATACCTTTCAATTACAGATACAATTTTCAATATTTGTTTGTCTCATTACAATTCAAAAATATACACCTTAAAAAACGCTACTAATGTCTCAACAAACAGAACCTATTCTACAAGAAAATAAAGATCGCTTTGTTATTTTTCCTATTCAACATAACGATATTTGGGAGTGGTATAAAAAATCAGAGGCGAGCTTTTGGACAGCTGAAGAAATTGATTTACACCAAGATTTAACAGACTGGAAGAGTAAATTAAATGATGATGAGCGTTATTTTATAAAACATATTTTAGCATTTTTTGCTGCTAGTGATGGTATTGTAAACGAAAACTTGGCTGAAAACTTTATTAACGAAGTGCAGTATAGTGAAGCCAAGTTCTTTTATGGTTTCCAAATTATGATGGAAAACATTCACAGCGAAACCTATTCGTTGTTAATAGATACTTATGTTAAAGATGAAGTAGAAAAAGATCAACTTTTTAATGCTTTAGATAATTTTCCTGCTATTAAGAAAAAAGCAGATTGGGCTTTAAAATGGATTGAGTCTCCTAGTTTTGGTGAACGATTAATTGCTTTTGCTGCTGTAGAAGGTATATTTTTTTCAGGAGCGTTTTGTTCTATTTTTTGGCTTAAAAAACGTGGTTTGATGCCTGGTTTAACATTTTCAAACGAGCTCATTTCTCGTGATGAAGGTGTTCATTGTGATTTTGCTGTGCACTTACACAACAAGCATTTAATTAATAAAGTGCCTAAAGCACGTATTCGTGAGATTTTAATTGATGCGCTTGACATTGAACGTGAATTTATCACTGAATCATTGCCTGCTAGTTTAATTGGTATGAACGCCAAACTCATGTCTCAATATTTAGAGTTTGTAACCGATAGACTATTAAGTGAACTGGGTTGCGAGAAAGAATACAACACAGCCAACCCTTTTGATTTTATGGACATGATATCATTACAAGGGAAAACGAATTTCTTTGAAAAGCGTGTGTCTGAATATCAAAAAGCAGGTGTTCTTAACAAAGAAGAAGAAAAAGACAAGTTCAGTTTTGATGCTGATTTTTAAATAAAAAACCCTAGATAATAGTTAATAGCAATAAAAATCAAGTAGGTCTTCATCTACCAGTTTTCTTGTTATACTTTTATATAAATTCAAAGTTTTAGTTTCTCTGAAATTAGAACAATCCTTTTAGCTAATTAATCCATTTTCCTGTAGGTGTAACAGGGAAAACCAAAAAACGTGTAAATTATGTATGTATTAAAAAGAGATGGCAGAAAAGAACTCATGATGTTCGATAAAATTACGGCTAGAGTTAGAAAGCTGTGTTATGGTTTAAACGAGCTTGTTGATCCTTTAAAAGTTGCCATGCGTGTTATTGAAGGTCTTTATGATGGTGTAACCACCAGTGAACTAGATAATTTAGCAGCTGAGATTGCTGCAACCATGACAACAGCACATCCTGATTATGCGCGTTTAGCGGCACGTATTTCCGTGTCCAATTTACACAAAAACACCAAGAAAACATTCAGTGATGTGATGCACGATTTGTATACCTACGTGAATCCAAGAACTGGAAAAGGTGCGCCTTTATTATCTGATGAAGTGTATCAAGTAATCATGGAAAATAAAGATAAATTAGATTCAACAATTATTTATAATCGTGATTTTGGATATGATTATTTTGGATTTAAAACTCTTGAACGTTCATACTTATTAAAGCTAAATGGTAAAATAGCTGAAAGACCACAGCATATGTTAATGCGTGTATCTATCGGAATTCATTTAAACGATTTGGATGCAGCCTTGGAAACCTATGAGCTGATGTCTAAAAAATATTTTACACACGCCACACCAACACTATTTAATTCAGGGACACCAAAACCACAAATGTCTTCTTGTTTTTTATTAACCATGAAAGACGATAGTATAGATGGTATTTATGACACATTGAAACAAACCGCCAAAATATCACAATCAGCTGGAGGTATTGGTTTAGCTATTCACAACATTCGTGCAACAGGAAGTTATATCTCAGGAACTAACGGAACATCCAACGGTATTGTTCCTATGTTAAAAGTTTTTAATGATACAGCGCGTTATGTAGATCAAGGAGGCGGAAAGCGTAAAGGCAGTTTTGCTATGTATCTGGAAACCTGGCATGCTGATATTTTCGACTTTTTGGATTTGAAGAAAAACCACGGAAAAGAAGAAATGCGTGCACGCGACTTATTTTATGCTATGTGGATTTCTGACTTATTTATGAAACGCGTTCAAGAAGATGGCAAATGGACCTTAATGTGTCCAAACGAATGTCCTGGAATGGATGAGGTTCATAGTGATGAATTTGAAGCCTTATACCTAAAATATGAAGCTGAAGGTAAAGGTAGAAAAACAATTAAAGCTCGTGAACTTTGGGAAAAAATATTAGAATCGCAAATTGAAACAGGCACACCTTACATGTTGTATAAAGATGCCGCTAACCGCAAGTCCAATCAGAAAAATTTGGGAACCATACGTTCTTCTAATTTATGCACGGAAATTATGGAGTATACCTCGCCAGATGAGGTAGCCGTTTGTAATTTAGCGTCTATTGCCTTGCCAATGTTTATTAAAAACGGCGAGTTTGATCATAAAGAACTATTTAAAATTACCAAGCGCGTTACTAAAAATTTAAATCGTGTAATTGATAGGAACTACTATCCTGTAAAAGAAGCCGAGAATTCTAATTTCCGTCATAGACCAGTTGGTTTAGGTGTTCAAGGTTTAGCAGACACATTTATAAAATTACGCATGCCTTTTACCAGTGATGAGGCTAAAAAGTTAAATCAAGAAATTTTTGAAACACTTTATTTTGCAGCTGTTACGGCAAGTATGGAGGAAGCTATGGCTGATGGTCCATACCAAACGTATGAAGGTTCGCCAATGAGTCAAGGTGAATTCCAGCACAACCTTTGGGGTATAAAAGACAACGAATTAAGTGGTCGTTGGGACTGGGAAAAACTGCGTAAAGAGGTAAAGAAACATGGTGTTAGAAACTCGTTATTAGTTGCGCCAATGCCAACAGCAAGTACTTCACAGATTTTGGGCAATAATGAATGTTTCGAGCCTTATACGTCCAATATTTATACACGTCGTGTGTTATCGGGAGAATTTATTGTTGTTAACAAACATTTATTGGAGGATTTAGTAGAACTAGGCCTCTGGAACGAAAGCCTAAAACAGGATATTATGAGAGCTAATGGTTCCGTTCAAGGAATTGAAGGTATACCGCAGGATATTAAGGAGCTTTATAAAACGGTTTGGGAATTAAGCATGAAAGACATTATAGATATGTCGCGTCATAGAGGTTACTTTATAGACCAATCGCAATCTTTAAACTTGTTTATGGAAGGTGCAACCATGGCGAAGTTAACATCCATGCATTTCTACGCTTGGAAAAGCGGCTTAAAAACAGGTATGTACTATTTAAGAACGAAGAGTGCTGTAGATGCTATTAAGTTTACATTAGATACCAAGAAAAAAGAAGAGCCTGTGGCTGAAATTGTAGAGGTGATTGACAATGGGAGCATGGTAGAACAGCAAAAGCAGCAAGCCGCAAAAACAGCCGCTAAATTTGCTCAAAAACAATCTGCAGAAGAAGTAGAACCTATGACTGCAGAAGAAATGAAAGCCCTTATTGCCCAAGCAAAAGAAGCAGAAGGTGATGATTGTTTGATGTGTGGGTCTTAAACTAAAATAAACTTGTGAATGTAAATAGGTTTCAACCATTATACTTGGTTGAAACCTATTTTGTTAATATGATTTTTAGACTGTATTTTAGTTATACACTATTTTAAAAAATGGATAAAAGAATCATTACGGAGTATAATTTAAATCTTATCCAGAAAATACATGTGTCCATAATTTTAGGAATAGGTTTTTCTATATTCTTTCTAATCAAAAACTCTCTACTTACAGATTTTAATGATTCCTTACTTTTTTTGCTTTTAACAATTTTTATAATCGGAATGGTTTCCTTGGTTATGTCAAGACTAGGGTTATTAGTTCGTGATAATAGTCTTTATAGAGCATATTTTGTTTTGGGTCTCTTGATTTATAAACAGAATATTGATTTAAAAAATAAGCACATAGTTTCAATCTTAAAATTAAAAAGAGCTAATGGCATGCCTACAGTTGGATTAGCATCTCCTCAAGGAGTTGATAGTTTTTATAAATTTTTTGTTTACCTGTTGGATAAATCGCATACTGAAAAAACTGAATTAATTGGCGTAAAAAAATTCCAAAATGCGGAACGTATCGTTGCCTTTTTACAAGAACACTTAAGCTTTGATTACGAATTGTACAGTCCGAACTTTGATTTAAGAAACAAAAAATAAACCGGTTATTAAAAACAAGTAGTTTAGTTATAAACCAAAAGAAATTGTTACAAATACAAACCAAAAAAGCATCTCAATCGAGATGCTTTTTGATATACAGAATGTAACTATATATTAATCTTCAGCTTCTGTAACTTTAGCAGGTTCCACTGAACTATCATGTGCATTATGGTATTCTTCTAACAGATTCATTGTAGCATTCAATAAATCCTTCGTTTCTAATAAAACACTGAAATACAACGTCGTGTTTTTCGGACTAGATTCTTCCGTTCTAGTACGTTCCACTTGTTTCTGGATTTTATGGGTTACCATATCCATAATCTCTTTCTTTCTACCTAAAATAACACCTATTTCTTCAAAAGAACGGGTATCAAAAGCGGCTTTAATGTTTTGAAATAAACGTTCAAAACGGTCGTCAACTTCTTTCAGTTCTTTAATTTGACTGAATTTCAATTTCTTGTGGTTGTTGTTAACGTGCTTATGGCTTATTTTAGATATGTATTCTAAAGATTGTGTAATATCTTGTAAATATCCTAAAACATTAATGTAGAAGTTACTAGCTGCAACACTGGATTCGTCTAAATTTTTAATGAAGTAAAAAATATTGTCTCGTAATTCATCAATTTCGTCAGATAATTTCACAACCTGTTTTTTATTCTTCTTTAGTAAGGATAAATCTTGTTTTGCTAATCCATTAATGGCATTGGTGTAAATTCGGTTTCCACGTTTAATAACGTTAGCAATATTATTTGTGCTTTCATGAATAACACCTTGAATAGAGCTGCTTTCAGCACGTGTTAAACTGTCTTCGGCTTTTAGTTCTTTCGATTTTTTGTTGTGCGAAATATAATTTCTCACTAATAAAATAGTTGCTAACAACAATAAAACAGGAACCATAATAGAAACATTCCAATTTAATAAGTATGCTATAATTGCCGCTGCAATAAAAGCTATGAAGGCCGTAAAAAACCATCCTCCAATTACGTTTAAAACACCAGCTACGCGATATACAGCACTTTCTGCTCCCCATGCACGATCTGCTAATGAAGTACCCATAGCAACCATAAAAGTAACATAGGTTGTAGAAAGTGGTAATTTCATAGAGGTAGCAATGGAAATTAATACGGCAGCAACCATTAGGTTTACAGCTGCACGTACCAAATCGAATGCTGGAAGTTCGTAGGTTTTATCTTTTTTTAGTTTTAAAACTGGTGTTTCAAATTGCTTATCAATTTTTGCTTGCCAAGATTCCGGTAAAATATAAGATGACATTTGTGATGCCAATACAGCAACACGTACAAAACCACGTGATAAAAAATTAGGCTGAAAACGTTCCTTGGTTTCGCTTTGGCTCGATAAATCTAATGATGTTTTAACAACAGCTTTAGCTTTACTTGAAAACCAAAGAGTTGCAACCATAATTAAACCAGCTCCTACTAATAAATAGGTTGGTGTGGCTACTTTATCTGCTAAAAACCCCATACTGAATACATCTGCAGAAACACCAGAATCTACCCAAGTAGAATAAGATAACCAGCCTGCAATTGGTACACCAATAAAGTTTACTAAATCGTTTCCAGCAAAAGCCAATGCTAAAGCAAATGTTCCTACTAATATTATAAGCTTGTAGATATTTACTTTAAATACGGTCATTAAAAGTAGGGAAAGTAAGGTCCAAAAAATCAGACTTATTAATACAACAAGTCCTACTTGATCAGCAAGTAAATCATTAATGCTATTTCCGTTTAATATAGTTAGTGCTGAATCACCAAATGCCATTCCTTTTAAACCTTTAATAAAAATAAAATAGGTAAGAGATGTTAGTGCAATACCACCAAATAAGGCACCTACCCAACTTGCTTTTTTCTCAAAATTATTGGAAAGCAATAGTCTAGAAACCCATTGAACAAATGCACCTACGGAAAAAGCAACGACGACCGAGAGGAGAATTCCAAAAATAATTTCGGCGGCTTTTGAGGTGTTAATATAATTTATAAGATCACTAAAACTACCACCATCATGACCAATTTTAATTAAAGAAATCGCTACAGAAGCACCCAATAACTCAAATACTATGGAAACCGTTGTAGATGTTGGCATTCCAACAGAATTAAAAAAGTCTAATAGTAAGATGTCTGTAATCATGACAGCCATGAAAATAATCATGATTTCACTAAACATAAATTCATGCGGATTGAAAATACCTTTTCGGGCGACTTCCATCATGCCACTTGAAAATACAGCTCCAACAGCAACACCAACACTAGCAACAATCATGATTGTTTTAAATGAAATAGCTTTTGAACCGATAGCTGAATTCAAGAAGTTAACAGCATCATTACTAACACCAACAACCAAATCAGCTATTGCTAAAACGGCCAAGGCAACAATCATTAATAAGTATATATTATCCATTATTTTGCTTTAAAATAGTTTGCAAATATCCGTAGTGTTTAGAATTGTAATGTTACCTTAAGGTTATTTTTTAAAGGTATCATTTCTTTTTAAAGTTCGTTAATTTGTTTGTTAAAATGAAATAAACCTTTAAAGTTTGTAAACAAAAAAGCTGCCTTGGCCAAAGGCAGCCCCAAGAATTCATGATAATATAGTCGACAAAAACTAGTAGATTATATGAAATATTACTTGTTTGTCTTAAGACGTTGTAAATATCCCAATCACTTATAAATCCAATGTAAGCGCTGTGTTAAGTAATTATTAACCTTCTTTACTTGAAATTGTATAAATATAAGTATCTAAAAAACAGATAGTTAAATATTTAATGTTAAATTAATGTTATGTGAATGTTGAATTATAGTTAATTAATGATTATATTTATACATTAATAATTCAAAAAAACCCATAATTATGAAGAACCTAGTATTTATTTTCACCTTTTTAATTACTGTGGTCTCTTTTGCACAACAAGAGAGAGATTTAAAACTTAACAATGACACAAATGTTATTGATGTAACCTACTATCATGACAATGGAGAGGTAAGCCAAACGGGCTCCTATACTCTAGATGGAAAGCTACAAGGAACATGGTTGAGTTTTAATACAGCAGGTGAAAAAATTGTTTCTGCGAATTATGATAATGGGAAGAAAGTCGGCAAATGGTTTTACTGGTCTAGTAAAACGTTAAAAGAAGTAGATTATAATAATAACGCCATTGCAAGTGTTAGTGAGTGGAGTAAATCCAACATTGTTCAACGCGATTAAGCAGTGATGTGATAAAAAAAAGCCTCGTTTTTACGAGGCTTTTTTTTTAACAATTTTTTATTTCCTATTATTCAACAGTCCAAGATGCACCCCAAGTTGCATAATCTGTTCCAGTTCCGTTTCCAACACCAGTTAAAAAGTCAGCTTCTGTAAACATAACTTCAGTATCGTTTTTAACGGATAAAGTTACATCAGTAAACGTAACGTTTGTAACCTGTAGATCGTCACTTAAAACGCCATTTCCTGTAGGGTTGTCACCTAAATCACCATCTAAATCAAAACCTTCGCCATATCCTTGAATAAGAACATTGTTAAAAATACCTTGAGTTCCAGCTCTTAAACGAATGGCTTCACTATCAGGATCTGTTGCAGTTCCCAACCCAATTATGGTTAGGTTTGTAACAGTTGGTTTTGAAAAATAGCCACCTTCATTACTAAAGTCTGTGTTGTAACCATCGGCTTCAATGCCTTTGTCATGGTCAACACCATGTTGAACATAAGCATTTGTAATTGTACCAGTGTAGCCTTCTGTCCAATCTATGGAATCATCTTGTGCATTAATAACAGAAACATAACTGACATTTACAGTTCCTCCAAAAAACTCAATGCCATCATCTTTGCCCTCAAAAGCTTGAATGTACTCTACAACTGTTTCATTTCCTACACCGTAAAATGAAAAGCCGTTATTTTCAGATTGACCATCAGCAGCACCCCCTGAATACTCAACACGAACATAGCGAATAGTACCAGAAGAGTCATCGGTTAAATTGCCACCGTAAGGCAAGCTTGCAATTTCAGATGTTGATGTACCAGTGCCTGAAACAGAGTTAATTGGTGCTTTCCCTAATATAATTATTCCACCCCAATCTCCTGCTGCTGGTGCAGGTGCATTTGAAGTCATTACAATTGGATTTGAAGCTGTACCTGTTGCTACAATTTTTGCTCCTTGCGATATGGCTATATAAACATCAGCTCCTGTAGCTTCAGCATAAATGGTTACACCTTCATTAATAATTAAATTTGTTCCTGAAGCCATAATAACAGGACCATTAATGATGTAACATCTATTAGCCTCTAATTCTAAATCAGACGTGTATTCAGCAGCTGGAATAGCTATGCAAGAATCGTCTGTGTTACCACCACCATTGTTGTTTACAACACTACTATTGTCATTAATAATAATATCTGCAGTATCATCTGATGAGCACGAGAAAAGCATGGATACGATTGCTAATCCTAAAATTAAATTATTTTTCATTGTTTTTTTGTTTAATTAATTTTCTATTGTTAAAGTGATTATTAAAAAGAATATTTAAGTTGTAAACCTAAATCCATACCGCGTTTGTAATCGGATACCCCTTTACCGTTTGCTGAATTCACAACAACATCACCTAAAGTGGTTTCTCTTATATATTTTACGGTTGGATTTAATAAATTCATGACACTTAAGTTAACTTCAAAAGCATTGCTTATGGTGTTTTTCCAAATAAAGTCTAGTGTTGGAACGCCTTTTTCAATAACGTTACCTAATTGTCCAGAACCTAATGCGTCAATTCTGTCAGAGAAATATGAGAATACTAAATTGGCAACAGGTTTATAATTTTTAAATGTTGGGGAATAACTAATATCTGCGTTGAAAAGAAAAGGCGAAGCACCTTGAAGGTTATCTTTAGTTTTATTAAAACTAACATCATAAAAATTACCATCAATAGTTTCATATAAGTCTTGTGTGGTATACATATATGTAGCATTTAAACCAATAGATAAATCGGTTTCATCATTTGAGTTAGTTATTAAATTTTTTCTAACTTCCAGTTCAATGCCGTAAACATTAGCTTTATCACCAGTTCTAAAATAACGTTGTGTTCCTGTTGCATCAGCGCCAACGACTAAATTAATAGGGTCTTTAATGATTTTTGTGAAGGCACCAAGTGATAAAATTTCACTTTTACTAAAAAACCATTCATATTTTAAATCGAAATTAAATATTTTAGAATAGCCTTTTTCTAATAAATCTGGATTACCACCAACGCGAACTGAAATATCTTCGTAAACAAATGGAGCCACTTCTTTGAATTCTGGTAATGAAGCTGTTTGACTAGCAGATAGCCTTAAGTTTTGATCTTCATTCAGACTGTATTTAATGTTTAAACTTGGCAAGAATAAGTTGTTTTTACTCGTAATATTGTCTGTTCCTTGTAATCCTAAATTAATGACATCAAAGGCAATGTTTTGCTCAACTGATTCTAAACGAACACCTGGTACAAATAACCACTTGTTGCCAGCCTTAATTTCAGCATTGACATAACCTGCATATATGTCAATTTGGCCTTGGTAGGTGTTTTCAGGAAGGCCAGGTCTATTTGTGTTGGTATAACCAGGAATAGGTTTGATTACTTTTATTTCATAAAGTCCTCCAGTGTTTTCGTTAATTTGAAGGTTATCTAAAGAGAAGATGCTGTTGAAATTATTAACATCTGTAACAGGATAATTTCCTTGAATTATATCATATCCATAACGGATATTGTTGAAATTACGGGTTTTACTCTTACCATTATACCCAATATTTAATTTGGCGTTTTCAGAAATTTCATAAGCGAAATTTAAAAATCCATTATACTCATCGTCAGTAATACTTTGGAAATAACGTTGATTGTCATAATCTACATTACTATAAAATATAGGATTTGTGCTAGCATCATTATCAAAAGCCAAATGGTAGTTTTCTAAACTAATGCGTTTACGGTCTGGCTGATCTGCGTTTACGTAATTATAGCCAAAGCCCCAGTCTACCTCAATTTTTCCGGATTTATGATTTCCTAATAGTTGATTAACAAACATTTTAGTTTGGTCAAACTGTACATTCATTTGGTAAAAACCTTCATCTGTATTTTGAATGGCATCACGGTTTTTTCCGTTGCCATTGGTACCAAAATAACCTACAACATCTGAAGAGTTATTGATAAAAACAGAATTATATTTAATAGTGTTGGCATTATCTATTTTGTAATTTATGTTAGCCATGGCTGTAGTAGTCGTACCATACTCATATTCTTCAGCACTATCCTCAAACGCTTTCTTTTCAACTAGTGTATAATCTCTAGTTGTCCCTTGGCGGTATTCAAAACCGTTTTCAAAAGAACCTGTTACAAAAATGCTTAAGCGCGATCCGTTTTTAAAATTAAAGGACTTTCCTGTGGAAGCACCATAACTCACATTAATAGGTGTTCCTGCAGAAACCGGATCTATGCCATGAGATAGCACAACAGCAAACGGATTGTGGTCATAACGACCATAGTAACCAAAATAGCCAGTGCCTTCGCTTCTTACAAAATCTTTATTTATGGCATTGGTATTAAAACCGCTGCCTACAAAAACATTTAAAAAGCCATTACCATTGTAATCTTTAGAGTTGATATTAACATTTCCTGCCGAAAAATCGCCATAAAAACCAGCAGCATACGCCTTGCTAATAGATACGTTTTCAATGATATCTGAAGAAAATAAATCCAAATCAATATTCTTTTTATTAACATTGCTAGATGGAAGTGATAAACCATTCATGGTGGTATTCAAGTAGCGATCGCCTAATCCACGAACATATACGTTGCTAGAACCCTCTTGTTTTGAAACACCCGAAATTTTTGCAACAGCTCCTGCTGCATTACTAACACCTTTACGCGATAATTCTTCAGCACCAATGCTTTGTTTAATTTCTACAGCTTTTTTCTGCTCTAATAATAAAGCTACTTCACTTTCGCGTTTAGTAGTTGTCGTAATCACGACTTCATCTAATGATGCTGCACTAGCAGCCATAGGTAAATTTATTTCGGTAACCTTTCCTGCAATTATTTTTGCTTCTATTTCTTGCGTTTCGTAGCCTACAAAACTAAATACAATGGTATAAGTTCCAGCTTCTAAATTGTCAATAAGATACAAGCCGTCCATATCGGTAGTTGTCCCTTTTGCAGTTCCTTTTATTAGTACATTAGCAAAGGGAAGTGGCTCATTGTTGTATTCTTGGTCAGTGATTTTTCCTGCTAATGAACCCGTATTCTGTGAATACGTTAGTATGGTAACAAATAAAAACAGGTTAAGAAGTAAATATTTCATGTGTATTTTTACAAATTTTCTTGCGGCAAAGAAACGACTGAAGTGTAATCTCTAGGTTAAGTAGGTATTAAACCTATATCATAAAACCATTACCTAAAGGTTATGAGATATTCTTTTATAATCTGATTTAGAAACGGTTTCTTAACATTGAAAAAATAGTATCTTGCAACTCAATAAAATAGTACAATGAACTGGGAACAATTATTATCATTAAAGCGTTATGGTGATACCAATAAACGTTTACGAAAGGAGCAAGATGAAACGCGTTTAGGTTTTGAGGTGGATTATGATCGTATCATTTTTTCATCTGAATTTAGGAGTTTACAAGATAAAACGCAGGTTATTCCCTTGTCGCAAACAGATTTTGTACACACACGTTTAACACATAGTTTGGAGGTAAGTGTTGTGGGTAGGACGCTCGGACGATTAGCAGGTAAACAGTTAATTGAAAAGTATCCGCATTTACAAAACATTCATGGCTATCAACCAAACGATTTTGGTGCTATTGTAGCCGCTGCCGCTTTGGCTCATGATATTGGAAATCCGCCTTTTGGTCATTCCGGAGAGAAAGCAATTGGTGAATTTTTTAAAACAGGTGTAGGCAAAACATTTCAACCGGAATTAACTGAAAAAGAGTATCAAGATTTATGCGATTTTGAAGGGAATGCTAACGGCTTTAAAATTTTAACCGAAAGCCGCGTTGGACGTCAAGGTGGTTTGCGTCTTAGTTACTCAACACTAGGAGCCTTCATTAAATACCCTAAAGAGTCTTTACCTAAAAAACCAACAACTCACATAGCAGATAAAAAATATGGTTTTTTCCAAGCCGATAAAACCGCTTTTGAAGATGTAGCAAGTGAGCTAGGTTTAATTTCTAGAGGAATGGATGCTCATATTAGTTATTCTAGGCATCCATTAACGTTTTTAGTGGAAGCAGCTGATGATATTTGTTATACCATCATTGATTTTGAAGACGGCATTAATTTAGGTCTTATACAAGAAGAATTTGCGTTGGAGTATTTAATTAATCTGGTACGAGACCGAATCCAAACAGATAAATATCATCAATTATCAACCACACAGGATCGTATAAGTTATTTAAGAGCATTAGCAATAAATACGCTAATTAACGAAGCTGTTTCTGTTTTTATTGAAAATGAAGAGGCTATTTTAAACGATAAATTTAATATGGCATTATTAGATAAAAGTAAGTACGACGCGCAGATTAAAGACATTATTAGTATTAGTGTTAAAAATGTTTATCAATCTAAAGAGGTTGTGGAAAAAGAAATTATGGGTTACCGTGTCATCAATACTTTGTTAGAAACCTATATATCGGCTGTCAACAATGCCTACAATGGTAGCACTTCTAATTATGACACCCTTATATTAAATACCCTATCAGGACATGTTAATCTTCACGAAGATTTAATTTATAAACGGTTGTTAAATGTTTGTAATTATGTGGCATCTTTATCGGATAGCCGTGCGATATTGATTTATAAGAAAATTAAAGGCATGGCCTTTTAGTAAGATAATACTTTCAAAATAAACGATTTATCGAAAATATTTGCTCATTATCGATAAGTTGTTTACTTTTAGTTATTCTCAAATAACTGAACTTAAAAAAATGAAGAAAAATATTCTAGGTGCAATAGTCATATTTTTTGTGGCTTTTGCTAGTTTGTTAGCTATAAGTGAACTAACCAATACAAGCGATGATAATATTGATTCGACACAATTTTATGCAGAAGATTAAAGAATTTACAAATTCATTATTTTTAACACGAATGCTTTAATTTTTTTAGCGCTAATACCAACTATATCCTCAAGTTCATCAACTGTTCCGTGCTCTATAAACGTATCAGGAACACCTAAAGTGTTTAGTGTGTTTTTGTATCCAAACTCTGATTTGAATTCAGCAATGGCACTGCCAAACCCACCGATAATAGTTCCATTTTCTATAGTAATAATGTTTTCATACTTTTCAAAAATGTTGTGAAGTAGGTTTGTGTCAAGTGGCTTTACAAATCCCATACTGTAATGTGAAACTGTTAAATCATCAATAGCGTGGGCTACATTTTTAGCTACATGGCCAAGACTTAAAATTGCAATACTTTCTCCTTGTTTTAACTGTTCACCTTTACCAATTTCTACCTCTTTAAATGGAACTTTCCAGTTTAATTCAGTTCCTCGGCCTCTGGGATATCTAATGGCCAAAGGGTTTGAAAGTTTTCCTAGCTGCGCTGTATAAAGTAAATTTCTTAAGGTAATTTCATTTCTTGGAGCAGCAATAATTAAATTTGGAATGCAGCGTAAATAGGCTAAATCAAAAACACCATGATGTGTGGCGCCATCTTCGCCAACCAATCCAGCACGATCTAAACAGAAAATAACGGGTAAATTCTGCAAAGCCACATCGTGTATTATTTGGTCATAAGCCCGTTGTAAAAATGTTGAGTAAATATTACAAAACGGAATCATGCCTTGTGTTGCCATACCAGCAGCAAGTGTTACCGCATGTTGTTCAGCAATACCAACATCAAACGCACGATTAGGATAGGTATCCATCATGAATTTTAAAGAACTTCCTGTTGGCATAGCAGGTGTAATGCCTATAATTTTTTCGTTTTTATCAGCTAATTCAACCAATGTTAACCCAAAAACATCTTGATATTTTGGAGCTTGTAAAGTGCTCGGTTTTGCAGGAATATCACCAGTTATAGCGTCAAACTTCCCAGGTGCATGATATACAACTTGGTTTTCTTCAGCTTGTTTTAAGCCTTTGCCTTTGGTGGTTATTATATGAAGGAATTTTGGGCCTTCAATTGTTTTTAACCGCTCTAATTCTGAAATTATTTTAAAGACATCATGTCCATCAATAGGCCCTGAATAATTGAAATTTAAGGCTTCAAAAATATTATCTTGTTTTTGGATGCCTGTTTTTACGTTGGTTAAATATTGTTTTAAGGCACCAACACTTGGGTCTATACCTATGGCATTATCATTTAGTATGACTAGTAAATTTGTGTTTGTAACACCTGCGTGGTTTAAGCCTTCAAAAGCCATTCCACTGGCTATAGAAGCATCACCAATTACAGCAACATGATGCTTTTTAAAATCACCATTTATTTGAGATGCAATAGCCATGCCTAAAGCTGCCGAAATAGAAGTAGAGGAGTGTCCAGTACCAAACGTATCATATTTACTTTCAGAGCGTTTTGGAAACCCGCTAATTCCATGTAATTGCCTATTGGTTTGAAAATAACTCTTTCTATCCGTTAAAATTTTATGAACATAAGCTTGATGTCCAACATCCCAAATTAATAAGTCATCTGGAGTATTAAATACGTAGTGTAAAGCAATTGTTAATTCTACAACACCTAAGCTGGCACCTAAATGGCCTTCTTTTGTTGCTACAATATCAATTATAAACTGGCGTAATTCTTTTGCTAAATCAGGCAGATGTTTTTGATTTAGTGCCCTTAAATCAGAAGGGTTATTTATCGTGTTGAGAATACTTAAATTCATTTAGGTGGAATATGTGGTAAAGCTATTAAAATAGCCTTTATATTTTAAATATTTCTGTTTAAATTGAATAATTATTCTAAATAGTGATTCTAACTTGCTTATATTTGAGGAATTAAATTCAAACCTCTAATTTTTAATTATTAAAAATGAAAAATAATTACGCAAAAAAATTACTTTTTCTAGCTGTATTGGTTTTTGCCAATGTAGTCTATTCACAAAGTAAGTTGATGGATTCTAATTATGCATCTGTCATTCAAAATTACCTCAATCAGAACAAAGATAAATTTGGTTTAACGGTTAGTGATATTTCAGATCTTTCTGTTGAGAATGAGTATCTTTCTAAAAACACTAAAATAACCCATGTATATGTTAATCAAAGATATCAGGGAGTAGCGATTTTAAATGCCGTTTCTAGTGTAGCTATTAAGGGGAATGTTGTTTTTTACTATGCCAATAATTTTATTGGTAATATTAATGATAAGGTCAACACAGTTTCTCCTCAACTAACAGCTGAACAAGCTATTCAAAACGCTGCAACTTCATTGAATTTAGGAAGTGTTCAGAATCTGGATTTAGTAAAAAATGTTAATAATAATAATTATGTTTTTTCTAACGGAAATATTTCACAAACGAATATTCCAGTCAGATTAGTTTACTTTCAAAATGAAACTGGTAATTTAATTCTTTCATGGGACTTAAGCATACACACGTTAGATGGTGCTAATTGGTATAGTGTTCGCGTTGATGCGATTTCAGGCGAAATTTTAAACCAAAACGATTGGATTTTAGCATGTAACTTTGGAGATAATCAACATGAAAACCATAATCATTTAGTAAATGCATCTAATCAAAAATCATCTGATTTTCAATTATTTAAGGACGCATCTTATTTAGCTGATGGATCGCAGTATAATGTGTTTGCACTACCGGTTGAAAGTCCTAACCATGGTAGTAGAACCCTTTTATCTGAACCTGCTGATTTAAATGCTTCACCTTTTGGGTGGCATGATACCAATGGCGTTACTGGCGCAGAATTTACAAATACGCGTGGTAATAACGTATGGGCTATGGAAGATAGAAATGGAAATGATGGATTTGGTTATTCACCAAATGGATCTACTTCTTTAAACTTTGATTTTCCTTTAAACTTAAATCAACAACCTGAATTATATCAGGATGCTTCAATTACAAACTTGTTTTATGTGAATAATGTCATGCATGACATTTGGTATCAATATGGTTTTGATGAGGTAAGTGGAAATTTTCAAGCAAATAATTATGGTAATGGTGGTGTAGGAAATGATTATGTTCGAGCAGATGGTCAAGATGGTAATGGTATAGGAGGTTCTATAAACAATGCTTTTTTTGGGACGCCTCCTGATGGTTCAAACCCAACTATGCGCATGTTTTTATGGTCAGCACCTGCAGGTGTTCAAGATTTAGTAACTGTTAATAATAGTTCAGCATTAGGAACATACGCAGCCGTTAACCCAGCAACAACAGCACCTAATAATTTACCTGGAATTGGAACCACTCCTGTAACAGCAGATTTACAATTAGTAAATGATAATTCGGCAAACCCATCTGAAGGCTGTAGCGCAATTGCTAGTGTAGCGGGTAAAATTGCTGTAATTAGAAGAGGTACATGTCCATTTGTAGATAAAATCCAAAATGCACAAAATGCAGGGGCAGTTGCTGTCATTGTCGTTAATCATAATAACCCTACTAATGACCCAGCATATGTACCATATGTAAATATGGCAGGAGAAACAAATCCACCATTAAATATCCCATCTGTATTTATGAATTTTGCCGATGGTGAGTTATTAATTGCTGCCATGCAAAATGAAACAGTAAATGTTACATTGCAAGGTCCTAGCCCGTTTATGTTGGATGGTAGTTTAGATAATATGATTGTCGCACATGAATATGGGCATGGAATTTCAAACCGTTTAACTGGAGGTCCATCTCAAGCTGGTTGTTTAACCAACCAAACGCAAATGGGCGAAGGCTGGTCTGACTGGTTTGCTTTAATGATTACTTTACAAGATACAGAAGATTATGCGGCAGGACGTGGTATGGTAACGTATGCGTCTGGTCAAGGTGTGAATGGAATTGGTATTCGAAATGCAAAATATGCTACTGACTTTTCTGTAAATGGATTTACATATGCTGATACAAATAACGCAGCTCAAGTATCTCAGCCACACGGAATTGGATTTATTTGGGCAACAATGCTTTATGATTTAACAGAGGCTTATGTTGCTAAATACGGTTTTGATGCTGACATATACAACGGCACAGGAGGAAACAACAAAGTCATGCAATTAGTTTTAGATGGCCTTAAGTTACAACCTTGTGGTCCAGATTTTATAGAAGCGCGTGATGCACTTTTAGCTGCAGATATGGCCACTACAGGAGGTGAAGATCAGTGTATGATTTGGGAAGTATTTGCCAATAGAGGTTTAGGTATAAACGCATCTGGTGGTAGTAAATTTAGTAGAACTGATCAGGTTGAAGATTTTACGATGCCTCTAGAAACAGATCCTTCGTTACAAAACTGTACTAGCTTAAGTGTAGATGAATTTAGACAAAGCGATTACAGAGTGTATCCAAACCCAACGAATAATAATTTGTTTATTAAAACGAATAAGAGTTTTGGCCAAGTAACTATGACGATAACGGATATGAACGGCAGACAAGTTTATAACAAGCAAGTAGATTTATTTGGAACTGTTGAAATAAATATGAATACACTACAATCGGGTATTTATATTTTAAATATGAAAGGTTTGAATATTGATGCTAATCACAAGATTATTAAAAACTAATAATCTTTGAACGATATTTTAAAAAGGCAACTAGTAATTTAGTTGCCTTTTTTATTTTTGTAAAATGGAAATATGTTTTGATGATGCCTATTTTATGAAAAAAGCCTTATTAGAAGCCGAAATAGCTTTTGATAAAGGCGAGATTCCCGTTGGTGCTGTTATTGTAATTGATAATAAAATTATTGCACGTGGTCATAACCTTACAGAAATGCTCAATGATGTAACGGCTCATGCAGAAATGCAAGCCATAACAGCTGCTGCTAATTTTTTAGGTGGTAAATACTTGCATAATTGTACCTTATATGTTACGTTAGAACCTTGCCAAATGTGTGGTGGTGCCTTATATTGGAGTCAAATAAGTAAAATTGTATATGGAGCTCATGATGAAGAACGCGGTTGTATTAATTTAAAAACCAAATTACACCCAAAAACAATTATAAAAGGTGGTGTTTTAGGAGAGGAAGCAGCGCTTCTATTAAAACGGTTTTTTATAGAAAAAAGAAATTTAAATTAAACTCCTTTGTCCTTTTGACTGTCTCTCATTTTGTCTAAATTTTCTTTAGTAAGTAGATAGTCCTTAACATTTTTATCTTTCCAACGGTACCATGAAAAAAGTGGAAATACTATAAAAAATAACCCTACAATTCCTCCGCCTACTAATTTTGGAGCATAATCTAAATTTAAGGTTAAGCCACAAATGATGGCTGTTATAGCTATTATAAAAAATAATAAAATGATATACTTCATGTTTAATGTGTAATATTTATAAGCTTTCTCCTGTAGGCCGTTAATAATTTTGATTTTGAAACAAAACCATGATATTTTCCGTCCTTTATAACGGGTAGATTCCAGGCATTAGTATCTTGAAATTTTTGCATAACTGTTCGCATAGTATCATTTTTGAAATCAATATAACCAGGTGGTAAATGCATGAAAGTTTCAACAGATGTCGTGCTATATAAGGATTGGTCAAACATAATGTTTCTAATATCATCTAACAAAATAATGCCTACGAGATTATTATTTTCATTAATAACTGGAAATAAATTTCTATTCGATTTGGAAACACCTTCATGAAGCATTTCACCGAGTGACATATCTGGACGAAGCGCAATAAAATTTTGTTCAATTACGCTATTAATATCCATAGATGTTAAAACATTTTGATCCTTATCATGAGTTAATAAATCGCCTCTTTCTGCTAATTCTTTTGTGTAAATAGTGTGTTCCATATAATTTTTAGTAATCATGTACGATATGGCTACGGTAATCATTAGTGGAAGAAACAGCACGTAGCCACCTGTAATTTCTGCTATCAAAAAGATAGCAGTTAAGGGCGCATGAATAACTCCTGCAATCAAGCCTGCCATACCTACCAAAGTAAAGTTTGATTCGGAAACCTGATGCCCTAAACCAATATTGTTTATTATTTTGGCCACGACATTACCTAGTGCACTGCCCATGACCATGGTTGGTACAATTACACCACCCACACCACCTGCAGCAAATGTGGTTGTCATAGCAATAGCTTTAAAAACTGTAAAACCAATTAAGAGTACAATTACAACCCAAATATTGTCTAAATATTTATCAAAGAAAGTAGAACCTAATGCATGGAGGTAATTACCATCATATAAATCTCTGGTAAAACTCAAGCCCTCTCCATAAAGTGGCGGTATAAAATAAAGCATGACACCTATGGCAAACCCACCTACAATTAGTTTAGTGAATTTGCTTTTAAAGCGATCAAAAAAAGTATAAACAGCAAAGTAGATTTTGGTAAAGTAAATAGAGCCAATAGCAGTGCCTAAACCTAAAATGATATAAAATGTTGTATCTCTAATCGTGAACTTATCGGTAACTACAAAGTTGAAAAGGACTTCATCACCTAAAAAAAAGTATGATGTTAAGACAGAGGAAATAGACGCAATTAACAATGGCAATAGAGAAGCAAAAGTCAAATCTAAACTAAAAACTTCAACAGCAAAAACAATAGCGGCAATTGGTGATTTAAACATGGATGCCACAGCGCCAGCCGTAGCACAGGCAATGAGTAATGTTCGTGTTTTTTTATCAATATGCATCAGTTTACTTAAATTAGAACTAATAGCAGAACCAGATGTAATTGCAGGACCTAATAAACCAACAGAACCACCAAAACCTACTGTTAATGGCGCCATGATTATAGGATGATAAATTAGTTTATAGGATAGGAGTCCTTTTTGCCTTAATAGGGAGTATAGTAATGAGGGTACTGCTCGTTTTATAAATGGAGGAACAGACGGCGACATCTCTTTCTTAAACACATATTTTCTTAATAAATAAACAAAAAGTAAACCTATAAAGGGTAGAATAAAATAAAGTTGATTTTCAGAAAAAACAATCCCCTTTTTTAAAAATAGTTGAATAGAATACGTTATGTTTTTAAGTGTTAATGCAGCTAAACCAGTTGATAAGCCTACAAATATACTTAAAATTAAAACAAAGTTTTTTTGAGAGATATTTTTATACCTCCAAATCATTACATGTTTTAAAGTAGATTTTAAATTCATTAAAGTGTTAATTCAACTTTTAAAAGTAACAAATCTTCTAAATAAATTTGCCGTAAGGTTTCTACATAAGGTCGGTTGTTAAAATAACCTTGTTTAAATTCATAAATGGCAGCGTTAATTAATTCTTCGGCTAACTGTATGTTGCTCTCTTTTTGTGCAATTAAAGCCAGATAATATTTAGCATCAGCACTTAAATTTCTACCATGTTCCAAACGTTTGTTAAAGTTATAGCGTGCTTTTTCATAATCTCCAGATTCATAATATGCAATGCCTCGATATAAAAAAGCAGTAAGTTCAACCCAGTCCTCACCTGATTCTACTATTTCTTGATTGATGTATTTATCAAAATATAGTATGGAATTATCATAATCCTTTAAGCCTAAATAGGCAATTCCGCGCCAGTAATCAACGCTATGTCCTTGTGGCTGATCTACAAAGTTTGGTGTTAGGCTGTCAGAGGCATCAAAATCGGCAATAGCTTTTTTATAATCTCTATAAAACCATAAATATAAATAACCACGCCAAGGGATACGTGTTACCGAATCCAGTGGAACTGCTTTATCATATTGCTCTTTCCATTTATGAGGTAAGCCACGTTTAAGGTAGGCCACAGAAAGCTCATATACGGCTTGTTCGTATGTTGAGTCTATTTCAATAGCACGTGCAATACCATTCATGCTACCTGCGGAACCTTGTCCGAAATTGGTAACACCAAAATTGTAAGATTCTTCAGCTTTTTCACGTTTAGTCTTACATGAAAATAGGCAAAAAATCAGACAAAGGTTAAGGGATAATTTCAGTAATCTCGCCATTTTCTATTCTATAAGATAAATACATGTAAGAATCTCTATACGCATCGTGTACATAATTTGGATTCCATGTTTTAAGCTCTGTTGTGAGTTGGAATAATTGGTTTACTAAATCGGTATTAAAGGTTTTAGGCTGTAAGTCTAAATCATTTTCATGAATAACATAACGTCCAGCTTCACCTTTACAATTAATAATAAAACGGATGTTTAAATAACCCGAATCTGAATACCCTTTATTTTTATAATTTGAAAGAATAAACTGCCGTAATCCATTTTTACCTTTACTATAGGTAGCACGTTCTGGGTTATAATATTGAAGAATATAATTTTCATTACAAACGTCAAAGCCTTCGCTTAACAAAGCTGTTTCAGGATTTATATATTCAACCGAATGCGTGTATGTTTCATTTGGCGCAAACTTATAGTAAAACATATAATACGTGTAGCCATATAATGCAAATAGGATAACGGTTATTCCTAAAATAACATATAGTAAAATTTTAAAAATACGTTTCCATTTCATTAGTTAAAACTACTAAAAAATTTGTCCCGATAGCTCATCGGGACAAATTTTAAATAATTATGATTTTAAGTTCAGTTTTAAACTTAATTCTTCTAATTGTTTATTATCAAGTGGAGCAGGTGCATCTATCATTACATCACGACCTGAATTATTTTTTGGGAACGCAATGAAATCTCTTATGGTTTCTTGACCGCCTAAAATGGCAACCAATCTATCTAATCCAAAGGCTAAACCGCCATGCGGTGGTGCACCATATTGAAAAGCATCCATTAAAAAGCCGAATTGAGCCTTGGCTTCTTCTTGTGTAAAGCCTAAATAATCAAACATCAAGGCTTGGATTTTTTTATCGTGAATACGAATTGAGCCACCTCCAATTTCGTTTCCGTTTAATACCAAATCATAAGCATTGGCTTTTACATCGCCAGGATTGGTTTCTAATAATTCTAACTGTCCAGGTTTTGGTGATGTAAACGGATGGTGCATGGCATGATAGCGTTCCGTTTCTTCATCCCATTCTAAAAGTGGAAAATCCATAACCCAAAGTGGTGCAAATTCGTTTGGTTTACGCAAATCTAAACGTTCTGCTAATTCCATACGTAGAGCGCTTAATTGTGCACGGACTTTATTGGTTGGTCCAGAAAGTACACAAATTAAGTCGCCAGCTTTGGCTCCGGTTTTAGCTGCCCATTTAGCCAAATCCTCTTGCGAGAAAAATTTATCTACAGAAGATTTAAAAGAGCCATCATCATTACAACGGCAATACACCATTCCTAAAGCGCCAATTTGCGGGCGTTTTACCCAGTCAATTAGTTTATCAATGTCTTTTCTGGTATAACTATTTCCACCAGGAACTGCAATACCAACTACCAATTCGGCATCATTAAAAACGCCAAAGTCTTTATGTTGACTAACCTCGTTTAACTCGCCAAATTCCATTCCGAAGCGAATATCTGGTTTGTCATTACCGTAAAGCCGCATGGCGTCATCGTATAACATTCTTGGAAATTTTTCAACATCTACACCATTCACTTCTTTTAAAAGGTGTCTGGTTAATCCTTCAAAAACGTTTAAAATATCTTCTTGTTCTACGAAAGCCATTTCGCAGTCAATTTGTGTGAATTCGGGTTGTCTATCAGCCCGTAAGTCTTCATCACGGAAGCATTTTACAATCTGAAAGTATTTATCCATGCCACCAACCATTAATAATTGCTTAAAGGTTTGTGGACTTTGCGGTAAGGCATAAAATTGCCCTTCATTCATTCTGGAAGGCACCACAAAATCGCGAGCACCTTCGGGAGTTGATTTAATTAAGTAAGGTGTTTCTACTTCAATAAAACCTTCTTTTGATAAGTAGTTTCTTACTTCTTGAGTTACCTTATGGCGAAAAATTAAGCTGTTTTTTACAGGATTACGACGGATATCTAAATAGCGATATTTCATTCGGATATCTTCGCCACCATCTGTTTTATCTTCAATGGTAAAAGGTGGTAAAAGTGATTCATTCAAGATTGTCATTTTAGATACTAATATCTCAATATCACCTGTCGGAATATTTTCGTTTTTAGAAGCGCGCTCAATAACCGTTCCTGTTACTTGAATAACAAATTCACGACCTAATTTCTGTGCCTTGTCCATCATGGCTTTAGGTGTGCGCTCTTCATCAAAAACGAGTTGCGTAATGCCGTAACGATCGCGTAAATCTACCCAAACAATAAATCCTTTATCACGTGATTTTTGAACCCAACCTGAAAGGGTTACTTCAGTATTAATATGTGATGCTCGTAATTCACCACAGGAATGACTTCTGTACATAATTTGTTGTTTTTTATACCTAACAGGTATATGCGGATGCAAATTTAAGCAAGTTAACCGATTATCAAATAAAAAAGCCTCAACATTTGTTGAGGCTTCCCGCTATTAGCCAATCTTTTATTTGAGGGTATAAGAATTGGCTTTAAATATCTTCAGTAGCTGTTGTTTTCTTTCGAAACCACATTTTTAATTGCATGGATAAAAAGAATAAAACAGGAACCACTATAAGCGTTAAAAAGGTAGCTATTAACAAACCATAAATTACAGTCCACGCTAGAGGACCCCAAAATACTACGTTGTCTCCACCCATGTAAATATTAGCATCTAATTCACTAAACAAAGTAAAAAAGTTAATGTTTAATCCAATGGCTAACGGTACTAAACCTAGAATAGTAGTTATAGCTGTTAGTAGTACAGGACGTAAACGTGCTTTACCAGCTTTTACGATGCTTTCAAATAAGGCATCTTTAGTAAGGTATTCAGAATTGTCTAAATCTAATTCGTGCTTTTTTCTATCAATTAATAATTGGGCATAATCGAGTAAAACCACTCCGTTGTTTACTACAATTCCAGCCAATGAAATTATACCAACCATGGTCATCATTATAACAAATGCACTTCCAGTAATTACAATACCACCAAATACACCTATAAGGCTTAAAAATATGGCTAGCATGATAATAGTTGGTTTGGAAATAGAGTTAAATTGAAATATTAATATGAAGAAAATTAAGCCTAAACCAGTAAAAAAGGCACCCATTAAAAAGGCCATTTGTTTATTTTGCTCTTCAATCTGTCCTGTATAGTCAATATGAATATCTTTAGGAAGATTTTTATAGGTTTTCATTTCATTTTGAATTTGCGCTACAATAGCACCTGCATCTGTATAACCTGGAGAAAGTGCTGAATAAACTGTAACGACACGCTTGGTGTCTTTATGTTTAATTGCACTAAAACTGGAGTTGTTTTCATGCTTGGTTACAGCAGATACCGGAATGCTTTTAAGCTGTCCCGTGTTATCCCTAAAGGTAATATTCTGATTAAATAAAGCGCTTGTATTGTAACGGTTATCCTCATTAAAACGCACGTAGATATCAAAATCGTCACCATCTTCTTTGTAAATACCTGCTTTAGATCCGAAAATGGAATTACGTAATTGCTGACCTACTTGAGCAGCACTAATACCCAATTCTCCTGCTTTTTCTCTGTCAATAATAACACGCATGGATGGCTTATCTTTGTTAACATCTATTTTTAATTCGTCAATACCTTGAATGTTTTTAGTATTGATAAATTCACGCATGTTTTCAGCAGTATTGATTAATTCATCATAATCATCGCCTTCAATTTCAATGTTAATTGGCGGTCCAGCAGGAGGTCCATTGGCATCTTTTTCAACCGAAATAAGTACACCTGGATAAATACCTACAAGCGCTTCTTGTACTTTCTGACGCAGCAACTCACTGTCTTCACCACGACGGTATTTGTATTCACGCATGGATGCCGTAATTTTTGCTTTGTGTGGCATTTCGGCTGATGAACCACTATCCGTTTGTGGATTTCCAGCACCCTCACCAACTTGCGAAACAGCACTTTCTACCATATAATTATAGTCGCCATCACGATATTGTTCGTCATTAACAACATTATATACGCGTTTTTCAATTTCTTTAGTTATGGCATTCGTTTTTTCAATAGCAGTTCCTTGAGGATACTCTATGTATACAATAATCTGGTTGGGTTTATTGTCTGGGAAAAATTCAACTTTTGTACGTTGAGTTGCTAACGAAGCTACAAAAGCGCCAATAGAAACAAATAATAGTATTACTGTAGCTGCAGAAATTATATAAGGCTTCCAGCCTGATAATGCCCAACGAAGTTGATTTTCGTACCAGCGCTCTAATTTTACGAGTGTTTTTGTTTGGAAATTATTAGCCCATTTACGTAGAAATAATCGGTAAACCCATTGCATAATGGCCGTTAAAACCATAAGGGTTCCCAGACCTCGATATTCACCACCAAAGATAACTATAAGAATACCGATACTTGCTATAATGGCTGTGTTACGAATAATTTTTTTAAGCGGCATATCTTTGTCCTCCGTGCTCATAAACTGCGATACTAAAACCGAGTTAAAGAAAATAGCAACGAATAATGAGGATCCTAGAACAACAGATAGCGTTATTGGTAAAATCATCATAAATTGTCCCATTATTCCTGGCCATAAACCCAATGGAATAAACGCAGCAACCGTCGTGGCCGTTGATATAATAATTGGAAATGCAATTTCTCCAATTCCTTTTTTAGCTGCTTCAATACGGCTCATGCCTTCTTCGTCCATTAAACGATATACGTTTTCTACAACCACAATTCCATTATCAACTAGCATACCTAAACCCATAATTAGGCCGAAAAGCACCATGGTATTTAAACTTTGTCCTAATAGATTTAATATCATAAGCGACATAAACATGGACATTGGAATGGCAAATCCAACAAAAATGGCGTTTTTGAATCCTAAAAAGAACATCAAAACCATAACCACTAGAATAACACCAAAAATAATGTTGTTTACCAAATCATCTACTTGTCCGATAGTAACTGGCGACTGATCGTTAGCAATGGTGACTTTTAAGTCCTGTGGGAACTTATTCTCTATGGCATTTTGAACAATAACTTTAATTTGTTCTGCTGCATCTACCATGTTTTTACCTGCACGTTTTTTAACATCTAACATTACTACAGGTTCCCCAAATTCTCTTGCGAAAGTTGTTTTGTCTTCTTCGTGAAAAGTAACAGTGGCTACGTCTTTTAAATATATGGCATGACCTTTTTCTGCTTTAACAACAAAATTTTCTAGTTGTTCAGGCGATTCAATTTCGCCCAAAATCCGAATAGTTCTACGCTGGCCACTCGTTTTTAAATTTCCGGCAGACATGGTCATATTTCCGTTATTAATAGCGCCTATTATATCGTTAAAAGTCACATCGGCAGCCATCATTTTATAAATATCAACGGCTACTTCAACTTCTTTATCTTGAGCGCCACGAATATCAACTTTTTTAATTTCTAATAAATCTTCAATTTCATCTTGAAGTTCTTCACCGTATTCTTTAAGTTTTTCAACCGGATAATCACCAGAGATATTAATGTTTAAAATGGGCATTTCTTCAGAAAGGCTTAATTCAAAAACATCTGGCTTTACTTTAGCACCATTGGACATTGGCCAGTCTTCACCAGCAGTTTTGGTGTCTATTTCATCTTTTACTTTTTGTTTGGCTTGTTCAACGGTAAGGTGTTCATCAAATTCAACTATAATCATAGAGAAATCCTCTTGTGATGTTGAGGTTATTTCTACGACATTACTAACTGTTTTTAGTTCGTCCTCAAGTGGGTCTGTAATAAGTTTTTCTATATCTTCTGCTGTATTTCCAGGATAAATAGAGCTAACGTAAATTTTTGTCTCATTTACTTCAGGGAAATTTTCGCGAGGCATATCAAAAAATGCGGCAACACCCAAATAGAATATTACCAGAATAAGCACATACATGGTGGTTTTATTATTAATGGCCCACGATGATAATCCAAATTCTTTATCGACTTGTTTTTTCTTTTTAGTCATCAGATTCTTTTTAGTTGTTAGTGCTTTCGGTTTGCATCTCTACAACCTTAACGGTTTGGCCATCCTTTACACTTCTGGCACCTTCTTTAACAATCTCTGCGCCATCTTCTATGCCTTCCAAAACTTCAATAACATCGCCTTGTGTTTTTCCAGTTTTTATAATAACACGTTTTACTTCGCCTTCTCCATGATTGTTTTTGTTAGAAATAACATAAATATATTGTTCACCGTCAGCATTTTCTGAAATAATACTTTGTGGAATTAATAAGGCTTCCTTGTTGGTGTAATCATTAATTTTAAGGCGAGCTGTAAGGTTAGGTTTGATATTTTTTTCGGTATTAGGAACACTAACTTCTACTTTAAAAGTACGGTTGGCAGGATTGATATAATCGCCAGCCTGACGCACTTTAGTTTCAATTGTTTTTCCAAGTATAGGAAAATCTACAGTGACATCTTTTCCTTTAGTAATGCTACCAATATAGCTTTCGGGAACATCGGTTTCAATATACATGTTATCCAAATTTACAATACGCATAAGTTGGCTTTGTCCAGCCATAACAACACTTCCTTGTTCTGTTATAACATCGTCTATTGTGCCAGTAAATGGAGCTGTAACATTGGTTTTAGAAATTTGTTGTTTAAGCTGATTAACCGCTTCTGCTTGAGATTCGTAAGAAGATTTTGCTTGTAAATATTGGATTTCACTACCAATGTTTTGATCCCATAAACGTTTTTGACGTTCGAAAGTTGTTTTAGCCAAATTAGCTTGAATTTCTAATTGGGCAAGTTGTTGGCTTAAACCACCATCGTCAATTTTTGCTAATAGTTGGCCTTTACTGACTTGTTGGCCTTCTTTAACAAACACATTGGTTAAAATACCATTAAATTCTGGTGTTACAACCAGTAAATTTTTAGTGGTAACATTACCCTGAATTTCTAATTGGTGATTAAAAACTTCTTGCTTGGCCTTAAAAGTTGTAATTAGGGGTACTTTTTTTATGGTATCTAATTCTGCTATTTTTTCATTTAGCAACGTCATTTGGTCATTAAGTTCCTGTTGCTTACTATCAATCTGATTACGTCTTTCTTTTAATTCAGTTAAATTGTTGGACTCTAAGACTTCATCAAGCGATTTTTCTTTTTTATTACCACAAGATGATATGATTAGCGCAATAATGATAAGTAAATTTATATTTTTCATGAGTGTATTTTGATTGATTGGCTTAATAATTTACGGTGTTAAGAATGGTTTCTAGTTCAGATTTTTTTGTAATAACATTAAACATGGATTGCAAATATTCTTGTTGTGCTGTATAGAGCTGTGTTTGTGCTTGTCTTAAATCGAAACTAGACGCGATACCTTCAAAAAATTTGGTTTGGTTTTTTTGCTCAATGCGTTCGGCTAAATTTAAATTTTGGCGTTTGTTTTGGTATTCCTCTATAGCAAACTGATAATCGCTTTTTGCAGCCGATATTTGAAACTTTAACTGTTGTTCTGTTTCTGTTAATTCTTCTTTAGCTATTTCTAAATCTATTTGTGCGCGTTGGGTAGCTGCACTTCGCATTCCAGAACTAAATATTGGTATGGTCATGTTCACTCCAAATAAGGAAGATCCATACCATTCTTGATTGTTACTGGCAAAAGCAAAAGTTTCACCAAAACCACTGTAACCACCATTTATAAAAGCACTTAATCTTGGCAGAAAGGTGCTTTTTTCTAATTTTAAAAGTAATTCTTTGGAAACCTCTTGGTTTTTTGCAATTTGATAGTCAATACTGTTTTCAATATTTTCGTCCGTTTCTAATAACTCTAAAGAAATGTTTTGAAGCGTTAAAACCTCTAAATTATCGGTTAATGAAATTGGTTCATTTAAGTCAATTCCCAACGTTATATTAAACATTTGATATGCTATGTTTTTAGAGCGCTCCACATTGTTTAAATAGTTTTCTAAACCTGTTAAAGTTATTTGTAATTGCTCAACACTTTCTTCTTCGGTTAAACCATTTTCGTAAATTTTGGTTGTTTCATCAAGGTTTTTTTGAAGCACATCAATATTTTTCGTGACAATATTTAAATTTTCTTCTGCTAAAAGCACATTTCCATAGGCGTTGATTACTGCGTTTCTAACTTCTAAATCGGTTTTAATTTTAGCATTTTCGGAAATTTCTAAATAAACTTTTGCTGACTGGAGGCCAACTAAATAAGAGCCATCAAATAATAGCTGACTTAAAGTGGCTGTTGCATTTAGATTTTGTTTCGGACTAAAAGTTACGGGAACAAAAGTACCAGGTGTGCCTCCAGCAATTTCAGCTGGTAGTAATGATACTTGCTGTTTTATCCAATTGGTATAATCTACAGCGCCATCAATTTGTGGCAAACCAGTAGCGGTAGTTTCCCATTTTTGTTTTTCAGCAGCTTCAATATCTCTTGCGGCATTTTTGGCAGAACGGTTGTTTATTAACGCATAATCTATAGCTTCCTGAAGCGTAAAAGTTTTTGTTGTTTCTTGGGAAAATAACCAAGCGGAAAACAATAGGCTAAATATGAGTAGTGATGTTTTTTTCATTGTTGTTATAAATCTGTTTTGTTTTTTGTAATCCGTAATATTTCATCCAATTTGGCAATCCCTTTTTCGGTACTAATTCCACGAATATGATATTCTAAATAGTTGTCCATTAGGGCTTTCATTGGAAAATCATCGGTTGAAAATATTTCTGGATCTTTTAAACTCATCATGGTGTTAAAATAGAGTCGTGAAATAAATTCAATATCAATTGACTCGCGATATAAACCATCGGAAACACCTCTTTTAAGATTGTCTTTTACACAATCTTGCATGATATGGAATTGTTTATTTTTTAAAGATTCAAAAATTTTCGGATAATACTTTTTAAGTTGGTATTGAGGAGATGATTTTTCATCTTTTAAATGCGACATGGTGAATTTCTTAATTTCATAAATCTCATCTATCGGATTTTGATTAAGTGCACAAATACAGTCTATGCCTTCAGATATAAAATCGAACATGTACAACGTGGCAGCTTGAACCAATTTTGTTTTGGTAGCATAATGCTGGTAAATAGTTTTTTTAGAAGCTCCTATTTTATTAGCAATATCATCCATAGTTACGCTTTTAAAGCCGTAATTTATGAACATGTTTGCTGCGTTTTTTAAAATTTTTTCTTTCATAATAAGCTGCAAATGTAGTAAAGGAAACTTTAAAAACCTAAAAAGTTTCCAAAGTATTAACCTTTTCTTAATATTGCTAAAATGTTGTTGTAATTATTAAATGAATTGCCTTATTTTTGCTTCATGCAAAACACACCTTATTATCAGCAAGCCTTTGTAGATTACCTGAATAAATTTGTTCAAGTTAAAGAGCCAAAATCATTGTACAGCCCTATAAATTACATCTTGCAATTAGGTGGAAAACGTTTGCGTCCGGTTTTGACTTTAATGACTGCAGAGATTTTTAATTGTCCTTATGAAAATGCATTAAATGCAGCTTTAAGTGTTGAGGTTTTTCATAACTTTTCATTAGTACATGACGATATTATGGATGATGCGCCTTTGCGAAGAGGGCAAGAAACTGTTCATGAAAAATGGGACGTAAATACAGGAATTTTATCGGGTGATGCCATGCTAATAATGGCCTATCAATTGTTTGAAAATTATGATTCTGATACATTTCAAGCACTTGCAAAATTATTTAGCAAAACGGCTTTACAGGTTTGCGAGGGTCAGCAATATGATGTGGATTTTGAAACACGTGATGATGTTTCTGTTCCGGAGTATTTAAAAATGATTGAATATAAAACAGCTGTTTTAGTTGGAGCCGCTATGGAAATGGGCGCTATTGTTGCTCAAGCTTCGGAAGCTGATAAACACAACATGTACCAATTTGGTAAAAATTTAGGAATTGCTTTTCAATTACAAGATGATTATTTAGATGCATTTGGTAATCCGGAAACCTTTGGGAAACAGGTTGGTGGTGATATTATTGAAAATAAAAAAACCTATCTTTATTTAAAGGCTTTGGAGTTTTCTAATGATGATGATAAACAACAATTGTTACATTTATATAGTTTACAGCCAGCCGATCAGACCAATAAAATAGAAACTATAAAAGAAATTTTTGATACTTCGGGAGCTAGTTTAGCAACCAAACAAATAATTGAAGAATACACCAATAAGGCATTTCAAATATTAGAGAAATTAGAAATATCTGATGAGAAAAAGTCCTTGTTGAAAGCCTTTGGTCAGCAATTAATGAATAGAAACAACTAATGCAGTTACCAACAACTTTTTCTCACTTAATTGCGGAAGCCAATCAATTAAATTTATATCAAAAATTAATAAGTCAACTAAATAAAGATTTAGCTTTGGCAAATATAGATTTGGAGTTTGATCTGGAAGTATTGCCATCCAGTTTAAAGTTTATGTTACATGAAATGGTTTATAAATTAATTCAAGAAAAATTTATGGACTATCTAAATCTACTATACATAATTGATGTGTCTGAAGCTAAAGTTCGCGAGTTAGACGGTTCAGATACCGTTACAATGGCAGAACACGTTGCTTTTTTAGTGTTACAGCGGGAATGGCAAAAGGTGTGGTTTAAGAGTATGTATTCTTAAAAATAAAACCTAAAAAATGGCATCCAAGAGCTTCCGTAAATGCTCTTGTCTCTATCGTACAATACATCATATCGAATTCCAATAGCGGTTGACACTCGTCCACTATTTATGGTGTAACCAGCACCTAAAAATAAGGCAGGATACCAATAGGTCTCATCAGGAATACGTAATCTATTTTCCCATTTTCTATTTACATTTAATTCTTCAAATTCAGCTGATAATTGTAATTGTGGTATTGGGTTATATAAACCAAGAATACTTCCGCCTAAAATAGTAGATTTATAATAATCCTTTCGGCTTGAATACGTTCCATTTAAGGAAACACCCATTGCAAACTGCGAATTGAATTGGTAAATAGCACTAGGCGCTAATGTTCCACTAAAGTAATCACCTGAAAATCCTAAACCTATACCACCACCAAAACGCACATGACTCCAAAAATCATTGGTGTTATTTTGGGCAGAAACATTTGCTGTAAACAGACAAAAAAAGCCAAATAAGATACTAATTTTTTTATGGAATAATAAATCCTGTTTCATTTTTAAAATTTTAGTTAATTACATGTTATAAAAGTAAGAAAACCATATCTAATTTTACTAAAAGTTGTACTTTTGTATAAATTTAGTCTGAACGATTCAGTTTTAATTCATTTATGGATAAATATTCTTTTTTAAACGCCGCACATACAGCATACTTTGCTGATTTATACGATCAATATTTACAAAACCCAGATTCTGTTGAGCCAAGTTGGAGAGCCTTTTTTCAAGGTTACGACTTTGGTAGTGAAAGTTATGGATTAACAGACTCGGTAGCAGTGGGTGATTCTTGCGAACATGTTTCCGAGAATGTTACTAAAGAATTTCAAGTATTACAACTAATTGAAGGTTACCGCACCAGAGGTCATTTATTTACCAAAACGAATCCAGTTCGTGCTAGAAGAACTTACGAGCCAACGCTGGCTGTTGAGAATTTTGGTTTATCGCAATCGGATATGGATACCACGTTTAGTGCTGGAAATGTGCTAGGTCTTGGTACACAGTCGTTACGAAATATCATCACGCATTTAGAAAAAATATATTGCCACTCCATAGGTGTTGAATATATGTATATAAGAAAACCTGAAGAAATTAAATGGATTCAGGAAAAGTTAAACATTAACGATAACCAGCCAAATTTTTCAACCGATGAGAAGAAACACATTCTTAAAAAGTTGAATGAAGCTGTTTCTTTTGAAACCTTTTTGCATACCAAGTATGTTGGTCAGAAGCGCTTTTCTTTAGAAGGTGGCGAATCCCTAATCCCTGCATTAGATGCTTTAATTGAAAAAGCATCAGAATACGATGTCAAGGAGTTTGTTATGGGTATGGCACATCGTGGTCGTTTAAGTACTTTAACAAATATTTTTGGAAAATCAGCAAAGGATATCTTTAGTGAATTTGATGGGAAGGATTATGAGCAAGAAGTTTTTGATGGTGATGTGAAATACCATTTAGGTTGGACCAGTGATCGTGTAACTGAAAATGGAAAAAAAATAAACTTAAATATAGCACCTAACCCATCGCATTTAGAAACAGTTGGAGCTGTGGTAGAGGGTATAGCTAGAGCAAAACAAGATGATAAATATCCAGATAACCCATCGCAAGTCCTACCGATAGTGGTACATGGTGATGCTGCTATAGCAGGTCAAGGTTTAGTTTATGAAATCATCCAAATGGCACAATTAGATGGTTATAAAACCAACGGCACCATACATATAGTTGTTAATAACCAAATAGGTTTTACTACCAACTATTTAGATGCACGTTCTAGTACTTACTGTACAGATATAGCCAAGGTTACATTGTCACCAGTTCTACATGTTAACGCAGATGATGCCGAGGCGGTTGTTCATGCCATGTTATTCGCCCTGCACTTTAGAATGAAGTTTAAACGCGATGTCTTTATAGACTTATTAGGCTACAGAAAATATGGCCATAATGAAGGTGATGAACCGCGTTTTACGCAACCAAAACTATACAAAGCTATTTCAAAACATCAAAACCCAAGAGATATTTATGCTGCCAAGTTGATTTCTGAAGGGATAATTGATGAGTCTTATGTTCAGAAATTAGAAGAAGATTATAAGAATAAACTAGAAGAAAATTTAGAAGATTCTAGAAAAGAGGATAAAACCGAAATTACACCGTTTATGCAAAATGAATGGGAAAATTACATTTCGGTTGATGAAGACAAAATGATGAAACCGGTTGATACTACTTGTAGCAAAGCCGATTTAGAAAAAGTAACCAAAGTTATTTCAACATTACCAGAAGACAAGAAATTCATTCGTAAAATTGAGCGTTTAATAGAGTCTAGGCAAACCATGTTTAACGAAAACAAATTGGATTGGGCTATGGGTGAGCATCTTGCTTACGGAACGCTTTTACTGGATGGTAATGATGTTAGAATTTCTGGTCAAGATGTAGAACGCGGTACGTTTTCTCACAGACATGCAGTTGTAAAAGTTGAGGATAGTGAAGAAGAAATTATTCTTCATAACCAGTTGAGTGATAATCAGGGTAAATTTTTTATATATAATTCGCTGTTATCAGAATATGGTGTCGTAGGTTTTGACTATGGTTATGCCATGGCAAGCCCTAAAACCTTAACCATTTGGGAAGCTCAATTTGGTGATTTTAGTAATGGTGCTCAAATCATGCTAGATCAATATATATCTGCAGCAGAAGATAAATGGAAATTACAAAACGGATTAGTCATGCTTTTACCGCATGGTTATGAAGGTCAAGGAGCAGAACATTCTTCTGCACGCATGGAGCGATATTTACAATTATGTGCAAAAGATAATATGTTTGTAGCCGATTGTACAACGCCAGCTAATATGTTTCATATATTACGCAGACAAGTAAAGGCCAACTACCGTAAACCATTGATTATATTTACACCTAAAAGTTTATTGCGTAATCCTAAAGTTGTTTCAACCGTTGATGAATTTGCAAATGGAAGTTTTCAAGAGGTTATAGACGATACAGGAATTAAAGCAACAGATATCAAAACACTTGTGTTTGTTACGGGTAAATTTTATTATGATTTAGAGGAAGAGCGCGAAAACTTAAATCGTAAAGATGTAGCTTTGGTAAGAATAGAACAATTATTCCCATTGCCAACAGAAGCTATTAGAGCGATAATGAAGAAATATAAAAATGCCGAAGAAATTGTTTGGGCTCAAGAAGAGCCAAGAAATATGGGTGCATATAGCCACATGCTCATGCATTTAGACGAAGCCAAAACATTTAGAGCGGTATCGCGTAGACCTTATGGAGCACCAGCAGCTGGTAGTTCTGTACGTTCTAAAAAACGCCATAAAGAAGTTATAGACTTCGTATTTGACAAAACGAAAAACAACCAACATTAAAATATTAAAAACTAAAACAGTATCACGATGATTTTAGAAATGAAAGTTCCTTCGCCAGGAGAATCTATTACAGAAGTAGAAATTGCAACATGGTTAGTTGCAGATGGTGATTACGTAGAAAAAGACCAAGCTATTGCAGAAGTAGATAGTGACAAAGCAACTTTAGAGTTGCCTGCCGAAGCTAGTGGAACCATAACACTTAAAGCAGAAGAAGGTGACGCTGTAGAAGTTGGAGCGGTTGTGTGTTTAATTGATACTTCAGCTGAAAAGCCAGGAGGAGGGTCAGAAAAGGATGCGCCAGAAACCTATAAAGGTGGTGGCGATGAAGGTGGCGCTACAAAAAAAGAAACCGAAGAATTAGTTAACGATTTGGATTCAAATAAGAAGAACTCTAATCATGATAAAGCATCAAATCCTGCTAATGAATCATACGCATCTGGTGTTGCTAGTCCTGCTGCTAAAAAGATTTTAGCTGAAAAAAACATGGATGCCTCGCAAATTCCTGGAACCGGTAAGGATGGTCGTATTACTAAAGATGATGCTGTAAATGCCGTGCCTTCTATGGGAACACCAACAGGAGGTAACCGTTCTAGTACGAACAGCAAAATGTCTATGTTAAGACGTAAAGTTGCTGAACGTTTAGTTGAGGCCAAAAATACTACGGCTATGCTTACTACTTTTAACGAAGTAGATATGTCGCCAATTTTTGCACTACGAAATGAGTATAAAGAAACCTTTAAAAATAAGCATGGTGTTGGTTTAGGTTTTATGTCTTTCTTTACTTTAGCTGTTGTTAGAGCCTTAAAAATGTATCCAGCTGTAAACTCTATGATTGATGGAAAAGAAATGATTTCCTATGACTTTGTAGATGTATCTATTGCTGTTTCAGGACCAAAAGGTTTAATGGTACCTGTTATTAGAAATGCTGAAAACTTATCATTTAGAGGAGTTGAAAACGAAGTAAAACGCTTGGCAATTCGCGCACGTGATGGAAAGATTACTGTAGATGAGATGACAGGAGGAACTTTTACAATATCTAATGGAGGTGTGTTTGGAAGTATGTTATCTACACCAATTATCAATCCGCCACAAAGTGGTATTTTAGGAATGCACAACATTGTGGAAAGACCAGTTGCCATTGATGGTAAAGTTGAAATCCGTCCAATTATGTACGTGGCTTTATCCTATGACCATAGAATTATAGACGGTAAAGAGTCTGTAGGTTTCTTGGTAGCTGTTAAAGAGGCATTGGAAAATCCGACAGAATTATTAATGGATAACAATATTAAAAAGGCTTTAGAGCTATAATTAATAGGGTTTTTATAATATGAAAGCGCTACTTCTTTTGGAAGTAGCGCTTTTTTCTTGCATACATAATAACTAACATAATTAAAAAAAGCAGACAAGAATATTTAATGAAATAACGATCACGACTAATACAACGATTCCAAAAACGAAAAATTTATTAGTATTTGAATTCTGCATAACTTCAAAGTTGTTTGGTAGATTGGATTGTTCCATTTTAATTGGTTTAAGCGTGGAATGTCTCATAATAAAATGGCAATCCATATCTGTAATTAATAGCAAAGTAAAGGTATGGGTAATGGTTTAAATATGAAATACGTAGAACTACGTAATTTTAGGTTTCAAAAAAATAGCCATAAGAAAAGGGCTTCTAATCTTCAGATTAAAAGCCCTCTAATAAATTCCCTCAAATAACTAACTAATAGCACTGTAAAGATATGTTAGATAAACCATTAAAAAAATACGTAGTTCTACGTATTTTTTGCCTGTTAAAGTAAAAGCCAAAAAAAAAGACCTTAAAAGTAAAACTTTAAAGGCCTTTTTAGTTTCAACCTGTAATAAACAAGGTATCCGATTAATAGCAATGTAAATATACAGCAAACTAAAATATTGTGAAATACGTAGTTCTACGTATTTTTTAACTACTCTAAAAACTGTTCATTCTCTTTCGCAAATAAAGACAGACTGTTATGTTTAGATTCTAAATTCAATTTTTTAATAATATTACTCTTGTGCTTCTCAATTGTTCTTCCAGATACAGATAATGCATTGCCAATTTCGTTAGCTGTTTTATTTTGGGCAATTAAAGCTAAAACTTTAATTTCAGCTTTTGTTAACTCGTTTAAAGCTTGTGGTTTTTGTACATTTAAATTGGCATTAAGATATTGCGCTATTTCCTCACTAAAGTACGGTTTATTATTCGTGACGTTTTCAATACATAGTTCAATTTCTTCAATAGCAAACTCTTTTAAAATATAACCAAAAATTTTTAGCTCTTGAGCTTTGTCATATAATTCCTCACCCTTATCAAACGTTATTAGAATAATTTTAGTTTTTATACCATTTTTTAAACATTCTTCAGCTACCTCTAGCCCTGTTAAATATGGCATTCTTATATCTAGAATAGCAATGTCTGGCTTGTGTTTAATAATTAAATTATAGGCCTCCTTGCCATCTTTACCACTACCTAAAATGTTGTAGCCTTTAGACTTTAAAAAGTCATGGAGCCCACGTAACATGAGTGGATGATCATCCGCTATAATTATTGAAGATTGCATGATTTGGTTAGTTAGTAAAACTTGAGTATAAAGATACGTAATTTAGATATAGTGAAGTTTTATCTTACAATTTTAAATACAAATATTTCTTCTCATAATCAATAACCCCTTTTCCTTTTCTTAAAACATCCGCTCCAATAATACCATCAACAGGTTTGGCATTGTGGTTAATTAATGCCGTATTTACATGTGTTAGGTTAAATAAAATTAAAGGAACCTTGTCTTGTTTCCATTTACCTATTTTTATTTGATTTTTTTTAGATATTTGTGTGATCATATCACTTGCACCAGCTCCTGCTGCTTTTATTTCAGAATCCTTTACTTTCAGCTTAAAGGTTTCAATGGCTTCAAAACCTACACAAGAACTTGAGGCTCCAGTATCCAAAATAAAAAGTCCTTTAACACCGTTAATAGATGACTTTATTTCAAAATGATTAGTTTTTGTTAATTTTAATTTGATTTTCGTATAGCCTTTTTCTAATAAAAAATCTTTGAGACTCTTGTTGGGTTCTTCACTCATTTTCTGGTCTTTTTATCAATATCAAAAGTACAATAATTAAGAGTTGTTTCCCTGTATACGAGCTATTTTTATAAGGCTTTCAATTCAAAGTAAAATTATAAACTAGAAAGTAAGCACATTGGTGGTTACTTTTTTACTTTTGCAACATGATAGTTACCGATACACATACCCATTTATATAGTGAAGCCTTTGATGACGATAGGAGCCAAATGATACAACGTGCTATAGATTTAGGTGTTTCACGTTTTTTTATTCCAGCAATAGATTCGTCTTACACAAAATCTATGTTGCAGTTGGAAATGGATTTTCCAGATTGCGTTTACTTAATGACAGGTCTGCACCCAACGTCTGTTAAAGAAGACTATCTAGATGAATTAGCGCATGTTGAAGATCTATTGTCTAAACGTTCTTTTTTTGCTATTGGTGAAATTGGCATTGATTTATATTGGGATACATCTACATTAGATATTCAGATAAAAGCTTTCAAACATCAAATTCAATTAGCTAAAAAATATCAGTTACCAATTGTTATTCATTGTCGCGATGCGTTTGATGAAATTTTTAAAGTACTTGAAACCGAAAAATCGGATGATTTATTTGGTATTTTTCATTGTTTCACAGGAACGCTAGAGCAAGCCAAACAAGCCATTTCTTACAACATGAAATTGGGGATAGGAGGAGTAGTAACGTTCAAAAATGGAAAAATAGATCAGTTTCTAAATCAAATCCCTTTAAAACACATTGTTTTGGAAACCGATTCACCTTATCTTGCTCCAAAACCGTTCCGCGGCAAACGGAATGAAAGTGCATACATAATAAAAGTGTTAGATAAGCTTTCGGAACTGTATAATATGCCACAAGAGGATATTGCTGAAATAACCACAGAAAACTCTAAAGCCATTTTTAAGATATAAGTATGGAAAATACCAACCCAAAAATTCTTTTAATATATACAGGTGGTACTATTGGGATGATAAAAAACCCAAACACAGGCGCATTAAAAACCTTTGATTTTAATAACCTGCTTAAACGAATTCCCGAGTTAAAGTTGCTAACCTGTGAAATTGAAACCACATCTTTTGACGAACCCATAGATTCATCAAATATGAGTCCAGAATATTGGGTGCAAATGGCAGAAATTATTGAAACCAATTATGAAGCTTTTGATGGATTTGTTTTGCTTCATGGTAGTGATACAATGAGTTATACAGCATCGGCATTAAGTTTTATGTTAGAAAATTTAGCAAAACCCGTTATTTTAACTGGATCACAATTGCCTATAGGTGATTTACGAACAGATGCTAAAGAAAATTTAATTACATCCATCCAAATGGCGTCATTACAAGTGCGAAAGCGGCCAGTAATAAGAGAGGTTGGTTTGTATTTTGAATACAAACTGTATAGAGGTAATAGGACAACGAAAATTAATGCGGAACATTTTGAAGCTTTTGAAAGTTTAAACTATCCACATTTAGCAGAATCTGGCGTACATATTACTATTAATCACGATGCGCTTTTTGTACCCAATGCTCGAAAAAAACTAGTTGTCCATAAAAATTTTGATACCAATATTGCACTCATTAAATTGTTTCCAGGTATTTCAAAAACAATTTTAGAAGGAATTTTACATAACCCACATTTAAAAGGGGTTGTTTTAGAAACCTATGGAGCCGGAAACGCATCTACTGAAGATTGGTTTGTACAATTAATTAAGGACACCATTAAAAAAGGCATACAAGTTATTAATGTTACTCAGTGTTCTGGAGGTAGTGTTAATATGGGACAATACGAAACAAGTTCGCAGTTGAAAACAATAGGTGTTATTTCAGGAAAAGATATTACAACTGAAGCGGCAATTACCAAGCTAATGTATCTTTTGGGTGAGAAAATTTCCAATAAAACCTTCAAAACAGTTTTCGAAACGGCTTTAAGAGGAGAAATGGCATAAAATTAACTTTCAAAATTTTCGCCTTTTAAAGATTTTTCGTTATTTGGCTGCCTGTAAAAGAAAACTTAATACAGAGAGGTGGCCGAGCGGTCGAAGGCGCACGCCTGGAAAGCGTGTATACCTCAAAAGGGTATCGAGGGTTCGAATCCCTTCCTCTCTGCAAAAGTATTTTGGATAATGGTTTGATAGCCATTTATTTATTGATAATTTAATAGCATTCATACCATGAATTGTCAGGTAAAAATCTTAAAATCCTTTTGTTACAGTGGTGTTTTTGTTGGTTAATTATAAAGCAACTAACAGAACTCTGCGGTAATTTTAATTTTTTAATTACAATTTTTTTATATCTTTAACACTTTAACTAATAAAATTAAGAACAAGAACAAATGAAAAGATTATTTTCTATCCTAGCCATCATGTGTTTTGTGGCATTCGGAACAGCTAACGCAACTACAAGTGCAATTTCAAGTGCAAACACAGTTGTTACTTCAATTCAAGACGATGCCGCTGATGATGCAGCAGCAGAAGAGTCATTAGGATTTCACCAGGAATTAAAAAAACGTTTCATAGAAGGTGGTCCAGGTTTTATGGGAATTGTATTATTATGTTTAATTCTAGGTTTAGCAATTGCTATCGAGAGAATTATCTTTTTAAACCTTTCTTCAACAAACACTAAAAAATTAACACAAGACGTAGAAGATGCATTACAATCTGGTGGTGTTGAAGCTGCAAAAGAAGTTTGTAGAAATACAAAAGGCCCCGTTGCCTCTATATTCTATCAAGGATTAGATAGAACAGATGAGGGTATTGAAGCTGCTGAAAAAGCGGTTATTGCTTACGGTGGTGTTCAAATGGGACAATTAGAAAAAAATGTATCTTGGATTTCGTTATTTATCGCTTTGGCTCCAATGTTAGGGTTCATGGGTACGGTAATTGGTATGATTCAAGCATTCGATAAAATTCAAGCTGCTGGTGATATGCAACCGTCTTTAGTTGCGGGTGGTATTAAAGTAGCACTTTTAACAACCGTATTTGGTTTAATTGTTGCAATTATTCTTCAAATCTTTTACAATTACATCATCGCTAAAATTGACAGTATTGTTAATGATATGGAGGATGCATCCATTACTTTAATGGATTTATTGATCAGACACAAGAAGTAATAATTAACAGCAATAATTTTTTAAATTATGAATTTACACAAAATTTTAAAAATCTTAGCAGGACTACTGGGTCTTTTAGGTATCGTGTTTCTGGTAAGAATAATATCTGAAGGTGATGAAGCAATAAAAGCTGCAGCATTAAATGGTGATACAGCCATTGTAGATCCTTTAGCATATGTAGCTTACGCTATTATGGCTATTACGATTCTATTTGTAGTAATCTTTGTTTTAAAGAACCTTTTTACAAATACTGCTACGCTTAAAAATACCCTAATTAGTGTGGGTATTTTTGCAGCCGTTTTAATTGTGGCTTATGTGGTTTCAGGTGGTGATACAACATCTTATTTTTATAATGGTGTGGAAGCAACATCCGGTGAATCGCAAATGGTTGGCGCTGGATTAATAGCGTTTTATATCCTAATAGCTTCAGCTGCGATAATTATGTTATTATCAGGCGTTAAAAAACTAACGAATAAATAATTATGGCAAAAAGAGCAGCACCAGAAGTTAATGCAGGCTCCATGGCCGACATTGCTTTCTTACTATTAATTTTCTTCTTGGTAACAACTACCATCGAAATAGACTCTGGTCTTAACCGAAAGTTGCCCCCTATTGAAGAAACAGAGCCACCTATTATTAAAGAAAGAAATATTTTTCAACTTACCGTAAATCCTAATAACGAGTTATTTTTAAAAGCTGCGGGAAGTGAAGGAGACTTAATTAAGTTAAAAGATTTACGTAAAGCCGCTGTTGCCTTTTTGGATAATGGTGGTGGGAAAGGAGAAGACGCTTGTAAGGCCTGTAAAGGTAAGCGTAATCCAGAATCTTCTGATAACTTTCAGAAAGCCATTATTTCTTTACAAAATGATAGAGGAACAAGTTATGAAACCTATATAGCGGTTCAAAACGAGATTATTGCAGCGTATAATGTGCTGCGTAATCGTGAGTTTGAGTTAAAGTACCCAAATTTAGGTATTAACTTTGTAGAAGCAGATAACGAATATAACGATGCTAGAACATCGGCTTCTAGAAAAGCGCAATTAAAAGATAAAATTGAAGATATTAAACTTTTAATTCCGCAGAAGTTTTCAGAAGCAGAACCAAAAAAGTCTAATTAGATAAACCGTAACATTTATGTCTAAATTTAAAAAGAAAAAAGATGGAGGTCTTCCAGCAATTTCTACAGCATCATTACCTGATATTGTATTTATGCTGTTATTCTTCTTTATGGTTGCTACGGTTATGCGTCAGAGCACATTAAAAATACAAAATAGTTTACCAGCTGCTGATCAGGTTGAAAAATTAGCAAAACGTAACCTATTAATGTATATCTATGCAGGGAAACCAAGTAGCGCATATAAGCAGTTTGGATCTGAAGCTCGTATTCAGTTAAATGATAAGTTTGCTGACGTTTCAGAAATTCCAGCTTTTATAGCAGCCGAACGTGCAGACAAACGTGAAGAGGAAGTTCCTTTTTTAACAACTGTTTTAAGTGTCGATAAGGAAACTAACATGGGTATTATATCTGATGTTAAGCAAAAATTACGCGAAGTTAACGCACTTAAAATAAATTACAAGACTAGAAAAGGTGATGCCTTGCAAAGTCTTAATCAATAAAGTATTCTTAATTTTATATAAAAAGGCGTTTTGAGAAATCTAAACGCCTTTTTTTGTAGTTTAACACCCATTATTTTAACGATTACATGAAGAATAACCTCTTTTATTTATTGGTTTTTGCAACTTGGCCTCTGTGTTTTGCTCAAGAAGGAGAAATTGTACAAGACTCTTTAGTTCAAGAAGTCGATACGAAATATCGGGAGGATCAATTTTATTTAGCTGTTACCTACAATTTATTAGGGAATAAACCAGACCAAGTTTCGCAAAGTGGTTTTTCAAGTGGTTTTCATTTGGGGTTTATACGTGATTTTCCAGTTAATAAACGTCGGAATATAGCTTTTGGTGTTGGTTTGGGTCTGTCTTCTAATTCGTTTAATCAAAACTTTCTAATTACTAAAGATGAAACGGGTAATTTAGAGTATCTAGTTTTAGATAAAAGTGATATTAATTACAGCAAAAATAAGTTTACAACTTATATGGTGGAAGTACCATTACAATTACGTTGGCGAACATCTACTGCTGAATCGTATAAATTTTGGCGTATTTATACAGGCGTCAATATTGGGTATCTCCTTTATAATTCTTCTAAATTCCGAGGCGATTTGGGGACCATTAAAAACAGTAAGATTGACTCGTTTAATGATTTTCAATACGGACTAACTATGAGTGCTGGTTACAATACGTGGAATATTTATTTTTATTATGGATTGAATTCCATTTTTAACAACGCAACTGTTAACAACCAACCTGTAGATATGAATGCTTTAAAGGTCGGGTTGATTTTCTATATTTTGTAATTCTTACTTCTTCAATTTTATTTACAACCAATAATTAACTAAAATTAATTGCGGTACTAAACCAATAAATAAGCCTGTAATTAATTCTGGATAGGTATGCGCCTTGACATGCAATCTAGAGGTAGCAATTGCGCCAATAAGGATAGCCATAAGTGCTAATGTACCATTTATGTTGATGCTAAAATGAATACTTAAGGCTAAGTAAAACATAAAAACACCCGATACTGCCATCATATGAATACTTGCTTTAAACTTCAGTATAGCAAGTATAAGGCAACTTAAAGTAGAAATTAAAATACCAACAAAAAAGTAGTATAACTCAATAATCTCATTACTAGGCAACACACGAATGAGGATTAAAACTGTAATTATTGCGTTTAAAATTAGTGGAAAAATACGCTCTTGAGTAGATTGTAAATAAATGGAGCTCGTTTTACCTAATGACTTTAACAAATAATAAAGTAAAATAGGAAGGAGAATGGTTAATATAAATAACGAAACCACTTTGGCCTGCATCAATTCTAAAGGTAAATATCTTGGTGATTTTGAAAAATAGAAAATGACACCAAGTAAGGGCATCACAACCGGATGGAAAATAAACGAAATACTTCTTAATATAAAATTCATCAGATTTTCTTTCGTAATCTAGCTACAGGAATGTCTAACTGTTCACGGTATTTGGCAACGGTTCGTCTAGCAATTGGATAACCTTTTTCTTTGAGAATTTTGGCTAACGCATCATCTGTCATCGGTTTTCGCTTGTTTTCTTCTTCGATAACCGTTTCTAATATTTTTTTAATTTCTCGGGTAGATACTTCTTCACCTTGATCATTGGTCATGGACTCTGAAAAGAATTCCTTGATTAATTTTGTACCATAGGGAGTGTCTACATATTTACTATTGGCTACTCGTGAAACCGTTGAAACATCCATATCAATTTCATCAGCAATATCTTTCAAAATCATCGGGCGAAGTTTACGCTCATCACCTGTTAAAAAGTATTCTTTTTGGTAATGCATAATAGAACTCATGGTAATAAATAACGTTTGCTGACGCTGTCTAATAGCTTCTATAAACCATTTAGCTGCATCCAGTTTTTGTTTGATAAACTGAACGGCATCTTTTTGAGATTTCGATTTCTCTTTACTTTCCTTATAACCTTGCATCATGTTACTGTATTCTCTAGATACGTGTAATTCTGGTGCGTTTCTACCATTTAATGTAAGCTCCAATTCGCCGTCTACAATGCGTATAGCAAAATCAGGAACCACATGCTCCACAATACGGTTATTTCCTGAATAAGAGCCGCCAGGTTTTGGATTTAAATGTTCAATAACATGAATGGCATCCTTGAGTTGCATTTCTGTAATATCGAACTTTTGAATCAGCTTTTTATAATGCTTTTTGGTAAATTGTTCAAAGGCATTGTCTATAATATCAATGGCTAGGTCTACATCAGGATTCTTTTGTTTTCGGTGTAATTGTATGCTTAAACACTCTTGCAAATTGCGAGCACCTACACCAGCAGGATCTAATTGATGAACTATTTTTAAAACACTTTTTATTGTATCTTCAGTGGTATATACATTCTGTGTAAAGGCCAAATCGTCCATGATATCAACCAGTTCTCTTCGGATGTAACCACTTTCATCAACACTTCCTACAAGGAATTCAGCTATTTCACGTTCCTCATCATTTAAACGAAAGGTATTTAATTGATTTTTTAAATGCTGTGTAAAGGAAGTTCCTGCTGCATATGGCATGGTTTTATCTTCGTCATCTGCGCTATAATTATTAGCTTGCGTCCGATAATCAGGGATTTCATCATCACTTAAGTATTCATCGACATTAATATCTTCTGTATTGATGGTTTCATTGTCGTCGAATTCATCTTTACTATTATCAAAGTCATCATCAAAGGTATCTTCCAAAGATTCCTTACCGCTTTCAAGCGCTGGGTTTTCTTCTAACTCTTGTTTTAAGCGTTGCTCAAAGGCTTGCGTAGGCAACTGAATCAATTTCATTAATTGAATTTGTTGAGGCGATAGCTTTTGTGATAATTTAAATTGTAAAAATTGCTTGAGCATGCGTGTGTTTTGGGTTTGTATAAAAATAAAAAAAACAATCTACATTATACTTGAACGTAGATTGTTTTATGAAATTATTTTGTTTTAATTATAAGCAAAGTGTGCAATAATAAAATTATTCGCTTTACTCTGAATGACATATCCTGAATTTAAAACTCCGCATTTTGCGGTGTTCTTGGAAATGGAATCACGTCACGAATGTTACTCATACCCGTTGTAAACATGACCAAACGCTCAAAACCTAGACCAAAACCTGAATGTACTGCAGTGCCATATTTACGTAAATCTAAATACCACCATAATTCTTCTTCGTCAATATCTAGAGCTTTCATTTTTTCTTTCAATACATCCAAACGTTCTTCACGTTGCGAACCACCAACCATTTCACCAATACCTGGAAATAGGATATCCATAGCACGAACGGTTTTTCCGTCTTCATTTAAGCGCATATAGAAGGCTTTAATATTTGCTGGATAATCAAATAATATAACGGGACATTTGAAGTGCTTTTCTACAAGAAAACGTTCGTGTTCACTTTGTAAGTCAGCTCCCCATTCTTCAATAATATAGTTAAACTTCTTTTTCTTATTAGGTTTACTGTTTCTTAAAATATCAATTGCTTCTGTGTAACTTACACGTTTGAAGTTATTATCTACCACAAACTTTATTTTCTCAATTAGGGACATTTCCGAACGCTCGGCTTGCGGTTTTGTTTTTTCTTCATCTAAAAGACGTTGGTTTAAAAACTCTAAATCTTCTCTGTTGTGCTCCAAAACATAACCTAAAACGGATTTCATAAAATCTTCAGCCAAATCCATATTCCCAGCTAAATCCATGAAAGCAACTTCTGGTTCTATCATCCAGAATTCTGCTAAATGGCGAGATGTATTGGAGTTTTCTGCTCTAAACGTTGGTCCAAAGGTGTACACTTTGCCTAAAGACATGGCATACGTTTCAGCTTCCAACTGCCCAGAAACCGTTAGGTTGGTTTCTTTTCCGAAGAAATCTTCAGTATAATCTACTTTGCCATCTTCTGTTAAAGGAGGATTTTTTGCATCTAAATTTGTTACACGAAACATTTCACCAGCACCTTCGGCATCACTACCTGTAATTATGGGTGTGTGCATATAATAGAAACCATTGTCATTAAAATATTTATGAATGGCAAATGATAATGAAGAGCGTAAACGCATAACGGCACTAAACGTATTCGTTCTGGTGCGTAAATGTGCGTTTTCTCTTAAAAATTCGAAAGAATGTTTTTTTGGTTGAATTGGATAGGTTTCTGGATCTGAATCGCCTAAAATCTCAATTTTTTTAACCTGAATTTCTAAACTTTGCCCTTGTCCTTGACTTTCCGTTAATTCACCTGTAATGGATACAGCAGCACCTGTTGTAATCCGCTTTAATATTGCTTCGTCAGTTTCTTCAAAATTAACTACGCATTGTATGTTATTTAAGGTGGAGCCATCATTTAAGGCTATAAATCGTCTGGAGCGAAAACTTCGCACCCAACCTTTAATAGTAACTTCTTGAAGGGTGTTTCCTTTTTTTAATAATTCAGCAACCGTATGCATTTTCATTTGTTATAAAAATTAGAGTTTACAAAGATAGTAGTTTCACGAGTCAAAAATCAAATACAATTTTTAAAAACATGAGTCCTTAACTAATTTGAGTTAGCAGCATTATTTTCATCTGCATCATCATCATCTTCGTCTGGTATAATATTAATACTTGGTTCTTTAAAAACTTCTTTATTGGCAATATTGCGTTCTAATGATAACAATAGGGACGGCAATAATAGCAGGTTTGATAGCATGGCAAATAATAGTGTTGCAGAAACTAAGGCACCGAGCGCGACCGTTCCACCAAAGCTAGAAATGGTAAATACCGAAAACCCAAAAAACAATACAATGGATGTATAAAACATACTCACACCTGTTTCGCGTAAGGCACCATAAACGGATTTTCTAATTTTCCAATGGTTAGCCTGTAATTCTTGTCGGTATTTGGCTAAAAAGTGAATGGTATCGTCCACAGAAATACCAAAGGCAATACTAAACACTAAAATGGTTGATGGTTTTATGGGTACACCTAAATAACCCATTAAGCCTGCTGTTATTACTAATGGTAGCAGGTTAGGGATTAATGAAACCACAATCATTTTAAACGAACGAAACATATATGCCATAAAAATGGATATAAGGAAAATGGCCAATGAGAGTGAAATGGCTAAATTTTTGACTAAATATTTGGTGCCTTTTTGAAAAACTAATGCCTTACCAGTAATGGTAACATGATACTTTTCTTTAGGGAAAGTTTTATCTATTTCAGCTTGGATGTTTTCCTCAATTCGTTCCATTTTATCGGTACCCACATCTTTCATAAAAGTGGTAATTCGTGCATATTGTCCTGTGCTATCAACAAAACTCTTTAACAAGTCGACGTTGGAAGATGAGTTTTTAATATAGGATGAAATGAATAAATTTTCCTGACTTGTTGGTAATTGATAATACTTCGGGTTGCCATTGGTGTAGGCTTGTTTAGCATATTTCACTAAACTAACTACCGAGATAGGCTTGGATAATTCAGGAGTTTCAATAATGAGTTCTTCTAACTTATCCATGCGTTTTAAGGTTGCTAACTTGGTAACTCCTTTTTTACGTTTGGTATCTACCAATATCTCTAGCGGCATGATGCCATTAAACTCTTCTTCAAAAAAGCGAATGTCACCAAAAAATTCAGCTTCTTTAGACATATCTTCAATGAGGCTTCCTGAAATTTTTATTTGGTAAATACCAATCATACTTGCTATAAGTAGAATAAGTGCCGTAATATAAATGGTAATGCGTCTTTCTTTTACCATTCGTTCCATCCAATTCACAAAACCACCAATCCATCGTTTGTTTAGATGTTCTAAATGGCGATCTTTTGGATACGGTAAGAAGGTGTAAATAATGGGAATAATTAAAATGCATAAGATAAAAATAGCTATAATACTCAAGGAGGCTACAATACCAAATTCTTTTAAAAGGGTGCTTTCTGTTAATATGAATGTTGCAAAACCTGAGGCCGTTGTAACATTGGTCATCAAGGTTGCGTTTCCTACTTTAGTAATAACTCGTTGTAATGATTTTACTTTATTACCATGTAACTTGACTTCGTGCTGATATTTATTAATTAAAAAGATGCAATTAGGAATACCAATCACTATAATTAAAGGAGGAATTAAGGCTGTTAAAACGGTAATCTCATAATTTAACAGACCAATAATGCCAAATGTCCACATAACGCCCAGACAGACAACAATCATGGAAATTAAGGTGGCTCTGAAAGACCTAAAAAACAGGAAAAATATAAGAGACGTAACTAAAAGCGCACCAGCAATAAACGTACCTATTTCGTCTACAATGTTCTGGGCATTAAGTGTTCGAACATATGGCATACCAGAAACACGAACATCCATATTGGTTGCTTTTTCAAAAGCAGCAATTTTTGGCATTAAATCATCGAAAACAAAATCCTTTCTAGCTGATGTATTTACAATGGCTTTATTCATGTAAATGGCCGTACGGATTGTTCTCGTGTCTTTATTAAATAGAAAATTATCGTAAAAGGGATACTTATTGAATAAATCGTCTGTTAGCGTTTCAAGTTGGGCGTCAGAAGTAATAGAGTCTTTTATAAAAGGTTCTAATACAAACCGCTCATTAACATCGTCTTTAACTAATTTCTGTAAATCTTTTAGTGCCACGACGGCATCAACAGCATCATAAGCTTTGAAACTATCGGAAAGGGTATTCCAGGCGTTTATGTTTTCTACTGTAAATAGGGTAGAATCTTTAATACCTAAAACAATTAGATTGCCTTCTTCACCAAAAATATCCAAGAAATTTTGATACACCAAATTAACCTCATGGTCATCGGGAAGGAGGTTGGCTTCAGTATAGGTAAATCGCATGTTTTTCCATTGTAGACTAAAGAAAATAGTAACTGCAATGATACTAATAAGAATGCCAATTTTATTACGCAAAATAAGTCGCGCAACAACATCCCAAAACCCTTTTGTAAATAATTTTAGCATAGACTATTTAAAACAGGCGCAAAGTTAAGGAAAAGCGATGTATTACAAATGATATTGCTTTATAATGTGACGTTAAATGTAAACTTTACTGCAATATTGTCTCCAAACTCTGGCAAATGATAACCACCATATCGATATGTGCCACTTAATCCAAAACCAAAAAGAAGTTTATTAATTTCGAAACCAGATTCTGTATAACCTTTATCAAGCGTACCGAAAGTAATTCCTTGGTGTTTGTTAATGTTATTCATGTTGCCTATAGCAAATCTGGAAATTAAAACCAATTGCGGTTTAAAGCGACTGGCAATATGAAACGGTTTAAAATAATGCCGAAACTGTAGTGTGGTAAATCTGTCAGAAAAGAATTCGTTAAAATACATGGTTTCAAAACTGTCTATTCCTGCTACTGAAAAACGCTGTAAAATAGTTTCTTTATTAATATTGTTAGGATAAGCATGATACAAATGAGATAATGGTGCATCGCCATGAGCATAACCAGCTGTTAATACAAAACGCGTAAAGGATTCTGGTTGGTAGCGTATTTCATACAAGGTACGGAAGTCAATTTTGGAAAAATTAAATTCACTTTTAAAAATACCACTAACAGCTTGGGTTAATTGGAACGAAAATTTTGGAAAACCAACCGTTGTTTCTTTAAGACGGTTTTTAATTAATGTGTATTTGCTAAATGGATTGTATTGAAAAGATACAATAGCCGTGCTTAAATTAAACTCACTATAAGCTCTACCATCATTAAGATACAAATAATTGTAAGTTGGATTTACATTACTAACGGCTAATTGGAATTCTGATAAAATATTAGGCGTTAATGCATGTTCAATAGAAACGGATTGTTTTATAAATTTATAAAACAAATCAATGTTTAATAATCGAGGTTCAAAAAAGCTAAAAAAGCGTTTGTCAGTCAAGAATTTGGAGCTTCCAGTTTCTTGTAAGTCATCAATATAAGATACATTTAACCATGTTCTTCCAGTATTTTCTAACCGAAGACTGCCACCAACACCATACTTAAAACGGTTGTCTCGGAAGCCATAAGCAACATAACTATTAATGCGAAATTTTTCTGAAAGGCCATCATTTGTTACACCGCCAAACCCATTTCGCAAACCTTCGTATTGATTATACTTAATTAAATAGCGTAAGTCTATATCGAAATATTTGGTCGGGAAAAAGCCATTTCCTAGCTGTCGGAGTAAATCTCTTTTTTTTATGGAATCTTGTTGAATAACAACAGTGTCCTTAGTTGCTATTGGCGTTTGAGACTGCGCGCGCAAAACAAAGAAAACACATAAAACAGTTAGATAATATTTCCACATGAATAGTCGGCAGGTTAATGCTATTAAAAAAGCGACGTTTGTGTCGCTTTTAAATTTAAACAGTCATTATTTCTTTCTCTTTAACCTCTATAATGGCATCAATTTTTGCAACATAAGTGTCGGTCATTTTTTGAATATCCATTTCAGCATTTTTTTGAAGATCTTCCGAGGCGTCTTCTAATTTTTTAATGTCTGTATTAGCATCTTTTCGTGCACTTCTAACACTTACTTTAGCATCTTCAGATTCTGCTTTAGCCTGTTTGGCTAGTGTAATACGACGCTCTTCAGTTAAAGGTGGTACGTTTATAATAATGGTATCACCATTATTCATGGGATTAAACCCTAAATTAGCATGCATGATACCACGTTCAATTTCTTGAAGCATATTTTTCTCCCATGGTTGAACCGTAATCGTTCTGCCATCTGGTGTGTTTACGTTGGCTACTTGGCTTAATGGTGTTTGGGAACCGTAGTAATCTACCATTACACTGCCAAGCATGGCTGGACTTGCCTTTCCGGCTCTAATATTTACTAATTGTTTTTCTAAATGCTTAATTGCAGCATCCATAGATTCTTTTGCCGAGTCTAATATAAATTGAATGTCTTCCATTTGTAAAGAATTATATAAGTTTTAAACGTGTTTCAAAAAACAGGCCAAACCGTAAATGTAATATTATAAATTAACTTTTGTGCCAATATTTTCGCCTGAAACCACTTTTAAAAGGTTTCCTTTTTTGTTCATATCAAAAACAATAATAGGCAATTCGTTTTCCTGACTTAATGTAAAAGCAGTTGTATCCATAACCTTTAGGCCCTTTCGCAACACATCATCAAAGGAAATATGGTCAAACTTAATGGCTTTGGAGTCTTTTTCAGGATCAGCTGTATAAATACCATCTACACGTGTGCCTTTTAAAATAACATCGGCTTCAATTTCAATAGCTCTTAAAACGGCTGCTGAATCGGTAGTAAAATACGGATTTCCAGTTCCACCTCCAAAAATAACAACACGTCCTTTTTCTAAATGGCGCATGGCTTTTCTTCGGATAAAAGGCTCGGCAACTTCCTCAATATGAATAGCGGTTTGTAAACGGGTTGGCACTCCAGCATTTTCTAAAGCACTCTGTAATGCTAAACCATTTATAACCGTTGCTAACATACCCATGTGGTCACCTTGAACACGATCCATACCATTACTAGCACCTGCAACACCTCTAAAAATATTGCCACCACCAATAACAATGGCAACTTGGATCCCTTTATCTGTAATTTCTTTTATGTCATTTGCATATTCTGATAAACGTGCTGGATCAATACCATATTGACGATTACCCATTAATGCTTCGCCAGATAATTTTAAAAGAATTCTGTTGTATTTCATGTGTTGTTATAGATATATAAGATTCCTACGTTTGGCAGGAATAAAGCGTTGTGCAAAGCTACATAATTTTTTTATTTTTTGAATTTTTTATAAAATGAGATTTCATACTTAAAACACGAAATATTTTTATGCTAACGAGATTTTATTTTTTTGTTAAAACTTACATGAAAAAAAATAAAAAAGCCTCTCAAAAATTTGAAAGGCTTTAGTATATCGTGATAATTTAAATATTATCCTACTGTTACACGTTTGAAATCGGTAATGGCAACATCGCTAAAAGACTCTACATATTGTGCAACCGTTTGTTTTTCATCTTTAATAAAACGCTGATCTAATAAACATTGTTCTTGATCTAACGTGGTGTTATCTGAAATGAAACGCTCCATTTTTCCTGGAAGAATTTTATCCCAAATTTGTTCTGGCTTACCTTCTGCTTTTAATTCTGCTTTTGCATCGGCTTCTGCTTGTGCTAAAACTTCTGGTGTTAATTGTGCCATAGAAATATATTGAGGTACGTTTTTAAGTGTTTTACCTAAACGACCTAATTCAATATTATCTTTTTCAATAACTGCAATACGCGCTTCAGTTTCTGAAGCTATATAAGCAGGATCGAAATTTTTGTAAGATAATGAGGTTGCTCCCATAGAAGCAACTTGCATAGAAACATCTTTTACTAATGTTTCAGCATTATCAACTTCTTTTGTTAATCCTACTAAAGCTGCAATCTTATTAATGTGAACATACTGCCCAACGTAAGGTGCTTCTAATTTTTCAAAAGCGGTGATTTCTAATTTTTCACCAACAACACCTGTTTGTTCAACTAATTTTTCAGCAACGGTCATGCCTTTAAAATCGGCTGCTAAAAAGTCTTCTTTAGTATTAAAGTTGATAGCAACATCTGCTAGCTCGTTCGCTAACGCCAAAAAGCTTTCGTTTTTTCCTACGAAATCAGTTTCGCAACCTAAAACAAGCGCAACACCTACAGTGTTTGCATCGTTAATTTTAGCGACTGCAGCACCTTCAGAGGACTCTCTGTCGGCTCTTTTTTCGGCTACTTTCTGACCTTTTTTACGTAATACGTCAATTGCTTTATCAAAATCGCCTTCAGCTTCTACTAAAGCTTTTTTGCAGTCCATCATACCTGCACCTGTGGCTTGTCTTAATTTATTTACTTCTGCGGCTGTTACTTTTACCATAGCTTGAAAATGTATTTTAAATTTAAAAAAGTCGTTTAACGTGTTTTCTTTACGGAAACGGTATCAAACGACTTTTCTAGTATTGTTTTACTTAAGTTTTTTATTCTTCTTCGTCTTTTACAACTTCTTTTTTAGCTGCTTTTTTTGCTTTTGGCGCATCTTTGTCAGCTTTAGGAGCGTCTTTTTCTGCTTTGCGTTCAGCTAAACCACCAGAAATAGCGGCTGCAACGTGTGTTAACACTTTGTCTATAGATTTAGAAGCATCATCATTTGCTGGAATAACATAATCAACTTGACGAGGGTCAGAGTTGGTATCTACCATAGCAAAGATAGGAATGTTTAATTTTTGAGCTTCTTTAATAGCAATGTGCTCACGCTTAATATCAACTACAAATAATGCGGCTGGTAAACGTGTCATATCTGAAATAGAACCTAAATTCTTTTCTAATTTAGCACGTTGACGATCTACTTGTAAACGTTCTTTTTTAGATAATGAATTGAAGGTGCCATCTTTCTTCATTCTATCAATAGTAGCCATTTTTTTAACGGCTTTTCTAATAGTAACAAAGTTTGTAAGCATACCACCTGGCCATCTTTCAGTGATGTAAGGCATGTTGATATCTGCTGCTTTTTCTGCTACAATATCTTTAGCTTGTTTTTTAGTAGCTACAAATAAAATTTTACGACCAGAGGCTGCTATTTTGCTTAAAGCTGCACCGGCTTCTTCTATTTTTGCTGCTGTTTTATAAAGGTTGATAATATGGATGCCGTTACGCTCCATATATACGTAAGGTGCCATGTTTGGATCCCACTTACGTGTTAGGTGACCAAAGTGTACACCTGCTTCAAGTAATTCTTTTACTTCTACTGCCATTTTGTAATAGTTTACGTTCTGTTGAATTAGCAATGATTTAGTGGTCTTTTTCGTTGAAAAATTGCCTGAATCATTTAGATGCTAAACTAAATCCTGTTTTTACACTAGGACAACAATAACTGTTTAATTTTTTTGTTTGAAATGTACTTTACTATGAAGTATTAAACCCCAGATAAAGTAACATTCGATAATATTAACGTTTCGAGAATTGGAATTTCTTACGCGCTTTCTTCTGACCGAATTTCTTACGCTCAACCATTCTAGGATCTCTAGTTAATAAGCCTTCTGGCTTTAACGTTAATCTGTTTTCAGGATCTAACTCGCACATTGCACGAGATAATCCTAAACGGATTGCTTCAGCTTGACCTGTTATACCACCTCCATATACATTTACTGTAATATCAAAGTTGCCATCATTGTTAGTCATAGCTAAAGGTTGGTTTACTTTGTACTGCAATGTTGCAGTCGGAAAATATACCGCCATGTCTTTTTTGTTCACTGTAATCTTGCCAGTACCCTGAGCAACATATACACGAGCAACAGCCGTCTTTCTACGGCCAATTTTGTGAATTACTTCCATTAATTGAATTCGTTTAAGTTAATTGTTTTTGGCTTTTGTGCAGCATGTGTATGCTCTGTACCAACAACAACGTTAAGGTTACGGAATAGTTCAGCACCTAATTTGTTTTTAGGTAACATTCCTTTTACTGATTTCTCTACTAATCTTGCTGGATCTTTTCCAAACAATTCAGTAGCAGTTAAACTTCTTTGTCCACCTGGATACCCTGTATGACGGATGTATGTTTTTTCCGTCCACTTGTTTCCTGTCAAGTTGATTTTTTCCGAATTGATAACAATTACGTTATCACCGCAATCAACGTGTGGTGTGAAGTTAGGCTTATGTTTTCCTCTTAAAAGTTTTGCAACTTTAGAAGCTAAACGGCCTAATGTTTGACCTTCAGCATCAACTAAAACCCACTCTTTAGTAGCAGTAGCTTTGTTGGCTGAAATCGTTTTGTAGCTTAATGTGTCCACACTTATTAATTTTTCTAATTAAACATTCCTCTCTTTAAAAGAGTTTGCAAATTTACGATTATATATTTGATTACCAAATAGTGCGCTGAGTTATTTTTGATAACTTTGTTTATATCTTTTTTACTCGTTAATTTGTGAGGTGAACTTGTGGATTTTTAATTATTGAAGTACTTGTGAAAATGGTAATTGAAAAGGAGTTATTAGCCAATTAATTTCCGTCTTTTTATTAAGTATTGAATTAAAACCAGAATAGTAGAGATTAGAATTAATGCATGAGGCATAAATGTTGGATATGCGCCTGCCAAAATTGATATAAGCATATAAATTGCCAAAGAATTGGATATTGAAATTACTATAGAAGAAATAAAATTCAAGATGTTTAAATTTTTTCTGGTAAAACCAATTGAAACTAAAATCCCCAAAAGACCAATTAGTATTGGAATGTAACCGTAAATGAAAGTTTCAAGATTCATAGGTTTATTTTGTCTTTTTAATTCAGTCTCTTATAATAGTTTTCAATTTACCGTTTTTAAATATCAATGATATTCGATTTAAAGAAATCGTATCATTTTGAAAATCCATATACTCATAATCAGCATGGTTCTTGAAAACATTTTCAATTTGGATTCTAGACAAGTCGGTTTTATTAATAATTTCAATGAGATTTTCAAAATCACTTTCTGTTTCAGTATAATAAACTTTTTGATAGGTCAAAGCGTATGCTTGATCGATAATAGAATATGCAGAAATTATTGTTATTAGAACAAGAATTGTCAAGCAACACCAAAAAGCTATTTTCCACTTCTTCATTTGTGCCGTTTATTTATTCCCTTTTTTTTCTCTCTCTAACATCTAACACTAATGCGCCTCCAGCCAATTATCACCAATATCCATATCTACATCTAAAGGAACGGATAAACTAAAAGCACTTTCCATTTCGGTTTTTACCAAGGTTTTAATAGTTTCTAATTCGGGTTTGTACACATCAAAAACCAATTCATCATGTACCTGTAAAAGCATTTTGGTTTTATAATTGCCAGCATTCAGCTTATTAAAAATATTAATCATAGCAATTTTAATAATGTCAGCAGCACTACCTTGAATGGGAGCGTTTACCGCATTACGTTCGGCAGCACCACGAACAACAGCGTTTCTTGAATTAATATCTTTTAAATACCTACGTCTGCCTAAAACCGTTTGCACATAACCATGGTCTCGCGCAAAATCCACTTGCGATCCCATATAGCGTTTCAGTTTTGGGTAGGTTTCATAATAGGTGTCAATAAGTTCCTTGGCTTCGGTTCTATTTAAATCGGTTTGATTGCTCAACCCAAAAGCGGATACACCATATATAATACCAAAATTTACGGTTTTCGCATTGCTTCTTTGTTCGCGGCTGACTTCTTCTATAGGCACATTGAAAACTTTTGAAGCCGTAGACGCATGGATGTCTTCGCCGTTCTTAAAGGCTTCAATCATGGTTTCTTCTTCGCTCAAGGCAGCAATAATGCGCAATTCTATTTGGCTATAATCTGCAGCTAATAAGGTGTAATCATCGTTTCTTGGAACGAAGGCTTTTCGTACTTGCCGTCCGCGTTCGGTGCGGATGGGAATATTCTGTAAATTCGGATTATTACTGCTTAAGCGTCCCGTGGCGGCAACGGTTTGCATGTAATCCGTATGCACGCGTCCTGTTGATGGTTCTACCTGAAGCGGCAACGCATCGACATAGGTGCTTTTTAATTTTGAAAGGCCTCGGAAATCTAAAATGTTTTGAATAATAGCATGGTCTTTAGCAAGGTAGCTTAATATATCTTCACCTGTGGCATACTGCCCTGTTTTGGTTTTTTTAGGTTTTGCAACCAATTTCATTTTATCAAATAAAATATCGCCTAATTGTTTTGGTGACGCAATATTGAATTCTTCGCCAGCTTCTTTATAGATTTTTTGTTCCAAATCGGCTATGTCTGAATTCAGTTGATCGGACAAGGAATTTAAAAAATCGGTATTTAAATTTATACCTTCCAATTCCATGGCTGCTAAAACGCGTAATAAGGGAATTTCAATATCATCAAATAGTTTTTGCGTATTGGCTTCACCGAGTTCCTTGGTAAAAAGTTCTTTTAACTGCAAGGTTATGTCAGCATCTTCAACCGCATATTCGGTTTGAATGTCTAAAGGTACCTCGCGCATACTTTTCTGATTTTTGCCTTTTTTTCCAATTAGTGTTTCTATAGGAATAGGCGAATAATTTAAATACGTTTCAGCAAGAACGTCCATATTATGCCGCATATCTGGATTAATTAGATAATGTGCCAACATGGTATCAAACAATTTGCCCTTAACGGTAATTTTGTATTTAGCTAAGACTTTAATATCGTATTTTAAATTCTGTCCGATCTTTTCAATAGCTTCATTCTCAAAAAATGGACGTAAGGCTTCCAGTAGTTCTTGCGCTTCTTCTTTGTTTTCTGAAATTGGTAAATAAAACCCTTTGCCAACTTCCCAAGAAAATGCAATTCCAACCAATTCGGCTGTTAACGGATTGAGTCCCGTGGTTTCGGTATCAAAACAAACCGCTGTTTGATTCATTAAGTTTTTGATGAATAAATTAGTAGCCATACCAGGCGCAATGCTTTGATAGAAATGCGGTGTGGTTTCAGCCGTTTTTCTGGTGAAAGTAGTTGTGGTTTCGGTTTCTGGAGCGCTTGAAGGATCTCCGCCAAACAACGAAAATTGGCCGGCACCAGCCGAAGCGGTTTCTTTAGGCTTGGCTTTGTTTTCAGTTTTTGTTGTTTCGGTTTTGTTGGTTGAAGAATGGTCTTCAGTTGCAAAAGTTTTTAAGAAGTTGTCAATTAAACGTCTAAATTCTAATTCTTGAAAAATTTCGGTGACTTTAGGAATATCTGGTTGGTCTAACTCAAAATCTTTCGCATTAAATTCCACAGGAACATCTAGCATAATTCGTGCGAGTTCTTTAGAAAGTAAGCCTAGTTCTTTAGCGCCTTCTACTTTTTCTTTCATTTTACCTTTTAGCTCATGGGTGTTTGCCAAGAGACCTTCCATACTGCCATAAGCTTTAATGAATTTTTTAGCTGTTTTTTCGCCAACACCTGGTAGTCCTGGGATGTTGTCAGATGAATCTCCCATCATACCCAGAAAGTCAATTACCTGTTCTGGATGTTCCACTTCAAACTTTTTCTGAACTTCAGGAATGCCCCAAACTTCATAACCACCACCAAATGATTTTGGACGATACATAAAAATATTATCTGAAACTAATTGAGCAAAATCTTTATCAGGTGTTACCATAAACGTTTGGTAACCTTCTTTTTCAGCTTGCTTGGAGAGTGTGCCAATAACATCATCGGCTTCAAAACCTTCTTTTACCATGATGGGAATGTGCATAGCTTTAAGGATTTCCTGAATATAAGGAATGGCAATTTTTATAGCTTCGGGTGTTTCATCACGATTAGCTTTGTACTCCTCGTACATTTCCACACGATCTGCACTACCACCTTTATCAAAGCAAACCGCTAAATGGTCTGGGCGTTCACGTTTAATAACATCCAAAAGGGAATTCATGAATCCCATTATAGCAGAGGTGTCTGTACCTTTTGAGTTAATTCGTGGGTTTTTAATAAACGCATAATAGCCACGGAAAATAAGAGCATATGCATCAACCAAGAAAAGTCGTTTTTTATCTGACATGTGTAAATTTTAAATTGAATATAGAATGTCACCTTAAGCATTCCCGATTTTTATCGGGACGAAAGGTGTTTTATGAATAAAAAATTCAGAAAAAAAACACCAAGTCGTACGCCAACTGACAAGCGCATCAAATCTACAAAAACTTATGCTTTTTAGGTGGCATTTCATTTTCTATTTGTAATTTTCCACAGTTAAAAATACATAAATGAATACATTATCAATAGCCATACATGGTGGCGCAGGAACCTTGGTAAAAGGCATGATGACTCCCGAATTAGAACTAAAATACAAACAGGCATTAAAAGTTGCTTTAGAAGCCGGTTATACCATATTAGAAACTGGAGGAACAGCTGTGAATGCGGTAGAAGAAGCAGTTATGGTGTTGGAAAATTCGCCATTATTTAATGCTGGTAAAGGCAGTGTTTTTACTGCTGAAGAAACCCACGAAATGGATGCTTGTATCATGGACGGAAAATCATTAAACGCTGGAGCTGTGAGTTTAATTTCAGGCATTAAAAATCCGATTAGTCTGGCAAAAGATGTCATGGAAAAAAGTGAGCATGTATTTTTAGCTGGTGAAGGAGCCATGCGTTTCGCCAAAGAATTGGGATATAAATTAGAAGATAGCAATTATTTTTATGATGAATTTCGTCATAAACAATGGTTAGAAATAAAAGATACAGATAGTTTTCAATTAGACCATGCTAAAAAGAAAGATTCTAAATTTGGAACCGTTGGCGCTGTGGCTTGCGATGTAAACGGAAATATTGCAGCAGCAACATCTACAGGAGGCATGACTAATAAAAAATGGGGACGCGTAGGCGATAGTCCTATGGTAGGTGCTGGAAATTATGCCAATAATAAAACTTGTGCTATTTCATGTACAGGAAGTGGTGAGTTTTTTATTCGTGGTGTTGTAGCTTATGATGTAGCTTGTTTAATAGAACACAAAAATATGAGTTTACAGGATGCTGCTCATGAAGTCATCAACAAACGTATTTTAGAAATTGGTGGTGATGGTGGTTTAATTGCCGTGGATGCTAAAGGCAATATTGCTATGCCGTTTAATACGGAAGGGATGTATCGCGGACAAAAAACCTCATTAGGTGTTAATGAGATTTCTATTTACAAATAAAATTCCTGCGCAGGCAGGAATCTTGTATTTACTAAAACAGTATTCAAATCAAAACACCCGTATTACATCAAGCAAACTGGTCGCGCTGTATTTAAGAAACATAAATTGTTATTCCTTTTTGGGCGTTACCTAAAGGTCGCGCTTTCCGCTATATCTTTTTTTTTGTATCTCAAAAAAGGATGCCGCTTCAATCGCTAACGCAGTGGGTTAGAATAAACCTAATAATTTATATGCATTGAAAATTGATATTCCTGCTTTCGCAGGAATGTATTTAAATAAAAGGCGCCTCTATCGGTAAAACCGTTACTTGTCGTTTATTAATGTCATACTGGTCACCATTAGAAAGCACATGAACGGTTAAATTTGTCATGGTCATTGGTGTTCCTAGTTCTAATACTTTTTCGTTATTATGTGTAAGATTTTTGCCATCAAAAACAATCACCATTCCAGAGCCTATAACAGTACAGGAATTTCCGTTTTTTATTATCATACCAGTATCTTCAGCTAAACCAAAACCTATTAAACTTGGGAATTTAGCGACGGCTTCTGAAATGCGTCCAAAACGGCCACGTTGAATAAAGTGTGTGTCAATAATTAATTCAGGAATTAAAGCCAGTCCTTTGCGCATTTTTACAGCGCCTTTTAAAAAGGCTTTAGCAGCACTGCCACCAGAAACCATTTCTTCTGCCATCATCATAGCACCTGCACTGGTTCCAGCAATTACAAATCCAGCATCGTTTTTGTAACGTTCTAGAAGTACTGTATGAATGGTTGAGCCACCAATATATTTAGATATTTTAGACTGGTCGCCTCCTGAAAACATAATACAATCTGCCGTTTTAATATGCTGAATAAAATCTGCTTTTTCAGAATCTGCTTGCGTTCGGATATCTAAAACCGTAACATTTTTGCAACCCAATGTAGCAAAGGCTGTTAAGTAATTTTCACCAACTTCTATTGGGATGCTAGAGGCTGTTGGAATAACAATGATTTTGGCATCTATTCCACCCGCTTCTTCAACGACATGGGCTAAAATACCTTCTTCTATGTAATCCAATCGGTGAATTTCATCATCCTCAAACCCCTTATCTTCATTTCCACCAATGGGAATTAGTGTTCCTTTTACGTGTTGCATACCTTTTATTTGCTATTAATGTCTGATAATATAAAATCAGATTACAAAATTAAACTTATTTAGTTAAAAAATTCTATATTTATGACTATTCATTTTCCAACCTAAATAACACATTACATGAGAATAAGAGAAATCAATGCCATGAGAGGGCCGAATTATTGGTCTGTCCGTCGTCATAAATTAATTGTTATGGTTTTAGACCTCGAAGACATGGAGTCACGACCATCCAATAAAATTGATGGTTTTTATGAGCGGTTAACAACCATGTTTCCCACTATGTATGAGCATCGTTGTTCGGTAGGTGAAGCAGGTGGCTTTTTTCAACGTGTTAAGGATGGTACTTGGATGGGACATATTATAGAACATATTGCTCTAGAAATTCAAACCCTTGCTGGTATGGATGTCGGTTTTGGTAGAACACGTGGTTATGGTGAAGATGGTGTTTACAGTGTTGTTTTTGCTTATATGGAAGAATCTGTTGGGCGTTTTGCAGCCAAAGTTTCTGTGGATATATGTGAAGCCTTAATTAAAGGAGAACCGTATGATATGACTGATGATATTCAGCATATGCGTGAATTGCGAGAACAAGAACGTTTAGGTCCAAGTACCGGCTCTATTGTTGAAGAAGCTGAAGCGCGTGGTATACCCTGGATTCGCTTGAATAAGTATTCATTATGCCAGTTAGGGTATGGTGCTAATCAGAAACGAATTCAAGCAACGGTAACGTCTGAAACCAGTAGTATAGGTGTTGAATTAGCTTGTGATAAAGAGGATACCAAATTTCTATTAGAACAGGCAGAAGTAGAAGTGCCTAGAGGTGATATTATTCGTCGAGAACGGAGTTTGGAGGAAGCATGCCGTTATGTTGGTTTTCCATTGGTTATTAAGCCTATTGATGGTAATCATGGACGAGGTATAACCGTAGATATTCAAAATTATGACGATGCGCTTCAAGCATTTCATCACGCCAAAGAAAGCTCAAAAAGCGGAGCCATAATTGTTGAAAAATTTATTAAGGGTGAGGATTACCGATTATTAGTTATAAACAATAAGTTAGTGGCAGCAGCTAAACGTACTCCAGCTCATGTAATAGGGGATGGAAAATCAACCGTTCAAGAATTGGTGGATATTGTAAATTCTGACCCAAGACGTGGTTATGGTCATGAAAATGTGTTGACGCAAATCACGATAAACGATTTAACAAAAACCATAATTAAAGATGCTGGATATACGTTAGATTCGGTAATTCCTAAAGATGATATGCTTATTCTTAAAGATACTGCCAATTTAAGCACAGGAGGAACGGCCGAAGATGTTACAGATATTGTCCATCCAGCTAATGTAAGTATGGCTGAACGTATTTCAAAAATAATAGATTTAGATATTTGTGGTATTGATGTCATGACAACAGATATTACACAACCTCTTTCCGATACTGGAGGTGCTGTTCTAGAAGTTAATGCTGGTCCTGGGTTTAGAATGCATTTAGCACCAACCAAAGGGTTGCCTCGTAATGTAGCAGGTCATGTAATTGATAAGTTATTTCCAAATCCTGGAGATACAGGACGGATTCCAATTGTTGCCATAACCGGAACAAACGGAAAAACCACAACCACACGTTTAATGGCACATATTGCTAAAATGAAAGGGTATCGGGTTGGATATACTACTAGTGATGGTGTTTACATTCAAAACCGATTACTCATGACAGGCGATTGTACTGGTCCTGCAAGTGCGGAGTTTGTACTAAAAGATCCAACCGTAAATTTTGCCGTTTTGGAGTGTGCACGAGGTGGTTTATTACGTGCTGGACTTGGTTTTAAAAAATGTAATGTGGGGATTGTTACCAATGTTGCAGCCGACCATTTAGGGCTAAAAGGCATTCATACAATTGAGCAATTAGCTAAAGCTAAAGGCGTTATTCCAGAAACTGTATTACCAGATGGCTATGCTATTTTAAATGCTGATGATGATTTAGTCTATGATATGCGTCGTTCCGTAAATTGTCATGTAGCCTTGTTTTCCATGGATGAAAATAATCCACGCATAAAAGCTATGCAACGTTTAAATGGCATTACGGCAATCTATGAAGATGGTTATGTAACCATTTGTCGTGGCGAATGGAAAATGCGTATCATGAAAGCTGAAAATATTCCATTAACCTATGGCGGAAAAGCAACCTTTATGATTCAGAATGTGTTGGCAGCTATTTTAGGTGCCCACGTTCAAGGTATTAGTATTGAAGATATGAAAGCTGGCTTGGAAACTTTTATACCTTCTGCAACACAAACACCTGGTCGTTTAAATTTATTCGAATTTAAAAACTTTACTATTTTGTTAGACTATGCGCATAATCCAGCTGGTATGTTGGCTTTAAAGAAATTTACAGACACCATGGATTGTTCCGTAAAAGTGGGAATCATTGCAGGTGTAGGCGATAGACGTGATGAAGATACCAATCAAATAGGCAGTATAGCAGCTGATATGTTTGACGAAATTATTATTCGCCAGGATAAGCGCTTACGCGGAAGAACAGAAGAAGAACTCATTAAACTACTAAATGACGGAATCCAATCTAAAGATCCAAATAAGAAAACCACTATTATTCCATCTGAAAAAGAAGCTATCACCTTTGCTGTAAATAATGCCGTTAAAGATTCATTAATTATTCTATGCAGTGATGTGATTCCTGATGCCTTGGAACTGGTACAAAAGTTTAAGGAACAAGATTCTAAAGGCGAACCATTTAAAGCCGATTAATAATTATATGAGTCAAGAAAATCCTTTTTTAGAATTATTTAAAAAGCAGAAAGCACAGCAGTATCAGATTGGTAATACCACTTACAAAGAACGGATTGCCAAATTGAAGCGTCTACAACATGCTTTAGAAAACACCTACAAACAAGCCATTCGGGAAGCGCTTTTTCAAGATTTTAAAAAACCACATTTAGAAACAGATTTAACAGAGATTTATCCTGTAATTGATGAAATTAAATTCACCATTTCTAATTTAAAAGCGTGGTTAAAACCAGAAAAAGTGGCTACACCTATTTCTATGTTAGGAAGTAGCTCCTATATAGTTAATGAACCCAAAGGCGTATGTTTAATTATTTCGCCTTGGAACTATCCTATAAATCTCACATTTGGTCCGCTTGTTTCTGCTATTGCAGGCGGAAACACAGTGGTTTTGAAGCCTTCGGAAATGACTCCGAATACCTCCAAAATTATGGCAAGAATTGTTGCCGATTTATTTGAGGACAATGAAATTGCTTTGGTTGAAGGCGAAGTAGAAACATCTACAGCTTTACTAGAACTGCCTTTTAATCATATATTCTTCACCGGTTCACCAGCGGTTGGGAAAATTGTGATGAAAGCTGCTTCCAAAAACTTAACGTCTGTAACGTTGGAATTAGGCGGAAAATCGCCAGCTATTATTGATGATTCTTCAAATTTAGAGAAAGCTGTTCAAAAAATTGTTTATGGTAAATGTACCAATGCTGGACAAACTTGTATTGCACCAGATTATGTGCTAATCCAAGAGTCGCTTAAACCTGATTTTATAAAATTATTCAAAAAAGAAGTTCATGCTTTTTATTCTGATAATCCTGAAAGTTCAGATTCTTACAGTCGCATTGTAAACAAAAAACATTTTGAGCGTTTAACCAACAGCTTGGAAGATGCGAAACAAAAAGGAAGTGTTATTGAATCGGGAGGCAGAACCAATCCTTCCGATTGTTATATGGAGCCAACATTAATTAGTGGAATTCCTGAAGAAGCGACTTTATTACAGGAAGAAATTTTTGGTCCTATATTACCACTTAAAACTTATAAAACCATTGAAGAAGCAGTTGATTATGTCAATTCAAATGAAAAACCGTTAGCGCTTTATATTTTCAGTAAAAAAAATAAAGTGATTGATTTTGTTATTGAAAACACACGAGCCGGAAGTACCTGTGTGAACCATAATTTATTGCAGTTTTTAAATCATAATTTGCCCTTTGGCGGTTCCAATAATAGCGGAATAGGGAAGTCGCATGGTATTTTCGGGTTTCGTGAGTTTACCAACCAACGTTCGGTTTTAAAACAACTTACTATTGGCGCTGTAGATTTGCTGATGCCTCCTTATAATAGCTGGAAACAGAAGTTGGTAGACTTAACGATTAAGTGGCTTTAAAAATTAGTTTACCATCTGGCTGTTGGCTGCAAGTAATGAATTTCGATTGTATTATTCTTTTAAAAAATAATCCGACTGAATCTGTTCATTTACACCAGCTTGAAATTTGGTCATACTAAACCATTGGTGAATGGAATAACTCCCCGTTTCGCCTTGTTTGTTCACGGCAATATAGCCGACTTGAAAATTCTTATAATCGCTATTGGGTTTTTTTACAATCCGTTTAATGGCTTCTTCGCAGGCTTCTTGTGGTGATTTGCCTTGGCGCATCAATTCAACCACCAAAAAGCTGCCAACAGTTTTTACCACTTCTTCGCCTAAACCTGTAGCCACACAACCACCAATTTCATTATCTATAAATAAGCCAGAGCCTATAATTGGGCTATCGCCAACGCGTCCAGCCATTTTATAAGCCAATCCACTGGTGGTACAAGCGCCAGAAATATCGCCGTTTTTATCAATAGCCAACATACCAATTGTATCATGGTTTTCTATGTTTATAATAGGTTTGTATTTGGATTCTTTTTTCCATTCCTCCCATGCTTTTTTTGAAGACTCGGTTAGAAGATTTTCTTTTTTAAAGCCTAAATCATACGCATATTGTTCAGCGCCTTTTCCTGCTAACATAACATGAGGCGTGTCCTCCATAACTTTTCTGGCAATGGAAACCGCGTGGGTAATATTTTGTAAATAAACAACAGAGCCGCAATCACCATCTTTATTCATAATGCAGGCGTCAAGAGTTACATTTCCTTCACGATCAGGTAGACCACCTTTTCCAACAGATTGATTTTTAACATCAGCTTCCTCAACCATGCAACCTTGTTCTACAGCATCTAAGGCTGTTCCGCCATTTTGTAAGATTTCCATGGCTTTGGTGGTCGCATTTTTTACATGCCAAGTAGCAATAACCAAAGGTAGTGTAGCTTTATTTTTTAAAGAATTCTTAAAGGGAGTTTTAGAATATCCAATAAATGTACTTCCTACAGCTATTCCTACACCTGTAAGTGATGCTCTTTTTATAAAGTTTCTGCGTTTCATATTTTAATTTTTGTTTTCATTAAAATCTTTGCTTAAAGAATACGGCAAATCAGCTTCCTCACTTCCCCATTCTTGGCTAGGTGTATTTTGCATATTAAAATTGAATGTACCGCCATTTTGAATCATATCGTAAGATAGATAATTATGAGTGTATGGTTTTCCGTTAAAAGTTGTTGAATGGATGTAAAAATGGTTTTCTGAACGATTATCAGTTTTTATAACGAAGGTATTTCCATTTTCTAGATGAAGCGTTGCTTTGTCAAACAACGGACTTCCTATAATATATTGGTCGGTTGCTGGTGTAACTGGATAAAACCCTAAAGCACTAAAAACATACCAAGCCGAGGTTTGCCCATTGTCTTCATCACCACAATAACCATCAGGTGTGGCCGAATAAAGCTTGGATAATACATCATGAATTTTTTCTTGTGTTTTATAAGGAACACCAGCATAATTATACAAATAAATCATGTGTTGAATGGGTTGATTGCCATGTGCATAATTTCCCATATTTACGATTTGCATTTCGCGAATTTCATGTATGGTTACTCCATAATACGAATCGTCGAAATCTGGTGGCATGTTAAAAACAGTATCTAATTGGTTGATAAAATTGGTTTTCCCTCCCATTAAATCAATTAAACCTTGAATATCATGAAAAACAGACCAAGTATAATGCAAGCTATTCCCTTCAGTAAAAGCATCTCCCCATTTTAAAGGATTAAAAGGCGATTGAAAACTACCATCTTCATTTTTGCCACGCATCCAGTTGGTAGATGCATCAAAAACGTTTTTATAGTTTTGAGATTGCTTGAGGAAGGTGTTCGCTATATCTTTTTTACCTAGTTTTTCTGCCATTTGAGCTATGGTAAAATCGGCATAAGCATATTCCAAAGTCCTAGCTACATTTTCATTGACACCCACATTATAAGGCACATAACCCAAATCGATATAATAATTTAAACCTTCACGACCAACGGAACTTGCAGGTCTACCTGCTTCCACTTGGGCATTTTTTAAGATGGCTTCAAAAAGCACATTCACATCCTTATCTTTCATATTCCCTTTTAAATATGCATCTGCAATTATTGGAGCCGAGTTGGAACCAATCATGCAATCACGATGTCCAGGACTTGCCCATTCCGGCAACCAACCCGATTCTTTATAGGTATTGGCTAAACCTTCCATAATCTGGCTGTTCAGTTCAGGGTACATCATGTTGAAAAATGGATAAACTGCTCTAAACGTGTCCCAAAATCCATTGTCGGTAAACATATAACCATTTTCTACTTGTCCATTATAAGGACTGTAATGCACTACCTTGTTGTTGGCATCATGTTCGTAAAATTTTCTTGGGAATAATAACACACGATATAAACAGGAATAAAACGTTTTTAGGTTGTCTGTGTTAGTATCTTCAATTTCAATTTTTTGAAGTTCGGTTTCCCAAGCTGATTTGGCCTTTTGTTTAGTAGTTTTAAAAGAATCATCACCAATTTCCCGATTTAAATTTAATTGTGCTTGCTCTGGACTGATAAAAGATGAAGCTACTTTTATATGTACCATTTCGCCTTTTGTTGTTTTAAAACCAACAATGGCTCCTACGTGCTTGCCTTCACTATTGGTTGAGTTTTCCTGTAGTTTCCAATCGTCTGCCCATGTATGGGTAATTTCAAAATCTTTATCAAATTCAGCTACAAAATAATTGTGAAAATTATCTGGAACACCTCCCGAATTATTTCTGCAATAGCCTATAATTTTGCGTTCTTCAGGAATAATTTTTACCATTGAACCTTTAAAAAAAGCATCCAACATAATGTAAGATGAATCGGCTTTTGGAAAGGTAAATTGAAAATGTGCAGCGCGTTCGGTTGGAGCCACTTCAGCAACCACATCGTAATCCGCTAAATAAACCTTATAATGATACGGTTTTACGGTTTCAGCCTTGTGCGAAAACCAAGACTGACGCTCGTCCTCTTTGTATTTCAATTCGCCAGTAACAGCCATAAACGAAAAGGCTGCATAGTCGTTAATCCACGGACTTGGTTGATGGGTTTGCTTGATACCACGAATTTTATTTTCATTGTATTTATAGGTCCAACCGTCTCCCATTTTAGAGGTCATGGGTGTCCAAAAATTCATACCCCAAGGTGTAGCTATGGCAGGATAGGTGTTTCCATTAGATAAACTGTATTTGGAATCCGTTCCCATGAGTGGGTTAACAAAATCTACAAGATCAAATGAAACTTTTTTTACTTTGTTATCTTTAATAATTTCAGTTGTTTTGTTGCAAGACGAAACAATAAAAATCAATAAAATGATTAAGATATTTTTATTCATAAATTATTAGTCATTTCAAAAATAAGTTTGCCACCTTGCATAATCGCTGCATGAGAAATGGTATTTTTCTTTAATGCCTTTCCATTTAACGTTACACGATTGACATATACATTTTTAGTACTTTGATTTTTAGCTTTAATGGTTAGTGTTTTACCATTATCTAAATGCAATTTGGCTTCTTTCACCAAAGGACTTCCCAAAGCGTAATTAGGAGAACCAGGCGTAACAGGGTAAAATCCAAGACTACTAAATACATACCATGCACTCATTTGTCCAGCATCATCATTACCACATAACCCTTCAACTGTTGGGCCGTACATGGTATCCATAATCATGCGCACTCTGGCTTGTGTTTTTTCAGGATGTCCTGCCCAATTATATAAATAAGGAACATGATGCGATGGTTCATTGCCATGTACGTAATTTCCAATTAGGCCATCTCGCGTAATATCTTCGTTTTTTTCAATGTATTTATCGTCCAATTCCATGGTGAAAAGCGAATCTAAATGCTGCGTAAAACGCTCATTTCCGCCCATTAACTGAATCATATTTGGGATGTTTTGTGGCACATACAATCCATAATTCCAAGCATTACCTTCAATAAAACCTTGGCCGTGTGTGTCTAAAGGATCAAATTCTTTTTTAAAAGAACCGTTGGCTAATTTTGGACGCATAAAACCAATAGATTTATCGAAGACGTTGTTATAATATTCAGAGCGTTTTAAGAATTCTGTTTCAACAGAAGTATCTCCAATAGTATTTGCCATTTGTGCAATACACCAATCATCATAAGCATATTCCAAGGTTTTAGAAACCGAAGCGCCATTTTTGTCTTCTGGGATATATTGGTATTCTTTGTAATAACCAATCCCATCAAAATAATCAACATTGGCTGTGTTTATAGAAGCTTGCAAGGCGTGTTTTCTATCGAAATCGCCCACGTTTTTAACCATGGCATCTGCAATAACAGATGTTGCGTGATAGCCAATCATGCACCAGTTTTCATTAGCATAATGACTCCAAATAGGTAACATGCTATGCACGCTTTGATCGTGATGAGCTAACATGCTTTTTATCATGTGGTTATTACGTTGTGGTTGCGTAATATTGAACAAAGGGTGTAACGCTCTGTAGGTATCCCAGAGTGAAAAAATAGTATAATTGGTAAAGCCTTCAGAAGTATGAATGTTTTGATCTAAACCTCTGTATTGTCCATCAACATCTTCATAAATAATTGGCGATAAATTGGTGTGATATAAAGCCGTGTAAAAGGTTGTTTTTTGTTCTTCAGAAAGGGTTTCGACTTCAATTTTAGAAAGTTCGTCATTCCATTTATCACTGGTTTCTTCATAGGTTTTGTTGAAATCCCAATGCGGAATTTCAGCTTCCAGATTTTTTAAAGCACCTGCAGAACTCACGTTTGATAAGGCCATTTTTAACTGAATTTTTTCACCTGCTTCGGTATCAAAATTAAAATAGGCTCTGATGTCTTTACCAGCCATTTCTGGAAAATTTTCTGATTGGTTGAATTTTCTGTAAAAACCATCATAAAGTACTTGGTCGTACTTTCTGTGACCATAGCTTTTAAAAGGTTTTGAAAACTGCATGGCAAAAAACACTTTTTTATCGCGAGCCCAACCTTTTGTTTGTCGGTAACCTGTAATCATGGAATCGTTTTCCACACGAATAAAAGTCCACACGTTTTTATTGTCGTGATGATAAACGTTATAAACCAGATCCAAAACAATATGTGCATCGTTGGATTTTGGAAAGGTATACTGATGAAAGCCTACGCGTTCACTAGCCGTCATTTCGGCTTGAATACCATAAGAATCTAAATCTACCTTGTAATAGCCTGGCGAGGCTTCTTCGGAGCTATGCAAAAAGGTAGAATAAAACCCTTTTTCACCTTCTTTTGTTTCTAATGGATCCAAAACTAAATTTCCAGTAGTTGGCATGACGAGTAAATCGCCTAAATCCGAATGCCCTGTACCACTAAAGTTGGTATGTGCAAAACCAATAATTGTTGAGTCCTTATGTTGATAACCTGCACAATACGCGTAGGTTTCTGTATTGTATTTTCCATCTTCAAACATGACTTCAAAATTGGTTTGTGGACTTAATTGAACCATTCCAAAAGGCGCTGTTGCACCTGGGAAAACGTGTCCCATTTTACTGGTTCCAATAAATGGGTTTACATATTGTGTGTAATATGTTTTTAACGTATCAATAGTGGTTGTTTTCTCTGTGTTTTCTATTAAAGGTGTTTCTTTTTTACATGAAAAAGCCAATCCAATAATTACTAATAATAATGTCAATTTTTTAAGCATCGAGTAAGTTTTTTTTAGAATTTTTAATTCCATACCATAGAATGTAACCATAACAAACCATAATAAAAATAAGCGCTATTTTAAATCCTACATAGTCTGTTAGCAGTCCGAAAAAAGGAGGAATAATAGCACCTCCAACAATAGCCATGCATAGCAAACCAGAGGCTTTTGGTTTTAAAGAGCCAATACCGTTAATGGCTAAAGCAAAAATAGTTGGGAACATGATAGAATTGAACAGCCCAACAGCTAATATGCTCCACATGCTTAGCAATCCTGTTGAACTAATAGAAATAAGAATGAGTATCATGGCAATGGTTGCAAAAATGCCTAATACATTTCCTGGTTTCATGATTTTTGTTAAATAGGCACCTATAAAACGTCCTATCATGGCACCAGACCAATAAAACGTTACAAAAACACCAACAATGGCTTTGTTATCACTTTCTGTAATTCCCGAGTTAAGAATGCTTTCTGCTATGGATTTCATGAGGCTATTTCCCTTAATAACAGTTACTAGATTCATATCTAGAAAATAGTTCACCAAATAACTTCCTATAGCAACTTCGGCACCTACATAAAAGAAAATCCCTAAAACACCTAGCATTAAATTTTTGTTTTTGAAGGCTTCCGAATAAGAACCTGTGTTTTCGTCGCTTATCATTTTTGGGAGTTTTGCAAATAGAAAAATACCAGCTATAAAAACAATAAATAAAGCCAAACCTAAAAAAGGTGTTTGAACTGCAGAGGCTTCGGTTGTTAGGTAATTATCTTTTGCAGCACCCGTTAAGGCAGCAATTTCATCTTTAGTTTTAATTCTATCGCTTAAAATAAATAAAGCTCCAACGGCTGGAGCAATGGCAGTTCCTAGAGAGTTAAAGGCTTGCGATAAATTTAAACGACTTGAAGCACCTTCTTCAGAACCTAAAACAGCTACAAACGGATTGGCAGCTACTTGCAAAACAGTTATTCCTGCAGCTAAAATAAAATAAGCTAACATGAAAATACCAAATACTCGGTATGAGGCAGCAGGATAAAATAGTAAACAACCTAGAGCCATGGTTAACAACCCTAAAATAATACCTTTTTTATAACCGATTTTCGATAAAATATAACTCGCTGGAACTGATAATAAAAAGTAAGCACCGAAAAAAGCAAACTGTACCAATCCTGCTTGGAAATAGGTGAGTGTAAATAACTCACGTAATCTTGGAATTAAAGAATCGACTAAAACTGTTATAAATCCCCAAAGGAAAAATAATATAGTTAGAAGAATGAATGAGGAGCGATAAGATTTTTGTTGGTTCATAATTGTGTTAATTATATTTAATTGAAATTTCATCAACAAACAACCAACTTCTGCCATCATGCTCATGCCCTAGATGCCATTTTGGAAGTTTTCCTAATTTTTTGGCAACAACTTTAACATAGCGTGCTTTGCCCAAACTGGAAATTGAGATAGCTTCCATGTCAATAGTATCCGTAGGTACAGGTGCTTTTAAGGCCATATTAGTAAATTTGGTAAAAACTTCACCATCCAATGATGTGTAAAAATCGACTTCAGTTGGTAGAAAAATCCAACTTTTTTGATCCTTCAAAAACGATACTGATACATTGTTAATTAATTTTTCTTGACCTAAATCTACAATAGCAATAACATCTTGATCTTGATAACCTTGCCAAGTTCCAGTTCTGAAGTCTTTAGCGCCAACAATACCATCTATTAAAGCATTTGGTCCACCTCCGTTATACTGATTAGCATATTCAGTTTCTAATACTATTGAAATGTTTGGATCAATTTCATAAAATTCAGTGCTTATTTCGTGGCTTTTTATACTATTTTTTTCTGAATAAATTGTCAGCACAGATTGTTCAGAAATGATGAAAGGTGTTTGGTATTTTTTGTATTCGGAATCATTTAGTTTATAAAATATGGTAGCTTCAGAATCCGTGTTTTTTAAAACTACTTCCGTTTGTTCTTTAAAAGCCACGTTTCCCTTTGCAATAAAGGGCGATGGAACAATAAGGTGTTTATCAATGCTTGTTTTTGGTTCTTGACTTTCTTTAGTTCCCCAAGTTGAAGGCGAATTTGTCATTTGAAACGCTAATGTTCCACCTTTAACAACTTCGTTATGATATATGAATGTTCTGTTCAAAGGTTTGCCATTAAGCGTAACACTTTCAATGTATTTATTAGTATCACTTATATCTTGAGCTACAATTGTAAATTGCTTTTTATTTTCTAAATTAATAGTTGCTTTAGAGAATAACGGTGTTCCTATAATATATTGGTTAGATGCTGGTGTTACCGAATAGAAACCCATAGAGCTCAAAATATACCAAGCACTCATTTGTCCACAATCTTCATTTCCTGAAATGCCATCGGGAGCATTTTGGTACAATTTCGTTAAAATTTGATGAACACGCTCTTGTGTTTTATGAGGTTTATTTACAAAGTTGTATAAATATGCCATGTGATGACTAGGTTCGTTACCATGTGCATATTGTCCAATTAAACCTGTAATATCTGCTTGATTGCGTCCAGAAGTTTCAGCTTCAGCGGTAAATAACTCATCAAGGTTTTCTTCTAATTTATTTTTTCCTCCAAGTAAATTTATAAATCCTGAAATATCTTGAGGCACATAAAAACTGTACTGCCAAGCATTGGCTTCGGTATAGTTGAAATTTACTTCATAAGGATCAAAAGGAGCAAACCATGTATTACGAAAACGGCCACGCATAAATTGCGATTCTGGATCGAAGACATTTTTGTAATATTGAGCCCGCTCCAAATAGGTTTTGTAATCATCTGTTTTTCCTAACGAATTTGCCATTTGCGAAATCGTCCAATCGTCATAAGCGTATTCTAATGTTTTGGAAACGGATTCACTTTCTTCTTCCACAGGAATAAACCCATATTTCATATAACTTTTTAAACCTAAATGGCTACGTGTGGCAGAATGTTTCATAGCGGTAAAAGCTTTTTCAACATCGTAATTTTTAATACCTTTTAAATAGGCGTCTGCAATAACTGGAACGGCGTGATAACCAATCATACAGCCTGTATAGTTTCCGCTTAAGTCCCAAATAGGCATAATACCACCTTCATCATATTTTGCTAGAAAGGTGTTTATAAAATCGTTGGTTCTGTCTTGTTCAATAATGGTAAAGAGTGGATGTGTGGCACGATAGGTATCCCATAGTGAAAAGACAGTGTAATAATCAAAATCTGTTGTTTGATGAACTTCCAAATCCATACCACGATAACGACCATCTGTATCTTGATACAGGTTTGGCGCAATCATGGTGTGGTACAGAGCTGTATAAAAATTGGTTTTATAATCTGCATTATCACTTTCAACAACTATTTTATTTAGTTGTGATTCCCAGACTTGTTGCGCTTCAGTTTTGACCACATCAAATGTTTTTTCGCCAATTTCATGTTGTAAATTTTGTTTTGCTCCAACTTCATCAACAGCAGAAATTCCAATTTTTATTTCAAGAGATTGGCTTTCTGTTGCATCAAATTCAAAAGCTGCCTTTACTTGTTTCCCTTCTTCTGTGTCATTTAAAAACGTCATATTTTTAAATGGTCTAGAAAATTGAATGTTGTAATAAAGCCTTTGATTGGTTGCCCAAGCTTTGGAATGTCTGAAACCACTAATTTCGGTGTTAGAATATACATTTACTTTAGAATTTAAAACCTCATCCCGATGCTCTAAATCTAAAATAACTATTTGTTTGTTATCCTTTGGGAACGTGTATTTATGTATGCCGCTACGTTTAGAAACGGTCAGTTCTACGTCTATATTTGTTGAATCTAGGTGCACCTTATAATAACCAGGTTCGGCAATTTCTTGATCATGAGAAAAAGGGGCGCGATACCCTTTTTTACCATCGGCTCCATTATTGAATTGGATGTTGTTGGTTGGCATCAATAAAATGTCACCATAATCAGATACGCCAGTTCCACTTAAATGGGTATGAGAAAAGCCGTAGATGTAATTGTCCGAATAATGATAGCCAGAACAGCCATCCCAACCGTCTAATTTGGTGTCTGGGGAGAGTTGCATCATACCAAATGGCATCGTTGCTCCAGGAAAGGTATGGCCATGACCTCCCGTTCCAATAAACGGATTCACGTAAGCGGTTAAATTTTTAGCTTCTTCAAGTGGTGATGAGGTCTTAGTTTCCTGATTGCAGGCACTCAATACATAAAATAAAATAAAAACTGTTGCAAGATTCTGTTTCATTAAAAATAGATTGCTAAATTTAAGCTCCAATATACTAAAATGCCATTCAATACATCTCTAGTTTTTATTGTTTTTATAAGTCTTTTTCTTAGTTGTTCTAAAGAAATAGTAGAGCCATTAACGCCTCAAATAATACCGAAGCCTTTGAGTCAGACCATTAAAGAGGGGCATTTTACCATAACCAATAATACCGGATTAGATTTTAATGAAGATTTTTCAGTTGCTGGTAATTTTTTAAAAGATTTTATTGAATCCGGAAGTTCTATTTCTTTAAAATCTGGAAGTAGTATTCTCATAGAGAAAGATGAAACCATACAAGGTTTAGAAGGCTATTCTCTTGATGTTTTTCTAGGGAAAATTATCATAAAAGCAAAAACGGATGTAGGTGCTTTTTATGCGGTTCAGAGTTTACGGCAGTTATTGCCTATTTCTTTAGAAAACAATACGTTTACAGGAAAACAAATTACAGTACAGTCTATTTCAATAACAGATAAACCCCAATTTTCGTATCGTGGTATGCATCTGGATGTAGTACGCCATATGTTTTCTGTGGCTTTTATTAAAAAATATATAGACGCTTTGGCAATGCTTAAAATGAATACATTCCATTGGCATTTAACAGATGATCAAGGTTGGCGCATTGAGATTAAAAAATACCCAAAACTTCAAGAAGTAGCTGCATTTAGAAATCAGACTTTAATAGAGCATTTTAGTGCTGAGCCACAACGGTTTGATAGTAAAAAGTATGGTGGTTTTTATAGTCAAGAGCAAATAAAAGAGGTTGTAGCTTATGCTCAAAATCGTTTTATTACAGTTATTCCCGAAATTGAAATGCCAGGTCATGCCCAAGCTGCTATTGCAGCATATCCAGAATTAGGTTGTACTAAAGAAGCCTTACAAGTTGCGGAGACTTGGGGAGTTTTTGAAGATATTTTTTGTGCTGGTTCAGAGAACACATTTACCTTTTTACAAGATGTGCTTGATGAGGTTATTCCTTTATTTCCTGGGAAATATATTCATATTGGTGGAGATGAAGCACCCAAAACACATTGGAAAGCATGTGATGCTTGTCAGCAGAGAATTGAAGACAATAAACTGAAAGATGAACATGAATTACAAAGCTGTTTCATGGTCGAGTGTTGATTTTTTTGGGAATTGGAAAGCCTTGCATTATAAAGCAAAACGGAGTTTTGAAAATGTTCTTATTTCCTTGGAAGTTGAACAGGATACACTTAATATATTTCTGATTAATGATACATTTGAAACGAAATCGGGATTGCTAACTACCAAAATAATTACTTTTTTAGGTGATATAGTTTGGGAAAATTCGCAAGAAATAATTGTTAAATCAGATTCAAGTGCCATTAAACAACGCATCAATTTATCTGGAGTTTTATTCAATAAAAATCAAGTTTTCATTGTTTCCAAGTTTCAAGAAGCTGAATCTATTTTTTATTTAGTGAAACCCAAAAAATTGGAATTACCATTAAAAGCTATTCAAAAGGACGTTGTAAAAACTGATGAAGGTTTTATAATAACCTTATCATCCAAAACGTTTCAAAAAGATGTCTTTTTATTTTGTAATGAAACAGGACATTTTTCCGACAATTATTTCAATTTACTACCGCATGAGCGTAAGCAGGTAGTTTTTAAAACAAAAGCTACGGAATTAGTGGATTTGCAAATTATAAGTTTAAATGATTTTTGAATATAACACCTCGTTCATTCTGCTTTAATTTTTAGCAGTATCTTTGCTCACGCTCCGAAAAAAAGAATGCTTATGTCTCGTTGGATAATTACTTTTATTATTTTTTCAATTGTTATTTGTTTTCTGGAGTTTTATGCGTTTCAAGCGTTAAAAACAATAACAAAAAATAAAATAATTCGGTTGGTTTGGATTGTTGCTGCTATTGCCATTTATGCCTATTTTTTATATGTAATTTATATTACACCACGTAGTGCTGGTCAAACAAATTCGTTTCAATTAGCAGCAGGTTTTATGTTAACTTTTTTAATTCCGAAACTTTTATTGGTCATTATTATGTTTGGCGAAGATGTTTTTCGTGTTTTTAGAAAAGGGTACTCCTGGGTAACTCCGGGTGAAACGGCAGTCTTTGAAAGTCGCCGAATTTTTATTGCTAAAATAGCATTAGGATTGGCCGCTATTCCGTTTGCGTCTTTTATTTACGGTATTGTTCAAGGACGTTACAATTATAAAGTTTTAAAATATCAATTAACATTTAACGATTTGCCTGATGCTTTTGACGGTTTTAAAATCACCCAAATTTCAGATATTCACTCTGGGAGTTTTACCAACAAAGAAAAGATTCAATATGGTGTGGATTTAATCAATCAACAAGAATCTGACTTGATGCTTTTTACAGGTGATTTGGTTAACAATATGGCTACTGAAATGGATGATTGGATTGATGTTTTTAAAACTTTAGATGCTCCTTTTGGTAAGTTTTCAGTATTGGGTAATCATGATTATGGCGATTATGTAGAATGGGATACACCTGAAGATAAGGTAAAAAACTTTCAAGCAGTAAAGGATCTTCATCCTAAAATAGGATTCGATTTGTTGCTGGATGAACATCGCTATATAGAAAAAGATGGTCAACGGTTAGCGCTAATAGGTGTTGAAAATTGGGGAAAAGGGTTTAATCAAGCTGGTAATTTGGCAAAGGCATCATCGGAAGTTGGGAAAGATGAGTTTAAAATTTTAATGACGCATGATCCCTCTCATTGGGAATATAAGGTAAAAGCAGACGACTTCAACTATCATTTAACATTAAGCGGCCATACTCATGGGTTGCAAATGGGTATAGAAATTCCAGGTTGGTTTAGGTGGAGTCCTTCTCAATATATCTACAAACAATGGGCTGGTTTGTATCAAGAGTTTGGGCGGTATATAAATGTAAATCGTGGTTTTGGTTATCATGCGTTTCCTGGACGTGTAGGGATTTGGCCTGAAGTAACTGTTATAGAACTAAAAAAAGGAACGCAAAACGTTTAAATTGTAACACGAATACACGTGACTTAACCAACTGTTAGTCAAAATATAAAAAAATTACGTAGGTTTGTAATAACACATTTGACCTAATATATAACTGTATGTCAAAATTTGGGGAACTTATAGATGTTAATATTCCAGTCTTATTAGACTTTTTTACGGAATGGAACGATCAATCTACAGCTATGCACGCTGTACTACGAGATGTAGCAGCAGCACTTGGCGATAAAGCTAAAGTTATTAAAATAGATGTAGATAAGAACAAAGAATTAGCAGAAGCACTACGTGTTAAAGGCTTACCAACATTAATTATCTACAAAAATGGCGAAATGAAATGGCGTCATAGTGGTGAGCAGGACGCAAATACACTTATTGGTATTATTAAAGAATACGTTTAAATAGGTAAGGTTTTAAATGCATACCCTTTTTTAGAAAAGTATGTCAGTACTTTAGGTAATGCCTGCATGAGGTTTTTAGAAGCTTTCACGCTATCATGAAACACAATAACACTTCCGGGTTTCGATTTACTAATAACATTATTATAACAGGTTTCTGGAGATGTTTCTTTTTCCCAATCAAAAGATAAAATACTCCAAGTAACAACGGTATACCCTAGAGCTTTTAATGCTTTTCCTTGATTTGGTTTTATTCGGCCATATGGCGGCCTAAATAATGGTGACTCATTTAAAGCTTGAGATCTGGTGTCTGATTTTTTCAACTCTGAAGTGATAAATTTTTGAGCTTCATTAACATCTAAAACATACTTGTCTACAGAGGTGTTCCAACCTTTTAAATGTGTGTTGGAATGATTCCCAATACGGTGGCCTTCATTTAGAATATTTTGAAAGATATCGGGATGTTTCTGGATGTTATTACCAATACAAAAAAATGTAGCTTTAGCATCAAATTGTTTTAACGTGTTAAGAGTCCATTGGGTTACTTTTGGGGTGGGACCATCATCAAATGTGAGATATAACACTTTTTCAGAAGTAGAAAACTCCCAAACAAAGTCTGGGAGTATTTTTTTTACGATAGTAGGTGTTTTAACAGGAATAATACCCATGATAGTTATTCTTCAGGAACAATACTCAAGGTATCTGTTTGAAGTATATCTACATCAACTGGTTCGGGAGTTTGTTCAATTTCGGATTCAACTTCTGGAATGTCATCACCTCCATAAAAATGACTAAACAGATTCAAGAAATTTGAGAATGTCTTGGTTTCGGTTTTAGCAAATTCTTTGTCGTAAGTAATAACAACATCAACTATGCTCTTATAGCGTTCTATATCTGTATATATTTGTTCGAATACAAAGCGTTGTTGTTCTTCATCAAGTTTACTGTAATACGTTAAATTTTCTTGGTATTTTTCAGCAACATCCATAAAGAGTTTTCGAGCTTTTTCTTGAGAACCAATTTCGTAATAGGCGCTAATGTAGGGTTCTAATAAGGTGTAGTATCCGAAATAATCTACAGGCATATTGTCCATGGCAACATCAGCTATTTCTTCTGCTTTTTCTGGTTGCTCCTCGTTGATTAATTGTTCAACTAATCGTGCCAAATTACCGCGATATGTAATAGCGTTTTTACGTGTTTCTGTATCATGATAGATATCTGGACTTCCACTATTTCCCCAATCCCAGTTTTTAACCTTATTGTACATTAACTCACTGTCCACACGTCCCATATCAAAAGGATTGGCTCTGTTTACTGGTGTTTTTATAGGGACTAGTTTATAAGCCATACCATCTAACTGCAAATAGTCTTTCATCCAAATATAATCGTCGTTACCAAAAGCACCACCTGTAAAATAAATAGGACGTTTCCAGTTGTTTGTAGCAACGATATCCAACATTAATAGACGGTTTTTATAAATGGCACCATCGGTAATTCTGATATCCAAATAGTCTTCAATTTTATCGGCATCTTTCTCTTTAACAATACCATATTTTAGGGCATTTTCTTTGTTAACTGGTACTCGAATATTTTCGACAGGAAAATAGTTTGAGTTTTGTAATTGAGTAGGATAATAGCTTGGATCTTCACCTTGCATCTGTAAGATGTATTTAAATTTTGTCTTTGGATTATCACTTGTTACAAAATCCATGAAGTCCTTAATGAGTAAAGTATCTTTACTTAAAATGGGCTGTCGTCTTCCTTTTTCATCTATATAATCTATTTTTTTCATGATATAGTCACGCGTACCCGAACGGTATTGTTCGTGTGTTAAAGTTGAAGGAATAGGATCACTTTCATACGCTTTACGTTTCATCTGGTCTATATACCAATCGGTTTGGAATAAACTAGTGTTAACCACGCGAACATCCGTTCTATACCCTTCAATTTCTTGTGCATACCATAAAGCAAAGGTGTCATTGTCTCCAATGGAGAATAGTATCCCGTTTTCAGCACAGGAATCCAAATACATTTTAGCCATAGCACGCGCTGTATATTTATCAGAACGGTCATGATCATCCCAATTATTAGCTACTAAAATACCAGGTACTAAAATGAGACATAAAATGGTTACGGCTGGCGCTAGAGCTTTCGATTTGATTTTTGTTTTAAGCATATCCACTATAGCATAAACACCAAAACCTATCCACAGCGCAAATACATAAAAGGAACCAACTAACGAGTAATCTCGTTCTCGTGGTTCAAATGGTCTTACATTGGTATAAACTTGAATGGCCAATCCTGTAAATAGAAAGAAAACCAACATTACCCAGAATAGTTTTTTGTCTTTACTATAAAGGAAGAATAAACCTATTAAGCCTAAAATGAGTGGTAAAAAGAAATAGGTGTTTCGGGCTTTATTTTCTTTAACATCACTCGGTAAATCGGTTTGTGGTAAGCCTAAATGCCATTCATCAATAAAACCAATACCACTTAACCAGTTGCCATTAAAATCATCTAATTTTCCTTGCACATCATTCTGTCTACCAACAAAATTCCACATAAAATAACGCCAATACATATAGCCTAATTGAAATTCTAACATATAGGCAATATTGCTCCCTAATGATGGTTTTTCAACATCAATTATTTGACCGTTTTGTTTTAGAAATTTATGATAATCCTCATAGTCCACCATACCATTGGCAACTTCATTTTTAAAGTTGTTAACGGCGGCTCGGAGTTCATTTTCCATTTGGTATTCCGGTTTCAGTTTGAAATCTAAATACCCAGTAAAAATCATATAGTTCTCGGCATTTTCGCCACTCCACATACGTGGTAGAATAGAAGCATGATCGGAATTATAATTCTGACGTGCTTTCTCCCAGTCGTTTATAATAACGTACTTTCCTGTTTCTAGATCCTTTTCGTAGTTTGGTTTATCATCTATATACGGTTCATTTTCATCTAAACCAGAATATTGATCGGTAAATTGTGGTCCATAAAACAAGTGTGTTTCTGGGTATTGCTCTAAATTATAATAGGCTAAAAGCTCACGAGCATCACTTGGGTCGTTTTCATTTATTACCACATTAGCATTGGCACGAATAGGTAACATAAGCCAAGACGAAAAACCAATAATAACAAATGTTACACACAGAATACCTGTGTTGAGGTGTTTGTAGTTTTTATTGCGTGTGTATTTTAAACCGAAATAAATTAAAGCCACTAAAACAATACCAGCGAAAATAGTACCCGAATTAAAAGGCAATCCAAATGAATTGACGAAGAAAATTTCTGTAGCACTAAAAATACGCAGAATATTAGGTGCTAAAAGTTTAAATATAAAAAGTAGTATAGCTACCGAAACCACGTTAGCTATGATGAAGTTTTTTAAAGTAACTGTTTTATAATTTTTAAAATAATAAATTAACCCAATGGCAGGAATGGTTAATAATCCCATAAAATGCACGCCAAAAGATAGTCCAATAATAAACGCAATAAGAATTAGCCAACGATTACCACGCGGATTGTCCATATCTCGTTCCCAGCGTAACGCGAGCCAGAATAAAACAGACATGATTAATGTTGCCATGGCATACACCTCTGTTTCAACCGCATTAAACCAAAACGAATCGGTAAATGTAAATGCTAAACTTCCTACTAAAGCACTTCCTAAAATTGCAATTTTTTGGCTGCTATTAAGTGTTTCAGGTTCACCAATTAACTTTCTTAATAAAAGTGAAATGGTAAAAAACATAAATAATATTGTAAAAGCACTGGCTACGGCACTCATCATATTTAACATAAATCCAACTTGCGATGGCTCCAAAGCAAACATGGAAAAAAAAGCGCCAAACATTTGAAATAGTGGAGCTCCTGGAGGATGACCAACTTGTAATTTGGCTGATGTTAAAATATATTCACCTGCATCCCAAAAACTTACAGTTGGTTCCACTGTTAGTCCGAACGTAATAAATGCGACTAAAAAAGCGAACCATCCTAAAATAGTATTCCACTTTTTAAAGCTAATATGTGTCATGTAATTGCAATTTTTAGATAGGCGAATTTAACAATAAATATCAAATCCATCATACTTTTAAGGAAACGTTAAGTATTTAGATATTATTTTCTTTAAAAAATGCTTGCGCAAATAAATAATTGTTTTAAATTTGCATCCTCAATACGAGATTGGCCTATGGTGTAACTGGTAACACGTTGGTTTTTGGTACCAAAGAGTCTAGGTTCGAGACCTAGTGGGCCAACTAGTTAAAGAGAATCCTAATCATTTTTATGGTTAGGATTTTTTCATTTTAGTTGGGAATGATTAAGTGCTTCTTTATTGTCTAAAGAAACTAATCAGTCGCTTTGCAGACTGTACAATGGTGATTTAAACATAAAAGCCTCCAAGTTATTTGGAGGCTTTTATGTTTATAAAATAGTCTAGTTATTATATTTTAAAAGTAACCACAGGTCGTTTGGCATGATTTACCAAATCTTCACTGATACTACCATTGAAGAAATGTGCAATTCCTTGTCTACCGTGTGTACTAATACCAATTAAATCGGCTCCTACAACGTGCGAGAAATTTAAAATTCCTTTTTCAACGCTATCGTCATTATATATGGAAATGGTATAGTTTTTAAAGTCGTTACCAGCAATAAAATCTAGTATTCTTCCTTTAGCAGTGTCTGTAGTTACAAAATTATTCGCCGTATTAACAAACAGTAAATGAATTTTGGCATCTAAAGCAAGTGCTAATTTAACAGCTTGTATGTAGGTGCCTTTATTGTCATTTTTAAAATCTGAAGCAAACACAAAGTCATTTATTTCAAAATTTTCATGTTCATTTTTTATGACTAATACAGGTACTTCTGCTGTTCTTACAACTTTTTCGGTGTTGGATCCAATAAACATTTCCTTGAAGCCATTGGCGCCATGAGATCCCATAACAATTAAATCAATATCATGTTCTTTACAGGTGTTTGTAATGCCTGTAAATGTTTGGTTGAAATCAACTGTTTCATGAACTATTATGTCTTGTAGATAGTCTTGAGCCATTGTTTTTTCAAATTTTTGATGTGCTAACTTCATAAAAAACATAGCCTCTGGCAACTCACTATATTGGCTTAAAGCGTCTACTTGGTCTAATGGAAGTTCCAACATGTGCAGTAAGAAAATTTCGCTATCGTGTTTTTTTGCTAATTGTGCTGCCACTTTTAAGGCTTGTTCTGCTTCTTTTGAAAAGTCGGTTGGGACAAGAATTTTTTTCATTGGATGGTTTTTTTTATCAAATTGTTTTCAATCACTAAATTTAAGAATAAAAATTGATATTTCATTCATTATGGAATTCAATTAAATTATTGTATATTTGCAGCGTTGTAAGAAAAAGAATAAATGAGGGGACCTAAAGTCCCCTCTTTTTATACCAATTTTTTGTATCGATTATGTTAAAAAAAACTGTAGAGACTTTATTAAATAATGCCCTTGAAGAGCGAGAAGATTTATTTCTTATCGATTTTACTATGGGAGCAGATAATGCTATTTCGGTTATTATAGATGGCGATCATGGTGTTACGGTTGATGATTGTGTGTTTGTAAGTCGCGCTATTGAGCATAATATTGATCGAGATGAGCACGATTTTTCGTTGGAAGTAGCCTCAGGAGGTGCAACAGCTCCATTGTCTCATGTTAGGCAATACAAAAAAAATATTGGTAGAGATTTAGAACTACGAACAAAAGAAGAAACCGTAGTTGGTAAGCTGACAAAAGCAACCGATACACATATTACTTTAGAGTGGAAGGCAAGAGAGCTAAAACCTGTAGGTAAAGGAAAAGTAACAGTACTAAAAAAGGCTGAAATAGCCTATCAAGATATTGTAGAAGCAAAAGTTATGATAAAATTTTAATTCAAAGAGAGATATGGAGAATCTTGCGTTAATTGACTCGTTTTCAGAGTTTAAAGACGATAAATTAATCGATCGTGTGACGTTAATGGCAATTTTAGAAGATGTTTTTAGAAATGCCCTTAAAAAGAAATTTGGAGATGATGATAATTTTGATATTATTATAAATCCAGATAAAGGCGATTTAGAAATTTGGAGAAATCGTGTAGTGGTTGCAGATGGTGAGGTAGAAGAGCCAAATCAAGAAATTTCATTATCAGAAGCTCGTAAAATTGAGCCAGATTTTGAAGTTGGTGAAGACGTATCAGAAGAAGTGAAATTAATCGATTTAGGACGACGTTCTATTTTAGCATTAAGACAAAACTTAATTTCAAAAATTCATGAACATGATAACACCAACATCTATAAGCAATTTAAAGATTTAGTAGGTGAAATATATACGGCAGAAGTACATCATATTCGTCATAGAGCCGTAATTTTATTGGATGATGATGGCAACGAAATAATTCTTCCTAAAGAGAAGCAGATACCTTCAGATTTCTTTAGAAAAGGAGATAATGTTCGTGGTATTATTGAAAGTGTTGAGCTAAAAGGAAATAAGCCAGCTATTATAATGTCTAGAACTGCGCCTGTATTTTTAGAAAAACTGTTTGAGCAGGAAATACCAGAAGTATTTGATGGCTTAATTACCATTAAAAACGTGGTGCGTATTCCAGGTGAAAAAGCTAAAGTTGCAGTAGATTCTTATGACGATAGAATAGATCCAGTAGGTGCTTGTGTCGGTATGAAAGGTTCAAGAATCCATGGTATTGTTCGCGAATTAGGTAATGAAAACATAGATGTTATAAACTATACTAGTAATTTACCGCTCTATATTACCAGAGCATTAAGTCCAGCACGTGTAACATCTATTAAAATTGATGAAGAAAATAAACGAGCCGAAGCTATCTTAAAGCCTGAAGAGGTTAGTAAAGCTATTGGTCGTGGCGGACATAACATCCGTTTGGCAGGTCAATTAACAGGTTATGAAATTGACGTTTTTAGAGAAGGTGCCGAGGAAGATGTTGAGTTATCTGAATTCCGAGATGAAATTGAACCTTGGATTATAAAAGAATTTAGTAAAGTTGGTTTAGATACCGCTAAAAGCATTCTAGAACAAGATGTTCAAGATTTAGTGAAACGAACCGATTTAGAAGAAGAAACAATTAATGAAGTAATTAGAATTCTTAAAGAAGAATTCGAAGATTAACATATATTAGGTTATATTAAAGGCGATTTATGGCTGAAACAATTAGATTAAATAAAGTATTACGTGAGCTAAACATTTCTTTAGATCGTGCTGTAGAATTTTTAGATTCAAAAGGCATTGAAATAGAGAAACGTCCAACAACAAAAATTTCTCAAGAAACTTTTGATGTGCTTTCCAATGAATTTCAAACAGATGCTAATAAAAAAATGGCATCTCAAGAGGTTAGTGAAGCGAAACAGAAGGAAAAAGAGGCATTAAGGATTCAGCGCGAGCAAGAAATTGAAATTAAAGAGAGAGAAAAAGCTGAGCGCGAGGCGCTAGCTAAAGCGAAAGAAGCTGAAGTTGTTAAAGCTAAATCTACACTCTCTGGGCCGAAACAAGTGGGTAAAATTGATTTGGATGCCGATAAGAAAAAAGCGGTAAAACCAAAAGAGGAAACACCAGCAGATACGCCAAAAGTTGAAACCAAAGAGACGCCTAAATCTGAAGATAAACCTAAAGATGTAGAAGCGAAGAAGCCAGAGGATAAAGCTAAAAAGGAAGACACGCCATCTTCTAAAGCAGCTGATAAACCAAAAGCAGACACGCAAAAAACGGAATCAGAAAAAACTGAAACATCTAAAAAGGACAGTCCTAAAGCAGAAACATCAAAAACGGAAACTACCAAGTCTGATGATTCTACAGAAACAGATGCGCCTGTAGATGAGCGTTTAAAAACTCAATATCAAAAACTTTCTGGGCCTAAAATAGCTGGTGAAAAAATAGATTTATCACAATTTAAAAAGCCAAAGAAAAAGACAGAAAATAAAACGTCTGATCCTAAAAAGAAACGTCGTCGTATAAGTAAAGCAGGAGCACCAGGTTCTTCGGGTTCAGGAACTCAAAGAACGGGAGGTAACGACCGATTTAAAGGTAAATCGTCAGCTGGAAAAGGACGTCGTAATATAGTTAAGGAAGAGCCTAGCGAAGAAGAAGTTCAAAAGCAAGTTCGAGAAACACTTGAAAAACTACAAGGTAAATCAAGTAAGGGTAAAGGTGCTAAATATCGTCGTGATAAGCGAGATCAACACCGTGAACAGTCTGAAAAAGATTTACAAGCGGAACAAGCTGATAGTAAAATTTTAAAAGTAACAGAATTTGTTACAGCAAGCGAAGTAGCTACGATGATGGATGTTTCTGTAACACAAATTATCTCGGCATGTATGTCTTTGGGTATGATGGTTACTATGAACCAACGTCTAGACGCTGAAACGTTATCAATTGTAGCAGATGAGTTTGGCTATGAAGTAGAGTTTATTACTGCTGGTATTGAAGAATCTTTTGAAGAAGTAGCAGATAAACCTGAAGATCTTGAGGAGCGTGCACCAATAGTTACAGTTATGGGTCACGTAGATCATGGTAAAACATCTTTATTGGATCACATTCGTCAGGAAAATGTAATTGCTGGTGAATCAGGAGGAATTACGCAACATATTGGTGCTTATGGTGTTCAGTTAGAAGGTGGCCAGAAAATTGCATTTTTAGATACTCCAGGTCACGAAGCCTTTACAGCTATGCGTGCTCGTGGTGCTCAAGTTACAGACATTGCTATTATTGTGATTGCTGCCGATGATGCTATCATGCCACAAACCAAAGAAGCTATATCTCATGCACAAGCTGCAGGCGTGCCAATTGTTTTTGCTATCAATAAAATTGATAAACCAGGAGCAAACCCTGATAAAGTGAAAGAAGGTTTAGCCCAAATGAACTTGTTAGTAGAGGATTGGGGTGGAAAAATTCAATCTCATGATATTTCTGCTAAAACAGGAGTTGGTGTTAAAGAGTTATTAGAAAAAGTATTGCTTGAAGCAGAATTATTAGAGTTAAAAGCAAATCCTAATAAGCGTGCAACGGGAACCGTTGTTGAAGCCTTTCTTGATAAAGGTCGTGGTTACGTGTCAACTATTTTAGTACAAGCAGGAACTTTAAAGATAGGTGACTATGTTTTAGCTGGAAAAAATAGTGGTAAAGTTAAAGCCATGCAAGACGAACGTGGTAACGAAGTTAAAGAAGCAGGTCCATCAACACCAGTATCAATTTTAGGTTTAGATGGAGCACCTCAAGCAGGTGATAAGTTTAATGTCTTTGAAGACGAACGTGAAGCAAAACAAATAGCTACCAAACGTACACAATTACAACGTGAGCAATCCGTTCGTACGCAGCGTCATATTACATTAGACGAAATTGGTCGTCGAATTGCTTTAGGAGATTTCCAAGAATTAAACATCATTCTTAAAGGTGATGTGGATGGTTCTGTAGAGGCTTTAACAGATTCATTCCAGAAATTATCAACTGAAGAAATTCAGGTTAATATTATACATAAAGGTGTTGGGCCAATTACGGAAAGTGATGTGCTGTTAGCTTCGGCATCTGATGCGGTTATAATAGGGTTTAATGTACGCCCTATGGGTAATGCTAGAAACATTGCAGATAAGGAAGAGATTGATATCCGTATGTACTCTATTATTTATGATGCTATTAATGATCTTAAAGATGCTATGGAAGGTATGTTATCTCCAGAACTTAAAGAGGAAATTACTGGTACAGCTGAAATAAGAGAAATCTTTAAGGTGTCTAAAATTGGAAGTATTGCTGGATGTATGGTGTTAACTGGTAAAATATTCAGAAATTCTGGTGTTCGTTTAATACGTGATGGTGTTGTGGTTTACACAGGTGAATTATCTTCATTAAAACGTTTTAAAGACGATGTTAAAGAAGTGAGTAAAGGATATGATTGTGGTATGCAAATTAAAAACTACAATGATATTAAAGAAGGTGATATCATTGAAGCCTACCATGAAGTAGAAGTTAAAAAGAAATTAAAATAATTTTAAATCTATTTATCATAAAAAAGAGTGCCTTTTGGCACTCTTTTTTATTTAATAATATCTTTTTTCTTTGGTTTAAACCGAAAGGCATCCTGAAACTCTCTTTGTATGTTTAAAAGTGCTCTATCCACTTCCAAGCGACTTCTAAAATTACCAACCCACACTTTATAATTGGGTGGTTCGTAAACATCTACAGCATTCCAATTTGTAAATAGTTCTTTAAAGCGTTTTAATGCTGTGGTAGCACCAGATCGGTCTCCAGAGTATATTTGAATTTTATAACGGTCAGAGTTATTGTTTGCAAGATTCATTTCCCTCTTAATCACCATTAAACTATCTAGTTTGGTTGGCTTTTCTATTGTAATGATGCCTTGTTGCGCACATATACTAGTATTAATTAATACAAGGCCAATAACTAGCAGTTTGGTTGAATAATGCTTTGTAATAGCCATTCTAATAAGTTTTGAGGTGTGATTGGTAAGATAATTTTTTTAACTTTCAAGACAACAACACAATAACACGTGTTAACTTTAATTCATTCCGATGCTAGGATGTTTTTCTTTAATAGATAACCTATTTTTTGTCTTTCTTTTTAGGTTTAAACCGAAAGGCATCATTAAATTCTTTCTTTATTTTCTCTAATGCTCTGTCAGCTTCTAAACGGGATCTAAAATTTCCAGCCCAAACCTTATAATTGGGGGTTTCATATACAAGAAGTGATGGTATTTTTTCAAATTTTGCTTCAAAATTTGATTTTGCCTTTTCGGCACCTGTTCGGTCACCCGAGAAGATTTGAATTTTATAACGATTAGAATCACTGTCTGAACCGTTCATTTCCTTCTTTAATGCCAATAAAGTTTCCAATTCAGGTGCTTGATTGATGGTGATGGAGCCTTGTTGTGCATAAAATTCATTAGCACTAAAGAGTAGGCTTAATATTAATATGGTCTTGGTATATCTGCTCAATAAATTCATTTTCAATAGTATTTGTCACAAATGTAAAAGATTATAACTTAAAAGTAGTTGGTTTTATTATTTAGAATTTCTCTAAATTAGCAATTAACAGTTCTGTAACATTTCTAAAATCGACTTTAAATGTTACTTTTGCGAGAGATTTTATTATTGTATTTTTTTTCTTTTGTTAATTGAAAAAATCATACCAAAGTTTAGAAGTTAATTCAACCAATAATATGAAACAGGTGAATCACCGAAAATTAGGCAAGAACATTTTACGTTTAAGTTTAGTTATTTTATTAGCATTTTCAACGTCACTTTCGGCTCAAGAAGGTGATCCAGCAAACGGTAAATCTTTATTTAATGCCAACTGTGCTGCTTGTCATAAGCTAGACAAGAAGATGACAGGTCCAGCGCTACGTAATGTAGAGCAACGTTTGTCTGACGATGAAGGTTTGGATAGAGAATGGTTGCATTCTTGGATTCGTAACAGTTCGTCTATGATTAAAGCGGGCGATGCGTATGCTAATAAAATATTTAACGAATATGGCGGTGCTGCTATGACAGCGTTTCCACAGTTATCAGATCAAGATATTAATGACATTTTAGCTTATACTGCTGAAGAGGCTCCAGCAGCACCAGTTGGTGTGCAGGCTGTAGTTGCTGATGGAGGCGGTTCGGATGGATCTAGTATGTCTAACAAAATTATTTTGGGTGCTTTAACAGTTCTTTTTGCATTATTGGCAATGGCGCTTGTTTTAGTAAGACAAACATTAAATCGTTTTGCAGAAGCAAAAGGTGTAGATGTTTCTGAAACTAAAGGAACGCCAATTTGGAAAGCATTTATTCAAAATCAATTTTTAGTATTGGTATCCGTAATCATCCTATTATTGGCTAGTGGGTACTTTGTTTACGGCTACTTTATGCAAGTAGGAGTTGATCAAGGATATCAGCCAGTACAACCAATACATTATTCGCACAAAATTCATGCAGGTGATAATGGTATTGATTGTAAATACTGTCACTCATCAGCACGTGTCAGTAAGCACTCGGGAATACCGTCGTTAAATGTTTGTATGAATTGTCATAAATCTATTTATGAAGTATCTCCAGAAACAGCTACAGAAGAATATAGCAAAGAATTTTACGATGGTGAAATTAAGAAATTATATGCGGCTGTAGGTTGGGATGATGCAGAACAAAAATATACAGGTGAAACTCAACCGGTTAAATGGGTTCGCATACATAACTTACCAGACTTTGCATACTTTAACCACTCGCAACATGTTTCAGTTGCTGGTATTGAATGTCAAACATGTCATGGTCCAGTAGAGGAAATGGAGATAATGTATCAGCACGCATCGTTAACTATGGGCTGGTGTATTAACTGTCATAGAGAAACAAATGTTAAGGTAGAAGATAACGCTTACTATACGAAAATTCATGAAGAATTATCTAAAAAGTATGGCGTAGACAAGTTAACAGCTGCTCAAATGGGTGGTCTGGAATGTGGTAAGTGTCACTATTAAACCAAACGTTTAAGAGTTGCCATGAAAATGGGAGTCGCACACATTACCATAAAAGCATAAATTAAATCTCTTGAAAAGGATTTAAAACTTTAAATTAATTAATTAAGAAGTAATTCAATTATATAATATGTCATCAAACAAGAAATACTGGAAAAGTGTTGAAGAGCTAAACGAGAATAGCTCAATTGTTGAGACGCTAAAACAAAACGAATTTGTTGAAGAAATTCCTACTGACGAGTTTTTAGGAAATAAAGAATCGTTAGAAAGTTCGAAAACAACACGTCGTGATTTCTTAAAATATGTTGGTTTTAGTACAGCTGCTGCATCATTAGCTGCTTGCGAAGGACCAGTTGTTAAGTCAATACCTTATGTAGTGCAACCCGAGGAAATTACTCCTGGTGTAGCAAATTACTATGCAACTACTATTGCAGATGGTTATGACTATGCGTCTGTTTTAGTAAAAACTCGTGAAGGTCGCCCAATTAAAATTGAAAACAACACATTAGCAGCTACCAATGGTCATGCAAATGCTAGAGTGAATGCTTCTGTTTTAGGGTTGTACGACAGCATGCGAATTCAAGGTCCTATGAAGGCAGGAGAACCTATTTCATGGAGTGAATTTGATGCCGAAGTTGGCCAAAAGTTAGCTAGTGTTAGTAGTTCAGGAAAAGCTATTGTTTTATTAACGCAAACATATGCAAGCCCATCAACCTCTAAATTAGTTAGTGAGTTTAAAGCTAAATTCGGGAATGTTCGTCATGTACAATACGACGCGATTTCTGAATCAGCGGCTCTAGATGCTTACGAGGCAAATTATGGCGAACGTGGTTTAGCAAATTATGATTTTGCAAAAGCGATGACAATCGTTTCTTTTGGAGCAGATTTTCTAGGGGATTGGCAAGGTGGCGGATTTGATTCTGGTTATGCCAAAAATAAAATCCCAACCAATGGCAAAATGTCACGCCACATTCAGTTTGAATCAAATATGTCTTTAACTGGAGCTAATGCAGATAAACGTGTTTCTTTAACACCTAGTCAACAAAAAGTAGCTCTAGCTAAATTATATAGTGCTGTGGTTGGTGGTTCCGTTTCAGGTGAATTGCCACAACATATTGAAGAAGCTGTGCAGAAAGCAGCCTCTCAATTAAAAAAGGCAGGTAGTAAAGGTGTGGTAGTAACCGGTATTCAAGATGTGAATGCTCAAACAGTTGTTTTGGCAATTAATTCGCATTTAAATAGTCAAGCATTCGACCCAGAAACACCTATAAAAATAAGACAAGGAAATGATAAGGAAGTTATGACTTTAGTTGCTGATATGAAAGCAGGTAAAGTAGGAGCTATCCTTATGAGTGGTGTTAATCCACTATATACTTTACCAAATGCTGGAGATTTCTCTGAAGGGTTAAAACAAACAGATTTATCTGTTGCTTTTACAATGAAAGCAGATGAAACAGCATTGGAAACCGAATATCAAGCAGCTGTACCTCACTATTTAGAATCTTGGGGTGATGTTGAATTGAAAAAAGGTCATTTTGCATTAACGCAGCCTACCATCCGTCCTTTATTTGATACGCGTCAGTTTCAAGAGACCTTATTAAAGTTAACGGATAATAATTTATCTTATCATGATTATTTAAAGCAAACTTGGACTGCTAGTATTTTAGGTAATACGTCATTTAGCCAAGCTTTACATGATGGTATGTATGTTTCTGGTTCTGCTGCTGCAGATGCAATGCAAACAACGACAACTTCAACCACTTCCGAAGAAGATAAAAAAACTTGGGTAGGTGGTATCATTGAAGATGTTGCAGAAGGAGTTGGCTTAAAAGATAAGGAAGATAGTGCAACAACAACGACAACTACTTCTAATAGTGTTGCTGCAGCACCTGTGGCAATATCAGCTGGCGATGCAGCAAGAAAACTAGGAGCAACAGCTACATCTAATGGTTTAGAGTTAGCCTTATATTCAAAAACAGCAATGGGTGACGGTCAGCAAGCTAATAACCCATGGTTGCAAGAAATGCCAGATCCAATTACAAGAACAACATGGGATAATTATGTAACCGTTTCTCAAGCAGATGCTAAAGAGTTAGGTATTAAAAATTGGCATGTTGCTGATGGTGGTCTAAACGGAAGTGTGGTAGAATTAGCTGTAAACGGTGTTACCGTAACGGCTCCAGTTATCATACAACCAGGCCAAGCAAAAGGATCTATTGGATTAGCATTTGGTTATGGTCGTAGAGCTGGTTTAAAAGAAGAAATGCAAACTGGTGTTAATGCCTATCCGTTATATATGGATTTTAATCCAACACCTGGAAATGTATCTCTGACTGTCGTTGGTGGTGAACATGAGTTTGCTTGTGTACAACTGCATAATACTTTAATGGGTCGTGGCGATATTATTAAAGAAACAACATTAGAAATCTTTAACACTAAAGATAAAAAACACTGGAATGCCATACCTGTGGTATCCTTAAATCATCAAGAAACTCCAGTTACATCACCAGAAGTGGATTTATGGGATGAATTTGATCGATCAATTGGTCATCATTTCAATTTATCAATCGACTTGAATGCTTGTACAGGCTGTGGTGCTTGTGTGATTGCTTGTCATGCAGAAAATAATGTTCCTGTAGTTGGTAAAGAAGAAATTCGCCGTAGCCGTGATATGCATTGGTTACGTATTGATAGGTATTATTCATCTGAAGACACATTTGCTGGTGATAATTCTAAAAAAGAAGAAACAAAAGGATTAGCAATTATTGATGCATTTGATGAAATGGAAACTGCAGCGGCCAATCCGCAAGTAGCTTTCCAACCAGTTATGTGTCAGCATTGTAATCACGCACCTTGTGAGACTGTTTGTCCAGTTGCCGCAACATCGCATGGTCGTCAAGGTCAGAACCATATGGCTTATAACCGTTGTGTTGGAACACGTTACTGTGCTAATAACTGTCCTTATAAAGTTCGTCGTTTTAACTGGTTTTTATACAACAAAAATGATGAATTTGACTATCATATGAATGATGATCTTGGTCGCATGGTATTAAATCCAGATGTTACTGTACGCTCACGTGGTGTCATGGAAAAATGTTCTATGTGTATTCAAAAAACACAGAAAACCATTTTAGATGCAAAACGTGATGGTCGCGTTATTAAAGACGGTGAATTCCAAACAGCATGTTCCGCAGCATGTGGAAGTGGCGCTATGGTTTTCGGAGACGTTAACGATAAAGACAGTCAAGTTGCAAAACTTAAAGAAGATAATCGTATGTATCACTTGTTAGAGCACGTAGGAACAAAACCAAACGTGATGTATCATACTAAAGTGAGAAATACAACCGAAGCATAATAAAACGAATTAAGAAAATAATTATAAAAGGATTATGGCGTCTCATTACGAAGCACCTATTAGAAGACCTTTAGTTACAGGCGAAAAATCATATCACGATGTATCTGTTGATGTGGCAAGACCTGTAGAAGGTAAGGCAAACAAATCTTGGTGGATTGTATTTTCTATCGCACTTATCGCTTTCCTTTGGGGAGTAGGGTGTATTATTTATACAGTATCTACAGGTATTGGAACTTGGGGTTTAAATAAAACCGTAGGTTGGGCTTGGGATATTACTAACTTCGTTTGGTGGGTTGGTATTGGTCACGCAGGAACATTAATTTCTGCAGTACTATTATTATTCCGTCAAAAATGGAGAATGGCAATTAACCGTTCTGCAGAAGCAATGACAATTTTCTCTGTTGTTCAAGCAGGTTTATTTCCAATTATACACATGGGTCGTCCATGGTTGGCATATTGGGTATTACCAATTCCAAACCAATTTGGTTCGCTATGGGTAAACTTTAACTCGCCATTACTTTGGGATGTATTTGCTATTTCAACGTATTTATCCGTATCCTTGGTATTCTGGTGGACAGGATTACTTCCAGATTTTGCCATGATACGTGATCGTGCCGTTAAGCCATTTCAAAAGAAAATTTATTCCTTATTGAGTTTTGGTTGGACAGGTCGAGCAAAGGATTGGCAACGTTTTGAGGAAGTATCTTTGGTACTTGCTGGTTTAGCAACACCTTTAGTACTTTCTGTACATACCATTGTATCTTTTGACTTTGCCACATCAGTAATACCAGGTTGGCATACAACCATTTTCCCTCCTTACTTTGTTGCAGGTGCAATTTTCTCTGGCTTTGCTATGGTAAACACCTTGTTAATCATCATGCGTAAAGTATGTAGTTTAGAAGATTATATTACGGTTCAGCATATTGAGTTAATGAACATCGTTATCATGCTTACAGGATCTATTGTAGGTGTGGCTTATATTACAGAGCTATTTATTGCTTGGTATTCTGGTGTTGAATATGAACAATATGCATTCTTAAACAGAGCAACAGGACCTTATTGGTGGGCTTATCTTTTAATGATGAGTTGTAACGTGTTCTCACCACAATTCATGTGGTTTAAGAAATTACGAACCAGTATTATGTTTTCATTCTTTATTTCCATAGTCGTAAATATTGGTATGTGGTTTGAGCGTTTTGTAATTATTGTAACTTCATTACACCGTGATTACTTACCGTCATCTTGGACTATGTTCTCACCAACATTTGTAGACATTGGAATCTTTATTGGAACAATTGGTTTCTTCTTTGTGTTATTCTTATTATATGCAAGAACATTCCCAGTAATAGCACAAGCTGAAGTAAAAACAATATTAAAATCTTCAGGTGAGCGTTACAAAAACATTAGAGAGCGTGGAGATAGTTTAGCTGGAACTGGAGCAGATGCTAGAACATCTGGTGTATTAGCAGCTAAACCAGCACAACCTATAACAACTCCTACTGTAGACCACTCTGAAAAGACAAATAATTTATTAGAAAGTATCGGTAAGTTTGATCCAGCAGTACAAACAGCTGACGATCTTCAGAAAATTAATGGTATTGGACCAAAAATGGAAGACGTATTGAATAGTATTGGAATTTTCACTTACCTACAAGTTAGTAGAATGACGAAAAAAGAATACGATTTGTTAGACGAAATTACGGGTTCTTTCCCTGGAAGAGCAGAACGTGATGATTGGTCTGGACAAGCTAACCAAATAATAAACGAAGCGTAGATAATGGAAACATCAAAAGTAATTCACGCTATTTATACAGATGACGATGTATTAATGTCAGCTGTTAAAAGAGTTAAAGCTGAAAAGCATCATATAGAAGAAATCTTCACGCCCTTTCCTGTTCACGGACTAGATAAGGCTATGGGATTAGCACCGACACGTTTAGCTATAACATCATTTATATACGGCTGTATAGGTTTAACAGTAGCCATCGTAATGATGAATTTTATTATGATTGAAGATTGGCCGCAAGACATTGGTGGTAAACCTAGCTTTAGCTATCTTGAAAATATGCCAGCATTTGTGCCAATTATGTTTGAGTTAACGGTGTTTTTTGCCGCTCACTTAATGGTAATTACCTTTTACTTACGCAGTAGAATGTGGCCATTTAAAAAAGCCGAGAATCCCGACCCAAGAACTACTGATGATCATTTCTTAATGGAAATTGCTATTCATAATAATCAACTTGAATTAGAAAATTTACTTAAAGAAACTGGTGCAGTTGAAATTAATATTGTTGAAAAAGAAGAAGCACATTAATATGAAGGCCTTAATAAAAATAACCATTATAGCATTAGTATTAGTATCGGTTGTGTCTTGTAATAAAGATTCAAGTCGTAACTACCAATACATGCCAAACATGTATGAGTCTGTTGGCTATGAAACATACTCTGAAACAGAAGCTTTTAGAAACGGTGTGGAAGCTCAATTACCTGCAGAAGGATCTGTAGCAAGAGGTCATATTCCGTTCGATATTGACGATACACTAGAAGGTTACAATTTAGCTAAAACCACGTTAACTAATAAATTAGATTCTACTCAAATAGATTCTGCTAGAGGTAAAGAATTATATGACATTTATTGTGGTATCTGTCATGGACCAAAAGGCGATGGACAAGGGAATTTAGTGAAGCGTGAGAAAATTTTAGGTATCCCAAGCTATGCAGATGTTGGTAGAGCAATTACTGCAGGAAGTATTTATCATACTATATATTATGGTAAAAATGCCATGGGCTCTTATGCTAATCAGCTAAATGAAGAAGAGCGTTGGCAAGTAACAGCTTATGTTTTAGAGTTAAAAGCCAATTTAGAAAAATAAGATAGATAAAGATTATATATAGATATGTACACATTCTCAAATAGATTAAAGACATTTTCTATTGCCCTAATAATAATTGGAGCAATAGGTGTTGTTTATGGTTTTATGACATCTCATAAATCTTTTGAAGACGTTGAAACCATGCTAGCAGCTGAAGCTTCTCATGGTGGAGGCCATGAAACAGAAACCAAAGCACATGTTGTAGCTGGTGACACAGAACATGCAGACAATAGTCATGATGCTAATGCACATGATGCTCTTGCAGATACAGAACATCATGTAGATGATCATACAAAGCATGTGGAGCATGTACAACACCAAATAGCAAATAGACCATGGTCGGCTTTATATGTTGCAGCATTTTTCTTTTTCATGATTGCATTAGGTGTTTTAGCATTCTATGCCATTCAGTTTGCCGCACAAGCAGGATGGTCACCAGTTTTGTTCAGAGTTATGGAAGGTATTACAGCCTACGTCTTACCAGGCGCATTAATAGTATTGGCTATAGCTGTAGCATCTGGAACCATAGGACATTACAATCTATTTGTTTGGATGGATCCTGATGTTGTAGCTCATGATAAATTAATCCAAGGAAAAGCAGGTTATTTAAATTTGACTTGGTTTATTATTAGAGGATTAATTTTCATTGCTGGCTGGAGTTTATACAGACATTTTGCACGTAAATTCTCAATTGCTCAAGATAATGCTGATGTTAATGATAACCGTAACTTTAAAAAATCATTTCGTATAGCTGCTGCATTTTTAGTGTTTTACATATACACAGAGTCCATTATGTCTTGGGACTGGATTATGAGTGTAGATCCTCACTGGTTTAGTACATTATTTGGTTGGTATGTGTTTGCAAGTATGTTTGTAAGTGGTATTACGGTTATAGCTTTAGTAACTATTTACTTAAAGTCTAAAGGTTTATTACCATTTGTTAATAATAGTCATTTACATGATTTAGCTAAATTTATGTTTGGTATTAGTATTTTCTGGACGTATTTATGGTTTTCTCAATTCATGTTGATTTGGTATTCAAACATTCCAGAAGAGGTTACCTATTTTGTAACACGTTTTCAGGATTACCAATTACCATTTTTAGGTATGGTAGTTATGAACTTTGTTTTCCCATTATTACTATTAATGAATAGTGATTATAAGCGAATCCCTTGGTTTATTGTTATGGCAGGTATCGTTATATTATGTGGTCATTATATTGATATTTTCAACATGATTATGCCTGCAACAGTTGGCGACAGATGGTTTATTGGTATACCTGAAATAAGTGCTATTTTACTATTTGCTGGTCTGTTTATCTTTGTGGCATTTACAGCACTAACCAAAGCACCACTATTAGCTAAAGGAAATCCATTTATTAAAGAAAGTGAGCATTTTCATTATTAAAAATTAATTAAAGTAGAGAAGAGACAATGACAGCTTTTTTAACAATTATAATCGTACTTTTTATCGCTATTGCTATTTGGCAAATGGTAAAAATATTTGATTTAGCACAGGTAGGTGTATCAGACAACCAAGTTGCAAACGAAAACGACAATAAGGTTAATGCATATTTAATGATAGGGTTTCTTATTTTTATTTATGTAATTACCATTGTTTGTTTTGTATTATGGGGAGATTTACCATTAATGTCAAATTCAGCATCTGAACATGGCCCTGAAATTGATAATTTAATGATTATTTCTATGATCATTATTTTTATTGTGCAAACAATTACCCAATTTCTATTGCACTATTTTGCTTATAAGTATCGTGGTGAAAAAGGTAAAAAAGCCTTGTATTTTGCTGATAACAACACATTAGAGGCTATTTGGACTATCATTCCTGTAATTGTTTTAGCTGGTTTAATTATCTATGGTCTGTTTACATGGACTAGCATCATGAATGTTAATGAAGATGATGATCCACTAGTGTTAGAATTATATGCACAGCAATTTAACTGGAAAGCACGTTACGGTGGAAACGATAATACACTTGGTAAAGCCAATGTTCGGTTAATTAATTTAGATAATGCAAACATTTTAGGTCTTGATGAAGCAGATCCTAATGCTCAAGATGATATTATAACTACCGAATTACATTTGCCAGTTGGTAAGCCCGTGTTAATTAAAATGCGTTCACAAGACGTATTACACTCCGCTTATATGCCTCATTTCAGAGCTCAAATGAATTGTGTTCCAGGTATGATTACTCAATTTGGTTTCACGCCAACGGTAACCACTGCCGAAATGAGACAAACCCCTGAAATGATAGAGAAGGTTGCTAATATTAATGAAATCCGTAAGGAAAAAAGTAAAGAACTAGCTGCCAAAGGAGAAGCAGCACTAGATCCTTATGAATTCGATTATATATTATTATGTAATAAAATTTGCGGTAAATCACATTACAACATGCAAATGAAAATCATAGTAGAAACCCAAGAAGAATTTGACGCTTGGATGGCAGAACAAAAAGAATTTAAAGATTCTTTAATTAAGTAAGTACAAACGGTTTTAAAAAAAGTATATAGAAGATTATGTCAACACACGCAGATACTCACGCTCACGACGACGATCACGGACATCATCATAAAGAAACATTCGTAACTAAATATATATTTAGTCAGGATCATAAAATGATTGCCAAGCAGTACCTAGTAACTGGTACTATAATGGGTGTAATTGGTGTATTAATGTCTATTATGTTCCGTATGCAAATTGCATGGCCAGAGGAACCAAATATATTATTTGAAGCGTTGCTAGGAAAATGGGCACCAGGAGGTGTTATGGACGCTGATATTTATTTAGCATTGGTAACTATTCATGGAACCATTATGGTGTTCTTTGTGTTAACTGCTGGTTTAAGTGGTACATTTAGTAACCTGTTAATTCCATTACAAATTGGTGCACGAGATATGGCATCAGGCTTTTTAAACATGATTTCTTATTGGTTGTTCTTTTTATCAAGTGTAATCATGGTTATTTCTTTATTTGTTGAGGCTGGACCAGCTGCAGCTGGATGGACAATTTATCCACCATTATCAGCATTGCCTATGGCACAAGGAGGTTCAGGTATGGGTATGACTCTATGGTTAGTCTCTATGGCAATATTTATTGCTTCCTCTTTATTAGGATCATTAAATTACGTGGTTACTGTTATTAATTTACGTACCAAAGGTATGTCTATGACGCGCTTACCATTAACTATTTGGGCGTTTTTTGTAACCGCTATTATTGGTATTGTTTCCTTCCCTGTATTATTATCAGCTGCTTTATTACTTATAATGGATAGAAGTTTTGGAACATCCTTCTTCTTATCAGATATTTTTATACAAGGCGAGGTGTTACATTATCAAGGTGGTTCTCCCGTATTATTTGAACACTTATTCTGGTTCCTAGGACATCCAGAAGTATACATTGTAATTCTACCTGCAATGGGATTAGTTTCTGAAATTATGGCAACCAATTCACGTAAACCAATTTTTGGTTATCGTGCTATGATTGCATCTATTTTAGCTATAGCCTTTTTATCAACCATTGTTTGGGGGCACCATATGTTCGTGTCAGGTATGAATCCATTTTTAGGATCTGTATTTACATTTACAACTCTATTAATTGCAATTCCTTCAGCCGTAAAAGCTTTTAACTGGATTACAACCATTTGGAAAGGTAATATTCAAATGAATCCTGCCATGTTGTTTTCAATTGGATTTGTTTCTACGTTTATAACAGGTGGTTTAACAGGTATTATTCTAGGTGATAGTGCGCTTGATATTAATGTTCATGATACTTATTTTGTTATTGCGCATTTCCATTTAGTTATGGGTATTTCTGCATTATACGGTATGTTTGCTGGTATTTACCATTGGTATCCAAAAATGTTTGGGCGTATGTTAAATAAAAAATTAGGATACATTCATTTCTGGGTAACTGCTGTGTGTGCTTATGGCGTATTCTTCCCAATGCACTTTATTGGAATGGCTGGTTTACCAAGACGTTATTATACAAACTCGAATTTCCCATTGTTTGATGATTTAGCAAATGTTAATGTGGTAATAACTATTTTTGCTATTATTGGTGGGATATTTCAATTGGTATATTTATACAATTTCTTTGCAAGTATGTTCTATGGTAAGAAAGCAGAACAGAATCCATGGAAATCTACTACTTTAGAATGGACGACTCCAGTGAAACACCTTCACGGAAATTGGCCAGGCGCTATACCTCATGTTTACCGTTGGTCTTATGACTATAGCAAACCCGGTCATGATGTTGATTTTGTTCCCCAAAATGTACCATTAATGGAGGGAGAAGAAGAACTACACCATTAAAAACAGATTTAGTAATATAGTTTACTAAAGATTTCAAATAACAAAGCCTTTCTAATAGCAGAAAGGCTTTTTTTATACCAATAGGTTACTGAACACTTTGTATATTTGTTTAGCAAGTTTTATATATATGTAATAAATATGATTCCATCTTCATGGAACTAAAGATGAACGAAAACCTAGATCCTACAAACGAAAAATTTTCTCCAGAAGAAAATGATGTCGAAAAAAAGTTAAGACCCTTATCCTTTGATGATTTTACGGGTCAAGACCAAGTATTGGAAAATCTACAAATATTTGTACAAGCTGCTAATGGTCGGGATGAAGCGCTAGATCATACCTTGTTTCATGGACCACCAGGGCTGGGAAAAACCACATTAGCACACATTCTTGCTAGTGAATTGGGTGTGAGCATTAAAGTCACTTCTGGACCCGTTTTGGATAAGCCCGGAGATTTAGCAGGCTTACTTACCAATTTGGATGATCGTGATGTTTTATTTATTGATGAAATTCATAGATTAAGTCCTATTGTTGAAGAGTATTTGTATTCGGCAATGGAGGACTATAAAATTGATATCATGATTGAGTCTGGACCCAATGCCAGAACCGTTCAGATAAATTTAAACCCCTTTACCTTAATTGGCGCTACCACGCGTTCCGGATTATTAACAGCGCCAATGCGTGCGCGTTTTGGAATCCAAAGTCGTTTACAGTATTATAACACGGAATTATTAACAACCATTGTACAACGTAGTGCCTCCATTTTAAATGTGCCTATAACTATTGAAGCTGCAGTTGAAATAGCGGGAAGAAGCCGTGGAACACCGCGTATTGCTAATGCGTTACTTCGTCGTGTACGGGATTTTGCCCAAATTAAAGGTAATGGTAATATAGATATTAAAATTGCACGTTTTGCTTTAGAAGCCTTGCATGTAGATGCACACGGTTTAGATGAAATGGATAATAAAATTTTAACCACCATCATCGATAAGTTTAAAGGAGGACCAGTAGGTATTACAACCCTCGCTACGGCAGTTAGTGAAAGTGCTGAAACCATTGAAGAAGTATACGAACCCTTTTTAATTCAACAAGGTTTTATCATGCGAACACCTCGTGGTCGCGAAGTAACCGAGCAAGCTTATCAGCATTTAGGTCGTGTTAAAGGTCCTACGCAAGGTGGCTTATTTACTTAAAACTCTAAATGGGATGCTTTGCAAATTTTAAAAAAAATAGAAGGCTGTAAACAGATAAATTTAAAAAATTGACATCTAAAAACACCATTCCAACAGTTCCATTAAGTAGGTTTTTAAAGCATTCACTAGAAATTCTCAAAAACCCGTTACCGTTTCATCACAAAAACTTTAGCGAACAAGGTGATGTGTTCAGGTTAAAAATAGGATTTACTAATAGTGTTGTTTTTATTCGTGATGCAGCCTTTGCTGAATATGTACTTCAAAAAAATCAAAAAAACTATACCAAATCTAAAATCCAAACGGAAGATTTGGTGAAATATGTAGGCAAGGGTCTATTAACTTCGGAAGGCGAACATTGGAAAAAGCAACGAAAACTTATTCAACCGGCTTTTCATAAAAAACAATTAGAAAACCTTTTAGAATCCATTAAAAATGCCATTATTTCAGAATATACTAAAATTGAAGAGAACCAATTAATAGATATTTTTCCAATTCTCAATGATTTGGCGTTTCAAACCGTTGTAAAATCGTTATTCAGTAGTGTAGCCAATCAAGATGATATTAATCGTTTACAATATATAACTGAAGCTGCTCAAAAAATGTTGGTTAAAGAATTACGCCAACCGTATTTAGGGTGGTGGTTCCATTGGACAGGAGAAATTAAAAAACATATTGAGCTAACGGACGAAGCCCGACAAATTTTAAAACGAATTGTAGACAAACGGCGAGCATCAAATATAAAAGAGCACGATTTGTTGGATATGCTTCTGGAGGCTAAATATGACGATGGCACTTCCATGGATGAAGAGCAGTTAATTGATGAAATTTTAATTTTATTTACAGCTGGACACGAAACCACATCAAATGCACTCACTTTTGCAACACAATTGCTCGCATTACACCCTGAATGGCAAGAAAAAATATATACAGAACGTCAAGAATTACTAGAAGTAAGTTCTGACTTAATGACTTTAGTTACAAAATCCAAAGTTTGTCAGCAAGTCATTGAAGAAGCCATGCGCTTATATCCACCCGCTTATTTTATAGACCGCGTGAATATAGAAACGGATAGTTTTGGTGAATTCGACTTTGAAGCTGGATCTAACTTGCTGTTTTCGGTTTATGAAATCCACCGTCACCCAGATTTATGGAACCAACCAAATAGTTTTAAACCCGATCGTTTTAGTGAAGGGAGTCGAAAATTTTCATCTCAATATTTTCCTTTTGGAGCAGGACCACGAAAATGCATTGGAAACAATTTTGCTATGTTTGAAATGATAATTGCCATATCAGAATTAGTAGCAATTTACAAAATAACTCCCATCTTTGAAGCTATAGATATCACACCACTAATAACTCTAAAACCTAAAAATGCTTTCCTTAAATTTGAAAGCCGTATATAACTACAATAAATTATTGATGATGTCAGACTGGGTGTCCATTAACTGCGCTCAAGATGAATTAAAATTCTTAAACAGGATGCTAACCAATTATAAAAACAAAAAAACTAGTAATTGACCAATAAATCTAAATACAGTCAAATTATTAAAGATGAAGCCAAACGCCTTGGGTTTTTATCTTGCGGTATTAGTCAAGCTGGTTTTTTAGAAGAGGAAGCGCCAAGACTTGAATCGTGGTTAAAAAACAAGAGTCATGGCGACATGCAATACATGGAAAACCATTTCGATAAACGTCTCGATCCTACAAAATTGGTAGAAGGCTCAAAAAGCGTCGTGTCCTTATTACTAAATTATTATCCGTCCGAAACGCAACATGCTGACACCTACAAAATCTCTAAATACGCATACGGAACCGATTATCATTTTGTTATAAAAGATAAATTAAAAGAGCTTTTACAAACTATTCAAGAAGAAATAGGCGAGGTTGGTGGTCGTGCTTTTGTAGATTCGGCTCCTGTACTAGATAAAGCTTGGGCAGCCAAATCGGGTTTAGGATGGATTGGGAAACATTCTAATTTATTAACGCAGCAAGTGGGTTCGTTTTATTTTATTGCTGAATTAGTAATTGATTTAGAGTTGGAATATGATGCCGTTACAACCAATCATTGCGGTACCTGCACCAAATGCATAGATGCCTGTCCAACCCAAGCTATTACAGAACCCTATGTGGTAGATGGTAGTAAATGTATTTCCTATTTTACCATTGAATTAAAAGAAAATATTCCAACCGAATTTAAAGGTAAGTTTAACGATTGGATGTTTGGTTGCGATATTTGCCAAGACGTTTGTCCCTGGAATCGGTTTTCAAAAGCACATAGCGAACCGCTTTTCAATCCACACCCTGAATTATTGGATATGACCAAAAAAGATTGGGAAGAAATAACCGAGGACACGTTCCGTAAAGTATTTCAAAAATCGGCTGTAAAACGAACCAAATTTTCAGGACTTACGCGAAATATTGATTTTTTACTTGAATAAAATTCAATTATAATTCTAAAATATTTATTTTCAAGGTTTTATAATTTCGTATTTTTATTTCCGATTTTATTTTTTAAATATTTTCAACTGTTTTTCATTAAATTAATATACTTTTATACCAATCCCTTCATACAGGTTTCCAATTGATAGCCCCAAAATTAATCGTATGAATACAGATATTAATGTTTTAATTGTTGATGATCATCCCATAATCATTGGCGCCTACAGACTTGCTTTAGAAGCACTTTCTAAAAATAATCCCGAATTTTCTTTTTATATATTTCAAGCCACAGAAATGGATGAAGCGCTTGATTTGATATGATGCAGTTTTAGAAGCACAACAATATTGGTGTATTAATAATACTATAAATTTTACGCCAGCATTATTAATTAATGGAAGACAATTTCCTAAAGAGTACGAAAGAAGTGATTTATTATATTTTATTGAAGAGCTTTTTGAGCACTTTAATAAGGAAGCTGAAAAAACACAAACATTAGAAAAACAATATATTTAGATAGCAAAACCCGAATTAACGGGTTCTGCATTTTGAACAAAATTCTCTTGCGAGGAGTAGACACAAACTGTGAGTGTCTTAAAATGTTCACAGCAAATATAATTTTATAAACTTTTATATTATGTTAAAAAACTTATTAAATTTAGAAGGCGTTAAGTCATTGAGTAAATCTCAACAAAAAACCATTGTTGGAGGCATTGGAGATGGAGGTTCAGGCGGTCCGAATGATCCTGGAAATGGTAGTTGTCTCGCAACTTGTAGTGATGGCCATAAAATACCTATTTATGGAGGTGTTTTAAGTATGATGAGATGTAACCAAGCTTGTTATACCCAAGGAGGAGCTTCAAGTTGTTGGTCATTTGGAGGAAGTCATTGTTATTCAAGTTAAAAATTCAATATTTCAAGAAGAATGATATTTGTTGTTCTTCTTGATTTTTTCTATATATTTTAAAATATGAAGCTCAAAAATATAGTATTTTTTATAGTTCTGTCATTGCTTTTTTATAATTGTAAGGATGATGAAAACAAAAAAATTAATGTAACAAATAATATTGAGGAACTTAAAAGCAACAAAACGGATAAGGTTGTCATTTTATGTAAATCGAAAGATTCACTAATCCTTAAATCAATTGTTATTAGTGATGATACGCCATTATTCAATAGAACCCAAACATTCCTAGATAGTAGAATAATAGATGACGCGCTTCAATTTATATTGGATTCTATAAAAACACCACAAACAATTGAAATTTATTGTTGGGATAAAAATTCACATTTTTACGATATTCCTATATTTATTTCGCCAGGAGATACTATCCATTTATCAATAAATGAAAAAAGTATAGTTTTTGAAGGTGAATATTCAGAGCAAAACAATCTGTTGGTCGAATTGTATTCAAATTCGAGTTTTGATTATGGTAGGAATCCTTACAAGGGTAATTTAATGACTTATAAGCTGAATACGAAGGATATATATGAATCTCGAATTTTATTTTATGAAAAATATGTACAAGAACATAAAATTACTAATGTGGCTTATTTAGAAACAATTGAATCTAATCTCAAATATGAATATTTATATAATTTAATCAGTCCTAGAATTGAAAAGAGTGATGGTATGCCAGGACAGTTTATTAATTCACAAGATGGCATAAATAGTTTAATCGAAAAAGAAAATAATAATAATCAAGAGATTTTTAAATTGAATGATTATTTAGATAACGTTACCATTGAAGATTTTAAGAATAATCCACAGCTTAATAATTTCATTTATAAAAATGCACTTAATAGTTTCATTAGATATTATTTTGAAGAATCAAATTTCCCACCTTACTCGAAAGAAAAACTAATTGCCGAAAAAGCATATATTCAAACCGAATTAAAAGGTGAATTGCGCGATTATGCCATGGCACGGATGATAAGAGATTATACCGTTAAAGGGTTTGGTTACAGCAAAGGAAATGTTGATTATATGATGGCATTAATTGATGAATACAAAGATAGTTTTTCAAACCCATCCTATAAAAAAGAATTAAATGAACTAAAGGATAGATTAAAAACCCATAATTTTTATTTGTCTGATAGCGCTTTAGATACTAAATTGGTTAGTAAGTTTGGGGATACTTTATCCTTAAGAAAAATATTCCATAATTCTGAACAGCGCATTAAGGTAATTGATTTTTGGGCATCTTGGTGTGGGCCTTGTATTTCAGAAATTTATAAATCAAAACCGATCAAGGATAAACTTGCAGTGGAAAATAATGTGGAGTGGATTTACCTTTCGGTTGATGACAATAAAAAAAAATGGATTGAAAGATCTGAACAATTAAATGAATTTTTAAATGTTAAAAATCAGTACATTGTTTTAGGAGGTACAAATTCCCCTTTAGCTAATTTCGTGAAGTTAAATGGGCTTCCTCGCTACATGATTTTAGATAAACAAAATCAAGTTATTGTAAATATGGCGCCAAAACCATCCAATATTGAAATTTTTGAGCGGATTATTAAAAGCATTGAATAAAATTAAATTCTTTCACTACATAAACATTAAGCAGTTGTTTTAATTTTTAAAACTATAGGGAAACAATTCGTTATTGTTAGAAATTAGAGAATGGATAAGATTTTTTATAAATAAATAATAACATGTTACTTTTAAAAATTTTAAATCATAAAGATTTAAACAAATAAATGCCCCTAAAACTCTCCATCTTTTATTCCTAAACTTGTACATTTGTAAGTCCTAATAAAATATCCATTTATGAGTAAGCAAAGGAGAAGAAGAGAAGCTTTAGTATACCACGCCAAACCAACACCTGGAAAAATAAAAGTAGTTCCTACAAAAAAATATGCTAGTCAACGCGATTTATCACTAGCCTATTCACCAGGCGTTGCAGAGCCTTGTTTGGAAATTGCAAAAGATATAGATAACGTTTATAAATATACTACCAAAGGAAATTTAGTTGCTGTTATCTCCAATGGAACAGCTGTTTTAGGACTTGGAAATATTGGTCCGGAAGCGTCCAAACCCGTAATGGAAGGTAAAGGCCTCCTCTTTAAAATATTTGCTGATATTGATGTGTTTGATATTGAGGTGGATACCGAAGATGTTGAAACATTTATACAAACCGTAAAAATGATTGCACCAACATTTGGTGGTATCAATTTAGAAGATATTAAAGCACCGGAAGCCTTTGAAATTGAACGTAGATTAAAAGCAGAACTAGATATTCCGGTTATGCATGACGATCAACATGGAACCGCTATTATTTCAGCCGCCGCATTATTGAATGCTTTGGAATTGGCTGAAAAAAATATTGAAGAAGTCCAAATAGTTATTAGTGGCGCTGGAGCAGCCGCTATTTCTTGTTCTCGTTTATACCAAGCATTTGGCGCAAAACGAGAAAATATGGTTATGTTGGATAGTAAAGGTGTTATTAGACAGGATCGTGAAACACTAACAACAGAAAAAGCCGAATTTGCAACGCATAGAAAAATTGATACTATAGATGAAGCAATGAAAGGTGCCGATGTGTTTATTGGTTTATCAACCGCTGATATTGTATCTCCAGACATGTTATTATCCATGGCAGATAACCCAATTGTTTTTGCTATGGCTAATCCAGATCCAGAAATTCAATACGATATAGCCATTGCAACGCGCCAAGATATTATTATGGCCACAGGACGTAGTGACCATCCTAATCAAGTTAATAATGTATTAGGTTTTCCATTTATTTTTAGAGGTGCTTTAGACGTGCGTGCCACGAAAATTAATGAAGAAATGAAAATGGCAGCTGTTAAAGCCTTGGCTCAATTAGCTAAAGAACCTGTTCCTGAACAAGTTAATATTGCCTATGGAGAAACGCGTTTAACGTTTGGTCGCGATTATATTATTCCAAAACCATTTGACCCACGATTAATTTCGCAAGTACCACCTGCTGTAGCCAAAGCAGCTATAGAAAGTGGTGTTGCTAAAAACCCAATTACAGATTGGGACAAATATGAGAATGAACTTTTAGAGCGTTCAGGCTCAGATAATAAAATTGTGCGGTTACTTTTAAATCGTGCTAAATTAAATCCGAAACGTGTAGTATATGCAGAAGCCGATCATTTAGATGTGTTGAAAGCAGCCCAAATAGCTCATGATGAAGGTATAGCCATGCCTATTTTATTGGGAAGACGTTCTGTAATTGAAAAGCTAAAAGCCGAAATAGAATTTGATGCCGATGTACCAATTATTGACCCAAAATCTGATGAGGAAGAAGCGCGCTTAAAATCGTATGCAAAAGTTTATTGGGAACAGCGCAAACGAAAAGGTGTTACGCTGTATTCTGCAGAAAAAATTATGCGTGAGCGCAACTATTTTGCGGCTATGATGGTAAATATTGGTGATGCAGACGCTTTAATTTCTGGATTTTCAAGAAGTTATCCATCTGTTGTGAAACCAATGTTAGAATTAATAGGTTTAGCGCCTGGTTCAACTCGTGTAGCAACAACAAATTTGTTAATGACTCAGCGCGGACCACTTTTTTTAAGTGATACAGCTATCAATATCAATCCATCAGCAACCGATTTGACCAAAATTGCCCAAATGACGGCTGGAGTTGTGAAAATGTTTGGTATGGAACCTGTTATGGCTATGATTTCCTATTCCAATTTTGGTTCTTCAAAAAATCAAACAGCAACAAAAGTAGGTGAAGCTGTAGCTTATTTACATAAACGGCACCCTAATTTGTTAGTGGATGGAGAACTACAAGCCGATTTCGCATTAAACAGTGAGATGCTTCAAGATACTTTTCCATTTTCTAAATTAGCAGGAAAAAAAGTTAATACCTTAATTTTTCCAAATCTAGAATCAGGAAATATAACCTATAAACTTCTAAAAGAATTAAATCAATCAGAATCTATAGGACCTATCATGATGGGTATGCGAAAACCAGTTCATATTCTTCAATTAGAAGCAAGTGTAGACGAAATTGTTAACATGACAGCCATTGCAGTTATTGATGCGCAACAAAAAGAAAAATTAGCTGAAGCACAAAATGGGTGATTCGGTTAGTAAACACCTTTGTTTTGTCAATAATTTTATTACATTTGAGAGTTAATATATTGTTAATTAATGATTACACATATTCAAGGGAGACTTGTTGAAAAAAGACCAACAGATGTTGTTATAGACTGCAATGGTGTTGGCTATCATTTAAACATATCACTACACACTTTTTCGCAAATACCAGATAATGAAAATCTTAAGTTGTATACCCATCTTCAAGTAAAGGAGGATTCGCATACCTTATTTGGTTTTTCATCGTTGGCAGAACGCGAAATATTTCGCATGCTTTTGTCTGTTAGTGGTATTGGGGCAAGTACTGCACGTACCATGTTATCTTCCTTAACTCCCATTCAAGTTCGCGAAGGCATTGCCCTTGGCGATGTGGCATTAATACAGTCTATAAAAGGTATAGGCGCTAAAACGGCACAACGTGTTATTTTAGATTTAAAAGATATAATATTGAAAGTCTATGATATTGATGAAAATTCAGGCCCTCAAAGCAATACAAATAAAGATGAAGCGTTATCTGCTTTAGAAGTTTTGGGTTTTACCAAGAAACAATCCGAACGTGTTATAGACAAATTTTTAAGTCAAGAACCACAAGCTGACGTTGAAACCATTATTAAGCAAGCGCTAAAAAATTTATAATAGATTTTGAATACAACCAACCCTAATTTATATAAATCCTTAAAAAATTACGTCCTTATTGCCAGCGCGCTATTTTGCTCCATAATAGCTTGGTCGCAAACAGAACCAACTGAACAGGATTCTACACAAACTGGATTTAGTTTTGGCAATATGCAAATGCCAAATCCTTCCAGTATAGAATCCAAATACAAGTATGACCCGATTACCGATCGGTACATTTATACTGAAACCGTTGGTGAATTCAATATTAATTATCCTATTATTTTAACACCTCAAGAATATCAGGATTTAATTGTAAGACAAAATTTGCAATCATATTACAAGCAAAAAATTGATGCTTTTGATGGGTTAAAAGAAGGTACTGAAGAGGAACAAAAAAATTTATTACCTGAATTTTACGTCAATTCTGGTTTTTTCGAAACAATTTTTGGAAGCAATACCATTGAAGTTATCCCACAAGGTTCGGTAGAAATGGATTTAGGTATTCTATTTACCAAACAGGATAACCCAGCTTTTTCACCAAGGAATAGAAGCAGTTTTACCTTTGATTTTGATCAACGCATCAGTTTAAGTTTATTAGGTAAAGTTGGAACTAGACTTCAAGTAACGGCTAACTATGATACCGAATCGACTTTCGATTTTCAAAATTTAATAAAATTAGAATACACACCAACTGAAGACGATATCATACAGAAAATAGAAGTTGGTAACGTGAGTATGCCATTAAATAGTTCTTTAATAACGGGCGCTCAAAGTTTGTTTGGTGTTAAAACAGAATTACAATTTGGGAGAACAACCATAACAGGCGTGTTTTCTGAACAACGTTCAGATAGACGAACCGTTGTTGCTCAAGGTGGTGGGACACTAGAAGAATTTGATTTTTTTGCACGTGATTATGATGAAAATCGTCACTTTTTTTTAGCACATTATTTTAGAGATAAATATGATGATGCTTTAGCTAATTACCCATTTATCAATACCAATGTCCAAATAACACGAATAGAAGTTTGGGTAACGAACAGAACGAATAGAACCGAAAATGTACGAAATATTGTGGCACTTCAAGATTTAGGAGAATCCAATCCAAATCCGGCTGCAAATGATATCTTGTTAAACCCAATTCCTCCCGGGTTTTTAAATGCAGGGCCCAATGCGTTTCCAGATAATGGTAACAACGATTTTGATCCTACTACTATTGGTTCAGGCTCCGTTTTGAACGATAATATTCGTGATATAGCAACCGCTCAACAAGGCTTTGGAAGCCTATCAGCCGTTGTCAATGAAGGTTCAGATTATGCAAAATTAGAAAACGCTCGTAAGTTAACCGAAGGCCAAGAATATACCGTAGATACCCAATTGGGTTATATTTCTTTAAATCAACGCCTAAATAATGACGAAGTTGTAGCTGTTGCATTTCAATATACTGTTGGCGGACAAGTGTATCAAGTTGGGGAATTTGCCAATGGAGGTGTGGATCCGACAGGAATTGATAATTCAGGTCCCATAACAACTGTTACCAACAATACGTTAATTTTAAAGTTATTAAAAAGTCCAGTAACTAATGTGCAACAGCCAATTTGGGACTTAATGATGAAAAATATTTATGATACTGGCGCATATCAATTAAGTCAAGAAGATTTTAAATTAAATATTTTTTACAACGAAGCATCGCCCTTAAATTTCATTTCACCGGTTTCAGGAACACCGTTTCCAGATTTTGAGGGGAATCCTATTCAAGAAACTACATTATTACGTTTATTTAATTTTGATAGATTAAATTTCAATAATGATCCGCAAACTAATGGTGACGGATTTTTTGATTTTGTGCCTGGCATTACTGTCTTGCCTCAAAATGGTAAAATAGTTTTTACAAAAGTAGAGCCATTTGGTGAATATTTATTTAACACCCTGTCTTTATCTAATGCTGAAGATTATAATAACGACTTAACATATAATGCCAATCAGGCGAAATATGTTTATGATGTTTTATATAAGGAAACAAAAGCTGCAGCTTTGGAAGAAGCAGATAAGAATAAATTTTTATTAAAAGGACGTTATAAATCCGAAGGTGGTGATGGTATTCCAATAGGTGCATTTAATGTGCCAAGAGGTTCAGTTACAGTAACGGCTGGAGGAAGAACATTAGTAGAAGGTGTAGATTATACCGTAAATTATACAGCAGGAACAGTTCAAATTTTAGATGAAGCGCTAAAAGCCTCCAATACACCTATTCAAGTTTCTACAGAAAACAATGCCGTCTTTGGACAACAAACCAAGCGATTTACAGGAGTAAATGTAGAACATAAGTTCAACGAAAACTTTGTTATTGGTGGTACATGGTTACATTTAAATGAACGACCAATTACTCAAAAAGCCAATTACAGTCAAGAGCCAATTAATAATCATATTTTTGGTTTTAATGGAAATTACTCAACCGAAGTTCCGTTTTTAACACGGTTAGTAAACAAACTTCCTAACATTGATACAGATGTTATGTCCAATGTGTCGGTTCGTGGCGAGTTTGCTTATTTAGCGCCAGGATCTCCTAAAGGAACAGATTTCCAAGGAGAAGCCACATCTTATGTAGATGATTTTGAGGGGTCTCAAAATAATATCGATTTAAAATCGCCTCAATCATGGTTCCTTTCTAGTAGACCGCGTGGCATTAATGGCAATAACGATGACCAGAATGGTATTGCTCAAGGTTTTGATCGTGCTATGCTAAATTGGTATTCCATAGACCCTATTTTTTATAGTAATCGAAGTCCAGATGGTATTTCAGATGACGATATTTCTGATTTATTTACCAGTCGTGTATTTATAAACGAGCTATTTCCTGCACAGGATATTGCTCAAGGTCAAACTACAGTTCTTTTTACCCTAGATTTAGCCTATTATCCAACAGAGCGTGGGCCATATAACTTTCAAACGAATAACATAGATATTCCAAATAATACACTTACAAATCCCCAAGATAGTTGGGCTGGAATTACAAGACAATTAACCTCCACCGATTTTGAGCAGTCTAATGTTGAATATATAGAGTTCTGGCTTCAAGATCCGTTTCAAGAAAATGCATCTAACCCAGGTGGTAAATTAATTTTTAATCTTGGAAACATTTCTGAAGATGTTGTTAAAGATGGTCGAAAATTATATGAAAATGGTTTGCCAATTGATGGTAATGTTATTGGAGTCTTACCACAATCACCTTCATGGAATACGGTGTATCCTCAAAACCAATCTCTAATTTATGCTTTTGATACCACAGGTGAAGAACGTACCAATCAAGATGTCGGTTATGATGGTTATGATGACAATGAAGAACGCACCATTTTTACAGATTATTCGGCATTACCAGATCCAGCAAATGATAATTACGCCTACTTTTTAAATGTTGATGGCGATATTTTTCAGCGTTATAAAAATTATAATGGTGTAGATGGAAATTCACCTGATACTTTTTCTGATACCAATCGAGGTTCTACAACTCAACCCGATGTTGAAGATGTGAATCGCGATAATACCATGAATACAATAGATAGTTATTTTGAGTATGAATTGGATATAAACCCAGCAGATTTAAATATAAACAACCCATATATTGTTGATATTAAAGAGAATCAGATTAGAACATTGCCTAACGGACAAACAGTTGTTCCAAAATGGTATCAGTTCAGAATTCCTGTTAACGATGTTGATAGAACAGCCATTGGTGGAATTTCTGATTTGCGTTCCATTCGTTTTGCGCGTATGTATCTGAAAGAATTTACCGAGAAAACAGTTTTACGTTTTGGAACTTTAGATTTAGTACGAAGTGAATGGCGTCGTTATACGCAAACATTAGATACTGATGAAGGTGATCCTGCTTTAGATAATACAGAATTTTCAGTTGGTGTTGTAAGCACATTAAAAAATGATGGTAGTTACCAATCGCCTCCAGGAGTAGATCCCGAGGAACTATTTAATAATAATACCGTTGTTAGACAAAATGAACAATCTTTATTATTAGATGTCTGCGGATTAGAATCTGAAGATGGTCGAGCGGTATTTAAGAATATTAATGTAGATATGCGCCAATACAAGCGATTACGTATGTATATGCACGCAGAAGAAGGTGATCAGCCAGGATTAAATGATGACGATTTATTTGGTTTTATTAGAATGGGTAATGACTTAACCCAAAACTATTATGAAATCATGGTGCCTCTAAAAGTATCACAAGGCATATCAAGAGAAGCGCTTTGGCCAGAAGCCAATCAAATTAACTTACCGTTGGAGCTGTTACAGGATATTAAATCAAAATCTATAGCAGCAGGAAATATTAGTAACTTAGATCCAACTTATTATGAAGTAATTGGAGAACAGTTAAGTGAATCTCCTGTTAATCAATACGATCCGCTACCTGTTGGAATTGGAGATTCTGATAATTACCATCGTATTGCTATTATTGGTAATCCTAACTTTGGGGATATCCGAACATTAATGGTTGGTGTTAAAAATAGATCGGCACTAAATAAGTGTGCTGTAGTGTGGCTTAATGAGCTACGGTTATCAGATATGGATAGCGAAGGTGGCTGGGCAGCCGTTTTAAGTATGGACTCTAATATTGCAGACTTTGCCAGTGTAAGTGCAACAGGACGTAAAAGTACTTCGGGCTTTGGTAGTATCGAGCAAGGTCCTCAAGAGCGTAGTCGTGAAGATGTGGAACAGTATGATGTGGTTACCAACGTAAATGTTGGTCAGTTATTACCTAAAAAGTGGGGAATTCAAATACCATTTAATTATGGCGTAGGAGAAGAACGGATTACACCACAGTTTGATGAGTTTTATCGCGATATAGAACTACAAACACAATTGGATAATAATGCCGATCAAGATTCCATTTTAAAAGTCAACGAAAATTACACAAAACGGAAAAGTATCAATTTTATAGGTGTTCGAAAAATTAGAACAGGAGAGTCTGCACCACGTTTTTATGATGTAGAAAATTTCACAGTAAATTACTCCTTTAATAAAGTAGAGCATCGTGATTTTGAAATTGAAAGTGCTGTTGATAAAAATGTTCGAACTGGTGTTAATTATGCCTATAACTTTGCACCATTAAGTATAGAGCCTTTTAAGAAAAACGATTCCTTATTTATGGGTAAATATTGGAAGATTTTAAAAGATTTTAATATAAATCCGGTGCCTGCAAGTTTTACGGTGAATTCAAATATAAATAGGCAGTTTAATAAACAAAAATTCAGAGAGATAGATTTAGGAGGCGGTAATATTGGGCTTCAGGAATTATATAGACGTAATTATACCTTCGACTTTGGATATACAATTAATTACAATTTGACGAAGTCTTTATCCATGAATTTCACAGCGTCAAACGTTAATATTGTCCGGAATTATTTCAAAAACAATATTATCAATGGTGAACAAGATCCTGAATTAGATGTTTGGGATGGCTTTTTTGATGTTGGTGATCCTAACACACAGTATCAGCAGTTAGGGATTAACTATGAAATACCATTAAATAAAATACCAACTTTTGCTTTTGTTGATGCTACCTATTCGTATAGTGGAGAATTCCAATGGCAGAAAGGATCTGATTTATTTGGCGATCTAGAGGTAGATGGCATAACATATGATTTGGGAAACACAATCTCCAATGCCAATCAACACAACCTGAATACCACACTTAATATGAGTAAGTTTTACAATTACATAGGTTTAAAAAAGAAACCTATACGTAAAACAGCATCCGGAAATCAAGAGGTGAAAAGAACACCAACACCTCCTGGTCAAGAAAGTTTATCAAAAGAGGGTCAAATTCCAGACAATAAAAAGGTTGCTAAAAACAATACAGGAACGAAGCTTTTAAATACAGGTGTTGGTATTGTTACTGCAGTAAAACGTATACAATTTAACTACGCAGAAACCAATGGTACCTACCTGCCTGGTTATCTGCAAACACCAGGGTTTATTGGAACCTTAAAGCCAACTACTGGGTTTACGTTTGGAAGTCAAAATGATGTAAGAAATATGGCAGCAAGACGCGGTTGGTTAACCCTATACCCAGACTTTAATGATCAGTATCGCGTTAATAAAACACGACAATTAGATTTTTCTGCCAACATTGAACCGTTCAACGATTTGAAAATTGATTTAGTAGGTAATAGAATGTATTCTGAAAATTACACAGAAAATTACCGAGTAAATGACCTAGGCAGTGAATTGGAATATGAATCTTTAACACCTAATGCATTTGGAAATTTTAATATTTCAACAGTTTTAATCAAAACAGCTTTCAGTTCAAGTGATGAAAACCAGTCACAGACATTTGATGAATTTAGATCTAACCGATTAAAGGTAGCAAACCGATTAGCACAAGAGTTTTATGGTAATTCGGCCTACCCAGTTGATGCGGAAGGCTACCCAGTAGGGTTTGGTAAAAACAGCCAAGCCGTTTTATTACCATCGTTTTTATCTGCCTATTCAGGTCAGAAGGCTGAAAAAGTATCTTTAAGTGCTTTCCGTGATGTGCCTATTCCAAATTGGGATATTAAATACACCGGTTTGATGAATTTAAAATGGTTTAAAAACAAATTTAAGCGTTTCTCAATAGTTCACGGTTACCGCTCTAATTATACTATAAATCAATTTCGGTCTAATTTAGATTATGACGCTAGCAATCCAACTGCTGTAGACCAAAGTGGAAATTTTAAAAACGAAAAACTATATAGCAATATCAATTTAAGTGAAATGTTCAGTCCGCTTTTTCGTATCGATATGGAAATGAAGAACTCTATTAAAATTTTGCTTGAAATGAAAAAAGATCGCTTACTGTCTTTAAGCTTTGATAATAATTTAATGACAGAAATTCAAGGAAATGAATATATTGTTGGGTTGGGTTACCGGATAAAAGATGTGCGCATTAAAACCAAATTGGCAGGCCCTAAAAAACGAATTGTAAGTGATTTAAATATGAAAGCCGATATTTCTGTTCGCGATAATAAAACCATTATCCGTTATTTAGATTTAGATAATAACCAAATTACATCTGGGCAAACAATTTGGTCTTTGAAATTTTCTACAGATTACGCTTTCAGTAAAAACCTAACAGGAATATTCTATTTTGATTATGCCTTTTCTGAATATGCTATATCTACAGCATTTCCGCAAACAACTATTCGATCAGGAATCACTTTAAGATATACTTTTGGTAATTAATACAGATTTGTTTGAAAATATAAAGCGAATAAATACATTTGTAAAAAAATATAAAAAATCATGAATATTCCAGCTGAATTAAAATATACAAAAGACCACGAGTGGGTTAAATTAGAAGGAGATGTGGCAACAGTAGGTATTACAGATTTCGCCCAAGGCGAATTAGGTGATATTGTTTATGTTGAAGTTGAAACGGTTGATGAGACATTAGATGCCGATGAAATTTTCGGTTCTGTTGAAGCTGTTAAAACCGTATCAGATTTATTTTTACCAGTAGCTGGTGAAATTATTGAATTCAATGAATCGTTGGAAGATGCTCCAGAAACAGTTAATACAGATCCTTATGGAGCTGGTTGGATGATTAAAGTGAAATGCGCTAATGTTTCAGACCTAGATGGCCTGTTGTCTGCTGAAGCGTATAAAGAACTTATAGGTGCTTAAAAAACATGCCTTATTAATTTCTGTTGCGTATACACTAACATTATTTACGGTTAGCCTTATACGTTTAGACCTTAATAAGATTGAAGATTTAGTCCCCTCTTTTAGTGATAAAATGTTTCATTTTGCTGCCTATGGTCTCTTAACCTGTTTGTGGTTTTATGTCATTATTACAAGGTTTAATTTCACTAAAATGAAAACATTACTAATTGTAACAAGTGCTTGTATTGCGTTTGGTATAATTATTGAGGTATTACAAAAAGAATTAACAAATACACGTTCTTTTGATTTGTATGATATAACAGCAAATATTGGAGGTGTCGTTATTGCGGCTTCCATAGTGCTTCTCTACAAAAAAAGTCACGTTAAATAATATTAATCGTTTGTTTAATTACCAATTTATTGGTTATTTTAGCAAGCAGTAATAAATTTATAACTATGGAACCTAAAAAAAACCCAAAAGCAAATGTTGGTAGAAACAGTTCGTTGTTCTTTGCCATTGGTTTAGCACTCATGTTGTTTTTAACAAATTATGCTATTAACTACAAAACCTATGATAAAGAATTAATAGATATTGGTACTTTAGATATGGGTGAGGAATTAGAAGAGGAAGTTCCAATTACAGAAACAATAGCAACACCACCACCACCACCACCACCACCTGCTGCGCCAGAAGTGATTGAAGTTGTGGAAGATGAAGAAGAGGTTGAAGAAACTGTTATTGAGTCAACGGAAACAAGTCAAGAAGAAGAAATTGTAGAAATTGAAGAGGTAGAAGTCGAAGAAGTAGAGGAAATTGAAGAGGTTCCATTTGCAGTTATTGAAAACGTTCCTGTTTTTCCAGGTTGCGAAAGTGGAAATAATGAAGCGAAAAAGGCTTGTATGAATAAAAAGATGAACGAATTCATTGCTAAAAAATTTAATACAGATTTAGCACAGGAATTAGGTTTGTCTGGTATTCAGCAAATCCGTGTGTTCTTTAAGATTGATAAAAATGGAGATATCGTTGATGTTAAAGCAAGAGCTCCGCACCCAAGTTTAGAAAAAGAGGCCATGCGAGTTATTGGTTTATTACCTAAAATGAAACCAGGAAAACAAAGAGGTAAAGCCGTAAGGGTGCCTTACTATTTACCTATAAAATTCCAAGTTCAGGACTAAATTAATTATCTGTTCTATATAAATTAAAATCCCGTTGCTCATTCAGTAACGGGATTTCTTTTTTGGTACACTTATTGTGTTTTAACATAATATTAACTTGCTCTCCATAATGAAGGCATTAAAATATTAATATTATGAACTTTTCAAACAAAAAGGAAGGGAACTTTCTGGGCAGTAAACCTTCGGTTAAAAAACATCATAAGCACGATGTTAATTTACAAAAAAACGCAACCATCTATTTTCAAGTGGGTTTGATTCTTTGTTTGCTCTTTGCTTATGGTTTACTGGAAATGCGTTTTCAAAATGTGGAAACTACGAATCCTCAATTAGGAGTTGTAGATGAACCTCCAACGGAGTTTTTAATGAATAGTTTTCAGGTTTACAAAGAACCGATAGAGGAACCCGTTGTTGAAAAAAAGAAATCACCAACAGATTCTCCAGAATTAGAAGTGATAAGTAATACGGACACTTCAGCCGAAACTACTGACACTTTTTTAAGTCATGATTCCTCTAACGAAAAACCGGATTTAGATGCAGGTGATGTACATATTGTTGAAGTTCCTGAAGATCCAATTAATATTATGTTAGTTGAAAAAGTGCCTGTTTTCCCTGGATGTGAGTCGGCAACAAACAACGATCAACGTCGCGCATGCCTAAATGCTAAAGTAAGCAACTTTGTAAAAAATCAATTTAATACAGATAAGGGACAAAATATTGGCCTTCAAGGAGTGCAAAAAATTTATGTTAATTTTAAAATTAATAAAAATGGCGACATAGAAATTTTACAAACACGAGCACCACACGATATTTTAGAGAAAGAAGCGAAACGCGTGGTTAATAAACTTCCTAAAATGATTCCTGCTCAACATGGTAACAAAAAAGTAGATGTTCTTTACACCCTCCCAATTGCCTTTCAAGTAAGATATTAATTTATATCAAATATTAAATGAATGCCGTTTTTATAGTAACTATGATAACGGCATTTTTATAGGCGTGTTATTAAAAAAATAGTATCTTTCAGCATTCATAAATCTTTAGTTAATGAACCAAAAGAATCTCTGTTTTATTCTGCTTCTTTTACTTCAATGTAGCGTTTTTGCTCAATCTAATAAGTTCTACGAGAAACCACCTGTTTTTCCAGAATGCGAATCTGTAGGTCTTAATATGTTACAGGCCTGTTTTGATAATCAGGTGTTCAAAAAAGTATTTAACAGTTTTACTGTGCCTGATGTGGTTTTAAAAGAAAACTATCAAGGGAATGTAGTTATTTTATTTGAAGTTGATAAAGATGGTGCTTTCAGAGTAATTTATGTGGATGCCATCTATTCAGAACTGAAAGATGAAGCCAAACGTGTTTTTGATGAATTTCCAAAAATCAAACCAGCTACTTATAACGGTAACCCAACTTTTAAACAATACTCTTTTTCATTAAAGATTCCTTTGGTAGAACAAACCATTACCACAAAAGATTTATCAAAGGATGAAGAATTGGCCGAGTTAGAACGTGGTGCCAAACAAGAATATGATAGTGTAAATGCTAACTTAAAACCGTTTTCAAATAAAGAATACACTAGCCAATTAAATATCCCTTTTACACATGAATATTATTCGCGTTTCGGTAAACAAATTAATTTAGTTGGTACTAACAGTCATACTAGCTCTAAGCCCTATACATATGATGATGTTTCAAAATATTATGATTTTGAAGCAGAAAAAGAAGCATTAGTTAAAACGAAATCGTCTTTTGCCGGAAGAAAACTTTGGAATGAGCGTCTGGTACGTGTTGAAGGCAAAGACTACTGGTTTACTGTAGATCCTATTTTCGATTTTGAAGTTGGAAAAGATACTGAAGCTGATTTTAATTCTACCTACAACAACACGCGTGGAGTAAACATACAAGGCGGATTAGGGAAGAAATTTAATTTTTACGCATCTGTTTTTGAAAGTCAAGGGCGTTTCGCCCAATATTATAATCAATATGCTGAATCTATTAAAGCAGCTGATGAAGTTGCCATTATACCTGGACGAGGTATCGCCAAACGTTTTAAAAAAGATTCCTATGATTATCCGGTGGCCGAAGCTTATTTGTCCTTTACACCGGTAAAGTTTTTCAATGTGCAATTCGGACAAGGTAAAAACTTCATTGGAGATGGTTATCGTTCGCTTTTTACGAGTGATGTAGCAAGTCCTAATCCATTTTTAAAATTAAATACAACATTTTGGAAAATAAAATATACCAATACGTGGATGTGGTTAAAGGACTCTAGAGCAGTTGTAATAGATCCAGAAGGTGCTTATTTAAGTAAGTATATGGCAACACATTTTTTAAGCTGGAATGCAACTAAACGCTTAAATATTGGTTTTTTTGAATCGGTTATCTGGGCAAAAACTGATAATCGTGGATTTGATGTTAGTTATTTAAATCCCATTATTTTTTATCGTGCCATAGAATTTGAAACAGGTCAAGATGCTGGAAATGCCGTAATGGGATTGTCGGCTAAATATAAATTGAATGATAATATGAATCTGTATGGTCAATTTATTTTAGATGAGTTTTCATTGTCAGACATTACAGGTGGTAATAAAAGTTGGAAAAACAAATATGGCTATCAATTAGGAATTAAATATTACGAAGCTTTTAAAGTCAAAAATTTAATGCTTCAAGCGGAATACAATCGTGTACGTCCTTATACGTACTCTCATAACACGGTGGTTTTAAACTACGGACACAACAATCAGAGTATGGCACACCTTTGGGGTGCTAATTTTAGTGAATTTGTTTTAATTGGGCGCTACCATTATAAGCGCTGGTTTGGTAATGCAAAATTAGTTGTTGGTGAACGTGGATTGGATTTTAATAACGGGATAGATACCTTTAGCTATGGTGGCGATATTTATCGTAATTACAACGATAGACCTTACGATACTGGAGTCACCGTGGGGCAAGGCAATAAAACCACGAGCATGTTTGCTAATTTACAAGCTGGTTATCTAATAAACCCAGCAACTAATTTAAAATTATTTGCTGATGTAACATTCAGAAATTTTAATCCAGATACCGTAACACCAAGTGCACTAAAAAGTAATACAGTCTGGTTTAATATAGGAATTCGTACGGATTTATTTAATTGGTATTTTGATTTGTAGAATTAACTTTTCAAAGTATCTTTGCACTCGCAATAAACGCGTAAAAGCAACCAATTACTTTGAGTAAGCAAGCTACTTTACCGGTTAAACATACCATAATTTCTGATTTTAAAGAAATCACGAAAATGCGCTTGTCGTTAAGCGTTGTTTTTTCTTCAATAGCAGGTTACCTTTTAGGTGCCGAAACGGTCGATTTCACAATACTTTTTCTATTAGCTTTGGGTGGCTATTTTATGGTAGGTGCTTCCAATGCATTTAATCAAATTATTGAAAAAGATTTAGATGCATTAATGGATCGTACTAAAAACAGACCTGTAGCAGCAGGTCGTATGTCTGTAAATGTCGCTTTTGCAATAGCTTGTCTTTTTACCGTTTTGGGAATTGGTATTTTATATGTCATCAATCCTCAAACAGCCATGTTTGGTGCTATTTCAATCTTTTTGTATACATCTGTCTATACACCATTAAAAACAAAAACGCCATTATCCGTTTTTGTAGGTGCTATTCCTGGTGCAATTCCATTTATGTTAGGGTGGGTAGCGGCAACAAATGATTTTGGAATTGAACCAGGTACCTTGTTTGCCATTCAATTTTTTTGGCAATTCCCACACTTTTGGGCTATAGGTTGGTTTTTATTCGATGATTATAGAAAAGGAGGCTTTTTTATGTTGCCTACAGGCAAACAAGATAAGGGAACAGCGAAACAAATTATCATGTATACGGTATGGACTTTATTAGTGTCTATTGTTCCTGTATTTGGATTTACAGGTCGACTTAAATTATCAATCCTTGCTGCTGTAATTGTGTTTTTATTAGGATTATGCATGCTATATTATGCAATTCAACTGTATAAAAAAATGAGTGTGCAGGCTGCTAAACAACTAATGTTGGCAAGTGTTTTGTACATTACTATATTACAAATAGTCTACGTTGTAGACAAATTTATTAGATAACCATGGATTTAACCCAAGGAACTTTAGAGGAGAAAAAGGGCAGAGCAAAAAAAATGATGCTTTGGTTTGGTATTTTGTCATTAATTATGTCTTTTGCAGGCTGGACAAGTGCTTTTGTTGTGAGTAGTACAAGGCCAGATTGGGCTTCGGAGTTTGAGTTGCCACAAGCATTTTTAATTAGTACTATTGTCATCATTATTAGTAGTATTACTATATGGCTGGCAAAACGTAGCCTAACTCAAAGCAACAGACAAATGACAACCGTTTGGTTGTTATCCACATTTGTATTAGGGATCATTTTTATTTATAATCAATTTATAGGTTTTCAACAGATTATAGAATTGGGTTATAATTTCACGGGTCCTACAAGTAATGTTACCATGAGTTATATTTATTTGATAGCTGTGGTACATATTTTACACGTGGCCGTAGGGTTAATTTGCCTACTGGTCGTAATTTATAATCATTTTAAACAAAAGTATTCTTCAAGCCAGATGTTAGGTGTTGAATTAATCGCAACTTACTGGCATTTTGTAGATTTACTTTGGGTCTATCTCTTTTTATTTTTATATTTTGTGGGGTAATTAAATCCGCTAAATACTTGAATTAAATAAGGTATTTACCAATATCTGCCTAATCAACCCAAAATTTTAGAGTGGATGTTTCTTTAAAAAGATAAATTGATTATTTTTGTGCAACTTTTATTAACTAAACCTGACATATGAGTACTACAGTTGTAAAAACTGGAACAGAAGGTAAAACCTGGGGTGGCGGAAACGAGCCGCTAAAAGCAAGTTACGGTAAAATGATGATGTGGTTTTTTATCGTATCAGATGCCTTAACGTTTTCAGGATTTTTAGCAGCCTATGGATTTTCCAGATTTAAGTTTATTGGATCTTGGCCAATTGCCGATGAGGTCTTTACCCACGTGCCATTTCTACATGGACAGGAATTGCCAATGATTTATGTGGCATTTATGACGTTCGTCTTAATCATGTCGTCCGTTACCATGGTATTGGCTGTGGATGCTGGACATCATATGAATAAAGCTAAAGTTACCATTTATATGTTTTTAACCATTATTGGTGGTATCATATTTGTTGGCTCACAAGCTTGGGAGTGGAAAACGTTTATTCAAGGTGATTATGGTGCTATTCAAACAAAAGGAGGTCATATTTTACAGTTTGTGGATACAGATGGTAAGCGTGTTGCCTTAAAAGATTTTGTTGTTGCAACACCTAAAGATAGAGCACAACACGAGCGTAAAAATGGTTTATGGTATGTGGAAGAAGGTACGATGCCAACGTATACTTTAAATGAAGTTATTCACGGTTTAGAATCTCATGAAAATATTTTGGTAAGAACGGAGATTTTAAATGAGCATGGCCATAAAACGGTACTTAGTAGAGGAGAATCTTTACAAAAACTAAAAAAAGACGGCAAAGCGGTTGTTGAAGGTGCAAATTTAACAGTTAATGAATATGGTGCGCCTCTATTTGCAGATTTCTTCTTTTTTATAACCGGTTTTCACGGATTCCACGTATTTTCAGGCATTGTTATAAATATCATTATTTTCTTTAATGTTATTTTAGGAACCTATGAGCGAAGAGGAAGTTATGAAATGGTTGAAAAAGTTGGTCTTTATTGGCACTTTGTAGATTTAGTTTGGGTATTTGTATTCACATTCTTCTACCTTGTTTAATTATAGATAATACAGTTAAAAAATGGCAGACGCACATAAATTAGAAATATTTAGAGGATTAGTAAAGTTTAAATCTAACACTCAAAAAATTTGGGGAGTACTTATTTTACTTACCATTGTTACGGCAGTTGAAGTAGTTTTAGGTATATATAAACCTGAAATATTAATGGGTCACCTATTAGGAATGAAAATTTTAAATTGGATTTTCATAATTTTAACCATAGTAAAAGCATACTATATTACTTGGGATTTCATGCACATGCGTGATGAAACAGCCGCTTTTCGTAGGATGGTTGTTTGGACAGCAATTTTCTTAATTTGCTATTTAGTTTTTATTCTTTTACAAGAAGGCGGTTATATAGAAAGTGTCTACCATGATGGTTTTATTAAGCAAGACTTTTAACACAGTTAAATATTCTACAAAAGGCGGTTTTTAAACCGCCTTTTTTTATTTTTGCATTATGAAAAAGAAGCAAATAAAAAAGTATATTATTTTAGGTGTTTTATTCCTTCTACCAGTTATGTTTGTTCTGGTACTTTCCCTTTCCGAAGACAACTACAATCCTTTAGATATAGTTAACGAAAATGTGGTGGAATTGCCAGAAAATGAAAATAATATAATATTAAAAGATCATATCACTGTTTTAGCTTTTTTTGGCAAACAACCCATGGATATGGCTATTGCAGCTTCCAACCTTAAAGAATTAGTATACGATAAATTTAAAGGCTTCAAAAAATTTCAAATAGTAGTATTGGTGCCAAATGGAACGCAAGCAGAATCAGAAGCATTATATAAGGAAATAGCACGCTACGAAGATTTGCGTTTTTGGCATTTTGTTCAAGCAGATGAAGAAGCTATTAAAAATACCTTTAACAGTTTAAAGAAATCTTTTTCCTTATCAGATAATTTGGCAACGGACAACGTGTTTATTGTGGATACGGATCTTCAACAGCGTGGTCGTTTAGATGATCGGTCTGATAACGAAAAAGCTAGTAATAAACCAATTTATGGTTTGGATGCGTACAACTGCATTCAAGTAGCAGTTATTAAAAATAAAATGAGTGCCGAAGATTTACGAGTTCTTTTTACCGAATATCGTCAAAAACGAAAAGGTAATTTCGACTCGGAGACACGTCGTGCTAATGAATTAAAACAAACAAATCATGAGCAAGAAAGCTAATTATTCCTATGTGGGTATCGCCTTTGTAATTCTAATATTTGGAATTTGGTTTGTACCGCGAATTGTAAATCGTATTACCAATGGTGATACCGTAAGAAATGACAATAGAAGCGAACAAGTATCTAAAACTGATTTTTCAAAAGATGAAACATCAGATCTTGTTTTTCTGAATATAAATGGTGCCCCAAAAAAAGTTCCTGCCTTTAGTTTTACCAATCAACACGGTAAAACTATTACAGAACAGGATTATTTAGGAAAAGTGTATGTTGTTGAATTTTTCTTTACCACGTGTCCAACTATTTGTCCAAAGATGAATGAAAACCTGGTGCAAATTCAAAATGAATTCAAAGAGTTTGAAAATTTTGGTGTTGCATCATTCTCTATAATGCCCGAAACTGATACACCAGAAGTATTAAAAGCCTACGCAGAAAAATATGGAATTACAAATCCAAATTGGAATTTAATGACTGGTAATCAAGATGCTATTTTCGAGTTAGCAAATGTTGGTTTTAATATTTATGTTGGTCAAGATGAAACCGTAGAAGCTGGATTTGAACATTCAGGGAATTTTGCGCTGATAGATAAAAATGGATTTATACGCTCTAGAACAGATGATTTTGGTAACCCTAAAATTTTCTACTCTGGAATTATCAGTGAAGCCGAACAAGTAGATGAAGATGGTCAGAAAGAAGAAATCAGTATGTTAAAGAAAGACATTGCTAAATTATTAAAAGAATAATGAGTGAGAATTTACAAGCCGAGCAGAAATATAATAAGTGGATTATTATTCTGTCTATAATTATTCCAATTGTGGTTGCTATTTTATTTGGCGTAAAAATACCAAATGTAGAACCACTTATGTTTTTACCACCCATTTACGCTACTACAAACGCAATTACTGCTTTCGTTTTAGTAACGGCCTTTTGGGCTATAACAAATGGGAAGCAAAAACTTCATGAAAACTTGATGAAAGTAGCCATATTACTTTCAGTAGCCTTTTTAGTTATGTATGTAGCTTACCACATGACGAGCGATTCTACAAAATATGGAGGAGAAGGTATTATGAAATATGTGTATTATGTTATTTTAATCTTGCACATCATCCTGTCTGTTGTTGTTATTCCATTTGTACTTATAACCTATGTTAGGGCCATTACAAATAACATAGAACGTCACAAAAAAATTGCGCGATTTACATTCCCATTATGGCTGTTTGTGGCAGTTTCTGGTGTGGTAGTTTTTATTATGATATCACCGTATTATGCTTAATTTATCAAGCAGAAAACAGGTTATAAAGCAATAATCACATTAATTTCTAAATATGAAGAAAGCACTCATTTTTACCTCTATAATAATGCTGTTTTACACATTGCCAGCAGAGGCGCAATGCGCTATGTGTCGTGCTGTTTTAGAAAGTGAAGAAGGTCAAGCCCAAGCTGAAGGTATCAATAATGGAATTGTGTACTTAATGGCCATACCCTATATTCTAGTTGCAGGAATAGGAATTCTCATATATAGAAATTTTAGAGCAAAAAAAAATTAAGTGCGTCAGATTCTTTTCACGGGTTGCCTTTTAATGAGCTTTCTTTCTATAAATGCTCAAACGCTTGTAGGGGTCATTACAGATAGTCTTTCTAATAAACCACTTGCGTACGCAAACTTAAGTGTTTTAAATTCTAAACACGGAACATCTACTGACAGTTTAGGGAACTATATTTTAGAAATAAAAAATCACTCGAATGATACAGTTTTAGTTTCCATGTTAGGGTATCAAACTAAAAAAATTCCGTTACATCACTTTTTAGATAATACGAATGCATTGGATATTCGCTTGTCTGGTTTAAATACAAATTTGGATGATGTGTTGCTTGTCTATAAAAAGAAAAAATATACTTCGGCAAAAACTTTAGGCATACCTAGAAAGAAAATTAAATTTAAATCGTCCGTTCCAATTGGTTATGAACGTAGTGTATTTATTGCCAATAAATCGAGAAGAAAGGGGAAAATCAAATCGGTTAGTTTTTATGTTAAAAAGGCCGATTCTGATATTTACAACATGCATCCTATTTATTTCCGAATTAAGTTTTACCAAAAGCATGCATATAATCAAGGTCCTGGGAACGCAATTTCATATTATGACAGTATTCTTAAACCTAATAACAAGAATCAGAAAATTCAGGTGAATTTAGATGATTTTTTAATTCCTTTTTTAGAAACAGGTATTTATATAGGAATTGAAACCGTAAACCCTACACCTGCTGAACCAACAGGGAGTATGTATATTACCACACCCAATTTAGTAATGACGTATAATTCGGAACCTTTAACCTATTCTAGTTTTCGAGGACAACCATGGACACATTTAAAGCGTAAAATGAAATGGAAAGCCTTTGGAAAAACGAGTTATTATTATACAAATCCACTTATAGATGTCGAGGTTCAATTTGAGAAATAAAGGCTTGCCAATCATATATTTATAAAAAGTTTAACAAACCATAAAAAGTGTAAGATTAAAATATATTTACATTTGTTGTAACATTTTTCTGTTTTGTAAGTCTTATTTATAGAATAGAATTTAACCAACCACAGTAAATTATGCTAACTATAAGCAAATTACACAAATCCTATCCAATAGGTGATTCAAGTTTACATGTTTTAAAAGGGATTGATCTTTCCGTAGAAGAGGGAGAAATGGTGGCAATCATGGGGTCTTCTGGTTCGGGGAAATCGACCTTATTAAATATTATTGGTATGTTAGATGAAGCCGATGAAGGCGAATATATTCTTGATGGTGTACCTATTAAAAATCTAACAGAAAAAAAAGCAGCCATTTATAGAAATAAGTTTTTAGGATTCATCTTTCAATCCTTTAACCTAATTAACTATAAAAATGCTATCGAAAACGTATCATTACCGCTATATTATCAAGGTATGAAACGTGCTGAACGTCAAGAATTAGGAATGTTTCATTTGGAAAAAGTAGGTTTAGCCAATTGGGCGCATCACTTACCTAATGAATTATCTGGTGGACAAAAACAACGTGTGGCAATTGCTCGCGCTTTAGCAGCCAATCCTAAATTACTACTTGCCGATGAGCCAACAGGAGCTTTAGATACGAAAACATCTCACGAGATAATGGCTTTTATTCAACAATTAAATGATGAAGGAAAAACCATATTAATGGTAACTCATGAAGAGGATATAGCTAATATGTGTAAACGTATCGTTCGTTTAAAGGATGGTGTTATAATGGAAGATGTCTTTGTAGAACAAGTTAGAGCCGAACAATATGTTTGATTTAGATCTTTGGCGCGAAATATTTCAGAGTATCAATAAAAACCGAACGCGAAGCTTGCTCTCGGGATTTACAGTGGCTTTTGCAATCCTTTTGTTTGCCGTTCTGTTTGGTTTAGCTAATGGTTTGCAGAATACATTCTCTGAAGCCTTTAATGACGATGCCAATAACTCCATCATGATTTATTCAGGTATGACTACTAAAGCTAATAAAGGGCTTCAAGCCGGTAGACGCATTCAGTTTAAAAATGAAGATTATGAGTACGTCAAGGACGAATTCAAAGATAAAGTTCAATTTATTACCTCACGTGTTTACAGAAATGTAACCGCTACTTTCAGAAACGAAAAAAATAGTTATTCTGTTCGGGCGGTTCATCCAGACCATCAGTATCTAGAAATGACTATTATAGATCAAGGTCGTTACATTAATGAAATGGATGTGAAAGAACATACCAAAGTCGTGGTAATTGGACGATTGGTAGAAGAAGATTTATTTTTAAAAACAACCGCTTTAGGGAAATATATTAATCTTGATGGTATTCCGTATAAGGTCGTTGGTATTTTTTCTGACGATGGTGGAGACAATGAAGAACGCTTAATATATATGCCTATTTCTACAGCACAACGGTTATATGGTAATACGGATTATGTCGATCAAATAAATTTAACCTATAACCCTGAAATGGATTATGATCAAGCTATTGCTTTTGGTAGGACGCTAACCAATAAAATGAAAAACCGATTTGATGTTGCAGAAACTGACCAACGGGCTATCCGTATCCAAAACATGGCAGAAGGTACCAAAGCAGTTGGCCAAATGACAACCGCTTTAGGGTTTATAATATTTGTAATTGGTTTTGGAACTCTAATAGCTGGTGTTGTTGGTATTAGTAATATTATGATATTTATAGTAAAAGAACGAACTAAAGAAATTGGTATCCGAAAAGCGCTAGGTGCTACACCACGTTCCATTGTATCCATTATATTAATAGAATCTATATTAATTACAGCTATTGCAGGTTATGTTGGATTATTATTAGGTGTTGGTATATTAGAACTGGCTGCTCCTACATTAGAAACCTACTTTATAAAAGATCCAAGCGTGCAACCTTCATTAATAATTGCCGCAACCATAACGCTTATTTTAGCAGGAGCCATTGCAGGTTATTTACCCGCTAAAAAAGCCTCACAAATTAAACCCATTGTAGCATTAAGAGACGACTAATATGTTTAAATTTTTAACAGATAGAGATACGTGGCAAGAGGTTTTTGATAGTCTTAGTAAAAACAAACTACGATCTATTTTAACCATGGTTGGCGTATGGTGGGGAATTTTACTCCTTATAGGTCTTCTAGGTTCAGCTCGAGGATTAGAAAATGCTTTTAACCGCTTGTTTGGCGATTTTGCTACAAACAGTGTATTTGTTTGGGCACAAAGTACCAGCAAACCATTTCAAGGCTTTCAAGAAGGTAGGCAAGTTAAGCTGACATTAACCGATGCTAAAAAAGTTGAAGAGAATGTGGAAGGTATTGAGTTTGTAGTCCCTAGAAGCCAAAGCCAGGCTATGGTTGTACGTAACTTCCTTTCAGGTACTTTTGGTATCAATGGCGATTATCCTTTATTAGACCAAGTTCAGAAAAAGAAGTTAATTCACGGTCGCTTTATCAATCAAAATGATATTGAATCTAATAAAAAAGTCGTTGTTATTTCAGAAGATGTGTACAAACAACTTTTTGAAAAAGGGGTTCAAGCTATAGGAGAGTTAATTCAAATTAATAGCATGAACTTTAAAGTTATTGGTGTTTTTGAAGTTGGTAACATGAATATGGGACCATCTACCGATATGCATATACCGTTTACCACTTTTCAACAAATTTATAATCGTGGTGAAAACATTAGTTGGATGATGATTACTGGTAAACCTGAATACAACATTAAACAAATAGAAGAAGATTCCAAACTCATTTTAAGAAACCTAAACAATGTGCATCCTGAAGACAAACGTGCCTTTGGAAGCTTTAATTTAGGAAAAGAATTTGCAAAAATGACAGGTTTTCTATCTGGTATGCAGTTTTTAACTTGGTTTGTAGGGATAGCAACACTTATTGCAGGCGTTTTTGCCATTGGAAATATTCTATTAATAACAGTAAAAGAGCGTACCAAAGAAATTGGTGTAAGGCGTGCGTTAGGAGCAACCCCTTATGAAATAAAACGCCAGATTTTAGTAGAGGCTGTTTTCATTACATTATTGGCAGGATTCTTTGGAATTATAAGTGGCGGTTGGATTCTTATAGCTCTGGATGCTGCATTCGGTCAAGGACCAGACGCAACCATGGTAAATGCATCCGTTTCTATTGCAGTGGTATTTATAGCATTGTTAATTTTGGTAATTTTAGGAACCTTAATCGGATTGATTCCAGCCTTTAAAGCCACCAGCATTAAACCTATTGAAGCTTTACGCGAAGAATAAAATTTACAGAAATATAACTAACCGATCAAATAAAAATAATAAACACAATCAAATGAATAAAGCAGTAAAAATCATTATTGGCATCGTAGTCTTAGTACTATTTGTTTGGGTAATTAAATACTTTAAGGATTCCAACTCCAAAGCCATTGAAGAGTTTAAAACCGAAACACCATTTTATACATCCATAAAAACAAAAGTGGTTGCCACAGGGAAATTAAACCCTGAAGAAGAAGTTGAATTAAAACCACAAATAGCTGGGATTATTGATAAAATTCTGGTGGAAGAGGGTGATATTGTTAAAAAGGGCGATTTAATTGCTAGAATTCGTGTCGTGCCAAACGAACAAAGTTTAGTTAGTGCTAGAAGCCGAATTAATACTGCAGAGTTGTCTTACAATAACTCGAAAACCTTATACGATAGAAACAAAGCGCTTTTTGAAAAAGGTGTAATTTCAAAACAGGATTTTGAAAATAGTGAATTAGCTTTAAATCAGGCCAATGAATCCTTACGTCAAGCTCAAAATGATTTTCAAATTATCAAGCAAGGTTCGTTATCTGGAGGCGGTTCAGCAAACACCAACATTGTAGCCCAAATTCCAGGAACAGTTTTAGAAATTCCAGTGCGTGAAGGAGACCAAGTAATTGAAGCTAATAGTTTTAATGCTGGTACTACAATTGCTACCATTGCTGATATGAGTAAAATGATTTTTGAAGGTAAAGTAGATGAATCTGAAGTTGGAAAAATTGAAGAAGGTAAGGATATTATAGTCGTTCTTGGCGCTATTAATCAGCAAGAATTTCCTTCTAAATTAACCTTTGTGGCACCAAAGGGTATAGAGGAAAATGGCGCTGTACAATTTACTATTAAAGCAGATGTTCAAGTGGATCCATCAGTAAAAATTAGAGCTGGTTACAGTGCTAATGCTGAAATTGAAATGGAAAGTAAAGACAGTGTTATGGTTGTCAAGGAAGCCTTATTGCAATTCAACCGTTTTACAGAGAAGCCTTTTGTGGAAATACAAAAAGAAGATGGGACCTTTGAAGAGAAATATGTGGAATTAGGTATTTCTGATGGAATAAACGTTGAAGTTACAGATGGTATTGGCGAAACGGATAAAATAAAAGTGTGGAATAAAGCAAAAGAAGATAATAATGATGACGATTAATAAATTACGGACATTAACAGTTATAATACTCGGATTGTCTGGAGGTGTTTTTGCTCAACAAAAAACATGGACACTCCAAGAATGTGTGGATTATGCATTGGAAAACAATATAACTGTTCAGAAGGGCTCAAATACGCTTTTAATTAATGAAGAAGACATAACTGCTGCAAAAGGAAGTCTATTACCATCTTTAGGTGCAAGTGCTAGGCAAGGACTGTCTCTAGGTAACCAAGAGCTTTTTCCAGGTCAATTTGTAGATAGAACAGCAAATAGTACTAACATTGGTATTAATGTAAATCAGACTATCTTTAACGGTTTCAGAAATACTAATTTACACAAACAAGCACAATTAACTTTAGATAGAAACCAACTTGAACTAAACCGCATTAAAGATGACATTTCGCTAAATGTTGTGAATGCCTATTTAAATATACTATTTAATAAAGAAAATTTAGAAACGGCTCAAGCACAATTAGAATTCTCTACTAAACAGCTTGAGCAGGTTAAAGCTTTAGTGGATGCAGGTGTTCAAGCTCAAGCTAATACATATGATGCAGAGGCAACTGTGAGCAGTGATGAGCAAAACTTAACAGTGGCTGAAAATAATTACAATTTAGCTATTTTAAGCTTATCACAGCTTTTGCAATTACCATATGAAGGCTTTAATGTTGAAATTATTGAGGTTGATAGTCCTTCAGCGGCATTGATGTATGAGGATATTGGTCCAATTCTAGAGTATGCCTATAATAATCGTTACGAGATAAAAGTAGCTGAAAAAAATATAGAAGGAGCTGAATTGAATACTGAAATTTCTAAAGGAGGTTATTTGCCAAATGTTTCGTTTAGTTATGGCTTTGGTTCTAATGTTTTTTATACAAATTTACAAGATGATGAGGCAACTTTTATGAATCAATTAAATGATAATAAAGCCCATAGTTTTTCTCTAAATATTGGAATTCCTATTTTTTCGCAGTTTCAGAATAAAACAGCTGTTGCAAAAGCTAAAATTCAGAAAGAAAATAGCAAATTAGATTTAGAACAAGCAAAATTAGATTTAGAAAGTAACATACAGCGTGCTTTTACCGATGCTCAAGCTGCATTAAAAGCCTATGAAGCTTCAAAAAAATCTGTAGCTGCTCAAAAATTATCTTTTGAAAACGCTCAAGAACGCTATACTTTGGGGAGTATGAATACCTTCGATTTAGAACAATCACGTATTCAACTTATAAATGCTCAATCTCGTTTAATAAATGCAAAATATGATTTTGTATTTAAAACAAAAGTATTAGATTTCTATTTAGGAAAACCAATAACACAGTAATTTAGTGGCAATTATATTAAGTATAGAAACAGCAACAACTAATTGTTCGGTCTCTCTTTCTAAAGCAGGAGAGACTTTTGCTTTAAAAGAAGATAATAGTAATGGCTTTTCGCATGCCGAACGTCTACATATTTTTATCAATGCTATTTTGAAAGAAAATAGCATTGATAAATCTGAAATAGCAGCAATTGCAGTTAGCAAAGGTCCAGGTTCTTATACTGGCTTACGCATTGGAGTTTCGGCGGCAAAAGGCTTGTGTTTTGCTTTAAATATTCCGTTAATTAGTATTTCTACTTTAGAAGCTTTAGCGCATCAGGTACAGATTTCAGAAGGTATGATAATTCCTATGTTGGATGCAAGACGCATGGAAGTCTACGCAGCGGTTTATCAAGCTAATTACGAGCCAATAAGGGGTATTGAAGCCGAGGTTTTAAATGAAACATCCTATATGGTTTTTTTACAGAGAGGTTTGGTGTATTTTGTTGGTAATGCTGTGGAAAAAACGAAAACTCTTATAACACATTCCAATGCCGTTTTCGTGGAAAACAAATTGCCATCGGCAAAAGAAATGGGTGCTTTAGCTTTTAGCAAGTATCAAAAAAGCGACACCGAAGATGTCGCTTATTTTGAGCCTTATTATTTAAAAGATTTCGTGGCTTTAAAACCAAAATCTTAACAAGTATTATCCTTGTTTTTGTATTTCTACTTGGTGTGGGTAAGGGATATCAATTCCGGCTGCATCTAGAGCTTCTTTTGTTTGCTCAATGATATCAAACTTAACGGTCCAATAGTCTTCTTTCTTAACCCAAACGCGTGTAAAGAAATTAATGGAACTATCTGCTAATTCAGAAACATTTACTGCTGTAGCAGGTTCTTTTAAAACTAATGGGTGCGAATTAACTACACCCAAAAGGACGTCTTTGGTCTTTTTAATGTCTGAATCATAACCAACGCCAAAGGTAAAGTCTACACGACGCGTATCTTCAGTACTATAATTAACAATATTACCGTTTGATAATGCACCATTTGGAATAATTATTTCCTTGTTGTCGGTTGTGTTTAGTTTTGTTGTAAAAATTTCAATTTCTTTAACCGTACCACTTTCACCTTGGGCTTCAATAAAATCGCCAATTTTAATAGGTTTAAAAATCATTAAAAGAACACCACCTGCAAAATTACCTAAAGAACCCTGTAAAGCCAAGCCGATAGCTAAACCTGCAGCAGCTATTACAGCAGCAAAAGAAGTGGTTGGAACACCTAAAGTACCTAATAAAGTAATTACTAATAAAACTTTAAGGAGCGCACTCATTAGGTTTAATAGAAATTTTTTCAGGCTTTCCTCATAATGCCCCTTGTCTAGTATTTTTCTTACAGCCTTAAGTAACTTTTTAATAATCCAAGAGCCTACAATCCATATTACAATGGCTCCAATAATTTTTAAGCCATAGGTTGTTGCAAAACCAATTGCTTGGTCAATCCAATAATCTAAATTTTTATCCATATTTATTAAACGAGTTTAGTTGAAAAGCAAATTTAGGGATTATCTAACAGTTCTAAAAATTATAGAAACGTAAAATAATGATTAACAGGCATATAATGCTTGGCACCGCTTGTATGTAAAATAACTTCTGTTTTTTGGTGGAATACGCACCGTAAATACCTGCTATAATTATACAGATTAAAAAGAAAATTAACAGCCGATAATCATTTAAATAAAGGCTAAATAGAAGTCCTGCAGCTAAAAATCCATTATATAAACCTTGATTGGCAGCTAGGATTTTAGTTTCTTCGGCAAAGACTTTCGATTTGAGCCCAAATGCCTTAATTCCTTTTGGCTTGGTCCATTGGAACATTTCTAAATACATAAAATAAATGTGTTCAATAGCAATAAGAACAACCAGGAAAGGAATCAGTATATCCATAAGGTATGTATAAAAAACGCCCTAAAAAGGGCGGTTTTAATAGATGTTATTTAACCTCGAAGGTTATTTTAATATTCACTCTAAATTCAGTTACATTATCGCCATTAACAATGGCGCTTTGTTCTTTAACATAAACCGACCGAATATTTTTTACTGTTTTAGATGCTTCTTTAACTGCTTTTCGCGTGGCATCTTCCCAACTCGTTTCAGAATTTGATAATACTTCAATAACTTTTAAAATAGCCATAATTTTTAGGTTTTAATTATGCTAATAAGTTACTAATTATTAATCAAATAATAAAATTAACCATTTAATGCTTCAACGGTTTCTACACGTCCTTTAAGCATTTCTTTTAGCATATTCTCAATTCCATTTTTGAGCGTAAATGTAGAAGACGGACAACCACTACAAGCGCCTTGTAAAATAACCTTAACGGTTTTAGTATCTGGATTATAAGATTCAAATTGAATATTTCCACCATCACTAGCTACTGCTGGCTTAATATATTCTTCTAAAATATTAATGATTTCTTTCGATGTATCATCTCGGGACTCATAGGCTTCATCTAATTTATCACTCGATTTATTTAAAACGTCTTGTGCATTAGAATTGACAATTTCTTTACCGTTTTCAATAAATGAGCGAATAAACTCACGCACTTCCATGGTAATGGTTTCCCATTCTGCCATATCATATTTGGTTACAGAAATATAATTTTCTTCCATAAACACACTTTTTACAAAAGGGAAATGAAATAATTCTGTGGCTAATGGTGAAACTTTTGCTTCGTCTATTGATGTAAACTCATAAGTGGCAGTTACTAATTTTTTATTCGCTACAAACTTTATTACAGCTGGATTTGGCGTGCTTTCTGCGTAAACGGTAACAGGTATTTTTTTTACGCTTGTTGTATCTGTTACAACAACAGCGCCCGAATTTAAATACTCTGTAATTTGTTCGGCAACTTCCTCTTGAACGTCAGACCACTCGACAATATTAAAGCGTTCAATAGCAATAAAATTGCTAGATATATATACCTTCTTTACAAAAGGCAGATAAAATAATTGTTGCGCTAAAGGCGAATTTTTTGCTTCGTCAATATTATTAAATTCAAAGCTTTGATGCTTGGTTATAAACTGATTAAGTTCAAATTTAATGATGGTATTGTTGGAAGTTTCTTGAATGGAAACTGTATATGGATTCATGATAAATATATTTTTTGCAAAAATACTAAAAGAAAACTACAGATATCCATATATTTGAGTTTTAATGCTCGGTAAAAATAGTGTTGAAACTTTATTAATTTCATGAATCTTGATAAGCTTTAACTTTTGAAATGAAGTGATAAAAAGTAATTTTTATATATTTGGTCGCGGATTTATAATTTTTTTATAAAAACCGAGTTTAAATAAGGATAAAGATTTAGTGTTCTTTTTACCAATCTACCTTGAAATATATACTATGAGAATGAAAAGGTTTATTTTAATAGCAGTTGTTGCCTTTTTTACACAATTTGTAAAAGCCCAAGAGGGACTCCCTATTTATACCGATTATCTTACTGATAATTATTATTTAATCCATCCATCTATGGCTGGTGTTGCTAATTGTGCCAAAATACGAATGACAGGCAGACAGCAATGGTTTGGTCATGAAAACGCTCCGAAATTGCTAACAGTAAGTGCCAACGGTAGAATAGGTGATTCAAATTCTGGTATAGGTGCTATTTTTTATACGGACAAAAATGGGTATCACTCTCAAAACGGTGCTTATTTGACCTATGCTTACCAATTAATGTTTTCTAGAAATGAAGTAGACTTAAACATGCTGTCTTTTGGGTTGAGTGTTGGTGCTATTCAATATAAATTAGATGAAACGGCATTTTTGAATGAATTACCAGACCGAATTATTTCTGGTATCGAGCAAAGTTCAACCAATTTTAATATCGATTTTGGATTTTCATATTTCTTGTATAACTTTTATGCACACGCTACTGTTAAAAATATTTTAGATAATGAAGGTATCAATAACGATATTGAAATTACTAGCAATTTAAGACGCTTTTTATTCTCTACAGGTATTGTTTTAGGCAAGTTTGGTAGTGAATGGAGTTATGAGCCGTCTGTTATGTTTCAATATAAAGATGGTACTAAAGAATCATCTATAGATATCAACGCCAAGGTTTATAAGGAAATGGATTTTGGAAAACTTTGGGGTGGATTATCCTACCGTCGTAGTTTAGATGGTGCCGAGTTTATAGAAAATAACAACGTGAGTAGTCAGAAACTACAATATATTTCACCACTTGTAGGTGTTAATTTTAAAGAGTTTATGTTTGCGTATACCTATTCATACCAATCAAATTCTGTCGTGTTTAATAATGGTGGTTTTCACCAAATTACATTAGGTTATAACTTTGGATGTAGAAAAGAACGTTACCACTGTAATTGTCCTGCTATTAACTAAAATAAAGTCAGAAACATATATTTTAAACTCGGAATACTATTCCGAGTTTTTTTATGCAGTAAATTTTTGTTTAAATAAAAACAAGAATGTGTGTATATACAGTTTTAATTAGGGAATGGCTTTAATCAATTCGTAAAAAACGCTTTTTTGCTCAAAACAAAGGCGATATTTACAAATCAGTATTTTAATATACCGCCTAAAGTGCGTAAGTTTATACGAACAAATTTGAATAATGAAGCCCATATTAAACCCCATTTTATTATTGTGTTGTTGTTTTTATTTAAATATAGCTTTTTCGCAAAACACACAAACACCATCGAATAGGCAGCAAGCTGTTTTTACCGTTCGAGGATCTGTATATGATGCTGAATTTAGTAAACCTATTCCGCAAGTTAATATAGAAGTTAATGGAGGCGCTTACACGACAACCAATATGGCTGGCGATTTTAGAATTCAAGTAAAAAACGGTGATGAACTGGTTGTTAAGCATAAAGATTTCCAAACGGTTTACTATACAATAAAAAATAATGAACGTATTAAAATTGAAGTTCGTGCTAATAAAGGGTTATCGGAACAACCAAAAAGAATACAGGCCTTATCATTCAACGCTTCAATAGATTCTGCTGAAACCTACTTAAAAACAGATATTGAAAAAAGTCTACAATTTATTACTGAAGCACTTTCTAAAAGTCGTTCTATAAATGAAAATGCGCAAGTATATGAAGTGCTTGGAGATTTATATATCTTTTGGAAACAGTATGATATAGCTATTAGTAATTATCGAATTAGTCTTCAAAGCGTGTCAACCAATGCTGTTTTGTTAAAGTTAGCCAAAGCCTATTGGTTTAATAAAAACTATCAAGAAAGTATCACGACATATAAAAGTATTAAAAAGTTAGATTTAAGTAACTGGCAGCAAGTTGTTTTACAGGAAGGACTTGGTGATACATACTATAGTATACAGGATTATTCAAATGCCTTAAAAGCTTATAATAGCGCACTTGAGAAAGCAAATCAGTATAAAATTAAAGCAAAAATAACCGATTTAAATTCGAAAATAGCTCAAGTTTTTAGCGAGACTGGTAACGACAAGGAAGCCGCAGGATATTTTAATAATGCTTTGACATTGGCATCCCAAGAAACGAAATCTCGAGCCGTAGAAGAAAAAGTTAAGGTCGCAGATTTTAAAAATAGAAGCCGCAATTTTGATAATGAAATTGAGCTTCGTAAGCAAGCCATTGAAGATCTTAAAGACATAGAAATCGACTCAACCATTGGCAATGAGAGTTCATTAACCATTCAGAAGCAAAATTATAAAATTGGAAATGCCTATTATTTACAGAAGGATTTTGATAGTGCCAAGGCCTATTTAGAAAAAAGTATTGACGAAGCCAGTGAAAAAAATGATTTGGTGGTTGCTAAAGATGCCAAGCGTAAATTATCTGAAGTTTATAGTAGTTCTGGAGAGTATGATAAAGCACTAGAAACTTACAAAGAATATACTGATTTAGTTGAAGCTCTGTACATAAAAAAAGAACAAGAAATTATTCAAGCAGCCAGATTTAGTAAAGAAATTGCAGAAAAGCAAAATCGGATTACGAGTTTGGAATCAGATAGGCAATTATCCGAAAGTAAGTACCAATTAACATCTGAACGAAATAAGCGTCAGCAGCTCATTATTTATTCTTTAATTGGCGGTTTACTCTTATTAATGGTTACGGCTTACTTTATGTACAAATACATTAAACAACAGCGTTTAGCTAATAATTTGCTAGCATTAAAATCCTTGCGAAGCCAAATGAATCCGCATTTTATTTTTAACGCTTTAAACTCGGTTAATAGTTTTATAGCTTCTAATGATGAACGTACAGCCAACCGATATCTATCAGATTTTTCTCAACTTATGCGGTCTGTTTTAGAAAATAGTGAAGCCGATTTTATTCCTTTGGAAAAAGAAATTGCTTTGTTAGAACTTTATACCAAATTGGAACACTTCCGATTTCAAGATAAATTTGATTACGAGATAACCGTATCTGACAATGTTGTTGTTTCTGATTTTCAAATTCCGCCAATGCTATTACAACCATATATAGAAAATGCGGTTTGGCATGGTTTGCGTTATAAAACCACAAAAGGCTTTTTGTCTATTAAAATTGATAAAAAAAGTCATTCAGAAGTTACTATAACTATTACAGATAATGGGATTGGGCGTAAACGATCCAAAGATTTAAAAACCAACAATCAGAAAAAGCATAATTCACAAGGTATGAGTAATATAAAGAAACGCGTGTCTATTTTGAATGATATGTATCAGGATAAAGTAGCAGTAACCATATCTAACTTTCAGGAATTGGAAGACACAGGGACTCATGTCGAAGTTACCTTAAAAAAGGATTAGAATTTTTAAAAACAGAAGTTTTAAATTAATAACAAACATACAATAATAGATTCCCAAATCTAAAAACCATACGCATATGAAACTAAAAGCCATTATCGTTGAAGACGAACATACCAGTCGCGATATTCTAAAAAATTACTTAACGAGATACTGTCCAAATGTGCAAATATTAGGTGAAGCAGAAAACGTGGAAGAAGCTCTTGTTTTAATTAGAAATAACGCATTAGATTTGGTATTTCTAGACGTGGAAATGCCTTATGGAAATGCCTTTGATTTATTAGAAAAAGTGGGCGATATTAATTTTGAAACCATATTTGTAACTGCTTATAACCAGTATGCTATGGAGGCCTTAAATGCGCATGCATCCTATTATTTAATGAAACCTATTTCTATTGACGAATTGATAAAAGCAGTAGATTATGTAACCGATATTAAGCAGAGAGAATCAGCACTACAAGATCAAATTTTAGTACCTAAACTGAATGCGGTAGCAGGAAAAATAACTATTCCACAACATGATGGATTTGAAGTCATAAACACGGTTGATATTTTATATTGCAAAGCCGACGATAACTATACCGAAATTTTTTTAACGAATAAAAAAAAGAAATTAGTTAGTAAAACTTTAAAGTATTTTGAGGATGCGTTGATGGATAGTCATTTTTCACGCGTTCATAAATCCTATTTAGTTAACGTCAATGAAATTGTTAAATACGTAAAAGGAAAGGGCGGAAGTGTGGTGTTAAGTAATGGCAAGCAAGTGAGTGTTTCGGCTTCCAGAAAAGCAGAATTATTGGCTTTTTTTAAATAGAATTCCTGCGAAAGCAGGAATCTCATAGCTTTAAACACTGCACTTCACATTAATAAAAAGCATGAAACAATTCAAGCAAAGCTAGAAATTATTGAATTTTTATTCTCTTTAGGTTTTCAGTCCTAACAGGTTTTGGGAACCTATTAGGTCTTTCTCAAAACCATTTCAGGAAAGTGAGTAAATTTAATCTCAAAAATAAACCTACATTAGCCTTACATAAAAACGAATACAAAAAATACATTTTTTAAAACAGTACCATTATGCCACTTATAAAATCAGTAAACGGAAAATCTCCACAAATACCAGAAGATTGTTTTATAGCAGAAAATGCCACCATTGTTGGCGATGTTTCAATAGGTTCAAACTGCAGCATTTGGTTTAATGCCGTAATTCGTGGTGATGTTCATTACATTAAAATGGGAAATAAGGTTAACGTTCAAGATGGTGCTGTTATTCATGCAACCTATCAGAAATCTCCAACTACTATTGGTAATAATGTGTCTATTGGACATAATACTATCGTACATGGTTGTACGATTCATGATAATGTACTTATTGGCATGGGTAGTATTGTCATGGACGATTGTATTGTAGAAAGTAATAGTATTATTGCAGCAGGTGCTGTAGTTACGCAGAATACACGTGTGGAAGCAGGCACTATATATGCAGGCGTTCCCGCTAAAAAAGTAAAAGATATTAGTAAAGAATTGATTTCAGGTGAAATTAATAGAATTGCCGAAAACTACGTGACATATTCAGGTTGGTTTAAGGAGTAGATGCTTAAAAATCTAAATATGAGATATCATGATTAGCTCCTAAAAGCTTGGTGATAACCTGTGTATCTCCATTAGTGTAGAAAAGCACTCTACCTTTTTTATTAGAGTTGTTTAATAAATTATGTTCCTTTAAAACGGCTTCGGTTTGTCTGGCCACCGCTTCGCCAGAGTCAATTATCTTAACATGTTCTGGGAGCAATTGTAAAAGCTGTGGTACTAAATAGGGATAATGTGTACAACCTAATACTAAATAATCAATATTAGCATGTATCATAGGTTGTAAATAAAGCTTCAATAGAGCAGTCATTTCAGCTGATTCTAATTTACCAGATTCAATTAGCTGTACAATTCCTTCACCTTCCTGTTCTATAACTTGAATATTATGGCTATATAAATCGGTTGTTTTATGGAAAAGCGCGCTAGACAAAGTACCCCTTGTTGCTAGTATACCAATAGCTTTTGTTTTAGTATTTAAGGCTGCTGGTTTAATAGCTGGCTCGATTCCAATAAATGGAATATTAAATGTTTCTCGAAGTATTTTTATGGCATTTGTTGTTGCAGTATTACAAGCTACAACAATTATTTTGCAATCTTTAGAAATAAGATATTCGGTATTTTTAATACTCAATTCAATAATTTCCTGTTCTGTTTTTGTTCCATAAGGTGCATTTTTACTATCGGCTAAATACAGGGTGTTTTCATCTGGTAACCGTAAGTGTAGCTCGTTCCAAATGGACGTGCCACCAACACCAGAATCGAATATGCCAATAGGTTTTGAACTCATGTATCAAAAATAAAAAAGCCACTTGATATAAGTGGCTTTTTATAATTTTTTTTAATAAAGATTAGATGCCTAATTCTTTTTTAACATCGTCTAATAAGTTTTTACCATCGGCCATAATTACACCACCACCTTGAGTAGAATCAAATACGTATTGAAAACCTTGAGCTCTTGCCACTTTTAAAATAGCAGCTTTTGCTTTCTCTGTAATAGGCTTTAATAAGTCTACTTCTTTCTTTTGCATGTCTTGTTGCGCGGTACCACGATATTGTTGGATGTTTTGTTCCATAGTTTGAACTTCAATCAAACGTTTTTGGTTTTCTTCATCCGTTTTAGTTGGTGCTTCCGCTTCGTATTGCTTCATTTTATTTTGGTATTCAGTAACCATGGCTTTAATATCAGCTTCGTAGGTTTTACCTAATTTTTCCATTTCAGATTGTGCAGTCGCCATTTCTGGCATAGACTTAATTAAATCTTGCGTATTAATGTGTGCAACTTTGCTTTGAGCTTGTGTAAAACTAGTTGCTCCAATAAATAATGCGGCTGCAAATAAAAGGGTTTTGAATTGTTTCATTTTAAAAATAGTATTAATGTGTGTTATAAATTTAATTATTAATTATCGCCATCATCGTCTTCTGGCGTGTCTTCATTTGTGTTATTTCTAGCATTTTCTCGTTCTTGTCTTGCACGTTCTCTTTCCGCTAAAATTCGTTGCTTACGTTCTTCTAATTCTTGCTTTCTGCGTGCTCTGTCATCTAATTTTTCTTGTCTCCGCTCTTCCGCTATTTGCTCTGGCGTTTTTTCATCATCAGTATTTGTTGTCTTATTATTCTCGCTAACAGTTGTTTCTTCAGCATTATCTTCATCAGCATTATTTTCATCAGCATCCTCTTCCGTAGCTTCCGTATCTTGATTTCGACTGTTTAATTTTTCTTCACGCGCTAAATTACGAGCCTCAATGATACTGTCACGACGTTTTTGAGCGGCTAGTTTGCGAGCTTCACGCTCATTCATTATTTCTGTTTTACGTTCATCCGCTGCTTCTTGTTTCGCTTCTAATTCTTCATCAACTTCAATAACTAGGTCTTCATCTTCTGCAGCTTGTTTTTCAGCTCTTGAACCTGCTTGAGTACGTTTAGCACTACGTGTTAAACTTCTTATAACTTGTTCGCTAAAATCATATCGTTTTGCAGAATACAGCATCACTACATCGGCTGATTTATCAAAAACAAAATCGTATTTCTTTGCTTCGGCAATATCTTGTACTGCTGAAAATATTTGATCTTGAATAGGCTGAATGAGTTGTTTTTTCTGAATCATTAAATCGCCATTCGGTCCAAAACGCTTTTGCTGATAATCTAATATTTCTTTTTCCTCAAAAGCAATATCCTCTTCACGCTCTTCAATCAATTCTTTGGTTAAAAGCGCTTTTTCATTACTTAAATCTTTTCGCTTTTGTGCAATTCCGCTTAATTGCTGTTCAATTTCGCTTTTCCACTTTTGAACTTTTGTTTCCAATTGTGAGGTTGCTTGTTGATATTCAGGAACGTTTTCAAGTATATATTCCGTGTCTATGTAGCCAATTCTTACACCACGTTGTGCAAAACTAGACATGCTTAACATGAATACCGTAGCCACTAAAAAAAGAACTTTTAATTTCATCTGTTTCATATTTATAATTTATAACGTGTAAATTCTAAAACGACAGACCTTTCATATTATTCTATCCATTTTTAAATTACTGTTTTCAAAATTATGAATTTTAATTTGAAAATAATTTAATTCGGGATTTAATTAATTATTAGTGTTATAGAAAATATCGTGCCAAAATTAAAATTGCTGTCCAATAATAAAGTGAGTTTCCCATCCATTAGGAGATGTTTGGCCTGGAAGTGCATCGAATCCATAACCAAAATCGATACCTAATAAGCCAAAGGCAGGCATAAAAATACGTACTCCTGCACCACTTGATCTGTATAAATTGAATGGGTTATAATCCTGAAAATCATTGTAAGAAACACCACCTTCAACAAACCCTAAAAGATATATTTTAGCAGTTTGACTCATACTAATTGGATACCGTAACTCCATGGAAAACTTATTGTAAATAGTACCACCATCATTAGTAATGTTATTTTCGCCATCAATCGGCTGTAAAGATTGGTTTGGATAACCACGTAGTGCAACGGCTTCACGGCCATCTAAACTGTAACTTCCTAATCCATCTCCTCCAAGGAAGAAACGCTCAAATGGAATGACACCTCGGGCTTGGTTATACGCTCCTAAAAACCCGAATTCTACACCTGATTTTACAATAAACTTACCAAATAGTCTGGTGTACCAATCACCTTTCATTTTAATTTTATAAAACTCTAACCATTTAAAGCGCTCTTGATCAATAGCACCAACTTGGTCTAATGCATCTTGTCTTAAATTTGCATTTTCTGTTGTGCTAGCAATTTCTAACCACTCATCACGTTCAACTAAAAGTTGGTCATAGTCTACGCCATTAAATAGGGAGTATGGCAATGACAGTTTTGCTGAAACACTAAAATTAGAACCACCAGTTGGGAATACAGGATCATTGTAAGTATTGTTTCTGCTTAAGCCAATAGTGTAAGCTAAATTGTTTGAGTAACCATCACCGAAGGTAAATAAGCCTGTGTTATAATTTTTTAGGTTATAATGTTGGAAACTGACTGCTTGAGATAAGGTGAAATAATCATCTGGAATCGTCAAACGCTTAGCTAAACCAACTGTTACACCTGTAATATTAAAACGCTTGTCACGGTCTGCGTTTCCTGTTGTAGGATCATATAAAAATTGTGCCGAGTGCGAAATAGATGTTGAAAACTGAACTGGTTTTTTGCCACCCATCCAAGGTTCTGTAAATGAGAAACTATAGGTTTGATAAAAACGACTTGCCTGTAAGCGTAACGCTAGTTTTTGTCCATCTCCACGAGGAACTGGTTTATAAGCATCTAAATTAAAAATATTTTTTAATGAAAAGTTGTTAAAGGATAAACCTAAAGTTCCAATAAAACCTCCACCTCCATAACCTCCTTGGAGTTCCACTTGGCTAGATCCCGTTTCAACAACACCATATTCTAAATCAATAGTTCCTTCATTTGGATTAGGATTATTAAAATTAGTTGCAATTTGCTCGGCATCAAAATACCCTAATTGGCTCAACTCACGAATGGTTCGAACGACATTGGCTTTACTATATAGTTGCCCAGGTCTGGTATGTAATTCACGATAAATTACACGGTCATTGGTAACATCGTTACCGACTACAGAAATGCTATTAAAATACACGGGCTTTCCTTCAGAAATCCGTATTTCCATATCAATGACATTCCCTTCTGTATTGACCTCTACAGGATTGATAGTTGAGAATAAGTAACCATTATTTTGGTATTGATTGGTAATATCCAAAGCGTCAGGTTTGGTTTCGTCTGCAATGCGTTTTTCTAAAAGCACGCCATTATATATATCACCTTTGTTGATTCGTAGAATACCTTTTAATTGTTGGTCAGAATATACCGTGTTTCCAATAAAGGTAATATCCCCGAACCTATATTGTTCACCTTCTTCAACTTTAATGTTTATGGCTACGTTTTTCTTGTCTATTCTAGAAATAGAATCTGAAATGATACGCGCATCTCGATACCCATTTTCTTTTAATTTATCGATAACACTTTCTAAATCTTCTTTATAATCAGCTTCAATAAATTTTGAACGTTTAAAGAGGCGCAAGAAATTTTTCTGCTTCGTGTTTTTCATGGCTTTTCTTAATTTTGAATCAGGAATTGCTGAATTCCCTTCAAAATTAATTTCGCTTACTTTTACTTTTTTGCCTTTATCGACATTTAAAACCATATTAACAGCAGGGCGTCCTGTTGAATCTGGAACCTCAATAGTATTAATATGTACTTTGGTGTTGTAGAAACCATCCTTTTGATATTTGGATGTTAAATAATTTTTAGTTGTCGTTACCAAGTTTTCAGTAACTTTTACACCGTTTTGTAGGTTGTTTTCGGTAATAATATCGTCTTTTTTAGATCGTTTAATACCATTTATTTTTAATTCGTTTAGTTCAGGAAGGTCATAAAGACGGATTTCAAGATATGCCACTTCACCTTCTGTTTTTAGAAGGTAAATATTAATATCTCTAAATAGGTTGGATTTCCATAATTTTCTAATCGCTTCACTAATTTTTTCTCCAGGAATAATGATTTCCTCGCCTTTACGGAGGCCTGAATAGGTAATAATAGTTTGAGCGCTAAAATGAGTATCACCAGAAACAGAAACATCACCAAGTGTGTATTTTTTTCCTGTGGGTGCTGGTTGTAATTCTTGTGCTTGTGTGTTTATACTTACTAAAAATAAAAAAGTAAAAAATAGCCCTATATACGTTTTCAATGATGTAATATTAATGGAGTTGTTCACTTGTCTTCCCAAATCGTCGTTCTCTTTTTTGATATTCAATAATTGCTTCATACAAATTTTGCTTTGTAAAATCTGGCCAAAGCACCTGTGTAAAATATAATTCAGCGTATGCAATTTGCCACAATAGAAAGTTGCTTATGCGCTGCTCACCACTGGTTCTAATTAGTAAATCTACGTCTGGTAAATTTCGCGTGTAAAGATGCTCATTTATAACTGATTCATCAATTTTTTCCGCAGAAATTATATTATTTTTAACTTTAAGACTTATTTCTTTAACGGTATTTAGTATTTCCTCTCGTGAGCCATAACTCAAAGCTAATGTTAAACACATACGTTTATTGTGTTTTGTCTTGTCTATAACTTCTAGTAATTCCGTGTGTGCTTTTTTGGGTAAGGCATCCAAACAGCCTATTGCTGCTAATCGAATATCATTTTTTTGAAGTGTTTTAATTTCTTTTTTTAAAGAAGAGACTAAAAGCTTCATAAGGGTTTGAACTTCTAATTTAGGACGATTCCAATTTTCAGTAGAAAAAGCATACAGTGTTAAGTTTTCAATGCCTAATTCAGCAGAAGCTTCTACAGTTTCACGTACGGATTTTGTACCATTTTCATGACCAATACTTCGCAAAAGGCCTTTTTGTTTAGCCCACCGGCCGTTTCCATCCATAATAATAGCAATGTGTTTTGGTAAATGATCAGTATGTATAGAGTCTTTTAAGTTCACGTTGTTTTAAAATACGCAGAAACAGGGTTTCTTGCCAAATGTGTAAGTTAATGTTATACCGGTAAACATATACCAGTCATTATTATTTGTATTGCCAAAAGCTACAGGAGCTTCATTATCATAATCAGGGACGCTTCCATCTAGTTCATCAGAAAAGGTATAGCGTGCACCAATTTCTGCAGCTATAATCAAATTTCCTAAAACATTTGTCTTAAAGCCTAAAACCATAGGAATTCCATAAGCTAGACTGGAAGTATTCTCGTCTTTTTTAATTCCTAATCTATTGAAATAAAAATTATCATGATACCCTACGGCAATTCCTGAATATAAATATGGTGTGGCTTTAATTCTGCCATCGTGTAAATCCCAATCGAAAAAAGTAAATTCCAGACCGGCAGAAGCCTCAATGAGTTTATTAGTAAAACTATAATCTCGCTGTTGTCGTCTTGGATCGTCTGATTTTGAGTCTTTTCCTTCTAATTCTGTATAAGTTACAGAGATTCTAAAAGCATGTCTTGGACTGCGATTCCATTTATAGAGTGCGCCAATAGCGGGTTTGTTTGGTGCTATATATTTTGTGCTACCAACATCACCTATAAAATTACTACCACCAAGAAACACACCCAATTCGTGAGTTTGAGATTGACAGAAATGACTGCTTAAAAATAATAATAGTACGATGGTTAAATACCTCATAAACGTTCAAAAGTTTGCAAATATAATAAACTAAGATTAGCCTATAACAATTTGATTCAAAATGTATTTGAATTAAACTGATTTTAAATAAAATTATTGCCTAATTTCGTTTGTCTTCACCCCAAAGTAGTTTTTTTCTTAAGGTATCCAAAAAGCTTTCCTCTAATAGTTCGATTAATTTTATAGAAAAAGATGCTTTTTTAATAGTAATGATGGTGTCATTGGATAAGGTTGCAATTCTAGAATCCAAGGAGACTAAAAAATTATCTTCACGACCATTGACTTTGAGTTGTATTTCAGTTGAATCCGTTATTATTAAAGGTCTTGCGCTTAAGTTGTGTGGTGCAATAGGGGTAATAACAAAACTATTGGTGTCCGGTGTAATAACAGGTCCGCCGCAACTTAATGAATAACCCGTTGACCCTGTTGGTGTAGATACAATGAGTCCGTCACTCCAATACGATGTAAGGTATTCATCATTTAAACGTGTTTCTACCGTAATCATCGATGTGGTGTTTTTTCTACTGACAGCTATTTCATTTAAGGCGAAATTTAATGTTTTAAAAGCATCGTGTTTAGGGGATGTTTCAATAGCTAATAAATTGCGTTCCGATATTTTATATGCTTTACTAAAAATAGCATCCATTGCGGGAACAATTGCTTGGCTTTGAATGGTTGCCAAAAAACCCAATCGTCCTGTGTTGACACCAATTATAGGGATGTTTAAATCTTGCACGTGTGTAATGGCACGAAGAATGGTTCCATCGCCACCAATACTTATTAATAAATCGAAACTGGCATCTAAAACGGTTACAATTTCCGCATAATCGGGATTGGTTTGTTTTTCTTCATGGATTTTCTCATTAAACTCACTTATTAAGTAAACCGAAACGTTTTCTTTAGATTTTAAATAGTTTAAAATGATAACGAGCGCTTCTTCAGTACTTAAATTAAAGGCTTGACCAAAAATGGCAATTTTCATAGCATTATATATTTAAGTACTTATTAAGGTATTCAGATCGATCTTTCAGACTTTTTAAATAACTATCTTCCTCATGGCCAGAAATCACATTATAACTGTACCGTCTGAATGTTTGCATGATATCATTTAGTCCGGTATTACCAATTTTTAATGTAATTTGAACCATATCCATTTCTGTTTTTGAAATGAAAGCACCTAGTAATTTCCCGTTATTAGATTCCACAATTTGGCTTATTTCACTAAAGGAATAATCTACTAATCCTTTTTCAATAACTAAAATACCACCTGCTTCAGCAAAAAATGGTGTTTCATTAAATAAACCAATCACATCATTTAATTCATAGTAGCCTAGATAGGCATTGTTGCTATTTAATATAGGCATGATGTTCGTGCTGTTTTGGGCAAAGGCCTCTAAAACATCTAACCAGTTTGTGGTGTCACGAACAAAAAAACCTTCTATAGCGTGGATTTGGTCGGCAATTATGTCTTGTTTTTCAAAACAATAAACGTCGGTTTCAGACATGCAACCCAAATATAAACCTTCAGCTGTTTGAATTGGAATATGTGAATATGTTAGTTGATTAAACAGCATTTGTAAATCTCCAATTTTATCGGTGTTTACTAATGGCTTGATATCGTTAATAACAAATTCGTTTAAATTCATAATGTGTTTTTTGTTATTTGCAAATTAATTAAAAAATAGTACAAAACCGTTAGTTGAGTTTGTATTTTTGTCATTCAAATATTTAGAAAATGACAAAGTTAAGTGTAAATATTAATAAGATTGCTACTTTAAGAAACTCTAGAGGAGGAGACCTGCCCAACGTGGTTCAGTTTGCAAAAGATGTTCAGCGTTTTGGTGCAGAAGGTGTTACTATCCATCCACGTCCTGATGAACGCCATATACGCTATCAGGATGCATACGATTTGAAACCCGAAATTCATACAGAGTACAATATTGAAGGTAACCCAATTGATAAATTCATGGATATGGTTTTAGAAATCAAACCAACACAAGTTACCCTAGTTCCAGATTCTGTAGATGCTATTACCAGTAATGCTGGTTGGGATACATTAAAACATAAAGATTTTTTAGTAGATGTTATTCAGGAATTTAAAAGTAATGGAATTCGAACATCAATTTTTGTTGATCCAGTTTTAAAACAAATTGAAGGAGCCAAAGCCACAGGTACAGATAGAATTGAATTATATACTGAATCTTTTGCACACGAATTTGGTTTAGGAAATAAAAAAGCAATAACACCGTATACTGAATGTGCTATTTTAGCTGATAGTTTAGATTTAGGTGTTAATGCTGGGCATGATTTATCACTGGATAATATTCGGTTTTTTAAAGAAAACATTCCAAATTTGCTAGAAGTTTCCATAGGGCATGCGCTGATTTCTGAAAGTTTGTATTTGGGTGTAGAAAACGTCATTCAGATGTATTTACATAAATTGGCTTAATTTCTAGTTTGGTGGCATTGGTTTCAGTCTTACATACCTAGTTCAGAGTAACGAGAAATAAGTAAAAACGAAAAAAAATGATTGAGAGTAAAAAATTATATTCCAATATATTAGGTGAAGGCAGTCCCTTTATAATTCTACATGGCTTTTTAGGAATGGGAGATAATTGGAAAACCCTAGGAAGTCAATTTGCAGAACAAGGTTATCAAGTTCATTTAGTGGATCAACGAAACCACGGAAGAAGTTTTCATGATGATGATTTTAGTTATGAAACGCTTTCAGCCGATTTGAAGCGTTATTGTGATGCATATCAACTTTCAGATATTGTGCTTATGGGACATTCCATGGGTGGCAAAACCGCTATGCTTTTTGCAACACAATTTCCAGAATTGGTTTCTAAATTATTAATTGCAGATATTTCTCCCCGTTTTTACCCAATACATCATGACGCTATTTTAAGTGGTTTGAGTCAATTAGACTTTTCCGCGATTAAAAGTCGTGGAGCAGCTGATAAAAGTTTGGCAAAATTTGTTTCAGACGTTGGAACGCGACAATTTTTATTAAAAAACTTATATTGGAAAGAAAAAGGGCAATTAGCATTACGGATGAATCTAGATGTTTTAGCAAATCAGGTGAGTGAAGTGGGTGAGCCATTGCCAAGTTCTGCCAAATTTGAAGGGAACACGTTATTTTTAAAAGGTGATAAATCTGAATATATTAGTAATCAAGATGAAAGCATCATTCAGGTTCATTTTCCAAAAGCGAATATTGTCACAATTTCAAATGCAGGACATTGGTTACATGCGGAAAATCCAGAAGAATTTTACGAAGCTGTGATGGCTTTCTTAAAATAAGTTATATTTTTATAAATCACTAAATAAAATAGTATGAAGCTCATTTTTAAAATATTACTAACAGCGGTTGCTGTTGTTCTACTTGCTAAATTGTTACCCGGAATTACCGTTGAAGGTTACACAACTGCTATACTTGTTGCTATTGTTTTAGGGTTGCTAAATTTAATAGTGAGGCCTATAGTAATCTTTTTAACCTTACCAGCTACCATTGTAACACTCGGCCTTTTCCTATTTGTTATCAATGCCTGTATGATTTTATTAGCAGATAATTTAATCAATGGTTTTGAAGTTTCTAGTTTTTGGACAGCCTTATTATTTAGTATCCTATTAACTATTTTACAATCTATATTTTATGCCATTTTAGGTCAAGATAAGGAGCAGCTGTAAATTTTATTTAACATTTATCTTGGTTAGAAATCTGTTAGTCCTACTGAAAATCAGTACAAATAAACGGGTGAAAGACAATACGTTAAAATACTTTGTTGGAGTGTAAAAAAGTAGTATTTTTGCACTCCAATTTTTATGTCATAATACAATGAATATTACAAGAGAAAATATTGATGCATTAAATGCTGTAGTAAAAGTCGATATCGCTAAAGAAGATTATAGTGGTAAGGTTGAAAAAATTTTAACAGACTATCGTAAAACAGCAAACATTCCTGGTTTTAGAAAAGGCCACGTGCCAATGGGAATGGTAAAAAAGCAATATGGTAAAGCTGTATTGGTTGATGAGGTTAACAAGTTACTTCAAGATGCATTGAATAAATATTTAACTGAAGAAAAATTAGATGTTTTAGGGAACCCATTACCAAAGCCACAGGATAATTTAGATTGGGATGCCGATAAATTATCTTTTGAGTTTGAGTTAGGGTTAGCTCCAGAATTTGAGGTGAACTTGTCACCAAAGAAAGCGATTATTGATTATAATATTACCGCTGGAGATAAAATGATTAACGATCAAGTTTTAAACATACAAAAGCAATACGGGAAATTAATTTCTGCTGATGTAGTTTCTAAAGATTCTGAAATTACAGGTGTTTATAAAAATGACGAGCGTGACATTGAAAACACAGTAACATTAACGCTAGATAAATTTAAAGGAAAAGCTACCGAAAAGAAATTTGTTGGTGCTAAAGTGGGTGATGTTATTACGCTAAAAACAAAAGGCTTATATGCAGATGATCACGAATTAATGCATGCATTAAAATTATCGCATGATGATATTCATGATTTGGATATTGAAGTAACCTTTACCATTACCGAAATTAATGAGCGTGAGTTAGCAGAATTAAACCAAGAGTTATTTGATAAGTTATTTGGTGAAGGTGTTGCAACTTCTCTAGAAGATGTAAAAGCAAAAATTAAAGAAGATGCTGAAAAGCAATTCAAGCAACAATCTGAACAAAAACTATTAAATGACGTTACAGAATATTTAGTAGAAAACACCAAATTCGATTTACCAGCAACATTCCTACAGAAATGGATGCAAACAGCAGGTGAAAAAGAATTAACAGAAGCAGAAGCTCAAGAAGAATACGCAAAATCTGAAAAAAGCTTACGTTACCAATTAATTGAAGGTAAATTGATTACTGACAATGATATTAAGGTAAGTATGGACGATATTAAAGATCATGCCAAGCAAATGATTAAAGCGCAAATGGCGCAATTCGGTCAGATGAATCCTTCCGATAAAGAACTAGAAGACATTGCGGCTCGTGTATTATCTAACCAAGATGAAGCACGTCGTATTTCTGAACAAATTATTAGCCAGAAACTATTAGCGCTTTATAAAGAAAAGGCAAATATTAAAACGAAAGATATAACTTATGAAGACTTTGTAAAAGAAGTTTACGGAGACAAATAAGTTGCCGCGTTTTAAAGAATAAATCCTTATATTTAGGCGTTGAAATAATGAGTTTCAGCGCCTATTTTTTTAAATAAATTTTTATTTGATAAAATGGGATTATAAACTTCCTGTTTTAATTCAGGATTTTAACCTATAAAATTTTTAAAAACAATGAATTACGGAAAAGAATTTGAAAAATTCGCTATAAAAGATCAAGGTATTAGTAGTACATATTACGACAAAATTATTAGTCATATGTACCCAACAAACTTAACACCTAATATTATTGAAGAACGTCAGATGAATATCGCTATTTTTGATGTTTTTTCCAGATTAATGATGGATCGCATCATCTTTTTAGGAACTGCAATTAATGATCAAGTAGCTAATATTATTCAAGCACAATTATTGTTTTTAGAGAGTACAGACTCTTCTAAAGATATTCAAATATACATCAACTCACCAGGTGGTGGTGTTTATGCTGGTTTAGGTATTTATGATACCATGCAATTTATTAAGCCAGATGTAGCCACAATTTGTACTGGAATGGCAGCCTCTATGGGAGCCGTTTTGTTATGTGCCGGAGAAAAAGGAAAACGAAGTGGATTAACCCATTCACGTGTTATGATTCATCAGCCTTTAGGTGGAGCGCAAGGTCAAGCAAGTGATATTGAAATTACAGCTCGCGAAATTTTAACACTTAAAGAAGAGCTATATAAAATAATTAGTAAGCATTCTGGTCAAGACTACGACAAAGTTTACAATGACAGTGATCGTGATTACTGGATGAAAGCTGATAAAGCTAAAGAGTACGGTATGATTGATGAAGTATTGGTGCGTAGCTAATACAATTAATTACCTTTTACAATCTAGCTTTTAGCGATTGTGAAAAGAATTTGAAAATTGAAATATAATAATTTATGGCAAAGGAAGAATTAGAATGTTCATTTTGTGGTAGGAAAAAGCCAGAAACCAGTTTATTAATAGCAGGATTAGATGCTCATATCTGCGACCGTTGTATTGAACAAGCACATGGCATTGTGGTGGAAGAATCTAAACAAACGGATAATAGCGATTTGTCTGCAGAACTAAAATTGCGCAAACCACAAAAAATAAAAACATTTTTAGACGAGTATATAATAGGTCAAGAAACCACAAAAAAAGTGATGTCTGTTGCGGTTTATAATCATTATAAACGTTTATTACAAGCACCAACAGATGATGATATTGAAATTCAAAAAAGTAATATCATTATGGTTGGACAAACGGGAACTGGTAAAACCTTAATAGCTAAAACCATCGCTAAAATGTTAAACGTACCATTGGCTATCGTGGATGCTACAGTTTTAACAGAGGCAGGTTATGTTGGTGAAGATGTTGAAAGTATCCTTACACGGTTATTGCAGGCTGCAGATTACAATTTAGAGAAAGCGGAAAAAGGAATTGTTTTTATTGATGAAATAGATAAAATTGCACGTAAGAGCGATAATCCATCCATTACGCGTGATGTTTCTGGTGAAGGTGTCCAACAAGCACTTTTAAAATTATTGGAAGGTACCGTAGTAAATGTTCCACCAAAAGGAGGGCGAAAGCATCCAGATCAGAAATTTATTGAAGTGAACACCGAAAATATTTTATTTATTGCTGGTGGCGCTTTTGATGGTATTGATAAAGTTATTTCCAAGCGTTTAAATATGCAAGCGGTTGGATATAGTGCGTCCATGTCTGATGAACGTGTAGATCATAATCATTTACTACAATATATTATTCCAAAGGATTTAAAAGACTTTGGATTAATTCCTGAAATTATTGGCCGTTTACCCGTTTTAACATACATGGATCCATTGGATGCTAAAACACTTCGTGCCATTTTAACAGAGCCTAAAAACGCCATTATTAAACAGTATAAAAAGTTGTTTAGTATGGACGATATTGAGTTTCATATTACTGATGGTGCGTTAGATTTTATTGTAGATAAAGCTATTGAATATAAATTAGGCGCTCGTGGATTACGTTCCTTATGTGAAGAAATTCTAACCGATGCTATGTTTGAAATGCCAGGTTCTGATGAAAAAGAGTTGAAAGTCACCAAGGCCTACGCTGAAGATAAAATAAGCAAAACAACTATTAAGAAATTGAAGGCGGTTTCTTAATTAATTCGGAAACCTATAAAACAAAAAAACCACGCAATTTGCGTGGTTTCTTATTTTGGTTGTTTTTTGGATTACAATTAATAATTTGGCATTATGTGCAAATCATTGTGTGATTAATAGCACTGTAAAACTAATGCTTTTTGTGTAAGAAAATCTAGACAAGCTTTATTTTTAGATAAACCTACTACTAAATTCGTTAACCGAATTTTTTTTGTCATTAATTGGGTTGAAAAGTATCACCTGTTTAATTCTAAAAGTGCTTCTAAATAATCTCTTGTATTTGATAGCCTAGGAATTTTATGTTGTCCGCCTAATTTGTCGTTAGCCTTTAGCCAATCATAAAATAGTTGCTCTCGAGCTATGTGAATCGTGGGTTTGTTTAAAGTCATGTTATTATAACGCTTGGCTTCATAGTCGGAATTTAAAGCTTTTAAAGCATTGTCAAATAGTTCATTAAAATAATGAATGTTTTCGGGTGGTGTTTTAAATTCAATAATCCATTCGTGAGCACCTTTTTCTTTGCCTTCCATAAAAATTGGAGCCGCTGTATAATCTACAATTTCAGATTTTGTTTTTTTACAAACTCTTTTTAAAGCGTCTTCGGCATTTTCAATAATTAACTCTTCTCCAAACACATTTATGTGGTGTTTGGTTCGTCCAGAAACTTTTATACGGTACGGGTTAATGGATGTAAACCGAATGGTATCGCCAATTTTATAACGCCATAATCCTGCATTGGTTGTGATAATTACCGCATAATTTGTGTTGATTTCTACCTGGCTTAATGGTATTACAATTTCATTTACAGTTCCATAAGAATCCATGGGAATAAACTCATAAAAAATACCATAATCCAACATTAATAATAATTCGCTAGAGTTGTTTTGATCTTGAATGGCAAAAAAGCCTTCCGATGCATTATAAATTTCATAATACCGAAAATCTTTCTTTGGTAGAATTTTCTTGTATTGTTCCACATAGGGTAAAAAACTAACGCCTCCATGAAAATAGACTTCTAGGTTAGGCCAAATATCATGAAGATTGTCTTTTCCGGTTGTTTCTAGAACATTGTTTAATAAAACCAACATCCAAGATGGTACACCAGCCAGACTGGTTACGTTTTCCTGAATGGTTTCATTAACAATAGCTTGCATTTTTTCTTCCCAATTGTTCATCAAAGACACCTTGTTACTGGGCGTGCTGCTGAACTCTGCCCAGAACGGCATATTGTCAATTAGGATAGCTGATAAATCACCAAAAACGGTTCCATTCTCTTTATATAATTCTTTGCTACCACCCAAACGCAAACTTTTGCCAGTAAATAATTGTGCATTTTCATTGTTATTTAAATACATACAGAGTAAATCCTTGCTGGCTGCATAATGGCAATTTTCCAATGAATCTTCACTAACTGGTATAAACTTGCTTTTAGCGTTTGTGGTTCCACTAGATTTGGCAAACCATTTTATGGGTTGAGGCCAGAAAATATTGTTTTCTCCTAAACGCGAACGCTCAATCATAGGTTGATATGCTTCATAGGAAGCGATAGGGACACGATTGGCAAATGTTTGATAGCTCTTTATTGAATCGAAGCCATGCGTCCTGCCAAATTCGGTATCTTTTGCCTTGTACAATAATTGCATAAGTAGCTCTTCTTGAACTTCATTTGGGTATTTTAAAAACAAATCGATTTGGTGAAATCGCTTTTTTAAAAACCAAGAAGCAATAGAATTTACAATAGGAATTGGCATATTTGCAGTATATTTAATGAACTAAAAATAATACTTTTTTTTATGACCTACCAAGGTGTTTTAACAAAAATGACAACGGAATTTACAGAGCCTATCCAGTACTACCTCATTTTTGAAAACGATTTTATCCATATTAATCAACTGTTAGATAAAACCATTCAATTAGAATTTGTTGGTTATCAATGTTTAAGTTGTGGATTAAATAAACCTATTTATAGACAGGGCTTTTGTAAAAGCTGTTTTTTTGATATCCCTCAAGCTGCCGATTGGATTATAAAACCTGAATTAAGTAAAGCCCATTTAAATCAAGAGGAGCGGGATTTAGAATATGAAAAACGCGTACAATTACAACCACATATTGTGTATTTAGCTAATTCTAGTAATGTAAAAGTTGGTGTTACACGAAAAAGTCAAGTGCCAACCCGATGGATAGATCAAGGTGCGCACGAAGCTATTGAAATTGTTGAAGTGCCTAATAGATATTTAGCTGGAATTACAGAAGTTGCTTTAAAAGATTTTGTAGCTGATAAAACCAATTGGCGTAATATGCTAAAAAATGATATTGAAGATGAAAATTTAGTAGAATGGCGTAATCGTTTGGAAGTCCATATTCCTGAAGAAGCTAAACCGTATTATATTGCAAATAACACCGAAACCAATATGGTTTTTCCAGTGCATCATTATCCTATAAAACCGAAAAGTTTAAATATTATTAAGAGCGAAACTTATGTCGGTAAATTGGTAGGGATAAAAGGGCAGTATCTTATTTTTGAGGACGATACGGTTTTTAATATTCGCTCTAATGAAGGTTTGGTTGTCAGGCTTAATATAGCATAAAAAAAGCACGTATTAAAAATGCGTGCTTTTTTTATATAGTATGTTAAGAAAACAATTAAATATCTTCTTGGTCTCTTAAGTTCTGGATGTATTCAGCTTTCTGAATCTCACGTCTTCTTTTTACTGAAGGTTTAGTAAAGTATTGCTTCTCTCTTAAGTTTTGCATAACTTTTACATTTCTATGCTTACGCTTGTAACGCTTTAAAGCACGTTCTATATTTTCTCCTTCTTTAATTTCAATTCGTAACATATTATTTTTCTTAAATTTAATGGGTGCTAAGGTAGTCCTTTTATTATTATTTATAGAATGTTTTCATAAATTTAATTAAAAGGTGCGTTTCTCATTAAAACCCGTTAGTTAGTACTATCTTTTTTCTTCTTATTTTTATTTAATAGACCACCTAAAATGTTCTTAATGGCATCTTCTGCTTTTGGTGTTGTTGTTTTAGTTGTATCTGTTTTAGTCCCTGTGCTGTCTTTAGGGGTGGTGTTAGATGAGTTTCCACTTGATAAACCACCTAACAAATCTTTAATGGCATCTGTACCTTGATTAATTAATTTTTGTTTCTCAATGTCAATCAATTGTTGAGTTAATTTGGTAACACTGGAAGATAAGTCAGTAGAAATTTTAGGGTTTTTAAAGGTTCCCTTTACATTAGCAGTTACAGGAATACTGATTTTGTTGACTTCGGGATCATTTATTTTTCCAATTAAACGATTAACGTCACTTCCTAAATATTTAGCAGGTACATCAAACGCTAAATTATAATTCATGGTTTGATCGAATCCGTGACTTCCACCAATTGCAATATCTATATCTTTATATTGTATCATGAAAGGCTTTATGTTTACTTGGCCATCATCAAAAGTTAAGTTAGTTTTCAAATCATTTAAATTTAATTTATCAAAATCAATAAAATTCAAATTGCTATCAAGCGCATTCAGTATTGGACTATTATCAATATTTGTTTTTGTGGCAAGTAATTCTGCAAAGGCGTTACCAGTAACTGAACTTAAAATAGGTGAAAACGAACTATCCAAATCGCCATTCAACACAATATCGGTATTTAATTTTCCTTCAAAAATCTTGGCAATTGGAGCTATGGCTTTTAGGAGGTCTAATGTTGTAAAGGATTCAGTAATGTCAAACGCATTCGCGTTTAATTTCAGGTTGAAATTTGGTATGTCTTTTTGTGTATTGATATCTCCAGAAACTGCTAAAGTACCGTCAAATAAATTTGTGGTTAAGTTATTTAATGTTGCCACTTGGTCTTTAATTTCAAGTTTGCCTTTAGTGTTTTTTAAAGTTAAATTATCATAAATAACGGTTTTAACATCGGCATTAACGGTACAGTCTAAAAATGCTGGAATTTTAAGCGGAACGCTTGAATCGGTTGTTTTTTTAGTTTCGGTTTCACCTTCGTCTGCTACCATAAAATCACTAATATTAAAAGTGTTTGATGTCATGTTAAAGGTTCCTTGTAGTTTTTTATTACTTAACAGATAGCCCAATAGATTTGTAATGGTACCGTTTGCGTTTAAATCGCTCTGTCCTGATTTTGCTTCAAATTTATTCAACATAACAACGCCTGGTTGAAATGTTAAATCTGCATTTGATATACTAATTGGATTTACTATATCTTCGGAAGCATATACAAAATTACTGACCTGAACGCTACCATTACTTTTTATACGTTGATAGGCGTTGGTTTCAATGGCGTCCATATCAAAAGCGGTGTTTACTTTTGCTTTGAGAATACCACTTAACTCATTTTCCAGTTCAATAGGATAGGCTTTCGTAATGTTTGCTAAGTTTAAAACACCATCAATATAGGCGTTAACTGTCATGTTTTCGGTTAGATTTTTTAAAGTACCGGATGCATTAAATTGGTCATTATCTATTTTGAAATTTAAAGTGCTAATATCAACATAAGTATCTTCAGATTTTCCTGTTGTGTTTTTAATACTGGTATTGATGTTAATGTTATCAACGCGTTTAGGTAAATCAGGATATTTAAAAGATGCATTGTTGGAAACGATATTGATATCCATTTGTGGAATAGTTTCATCTGAAATCAGTCCGTTTACGCGTCCTGTAATTTTGAAATCACCGCTGGTTTCTACATTTGCAATGTCTTTAGAATAGGTTTTAGGAATAACGGCTAAAAACTCTTTAAAGTCGGATCCTGGGTTTTCAAATGTGATATCTAATTCTTGACCGTTTTCTAATTGCTGGAAGTAGCCTTGAAACTCCAAAGGCAATTCATTTATATAAGCTTTATTCTCTTTAAAAGTGTATTTATTATTCGGTAAATCTAAACCAATAATAGCGTCTAATTTTAAGGTGTTATTACTTAAATATTCGGTGCTGTCCATTTTTAGCGTTACTTGAGCAGCGGTCTTTGTGTCTAATTCCGAAACATTTCCAGAGAAAGTACCTTTTCCAGAGTGGTTTAACTCGGTGATATAAAATATGGTGTTGGCAGCTTCGTCAATATAGGTTAAGGCACTGTTGTTAATACTGTAATCTTGAACATCTAAAGTAAAACTGCTGTTATTTTCTGCTTCGTTTGGTTTGCTGTCTGTTTCTTTAGCAATATCGAAATTAGTTTGCCCCAAATTATTTGTCTTTAGGACAATTAAGGCTTCATCAATATTAAATTTATTAATAATTACAGGGCCATCACTTGGCTTTTTAAAAAGCTCTTTAATAGACATGGTTAACGAAATGGTTTTAATGGAAGCTAATTTTTCGTCTTTAAAAGGAGCGAAATTAGTAATTTCTAAATCGTTAACATTTACTTGGGCTTGTGGAAAACTTCTAATAAAGCTCAAGCTAATATCACTAAACTCTACTTGTGCATTCACATTATTATTGATGGTGTTTTTAACAATGTCTTTAATTTTTCCTTGAAAAACAAAAGGAATTGCAACCAATAATAGAATTATAACCAGTAAGGTGATTCCAATAATTTTGAAAGCTTTTTTCATAAAAATTTTTAAGTAATAAGTTTGTAAGGATATACGTATAAACTAAACGAAAGGTTGCTGAAAACCAAAAGTTTAATATAATTTTAATAGTTACTCCAATTTAATTTCTTCGTTGATTTTTAATTTAAACCGTTTTCTAAATAGATATACACCCAAATATAAAAATGGTGTATCCACCAAAGCAATTAATACTTTAAATAGAAAACCAGCTATTAGTAATCCAGCAAATTTATTCCATTCAATAATATTAAATGAACACAAAAGCAATAAAATGGTGCTGGTATCAACAAATTGTGAAAAGAAAGTTGAAAAGTTATTTCTTAACCATAAATGTTTGCCTTTAGTTAGGTGTTTCCAGAAATGATAAATATGGATATCAATAAATTGGGCAAACAAATAAGCCATCATACTTGCTAAAACAGCAATAGCAGTGTTTCCAAAAACGGTTTGAAATAAACCATCGTTAACTGGCGACCATGATGTAGCAGGAACTGCATTTGCTGTATAAATTATGAGCATAGAAAATAACGAAGCGAAAATTCCTGTAACGACCACTTGATTGGCTGCTTTTTTGCCATAAATTTCACTGATTAAATCCGTGATTAAAAAGGTTATAGGGTAGGGAAGTATACCAACTGAAATTTCAAAAAGCTTAGTGTCAAACAAAGTTGCATTTATAGGATACCAATAAAAAAACTTCTGAAAAATTAAATTAGATACTACTAAAGATGTAATAAATAAAGCCGCTAAAAGTAAATATATACGTTGGGAAAGTAATCTGTCTTTTTGGGTCATGAATTTTTGTGAATAAAAAGGCCGTGTAAATATAAACTATTAAATTTTCTTTTAGTTATTTTGGCATCAGTTATGACCCAACCAAATACCGTTTACATATCATTAGGAAGTAATCAAGGCGACCGTTTAAAGCACTTGCAAGACGCCGTAGATTTGATTTACAAGCGTGTTGGTAAAATACAAATGATTGCCAAAGTCTACAACACACCGGCTTTGGGTTTTGAGGGTTCAGATTTTTTAAACACCTGTGTTATTGTCAAAACCGATTATTCGGTAGATATTGTTTTAGAAGATCTACAACGGATTGAGAGTGAAATGGGGCGTGTTAGAAGTGAGCAAGCAGGTTATGAATCGCGAAATATTGATTTAGATATTTTGCTTTATAACGAGGCGGTAATTCATACCGAAACATTAACGGTACCACATCCGCAAATGGCAAACCGACGCTTTGTATTACAACCTTTGTGTGATATTGCTTTGAAAGAAAAACATCCAACTCTTCATAAAACAATAGCTGAATTGTTAGAAATTTGTGAAGATAAAAGTACTATTGAACCTATTAACATATGGTTGAAAAATCCGAGTAAAAAATATAATATTTCCAATTATAATTACATTGCTATTGAAGGGAATATTGGTGCTGGAAAGACGAGTCTGGCAACTATGATTTCAATCGATTTTAACGCAAAATTAGTTTTAGAACGTTTTGCTGATAATCCGTTTCTACCCAAGTTTTATGAAGATGCAAAACGCTATGCATTTACTTTAGAAATGAGTTTTTTAGCCGATAGATACCAACAGATTAGTGACGATTTATCGCAATTAGATTTATTTAAAGATTTTATTGTAAGCGATTACGATATATACAAATCATTGATATTTTCTAAAATTACCTTACCAGAAGATGAATTTAAGTTGTACAGACGTTTGTTTTATTTAATGTATAAAGATATTGCCAAACCTGAACTATATATTTACTTGTATCAAAATACACAGCGCCTTCAAGAGAATATTAAAAAACGTGGTCGTGATTATGAGCAAAATATTCAAGATGACTATCTAGAGAAAATTAATACAGGTTATCTTACTTTCTTAAAAAACCAAGACGAGCTCAACGTGAAAATTATTGATATCTCTAATCGGGATTTTGTAAATAGCCGTGAAGATTATTTATGGATATTGAATGAAATAGCTTCGGTTCTACCTAAAGTAGAATAAACTTGACTTGCAAAAATGAGTACTAGCTATTAGAGTATTTTTAGTTTGCACGCTGAATGACAAGTATTTTAATTTGTTATACAAAAACGAAAACGAAAAATAGTATAACCAAGTAACTCATGTAGCTTTTAATAATGGACTATCAAAAAGTAACAACCAAAGACCTATTAATTATTGGTAATAACGCCAAATTGTCCTTCATAACCAATGGTGAAGGAACAGGTAAATTAGCCAAGCAATTTATGCCGCGATTAGATGAAATTACCAATCGGGTTGGAACCCATAGTTTTTCTATTCAGAATTATAAAAATTTCAACATAAAAACCATGACGCCTAAAACGCTTTTTGAAAAGTGGGTAGGTGTTGAGGTGTTAAGTTTTAACACAATTCCAGAAAATATGGAAACATTAATTATTCCTGGTGGTAATTTTTTAGTGTTTCCGTTTCAAGGTTCTATAGCTGAATTTGTTAAATTCTGGCAACATATCCACAACGAATGGTTGCCAAACGCCAGATATCAATTAGATAACAGACCACATTTTGAAAAGCTTCCTTCGGGTTATAATCCAATGCGTGATGACAACCAAGAAGAAATTTGGATACCTGTTAAATAAGGTTTTTAACAACCATCAGCCAAGCCAAATGACAACACTAGCTTGTCTTCCATGATTTCATTATTAGCGTTTTTAGCTGGAATCCAGTTTCCTGGAATTTGTTTTACTAGCTCTATAAGGCTGTTGTCTATTTCAGGATAGTTAGTGGTTTTGTCAAGTTTTACATTATTAATAGTTCCTTTTTCAGTAATGGTAAAGGATACTTTTACAGCCTGTAATTTTTTGGCATCTATGGTATCTGTGTTTTCTAATTGGTTGGCATTAATATAGTCTAGCAATGCTTTAAAGCCATCAGCATAGGCTGCTTTCGTTTCTGGAACAACCGTATAATGAGGCCCAAAATGTGGCGCTTCCGCTTCGTATATCATCGCGTTTGCTTTACTGTAATTTACGCGAAACAAAAAGTGTTCTGAATAATCAATGGTTTGTAATAAATCTTTTTGAGAATCACTTAATACTTCCGAGTTTCCATAGGCACGGATATCTGTTTGAATATCGTTTTTAATCAATACAACTTCCGTACTATTTATATGTGCTATGTTTCGAAAATCTTTTTCTGGAATAAAATCATGAATGGTTTTGGCGTTTTGAACATGGTTTTTTGTTATGGCTTCAAAACGGCTATCAATATTATAGAAAAAAGCGAGTGGTTTTTTAACTGCTGTTTTTAAAGCTGAATCCGAAACGGGTTTTACTTCATTTACAGCTTTGTTAATAGCTTCATGTGCGGCTACAAGATTGGTTTGGTCTGGCGTGTCTTGGTGCCAATTTATAAAACTAAAAGCACCAAGACTTAAAAGGATTAATGCGATACTAAATAGGGTGAGACGTTTTTTCATGATTAAAATTGTTTGCGTGATTTGTTTTCCAAATGTAGATGATGGTCACGCTTTATGACAAATTATAAATGTAAAAAAAGTGTCAAATTTGTGTGAATGGGTTTTTGGTTGGCTACTAAAATACGGAACTGTTTAAATAAATATGATAGGTCTTGCGGATTCAAGATGTGTTTTTAAGGCTTTATTTAAGTGTTTGATAACGTGCTAATTAGAATTTTTATTGACAGGCAGGAATAGTTTGTTTTTTTAAGTGTAGCGGCATTATTCTGAAACACTACCGTTAATTGTAAAAAAAAAATAGAAAGGAGGGTTAAGTTATTTAAGCCACCCCTTATTTTTAGCTTTCTTACTATATACATAAAGAAAACCGGCAACTAAAATAACCAATAAGGGGATTATAATAGAAAACACGATGGATTGTTTTTTAATATCAAAAACAAGTAACCAATACAATTCTATGCATATCAGGGTGACTAAAGCGATACCAAAAAAATTAACGGCAATTTTTTTTCTCATAAAAAGCATAAAACTTCCTAGCATTTCAGAAAACAGTGCAATTAAAAATACAATGCCATACCAAAACGGTAATGATTGGATTCTTTCAAATTCTTCAACCGTAGAATTTGCCTGCAGAAAATCTAATTCAACGGAGCTAAAATAAATTTCAATGAGGTTCCATACAATAGCAAAAATGGCGACTAGCCAAAAGGTAGTTGGCGGTTTAACGTTTTTTATCATAACCTACAATTATAATTCTGTAAGTAAGATAGGGAATTATGTTGTGTTTTGGTAGTTTATCTCTAGGATTCGAAAGTCAATAAAAATAAAATTCTTCAAAAAGACTATAAAGGCATTCAGATTTATGGATGTGTTTGTGCCAAAATTAAGGGCTTAAATAATTATACTTACTTTAAAACTACGAAAAAATCTTTCAAACCACTTAAAATGCTTTGAACTGCATAGGCTGCTAAAATTAAACCCATTATTTTACTAATAACCGTGATGCCGTATTCGCCAATACGCTTTTGTACCAAGTTTGCAGCAAGTAATATTAGCATGGTAATTATAATGACAACTAAAACTAAAACGGTGGTTGTGGCTTGTTGCTGTATATTATAAATCTGATTGTCAGTTAATAACACGACAGCCATAATAGCACCTGGTGAAGCAATGGATGGAATAGCAACAGGAAATATGGTTACATGTTTATAGTCCTTTATTAAATCTTTTTCTGATTCTGGTTTCCCAACACCAAAAATCATAGTAAGAGCAAAAAGAAATAAAATAACACCACCTGAAATTTGAAAAGCATCTAATGTTACTTCCATACCTTCTAATATAATTTGTCCAATAACAATAAAAAATAGTAGTATAAAAAAGGCAACAAAAGAGGCTCGAATAGCAACTTTTTTCTTGTGCTTTTCATCCAAATGTTTAGTGGCTTCAAGATAGACAGGAACTGAACCTAAAGGGTCAATTACTGCAATCAAGAAAAATATTTTCGTTATAATTTCTACAACCATTTGTAATACGTTAAATTATTAAATTCCGAATGGACTTGGCTTACCAAATTTGGTTAATATATAAAATTACTGATTTAATGGCTGTAATTTTTAAGTTTTTAATTGGAAATAGACGTGTTAAGTTTACAAAACACATCCCAAACAACCACACCACAACTCACCGAAATATTTAAGGAGTGCTTGGTGCCAAATTGTGGAATTTCCAAAACCACATCACTCGCATTTACCACTTGCTGCGCAACACCTTTAACTTCGTTTCCAAAAACAAGTGCGTATTTGTTGTCGGGTTTTGGATTGAAATCGTTCAGCATGGTAGCATTTTCAGCTTGCTCAATGGCACAAATTTGTACGTTTTCGGTTTGTAATTTGGTTATCACGTCTAATGTGTTCTCGGCATATTCCCAAGCAACCGTGTCGGTACTTCCTAAAGCGGTTTTGTGAATGTCCTTGTGTGGTGGTTGTGCAGTAATGCCACACAAGTAAATTTTTTCAATTAAAAAGGCATCTGCTGTTCTAAATACCGACCCTATATTATTCAGACTTCTAATATTATCTAAAATAATAATAATGGGTGTTTTTTTGGTGTCTTTAAATTCGTCAACACTCAATCTATCCAACTCGCTATTTTTTAACTTTCGCATATTTTATTTTGTGATAATTGTAAATAACTTATAGGAACTTGACTTTAAAAACCTTAAATAAATAAGTACTTTAGCAATCCTATAACTTGGACAAAAGTAATACATAAAATCAGTTAAGCAGTGGCTAAAAAAGCAAAAAAGGAAACACCGTTAATGAAACAGTATAATGCTATTAAGGTGAAATATCCAGATGCCTTGCTGTTATTTCGTGTAGGCGATTTTTATGAAACTTTTGGTGAAGATGCTATTAAAACAGCTGGAATTCTAGGTATAATTTTAACCAAACGCGGCGCAGGAAGTGATAGCGAAACAGAATTAGCCGGTTTTCCGCATCATTCCTTAAACACCTATTTACCCAAACTGGTTAAAGCAGGCGAACGTGTTGCTATTTGTGACCAGCTAGAAGATCCGAAACTCACCAAAAATATAGTAAAACGTGGAGTTACTGAATTGGTTACACCTGGTGTTGCTTTGAATGATGAGGTGCTAAAATCTAAATCTAATAACTTTTTGTGTTCGGTGTATTTTGGTAAACAGCATATAGGTATTTCTTTTTTAGATATTTCTACTGGCGAATTTTTAACGTCTCAAGGAAATACCGAGTATATTGATAAATTACTTCAGAATTTCAACCCAAGTGAAGTATTAGTCTCAAAACAAAAGCGAAACCATTTTGTTGAAAGCTATGGTACAGATTTCCATACTTTTTATCTAGAAGATTGGGTATACCAAACGGACTATACTCATGAAACGCTCATTAAGCACTTCAATACAAAAACGTTAAAAGGCTTTGGTGTCGAAGATTTGCACGAAGGGGTTATTGCTTCGGGTGCTATTTTACATTACCTAGCAGAAACCCAACATCATAAGTTACAACACATAATGGCTATTAGTAGAATTGCGGAAAATGATTATGTCTGGATGGATCGGTTTACTATGAGAAATCTGGAGCTGTATCATTCCACTAATAATAATGCGGTTACACTATTGCAGGTTATAGATAAAACCATTTCCCCTATGGGAGGCCGTTTGTTAAAACGCTGGTTGGCATTGCCATTGAAGGATGTTGCTAAAATTAAGCAACGTCATGAAGTGGTTAATTTTTTAAGTAAGAATAAAACGGTACTTGAAAAAATTCAGAATCACATCAAACAAATTGGCGATTTAGAGCGCTTAATTTCAAAAATAGCAACGAGTAAGGTGAATCCTCGTGAGGTTATTCAACTTAAAAACTCATTAGAAGCTATTGTGCCTATTAAAGAAATAGCATCTAATTGTAATAATGATGCCTTAAAAGTAATTGGCGATACACTTCAAAGTTGTGAGGTGTTACGACATAAGATTTCAGAAACCTTAAATGAAGATGCGCCAGTTAATGTGCTAAAAGGATTTACCATTGCCAAAGGTTTTTCAGAAGAACTGGATGAGTTACGTGGGTTATCAACGTCAGGTAAAAACTATTTGGATCAGATGTTGAAGCGCGAGAGTGAACGCACCGGAATTACGTCGCTTAAAATTGCCTCCAATAACGTATTTGGGTATTATATTGAGGTTAGAAATACCCATAAAGACAAAGTCCCAGAAGAGTGGATTAGAAAGCAGACGTTAGTTAATGCAGAACGGTATATTACTGAAGAGCTCAAAGAATACGAAGCCAAAATACTAGGTGCCGAAGAGCGAATTTTAGCTATTGAGCAACAGCTATTTTCTGAATTAATTTTATGGATGACACAGTATATTAAACCTGTTCAGCAAAATGCCTTCTTAATTGGGCAATTAGATTGTTTGTGTGGCTTTGCGCAGTTGGCAACAGACAATAATTATGTATATCCCGTTATTGATAATTCTTTCGATTTAGAAATTAAAGATGGTCGTCATCCTGTTATAGAAAAACAATTACCACCAAGTGAAGCTTACATTGCAAATGATGTGTATTTGGATCGAGACAAGCAACAAATGATTATGATTACAGGGCCTAATATGTCTGGTAAATCTGCTATTTTACGTCAAACAGCGCTTATTGTTTTACTAGCGCAAACGGGAAGTTTTGTTCCAGCAAAATCGGCTAGAATTGGTTTAGTAGATAAGATTTTTACACGAGTTGGCGCTTCTGATAATATTTCTATGGGTGAATCAACGTTTATGGTTGAAATGAATGAAACAGCCTCCATTTTAAATAACCTATCAGAACGTAGTTTGGTGTTGTTAGATGAAATTGGTCGTGGCACCAGTACCTATGATGGTATTTCCATAGCTTGGGCCATTAGTGAATATTTACATGAGCATCCAGCAAAAGCAAAAACCTTATTCGCTACGCACTATCATGAGTTAAATGAAATGACGGAAACATTTGATAGGATTAAGAATTTTAATGTTTCGGTAAAAGAATTGAAAGACAATGTTTTGTTTTTACGAAAACTGGTTCCAGGAGGTAGTGAACATAGTTTTGGAATTCATGTGGCAAAAATGGCAGGTATGCCACAACAAGTTTTACATCGTGCAAATAAGATATTAAAGAAGCTTGAAAAATCACATTCTAGCGAAGAATTGACCGATAAAGTGAAACGTTTGAAAGAGGACGAGATGCAATTGAGCTTTTTTAATTTAGACGACCCACTTTTAGAAAACATCAAAGAAGAAATTTTACACATTGATATTGATACACTTACACCAGTGGAAGCGCTCATGAAACTCAATGAAATTAAGCGCATGTTGGTCAAGAAAAAGCAAGCTTAAAATAAATTGCATTATTTTTCAAAAAAGGCTTTGCAATTCATATAAATATTTTAAATTTGCAACCGCAATAAACAATATTGCACGCTTGCACAACGCAGGTACGTTCATTAAAAAATTGCGAAAGTAGCTCAGGGGTAGAGCATCACCTTGCCAAGGTGGAGGTCGCGGGTTCAAATCCCGTCTTTCGCTCTGAAAACTTTTTGAAAAATAAATTCCAATGCTGAAGTGGTGGAATTGGTAGACACGTTGGACTTAAAATCCAATGTCCGTTTAGGACGTACGGGTTCAAGTCCCGTCTTCAGTACAGATAAAAAGCCGAAATGAAAATTTCGGCTTTTTTGTTTTTATAATTGTGCGAAAGCAGGCTTTCAATTATATTTTTAAAACCAAGAACCAATGCACTCTTTTTATGTGGGCTTTTCTCAAGATGCTGAAATGGGAATTACCACAGTTAATTGCTGACACATAAACTAAAATGTACTCTTTATAAACCTCAAGGATTAAGCTGTAAGGACGGATAAAGGTCAGTTTTCAACCTCAAGTTCCTTGTTCATAAAACATTAATTTATTATTTAGTGCTTTTACATCTTCTTGCAAGCGCTCTACTTTGTTTAATAAATTTGTAATAGCGTGAATACCCTCCATATTAATGTCTAATTCAAAATGGAAACGGATTAATTTTTCAATTGTTTGAATCTCGGTTATATAAATACATGGTGTATTGTTTTCTTTAGCGAGTTCTACTAATTCATATTCGTTTAATGATAAAATAAACTGCTCTGGAATGTTATAATGCTGACAAAATTCTGTTACAGTTATTACGTTTTTTGTTTCCATAATTAGCGTAATTTAGATAATTCAGTGAATAGTGCTTTCTCTTTTTCAGTAAGATTAGTAGGTGTTTTTACTTGATACGTAATATATAAATCGCCAAAGGCATCTGCTTTTTTATAAACAGGAAAACCTTTTCCTTTTAGTTTAACACGCGTGCCGTTTTGTGTTTCTGGTTTTACGGTTAATTTTGCTTTGCCATCAAAGGTGTCCACCGTAATGTTACCGCCTAAAAGTGCTGTATATAAATCCAAGTCTACTGTTTTGTATAGATTGGCTTTATCTCGTTGAAATTTCGTGCTGTTATGTATGGTGAAAGTTATATATAAATCACCTTTTGGTCCATTATTAACACCTGGACCTCCATGACCTGAAATTTTAATGACTTGTCCATTTTCAATGCCTGCAGGTATGGTAATGCGAATGTTTTTCCCATTAACAGTTAATGTGCGTTTGTGACTGGTATAAACATCTTTAAGGTCTAACTGCAATTCGGCATTATAATCTTGGCCTCTAAAACCGGCTTGGTTACGAGAGCCACCATAAGCACCACCAAACATGGATTCAAAAAAATCAGAAAAATCCCCTTCATTAAATTGACTGGAATTTGAATATTGGCGTTGCTGGCTTTGGCTTTGTTGCTGTTTTGCTTGATTATAAGCGTCGGCATGTTGCCAGTCTTTACCATATTCATCGTATTTTTTACGATTTTCAGGATGACTTAATACTTCATTAGCTTCGTTTATTTCTTTAAACTTTTTTTCAGCTTCTAAATCCCCTGGATTTAAATCCGGATGGTGCTTTCGAGCCAGTTTTCTATAGGCTTTTTTTATAGTTTGCGTATCGGCATCCTTTGGAACGCCTAAAACCTTGTAATAATCTATAAAAGGCATGGTTTATTTTTAGTTTTAATTTAATAATTTTTTTGCGATTTCTGTAACGTGATACAAGTTATTTCTGGGCGCATTCCTAACCGACCAGGAAAACCCATCCAACCTAAACCGCGATTCACATACAGGTATTGTTCATTCTCTTTGTACAAACCTGCCCAATGCTTATACTTATACTTTATGGGACTCCATTCTTTTTTTCCAAAGTTCACACCAGCCTGCATACCATGTGTATGTCCGGACAGGGTTAAAGCTATATCAGTTTCGTTTAGAACTTCTTTTGTCCAATGAGAGGGATCGTGAGAAAGTAATATTTTAAAAGGAATATGTTTTGAATTTATTAAAGCTTTTTGCAAATCGCCATATTGCTTAAAAGGCGGATTGCCCCAATTTTCAACACCAATAATGGCTAATTGTTGGTTATTTATTTCCAAGATTTCAGAGGTGTTTAATAGTAACTTGAAATTATTGTCTTTAAAAAAATTGGTAATACCTTCAAAGTTTTTTTGTTTGGCTTCTGCTGATTCCCAGACGCTGTAATCACCATAATCATGATTTCCTAAAACAGCATACATGCCCATTTTTGCCGAAAGGTGACGGAATGATTTTTTCCAACCACGTAACTCCCAAGCGTAGTTGTTTACTAAATCGCCCGTAAAAAAAATAAGGTCAGGTTGTAATTGATTAATTTTGGTAAAAGCACGATCCAAAACATGAAAGCGATGGTTAAAACTTCCCAAATGTAAATCTGAAATTTGAACAATCTTTAAACCGTTAAAAGCTTCTGGTAAATGCGGATGTGTAAGCGTATGTTCATGAATTTTAAAATTATAAATAGCTTTAAAAATACCATAAACAATAACAAAGAAAGGTAAAAAGCCAGCAAATAAACCAAGCAACGGAATTATTACAAGCGATTCTTTATTAGTAATAGCATAGTTAGTAACAAATAAAATGCTAATAACAATGATGAAAATAATTTTAGGAATGAATGAAGAAATTGTTAAGCCATAAAGCGAACTAATTAAAAGTTGCTTGCGTTTAGGTGCAATAGAGTCTAACTTTAATTTCAGAATAAAAATAGCGGTAATAAGCCCTATGGTGAAAAACCAAAAAAGACTATGAATAATATGTTTTAGGGTATTAGATTCTAAAAGATTGGTAATGGACTTAAGCCAAAAGAACGCGAGATAATCTACCAAAAATATGGCGAAGCAAAGTAATAGAATAGCAGATAGGGAATACTTTCTCATGTTCTGTAACTTTTAGAAGTACAGGTTTTTAAACTTTAATGATTGAAACTTAAAGTTAGTTATTTAGGTTAAGAAAATGCTGCTATTAAGCGTGAATATTTTGTTAACGTGATAAATGTCATGGTTTTTAACAGCATAATTCATTAAATTTAAGATGCTTAAAACAAATAACTATGAGACAGATTTTAATGCCAACAGATTTTTCTGAAAATGCTAAAAATGCCATTTCGTATGCATTGGAATTGTTTAAGTATGAACGCAGTTCGTTCTATTTTTTACATGCCTATCAAGATGCTATATATAACAACCCAAAATTAACACGTACTAATTTGGAAGTTGTAACGAAGTCTGTTGAAGATTTTGTAGCAAATAAATTAGAAGAAACTTTAGCCTTTGTAGAGGAGTTGTCGCCTAATCCACGACATTCATATCAGGTTTTGGCAGCTAATAATACACTTGTAGACGAAGCTGCAAATATGGTTCAAAATCATAATATAGACGTAATTGTTATGGGTACACGAGGTGAAACAAATAACCCAAAAATTGTTTTTGGTAGTCATACGCTTCAAGTTTTAAAATATGTGCCTTGTCCTGTTTTAGCCATTCCAGAAAATTATACATATACTCAACCTAAACACATACTTTTTCCTACAAATTTATTAATTCCGTATAAACGTCGTGAACTAAAACTGCTTTGTGAAATAGCTGCACCTTACCGTTCAAAAATAGATGTACTTTACGTGTCTAAAAGCGATAAGCTTTCTATGCGTCAGGAAGATAATTTTATGTTTTTAAAAGATGTTGTTTGCCAAAACCAAATAGAGCTAATAACAGAATCCCACAGTGATATTACCGAAGCTATTTATAAAAATATTGAAAAAAGAAATACCGATATGTTGGTCATGGTAAACAGCAGACAGTCGTTTTTTGAAACGCTACTCATGCAATCGCCAATTGATAAATTATCCTTACATGTTGGTATTCCATTTCTAGTGATGCAGAATGTTTATCGAAATTAATGAAAGAAACCGTTAAAAACTAAATCCATATGAAACATATTCTCTTACCCACCGATTTTTCTGAAAATTCTTATCATGCCATTAGTCATGCCGTGCAACTCTTTAAAAACGAAGTAGCCACGTTTTATTTACTTCATACCTATACGCCTGTTATTTATAATATGGATTATATGCAAAACACAGCTGCGCAATTTGAACTTATGGAAGCTGTTAAAAATGCTTCGTTAGATGGTTTAAATCGTTTTAAAAATAAAATGGCTTCAGATTTTAATAATTCGAATCATACCGTTCAAACCATATCTTCTTTTAATACCTTAACTCAAGAGATTAAGAACGTAGTTTCCCAAAAAAATATTGACTATGTGGTAATGGGAACCCAAGGAGCTACAGGCGCAAAAGAAGTCCTTTTCGGTTCAAATACAGTTCATGTTTTTAAAAACGCCACTTGTCCTATTTTAGCTATTCCCGTGTCGGCACCTTTTGAAAAACCTAAAAATATTTTATTTCCTACTGATTATGGCATTAACTATCAAGATAGAAATATTAAGCCGCTTTTAGAAATTGCAAAACAATACGAATCAAATATAAGTGTGATGCACGTTTCCTTTGGTAATCCCTTAACTGCTGAACAAAAACAGCATCAAGCTGTTTTAAAGACCTATTTTAAAAATGTAACACATACCTTTCATGATATACGTAATGATGCCGTTTCTGCTGCTATTGTAGATTTTCAACAGCAACATCCTGTTGATATGCTAGTAATGATAAATAATAAACATTCATTTTTTGAAAATCTATTTTTTAAGTCTAGAATTGACCAAATTGGATTTCATATAGCCATCCCATTTTTGGTTATTCCATCATAAAAAAGATACTAATTTTTAGGTAATATGGAGCAAGATACTCTGAATATCGATATTATAAAATCGTCTGGAGAACGTGTTAAGTTTTCTTTAGAAAAATTACGAGCCTCATTACATCGGTCTGGTGCTGATAACGATGTTGTAAACCGTATTTTAGATAAAGTTCGGGATGAATTGTACCAAGGTATTTCAACAAAAGAAATTTATAATAGAGCCTATGCGTTACTAAAAAAAGAAAAACGATATTATGCTTCAAAATACAAATTAAAAAAAGCCATTTATGAACTTGGACCAACAGGTTTTCCGTTTGAAAATTTTATAGCAGCGCTTTTAAAGTATTCTGGATTTAACACCAAAGTTGGCCAAGTTCTGGAAGGTGATTGTGTGTCTCATGAAATAGATGTTGTTGCTAACAAAAATGGCAACACTACCATTGTAGAGTGTAAGTTTCATAGTGAAGAAGGACGAAATTGTAACGTGAAGGTTCCACTTTATATCGCCTCCCGATTTCAAGATGTAAAAAATCAATGGGATAAAAAACAGCATAAAACCACCCTAACTCAAGGTTGGGTTGTTACAAACACACGATTTACAAAAGATGCATTGCAATATGGTAATTGTATAGGATTGCATTTATTGAGTTGGGATTATCCTAAAAACGACGGACTCAAAGATCGAATTGATAGATTAGGACTATATCCAATAACTGTTTCCACTTTATTAACAAAACGTGAAAAACAATTCCTACTGACACGAGATGTGGTACTTTGCCGCGATTTAATTGGTGATGCCTTTTATTTGGATCATTTGGGAGTTTCTGATGTTAGGAAAACTAAAATATTAAACGAAATCAAAAACTTATGTCATCATGAATCACGTTAAAGTTACTTTTTTAGGTGCCTCTCAAGTTGTTACAGGATCCAAGTATTTTTTAGAAACTCCAGAAATTAATATTCTAATTGACTGTGGTATGTTTCAAGGTTTAAAAGAATTGCGGGAATTGAATTGGCAAAATTTACCTATTGATGTTTCTGCTATTGATGTTGTTCTATTAACCCATGGCCATTTAGATCATGTAGGCTATTTACCAAGATTGGTAAAGCAAGGTTTTAATGGGAAAATAATGGGTACGGCTCCAACGCTAGCAATTGCAGAAATTATTTTAAAGGATAGTGCTAAAATTCAGGAAGAGGAAGCTGAAAAAGCAAACAAAGAGAAGTATAGTAAACATAACCCAGCAGAGCCATTTTACACGCTACCAGATGCTGAAAAAACCATTAACATGTTTCACTCTCAAGAAGCAAACAAATGGGTGGAGCTCTCTGAATTTTGTAAGTATAGATTTCAAGCTAACGGTCATATTTTAGGGGCTACCTTTATTGAATTGGATATTCATGACAGACGTTTTGTTTTTTCGGGAGATATTGGTCGTCGTCAAGATTATTTATTAGCGCCTCCAAACCGACCAGATTGGGCAGATTTTTTATTTGTTGAAAGTACCTATGGTAATAAATTACATCCTGAAGAAAATGTGGAAGCTATTTTAACAGATTTGGTAAAGGATACAATCACCAAAAAGGGAAATCTTATTATTCCGAGCTTTGCTGTGGAACGTTTACAGACTTTAATGTTTATACTTTGGAAATTATATCAAGCAAACAAGATTCCAAATATTCCAATAATTATAGATAGTCCAATGGGTCAGAACGTTCTGGAGGTTTTTAGTCAATTTCCAGACTGGCATAAATTAACACCTTCCGAATATCATTCTATGTTTCAGCATGTTACAGTTACGGAATCTTATAGAGATACTTGGAAAACGATTGATGATAAACGTTCTAAAATTATTATTGCTGGAAGTGGAATGGTAACAGGAGGACGCGTATTAACCTACTTGCAACAGCTTATAGACCAAAAAGAGACTACGGTTTTGCTAGTTGGTTACCAGGCAGAAGGTACGCGTGGTAGACAATTATTGGATGGTGCTCATGAAATAAAGTTTTTCGGAAAATACTATCCTGTAAAGGCGCGTGTGGCACATTTGGAAAGCTTATCAGCTCATGCTGATCAGAAAGATTTAATGCATTGGATGGGTGGCATAAAAAACATTCCAGAAAAAGTGTATTTAGTTCATGGTGAACCCGCTTCTATGGATGCTTTTCGAGTAAAAATACAAACAGAGTTTCAGTGGTCTGTTATTATGCCCAAGTTAAATGATATAGAAATATTAACTTTATAAACAATAAAAGCGCTCCGTTGGGAGCGCTTTTCGTAATTAGATTAATAAAAAACTAATTAGTTATCGTCAGTTATATCATTAACTTTATCTTTTGTTGCATTAGCAGCATCATCGATAGCTTTACCTGTTGCATCAACTGCGTTGTCAATTGCTTCACCAGTTTCTTCAGCAGCATTGTCAATAGCTTCACCAGCTTCTTCCATTGCACCTTCAGTTTCTTCAGCAGCATCTTCCATAGCGTCTTCAGCATCATCAGCAGCGTCTTCCATAGCATCACCAGTATTTTCCATTGTTTCCTCAACGCTATCAGCATTTTTCTCATCTCTACAAGACGTGAAAGTTACACCTAAAGCTAATAATAAAGCTGTACTTAATAATAATTTTTTCATTAGTTAAAATTTTAGTGTTAATTTAATTGTGCGAATTTAATAACAAATTATGAAACTTTGCATTTAATTTTAACATTTTTTAACAACCGTTAAAAAATTCGCTGTTTCACCTATATACGTAGGTAATCAACTATTTGGATTACGGCACCTGTATTTTTTTTTATGTAATTAAAATTCTGATTACCAGATTTTTGTATGAGTAAAGGGTTTTTTATAAAATAATTTAAGGTTTCTGTTAAGTTGACTGTGTCACTAATAGAAACCATTCCGCCTTCTAAAATCATTTGTGAAGCTTCAGGGAACTTGTTATAATGTGTGCCTATTATAATAGGAACACCAAAAACAGCTGGTTCTAGTGTATTGTGTAATCCTGTGGTTCCCATTGCGCCACCAACATAGGCAATATCTGCATATTTATAAATTTTTGTCAGTAAGCCAATGGTGTCAATTATGAAAACATCATATTCATTAAGTTTTTTATGCTCCTTTTCAGAAAAAAGAACGGTTTGTTTTATTAAAGACTTTTTGAGCTTTTCAATTTGGCTGCTTTTAATATTATGAGGGGCAATTATGAACTTGGTATTGTAGTTAGTGTGGTTTATGTAGTCAATTAACAAAGCTTCGTCTTCAGGCCAAGTACTTCCTGCAACCAAGCATAATTGATTGTTTTTGAATTGCTCTATAAAAGCCAATTCATTGTTTTGTGATAATTGACTGAAAACCCGATCAAAACGGGTGTCACCAGTCAGGGTTGTTTTATTGTAATTTATAGATTTTAATAGCTTTTGAGTGTTTTTATCTTGAACAAAAATATGCTCAAAAGCGAAGAGTGCCTGACGCATAAAGCCACCATAGAATTTAAAATAAGATTGATCTTTTCTAAACAAAGCAGATATTAGAATTGCTCTGTGGTTTCGTTTTTTTAATTCTAAAAGATAATTAGGCCAAATGTCATATTTAATAAATAGTGTTAATTCGGGATTGACTAAATCTAAAAAGCGTTTGGCATTTTGAGGTGTGTCTAATGGTAAATACACAACAACATCCGCTATATCTGTGTTTTTTCTAATTTCATAACCCGAAGGCGAAAAGAAGCTCAAAATAATTTTATGATTCGGATACAGTGGTCGTAATTCTTTAAAAACTGGCAGACCTTGTTCGTATTCGCCTAAAGAAGCACAATGATACCAAAGCGTTTTATCTGAATTGTCTAGGGCGTTTTTTAATATGGAAAAACTATTTGAACGGCCTATAACACCCTGTTTTATTTTACCACTGAACAAGGCTACAATAGGTAAAACCACTTGTGCTAAATAAATCCCGATGTTATAAATAATATTCAATTGCTATTCTTTGTTGCTAAAATACATTTCTTTGAAATAATTTCATTGGTTCGCGTTAATGAATTTCGTAATTTCGTAGCATATGAGAAAAATTCAAATGGTTGACCTAAAAGGTCAATATAACGGTATAAAGGATGTTGTGAATCCTGATATTCAGGAAATAATTGATAACACATCATTCATTAATGGACCCAAGGTTCATGAGTTTCAAAAAAATCTTGAAACCTATTTAAATGTTAAACATGTTATTCCCTGCGCTAATGGTACTGATGCTTTGCAAATAGCCATGATGGGTTTGGGTTTAAAGCCAGGTGATGAGGTTATTACAGCCGATTTTACCTTTGCAGCAACCGTTGAGGTTATTGCCCTTTTACAACTAACACCAGTTTTGGTGGATGTTAATCCAGACGATTTCAACATTAGTGTTGAGGCCATTAAAAAAGCCATAACACCAAAAACGAAAGCTATTGTACCAGTACATTTATTTGGACAATGTGCCAATATGGAAGCGATTATGGCATTAGCTGAAGCTCATAATTTATATGTTATAGAAGATAATGCACAAGCCATTGGTGCGGATTATACCTATAGTAATGGAAAAAAAGCGAAAGCTGGAACTATCGGTCATGTAGCATCCACGTCATTCTTTCCCTCAAAAAATTTAGGTTGTTATGGTGATGGTGGTGCTATTTTTACCAATGATGATGCTTTAGCGCACACCATTCGTGGTATTGTTAATCACGGAATGTATGAACGTTACCATCATGATGTGGTTGGTGTGAACTCCCGTTTAGATTCGATTCAAGCTGCTGTTTTAAATGCCAAACTACCACATTTAGATAACTACAATAAAGCACGACAAGAAGCAGCCATGAAGTATGATGCTGCCTTTAAAGATCATGCTAATATTGAAATTCCTTTCAGAAAAAATTTGGACTGCCAAGGAAATTGTTCAACCTGTGATTGTCATGTGTTTCATCAATACACACTAAAAACCAAAAACGTGGATCGTGATGGTTTGGTGAAGTTTTTAAATGTTCATGACATTCCATGTGGTGTATATTACCCAATTCCGCTTCATAAACAGAAAGCATATCAAGACGAGCGTTACAATGAAGCCGATTTTCCAGTAACCAACCAATTAGTACAAAGTGTTATTTCCCTACCGATGCACACAGAATTGGATGATGAGCAAATAGACTTTATAACGTCAAAAGTTTTAGAATATATTAATGGATAAAATATTAGTTACAGGTGGTTTAGGTTTTATAGGCTCTCATACCGTTGTTGAATTACAGAATGAAGGATTTGAAGTCGTAATCATTGATAATTTATCCAATTCATCCATTAATGTTTTAGAGGGAATTACAGCCATTTCAGGTAAATCGCCCATTTTTGAAAGATTAGAACTTAAAGATAAATCGGCAGTTCAAAATTTCTTTTCAAAAAATAAAGATATTAAAGGCGTTATTCATTTTGCTGCTAGTAAAGCAGTTGGCGAAAGCGTTCAAGAACCTTTAATGTACTACGAAAACAACTTGAATACTTTAATTTATTTGTTACAAGAACTGGTTTCCAAACCAGATTCAAATTTTATTTTCAGTTCATCTTGTACGGTGTATGGCCAAGCAGACGAAATGCCAATTACTGAAAATGCACCTGTAAAACCAGCCGAATCGCCTTACGGAAATACCAAACAAATAGGTGAAGAAATCATTAAAGATACGTGTAAGGTAAAACCCAATTTTAAAGCGATTGCTTTACGATATTTTAACCCTATAGGAGCACATCCATCTGCAATTATAGGCGAACTGCCTATTGGTATTCCACAAAATTTAGTGCCATTTATAACTCAAACAGGAGCTGGTTTACGCGAGACATTATCGGTTTTTGGTGACGATTATCCAACACCAGATGGAACCTGTATTCGTGACTATATTCATGTAGTTGATTTAGCAAGAGCTCATGTTATTGCGCTAAAACGCTTGTTAAATAAAAAGAATACAGTTAATTATGAAACCTTCAATATTGGTACAGGCGTAGGAAGTTCAGTATTAGAAGTCATTAATTCTTTTGAGCGCGTTTCTAATAAAAGTTTAAATTATAAAATTGCAGATAGACGCGAAGGCGATGTTATTTCGGCTTACGCAGATACCACCAAAGCAAATACGCAATTAGGTTGGAAAGCCAAATCATCTCTAGACGATGCCATGTTATCCGCATGGAAATGGGAAAAAAATGTTCGAAAGTTATAAGTTATTTCTTACATTATTTAGTGTTTCGTATCTTATAATAATTAGTAAGTTTCATTATGGATATGGCAATGAATACACGTTTCAATTAAAGTATTCGTATTATTAATCTGATTAACAGTGTTTTAATGTTCTATTTTTGTGTATTACTCAAAATAGTTGTTACTTTGTAGCAAATGATACGAGATAATATGAGATTGATTACAGTAAAACGCGAGACGAAAGTCGAAAAAAGGTTCACACCAAAAATGGGTGAATTACTTACCAAAGTAACCTACATTAAAAAGCAATTTTTAAGTATTCCAGTAAAAACAGTTCACAAGTACCGTGAAACTTATTATGGAAAAATTAAAGATTGTAAGTCTTGTGAGCTAGCGAGATAAAGGTTTATTTAACACATTTTTAAAAAAGAATGTCTTGAAGTTATATTTTTAATATAACTTCAAGACACTTTTTATGTCTTATATTTAAAATGTTTTAGGTTGTTATTTTATTGGTTTTTCTGCTTTTAAAACTTGCAAATAATAGAAGACCCATACCGAACATAACAGACATATCTGCTACATTAAAAATACCAGTTCTAAAAACACCACCTAAATCAATGTGAAAGAAATCGGTAACCGAACCATATACAATTCTATCATATATATTAGCAACGCCTCCACCAACAATGCAACAAAATCCAATTAAAGAATAGCGATCTAAACTTTTATTAGTAATAATGTAGTATACCACATAGCCTAACACAACGGTTGGTAGAATGAGTAATAAAATGAGGCGTAGGGTTGGATGGAAATCACTTCCCATGCCTAAAAACGCACCAGAATTTTCCACATTATGTAAGGTGAATATGTCACCAATAATAGGTGTTTGACTTCCAGGAACCACTTCTGCTCTTACTATAAGTTTGGTTATTTGGTCTATAGCAATATTAAATACTATAAGCAGAATAATCCAAGTATTGCGTGATAATTTCATTAGGCTTCCGTTTCAAAAGTTGCTGAAGCTGTTTGCGAGTCTCTATTGATTTTTTTCACCAAACCTTGTAAGACATTGCCAGGGCCAACTTCAGTGAAAAGCGTAGCGCCATCCGATACCATTTGCTGAACAGATTGTGTCCATTTTACAGGAGCTGTTAATTGTGAAATTAAATTCGCCTTTATTTCTGCTTCATCCATCACAGCGCTAGCTGTAACGTTTTGATAAATTGGACATATTGGTTTTCCAAAAGTAGTAGCTTCAATGGCAGCTGCTAATTCCTCACGAGCAGGCTCCATTAATGGCGAATGGAATGCACCTCCAACTGGTAAAACTAACGCTCGGCGTGCACCAGCTGCTTTCAAAGCTTCACAAGCTGTATTAATTGCATCAATTTCACCAGAAATCACTAATTGTCCTGGGCAATTATAGTTTGCTGCAACTACAATACCGGCTGTTTCAGCACATATTTTTTCAACAATAGCATCTTCCAAACCTAAAACAGCTGCCATGGTGCTTGGTTGAACTTCACAAGCTTTTTGCATAGCTTGAGCGCGTGTAGAAACCAATTTTAAACCATCTTCGAAGGTCATCGTGCCATTGGCAACTAAAGCAGAAAATTCACCTAATGAATGTCCGGCAACCATATCTGGCTTGAAATTAGTGCCTAAAACCTTGGCCAATATAACGGAGTGTAAAAAAATGGCTGGTTGCGTAACCTTTGTCTGTTTTAAATCTTCAGCAGCTCCTTCAAACATTGTGTCTGTTATGCTGAAACCTAAAATATCATTAGCTATTTCAAATAATTCTTGACCTATAGGTGATTTTTCGTAAAGATCTAATCCCATTCCTGTAAATTGAGCACCTTGACCCGGAAATATATATGCGTTCATATGTGTTAAATTTTATTGTGGCAAAAATAGGAATTTTATATCAGTTTTTAGTGGTCGTTATCAGTTTACAGTCGGAGTTTACAGTAGCCTCTTTTAATTTATTACTTTTAATCAATATAAATGATGATTTGAAGTTAACCACATTAATATTTGGCAATATTAATAACAGCAACTGAAAGCTATATTCTATTTGCAGGCTGCTTCTGCACAACGCTCACCATCCATAGCAGCTGAAACAATTCCGCCAGCATAACCGCCACCTTCTCCACAAGGATATAAGCCTTTAATTTGTGGGTGCTCTAATTGTTCATTTCTGGGAATACTAACCGGTGAAGAGGTACGCGATTCCACACCAACAATATTCGCTTCGTCTGTATAATAACCACGCATTTTTTCTCCAAAAGCTTTAAAGCCTTGACGTAAACGACTCCCAATTAATTTGGGTAATAGGGAATGTAATGGCACCGAATTTAATCCAGGCTGATATGAAGTAGGATTTAAACTAGTTGATAGTTTACCGTTTACAAAATCTGTTAATCGTTGTGCTGGAGCTGCTTGGCTTCTGCCGCCAGCAGTAAAGGCCAGACGCTCTAAATCTTTCTGATATTCTAACCCTTTTAAGACGCCAAAGTGCTCATATTTATATAAATCTTTGTGGACATCAATTTCAACCACAATCCCAGAATTAGCAAATAGGTTATTTCGTTTGGAAGGCGACATGCCATTTACTACTACTTCACCATGAGCAGTTGCGGCTGGAACTATAAAACCACCTGGACACATGCAGAAAGAATACACTCCACGGTCATTTACTTGTTGAACCAAACTATAAGAAGCAGCTGGTAATAAATCACTACGTTTACCACTACAATGATATTGAATACGGTCAATAATTTCTTGGGGATGTTCGGCTCGAACACCCATGGCAAATGATTTTGCTTCGAGAGCAATTTCTTTTTTGTGTAATAAATAATAAATATCCCTTGCCGAATGCCCTGTTGCTAAAATGACACGATTGGCCTCCATTTCATCGCCATTTAAAAGTTGAATAGCTTTTATGGCATTATTTTTTATGGTGAAATTTGTTACACGTGTTTCAAAATGTATTTCACCACCATATTTTAATATAGTTTCACGAATATTCTGAACAACTTTTGGAAGCTTATTAGTTCCAATGTGTGGGTGTGCATCGACTAGAATTTGATTGGTTGCCCCATGGTAGACCAGGTTTTCAAAAATACGTCGTACATCACCACGCTTTAAACTTCTAGTGTACAATTTACCATCACTATAGGTTCCTGCGCCACCTTCACCAAAGCAATAATTGGAATCTTCGTTTACAAAATGATCTTGATTGATGGCTTTTAAATCCCGACGTCTGTCTTTTACATTTTTACCACGTTCCAAAACAATGGGTTTGAAGCCGAGTTCTATACAGCGTAAAGCTGCATACATGCCTGCAGGTCCAAAGCCAATAATATGAACGGGTTTGGCTTTGGAAACATCTTTATAATCGAAGATGTATTCGGATGTTTCTGGAACAGGTTCATTAATATAAACAGCGACTTTATAATTAAAAACTATCCTTGGTTTTCGCGCGTCAATAGATTTTCTAAGTATTTTGATGCCTGAAATTTTATCAGGACTTATATCAAGATATTGAGACGCTTTTATTATTAAAATATCAGCACGTTCTTCATCTGCTAAACTAACGCGCAATTGGATGTCTTTAATCATACTGCGAAATTAGCAAAAATCCGTGAGGCTTATTAAAAATAATTAAATTGGTTTTCTGCAATAAGAAGTGTTTGTTATTTTCTAACATAAGTTATAAACGAAAAACTGTGAGCATGTTTCTCATCTTTTGGATGGGTTGTTCTCGTCTCTTCTTTCCATTTTGAAGGATCTATTTTTGGGAAAAATGTATCGGCTTCAAAATTGGAATGTACTCGGGTAATTTCTAGCTTATCTGCAATATCTATAGCTTGCTTGTAAATTTCGCCACCACCAATTATAAATGGTTGACTGTCTGTTCGCGCAGCATCCAAAGCATCTTCCAAATTATTAACGACAATAACACCGGAAGGTACTTGGTAATTTTTCTGTCTAGTTATTACTACGTGTGTTCTGTTTGGTAAGGGTTTCGGGAAGCTTTCAAAAGTTTTACGACCCATAATTATATGGTGTCCATTAGTTAAGTTTTTAAAACGCTTTAAATCGTCACTTAAATGCCAAATAAGTTGATTGTCTTTACCAATAGCATTATTTTCACCAGCAGCAACAATTATGGTGATTTCAGATTTTTTAGAAGTGGTTTTCAAACTTTTTTTTTCTGGAAGCGGATAATCTTTTTCAACCTGTGCTTGCAGTTCGGTTATTCGAGCTTTTTGTTTGGAAACTAAATGATTTAATTGTTTTTCCTCCCATTTTTTACTCAATAACTTTGAGGTAACGAATACATTAAAAACATGATAGATAAATAAAAATAGCCAAAATGCAATGGCATAAACAAACCAATCGATATTAAAAAGTTTAACACCTTCACCAATACCTAAAGCGGTATTAGCAAGTATTAAAAATACGGATCCAATAAGAAAAACAACAAAATGCGCATACAGACGTTTTTTTTGCTTAATGCGGTTTTGAGCCGTTTTTAAGAGTTCCAGTTGTTCCTTGTCTATTTCTGAAGTAGTATCTTTTTTCTTTCCAAACATGATTGACTGAATTTAAACAAATTTAGCTAATTTTTAATGAATTGATGCTGTGCAATAAATTAGAAATAAATAGTCATTAGAAAGTCAATTGGAAATTTTGCAGGTTTACCATTTATTGTACCGGGTTCTTTCATTTTAGGCATGCGCTTTAAAACGCGAATGGCTTCAGCAGCCATTTCCTTTTTGTGTGCTTTTGCTGAAATAGCTTCTGCTTTACCTTTTTCATTAATTACAAAACTGACTTGAAATTGGGTGCTTTTATCTAATGGAAATAATTTATCGGCCAGCTCATAATTAATGCTAACCTTGATATAATCCATTATTTTTTCAATAGTGCAATTTTTTAAATCCTCATTACTTACGGCTTTTTTGCAACCACGAAACATTGGGAAATGTGAGTTTTTAGTCTCCAGTTTGAAGTTTTGTTGAGAAAAGCTATTCATACAATAAAGTATGCAAATAGCGAATAGTAGTTTTTTCATATCCAAATTATACTGCAACCTTTCCTTTAATATGTGGATGCGGATTATAATCTTCAAGTGTGAAATCTTCAAATTTGAAATCGAAAATATTAGTTACTTCAGGATTAATTTTCATTTTAGGTAAAGGTCTGATGTCACGAGACAGTTGCAATTCCAATTGTTCTATATGGTTGTTGTAAATATGAGCATCACCAAAGGTGTGGATAAATTCGCCTGCTTCATAACCACAAACTTGAGCCACCATCATGGTAAACAAGGCATAGGAGCCTATATTAAAAGGCACGCCCAAAAAAATGTCAGCGCTTCGCTGATATAGTTGACAGGACAATTTACCATCGGCTACATAAAATTGAAAAAAGGCATGGCAAGGTGGAAGTGCTGCTTTTCCGTTGGCAACATTATCACTAAAAGATTTTGATGTATCTGGTAAAACAGATGGATTCCAAGCAGAAACCAACATGCGACGACTATTAGGGTTGTTTTTTAAAGTTTCAACAATATCTTTAATCTGGTCAATATCATCGTTATTCCAATTTCGCCATTGGTGGCCATAAACAGGTCCTAAATCGCCATTTTCGTCTGCCCATTCGTTCCAGATACGCACACCATTTTCTGTTAGGTATTTAATGTTAGTATCACCTTTTAAAAACCATAAAAGTTCATAAACTATGGATTTTAAGTGTAGTTTTTTTGTGGTAACCAATGGGAAGCCTTCACTTAAATCAAATCGCATTTGGTAACCAAATACACTTTTTGTTCCAGTTCCTGTGCGGTCGCCTTTTTCGTTGCCATTTTCCAATACGTGCTTAACAAGGTCGTGATATTGTTTCATAATATTTCCCACAAACGTGAGAATCTCTTTTTAATTAAACAAAAATTTCATTTATACCTGGGAAATAGAACCCAAAATTGATAAGCTAAAATAAAGAAAAGGGTTAAATCAAATAGAGGGAACCTTTAAAATGATATGAAAAGTTATTAACTAGCTAAAGTTAAATTGCTAAAGGGGTTTTTGCTTTGTGATTCCTGCCTTCGCAGGAATTGGGGTTATCCAATTATCATTCCAGCAATGGTTGCAGAAATTAAAGAGGCAATGGTTCCACCAATTAAGGCTTTCATTCCAAATTCGGAGAGTGTTTTTCTCTGACTTGGTGCTAGTGAACCTATACCACCAATTTGAATTCCAATAGATGCAAAATTTGCAAAACCACAGAGCATATAGGTTGCCATGATTATGGATTTATTATAATTAAGGTGAACTTCGTTAGCGACGTTTTTTAAATCGGCTAATTGAATATAACCTACAAATTCACTAGCCGCTAATTTAATTCCTAACAATTGTCCCATCATCATTATATCTTCGGTAGCCACACCAATCAACCACATGAGAGGTGCAAATATAGTTCCTAAAATGGCTTCTAAAGAAAGTGCAGGATAAGGGTGTTTTCAGCCATCCAAGTGTTTACGGTTGAAAATTCGCCAATCCATCCTAGAATACCATTGAGCATTGCAATAAAAGCTACAAAAACTAAAAGCATGGCACCAACGTTAACGGCAAGGCGTAAACCCTCTGTAGTTCCATTGGCAATAGCGTCTAAAATATTTGATCCAATTTTTTCAGAAGATACGGAGACATCTGTATTAATCTCTTCGGTTTGAGGATAAAGTATTTTTGAAATAACAATGGCTCCAGGTGCTGCCATTACAGAAGCTGCTAGTAAGTGTTTAGCATACACTAAACGCAAGGCTGGATCATCACCACCTAAAAAACCGATATAAGCAGCAAGTACTGCGCCAGCTACAGTTGCCATACCGCCAATCATGACTAGAAGCATCTCTGACTTGGTCATTTTGTCTAAATAGGCTTTAATAAGAAGAGGTGCTTCGGTTTGCCCTAAAAATATATTTCCTGCAACACTTAAACTTTCGGCGCCTGAAATTTTTAGGAGTTTAGTGAGCAGCATAGCCATAAGTTTTACTGCTCGTTGAATAATGCCTAAATAGAATAGAACGGATGTTAATGCAGAAAAGAATATAATAGTTGGTAATACTTGAAAGGCGAAAATAAAACCGAATGTGTCCATGTCTACTACCAGTCCTTCAAATAGGAATTTACTTCCTGCTCGTGTAAAATCTAAAATACTAATAAATAAGCCGCCAATACCTTCAAATGCACTTTGTATAAACGGCACTTTTAAAACACCAATGGCAATAATTAACTGAAAAGCTAAACCAATACCTACGGTTTTCCAGTTTACAGCACGCCTATTGCTGCTAAATAAGAATGCAATAAATATTAAAGAAACCATTCCTAAAACACCACGCCAAAGGCTTGTAAAAGAGAAACCTTCACTTGGTTTTATAGCATTCTCATCTATTATTTGCCCTACTAATCCAGCTTCTTCTACTGTTTTTGCAGCTGTAAAGTTATACACTTTATCTTTTTCAGTAAACACAAGTGTAGAATCGGTTAGTTCGGTAATTTTATAACGTTTTAAGGTGTCAATTGGTTTGGTGTAGAAAAAAACTAATAGGTTATTCTGGTGCATATAATCTCCAGAAGCACTAATGGTATCGTTATCTTTAAACGAAAAACGAAACTCACCATTTTTTAGTTCTAGAATATCAGTGTAAGGATCGGCAGAAAAAGCGGTTTCACCAACTATATTTTCAGCAGATTCAAATTGCCATTTTTTCGAAATATCTTGAGCCGTTAAAGTACAAATAGAAAAAAGAATAGCTGTTAATGCTAAAAATAGCTTTTTCATAAGTTGATTAATTATGTTATCGTTTAGATATTTCGTCTCGTATTTTGGCTGCTTTTTCGTAGTCTTCGTTGGCTACGGCTTCATCAAGCATATTGTGAAGTTCTTCAAGAGATTTTGAGTTGTAACTCTCTTTAACCGTTCCTGTTTCCAGCTCCTCGGCAATAAGATCGTCCACTAAAATACTATCGGATTCAGATTCATTCTCATCTTCAGGATTGATTTTTAGGTAAATACCAGCTTTATCTAAAATATTCTTATAAGTAAAAATTGGCGCTTGGAATCTTAATGCTAAAGCTATAGCGTCGCTGGTTCTAGCGTCAATAATCTCTTCAACGTTATCCCGTTCACAAATGATACTAGAATAAAAAACACCGTCAACCAGTTTATGAATAATTACTTGCTTAATAACAATGTCAAAGCGGTCCGCAAAATTTTTAAATAAATCGTGTGTAAGTGGTCTTGGTGGCCTAATTTCTTTTTCCAAAGCAATAGCAATGGATTGTGCCTCAAAAGCACCAATTACTATGGGTAACTTTCTATCACCATCTACCTCATTTAATATTAATGCGTAGGCGCCATTTTGTGTCTGGCTATATGAAATTCCTTTTATCTTTAGTCGTACTAAACTCATAGTAAATTAAAAAACAAAGAACTGTTTAAATTAGGACTTTACCAAACTGTATGATACAGATTTAGTATTTTATACTAACTTAAACAGCCCTTTAATAAAAACAATTTAAAAAAAATATTTTTACTGTTGTGCTTTAAATTCTTTTAATTTTTCAATTAATTTAGGAACCACTTCAAAGGCATCACCTACAATTCCGTAATCAGCTGCTTTGAAGAATGGTGCTTCAGGATCCGTATTTATAACAACTTTTACTTTAGATGCGTTAATACCTGCCAAATGTTGAATAGCACCTGAAATTCCAATAGCAATATATAAATTTGAGGCAACTGGTTTTCCTGTTTGTCCTACGTGTTCACCATGAGGTCTCCAGCCTAAATCACTTACAGGTTTAGAGCAAGCGGTAGCGGCACCTAAAACATCGGCTAATTCTTCTATCATTCCCCAATTTTCTGGTCCTTTAAGGCCACGGCCTCCAGAAACTACTATTTCTGCGTCTGCAATAGTTACTTGGCCAGTAACTTTATCTACAGAATCTACATGAACGCCTAATTCTGGAATGCTTGGTGAAAAATCTTCAGTCGTTGCACTAGCTGTCTGTTCTTTTACGCCAAATGCATTTTTAGAAACACCTACTAATTTTACATTGGTATCTATTGTCGTTATATTAAATGCTTTGTTTGTAAAAGCGGTACGTTTTACGGTAAATGGTGACACACTTGATGGCGCTTCTACCACATTAGATGCAAAACCGGCTTCTAAATTAATGGCTAGTAAGGGTGCTAAATATTTGCTATCTGCACTAGAGCTAACAATTACGACTTTAGAATCTTCTTTTTTAGCAGCTTGAGAAATAGCACTGGCATATCCATTTGCATTAAAGTTCTCTAATTCACTACTGCTTATTTTTAATACTTTATCGACACCGTGATTTCCAAGAATACTGGTGTCATCAGCGTTAAAGGTAATGGCCGTAACGGTAGTACCCATTTGGTCCGCAACAGCTTTTGCATATGAGGCAACTTCTAAAGCGGTTTTTTTAAATTTTCCTTGTTCGGATTCTGTATATACTAAAACTGACATAATTTTATTTATATTTAAATTCCAAAAAGCAAATTCCTGAAAATAAAACGTCGGAATTTGAAATTTGTAAATTGATTATTATATGACTTTAGCTTCGTTATGAAGTAAGTTTACTAATTCACCCACATTATCGGCATCTATTAGTTTTACAGAGCCTTTTGGAGCTGGTTTTTCAAATTTAACCGATGCTGTTTCAGTGCTTGCATCAACAGGCTCCTTAACTTCTAAAGGTTTTTTTCTAGCCATCATAATACCTCGCATATTTGGTATTCGTAAATCGCTTTCTTCAACCAAACCTTTCTGTCCGCCAATTACTAATGGTAAACTTGTCGTAACTGTTTCTTTTCCGCCATCAATTTCACGCATGGCTTTTGCATTATTACCATCAACTTCCAAGCTAATACAGTTGGTTACAAAGTTAGCACCAATTAAGCCAGCTAACATGCCTGGAACCATTCCGCCGTTGTAATCAATAGATTCACGACCAGCAATTACTAAATCGTAACCACCTTCTTTTACCACGTTTGCTAATTGTTTAGCAACTTGAAAACCGTCTTTAGCTTCTGTGTTTACACGAATGGCATTATCTGCTCCAATGGCTAAAGCCTTTCGTAAGGTTGGTTCTGTTTCTGGTCCACCAACATTAACAACAGTAACATTTGCGCCTTGTTTTTCTTTAAACCACATGGCACGCGTTAAACCAAATTCATCATTTGGATTAATAACATATTGTACACCATTGGTGTCAAATTTGGTGTCGCCATCTGTAAAATTAATTTTCGAAGTCGTATCAGGTACATGACTAATACATACTAATATTTTCATATCTATATATTTATATTAAAAAGTATACTTTTTTCAGGTTACGAAGTTAATTATTTTATTTTGAATTTTTACTATGCACGCATAGTAAATTTTTAAATAGAAGTTTTGAGTATAGTTTTTTATTTATTGTTATTTTTGTCTTTCGTAATTAAGATAAGTAAATGAAGACAATACAATTTAGAGAAGCGATTTGTGAAGCCATGAGCGAAGAGATGCGTCGTGATGAAAGTGTTTATTTAATGGGTGAAGAAGTTGCCGAATATAATGGAGCCTATAAAGCATCAAAAGGTATGCTGGATGAGTTTGGCCCAAAACGCGTTATTGATACACCAATAGCTGAACTTGGTTTTGCAGGAATAGCCATTGGGTCTACCATGACAGGAAATAGACCAATAGTGGAATATATGACGTTTAACTTCTCTTTAGTAGGTATTGATCAGATTATAAATAATGCAGCTAAAATTAGGCAAATGTCTGGAGGTCAATTTCCATGTCCAATTGTTTTTCGTGGGCCAACGGCTTCTGCAGGCCAATTAGCCGCGACACATTCACAAGCTTTTGAAAGTTGGTTTGCCAATACACCAGGTTTAAAGGTTGTTGTTCCTTCCAATCCCTATGATGCAAAAGGTTTGTTAAAAGCTGCCATTCGTGATAACGATCCGGTTATTTTTATGGAAAGCGAACAAATGTATGGTGATAAAGGCGAAGTGCCTGAAGGAGAATACACCATTCCATTAGGCGTAGCAGATATTAAGCGCGAAGGTACCGATGTTACCATCGTTTCTTTCGGTAAGATTATTAAAGAAGCTTACAAAGCGGCTGAAGAATTAGCAAAAGATGGTATTTCTTGTGAAATTATTGATTTACGAACCGTTAGACCAATGGATCGCGAAGCTATTTTAAAATCGGTTAAAAAAACGAATCGTTTAGTTGTTTTAGAAGAAGCTTGGCCATTTGGCAATGTTGCTACAGATATAACGTATTTAGTTCAATCGGAAGCCTTTGATTATCTAGATGCTCCTGTTGTAAAAATAAACACAGCAGATACACCTGCGCCTTATTCCCCTGTGCTTTTAGAGGAATGGTTACCAAATAGCACGGATGTAATAAAAGCTGTGAAAAAGGTAATGTATAAAAATGTATAAATAAAAACGTATATTTTGCGTTTATAAAACTTCATTGGCTAGATTGTTGATGAAGTTTTTTTATAACTATGAAATTTAATCTACTACTTTTTTTATTTACCATAGCTTCTTTAGTTGGTTACTCCCAGACAAAGGTAAGCGGTTACGTCTATGATGAGAATCAAGAACCCGTGGCTTATGCTAACATTATTTTTAAAGGTTCTTTTGAAGGAACAATAACCGATGAAAATGGTCGATTTTATTTAGAGTCCAACAAAACATGGCCAACATTAATCGTTTCATTCGTAGGTTATAAAACCATAGAATTATCACTTGATAAAAAAGTGAATTATGATTTAAACTTCACCATAGAGGAAGAAGCTGCCGCCTTGAACGAAGTGTTTATTGTTACTGGTAAACAATCTAAAAAAGCAGAGGAAAACCCAGCTATAGCTATTCTGCAAAAAATCTGGGAGCGCAAACGGCAAAATGGTTTAAACCAATTTAAACAGTATGAATACGACCGGTATGAGAAAGTAGAATTCGATTTAAATACCATTGATAGTTCTTTAATAAAAAGTAATCTATTTAAAGGGATGGAATTTATTTTCGAACAAGTAGATACTTCTAAAGTTACCGGTAAAACATACTTGCCAATTTTTTTAAATGAAGAAGTAGCCAAAGTGTATGGTGATAATATAATTAATAAAGAAAAAATAGAATTAAAGGGAAACAAAAATTCTGGCTTTAGCAATAACCAAAGTATTATTGCATTTATTAAAGACTTGTATTCCGAATATGATGTGTACGATAATTACCTGAAATTTTTCGATAAAAGTTTTGTAAGTCCAATTTCTAGAACGGGTGTAAACACTTATAATTATGTGCTAACAGATAGCTCATTTAGAGATAATAAATGGTGTTATAATATTACCTATTATCCAAGACGTAAAAACGAATTGACTTTTAAAGGTAATTTTTGGGTGAATGATACCACCTTTGCTATCAAGGAAATTAATATGCAGGCATCCAAAAGTGCTAATATAAATTGGGTAAAAGAAATTTACATAGAACAAGAGTTTGAGGTGCTTAATGACTCTGTATTCCTTATAAAACGGGATTACTTTATGTCTGATTTCACCTTTAATAAAAAAGAAGAATCTCGAGGTGTTTACGGAAAGCGAACCACACTTTATGATAATTATGAATTTAATAAGCCCAAAGCTGAAAAATTTTATAAAGAAGAAGTTTTCGATTATAATTTAGATGCTTACAATCGTGAAGAGGATTTTTGGGACAAAAACCGAATGGAAGCTTTAAATAATGATGAAAAAGGTGTGTACCAAATGTTAGACACACTAAAAACCGTTAAAAAGTTTAAGCGGTTATATAATGTAGGAAGTGTTTTGGCTTCAGGTTATATTGAGTTTGATGATCTAAACCTAGACTATGGTCCAATATTTTCAACAGTTGGCTATAATGATGTAGAAGGTGTTCGGTTGCGCGCAGGAGCAAGAACCTATTTTGGCCCTAATGATTTATGGCGCCTGCAAGGGTTTTTAGCTTATGGCTTTAAAGATGATAAGGTAAAATACGGCTTTTCAGCCAAATACTTATTAAACAAACGAAACCGACTAATTGTTTCCGCTGGACATCGGCGTGATATTGAACAAATAGGTGCTAGCTTAACAACGTCAACAGATGTTTTAGGGCGAAGTTTAGCTTCTAATGCCGTGTTTACAACAGCACCAAATGATAAACTTTCTAATATTAATTTAACAGCTTTAGCTATAGAAGTTGAACCCATTAAGAATGTATTGTTTCGAGTAGGTGGTGATTACAGAACCTTATCTTCGGCGTCACCAACGTTTAGTTTGGATTATGTAGATCCCGAATCGGATACGGGTATTTCGTCTGAAATTCAACAATTTGAAAGTACCTTTGCCGTGTCGTATTTTCCAGGAAGAAAAATGGTAGGGTATGGTGTGGAACGTCGGAATGGGAATGACACGTATGCGTCAATTTTTGCGCAGTACACGTTGGGTGATAAAAATATTTTTAATAGTGATTTTAATTATACTAAATTACAGTTTTCTTACATTCAACCCTGGCAATTAGGTGGTTTAGGGCGCTTGTATTCAACCCTTGAAGTTGGCAAAACTTTTGGAACAGTACCATTAGGTTTATTAAGTGTGGTACCAGGAAACCAATCATATTTTTCTATTTATAAATCATTTTCCCAATTAAATTTTTATGAGTTTGTTACAGATACCTATGCTTCTTTGCATTTAGAGCATAACTTTAACGGACGCTTATTTTCTAGAATTCCCTTATTGCGAAAATTAAATTGGCGAGAAATAGTTGGTGTTCGTGGTGTTTGGGGTGATTTGTCTGAAGAAAACATAGCCTTAAGCGCACCTTCCAATATTCCATTGCAAGCACCTAATGATGAAATTTACTACGAATACAGTCTAGGTATTGGAAATATTTTTAAAGTGTTTAGAATCGATTTTAACTTCCGTGGAAATTATAGAGATGCACCTGATGCCAGAAATTTTGGAATTACAGGAAGTTTCGGCTTTAATTTTTAAAATGTGTTATAAACTCTAATTTATTTAGTTGCCCAAACCCAAAGACTTGTGTATCTTTGCAGCCCATAAAAATTGAGGCTTCAATAAAGTGAACGCCTTCTGTTTCTTTTAAAAATAACAAATTCAAACCTAGAAGGTTAAATTAATATAGAATGACAAAAAACGGAAAAGTATCTTTCGATGTATTGATCGAAATACCGAAAGGCAGTAGAAATAAATATGAATATGATTTCGATTTAAAGAAAATACGTTTTGATCGTATGCTGTTTTCATCCATGATGTACCCAGCAGATTATGGATTTATCCCAGAAACGCTTGCCCTAGATGGAGACCCATTAGATGTTTTAGTTTTAGGAGGTGAGCCAACCTTTCCAATGTGCGTGGTAGAGGTAAAACCAATTGGTGTTTTCCATATGGCAGACGAAAAAGGTCCCGATGAAAAAGTAATTTGTGTACCTGTTTCAGATCCAATTTGGAATATTTTAAATGATTTGTCTGATATGAATCCGCACCAAATAAAAGAAATTGAACACTTTTTTCAAGTTTATAAAGATTTAGAAAAGAAAAAAGTTGATGTTGGCGGCTGGGGAAATGCAGATGAAGCCTATGATATTTTAAATAAATGTTTAGACCGTTATGAAAATAGCGCGCATAAAACGAATGGTAATTTTACCATTTAGTTGTAAGAAACACAGTAAAATAAAGCCCTTCTATAATTAAATAGAAGGGTTTTTTAGTTTTAATGTATTTCACTACTTTAGCAAGCTAATTAACAACTAAAAATAATATTAATATATGGAATCAATGATGATTTATATGCCAATCGCCATGGCACTTTTAGGTTTAATTTATATGGTGATTAAACAAAAATGGGTAATGAAACAAAACCCTGGAGACGGGAAGATGAAAGAGATTTCAGATCATATTTATGAAGGTGCTTTAGCTTTCTTAAATGCTGAATATCGTTTACTAGCCATATTTGTTTTAATTGTAAGTATTGCACTTGCTGCGGTTTCATTTATTGTCCCAACAACACACTGGTTAATTGTAATAGCATTTGTTTTCGGAGCTATCTTTTCTGCTTTTGCTGGAAATATCGGCATGAAAATAGCAACCAAAACTAATGTAAGAACAACCCAAGCAGCGCGCACTAGTTTACCTAATGCCCTTAAGATATCGTTTGGTGGTGGTACGGTTATGGGACTTGGAGTTGCTGGTTTAGCGGTATTAGGTTTAACCGCTTTCTTTATCTTTTTCTTTTGGTTCTTTATGGGAAGCGAATGGACAAACACTATGGATATGACTATTGTTCTTGAAACATTAGCTGGCTTTTCTTTAGGTGCTGAATCTATTGCTTTATTTGCACGTGTTGGTGGTGGTATTTATACAAAAGCTGCTGATGTTGGTGCCGATCTAGTAGGTAAAGTTGAAGCAGGAATTCCAGAAGATGATCCTCGTAATCCTGCAACTATTGCAGATAACGTAGGTGATAACGTAGGTGATGTTGCTGGTATGGGAGCAGATTTATTTGGATCCTACGTTGCAACAGTTTTAGCAGCTATGGTTTTAGGTAACTATGTGATAAAAGATATGGGAGGCATGATTGATGATGCCTTTGGAGGTATTGGTCCAATTTTATTGCCAATGGCAATTGCTGGTGCTGGTATAATTATTTCGGTTATTGGAACCATGCTGGTAAAAATTAAAAGTAACGATGCTAAAGAAGCCCAAGTTATGGGTGCTTTAAATGTTGGTAACTGGACTTCAATTGCATTAGTTGCCATTTCGTGTTTTGGTTTAGTAACCTGGATGTTACCAGAAACCATGAAAATGAATTTCTTTGGCGAAGGTTTACAAGAAATTTCGTCCATGCGCGTATTCTATGCTACTTTAGTGGGACTTGTTGTTGGTGCAGTTATTTCATCGGTTACTGAATATTATACAGGCTTGGGTAAAAAACCTATTTTAAAAATTGTTCAACAATCTAGCACTGGAGCTGGAACAAACATCATTGCTGGTTTAGCAACAGGTATGATTTCTACATTTCCTTCTGTGTTGTTATTTGCAGGAGCTATTTGGGCATCTTATGCTTTTGCTGGGTTTTATGGTGTTGCATTAGCAGCCTCGGCCATGATGGCAACAACTGCTATGCAGTTAGCTATTGATGCATTTGGACCAATATCTGATAACGCTGGAGGTATTGCTGAAATGAGCGAACAAGAGCCAATTGTTAGAGAACGTACAGATATTTTAGATTCAGTGGGTAATACGACAGCTGCAACAGGTAAAGGTTTTGCAATTGCTTCTGCGGCTCTAACTTCTTTAGCCTTATTTGCAGCCTATGTAACGTTTACAGGAATTGACGGTATTAACATTTTTAAAGCCCCAGTTTTAGCCATGTTATTTGTTGGTGGTATGGTACCAGTTGTGTTTTCTGCTTTGGCCATGAACGCAGTCGGTAAAGCAGCTATGGAAATGGTGCAAGAAGTACGTCGTCAATTTAGAGAAATTCCAGGTATAATGGAAGGAACTGGGAAACCAGAATATGATAAATGTGTTGCTATTTCAACCGAAGCGTCTTTAAAGGAAATGATGTTGCCAGGTTTATTAACTATTGGTTTTCCTCTGATTATTGCTTTTGTTCCTATGATTTTTGGAATGAATCCTCTAGCCATTGCTGAAATGTTAGGAGGTTATATGGCAGGAGTTACAGTTTCTGGTGTGCTTTGGGCTATTTTTCAAAATAATGCAGGTGGTGCTTGGGATAACGCTAAAAAATCTTTTGAAGCAGGTGTGATGATTAATGGTGAAATGACGTATAAAGGTTCAGAGGCTCACAAAGCAGCTGTAACTGGTGATACCGTAGGAGATCCATTTAAAGATACCTCTGGACCATCAATGAATATCTTAATTAAATTAACCTGTTTAATTGGTTTAGTCATTGCTCCAATTTTAGGAGGTCACTCTGTAGAAACAGGATTAGCGCAGACAGCTACAACAGAAGTTGTTGGAGATACTTATGCTAAAAAAGTGTATGTTGATTTTATAATTGAATCCGATGAATTTGCTAAAGCTGTTGTTTCTATTACCAATGTAAAAGGAGAAGATATTTCTAAAGAAGAGCTTGTAGTTTCTGGAACAAAAAAAGAGGTTGATGCTAAAATATCTGAATTAAAAGGTCAGGCTACACAATTTAAAATGGATGTTACCGATAAAAGGCCTAATGAAGTTAAATAACGAACTCTTATAAAATATTGTTTTAAAAACCACGCTTATGCGTGGTTTTTTACTTTTAGAAAGTTACAGGTGCTTACAATTTAGTTTGGTTGTTAAGCTGTGATTTGTTTTTTTATTACTTTAGTGATTATGAATTATGACGATTTAACAACTTTAGGTATTGCTTTTGGTCTGGGTCTTTTGGTAGGTCTTCAACGTCAAAAATCGGATCATGAAATGGCAGGTGTTAGAACTTTCACTTTAATATCTATTTTAGGTGTTTTAGCAGGTTTTCTAACTCGCGATTATAATAATCCATTTATATTACCCACACTCGGGCTGGCTATAGCTTCAATGCTTTTGGTGGCTAACATTATTAAAATGAAAAAATTTGAGGAAGCAGATGTTGGACAAACTACTGAAGTTGCTGCTTTGTTAATGTTTGCTATTGGCGCTTATTTAGTGGTTGGAAATCAAACTATAGCCGTATTGGTTGGAGGGATGATGGCTGTTTTACTTTATATTAAAGAAAAGCTGCATGATTTTATCGAGAACTTGAGTCAAAAAGATCTGTCTGCCATTATGACTTTGGCTGGTGTTAGTTTAATAATACTTCCTATTCTTCCAAATAAAACCTTTGGACCTCTAAATGTGCTCAATCCTAGAAGTATTTGGCTTATGGTTACGCTAATAGTGGGTATCAGTGTGTTAGGTTATTTTATTTATAAAGTTGCAGGGAAAAAAGTAGGAATTATTTCCAATGGAATTTTGGGAGGTTTAATTAGTAGCACGGCAACAACGGTTAGTTATGCACGCAAAACAAAGGATAGTAAGGATATAAGTAAATTAGCTGTTTTTGTTATTACAGTAGCGTCTACTGTTTCCTTGGTTCGTGTTTTAATTGAAGTGGGTGTGGTAATTCCTGAAAAATTAGGTCTAATGGCACTGCCTATTATTGCCGAAATTGCCATTCTAACTGTTATATGTATATTGTTGTTTCATCGGATTAATAAAAACAAATCCAATGATGAAATGCCTGAACCTAGTAATCCAGCTCAATTTAAAAGTGCTCTGATATTCGGGCTTTTATATGGCGCTATTCTATTAGCAGTAGCCTTTACAAAAAAGCAATTTGGTAATAATGCTCTTTACGTTGTTTCTATTATTAGTGGTCTTACCGATGTCGATGCTATAACCTTATCTTTATCACAAATGATTAAAGGTGAACGCTTACAAACCGATTTAGGCTGGAAACTTATCCTTTTAGCGTCTCTATCCAATTTGGTATTTAAGGGCGTTATGGCAATAATGCTCGGAGCCAAAGATATCGTTAAATGGCTTGTTTCAGCATTTGGCATAGCACTAGTAACCGGTTTATTAATTATTTGGCTTTGGCCAGAATCTTGGCACTTATAATGATGGGTTGGTTAAAAAAAGATCCTTTCCAAATTATAACATTTCATAGTTATGGAAGTGACACACATTTTTATTTAAGAGGCAGAGCGCTTGAGGACGAATCTATTAATTTAGATGACAAGGGCTGGTTCAAATTACTAATAAATACTTATAAACGTTTTGAAAGCGATGAAGTAAAACATGTTGAAATAAACTTAAAGCTTCCAAATAACCAAGTGCTAAAAGTTGAAACGGACAATCATGGCTATTTTAAATGCGAAAAACAATTGATTGGATTACGTGCATTAGTAAACAGTGAGGGTTGGTTGCCTATTGTAGCTTCGTTTAGTGATGTAACAATTAAAAGAACCATTACTAATAACAACCGTTTTCCTGCCGAAATATTAATACCAAGTGAAAGTTCTGAATACGGAGTCATTAGTGATATTGATGATACCATTTTGCATACTGGTGTTGTATCAAGATTAAAATGGCGTGTTTTATTTAATACGTTCTTTAAAGGGGCTTTTAGTCGAATTCCATTAGAAGGTGCTGCCAAATTTTATCAGATGCTCCATCGTGGGAAATCGGGTGGGAATGCAAATCCTATTTTTTATGTTAGTCATAGTCCTTGGAATATGTATCGGTATTTAGATTATTTTCTTAAAGAAAATAATTTCCCTAAAGGCCCCATTTTGTTGCGCAGTATGAATTCGGTTTTTAAAAAAAAACGTCAAAATGATAAGCCACAGAAACAAAAAGAAATAATTCACATATTAGAAGCTTATCCAAATTTGCAATTTATTTTATTAGGTGATAGTGGTGAGCATGATGCTGATATTTACAAAGAAATTGCAGATTGTTTTCCCAACCGAATTTTAGCCATTTATTTAAGACGGGTGAATCATAAAAAGAACATGCAGCGAATTAAAACCCTATTTGAAAATTATAAAACAACATCAGTTTTACTTATGGACAATAGTGAACAAGCTATTTTACATGCCAGAGCAAATGGTTTTATAAAATGATACTAAAAAAGCCCATGAATTTGTGCTTCTATTTTATTGATAATAGTCCCTAAATCTTCTGGGTTAGCCACAAAATCCATATTGTCTACATCTATTATTAGCAAGTTGCCTTTATCATAACCATGAATCCAAGCTTCATAGCGTTCATTTAAGCGGCTTAAATAATCAATGCTAATAGTGTTTTCGTAATCGCGGCCACGCTTATGAATCTGATTTACTAAATTAGGAATTGAACTTCGTAGGTAAATTAATAAATCGGGTCCTTGAACAAAGGATTCCATTAAATCAAATAATGAGCGGTAATTTTCAAAATCCCGATTTGTCATGAGTCCCATAGCATGTAAATTAGGTGCAAAAATATGAGCATCTTCATAAATAGTTCGATCCTGAATAATATCCTTACCACTTTCTCTAATCTGATTGACTTGACGAAAACGGCTGTTTAAAAAATACACTTGTAAATTGAAACTCCAACGCTCCATTTGGTTATAGAAATCATCTAAATACGGATTGTCTACCACGTCCTCAAGTTGCGGTTCCCATTTGTAATGTTTGGCTAATAATTTGGTAAGTGTGGTTTTTCCTGCACCAATATTTCCGGCTACTGCAACATGCATACGTTTTATTTTTTTAGTTGGAATTCATGTAGAATTTTAGAATCGTAAATATACAAGGTTTCACCCGTTACTAAAAACTGATTTATTAACAAATTAGGTAGTGCAATAGGCGAAATTTCTAGTGTTTTATCATTCAAAAAGTAGAGGCTGTTTTTCTTCTGCAGAATAATATCATCATTACGCTCTAAAATTTTGGTGTATCCTTTGTTTTTAATTTTAAAAATTAAACTTCCAAAATAACTATATTTATAAATATAATTCTCCGTTAGAAGCCATGCATAATTATAATTGCTAGTAAGGGATAATACATTAGAAACGACAGGCATGGTAGTTGCTCTGACGGATTTTGCTTTGTAATCATACAGCTCCAATTGCTGATTATCTTGATTGAAAATCCAAATAGTATTATCATTTCCTAACGATACGAAACTAACATTCTTATAAGGTTGAACCGTATTAAAATCAATGCGTAAAATTTCAGCTAAACGATTATCTAATATAATTACCGTGTTAAAATCTTTAAAAAAGGTGATTAGTTTTAATGGATTAAAAACATCTATAGAGGTTATTTTTCCTAATTGAACGTTGCTATAATTGATTGTTTTATCAGCCGTTTTCTTATAAAAAATATTATTTGTTTCATAGTAAGTAGTACCAAAGTTATCTAGTCCAATTATGGTTTCTACTTCTAATGGGATATTAGATTGATTAATAGTTGGAATGCTATCTTGTGCAAAAACAGATAGTGATACTAAACTAAATATTACAGTAAGTTTTTTCATGACATTTGAAAAGTACAAAATTCAAACTAATCTAAAGTTTTTAGTTTGTTAATCATCGTTATTTTCTTTTTAAGAAAACTTTAACACTTAATAAATTAACATTTTACCTTTTAATCAGTCTAACAGCTAATAATCAGGCTATATTTAATAAAACATATAAAACTTTCACATGAATCAATTTTACAAGTTTGTCGCAATTTTGTGTTTAGTATTCACAACTGCCTCTTTTAGCTATGCTCAACAAGATTTTCAAGGTAAGGCCTATTACCAAACTAAAACCACAATGGATTTGGATAATTGGGGTGGACGCCAAATGAGTGAGCAGCAGAAAAAGCAAATAATGGAACGGATGAAATCCATGCTCGAAAAAACGTATGTGCTAACGTTTTCACAAACGGAATCAACCTACAAAGAGGAGGAAAAATTAGAAGCTCCAGGAAGTGGTAGAGGGTTTGGTATGATGGGTAGCTTTACAGGAGGTGCACAATACAAGAATATTAAAGACAAACAAATGCTCCAAGAACAAGAGTTTTTTGGGAAACAGTTTCTTATAGTAGATGCCTTAAAAGATTTGGATTGGGAATTAAGTGGCGAAACAAGACAAATTGGGCAGTATATGTGTTTTAAAGCAACTGCTGTAAAAACAGTTGACGAATTTGATTGGACTAGCATGCGTAGAAGATCGGATAGAAATAAAGAAAACGAAACTAAAGAACAAAGTAAGGATTCGTTGAAAGTTGAAACAGATTCTACTGCAACCAACTCTACTGGTAAAGATTTTATGTCTGAAATTGAGGTGCCAAAAGAAATAACCGTTACCGCATGGTATACACCTCAAATTCCTGTTAATAATGGGCCAGGTGAATATTGGGGACTTCCAGGGCTTATTTTAGAAATTAATGCAGATAGAACCACAATGCTTTGTTCTAAAATTGTTTTAAATCCGTCCGAGAAAGACGAAATAAAAAAGCCATCAAAGGGTAAGGAAGTTACACGTGATGAATATAATACCATTATGAAACAAAAAATGGAAGAAATGCGTGAAATGTATGGCGGAAGAGGAGGTCGTGGTGGAGGCCGTGGACGTTAAGTTGTTGGCTAAAAGCTAGTTGTTTTGGTGTGGACTAATTTAATTACTCAAAAGAAATACGAATTAATGATACGAAACCAGTCGTTTTGTTTAACTTTGATATAAAAAAAATAAACAAAACTTTATTATGAATACAACTTTCACTCATTTCCTAGCACTTGTTTTAACGGGTTTCATATCAATTAATACCATAGCTCAAAACTTTCAAGGTAAAGCTTATTATTCTACTAAATCCAAATTGGAATTGGGAAATTGGGGCGCTACCATGAGTGAAGCTCAAAAGAAACAAATACAAGAACGATTAAAAAATAGATTAGAGAAAGTATATATCCTTACGTTCAGTATCGAAGAATCTGTTTATGATGAAGATGAAAAATTAGATGCTATTTCTGGTGCTACTGATTCTTGGGGTAAAAATTTTGCGCCAGGGGAACTTTACAAAAATGTAAAATCAAACACCTTATTACAAAGTCAAGAGTTTTACGGTAAGCAGTTTTTAGTAAAAGATAAACTACAACTTATAGAATGGAGTTTAACAAACGAAACCAAAAAAGTTGGTGAGTATCACTGTATGAAAGCCGTAGCATTGATTCCGTCTACTGAACTGTATTGGTATGATTTTTCATGGGATAGGTTAAGAAATAATGAAACTGAAACAGCAGCAACAGCAGACACTACAAAAATAAAGCAAATAAAAATGACCCAAATCGAGGCATGGTATACTCCTCAAATTCCAGTTAGTCATGGACCAGGTGAGTATACAGGTTTACCTGGATTAATTTTAGAAGTGAGTGCAGACAATACAACTATTTTATGCTCTAAAATTGTGATGAATCCAGAGGAGAAAACTAAAATTGAAGCACCAAGTAAAGGCAAAGAAGTAACAAAAAAAGAATACCAAAACATAGTACAGAAAAAAATGGCTGAAATGCGTGACATGTATAGTGGTCGCAGAGGCCGATAAAGATTGAATATTTAAAACTAACAAACCAATTACCATTTAAATGAAACATATAATGACGGCAATTTTACTTTTAGTAGGATGTGCCACTTTTTCCCAAGTAAAAATAGAAGGTGTTGTAAAAGATAGCATCGGTAACCCACTAGAATTAGCCAATGTTATCGCCATCAATCAACTAACTAACAAATTGGATTCCTATGGAATTACCAACGATCAAGGACGTTATAAACTGTCTTTAGAAAAAAATACAGATTATAAAATTCAGGTTAGTTATATTGGTATGAAAACAGCCGATGCTTCTATTTCCACCAAAGAAGCAGATGTAACTAAAAATTTTACATTGGAAAATGATAATGCATTAGACGAGGTGGAGTTGGTTTACGAAATGCCAGTAACTATAAAAGGGGATACACTTATTTATAATGCTGATTCATTTAATAAAGGAACTGAAAGAAAGCTAGAAGATGTTCTTAAAAATTTACCAGGAGTTGAAATAAATGCCGATGGCCAAATAGAAGTTGAAGGTAAAGTGGTTTCTAAAGTCATGGTAGAAGGTAAAGATTTTTTTGATGGCGATTCAAAATTAGCAACCAAAAACATTCCAGCAAATGCGGTAGATAAAGTACAAGTCTTAAAAAATTATGCCGAAGTTGGCCAATTAAGTGGTGTTCAGAATAATCAAGATAATATAGCTATTAATATTAAACTAAAAGAGGGAAAAGACGCTTTTTGGTTTGGAACGGTTACGGCTGGTGCTGGTGTTGCGGACGATAATGGTTTGTACTTAGCCCAACCCAAGCTGTTTTATTACAGTCCAAAATACAGCGTGAATGTTATTGGCGACATTAATAATATAGGTGAGTTAGCCTTTACACGTCGGGATTATTTTAATTTTGCTGGCGGTTTTAACAGACCAAGTCAGTCCAGTGGAACTAATTTAAACTTAAGTGACAATGGTTTAGCCTTTTTGTCGCTTCAAAATAATCGAGCCAAAGAAATAAATGCACGTTTTGGTGCAGCTAACTTCAGTTATTCTCCCAATGATAAGTTAGATTTAAGTGGTTTTGGAATTTATACTGGAAACAAAATTCGCTTACAGGAGAATAGTGACGTTATTTACAACGATCCTGAATTAGGAATCCCAGACGAGAGTACTCAAAGTAACACAACCCAACGTAGTGATTTAGGGATGTTAAAATTAAGTGCTAAATACAAACCAAATGCTAGTAATCAGTTGGATTATGAAATATTAGGTAGGATGTCTCAAGAAACACAAGAACAAAATTTGTTTTCTACTGTCATTGGTGGTGTGGCTCAAAATGAAGAGACCAATCCGTTTAGTATTAATCAGAATTTGAACTACTACTACACATTGAATGAAAAAAATATTTTTGCTTTTGAAGCAATACACTTAATAAAAGACGAAGACCCATTCTACAACGCAATTTTAGAAAACGACCCAACAAACAACACAGATATGCCAAATGATCCTTATGATGATACCGCAGAAGATTTAGGTATGAATCAGGATCAGTTTAGATACAATTTATCTCAAAACAAACGTGTAAAATCCAATCAGTTGGATGCCAAGTTAGATTATTGGAACGTGTTAAATAATAAAAGTAATATAAACCTAACTGTTGGTACTATTTTAAGTAATCAGAAGTTTAATTCTGAAATATTTCAAACGTTAGACGATGGAACTACCTTTAATAATCAACCTGTTATCTATGATCCAGAAAATGATATCAATTATACCTTTACAGATTTATATGTTGGGTTGCATTATCAATTAAAAGCAGGGATTTTCACCTTTACGCCTGGTTTATCGGCTCATTCTTATAGTGCTAAAAACGAGCAGTTTGGTGTAAGCTATACTGATAATTTTTTCAGGGTTTTACCAGATTTCAATACGCGTATTCAATTTAAAAAGAGTGAAACATTAACGTTCAACTACCGCATGCAAACCCAGTTTACAGATGTTAATCAATTAGCGGAAGGTTTGGTGTTAAACAGATATAATTCATTCTTTACAGGTAATCAAGAATTAGAAAGTTCTATAGCTCATAATTTAAGCTTAATGTATTTTAGTTTTAACATGTTTAACTATACTAATGTCTTTGCACGTGTAAACTACACCAAAAACATAGATCAAATAAGAACAGCTTCCGAGTTTCAGCCTGGAAGTGTTATTCGTGTAGGAACTCCTTTTAACTCTAATTTTGCTGACGAGAGCTTTTCAGCAAACGGTCGTTTTCAGCGTGCTTTTGGAAAATTACGAGCAACAGCTCAAGCTAATTTTAGTTATGCAAAATTCAATCAATTTATTTCAACAAGAGACAATCCAGGCGAACTTGCACGTTCGGTTAACGAAAACTATAACCAATCTTATACAGCTTCCTTACGCTCCAATTACCGGGAAGCACCAAATTTTGAAGTAAGCTATACCTATGGTATACAGGACAATGATCAAGGTAATAGACGTTCAAAATTTTATACAAATGCACCAAAAATTGAATTTGATGCGCTTATTTGGAATGCTTTTACATTTAAAACAAGCTACGAGTATAACTTGTTGAGTGATGAAGTTGGTAAAATTAATAGTTTCGATTTTTGGGATGCGTCTTTAGCGTACCGAAAAGATGCTGATGCTAAATGGGAATTTGAATTGAAAGCAACCAACTTACTAAATACCCAATCGCAAAGTCAAACTAACGCTGGAACATTATCTGTTAGCACTAATGATTATTTTATTCAGCCACGTTTTGTAACATTACGTGTTATCTATAATTTGTAATCAACATATAGTTTATAATTCAAAGAGGTATTACGTTGTAATGCCTCTTATTTGTTTTAAGTAAATAGTATAAATTAATTTTAACAGCCTTTATAAAAGAAATATTGTAATTTGGAAGACCACTAATTATATTATAAACCTATAAATATGAAACATTTTTTCACTCACAGTTTGGCTACTATAGCATTATTTTCGATGGGTTTCATACAAGCGCAAAATACAGATGCGGTTGTTGAAAGTATTGTTAAGGAGGCCACTGAAAATTCACAATTAGAGCGTTTAGCTCACGAAATGTTAGATGTTATTGGACCGCGTTTAGTAGGAACACCCCAAATGAAACAGGCCAATGATTGGGCTGTTGCGCAATATGATAAATGGGACATTTCAGCGAGAAATGAAAAATGGGGACAATGGCGAGCATGGGAACGGGGAATTACTCATATTGATATGGTGTATCCAAGAATCCAAACTTTGGATGGTATGCAATTAGCTTGGAATCCGAGTACAGGCTCAAAAGGTGTTACTGCTGAAGTAATAACCCTCCCAACCGTTAAAGATTCTATAGAGTTTAATAACTGGCTAAAGAATGTTAAAGGTAAATTTGTTATGACGTCTATGTATCAGATTACGGGTCGTCCAGATTATAATTGGGAAGAATTTGCTACAGAAGAATCTTTTACAAAAATGAAAAAAGTACGCGATTCACTTTCAACAGAATGGTATGCTAATTTAAGAAGAATGGGGTACACATCGCGAAGTATCAATCAAGCATTGGAAACGGCTGGAGCAGCTGGAATTATAACCTCATATTGGTCCAAAGCATTTGGTTCTAACAAAATTTTTAGTGCTAGAACTGAAAAAATTCCGACAGTTGATATTGAATTAGAGGATTATTCCATGTTATATCGTTTAGTAGAATCTGGTAGCAAGCCACGAGTAAAAATTGTAGCAGAATCTAAAGATTTAGGAGTAGTAGATACCTATAATACCATAGCAGAAATTAAAGGAACTGAAAAACCTAACGAATATGTTGTGTTGTCTGCGCATTTCGATTCTTGGGACGGTGGTACTGGAGCAACTGATAATGGTACAGGTACTTTGGTTATGATGGAAGCAATGCGTATTCTAAAAAAAGTATATCCAAATCCAAAACGAACTATTTTAGTTGGACACTGGGGCAGTGAGGAGCAAGGTTTAAATGGTTCTCGTGCTTTTGTGGAAGATCATCCTGAAATAGTTAAAAACATTCAAGCGGTTTTTAATCAGGATAACGGAACAGGCCGAGTTGTAAATCTTTCTGGTGCCGGATTTTTGCATGCATATGAGTATTTATCGCGATGGTTAGAACCAGTACCTAATGAAATTTCAAAACATATTGAAACTAATTTTCCTGGTTCTCCAAGTGGAGGCGGATCGGATAATGCGTCGTTTTTAGCAGCAGGTGCGCCTTCGTTTAATTTAAGCTCATTAAATTGGTCTTATTGGAACTATACCTGGCATACCAATAGAGATACTTACGATAAAATTGTTTTTGATGATGTAAGAAGCAACGCAATTTTAACTGCTATTTTAGTGTATATGGCTTGTGAAGACCCTAACCGAGCATCTTCCGAAAAGATAATTTTACCTGTTAATTCTAGAACAGGCGAGCAACGCACATGGCCAGAACCACGTTCTCCACAACGCAAAGGTGGTATTGATGATTAAATTGTTAGAATAAAAATAATTTTCCCGATAGGCCGTTTGGAAAAGAAAACTCATAATAAAACTAATGGTTTCATTATGAGTTTTTTGTGTTTTTACTGTAAAAATTAAATTAAAAATGTGTGCTCTTTTTAGCAAAAAGAAAGAAAACTGTAATATATTTGCTGTCGGTTTTGGGGAGATACTCAAGCGGCCAACGAGGGCAGACTGTAAATCTGCTGACTACGTCTTCGCAGGTTCGAATCCTGCTCTCCCCACTTTAACTCGAAAAATCCACACGGAAGTGTGGATTTTTTGTGTTATAAAATATGTGTGAGTTTACTCACAGCGTATTTTATAACACAAAAAATAAACTGTTTTTTCAGTTTGATTTTTTCAATTTCTAAAAGTGTTAAGCAGGATCAACGCAGTTAATCCTTTAATCCAAAAACTATGTTATTAAGATTAAATAATATGGCGTTAACGTTTAAATTTTGGTGATCTAGAGTGTTGAGCAAAATCAGCGGAGTTTATGCTTGAATTTTAAATATCCACTTTGGATTTCAATTATTGCTTTACCCAATTGTCTAAATCCAAAGTCCAATCATAATTACCATATTCAATAGAAACTTTTTCAGTAGTATTTAAAATGGCATAAGATTTTAAAATCTTCTTGATGTCATCTTTACATCCAAAATCGCCACGAAACCATTTAAATAAGGGTGAAATAGTTACTGTTTTCTCTTCGCTATCATAAGTGGTTGTTTTTATTAAATAATTTCTGGAACTCATATCAAATTGAGCTTCTAACTTATCGGGTGTATAAATAGCGATAGGAGGACAATTTTTCGCGCCACAATTTAGCACAAAATGTATTCTGTAATCGCGTTCATCAACGCGCAACTTCCGTTCAAATTTATTAGGAAACCATTTCCGAATGTATCCCATGCCTAATTTCCACTGCGATTTTCTAATAATACCATGCTCTATCTTATCAAAAGACAGCATTTTTCCAGCAATAGCTATTTGATTTTTCTTGAAAAATGAACCTCGGTCTTCATATAATTCTGGGTGCTTGGATAATATAATTTGAATGTAGGCATTGTAAATATTTACCCAAAACGCTAACTTTTCAGAATCCGTATTAAGGTTAGTACTTAAAATTTCTAATGTGGTGTTTTTAAGTATGCTTTCAAGGTCTTGAGTTTCTTGTCCGTTTTTAATTTTAATTAAAAGTTGTTCTGAAAGTTTATTAAAGTTTGTATTATTATGGCTATTTGTCTGACCAATCCCTAGTAGGGAAACCAGAAAGACACTTATAAATAGAATGGTGTGTTTAAATTGTTTTATGTTCATGAGGTTGTTTTTCATTTAAAGCGGATAAATTTGCTCTAATTATTGAGCACAAATCCTTTTCTTATAAATTTACGTATATTTCTTGAATATGGTTTTAAGTAGAAAGATTTCTGTAATTATTCCAGCCCATAATGAACGGGAAAATTTGTTGGTTTTAGTGCCACGACTATTAGCTATTTCTGAAGGATTTCATATAGAAATAATTATTGCTTTATCATCAGAGTCCAATAATTTAGATGCTTCCTGTTTTTCTTCAAAAGAAGTTTTAATTGAAAAATGTAAAGAAAAAGGACGAGCAGTTCAAATGAACCAAGCAGCTAAAAATGCGCGAGGTAACATTCTTGTTTTTCTCCATGCCGATGTAATTCCACCGAAAACCTTTTTCAAGAGTATTCAAGAAACCATAGTATCTGGAATGGATGCAGGATTCTTTTCTTATCAATTTGATTCCGATAGTTTTTGGCTAAAAATTAATGCGCATTTTACTAAAACAGATGGAGTCTTTACAGGTGGAGGCGACCAATGTTTGTTTATTAAAAAAGAGGTGTTTCAAAGATTAGGTGCTTTTAATGAAGATCAGGTTTTGATGGAGGATTTTGAATTTTTCAAGCGTATGAAGAAAGCAAAAACACGATACACAATTGTAAATGACGATTTAATTGTTTCTGCTAGAAAATATGATAATAATTCCTATATAAAAGTTAATTTATGCAATTTAATAATGGTTTTACTATTTAAGTGTGGTTACAATCCCGAAAAATTAAAGGCCTTATATGGCCGAATGCTTAAAACGGTTTAACACAAAAAAAGCCTAACAAAAAATGTCAGGCTTTTAGCGATTTTTTATTGATAACATTATAATTCGAACGCAGCTTTTACCTTATCTACATAATCTAATTTTTCCCAAGTAAATAACTCGACATCCAAAGTAATAGATTCACCATTTAACTGTTCAAATGTTTTACTAATAGTTTCATTATTGCGTCCCATATGGCCATAGGCAGCTGTTTCACTGTACATAGGCTGACGTAATTTCAAGCGATTTTCAATAGCAAATGGTCGCATGTCAAAAATTTCAGACACTTTCTGTGCTATTTCACCATCTGTTAAATTAAAAGGACAGGTACCATACGTGTCAATGTAAATAGAAGTCGGTTTAACAACACCAATAGCATAACTCACTTGAACCAAAACTTCTTCAGCAATACCAGCAGCTACCAAGTTTTTAGCTATATGTCTTGTTGCATAAGCAGCACTTCTATCTACTTTACTTGGGTCTTTTCCTGAAAAAGCACCACCACCATGTGCGCCCTTTCCGCCATAGGTGTCTACAATAATTTTTCGTCCTGTTAAACCTGTATCACCATGTGGTCCACCTATAACAAATTTACCAGTAGGGTTGATATGATAGGTGATGTCATCATTAAACAATACCTGAATATGTTCTGGAAGTTTTGCTACCACGCGTGGAATTAATATCTCCTTAATGTCTTTGTTTATTTGTGCTACCATTTCCTCTTCAGCTGCATTTTTATCTACTGCAGATTTTGATTTCGGTAAAACAAATTCGTCATGTTGCGTGGAAACAACTATGGCTTCAATACGTTGCGGAACATTATCATCACTGTATTCAATGGTCACTTGGCTTTTAGAATCTGGGCGTAAATAAGTAATATCTTTGTTTTCACGTCTTAATTCTGCCAATTCCAATAATAATCTATGCGATAAATCTAATGCTAAAGGCATATAGTTTTCTGTTTCACTCGTGGCGTAACCAAACATCATACCTTGATCGCCTGCACCTTGTTCCTCTTTGCTAGCACGATCTACACCACGATTAATATCTTCAGATTGCTCATGAATTGCTGAAAACACACCGCAGGAACTGCCATCAAACATGTAGGCGCCCTTGGTATAACCAATTTTATTAATGGTGTCACGTGCAATTTTTTGAACATCTAGGTAGGTGTTCGATTTTACTTCACCAGCCAGAACAACTTGTCCTGTTGTTACTAATGTTTCACAAGCAACTTTAGATTCAGGGTCAAAAGCTAAAAAATTATCAATTAATGCGTCACTTATCTGATCGGCAACTTTATCTGGATGTCCTTCAGAAACACTTTCTGAAGTAAATAAATATGGCATATTTTCACGTATTTATGCGTTATACAATTTGAAAAATTATGTGATTGCTAAGGCCTGCTAGAGTAGTAGAGTAGAACTGCTTTAGCATTTTTTTATGAGGTTGCAATCAGACAAATTTTTCCTCTAAATTATTACTTGGCAAAAGTAAGAAATTAAAATGGAACAAAAATTTTTTGGCCTTTTTTTCACAATTAATTTGGTTTTTACAATTTTGTATTGCAATATTTGTCCTCACAAAGTTCAAAAACTTACTGAAATGTTATCAAGAAAGGTGGAGGGATTAGACCCGTTGAAGCCTTAGCAACCCTTTGTTCTATACAAAGAAGGTGCTACATTCTACTTAATTTTTAATTCATTTATTAGAAATTGGATAGATAACACAAACGAAATTACTCATCTGTAATTCGATTTTTTCTTTTTAACATTTTTCTATTAGGTACGCTTCCAAACGAAGCCTATTTGACTTTTGGTTTAATCATTTATTAACTCAAAAAAATTAGAAAAATGAGTGCAACAAAAATTATCCATTCCATTCCTAGTGATCCATTAACGGGTGCTATTTCGGTACCAGTGTACCAAACATCAACATTTATTCAGGAGGCTCCTGGTGTCAACAAAGGCTTTGATTATGCTCGAAGCAACAACCCAACTCGTAAAGTTTTAGAAGATGTCGTAGCCCAATTAGAGGCTGGACATTCTGGCTTTGCATTTTCTACAGGGTTAGCAGCAATAGATGCAGTGTTAAAATTATTGACCCATGGCGATGAGATTGTAGCTGTAGATGATATTTATGGTGGTGCCTATCGTTTATTTACCCATGTTTATGAAAAGTTAGGTGTTAAAATTAATTATGTCGATACAACCAATCCTGACAATGTAGCAAATGCCATTAGTAGTAAAACGAAATTGATATGGATTGAATCGCCAACCAACCCAACCTTGAAAGTTTCCGATATTCAGGAAATTGCAAAAATTGCCAAAAGTATTGGTGCTTATTTGGTGGTTGATAATACATTTGCTAGTCCCATTGCGCAACAACCACTTAAATTAGGTGCTGATATTGTTATCCATAGCGGCACTAAATATATTGGTGGACACTCCGATTTAGTGGCTGGTTTAGTCGTTACAAAAACACCTGAATTATCAGAAAAAATTAAATTTGTTCAAAATGCTTCGGGCGGTGTTTTGGGGCCTTGGGACTGTTTTCTTACTATTAGAGGTATCGAAACCTTGGAACTTCGTTATAAAAAGCAATGTGAAAACGCCTTTGCTGTTGCGGCATTTTTGGTCAATCATCCGGCAGTTCAAGACGTGTATTTTCCTGGTTTGGTAACCCATAAAAATCACGAAATAGCTAAACGTCAACAAAATGGTTTATTTGGAGGAATTGTTTCCTTTTCTTTAAAAGAAGATACGCAAGAAGCTGCCAATCAATTTGTAACAAGTACAAATTATTTCAAATTAGCAGAAAGTTTAGGAGGTGTTAAAAGCTTGCTTTGTCATCCACCGCAAATGACGCATGCCTCGGTACCACGTGAACGCCGTTTACAAGCTGGAATTAAAGATTCTTTAATTCGTTTATCCTGTGGTATTGAAGACGCTGAAGATTTAATAACTGATTTGTCAAAAGCATTTGCTGCTGTAAAAACAACAAGAAATTATGTCAAACAGTAAGCATATTCATGTAGTTATTTTCGGAATAGGAAATGTAGGAAGTACCTTAATTCAACAAATTAACATGGCACAATCCAATCTGCAATTAAAACATCAATTGCAGATTGAGATACCAATAATTACCAATTCCAAATTAGCTTTTTATAACGAGAATGGAATTGAAAATTCATGGTTAATTGATTTTGAGAAGTTTTCGGAGCCTTATAAAATTGAGGATATTATTCAATTTATTAAAGCAAAAAAAATCAAAAATGTCATTGCTATTGATGCAACAGCTAGTGTGGATTTTGTTCAAAATTATGTGCCGTTAATTGAAAACGGATTTCATATCGTTTCGGCAAATAAAGTAGCAAATACCTTGAGTTATGATTTTTATGAAGCCTTACGTCAATCGTTACGGAAGCATAACAAATCATTTTTATATGAAACCAATGTTGGTGCAGGTTTACCTATTATAGAAACCATTAAAAATTTATATAATTCTGGTGAGCATATTGCTAAAATACGCGGTGTATTTTCAGGGTCATTAAGTTATATTTTTAATGAGTATTCAGAGTCGGACGTGTCATTTTCTAAAGTGCTTTCGCAAGCCTCCAAATTAGGCTTGACAGAGCCTGATGCACGGGAAGATTTATCAGGAAATGATGTGGCTAGAAAACTGTTAATTCTAGCTAGAGAACTCAATTTAAAAACAGAATTTCAGCAAGTGAAAATAGAGTCTCTAGTACCAAAAAAGCTAAACGGAAAAACCAATGTGCAGCAATTTAATGCGCGAGTAAAGGAGCTAGATTTGCCATTTCAAAAACGGAAAACAGCTTTGAGCAAAAATCAAGTTTTACGTTATGTTGGCGAGTTGGATGTAGTTAGGCAAACATTAGAGGTGAAATTAATTACAGAGCAGAAACAATCACCAATTGGACAACTAAAGGGAGCAGATTCCATTTTTGAAATTTTCACAGAGTCTTATGGCGAAAAGCCTTTTGTTATTCAAGGCGCTGGAGCAGGAAAAGCTGTAACAGCTAGAGGACTGTTTTCAGATATTGTAAAGTTATCTAACAGTTTAAATTAATAATTTATAATGCGAAATGTTCCAATAGATGCTTTTTGGACGTTTCAGTAAAAAATAACGTTATGAGCAATATAAAACAAGAAATTCAAAAACGTATTTTAGTGCTAGATGGTGCCATGGGAACCATGTTGCAACGTTATAACTTTTCGGAAGCGGATTATCGTGGTGATCGTTTTAAAGCGTATCCAACTTCGTTAAAAGGGAATAATGATTTGTTGTCCTTAACGCAACCACAAGCTATTGCAGAGGTGCATAGAAAATATTATGAAGCAGGTGCCGATATTGTAGAAACCAACACGTTTTCTGCAACCACGATTGGAATGGCAGATTATAATATGGAGAATTTGGTTTATGAACTCAATTTTGAATCGGCTAAAATTGCACGGCAAGTGGCAGATGAGTTTACTAAAGTCAACCCAAGTAAACCGCGTTTTGTAGCTGGGAGTATTGGACCTACCAATCGTACCGCAAGTTTGTCGCCCGATGTCAACAGACCTGAATATCGAGCCATAACCTTTGAGGAATTACGTGTAGCTTATAAACAACAAGTGGAAGCCTTAATAGATGGTGGTGTAGATGTCTTGTTGGTTGAAACTATTTTCGATACACTGAACGCAAAAGCGGCTTTATTTGCTATTGATGAAGTTAACGTTGGGCGTAAAATGAATATCCCAATTATGGTGTCTGGAACCATTACAGATGCTTCAGGTCGTACCTTGTCTGGGCAAACAGTAGAAGCTTTTTTAAACTCTATTACACATATTCCATTGTTAAGTGTGGGTTTTAATTGTGCGCTTGGTGCAGATCAACTACAACCGTACTTACAACGTTTAGCTCATGAAACGAATGTGTTTACATCAGCACATCCTAATGCAGGTTTGCCTAATGCTTTTGGAGAATATGAACAAACTGCAAAACACATGCAAAAACTTATTGAAAATTATTTAAAAAATGATTTAGTCAATATTATTGGAGGCTGCTGCGGTACAACGCCAGAACACATAAAAGCAATTGCAGAGGTTGCAGCTAAATATAAACCGAGACAAACTTCCGTGCAGACTGAAACCTTTTAACACAAATAACCATGAAGAAACATAGATATTTGAGGTTATCTGGATTAGAACCGCTTGTAGTTACACCAGAAAGCAATTTTATTAATGTAGGTGAACGTACTAACGTTACAGGATCACGTAAGTTTTTACGACTTATTAAAGACGGAAAATTTGATGAAGCTTTAAATGTAGCTCGCGATCAAGTGGAAGGTGGAGCGCAAATTCTAGATGTTAATATGGACGAAGGAATGTTGGATGGTAAATACGCCATGATAACATTCTTAAATCTCATAGCTTCAGAGCCTGATATTGCCAAAATTCCAATAATGATTGATAGTTCTAAATGGGAAATTATTGAAGCAGGCTTGCAAGTGGTTCAAGGAAAATCGGTTGTGAATTCTATAAGTTTGAAAGAAGGCGAAACCGAATTTGTACGCCAAGCAACTTTAGTTAAGCGGTATGGCGCTGCAGTTATTATAATGGCATTTGATGAGGTTGGACAAGCCGATACTTATGAACGACGTATTGAAATTTGTAAGCGATCCTATGATATCTTAATCCATCAAGTAGGTTTTCCAGCAGAAGATATCATTTTCGATCCTAATATTTTTCCTGTAGCAACAGGAATGGATGAACACCGTTTAAATGCTTTAGATTTTTTCCAAGCTACAAAATGGATACGTGAAAATTTACCTCATGCTAATGTATCAGGAGGTGTGAGCAATGTGTCGTTTTCATTTCGCGGCAATACGGTTGTACGTGAAGCTATAAATTCAGCTTTTTTATACCATGCCATTCAACATGGTATGACCATGGGAATTGTAAATCCAACACTTTTAGAAGTATATGATAACATTCCAAAGACGTTGCTAAAACGTGTTGAAGATGTGTTATTTAATAAACGAGAGGACGCTACTGAACGGCTTTTAGATTTTGCAGAAACGGTAAAAGATGATAAAAAAGCTGATGTGGCTAAAGTTTTAGAGTGGCGAAGTTACCCACTACAAGAACGTATTACGCATAGTTTAGTAAAAGGTATAGACACCTTCATTATTGACGATATTGAACAAGCACGTCAAGAATCAGAAAAGCCAATTCAAGTAATTGAAGGCCACTTAATGATTGGAATGAATGTGGTTGGCGATTTATTTGGAAGTGGTAAAATGTTTTTACCACAAGTTGTTAAATCGGCTCGGGTTATGAAAAAAGCCGTCGCATATTTACAGCCGTTTATTGAAGCAGAAAAAGATGGAAAACAAGAATTTGCTGGACGTGTTTTAATGGCTACCGTAAAAGGTGATGTTCATGATATTGGAAAAAATATAGTGAGTGTCGTTCTAGGTTGTAATAATTATGAGATTATTGATTTAGGTGTTATGGTATCGCCCGAAAAAATTATAGAAACCGCTATTGCTGAAAATGTTGATATTATTGGATTAAGTGGTTTAATTACACCCTCTTTAGATGAAATGGTATATGTATCAAAAGAGTTACAAAAACGAAACATAACCATCCCATTATTAATCGGTGGTGCTACCACATCACGTGCACATTCGGCTGTAAAAATTGCACCCAATTACAGTCACACTACCGTTCATGTTAATGATGCATCTAGAGCTGTTACCGTTGTTGGTAATTTATTACAGCAAGACAATAAGGTTTATAAGAAACAGATTCGTGAAGAATATGACAAATTCCGTGAACAATTTTTAAAACGTGGTAAACAGAAAGATTATATCACGATTGAAGAAGCTCGTAAACGTAAGTTTCAAATAGATTGGAATACCACGGAAATAATAAAACCAAAACAATTGGGTGTTCAGGTAATAAACCATTTTGATATTGCCAAATTGGAACCATTTATAGATTGGAGTCCATTTTTTAGGAGTTGGGATTTACACGGCAAGTTTCCAAATATCTTAACAGATGAGCTGGTTGGAGAGCAAGCTGCCGAGTTGTTTGCAGATGCACAGGCCTTATTAAAACGTGTGTTTAATGAAAAACTGTTAAAAGCGAAAGCTGTTTTCGGTTTGTTTCCTGCCAATGCAGTAAATGATGATGATATTGAAGTAGATAATAAGCATCAATCGGATGTTTTTACTTTTTTAACACTTCGTCAGCAATTAGAAAAACGGCCTGGAGTACCAAATATGGCTTTAGCCGATTTTATTGCGCCAAAAGATTCCGGAAAACAAGATTATATGGGCTGTTTTTGTGTTTGTGCAGGTTTTGGAACAGCTGAATTAGCCAAGCAATTTGAAGAAGAAAATGATGATTATAATGCCATCATGATAAAAGCATTGGCTGATCGGTTAGCGGAAGCTTTTGCCGAATATTTACACAAAGAAATCCGTACAAATTTTTGGGGTTATGCAGATCAAGAAACCTTAAGCAATGAGGAGTTGATTAAAGAGGCCTATCATGGTATTCGTCCTGCTCCTGGATACCCAGCGTGTCCAGATCATTTGGAAAAAAGAACCATTTGGAAACTGCTAAAGGTTCAAGAAACTATTGGAGTGGAATTAACGGATAGTTTGGCTATGTGGCCAGCAGCTAGTGTCTCTGGGTATTATTTTGGAAATAAAAATGCTAAATATTTTGGATTGGGTAAAATAACACCCGATCAATTAAAGGATTATGCCAAAAGACGTGGAATAAGTAATGAGGAAGCAGAAAAATGGTTGCGCCCAAGTATGGCTGATTAGTAAGATAATAATAACATACTTTTTACATCAATTCATGTAATGCAGCCAAAAAGTATTTGTCTGTATCGCTAATACGTAAGAGATAAAATGAGGCTCTTAAATAACGCATAAATAAAAAATAAAATATGAACAAGCTACAGAAGATTATCAATCTGAAGCAAAAAATGAGATTCCTAATGTCATAGGAAATGAATATGAAAGTAACCGAACATATTAAGCAAGCCAAAGGGAGTACCCAGTTTTCTTTTGAAATTTTACCGCCTTTAAAAGGACAAAATGTGCAATCTATTTTTAATAATATTGACCCGTTAATGGAGTTTAATCCGCCATTTATTGATGTCACCTATCATAGAGAAGAATATGTGTATAAGGAATTAGAAAATGGATTGCTTAAGAAACAAGTTGTTAAAAAACGACCAGGAACTGTTGGCATTTGTGCCGCTATTCAGAATAAATATCAAGTAGATGCTATTCCGCACATTTTATGTGGTGGTTTTACTAAAGAAGACACAGAAAACTTTCTAATAGATCTGGATTTTTTAGGTATCGATAATGTCATGGCTTTACGTGGTGATGCCGTAAAAAGCGATGTCTATTTTAAACCCGAAAAGGAAGGTCATGCTTATGCTAGTGAATTGGTTGCGCAAATTGAAGCTTTAAATAAAGGGCAATATTTAGATGAGGAATTGCTCAATGTTTCCAAAACCGACTTTTGTATTGGTGTTGGCGGCTACCCTGAAAAGCACATGGAAGCGCCTAGTCTGGATCGGGATATTCAATTTTTAAAGCATAAAATTGAAAATGGCGCCACCTATATTGTAACACAAATGTTTTTTGACAATCAAAAGTATTTTGATTTTGTAGATAAGTGTCGTAAGGCTGGAATTACAGTGCCCATAATTCCGGGTTTAAAGCCTATCGCTACCAAAAAACAATTAAATATAATTCCGCATCGGTTTCATGTAGATTTACCTGAAAGCTTGATTTTAGAAATTATTAAATGCAAGACAAATGAGCAGGTAAAACAGGTTGGAATTGAATGGTGTATTCAACAATCACAAGTATTGAAACAAGCAAATATTCCAGTGCTCCATTATTATTCTATGGGTAAAAGTGATAATATTAAAACAATAGCTTCCAGCGTATTTTAATAAATTTGATATAATTCTCTTTTTAATACTTGCTTATAGCTTATTTTTGCAAAAATAGTAACTTATACACATGAAAACATCCAAATTAGCTGAAGGTTTAAAAGGTTCTGAAATCATTAAAATTGCAGGTGAAGTTACCGCATTAAAAGCACAAGGCGAGGTCGTTTATAACCAAACTATAGGCGATTTTGATTCCAGTATTTTTCCAATTCCAGATGAGTTGAAAACTGAAATTGTTTCGGCTTACAATGATAACCAAACCAATTATCCGCAGGCAAATGGTATGGAAGCCTTACGTGTAAGTGTGTCTAATTACTTGTCAAGAAATTTAAAATTAGACTATTCAAAAGACGAAATCTTAATTTCTGGAGGAGCAAGACCTTTAATTTTTGCCGTTTACCAAACTATTTTAGATTTGGAAGATACCGTTTTGTATCCAGTTCCTTCATGGAATAATGATGCCTATACCTATTTGTCGCGAAACAAGTCTGTCATTTTAGAAACCAAGGTTGAAAATAACTTTATGCCCACAGCTTCAGATATTAAACCACATATTCAACAGGTTAATTTAATTGCTTTATGTTCGCCATTAAACCCTACAGGAACAACGTTTACTAAAGAAGCGCTTTTGGAAATTTCAGAATTGGTAGTTGAAGAAAACAAGCGTCGTGCCTCTTTAAATGAAAAACCACTTTACCTACTGTATGATCAAATTTATTGGCAATTAACTTATGGAGAGACCATTCATTACAATCCTGTGGAGCTGGTTCCTGAAATGCGAGATTTCACCATTTTTATTGATGGAATTTCTAAAGCATTTGCTGCTACTGGTGTTCGTGTTGGTTGGGCTTTTGGGCCTGTACATGTAATTAATAAAATGAAAGCCTTATTGAGCCATATTGGTGCTTGGGCTCCCAAAGCCGAACAATTGGCAACGGCTTCGTATTTAAATCAGACAGAAGTGGTTCAAGGCTATTTAACACATATTAAAACCGAATTGAATGATAGGTTAGTTTTATTCTACCAAGGTTTTAATGCTTTACAAACTAAAGGGTTTCCTGTACGTGCTATTCAGCCTGAAGCCGCATTGTATTTAACGGTTCAGTTTGATTTAATAGGAAAAACAACGCAAGAAGGGACAACCCTTAAAACCATTCAAGAGGTTACTAGTTTTTTATTGCATGAGGCCAAATTAGCCATTGTGCCTTTTTATGCCTTTGGAACATCAACAGATTCCAATTGGTTCAGACTATCGGTAGGAACAGCAAAAAAAGAAGATATTGATACGGTTTTTGAACTGCTAGAAAATGCACTTCAGAAATTAAAGTAAGATGCTTTTAAGAAATTACATACATTTGCGCCACAAGTTTTAGAATGAAGCACCTGTTTACTTTTTTATGTTGTATTGGTTTTGCTACGCTTTTGGCACAAGATAAACCCACGGATTCCTATTTCGACTTAAATTATTTTAAGGGAAATATAGCACTTCATAATAATGATATTTTACACCTTATTAAAGGACATCCAGAAGGTTTTATATTAAGTTGGAACAAAAAAACTTTTGGTAATGAAGATTGGGAACAACGCTATGGTTATCCAGATTATGGTGTGTCATTCGCTTACCAGAATTTAAAGAATGATGTTTTAGGAACCAATTACTCATTGTATGCACATTATAATTTCTATTTTTTAAAACGAAATTTAATGTTGCGTATTGGACAGGGTTTGGGTTATACAACCAATCCGTATGACAAAATAGAAAATCCCAGAAATAATGCCTTTGGAACGTCGCTTTTAAGTAGCACTTATTTAATGTTGAACTATAAACGCGAACGGATTTTTGATAAGTTCGGTTTACAAGCTGGTTTTAGTTTAATTCATTATTCCAATGCCAACGTGAAAGCGCCAAATACCAGTGTCAACTCCATTACGTTTAATTTAGGGGTTACCTACAATCTAGATGAAGAAGATTCTGAATACCAATACACCATTACCAAAGAAAAGTTTACGGAACGCATTAAGTATAACATTGCTTTTAGAAGCGGAATTAATGAAAGTGATGTAGTAGGAAGTGGTCAATTTCCATTCTACATTGTTTCAGCTTATGCAGATAAACGTTTAGGGCATAAAAGTGCCATTCAGTTTGGAGCTGATGTGTTTTTCTCTAAATTTTTAGAAGAATTAATTTACTATAAATCCGTTTCGTTTCCCGAAGAGGATGTTACAGGTGATGAAGATTGGAAGCGCGTTGGATTATTTGTAGGTCACGAATTATTTATTAATAAAATGTCCATTGAAACGCAACTGGGCTATTATGTGTACTATCCGTATGATTTTGAAGGACAAACCTACATTCGTATTGGATTGAAACGTTATTTTGGAAAAAAATGGTTTGGTGCATTAACTTTAAAATCTCATGGCGCTAAAGCCGAAGCTGTTGAATTTGGTGTCGGAATCAGATTGTAATTTATGATTAAAAAACTCACATATCTCGTTGTATTAGTTCTTGTTTTCTCATGCAATACTGAAGATGCTAATGATTGTTTTCAAAACGCAGGAACCACTATTCAGCAAACAGTGCTCGTTTCAGATTTTGAACGTATCCTTGTTAATCGTGATGTGGAACTTATTCTAAACGAAGCACCAGATTTTTCTGTTATTATTGAAACTGGTGAAAATTTATTGAATGACGTGCACGCTGTTGTTATTGGTAATCAATTACAATTAACCGATAACAATACCTGTAATATGGTTCGGGATTATGGTACAACAAAAATTTATGTGTCCGCTCCAAATATTAAAGAAATTAGAAATTCGTCACAGTTTGATGTGTCATCAAATGGGGTATTGAATTATCCTGAATTAAAACTTATTTCCGAAAACTTCAATCAAACGGACGCCTTTACAATTGGTGATTTCAGAATGACTGTAAACACCACAAACTTAATTGTGACCTCTAATAATTTATCATCATTTTACCTAACAGGAACGGTTGATGATGCAACAATTGGATTCTATTCTGGAATAGGCCGTTTTGAAGGTCGTGATTTAATAGCTCAAAAAGTGAAAATTTATCATCGTGGAAGCAATGATATTATTGTGAATCCAATTCAATTACTTACAGGTGATTTGTATGGAACGGGAAATCTGATTTCCGTAAATACGCCTCCAACACTTGAAGTAACACAGCATTATCAAGGTCGCCTTATTTTGGAGTAGTATTATTTATTGGCTGTCAATTCTTGAAACAAACTTTCTAAACTCGCGTTTTTCTGATTCAGTTGCAGAATTTTTAGTTCATTATCATGTGCAAAATCGAATACATGAGAACGCATATCTTCAGCGGTTGCAAAAGTAATTTCATAAATAAAATCATGCACATTCACAACGTCTTTTACATGTGGTAATTTTTGTAGAAAAACGGTTTCTACACGATAATCAAACTCTACCACAACAACCTGTTCTTTGTCGTCGCGCAGTTCTTTTAATGTTTTATTAGCTACAATTTCACCTTTATTGATAATGATAACACGGTCGCACATGGCTTCCACTTCCTGCATAATATGTGTAGACAAGAACACGGTTTTTTCTTTCCCTAACGATTTAATTAAATTCCGAATATCCACCAATTGGTTTGGGTCCAATCCTGTTGTTGGTTCATCTAAAATCAACACATCCGGATTGTGTAATAAAGCATTTGCTAAACCTACACGTTGTCTGTAACCTTTGGAAAGTTGACCAATTTTTTTATGAGATTCCGGTGTTAATCCGGTAATTTCAATAACATCTTGAATACGCTTTTTATTCACGCCATAAACCGCAGCATTAAAAGCCAAATATTCCCTTACGTATTGATCCAAGTATAGCGGATTGTGTTCTGGTAAATACCCAACACTTTGTTGCACGTTTTGTTTTTCAGATTGAACATCAAAACCGTTTACTTTTGCGGTACCTTCAGAGGCTTCGATAAAGGTGGTTAAAATCTTCATCATGGTTGATTTTCCAGCGCCATTAGGTCCTAAAAAACCCACAATTTCCGATTTATTAACCTTAAAAGATACATGGTTTAACGCTTTCTGTGAGCCGTATAATTTGGTGATGTTTTCAACTTCAATAGACATAAAGTAAATTCGTTTTTTCAAAAATAACATATAAATATGAAACGGAATGCACGACGAAAACGTTATATTTTTAAAATAATTGAAAAAGATTTTGTTTTTTCAATTTATTAACTACTTTAGCCTTTCAAATTATGAACACAAGTACGAATAACACATATCACAATTGGTATTATTTCTTTTTTAACAAAAGGAACGAGACGCTGTATGTGTAATTTTTAACCATAAAATTAAACTATTTAAAGTCTCGATGTAAATCGGGACTTTTTTTGTTTATACTAGTTTGGTTTGAGGTTTTAAAACAAAAAAAAACGATGACAAAGGCAGTAGCCATACAAGGCGTACAAGGATCATTTCACCATATAGTAGCGCAGCACTATTTTGGAGATGCAGTTCCGTTATTAGAGTGTTTATCATTTGATGACGCTATAAACTCTCTGCTAAATAAGGAAACAGATGCGGTTGTTATGGCGCTTGAAAACTCTATAGCAGGTTCTATTATTCCTAATTATGCGTTAATTGATACACATGATTTACATATTGTTGGCGAGCAGTATTTGGATATTCAACACCATTTAATGGCTTTGTCAGGACAGAGTATTGAGGATATTCAAGAGGTGTATTCGCATCCTATGGCTTTGCTGCAGTGTAAAGCATTTTTCAAAAAACACCCACATATAAAGTTAATTGAAGATAAAGATACAGCTGAAGTGGCGCAACGCATTCAAAAGCAACAATTAAAAGGCGTTGCAGCTATTGCGAGTCAGTTAGCAGCCCATTTATTTGAATTAGAAATTGTAGCGAAAAGCATTCAAACCATTCACCATAATGAAACCCGTTTTGTAATTGTAAAACGGGATCATGAGGGTTCTATAACTGAAGGCTATAATAAAGCATCAATAAAGTTCGAATTAGAACACAAACGTGGCAGTTTAGCAGCTATTTTAAATGTGATGAGTGATTGCCAACTGAATTTAACCAAAATTCAATCGCTGCCAAAAATTGAAACCCCTTGGAAATATGCTTTTTTTGTAGATGTTACTTTTGATACCTGTAGCTATTTTAAAAAAGCACGCACTCTATTACAAATTATGGCCGAAGACTTCAAAGTTTTAGGACAATATAAACACACAAAATAATGATTGAATTAGCCAATCGCTTACAAACTGTGGAGGAATACTACTTTTCGAAAAAATTGCGAGAAGTCGCATTACTCATGGCAAACGGAAAGCCTATAATTAATTTAGGTATTGGAAGTCCAGATTTAAATCCACCCCAAAAAGTTATAGATACTTTAGGTGAAAGTTTTAAACATCCGAAAGCAAATCAGTATCAAAGTTATCAAGGGTTGCCAGAACTTCGTGAAGCCATTGTGTCTTTTTACAGAGATCAGTATGATGTGTATGTAAGTCCTTCTACAGAAGTCCTTCCGTTAATGGGAAGCAAAGAAGGTATCATGCATATTTCTATGGCGTTTTTAAATCCAGGCGATCAAGTTTTAATTCCTAATCCTGGTTATCCAACTTATACATCGGTCACTAACTTAGTAGGTGCGGAACCTGTTTTTTACGATTTAACGGAATCCTCAAATTGGCTTATAGATATTGAGGCTTTAGAAGAACAGGATTTATCGAAAGTAAAAATGATGTGGGTGAATTATCCGCACATGCCAACAGGAACCAATGCCAGTGATGCTTTTTTTACGCGACTCATTGCATTTGCCAAACGGCATACTATTTTAATAATTAATGATAATCCATACAGTTTTGTTTTAAACAAGGAACCAAAAAGTATGCTTCAAATTGCAGGTGCTAAAGAGGTGTGTTTGGAATTAAATTCGCTGAGCAAAACCTTTAATATGTCTGGATGGCGCGTGGGAATGGTGCTTGGTCGAGCAGAATATATAAACGCTATTTTAAAAGTGAAAAGTAATATGGATTCTGGAATGTTATTTGGCATACAAAAAGCAGCCATTCAAGCTTTAAATTGCTCTAAATTATGGTATGTGAGTTTGAATCAAGTTTATGAAGAACGACGGCAACTGATTTGGAAGTTGGCTGATACACTTAATTGTACCTATAATAAAAATGCCAGTGGGATGTTTGTTTGGGCCAAATTACCGCCATTTATAAAATCGGAAGAGTTTGTTGATTTGTTACTAAAAGAAAACAATATTTTTATTGCACCAGGAACCGTTTTTGGGAGTAATGGCGAAGGTTACGTGCGCTTTTCATTATGTGCTAGTACCGAAATAATTGAAGAAGCGTTAGCAAGAATTTAATATTATGAAAAAAATATACATAATAGGTGTCGGATTAATTGGCGGAAGTATTGCCAAAGATATCAAACATTTGAATCCTGAAATTACCATTTTCGGAATTGATACAAATGATGCGCATTTAGAGGATGCTTTAGCGCTAAAAATTATAGATAAAAAAGCAGAGTTTACAGATGTAAAATATGCAGATGCCGTTATTTTAACCATTCCTGTAGATACAGCTGTAGCGGTTTTGCCAAAAGTATTGGATTTAGTGCATGATAATGCTTTAGTTATGGAAGCGGGTTCTACGAAAGTGGCTATTTGTAAGGCTGTTGAAAATCATCCAAAACGACGAAATTTTTTAGCAACTCATCCTATTGCTGGAACCGAGTTTTCAGGGCCAAAAGCAGCTTTAGCAGGTTTGTTTCAAGGAAAAACAAATATTATTTGCGAAGTTGAAAAAACAGCATTTCAATTGCAGGAGCGTGCATTAAGTATTTTCAAAATTATGGGTATGCGCATTCGGTATATGAATCCGGAGGCACATGATAAACATATTGCTTATGTCTCGCATTTATCGCACATCAGCGCGTTCATGTTAGGCAAAACGGTTATGGAAAAAGAAAAAAACGAACGCGATATTTTTGATATGGCAGGAAGTGGGTTTGCATCTACAGTACGGTTAGCAAAAAGTTCACCAAATATGTGGACACCCATTTTTAAACAAAATAAAACCAATGTTATAGAGACTTTAGACGAATATATTCAAAATTTAATCATGTTTAAGGCCTATTTGGAAACGGATTCTTTTGAAGAAATCCACAAAGAAATGTCAGATACAAATCACATAAAAGACATATTAAACGGTATAGCGTAAACTCAAAAACTTAATTTCAATGCAATTGAAGAGCTATTAACGTTTTTGAATATCAAATTTTAAAAAAAAAGATTATGGAAAATAAAAAAGAATTAGGGAGCTGGTTGCATAACTTCGGATTAGACCATCCGTTGGTTATTGCTGGGCCTTGCAGTGCAGAAACAGAAGAGCAAGTTTTAAAAATAGCACATCAACTAAAAGATACCGATGCAACCGTTTTAAGAGCAGGCATTTGGAAACCAAGAACAAGACCTGGTAATTTTGAAGGTGTTGGTGCTTTAGGATTAAAATGGTTACAAAAAGCCAAAGAAGAAACTGGGATGTTAATTGCAACCGAAGTTGCTAACGCCAATCACGTGGAGTTAGCTTTAAAGCACGATGTTGATGTGCTTTGGATTGGTGCACGCACAACAGTTAGCCCGTTTATAGTTCAAGAAATTGCAGATGCGCTAAAAGGAACAAATAAGCCTGTTTTGGTTAAAAACCCTGTGAATCCAGATTTAGCCTTATGGTTAGGTGCGGTTGAGCGTTTTTATACAGCTGATATTAAAAATTTAGGAGTTATACATCGTGGCTTTTCTACCTATGAAAAAACGCGTTACAGAAATAATCCAGAATGGCAACTGCCAATCGATTTACAACATCGGTTTCCAGATTTACCGCTAATATTAGATCCTTCGCATATTGCTGGTCGTCGTGATATTATTTTCGATTTATGCCAAACGGCTCTCGATTTAAATTATGATGGTTTAATGGTAGAAACCCATTTTGATCCAGACAATGCTTGGAGTGATGCTGCACAGCAAATTACACCAGCAACACTTGTTCAGTTTATGGACGATTTAAAGATTCGAAAAGAAACAGGCGAAGCTACCGAATTCAAAAATAAAATTAACACCATGCGAACGCAAATTGATGTGATTGATCATCAATTAATTGAGATTTTAGGAAAGCGTATGAAAGTAGCTGATGATATTGGAGCACTTAAAAAAGCACATAACGTTGCTGTTTTACAAACCAAACGTTGGAATGAAATTTTAGGTAAAATGATTCTCCAAGGCGAAGAAAAGAATTTAAGCGAAGAGTTTATTTTACGAGTTTTTAAAGCTGTTCATCAAGAATCGATTAACCACCAGGAAAAAATCATCAATAAGTAATTTATGTGTTTTTTAGTCGATTAATTTTTCGCTAAAAATTAATATCGCATCTTTGTAATAATGACAGGAATCGTTTATAAATCTACAGGAAGTTGGTACACCGTTAAAACGGATTTAGGTGCTATTTATCGATGTCGTATAAAAGGGAAATTTCGCATGAAAGGGATAAAAAGCACCAATCCTGTTGCTGTTGGTGACCGTGTGGACTTTGATCTAGATCATGATAACAACGACGAACCTGTTGGTGTGATTACCGCTATACACGATAGGAAAAATTACATTGTTCGAAAATCGGTAAATCTATCCAAACAAACCCATATAATTGCGGCTAATATTGATCAAGTATTTTTATTAATCACCATTGATAATCCACCCACATTTACCAGTTTTATCGATCGGTTTTTGGTGACTGCCGAAGCGTATTCCATAAAAACCATTCTGCTTTTTAATAAAGTAGATAGTTATGATGAAAACACGTTAAACGAGGTGAAATATCTTGCACACGTGTACCGGAAAATTGGGTATGAATGCATTGGTATTTCGGCATCAACTGGAAAAAACATTGAAAAAGTTAAAGCCTTAATGACAGGAAAAGTTAGTATGTTTGCTGGGCATTCAGGTGTAGGGAAATCTACTTTAGTTAATGCTATTGAGCCAGAATTGGATTTAAAAACCAAAGCCATTTCAACGCAACATATGCAAGGGCAACACACCACAACGTTTGCTGAAATGTTCGATTTGTGTTTTGATGCCAAAATTATAGATACACCAGGCATTAAAGGGTTTGGGGTGGTAGATATGGATAAGGAGGAAATTAGTGATTATTTCCCAGAGTTTTTCGCTTTAAAACAAGATTGTAAATTTAACAATTGTATTCATATTGAAGAACCACAATGTGCCGTTAAAGAGGCTTTGGAAGCGAATGAAATTGCTGCATCACGTTACCGAAGTTATCTGCAAATTCTAGAAGGTGATGAAGACCATTTCCGAACGGAAGAATGGATGAAATAATGTCTTAAAATTAATTTATTATTTACATGAAAGCAGTTATTCAAAGGGTTTCTCAAGCAAGTGTTACTATTAATGAAAAAATAGTAGCGTCTATTAATTCAGGCTTATTGGTGTTATTAGGTGTTGTAGATGATGATGCACAGGAAGATATTACTTGGCTCTCCAATAAAATCGTGAATATGCGCATTTTCCCGGATGTGGAAGGTGTTATGAATAATTCTATAATCGATAATCATGGTGATGTTATTTTGGTTAGTCAATTTACCTTGCATGCTAATACTAAAAAAGGCAATAGACCGAGTTATATAAAAGCGGCCAAGCCTGATGTAGCTATTCCATTATATCAAGATTTTATTAAACGAATTGAATCAGATTTAGGCAAACCAATTCAAACGGGTGAGTTTGGTGCCGATATGCAAGTCACGTTAATTAATGATGGCCCTGTTACGATAATTATAGATACTAAAAATAAAGACTAATGAATATTGAAAATGCACAAAAAGCCGTCGATAATTGGATAAAAGAACATGGCGTTCGGTATTTTAACGAATTAACCAATATGGCACAACTTACGGAAGAAGTTGGTGAAGTTGCCCGGATTATAGCCCGTCGTTATGGCGAACAAAGCGAAAAAGAAAGCGATAAAAATAAGGATTTAGGCGAAGAATTAGCCGATGTTGTTTTTGTGGTTTTATGTTTAGCAAATCAAACAGGTGTTGACTTGCAAGCTGCTTTCGATAAAAAATTAGATATTAAAACGAAACGCGACCATGAGCGTCATCAGAATAACCCGAAGTTGAAGTAGGTTATGAATCTCAAACTCCAAAAATCAGGAATCAAAAACCAGCAATCTCCAATCAACATTACAGGTTCTAAAAGCGAATCCAACAGGTTGTTATTGCTGCAAGCCTTGTATCCTGAAATTCAGATTCATAATTTATCCAATTCAGATGATACGGTTTTTATGGCAAAAGCGTTGTCTTCCGAGTCTAATGCTATAGATGTGCATCATGCTGGAACAGCCATGCGATTTTTAACGGCCTATTTTGCGGTTCAAGAAAACCGAACGATTACCATAACCGGTTCCGAGCGCATGAAAGAACGTCCTATTCAAATTTTGGTGGATGCCTTAAATCAATTAGGTGCAAATATCTCGTATCTTGAAAGCCCAGGATTTCCACCTTTGAAGATAAAAGGTCAGAAATTAACTAACAATCAAGTGATCATTAAAGCAGGTGTAAGCAGTCAGTACATTTCGGCTTTGTTACTCATAGGGTCAAAATTAGAAAATGGATTATATGTAACGTTAGATGGTGAAATAACATCTATTCCATATATAAAAATGACCCTTCAATTGTTGAATCAAATTGGTGTTGAAACCTCTTTTGAAAAGAATGTCATTCAAATTAAACCGTTAAAAGAATTAAAGGAAACCGAACTTACCGTAGAAAGCGACTGGTCTTCAGCGTCCTATTTTTATAGTTTAATTGCCTTAAGTGATAATCAAACTGAAATTTCTTTAACTTCTTATAAAATGGATAGTTTGCAAGGCGATTCTGTTTTAGCTGAAATTTACAAGCAGTTTGGCGTGTCAACAGCTTTTCAAGGAAACAGTATTTCATTAAAAAAAATAAGCAAAGTAAATGCTTCCGTAAACATAAAATTAGATTTAGTTAACGCGCCAGATATTGCACAAACCATTGCAGTAACTTGTTTCGGATTAGGAATAGCTTGTCACTTAACAGGGTTGCACACGTTGAAAATTAAAGAAACCGATAGGTTGGTAGCTTTAAAAAGGGAATTAGAAAAATTAGGCGCAACTGTTATTATTTCAAAAGATAGTTTGCAATTAAAAGCAACATCTATGATTAAAAAAGATATCGCTATAGATACTTATAAGGATCATAGAATGGCTATGGCTTTTGCACCTTTAGCATTAAAAACAAACCTTATTATTAATGAAGCTGAAGTAGTTTCAAAATCGTATCCGTCTTTTTGGAGCGACTTGAAAGCCACTGGAATTAGGCTATCTGAATAATAATTGGCTAAATACTTGACAACGCCTACTTTCAGGTTGTATATTTGCAACTTTTGTAAGTAAAATTATTAACTTCTAAAACATATAGGTCTATCAAAAAAATGAAACTATCGCATTTTAACTTCGAGTTACCTGAAGAGTTATTAGCGGAATATCCCTCTGAAAACAGGGATGAGTCACGTTTAATGGTATTAAACAGAAAAGATCAAACAATTGAACACAAAATGTTTAAAGATGTCATCGATTATTTTGATGAAGATGATGTCATGATTTTGAACGACACCAAAGTTTTTCCTGCCAGATTATATGGTAACAAGGAAAAAACAGGTGCGCGGATTGAGGTGTTTTTATTGCGTGAATTAAACGAAGAACAACGCCTTTGGGATGTGTTGGTAGATCCAGCACGAAAAATTCGTATTGGAAATAAACTGTATTTTGGTGAAGGGGAGTCTTTAGTAGCCGAAGTTATTGATAATACAACTTCTAGAGGAAGAACACTACGTTTTTTATATGACGGATCTTACAGAGACTTTAGAGCAAAATTAAATGAATTAGGTGAAACACCGCTTCCAAAATACATTAAGCGTGATGTTGAGCCTGAAGATCAAGAACGTTACCAAACCATTTTTGCGAAAAACGAAGGTGCTGTAGCAGCTCCAACTGCCGGTTTACATTTCTCTAAACATTTGTTAAAGCGTTTAGAAATTAAAGGTGTTAAATTTGCTGAAGTAACACTTCACGTTGGTTTAGGAACATTTAATCCCGTTGAGGTTGAAGATTTATCGAAGCATAAAATGGATAGTGAGGAAATTATTATCAAAAAACCTGCAGTTGATACTATTAACACGGCATTAAAAAATAAAAAACGTGTGTGTGCAGTAGGAACTACAGCCATGCGTTCTGTTGAAAGCTCTGTTTCTTCTAGTGGAACTCTAAACGAGTTTGATGGCTGGTCTAACAAATTTATTTTTCCGCCTTACGACTTTAGTATTGCTAATTGTATGATAACAAATTTTCACACGCCAAAATCAACGCTCTTAATGATGGCATCTGCTTTTGCTGGTCATGATTTTATAAAGAGAGCCTATGAAGAGGCAGTGAAAGAGAAATATAAGTTTTATAGCTATGGTGATGCCATGCTAATTATATAATAACATGTTTTAAAAGCCTTGTTTTTACAAGGCTTTTTTATTTAGTTTTACCTGTTACAATTTTATATGAGTCATAAAAAAGACATACGCGCTTTAACTAAAGACCAATTGCGAGACTTTTTTGAGAAGGAAGGTGATCAGGCATTTCGTGGAAATCAGGTATATGAGTGGCTTTGGAGTAAATCTGCACATTCATTTGCAGATATGACAAACATATCCAAAGAAACACGGGCTATGCTAGAGAATAACTTTGTTATCAACCATATAAAGGTGGACGATATGCAAAGGAGTAGTGATGGCACCATAAAGAATGCTGTTAAATTGCACGATGGTTTAACTGTTGAGTCTGTTTTAATTCCTACAAAATCTAGAACAACAGCTTGTGTTTCTAGTCAAGTTGGCTGTAGCTTAGATTGTAAGTTTTGCGCTACGTCTCGTTTAAAACGAATGCGAAATTTAAATCCCGATGAGATTTATGACCAAGTGGTAGCTATAGATAATGAAAGTCGCCTATACCATGACAGGCCATTGAGTAATATTGTATTCATGGGCATGGGTGAGCCGCTTATGAATTACAATAATGTGCTGAAAGCCATTGAAAAAATCACATCACCTGATGGTTTAGGTATGTCACCAAAACGCATTGTGGTATCCACGTCTGGTGTTCCTAAAATGATAAAAAAAATGGCAGATGAGAATGTGAAATTTAAGCTAGCCGTATCATTACATTCTGCTATTGACGACGTTAGAACTTCTATAATGCCTTTTAATGCCACGTTTCCCTTAAAAGATTTACGAGAAGCATTGGAATATTGGTATGCCAAAACAAAAAATAGAATTACATACGAATATGTAGTTTGGAAAGGAATTAATGATCAGAAAAAGGATGTAGATGCCTTAATTGATTTTTGCAAGTTTGCACCGAGTAAAGTGAATTTAATTGAATATAACCCAATAGATGATGGTATGTTTCAACAAGCTCAAGATGAGGCTATTGATATGTACGTCAATATGTTAGAACAACATAACATAACTGTAACAGTTAGGCGTTCTCGCGGAAAAGATATTGATGCAGCTTGTGGACAGTTGGCCAATAAGAGTTCATAAAAAAAGTGGCTTATTTTTAAAGCCACTTTTTTTTTAATTCTTAAATCAATAGTAATTGATTATTCAATAATAATTTTCTTTCTGTTTTGTGCATTAGAAACAGCATCTGTAACTTCAACAATATAAACTCCAGAAGCTAAATTACTACCATCAATATTTTGAGACTCTAAACGTGTATTACCGTTAAGAACTTCTTGTCCTGTTAAGTTTAATACTCGATAGTTAGTTTCACCTTGAATATTTGAAATGGTTACAATTTTATCTTTACAGGCAATATGTACTGAATTTAAAGCAAATTCATCAGTACTTAAAGTCTGGCCTGCATTAATAGGTGCGTCTGCAACAGAATTGTAGGCATAATCTTTAATAATCATTGTGGTTGCATCGGAAGAAACTTGTACTCTTGCCCAACCATAATGAGTGTTGGAAGAAATGTCAAAGCTAAAACCTAAAAAGCCATCCATTCCATCGCAAAATTGACTACCTGAATATGCACAACCGTTAAAATTTAAATCACCTCTCTGGCTAGTTGCCATAAAAGGGCTTGTATTTGCTATGTTTTCTCCGTTAGCTAAATTTGAAGGGTAATTGTATGGGCCTGAAGAAAAGCCTACAACTCCATTAGAATTATAGTAGCTTCCCGTTACTGGAATAATAAATGCAAATGGAGTTCCAGATGTAGGGTTAACTCTTAATAGGTAATCTTGAACTCCATTATTATCCAAATCAAGAGCATATGAAACATTTGTACCGTCTAAAGTTACATCGGCAATATCCGTGTAAACAATTTGTCCATTTGCATTGGCTACGCCAGCAATAGCAACAGACAAAGCTCCGTATTTTGATAATCTATTGGTAAGATTTTTACTTGTAATTTTTTTCATAATCTTCAGCTTTTAAATTAATAATGGCATATTTGTGTAAAATTCACAACTTCATGCTTCTATATTTAAAGCAATTTATATATTTAATTTTTTTTAAACAAATTATGTACTTATTAATATGGATTACGATAACACACAATTAAAACATAAATTCGTTATTACTGAGAAAGGATCTTTAGGATTATTAGCTATGGGTGATATTGGATTACGGGAATGGCGTAAAGTAAAAAAGGCTAAAAAAAAAGAGATATTAAACAAAGAAGGCAATAATAATGAGTAAAAACAAAGTTTTATTAATAGGTTGGGATGCTGCAGACTGGAAAATCATTGGACCTCTATTAGCAAAAGGACACATGCCAGCTTTAAAAAAATTAATTGACAAGGGAGTTTATGGTAATATGAGTACAATGAATCCACCATATTCACCTATGTTGTGGACATCTGTTGCTACTGGTAAAACACCTGATAAACATGGGGTTATAGGTTTTATTGAGGTCACAAAAAATATGAAAGGTATACGTCCAGTCACGGTAGAATCTAGAAAAACTAGAGCGATATGGAATATATTACATAATAAAGGATTTAAAAGCAATTTAGTTGGTTGGTGGCCAAGCTTTCCTGCTGAACCAATAAACGGAGTTGTTGTCTCTGATAAATTTCAGAAAGTTAATTTAAATCCAAAAGAAAAATCACCTATACTAAAAGGGACCATACATCCAGAAGCTAAAATCAAAGATTTAGGAGATTTAAGAATGTTTCCTTGGGAGGTTACTGATGCTCATATTCTACCATGCATACCCAGAGCAATAGAAATTGATCAAGAAAAAGACAATGGGTTAAAAACCTTTTCTAAAATTTTAGCTGAAAATACATCTGTCCATGCGGCAGCAACAAATTTAATGCGAACCACTGAATGGGATTTTATGGCTGTTTATTATGACTTGATTGATCATTTTTGTCATGGGTTTATGAAATATCATCCACCAAAGCTACAGAGTGTTCCTCAAGATCTTTTTGATATTTATAAAGATGCCGTTGTAAGTTCTTATCGTATTCAGGATATGATGTTGGAACGTACTATGGAGTTGGTGGACGACGACACCACAATAATTGTTATGTCTGATCATGGATTTGAATCAGATCATAAACGCATAGTTAAAATGCCTAAATATCAAGCAGCTCCAGCTTTAGAGCATAGGCAATTTGGGATGTTTGTTGCCGCTGGGCCAAATATTAAGAAAAATGAAAAAGTTTTTGGACTCGGTTTAATTGATATAGCACCGACCTTACTTCATATGTTTGGATTGCCAGTAGGAAAAGATATGGATGGCAAAATAGCATTGGATATTTTTATAGACCCAAAACAGCCCGAGTATATTGAAAGCTGGGATCATATAGCTGGAGATTTTGGAGAATTTAAAAATAGTAATGAAAATGCAGTGTTGGACGATGAAGAAGCTATGCAGCAACTCATTGATTTGGGGTATATCGAGAAACCTGATCAAGATATAGAAATAGCCGTATTAAAAACAACATGTGATTTAAAACATAATTTAGCACGAGTTTATTTAGGAAAAAAAGATTTTGAGCAATCAAAAAAAATATTGAAAGAACTTGTTGAAACTGATTATCCAGCATATAAGCAAGACGACTTTGAAGGTGAAAAAGCTGATAAATTAAAAAAACAGGGATTTAAAATAGGTGATTCCATGATAGATAAAGTTCCCTATTATCTAGAATTACTTAATATTTCCTTAATAGAAAAAGACTTTATTCTAGCAGAAGAATATTTAAACGAGATAAAAATTCAAAATAAAAGGTTAGAAATTAATTTGTATTTCTCCGAAGCTAAAATTTTAGTCAATAAAGGTCAAGCAAAGCAAGCGTTAAAGCTTTTAAAAGATGCTAAAGATAAAAAACCCAATTCTGAAGTTTGGTATCAAATAGGTAAAATTCATAGGAGATTAAACCAATTGGAGGAGACAAAAAATGCTTTCGAAAATGCAATAGAATTAGAGTTAGATAGAGCAAAACTGCATCAAGCTTTAGCCGAAACTTTAATACGGTTAGAAGAATTTGAAACTGCTGCTGAACATGCCTTAACGGCCATTGAACTAGTTAAATATTATCCCGAAGCGCATTACGTTTTAGCAGAAGCTTTGGAGAAAATGGGTGATTTAGAAAATGCTAAATTAGCTTACAGCACTGCTGCCAAATTAAAACCAGTTACCCATCATCGTGCTGAAAAAGCTATTGAAAATATTGAAGAAAGATTAATAAATCCAACTGAATTTACAGATAAATCTGATTTCAAGTATAGAGAAAATCAAATTGTAATTGTTTCTGGATTACCAAGATCAGGAACATCTTTGATGATGCAAATGCTTCATTCTGGAGGCGTAAATGCTTTAACTGATGCCAATAGAAAGCCAGACGAATCTAATCCAAAAGGATATTTTGAATATGATCCAGTTATGAGGCTGCATAAGGATAATTCTTGGCTAAATTTGGCTCAAAATAAAGCTATTAAGGTTGTAGCGCCACTGTTAAAACACCTAGATCCTAAATATCGATATAAAGTTATTTTTATGAATAGAGATTTAACAGAAGTCGTAAAATCACAACAGAAAATGATAGGTAAAAATCCAGATGTATTACCGTTAAATCTTTTTGAAGCTTATAATAAACAATTAAATCAGGTTGAAAAGTGGAAAGATAAGGAACCAGGTGTTGAGCTTATTTATATTGATTACAAAGACGCTCTAAACAAACCTGAAGAGGTCGTTACTAAACTTACTAAATTTATAGGTTTAGATTTACATGTTTCAGATATGATTAAATGTGTTGATAAATCTTTGTATAGAAATAAGAATTAACCTTAAAATAGGCATTTAACGGCTTTTTCAGTAATTTCGCTAGCGCACAATTTGCAGATTCGCTTTTGAAAATAGTAGAACAAATAAAACAACCCGTAGATTTTGAAATGGAACTTTTCGAACAAAAGTTTCAATTGTCAATGTCTTCTAAAGTAGCACTTCTTAATAGGATTACCCATTATATAGTAAATAGAAAGGGTAAACAAATGCGACCTATGTTCGTGTTTTTGGTCGCTAAAATGGTTTCCAATGGCGAAGTAAGCGAACGTACCTATCGTGGAGCTGCTGTTATAGAGCTAATTCATACAGCAACATTGGTTCATGATGATGTTGTAGATGATAGCAACAGGCGTCGTGGGTTCTTTTCTATTAATGCGCTTTGGAAAAATAAAATTGCAGTGCTTATTGGTGATTTTCTATTATCCAAAGGGTTGTTACTATCTATAGATAATAATGATTTCGATTTACTAAAAATTATTTCCATAGCTGTTCGAGAAATGAGTGAAGGCGAGTTGCTTCAAATAGAAAAAGCTCGAAAACTCGATATAACAGAACCGGTTTATTATGAAATAATTCGACAAAAAACGGCAACCTTAATTGCGGCTTGTTGTAGTCTGGGAGCTGCTTCTGTAAAACCAGACTCCGAGCATGTTGAACGCATGCGTAAATTTGGAGAACTGATTGGTATGGCGTTCCAAATTAAAGATGATTTGTTTGATTATGGAACTCAAAAAATAGGAAAGCCTACTGGTATTGATATAAAAGAGCAGAAAATGACTTTGCCTTTAATATATGTTTTGAATACGGTTTCTAAAAAAGATAAAAATTGGATTATCAACTCCATAAAAAACCACAATAAAGATAAAAAGCGTGTGAATGAAGTAATCACATTTGTTAAAGAAAACGGTGGTTTAGATTACGCAATTACAAAAATGAAAGCCTTTCAGGCAGAAGCTTTAGATATACTCAATACTTACCCCAAATCTGATTTTCGTGATTCTTTAGAGCTTATGGTGAATTACGTTATTCAACGTAAAAAATAATTTTTTTTAACGTCAGGCAACCTTTCGTATAAAATTTGCGTCTTAATTAATAGAAGCTCTAATGAAAGCGATTTTGAAGGTTATTCAACTACATAAAAATAATACGACCCTAATTAAAAAGGCTGCTAAAAACAATCGGGAAGCACAACAAGTGCTGTTTGATACCCATGCGCCTAAAATGTTGAGTGTTTGTAGGTATTATTTAAAAGATTTTCAAAAGGCCGAGGAGGTTATGCTGAACGGTTTTCTTAAAGCGTTTACTCATTTAAAACAATTTCAAGATTTTGGAAGTTTTGAAGGTTGGTTACGTAAAATTATGGTTCGTGAAGCTATTTCCTATTTACGGCAAGCCAAAAAAATAGAGTTTCCAGTAGATGTTACTGAATCAGAATGGTATCATGATAGCTATAATAATATTCATAGTAATATGAATGTAGATCAAATTCAGCAATTAATAGATCAGCTTCCAGATGGTTATAAAATAGTGTTTGTAATGTATGCTATTGAGGGATATAAGCATCACGAAATTGCTAACATGCTAAATATTTCTGAAGGCACTTCTAAATCACAACTATTTAAAGCCCGAAAACAACTCCAACAAGCATTACACGTATTTAATACTACACACTATGGTACCAAATAAATTTGAAAATAATATTAAGAAAACATTGGAGGAGCGGCAAATTTCACCGTCATCAAACGCTTGGAATCAGCTATCCAATGTCCTGGATGAACAGGATAAAAAATCCTCTCGTAAATATATTTGGTTAATAGGTATTGCTGCTAGTGTAGTTGGTTTATTATTTATTGTAAATACATTTCAACCTTTTAAGGATATTGAAAAAGCTACCAAACCAACAGTAGTTGAAACGACTTCCAAAAATAAGTTAAAAATTGATTCCACATCAAAAACACTTAATGCAGTTGCTAATTCTGAAGACGAAAATAAAAATCTAATTAACGATTTAGCCAGTGATAGTCTTCAAAAAAAACAAACTATAAAAAGAAAAAATAGGGCAGCTTCCCGTTTCGCTATGGTTAATAAAGATAAGGTAAGTCAAAGCCATACTAATAGCATGCAAGACTTTAAAAATGGATCTGAAAATGAAAGACAAACCGCTAATACGACACCTCAAAATAGCATACTTAACAATGCGCTTACAGATGTAGTTGATGCATCCGATATTAATTTAGAAGTAGATGCTTTATTGAAACAAGCAACTTCCAAGGTTTCTTCTGTTTCAGGTTCTGATGAAAAAAAATACACTATAAACCCTAAACATTTGTTAGAGGATGTGGAAATGGATTTGGATAAATCATTTCGCGATAAGGTTTTTGAGACTATAAAAACAAATTTCACTATTGTAAAAACAGCGGTTGCAGACCGTAATAATTAATATTTCATCAATTTAAAATCAAACAGTTATGCAAAACAATATCAAATTTTTAGTAGGTATTATACTTTTCTGTGTTCTAAAGTTTAGTTATGCTCAAGAGGTTAATAATAGGGAGCAAATTACACAGTTGGAGAATCAGAAAATGTTGGTTCAAAATGAAGAAAAGGCGTTATTAAAAGAAGCGGTCGAGGCCATAAATGTGCGTTTAGATACGAATGAAATTTCGCAAGAAGAAGCTTCCGAATTAAAATCTGCTGCTGCTGAAAAACATGCTTTAAATATTGAAAATAGGTTGGCAATTATTGATAATCGGATAGCTTTATTAGAGCGTAATGAAACGGTTACACAAGACACGGGTGCTAATTTAGATGGATTAGTAATTGAAATAGGAAAGAATAAAGATTCAGACACCTATGATACAGGTAGTATTTACGTAGGTCCAAAAACGAAAAAGAAACCACGTGTATACGATAAACGTACAACAAGTGATTTAGTATTTGCAATTGGGTTTAATAATGCCATTATTGAAGGACAGTCTTTAAATGATTCTCCATACAAAATAGGTGGTTCCGGATTTGTGGAGTTAGGTTGGGCTTGGAAAACACGTGTTTTTGAAAACTCCAACGCTGTTCGCTTTAAATATGGATTGTCTGTACAGTGGAACAAATTAGATATTAAAGATAATTTATATTTCGCAGAAGAAAATGATGTAGTTACTTTAGAAGAATATCCACTAAACTTGAGTAAATCTAAATTTAGAACTACCAATTTGGTCGTCCCTTTACATTTTGAATTTGGTCCATCTAAAAAAATTGAGCGTGATGATTATTTTAGGTACTCGACGTACAAAAAATTCAAATTTGGAATAGGTGGTTATGGCGGAGTTGTATTGCAGTCTTTACAAAAATTGAAGTATGATGAAAATGGGAGTAAGCAAAAGGATAAATTTAAGAATTACAACACCAATAATTTCGTGTACGGATTAAGTAGTTATGTGTCTTGGGGAAATGTTGGTATTTATGCTAAATATGATTTGTCAACCATATTTAAAGATCAAGCCATTGACCAAAACAATATTTCACTAGGATTGCGCTTTGATATGGATTAATATTAAGTGTTATTTGAATTAGTTATTATAAAAAAGGCTTCAATTTAATTGAAGCCTTTTTTTTATTTGATTGCTTTTTCCAAACCATTTTTTCCGCCCACAATTGGAAGTTGTAAAGTCGTTTTATCCAAATCAATGGTTAGTTCCGTTCCGGGTTTTGGTAAAATAGTGAATTGATTGTCACTTGAGAAAATCATTAAACCTATTTGTTGTCCTTTAGGAATAACTTGGTCATCGGGTTGTAAATCGAAATTCACGGTATAAAATGTCCCTGGTTTTAGAGGGTCACTTTCGGTAATAGATTTATGGTTTTGAGGATCTGCCCAGCCACGTGTAATAATGTTATCGGTTATTTTTGCCCCTTTTTCTGTATTCCAAGGTAATGATACCAGCCAAATAGATAAATTGGCAGCAGGCTTACTACTAGCAAGTGTAACGGATATTTTTGCTAAACCAGAAATATGTAAGTCTTCCGTTAAAGTGGGTAATGTATATAATAACCTATTGTTAGATTCTTTAGCCTGCGCTAAATCTGTTCCTGAAATCGTAGCATCATCAGTTAAAACTTCTGTGCCTTGATTGTTAATTGTTGTTGGTGAAAGTCGACCAGAAGTTTTGCCACCTTTTCCTAAATGGAGTGTTACGTGTTCGGCATCAGGATTAGGATAGTCTTTATAAGCTGTGGGTTTTAATCTGTCATCATTTTCACGAACAATCCATGCTTTCGCATCATTTTCAACACCATTATCTATACCATGTAGATAATGCGTGAACCAACGATTCATCATAGACAAGGGAGGCGGACCTCCATGACCAAATTGATGATAGTAAATTTGAACCGGTAAACCCATGTCTTTGGCAGCTTGATAAATACGGTAGCTATGTTCAGGCATCACATTCCAATCATTAAAACCATGAGACATTAATAATGCTGCTGTCATTGGCTTCATCTGATTTAAATAATCACGTCCAGCCCAGAAATCATTATAGTCGCCTGTTACACGATCCATCCCATTTTTCATTTCGGTATCACGAACGGTTTTGTTATTATAAGCGCGTTTAGATTCATCGCCACTATGGATAAAATCGTATAGGACATCAATATCTTCTCCAAGATAACCACCTGGTGAACGCACCAATCCGTTAGAGCGGTAATAATGATAATAAGATGTATTTGGGGCTACTGGAATAATGGCTTCCAAACCTTTAACGCCTGTTGTGGCTGCTGCTAAAGGGATTGTTCCATTATAACTTGTGCCAGTCATGCCTACTTTTCCTGTGCTCCAAAATGCCTCCACAGTTTCATTGCCATCTGGCGTTGTGTATCCTTTAGCACGACCATTTAGCCAATCTATTACGGCTTTTGGTGCTAAAGACTCATTTGGACCACCTACCGTTGGAGCGCCTTGTGATAAGCCTGTTCCTGGAGATGAGGAATGAACTACAATATAACCACGTGGAACCCAAGTTCTAATTTGTGAATTTGAAATAACAGGTCGCTTACCTGTTCGTTTGACTTCCACATGTGTTCGTGGTTTTTCAATTTCACCAAGCTCATGATTAACATTCCAGAATAAACCATCAGCATCACCTGCTACACCTGCGTAATATGGACTGGATTCGTAAACAATAGGTAGTTTTAAACCTTCGGTATCGGTCTGTTTCGGCCGTGTAACATCCACATGCATTCTGTCCATTTTCCCATCACCATCGGTGTCAAAAGTCGTTTCAACCCATAAATCATGACGAACCCAATCGTCAGGATTGCTAAAAGCTTCAACTATTTGAGCTTCGCCATTTTCAAAAACTGGAATGGCTTTTTCTTGCCCCTGAATGTTGTAAAGCCCTAAAAAGCTTAATAAAACAAAAAGGAAGTTTGAGTGTTTTTTCATAAAAATAGTTTGTAAAAATAAGGATAACAAGTTAGCTGTTTTTATCAACAATCTCAAATTAGGGTTTACAATAAATTTTAATTCATATAAGTTTATAGTACTTTTACCAATCTTAAATTTATCCATACTTTGATATCAAAATCTACCATAGATCAAGTCTTTGAAACCTCTCGTGTTGAAGAGGTAATAGGTGATTTTGTGCAATTAAAAAAATCGGGTAGTAACTATAAAGGATTAAGCCCGTTTAGTGATGAGCGTTCTCCTAGTTTTATGGTATCGCCAGTAAAGCAAATTTGGAAAGATTTCTCAAGTGGGAAAGGTGGAAATGCTGTTGCTTTCCTAATGGAACACGAGCATTTTACATACCCAGAGGCTATAAAATATTTAGCCAATAAATACAACATAGAAATTGAGGAGACCGAACAGTCTAATGAAGAAAAAGCACAGGCTGATGTCCGTGAAAGCCTATATTTAGTGAGTGAATATGCAAGCAAGTATTTTCAAAATATATTACATAAAACGGATCCTGGAAAAGCCATAGGTTTAAGTTATTTTAAAGAACGTGGATTTACTGAAGAAACCATTAAGAAATTTGATCTAGGGTACTCTTTAGATGAATGGCAGGCATTTACTGATGACGCTTTAAAAAAAGGTTATCAGTTAGAATTTTTAGAGAAAACAGGATTAACCATAGTTAAAGGAGATAAACAGTTTGACCGTTTTAAAGGTCGGGTTATGTTTCCTATTCAGAGTATGAGTGGTCGCGTTCTAGGATTTGGTGGTCGTATTTTAATTTCTGATAAAAAAGCTGCTAAATATTTAAATTCACCAGAAAGTGATATTTACCATAAAAGTAAAGTGTTATATGGTATTTTTCATGCAAAACAAAGTATAGCTAAAGAAGATAACTGTTATTTGGTTGAGGGTTATACCGATGTTATTCAGTTTCACCAACGTGGTATAAAGAATGTAGTTTCCTCATCTGGAACGGCTTTATCACCCGAACAGATTCGACTAATAAATAGGCTTACTAAAAATATAACTGTGTTGTTTGATGGTGATGCAGCAGGATTAAGGGCTTCATTGCGTGGTATAGATTTAATTTTGGAGCAAGGTATGAATGTTAAGGTTTGTACGTTCCCTGAAGGTGATGATCCAGATAGTTTTGCAAAGGAAAACTCATTAGATGACATAACTTCTTATTTAGAAGAACAAGCACAAGACTTTATCCAGTTTAAGGCGTCCTTACTTGTAAAAGAAGCTAAAAACGATCCGATTAAAAAAGCAGAAACCATTCGTGATATTGTGAATAGTATTGCTAAAATTCCCGATCGCATTAAAACTGAAATATATATTCAGGAATGTGCCCGAATTATGGATATTAGCGAGGCTGTTTTATTTAGTACACTTGCCCAGATTACTAAAAAAGAAACTCAAGAAAGCAACAAGCAATACAAACAAGAACAAAAAGCTTTCGATGTTATTAAAAATGAACAGCAGTCTGCTAAAAAAGTGGATATACAGTATGAACTAGAACGAAAAATTATCCAAATACTGTTGTTGTATGGAAATAAAACGGAAGATTTTGAAGATTTAATTTTGAAAGAAAACGACGCTAATGAATTGGTTTTAGAACCTGTAAAGCATCAAGCAAAAGTATTTGAAAAAATATATTTAGATTTACAAGAGGATGAAATGCAGTTTACAAATGAAACATTTAGGGATTTATATTACACCATTATTGAAACCCTAAATCAGAATCCTGATTTTGTAATTGAAAATATAGTAAATACTGTGGAGCCTGTCATGGCAACAGAAATCACAACTATTTTAATGGAAGATGAGCGTCACACCTTGTCAGATTGGGAACGTAAAAATATTTTTCCTAAACCTAAAAATACCACTATAGCCCAACTGGTAAGCGAAACAATTTTAAGTTTACGTTGTTACTTAATAGATTTAAAAGTTCGTGAATTCCAACAGGAAACATTAAGAAATGCTAGTGATACCAATAGGAATATATTGGAAGAAGTTAAAGATTACTCGGGATTAAAAATGTTATTATCTAGGAAGTTAAACCGTGTTTTATAGTTCTAAAAGTTTTGCTCGACTAATTAAATCAACAATATTAGAAACATTTAATTTTTTCATAAGTCTTGCTTTGTAAGTACTTACGGTTTTTTCGTTAATATCCAACTCTTCAGCTATTTCCTTGTTTTTTCGGCCAGAAGCTAGTAATTTCAAGACTTCAATTTCTCGCATGGATAGTTTTTTATAGTACGATCCAGATCTTGAACCACGTTTTTTAGAAGACATTTGCTCTGCAATCTCATGACTCAAATAGACGTTTCCATCATTCACTTTTAAAATAGCTTCTTTAACAGTCATAATATCTGCCGTTTTCATTAAGTAGCCTTCTGCACCAGATTTTATGGTGTTTATAGCGTAAATTTCTTCAGGTTGCGAACTGAATATGATGGTTTTAACTTTTGGGAATTCTTTTCTTAATCGGCGTAAGGCTGTAATTCCATTTAGTTTTGGCAAATCAATTTCACTTAAAATAATATCAACAGGATGTTGCTTTAGGAAATCAAAAATAGCTTCTCCGTTATTGACACCTCCAACAACTTGAATTTGAGGAGATGTTACAAACAATAACTCAAGCCCTTTTCTAACAATAGGGTGGTTATCAACTACCAACAATTTTATCATTATAAATGAATTTTGAAGTTAATACTTATGAGGCGTTGCTATTTGTTGAGAGTACTTTATAAAGATAAGAAATATCTTATACAAAGTTTGCAATTATTTAAATTTATTTGGAATTTCACAAATTGGTATTGGGTTCATTTTGTGTTTATTAGCATTGTTGAAGCGTTTAAATATTTTAAAAACCTCTTGGTTTCTACCTTCAAAATCAGTTTCCTGTTTACCAGCATCATTCATCATCATTGCCCATTCTAATTCCGGATACGAGGCGCCTATTTGGTCTTCATCACTACGCGTGTCACCAAATAAGCCATCGCTTGGTGCGGCTTTCATAATGGATTTGGCTACATTTAAATACTCGCCTAAAGCATATACTTCCGATTTCATTAAATCGGCAATTGGACTTAAATCCACACCGCCATCACCATATTTTGTATAAAAACCCACACCAAAATCTTCAACTTTATTGCCAGTTCCTGCCACCAATAGTTTCTCAAGTCCCGCATAATAATATAAGGTTGTCATTCGTAAGCGAGCTCGAGTGTTTGCAAGCACCATATCTACAATGTCTTGTTTACCTTCCATTAAAACTTCCTTTTTAAACGCTTCAAATACAGGCGTTAAGTTGGCTATAGTAGCTCGAACATTCGGATATGTTTCTTTTAGAAATTGTATGTGTTCTTGGCCTCTAGATACATGACTTTCAGCTTGATGTATGGGCATCTCTACACATAAAACATCTAATCCTGTTTTGGCACAAAGCGTAGAGGTAACAGCAGAATCTATTCCTCCAGAAATGCCTACAACAAAACCATTAACTTTAGCGTTTGTAGCATAATTGTTTAACCAAGATACAATATGATTGACGATTTTTTCTGTTTGCATTTTAATGGATTTTTAAAGCAAAGTGATGTACCTTTGCGTAACAAAAATATAGCAATCATAGGATTAATAAAAATTAACAACCTATAAGTTTTTATGAGATATTTAGTGAATTTTCTTATCGTTCTTTGTTTTTTGTCTTGTGAACAAGAAAGTCAAGTTGAAAAGGATATAGAAAAAATTGAAGTTGATTTTACAGTAGAACGCTTTGACAAGGCTTTTGGAGATGCAACTCCTGAAGATTTACCCAAATTAAAACAAGCCTTTCCGTTTATGTTTCCTGAACAATATCCAGATGAATTTTGGGAAGCGCGCATGCAAGATACACTCCAACAGCAATTAATAACAGAAAGCAGTCAAATTTTTGATGATTTTAGTACTGAAAAGGACGACATTACGAGGCTTTTCCAACATTTAAAGTATTATTTTCCTGAATTTAGAGTTCCGCGTGTTATTACAACTACTTCATCTGTAGATTATAGAAATAAAGTAATTGTTACTGATACATTGGTGCTTATTTCTATTGATACTTATTTAGGAAAGGATCATGAGTTTTATAATGGGATTTCTAAATACCTAAAAGCTAATTTTGAACGCAACCAAATTGTAGTAGATTTAGCAGCAGCTTATGCCGAGAAGCAAACCTTTCAGATGGCAAGGAAAACGCTTTTGGATGAAATGATTTATTTTGGGAAGCAACTTTATTTTAAAGACGTCATGATTCCATTTGTTTCAGAACACGATAAAATTGGTTACACGGAAGACCAATTAAATTGGGCTCAAGAGAATGAATGGTTTATCTGGAATTATTTTATAGGCAAAGAACTGTTATATGATACCAATGCTAAAATACCATCTAGATTCATAAATCCAGCGCCTTTTTCTAAATTTTATTTAGAGCAAGTAGATAATGAATCGCCAGGAAGAATCGGTCAATTCATTGGCTGGCAGATAGTAAAATCTTATATGGATAACAATACAGTTAGTATAAAAAGTTTGTTAACTGCAGAACCACTAGAAATTTTTAATAATAGTAAATATAAACCAAAAGAGAATGGCTAATTTGAAATCGACAATAGAATTAACGGTTGAATTAGATGAAAACCGTGTGCCAGAACATTTATCATGGACTGCCCAAGATGGTGGTATAGACAATGAAGAGGCTAAAGCAATGTTGCTTTCCGTTTGGGACAGTGAGAAACAAGAAACGTTACGAATTGATTTGTGGACTAAAGATATGCCTGTAGACGAAATGAAATTGTTTTTTCATCAAACTTTAGTTGCTATGAGTGATACGTTTAATCGGGCTACTCAAGATGAGAAAATGACCGCAACTATGAAGGATTTTTGCGATTATTTTGCTGAAAAATTAGAATTAAAAAAATAAGAAGCTAGCCATAAGTAATAAATCCCAAAAGTTACTTGACGCGTAGTAGAAATACTTTAGTTTTTTAAAACTTTTGCTACGCGCAACTTATAAAGGGTAATTACTTTTAGATAGCTTCTTTAATACGCTTGATTAGGGGTTTTATTAATCCTTATTAGGCGCTAAATACTTATAAAGTAATCCAGCTAGAATAGCACCCACTATTGGTGCAACCCAAAATAACCATAACTGGCTCGTAGCCCAATCGCCAACAAATAAAGCTTGACTGGTACTTCTAGCAGGATTAACAGATGTATTTGTAACGGGTATACTTATTAGGTGTACTAAAGTAAGGGCTAAACCTATGGCAATGCCACCAATTCCAGGAGAGGCATTTCTATGAGTAGCACCTAAAATAACAATGAGGAACATAAACGTCATGACAATTTCGGTTACTAAAGCGGAAGTCATGTCGTAACCCATTGGAGAATGTTCTCCGTAACCATTTGCAGCAAACCCATCTGCCAAAGAAAAATCTGGATGGCCACTGGCTATTAAATATAGAATACTTGCACCAGCAATACCGCCTAAAACTTGGGCAATTATATAACCTGGTAACTCCTTGCCGTCAAAACGACCACCAATCCATAATCCAATAGATACAGCGGGATTAAAATGAGCGCCAGATATATGCCCAACCGCATAAGCACCAGTAAGTACAGTTAAACCAAATGCGGCAGCTACACCTGCAAAGCCAATTCCTAATTCTGGAATTCCAGCTGCTAAAACAGCACTCCCACAACCTCCTAGAACCAGCCAAAAGGTTCCAATAAATTCTGCTAAAATTTTTTTCATGTTTTTAATGTTTAGTTAGTTTAATTATTTGATTAGTAGATAATTAAATTTACAAAAAAAACTTAAGCAAAAACGGTATTATTTTAATATGGAAATTATAAATAAAAATATGTTATTTAATGTCTTGAACACACCTAAATCCTAAATGATTTTGTCCAGAATCTACAGATGTAGCCATTCTAGATGTGGATCTGTAATTGGAGCAGTATTGATCGCTACACAAAAATGAACCGCCTTTAATAACACGTTTTTCAGTAACGTAAGGGTCGTTTGGATCGTAACTTGAATCAGGACCTGTAGGATTATAGCATAATTTTGTGCCATTAGCTAAATACATTTTTTTAGTGTCAGGTCTGTACCAATCTGTAGTCCATTCCCACACGTTCCCAATCATATCATAAAGTCCAAAAATATTTTCGGGATAAGTTTTAACGGGAGCAGATGCTGCAAAACCATCTAGTTTTGTATTGTTATGAGGAAAGTCTCCTTGAAAAAAATTAGCTAGATACGCTCCTTGCGGTGTTAATTCTTTACCCCATACAAATTGGTTGTTATTGTCACTTCCTCTGGAAGCAAATTCCCATTCAGCTTCTGTTGGTAGGCGCTTGCCAGCCCATTTAGCATAGGCTTGTGCGTCTTCAAATGCTATTTGAACCACAGGATGGTTGTCTTTTCCGTCAATTGAGCTTTCTGGACCCTCTGGGTGTTTCCAGTCGGCACCAGAAACCCAAGACCACCATTGGCTAAAATCGTTTAAATTAACACTATGGTTTGGTGGAGAAAATACTAAAGAACCAGGCTTTAAAACGGAGTCATGAGGTTTAGGAGTGCCTTGTGGTAAATCTTTTTTTATTTGTTCCCAGTCTATAGGTCTTTCGGATACTGTTTTGTAGCCTGTTTCGTCAATAAATTTTTTAAATTGAGCATTGGTTACTTCCGTTTCATCCATATAGAACGCATCTACTTTTACTAAAACTTCAGGTCCTTCATGATTTTCAGCGTAAGATTCTCCACTGCCCATAATATAGGTGCCTCCAGGAATATAAACCATTCCTAATGGTGTGGCTTTATTTAGGCTTGTGTTTTTTGCTGAATCCTGCTCACTTGATTGCTCATTATTGTTTTTACACGAATAAACAACTATTAGTAATATAGCGATCCCGATGTGTTTTGTTAGTTGCGTCATGAGTACTTAAGTTTAAAAATTCAATTATTTTGTAAGTCTTTGTGTTTGTTTATTTGGTTCTTTTTTGATGCTGTAACAATATTGCCATCAAAAACGCGTAGTCTCAAAATAAAATCACTAGAACTGTTATTTGTAGCCGTGTTATTTTTAGTTTCATTGAAAATCAAATATACTTCAAATTTCCAATTGTTTTTTAATTTATATCCTAAGCCTGGTTCTAAACGTATTAAGTCGTTATATCGGTCAGACTTTTTTAAATTGAAAAAGACTTCCGCGCTTAATGGAATATAAAATCCGTCAACAAAATCGGTTAAGTGTTTATTGTATTCTAATATAGTTGATAAACGGTATCTGAGTCTAAATCCAGATGTCCAACCCGAGTTATTAAAGTTGTTTTGAAAACGTTCTTCTAAACGAACATAATTGTTTAAAGTAATACTTTTTATGGTTGGGATATCAAATTTAAAGCCTTGGAATAAGCGAAATTCCAGGTTATCTTTAGCATCAAAGTTTTGTGTGTAAAACAATCCAGTTCCTAAATGAAATGATTGTACTACGGGTTTTTCTAAATTTAAAAAACTCAAACTTTTTTCATGTGGTATTTCTAGTGCAGACATTACTACAAATCGGTTAAAAGCTTCTGGAAAAATTTTTCTGAAGCTTACTTGAGTTTGTAATTTTTTAGCATTAAAAACTGAATGAGCAAAATTATAATCCAACCATAGCTGGCTATTTACTTTAATATCCTGATTAACCAAACTGTCTTGTGCTTGCACTGTGTATAAACTAAAAATACATGTTAGAATAAACAGAATGCTAGGTTTCATAACTGACTTTGGAAATTTAGGCACTTACCATATCACCGAATTTATAGGGATAATTGGAACTATTTGCTTTTTTGGAATGGATAAATGATTTTCCAGTCCTCTTTCATATTAATAACCGTCCAACCTTTTTCTCGAGCTTCATCCAAACCTTGATCTAATTTGCCAATATGAGAGTCTCGATCATAAGCCCATTCGCGATCAGCATCGGTATGATGGAGGTATAACTGAAATGATTTGTATCTATTAGAATCTGTCCATTGTAACATTTGTAAATCGCCATCTGAATTTCCTGAAGCAAACACAGGTTTTCTGCCAATAAACCTGTTTATTCCAACGGGTTTTCCTGCTTTATCATCAATAAAATCAATTTTTGGGAGGCGTTTTATAACTGGACTTCCATTATTATAATCGTATTCTGTTGCTATACTGCTGCCCACTACTTGGTCTTTAGGAATTCCATATGCATCTTCAACCCATGGTCTCATAAATTCAATACCACCACCTGAAACTATAAAAGTTTTAAAGTTATTTGCTCTTAAATAATCTAAAAGTTCTAACATAGGCTGGTAAATAAGTTCGTTGTAGGGTTTGTTAAATCGAGGGTGTTTAGCAACCATTAGCCAGTCTTTTACAATTTTTTCAAACGCTTCTGTAGACAATCCGGAATGGGTTGCCATTATAATTTCTAATAAACCTTTTTCGCCAAAAGACATAAGGGTGTTGAGGTCATCTTCTAATATGGATTGGTAAGGTTGGGTGTTTTTCCACTCGGGATAATCTGGCGCGAGTTGTTTTACTCTGTCTATAGCAAAAAACAATTGAAAATAAGCAGGTTGTTCAGACCATAAATTACCATCATTATCAAATGTAGCAATCCTGTCTATTTCTGGAATAAAATTTTCGCTAGTTTCATTCGTTACATCTTGAACGTAATCCATAATAGCCGTTTTAGTGTTTCCTTCATTCCAAGATGGCAAAGGGTCTTCTGAAACATTATTAGAAGTCTCAACTACTTTTGTCTCATTTTTATTTGATTCATCTACACAGCTCGTAAAGAGAAAAAAACTCAAGCATAAGGTTAAAAATGTTTTCATAAAGATTGGTTTATTAGATTATAATTTTCTAGCAACACCTATCCCTATCGAGAAGGAGTTATACGCGTTAATTTTTAAATCGTTGGTAATGTTACTAACAAGTTCCCAGTTTTCGTGAAATTCATAGCTATATTCTATTCCTAAACGGAACAGTGTGAAATTCTCCTCTTTTGAAAACTCGCCACCAAAACCAACAAGAGCAGAAAAATGATTGCAAAATTTATATGAAGCCACTAAAGCTGGTGCAATAGGAGTACTTCTTTCAATTACAGAGTTTTCTTTTGAATAATTTTCGACACTATAATCTTCTAAAACAATGTCTGTATGTAGCCCTATGGCCCATTTTTCATTTATTTCGTAATAATAATTTAACTCAAAAGAGGGTGTTGATAGCCAGTTTTTATTTCCATTTTCGTTAACTGACTCTAAAATTTGTGTATGCCCTAACAAAAACTGTAAACTATGTTTTTTTTCTTTTTCTTGTTCTGTTTCTTGTGCATGAGTAATCCAAATACTTGTTAGAAGTAAAACGGTAATTAAATATGCCTTTTTAGTAATCATTGGTTATGAGTGTAATATATGAGTGTTGTTTTATTCTTATTTAGGGAATAATAAAATAACATTTGCCCGAATTCCCCAGTCTGCATTTAAAGGGTTATTGCCATAAAACACTTTCGGGCCACCACCTAATTGCATCTTTTGTTTACCAAAGGAAACTACTTTAGAATAATAAATACCTGCAAAACCACCAAAAATGTCATTATCCCAGCTTTGAGTGTTTTCGGAAGCTACAGTAACAGATGCACCACTTTTAGAAGCGTAAGTAATAAAGGGTTGAAAGAAAGTTGCGTTAACATCATTAATACCACTGCCTGCATAGGACCACATATGGTTGACAATAGCGCCATACGTCCATTGGCCTTTTATTTTTAAAGCAAGTGCATTTGGTCCTGCTGTCCACTTATTTAAACCGAGAGCATCATTCGTGGCAGTTGGAAGCAATAGTATAGGTCCCACACCCCAAACGAAACCGTTTTTAGCTTCTTTGGGTGAGAAATAAATGCTTTGAGCAATATCACCTAACCCAGTTTCATTATTTCCTTTTCCAGTAACATCACTTTGTGAAATTACGGGTATTATAGATCGGCTAATCATGTTCCAATTATCGCTAATAGAAATAGGAATTACGGGTTGAATATTTAAATTGTATTTAAAACCATCCAACGGACCTATGCCAAAATCAAAGTTATTTTGCATGGGAACACTTATTAGGTCAGCTACAGGATTTGCCAGTTGTTTTGCTAATTCTTCAGCAGATACAGTTTCTTGTGTTTGTGCATTGGATAAAATGGTAATAAATAAAAATATAAATAATAGACAGTATGAAGGAATTTTTTTCATGGTTTTTACTAGATATTATTGCTTGGTATTAGTAAAAATAAACTTTTTAATTTGGACGTCAAAATAAATATTAGCATGTGGCAAATAGCTCATGTTTAATGGTTTATTTTTTTTGTAATTAAGCCTTTAAAAATATACTGTATTAAGGAATACATCATAGCGGTTGTCCATACAATAAGCATGATACCATTAATAGCTTCTATACCTGACAATATGCGCCAATCGCCAATTAAAACAATATCACCAAAACCCAAGGAAGTGAAGGTTGCTAAAGAAAAATACCAGGCTTCTGTAAAATTTGCAAATGCACCATTAGTATCAGGTATTAATATATAGGTGATTGCCCAAATTATGGTTTGCAAGCCATGTAGAAATGTAAAAAAAAGAAAAGAGGTCGATAAAAGCCGCAATATTTTTTTTGAAGGATACAATTTCTCTTTCTTCTGGAAAATTGGAGCTATTCTTTTAAGCCAAATGGTATTTGCTATGGCTTGTATGCCAACATTTATGGTAATAATTAAGCTTCCTAAAACAAGTGCTAATAGCATATTTTTTAATTTTTAACTCACAAAGAAAACAAAAAAATCTTTCACATTTTATTAGCGTTTGTATGTAATTATTTTTTCAATTTTAAGAGTACAACTATTTCAGTATAAATGTTGCTTGTGCTTGAATGAGCCAGTCGGCATCCGTTGGGTGTGCTACATATTTAAATATGCCTGCTTTTAAATTTATAGGAAGGTATTTATTATGGGTAATTAATTTGCCTGCTCCTGCCCCTAATGGTATTGTCCATTGTTGTTCGGTTTTAGCCTTCCAGTTTGCTGTAATAATTGGACTGGAATAAATATACCAGTCTTTTTTTAATTTTTTGGAAAGGAAGATTTGGGAATATAGATAATTAACATCGTCATTACTACTAGATCCTGCAACAGAAAAGAAATTTTGTAACATTAAACCAAAAGTAAATCCTTTGGCTTGTTTAATTGCTGTTACTGAAGGTCCAATAGATAGTTTGTTGAAACCTAAACTTTCATTTACAGAAGGAAACATAAATACAGGTCCCACTCCCCAAGTAAAATTGCTTGGATCTGAAGATGTTATTGTAGTTAAAAATGTAATATTTCCCAAGCCATTTTCATATCCTGTAGAAGTTGGTTTGTTCATAATAGGGAGCGTGGTTTGTGTTATTAAAACCCATTTTTCAGATATTTTAACGGGTATAATAGGCTGTATATTTAAAACGTTGGTGTTTTTATCAAACACAGATAGGTTGTATTCCAAAGGAATACTTGCCATATTAGCAATTGGGTTTTGAATTTTGTCCTCTAAATCTGTGCCGTCCTGAATAAAATCCTCATTACCAAATTTTTCTTGAGTAAAACCAGAAATAGAAAATATTGTGTAGCATAGCACTAGTGTAAATTTTTTCATAAATAAATATTCTTTAAGTTAGAATTAAAATTTATTGATTTACGCTAAAAGCTATAAGGGAATTATAAATATATAATAATTTATTGTAAAAACCTGATATTCATTTTATTGATATATAAAAAAAGCATTGAAATGCTCTTCAATGCTTTTTTTGTAGATTTATTTTTTTGGATGTTTATTCAGCTTTTACTTCAACGATCTCATACATGTTTTTACCATCTACTTGAATTGGTTGATAATACGTATCACCAAATTGAACGTAAGTAACTTCACCAACTTTTACTTCTTCACCACCTTCTGGTAGTCCTGGGACGATTGTTCCTGCAGTGGCAGGGACAACAACATATCCTTCCGCATTTTTTTCGTAAAAAGCACCGCCATAATAGTAATTGTTGGTTGTTTCGTTTACGGTTACCTCTTCTGCTTCTTTAGGGATGGATGGAACTTCTGCACCAACAGGTGCTTGTACGGCAACAAAACCATCTTCAGTTTTCAAGTAATAGGTGCCGTTATCATAGTGGTATTCATCCTCGTCGTCGTCATCATTTACAATGCTAACGATAATAGCAGTTGTAGCTAAAGAAGTAACAAAATAACCCCATGGATGCCATACGGGTCCCCAATAAAAAGGTCTGTACGGATGGTAATAATAAGGTCTGTGACAGTAGTAACGGTGACCTCCGTATCTGTAAGGTGGTCTCGTATAACGAACAGAACTAGATCTAACACGCGTGTTTCTAATGTTATTATGGCGACTGTTGTTTACATTAATGTTTACATTGTTATTGCCAATATGGGTTTTGTTTCCTACGCGATTGTTATTTTTAGTTTTAATGTTAGATGTTTTTTTATTTCTGGTGTTTAATTTTGGGGCATTATTCGATCCTTTTCTATTAGTTACTTTACTATTGTTTCTGTTTGTGGATACTTTTTTATTAGCCGTTCTACTAGGTGTTTTAGTAGTAGGTTTTGAAAAATTTCTGCTTTTATTTTTTGTGTGACCGCCATTTATAGATCGGGAAGGCGTGCTTCTTGTTGGCATTGTTCTAGTGGCTTTTGGTCTACTAGAAGGTCTAGACATGGTGTGTCCGCCACCACGTGACATGGTGTGTCCACCGCCTCTAGAAACACCATGCCCTAGGCGTTGTGCTTTAATAGACTTAAGCGGTAGAACTAAAGCTAGAAATAAAACAAGTAATCCAGCGTATGTTTTTAATTTTGGTAAATATGTGTTCATAATAGTCATGTTTGTTGGATTGTGTTTATTTTTCTAAAATGCTAATTAGTTTTGCGCCAGGAGGAGGTGTGAATTCAAAAATTGAATTTGGAACTTCGGGATTTAATTCCCATTTCGTGAAATGTGCCTCATATTGCAAATTCTCTTTATTTTTTTGAATGATTACCATGCGTTTTGGTAGCATATTCATTGTATTTGAGACCCAAATTTGGACGTTGGTATCCGGATTAGTTGCTATAATATAGAAACAAGATTCACCGTCCACTGTTTTTTGGCCATTGTATTGAATGTTATCAAAAGCTTCCATTATATCATCTGTAAAAGAGGGATAAAAGAAATCAGCTGCGGGAAATCTAAAATCGAATCTAGTATACATACTATCTATCATTGTGATGATATTATCAGGCGCTTCAAGGGTTACGTAATTGTTTTCATCAAACGAATAGTAAGTCATGAATTCGCCATTATACCAAAATGCATGATTGCCTTGGTCGCCTTGCGTTCGGGACACAAATTTATCGGGTCCAACCATGGTTACTTCGCTATGTTTATAATGCTTTTCAATATTACTATCAGCATTAAGCTTGTCTACAGAACTATTTAAGGTAAAGCTCACAGAGGCTAAATCACCTATAACATCACTCATTTTGTCTAAAATGAAAATAGCAGTTGAATCTATTTGTTTTTCTTGTGCTTGAACCAGAAAGGGAAAAGTAAACACGGCGAGTGCAAAAAAGAGTTTTTTCATAGTTTTAATTGTTTTATGGTTGGTTTTTACTTGTTGAAATACAATTTTGGTAACTCGCGAAACGCTAATTGGGTAATAATAAATAAGGTTTTAAAAAAGCGTTACGAGTAAAGATAGAAAAAACACTTTCTATTTTCAAAAATATTTTTAGTTGTGATTTGGGAGGTATATTTTCAATCCGTTAACAAACAAGTCTAGTTTATTATTTTGTTAAATATTCATCAAATTCAATGATTTATTAAAAAAGAAATTTTGAAAATATTAATTTATTGTATTATTTTTAAGAAAAATTCTAAACTATTAACACATGAGAAAAACAAACACGCTAAGCATTTTCAGTTTGCTATTTATCACAGTTTCTGTCTTTGCACAAACAAAAAAGCCCAACATTTTAGTGATTTGGGGAGACGACATTGGTTGGAGTAATGTAAGCTTTAACAATAATGGAATGTTGGGATATAAAACCCCAAACATTGATAGAATAGCCAAAGAAGGTGCTATTTTTACCGATTGGTATGCGCAACAAAGTTGTACAGCGGGTCGTGCCGCTTTTATTATAGGGCAACATCCATTTAGAACAGGTTTATTAACAATTGGGATGCCAGGATCTAAACAAGGTATTCAGGATGGTCAAGCAACTATTGCCGAAGTTTTAAAACCACATGGTTATGTATCAGGTCAATTTGGTAAAAACCATTTAGGCGATCGTGACGAACATTTGCCAACCAACCATGGTTTTGATGAATTTTTTGGAAACCTTTACCACTTAAATGCGGAAGAAGAACCAGAAAGCTATTATTATCCTAAAAACCCAGAGTTTAAAAAGAAATTTGGACCAAGAGGAGTGTTGCACAGCACAGCAGATGGTAAAATTGAAGATACGGGACCTTTAAATAAGAAACGTATGGAAACCGTTGATAAGGAATTTGAAGCAGCCGCTGTAAAATTCATTAAAAAAGCACATGCTGATGGGAAGCCATTTTTCGTTTGGTTAAATTCTACCAGAATGCACGTATGGACACATTTATCGGATGAGAGCTACGGTAAATCTGGAATTAGTATTTATGGAGATGGTATGTTAGAGCATGATGAAGCAGTAGGAAGAATTCTAGATTTATTAGACGAATTAGGAATTACTGACAATACTATAGTGATGTATTCTACAGATAACGGAGCAGAGAAATTTACATGGCCTGATGGTGGTAATACGCCATTTGCAGGTGAGAAAGGAACGACTTGGGAAGGTGGTTTCCGTGTACCATGTGCTATTCGCTGGCCAGGTGTTATAAAGCCAGGTACGGTTTACAACGACATCTTTTCTCATGAAGATATGATGCCTACATTAGCTGCTGCTGCGGGTGAACCAGATCTAGTTAAAAAAATGTTGAATGGATACCAAGCAAATGGTAAGACGTTTAATTCTCATTTAGATGGTTATAATATGTTACCTTATTTCAAGGGACAAGTTCAAGAATCACCACGTAAAGAGATTTTTTACTTTGATGCAGGCGGAAACTTAAACGCTATCCGTTATGAGGATTTTAAAATTCACTTTACTATTCAAGAAGGAAATATATCTACAGCTTACCGCAAGTCGCCGAGTTGGCCTATTGTAATTAACTTAAGAGCAGATCCGTACGAAGATGGTTGGCAGTCTGCAGGTTATCTAAAATGGTATGCAGATAATATGTGGATGTTTGTTCCGGCTCAACAAATAGCTACTGAATTTTTAGCATCTTTCAAAAAGTATCCAGCGGTTCAAGGATCCTCTTTGTCAATCGACGAAGTTGTTGAATCTATGAAGATACCAACTAGAAACTAATTTAACTTTCAAATATTAAAAAGAGTAGTTGTTTAACTACTCTTTTTTAATATTGATAATATTTAGCAACATATTTTAAACTGGTGGTTTATTGTTATATCTTTCAACTATTCCAAAAATTCACCAAGGAGAAGTGATGGTAATGGCAGTATGCGATTACGTTATAATCTTTTTTGGGTATTAATTGCCCTAATTTAAAATTTCAACTTACTTAAAAGAGCGAATTAAATATTGTCTTGGATACTACAATTGAAAATGATTATAGTCCAAAATAAAGCATGTTGAATAATTCGGAATAGTACTTTTATAAGATTGTTTTAATGTCGTATTAAATTTGAATAATTAAGATGCTTAAAATAATTCGTAAATTATTTATTTTCTCCATGGTCTTGTGGTTTATTTCAAACCAAAATGTCCTAGCATCTTCAAGTGCCTTAAGTAATTTTGCTTATGGCAATCAAATTAAAAATAAAAAACAGCAATTCACAAATTTTAAAAAAGCCAAACAAAAACTTAAAGTTTTGGTGGTTTATAGTTCTACGAGTTACTTTCTCTATCGTGGAAAAACAATGGGTTTTGAATACGAACTATTGGAAAGGCTCTCTGATATGTTGGATATGGATCTTGAGGTTGTTGTTTCTGAAAATATTGATAGTTTAATACCTGATTTACTTTCAGGTAAAGCTGATCTTATTGCCCATGGAATTACTATCACAGAAGAACTGAAAAAAACCGTTTTATTTACAGATTATATTTATTCAACGCATCAAGTGCTCATTCAAAAAAAACCTCATAATTGGCGTCAAATAAAAGCGAGTGAGCTTGAAAAAGACCTGATAAGAGAACTTAAAGATTTAAATAAAGATACTGTATGGGTTAGAGAGCTTTCGTCTTATAAAAATCAATTAAATCATCTTAATAATGATTTAGGGTATGCTATTAATATACAGGTCTTAGATGGTTCTTATTCAACCGATGAGATTATTGATATGGTAAATAGAGACATTATTAAATATACCGTAGCGGATGATAATTTAGCTAAAATAAACACCACTAATATGCCTGATTTGGATGTAGTTACACCTATAAGTGGCGAGCAACAAATAGCTTGGGTTGTAAGGCCAGATTCCAAAGAATTATTAAATAGAATTAATGAACAATTGCATAATGCCAAGAAAAATACAGATTTTTATGTTATTTACAATAAGTATTTTAAAAACAAAACGTACTATAAAAAGCGATTAAAAAGCCCATATTATAGTTTAAAGCATGGTAAAATAAGCCCGTATGATAAGATTATAAAAAAAGAGGCAGCTAGAATAGGTTGGGATTGGCGGTTATTATCTTCAGTAATCTATCAAGAGTCTAGGTTCAACCCAAATGCTAAATCGTGGTCTGGTGCCGTAGGTTTAATGCAAATGATGCCTGAAACAGCCAAAGCACATGGGTTATATGACCCAACAAATCCAAAAGAAAATATCAAGGCTGGAGCTACCTATTTACAGCAAATATTTAATCAATTTAAAGAGATTGAAAATACAGAACAACGTATTAAGTTTACTTTGGCATCCTACAATAGTGGTTATGGTCATGTTCTTGATGCTCAAAGATTGGCTGAATCTAAAGGGAAAGATAAATATTCTTGGGATAACCATGTAGAATCCATGATGCTTGAGTTAAGCAAACCCGAAATTTATCGGAAGGCTATTATAAAACACGGATATGCTAGAGGTGTGGAAACCTATAATTACATCAAAGATATTTTTCAACGCTATGATAATTATCAAAATTTTATAAAATCTTAATGGATTCAAACGAATACTAAATATCAATTTATGAATTAAACTACCTGACTATGAAAAAGCTGTTTTTAACGCTAGTTATCTGTTCTGTATTTAATATAGCACAATCTCAAGACGCTAATAATCCTATAGACCCAAGTCCAACACTAGGAATTTGGAACCGATTTTATGGTGATGATTTTTCCCGGTTACAAATCTTGGGAAACGTGACCCTAAACAAATGGTTCTTAAGAGCCACCGCAGAGCAAGAGTTTAACTATAACGCCGATAACGATTTTAAAAGTGCTAATTTTTTGGTAGCTAGACTTTTTAGTTCTAAAAACGGAAAACACCAATTTGGTTTAGGTGGTGTAATAAGTTATATCAACCATAAAGGGTTTGCTGGTGGTGTTAATTTTGTTTCAGTGAGTAAATTTGGAGCTTGGAAGGCTATTACACTAACAACCCTTCAGGGCGGAAGTGATATCTTCACGATGGAGTTTCAACCCGGAATTTATAAAGATTTCGATAAAGGTTGGTATTTTAGAAGCCACCCGAGAATGTTGTTCGATTTTACCAATGGACAGCACGAAGTCCCTTTAGGTGCTGGTTTTGGTAAAATTTTAAAGCCAGCAGAAGAAGGTACTGTTTTTAACTTGTTTTTTGAACCTCAATATGATGTTGTTAATACCAGAGTTATGTTGTATGCTGGTGTAAAAATGTTATTTTAAATCTTTTTCGTTATGAATTTTACTTCTTTAAGAATGGTTGTACTATTTTGTTCATTAATTTGGACAATGAGTCTTCAAGCGCAACAAAAACCCAATGTTGTTATTATTGTTATGGATAATTTGGGTTGGGGTGAAATTGGTGCTTACGGAGGAGGTATGCTACGAGGTGCAGAAACACCAAGGTTAGATGCCTTTGCTAAAGAGGGGATGCAATTATTAAATTTTAATGTAGAGCCGCAATGTACACCAAGTCGATCGGCATTGATGACTGGTCGTCATCCTATTCGTTCGGGAACAACTAAAGTTGTTTGGGGCTTGCCATATGGATTGGTGGGATGGGAAAAAACCATAGCAGAATTATTTTCAGAACAAGGTTATGCAACAGCCATGTTTGGAAAATGGCACCTTGGAGACATGAAAGGACGGTTCCCTACAGATCAAGGGTTTGATGAGTGGTATGGAATTGCTAATACCACAGATGAATCGCAATATACATCTCAAACAGATTTTGATTCAAAAGTTGTAGCACCACCACAAATTCAACAGGCCAAAAAAGGAGAAATACCAAAAAATATCAAAGAATACAATGTCGATACACGTAAAACAATAGATGCCGAACTTACAGATAAGTCTATTGCTTTTATGCAAAAACAAGTAAAAAATAACAAACCATTCTTTTTGTATTTACCTTATACGCAAATGCACTTACCAACATTACCGCATCCCGATTTTTTAGGGAAATCAGGTCAAGGCGAATGGGCAGATGTATTAACAGAGGTAGACTTTAGGGCTGGACAAATATTTGATGCTATAGATGATTTGAAAGTAAAAGAAAATACCATTGTTATTTGGATGAGTGAAAACGGTCCAGAAGAAGCGCCATCTTGGTTTGGTACTGCAGGTTATTGGAGAGGGTTTTATTTTACAGCATTAGAAGGATCGTTGCGTACGCCATTTTTAATTCGTTGGCCTAACCGCATTCCTAAAGGTTCTGTAACTAATGAAATTGTTCACATTACCGATGTTTTACCAACTTTGGCTGAAATTGCAGGATATAATGTGCCGATGGATAGAAAAATAGATGGTGTAAATCAAATGCCGTTATTTTTGGGTGAAACAGATAAATCTGACAGAGAAGGATTTCCTGTTTATAATGGAGATGAAATGTTTGCTTATAAATGGCGAAATTTTAAAATTCATTATTACGAGCATGAAAGCATGTTTGATAAACCTGTAAAACATAACTTTCCTCGTATTCATGATTTGTTAAGAGACCCTAAAGAGCTCTATGGGATTTCAGGTGGTAATGGTGCTACAGGAGCGCAGAATTTGACATGGATACTGCCTGCTGTTACCAAAAGAGTTATCAAGTTTCAACAATCCCTCAATGAAGAACCTCCAATTTTATTAGGTACACCAGAACCTTATAGCCCAAAAAAATAAAAGTTACCAGCACTCTAAAGTAGTAGTTAATGAAAAAACAAGTTAGAACTATATTTATCTGTTATCTACTTTGTGGTTCATTTCACGACGGTTTGGCTCAAGACGCACAGGTTTCTCGATTCCAAACAGGCTCCTATATCCCAGGATTAATAAGTGTAAGGGATTTTTCGAATCCGGTAAAATCAGGGGTTTTATTAACAAATTACAATGCTTTTCTTTTTTCTAATAGATTCAACGACTCCAACGGGAATGCTATAACATCCATATCCTCTCCATCACAAAATGTCACTATTAATAAGGTCGATATTCGGTCTTATAATAACATTCTCGACATCACCTATGTTTCTCCAAAATTGAAATTCTTAAATGGAATTCGGTATATGGCATATATAGACCTACCTTACAGTACAACTAGTATTCAAGTAGCGGCAACGGGATTATTAAAAAAGCCCAATACACTATCGGGTGGTGCTTCAGGATTTAATGACATCACTGTGTCTCCATTAACATTAAGTTACTCTTTTAGTAATTTTGATATTACGTTTGGATATTCTTTTGTTGCACCAACGGGTCACTATAAAACTGGGGATAATTCTAATACAGGTCTTGGTTATTGGTCTCATATTTTTCAAATTGGGGGATATTACTACTTAAATAATAAATCTACCGCATTTTTAGTTTTACCAACCTATGAATTTCACGGAAAACTTAAAGATGCAGATGTTACCGTTGGTGATCGTGTTGCTTTAGAATATGGTATAAGTCAATATTTAACAGAAAAAATTGAACTCACGCTTCAAGCTGGGCATATGTGGCAAACTGGAAGAGATAAAGGGGCTTCTGTATATTGGAACACCTCAATAAAGGATAAGTTTAGTGTAATCAGTGCTGGAGCCGGTTATTGGTTTATAAGTGATACATTTTATAGTCACTTAAAATGGATTTCTTCTTATGGAAGTAGGGAGTTTTTTCAATTTAACGGTATAGAAGTTCAACTATTAGTTGTGCTTTAAGATACTTCTTAAAATTATTACATAATACATAATTTATAATTATATTTATTAACTATTTGTTTTAAAAATACGCTAATAATATGACGCCACACGAAGCCATTCTAACCCTGAAATCAAAAATGTCCGAATCTATTATTGGGCAAAACCAACTAATAGATCGGTTGCTCTTAATTTTACTAGCCGATGGAAATATGCTGCTGGAAGGATTACCTGGTTTAGCAAAAACACGTGCTATTAAAACTTTGGCGAAACATTTGGACTGTGATTTAAGTCGGATACAATTTACACCAGATTTATTACCTACAGACATTACAGGAACCGAGATTTACCAACCTAACGAAACCGAAAAGTTCATCTTTCAAAAAGGGCCAATATTTAGCAACCTTATTTTAGCCGATGAGATTAATAGGGCGCCTGCTAAGGTGCAATCGGCTTTATTGGAAGCTATGGAAGAACGCCAAGTTACCGTTTCGGGTGAGACTTATAAGATGGCCGATTTGTTCATGGTTATGGCAACACAAAACCCAATAGAACAAGAAGGGACGTATCCCTTGCCAGAAGCCCAAATGGACCGTTTTATCATGCACGTTGTTATAGATTATCCAGACGATGCATCTGAATTGGGTATTTTAAGACTGAATAAACAAGAAAACAGTAAACAAGAAAAACCTAAAGAAACACTTACCATTTCGCAACAGCACATTTTTGATGCTCGAGCAGAAATAAGCAAGGTTAAAGTTACCGAAGAACTGGAAAAATATATGGTAAGCTTAATTGCTGCAACCCGTTTCCCAGAACGCTATAATCAAGAATTACGCGATTTAATAGATTTTGGGGCGAGTCCTCGTGGAACCATTGCACTGGACCGTTGTAGTCGTGTAAATGCTTGGATGGCTGGAAATGACTTTGTGTCTCCAGATAACATCCACAATGTGATAAAAGATGTGTTGAGACATCGAATTGCTTTAAGTTACAAGGCAAGAGCAGAAGGGATAACGGTAGATGATGTTATAGATAAGATTATAGAACAGGTAGCAGTGGTCGCCTAATTCCTAAATAAACCCAAACTTGAAAAAACCTGTAGAAAATAGCAAGATTTTTTTGACACTTGAGCATCTTTTGCAGTTTGAGTGGTTGAATACGGTTTTGAATTTTAAAGCTGGTTCTCAAAAATCCAATAGTGTGCTCTCTGGTCGTTATGCATCCCGATTGCGAGGTCGTGGATTGGATTTCGAAGAAGCCAGACCCTATGTTATTGGCGATGATATTAGAAATATAGACTGGAAAGTTACAGCCAAAACAGGAACCACACACACAAAAGTTTTTACGGAAGAAAAAGAAAAGCCTGCCTTTATTTTTGTGGATCAATCCGTAACTATGGGGTTTGGATCAACCCACAAGACCAAAGCAGTAGTTGCAGGCGAAATTGCAGCTATTGCCGCTTATAAAATTTTAAAAGGTGGCGATAGAATAGGAGGCATGGTATTTAAAGGAAAGGATTACGATTTGCTCACACCAAAGCGCGACCGAAGAAACATCCTTCAATTCTTTCAGAAAATTGTCGATGCCAATAAGGCCATTTACAACTACGAAGCTTTCGATTTTCCAGAAGCCTTAAATGAGATAACTGGCAAACTACGAAATATAATCACACACGATTTTATGGTACTTATCATAAGTGATTTTTACCGTTACAATGCACAAACCATTAAATATTTAAGTCAATTATCAGAGCATAATGATGTGGTGCTTATAAAAATATATGATCCTTTGGAAGCCCAATTGCCAAATGAAAAAATGACTTTAAGCAACATCACACACCAAATTCAAGTTAATGGGAAACAAAAAAAAGTGGTCCAAGAGCTTTCAGAAGATTTCAAAACCAATTACGATCAGTTTAAATCTGAAACAGAAAAATATAATATCACCTTATTCAAAATAAATACAGTAGATTCATTAGAAGATCAGTTAATAGAACTTTTTAGCAGGTATAAACCATAACCTTTGTGAATTCATTTTTTTTACATATCAACACCTTTCAAGACCCACAAGCTACCACTTTGGAACTGGGAAGCATTATGGAGCCAGAACCAATAGCGTTTACTTTTGATACCTTGGGTTGGAAAGTTTTGTTTGTCATTTTAATATTATTATGCCTGTTTGGTGTTTGGAAGTTATACTTAAGGTATAAACACAATCAATACAGACGCGAAGCTATTGCAGAATTACAAACCCTTCATGGCAATACCCAATTATCAGAGGTTGCCTTTATTACAAAATCTGTTTTTATTTTAAAACGTACAGCTTTACAATCTTATCCAAGAGATCAGGTTGCGTCTTTAAAGGGAGAATCTTGGTTGCAATTTTTGAACAGTCAGGTGTCTGGAATGGATTTTTTAAAATACAAAGAAGCCATAGCAAATGCTGTATACAAAGAAGCCCTTGGCAATGAAGAGAGTTTCAATAAGGATGATTTTTTTAACATGTCACTAAAATGGATTAAACGTCATGCCTGAAAATTTTCAATTTGCATATCCGCTAGTGGCATTGTTAATTCCGTTGCCATTTTTAATTTACTGGTTGTTGCCACCAATAAAAAACAGAAGTAGTGCTTTAAAGTATCCCTATTTTTCCCGGGCTGTAGATGTTACCAATCAAAAGCCTAAAAAAGCGTCATATATAAAAAAGCGAAACTGGTTCAGTTGGCTTATTATGTACATAATTTGGTTATTGTTACTCACAGCTTTAGCCTCTCCAGAATTGGTAGGTAAACCGGAAAAGAAAATTAAAACAGCAAGAAACTTTTTAATTGTTGCCGATATTAGTTTTAGTATGGCCAATAACGATTGGGTACTAGATGGAAAGCGTGTTACACGATGGTCAGCAGTAAAAAACATCATGCATGAGTTTATAGGCAACCGAAAAAGCGATAGAATGGGATTGGTATTTTTTGGAACCAATGCCTACATTCAGGCGCCTTTTACATCCGATTTAAATACCATTCAAACCATGTTGGACGAAGCCGATGTAGGTATGGCCGGACAAATGACCAATATTGGCAAAGCCATTGTTAAAGGCATGGATTTGTTTGAGCGTGATACCATTCAAAGTAAAGTGATGTTATTGTTAACCGATGGCGTTGACAGTGGTGAAGCCATACTGCCATTAGACGCTGCTAATATGGCAAAAAAAGATTCTACGGTTGTGTATACCATAGGAATAGGAGATCCAGGAACTTCATCATCAGATTTAGATGAACGTACACTGGAAGAAATTGCAGACATGACAGGTGGAAAATATTTTAGGGCTAAAGATGCCGAGGCCTTGCAAAGTATTTATGCCGAATTGGATACATTGGAACCTCTAGAGTATGAAGAAGAGAGCTTTGTACCAAAAACCTTATTGTATTATATTCCTTTGGGAGCTGCATTGGCTTTAGCAGGATGTGTTGTTTTAGTGAATAATTTAATCTTGCTTTTTAAATGTTTTAAACGGGATTCATGATTGAGGAATTAAAACATATCGATTGGGATAAATTCCATTTTTTAAGACCAGATTACTTGTGGTTAGCCATTCCTTTGGCCATTATTTTGCTTTTGGGTGTTTTGGCTTATGCTGAAAAAACGGTATGGAAAAAGCATATTGCACAGCATTTAAGGCCTTTTGTTATTCAAAAAGGAACAGCTTGGAAATCTAGAGTGATTCATGCGTCATTATTTATACTTTTCGGATTGGCGTTTTTAGGATTTTTAGGGCCAACTTGGAGGGAAGTCAAGGAGCCAACCAAAAAATTGGAATCACGATTGGTTATTGCTTTAGATTTATCGCAAAGTATGTTAACGACAGACGTGTCTCCATCGCGTTTGGAACGGGCTAAATTTAAAATCAGGGACTTTTTAGAAGCCAACCCAAGAGCTGAAACAGCCCTTCAGGTATTTGCAGCTTCTACACATACGGTTGTTCCCTATACAACAGATTATAAAATAATATTAGACCATTTGGATGGATTAAAGCCTAGTATGATGCCTAAACGAGGTACTGGTTTTGATAATTTGTTTATCAATCTGGACAGTCTGTTTAACAACAATAAAGCCGAAGGTAAAATTTTAATTTTTACAGACGATTTGGAAGGCATGGATGTCCAAAAAGTGAGTGCATTTATGCAACAAAATAACGTGGTTTTAAATGTGTATCCTATGGCTACTTTATCTGGAGACAAGGTGCCTTCATTTTATAATTCTAAAGCAGATTTGAAGGTAAAAGGCAAGGTTGTGATGTCTAAACGGAATCAGACTGTTTCAGATAATTTAAAAACCATTGAAAATGTACATGTTTTGGATATGTCTTTAGATGATAGCGATGTTAAACTTTTGGCAGAAGACATCAGCAAACATCTCATTTTCGAAGAAAAACCTCTGGATAGCGAAAACAACTGGCAAGACGATGGTTATTGGTTGGTGATACCAGTAATTATCCTGTTCGCTTTTAGTTTTAGGAAAGGTTGGGCTATTTACAGTTTGTTATTTATGTTTAGTATGGTTTCCTGCTCTCAAGAACCTGAATCCGAAAAAGAACCTTCAGACACATTTGCGTTTAAAGATTTGTGGTATACCAAGGCCTATCAAGGGCAACAGGCTTACAATAATAAAGATTATGCATCGGCAGCCAAATTATATCAAGACCCAATACATCAAGGAGTGGCTTATTATAAGGAAGGCGATTTTTTAAGTGCGAAGGCAGCTTTCGAAAAAGACAGTTCTAAAGTAGGATTATATAATTTAGGTTTAACCTACGCCAAATTAGGAGATTTGGAAAAGTCTCAAGACATATTTGAAACCTTAATAGTAAAGGACCCTTCTTTTGAAGAAGCACAGAAGAATTTAAATCAAGTAAAAAATGCCCTTTCCATGATGGAGAGTTCCGCACCAGAAGATGCCAAACTAAATGAAGAAAAGCCGAATGCCAAAAACAAAAAAAACGACTCCATGGAAGATTTAAGTGGTGGAGGACAGGAAGCTACAAAAAAGGACATGGAAAAAGAACGCACAGAAGAAGAAGCTGCAACAGGTAAACGCAAAGGAAAAGAGATGGATGAATTGCCTGATGATTTTAAATTGGGCAGTGGCGGAATACCTAAAAATGTATTAATGCGAAAGATAGATGATGATCCAGCTTTATTTTTAACCAAAAAATTTCGATATCAAATCAATAAAAAACAAGTTGAAGCTCAAAACACCCAAACAGATTGGTAATTAAACTCAAACATATCATTCTTATTTTGCTTTTTAGCTGCTTTAAAATGCAAGCTCAAAGTTTAATTAGTTATACCTATCTGAATCATGAGACAGCGTATATAGGGCAACCTGTTCAATTAACGGTTTCGGTTTATACCAATACGTGGTTTACTACAGGTGTGGACGTAGGAAACATTCAGGTAGAAGGCGCATTAACGGTATATTTTAGATCTGTTTCAAACAATAAAACCTTTAGTGGGAAGTCCTATTCTGGAGTCGATTTTATCTATAATTTGTTTCCTACTAAACCTGGCGAGATTACCATTCCAGAACTAACCATTCATGTGGAGTCTCCAAAACCAGGTGGTTATCAAGGCATTAAACATGTGTTAAAAACCAAGCCAAAAACCTTGATGGTCACTGATATTCCTATAGGTTTCGATCCTAACAATTGGTTGGTATCCAGTTCCTTGAATATTTCTGAAACATGGAATACGCCATTAAACAATGTTAAAGTTGGCGATGTGTTACAACGTACCATTGTGCGTTCGGCTGGTGGTACATTATCGGAATTTATTCCAGCCCAAAGTTGGGATTCGGTTCCAGGCGTAAGCATATATCCTAAAAGGCCTAAAGTTGAAACAACAAAAACGAAAACCTATGTGTCTGCCAAGCGAACTGAAACGGTAAATTATCTGTTTGAAAAGGAAGGAGAAGTTGTCTTGCCAAAAATTGAATTTGTGTATTGGAACTACAACACTAAAAAATCGTACAAAAAGGTTATAGATTCAACGGTTATTCAAGTGGCTCCTAATGCCGATTTGGACATGCTGGCAACCATTAAAAAGCAATTAGAGCAAGAACAGGAGCAGGCAGAAGTGGTTGAAGATAAACCCTTCTTGATTTTTGGTATGTCGCCTAAACGGTTTTTGTTAGTGTTGGTTTTAGGGCTATTAGCGCTCTATATAGCAATAAAACTAACTGTTTGGTTAGTTAAAACAACTAAAAAAGCCTATCATAATTACATTCACTCCGAGCGTTATTTGTTTCAAAAGGTTTTAAGGAGTTTAAAGAAAAAGGATGTCCATGACTTTTATGTGAGGCTTAATGTTTGGGTGTTGCATTTAGATTTGAAGGAACATCATTTTGACTATTTCTTAAAGACTTTTGGAACCTCTGATTTGAAAAAATCCTACCATCAATTGAATGTCGATTTATTTGAAAAAGCAACAAAACAAGGTATAGACTACCATAGCATTTTGGCTGGATTGAAGGCTTCTAGAAAAAATTATTTTAATCAACAGAAAGCAGACAAAACCTTGACATTAGATGCCAATTGGTTAAACCCAATTGATTGACATTAGACATAACACTACCATTCGTTGATTCTGTTTGAATCCAGTTTAATAAAAATAAACAATAAAATAGTAAAGCCCCAAAGTCCAGAGCCACCATAACTAAAGAAAGGTAATGGGATTCCGATGGTTGGTATTAATCCCATAACCATGCCGATATTAATCATGAAATGGAAAAAAAGGATGGATGCTACGCTATAACCATATACACGACTAAATTGCGATTTTTGCAGTTCGGCAAGATGCAGCAAACGTAGCAATAGTAATACAAAAATAATTACAACTGAAATACTTCCTAGAAATCCCCATTCTTCGCCAACAGTGCTAAATATATAGTCCGTATGTTGCTCGGGAACAAATTTTCCAGTAGTTCTTGTACCTTCTAAATAGCCTTTTCCTTTCAATCCACCAGAACTAATAGCTTTTTCCGATTCATATAAATTATATAAAATGTCGCGTTGCATTTTTTGAATTTTATCGGGATCTTTTTCCAGGCGAAGCCATAAACTTATGCGATCTTGTTGGTGTGGTTGTAAAATATTTTTATAAAAGAAATTAACACCAAATGTAATTACCATTGCTGCTAGAAGCATGGAAATAGGTTGTAATAAAGACGGTTTTCGCTTTCTTAAAAAGTGAAATGTAAAAATTAAACATGTTGCTGCTACAATGGTAATTAAAGGGCCAAATTTAAGGGCAGCAATGGATATGAGTGCTAAAACAATAATTATGGATAGGTATATTTTAGGTAAGCCTTCTCGATACAAAACAAAGAAAAAGGAGCTGTATACAAGCGTGCTACCTGCATCATTTTGAAGCAATACTAATATAGCTGGAATAGCAATAATAATACACAGGCGAATTTGGTCCTTAAATGTTTGAATGTTCGTATTTAAGTCGCTAACATATTTTGCTACGGCAAGAGCAGTTGCTGCTTTTGCGAATTCACTTGGCTGAATGGTCATGCCACCGATTCCATACCAAGATGTGGCACCATTTACATTTTTACCAAATATAAATAATCCAACCAGTGACAAAATTCCAATTAGGTAAATAACACTTGAAAACCGTTCGTAAAATTTAGCTTCAATGGATAATATTAAAACAATAAGAAAAAACGTTAATATGATAAAAATAAGTTGTTTACCATATGGTTGAGAAAAATCAAAATAATCAATGGTCTCACCAATGTGTGAAGCAGATAAAATATTCATCCACCCAAACCCAACTAACATCATGAACAATACAATGGTTATCCAATCAAATTTAAAATGCCTGTTTGTTTCTCTGGTCATACAAAAATTAATTGTCTGTGTGTAATTTACTCTTTAATTTTTCGAGTTCTTCAGGTGAAATGGGTTGAAGCGCGCTTTGTTTATTAATTTTAAATGGTTGGCCAGAATAGGGTTTTTGATATTCATTTTCTAGACTATAGGTTAAAATCCAGTCTTGTAAATCAGTTCTTGTTATGGTTCCTTTTAAATATTTTTCAATCATTAAACTTGAAATTTTACCAGCATAGGTAGAACCATAATGCCCATTTTCAACAAAAACAGCAATAGCTATTTTAGGGTCATCTTTTGGTGCAAATGCAATAAACAACGAATGGTCTGTTAATTGAGTTCGTGTGCCATCTATTATTGCAAAATTTTCGGCTGTTCCCGTTTTACCACATATTTCAATTCCTGGGACACGTAAAGACCGTGCTGTACCATTGTTTTCATACACATCAAATAACCCTTCAATTACAGGTTCAAAATACTTCTTATCTATAGTAGTATAGTTTGGTGTTGTAAACTTGGAGTCTAGTTTTTGACCTTCAATTTGCTTAATAATATGAGGTGTAAAATAAAAGCCTCGATTAGCAATTGCAGCTGTCATATTAGCTAAATGTACAGGTGTAACTAGAATTTCTCCTTGACCAATAGCGTTAGAAATAATGGTTGTTGCTCCCCAATTAAAATCAGGATACCATTTGTCATAATAAGCACCGTCAGGAATATTCCCTTTTTTTCCAATAGGTAAATCGGTACCTAAATATTGACCTAAACCAAAACTCTTTACATGGCTGCTCCAAATATCCATAGCTTTGCTAGAGTTTGGAACGATATCCAAACTTCGTCTGAAAGCAGTTGCAAAATAGGAGTTACACGATTTGGCAATGCCTTTAACTAAATCGCGGTTTCCTCCACCACAGTGACAGCCCATTTTTCCACGACGACCATAATGATAAACACCGGAACAAAAAACATTTGTTTGTGGTGTAATAACGCCCTCTTGTAAAGCTGTTAAAGCAACAATGGCTTTGAAAGGCGAGCCTGGTTCATGGACTCTTAAAAGGCCTTTGTCTATTAATGGTAGATGGATGCTGTCATTATGAAGTTTGGTATAATTTCTAGATCGTTTTCGTCCTACTAATAAATTAGGATCATATGATGGTGCTGAAACTAAAGCAAGAATTTCACCAGTTTTTGGCTCTAAAGCTACTATGCCTCCACGTTTGTTTGACATGAGTAATTCACCATATTCTTGTAGTCTCTGGTCTATAGTAATAGTAATGTCTTTTCCTTGCTTTGGTATGGTATCAAGCGCGCCATCTTGATAGGGTCCTATGTCTCGATTGAAGCGATCTTTTTGAATGAATTTTATACCTTTTACACCACGTAATTCTTCTTCGTAAGATAATTCAACACCCTGTTTACCAATTAAATCACCCATATTATAATAGGGGTTTTTTTCAATCTGACTAGGGGTAGCTTCTGCAATAAATCCTAAAACATTTGCACCAACAGTAGTTTGATAATCACGTAATAAACGTTTTTGAATATAAAAACCTTCATATTTTCGCATTTTTTCCTGCAATACAGCATAATCTTCTTTAGATAAGTGGGCTATAAAAACATAAGGTAGTCTTGGTGAATAGTTATATGCGCGTTGGTATGTTTTAATAAATTGTTCTTTGGTAATTTTCAATAAAGAGCAAAACTCTGTGGTGTCTAAAGGCTTTACTTCTCTTGGAATTACCATCACATCATAAGATGGTTGATTTCCTACTAACAGTTTGTTGTTCCTATCATAAACAAATCCACGTTTTGGGTAATCGTATACCTTTCTTATAGCGTTATCATTTAATATGTCGTGTGCTTCTGCAGAATAAATTTGTAAATAGAAAAGCCTACCAATAAATGTGAGACCTACCAGAATGATTATGAAAAAGAGTAAAAATTGTCGCATTAAGTTTTTCTACTGAATAAAATGGTTGCTATTAAACAAAGTATAATAGTGAATATACTTGAAAATAACGTTTTTTGAAGCACCAAAATTATGTCTTTTAGGTTAAAAATTTCTAATGCGAATAGAATAAAATGGTGAATGAGTACTAAAATGACAAAATAAATAACTTTTGCACCAAAATCCACGTTTTTAAACTTAATGGTGTGATGTTCGTAAACAGATCCAAAACAGAATTTAAGTACTACAGGTCTTATAAACGCTATTGTTAATGCTGCTGCCGCATGAATGCCACCCGAATCTGAAAATAAATCTATAGTCAACCCTAAAGCGAAGCTTAATAAAAGGAAAATGAGTCGGTTGTTATTTACGGGAAATAACAGCACGAAAATAACATATAAGTATGGGTTAATATATCCTAAAAAATTAATATGATTTAAAACCAAAACTTGCGCCAAAATTAGCACAATAAACTGAACGCTATAGGATATGACGTTAATTTTCATTGGTAGTTTTTAAGAGACTGTTTATTTCAGATTTATCAACATTTTCAATAATATATACATATTCAATGTTAGTCATGTCGTTAAAAAGTTTCACATCAATGGTGTAAAAATTTTCTGCAGAATCTAGTCTGTAATCTTCAATAGTTCCAACGGGAATGCCTTTAGGGAAAATTACCGAGCGTCCCGATGTTACAATAGTATCTCCTTTTTTTAAAGGTGCTATTTTTGAAATTTCATTTAACTGAACTATCTGTGGTCGTTGGGTATCCCACATTAAGGATCCAAAATGATTGGTGTTTTTTAATTGGGCACTAATTTTAATATTAGTATTTAAAATAGATAAAACGGTGGCAAATTTATGGCTTGTTTGATCTACTATTCCTAAAATTCCTTTAGGCGTAATAACGCCAAAATCTTGTTTTATACTATCCCGTTTTCCGCGATTGATAAGCAGGACATTGTTCTTTACCGAATAACTGTTTTTAATAACTCTAGCTGGTGTAAATTTATAATTAATACCACCATAGATACTATCGGTTATGAAACTAGAGTTTATTGTGTCATTAGGTGTGTGGATCAGTGAATTTAAACGTGCATTTTCTTCTTGCAACATTAAGTTTTGCGATTCCAAATTAAAATAAACGGTTAAGTTATTGGCGGAATTGTAAACACCTCCAGTAACAAAATTAGCCGAATTAATAAACTTACTTTTATGGTATGAGTGGGACTGGATTGTAAAAATTATAGCCATAAAGAGCAACAAAAAATACAACAAAAAAGTTTTGTTTCTTAAAAAGAATTTAATGATTTGTTGCATGATTTAGTATGCTATTTTATCAAGACACTTTTAAACTTTGACAAATTCTTAAGCGTTATTCCAGTTCCGCGAACTACTGCACGTAAAGGGTCTTCAGCAATATAAACGGGTAAATCTGTTTTTTGCGATAAACGCTTATCCAATCCGCGAAGCATTGATCCACCACCTGCTAAATAAATACCTGTGTTATAGATATCGGCAGCTAATTCGGGAGGTGTTTGAGATAGCGTTTCCATAACTGCATCTTCGATACGTAAAATGGATTTATCTAGAGCTTTAGCAATTTCACGATATGAAATTTGAACCTGTTTAGGTTTACCAGTAAGTAAGTCACGACCCTGAACACTCATGTCTTCTGGAGGTAACTCTAAATCTTCGGTGGCAGCACCAATCTGGATTTTAATTTTTTCAGCAGTGCGTTCACCAACATATAAATTGTGTTGGGTACGCATGTAATAAATTATGTCATTGGTAAAAACATCACCAGCAATTTTAACAGATTTATCACAAACAATTCCACCTAAAGCAATAACAGCAATTTCTGTAGTACCACCTCCAATATCTACAATCATGTTTCCTTTTGGCTGCATAATATCTACGCCAATACCAATAGCTGCTGCCATTGGTTCATGAATTAAATACACTTCTTTCCCGTTTACACGCTCACACGATTCCTTAACAGCACGCATCTCTACTTCTGTAATTCCAGAGGGAATACAAACAACCATACGTAACGAAGGTGGGAATAATTTTTTCTTTAGAGCTGGAATGTTTTTAATAAACAAACTAATCATTTGCTCACTGGCATCAAAATCTGCAATAACACCATCTTTTAATGGCCTTATGGTTTTAATATTTTCATGAGTTTTTCCTTGCATTAAGCTGGCTTCTTTTCCAACAGCAATTATTTTTCCAGAAATTCTATCGCGTGCAACAATAGACGGGCTATCCACAACAACTTTGTCGTTGTGAATAATTAGGGTGTTTGCAGTTCCTAAATCTATGGCTATTTCTTCGGTTAAGAAGTCAAAAAATCCCATGTGCTTGAGTCGTTTATTTGAGGTTTGTTAATCAAATCTTGTAAATGTAATAAAAGTTATGCAATTATTATCTTTGGTTTTCCTTTAGAGTGATTTTAACTTTAATTCAATTTTTCGTGCTATAAAACTTTAAAAGTGAAAAATTAATGTTTAAAATGACGTGTTCCGGTCATAACCATGGACACATCATTCGCATTGCAATAATCCACACTTAACTGATCTTTTATGGAGCCACCTGGTTGAATAACAGCTGAAATTCCTGCATTATCAGCAATTTCTACACAGTCAGGAAACGGAAAAAAGGCATCACTAGCCATAACAGCTCCTTTTAAATCGAAATTAAAAGACTGTGCTTTATGTATGGCTTGATTTAAAGCGTCTACACGACTGGTTTGTCCAGTGCCACTAGCACATAATTGCTTGTTTTTTGCCAATACGATGGTGTTAGATTTGGTGTGCTTGCAAATTTTTGATGCAAATATTAGGTCTTCTAACTCACTTTCGCTTGGTTTATTGTTGGTAGCATAGGTTAAATTTTCAATAGTATCAGTTAAACCATCGCGCTCCTGAACCAAGATGCCATTTAAACAGGTTCTTACAGTTGTTTTGGGTAGTTCAATATCATTCTGTATTAATAATATGCGGTTCTTTTTCCCTTTTAAAATTTCCAAGGCTGATTCAGAAAAAGAAGGCGCTATGACTACTTCACAGAATAAATTATGAATGTCATTTGCGGTTGCTTCGTCAATTTCGGTATTGCAAATTAATATACCTCCAAATGCTGAAACAGGATCACCTGCTAAAGCATCTGCATATGCTTCTTTTACGGTGTTTCTTTGCGCAAAACCGCAGGCATTGTTGTGTTTTAGAATAGCAAATGTAGGTGCTTCGCCTTTAAATTCATTCATCAAATTCACAGCTGCGTCCACATCTAATAAGTTGTTGTAGCTTAATTCTTTGCCGTGAAGCTTGGTAAACATAGCATCAAAATCACCAAAGAAAAATCCTTTTTGGTGCGGGTTTTCGCCATAACGAAGAACCTGACCATTATTTTCACTTAATTTAAAACTTGGAATGCTTTGATCTTGGTTGAAATAATTAAAAATAGCCGAATCGTAATGAGATGACACATTGAAAGATTTTGCCGCAAAACGTTTTCTGTCAGCTTCCGTTGTGTTTCCTTTTTGGGTTTGGAGTAACTCTAAAAATTCGCCATAATCATTTACGGAAGCCACACAAACTACATCGGCATAATTTTTAGCTGCTGCACGTATAAGTGAAATGCCACCAATATCTATTTTTTCAATAATATCCTGATTTTCCGCACCAGAAGCTACCGTTTTTTCAAAAGGATATAAATCAACAATAACTAAATCTATTTGTGGAATAGCAAACTCTGCTAGTTCTGCAACATCACTTTCATTGTTCTGTCTGTTTAGAATTCCACCAAAAACTTTAGGATGTAATGTTTTTACACGGCCACCAAGAATGGAAGGATAGGAGGTTACATCTTCTACAGGAACAACAGGAATACCTAAGTCCTTTATAAATTTTTCAGTGCCTCCTGTGGAATAAATAGTAACGTTTTGTTCGTGTAATGTTTTTACAATTGGTGCCAATCCGTCTTTACTGAAAACAGAAATTAATGCCGATTTAATAGTTTTAGTTGTACTCATTTGTGTTGTGTTGTTTTATGCTTGCAAAAGTAGGGAATTACATTAAAAAAAACAGTCACGTTTTAAACTAAAACACGACTGTTTTTCAACTTAAAAAAGAAGTTATTAACAGTTACAATATGGTAGCTACTTTTTTACAGACAAACTCTAAAAAACGTTCGTCCATGTCGGTGAATGGATCTGGTGTGTTAGAGTCAATATCTATTTGACCTATGTTTTGATTATTTACAAAAATGGGAACAACAATTTCAGCCTTAACGGTCAGACTACATGCAATGTAATTGTCCTGAGCAGACACATCTGGGACTACAAAATTTTGATTGCTAATTGCTACTTGGCCACAAATGCCTTTTCCAAAAGGAATAATGGTATGACTGGTAGGTTCGCCAACATAAGGACCTAGTTTCAATTCGCTTTTATCACCATTTTTAAAGTAAAAACCAACCCAGTTGTAATAGGAGATTTCTTTTTCTAAAAGTGCGCAAATAGCTAGTAATCTGTTATCTACAGATAATTCTGTTTGTTGAATAATTTCAGTAACAGCAGGTTTTAGTTCTTGGAGTGTCATTCGTTTTTATAGTTTTCGCAAAAGTATTTAATTTGCAATGATTTATACGTGTCAATTTGTATAACTTTAACACGGAAATAACAAAAAAGGTATAGTGAAAAAATTAGTGCTCAAATACAAGTCTGTGATTAGGTTTATTCTTACTTTTTTGTTGGTTTATGCAGTTATGACGTTTGGGTATAAATTTTATTTGCAATTATCAACGGGTGAGGTTTATTATCCAGATTATATGACCCATTTGGTAGCACTACAGAGTGCGGATTTGTTGCAAACATTGGGATATGAGGCGCAGGTTTTACCACATCCAAACGAAGCCTCGATGAAACTTATTATCAATGAGAAATATGTAGCACGTGTTATAGAAGGCTGTAATTCCGTAAGTGTAATCATTCTATTTATGGCATTTATTCTAGCATTTTCAGGACGTTTTAAAACAACTGTTATTTATATTTTGGCTGGAAGCGTATTAATATATGTTGCAAATTTGGTTCGTGTCGTTATTCTTTCTGTTGGTTTATATCATTATCCGTGGCGAAAAGATGTGTTACACACGGTTATTTTTCCAGCTATAATTTATGGTATGGTTTGCTTGCTTTGGGTGGTTTGGGTTAATCGGTTTTCTAAATTAGCTTCCAAAAAATGAGTAAAGTATTAACATATTTAACCATTGTAGTTTTAGTTACATTGTTAGTGTTAATTCGTGTATTTGAACAGCAGTTGTTCTATGATCCATTTTTAGCATTTTTTCAGAACGATTATCTTTATATGGATTCTCCAAGACGTGAAGTTTTTAAACTGACCGCTTTTACAAGTTTGCGATTTCTAATCAATACTGTTTTATCTCTGGGTATTTTATTTGCCATTTTTAAAGATGTCAGTATCATTAAGTTTTCAGCTTTAATTTATGGCGTAGCTTATGTCGTCCTCATGTTATTATTTTTATATTTTGTGATTAACCCAAAACAGGATGATTATTACCTGTTTTTTAATATCCGTCGTTTTTTAATTCAACCCTTAATTTTATTATTACTTATTCCGGCATTTTTCTATCATAAGAAGAATCTTTAAATTGTTAATCCTGTTTTAAAAATTATTATATCATCATCATTTTTTGTAAATTTGCAACGTGATAAAAACACTATTATATAAGCTTTTTTCAGTAAGCATGGCATTATTGGTCTTGTTTTCAACTGTTTCGTTTACAGTTGAAAAGCATTTCTGCGGCGATGTTTTAATGGATGCTGCTGTTTTTAATAGTGTTGAAAAATGTGCTTCAGAGAGTCAAGAAGCACCTTCTAAAATGGATTGTTGTGAAGATGTTTTAGATGTTATTAAGGGTCAAGATGAACTGACAGTTAAGACATTTCAAGATTTAGATTTTGATCAGCAGTTGTTTTTAACTGCGATGTCTTATTCTTATTTGAATTTATTTGAAGGGCTTCCAGAATTAGTAATTCCACATAAAAATTATTCCCCTCCAAACTTGATTTTCAATCGCCAGATTTTAGATCAAGTTTTTATTATTTGATTTTTTAACGTCGCATTTTAAATGCCAGTTAGTTAGTACTTCATGTTTTGTAAGATGTGAATGTACTGGATATTTCGTTAAAATTTTAAAAATAAAAAATCATGAAACATACATATACCGTTACTGGTATGACTTGTAACAGCTGTAAAAAAACAGTTGAAGAAGCTCTTTTGAAACTGAATGCTATTCAAAGTGTTCTTGTAGATTTAGAAGCTCAAGAAGTTATAATTACCATGAGTAAACATGTGGAAGTTACTACCTTACAAGAAGCGCTTCCAAAAAAGTACACCATTTCAGAAAAACAAGAGAACAACGTTTTTCAATCAGCACAAAGTGAAAATAAATCGGAATTAAAACAACTTTTCCCTTTGTTCTTAATTTTTGCTTACATAACAATTGCCGCTATCCTTTTAAACTATAATCCTTTAAACTGGTCCAGTTTTATGTTGGATTTTATGGGTTTATTTTATGTGGTTTTTAGTTTTTTTAAATTACTAGACTTAAAAGGTTTTCCAGAATCTTTCAAAATGTACGACCCTTTAGCTAAAGTTATTCCAGTCTATGGTTGGATATACCCATTTATAGAGGTTGCTTTGGGAGTTATGTTTCTTATGCGTTTTGAAATTACAACGGCATTAATTATTACACTTATAATTTTAGGGATTACTACCGTTGGTGTTACAAAATCTTTATTAGATAAAAAAGCCATTCAATGTGCTTGTCTTGGAACAGCGTTAAACTTACCAATGACAAAAGCAACATTTATTGAAAATAGTATTATGATAATAATGGCAATTGCCATGCTTTTTAATTTGGTGTAATATGAAAAAAATACTATTCATTTTAGGCCTTATACCCGTTTTAGTGGTTTCACAGAACAAGATTGAGGGTGTTATTATAGAGGCAAACGAACAGAAAACTGAAATTCCAGTAGCTGGAGCTAATGTATACTGGTTAAACACAACTGTTGGAGCTGTAACTGATTTTGATGGAAATTTTACCATTCCATATCAATCTGATTATAAAAAATTGGTGATCAGTTTTGTTGGTTATAAAACAGATACGGTAACGGTAAATTCAGAAAAATTCATTAAACATAAGCTAGTGCCAACAAGTGCCTTGGATGAGGTTGTGGTAACCTCAAGGAAACAGGCAACAGCAAAGTCTTATCTGCAGTCTCAGAACATCATGACTGTTAGTAGCGATGAATTATTAAAAGCGGCTTGTTGTAATTTGTCTGAGAGTTTTGAAACTAACCCTTCCATTGATGTTAATTTTGCTGATGCTGTTTCAGGCACCCGTCAAATAAAAATGCTTGGATTAACAACGCCATATATTTTAATTGCAACCGAAAACATCCCGTCTATTCGTGGTGCCTCTCAAGCCTATGGGTTGAGTTTTATTCCCGGGACTTGGGTAGAGAGTATCCAGATAACCAAAGGAGCAGGAAGTGTGGTTAATGGTTTTGAAAGTATAGCAGGACAAATAAATGCAGAATTGGTTAAACCTACAACAGATAAAAAACTATTTGTAAATCTCTATGGAGCAAGTAGTGAACGGGTTGAGTTAAATACACACCTTAATACTAAAATTACTGATAAATGGGCAACAGGTCTGTATTTGCACGGTAATACGCATAATAAGAAACATGATGTTAATAATGATAATTTTATGGATATGCCCATTTACAAACAGATTAATGTTATGAATCGTTGGCAATATACCAATCCAGAAAAAGGCTTTGTAAGTTTTATTAATTTGAAATATTTAAATGATGCCAAGCAAACAGGGGAAGTTAACTTTAATCCAGATACTGATAAAGGAACAACAAATGCTTGGGGAAGTGAAATTGATACAGAGCGTTATGAAGTGTCAGCGAAACTGGGTTATGTAAACCCAGAAATACCGTATCAAAGCATAGGTGTCCAAACAGCATTTAGTAGGCATGCACAAGACTCTTATTTTGGACTCAATGTGTACGATATTGTGCAAAATAGTTTATATGCAAACGCAATTTATAACACCTTAATAGGAGATACGCGCCATAAAGTAAAGACAGGATTAAGCTATACATACGATCATTATGATGAGTTGGTAAATACGGATGTTTATAAAAGAACAGAATCCTCTGTTGGTGCATTCTTTGAATACAATTATGATAACCTAGACAATTTAAATCTAACAGCTGGTATTCGTGTAGATCAGCATAATTTATTGGGCTTTTTTGTAACGCCTAGACTACATTTAAGATATACACCATGGGAAAAATCTGCTTTTAGAGCATCCATAGGTCGTGGGAAACGAAGTGCCAATATTTTTACTGAAAATCAGCAGATTTTTGCAACATCTAGAGTTATTAATATTGAAAATGCTGGAGGGAATATTTATGGATTAGATCCAGAAATAGCTTGGAATTATGGAGTGTCCTATTTACAAGGTTTTAATTTGTTTGGAAGAAAAGGAGACGTTACCTTTGATTATTATAGAACCGACTTTGAAAATCAAATTGTTGTGGATTATGAAAACCCAACAGCTGTCAGCTTTTATAATTTAGATGGCGCTAGTTATGCCAACAGTTTTCAAGCTGAAGTGAATTATAATATGTTTGAAAGTTTTGATATCCGTTTAGCATACAAATATTACGATGTTAAAACCCAATATCAGTCGGGTAAATTGGAAAAGCCGCTAACACCAAAACATCGAATGTTTGCAAACGTTGGGTATGAAACAAAGCAAAAAGATACAGGTGCGCAATGGAAATTTGATGCCACCTATAACTGGTTAAGCAAACAGCGTTTTTCGTCCACACAATCTAATCCACTAGTCTATCAATTGCCTGACTACACACCTACAATAGGAACTTTAAACTTGCAGGTTACTAAAGTGTTTTCTCCAAAATTTGAAGTATATTTAGGAGGCGAAAACGTAACTAATGTACGTCAGGATAACCCGATTTTAGCCGCTGATAATCCTTTTGGTGCTAATTTTGATAGTACGTTTGTCTATGGTCCCATTTTTGGTAGTATGTATTATGCTGGATTACGATATAAATTGAATTAATAATAAAAAAATAAAAAAAATAAAAAAATGAAAAAATTAGGAATTGTATTAGTCATGCTTTTTGGTTTAACAGCATTTTCTCAAAATAAAAATGCAAAAGCCTCCATTGAAGTAGATGGTGTGTGTAATATGTGTAAAGAGCGTATTGAGAAAGCCTGTATTAGGACAAAAGGCGTTAAATCGGCTGTTTGGAATGTGGAAACTCATGAATTAAAACTAATTTATGATGAGCGCAAAACCAATTTAAAAACCATCAATCAAAATATTGCAGATGTGGGTCATGATACCAAAGAAATTAAAGCAACAGACGAAGCTTACAATAGTGTACATCCATGCTGTTTATATAGAGATGATGCGGTTAAAGATGACCACAAAAACGATTAACAAATTATTTGAGTAAAAAAAGCCCAAGCAAATTAATTGCTTGGGCTTTTTTTTATGTTGATAAATTCCTTTTAAATGATTAACTTACTTAATCACTAAAAAGATAGACCATGTCAAGAAAATTAATCTTATCTAGTAATTCCCAAGTCCAAGTTTCAGGTGTTAAAAATGCATTGGATGAAGCAGGAATAGCCTATTTTGAAATTAATAAATCCGATTCTTCCTATCCAGGGATTTTAGGGCAAATAGAAGTTTATGTTAATGACACTGATGAAGCTAAAGCGTTATTAGTTGTCAAAGATCTTATTAATAATTAATATACAAGCCTTTTTTGTTTATTGTAATCTTAAGGTTTCTACTTTAGAAATTAAACTGCCATCTTCACACATGCCTTCAATGTAAAGTAGTACATCTTCATAAAAATAATTCGGTATGTTAAAGATGTATTCGCCATTTTTGTTTGGGGTAATATTTGGAATCCAATTTAAAACACCAAATTTAGAAAATGCAATTCTTTTTGCTGTATTGTACATCGGAGCGTAATAGCTTTTAGGCATTGAGTACCCAATTTTTATAGTATTGCTGCTAAATTTCCCTTTCGGATTACTTTTTGACCGACTGCCATCTTTAGAAAATATATTTATTGTTCCTCCAGCACCATCCATACCATAACCTGTTTTAGCTACAAATAATTTTTCAACATCCGCAACTGTTAGATATTGAATAAGTTCCAATTGATCAGAAACTAAAATTCCATCCAAATACACATTTGGGTTTAATCTGCCTTGAAGATTAGAACTTCGTCTTGAAAGTATGTTAATAGAGACTCCAGACTCAATAACATCAAAGCCATTACTTCGAATTACATCTAAAATTCGAGTAGAGAAAGAGTAGACTGTTTTTAAATCTACTGACCGATTATTTACACCACCATTAATCATAAATTTTTCTTGTCTTGACTCTTTTTTGATTTTTAGCATAACCGTATCTAATTCCGTTATAGAATCATCATAAATAAAGCTGTCCGTATTAGAAATAATATTTACTGCTTTATTAATAAGGTTTTCGGTGTTCAAAGAGTCTTTTATAAATGTTGGATATACATTATAATAAACTTTAGGGGTCGTTAATTTTCCTCGTTTGTTTTTTGCGCTTATAGAAACAACAGAACTATCCATCAATGATAGGTGGTCAAATGTAAAATAAGAATCTTTAACTTCTGTAGAAAGCATTAATTCATTGTTAGCTGAAAAAAGTACTATTTCTTTATAGTCCTCTGCATTAGGCTCGTTGATTTTTCCTTGTATCTGAAAACCTGATTCAAAATTGTATTTAGCAATTTGAGGTGAAAAGAAAATGTTATTCCACTCATAGCGACTCCATCCTTGAGTAAGAAGTAATAGGTCTAAATTATAATTGGTTTTTCGGTTGTTATCCTTAAAGTAAGAATGTGGATTATCAATTTTTCCTTTAACATAAGGCTGTAATAAAAAGGAAGATGTAATCGTGTTATTCGTATCGTATGATTCACTACCAGCTGGTAATACTGAAACACTCATGTATTTCTTAAGATTATTTTTTTTGTCAGAAACTAATCGAATTTGAGTAGAATCATAACTGGTTTTTTTGCCTAAAAAAGACACCTCATGGATTAAATTTTCAGTTCTATTAAATATTATACGTTCCAAGAGCGCTTGGTTTTTATCATTAAAAATGGTTAAAATATTTACACCATCATATAAATCCGTTTTTGGGATTGCTATGGTATAGTCCAGAGTATTAGGTTTAAATTCAAGATTTATTTTTTTTAGTAATCCATCTCTATGTATTAATAAATAATGTGGTTTATTTAATAAATACGGTAGTGTTTTGTTATTTGTTTTTATGCTGACAAATAAGGTGTTTTGGTTTAGTGTATTAACAGAAATCGTTAAGCCTATTATTTCAGCATCTGGCAGTGGCTTCTTAATAACAGTGCCGTTCTCAAGAGTAGCTTCAACATGATATGTGTCATTTTCGGCTATAAAAATGCTGAATTTACCAATACCAAATTCATTACTTTTAAATGTTGAAATAATGTCTCCTTTTTCGTTTATTACTTTACCTAAGGTAACTATTAGTGGGTTTCCATTAATATCAGTCCCTTTAAATCCAATGCTGTTTTTTGAGTTTTGGAGTATGTGTCCACCCTCTGGTAGTAATTGAAAATCATATTTTTGTTCGCTATCAGCAGTTTTTTCAGATTCAGATTCAGTTCCAATTATTTCAAATTGTTGTAGACTATGATGAGGGTCGTTAAAGTTTTTCATCCAATTGGTACTTACTTTTAAAAAATAAATGCCAGGAGCATAATTTTCTTTTAAGTTGAAATTTCCATGTGTAATACCGTTTTCAGCATAATACATTTTTTTTTCAATTAAGATACCGTCAGAGTCGTAAATGCTAGCATAAATATTACTAGTGGTTAAATAGGGTTTTTGGGTTTGTGGATTATATATGTAGCTCTTAAACCAAAGTTCCTCTAATCTCAAATATTTTGACTTGTTTGTTTGAGTGTAAATAACTTCAGGTTGCATTTTGAAGTAATCAAGATATTTGTTTTCAACAAAATTAAATTCAGGGTTTTGTGCTATTCCGTAGGCTGAACAAAGCACAAATAGATATAAAGTAAATATTTTTTTTATCATCAATTCAAGGTAGATTTTATAAATGAGACTTGTTTAAGTGCTAAAAGTAAAGTTTTTATTCAATATACAGAAAAGGGTTCCCGTAATATAGTTTATTTAAATTCAGGATTAAAAAAAAACGCCCCAATTTCTTGAGACGTTTTTTAAATTATAATCTGGATATTGATGTGTTATTACATCATACCAGGCATTCCACCACCACCCATTGGAGGCATAGCTGGTGCATCTTCTTTAATATCAATTAAAGCACATTCTGTAGTTAAAATCATGCCAGCAACAGATGCTGCATTTTCCAATGCTACACGCGTTACTTTTTTAGGGTCTATAATTCCAGCTTTTAGCATATCTACATAGGTACCTGATTTTGCATCAAAACCAAAATCTTTTTTACCGTCCAATACTTTCGCAATTACCACACTACCTTCGCCACCTGCATTTTCAACAATCGTTCTTAACGGTGCTTCAATAGCACGAGCCACAATTTGAATGCCTGTAACTTCGTCTAAATTTTCGGCGGTTAATTTTTCTAATAAGCCTTTCGCTCTTACTAGTGCTACACCACCACCAGCAACAATGCCTTCTTCTACAGCTGCTCTTGTAGCATGTAGTGCATCATCAACACGGTCTTTTTTCTCTTTCATTTCCACTTCACTAGCCGCACCAACATAAAGTACAGCAACACCTCCAGCTAGTTTAGCTAAACGTTCTTGAAGCTTTTCCTTATCATAATCGCTTGTGGTTGTTTCAATTTGCGCTTTGATTTGGTTTACACGGTTTTTAATAGCGCTAGCATCACCAGAACCATTTACAATAGTGGTATTATCCTTATCTATCGTTACTGTTTCAGCTGTACCGAGCATGCTTAAATCGGCATTTTCTAATGAAAAACCACGCTCTTCAGAAATAACAACACCACCAGTAAGAATAGCAATGTCTTCTAACATGGCTTTACGTCTGTCTCCAAAACCTGGTGCTTTAACAGCAGCAATTTTAAGGCCACCACGTAATTTGTTTACAACTAATGTTGCAAGGGCTTGACCCTCTACATCTTCAGCAATAATTAATAATGGTCTTCCTGATTGTGCAACTGGCTCTAAAATTGGAAGGATTTCTTGTAAGTTTGAAATTTTCTTATCAAATAATAGAATGTAAGGATTCTCTAAATCAGCTACCATTTTATCTGAATCAGTAACAAAGTAAGGTGATAAATAGCCTCTGTCAAATTGCATACCCTCTACAACGTCTACATAGGTATCCATCCCTTTTGCTTCCTCAACAGTAATCACACCCTCTTTTCCAACTTTACTAAAAGCTTTAGCTATTAAATCGCCAATAGTCTCATCATTGTTAGCCGAAATTGAAGCAACTTGCTTTATTTTTTCCGAGGAATTGCCAACTTGTTTCGCTTGTTTTTCAAGATCTGCTACAATGGCTTCAACTGCTTTGTCAATGCCACGCTTTAAGTCCATAGGGTTAGCACCGGCTGCTACGTTTCGTAAGCCTTCTTTTACTATTGCTTGAGCCAAAACGGTAGCTGTAGTTGTACCATCACCAGCTAAATCGTTGGTTCTGCTAGCAACTTCTTTTACCATTTGTGCACCCATATTTTCAAGCTCGTTTTCAAGCTCTACTTCTTTGGCTACTGTTACACCATCTTTAGTTACTTGAGGTGCTCCAAAACTTCTACTAATTATTACATTACGACCTTTTGGTCCTAATGTTACTTTTACTGCATTTGCTAATGCATCCACACCACGTTTTAAACCGTCACGTGCGTCTATATCAAATTTTATATCTTTTGCCATAATGAAAATTTTTATTTAAAATTTTTAAATCTCAAAATTTAAATACAAAATCCCTAAAGCGAGTTCTGTATGTTAATTTTTAGGTTTCTGAAACTTACTTATTTATTTTTTTTGAAGTTTTGCTTTTGTTAAACAATTGCAAGAATATCGCTTTCACGCATTATTAGATAATCTTTACCTTCCAGTTTTAGTTCTGTTCCTGCATATTTGCCATAAAGAACGGTGTCACCAACTTTTACGGTCATAGGTTCATCTTTTGTGCCTTTTCCTGCAGCCATCACTTTTCCTTGTTGAGGCTTTTCTTTAGCGTTATCTGGAATGATAATTCCTGATGCTGTTTTGGTTTCAGCTGCTTCTGGTTCAATAAGAACTCGATCTGCTAATGGTTTAATTTTTAATGCCATTTTTTATGTTGTTTTATTAATTATAAAAATTGTTTAATGCTTAATCACTGTACTAAAAATGTGCCAATAGCTACATACTGACAAAATTTCACTACATACATTTTGGGTATAAAAAAAGCCAACTGAAAAGTTGGCTTTATAATTTTTTTTAACACATTTTAGATAGAATCTCCAGCTGTTTCCGTGTTTTGGTTTGTTGCGGCTGGTACAGCAGGAGCAACAGGAGCAGGTTGTTCTGTATTGATTTGATCAATAGCTTTAGATTCTGCAGTTCCTGTTCTACTGATAGTAACGTTAGAAACTAAAATTAACACCAACATGATTGTGGCTAGTGTCCATGTGCTTTTGTCTAAAAAGTCTGTTGTTTTTTTAACACCACCTAGTTGCTGTGTGCCACCACCACCAAATGATGATGATAATCCGCCACCTTTAGGGTTTTGAACCATTATAACTACTACTAGTAAAAAGGCAACCACTACAATAAGTGCTAAAAATATGGTAAACGTACTCATGGTTATTCGTTATTTTGTTCTTGTAATTGTTTTACTGCTTTAATTTGGTCTGCAAAGAAACCACTTTTTTCTGGATATTTCAAACTTAAAATGTTGTAAGATTGAATTGCTTTTTTATAGTTCTTTTGTTCTAGGTAAATTCGTGCCAACGTTTCTGTCATTAAAGCTTCTGGCTGAATCATTTGCGCATCAGCAATATTGGTATTTGTTAGGGCTGTTTTACTAGGTTTTAACTTCGGATTTTTGGTGATGAATTCATCAATTAAATCAAACTTTTTACTGCGCTCTGTATCCTGATTTTCTGTGTGTTCTAGTTTGTTTTCAGCCGTTTTTTCACTTTCTGTGTCTTTACTATCGCGATTTATAGGTTCAAAACGTGTTAGCTTTAACCATTCATTAAAAGAATGTTTTTCCTGATGATTAAATTGTAACGGTTGGCCTAATTTTAAAACATGGTTAGGCGAAGGTAATTTGTCTGGATTTGTTTCAAGGCTATGCTCTTCTGAAATAGTTTTCGTAGGCAAGCTGTCATCTATCTGAAAGTGTGCAATTGGCGGTTTACTCGTTTTAAGTTGAAATAATTCTGGGTCGAGTGTGCCTTCCGTATCTGTAATTTGTTGCTTCAATACATCATCAACCCGACTTCTTTTATTGAATGATATATCTTCAGATTCTACCTCAATAGATTTAATATGATCTAAATGTTGTTTAATATGTTGTGATATTTCATTTTGTAAAAAGGCTTCCGATGTAATAAAATCAAATAGTATACTTCTATCAGTTGTGTAAGCTGCTGTAACCTTTAACTCATTATTGTATTTTACACTGGAATTGGATTTTAAACCTTTTAAATAACTTGCACGAGCCGATTGTAAATATGGAAACTGCTCCAAAACAGCTTTTAACTCCCGAGTTTGTAGGGGTGTAAGATGTTGTGGTTCTTGAATGATTTTAGAAAATTCTGCAGCTGTCATCATATTACCATTTGGCTAAAGTTGCATTAAAAATATCTTGGGTTATACGCTCAAATATTTCTGCCAAAGCCGTGTCTTTTTGAGCACCTGTTAGTAATGCTGCACCAGCATAATCATAAAAAAAGGAGAAGCGTTGCTCTAAATTATCTTCTTCGTTTTTCATGTTAAAAAAGCGGACGTTGACTGTTACATTTAACCGGTTTTGCGCAGCTGTGTTATTGGCCGTTGCTGTTGTAGGCGAGATACGGTATTCTGTAATTTCGCCTTCGTAAACTAAATCACCACTGGACTTTACTAAATCTAAATTGGTTTGATTTATTAATAAATCGGTTAAAGCATTCGTGAAATCCCGATCTAAACCAGGTTCAACTAAAATAGCATTATTTTGAAAATAATTTACTTGAAAGGTTTTAACATCAGAGGCAATAGATGCACCTGTAAATGAATAGGCTCCACAGCCTAAAACGGTGATTAAAACGGTTAATGATAAAACTATTTTTATGAGTCTCATAAATCAATTATTAAAACCAATTATAGGTCGTATTGCTTAATTTTTCTATATAGTGTGCGTTCGCTGATGCCTAGTTCTGCAGCTGCTAATTTACGTTTTCCGCCATGACGTTCTAACGATTTTTTTATCAGCTCTAGTTCCTTGTCATGTAAAGATAGCGTTTCTTCTTCTTCAATTTCTTCAGCAAAATGATATTTATCGGCTACCTCTTCTGGTGCTTCGTCCGTATGTGTATTGTTTGATTTTTCAGGGATAGAAAGAACTTCTAAATCTTCGTAAGCTTCCTGCGTGTCTTCATCAACTTGGCCATAAATTTTATCAATGAGCCCCTCGTTTTTCTTCTGAACTTCTGAAGCATTTCCTGTTTTCATCAGTTCCATTGTGAGCTTCTTTAAATCGTTTAAATCACTCTTCATATCAAAAAGCACTTTGTATAAAATTTCACGCTCGCTACTAAAATCACTTTCAGATTTAGTTGTATTGATAACAGCTGGCAATTGGGAGCCTTCAGTAGGTAAATAATGTTTTAAGGTTTCGGCCGAAATATCTCTTTTTTGTTCTAAAACGGAAATTTGCTCGGCAACATTTCGTAGCTGTCTAATATTTCCGCTCCAACGAAATTTTAATAGAATGGTTACAGCTTCATCAGACAGTTTAATAGTGGGCATTTTGTATTTTAAAGCAAAATCGCTAGCAAATTTTCTAAAGAGTAAATGAATATCGTCTTTTCGGTTACGCAAAGGCGGTAAATTGATTTCAACGGTGCTTAAACGGTAGTATAAATCTTCTCGGAATTTTTCTTTTTTAATGGCGTCAAACATGTTGACGTTTGTAGCAGCTACGATGCGGACATTGGTTTTCTGTACTTTACTAGAGCCTACTTTTATGAATTCGCCATTTTCTAGTACACGTAATAAACGCACTTGGGTGGTGAGAGGTAATTCACCAACTTCATCTAAAAAAATGGTACCACCATCAGCCACTTCAAAATAACCAGACCTTGTTTGTGTGGCGCCTGTAAATGCGCCTTTTTCATGCCCGAATAATTCACTATCAATGGTGCCTTCAGGAATGGCACCACAGTTTACAGCTATATATTTGCCGTGTTTTCTGTGTGATAAGGAATGAATAATTTTAGGAACACTTTCTTTACCTACACCAGATTCACCAGTTACTAAAACCGAAATGTCTGTTGGTGCTACTTGAATGGCTTTTTCAATAGCACGATTAAGTGTCGGATCGTTTCCAATAATACCGAAACGCTGTTTGGTTGCTTGTACTGATTCCATATCTAACTTCCTGCCAAGGCAGGAATCTTATTAATTGTTAATAGCTGTTTTTTATTCTGAATACCCAACCGCTTCACCAATGAGTGTGGCAGTGGTACATTCGTTTATTTTTACGTTTACAAATTCGCCAACCTTATAATGTTCTTTCGGAAAAACTACCACCGTATTTTGTGAGGTTCGTCCAGACCATTGTAAATCTGATTTTTTTGATGTTTTTTCAATTAACACCTCGCGCACCTGACCTACATTAGCTTGAGTTTTTATATGGCCATGAGCACGTTGTGCGTCAATAATTTCTTGTAAGCGTCGTTTTTTTATGGCTTCAGGTACATCATCTTTCATATTTCTGCCAGCCATGGTGCCAGGTCTTTCTGAATAAGCATACATATATCCAAAATCATATTGCACAAATTCCATTAAGTTCAGCGTGTCTTGATGATCGGCTTCGGTTTCTGTTGGGAAACCAGCAATCATATCTTGACTAATAGCACAGTCGGGTAGTATACGCTTAATATTGGTGATGAGTTCCATATATTCTTCACGCGTATGTTGTCTGTTCATTTCCTTCAAAATACGGTTGCTACCACTTTGAATTGGTAGATGAATGTGGTTGCAAATATTTTTATATTTTGCCATGGTCTGGACTACATCTAAGGTCATATCCTGCGGATTAGACGTAGAAAAACGAATACGCATTTTTGGCTGCGCTTTGGCACATAACTCTAATAGCTTTGAGAAATTGACAGCTGTAGCTTTTTGCATGTCGCTAGCTTTTTCAAAATCTTTTTTCAGGCCACCACCATACCATAAATAGCTATCTACATTCTGCCCTAATAAGGTAATTTCTTTATACCCGTTCTGCCACAAATCGTTTATTTCTTCTAAAATGCTTTGAGGGTCGCGACTACGCTCACGTCCACGTGTGAAAGGCACAACGCAAAAGGTGCACATATTGTCGCAACCACGTGTTATAGATACAAAAGCAGTAATTCCGTTTGTGTTTAAGCGCACTGGCGATACGTCGCCATAGGTTTCATCTTTAGATAATATTACATTTATAGCATCTCGTCCCGCTTCTACTTCCGAGAGTAAATTTGGTAAATCTTTGTAGGCGTCTGGACCCACAACGAGGTCAACAATTTTTTCTTCTTCTAAAAATTTACTTTTCAAACGTTCTGCCATGCAGCCCAAAACGCCTACTTTCATTTTTGGGTTGATTTTTTTTACAGCATTATACTTTTCCAATCGCTTACGAATTGTTTGTTCAGCTTTGTCACGAATAGAGCATGTGTTTACTAATACTAAATCTGCTTCTTCAAGTTTTTGTGTGGTATTAAAGCCTTCATTGGTAAGAATGGAAGCCACTATTTCACTATCACTAAAATTCATGGCACAGCCATAACTTTCAATAAAAAGTTTGCGAGTATTGGTGTCTTTCGGTTCTAAAATAAGGGTTTCGCCTTGTTTTGCTTCGTCTATAATTTTCTCCATAAATACGTCTGAAATAAGGTTCAGTCAATAAGTATGCAAAGTTACAATTATTTTTCACACTGTGACAAAGTGTCATATAATAAAAAATATTTTTGCGCAGCATTTATAATTATCCGTAATTTGATACCTATCACTAACTAATTAACTACTTTATGACTACTATGAATTCAATTTTAGAAAAAATAGCGAATGCTCCTTCGTTAGATTTTGGAACTATTTTTAGCGATTCGTTTGATTTGTTTAAGAAAACTTGGGTCCAAGGTTTCTTATTACAAATTTTTACGTTTATCATGGTGTTGCCGTTTATTTTTTTGCTTTACGCACCATTAATAGGTATTTATATTTCGGCAGCTTCTTCAGGGAGTCAAGATCCTGAAGCTTTTAAAGCTTATTTTGCTGGTCTTGGCATAGCTTATTTGTCGCTTTTCTTTATTGGTGTTTTAATACTAATTGTAATTAGCATGGCACTTCAAGCTGGTTTTTTTAGAATAATGAAGCAATTAGATTTTAATGAGCCTGTTCAAACATCAGATTTCTTTTATTATTTGAAAGGTAAATATTTTGGTAAAATGATTATTCTAATGCTTGCATCAATTTTTATAGGGTCTGTAGCAGTATTATTATGTGTGTTGCCTATTATTTATGCTATGGTACCGCTGTCTTTCTTTACTCTTGTTTTTGCTTTTAATCCAGAGCTATCAGCTGGTGAAATTATAACCGCCAGTTTTAAATTAGGTAATAAAAAATGGTTATTAGTCTTTGGTTTAATATTTATAGCATCGCTTTTAGCACAAATTGTAGGTACCTTATTATGCGGAATAGGTATTTTAGTAACAGCACCTTTTGTTTATCATCCAGTTTATTTGGTCTATAAAAGTGTTATAGGGTTTGATGACGAACAGCCAAAAAGCCATATTGTAGCATAAATTTTAATGTTACACAATAGATAATTAAAACCTGTATTTAAAATTGTTAAATACAGGTTTTTTAGTACACTCGAGCGTTAAATAAAGTATAGGATTTTTTAAAAATTAGGAACATGTACTTTTTTTCACATACATTTGTAGCCTTAAAAAACGTGAAATGGCAAAGAATTTAGTTATTGTTGAGTCGCCAGCGAAGGCAAAAACAATTGAAAAATTTTTAGGAAAAGATTTTAAAGTAGAGTCTAGTTTTGGACACATAGCTGATTTACCATCCAAGGAATTAGGGGTAGATGTTGATGGTGATTTTAAACCAGTTTATGAGGTTTCTAAAGATAAAAAAGCAGTTGTAAAGAAGCTGAAAGATTTAGCAAAGAAAGCTGAAATGGTTTGGCTGGCAAGTGATGAGGATCGCGAGGGTGAAGCTATTGCTTGGCATTTGGCTGAATCATTAAATTTAGATAAGGCAAAAACGAAACGAATTGTTTTTCATGAAATTACAAAAACCGCTATCCAAAAAGCGATTGAAAATCCGCGAGGTATTGATTACGATTTAGTTGATGCGCAACAAGCACGTCGTGTATTAGATAGAATAGTAGGTTATGAGTTGTCGCCAGTTTTATGGCGTAAGGTTAAAGGAGGTTTGTCAGCTGGGCGTGTTCAATCTGTTTCTGTAAGATTAATTGTAGAACGAGAACGCGAAATCCAAGATTTTAGCCCTGTAGCATCATATAGAATAGATGCAGAGTTTTCAAATGAAGATGGTCAAACATTTAAAGCCAAGCTTCCCAAGAATTTTTCATCAAAAAAAGAAGCCCTAGCATTTTTAGAACAAAATGCTAAAGCCACATTCAAAATAGGGGATTTACAGAAAAAACCAGCTAAAAAATCACCAGCAGCACCTTTTACAACATCTACTTTGCAGCAGGAAGCAGCTCGTAAACTGTATTTTTCGGTAAGTAAAACCATGACAATGGCACAACGCTTATACGAAGCCGGTTTAATTACTTATATGAGAACGGATAGTGTGAATCTTTCTGATGAAGCCCGTAAAGGCGCCAAGGCAGAAATTGAAAGTGCCTATGGTTCTAAATTTAGCAAGCCAAGAACGTATAAAGGGAAATCTAAAGGCGCACAAGAAGCGCATGAGGCCATCCGACCAACAGATTTTTCAAACCATTCTGTAAATATAGATCGCGATCAAGCTAGATTATATGATTTAATTTGGAAACGAGCCATTGCGTCCCAAATGAGTGATGCCGAATTAGAACGTACCAACATTAAAATTGATGCGTCAACACATGATGAAAACTTTACGGCCAACGGAGAAGTTATTACTTTTGAAGGGTTCTTAAAAGTATATTTAGAAGGAACCGATGATGAAGATGAAGAACAAGACGGTATGTTGCCAGCAATGAAGGTCAACGAAACGTTGCTTAATAATTATATTACCGCTACAGAACGCTATACCAGACCTCCTGCTCGTTTTACAGAAGCTGCTTTAGTTAAAAAGTTAGAAGAATTGGGTATTGGTCGTCCATCTACTTATGCGCCAACTATATCTACTATTCAGAATAGAAACTATGTAGAAAAAGGAACTGTTGATGGCGTAGAACGTGAATATACCTTATTAACATTAAGAGATGGGAAAGTAGACGATAAATTGCTTTCAGAAAAGGTAGGTTCCGATAAAGGAAAATTAGTGCCAACAGATATTGGAATGATTGTAACCGATTTTCTGGTGAATCATTTTGAAACTATTTTAGATTATAATTTTACAGCAAAAGTTGAAGAAGATTTTGATGAGATTGCTGAAGGTAAAGTAGACTGGAAAAAAATGATGAAAGATTTTTACAAAGACTTTCATCCAGTTGTTATTGATGTTCAGGAAAATGCCGATAGGGAATCTGGCGAACGAATTTTAGGAAAAGATCCTGAAACCGGAAAACAAGTAAGTGTGCGTTTAGGGAAATTTGGACCAATGGTTCAAATAGGCACCGTTGACGATGAGGAAAAACCGCAATTTGCAAGTCTATCACCAGATCAACAATTAAATACAATTTCCTATGAAGAAGCAATGGATTTGTTTCAACTTCCAAAAGCGTTAGGGGAATATGAAAATTTACCAGTTGAGGTAAATAATGGACGTTATGGACCTTATGTTAAATTTGGTGACCAATTTGTATCCTTGCCAAAGGGGACTGATCCGTTAAGTGTTGAGTTGGATGATGCTATTGTACTTATTAAAGAGAAGCAAAAAGCAGATGCTCCTATATATATGTATAAAGATTTACCTGTTCAGAAAGGAAAAGGGCGATTTGGACCATTTATTAAATGGAATGATATGTTTATTAATGTCAACAAGAAATACGATTGGGATAACTTATCGGATGAAGATATAGTTACACTAATTGAAGACAAAATTCAAAAAGAAATAGATAAGGTTATCCATAATTGGGAAGATGCAGGTATTCGAGTAGAAAAGGCTCGTTGGGGCAGGCATAACGTTATAAAAGGTAAAACAAAAATTGAATTACCAAAAACGCATGATGTCACAGAAATGACTTTAGAAGAAGCTGAAGCCATTATAGAGAAAAACGCACCCAAGAAAAAAGCTACTAAAAAGAAAGCTACAGCCAAGAAAGGCACTATAAAAAAATTAACCAAGAAAAAAAACACCACTAAAAAGTAATATTTAGGTAATGAATTTTAGTTTTTTGACTCCCGTTCCCGATAGTGTTCTAGCTCATAATGAATTATTGTCAACACAAGCGCTTGGAAGAAAAATACGTATTCATTCAGATCAGAGCGGTATTCCGGATTTAGAAGGTATACAAATAGCTATAATTGGAGTATTAGAAAATCGTAATGATATTAATTATATAGGTGAAGATTTTAATTTAAATGAAATACGAAAATCGCTTTATGCGCTTTTTCCTGGAAATTGGCATACTTCGATTGCCGATTTAGGCGATATCCATAAAGGAGAATCTATAGAAGATACCTATTATGCCATAAAAACTGCCGTTGCTCTATTAATTCCAAAAGGTATTATACCAATTGTAATTGGCGGAAGCCAAGATATTACCTATCCCATCTATCGTGCTTATGATGCATTAATGCCAATGGTGAATATTGCTAATGTGGATTCTAAATTCGATTTAGGTGATTCTACCAAACCAATTAAAAACACCAGTTTTGTCGGAAAAATTATTTTGGATGAACCCTATAATTTATTCAACTATGCAACTATTGGTTATCAAACTTATTTCAATTCGCAAGAAGAAATAGATTTAATGGATAAGCTTTATTTCGAGTCCTACCGTTTAGGGGCTGTTTCAAATGATATAACTTTAGTGGAGCCAGCTTTACGTGATGCTAATATTGTAAGTGTCGATTTAGGCTCTGTAAAAGGTTCAGAGGTTGGCTCCAGACAACAAGTGTCACCAAATGGTTTTGATGGCAAAGAAATTTGTGCCATTTCTCGCTATGCAGGAATTAGTAACAAGGTAACCACATTTGGTATTTTTGAATACAAACCCTCAAGTGTAGACGATTTAACTTCGGGTTTAATTGCCCAGATGTTATGGTACTTTATAGAAGGTGTTAATTATCGTGTAAAAGATGATGATTTTTCTTTGGAACATAACTACCAAAAATTCATTACCTTAGTCGACCATCAAGAATTGATTTTTTACAAAAGTATGAAAACAGGACGTTGGTGGATAGAAATACCTTTTTTAGAAGAAATAAATAATAAATTGAAAAGACATACGTTATTACCCTGTACACATCAAGATTATCAAGATGCCTGTAATAATAATGTGCCAGAGCGCTGGTACAAGGCGTTTCAAAAGAATTGTGTTTAAAACTTTAACGTTTTAAGGGTGTGTTTCATCGATTAAAAGCAATTTTTCACGATGAAATGTGTTTTTTTTCAATAAAAAAGTTGTTTTTTACAAATTATATAAATATGTTTACGCTCTTAAAAATTTTAAGGCCAAAATAATTAACCTCGAGTTTTCTATGGATATGAAAAAATTAATGTTATTAACCGCAATTTTAGCTGTGCTATCCAGCTGTGGATCTGGCGACAGAGGTCAGCTTGTAGGAGTTAAAGGAAAAAAATGGCATCCCGAAAAACCTTATGGTATGGAATTAGTCCCAGGTGGTGCTTTTATAATGGGTAAAGCAGACGACGATCTTGCTGGAGTTAATGATGCACCAGCTAAAACCGTAACTGTACGTTCTTATTATATGGATGCTACTGAAATTACAAATAGCGAGTATAAGCAATTTGTTGAATGGGTACGCGATTCAACAATTAGAACACGTTTAGCTATTCTAGCTGATGAAGAAGGTTTAACTCAAGCCGATGCTGGTACAATTGGTGATTATGCTTTTCTAGATGCAGAACCTGAAAATATGTCTGTATACGAAAAGTATATGTATGATAATTATTCAGGACTTGGGCCTACAGGATATGAAGGTAGAAAATTAAATAAAGATATTGATATTGAATTTGATACAGCTAATTATGTAGATGAGTTGTATGCCGAAGTTATGGATACCATGTATTTACCTTTAGAGGAGTCTTACAATGGACAACGTACTTGGGATGTGAAGAAATTTAAATTCCAATACACCTACATGGATATCGAGAAGGCTGCCAAAATGAAAAATAAAGGTAAAAAGCGTTCTGATTTCTTAATTACCGAAGCTGTAGAAATTTATCCAGATACAACAGCTTGGATTCGCGATTTTGCGTATTCTTATAATGAGCCTATGCACAATGATTATTTCTGGCATGCAGCTTATGATGAATACCCTGTAGTAGGTGTGTCTTGGAAACAAGCCAATGCCTTTTGTGAATGGCGTACCTTACACCATAATGAATACAGAAAGAGCAAAAAACAACACAATGTTCCAAAGTATCGTCTACCTTCGGAAGCAGAGTGGGAGTATGCTGCTCGCGGTGGCTTACAAGCTGCAACATTTCCTTGGGGAGGACCGTACACTAAAAATGATAGAGGTTGTTTTATGGCAAACTTTAAGCCCTTACGTGGTGATTATGCTGCTGACCAAGCTTTGTATACTGTAGAAGCAAAATCTTATGAAGCAAATGATTACAACCTTTACAATATGGCCGGAAACGTATCTGAATGGGTGCATGCTTCTTACGACCCGTCTTCTTATGAATATGTGTCCAGCATTAACCCAAGTGTAAATGATATTAACAACAACCGTAAAGTGGTTCGTGGTGGATCATGGAAAGATGTTGCATACTATTTACAAGTAAGTTCAAGAGACTATGAATATGCAGATTCTGCAAGAAGCTACATAGGTTTCAGAACGGTTCAGGATTATTTAGGTACAGATGTTACTCTAAATGCTAAAAATTAAAAAAAATTAAACTAAACTATAAACTAAAATTAAACTTAACTAAAACTAAAAATTATGGCACAATCAAGAGGATTTAAGAAATTTATGGCAATGGCTTACGGATTAGGAGCATCTGTTGTTATTATTGGTGCATTATTCAAAATTATTCACTTTGAATTAGGGCCTTTAACTGGTAACGTAATGTTAACAATCGGTTTGGTTACTGAAGCAATAATTTTCGCACTTTCTGCCTTTGAACCAGTAGATAATGATTTAGACTGGTCTTTAGTATATCCAGAATTAGCTGGAGGTATGTCTACAACTAAAAAGAAAGAACAACCAAAAGACGCTGAAGGTTTATTATCTCAAAAATTAGATAACTTATTAAAAGAAGCTAAAATTGACGGTGAATTAATGGCTTCTTTAGGAAACAGTATTAAAAACTTTGAAGGTGCTGCCAAAGGAATTGCGCCTACAGTAGATTCAATGGCTGCAACTAAAAAGTATGGCGAGGAGTTATCATTAGCAGCTGCTCAAATGGAATCTTTAAACAGTCTATACAAAGTACAGTTAGAAAGTGTTAATCGTCAAGCAACTATCAACGAAGAATCTGTTGAAAATGCACAAAAATTAAAAGAACAAATGCAGTCGTTAGCATCTAACTTATCATCATTAAACGGTGTTTATGGTGGTATGTTATCTGCAATGAATAAAAACTAATTAAGTTTAGTAGTATCAATTTTAACTAATTAACAAAAAACTAAATTAGAAATGGCAGGAGGAAAATTATCTGCAAGGCAGAAAATGATTAACTTGATGTATTTGATCTTCATTGCGATGTTAGCATTGAATATGTCAAAAGAAGTGCTTTCGGCATTTGGCTTAATGAATGAAAAATTAGTCGAATCAAACGAAGCAACTACGGATAGAAATGAAGCTTTTATGGCAGGTTTAGCTGAAAAAGTTAGCGAACAACCAGCAAAATACCAACCGTTAAAAGCACAAGCAGATCAAATTGATGTTTTATCAAACGACTTCAATGCATATCTAGCTGATTTAAAAGGAAAAATGACCGCAACGGTTGAAGATCCTCAAGATTACGAAGTAATGGATAAAGGAGATTTCTTAGACAACTACTTCTTTAAAGGCGAAAAGTTAAAGCCAGAAGGACAGGAGTTTATGGATAAAATTAACTCCTACAGAGATGGTGTTGTTGCCATATTAAGAACAAATCCAGACATGTCAAGTATTGCTGACGATGTTGAGAAAAAGTTTTCAACAGATCCAGTAACAAATAGAGACGGAAACAAGATCGATTGGTTAAGCTACCACTACAGAGGATTTCCTTTAGTAGCATCTTTAACAAAAATGACTCAATTACAAGCTGATGTTAAAACAACAGAATCTGAAGTTTTATCATCTATGTTAGCTGGTAAGCTTAAAGTTGAAGCCTCTTTAACAAATTTTGATGCCATTGTTGTTCCAGATAAAACAGCTTTCTTTTCAGGAGAAAACTTTACAGGAACTATTATCTTAGGAAAAAAGGATAATACCCTTCAAGCTGATAAAGTAGTTATTAATGGTCAAGAGTTACCTAAAGAGTCTATGCAAGCTGGTAAAACAGTTTTAGATTTCCCTGCAGGAGCTGTTGGTGAAAGAGAAATTACTGGTGAGTTCCAATTTAAGGAAGGTGATTCTATTATCTCTATTCCTGTAAAATCAACTTATGCAGTTGTACCTAAACCAAATTCAGCAACAATTTCTGCTGATAAGATGAACGTTGTTTATCGTGGTGTTGCTAATCCAATGACTATCTCATTTGCTGGTGTATCTGATAATAATGTATCAGCTAGTGCGCCAGGTTTAAGTAAAGCATCTGGAACAGGTAAATACGTAATGAATCCAGGTTCTGGTCGTGAAGTGTCTATTAATGTATCAGGAACATTACCTGATGGATCAAAAGTTAGCGATAGAGCAACATTTAGAATTAAAGATATTCCAAAACCAACAGGATCCATTAGTGGTCAAACAGGTATTGTAAAGTTACCACGTAACAGTGTTGAAATTTCAACTATTGGAGCGTTGTTAGATGATTTTGATTTCGAATTACCAATTCAAGTAACATCATTTAAGGTAAAAGTACCTGGACAGCCATCTGTAAATGTTAGTGGAACAAAATTAAATAGTCAAGCTAAAAATGCCTTACGTAAGGCAAGACGTGGAGACCAAATATCAATTTTCGATATTTCAGCACAAATTAAAGGAAACTCATCTTATAAGTTAAAAGGTGTATCTCCAGTAATTGTTGAATTAACAAATTAATATAGGTTTTAGCATCTGATGATAAGCCCAAATAATTAAAATTAAAACAGATGAATTATAAAAGTTTTTTATTAACCGTTTTAAGTGTGTCTTTTGTGACAGCTTCTTTTGCACAGGCAAACTTGTTGAGTGCAAAATCACCTGAAGAAATTGGTGTACGTACTGAAGCCCAAAAAGAAGTGGATAATGATAAGCCATTGGAGTATGGATATGTGGATGATAGAGACATTCTGTTTTCTAAAATGACATGGGAACGCGTTGTTCTTGATGAGCGTGTTAACTTTCCGTTGTACTATCCTGTAGATACAAACAACATAGGCAAGCACAGACGTTCATTGTTTGATGTGCTTTGGAAAAATGTTAAAAATGGTAATATAGAAACCGTTTATGACGATTCTTACTTTACAGCAGAACGTACTATTGAAGATTTACGTGCTAGTATGTCTAAAGTAGATACACTAGATATTGGTTACGATCAGTATAACGCTGATGGGTTTGTATCTCCAGAGTATATTATAAAACGAGATATTACTTCTTATGATGTGAGTGCGTATTTAATTAAAGGACTTTGGTACTTTGATAAGCGTCAGGCTGAATTAAAATATCGTTTAATTGGTATTGCACCTGCAGCACCAGATGTTAACTTTATTGATTCGGAAGATGAAGCAAATAAAGAACCTATTCCATTGTTTTGGGTGTTCTTCCCAGATGCGCGAGAAATTTTACACGAAGCCAAAGCGTTTAATAACGAAAACAGTTCAGTGCCATTTTCATTTGATCATTTGTTAAACTCTAGACGCTTTAACGGCTATATTTACAAAGAAGAAAACGTATATGGCGACCGTAAGGTAACCGAATATATTTCTGAAAACGCCTTGATGCAATTATTAGAATCAGAGCGAATCAAAGAAAAAATTAGAAACTTTGAATTAGATATGTGGTCTTATTAAGTCCAACGTATTAATCTTATTAAAACGCTCACTTAAAAAGTGAGCGTTTTTTGTTTTTATACTATTAATAACCCAAAAACACAGTACCTTTACAGGTATGAAAGTAGATTATTTTGTAGTCGGTCTCGGTTTGGCTGGTGTAGCATTTTGTGAAGAATTGCGTCAAGCAAACAAATCCTTTTTGGTGTTTGATAATAATTCGCAACAAGCTTCAATGGTAGCAGCAGGAATGTATAATCCAGTTATTTTAAAGCGTTTTACGGAAGTATGGATGGCTAAAGAGCAATTGGCTATAGCCAAGCCATATTATAAGGAATTAGAACGCTTGCTTAATGTGAAACTAGATTATACAATTAAATTATATAGACGTTTTGCGTCCATTGAAGAGCAAAATCTATGGTTTAACGCTTCCGATAAACCGAACTTGGAACCCTATCTATCTACTAAATTAGTTTCAAATTCAAACCCACATATAGATGCGCCATTTAATTTAGGTGAAGTTTATCATGCTGGACGTGTGGATACAACCGCTTTAATTTCGAATTATAAAAGCTATCTAAAAAACCATTCCCAATTAGTATCAGACGGTTTCCAACATGATTTATTGCAACTAGATGGCGAGAAACTTCAGTATCAAAATCATGAAGCAAAACACATGGTGTTTTGTGAAGGTTTTGGACTAAAACACAACCCATATTTTAATCATTTACCCTTAAATGGCACCAAAGGAGAAGTGTTAACCGTTAACGTTCCAAATTTGAAAATTGACTATGCTCTAAAATCTGGGGTTTTTATAATGCCTAATACAACGGAAGACTATTATGTTGGAGCTACTTACAACCGGTTTGATAAAACCAACACACCAACTGATAATGGAAAAACCGAACTTATTACAAAATTAAATACCTTTTTAAAAGCATCTTTGGAAGTAACAAGTCATAAAGCGGGAGTTCGGCCTACAGTTAATGATAGAAGACCATTGGTAGGCACACATTTAAAATATAAAAATCTACATGTATTAAATGGGTTGGGATCGCGAGGCGTGATGATTTCACCTTATGCTGCAAAGCAACTATTCAACCATATAGAAAATAAGCAGCCATTAAATTCAGAGATAACCATAAATAGGTTTAGGGTTTAACTTTGCTTTTATCGTAATGCATAAACATGTTTATCCAAATGTTTCGAGATAAACGCATAATGATTGGCGCAAATACAACGAGTGTGCCAACAATAGCAATAAAGGCTGTAATTAAATTGCTACCAATAAATAGGTAGCTAATTACAAAAGCCGCTACAGCAAAAGCAATTCCAACAGCATAACTCACATACATAGAACCATAAAAAAATGATGGCTCAATGCGGTATTTTGTTTGACAATGCGAACAAGTTTCATGCATTTTTAGAACATCATTCAGTACATACGGGTTTTTATTAATATACATGGATTCTTGATGGCACTTGGGGCAAGCACCTGTAAAAATACTATAAAGCTTCGTTCCTTTTGTAATCATGTTTATTAGTTTATTTTTGCACTTTGTAAGAACAACAAAATTAGCCATTTATTTAATATAGTCTAGTAACAATTGTAACATAATGCTCAATATTCATAATCTTTCTGTTTCCTTTCAAGGCGATTATCTCTTTGAAGAAATTACCTTCAAAATAACTGCTGGCGACCGCATTGGTCTAATAGGAAAAAATGGCGCAGGAAAATCGACCATGCTAAAAATTTTAGCAAAAGAAATGGAGCCAGATTCTGGACAATTAGCAGCCGATAAAAATTTACGAATAGGATTTTTAAAGCAGGATATTGATTTTGAGTTAGGACGAACAGTCTTAGAGGAATCCTACGAAGCATTTAAAGAAATTAAAGCGGTTGAAGCAAAGCTTGAAGACATAAATACGCAGTTAGCCACCCGAACCGATTATGAAAGTGATGGGTATCATCAACTCATGGTAGATGTGAATGATATGCAGCACCAATATGAAATTTTAGGTGGTTACAATTATCAAGGTGAAACCGAAAAAATTCTTCAAGGTTTAGGATTTAAGCGTGAAGATTTCAATAAGTTAACCGATACCTTTTCTGGAGGATGGCGTATGCGAATTGAATTAGCGAAACTCTTATTACAAAACAACGATTTGCTGCTTTTAGATGAGCCAACTAACCACTTGGATATTGAATCTATTATCTGGTTAGAAGGGTTTTTAACGGGTTATTCGGGAGCAGTGGTGATTGTATCCCATGATAAAATGTTTTTAGATAATGTAACCAATAGAACTATTGAAATTTCATTAGGAAGAATCTACGATTACAATAAGCCTTATTCCAAGTTTCTGGTATTAAGACAAGAAATTAAAGAGCAACAATTAGCCACACAGAAAAACCAGCAAAAAGAAATTGAACAAACGGAAAAACTGATTGAAAAGTTTCGTGCGAAAGCGTCTAAAGCAACCATGGCACAATCCTTAATTAAAAAGTTAGACAGAATGGATAGGATTGAAGTGGATGAAGATGATAATAGCGTCATGACACTTAAATTTCCTGTGTCTGTTGTTCCAGGAAAAGTAGTCATAGAAGCCACTCATATTACTAAAAAATATGGTGATTTAACAGTTTTAAAAGATATCGATTTACACATTGCACGAGATATTAAAACGGCATTTGTAGGTCAAAACGGTCAAGGAAAATCCACTTTAGCAAAAATTATTGTTGGCGAATTAAAGCATGAAGGCAATTTGAAACTCGGTCACAATGTTCAAATAGGTTATTTTGCGCAGAATCAAGCAGAATATTTAGATGGCAATAAAACAGTTTTGGATATCATGATTGATGCGGCAAATGAAAAAAATAGAAGTCGTGTTCGGGATATTTTAGGTTCCTTTTTATTCCGTGGCGATGAAGTAGAAAAATATGTTCGGGTATTATCTGGAGGCGAACGTAACCGTTTAGCACTAGCCAAATTATTATTGCAACCTTTTAATGTATTGGTTATGGATGAGCCAACGAATCATCTGGATATAAAATCTAAAAACGTGCTAAAAGAAGCACTAAAACAGTTTGAAGGTACGCTAATTTTAGTCTCTCACGATAGAGATTTTCTACAAGATTTAACCGATACGGTATATGAATTTAAGGATCATAAAATAAAAGAATACCTTGGAAATATTGATTTTTATTTAGAACAAAGAAATGTTGAAAATCTGCGTGAAGTTGAAAAGCGTGATGTAGAAAAGCAAACGCCCAAAGAAAGTAATAAAGAGAGTTACGAATATCAGAAGAAATTAAAATCACTCAATAATAAGTTGAGTAATATTGAATCTAAAATTCAGCAGTTAGAAAAAAGCATCAAAGAAATAGATGTTGAGCTAGCTACTAACTATGACGAAGTGGTTTCAAATCCTAATTTTTTCGATAACTATCAAGGCAAAAAAGATAAACTAGAAAGTTTAATGAACGATTGGGAACAGATACAGGAATCATTGGATGCTTTAGATTAATTTGTGATTTTGGATGTGAAATCTTAATAAAAAGTGTATTTCATCGAATAAATTTGTTTTTAGTCTATATTCGACTTAATATTGTTTAAGATTTGATTCCAAATTTATCACTTATGAAAGCTATTAAACTATCACTATTATGTTTGTTTATCACAGCGTTGTCTTTTGCAAATGTAACAACTAACGAAAAAGCTGCGCTTGTAGCGCTATATAATTCAACTAATGGAAGTCAATGGACACATACTTGGGACCTATCTGCACCTGTAGAAAATTGGTACGGTGTAACTATTAAAAACAATAAGGTTGTTGAAATAAGTTTAGAATTTAATAATTTACAAGGAATACTTCCACAGGAAATTGGCGATTTAGTTAATTTGAAGTATTTAAACTTTGGAGTAAATAAGTTATCGGGCTCAATCCCTTCATCCATAGGCAATTTAAGCAAATTAGAAACCCTAAACCTATCCATGAATATTTTGGAAGGATCCATACCATCTAGTATCAGTAATTTATCACGTTTAGAAATATTAGAACTAGGTAGTAATAAATTAACAGGCACGATACCTACAGAAATTAGTGCTTTAAGTAGTTTAGTAAAATTAAGTTTAATCGATAATAAGATTAGTGGTGAGATTCCTGCTGAAATTATGGCCTTAACCCAATTGGAAGAAATTGTGTTAGCTAATAACCAATTAACAGGAGACGTCCCATTTGAATTATCTTATTTCCCCAAATTAAAAACATTTATGGTAAGCGACAACAAATTAAACCAAGAGTATATTAGCGTTATTAACGGTAATAATCCAAACATGATGGACTTAAATTCAGGATCTGTAATTACAGATAATGATTAAAGAAACGATTTAGAATTTTTTTAAAAAGAGGTTATTTTTAATAATCTCTTTTTTTTTGTATTTTAAGTTAATGAAAGAACACGAATTTCAATGCCCTTATTGTTGGGAGACTATTTCAATGCTATTAGATAGCTCACATCTTGAGCAAGAATACATTGAGGACTGTGAGGTCTGTTGTAATCCAATACAAATATCGGTAGAATTTGAAGGCCAAAACCTGGTTAGTTTCCGGGCTGAAAATATAGAACAATAATTTTTTTACAAATCTGCTTGTTATATTTAAAAAGCATTGTATCTTTGCAGTCCAAAATGGTTTAATCGGCATTATGAACCGATAAGTTAAAAGCTAAAAAAACGATATTGGAAATTAAATCGCGGGATAGAGCAGTAGGTAGCTCGTCGGGCTCATAACCCGAAGGTCACTGGTTCGAGTCCAGTTCCCGCTACTAAATGTTATCCGTTTAAAATCAATGGTTTTGTTCACGCAAAACCATTTTTTTTATGTTTAATTTAAATTCTTACCTTGCGAAAGAACACGGAAATGAACACGTTTTAGAACACAGTTTGTCAAAAAAGAAAAAATTTTCAGCCCCAAAAATTTATTCAGCCAACGGCGATTTAAGCAAACGTTGGCACGTCTATTATTCCTATCGAAATCCAGAAACAGGCATGCTAGAGCGGATGAAAAATGTTTATGGCATAGCTAATAGATATGAAACCAAAGAAGACCGACTCGCTGTTTTGAGTGTTTATAGAATTAAACTGTTAAGTTTATTAAAGGAAGGATTCAATCCTTTTGAAGATAATAATGAACTTTATCACCAACGTGAAGAGAAAAAACAGCTTCCACAATCAGAAACAATTCTAAAAGAGACGAAAGAAGTTTCATTTCCTGAAGTGGAAATCGAACCACAAGAGCCAGTTATTTCCTATCAAGACGCTTTTAAAAAGGGCTTAAAATTCAAAGAAAAACTTATTAGTGACACCACTAGACGTAGTTATGAAAACCGTTTGAAAAACTTTATACTTTGGGTTGAAAAGAAATATCCTGAATTAAAGAGTGTATCTGATATTGATAAAAAGGTGGTAATGGATTTTTTAAATCATATTTTGAACCAATCCAGTCCAAGGAATCGGAATAATTACAGAACGGATTTAAGTAGTATTATGCAAGCTTTAGAAGACAATGATATTATTGCTTCTAATTTTATCAAAAAGATTCCTGTTTTAAAATCCATCCCACAACGGAACAAAACGTATTCTTCCGAAGAGCAAAAAGAAATCTTTGAGCATTTAGAGAAGACAGATAAAACGTTATTACTATTCATTAAATTCATTTCATATAATTTTTTAAGGCCTATAGAAGTCTGTAGACTGCAAGTAGGCGATTTAGACATCAAGAATAAGCGGATTCAATTTAAAGCGAAGAATAGTCCTTTAAAAACAAAAATAATCCCTGATTTACTACTTCAGGATTTACCTGATTTATCTAAACTGAACAAAAATCAAAGTTTGTTTACACCAGATGGTATTGGTGGTGTTTGGGATTCAGAATTAAGTAATAAACGAGACTACTTTTCCAAACGGTTTAAGCGTGTCGTTAAAGATCCTTTTAAATTGGGAGTAGATTATGGTTTATATAGTTTCAGGCATACATACATCACCAAATTATATAGGGAATTAGTAAAAGGTTCGTCACCCTTTGAAGCTAAAAGTAAACTGATGCAAATAACAGGGCATTCCTCAATGAAGGCTCTTGAAAAATATTTGAGGGATATAGATGCCGAGTTTCCAGAAGATTATTCAGAATTAATAAAATCCTAATTTTGTAACGTGGAGAAACCTTTAAAAGAAAAACACAGTGCTTTAATACATAGCTTATATAAGCCACTTATTTTTTACATTCCGAGAAAGCTTTGGGCAGATTTGGATGATGGTAAGTGGCTGGATAAGGAATTTGACCCTATATTCGACACAGTTGTGCTTATACATGAAGATGGAAGCAATTATGTATTGAATAATGATACATCCAATTATCATATGATGAGTAAAGGTTCAGCTTTGGATAAGAATATCTATGAATTATTAGATTTGAAAGCTCAACTAACAACTGAAGCCTTCAGTTTCTTATCTGAAAGATATTCATTAAGCGTCGCATTTTACAAAAAAGTATCCAGTTGGATGTTAGAACATGTGAAATTAGATATTCCAGCTATTAATTGTGAAACCCTAAAATCGTTTGAAATTCAGAAATTAGCATTTAATAACCATTGGGATTATATTCAGGAGCACTTTTCGGTACCAGAACATGTAAAAAATCATTTCGCAGAAGTGGACTTAAGTTCAAAGGAAGTGATTGCTATGCGTGATTTAATGAGTGATTCAGAACAGGAATCGGAAAATATATTTGATAAACTACAAAAGGCTAAAAACAAGAGCAGGAAAAAGAAAGAAAAGAAGAAGCTTATTACAGAAGAAGATGCGGAAAAATTTCTTTTAGAAACTGTTTTTAGTGTAAAATTATAGCTTTTAACGTAAATATTACGTAACATTAACGCTAAAACATGCAAAATTCACATAATTATACTTGTAACTATTGTTTTAAGGAATACAAACCAACGAAAAGAGGGAGGCAAAAGTTCTGTACCACATCTTGTCGAGTAGCCCATTTTAATGCCAAGAAAAAAATAAAACAACTACAAACAATTGAAAAGACTTCGAAGGAAACTATAACGGAACCTCAAAAAGATACACCAAAAGTCAATCTGCCTGACATAACAAATGCAGCTATAGGTCATGCTGCATCAAGTGCTATAATAAGTTTTTTTACACCTAAAAATAAAAAACCAGTAACGAAACAAGATTTAGATAATTTAAAGACGACAATTCAAGGTGGGAGATATAGGCCAGTTTTAAACTGTCCACAAAATGATAAGGGTGAAACCGCATATTTTGACTTAGAAAGAAATGAAGTCATTTTTAGCTTTAACAAATTAGTATGATAAAAAGAATCATGGGATAAAACATGTAATATTTTTGTAGAACAAAAATATTACAAATCATTAGTTTCACTATCCCAACGTTGATTTTGAACATAAGTGGTGTCAAATGTAACCATATTTCTCATTTCAAACCGTTTGAAACAGGCAAACGGTTTGAAAGTTGTTTGATACAAATTCATCATGCTTTCATCAAGAATTAAACTTGGTCATCAAACGGTTTACTAGTTAGTTTTTGAAATACTATTTCTTCCATTTCTTGACGTTTAAAATCAAACCATAGTTTTCTATATTCTGAAGTTTCAACGGTCAACTTAAAATTTTGGAATGGCTTTTTATTTAGTAAAATTGTTTCAAGTTTAGTCTTGAATTGTGAATTAGGTAACTTTTGTGCAAATCGTTCCATAATTTTAAACGATTCATAGCTTTTTAAAACTTCTATCTTAATGAAAGTTGAAGCTTGTTCTGAAACCTTCATTAAATTCTCTTTAAATAGTTCTTGAAACTCTACTTCATCAGGAAAGTTGCCGAAATTTGGAATGGCTATAATTTCGTGAGTTTTATTATTGAGGTAACAATCGCAACCAGAATCTAATTCTTGGACGATTTCACTTATGACTTCTGAATTAGGTTTGTTCACTTTTATTAATAATTAACCTGATCTAATAATATGTATTAAAATTACAAATTTCTAAAATAAGACTATGATAAAAGTAGTTTTTCGATTTATCTATTTTAAAATTCTAAAAAAATTCGAAATAGTAAACCAGTCTGAATTATATAGCCTTTATTCAGGATGGGTCATAAAATATTTTTTCAACGTCCGGCGGCTATGGAAAGTATCGCACAAAAGGACACTTATGTTTCGGTTTAAAGTTTCAGATTAAAAGTAGTAAAAAACAATGGTAAAGCAAGATAAAAGCTATTTTTTATAGCCGAGGTTATACTGCGTATATACCTGCCCAATACCATTCGGGACAGGCCATTGTAAAAGTGGTTTTTTTCCACGTATCCATTGCGTCTTGCTTATTACTCATTGCGTCCAGATTGGTCAAAAAACCACTTTTGCAACCTTCAGTTAATCAGATGCTCTAGCAAATAATCACTAGCCATATGTAAAGTTGCCTAAATAGACAATCCAAGAAAAAAAGCAATTAAATATTGGGTTGCGTTCCGTAGAGATTGGATTGCTTTTTTTAAAACTTCGGGAAAGCCAAGCCCAAAATAAACAGTGAAGAACCTTTGTCAAGAATTTTGCTACAGCTTAAAATATTAACTTTTAGCAAAATTCTTTTATGCAGGGTAACGTTTTTGTGTATGGACCGTTGCGAGTTAAAGCCCGAACCATTCCAAGTAAAAATCTACGTGAAAATTCCGCAGGAATTTTCCAGATGAGCACAGACCCAGCAATGGTTTATAGCATCCATGAAAAAGCAGAAAGTCCAGTATCTTTAAAGTTCACCAAAACAATAAGATATGAAAACTGAACAAACTGCTCAACCAAAGTTATACATTGGAATCGACATCCACAAACGTAGCTGGAAGATTCATTGTGCCACAGATTTATTTTCAGGAAAGTCATTTACGATGCCACCAAAACCTGCTGTATTGCGAAGCTATGTTGAGAAACATTTTACAGATTACGAAGTTACTACAGCTTATGAGGCAGGCTGTTGTGGTTACTATGCACATCGTAGTTTCGAGAGCTATGGATGGCATTCATTGGTTGTTA
>NZ_FOVN01000007.1 GCF_900115185.1 Algorimicrobium echini
GTACCATAGCATCTAAATCCTTTTTTAGCAAGAGTTTTTTAAGCTGTTCAATCTCTTTTTGCAGTTCTTTAATACGTGTTATTTCATCTTTTGTTTTCACAGTTATTCTAGTGTTCATAAGGTCTTTACGGTTGTACTTTTTTATCCATTCATTAATGGTAGTAGGTGCAATACCGTAGGCTTTACCTAGTTGATACTTGTTTAGTTTTCCAGTGGTAAGTTCGTCTAAAATTTTCAGTTTAAAAGGTTCTGAATACCGTCTAATTACTTTGTCATTTTTGTACATAATGTTTAAAATTATGTAGCCTTTATTCAGGACGGGTCAACATTACTGCCAACGGTTTTGTGTATGGTTAGTTGCGTGTTTAAGCAACTAATTTAGTAAACAAAAACGAACGCGAGAAAATTCCGAAGGAATTTTCCAAATAAACAACGACCAAAGCAATTAATTATACACGTTGTTGTAAAACGTTTTTATTTTTGCTTTAATTCAATCGAATCAGCACTATGGATTTTGATTTCCCAATCTTTATCTATCACACGCCATCTACTAAATCCGCTCAATATTTTATTTTCCCTCCATTTATTGTCGAAATAGTAAAGTAAACGAATTTCATTTTCATAATCGTTTTCCGTTTTATAGTTGATTCGTTTTCCTTTAAAAATTTTAGTCTCATTTTCGTCAGGTGCTAACGTGTCAATTTTAGTCATTGCATTCCGACCAATTAGCGTAATATTTGAAATTCCGAGTTCAGTTTTGTTAATGACTTTTACATTAATCCGATTACTTTTTTCAAATGCAAAGGATTGAAGAAAATAGATTAGAGCTGAACATAACATTAACGCGAAAATATTAACACTCGATTCTTTAATTCCGCTTAAAAATCCAAATTTTTTAAAATTCGAAATGAGCAATGTTAATAGCGATAATGTAAATAAAGGAATTATTAAATAGACGAATGAATAACCAACTAAAAGATAAAGGTTCTTAAAAATTCCAAATCCGAAAACTGCGATTCCGAGTAAAAGTGAAATACCTAATATGTAATAAAAAACTTTATTTGCTATTCTCGAAATTTTATACATTCACGGTTTTTTTTCAAATGTGTTACAACGTATGTGTATGTGTAATGGTGTGTATATATCTATTATATCTACACCAAATCTAATCATTTCCAATAAGTTTATGCATACGTAGTTCTACGTAATTTTAATTATAATTTAATCGGGTTTTTTATTAAGACCTGTAATGGATTGAAGCTTTTTTAAGTTTAAAAATCTTAAAAACAACTAAAACAAATTGTCAACTAAAAAAAACAAAACCGTGTAAGTCAATTTAATACAGGGTTTGAAGTGGAGTTGTCGAGATTAACTACGTTGTTCCCAATGACTCCCATGTTGTAAATGCAACCTGTTGTACTTTCAGTCCAAGCGCTTATAAACAACAAAGCACAATCAAGTAAAACTTGTTGCGCTTTTTATGTTTAAAATCGCAACCATGTTGCGAGTAATTGTGGAGTCGTCGAGATTAACTGCGTTGTTCCCAATGTCTCCCATGTTGTAAATGCAACCTGTTGTACTTTCAGTCCAAGCGCTTATAAACAACAAAGCACAATCAAGTAAAACTTGTTGCGCTTTTTATGTTTAAAATCGCAACCATGTTGCGAGTAATTGTGGAGTCGGAGGGAATCGAACCCTCGTCCAAACAAGCCATCAAAGGGCTTTCTACACGTTTATTCTTTTCTTGGTTTTTCGTGTGTTAGCTGGTTAAAGACAACCTACTAACACCTTATCTTTTTTAGTTTCACATACACATCAAAGCGCCATGTATGCTATATTAACTTTTACGATGCCTCTAATAGAACGCCGTTAATCAAGGCTTTCAGGAGACATTTAGCCTTCCTACCTAGTAGGAACTAGCACAATCTTACTGTAATTCAGATTACGCAGCTAAAGCGTAGTTATTCTCGCCGTTTAAAAGTGTGACCTAGCCTTTTACGTGTTTCAAAGTCATTACACGACGTGCTTACCAAATGAGTGATCTCGCTGTCAAAACCAGTCGACCCCATTTTCATACAGTAGCAATATGTTGGTTGCTACTTTCGGTGCTTTCCAAATTTACATTGGAAACCTAGTTCAAAAAAACGTTTTTATAATTTTTCTGAAAAGGAAGGCGAAGTTACCAAAAAAAAGTTGTGCAACAATCGAATTCCATGTATTTTCGTGCAAAACATGTACCAAAATTTTATTCGGTAAATGTGTCAGTTAAGTATTAACGCGTTTTTCGTTTTTATAAACAGACTGGGTTTGGTAAACGAAAATATAATAAAAGAGTATTCATGAAATTTGCCATTATAAAAGAACGTAAAAATCCACCAGATAGACGTGTGGTATTTTCACCTGAAAAATTGGCTGAAGCCCGAAAGCAATTTCCTCAAGCGGAATTTATTGTGGAATCTAGCGATATTCGGATTTTTCCAGATTCTGCTTACCAAGCACTTGGTTTTACCGTTACTGATAATGTGAGCCATTGCGATGTTATGCTGGGCGTTAAAGAAGTGCCAATTGCCAATTTAATTCCAAATAAAAAGTACTTTTTCTTTTCGCATACCATTAAAAAACAGCCTTATAACAGGAAGCTTTTATTGGCTATGTTGGAGCAAAATATTGATATGTATGACCACGAAACGATTGTTAAACAAAGTGGTGCTAGACTTATAGGCTTTGGTCGTTATGCCGGATTGGTTGGTGCATACAATGGGTTTCGGGCGTTAGGTTTGCGTGATGGGTTGTTTAACTTACCAAAAGTAGAAACCTTGGCAGATTTAGATGCTGTAAAAGCCGAATTAGATAAAATTACGCTGCCTAATATTAAAATACTACTAACTGGAACTGGAAAAGTAGCTTATGGAGCCAAAGAAATTCTAGATCATTTAAAAATTAAAGAGGTTAGTGATGCGTTGTATTTAACCAGTAAGTTTGCGGAACCTGTTTATGTCATGGCCGATGTTATGGAATATAACAGACGGAAAGATGGTAAAGTAGGTTTTAAACATGAGTTTTATAAGGACCCAACAGGTTATGAAAGTAATTTTATGCCCTATGCTAAAGAAACAGATTTCTTTATTGCAGGGCATTTTTATGGAAATAATGCGCCTTACTTATTTACCAGAGATGATGCAAAACATGCGGATTTTAAAATAAATTTAGTGGCGGATATTAGTTGTGATGTTGATGGTCCAGTAGCTTCTACCTTGCGAGCATCAACCATTGCAGATCCGTTTTACGGATATGATGCGCAAACGGAAAGCGAAGTTTCTTTTAATGCTAAAAATGCTATAACGGTAATGGCTGTAGATAATTTACCTTGTGAATTACCAAAAGACGCTAGTGAAGGTTTTGGCGATATGTTTTTAGACCACGTTATTCCTGCTTTTTTCAATAATGATGAGCGAGGAATTTTAAAACGTGCCCAAATTACCGACCAAGGTAAACTGACCAAACGATTTGCGTATTTACAGGATTATGTAAACGGCAATTAATTATTGGATTATGAAAAAAACCGCATTAATTACTGGAGGTGCATCAGGATTGGGGCTGGAATTGGCACTATTGTTTGCCAAAGATGGTTATAATTTGATATTGGTAGATATTAATGCTGAAAAACTTGAAGCAACTAAACGGAACATTGAAAATTCATTTTCTGTTTCTGTGAAGATATTGGACAAGGATTTAAGTCAAATTAATATATCTTCAGAAATCATGTCGGAAATAGGCGATGTTGAAATTGATGCGTTGGTTAATAATGCTGGTTTTGGTTGTTTTGGTGCCTTTCATGAAGTGGAGTGGGAGCGCCAATCTGAAATGTTAAATTTGCATGTACTAACAACTACGCATTTAACTAAATTGGTGGTTGAAGGTATGGTGAAAAGAGGTTCTGGAAAAATATTAAACCTGTCCTCGTTGGCTGCCTTTCAACCTGGTCCATTAATGAGTTTGTATTATGCTACGAAAGGGTATATTTTATCGTTTTCAGAAGCAATTGCCAACGAGCTTAAAGGAACAGGTGTAACGGTTACCGCCTTGTGTCCTGGACCTACAAAAACATCGTTTCAACAGGTGGTGGCTAGTAATTCTTCAGAAAATAAAATTACGTTTAATATGGCCAGTGCCCAAGCCGTTGCTGCTTACGGTTATAAATCCATGATGAAGGGTAAATGCGTAGCCATTCCTGGAGGTATTAATAAAATACTAGGAACCTTACCGCGTTTTATTCCTAGAAATATGGCAGCCAATATTGTTCGAAAAATTCAAGAAAAGAATCGGGAGGATTAGCGTTCATCTGTTTTCTGAAATGTTGAAAACAGACTAAATCCAATTCCTAAAAATGCAGCAAATGCAAAGGTAAATAACCATGCTTCTCTATGAAGATTGGGTGTTAATAAAATATTCAGACTATCATTTAATAGTTGAATTGGTTTATTGAGTATTTCCCACGAGTTATACCTTAAAAATCGACCTAAATAAACTCCAAATCCAGTTAGTAAAAATATAAGCGGAAAACCATAGCTAACAATTGATTTCTTAATGTGTGCTAAAAGTAATTTTTGCATGTCCATTAGTGTCAGGAAAAATAGCATCAATCCGTTGTAGGCGAATGATGTTATCAGTAAAACATCAAACCATAAAAGTTTATTAGAACTAATTTTTAAATGCAATAAATCTGTAATTATATAGGGTGCATTTGGTAGAAATAATAACCAAATACTTCCACTTAAAATTAATGAGGGTTTTGAAATCTTGGGTTTGCTTATTATAAATGTAGATATGGCATACGAAATGGCAGCTAAAAACAGATTCCAAACTAAAAAAATAAGAAAGAAGGACTGGGTAAGTTTCATTCTGATTACTAATAATCCCATGCTCAATGTCATGGATATGGTTAGTAGAGATAGGATTTTAAATCGTTTTATAATATGTTTTTTTAGGGTACTCATAAGTTTTTAAGTTTAAGTTCAAAAATCAAAACGGTAAAAATCCCTAAAGTATAAGCAACTAAATCAGTTGTTTGAAATGTGCTTCCTAAGATGAGAATAGCAACTGAATGATCTTGAAGCTGTAAGTGTTTTAATAGGTTTCCCATTTGTAAAAACTCTATAATGAACGCAAAAACAAGTACGCTAATAGCAACGGGAAGTGGTTTGGTTTTTATAAAACTTTTGGTAAAACAGTAAAGTAGGATTACAATAAGAAAATCGCCAAATGTATGACGGATAAAACCTGACTTTAGAAAGTATGCAATGAGTCCTTCAATTATAAATAATATCAAAAAGCCTAAAAAATATGTTTTATTAAAATAGCGTGTCATAAGTATTTTTAAATAATTAGATAATAAAGAGAAGGTAGAAATATAAAATGACGACTGGAATATTTAACAACATAATTCCGCATGTTTTTAGTAATTCTATTCTGTTTTCAGACTTTAATAATGCCGCACCAATTAAAACTAAAACAATGGCAGTATTTATAACGAGTGCTCCTATAACAAATAGGATTCCAATTTGAATTGGGAAATCTGGCTCACCAAAATATGAATACAATGCAAATATGGTAGAGCCTGCTACAAAGCTAGCTAAAGCGGTTATTTTTCCGAAGTTTTGTAACTCGTTCATATATTTGTTTTTTTTTATAAACCTCACTCAATATACATGATATGCCGAGTGAGGCTTGCGTTACCAACCAAACTTAATCGTTATTCCAATCTATTTTTCTAGAAACAAACATAACGCTTGCTAATATTAGAAACAGACCAATACTACCCACTAAAAGGGCATAGTTTTCTAATTGAATAATAACATAAATAAATGTGTATAGAGCTGTTAGAGAAAAGCCAATAAATAGTGGGAATTTCATGGTTTTCAAAATGGATTTTGAATAGATAGTAATTAATACAATAACAGCTACTCCAGCAACCAAATACGCTTTTAAAAAGTTGCTGTGTTCTGAAATAGAAACCAACAATGTATAAAACATGGTTAATGCTAAGCCAATCATTAAATATTGAAAGGGGTGGATGTTTATATTGCTTAGGGTTTGAATAAGAAAGAATACTAAAAACGTTAATCCAATAACCAAAAAGCCATATTTTGCAGAGCGTTCACTTTTTTGATATTCATCAACCATAACCATAAACTTGGTTCCAAATGCAAACTGGTTTAGGTTTGGGATTTTATTTAGATACTGTTGGGAAAATGCCCGATTAATATGAAGCACTTTCCATTGAGCTTTAAAACCGTCTTTTGATATATGCTTTGTTTCATCATTAGGTAGAAAATTACCAATAAAACTCGGGTCTGCCCAATTGGAACTCATAGTCATAAAAGTGGTTTTTCCAATAGGCACAATTTGAATGTCTTGACTACCATTGAATGCCATGCTAAAACTAAATGAAACAGCTTGGGATTTTGGAACATCGGTTTCATTTAAAAAGCCAGATTCCAATTCGTCCAAATTTCCAGAATAGTGATTGGTATTATCGGTAAAATTGGTTTCAAATTTATAATTGGTATCGTTCAGATTCAGGTTTACATCATTTTTAATGCCTTTTAAATTGGAGGTTTTTATAATGATGCTCGCCTTGTCCCAAATTATATCAGCATCCTTGATGCCTTTAAGTTCGAGTTCCGGCTTGCTGTAATGACCGTTAAATGTCATATTTGATGTATATACAGCCGATTCAAAATTACCACGTTTGAGTGTTTTAGAATTAACATCAGCGGTTGCGTTTAAATTTTCTGGAAATATATAAGCGTGGTTAATATTTGTTTTAGTTTCAGTAAAATAGGTTTTTGTTTTTTCATTAAAGGTTTTTGTTTCAGTATAGGTTTTGTAAGGTAGCTTTAAAATGGGGCCAAAAACCAATATGTTATTTCCCCATTTATCATTAATTTCACTAACAACGTCTTGCTGTCTTCGGGAGCGTTCTGCTATCAACTCATTTATAAATGACAAGGGAATTAGTAGCATTATAACTAAAAAGCCTACCATGAGCATTCTAGCTGTTATGGATGTTTTAATCCAGGTTCCAAATTTGTTTTGATGCGGTTTGTTTGTGTGATTCATATGGTTTATTTTAAAGTACTTTGAAATACAAAGTAAATTGATAAAAAAATAGTGCTCGTTAAGCGAAGTTAAATTTTACGTTTTATGTATTAAGGTTTCAAGGGCTTCAATATGTTTTTTAAATTCCATTCTGCCTAGTTTTGTGGTGGCATAACGCGTATTAGGTTTTCTAGCAATAAACTGTTTTTCTACAGAAATGTATTCAGCTTTTTCCAATGCTTTGGTGTGGCTAGCTAAATTGCCATCTGTAGCACCTAAAAGGTCTTTTAACATATTAAAGTCTGCATACTCATTTACCATCAGTACAGACATGATGCCTAAACGGATTCTATGATCAAAAACTTTATTTATGTTGTTTATTATACTCATGAATATCTAGTTGCGCTAGATTTAATTTGTAAAAAAATAGTATTAATTGCCAGCAAAAGGTGTTCCTAAAATACCAACAGCTAATTCTATAAAAACTGTAATGAAAATAAGAATCATTAGTCCAATTAGCCCTATACGGATGTTCTTTCTTTTTGTTTTTTGCAGAATATAATCCGTCATCAAGAGTGTACCCAATACTAATATTCCGGCTACAATAAAATCGGAGAGTTTCCAATTTACTTCTGTTGTAAACTGCATGGCCACCAAAGGGATGGCTAATAGAATCATTGTAATTACTACAGAAATTATTTTTCTTTTAATTTGTACAGTCATAGGTGTTATTTTTAAGGTTGTTTTCTATCGTATTTTAAATACATCCAGGTGCCATAAACAATATGCATGATGCCAAATCCTAATATCCAAAGCCAAAATCCGTATCCAGGAAATAAAGCACATATTAGGCCAATTATAATTTCAATAAAGCCTAAATAGCGAATGTCTCCAATACTATATTTAGAAGCATTAATTAATGCTAATCCATAAAAAATTAGCATTAATGCACCTGTTTGCCCATACTTTTGTTGACCTAAAATAATTAGAATGTATAAACCGCCTACTAAAAGCGGAATTAAAAAATTTACAACTAATCTTTTGGATGTACCATCCCATATTTTTTCACCTTGTTTTTTTGCTTTTCTTGTTGTTAGTATAATTGCAGTAACAATACTAAAAAAAGCAACTAGAAATAAATCAATTAATACAAGTTTAAAAATAGTACCGTCCAGAAGCAGCGTGCCGTTGCTATAAGTTTTAACTAGCCAATAAGCAAAACCAGCACCAATAAGTGCATATATTCCAGCAAGAATACCAGATAATCCACTCAAGGAAATAAACCGTGAGGATTTATTCATTAAATGTTTTATTTCACTTATATCCTTTAAATAATCTTTTGACTCCATATAAAAGTACTTTGAAAAACAAAGTTAATATTTTATTTTTAAATGTAACTGATAATTTATTGTTAAATTTGAAAGTGCCAATAAACTAATGATGAAACCAGCTGAAGTCTACATATTAAATAAACCGGAGCCCTTTAAGTCTATTTTGATGCATCTTCAGGCTGTTATAGAGCATACTTTGCCAACAGCTGACTTAAAATTTAAGTGGAAATTGCCGTGTTATTATATTGGAAAACGGCCTATTTGTTATATCAATCAAAGTAAAGATTATGTGGATGTTGGTTTTTGGCATTCGGCATATATATCTAAAAAATTCGATCAGTATTTAGTTTCAGAAAAGCGTAAAATAGTCAAATCGCTCCGGTATAAAACTCTAGATGGCGTTAATGATTCTGTTTTAATAGATATTCTAAACGAAGTTTATGAGCATAAACACAAATCGTTTTGGAAGTAACTACAAGGTTTTATAAATAACATAATTTTCAAAAACTTCACCTTTTAGATGCTTAAGCTGTTTTTTTTCAACTTCGTAGTAGTAATCATCAAAAAAAGGAAGGGCTGTTTTACTAACGTCCGATTTTATTTCTTTGTAGCCAGTCATGATTACTTGCGACTCTATAACCCGTAATAATTTAGCGCCAATGCCTTGTCGTTGAAAATCTTTATGCACAAACAAACCATCTAAATTATTGCCTTGTGTTAAGTAGGCAAATCCAACAATGGTATTATGCTGTTCGGCAACAATAAAATAATTTTTTGCGATGCGAGCTTTCCATTTCTTTTCATTATCTGCTCCAGATGCCCAAACAGCTATTTGATTTTCAGTATAGTGCTTGGAATTAATATGTGTAATGGTATTCCTGAAAAGCGCTGTTATTTCAGGTAAATCAGTTAAATTGGCCTCTCTTATTTCAATCATGATTATATTCTAAATATACCTCCTAAAGATATAACACTTTGAATAAACATAAAATGTTGTGATGCACTATCATTAGGATTACTTGTTGTTTTGATGTCTGGCATATTTATAAACCCACCTCTTAAATCACCCTGAATAAAAAAATGTTTGAAGAACGTTAAATTTAATCCTGCATTTAAAGACACGCCATAGCCAGATATATGAAATTCATCATAGCGGTTTTTTTGTAATAATTTGGTGTTTGTTTTTGGGTATAAAACACCAGCACCTAAAGCTTCAGTTAAATTAATTTGAATTATATCTGTATTCTTGATTCCAAATACAAATGATAAATCATCAAATCTTCCAAATTCCAAATACACGTAGTTTAATCCGTTGGTGTGTTCAAAGGTTAAGAAATCTTCCGTGGTTTTAATTTGTTCGTTTTGATAATTGCCATTATATAAAGCACCAGGTTCATCAGTTGGTAAGTTAATATAACCATTTATATTGGCATATTGATTTTGGGTCATTACATATTTCATATGATCCACACCAAATGCAATATAGTAGTTGTCAGTTATAAAATAGCCAACTTTTAAATTGGTTTGTGGAATGGTAATACGTGTTGGGTTAATATAATCTATATGCCAACCTTTTGGTTTATCATGAGCTTCCACGTCTTGAAGTGTGAAATGGTAATTATCACCTTTAAAAGTGATATCAGACTTTGTGAAAGCCTCTCTATTGCCTCCCCAACTTAAAAATATTTTACCTTTGTTAAAGGCTGTGTAACGTGAAGTTGAATCTTTTTGAGAAAATGCACTCCAATTAAAAATGCTAAAAAATACTATTACTAGCATTTTAGTTGGGTTTACTATCATTCGTTGGTATAAATTTAGTTAGTTGAATGCTTGGACGTAAGAAAAATGATTTCCTTAACCTTTAGATATAAAAAAGTAGCAGTTTTGTTGTGTACTGAATTACCGTGATAATTCAAATGTCTTAACAAAACTGCTACAATATTTTTATCCAGTACTCAAAAGTAACTAAATTTTATAGATTTTGTACTGTTTTTCTAATAGCAACTAAATTAGTTAATAGCTTTTCCAGATTGTCTAGGTGTAGCATATTAGCGCCATCGCTTTTGGCATTAGCTGGGTCAAAATGGGTTTCAATAAATAAACCATCCACATGATTTACAATTCCAGCTCTAGCAATAGTTTCAATCATTTCTGGACGACCACCTGTTACACCTGCTGATTGATTAGGTTGTTGTAGTGAGTGGGTGACATCCAAAATAGTTGGTGCGTATTCACGCATGGTTGGGATACCACGAAAATCGACTATCATATCTTGATATCCAAACATGGTTCCTCTATCCGTTATCCAAGCTTTGGTACTACCTGAATCTTTCACTTTTTGTACGGCATGTTTCATAGATTCAGGGCTCATAAATTGCCCTTTTTTCAAGTTTACTACTTTGCCAGTTTGGGCTGCAGCAACCACTAAATCCGTTTGGCGTACCAAAAAAGCAGGTATTTGTAAAACATCTACAAAATCAGCAGCCATGTTAGCATCTGCAACTTCGTGAATATCAGTAACTGTAGGAATATCAAATGTGTCAGATACTTTTTTTAGAATTTTAAGTGCTTTTTCGTCTCCAATTCCTGTAAAACTGTCAATACGACTACGATTTGCTTTTTTGAAACTTCCTTTAAATATAAACGGAATTTCAAGTTTATTGGTTATGTTCAGAATTCTTTCTGCAATACGCAGCGCCATTTCTTCACTTTCAATGGCACATGGTCCTGCCAGTAAGAAAAAGTTATCAGATTCTGTGTGTTTTATTTTTGGAACGCTTTTAAGTGTCATTTGGACTAATTTTTAAGCTTCAAAGATACACATTTAAAAAGTCTTTTTAATGCTATTTCGTATCATCCATAATGACATGGCAAAATTGGTAAAAACAAAAAGACCTCCAACAATGATAAAGCTTTTAACGGTTTCAGAAAATGAAATGATTTTAAACAAATCTGATAAATAAGCAAGTATCATATAGGATGATAAACATACAAACACAATACCGAGCGTAAAGTTAAGGTGTTTACTAGGTTTAAAAAGTTGCCAAATAAAAGGAACGGCAAACAATAAAATGGGATAGGCAGATATACCTTCTTGCTTATTTACATCCGTAAACCAATAGGCTATGGCTGCAATAAAATATAAATAGGGAATAAATTTGTAATATTGATTTAATGGTTTCATGTCTACAAAAAATTAGGTTTTACACCGATGTTTCGTAGTAAATAAAAGCCTCTTTTTTGCTATTAATCGAGGGAAAGTTATATTTACTATCAATTATTATACAACGAAATATACAAATTGTTCGTATATTAAAAACAGACTATAACAAATTATTAACGAAAGTAAAATAGATTTTGGAGATTACTATCCAGAAATATTTCTCACCGTTTATGGCGTTAAAGTACAGATTAATCTTACAAAAATAAATATATAACCCTTATATTTCAAGGTGTTTAACATTTATTGATTTTGATGTTTATTTCCATTATAAATTAACGTACATTTGCGCGCTTAAAATAAGGCACTAATTATGGCTCAAATAAAAAATATAGCAATCATTGCTCACGTCGATCACGGTAAAACAACATTGGTTGATAAAATTATGTATCACTGTCAATTGTTTCGTGAAAATGAGAACACTGGTGATTTAATTTTAGATAATAACGATTTAGAACGTGAACGTGGTATTACCATTACGTCTAAAAACGTATCTGTAATTTACAAGGATACTAAAATTAATATTATAGATACACCAGGTCACGCCGATTTCGGAGGTGAAGTAGAACGTGTATTAAACATGGCAGATGGGGTTTTATTATTGGTTGATGCCTTTGAAGGTCCAATGCCTCAAACACGTTTTGTATTACAAAAAGCAATCGATTTAGGTTTAAAGCCTTGTGTGGTTGTTAATAAAGTAGATAAAGAAAACTGTACTCCAGATGAGGTGCATGAAAAGGTATTTGATTTAATGTTTGAATTAGGTGCAGAGGAGTGGCAGTTAGATTTTCCAACTGTTTATGGTTCAGCCAAAAATAACTGGATGAGTGACGACTGGAAAATAGAAACAGATAATATTGAACCACTTTTAGATATGGTTATCGAGCATATTCCGTATGCTAAAATTGAAGAAGGAAATACACAAATGTTAATTACATCTTTAGATTTTTCGTCATTTACTGGTCGAATTGCTATTGGTCGTCTAACACGTGGAGGTCTTAAAGTTGGCCAAAATATATCGCTAGTAAAACGAGACGGAAGTATCGTAAAAAATAAAATTAAAGAACTACATATTTTTGAAGGTGTAGGACGTAAAAAAGTTGATGAAGTTCAAGCAGGTGATATTTGTGCCATTGTAGGTCTTGAAGGTTTTGAAATTGGTGACACAGTTGCCGATGCAGAAAATCCTGAAGGATTAAAGACAATTGCTATTGATGAGCCAACTATGAGTATGTTATTTACCATTAACGACTCGCCATTTTTTGGTAAAGATGGTAAATTTGTAACGTCTCGTCATATAAAAGACCGTTTATATAAAGAGCTTGAAAAAAACCTAGCATTGCGCGTAGAAGAAACAGATAGTGCTGATAAATTTATGGTTTTTGGTCGTGGAGTTTTACACTTATCAGTTTTAATTGAAACCATGCGTCGTGAAGGGTATGAATTACAAATTGGTCAGCCACAAGTAATCATCAAGGTTATTGATGGTGTTAAATGTGAGCCAATTGAAGAAATGACTATTGATTTACCAGAGCACGTTTCCGGTAAAGCCATTGAAATGGTGACGATGCGTAAGGGTGAAATGACGAGTATGGAGGCTAAAGGCGACCGTATGGTTTGTCAGTTTTTAGTACCATCACGTGGGATTATTGGTTTACGTAACCAATTATTAACAGCTACAGCTGGTGAAGCTATTATGGCACACCGTTTTAAAGAATACCAACCCTTAAGAGGTGGAATTCCAGAACGCCAAAATGGTTCTTTAGTGTCAATGGAAAAAGGTCAAGCTATTCCTTATTCTATTGATAAATTACAAGATCGTGGTAAGTTTTTTGTTGATCCAGGTGAAGATATTTATGAAGGTCAAGTAATTGGAGAAAACTCTCGTGGTGATGATATGGCTGTTAATGTTACAAAAACGAAAAAGTTGAGTAATGTTCGTAGTTCTGGTGCAGACGATAAAGCAAAAATTGTACCTGCAATTAAATTCTCTTTAGAAGAAGCTTTAGAATACATTCAAAAAGATGAATATGTTGAGGTAACTCCAAACCACATTCGTTTGCGTAAAATTTTCTTAACAGAAGTTGAAAGAAAGCGTAACAAAAATTTCTAATAAAATTTAGTTAATAAATAATCTAAATTAAGAGGAGTCTGTAAAAAGGTTCCTCTTTTTTTTATTTCAAATAATTAGTGAACACCTATAAATAAAAAATAGTCATTTATTTACCTAAAAAAAGAGCGGTATAAGACTTTAGTCATCCTGATTGTTTTTTAAGCCCAGAATACTAAAAAATAAGCTAAAAAAAATAATTTGCATACCAAATAATATTGTAAAAACAGCTGGTATTATTATTCGAAATGTATGTGATGGATTTAAGTTGCCAAAATGCGAGTCTTTCCATATGGAGAAACCATAGAAACTTAATAGTAGTCCAAAGATCAATAACAACCCACCAACAAGTAAACCTAATTCTAAATTTATATACTTAAACAGTTTGTGGTACCGGCTACTTTTGGGTAGTAAGCCATTTTCAACAGCGTATATTTTAGTTAATGCATAAAATACAATAAATTGAAATCCAATAAGAATCATACTGGATGTATACAATAAGGTGTGTATATCAAGCATGATATACTCAATGGTTAAGGGTTCAATAATTAATAATGTTGAAACTGAAAAACCTATAACCATTAAAATTATTCCAGGAATTAAAAATAGCCAAGTTGGACTGTATAATAATAAAAAGCGAAGGTGTCTCCAGCCGTCGCGCCATGTGTTTAAATGTGGTGGTCTGCTTCTGCCATCTTTATGTAGTTTTGTTGGAACTTCAATAATGGAGAGATTATTAAGTTTGGCTTTAACAATCATTTCTGAAGCAAATTCCATACCCGTAGTTTTTAAATTCATTTTTAAGTATGCCTCTTTAGAAAATCCGCGTAAGCCACAATGAAAATCACCTATTTTTATTTTAAAAAATAAGCGACCTAAAAATGATAAAACAGGATTTCCCAGATATTTATGTAAAAAAGGCATGGCGTTTTTGTCTATACCTCCTTTAAAACGATTGCCAATGACAAAATCTGATCCTGACCTTAAGGCTGATAAAAATGGTTGAAGTGATTCAAAATCATAACTATCATCTGCATCTGCCATAATAATATACTTTCCCGATGCAGATTCTATACCGCCACGTAAGGCGCTTCCGTAACCCTTTTCTGATATTGAAATTATTTTGGCATTATGAGAGTTCGCAATTTTTTGCGAACCATCAGTACTACCATTGTCCGCAATTATAATTTCACCATGAACTTGATTTTGTTTTAAAAAATTTTGAGCTTTTCTAATGCAAATCTCTAAAGTTTCTGCCTCATTTAAGCAGGGCATAACAATAGATAATTCAATTTTTTCTGACATCTTTTATAAATTTAAAAATTGATACGAGGATTAAAAAAAACAGTGAATAATTATAAAACAAATACCTCATGATAGAATGGCTAGCAAAGGCAACTACTAGTGCGTTAGATAGTATTAAGGCAGATAAAAACAATAAAATATAAACGTATTTGTTAGCCGATTTAAACGTGTAAACAGCACTTAAAATAGTTATTGATAGAATGAAGAAAAGTACCAAATGATGTTTAAACCCATGGATTAAATTACTATAAAACAAACGAATCCATTCTTTAAAATTATTTGTCACCAATGTGAAAAACATATTTTTTGCTGTTTTTTCTACCAAATATCGTGCTTCTACAATTGTTTTGTTTTGGTTTAAATAATATGTAGTACCACGCTCATGTAGCGTTAAATTGCAAATCTTACCTAGATTTTTATGAAAGTGCTCATAATCTTCGACATTGTTAATTCTATCTTCACTAGATAAGAGCCATTTGTTTTTGGATATAAATGCATAACAATCCTTAAAAATGATTTTGGTATCCTTGTTTTCAAAGCTGTTAGCATCTTCGGGTGTGCTAATATACAATGCGGATGCAGTAGCGTTTATATATGTAAATGGAGTGGAGATAAATAAGCCGTCTTTTATTTTGTGATATGATTTATCTAATAGTATTGAGCCTAAAGGAACTACTAATAATATGATGAATTTTATAAAATAAGCTCGATTAAAAATAATTGCCTTATTTTTTAAAAAATAAACAATAGCTAGAACAACAGGAAGAATTAAAAACTGTCCTCTGGTTAAAGCAAGTAGTATGGAGCAAATTATTAAGTAAAAGAAATGTGTGTTTTTTTTTAGGAACAAAAAGTTTAGAGAAAGTGATAGAAAAAATAAATATAAAGGATAGCTTAATCCTTCAGAACTTATATTATTTGCCACTTGAAGAGGAGCTAAAAAAGGAAAAATTAAAAGGAGTATTAAAAATATTCTCAATAAAAAATTCAATCGAAATGTTCTTTGAACTATTGATGAAAAAGTATAAACAGCAAAAAGACCTAATGATGTTTGAATTAAAACTATAAAAAAATTAAAATAATCTTGCGAAATAACCTTAATAATACGTACAAAAATGGGATAGCCAGGAGATCTAAAGATATTTGCATTTATATAGCTGGGAGTATCAGGAGAATATATAGCATCATGGAAAATACAAATGGCAAGAACCATTATATATATAATAATTTCAACACTTCTTTTATAAATTATGCTCCATTTTCTTGGCATTTACAAACTATTAATAATTAAGTTTGAAATATAAACTAATAATATTTTTACAACAACCAAATGTTTTAAAATAATAAGTATTTTAGTGCTTGTATTTTCAGACTAGATAAATTAAGCCAAATTTATTTGAAACAACTTCAAGCTAATAAAACGTATATTCCTATTTACGAAAGATGCACTTTTTGGTATCAATGAGTATATTAAAGAGCCGATGAATTTGTTTGTAAAAAAAACTGTTAAATAAAGAAACTATATTTTTGAATTATAAGAGTGTATGAAAAAAATAGCCATTCTGTTGCCTTGTTTTAATGAAAATTCAGGAATTGAGATTCTAACGAATCACTTGGTTTCAGAATTAGAAAAACTACCTTTTTTATTTGAATTAATCTATATTGATGATGGCTCCTTAGATGACACAAAAACCAGAATTGAAAGTTTGAAAATTAATTCACCCTCTATAAATGCTGTGTTATTAGCCTTGAATTTTAATGTGGGACACCAAAAAGCTATTCAGCAAGGCTTATTATTTGTAGAAACTAAAAAATTTGATAATGTGATTATCATGGATGCCGATGGTGAAGATGATCCTGGAGCCATACAAGAAATATTGAAACATACAGATAAAGATTTGGTGCAAGTAATCCGTGGAAAACGGAATGAAAACTGGCGTTTTAAATTCTTTTATAGGTTATACCAAAATTTATTTAAGGTGGTTATCGGTAAGCGATTAAATTTTGGTAATTTTTGTATGTTGAGCCCCAAATTGGTTACTACTGCTACCGAAAATTCCTTTGTACATTTAGCAGCATTTCTAGATAATCAGAAATGTTTTAAAACCAAAGTCACTTGGGATCGTAGTCACCGAATTTCGGGCGAATCCAAAATGGGATTTAAAAACTTATTTTATCATGCAGTAAACTCTTTTGTTGAAAATGCACAAAGCCTACTTTTTATCTTTATAAAATTGTGTATGTTTTTAATTTTGGGCATTATTATTTTAACGGGTTTTATTCTTTACAAGAAATATGTAACAAACGTTGCTGTGCCAGGCTGGAGTAGTACTTTAATGGCCACACTGTTTAATTCCCTATTAATAAGTATAGGTGTTTTTGTTTTAGGGTCTCTTCAATTAAATATTTTAAATAAACAAACAGCCAGCAGAAAGGTTATTTATTTTACCGACAAACAAATTACTACCAACTGGTAATTTTAAATTACTCATTCTTTAAGTTTAATACCATTTACCTGTTATGATAAAAGATAAAAATATACTATATATTAGTAGCTTTGGCATATTGATACGTTTGTTGCTGTTTTTTGTTTTTTACACCCATGTAACAATTTATCCAGATAGCTCTGGTTATATTGATTTAGCCGAACACATTGCCGCTTTAAGCTATTCTGGTTATGATGGTGCACGAACACCAGGTTACGCTTTAATTATAGCACTATCCTTTGGTAATTTGTATGTAACGGTTTTTTATCAATTTCTATTAGGCGTTATTACAGCAATACTGTGGTATTTACTATTACAAAATTTAAGATTTTCTAAAAAGCAAAGTTTATATATCACACTGTTTCTACAAACATTCATTCATATATACTTTTTTGAGACCGCTATTTTAATGGAGTCTTTTATTCTCTTATTAATAACATTAGTTTTTTACTTAATAACATTAAACAAACAAACGTTTGTTATGCACGTTATACTTGGTTTGTTATTTGGGTATTTGGTACTTACCAAACCATTCTATTTGTATATCCCTTTTCTACTATATGGTTTTTGGTTTTTGAAGGCACCTAAAAATATAAAATTATTAGCTTCCCGATTTATTATGCTAGTATTTCCTGTTTTAGCTTATTTAGGATGGTCATCAGTAATTGAAAAACATCATGGTTATTTTTCATCCACTACACTAATGGGTGTTTATATTTCTCAAAATTGCGTGCGATTTGCAGAAAAGTCTCCCGATAAGTTTAAATGGCTTTCAGAGCCTTACGTGGCTTATCGTAACAAAGCTATCAAAGAAAATAAGGATATTGCCATGTCTATTTGGTATGCTTATGATGATGGTGCTTACAATAAATATGGTTTGGAGTTTTCAGAATTATCTAAAGCTTTAACCGAATACGCCAAAGTAACCATAGCCAATAACCCTTTAGAATATTTGCATCAAGTGGTTTTCTATTCGTGGCGTGATTTCTGGAAACCCACACTTTATTGGAATTATAACGACTTCAATTTTAAATATGCTAATAAATTTTTTCGTGGTATTTGGTATGTACAAGAACCCATTTTATATTTATTCCGATTTGTATTTTTACTTCTAGTTCCTGTTATAATTATTAAAGCTATTAAAAAGAGAACGATAGATATCGGTTTTATCATAATGTCTGTTATATTTATAGCATCAATACTTCAGGCGCTTTTAACCTATGGTACTAATAATAGATTTAGTTTTCCATTTGAATTTTTAATCATCATAAGCGTTCTATTGTATTTTAAAGATAGAGATTGGTGGTTTTTAAAACCCCTTGTAAATAAATTTAAATTTTGACAGATTATACTATAAATAATTCAAACTATGTTGTAAAGTTTTATGAACCATCTTATTATTCTCATTGGAATAAATTGGTTCATACAGCTAAAAATGCTACATTTTTGTTTCATAGGGATTTTATGGATTACCATCAAGATCGCTTTCAAGATGCGTCTGTTATTGTATTTAAAAATAGTAAACCAATTGCCCTTTTTCCTGCTAATAAAACAGAAAATACCATTTTTAGTCATCAAGGACTAACCTATGGTGGTTTAGTTTATGGCTTAAAGTTAAAGTTCCAAACAGTTTTAGAAATTTTTAAACACCTTTTACAATTCTACAAATCGGAAGGGTTTGATTTTTTGCAAATTAAACAGTTGCCTGAAATTTACGCAAGTGCTCCCAATGATGAATTAGACTACCTGATGTTTTTGTTAGATGCTAAACTAACAAGACGAGATGTGTTGTCTGTTGTAAAACCTGCCGAAGAAATAGCTTTTTCAAAGGATAGAAAAGATGGTGTAAAACGGGCTGTTAAAAACAAATTGATTGTTAAGAATGATAATTTTTTTGATAGTTTTTGGAATACCATCCTTATTCCAAACCTAAAGGAAAAGCACCAAACTAAACCCGTTCATTCTCTGCAGGAAATAAAATTATTACACCAACGATTTCCTAATAATATTAAACAATTTAATGTGTATCAAGAAACTGAATTGGTGGCAGGAACAACTGTTTTTATTACAAATCGTGTAGCACATTCGCAATATATATCGGCAAATTCAGATAAAAATAAGTTAGGAAGTTTGGATTTTTTACATGACTACCTTTTAAAAAATATATTTAAGGAAACACCTTTTTTCGACTTTGGTATTTCTAATGAAAATCAAGGTAAACAGGTTAATTCTGGATTATTATATTGGAAAGAAGGTTTTGGAGCACGTAGTATAACACAAGATTTTTACACAGTTTCAATAGCGAATCTTAAAAAATTAAACAACGTAATGCTATGATTAAATTTTTAGATCTTCCAGCCATTAATGCACGTTATGAAGTTGCGTTCCAAGAAAAGTTTCAACAGTTTTTAAAAAGTGCTAATTATATTTTAGGTCCTGAAGTGCAAACTTTTGAACAGAATTTTGCAAGTTTTTGTGGAACCAAACATGCTTTAGGGGTAAGTAATGGTCTAGATGCTTTAATACTAATTTTTAAGGCTTATATAGTATTAGGGGAGTTGTCTCCAGGTGATGAGGTAATAGTACCTTCAAACACATTTATAGCAAGTATTTTAGCAGTTGTTCAAGCAGATTTAAAACCCGTATTTGTTGAGCCAGATTTCGCGACTTTTAATTTAGATCCGGATAAAATAAAGAAATATATTTCGCCAAAAACAAAAGCTATTCTAGCTGTTCATCTATACGGTCAGTTGGCAAACATGACAGCTATCAATCAAATTGCCAAGGATAATAAACTACTCGTTATTGAAGATGCTGCCCAAGCCCATGGCGCAAAAGACGTTTTTGGAAAAAGAGCAGGTAACCTTTCGGATGCAGCGGCTTTCAGCTTCTATCCAGGTAAAAATTTAGGAGCTTTAGGTGATGCAGGAGCTGTAACTACAAATAATAACCCATTAGCAAAAATTATTTTGGAATTGCGGAATTATGGTTCAGAAAAAAAATATGTAAATTCGCGTCTTGGTTATAATAAGCGTTTAGACGCATTGCAAGCAGCTTTTCTATCTATTAAATTACCAGATTTAGATGCTGATAATAATCAACGTCGCCGTATAGCAAATCAGTATTTGAAAGGAGTTAAAAACCCTAAAATTAGATTGCCATTTTATGATGGTTCTGAAAATCATGTGTTTCATTTGTTTGTCGTAACAGTTGACGATAGAACTAGATTTATTACCTATTTAGAATCTCATGGTGTTGAAACATTAATTCATTACCCTATTGCTCCGCATCGGCAAATAGCGTTACATGATTATGCCCATTTGAAACTGCCAATTGCAGAAACCATGCACAAAAATGTGGTGAGTATTCCTATAAGTCCCATACTTTCAATGACAGATGTTTCTACCATTATAAACCTATTAAATGCCTATTAATTGAAACGCCTACTAAACTATATTAACAGTAACGTCTTGTTTAAAGTAGCATCTTTAAACTCGGTTTCTATGATTGTAAAAATCATTTCTGGATTTTTAACATCTAAAGCTATTGCTTTATTTGTTGGAGCAGAAGGGATGGCTTTAATAGGGAATCTGCGTAATTTTTTAAGTTCAATTCAGGCCGTTTCAATACTTGGGCTTTATAATGGAATTGTGAAATATGTTGCCGAATTTAAGGAAAACACTTTAGAGTTAAGTAAAACAATTTCCACTGTTTTCTATTTGGGTTTTATAGCCACTATTCTTGTTTCATTTTTCTGTTATTTTAATGCTGAAGCTTTAAATGATTATGTGTTTTCTTATTATAATGATTATGCATACGTTATTCGAATCATGGCTATTGCATTACCGTTTTATGCCTTGAATATGTTCATTTTTGGAATTCTGAATGGGTTTTCCAAATATAAAATCCTGATTATTATTAATATTATAGGCCAGATTTTTGGCTTGTCCATAACCATTTTATTAATTTATAAAGAACGTATAGATGGTGCTTTAATTTCAGTAGTAATTTCAGAATCTCTACTGTTTTTTATTACACTGGTAGGTATTGCTAATAGACGTAGTTTGGCACCTTTGGTTCAAGTAAAACGTATTAGTTTAGAGTATATTAAAAAATTGAGCTCTTACTCGATAATGGCTATTTTTTCTGCTTTTTTGTTGCCCATTGTAGCAATTGCCATACGAAATTATATTACTGATACGGTTGGGCTCAAAGAAGCTGGTTTTTGGGAAGCTATGAATCGTGTTTCTAGATACTACTTAATGTTTGTGTCTTCTTTGCTAACACTATATATTTTGCCTCGATTTTCAGAAATCGATAATAAAAAAGAGTTTCGTGCTGAAGTTTTTAATTTCTATAAATCTATTATTCCAATATTTGCAGCTGGATTAATTGCTATTTATTTATTACGGCATATAATTGTATTAGTGGTGTTTTCGGAAGAGTTTGAGCCTGTAGCCGATTTGTTTTTGTGGCAATTATTGGGCGATTTTGTAAAAGTACTCTCCATAGTTATTGCCTATCAGTTTTTAGCTAAAAAAATGTTTTGGCATTATATTATTACCGAGGCTTTTTCTGTTGCTATTCTATATCTTACAAGTATTTATTTTATAGATATATATGGTGTAAAAGGCGCCAATATTGCTCATTTTGCATCCTATGTTTTATATTATGGACTTATATTACTTATTTTTAGTTCATCTTTATTTGGCGTGATTTCTGAAGATGATAATGAATTAAACTCTTAAAAATGGATGTAAAAACTTGTCGGATTTATATTGATGAAAAACCTTATGAGTTTAATGTTAAGGGCCAATTTTTCTGGGGACAAGAAGAATTACTTTACAACAAAGCAAATAGTGTTTTATCTAAAATGCCATGGGAGAAGGAAGGTTATAGCATTGTAAAGGCCTTTATTAATGACGAATTTTATAGGCTAAAAGAGTCCATAAGGCAAAATATAACTAAAGCTATTAAGGCTAACAACATACCTTTTAATGAAGCAGATTTTACGCTGGCCAAATACCATGAAATTGTAAATACAGACCAACTTCATAATCAAGTTATTAATATCACTAGAAATTTAGAAAATCACGATTTCGATTTTAATATTGATGCTTTGGCAGAGCGATTTGGTTCTATTTTAGGTTATAGACTAACATCTTGGATTGAAGAACTCCAAAAATCGCATATCCAAATCAGAATTAGCAGGCCAAATTCTTTAGATATAAATCCACCTCATAGAGATGGGTATTTAAGTTATTGGGAAGATATTATTAACGTGTGGATTCCAATTGAAGGTTGTAATGAAAATTCATCTTTACCTGTTTTTCCCGGGAGCCATCTGATTTCAGAAAATAATATTTTACGGACCGAAAGTAAGGGCGCCGAAATTAATGGCAATACTTATTATGTGCCATGTATTTTAGAAACGAAAAAAGGGAGTATTAACATGATTCGTCCAAACCCCAAAGAGGGAGAGGCTATAATATTTACGCCTTTTTTAATTCATGGTGCAGCCGTTAATAATAATAAAAATATAACAAGAGTTTCTTTAGAGTTACGATTTCCTAGGGTTTAGACTCCCACTTTTCTAAATACAGTTTTGCAACAGCAACATAATGGTGTTCTTTTTCAATAAAAGCTCTGGCGTTTTTGGAAATTTTAGTAATTATTTTTGGATTTAAAATGAGCCACTCTAGTTTTTTAGCAATTTTTTCAGCATCAGGTTCCGCATTAATAGCAACGGTATCTTTTTCAATATTATAATAATCAAGCCATTCTTGTTCTGCTCCAGTAAATACAACTTTTCCTTTAGCCATGGCTTCTAAAGCATTAAATCCTTGGTCATAAGCAAATACTTGGTCTAATAAAATATGTGCTGCATCAAAAGCTTTAATATACGCATCATAGGGCAAGCTCTTTACGGTTATAATTTCAATTTTATTAGGGTGTTTTTTCTTTAAAATTTCCAAAGCAGCTTCAAAAATATCATTACCTTTTTTGTAATAATTTTTTTCGTTGATTCCATGAAAAATAACAATTTTATCAGTCACTTTTAAATCAATAAAATTTAGTTTTTCTAAATTTATTGGGTTTGGCATCATCCCTAAATACTTTTCGTTTTTTAGTAGTGGTATGTGGTAGTCTAAATCGCTAGCTAAAACACCTTGTATATTATTGTACACATATGTATGTAAGTCCACATAGGGTTTTGTTAAGTACATTAGTGCATGCCAAAAATCTTTTTTAGAACCTTTTTTTTCAAAATATGGTGTTAATATGGAATATTTAAATTTTTTATCAAAGGCATATTTTACGCTTACGTAATCGGTTCCGCAAGACAATAAAAAAACCTTTTTATTATTTTTAAATATAAACTCTAATAGGGTTTTTTCTGTTTCAGGCGTGGTGTTAAAAGCTGTTTCGTTAATTAATTGAACAACATCAAAACCTGTTAATCGGTCTTTAAAAGATTCAAATTGTTTTTTAACATCCATGGATGTTATATCGAAACCAAATAATCTGTATAATACAGATTTAAGCTTACCAGAAAAGCCTTCAGTATATTTTAATGTGTACTTTATATCAACTTTTCTTTTTTTAAAACCATCACCATGTCCTACTACCAATACATCATGTCCCAGTTTTTCCAAGCCTTCTTTTAAAGTATAATGTGATGAGTTGTATTCTCCTAATAATAAGATTTTCATTTACTATATTTGATTTCTAAAAACTAATTCTTGCAAAGTAACAATAAAAAGATTTGTTTGGTAGTATCATCCCTTGGAAAAGGTGGTGCACAACATGCAGCAGCTTTGCAGTCTAAATTGCTATATAGGTTAGGTTACGATGTGCATATTGTTACCATTTTTCCGGACATATTTTATGCTTATTCTGGAACCTTATTTAATCTAGGGCTTTACAAATCTGAAAAACATTCGCTTTTCAACCGAGTTTCTAGACTATTTAAATTTAGAAGTTATTTAAAATCACAAAATTTTGATGTTATTATAGATCATCGTTCACGGGTACAATCCTACCGAGAGTTAATTATTTCAAAATTCATTTATAAAACGCCAACGGTATATGTAATTCATTCATTTGAAAAGAATATCATGTTTCCAAAACAAGACTGGTTAAGTGAATATTTGTATAAAAATGAGGTTATGGTTGGTGTTTCTGAAGGTATAACAACTCATTTTAAAAAGAAATATAACTTAAAGCACATTGAAACAATTTATAATGCTTTTGACTTTGAAACCATAGTAAAACGTGCGTCGGAGTCTCAAAGTGATCCGTTTTTAAAAAATGATTTCATCTTGTTTTATGGACGATTAGATGACCTTTCTAAAAACCTAAAATTGCTTATAAAGGCTTACAAAAATTCTGCTTTAATAAAACACAATTATAAACTTTTAATTTTAGGAAGTGGTTCTGATAAAGCCATGTTGACCGACTTTGTACAAACCCTTAAATTAGAAAAAGATGTCGTTTTTAAACCGCAAACCGATAATCCGTATGTGTATGCAAAACGTGCAAAATTTACGGTTTTAAGCAGTCGCTATGAAGGCTTTCCGTTGGTGTTACCGGAATCCCTATATTTAGAATCACCAGTTATTTCTGTTGATTGCCAATCGGGTCCCAATGAAATTATTAGCCATAAACATAACGGATTGTTAGTTGAAAATTATAATATAAATGCGCTGGCAGAAGCCATGAATAGTTTTATATTTGATGAACCACTTTATCAACACTGTAAATTTAATGCCAAAAAAAGTGTAGAAAAATTTTCGTTAGAAAATATTAGTAGTAATTGGAGAAAATTAATTGAAAATTTAAATGAAAACAACTATTAATGACGTTTTAACTGTTCAAATTCCAACAGTTAGTGATACACGAGGGAAATTGGCAGTAATTGAAAAAGATTGTGCTCCATTCGGTATACAAAGGGTTTACTACTTATATGATGTGCCAAGCGATTCCTACAGAGGTGGTCATGCACATAAAAAGCTATACCAAATGCTTATTGCTTTAAGTGGTAGTTTTGAAGTGCATTTAAAAGATGGTGAAAATGAACGCAAAATTACCTTAAATAAACCAGATAAAGGCTTACTCATTGTTCCAGGTATTTGGCGAGAAATTGATAACTTTTCTTCAGGTTCGGTCTGTTTAGTGTTAGCATCCGAAGCGTATGATGAAGGTGATTATATTCGTGATTTTGAAGATTTTAAATTATTTAAACGGACTTAAGTCTATATGAAACTGGCGTAATGCATTTTGAATGTTTAGTAATAATACAAGCATTCTTTTATTACAACCTAAAATAAAACGCTGCTTTCTATTTAAATTTCGCTGATCTAGCTGTTCTAAATAATGAGCCTGTTGTATTTTATTTCCAGCTAACTTATATTGAATGGCTATTGAAAAGCGGTTAAAATCTAAATACTTTTTTAAAGATGTATTGTGTTTTGCAGCTTCCTCATAGTCATCTAAATTTAAAAAACGCCGTAAATTGGTATTAGAGTTAGAAATTCTGTTTTCAGCATGTAAATTGTAAATGGCAGTAATGTTATTATTAAATGCTACGGGATGATTTAAGGCAATTCGAATCCATAAATCGGTATCTTCACCAGCGCCAAGTGTAATGTTTTCATCAAAACAGCCTAAAGTAATTAGGAGGTCTTTTGGGGCAGCTACAGCAGATGTCCAAGCTATACTGCTACTTAAACTGGATTTAAAATAATCTTCAACAATTCCTTTCCAATTTTTCGGGATGTTTATATAGTAGGGTTCTAAAGTAATATCACCTTTTTTCTTAATATAAGCATTCGCATATAAGCCACAATTTGGAAAGGTGTCAATAAGCTGTTTTAAGGATTTTAAATGGTTTGGTAACCACAAATCATCTGCATCCAAAAAAGCAATAAATTTAGCCGATGCTTTAGCTATACCATAATTTCGAGCATGAGACACTCCTTTGTTATTAATAGTATAAATATTAATTCTAGAATCTGTAAAACGCGTTAACTTTTCTAAACTGCTATCCGTAGAGCCATCGTTAACGATAATAATTTCAAAATCGGTAAAGGTTTGGTTTAACGCACTTTCTACGGTTTTAACAATAAAATTCTCCTTATTGTATAACGGAATAATAATAGAAAACACAGGCATTTATTTGGTGTATAGATTACAAAGGTAGCTTAATCTACATAAATCGAAAATGAAAAGTGACGGTTTTTCAGAAAGTAAGTTTTTTCTAAAAAAACCTTTGAATATCTTATAAACCAAAGCTAATAAATAATGAAGTCCCAATTTTTTTAGTTTAAAAAATACGCGTGTAATTTTCGTGTAATCTTTTGGAATAAGTTCTTGTTTTAAAAACAAATGTAAAGCATCAACTGATTCTAATGATTTTTTAAAAAAATGGTCACTTTCTTCTAAACCCAAATGATAAGTTGGATTTTCAATGTGTTCTACTAGAATGTTTTTCATTTTTAAATTATAAGAAAAAAGGGTGTCCTCATGTCTTAAATTAGGAATATTTTCATTGAAAGATACATTTGAAAAGACCGCTTTTTTAATCAGAAAATTTAAGGTTAAAAACGTCACGTAGCAGTTTTCTTGTCTGTATTTTGTAGGTAAAGCTTCTCGTTTATGACCATATACCCAGCGTAATAAATGACTTTGATTTGGCTTTTCTTTAGTGTATAAAATGCCACCATAAATAACTTCCGATTCAGGCTTAATGGCATCTAAATAAGTTGTAATAAAGTCTCTGTTTTTAGGAAATACATCGGCATCTAGAAACAACAACCAATCAAATTTGGCGTCTGTAGCTAATAGGTTTCTAATGGCGCTTCTTCCCATGTTTTTAGTTTGTACATGATAAGACGTGAATGCTAATGTATTGATGCTTTTATTCACGTTTATTATAAACTTATTCGTAGAACCATCATCATAACACCGAATTTCAAATGGAACATTTAAAGGGGTTATTTGCTTGTGAATTTCTTCAACAAGAGCGGTAATGTTATAATTGTATGTTGGAATTAAAATTGAAAGCATATATAACTTTGGTCAGTCGTTCAAATCTACAGTATTAATGGCGGTTTTTAAGCTTTAAATTATAGGTAAAACGGACTTTGTACATTTTAAAATTGTCTTAAAATAAAATATAAGCTTATTTGTAACGCTGTCAATTATTAAAGAAAGGCTTTAAATGTAAATTAGGCTTTGCGTTGCACCACCTCAAAAATCTGATTGTCGTCACATTTTAGGGTTTTACTCGGGTATTTCAATAGTAACGCATAATCGTGAGTTGCCATTAAAATGGTATTACCATTTTTATTAATATCACGTAGTACTTCCATGACTTCCACACTAGTTTGGGGATCTAAATTCCCAGTAGGTTCATCAGCTAAAATAAGTTCCGGATTGTTTAATAGCGCGCGTGCAATAGCCACACGTTGCTGTTCGCCACCGGATAATTCATGAGGGAATTTAAACCCTTTTGTTTTCATGTCAACCTTATCTAAAACCTCCTCTACACGTGTATTCATTTCCTTTTTGTCTTTCCAGCCAGTTGCTTTTAAAACAAATAGTAAATTCTCGTTTACCGTTCTGTCGGTTAATAATTTAAAGTCTTGAAAAACGACACCTAGTTTTCGTCTTAAAAAAGGAATGTCTTTTTCTTTTAAATTGCGTAAATCGAAATCTACAATACTGCCTTCACCTTTAGTAAGCTGTAAATCACCATACAGCGTTTTCATAAAACTACTTTTGCCAGATCCCGTTTTACCAATTAAATACACAAAATCACCTTTGTTAATTTCCACATTAACATCAGATAAAACTAAACTATCGCCTTGAAATATAGAGGCATCCTTAAGATGAAGTACGTGCTGCATGAATTTAAATAAATTATTTGTATTGTTTTATTACGCCTGACAAAGTACGTAATTATTGGTAAAATGGGAAAGCAGTTGGATAATTTGTTGCATAAATTTCGGCTTTTGGTATTCAAGTTGTAATCTTTGCGGTTTTCTGCCTAACAAGTCATATTTTTATATGTCTGTTTATAATTATAACATATTTCTAACGTTATAAAATACATATTAAATTATCTTTGATTTTAAATCTAAAAACGGTTTCATGTTGAAAAAAACGGTTCTTTTACTCATATTCTTATTAGGAATTCTTCTAAAAAGTCATGCCCAGCAATCCGAGGCTTACACCAATCATTTAGTGGATTATCAAAAAGCACTGACTTTATATAACAATAGTCAATATCAAGCAGCACAATCCTTATTTAAGGAGTTAAAAAAAACAGCAGACAATGATGAAATTATTGCTGATTGCGATTATTACGTGGCTAATTGTGCTGTTCGTTTAAACCAACAAAATGCCGATAAACTTATTGAAGATTTTGTTGAAAATCATCCAACAAGCACCAAGCGAAATTCGGCTTTTTTAGATGTAGCCGACTATTACTTTACTAATGGAAAATATGCGTATGCCAAAAAATGGTATGATCGTGTAGATGAAAATAGTTTGTCTAGAAGCGAACGTGATAAGTTTAGTTTCAATATGGGCTATGTAGCCTTTGCAACCAAGGACTATAAAACGGCTAGAAACTATTTGTCGCGTATTGAAAACTCCAAAGAATATGGCTCTCAAGCTAAATATTACATTGGGTTTATGGCTTACGAAAGTGATGATTATCAGGAAGCAAATACCTACTTTGATCAAGTTAGCGATCAAGAAAAATACAAAGAAAAACTGTCTTATTATCAAGCAGATTTAAATTTTAAATTAGGGAATTTTGACGAAGCTATTAAACTTGCCAAAGCCCAATTGCCAAAAAGCAACCGAGTTGAAATTTCAGAGCTCAATAAAATTATAGGTGAAAGCTATTTCAACCAGCAAAAATATGCGGAAGCCCTTCCTTATTTATCCGAATACCAAGGTAAAAATGGCAAATGGAATAATACGGATTACTATCAATTAGGTTATGCGTATTACAAACAAGGCGATTTTGAAAAAGCTATTTCAGAATTCAATAAAATTATTGACGGTAATAATAGTGTGGCGCAAAATGCCTATTACCATCTAGGAGAAAGCTATATCAAATTAAATAAAAAACAAGAGGCTTTAAATGCGTTCCGAAATGCATCACAAATGGATTTCGATTTAAAGATTCAAGAAGATGCTTGGTTAAACTATGCTAAAATTAGTTACGAAATAGGTAACCCGTATCAATCGGTTCCGCAGGTGTTAACAACCTATTTGGAAACCTATCCAAACTCAACCTATAAAGAGGAAATAGAAATTCTATTAATTGACTCTTATATCACCTCTAAAAATTATCAAGAAGCCTTAAAAATATTAGAAGGAAAACGCAGTTTTGCTAGTAAGGAAGCCTATCAGAAAGTAACCTTTTATCGTGGATTAGAATTGTACAATGAAGGCAATTATCAGGAAGCAAAAGCACTTTTTAATAAATCCATTAAAGAAGCCATTAACGAAACTTACACAACGCGTGCAACCTTTTGGAAAGCCGAAAGCGATTATAATCTAACAAATTATGATGAAGCATTAATAGGTTTCAAACAGTTTCAACAATCCAATACCGCTCAAGTAACACCAGAATATAAAAACAGTGATTATAACCTAGCTTACACGTATTTTAAACAAAAAAATTACACGAAATCGAGTGAATATTTTAACAAATTTCTTCAAAGAGCAGATTTAGACCCTGTACACTTAAACGATGCGTATTTGCGTTTGGGTGATGCGCATTTTGTATCCAGTAATTACAGTGCTGCTATTGCTGCTTATGAAAAAGCTGTAAAAATAAACAAGGTGGATGCTGATTATGCATTTTTTCAAAAAACATTAAGTGAAGGTTACGAAGGTAAATCTTCACAGAAAATAAGTGGTTTAAAAGAATTTATTCAGAAATATCCAAATTCAACACTTCGTGATGATGCCATGTACGAACTGGGAAATTCTTACATAAAAGCAAATGAAACGGTAGAAGCCATGAAAATGTACGATCGTTTAGCAAATGAAAACCCGAGAAGTACCTTCGTTCCTAAAGCCTTATTGCGTCAAGGTTTGGTGCATTATAATGCCAGTAGAAATAACGAAGCACTCGATAAATTTAAAACCGTAGCAACTAATTATCCAAATACAGCGGAAGCCAATCAAGCGGTTTCAACTGTCAGGTTAATTTATATAGATTTAGGTCGCGTTAATGACTATGCATCATGGGTTCAAACGCTAGATTATGTATCTGTTTCTGATGCCGATTTAGATAATGCTACTTATGAGTCTGCCGAGAAGAAATATTTAGATAATAAAACAGACGATGCCATTAAGCAATTTAATGGCTATTTAAATCAGTTTCCAAATGGGCTTCATAACTTGAAAGCGCATTTTTATGTAGCCCAGTTGTACTTTAAGAAGGATTTAAAAGAAAATGCAGCGCCACATTACCAGGCGGTTATTAGTGCTACACCAAGTGAGTTTACTGAAGAAGCTTTATCAAGATTATCACAAATTTATTTAGATGCAAAAGATTGGTTGTCGGCTATTCCAGTACTAAAACGCTTGGAAAGTGAAGCCCGTTTTCCTCAGAATGTCGTTTATGCGCAATCCAATTTAATGAAAGCCAATTATCAATTAAATAAATATAATGAAGCTGTTGGGTATGCTGAAAAGGTATTGCAACAATCAAAAATTGATAATAAAATTACCAGTGATGCTTATGTTATCATTGCGCGTTCTGCCATGAAAACAAACAATGAAACGCGTGCGAAAACAGCTTATGCCGAAGTAGAAAAAACGGCGTCTGGCGAAACAGCTGCAGAAGCTTATTATTTTAAAGCATATTTTCAAAATAAAGCAGGAGATCATGAAGCGTCTAATATTACGGTTCAAAAATTAGCCAAGGATTTTTCAGGTTATAAAAAGTATAGTGCCAAAGGTTTGGTACTTATGGCTAGAAATTATTACGCTTTAAATGATGCCTTTCAAGCTACCTATATTTTAGAAAGCGTTATTGAAAATTTTAAAGATTATGACGATGTGGTTACAGAAGCTCAAATTGAACTAACCAAAATTAAAACTGAGCAAGCAAAAACAAACGCATCCGTACAAGAACAAGATCCAGAAGGAAACTAATTGGATATAATTATGACAAAACAGCAGCAATTTCAGCAATCTAAAAATAAATCTATGCGCAAGCACATTCAGATAATAGTTACAACTTTATGCCTTTTAACAACCGTTTTTTCTTGGGCGCAAGAACGCGATAAAGATACTTTAGATACCAACGTTATTAATGTGGTTAAACCGTATACGCCTTCTATTTCCGATGCGTTCAAGGTGAAAGAAACACCATCATTAGATGACGATGTTACGGCAACTAAAAAGGACATTGAGTATAATATTTTTTCCATTCCAGTAGCGTCAACATTTACGCCTGCAAAAGGTAAAGCAGCTGTTTTAGATAAGCAAAAGGCACCTAAATTGTATGATAATTATGCATCTTTAGGATTTGGAAGTTATACGAGTATTTTAGGAGAGGTATATTTAAATCATGCCATTAGTAGAACAGAAAATGTTGGCGGTTATTTTAGCCATCATTCGTCGCAAGGTGGCATTGATGACTTACTGGTGGATGATAATTTTTACGACACCAAAATGCAAGCAACTTACGGTCAAAACAATCGCGATATGTCTTGGAATGTCAATCTTGGCGGTTTGCACCAAATGTATAATTGGTATGGATTAGATCAATTGCGTTTTACAGAAGCAGATGCTCAAGGCCTTGACGTTGGACATACGTTTTATGGTGTTCATGTTGGAGGTGATGTTGCTTTCGAAGATTCCTATGTCGATAAAGGAACTGTATTGTTTAGATATTTTGGAGATGATAACGGGTCGGGAGAAAATCATTTCAATGCGAAAATAAGTTCCGATATTGCTATTAGCGATTTCGAAATCAATGCAGAATTAACCATTGACTATCTTGGAGGTAGTTTCGATAGAAATTATATAACGAATAACGAATTGAAATACGGAAATTTCAACATTGGTTTAGCACCAACGTATCAATTAATTCAAGAGGATTTAACATTAGATCTAGGTGTAACCTTGGTATACTTAAACGATACCGAAGCTGGAGACAACAAATTCTATGTGTATCCAAATATTTCTGCTTCCTATCGTGTGGTGGATGAGTTGGTTATTGCGTATGGTGGTATTAAAGGAGGCTTAATTCAGAATACCTATTATAGCTTTGCGCAGGACAACCCATTTGTGTCACCAACATTAGGCATTATGCCAACAGATCAGCAATATCACGCTTTTCTTGGACTGAAAGGAAAAATATCGAATAGTATGGGTTATAATATAAAAGGTGCTTACATAGCTGAAAATGATAAAGCCTTATTCCGAAACAATTTAATTCCTTTTGGTTTCGATTTAAATGAAACCTATCAATATGGGAATTCGTTTGGTGTTGTTTATGATAATGTATCAACCTTTTCATTTGGAGGCGAATTGAATGTGGATGTGAATCGTAATTTCACCTTAAGTCTGGCTGCCGATTATTTTATTTATGATACTAAATATGAAGCCGAAGCCTGGAATTTACCTAACTTAAAGGCATCGTTATTTATGGACTATCAAATTAGCGATAAATGGTTTGCAGGTGCGAGTCTGTTTTATGAAGGTGAACGCGAGGCATTATCAGGTTTTCAAACCATTGATAATCCGTTATTTCCTTCATTGTTAAACCCAACACAACAAGTAACATTAGATGGCTTTTTTGATGCCAATGCACATGTTGGTTACCATATCAACGACCGATTATCAGTATATGCAAAAGCTAATAACATAGCAGGCCAGAATTACCAACGCTGGGTGAATTATCCTGTTCAAGGTTTTCAAGCTTTAGCAGGTGCGACTTATAAGTTTGATTTCTAAAAGATAACAGGTCATTGCGAGGAGGTAACGACGTAGCAATCTCATTAATTACATCTAAAATTACTATAAAAGCGTTCAAATTTGAACGCTTTTTTTATTTACTAACGTCTGATATTCAATCGCATTTATTTTATCAATATTTGGAATCATTTAATTTGTTAAAATAAATATTATATTGCCTGCTCTTAACTAATATATAATGAAAAAAATCTACTTTTTACTATTGGCTTTTATGGTCATTACGTTTGCCCAAGCCCAAATTGTTAATATTCCTAATTCTAGTTTTAAATATAATTTAGTGAATTTAAACTGTGTTGATGTCGATAATGATGGTGTGGCTGATTTTGATGCTGACACAAATAATGATGGTGAAATTCAGGTTTCGGAAGCTGAAGCTGTGGTCCATTTAAGGTTAACTAGTGGGAATATCACTTCTTTAATTGGTATTGATGCATTTTCAAATTTAGAAACTTTATATATTCGTAGTAATACTAATTTGACATCACTTGATGTTACAACCTTATCGAATTTAACTAGTCTCACTTCATTTCAAAATGGATTGACTTCAATAAATGTTAATGGGTTAACCAACCTAACTTATTTGCAGGTAGGCTTTAGTCAATTAACAGCAATAGATTTAGGTGGGTTAACAAATCTTAATGAATTAATTCTTAATAATAATTTATTGACCACGTTAGATATAAGTAGTTTAACAAATCTTGAAATTTTGCAATGTAGTACAAATCAATTAACAGAATTGGATGCAAGTGGTTTGTTGAATCTTGAAAATTTAGATGTTGGAGCGAACCCCTTAAATACGTTAAATTTATCAGGATTAATAAATCTTGAAACCTTGTATTGTTTCAGTAATTCCTTGACAACTTTAGATGCAAGTAACTTAAGTAGCTTAAGCTATTTAAATTGTAATTTCAATCCAATGACACTATTAGATATTAATGGGTCATTTAACTTAATTGAATTACAGTGTCGCGATACTCAATTGGAAACAATTAATTTAGATGGATTATATAACCTTAGAGAAATATATGGTGATGGTAGTCAGTTTACAGAATTAGATGTTAGTATGTTGCCAAATCTTCAGGCATTGGATTTAAAAAATAATCAGTTAGAAACATTAAATTTAAGTGCATCTTCAAACATTACTTTCTTACAGCTTCAGAATAATCAATTAAAATCAATGTTTCTTAAGAATGGAAGCGAGTTTACAGGTTCTACTTTAAGTTTTAATTTTATAAATAACCCTAATTTGGAATATATATGTGTTGATGATTTTGAACTTGATAGCATTTTAGCTAAAGTTGATAATTATGGCTATACAAATTGTGTTGTTAATTCCTATTGTTCATTTGCACCTGGAGGCGAGTTTTACACCATTCAAGGAGAAAGCAAATTAGATACAGATTCCGATGGCTGTAATATTAACGACCCAATATTTCCTAATTTAAAATTTAATATGACAGATGGGAATAGCACAGTAACTATTATTTCTAACGCAACTGGAGACTATTCTATTCCAGTACAGACAGGCAGCCAAACCATAACACCAATTTTAGAAAACCCAACATACTTTACTGCGACACCTACAAGCGTAATTGTCAATTTCCCTTCAGATTCAAGCCCATATAATCAAGATTTTTGTGTACTGCCAAATGGTATTCATAATGATTTAGAAATAATCATTTTAGCATTAGAACAAGCACGACCAGGTTTTGATACAGATTATAAAATAATATATAAAAACAAGGGTAATACAGAACTTTCGGGAACAGTGAATTTAACATTTCAAGATGAGGTTATGGATTTGATTTCCGCAAATCCTGTTGCAGATACACAAATTGTTAATGAATTATCATGGAATTTTTCAAACTTACTACCTTTTGAGAGTAGAGAGATTAAATTTACCATGAATTTAAATGCTCCAACTGAAGCACCTCCTCTAAATGTAGACGATGTTTTAATATTTACTGCAACCGCCAATCCAGTTTCTGGAGATGAAACACCTGATGATAATGAATTCATTTTAAATCAACCCGTGGTAAACTCGTTTGATCCAAACGATAAAACTTGTCTGCAAGGTGAAACTATCACGCCTGAACAAGTTGGCGAGTTTGTGCATTACATGATTCGTTTTGAAAACACAGGAACAGCTAGTGCTATAAATGTGGTGGTTAAGGATGAAATAGACACTAATAAATATGATGTGTCTTCGCTTATTCCACTAAATTCAAGTTATGAGTTTGTTACAAGAATTAAAGATGACAATGTGGTGGAATTTATTTTTGAAAACATCAATTTACCGTTCGATGATGCTACTAATGATGGTTATGTATTATTCAAAATTAAAACATTAGAAAGTTTAACGCTTGGCGACACATTTTCAAACGATGCGGAAATTTATTTTGATTACAATGCGGCAATAATCACAAATGACGAACTAACAACGGTTGCCGAAAACCTATCCATTCAAGAAACAGAATTACAATCAACAGTCGAGATTTACCCAAATCCAACAAGCGATTTTGTACATTTAAAAAGTGTTAATCCAATAGAATCCGTAGTCGTTTATGATATTCATGGTAGACAAATTCAAGCTTTTTATGTAACAGGATCATCTAATAACACAAAAATAAACTTGGTTAATCATGCTAATGGTGTTTACTTCTTAAAGATTAAAACCACAATTGGTGTACAGACTTCAAAAATTATTAAACAGTAGGTTTTTAGCTGAATATATTAATAAGCACATATTTAAAATAGTAAAAGCGTTCAAATCTGAACGCTTTTACTATTTTTACAAAACGGTCATGTACCTATGCCAGCTTATAAGCGGAACGCATTGATAACTTATATTTAAATTACTATGAAAAAACTTTTAACACTAGCCATTTTTGCAACCATACTTTCTTGTGAAAAAGAAAAAATAGCAGTTGATACACTTGTAATTAACGGAAACATCTACACGGTAAACGGTAATTTTGATAAAGCGGAAGCCTTCGCCATAAAAGATGGTAAGTTTTTAGAAATTGCCTCTTCAAAAATACTTCAGGAAAAATACGCTGCAGATACTATTATAGATGCCCAAGGCAAAACTATTGTGCCAGGTTTAATTGATGCCCATTGCCATTTTTATGGATTGGGAATGAATTTGCAAGAAGTAGATTTAACAGGAACGACTAGTCTGGACGCGGTAATAAAACGTGTATTAGACTATCAAAACGAAAGGCAAATGCCCTTTATAATTGGTCGTGGTTGGGATCAAAACGATTGGGATGACAAAAATTTCCCGAATAAAAAGTTATTAGATGCTTTATTTCCTGAAACTCCTGTAGCATTAACTAGAATTGATGGTCATGCTATGTTATGTAATCAAGCGGCATTAGATTTAGCTAAAATTACTAAAGACACAAAAATTGAAGGAGGCGAAATTAGTGTTGAAAATGGTGAACTAACAGGTATTTTAATTGATAACCCAATGCTTTTGGTGGAAGCTGTTTTTCCAAAACCAACCAGAACACTTCAAATTAACGGATTATTAGATGCTCAAAAAATATGTGCTGATTTCGGTTTAACCACCGTTTCAGATGCTGGATTAGATAGAGGTGTCATTGAATTAATTGATAGTTTACAACAAACAGGCGATTTGCAAATGCGTGTTTATGCTATGATTTCTAACACGAAAGAAAATTTAGATTATTATTTGCCTAACGGAAAAATTAAAACAGATAAGTTAAATGTGCAATCAGTAAAAGTCTATGCAGATGGCGCATTAGGTTCCCGTGGAGCTGCCCTTAAAGCACCATATTCGGATAAAGAAAATCATTTTGGTGCCATGGTTATTGGTCTGGATGATTTTAAAAAGTTAGCCACCCGTATTGAAGCTGCAAATTTCCAAATGAATACGCATGCTATTGGAGATTCCGCTAATAGATACGTTTTAGCAACGTATAATAAAACCTTACAAGGAAAAACCGACAAGCGATGGCGCGTGGAACACGCACAAATAATTACAGACAACGATTTTGATTATTTTAAAAATGAAAACATCATTCCTTCCATTCAGCCAACACATGCCACTAGCGATATGTATTGGGCGGAAGACAGGTTAGGAGCCGAACGTATAAAAGGGGCATATGCTTATAAAACACTTTTAGATATAAGTGGAAAAGTAGCATTAGGAACTGATTTTCCAGTAGAACAGGTGAGTCCGTTTTTAACCTTTTATGCAGCCGTTTCTAGGAAAGATGTTTCTGGCTTTCCTGATAATGGCTTTAATATGAAAGATGGTTTAAGCAGAGAAGAAACTTTGAAAGGGATGACTCTTTGGGCTGCTTACTCTAATTTTGAAGAAACCGAAAAGGGCAGTATTGAAGCTGGAAAACTTGCCGATTTTATTATTCTTGATCGTGATATAATGAGTGTCGATATTCATAAGGTTCCTGAAACAAAAGTTGAGCAAACTTATATAGGTGGTAAAAGTCTATAAAAAAATATAAGTTAGATTAAATTATTAAGATGAAAAAAATTAGTACCCTAATTGTTTTCCTGTGCTTTCAGTTTAGTTTTTCTCAATATAATACGGATTGGGAAGAAGCGGTTGTTTATTTAAAAGATGGTACATCTTTAAAAGGTGAAGGAAGAATGTCTATGCAATCTTCTCCTATTACTTCAGGTGGTAACGAAACGTTCCGGCTTTCGGAAGGCAAGGGGAAACCAACACATACTTTAAAAGCTAAAGACATTGATAGTATTGTTTTTAAATTGGATTTCAGAACAAAAATAAACGGGAGAAAAGAGGATAGAAAAAGATCTGCTAGATTTGTTGTTTTTCCTAAAAATGAGAAAGAATCTAAATTTGGTTTTGCTGAATTGCTTGTTGATGGAAAATTACGACTGTTGCAAAGAACGGTATCTTCATCAAATAACAACCATCACAGAATTTTTGATCAACAATTGCTTCAATTTAAAGGAGAAATTCCTTTAATCGGGTCTACCAATATGGGTCTACCAGCGTTTAAAAAGAAAGCGAAAGAGTACTTTCAAGATTGTCCTACCTTGGTAAGTAAATTAGAAGCGAAAACCTATAGAAGTGATGATTTGGAAGCTATAGTAAATTACTTTAACGCTAATTGCGCCAAATAATCAAAATGTTCACCTTCCAGTATCTTTTTACATTTTAAACCAACCGATTGACAAGCAAGGTTTAACGTTTCAAAATCTAAATACAACCATTTCATTGGAATTTCATCTTCGCCTTGGTAACTTAAATAGTAGTCCAATTCGCCATAATAATTCGCTTGGGTGTCAATCCATAATCCGCCATCATCATCTTCGTACATATATTTTATATCTGAAGAATCTATTAAAATCTGACCATCAGGTTTCAACAGCGATTTTAAATGTTTTAGGTACTTACTGACTTCCGATAGCTCTTGGAAAATTCCCGTACCATTCATTAATAATAAAACGGTGTCAAAAGTTTCGGTTTCATCCAAAAGTGATTTTAACACCGCGTTTTTAACACCGCGTTTTTTAGCAACAGCAATGGCTCCCTCGGAAATATCAATGGCTTTAACCGAAAAACCTTTTTCTTGTAAATATAAGGTATGACTTCCTGCACCACAACCAACATCTAAAATGGTTCCTCTTGCTAATTTTAATGCTTTTTGTTCTAGTTTGGGCATTTCTTTAAAGCGCCTAAATAAATAAGGAATGGGTAATTCATCATCTTCAGAAATATTAGTAGATGTGATTATGTCTTCTGTGTAATTGCCAGATTGGTAGTCTAATAACGCCTTCCCGAATAAATCTTTTGTCATAACTTTTATAATAGGCAACTCTTAAAATGGTTTAAAATAGAAAAGGTTTAAGCTAACTTTCGTTACTTTTGCAATATGCAAAACATGTTAAATATCCTTCCAAAACTTGCCAAAGATAAGCATAAGGAAAATAAAGATTTCTTTAAAAGGCTAAAAAAGAAGCCACCCAAACAATTGGATTACATCATGCAAGAACTTCATGATGCTGAATTTCAAAAAACCGATTGTTTAGCATGTGCAAATTGTTGTAAAACAACAGGGCCTTTATTTACAAATAAAGATGTAGAGCGCATTTCAAAGCACTTTAAAATGAAACCACAACCCTTTATCGATCAGTTTTTGCGTATTGATGAAGATAACGATTACGTGTTACAATCCGTGCCATGCACGTTTTTAGGTGCCGATAATTATTGTAGTATTTATGAAGTAAGACCAAAAGCCTGTAGCGAATTTCCACATACAGATAGAAAGAAGTTTCAGCAAATTTCTAATCTTACTATGAAAAATGTTGAAATCTGTCCTGCAGCTTATAATATTGTTGAAGAAATGAAAAAACGGATTAAATTTTAAATTGAACTTTTACTATATTTAAGCAAAAAAGAATTTGGAGGCTATTATTACATACTTTGAAACCATTCCTACTTTACACCGCAGTATTTTATTAGTTGGTGGTATTATGTTTTTCTGGTTTTTAGAAGGCGCTTTACCTTTGTTTCAATTTAGCTATAAAAAATGGAAGCACGCTTGGCCAAATTTATTTTTTACGCTAACAACCATCATAATTAACTTTGGATTAGCTTTTTTATTACTAAAATCGACAGATTGGGTTGCAGCAAATAATTTCGGAATCATTAATTGGTTACCCGACATGCCATTAGGTTTATATGCACTTTTAGGTGTGTTACTATTGGACTTTTTCGGAGCTTATTTAGCGCATTTTGTAGAACATAAAGTTAAACCGCTTTGGATGGTTCATTTGGTACATCACACTGATCATTATGTAGATACCACAACTGGAAACAGACACCATCCAATAGAGAGTGTTATTCGGTTTACTTTTACCATTCTTGGTGTGCTCATTGTGGGAACACCTATAGCTATTGTGTTTTTATACCAATCGCTTTCCGTTATATTTACACAATTAACACATGCTAATATAAAAATGCCTAGAAAGCTTGATAAATTCATGAGTTATGTGTTTGTGTCGCCTGATATGCATAAAGTTCACCATCATTATATTCTACCATATACAGATTCTAATTATGGTAATATTTTTTCTGTTTGGGACAGGCTCTTTGGAACCTACATGAAATTAGATCGTGATAAAATTGTTTATGGTGTAGATGTGTTTCCAGATGAAGTGGCTAATGGTAAAATAGGGGAATTATTAAAGCAGCCTTTTCAAAAATATCAAAAGCCCACTGTTATAGCACATAAGGAGTAGAATTGGTTTGTGTTTTTAATATAAAACACCTACTTAAGCCATTTTCATCCGAGTTTCTTGCTGTTTATAGATATTATGATAATAAACTTACTCCGTTTGTTTAGATTTATCACGAGAGATTAATATACTGTTGTTGTGTTAGTTATGAATATAACACAATGATTTTATGAGAATATACATTTTCCTGATATTACTATTAATTGTTTTTTTTAATAGTCATTTAGCCATTTCCCAAAGTAGTTATAGAGCCAAAATAGAAAAGAACACTAATTTAGAAGCGCAAACGTTATTTCACGAATTAAATAAAACTACGGATACACTCCTATTACAAAGTCCTACCAAAATTAGTCATATTTATTCTATTAATACAGCCTATAAACGAGAAATAGATAGATATATAAATACAAAAAATTATAAGTTACCACTTCAAAATTTATCTAAAGGTAAACATGTTTTAGTAGTTTCTCAATCAGCTAAAAAAATAGTTTTTGTAATTCACATAATAGATGCTTTTGCAACTATTGAAAGGAGCAAACTAACCTATAACTAAATAAGTTAGAACCGTATTTTAATAACCTGCAAGCGCCATATTTTATCTGTTTGTCGATTATTTCTTCAACAATAATCTGTTTGTCTAATAAATATAAAACCTGAACGAATAAATATTCATTTATTTGAGGTGCTTGTTGCAACTCATTACTTTTACAGTATTAAATATCTGATTAATAGCCCTAAAACAGATTGTTTAATTTAAAGATATTCGTCATGAAACTATTTAGTAAAATGATGTTTATGATTTTAGTTACTAGTTGCCATTTTGTTTCCCTCGCACAAAGTAATATCTATTCTACTATAACAAAAAACATAAATAGTAAAGCAGCCACTTTGGATCATAATTTGAACACTTCAGGTGATACCTTGTTGCTTAAAAGTAAATTTCCTCTTTCAAAAATTGAAATTATTAGTGATTCTGGTGTACAAGTTATGCCACTTGGTGGTGATAAAAAGGATGTAAAAGTGCCTTTAAGTTTTTTAGATGTTGGTAATTATACGCTTTCTGTATTATTTATAGAAGGTAAAGATGATACTTATATCTACAGTAAAACCGTGGTTTTTAAAATTGCTAGATTGCTACCAATAATGGAGTTTACAGCGGCTAATACACGATTAGCAACAACTACAGACCTGGATAACGACATGGTTTTAAAATCGTCTGAAGTAAACGATTCAGAACCAAATAAATTTGCGAATTCAGAAAAGAAATCCAAACAACTTCATGACATAAAAAGTGTTTTGATAAATGAACAAACCCGAAAGCAGTTTTATCCTTCAGGTGAAACAACGTTAAAGGAAGAAAAATTTATTAATAATAATGAAGCCTTAGCGACATCCAACAATTCAAAAATTAGTAAACGTGATACCGAAGGGACAATTTTTGTTCCTTATAGTTTGTCTGATCCGAGACGTCTGAGTAATGATAAACGCTACGTCATTCAAACACGAGCAGAATACAGAGCAGTTAACTTAAGACCAAACGGAAAGCCCTACGATTAGTAATGGCCTACTGGTATATTAAATAAGGCTGTCGCATGGTGTCATAGCTTTGCAAATCACGAACCCATGTTTTCTTAATTTCATATGCGGTATGACGTGTTTCAATTTGTTTTTGCAACTCATCGGTTCCAGCTAATTTTATGAAAAAGTTATTGAAAAAAGTGTCCTTATCCGGTGTTGCCTGGTAAGCTCTAATTAAATAATTCAAATCCAATCGGTTTAATGGTTTCGTGTCGCTTAAATCCAAACCATAACAAACTTTTCCTTCATGTTTTGGATATTTGGAACCTTCATTTGGTTTTGGAGTAAACTCAAAATTATAATTGAACATCTTTTTGTCCAGAAATGGACTTCCAAAAATTTGAAACTGTTTGTCTGTTCCTCGTCCAGCACTCACGTTGGTGCCTTCAAAAAAACACAAACTTGGATACAGATTTATAGCCACATCATTCGGTAAATTTGGCGATGGTTTAATGGGTAAACTATAAGCTGTTTGGTGCGTATAATTTTTTACAGGGATAACAGTTAGCTTACAATTAACGTTGTTTTTCAACCACTTTTCGCCATTTATCATTTGGGCATATTCGCCAATAGTCATACCATGAACCACAGGAACTGGATGCATGCCAACAAAACTTTTATGAGCCATTTCTAAAACAGGACCATCTATATAATGACCGTTTGGATTGGGTCTGTCTAAAATTAAGAGCGGAATATTTTGTTCTGCACAAGCTTCCATAACATAATGTAATGAGGATATGTAAGTGTAAAAACGGGCACCAACGTCTTGAATGTCAAAAATTATATAATCAATATCAGCCAATTGTTCAGGTTTTGGTTTTTTATTATCGCCATAAAGTGAAATTATAGGCAAGCCGGTTTTGGTGTCTATTCCATCTTTTACAACTTCGCCAGCATCAGCAGTTCCGCGAAAACCATGTTCGGGCGCAAATACTTTTTTTATGTTTAAGTCTAATGCCGCTAATGAATCTACCAAATGTGTGTAACTTGAATGTCCCGAGTTTTTAAATATAACGGAAGTCTGATTGGCAACAATGCCAATTCGTTTTCCTTTTAAAAGTGGTAAATAGACATTAGTTTGATTAGCACCAACCACTAAATCTTTTTTCGTTTCAAGATTAGAATGTGCTGCTTTTTGAAGCATATTTGTTTTTTCAGCTGATTCTGTTTGTGAAAAGTTTCCACAAGAAATCAGTACCATAACAAATAATAAAACTGTATTTTTGAATCGATTTAAAAGTAATTGCATCATTTGAATTTCGAATATTTTATAGCAAAACGCATTATTGACAGTAAAGCGTATAAAAGTAGCGTTTCGGCACCAATAATAAAAATTGGAATTGCTGCTATAGCTATTGGTATTATTGTGATGATGATTTCCATTGCCACTGGAATAGGGCTTCAACAAAAAATTCGTGATAAAGTAGTGGCTTTCAACGGTCATTTAATGATTTCCAAGTTTGGTGATAATAATTCGCAAGAGAGTGATGGGGCACTTTCATTAGACCAAGATTTTTATCCTGAATTCAAATCGGTTAAAGGTGTTTCTCATATTCAGGGTGTAGCCACTAAATTTGGTATTATAAGAACGGAAACTGATTTTGAAGCCGTTATTGTAAAAGGTGTTGGTACGGATTATAAATGGGACTATTTCCAAGAATACCTAGTTAAAGGCAAATTACCAGAATATACAGATGCCTACAGTGAAGATGTGTTACTATCTGAATACATAGCCAATAGGTTGCATGTAACAGTTGGAGACACCATTCAAACCTATTTTGTTAATAATGACTACAACAAACAGCCACGTATTATTCCGTACAAAATTGTGGGTATTTATAATTCTGGATTTCAGGAGTTTGATAAAACCTATGTTATTTCGCATATCAAACATTTGCAACGTATTAATAAATGGGAAAAAGACCAAGTAGGTCATTTTGAGCTTTTTGTGGACGATTATTCGCAACTAGACCCTGTACGCGAGCAAGTTTATCAAAACACACCACCTGAATTTAATACGGTTACAGTAGAGAAAAAATTCGAATCTATTTTTGAGTGGATTACTATTTTTGTTAAAAACATTTATGGTATTATTGGTATTATGATTCTAGTCGCCGGTTTTAATATGGTTACTGCTTTATTAGTACTTATTTTGGAACGAACCCAAATGATTGGTATTTTAAAAGCATTGGGAAGTAATAATTGGACCATTCGGAAAATATTTTTATACAACGCCTCCTATTTAATAATTTTAGGCTTATTCTGGGGAAATCTCATAGGTTTAGGTATTCTATTAACCCAAAAATATTTTAAAATTTTCCCGTTAGATCCTAATGTGTATTATGTAAGTGAAGCACCTGTTTACTTAAGTATCACTTATATTGCCGCTTTAAATATAGGAACGTTTATTCTTTGTTTACTCATGTTGTTGATTCCTTCTTACATTATTACTAAAATATCGCCAGTTAAAGCTATTCGTTTTGAGTAGTAGGTAGTTTGTGGTAATCAGGGAGTTACATTAAGTTTTTTAAGCTATCTCCATAATATCTGTAAAATCGGCTCTATGAATCACTGCATATTTCCATCAATCTGTGTAAACACACTCCCAAACAAAAAACTTTCGTGCTTTCCTATCAAAATCATACCTTTGCAATTCTAATTTAAGAACGCATGTAAAAAGGTGCTCGTTATAGCTTAATTAGCACGATTACCTGAAATAATAACTTATGGATTACGCAGAAAATATACTAGAAACTATTGGTAACACACCTTTGGTGAAACTAAATAAACTAACAGCAGATTTGCCCTGTTTGGTACTTTCAAAATATGAAACTTTTAATCCTGGAAACTCTGTTAAAGACAGAATGGCATTAACCATGATTGAAGATGCGGAAGCTGATGGTCGTTTAAAACCTGGTGGAACTATTATAGAAGGAACATCGGGAAATACAGGAATGGGATTGGCGTTAGCTGCTATTGTAAAAGGTTACAAATGTATTTTTGTAATTTCAGATAAGCAGTCTAAAGAAAAAATGGATATTCTTCGCGCTGTTGGAGCGGAAGTCGTTGTGTGTCCTACAGATGTGGAGCCAGATGATCCACGAAGTTACTATTCCGTATCCAAACGTTTGGGTGAAGAAACGCCTAATTCTTGGTATGTTAATCAATATGATAATCCAAGTAATGCCAAAGCACATTACCAAAGCACAGGTCCAGAAATTTGGAAACAAACCGATGGAAAAATTACGCATTTCGTTGTTGGTGTTGGAACAGGAGGAACTATTTCGGGTGTTGGTAAATATTTAAAAGAGCAAAACCCGAATGTGAAAATTTGGGGAATTGATACCTACGGAAGTGTCTTTAAAAAATACCATGAAACAGGAATTTTTGATGAGAAAGAAATTTACCCGTATGTTACTGAAGGTATCGGAGAAGATATTCTACCAGAAAATGTGGATTTCAGTATTATAGATGGTTTTACTAAAGTAACCGATAAAGATGCTGCTATTTATACCCAGAAATTAGCCAAAGAGGAAGGTATGTTTTTAGGGAATTCGGCTGGAGCAGCAATAAAAGGTTTGTTACAGCTTAAAGAGCATTTTACCAAAGACGATTTAGTGGTTGTGTTGTTCCATGACCATGGCAGTCGTTATGTTGGTAAAATGTTTAACAACGAATGGATGGAGAAAATGGGTTATGTTGAATAAGCAATAACCTAATTTCATAATACAAACAATTCAAAGAGGCCTTCCAAGGTCTCTTTTGGATTTGTACAGAGTCCTGAGTGTGTTTTGGAGCATTGAAGAATGGTGCTTTTGGAAGCTGCCAACCATCTAAACCTATCAGAAACTTCCATTTTTTCAATAAGGCCACCAGAAGGATTGCCTTGGCAAACGGACTTCCAAGCTTTTAAATAACTCTCAACTTCAGCTATATCTATCTCGCTTGAAAATGCGGCTAGTTTTTTAGGATCTATACAATACTTTAAACCTAGAAATTTTTTCCGCTTCGAAAAAAGAATCACACCAATATTAAAGAATTCCTCCCGTTCAACTTTAGGAACCAATCTTATAATGGCATATTCAAAAGTAACGTTATCTAGCATCTTCAGCTTCTTTAACGAGTTTATCAATCATGGCAAGTTTGGCCTTTAAATAGGTTGCATAAGCTGCTCTCATGTCGTTTGGAGAAAACGCATCCGCGTCACTTTCAAGCCAATCTTCTGGGATTAATGAAATAATTTCTTCAATTTTTTTCGTGTTGAGGTGCGTTGTAATATATTGAGAAGCTTCGTTTAAGTTTTTAGCAAATTCCAAGAGTACATGATCTTTAATAAGTGGAAATGTTCTTGTTAAATGGCTTTCCCATGTTTGCCAGTTATGGTGAAAATAAAAACTGGCACCATTATCAATAACCCATAATTCTTTATTCCAACTTAAGAGGTTGGTGTTTTTAGCGGTTCGGTCAATATTACTAATGATGCTATCCATTAAAACTATTTTGGAAGCGGTCAAAGAATCAATAGCGGTTACTAACGGATCAAAAGTAATAGCACTAGATAAATAGTGAAGTCCGAGATTTAAACCCACACTAAATTTGAGTAAATCTTGAATTTCCTCATCAGGTTCGGTTTTGCTGAAGGAATCATCTAGATTCATAAACACCAATTCAGGCACATGTAAACCAATAGCGCGTGCAATTTCGCCACCAATAAATTCGGCTATCAATGCTTTTTTGCCTTGACCAGCACCTCTAAATTTTAAAACATACAAGAAGCCATCATCTGCTTTTACTATAGCAGGAAGCGAACCGCCTTCGCGCAACGGATTGATATATTGCACCACATTTACGTGTCGGATTTCTATTCTATTCATGAATGTGAAGATACTAAAAAGTTCAGATGAAAAGTTACTTTACTAAAACAATACTTTCAATTTCCAATTGGAATTTCTGTGGCTTTTTATTACCGATTAAAAAGCCAATTTCTGAAATTTTATTTCCTGCAAAAGTAGGTAGATCTAATTCGCGACCACGAAAAACAGCAGACATATCAGTAAAAGCAATATCTATGGTTTCCCAATTTCCGCTGGTTTTAAATGAAGCAGCATAGGAGAAATTTTGAGATTTATCAGATTTTAAACGAAATTGAAACGGACTACCATCGCCTTTTATTCGGATTCTTACATGTGTGAATTTTTCAGAAATTTTCATATCACAATCATGTCTTACAGATGAAAAACCACCATTATTTTCTAATGATATGTCTCCCTCAAAAACCCCATTTCCAGCTTCATTAATACTAAACGTGCCATTAGATTTTCCGCCCATTACCACATCATCAAGAATATACCAATCGGTTTGTTTACTATCTGTATTAAATTTATAAATTGTCATAGATGTCTGTGTCAGGAAAATTAAAGAGAGTAGCGTAATATTTTTCATCATGTGATTCTTTTTCTCTTAATTTCAGTTTTTGTAAAAATACGAAACTATTTGTAGAGCACTAAAATTGGTTTAAAATATGTAAATTAGAAGAATGCAAGAAGCGTTTTTACATTATTTGTGGCAATTTAAAAAGTTTCAGCTTTTGGATTTGAAAACAACTCAAGGGCAGCATATTACTGTGATAAATTCAGGTCAGCATAACCGGCTTTCTGGTCCTGATTTTTTTGCTGCACAACTTAAAATTGATAATCAGCTTTGGGCAGGAAATGTAGAAATTCATATTAAATCTAGCGATTGGTATGTACACCATCATGAAAAAGATTCAGCTTACCAAAATGTAATTCTTCATGTGGTTTGGGAGCATGATGCAGACGTATTTAGGAAAGATAATACCGCTTTGGCTACTTTAGAACTAAAGCACTACATCGATAAAAAATTACTAGATAATTATTACCACTTGTTCAGTAAAAAGCAAACTTGGATAAATTGCGAAAATGAGTTTGGTGATACCCCTGAATTTTTATTACAAAACTGGCTAGAACGATTATATGTAGAGCGTTTGGAGCGTAAATCTGTGGTTATTATTGATTTGTTAGAGCAGTCTAAAAATAATTGGGAAGCTGTTTTATTTATAATGCTTGCTAAAAACTTTGGGCTGAACATAAATGGAGATGCTTTTTTTAGCATGGCACAATCACTGGATTTTTCAGTTGTTAGAAAACATCAAAGCAAGCCAAATGAACTTGAAGCCTTATTTCTAGGGCAATCAGGTTTGTTAAATACTAAAAGTAGCGAGCCTTATGAGTTACATTTGATTGAGCTTTATCATTATTTAAAGCATAAGTATCAACTAAATAATAGTCATGTGCCACGACCAGAGTTTTTTAAGTTACGGCCACCTAATTTTCCAACCATACGCTTGTCTCAATTGGCAATTTTATACACAAAAAATGATACGCTGTTTTCTAGGATTTTGGAAATTAAAAAGTTGGAGCATTTTTACGAGCTTTTTCAAATAGGTTGTTCTGAATTTTGGAAAACACATTTCACATTTGAAACCACTTCTAAAACATCACATAAGGTTTTAACTAAAAATTTTATTAATCTGCTAATAATCAATACGGTTGTTCCTTTGAAATTTACTTACAATAAGAAGCAAGGAATAGATGAAATATCAGAACTTCTAGAATTAATGACTAAAATACCTGCAGAAAACAACACCATAACGAAGAAATTTTACAGGTTAAAAACCCTGCCAAATTCAGCAAATACATCTCAAGCATTATTGCAACTAAAGACGCAATATTGTAACCCAAATAAATGTTTGCAATGTGCAGTTGGTAGTCGCTTAATAATTAAATAATTATTACATTGCGTTATGAATTATTTTTACAATATTTTACATTATTTTCAAAAACGTGGGTATTATGTTTGCCAGCGTATTGCTGACCGTTTGGGTATTCGTGCTAAAGTGGTAAGAACCTCATTTATGTATCTCACTTTTGTAACATTAGGTTTTGGTTTTGCACTTTATTTATTCTTTGCATTCTGGATGCGTATTAAAGATTTATTATTTACAAAGCGTTCATCAGTTTTTGATTTATAAATATGAGAAATCTTGTTTTAAGCCTTTTTCGTTCTAAAATAATAACAGCTATTATTTTATTAGTTTTACTGCTTATTGTTGGTGTCGTTGGCTTTATGCTTATGTCGGGTTATCGTTGGGTTGATGCGCTTTACATGACGGTTATAACGGTAACAACGGTTGGGTTTGGGGAAGTGAGACCCTTGGATGATGCATCTAAAGTATTTACTATTTTTCTAATTCTTACAAGTGTCGTTATTGTTGGTTATGCTATTAGTGTGATTACAGAATATATTCTAAGTAAAAATAATTTTGAAGATTTAAAACAAAAGAAAATGCAAAAAAAGATTGATAATCTTTCTAGTCATATAATTATTTGTGGCTATGGCAGAAATGGCAAACAGGCTGCTCATAAATTAATGACTTATAAAAAACCGTTTGTAGTAATTGAGCGGAATAAAGATATAATTGAAAAATTTCAAAGTGAAATGGTACCCTTTGTCCATGGCAATGCTAATGAGGATGACATTCTTTTTCAAGCAGGAATTGACAGGGCTACCACGTTAATTTCCGCTTTACCTAATGATGCCGATAATTTATTTGTGGTATTGTCTGCACGCCAAATAAATAAAGACATGACTATTATTAGTCGAGCATCGCAAGAAACTTCTTATAATAAATTAAAATTAGCAGGTGCTAATAATGTTATTTTACCAGATAAAATTGGCGGAGACCACATGGCATCTTTAGTTGTGGTTCCAGACTTAATTGAATTTATTGATAATTTATCTATAGTTGGTAAATCCAATATTAATATCGAAGAAATTGCTGTAAGTAAGTTCTATGATACCACCGAAATTAGGACCATTCGCGATTTAGATTTGCGTAAAAAAACAGGTTGTAATGTTATAGGTTATAAAGATGGTAATGGCGATTATATTATTAATCCAGAGGCCGAACAGCGCTTAATGCCCAACTCTAAAGTTATTGTACTTGGAAGACCAGAACAAATTATGAAGCTTAATTCGGTATACAATATCACGTAATTGAATTTTGTTTTTAACAACAGATGTTTTAAAAACTCAATTTTTTTTAGCATCTTGTCCTACTAATTAAAAAAAACTAACTAATAAATAATCTTATGAAGAAAATTCTTCTTTCAATTCTTACTGTAATTCTGCCAATATTAGCGTTTGCTCAAGATTTTGAAATAGAAGGGGTTGTTTCTAACCCTTCAACTACTATAAACGATGGTGTTATAACGCTTAAAGTTACAGGCGGAGTCGAGCCTTACACGTATCGATGGAGTAACCAAAGTACGCCTTTAACTTCTAACAGAGCAATGGGTTTAACAGAAGGAATTTCCTATACTGTTGTGGTTACAGATGCTACTGGCGAAAGTAAAACAGCTGCTTTTAAAGTAGAAACTGAAGCTATAACAGAAGTATTTAACGGTACCATGACACCGGCAGTTAGTGCTTTAGGTTCGGTACTTTTTTGGGATCCTTTTGCAGCAATAGGTATATACGACCCTATCGTTTATGCAGATGTTAAGAATATTGGTATTCCAAATTGGACAAATGAAGTAGAGAATAAATATACGCTTAAAACATGGCTTAAAAATGAAGGAGAAAAAGTAACTAAAGATGAACCAATAGCTATTATTCAAGATAAATTAGGAAATGATATTACGGTAAATGCGTCAGCAAAAGGAACATTAAAACATTTAACTGCTGAAGGAAATGTTATTTTTAATTCGGATAATGCCGAGCACGTTATAGAGCAAGGCGCACATAATTTTGCTCAAGTTACCTATGATGAGCCTATTGTTTTAACACACCCTAACGGCGATCCGTTAACAAAGCCAATCTCATTTATTGTTATTTGGCTCGTATTTGGTGCACTATTTTTTACAATTAGAATGGGCTTTATTAATATCCGTGGGTTTGGACATGCAATTGATTTAGCTCGTGGAAAGTATGATGATCCGGATGCACCAGGACAAGTAACTCATTTTCAAGCTTTGGCTACAGCCGTTTCTGGAACAGTAGGTTTAGGTAATATTGCAGGTGTTGCGGTAGCTGTTTCGTTAGGAGGTGCAGGCGCAACATTTTGGATGATAGTTTGTGGGTTTTTAGGAATGTCTACTAAATTTGTTGAATGTACTTTAGGCGTAAAATATCGCGATATTTTACCAGATGGTCGCGTATTTGGTGGGCCTATGAATTATTTACGCTACGGACTTGAAAAACGCAATTTAAAAGGATTTGGTAAAGTGCTTGCAGGATTGTTTGCTGTTTTGGCTGTTGGTGCCTCCTTTGGTGGTGGTAATATGTTTCAAGCAAATCAATCTTTTGAGCAATTAGCAGGTCAGTTTCCTATGTTAGAAGGCAATGGCTTTTATTTTGGGATTATAACAGCTATTTTAGTAGGTGTTGTCATCATTGGAGGAATTAATAGTATTGCAAAAGTAACAGGTAGAGTGGTTCCAGTAATGGCTAGTATTTATGTTATTGCAGCATTGGCCGTTATTATTATGAATATTCAAAATATAGGTCCTGCTTTCACAGCAATTTATGAAGGTGCATTTAGCCCTTCAGCATTAAAAGGAGGTATTATAGGTGTTTTAATAGTTGGTTTTCAACGTGCCGCATTTTCTAATGAGGCAGGTGTTGGATCGGCTGCTATTGCACATAGTACAGCAAAAACCAATAATCCGCCTTCTGAAGGTTTTGTAGCTTTATTAGAGCCTTTTATTGATACAGTTGTTGTGTGTACATTAACTGCTTTAGTATTAATATTTACAGGAATGCATGAAGTAGAAGGGATGGCAGGTGCGCAATTAACGTCAGATGCTTTTGGTAGTCAAATATCTTGGTTTCCTTATGTGTTAGCCGTTGCCGTATTCTTGTTTGCTTTTTCAACCATGATTTCATGGTCGTATTATGGTATGAGAGCTTGGACGTATTTATTTGGAAAGAGTAAGAAAATTGAATTTATCTATAAAATGTTATTTTTAGTATTTGTAGTTATTGGCGCGTCCGTAAGTTTAGGTGCTGTTCTTGACTTCTCAGATATGATGATTTTAGCGATGTCATTCCCTAATATAATTGGACTTTATATTATGTCTAGTGAAGTGAAATTCGACTTAAGTGAGTACATTAAAAAAATTAAATCTAACCAATTATATAAGAAGTTGGAGAATAAGTAACCCAATAAATTTATAGTTATGAAATCCCATTTCACGTTTACTAAAAAACAGCGAAGTGGGATTTTTCTATTAGTTGTTTTAATGGTGATTTTACAAGTTTTATTTTATTTCTATAACAAGAAATTAGATGTATATGATAAAAAGAGAATTGTTAATACGCGACTTCAACAAGAAATAGATTCCTTAAAACTTGTTCAGATAGAAAACACTAAATTTAAAGTGTTTCCATTTAACCCAAATTACATTACCGATTACAAGGGATATACACTAGGTATGAGTGTTGAAGAAATTGACCGACTTCATGCATACAGAGCAACAAATAAATGGGTAAATTCGGCTACGGAATTTCAACAAGTCACGAAGGTGTCTGATTCGCTTTTGGCTATACTATCACCAAATTTTAAATTCCCAGAATGGGTTACTAATCCGAAGCCAAAATCTTTTAAAGCGAATAGTTATCATACTAAACCTAAATCTTTTTCAGAAAAAATAGATTTAAATACGGCAACTGCTTCACAATTAAAACGGGTTTACGGTATTGGTGATGCCTTATCAGAACGTATTGTTTCTTACCGTGAAAAGATAGGTGGTCAATTCATAGCGGATGTAGAGCTGACACAAGTTTATGGACTGTCACCTGAAGTCATTGAAAACGTTTTAGAGCAATTTACCGTGAAAACACCAAAACCCATTACCCGCTACAATATAAATACAGCTACACGAGACGAGTTAGTTACTATTCAATACATAGATTACGAAGTAGCCCACAACATTATCGAGCAACGAATTCTTTTAGATGGCTTTAAATCCTTGACCGATTTAACGAAAGTTAAAGACTTCCCTGTAAACAAGATTGAGATAATTACGTTATATTTGACACTCGAATAATGATAAAAAAAAACCAAAATTTATGAATACTATGTACTTCACCGAAGAGCATAACTTGTTTAGACAGAGCTTAAAAGATTTTTTACAGAAAGAAGTAGTTCCACATATTGAAAAATGGGAGAAAGAAGGGACGGTTGAACGTTTCATTTGGAAAAAGTTTGGAGAAATGGGCTTCTTTGGTGTTAATTACCCAGAAGCATATGGTGGATTAGATTTAGATTTATTTTATACCATTATTTTTCTCGAAGAATTACAAAAAGTAAATTCTGGCGGTTTTGCCGCTAATATGTGGGCACATGCCTATTTGGCTATGACCCATGTCAATGCTGAAGGAAGTGATGCTATTAAGGAAAAATATTTAACAGCTAGTATCTCTGGAGATATGATTGGTTGCCTTTGTGTAACAGAACCATTTGGTGGTAGTGATGTTGCAGGAATGCGCACGACTGCTGAAAAGAAAGGTGATACCTATGTGCTAAACGGATCTAAAACTTTTATTACAAATGGTGTTTATAGCGATTATCTAGTAGTTGCCGCTAAAACAAATCTGGAGTTAGGAAACAAAGGGATAAGTATGTTTATTATGGATCGTGATACACCTGGTATTTCGGCAACCAAATTAGATAAATTAGGGTGGCGTGCAAGCGATACGGCTGAAATAGCTTTTGATAATGTAACCATTCCTGCTGAAAATTTAATGGGAGAAGAAAACAAAGGATTCCCATACATTATGCAACACTTTGCCTTTGAGCGTTTAATTATGGGTGTCAATGCACATGCGCGAGCTGAATTTGCTTTAGATTATGCCAAACAATATATGAGTGAACGTTATGCGTTTGGTAAGAGTATTAATAAATTCCAAGCCTTACGTCATGCCTATTCAGATGCATATGCGCACATGGTGGTTTGTAAAGAGTTTAATTATTCGGTAACACACCGAATGAACAAAGGAGAATACGTGGTAAAAGAAGCCACAATTTCTAAATTACAATCTACCAAAATGGCCGATGAGGTTATCTACCAATGTCTTCAGTTTTTAGGTGGTTATGGTTATATGGAAGAGTATCCTATGGCGCGTTTATTGCGCGATAGCAGATTAGGTCCAATTGGAGGTGGTACGTCCGAGATTCTTCGTGAAATAATCGCGAAAATGACTTTGGACGGAAAAGATTATAAGCCAGCTACAAAATAAAAACCTAGTTGCTTTGGTGAAATAGGCTAAAAGAAATTGCCGCAAAATGACATTATCGGCAAAAGACTATAAGTCAGCATTAAGTAAATAAATTTTAAATGACAAATCGTTTGAAAACCTACATTTTAAGTGTCTTCCTAATTGTAATTGGAACATGTGCTTCAGCTCAAACCGAGTTAACAAACACGGTTTTGGAAGGGAGTACCTTTCAGCCTATAGAAAGCGCCAGCGTTTACATTAAAAATACCACTATTGGAACCGTAACAAACGCTGATGGTAAATTTTTATTAACCGTTCCAAACAAGTATAAAAAAGACACGTTGATAGTATCATCCATAGGTTTTAAAAGCTATAAAATTCCTGTAGATGAGTTTGATGCTGCTTTTGAAATTTATTTAGATGAAGACGTAGCATCTTTAGATGAAGTATTGTTAGTGGCAGAAACTAGACCAAAAACCGGTAAGGATATAGTTATGCGTGCTATAGAAGAACTACCAGAAAATCTACCAGATTCATCCTATTTACAAAAAGGCTTTATGCGTCATAAAGAGCGTAATAAAAAAGAATTCAAATGGCTCATTGAAAGTGCTATTACTTTATACGACTCTAGTTATATGACCAACACGGCAGAAAATCTTAAAATTAATGTCGACCAAGTAAGAAAAAGTTATGATTTAAGAGATGTAGATAGTTTATTGGCATACACATCGTATTTAAAATTTAAGAACAAGAACATCAGGTTTTCAAAAAATAATTTAAAACGAGACACTATCCAAAAGCGTTCTTTAGTAAAAGCTATAAAATGGAATGATAATCGAACCAACGGACTGGAAACCTTATTCCAAGGAAAATTGAATATGGTGCGTAATTCAGGAAGTTCACGTGCATTATTTGGTGAAGATATCATGAGCAAACACCAATTTGAATTAGATACAATTCTTGTAGAAAACGATAGAAAAATATACAAAATTAAAATTTCAGAAAGTTTTGAATATGTAAATTTAGAAACGCCTGGAATTTTTAATGATGGCTATCATCCAAAAGGCTGGATTTATATTTATTGGGATACTTATGCCATTAAAAAAATTGAATATGAATTGGTTGCAGCCTCCAAAGCACAGCGTAGCAGAAGTAAAACATTGTATGATACAGATATAACGCATAAATTGGTTTTAACTTACAAGGAGTATCAGGATAAAATGTATTTAAATTATGTGTACTATGAAACGCCAAAATTGGTTAATGTAGGCGTTGCTATTGATGATCCTAAAACTGAAATTGACGAATCGGCAATCAATAAAGACGAGCGCTATTACTATACGGTTCAAGAAATTCTGTTCACCGAAATTATTACCGATGATACGCAAGTAAAGACAGTCTTGTCGCAGCCATGGGATGCCGATTTGTTTTCGCCAAAACCTTATGATAAAGAATTTTGGAAGAACTACAATACCCTATTGGAAAGCAAAGAAGAAGAAAAACTCATCCAAGATTTAACCAAGCGTTACGCTTTGTTTAAAGAATGACCTCTAAATTTCACAATCAGAATTCATTTTTAAACTTTAAATTAAAGTTTACATTTTTTTATTTTTTTATTGCGCAATTTAAAATTGTTAGTATTTTTGCATCCTGAAAATTCTAAAAGAGAGGAGGTTAAGAACTATGTTAATTATACCAATTAAAGAAGGAGAAAATATAGATAGAGCGCTAAAACGTTACAAACGAAAGTTTGATAAAACAGGAACAAAACGTGCTTTAAATGCGCGCAAGCAGTTTACAAAGCCTTCAGTAGAGCACAGAGCTCAAATTCAGAAAGCCCAGTACATACAGCGTTTAAGAGATCAAGAGAATATCTAATCTTAAAAATGATAATAACAAAAATCCTGCAATCATGCAGGATTTTTTTTGCTTTAAATTTAAATACCAATTAATCTTTGTAGATTTACCTGTAAGCAATTAATAAAAATGCATACCACCATATAATTCATATTAACATGTCATTGAAACCTTTTCTTGATTATTTGCTTTTGGAAAAACACTATTCCAAGCTAACTGTGAAAGCCTATGAAAAAGATTTAAATGATTTTCTCACTTTTTTATCAGAAACCTATCAATCTAATGATATGTTATCTGTTAATTATCCAGAAATCAGGAATTGGATTGTTAGTTTGGTAGATTCTAAATTGAGTAACCGATCTATAAACAGAAAAGTTTCTGCATTAAATTCCTTTTACAAATTTCAATTAAAACTGGGTGATATTGAAATGAATCCGCTTTCTAAACATAAAGCCCTAAAAACAAGTAAAAAAATACAAATTCCATTTTCGGAAGTTGAAATTGCTTCTGTTTTAGATGAATTAAATTTCGATACTAGTTTTGAAGGTATAAGGAATAAACTGATTATTGAACTTTTTTATTCTACAGGAATTCGTCGGATTGAATTAGTAGAAATTCAATTGAATCAAATAGATACATCCAATCAAACCTTAAAGGTTTTAGGTAAGCGAAATAAGGAGCGCATTATTCCATTATTGGATTCTGTAATGAAAACAATTATGCAGTATTTAGAAGTTAGGAAGACGTTAGAAATTATAGTGGATACTAACCATTTCTTTTTAACCCAAAAAGGCGTTAAAATTTATGAAACGCTTGTCTACCGAATAATAAATGATTATTTTAGTTTAGCATCTTCAAAAGTTAAAAAGAGTCCACATATTTTAAGGCATTCATTTGCCACTCATTTACTAAATCAAGGTGCCGATTTAAATGCTGTAAAAGAATTACTTGGTCATTCTAGTTTAGCTGCTACACAAATATATACACATAATAGTATATCCGAATTAAAAAAAGTGTACCTAAAAGCGCATCCTCGAGGTCAGGAAAAATAACAGCAAAATTGATTGTTTAATATTAAAAATAGAACCGTATGAAAGTAAACACCCAATCCGTTAATTTTAATGCAGATCAGAAATTGTTAAACTTCATTCAGAAGCGCATGGACAAGTTAGATTTATATTACGATAAAGTTATACAATCAGATGTTTATTTAAAAGTAGAAAACACGAGTGATAAGGCGAACAAAATTTTTGAAGCACGGGTAAATGTTCCAGGAGATAGTTTTGTTGTCAAAAAGCAATGCAAAACATTTGAAGAAGGTGTAGATACGGCTGTAGCCTCACTAGAACGTCAACTAAAGAAGCGAAAAGAAAAATTAAGATCACATTTATGATAAAATTTTTGAAAAAATGTTTTGAATAAAAAAATAATTCTATACATTTGCAGTCCGTTAGAAATAGCGGGCTTTTTTTTAGCTCGGAAAAGATGCTAAAAAGCCGATGTAGCTCAGCTGGCTAGAGCAGCTGATTTGTAATCAGCAGGTCGTGGGTTCGAGTCCCTCCATCGGCTCAAAAAAAAGTTTTTTTTGAAATATTGAATTAAAGTGATTGGGGAGATACTCAAGCGGCCAACGAGGGCAGACTGTAAATCTGCTGACTACGTCTTCGCAGGTTCGAATCCTGCTCTCCCCACGAAATTTTTAAATAGTAGTTGTTAGAAATTTATTTTGTAAAACTGTGTTTTAAAAGTTTATGTAAGGAGTCATTCTTACGGACCGCCAACAAAGTTGGCAATCCAACAAAACATGAAAATTTGAAATATTGAAAACCATTAACTGGTAAAGCAGTTATAAAATGCGAGAGTAGCTCAGTTGGTAGAGCGTCAGCCTTCCAAGCTGAATGTCGCCGGTTCGAACCCGGTCTCTCGCTCTAAATGAGTTGCAAGTTTAAAGTGTCGTTTTTCAAATGTTTTGGAATTAATTGACGATGCTAGAGACTGCAAGTTTTGAGTTCTTTTAGCTAGGATTTTAATCTGAAACTTTAAACCTAAAACTTTAAACCTGAAAAAACGCCGGTGTAGCTCAGGGGTAGAGCGTTTCCTTGGTAAGGAAGAGGCCACGGGTTCAATTCCCGTCATTGGCTCTTTAAAAAAATTGAATAATTAAGTACTAATATAAATAAGATTAAAATAAATTAAACATGGCAAAGGCAACTTTCGATCGTTCAAAACCACACCTTAACATAGGTACTATTGGACACGTAGATCACGGTAAAACAACTTTAACTGCTGCTATTACTAAAGTATTAGCTGATGCAGGTTTTTCAGAAGCAAGATCATTTGATCAAATTGATAACGCTCCAGAAGAGAAAGAAAGAGGTATTACAATTAACACTTCACACGTAGAATACGCGACGCAAAATCGTCACTATGCACACGTTGACTGTCCAGGTCACGCGGATTACGTAAAAAACATGGTAACAGGTGCTGCTCAAATGGATGGCGCTATATTAGTTGTTGCTGCAACAGATGGTCCTATGCCACAAACACGTGAGCACATTTTATTAGGTCGTCAGGTAGGTATTCCTCGTATTGTTGTATTCATGAATAAAGTGGATATGGTTGATGATGAAGAATTAATTGAGTTAGTTGACATGGAAGTTAGAGATTTGCTTTCTTTCTATGAGTACGATGGTGATAATGGACCTGTTATTGCTGGTTCTGCATTAGGTGCTTTAAATGGTGAGCAAAAATGGGTTGATACAGTTCTTGAATTAATGGAAGCTGTTGATAACTGGATCGAAGAGCCTACTCGTGATATGGATAAGCCTTTCTTAATGCCTATTGAAGATGTATTCTCAATTACTGGTCGTGGTACTGTTGCTACTGGTCGTATTGAAACAGGTGTTGCTAATACAGGTGACCCAGTTGAAATCATTGGTATGGGTGCTGGAAAAATAAACTCTACAATTACTGGTATTGAAATGTTCCGTCAAATTCTTGATAGAGGTGAAGCTGGTGATAATGCAGGTATCTTATTAAGAGGTATTGAGAAAACTCAAATCTCTAGAGGTATGGTAATCTGTAAGCCAGGTTCTGTAACACCACATGCTAAATTTAAAGCTGAGGTTTATATCTTGAAAAAAGAAGAAGGTGGTCGTCATACACCATTCCACAATAACTACCGTCCACAATTTTACGTTCGTACAACGGATGTAACTGGTAACATTGCTTTACCTGAAGGTGTTGAGATGGTTATGCCTGGAGATAACTTAACAATCCACGTTGAGTTAATTCAACCAATTGCAATGAATGTTGGTCTACGTTTCGCTATTCGTGAAGGAGGTAGAACAGTTGGTGCAGGTCAGGTAACTGAAATTTTAGATTAATTATTATTATCTAATAAATATAGAGTTAAGGTATTTCGTTTTTTCGGAATACCTTGACTTGTATTTACGGGTTTAGCTCAGTTGGTAGAGCACTGGTCTCCAAAACCAGGTGTCGGGAGTTCGAGTCTCTCAACCCGTGCAATTTATGAAGTATGCATTTTATGATTGCTTCTTAAAAATTAAAAACATATTAAACAATGGCTGGAATTGCAAACTATATAAAAGAATCATTTGGAGAACTGAAAAACAATGTTACTTGGCCTACATGGGCAGAAGGACAAAAGTTAACGGTTTTAGTAGCGGTGTTCTCTATCATTTTTTCACTAGCTATTTGGGGAATTGATACAGTGTTCAGCAAAGCAATAGGATTTTACTTTCATTGGATTAACGGTTAAAATAAAATTTTATGTCTGAAGGAAATGAAAAAAAGTGGTATGTCGTTAGAGCTGTAAGTGGTCAAGAAAACAAAATTAAAGCTTACATAGAAACTGAAATTGCACGATTAGGATATGAGGATTTTGTTGAGCAGGTTTTAGTTCCAACGGAAACAGTAATCCAAATACGTAACGGTAAGAAAACAAACAAAGAAAAAGTTTATTTCCCAGGTTACATCATGATAAAAGCCAACTTAACAGGAGAAATTCCTCATATTATTAAATCGGTAACAAATGTTATTGGTTTTTTAGGAGAAACAAAAGGAGGAGATCCTGTGCCGTTAAGACAGTCTGAAGTTAACAGAATGTTAGGAAAAGTTGATGAGTTATCATTAGAAGCTGATACAAATGTGGCTATCCCGTTTAATATTGGCGAAACAGTTAAAGTTATTGATGGGCCATTTAATGGATTTGATGGAACTATCGAAAAAATTAATGAAGAAAAGCGTAAGCTTGAAGTTATGGTGAAAATTTTCGGAAGAAAAACACCATTAGAGTTAAGCTATATGCAAGTAGAAAAAGTATAATAATTGTTACAAACATAACGTGTAATCTTAAGCTTCATTCAAATAAGATTGCAACAAAACTAAATTATTAAAAATGGCAAAAGAGTTAAGTAAAGTAGTTAAACTACAAGTAAGGGGAGGTGCAGCGAATCCGTCGCCACCGGTTGGACCCGCTTTAGGTGCCGCTGGAGTTAATATCATGGAGTTCTGTAAGCAGTTTAATGCTAGAACACAAGATAGACCTGGTAAAGTTTTACCAGTGGTTATTATGGTATACAAAGACAAATCATTTGACTTTGTTATCAAAACACCTCCTGCAGCTGTACAATTATTAGAAGCGGCCAAACTTAAAAAGGGTTCAGGAGAACCACACATTAAAAAAGTAGCAAAAGTTTCTTGGGATCAGGTTAGAACCATAGCTGAAGATAAAATGCAAGATTTAAATGCATTTACAATTGAAGCTGCCATGACAATGGTTGCAGGTACTGCTAGATCAATGGGTATAACTGTTAAAGGTGGTACTGCCCCTAATTAATCTAAAAAAATTGTAAAATGGCAAGATTAACAAAGAAACAAAAAGAAGCTGTAGCAAAAATCGAAAAAGGAAGAGTTTACTCTATCGATGAAGCTTCAGCGTTAATAAAAGAAATAACCAATACCAAGTTTGATGCATCTGTTGATTTGGCTATCCGTTTAGGAGTAGACCCAAGAAAAGCAAATCAAATGGTAAGAGGGGTTGTAACCCTTCCACATGGTACTGGTAAAGACGTAAAAGTTTTAGCATTAGTAACACCAGATAAAGAGGCAGAAGCTAAAGAAGCTGGTGCAGACTATGTAGGTTTAGATGAGTACCTTGATAAAATTAAAGGTGGTTGGACAAACGTAGATGTTATTGTAACAATGCCTAGTGTTATGGGTAAATTAGGTCCTCTAGGACGTGTATTAGGTCCTCGTGGTTTAATGCCTAACCCTAAAACAGGTACAGTAACAATGGACATTGGTAAAGCTGTTAGCGATGTGAAATCTGGTAAAATTGACTTTAAAGTTGATAAAACAGGAATTGTACACGCATCAATTGGAAAAGCATCTTTCAGTGCTGATAAAATTGCAGGCAATGCAAACGAATTATTACAAACAATAATGAAACTTAAGCCAACTGCTGCTAAAGGAGTTTATGTGAAAAGCATCTATATGTCTAGTACCATGAGCCCAAGTTTAGCTGTAGAAACTAAAATTGGTTAAGTAGTTTAAAACTTTTATTATGACTAGAGAAGAAAAATCACAAGTAATCGAAGAATTAACTGCGCAATTAGCCAATAATACTATTATTTATTTAGCAGATATTTCCGGATTAAATGCAGGATCGACATCAGATTTACGTCGTGCTTGTTTTAAGGCAAATATAAAATTGGCCGTAGTTAAAAATACCTTGCTTGAAAAAGCAATGGAGGCATCAGATAAAGATTTTGGTAACCTTCCTTCAACATTAAAAGGAAATACCTCTATCATGTACTCTGAAGTTGGTAATGCACCTGCCAAAGTAATTCAAAACTTCCGTAAAAAATCATCTATGCCTCTTTTAAAAGGCGCATTTATTGAGGAAGCTATTTACATTGGTGACGAAAACCTAGACGCTTTAGTAAACATTAAATCTAAAGAAGAAGTTATTGGTGATATTATTGGCTTATTACAATCTCCAGCTAAAAATGTTATTTCAGCACTTAAATCAAGTGGTGGTAAATTAGCAGGAATTATGAAAACACTATCTGAAAAAGAAGGATAGTATTAAATAGTACGCACTTAATTACAATTATATTATTATTAAAAATTTATTAAAACGATAGAAAAATGGCAGATTTAAAAGATTTCGCAGAACAATTAGTAAACTTAACAGTAAAAGAAGTTAACGAATTAGCAACTATATTAAAAGATGAGTATGGTATCGAGCCTGCAGCTGCTGCTGTAGCTATGGCTGGTCCTGCTGCTGGTGGTGGAGACGCTGCTGAAGAGCAAACTGAATTTGATGTAATCCTTAAAGCGGCTGGTGGTTCTAAATTAGCAGTTGTAAAATTAGTTAAAGAATTAACTGGTTTAGGATTAAAAGAAGCTAAAGAATTAGTTGATGGTGCTCCAAGCCCTATCAAAGAAGGTGTTTCTAAAGATGAAGCAGAAGCTCTTAAAACTCAATTAGAGGAAGCAGGAGCAGAGGTTGAGCTTAAGTAATTTAAGCACTCAAAAACATTACGGTTTAGGTCTGAAGTGAACACTTTTAGGCCTAGACCATTTTGCGTATATAATCGTTACATACGCTATTTTATTTTTTTTAATCAAAATTCCGCCCATTGATGTTAGCAAAACAAGCTGAAAGATTAAATTTCTCGTCTATTATTAATAGAACAGAATATCCTGACTTTATGGATATTCAGATAAAATCCTTCCAGGATTTTTTCCAGCTAGAAACTAAATCTGAAGAAAGAGGAGACGAAGGTTTATACAACACCTTTTTGGAAAACTTCCCAATTACAGACACACGTAATCAATTTGTTTTAGAATTTTTAGATTACTTTATTGATCCACCACGTTATACTATAGAAGAATGTATAGAACGCGGACTTACATACAGCGTACCGCTTAAGGCTAGACTTAAATTGTACTGTACAGACCCTGAACATGAGGATTTCGAGACCATTGTTCAAGATGTGTATTTAGGAACAATTCCTTACATGACACCTTCTGGTACTTTTTGTATCAATGGTGCAGAGCGTGTAGTTGTATCACAGTTACACAGGTCACCAGGTGTATTCTTTGGTCAATCATTCCATGCCAATGGAACAAAATTATATTCGGCCAGAGTTATTCCGTTTAAAGGGTCATGGATTGAATTCGCAACAGACATCAATCAAGTGATGTATGCGTATATCGATCGTAAGAAAAAATTACCTGTAACTACGTTATTCAGAGCCATTGGTTTTGAACGTGATAAAGATATTTTAGAAATTTTTGACCTTGCAGAAGAGATTAAGGTTTCTAAAGCTGGACTTAAAAAAGTATTAGGTCGTAAGCTTGCAGCACGTGTGCTTAACACATGGCATGAGGATTTTGTTGATGAAGATACTGGTGAAGTAGTATCAATTGAACGTAACGAGATAGTATTAGATCGTGATACCGTTCTAGATAAAGATAATATTGAAGAAATTCTTGAAACAAGTGTAAAAACAATTCTATTACACAAAGAAAGTGCTCAACAAGGAGATTACGCAATTATTCACAATACCTTACAAAAAGATCCAACAAACTCTGAAAAAGAGGCTGTTGAACATATATACCGTCAATTACGTAATGCTGAACCGCCAGATGAGGAAACAGCTCGAGGTATAATTGATAAATTATTCTTTTCAGATCAACGTTACTCTTTAGGAGAAGTAGGTCGTTATAGAATGAACAAAAAATTAGGTCTTGATATTGGAATGGATAAGCAAGTGCTTACTAAAGAAGATATCATTACTATCATTAAATATTTAATAGAGCTTATCAACTCTAAAGCGGAGATTGATGATATTGACCACTTATCTAATCGTCGTGTACGTACAGTAGGTGAGCAATTATCTCAACAATTTGGTGTTGGTTTAGCACGTATGGCACGTACTATCCGTGAGCGTATGAATGTGCGTGATAACGAAGTATTTACGCCTATCGATTTAATTAATGCCAAGACTTTATCGTCGGTTATTAATTCTTTCTTTGGCACCAACCAGTTATCGCAATTTATGGATCAAACCAATCCTCTTGCCGAAATTACGCACAAGCGTCGTCTATCAGCATTAGGACCAGGAGGTTTATCAAGAGAGCGTGCAGGTTTTGAGGTTCGTGACGTTCACTACACACACTATGGACGTTTATGTCCAATTGAAACACCTGAAGGACCAAACATTGGTTTAATTTCTTCACTTTCTGTATTTGCTAAAGTGAATTCTATGGGATTCATTGAAACACCATACCGTAAAGTAACAGATGGAGTTGTAGATATTAAGAGCACACCTACATATTTAAGTGCTGAAGAAGAAGAAGAAAAGTTAATTGCACAAGCAACTGTTAAGGTTGACGACAATGGTAAAATTTTACATGATAAGGTTATTGCTCGTATGGAAGGTGACTTCCCAGTTATTGAACCTACCAAAGTAGATTATACAGATGTTGCACCAAACCAAATTGCATCTATTTCGGCTTCACTTATTCCATTCTTGGAGCATGATGATGCTAACCGTGCATTAATGGGATCTAACATGATGCGTCAGGCCGTACCATTATTACGTCCGCAAGCACCAATTGTTGGAACAGGATTAGAAAGACAAGTAGCATCGGATTCTCGTGTTTTAATAAACGCAGAAGGAAGCGGTGTTGTAGAATATGTTGATGCTAACGAAATTACTATCAAATACGATAGAACAGAAGACGAAGCCAAAGTAAGCTTTGATAGTGAGACAAAAACATATCCACTTGTTAAGTTCAGAAAAACAAACCAAGGAACATCTATTAATTTAAAACCAATTGTTCAAAAAGGTGATAAAATTAAGAAAGGTCAAGTTCTTTGTGAAGGTTATGCCACGCAAAAAGGAGAATTAGCTTTAGGACGAAATATGAAAGTAGCCTTTATGCCTTGGAAAGGGTATAACTTTGAGGATGCAATTGTAATTTCTGAAGAAGTGGTTAGAAATGATGTATTTACATCCATTCATATTGATGAATATTCATTAGAAGTTCGTGATACTAAATTAGGTAACGAAGAATTGACTAATGATATTCCTAACGTTTCAGAAGAAGCGACTAAAGATTTGGATGAACATGGTATGATTCGTGTTGGAGCAGAAGTAAAACCTGGTGATATTCTTATTGGTAAAATTACACCAAAAGGAGAATCCGATCCAACACCTGAAGAAAAATTACTACGTGCTATTTTTGGAGATAAAGCAGGTGATGTTAAAGATGCATCATTAAAAGCATCTCCTTCATTAAATGGTGTTGTAATTGATAAAAAATTATTTGCTCGTGCGGTTAAAGATAAGCGCAAGAGAGCTCAAGATAAAGAAGATATTGCTGCATTAGAAGCATTATATTTTAAAAAGTTTGACGATTTACAAGATATTTTAGTTGAAAAACTTTTTAACATTGTAAGCGGTAAAACAGCTCAAGGTGTTTATAATGATTTAGGTGAAGAAGTTTTACCAAAAGGTAAAAAATATACACTTAAAATGTTAAATGCTGTAGATGATTACACGCACCTTACATCTGGGTCTTGGACAACAGATGATTACACTAATAAATTAGTAGCTGATTTAATCCATAACTACAAAATTAAAGAAAACGACTTGCAAGGTTCTTTGCGTCGTGAGAAGTTTACAATTTCTGTAGGTGATGAATTACCAGCTGGTATTATCAAACTTGCTAAAGTTTACATTGCTAAAAAACGTAAACTTAAAGTAGGTGATAAAATGGCAGGTCGTCATGGTAATAAAGGTATTGTTGCGCGTATTGTTCGTCAAGAAGATATGCCATTCCTTGAAGACGGAACACCTGTTGATATTGTTTTAAATCCACTTGGTGTACCATCTCGTATGAACATCGGTCAGATTTATGAAACAGTTCTTGGTTGGGCTGGTCAAAAATTAAACCGTACATATGCAACACCTATTTTTGATGGTGCAACCCTAGATCAAATTAATGAATTTACAGATGAAGCTGGAATTCCAAGATTTGGACATACCTATTTATACGATGGTGGAACAGGAAACCGATTTGATCAACCAGCAACCGTAGGTGTTATCTACATGCTGAAACTAGGTCATATGGTTGACGATAAAATGCACGCACGTTCTATTGGACCGTACTCATTAATTACGCAACAACCACTTGGTGGTAAAGCACAATTTGGTGGTCAGCGTTTTGGAGAAATGGAAGTTTGGGCACTAGAAGCTTATGGTGCGTCTGCAACATTAAGAGAAATATTGACAGTTAAATCTGATGATGTCATTGGACGCGCTAAAACATACGAAAGTATTGTTAAAGGAGAGCCAATGCCTGAACCTGGTTTACCAGAATCATTCAACGTACTTATGCATGAATTGAAAGGTTTAGGACTAGACATTAGATTAGAAGAGTAAAAAAATAGTTGTTAGTCAAACAGTATTCAGTTTTTTAAAACTGGATACTGACGACTAAAAACTGAAGACTTAAAAAACATGGCAAGAAAACAAGATAAGAATACAGTACAGAGGTTTAACAAAATCTCCATTGGTTTAGCATCACCAGAGTCTATTTTAGCAGAATCTCGCGGTGAAGTTCTAAAGCCAGAAACTATCAATTATCGAACTCATAAACCAGAACGTGATGGTTTATTCTGTGAGCGTATTTTTGGTCCTGTAAAGGATTACGAATGTGCCTGTGGAAAATATAAGCGTATTAGATACAAAGGTATCGTATGTGACCGTTGTGGTGTAGAAGTAACAGAAAAGAAAGTACGTCGTGATCGTGTTGGACACATTAATTTAGTAGTTCCAGTAGCGCACATTTGGTACTTCCGTTCGTTACCAAATAAAATAGGTTATTTACTTGGTTTACCATCTAAAAAATTAGATATGATTATTTACTACGAACGCTACGTAGTAATTCAACCAGGTATTGCAAAAAATGCAGAAGGAGAACCTGTTCAGAAAATGGACTTCCTTACTGAAGAAGAATACTTAAACATATTAGAAACCCTACCAAAAGAAAATCAATATTTGGACGATACAGATCCAAATAAATTCCTGGCTAAAATGGGTGCTGAATGTTTAATTGAACTTTTATCGCGTATCAATTTAGATGAATTATCATTTGAATTACGTCATAAAGCAAATACAGAAACATCTAAACAACGTAAAACAGAAGCTTTAAAGCGTTTACAAGTTGTTGAAGCTTTACGTGAATCTAACGAAAACCGTGAGAATAAGGCTGAATGGATGATTATGAAGGTTATTCCAATCATTCCACCAGAATTACGTCCATTAGTACCTTTAGATGGTGGTCGTTTTGCAACATCAGATTTAAATGATTTATACCGTCGTGTTATTATCCGTAATAACCGTTTAAAGCGTTTAGTTGAAATCAAAGCGCCAGAAGTTATTTTGCGTAACGAAAAACGTATGCTACAGGAATCTGTAGATTCATTATTCGATAATACTCGTAAATCTTCTGCTGTTAAAACAGATTCTAACAGACCATTAAAATCATTATCCGATTCATTAAAAGGTAAGCAAGGACGTTTCCGTCAAAACTTACTTGGTAAGCGTGTTGATTATTCTGCACGTTCGGTAATTGTTGTTGGACCAGAATTAAAATTATTTGAATGTGGATTGCCTAAAAATATGGCAGCAGAATTATACAAGCCTTTTGTAATTCGTAAATTAATTGAAAGAGGTATTGTTAAAACTGTAAAATCTGCGAAGAAAATTATAGATAAAAGAGAGCCAGTGGTTTGGGATATCTTGGAAAATGTTCTTAAAGGACACCCAGTATTACTAAACCGTGCGCCAACGCTTCACCGATTGGGTATTCAAGCTTTTCAACCAAAATTAATTGAAGGAAAAGCCATTCAATTGCATCCATTAGTTACTACAGCATTTAATGCCGATTTTGATGGTGACCAAATGGCTGTGCACTTACCGTTAGGCCCTGAAGCCATTTTAGAATCGCAAATGTTAATGCTAGCATCGCATAATATTTTAAATCCAGCTAATGGTTCGCCAGTAGCAGTACCTTCACAAGATATGGTACTTGGTTTATATTATATGACTAAAGAGCGTAAATCAACAGACGAAGTTAAAATTAAAGGTGAAGGCTTAACGTTTTATTCTCCAGAAGAAGTGGTGATTGCTTATAACGAAGGTCGTGTAGACTTAAATGCTGCTATTCGCGTGAGAACTTATGCTTTTAATGAAGCAGAAGAGTTAACATTACAAGTCATTAATACCACAGTAGGTCGTGTATTATTTAACGATAAAGTACCTCATGCAGCTGGTTACATTAATGAAGTATTAACTAAAAAATCACTACGAAATATTATTGGTGATATTTTAAAAGTAACAAGTGTACCAGAAACAGCTGCTTTCCTTGACGAAATTAAAACTTTAGGTTATAAATTTGCTTTCCAAGGTGGATTATCATTTAGTTTAGGTGATATTATCATTCCACCAGAAAAACAATCTATGATTGATGGTGCAAATGTTAAAGTTGATGGTATTATGGCCAACTATAATATGGGTCTTATTACCAATAACGAACGTTATAACCAAGTTATTGATATCTGGACATCTACGAATGCTGAATTGACTGAGTTGTCTATGAAGCGTATTCGTGAAGACCAACAAGGTTTCAACTCGGTATATATGATGCTTGATTCTGGAGCTCGTGGATCTAAAGAACAGATTCGTCAGCTTACAGGTATGCGTGGATTAATGGCGAAACCAAAGAAATCGACTGCAGGAGGTGGAGAAATTATTGAAAATCCAATTCTTTCTAACTTTAAAGAAGGTCTATCCATTTTAGAATACTTTATCTCTACTCACGGTGCACGTAAAGGTCTTGCCGATACGGCTCTTAAAACTGCCGATGCAGGTTACTTAACACGTCGTTTGGTAGATGTATCTCAAGATGTTATTGTTAATAGCGTTGATTGTGGTACGTTACGTGGAGTAGAAGTTACTCCATTAAAGAAAAATGATGAAGTTGTTGAAACCTTATCAGAACGTATTTTAGGTCGTATTTCATTAAATGATGTTTACAACCCATTAACAGATGAGTTATTGGTTGGTGCAAACGAGATGATTGATGAAGTTATTGCTAAAACAATCGAAAATTCTCCAGTTGATGCCGTTGAAGTTCGTTCAGCATTAACCTGTGAAGCCAAACAAGGTATCTGTGCTAAATGTTACGGTCGTAATTTAGCAACAGGTAAAATGGTTCAACGTGGTGAAGCTGTTGGTGTAGTAGCTGCGCAATCTATTGGAGAACCAGGAACACAGTTAACACTACGTACCTTCCACGTGGGTGGTATTGCAGGTAACATTTCAGAAGAAAACAAACTAATTGTTAAATTCGATGGTATAGCAGAGATTGACGAGCTTAAAACTATTAAGGGTGAAGACTCGGATGGTAACGAAGCTAATATGGTTATTTCTCGTACTTCTGAATTAAAATTAATAGATAAGAAAACAGGTATTACTCTAAGTACTAATAATATTCCTTACGGTTCCACTATTTTCGTTAAAAATGGTGACGTTCTGAAGAAAGGAGATGTTGTTTGTTCATGGGATCCTTATAACGGTGTTATTATTTCAGAATTTGCTGGTAAAGTACGTTATGAAAACATTGAGCAAGGTGTAACCTATCAAGTAGAAATTGATGAACAAACAGGTTTCCAAGAAAAAGTAATTTCTGAATCTAGAAATAAGAAGCTTATTCCTACGCTTCATATTGAAGACGCAAAAGGAAATGCTATGCGTTCTTATAACTTACCAGTTGGTGCGCACTTAATGATTGATGAAGGTGAAAAAATTAAAGTTGGTAAGATTTTAGTTAAAATCCCTCGTAAATCTGCTAAATCTGGTGATATCACAGGTGGTTTACCTCGTGTTACAGAATTATTCGAAGCACGTAACCCATCCAACCCAGCTGTAGTTAGTGCTATAGATGGTGTGGTGTCATTTGGTAAAATTAAGCGTGGTAACCGTGAAATTATTGTAGAATCGAAACTAGGTGAAGTTAAGAAGTACTTGGTTAAATTATCAAACCAGATTCTTGTTCAAGAAAATGATTTTGTTAAAGCAGGTATGCCGTTATCAGACGGTTCTGTAACACCTAATGATATTTTAAATATTAAAGGCCCTTCAGCAGTTCAACAATATTTAGTAAACGAAGTACAAGAAGTATATCGTTTGCAAGGTGTGAAAATTAATGATAAACACTTTGAGGTGGTTGTAAGACAAATGATGCGTAAAGTTAGAATCATGGATTCTGGTGATACGACATTCTTAGAAAACCAATTGGTTCATAAAGCTGACTTTATTGAGGAAAATGATGAAATTTTCGGAATGAAAGTAGTAGAAGATCCAGGTGATTCTGTAAATATTAAAGCAGGTCAAATAATATCTCCACGAGAGTTACGTGATGAAAATTCTCTGTTACGTCGTGAAGATAAGAAGCTTGTTGAAGCACGTGATGCACAACCAGCTACAGCTACGCCAATTTTACAGGGTATTACAAGAGCATCATTACAAACTAAATCGTTTATTTCTGCAGCGTCGTTCCAAGAAACAACTAAAGTTTTAAACGAAGCAGCCGTAAATGGTAAAGTAGATACACTTGAAGGTCTTAAGGAGAATGTTATTGTAGGTCATAGAATTCCAGCTGGTACTGGTATGAGATCTTATGAAAACATAATTGTAGGATCCAAGGAAGAGTTTGATGAAATGATGCAAGCTAAACAAGAAGTTAATTATAACTAATTAATAAACTGAAAATAGCGTGAAGAAATTCACGCTATTTTTTTATTACATACTATTATGAGTGATAATCCAAATCAAAAAAAACAGGGACAAATAAATATTGAAATTGATGAGAAAGTAGCCGAAGGAACTTATTCAAACCTAGCTATTATTAATCATTCTGTTTCAGAATTTGTGGTGGATTTTGTTAGTGTTATGCCTGGCACACCAAAGAGTAAAGTAAAATCCCGTATTATATTAACACCACAGCATGCCAAACGCCTGTTAAAGGCTTTGGGCGAAAATGTTTCGCGATTTGAAAATGCACATGGTGAAATCAAAGATTACGAGCAACCGCCAATTCCATTAAATTTTGGGCCTACAGGTCAGGCTTAAAACTTAAATTATAATTTAAAAAGATGATTAGGAGATAGCGGTTCTCGACATATTTTATAAGAGCAACCGCCAATTCCATTAAATTTTGGGCCTACAGGTCAGGCTTAAAACTTAAATTATAATTTAAAGATGATTAGGAGATAGCGGTTCTCGACATATTTTATAAGAGTAACCGCCAATTCCATTATACTTTAAGCGGGTCTTAAGCAATATTAAAAACAAAAAAAGCCTTATTAATTAAGGTTTTTTTGTTTTTAATAATCTTGCCAATTAACATGCTTCTTTTTTATTTAAACAAAATTGTAAGGCTCCAGAAGGACACCTTTTAACTTGAGTAATAATATTTTCATTGGAATCTGCCTCTAAATCTATCCAAGGAATAACAGATTGCCTAAATACATGAGAGAGTTCTAAAGCACAGCGCTCAGCGTTTGTGCAGATTGATGGATTGTAGGTTACAGTAATATCTTTATTACTAAAAACATGGTGTTTTGCTTTCATAGTAATCACAATTTGGGTTATGATGTCACTAAATGATTTTAGAACGTGTTTTAAAAAATAATATTATATCGATTAAAAGTATTAAAAATTCGATTAAAAGCAAATATTTTATCTACTTTTCGATAATCGGGCATTTTTTTAATCAAATTCAGATGTGTAATGGAATTTAATATTAGGATATTTCTGTTGCGTCATCTGAAGTGAGAACGGTGAGTCTGCTAAAAACACCAATTGATTTTGCTTGTCTTTCGCTAGAAAGCGTTGTTTAACACGTAAGAATTCTTTGTATTCTTCACTTTTTTTATCCTTAGCCTCAACCCAACAAGCTTTATGTACGTTCAAATTTTCATAGGTACATTTAGCGCCATACTCATGTTCTAATCTATATTGGATAACTTCATACTGTAAGGCACCAACTGTCCCAATTACTTTACGACCATTGAGTTCTAAAGTGAACAACTGCGCGACACCTTCATCCATGAGCTGATCGATTCCTTTGTACAATTGCTTGGATTTTAAAGGGTCGGCATTATTAATATATCTAAAGTGTTCTGGACTAAAACTAGGAACACCTTTGTAATTTATCTGTTCACCTTCGGTTAAAGTATCACCAATTTTAAAATTTCCAGTATCATGTAAACCCACAATATCGCCAGGATAAGATACATCTACAATTTCTTTCTTTTCAGCAAAGAAAGCATTTGGGCTTGAAAATTTTAATTTTTTATTGTTTCTTACATGTAAATATGGCTTATTACGTTCAAATTTTCCAGAAACAATTTTAATAAAAGCTAGACGGTCACGATGATTGGGATCCATGTTGGCGTGAATTTTAAAGACAAAACCAGTAAAATTCTTTTCATCGGGTTTTACCAAACGTTCTTCACTTTGTTTTGATCTAGGTTTTGGAGCTATATCCACAAAACAATCCAGTAATTCACGTACTCCAAAATTATTTAAAGCAGAACCAAAAAATACAGGCTGTTGCTGTCCACTTAAATAACTATCTCTATCAAAAGCTGGATAAATCCCTTCCACTAATTCTACTTCTTCACGAAGTGTATTAGCCGCTTTTTTGCCTATTAACTCATCAATTTCGGACGATTGTAAATCAGAAATTTCTATTGTTTCTTCAATATCTTTTCGGCTATCACCACTAAATAGGTTGATATTCTTTTCCCATAAATTATAAATACCTTTAAAATCATAACCCATTCCTATAGGGAAACTCAAAGGAACCACGCTCAATCCTAATTTCTGCTCAACTTCATCTAATAAATCAAAAGCATCTTTACCTTCGCGATCCATTTTATTAATGAAAACAATCATCGGAATGTTTCGCATCCGGCAAACTTCCACTAATTTTTCAGTTTGTTCCTCCACACCTTTAGCCACATCAATAACAACAATTACGCTATCAACTGCCGTTAGAGTTCTAAATGTATCTTCTGCAAAATCCTTGTGTCCAGGCGTATCTAGAATATTAATTTTAATACCGTCATATTCAAAAGCTAAAACCGATGTTGCTACGGAAATACCACGTTGGCGTTCAATCTCCATAAAGTCACTAGTAGCACCTTTTTTTATTTTGTTACTCTTTACGGCACCTGCCTCCTGAATAGCACCACCAAATAGTAGTAATTTTTCAGTTAGGGTTGTTTTTCCGGCATCTGGGTGCGAAATAATACCAAAAGTACGACGTCTGTTTATCTCTGATGTAAAACTCATAATCTGTTTTAAAATGGGTAGCAAAGATACTATTTATAAACGCAAAATATGATACGCATTTCTGGCTTTTTAATTTTATGATAAGTTTGTCGTATTTTTAATTTTTTGATTGGTATTTTTACGGTATGATTGAAGAACAAGTAATTTTAGTAAATGAAAACGATGAGCAAATTGGGCTTATGGGCAAAATGGAAGCTCATGAAAAGGCCTTATTACATCGTGCATTCTCGGTTTTCATATTTAATGATAAAAATGAATTAATGATTCAGCAACGTGCCATGCACAAGTATCATTCGCCTGGTTTATGGACCAATACCTGCTGTAGTCATCAACGTGCTGGCGAGAGCAACATTGAAGCTGGTAAGCGTCGTCTTCAAGAAGAAATGGGGTTTGTAACCGATTTAACAGAATCAATTTCATTTATATATAAAGCACCTTTTGATAATGGTCTAACCGAGCATGAATATGATCATATTATGATAGGCCATTTTAATGAATTGCCCAACATTAATCCTGATGAAGTTGCTGCTTGGAAATGGATGAGTTTAGATGCTGTAAAAGCTGATATGAAAACACAACCTGATTTATATACGGCTTGGTTTAAAATTATTTTCGAAAAATTCTATGAACACATAAATATTACGGGATAATGAAAGTTACTGTTAGTAGAAAGGCACATTTTAATGCGGCGCATCGCTTATACCGTAAAGACTGGTCTGACGAAAAAAATGACCAAATTTTTGGCAAGTGTAATAATCCAAATTTCCATGGACATAATTATGATATGATTGTTAGCGTTACGGGTGACATTGATCCAGAAACGGGATATGTTATAGATGTGAAAATTTTAAAGGATTTAATTAAAACTGAAATCGAAGATGCTTTCGATCATAAAAACTTAAATTTAGATGTTCCAGAATTTCAAAATTTAAACCCAACCGCTGAAAATATTGTCGTCGTAATTTTTAATAAACTACGCAAACATTTGGCTAAGACTTTAGATTTAGAGGTAACGCTATATGAAACACCTCGGAATTTTGTAACCTATTCAGGCAAATAAATGAAAAGTCCGCTATATCCTATTAAATTTACACCTATTTTGAAAGATAAAATTTGGGGAGGTGAAAAATTGAAAACAATTCTCAATAAGCCCTCAACGCTAAAAAATATTGGTGAAAGTTGGGAAATTAGCGATGTGGAAGGTGATACTTCTATTGTAGCAAATGGCAGCTTAGAGGGGCAATCCTTAAAGCATATATTAAGTACCTATCAAGCTGATTTAATTGGAAATAAAAACTACAAACAATTTGCCAATACCTTTCCATTGCTCATCAAATTTATAGATGCTAAACACGATTTATCCATTCAGTTACACCCCAATAATGCATTAGCTGCCAAACGTCACAACTCTTTTGGGAAAACCGAAATGTGGTATGTTATGCAAGCCGATCCAGATTCAAATTTAATTGTTGGATTTAATCAGCCCATGAGTTCAGAAATTTATTTGAAGCATTTAGAAAATAAAACACTACCTGAAATTTTAAATTTCGATACGGTTAAAACAGGAGACACCTATTTTATTGATGTAGGCCGTGTACATGCCATAGGAGCAGGAGTTTTGTTAGCAGAAATTCAACAAACTAGTGATATTACATATCGTGTTTACGATTGGGATCGTGTGGACAACGCCGGAAAACAACGCGAACTTCATAATGATTTGGCATTGGAGGCTTTCGATTTTAATATGCCAGATAACTTTAGAGTTAATTATTTAAAAGCAGAAAACAAAACGAACACCATGGTAAGCTGTCCTTATTTCACTACTAATTACTTAAAACTTACCAAAACCATATCGAAAACAAATACTCAAGACTCGTTCCTTGTTTACATGTGTGTTTCAGGGCAGGTTACCGTTAAATCAAATGGGTTCAGTACGCATTTACAAACTGGCGAAACGGTTTTAGTCCCAGCAATTTTAAAGACTATTGAATTAGTAACAGATCATGCCATATTATTGGAGGTTTATGTGTGATTTAAAGATTAATTCTTTTGTTTTAAAGCACCTATCTAAATGTCGGGAATACAATTAAATTACCTACTTTTGTAAAAATTTTAAAACTACTATTATGGCAAATAAAAGAGACCTAAAAAAAGACATTAATTACGTGTTAGGTGATATTATAGAAGCGGTTTATGTTTGGGAATATTCAAACACTGACAAAGACACAAAAAAGAGTGAAGCAATTATTGACGAAGCAATTGCGACTTTTGATACCTTAATTGTTAAAGTTAATGATAGGAGTGTGGAAGATAAAAAAGCACACTTTAAAGCTATTAATGCAGAACTTGAAGAAAAAGGTCGTGCGTTAATTGAAAAAATTAACAAATTAGGATAAAAAAAATAGAAAAAAATAGTTGCACATGTAATTTTCAAGATTATATTTGCAGCTTCTTTTGCCGATGTAGCTCAGCTGGCTAGAGCAGCTGATTTGTAATCAGCAGGTCGTGGGTTCGAGTCCCTCCATCGGCTCTTAAACAAAAACTCCAAACTATTTCTAGTTTGGAGTTTATTATTTAGAATTTTGTTTTACGGCGTGTGTTTTATACTAATTATACTTTTTTATTTAAAGGAATAGTAATTCCAACTGCTAGAGCGCCAGTATATTGTTGAACGGCAGGTTGAAAGTAGTAAGAGAATCCAAGATCTACATTATTATTTCGTCCCAATTCCAACCCAAATGCAAAGGGAATATGATAAATAATTCCACTTTTTTCAATATTATCATAAGCAGTAACCGTTTGAAATTTCCCAATGGATGTGCCAATGCCAATTTCAACATAAGGAGCAACCCATGGAATTGGTGCTTTTACACGTACTTTTCCGCCCAATAAAAACGCTTGAGATTCTACACGCTCATTGATAGGTTTATTGTTCAAGTCTTTATCTGTTGCGTTTGTTAAAATAAATCCTGCATACGGTCTAAATTCAACCCATGAAGCAGCTTTTAATATAAGTTCACTTTGTATGAAGAAACCGCCAGACGCACTATTTTCAATAGTGTTATAAGGAGCACTAATGCCATAACCTATTTGAGCATTAATGGATTTCTCTTTTATAAATTGAGCTTCTACAAAATTTGAGGATATAATTAGAATAGATATAATCAGTATTTTTTTCATAGTGTTAAGTTGCTAATAATCGGTTTTTAGGGGTTTGTTTGGATAATAGAAAGTTATTTAAAGTTGTACTTTGTGATGTAATTGAAATCACAATACTTATTTAACTTTAGAGTCTTTATTTGTAATTAAGAGGGCTTGATAATCATTAGGGGCATTATTTATATATTCCCAATAATTTTAGTTGAAATCAATTTTACTTGTTGTAATTGAACCGAGTCAAGTTTTTAGTTATTTAATAATTGAAAAAGGCGCTAATAGTTGAAGAATTAATTCAATTATTTTTTGTGAGTTTTACGTGTATCTAGTGGTTAAGTTTGGCTTTTGCTATTTCTCTGTTTTGGTTGTAATAATGCTGACATTTTTATTACTAATTACTCTTTCGATCCTTGATATAAGCATCCAATTCCTTACCGTATTTAGAAGCTTTGATTTCTGGTGTTAAAGCATTATTAATTGTGTCTAACCATTTTGTTTGTGCATCATAAATTTCAGTTAAGGCTACATAGGGTGCTACTTCACTGTCTTTGTTTTGTATGGCAAAATTTACGGTATATAAATACTTGCTTTTTAGAAGATTTTGATACGCTTTCATATTATCGGCAACAAGTGTTGAGTCATTTTGGCTTTTAGCATCTATTTCAGCTTTAATTAACTCCAGATTTTTATCATTATAACGATCCATCATTTTTAAATAGTTTTCAAAAATGACTTGTTGCTTGGATCCTTTTATTTCTGGATTTAATTCAAAGTTTTTTAACGTTGTATTTATCTCAGTTACACCTTTATCTGCAAAAAAGGAAATTTTGCCGTAAGCATCTTTATTGGTTTTGTTTAAATGCAGAAAAAACACTTCAGGAGATTCTAATTCCGCATGAAGCTCGAAATTGGAATTACCATTTATGGTTAATGAGTCGACCGTAATTAGGGTAGAGTCCTGGATTTTCTGTAGGTAGAGTGTGCCCTTTTTTAAATCTTTTACGGTGCCTTTAACGGTTAAATCATGTTGGTCTTTTCCACATGAGACTAGTAGAAAAAGAGCGAATACTATGAATGAATATTTCATTGTTTTATTTTGAATTTTAGGGCGCAAATATCTTATAATTATTTTTTAAATACTAACCAACCGCTGCTAATCGCATTAAAATTGTGCAACCAATTGCAGCAATGGTTCCTATAGCGTAACCAAATACGGCAAGTAAGACGCCAACTGTAGCTAATGATGGGTGAAAAGCAGATGCTACAATAGGAGCTGAGGCGGCACCACCAACATTGGCTTGACTTCCAACAGCTAAAAAGAAATAAGGTGCTCTAATAATTTTAGCTACAATAATCAGTAATACGGCATGGATACTCATCCAAATTAAACCAACAGCAATTAGTCCTGGATTATCAAAAATTGATGCCAAATCTATTTTCATACCAATAGAAGCTACTAGAATATATATAAATACAGACCCATATTTACTAGCTCCAGCACCTTCGTAATTTTTAGCTTTTGTAAAAGACAGCAAAATGGCAATTAAAGTAGCAATACTAATCATCCAGAAGAATTGCGAATCTAAAAATGTAAAGGTGTTTCGTAGTGTTTTGGATTCGATACCGCCTACCACATCAGTGAAAAATGGAGCTAAAAAATTTGCACCAATATGAGCTATACTTACTGTACCAAAAGCAATGGCTACAATAATCATGATATCTGTTAAAGTGGGATTGCGAGTCACACTTTTTGAAAACGATGTGACTTTGTCTTTTAATGCTTCAATAGCTGAATTATCAGCACGTAACCATCTATCAATAGCTTTGGAGCGCCCAATACCTATTAAAATTACAGCCATCCATATGTTAGCAACTACGATATCAACAAATACCATTTTCCCATATTCAGATTGGTTGTATTGATATATTTCTAACATAGCAGTTTGGTTGGCGCCACCACCTATCCAGCTTCCTGCAAGTGTTGATAAGCCTCTCCAAACTGCATCAGGTCCAGCACCACCAACAGTTTCAGGTGATACCAAAGAAATGAGAAGAATAGCAATAGGCCCACCAATTACAATACCCAATGTTCCTGTTAAAAACATGACTAATGCCTTCCAGCCTAAATTAAAGACGGCCTTTAAATCGATGCTTAAAGTCATTAATACCAAGGCTGCTGGTAGTAAATACCGACTTGCCATATAATATAAACTGGTACTTTCTTTGGTTATTTCGCCAGCTTCGTTTATGGTTTCCCACTCTGGAGCAATTAGCCCAGTGGTAGTTAATACAGCAGGTAACATATATGCCATAAATAAACCTGGAACTATTTTGTAGAATTTAGGCCAAAAACCTGTTTTTATGGATTCCGTATAAAAAATGAATCCGAGTGTGAGCATTAAAAGTCCAAAAACAATGGTATCATTCGTAAAAAGTGGTTCTTGCATGGTTGGTTATTTTAAGCTGCAAAATACCAAAATAAACGGGTTAAAAAAAGCAACTTTAAGAGTCGCTTTTATTTGGTGTGTTTTTTTTCGATTTAGGTAACCTATTATTTTCTTTTAAGCACTGCTTTAGCATCCATTCAATTTGGCCATTGGTACTCCGAAACTCATCAGAAGCCCATTTTTCAACGGCTTTGAGCATCTCTTCATTCATTCGTAATGCAAAAGCTTTCTTTTTGGACATGCTATTTTTTTATAAATGTTTCCAGAATGCTAATGAGTGTTTCTGATAATGGATAATCTGGAGATTTATAGGATTTCTCATTGTCTTCATCCTCATTTATGTGTTTTAACACATGATTCATATTGGGAATAATTACTAATTCAGACTTTGGGTTTGCTTGATGTAAACCTTCAGCATCACTTTCAAAAACTTGCAAATCTTTATCACCATTTAAAATTAAAATCGGAATTGAGAGTTTCTTTAGTTCTTCGGAAGGATTATAACTCATCCAAGAATTAAAAAATTTTTGATTTGGTTTAACAAAAATAGCTGCTAATTCCGAATCTACGTTTTCTATACTTCCCGTTTCTCGTAATTCTTTAAAATGTGCTTCTGCTTTTCGGCCTAATGTGTCATTTTGAATTTTTAATTGTTTGGTCATGATTACATCAATAGGTTCCGCTGGTCCAGCTAACGAAACATATTTATCTACGTAATCTGTGGTAGCCAACATAGCTACCAAAGAACCTTGACTATGGCCAATAAGTGTGATGCTTGAAAATCGATTATCATCTTTAAAATTATTGATGGCTATTTTAGCATCATCAGCAAAGCGAATAAAATCTAGATCTTTCATCATGAATCGTAAATTCAACCAATTGGCTGATCGTTTATCATATCGATAAAAAGCAATGTCCCGTTGATTTAAGCTGTCGGCTAACTGTTTGATATAGTTGGCATTTGCCAAACCTAATTGGTTTCCATTTCGGTCCACGTTTCCAGAGCCATGAATAAAAATAACTAATGGTTGCTGTTTTAGTTCTTTATTATAGGTTAAAGTGCCAGGAAGAATGATGCTATCGTTTTTTAGCATGATGTCTTCCGAAGCAATTGTTTTTTGCGCTATAATTAATTGGCTAGCACAAAGAAATATTAGCAATAAGTTGATTTTTTTCATAATTATCGGTTTTTATCACGTTCAAAAACAACACTCGTATAATTTTGAGCTATGTGGATTACACGCCAACCCTCACGACCATATTGGTTAATTAGGTCTTCAAAACTTTGCATGCGGTTGCGCCAACCTAACCGTGGCACTTCAACTTTGTATTCTTTCATAGGAATTAGAATTCTTGAGATTAACTTTTTTATGATTGAACATGCTTTTTTTAATTCAAATTGGCTTTACATGTTTAAGGTTCCAGCATTAACAATTGGTGATGCATCTTTATCACCACATAAAACAACCATTAAATTACTCACCATAGCTGCCTTACGTTCATCATCTAAATGGACAATATCTTTCTTGCTTAATTCGTCTAAAGCCATTTCAACCATACTTACAGCACCTTCCACAATTTTATGTCTAGCTGCAACGATAGCTGTAGCTTGCTGGCGTTTTAGCATGGCATTTGCAATTTCTTGCGCATAGGCTAAATAACCAATTCTAGCTTCTAATACTTCAATTCCAGCAATTGATAAACGCTCGTCTATTTCTTTTTCAAGCGCGACACTAACTTCATTCAAACTGGAGCGCAAAGTGATGTCTTCATCTAAACCTTCATCTGCAAAATTATCATACGGATACATACTGGCTAATTTTCTAACGGCAGCATCGGTTTGAACACGGACAAAATTTTCATAATTATCCACATCAAAGGCAGCTTTGTACGTATTTTGAACACGCCAAACTAAAATGGTGCTAATCATGACAGGATTTCCGAGTTTATCGTTGACTTTCAGGCGTTCGCTGTCAAAATTACTCGCTCGCAATGATATTTTTTTCTTGGTATAAAATGGATTCGTCCAATAAAATCCATTCTCTTTTATGGTGCCAACGTATTTCCCAAACAATAGTAACACTCGAGAACCATTAGGTTGTACCATAATAAAGCCAGGTGCAATAAATAATGCGATAACGACAACTGCAATGTAGGCTGGGTTTTCGGTGGTAATAGCGGTGGCAATGCTTCCAAAAAATAATACAAGGAATACAAACAACATTAAGTAGCCGTTTGCAGGTGATATAATTTTCTCTTCTTTCATGATTAGTTATTTAGTATGATATTAAAATGATATTATAAAGATATATATAAAATTATTATCCTACAAATCATTTTTGGCATGACTATTGAAATATAAATAGTGTTATTGTAACTTAACTTTAATTAGAGTGTGGTTACTTTAATTAAAAGCAATAACATTTCATATTTTTGGTTGGTTAGTAAGGAAAGCACTCTTTTTAGAGTGCTTTCTTTTTTCTTATAATAGGAAATATATTATTTTATAAAGGCTGTGAGTGCAAGTATAAGTTCAGGAGCTAAAGGACGAAAGGATTCTCCATAGGATTTTGAGTTTTCAAGATTTCCACCTTCAATAATGAATAGTACATGATTCATATTAGTGATAGTCTTTAAAGTACCGACTTTGGCAGCCTCATAGAGTTGATTTGCTTCTTCTGGAGATACTTGTAAATCTTTAGTACCATTGATAATTAAAACAGGAATATTGAGAGTTTCCATAATTTCAATTGGATTGTATTGCATCCAATCAGCTATAAAATCTTGCGTGTCTAAACTAAAAATATTAGAAAGTTCTTGCGGAAATTCGGTTGTGGTTTTTCCTGTTCTTAAAACGTTAAACACACGTTCGGCATCAGGCTTTAGTCTAGGAGCTGTTTGTTCTATTTGTTCTAAAATAACCTGGTCAATACTTTTTGCAGAGCCTCCTAGCGAAACAAGACCAGTAATATGCTCGTTGGCAGCCAACATTCCTATTAAACTACCTTGACCATGACCTATAATATATATGGCGTTGTAGTTTTCTTTTTTAACAAAATAATTTACGACGTCTTTAGCATCTTTTACATAGTCATCAAAAGTAAGTCTTGCATTTACACGACCTTTTAAAATTTGTTTAACTATTCGTTTGTCATATCTGAAAGACGTGATACCGTTTTCTGCCAAGCTAAAGGCTATTTTTTTTAAATTATTGTTTTTTTGAAAATTTTGATTTCCATTTCTATCGGTAGGGCCATAATCACCAATAATAATCGCTAAAATATTTTTACTGGCATCTTTTGGCTCTAATAGCGTGCCATCAACAAAGGGAGATACTTCAATTTCAGTTTGCGTTGTGGTTGGTTCTTGAGCTACGGTTTGAAAGGTTATGGAGAATACTAAAACAGAAATGAATAATTTCATAATAATGTTATTAAAATAGTAAAAAATGATTTCATTTAAACTATAACGTAAAATTACAATTTTTAGATATGTATTTGTGAACATTTTAAACCAAATATGATTTCAGAAAAAGTGTATTTCGTCGATTAAAAGTGATATTTAGTCGGTAAATGTTAAAATTATGTGCATTTCATCGAAAATAAATGTATTTAAACGTTAGTAATAAAAACTAATTTTATATTTGACCTGTACTAAAAGACATACTTTTTAGTTCAATGGATTAATTAATTAATATTTGCATTATGTCGTTGATACTAGAGACCCTAAATCTAACAGCATAATAATAAAGCAAATAAAAACGAAACCGAGGTTGAGGGACCTCGGTTTTTTTTGTTAGACTATTTTCCGAAACGTTAAATTAATTCGTTCGCCAACATTTTTTTTGGTTTTCGGGATTTGATGAAGCCAAAACTGCTGCATTTCTCCAGCCATAATAAGTAAACTTCCAGATTCTAATAGTAGCTTATGTCTTTCTGTTTTAATAGTCCGATGTTTATAATGAAAGTATCTAGAAGCCCCTAAACTCAAAGATGCAATTATAGGATTTTTACCTAGCTCTTTTTCATTGTCCGCATGCCAACCGTTACTATCATTTCCGTGCCGATACCTATTCAGTAAAACGGTTGTAAAGTTGGTGTTTGCTTCGTTTTCAATAGCTGTTTTAATATGTAGTAATTTGTCAGTAAAGGGTTGCGGTTGCATGATAATGTTAGAGTAAGAGTAGCTTTTTGTATTGTTTGCATATAAAGCGGTAAGTCGTGGTTGTAGATGAGTTTTTCCAAAAATAGTAATGGTATCTTGTTGCCAAGTACAATTTTCTAATAGGGAAACAAATAAATCATGAGCTTTTTGTGGAGTATAAAAATGCGGAATATAAATCAATTCAGCTTGCGGTAAATTAAAAACAGTTTTTTGGGAAGAAAATAAGTCCATCGTATATTTTTTTCTAAATTAGTGGATTGATTATGAAATACAAAGTTATAATAAGTCTTGTGGTTTTGGTAGGTCTAGCTTTTGCACAAAAGCAAACACTGCCAGAGGGTTTTGTGTACGGTAATTCTGTTATCCCAGATATAGATGTGGAATTACGCTATTATTCTACTAATAATTTTGTTGGTGATACCATAACTGGATACCATACAAATATCTTAATTGTAACCAAGCCTACTGCAGATGCTTTGAAAAAAGTTCAAGATGAATTAGCTCAACAAAATTTATGCTTACGTATTTATGATGCTTATAGACCACAGCGCGCTGTAAATCATTTTATAAGTTGGGCTAAAGATTTGGAAGATACCCGACAGAAAGCATCTTTTTATCCTAATGTAAAAAAGAAACATTTATTTCGTGATGGTTATATAGCATCTCGATCGGGACATAGTCGAGGTAGTACAGTAGATTTAACCATTATTGATGCCAATACGCTAGAGCCATTAGATATGGGTAGTCCTTATGATTTTTTTGGTGAACCATCTTGGGTTGCTTATCAGAATTTGTCTGACATTCAGAAGAAAAACCGACAATTATTACAACAGGTCATGCAAAAACATGGTTTTAGAAATTATCCACAAGAGTGGTGGCATTTTACTTTACGTGGTGAGCCGTTCCCGAAAACGTATTTTGATTTTGTGATTGAGTAGATTTTGAGATTTTACAGATACCCAAAAGCCCAATACATTAATCCAAACTGCAATGGAATCCGTAGAATTAAAATCCATTTAGGAATTCCTGCTGATGCTTCCTTGCTGAAGAGCATATAGAAATGCACCAATAAAAATGCCATTAACATGGTAATAATAGCATAAATGGCAAAGGCCTTCACGTCAGGAAAACAGATAGCTATTCCTAAAATTATTTCAGCTAATCCGCTCACATAAACCAAGGTTTTATGGCATGGCAAGTAACGAGGCATAATTCGTAAATACATTACGGGTTTTACAAAATGCAGGATACCAGCAATAACATACATAGCTGCCATAAGGTATAGGTGCCAAGGGTTATTCATCGTTATAAACTTTATACGTGAAGCCTATTCCGTAATTATTCAGACCTTTTTTTAGTAGTCCAGAATCTATATTGCCCTGTTTAAATTGGATCCAATTGTTGCCGTTTATAAACACCCGTTTAATATAGGTGTTATTAGAGTTTATCTCATCTGTAAATGGTAATAGTGGTCTGAAATTAGTTGGTATTTTTACGGTTCCTTCCGGACCCTTCAATTCTTTATATTTTTTGTTAGGGAGCAGCTTTCCAGTTTTATCAGTGTAACCCAAAACTTGAAGTGATACAAAAAATCCATCATTAGGAATGGTTATGTTGTAAGAATTAAGATCTAAATTATAAACATCACCTCCTTTTTCTGTAGCACGAAATACAATGTTTTCATAGGTTAAAACCTGTCCAGGAACACCGTTGTCATTTTTATATAGTTTAACCTTAAATAATGTTGAAAAGGGTTTTTTTTCAGCATTCTTACGGTTGCGTTTTTCCCAATCTTTAGATTCCAAGGTAATGGGAAAGTGAATAGTGCTTATTTTTGTTAGTTTTGAATCAGGATTATTAAAAAAAACGGCTATTTCAGATTCTATAGTTGGTAGCCAACATGAATAGTAATCGTCATCCAAATAGGGTTTTAAGGTTTCTTCTTTAAACTTTCTTCCTTCAGCAATTAGGATGACTTCATCTAATTCACTGACTTCTTCATCTAAAAAAATACTATTTTCCATGGTATTAGTGGCTACCTTTTTACTTTTGTAGCCTAGTGCAGAAACATACAAGGTATCTATATCAGCATATAATTTTTCGGTAAAAATAAAAAGACCTTCATCATCAGCAAATAAGCCTTGACCGTCTCCAAAGGATATGGTTGCATAAGAAATGGGTGTTTTAGATTTACTATCTTTAATAGTTATTTGCGCGATTCCCAATGAGGAGAAACATAAAAAAAATAAGATAAAATAGGGCTTAAGCATGAATATTTAATGGGTGTTAAAATTTAAAGATACAATTTATAACAATAAATGACGAACCAATATTACTTACAGCCTCTTTAGGGTTAATACCAGCGTTTTTTCTTTTTTTTGGAAGCCGCGCTTTTTCTACCTTTTTTATGTTTACTTCCAGAATCTTTAGATTTGTGAGTTATAGGTTTTGCTTTTGGATCTAATGGGTATGGATGACTTTCTTCAACAGGAATTGCTATTTGAAGTAATTGTTGAATGGTTGTAACATAGTTTTTCTCGTCTGCTCCACAAAATGAATAAGCCATTCCTGAACTGCCTGCACGACCTGTTCTACCTATTCGATGTATGTAGGTTTCTGGTATGTTTGGTAAATCGAAATTAATAACAGCATCTAGTTCACTAATGTCAATTCCGCGAGCCGCAACATCTGTGGCAATAAGAATATTAATTACGCCATTTTTAAATTTTTTTAAAGCTTCTTGCCTGTCGGTTTGGGTTTTATCACCATGAATGGTTTCAACATTATAACCGTTTTTAGTGAGTGCACTTTCTAATTTATCAACACCAAATTTTGTACGTCTAAAAATGAGAATACTCCCTTTTATGTTGTTGCGAAGTAAATGCAAACACAACTCAATTTTATGACGTTTGGGGACATAATACAATACTTGTCCAATGTTCTTGGCGGCTAAAGCTGTTGTTGAAACTTCAATACGTTCAGGCCATTTTAAAATAGTATTTGCTAATTGTTCTACTTTATAGGGCATGGTTGCAGAGAAAAGGAGAATCTGTTTTTCTTTTGGACACAGGTTGTCAATATGCTTGACATCGTCAATAAAACCCATGTCTAACATTAAATCGGCTTCATCTAAAACTAATATTTCAACTGCGCTTAAATTAATAACACCTTGTTTCTCTAAATCAATTAATCGGCCAGGTGTAGCGATTAAAATATCGACCCCTTTCATTAAGACATCCACTTGTGGTTTTTCTGAAATTCCACCAAAAATTACTGTTGTCCGCAAATTAGTATGACGACCATACGCTTTAAAATTATTGCCAATTTGTAAGGCTAATTCACGAGTAGGACTAACAATAAGTGCTTTTATGGTTTTATGGCCACGAGGTGCATCTTGCTTTTCAGACAATAATTGTAGAATTGGTAAAGCAAAAGCAGCCGTTTTTCCAGTTCCTGTTTGTGCAGACGTTATCACATCTTTTTTTGCTAAAACCTGCGGTATCGTTTGTAATTGTACAGCAGTTGGCTGTGTATATCCTTGTTCTTCAATAGCTTTTAAAAGCGGATTAATCAATTTTAAATCTTTAAACGACATCTGTTGCATATTTGAAGCAAAGATACATGAAAAGTTTGGTGTGGATTTAGATAATGTCTGTCTTTAGTTAATAAATGTCGTAATAGTTCCTGTTGTTGATAGGGGACGTACCGTGATTTGCTAGTGCGTAAGTTTATTATAAATGTAAAAATGATAACCAATACTCTTAAAATTCTAATTAAAGGGCAATAGTTTTATTCATCACTTCCTTAATTTACAAAGTGGCGTACATTTTTTGCTTAAAAAAAGGATTACATCATTGGGAATTTGTTAATTATCCAAATCATCGCGGATTATTTTGTATTTTTCCCGACGCTGTTTTTTTTGGTTTTTGGATTTATTTTTCGCATTTTCTTTTTTCTTATCTGTTTCAAACCACATATGATTTTCCGATAGTCCTGTACCTTGTTTAATCATGATACCATTGTAGGGACAGTTGTCATAACCGCAATTGTGTTTTGAATAGTCCCCAAAGTTTCGATGCTTAATTTTTTTATCCGATAGTATTTTTTCTTGATTTTCTCTAATCTCTTTCCAAGCCTGACGTTCGTCAGCAACGGTTAAATTCATACCCAAAGTAGTCAGTTCAAAGTATGTTTTTGGGTCCTTTAACTGATAAAAATTAAACGTTTTTTTGAAAATAGTATGTGCAAAATCTCTAACCTCCATACGTGTTTCCAAATCTAAATTCTCGTTTTCACAAATGGAACGATACAGTCCTAGCGTATTGAAATCTTTATATTGTTTATAATTTTCAATGATTAGAAAATACTCACTTTTATCTAATTGATTAAATTTCTTACCAATAGTCATTTTAATATTTTGAAGAAAGATTGCTTGCTAACAATATTTTTTGGTTCGGTATTAAAAATAGTGATTTTTATAGCTTTCACCATATTATTTTTAATTACAATTTAAAACAACGAGTTAATGGTTTTACGAAAAAGCTATTTTTTTTGTTCTTTTTCTTTGCATATAACTAAAAAAGAAACCAAAATGGATGATAATGATAGTATTCATTAAAAATATTGACGTTCTTTGTAAAACATTTTAGGCACAGTACGTGTAAAAGTGAAAGGTGTTTATAAATTCAACTATTTAAATAAATAAGTATGGCTTTTTTTAATAAAATTAAATGGGTTCTAGGCATTTTAATGGTTTTTGTATTGATTATTACCACGAATTTAATTGATAGAAATAACTTTCTCCGGGTTAAGGATTCGGTTACAACAATCTATGAAGACCGATTAATTGCTAACGATTTGATTTTTGAGATTTTAAGCCCAGTTCATGAGAAAGAAGTTGCCATAGCCTTATCAGACTCTTCTTTTTTTTCTAATAAAAATGCTGTTATAAATAGTAATATTCAGGGATTTATTAAACAATTTGAACAAACCAAACTGACGCGAGAAGAACAAGCCGTTTTTAGTGATTTAAAACGTAATATTTCAGATCTAAAGGTGGCAGAAACTGCTTATGTAGATTCTGGTTTTTCCAATAAAAATGAGGTTTTAAGTCAGATTTCAGCGGTAAATAAAAACTTGTATGAGTTGTCTAAAATTCAATTAAATGAAGGAAGTAGACAGATTTCCATTAGTAATAGAGCTATTGAGACGGTTGAATTATACACGCAAATTGAAATTTATTTCTTGATATTTTTAGCTATTGTAGTTCAAATAATTGTTATGTATAATCCTAAAAAGAAAGGTGTAGACGAATCTGAATAGTTGCGAATATTTGTTTGAATTTGGCCGAATTAATTTTATAGTAGTTAACCCTGTAAATTAGGCTTCACGCAAAATTTTTTTCATTTGGCGTCCCTTTGCTAATTCGTCAATTAATTTATCTAAAAACCGTACTTGTTTTGTTATTGGATTTTGAATGTCTTCAATTCTATAACCACAAATAACACCAGTTATAAGCTCTGCATTTGGGTTTAATGTGGCGTTTTGAAAAAATGTTTCAAACGTAACTTTTTTAGCAATAAGCTCTTCTAATTTATCTTTATTATATCCAGTAAGCCATTCAATTACTTCATATAGCTCTTCAAGTGTTCTTCCTTTTTTTTCAATCTTTGTCGTGTAGTGTGGAAATACAGAAGCAAATGTCATTTTAGCTATTCTTTGGTTGTGTTCTGGTGTTGTTTTCATTAAAATTTCTAGATAACTGTTTTCAAATTATTAAAATCATTCCATTTTAGCCTTTTGTTAAAGCTAATTAATATGTAGCAATATTAAGTATTAAATGGTGGATAAATAAATAAAAAGTAATTGCCAACAGACACTTATAATACCTTCAAATTTTTATTAAATAAAAAACCACTACAATAAGGTAGTGGTTTATATTTTTGAGTTCATTACTAATGAATCCTATAAGTTAAACTGCAAAATTAATCCAAATGTATTCATGTTTTTTAACTTCTGTTCGTCTGAAATAACTTGGTTGTTTCGTGTTTCTAATTGGGTGAAATCTGACTGACCTGTGTAATTGATACCAACACCAAAATGTGGTTCGATTTGGTAAACAAAGCCAAGGCCTAATTGAAATCCAAAATTCCAACCATCATAGACATCTTTTATTTTTGCTGTATTGAATGTATATTCATCTTTAAAAACGTTTTGTGCATATGGTCCTAAATGACCAATTATGCTAAACTTATCAGCAACTTCTTTGTTAAAGGTTAATAATAATGGAATTCTAACTAACATACGGTCGTGGTAAAAATTACCAACTGTATTAAAGCCGTTTCCACTTAATTGATTAAAGCCAACACCAGTTGCAATCCCAAATTTTGAATGGATGCGGTAGTTTAACAATAAATCGCCCGTATTACTATTCATGTTATAATTGGGTGCATTGTCATTATCCATAATACCATAACCAATGCCACCAAAAGCTATAATGTTAAACTTGGAGGTTTTTGTTTCCATGTTGTCTTGGGCTTGTGCACCAATTGCTGCAAAAAGCGCTAGCGCTAACAGCATTACATTTAATTTTTTCATAATTTTTCTTTTTTTAATTTTCATTGAAGATACTTAATTTATAAAAATGCACAGGTATTATTCTCTGCAATTAATTTATAATACTATTGAAAAAACTTATTAGAGTAGTTTTTTTGGGTGGCAGAGTCATTTTAAATAATCCCAAGCAGGAACGGCATTTTTTTTAATTTGAAATACGGCATATAAAACAACGATGCCAAGTAAACCTAATAATGATTGTTTAACGCTAATTCCAATATTTAAATTAATTATTAAAGCAATCATGCTTGTTGTTTGAAGTCCCCAAAAACCAATTTTTATTCCATTGAAGTAAACAAACAGCAAAAATAACATTGGCAACACCTAAAAATGCTAAAGCTATGAATGTGGAGCTTGAAAAGTTTCCGAATAGGAATTGCTAGCTAGAAAATTTAAAAGGGCTGTAAATGCATTAACTACTATCATAAAAATGAGCCAAACAGTTATGCAGCCATATTGTTACTTTGGGCAATCTGTGTTTTCGTTAGTGTTTTTCGCCTTCAATTTTTTTGGTGTTGTATTCAAAGTTTGAATACCATGTTATTTCACATACGTCAAATCCGTCAAAATATTCAAAAGGTGTTAAATTGAAAGCTTTTAAGGTAATTAAAAAACGTTCTAAACCACCAAAAGGATAGTTTCCAGTTGAAAACTCAACAATAGCAAACTGCTCATTGGTCTTTTTCAAATTATGCATATCTACTTCAAAGCCGTATTCTAAATAATTAAATACTGATAAGACATCATGAGTTCCAAATGCTTCTATTTTGTTATTATCGAACTCTACGTATTTTTCTAGATATTCTTTAGCATAATCAGGAATGAATTTGTTGTATCTATGGTGTTCAGGACTTGTGTCTAAAAACGCATTGAGTTCTTCTAAAGCTATGTCCACTTCTTCTTCTGTCATATCATCCCATTCATAATCAGGGCCTTCATCTTCTTTAAAGCCTGGCTGTCTTATGGCAATCAAATGGTTATATAGTATCTGAAAATCGGTAAATGTGCTGTCGTTTTTGATAGTAAATTTTATATATACCATGTCATTATTGGGTGTTTATATTTATAAACTCACTGATTTTAATAAACAGGCTAAAGGCTGTTTTTGATACTGTGTAGTAATTATGATTGTTTAAAGATGGTATTATTCAACCAAAATAAAAGCGGCCCATTTTTCAGGCTGATCCTGATATAAATTTTTCATGTGCAATTGTGTGTTTCTAAATGATTGTCTTACATCTTTTAGAGACAAACTTTCTTGATAAAAATAGGTCATAAATTCCTTTGTTTCTTCATCTGGTATTTCCCAAAGGCTCATAAGAAGTAAGTCAACACCAGCCATTTTAAAAGCACGTTGTAAGCCAAATACACCTTCAGCGCCATCAATGTCTCCTAATCCAGTTTCGCAAGCACTCAATACAACCAAATCTGTTTCCCGTAAATCCATATAGGCAATTTCTAGTGACGTTAAAACACCATCGGTTTGTTCTTCTTGGCCAGACTGATAAATACTATTGATACCTTCATTGCCATCCGCTAATAACAAACCTGTTCGTTTTAAAGGGTTTGTGGCTGTTTTAAAATTACGGCCAAAAGCTCCTTCTGGATTTTTGTTATAATCAAAATAAAATCCATGTGTTGCCAAATGTAGGACGGATGGTGATTTTCCTGTTAAATTTCTAAAATTTGTTTCACTGGCATTTTTCTCAGTAATTATTGTAGCGTTAGGAATAATACTTTTTATGGAAACGGCTTCTTGTTTGGTTCCAGGCAAATAACCAAATGAGTTTTTTAAATTCAACGTGTATTGGGTGTCATAATTTATACCACCATAAATGGTTGAATTTTGAAAAACGGGTTCCACTTTTGTGGTACTTAAAAGGGAAGAAGCGTTTGATAATTGATGAAGTTTAAATTTTTCTAATAATAATTTGCCATCTTCATCTTGAAGGGTTGCCATAGGGATTTTGTTTAAAACACCCGACAATGAAAAGTTTATTTCTAGGCTGTTTTCTACATAAGGTAGTAAGGGTTTCCAAAGCAAACTGTATAACTCTTTGCCTACTGAAGCATTATTAATGTTAGAGCCTTCAGACCCTCGTGTATTATAACTTAAGTTTTTAAGATTGCCCTGTTGTAAAATGGAATTAATTGACTCTTCAGTTGCAATAAAAACTATTTGTGGTTGAGACCATTTGTTTGAATAAATATAGGCCAAATAACTGTATTTGTTTTCAGTATCTTTAATTCTTGAATAATCAATGAATATGCTATTAACGCCTAATTTAAAATCATCATGGTTAATGGGTGTTATTAGTTTCTCGCTATGATTTTCAAAATAACTGGATATTAGTTCAGCATACGATTCATTGAGTTGTTTTTCATGCCCTTGTATTTCTTTTAAACTTTCCTCATCACCTTTTTTGTTTAATACGTCCATTAAGTAGAGTTGAAGGTAAGCTAATTCCGTATATACTTCTATCCTTTTTGTAACATAGTCATTTTCTAGATTTCGAAGCTGGTTGAGGATATTTCCTGAAATATTTAAAGTTAGATTTTTTGTAAGCAGAGACGCTTCTATTGCTTTTTTTGATAGGTCGTTATTTGCGTTTTTAAGTAAATAATTTACGAACTGTATTTCACTAAAAAAGTCCAAAACCGTCTGATTTATTTTAAATTCTTGAGCTGTGCTACTTTTTATTACGGCTTCACTTTCTAATTTATTAATATGAAAATCATAAGTTTCTAAATAATACGGAACAGCATCAGAAGCCCTTTCTGCTTGTACCAGCAATGTGCCATATTTGCTCCGGATTGTATTGTAATTGGTTGAAGCAGTGAGGTTGAGCTCTTTATATATTGCCATGGCTGAAGCTATCAGTTCTAAATCCTGCTCATTTTTATCTGGACCTTCTGTAAGTTCGGTCATTAAATAAAGCATACTGGCATAATCTTCGGTTTTGGTTTGCCCAAGGTTTTCCAATTGTTGTTTGTGGCTATAAAAGGCGTCGAGTCCTTTGGAATTCCCTTCTAGTGCCCATATTGCGAGGGCTCTTACTATCATTAAGTTAGCGTAATAGGTATAATTCGTATTATTTTTTTTAAAATGAGAAATGGCTTTATTACAATAGTCTAGTATTCTTTTATTGGTTTCTTCCTGATCCCGATTGGTTCTGGAATTCTCAAAAACAGCCATGGAGCGATAAAATTCTCCAACATTGTAATCCGAATTTTTTAAAGCGAGCTCTAACTTGGTTCTGTGTTTATCTATGATTTGAGTGGCAACATAATTTTCGGAATTATACAAATATAAACCTGCTAACTCAAAAATGGCAGTTATAAAATCACTTTCATAGAGGTTTTTAAGCTCGTAATATTCAATTTCAAGATTTAGTATTCGGGTGTGTTCTATGTTGTCATTCCTATTACTAGCAATCTGTTTATAGTCTCTTAAAGCTTTTAGGTAATTCGTGTTGTAGACTTTATTGGCATTAAAAAGCAATATTTCGTTTTTATAAAATGCTAAAATATCATCGGGCTTGTTCTGTAATTGTAAACTATTAATATAATTAGTCTTTACAGCAGGATAAGCTGTAAACTCTTTGTCTAAATTAGTGAGTATCATTTGCATGGCCAAATTGTAATAGGCATAAGCATATTCATTGTTTTTTTGCATTTCATGAGCAAAACCTATTTCATTAAGTATATAAACATATTCATTACTTTTTGCACCAAAATTAGTTTTATAATAGTCGTCTAAATTTAAGCCATAATATGTAGCCAAGTCATATTCTTTAGTATCTCGATAGTAATGGAATAGCTTGTCACGTATATCAAAACCATAGAGGTCTTCTAGTGAAGAATCTGTTTCCATTATTGTGTAAGCTCTAATTAAATAGGTAAGGGCTTCTTTAGGTTCATTTTCTTCAAAGCGTGTATTTGCTTCGTTAAGATTACAAATAAGATGAATATTCTTATACTCCTCATAACCTGTGTTTTTATGTGGTTTCCAATATTGAAAAAAGTATTGACCATTTTGGTTTTGGTTTGTCATAAAACTATTTAGCGCTAACTCTTTTGCGAATGGCACAATGGATATATCAGTTTTGTCTGTCTTCTCAAAAAAACCATCTAGTTTATAATAATACGTGTTTGCTAGATTTTTATTACCTGACATATAAGCTACTAAATCTACTAATGAGTCAGATACATAGGTGCTAAAGGGATGAGCGTTTCCAAAAATAGTTTGGGTTCTATTTTGAACCTCTGCTAAATAATTACTTGTGTAATTTTGAAGTTGAAGGGGTTTGGCATTAGAAATAAGTCGGTCTAATGAGTACATGTATGCTGGATGACTCCATAAATGAACTGCTGAAAAATCCTTTGCTTTTAGATAATAGATTTTAGCACTGTCTGTTTGTTGTGCTTTTAAAGCATTGTCACCTTTAATTAGTAAAGACAACCACTGTTCGTAGTTACTATTAGTATTTTGTGAATACGTGTATGCAAACGAAATACTAAAAAGAACGTATAAGTAAACTTGTTTCATGTAGCTGTGTTAAAAGCTTAAATAGAATTAATTTCAATAACTAACCGTAGCTAAAATAGTACAAAATTTTAAAACACTTGTAATCAGAACATAAATCGCCAAAAGCAACTGCTATGAGCTTGATTAGGTCTAAAATTTAATAACCTAAATAGTTAGTTCTGCAATGTATTTCAATTTCTATACCACGTTTGAATATTCCAAAATGTCGCCTGGCTGGCAATCTAAAGCTTCACAAACGGCTTCTAGTGTACTAAACCGAATGGCTTTAACTTTTCCTGTTTTGAGTTTAGAAAGATTGGCTAATGAAATATTTACAGTTTCCGATAATTCGTTAAGTGACATTTTTCGGGTTGCCATCATAACATCTAAATTTACAATTATTGCCATAGTTTATACCGTTTCTTCTAGTTCGTCTTGATATGCCACTCCTTTGGTAAAAATGATGGCTATGACATAAATAACGGCTGCCATTAAAATATAAGCCTGACTATCTGCCCAAAACTGGTTAAGTTTATCAATGTCATACCCATGATGTTGTAAATTTTTAGCCGTCTGTCTTGCTATATAGCTTATTAGTCCAATAGAAAACGTGTAGTAACTAATTTTGGTAATCTGTTTTGCCACCAATTGGTTAAAAGGTTTTTCCAAATCTATTTTGGTAACCATCAGAATAACCAAATAAAATAAGATAGCTTTAAGCAGGGCTATAAACAAGATAAAACTATACATGCCATAAAATGCCCAAATGTTGCTAGATTGCAAATCTGTTAAATCTAATTTTTGATACAGATTCTCAACAAATTCTGGTTTAAAAATACTGAAAATAAAATTGAAAAGTAATGCGCCTGCTTCAATGCAAAGGCCAACAAAAATAATCCAAGCTACAATTTTGAGGCCTGTAAAAACGAAGGTATTGGTTTGTGACATAATCGTTATATTTAAAATTATGCAACAAATATAGATAAATATTTATTTATAAACGATAAATATATTGCTTTTAATGATAAAATATTTATTTTGAGATTGTACTAACGGTTTTGTGTGTAAGAAATTTCAAGTACAAAAAACCACCTCGGTTAAGAAGTGGTTTGGCCGTTTCGGGAATTAGGTGTTTTTTTTATTGAACTTGCTTTTGTTGTGTGCTTTGTTGTGTGTCGTAATTTAATTTATACCAAACATAATTCTATCATCCACAAGGTTAGATAAAATCTCATATTTAATAGGAATTTTGATTTCCCCTTTCTGATTTATGAAACCATATAATCCCTCTTTTTGGACTAGAGCCATTCCTTCTTTAAAGTTGTTGGCACTATCAAAAATTGGTTTTATAATTGTTTCTCCTTTTTTATTTATATAACCATATTTTCCATTCAATTTGAAAATTGACAAATTATCTGAAAAATATTCTTGTCCATTCCAACCACCTTCATGTTCAAACGAGCAAAGAATCTTGTTTTTTTTATTGATATAATGATAAAGACCATCTTTTTTGACTCTAGCTATACCGTTTATGAAAGGAAGAGCTTCATCATAGTCGAAAGGGATTATTTCTTTAGAGTGGTTTACATAACCAAATTTATTATTTAGTCTAACAGCTATTGGGTCATTCTCATTTACAACATGAGTAATTTTTTGATAAATTAATGGAACAATAATTTCACCTTGACTATTTATGACTCCGTATTTTCCATCTTTTTTAACAATCCAATTTTCTGAATAATTTTGTCCATAAATAATATTGTAAATCGGTTCTGTAATTATAGTACCATTTATATGAATAATTCCTAATTTTCTATTGTTCCCTCGGTATACAGCTACAGAATTGAATATTCCTTTGTCTACCACATTAATTGAATCATTGAAAATGTTATTACCCATGGTATCAATAAAATTCCATTTACCGTTTACTTTAACTGAAATATATTTTTCGCTTGTTTGTCTTAAATTTTTATACTTAAAATCAGTTATTTTATTCCCATCCATGTCAATAATAGCATAATCTTTCTTATCATTTATGGCGTAGCCAATATTACCATTCCAGTAGGCTTTTTTAAATTGTGGAAAAAGCTGTAAGTTACCCTGTTTATCAATATAGCCTGATATGCTGTCTTTGACAACATTGGCAATATTGTTCATATAACTTAATCCATCGGAATATTCTGGTTCTATTATGATTTCCCCTTTTTTATTCAAAAACCCAATTTTCAAATTATCATTTTTGTTGCCCATTTCGCCGAGATAGAACGCATAGTTCATATAATAAAAAATGTCATAATCTTGCGATTGAATTTTATTACAATAGATTGTAAAAAATAATATAATAAGAAATTTTTTCATAGTTTGTTTCGTATTGTTTACAACGCATGCGGATAGTGAATGATGTGTATTATATACACCCCAAATCTAACAAATTCAAACAACTAATTAAGTACGTAGTTCTACGTAACTTAATTCCACAAAAAAACCACTTCGGTTAAGAAGTGGTTTTTTTATATTATTATTATTATTTAATTGAGCTACTTATTTAATCATCTCGTAGCTACGTTTAATAAAGTTGGTTAACTCTTCACCTTTCAATAAACCTTGTGAAAGTCGCGCTAGATCCAAACTCTGTGTAATTAAACGTTCTTGCTTTTTCTTGGTTTTGGTTTCTAAAATTTCGCCTACTAAAGCGGAATTTGTATTCACTACCAAATTATACATTTCTGGCATATTGTTAAACATATTCATACCGCCTCCACCGGTTTGCTGCATTTCTTTCATACGTCGCATAAATTCCGGTTGCGTAATCATAAATGGTGATGCGTCACTATCCATAGCTTCTAATTGTACCGAGAATTTCTCTTGAGGAATTATCTCTTTAAGCAAGTCCTCAAGCGCGCCTTTTTGGTCGTCTGATAATTTAGAAATTTTGGCATCATCGGTTTTAATTAAATTATCCACGTGATCGGCATCCACACGAGCAAAGGTTATATTCTCCTTGCTAGATTCTAGCTTCTGCATTAAATGCGATACGATTGGCGAATCTAATAACAACACCTCATAATCTTTAGCTTTAGCTGCTTCTATGTAACTGTGTTGTGCATCTTTATTTGATGCGTACAAAATAACCAACTTACCATCTTTATCAGTTTGCTTGGCTTTTATAGCGTTGAATAATTCGTCATAGGTGTAATATTTGCCATCAACCGTTGGGTACAATGCGAACGCATCTGCTTTTTCAAAGAATTTATCTTCGGAAAGCATTCCATACTCAATAACAATTTTAATATCGTCCCATTTCTTTTCAAAATCTTCGCGATTATTATTAAAAAGGGATTTTAATTTATCAGCCACTTTACGCGTGATATAAGAAGCTATTTTCTTAACAGCACCATCGGCTTGTAAGTAACTACGTGATACGTTTAATGGAATGTCTGGTGAATCAATAACACCACGTAACATGGTTAAAAATTCTGGAACAATGCCTTCTACATTATCGGTAACGTACACCTGATTTTGGTACAGTTGAATTTTATCCTTTTGAATGTTGAGGTCGTTGGTCATTTTTGGGAAATACAAGATTCCCGTTAAGTTAAATGGATAGTCTACATTTAAATGAATATGAAATAACGGTTCCTCAAATTGCATTGGGTACAACTCGCGGTAAAAACTGTTATAGTCTGATTCTTCCAAATCGGCTGGCAATTTGGTCCATGCTGGATTTGGATTGTTTATTATATTATCAACCGTAATTTGTTTGTGTGGTTCCGTTGTTTCTTTACCATCTTTATCGGTTGTGGTTTTTGGTGTAAAATCTGGATCATTTACTTCTTTAGTTCCAAACTTAATAGGAACAGGCATAAACTTGTTATACTTTAAAAGCAATTCACGAATACGTGCTTCTTCCAAAAACTCGGTAGAATCGTCAGCGATATGCAAGATAATTTCAGTGCCACGTTCTGATTTATCTGCTGCTTCTAATGTGAATTCTGGACTACCATCGCAAGTCCAATGTGCTGCTGGTTCATCTTTGTAAGATTTGGTAATGATTTCTACCTTTTCAGCCACCATAAATGCGGAATAGAAACCCAAACCAAAATGACCGATAATTCCAGAATCTTTGGCAGAATCTTTATACTTGTCTAAAAACTCTTCTGCACCCGAAAATGCTACTTGGTTGATGTATTTTTCAACCTCTTCGGCCGTCATACCTAAACCTTGATCTATAATGTGCAATTTCTTGCCATCCTTGTCAATTTTTACTTCAATTTGTGGGTTCCCGTATTCTACAGAAGCTTCGCCAATACTGGTTAAATGTTTTAATTTTAAAGTCGCATCGGTTGCATTACTAATCAGCTCACGTAAAAAGATTTCGTGATCACTGTATAAAAACTTTTTAATGAGTGGGAAGATATTTTCTACCGATACATTAATGTTTCCTTTTGCCATAAATTTAATTTATTAAATTATTCCCACAAACGTGAGAACCTGTTAAACGTCATTATTTGTTTACGGTAGAGTCAAAAAAAGTACCAAGTGTTAAAACGTGACAAACTGACATTTAAAGTATAAAAAAATGCCATTCTTTGTGGGAATGGCATTTTGAAATATGTTATTTTCATTGATGGTGGATTCAATTATTTAGTGTTAGTTTTTTATAGATTCATCAGTTTTTTCAACGGTATTTTTATTCTTCACATACGTTTCCAACCATTCATCTTGTTCCCAAAGCATGTGCAAAATAGATTCTTTTGCTGCATAACCATGACTTTCTCTTGGCAACATAACCAAACGAACTGGTGCGCCTAACCCTTTTAAGGCGTTGAAATAACGCTCACTTTGCAAAGGATAGGTTCCTGAATTATTATCAGCTTCACCATGAATAAGCAATAAGGGTGTTTTCATGGTATCTGCATGCATAAAAGGCGACATGTTATAATATACTTCTGGCGCTTCCCAATAGTTGCGCTCTTCACTTTGAAAACCAAATGGTGTTAATGTTCTATTATAGGCGCCACTTCTAGCTATTCCTGCTGCAAATAAATTGGAATGTGCTAATAAGTTAGCGGTCATAAATGCTCCGTAACTATGGCCACCTACAGCTACACGATCTCTGTCAATATACCCCAAGGCATCCACGGCATCAATAGCGGCTTTCCCATTGGCTACCAATTGCTTTATGAAGGTGTCGTTTGGTTGCTCGTCACCTTCACCAATAATTGGGAAAGCAGCATCATCCAATACTACATAGCCTCTAGTTACCCAATAAATAGGCGAACCATAGTATGGATAAGTAAACTCATTAGAACTGGACGTGTTTTGCCCAGCGCTACTTTTATCTTTAAATTCTCTAGGGTAAGCCCATAAAATCATTGGGTACTTTTTACCTTTTTCGTAATTGGTTGGCAAGTACAACGTACCTGACAAATCCAAACCATCATCACGCTTGTAGGTAATCACTTCTTTTTTTACGTTTTGTATGCTTTTAAACGGATTTTCGAACGTGGTTAAAGGTGTTAAGCTGTTACGCTTTTTAATATTCCGAATGTAGTAATTTGGAAATTCATTTTTAGATTCTAATCGTACTAAAAATGTACCATCTTTTGCATCAATAGCTGAACTAATACTTTCTACTTGGTCAGTTAGGGTAGATTGATATAGCCGCTTAGTTTTTTGGGTTTCCAAATTTATTTCATCAATAAATGGAAATTTTCCAGCATCACTATAACCATCGCCAATTAGAAAAGCTTTATTAGAATTGACATCTAATACATATTCATTAAAGTCATTTTTAGTGTAAACAAAGCTGCCAGGATTGCTGTAAACATCTTGATAATTTCTATCGAACAAAACTGTTGGCGCTTCGTTAGTGTTGGACGGATTAAACACATAAGTTCTGGTGTTTCGTGTGTTCCACCAATAATCGTTTGCAATGGCAAGGTTGTCAGTTCCCCAAGTAATACCACTAAATCGATCTTTAGTTTTTAAAAGCGAGGTAATGGTACCATTAAAAGGCGCCTCTTGCTGAAACACTTCATCACGGAAAGGGACCTTGTTTTCTGGGTCGCCACCATCCAAAACTTCCGCCCAATATAAGGTTGCTGGCTTATCATTTCGCCAGTTAAGGTCGCGCATACCTGTACGTTCTGCCATAAAGCCTTGTGGTAAATCTTCAATCAACGGTACTTGGAGCATGGTTTTAACCAAATCGCCATTGGCTTTATAAATGGTAGTTTCAGAAGGAAATCTATAGTAAGGGACTAAATAGGAAAATGGTTTGTTAATGGTGGTAATCATCACATAGTTTCCATCAGGTGAAAAGGATATGTCGCCATACATATCAGCTGATTTCCAAAGACTCGCTGATCCGTTAAGAGATACTTTATATAGTTCGGCTTGTGCTAATTGTTCAAAATTATGCTCATCATTAGGATTCTTCAATAAATCTTGATAGGTTCGGTTTTGAGCTTTTACACCAGCTTCACTCACAGAAACGGTTGGACCCGTTGGAACTGCTTCTTTGGTGTTAATTAATGCTTTTCTATTTTTTGGAAGCATTTTCACTAAAAGCGCTTCACTGTTTTTTAGCCAAACAGCAGGATTGCCCATGTTGGCATTTAATTTAGGTTCTGTAAGTTTTTTGGCTTGTGCATTTTTGATGTCTAATAGCCATAATTCAGCTCCAATAGAAACCGTATTGGTAAAGGTCATGAATTGCTGGTTTGGCGACCATGAAAAATTAGCAAACCTGCCATTTTCTGGTAATCCCGAAACTGTTTTTGGATTGCCAGTGTTATCATTTTTAACTTTAATGTCTGTATTATAACGCGTACGGCTGCCAATATTGGTAACCGGATTAATGCGTAAACCACCCAAGCGCATTTCGGTTTCCGAGAGTTCTTCAATTGTTTTATAGGCACTTCGGTAAAGGAATACAATATTTTCACCTTTACTATCCATTCGAATGCTAGGAGCTAAAGGAGCTTCCGCTAATTCTAAAATATTTTGATGCGGTTTTTGGTAGGTGAGATTTTCTTGAGAAAAGCCTGAAATAACAAATAAAAAGAGGAACGTAGCTAGAATTGATTTCATATTAAATGGATTTAATTTTTTGGAAGCCTAAAGATACCAAAAACATTTTTGTGAGGTAGTGAACTTAACTATTAGAAAAGCTTCTTTGCTATGCATGCATAACGAATACAATTCGCTTTTGAAAACTCTTAGCTTGGAATTGGTTAAATTGCGCGCAGATTAATCATGCAATTTCCTCCAGATGCCAATCCGGATTCAGAAATTAATAACAAATAATTTTCAATGTATAATTCTAAAATAATTGGTTTAGGTCATTATGTGCCTGATAATGTGGTTACCAATGACGATTTGTCTAAATTGATGGATACAAATGATGCTTGGATTCAAGAACGAACAGGTATTAAAGAACGTCGTTGGGTTGTAAAAGGGTCAGATGATACTACAGCTACCATGGGTGTTAAAGCTGCTAAAGTGGCTATTGAACGTGCTGGAATAGATAAAGATGATATTGATTTTATCATTTTTGCAACCTTAAGTCCAGATATGTATTTTCCAGGTCCAGGCGTGCAAGTGCAACATGCATTAAATATTAAAACGGTTGGTGCTTTAGATGTTAGAAACCAATGCTCTGGATTTGTCTATGCATTATCGGTTGCTGATAATTTTATTAAAACAGGAATGTATAAAAACATTTTAGTTATTGGAAGCGAATTGCATTCTCATGGATTAGATGTAACAACACGTGGACGTGGTGTTTCCGTTATTTTTGGTGATGGTGCAGGAGCTGCTATTTTAACACGTGAAGAAGATACTAGTAAAGGAATTTTATCCACTCATTTACATTCGCAAGGCGAACATGCTGAAGAATTGGTTCTGGTGGCACCAGGTATGGGAAAACGCTGGGTGAATGATATTTTAGCTGATAACGATCCAAATGACGAAAGTTATTACCCACACATGAATGGTCAGTTTGTTTTTAAAAATGCCGTAGTACGTTTTAGTGAAGTGATTATGGAAGGTCTGGAAAAAAACAACTTACCTGTGGATGCTATCGATATGTTAATACCGCATCAAGCGAATTTGCGTATTTCGCAATTCATTCAAAAGAAATTTAGTTTGTCAGACGATCAGGTATTTAATAATATTCAGAAGTACGGAAATACCACAGCTGCTTCCATTCCTATTGCATTAACTGAAGCCTGGGAACAAGGGAAAATTAAAGAAGGTGATACTGTTGTTTTAGCCGCCTTTGGTAGTGGCTTTACTTGGGGAAGTGTCATCATTAAATGGTAACAAATTCCTTCGTAGGAAGATGTTTCTAAATAGGCTAAAGATTCAGTGTAGCCAATCTTAAAAACAATAATTTTAATTTATCTCATAAAAAAACCCGAAACATTGCTGCTTCGGGTTTTCTACTATTAACCAATTTAACTAACACTAAACTATAAATTAAATAGTTTAAAAATTACTTAAAACTTATCACTTACCTATATAGACGTAAAAAGTCTGCATTTATTTCAAACCTTAACATTTTTAACTATCATTTAACACATAAAGCAAAAACCCAAAGCTTTTACACCTTGGGTTTTCTGTATTTAATAGTCAAACACTAACACTAACCATCAACTATTACGCAGACTATTAAATATTTGTTATTATCAATATAGACGATTACATTTGGAAAACGTTACACTATATAAATGAGTTTAACGCTAAATTAACAGCTATGAGTAAAAAAACATTAGTAATAGGCGCTTCTTTAAAACCTAACCGGTATTCTAATATTGCTATAAACCGTTTGGTTAATTACCAGCATGATGTGGTAGCTTTTGGATTACGATCAGGAACGGTTTCTGGAGTATCCATTGATACAGAACTAAAACCTTATACGAATATTGAAACGGTTACCTTGTATTTAAATCCTCAGCGTCAGGTGGACTATTACGAGTATATTATCTCTTTGAACCCGAAACGTGTTATTTTTAATCCTGGAACGGAAAATCCCGAATTTTATAAATTATTGGATGCTGCAAATATTAAAAGTGAAGTAGCTTGTACGCTTGTTTTACTTTCTACGAATCAGTATTAAACCCAAATAGGTAAGGAGCCCGTTTACAATTAAAATTTCGAAACCTATTTTATAACCGTTAAACAACTCTGCTGAATACATATTTATAAAATAAGATAGTATTGGCGCTATTAATGCAATGATCCAAACATACTTGTCTTTAAGCTCGGTTTTAGTTAAAATTCCAAATGCAAATAGTCCTAATAAGGGTCCGTAGGTATAACCAGCAGCTTTAAACAATTCCCAAATTACTGATACATCTTTAAATAATGAATCAAATAGGATAATAACAGCCACTAAAACGATACTCACCAAAATGTGAACGCGTTTCCTAATACCTTTTTGTTTGTTTTCAGGTTTTTTATCGAGCTCAATTATATCTATACAAAATGAAGTTGTTAAGGATGTTAAAGCAGAATCAGCACTAGAATAAGCCGCAGCAATTAACCCTAAAATAAAAAATGCGGAGGTTAAAATACCAATTTCAGGCAACATAGCAATTGTTGGAAATAAATCATCTTTGGTTGCCGTAATCCCATTTTGTTGAGCATATTGCGTCAACATTAATCCTAATGCTAGAAATAAAATATTCACGAAAATGAGTACAATACTGAAAACAACCATGTTTTTCTGGGCATCTTTTAAATTTCGACAGGTTAGGTTTTTCTGCATCATATCCTGATCTAAACCAGTCATGGTAATGGTAATAAACATACCAGCTAAAAAGCTTTTTATAAAGAATTGTGCGTCGTTAGAGTCGTCTAAAAAGAAGACTCTACTCATGGTACTATCTTTCACATTTGTATAGATTTCAGAAATGCCATTTAAATCTAAAGCGGTTGCTAAAAATGAAATGGTAACAACTACCGAAATTAACATGAACAGTGTTTGTAAGGTATCTGTAAAAATAATCGTTTTAATACCACCTTTAAACGTGTATAACCAAATAAGCGCAATGGTAATAATTACAGTTACTGGAAAAGGCATGCCTAAATTATCAAATACTAAAAGCTGTAAAACTTTGGCAACCAAAAAGAGTCTGAAGGCAGCGCCAACAGTACGAGAAATTAAAAACGCAACCGAGCCTGTTTTGTAACTAGTATTCCCAAATCTATCTCGTAAATAGGTGTAAATGGAGGTTAAGTTCATCCGGTAATACAGTGGTAAAAGGACGTAGGCAATTACTAAATAGCCAAAAAAGTAACCAAATACCACCTGTAAATATCCAAACTGTTTGGTTTCTACAGCTCCTGGAACTGAAATAAATGTGACACCAGATAAGGATGCGCCAATCATTCCAAAAGCTACCAAATACCAAGGAGCCGATTTATTGGCCTTAAAAAAGGAGTCATTGGAATCCTCTTGTCCTGTAAAATAGGAAATTAGAATTAAAACAATGAAATAGGCTGCAATTAAAAGAATAATCTGCGTTGGACTCATATAGCTATAAAATGTTCAGCCAAAATACAAATTACCATTGTATATGCAATTCTTAAATGGAAAATCGTAAATTCGCGGCTATGGAATTTTCATCAAAACTTTTAGAGAAAGCTGTTAACGAGATGTCGCAATTACCAGGAATTGGTAAGCGAACGGCATTGCGTTTGGTTTTACACTTGTTGAATCAGCCTGAAAGCCAGACGGTTCAGTTAGCAGGTGCTTTAAAAACCATGCGTTCAGACATTAAATTTTGTAAAAGTTGTTATAATATTAGTGATGTGGAGTTGTGTGAAATTTGCGCCAATCCCAATCGGATTAGTGATGTAATTTGTGTGGTTGAAGATATTCGCGATGTCATGGCTATTGAAAATACCAGTTCTTTTAAAGGTTTATATCATGTTTTGGGTGGTAAAATTTCGCCTATGGATGGTATCGGTCCGCAGGATTTGAATATTCAATCTTTGGTAGAAAAAGTAAAGTTAGGTGATGTAAAAGAACTCATTTTCGCATTGGGTTCCACCATGGAAGGCGATACCACCAACTTTTATATCTACCGACAAATTCAAGACTATAATGTCCTAACATCTACCATTGCTAGAGGAATATCAGTAGGCAATGAGTTAGAGTATACCGATGAAATTACCCTTGGACGCAGTATTGTTAACCGCATTCCTTTTGAAGCATCCCTAAAATCGTAAGTATTTGAAACTATCTGTCATCATCTTAAATTATAATGTTCGCTATTTTTTAGAGCTTTGTTTAAAAAGCGTCGAGAAAGCAATAGAAGGTTTGGATGCCGAAATTATTGTGGTCGACAATCAGTCCTCTGACACGAGTTGCGCGATGGTGAAAGCCTTGTTTCCAAATGTTATTTTAATAGAAAACCCTTCGAATGATGGTTTTTCAAAAGGCAATAATTTAGGTGTTAAACAAGCAAAAGGCGAGTATTTATGCATTTTAAATCCGGATACCATTGTTGCAGAAGATACTTTTAAAATACTTCTAGATTTTTCAGACAAGCAAGATAATTTGGGTATTGTTGGCTGCCGACTCATGGATGGAACCGGTAAATTTCTACCCGAAAGTAAACGTAATGTGCCGAAACCAGCCGTTGCGCTTAAAAAATTATTAGGAAATCCCAATTCCTATTACGCCAATCAATTGGGTGAATATGAAACTGGTAAAGTGCCCATTTTTGTAGGTGCTTTTATGTTGCTTAAAAAAGATGTGTATTTAAAAGTTGGCGGTTTTGATGAAGACTATTTTATGTATGGTGAAGATATTGACCTATCATACAAAGTCCTAAAAGCTGGTTATACCAACTACTATAATGGAAGCACAACAATTATTCACTATAAAGGCGAAAGCACCTTGAAAGATGCTAATTACGCGAAACGGTTTTATGGCGCCATGCAAATTTTCTATAAAAAGCACTTTAAAAATAATATTTTTTTTGATAGTATGGTGTGGTTGGGAATTCGCGCAGCATATTTAATACGTTCAGAACCTGTAGTGGTAAAACCCAAACGGCAATCTTACGTGTTTTTAACTCAAGAAACATCACACATTCTAGAAACAAATTTAGAAAAGCCTGTTTCTTTAGTGAAAAAAGTAATTCATGTAGATCCATTTACGGAAGTTATTTTTGACGCCAACACCTTTTCCTATAAATCAATTTTTCAGCATATTACCGATTTAAAGGCTAACGAAGGTATTTCATTTAAAATTCTACCAAACAATTCCGATTTTATAATTGGTAGTAACAGTTCAAAAAATCGTGGTGAAATTCACCTACTAAAAAAGAATTAAATAATAAAACTGCAATGAATTTGATGATTTTTCATTAATTTTGCAGTCGAAATTAAAAAACATACGGTTTAGTTACAGATATGGCAAAATTTGAATTAAAACTCCCTAAAATGGGAGAGAGTGTAGCAGAAGCAACCATTACATCTTGGTTAAAAGAAGTGGGCGATACTATTGAAGCAGACGAAGCAGTTCTTGAAATTGCAACAGATAAAGTGGATAGTGAAGTGCCTAGTGAAGTAGATGGTGTATTAGTTGAGGTGTTATTTAACGTGGACGATGTAGTTCAAGTTGGTCAGACCATTGCTATTATAGAAACAGAAAGCGATTCAGTAGCTGTTGATTCAGCTCCAAAATCAGAGCCTACAAAAGAGTCCGCTCCTGTAGCTGAAGTGGCTAAAACAGTAACGGCTGCACAAGAAACGGCTGCACCAGTAGCATCTTCAGATGATCGGTTTTATTCACCATTGGTGAAAAATATGGCAACTAAAGAAGGCGTTTCTCAAGATGAATTAGATGCTATTCCAGGAACTGGAAAAGATGGACGTGTTACTAAAAACGACATGCGTGCGTATTTAGAAAATCGTTCGTCTGCACCAAAATCACAACCAACACAGCCAGCAGCTCCTAAACAAACAGAAAAACCAAAAGCAGCTCCAGTAGTAGCTTCAGGTGATGATGAAATTATAGAAATGTCCCGAATGGGCAAATTAATTGCGCATCACATGGTGGAATCAGTTCAAACTTCGGCACATGTTCAGAGTTTTATTGAAGCTGATGTTACCAAAATATGGAATTGGCGTAAAAAAGTGAAAGATGGCTTTATGAAGCGTGAAGGTGAAAACTTAACCTTTACACCAATCTTTATGGAAGCAATTGCCAAAGCGTTACGCGATTTTCCAATGATGAATATTTCTGTGCAAGGAGATACCATTATTAAAAAGAAGCATATTAACTTAGGTATGGCAGCAGCTTTAGGCGATGGTAACTTAATTGTACCTGTTATTAAAGATGCAGACCAGTTAAATTTAGTTGGAATGACCAAAAAGGTAAATGATTTAGCTAATAGAGCTCGATTAAACCAACTAAAACCAGACGATATCCAAGGTGGTACTTACACAGTTACAAATGTGGGAACCTTTGGCAGTATTATGGGTACACCAATTATTAATCAGCCGCAAGTAGGTATTTTAGCACTGGGTGCTATTCGTAAAGTACCTGCAGTTGTAGAAACACCTGAAGGCGATTTTATTGGCATCCGTTACAGAATGTTCTTATCGCATTCTTATGACCATCGTGTTGTAAATGGTGCGTTAGGCGGACAGTTTGTAAAGGCTGTTAAAGATTATTTAGAGGCTTGGGACTCTAATCGCGAGATTTAAAAATCCCTTTAAAAAAAGGGCTCTCAAAATATAATAAGCGAAAAGCACAATCGGAGGATTGTGCTTTTTTTGTTTTAGATTCTGTTCGTTTTAGGGTTTTGAAATTTGTATATGAGGATATTATGATTCAAAACTTAAAAATTGATTCTAATAATTATTTTTAAGTTTTTTCTAAACTAAAATCCAACCTAAAATTATTAAAAATATAATAGCCACAAACCCATTATTAAACATATGTTGCCTGTCCCAATGATCTTTAGATTTTTTTTTACCATAAAGATATTCTTTAAAACTAAATTTAGGTTTCTTAAAAATTGTTCGCCAAATTGAGCCGTAAATCCATCGAATGGTGCCTCCAATAGTATTTATTACCAAGTGAAATTATGGTATAAGCAACAATATTGTCAATCATAGATTAATGTTCTTTGTTTTTTAAAACAAACTTAATCAAAACTCCAAACCAAAGCTTTTTCTTTCGTTGCTCTAAAAATAGTATTGTGTTTTTCATTCGGTTCATCGGAATAGGTCCACGTTACATTTTCGGGTGCTGCTTCTTTAAAAATGGTTGCAAGATTTCTAGTGTGTTTGGAAATATCTTCGGCACCAGAACCTGCAAACCATATTTTTTTGGATTTATTTGGAAACTGACTCAAATGATTTTTAGCTTCTTTTACTAAATTGAAATCGTTCCACCATAATGATGGATCCATAGCAATAAAAAAATCAAACGCTTCTGGATTTAACATAAACGTTTCTATTACAAAAAGTCCTGCTAACGATTCGCCAATAATGCCTTTTTGGTTTGTTGTTCGGTATTTTTTATTTATATCTGGTATTAATTCATTGCTTATAAACGCACGAAAATTTTTGGCACCATCCGTAATTGGACAATATTCCGCATCGGCTTCTACTTCAGAAGAGCCCGTTAAATCGCGACCTCTTTCCGTGTTTTCAATCCCAACTAAAATTAATGGTGGAATCTGCTTTTCGGCAATAAGTTTGGCGAGTGTATTAGCTATGTGTGGGAAATCTTCTTGTATACCACCATCTGGCATATAAAGTACAGGAAAGGATTGTTCCGAAGTTGCATAAGTAGGTGGTGTCCAAACATTAATTACGCGTGTTTCGTGGACTGAAACGGATTCAATAGTAAAATTATCATGAGTAGGAATTGGGTCGTTGTATTGCGAACGGTTATTGCAGCTCAAGCATATTAAGAGTAGCGTAATAACGAGGTGTATTTTGTTCATTTTTAGCTCTGGAAATATTTAAAAAATTAAAGATATAAAAATTACTGAATCATGGGGTTTCTCTGACACCTCTTAAAATATCCGACTGCATGTTAACAGAATCAGAACTTGATGCCTTGTGTAATACAGAAATATCACCAGTAGATTCCAGAACAACCGCAAGCACCTGGTCAAAATTAGTCACATTTGCCTCGCGTAATTTGGCAATGAGTTGCGATTTGTGAATTCGAGCATGTTTTAAGTTGGTTTCCAGAATGTTATTTCCTTTCATTAATAATAAAGGTTTATTGGAAATCAGCGAATTTAAAGCAGGAAAACGTCTTTGTAAAAACGAAAATATAAAAGTTAATATCAATAAGCTGGTAATAGCAGTGGAGCCATGAGCAACCGTTGTACTAGATGTTAGTGTAGCCGAAATGATACTACCAATAGCAATGGTAAAAGCAAAGTCGTAAGCAGTAAATTTGGCAAAAGACCGAAGGCCAACAAGTCGTGTTAGCAGGATAACAACTATAAAAACTAAAATACTTGCTAAAAAGGTAATTAAAATTGGGTCGCTTATTTTGTAAATCCAGTCCATAATATGTTGTTTTTTATGAGCTAGAATATACAGACTTCATTATTGATAAACTAGTTAGAATAAAAAATATGTGTGCTGTATGACTAAACTTTATCTATAGTTTTAAAACGCTTTCAGTTAGCCGTCTGTTTGTTTAACATTTTGGCTTTTGTTTTACGCTTCCAGTACACAATATAAATAGTTCCTAGAAGTGTAGGGGTTAACCAAGCTATTAGATTACTTATACCAACTCCAGCAATTACAAAAGCTGTTATGGATGCAATTAAAGCACCATTCATTTTTATAAGATGAGCAATTAACCACGCATTTTTGGAATTCTGGGGATTTTTAAAAAATTTAAAATCTATACAAGTGAGTCTCAACCCGAAAACTCCAAAAAATAGGAAAAGTACACTGGTAGTATTACTTTTAAAGATTAAATAGATACCAAATACCATCATGAAAATAGAAAATAGGAGCATGATTCCTGAAATAGATTTGTCAATCCAGTTGGCTTGTGCTTTATTTTTGAAGGTCAATGCTCGGTTTCCGCTTAAAACTAAATACATGGTAAAGACACCAATTACAAAAAGAAATAGGTTTTCATGATTGGGCATCCAAGAAATTGGAACAGAAATTAGTGAGCTAGTAAACATACCAATTGAAAATAATTTACCCATTCGTTTATGGTTTTTGCTCCCTTTTTTCACAATAATACTGGCTATTCCAGTAATAAGTCCGATACCTCCAAAAAACGCGTGGATGTAAATAGCAATTTTAATAATATCTTCCATTTGAGTTGGTTTTTTATGATAATAGGTTAAAAATCGAACAAAAAAAGAAGGTGTTAAATTAAAACAGACTCAATTGTTGTTTTTTACAGATGAGTTAGTTTAATAAAGTAGTTTCGCTATTTTTTAGCGTACAATATGTTTTCTTAAGGTTTTTTCTAACTCAAACAGCTTTTTTATTAATTCTATTTACCTTTGCCCAAAATGATAGAACATGAAACTCAATCTTACCAAGCCCATTTGTTTTTTCGATTTAGAAACGACAGGAATTAGTATCACTTCAGATAGAATAGTAGAAATTGCTATTCTTAAAGTTCATCCTAATGGTAAAGAAGAATCGACACGCTGGTTAGTAAATCCAGAAATGCCTATACCTAAAGAGGTTACAGCCATTCATGGGATTTCGGATGCTGATGTTGCAGATGCACCGACATTTAAGGAGTTGGCAAAAGAAATTCATCAAATTGTTAAAGATTCCGATCTAGGTGGTTTTAATTCTAACCGATTCGATATTCCGCTTTTAGCTGAAGAAATGTTACGTGCTGATGTGGATTTCGATATGAAAAATCGGGTTTCAATTGATGTTCAAACCATTTTTCATAAAATGGAACAACGAACTTTAAGTGCTGCCTATAAATTTTATTGCAATGAAACGTTAGAAGGTGCTCATAGCGCTGAAGCGGATACTCATGCTACCTACCAAGTTTTAAAAGCGCAGTTAGCAAAATATGATGAGCTTGAAAATGACACACAGTTTTTAGCCGAATTTAGTTCGCGAAAAAAATTCGCGGATTTTGCTGGTTTTATTTCTTATAATAAACAGGGTGAAGAGTGCTTCTCCTTCGGAAAGCATAAAGGTAAATTAGTAACCGAAATTTTAGAAAAAGAACCCGGATATTTTGGGTGGTTACTCAACGCAGATTTTCCATTGTATACCAAGAAAGTATTAACAGCTATTAAGTTAAGAGCCTTTAATAATAAATTGGATTAGTCGGTTTTAATCGGTTTTGTTTAAAATTCAACAATTCAAACACACAACAATTCAAACACACAACAATTCAAACACACAACAATTCAAACATTCAACAACAAACAGTATCAATGAAACTCATTTGCATCGGTAGGAATTATACCGAACATATAAAAGAATTGGAAAACGAAAGACCAACTGATCCAGTGGTGTTTCTAAAACCAGATACAGCCATTTTATTAAAAAAGCAGCCGTTCTTTATTCCTGATTTTTCTAACGACGTGCATCATGAAGTAGAAGTTTTAGTGAAAATTAATAAAGTCGGTAAATATATTAATGAAAAATTTGCCCATAAATACTACGATGAAATAGGTTTGGGAATTGATTTTACTGCGCGTGACTTACAATCGCAACTTAAAGAAAAAGGGTTGCCATGGGAAAAAGCAAAAGCCTTTGATGGAGCAGCAGTAATAGGTAATTGGGTGTCTAAAGCCCAGTTTGATGATATAAATAATATAAATTTCTCATTAAAAAAGAATGATGAATGGGTTCAAAACGGAAATACCAGTCACATGCTCTGGAAAATTGATGCGTTAATAGAATATGTTTCTAAATATTTCACTTTAAAGATTGGAGATATTATATTTACAGGAACTCCAGCAGGTGTTGGAAGGGTAGAACCAAACGATCAATTAACAGGATACATAGAAAACGAACAGATGTTTTCAATAACAGTAAAATAAATGGAACAACATTACAAATTATTTCGAGTACGCGAATTAGCGGATAATGATGAAGAGTTTGTAGCAACGCTAGCTGCTGCTTTTTTAGAAGAAGTGCCCGAAGATTTAGAGCGACTTAAAACGGCTGTTGCTGCTAAAGATTATCACTCTACGTATCAGGCAGCTCATAAAATGAAACCAACAATAGATTTGTTTGAGCTGGGTGTATTAGCAGACTTAATTGAAGTTCAAGATTGGGGTAAATTTGAAAAAACAGATATGGATGTTTCGGTAAAACTCGCTACGGTTGTAGGAGCAGTTGAAAATGCTATTTCTGAAATAAAAGTAGATTTCAATTTATAATGCAAGCCGAAATTATTACCATTGGTGATGAAATCCTTATTGGACAAATAGTAGATACTAACTCTGCTTTTATAAGTCAGGCATTAAATAAAATTGGTGTTTCGGTCTATCAAATAACTTCTGTTCAAGATGATAAAACACACATTTTAAAATCTTTAAAGGAAGCAGAAGAAAATGCTGATATTATTATCATAACAGGAGGATTAGGGCCTACAAAAGATGATATAACCAAACGGACTATCTGCGATTATTTTCAAGATACACTCATTACAAGCGAGGCTGTTTTGGATAACATCAAACATATTTGGGAAACCTATATCAAAAAACCACTTGCACAAGTAAATATAGATCAGGCATTAGTGCCCTCAAAAGCACAAGTACTAATGAATAAGTATGGTAGTGCACCAGGTATGTGGATAGAAAAAAACGGAAAAGTGTTTGTTTCGCTTCCTGGCGTACCTTATGAGATGAAAGCGCTAATGGATAATGAGGTTGTGCCAAAACTTCGAGAAACATTTCAATTTCCTTACATAAAGCACACCACTATTTTAACATATGGTTTGGGCGAAAGTACCTTGGCTGAACGAATTGAGACTTGGGAGGATAATCTGCCTAAATATATGAAATTGGCTTATTTACCAGGATTAGGTCGAGTGAGGTTGCGTTTGTCGGCAAAAGCATTCGATAAAAAATTGGTAGAAACCGAAATGGATGTTCAAATAAAAGCATTGCTTCCACAAATTGAAGATATTTTTGTAGGTTTTGAAACTGATGAGTCTATTGAGGCTGTAATCGGCAAGCAATTAATAGCTATACATAAAACTGTTTGTACAGCTGAAAGTTGTACAGGTGGTAAAATAGCACAATTGTTTACCAAAAATGCTGGTGCTTCAAAATTCTTTAAAGGAAGTGTTGTGAGTTATGCAACCGAAGCTAAAATAGATGTTTTACAGGTTTCAGAAACGCTAATTAAAAAACATTCTGTGGTTAGTGCTCCAGTAGCTGAAGCTATGGCAAAAAAAGCACGGGAAATGTTTAAAACCGATTATGCAATTGCAACTACTGGTAATGCAGGACCAGATAAAGGCGATTCTGATGCTGAAGTAGGAACGGTATTTATTGCTATTGCAACAAAAGATGCCGTTTATTCTGAAAAATTTGAATTAGGAAATCACCGAACAAAAGTTATTATGAAAGCAGTTAATAAGGCATTTGAAATGTTACAAAAAGAAATTTTAAAAAAGTAACGATTTTACTTTGCTGATATTATAAAGATTTACTAAATTTGCAGCCTGTTTTGAAACGTCTGTTTTGAAATAGTCGAAATAACACTTTTAAAGATAGAACAATGTCAAGAGTTTGTGAACTTACAGGAAAGAAAGCGATGGTTGGAAACAACGTATCTCACGCAATGAACAAAACAAAGCGTAGATTTGATGCAAATCTTATTAAAAAACGTTTTTACCTTCCAGAAGAAGATAAGTGGGTAACCTTAAAAGTTGCTACATCAACATTAAAGACTATTAACAAAATCGGTATTACTGCTGCTTTAAAAGAGGCAAAGGCAAAAGGATTTATTAAGTAATAGTCTTCTTATAAAAATATAGTACAATGGCAAAAAAAGGTAACAGAATACAAGTAATACTAGAGTGCACAGAGCACAAAGAGTCTGGTCAACCAGGAACTTCAAGATATATTACAACAAAAAACAAAAAGAACACACCAGATAGAATGGAGATTAAGAAATTTAATCCAATTCTTAAGCGTATGACAGTTCATAAAGAAATTAAATAATTAGAGGTTTTACGGCGTAAAATTTCAAAAAGCATTTAAACATGGCAAAGAAATCAGTAGCATCATTACAAACAGGATCTAAAAGATTAACAAAAGCTATTAAGATGGTAAAGTCTCCTAAAACAGGTGCTTACATGTTTGTAGAATCTGTTATGGCTCCAGAATTTGTAAATGATTGGTTAGGAAAACAATAGTTTTACTGACATTTTAAAATATTCAAGCTGCTTTCGGTACACGGAAGCAGCTTTTTGTTTTATCTTTATAAGCGAATGACAAAAGTGCAGTCCGTTAATTTAGGCAAGACTTTTGGTAATCCTTTGGAATAGAAATTAAGACCCATGAGTTTTTTTAAAAAAATATTTTCTTCAGAAAAAAAAGAAACCCTAGACAAAGGTTTAGAAAAATCTAAATCATCGTTTTTAGGAAAATTAAGTAAAGCCGTCGCTGGAAAATCGAAAGTTGACGATGAAGTCCTCGATAATTTAGAGGAAATTCTAGTAAGTAGCGATGTTGGCGTAAATACAACCTTAAGAATAATCGAGCGGATTGAAGCACGTGTTGCTAAAGATAAATATTTAGGAACCGATGAATTAAATAAAATTCTACGTGAAGAAATTGCGGGACTTTTAAGCGAAACCAATTCTGGGGAAGAAACAGAATTCTCTGTTCCAATTAATAAAAAGCCCTATGTTTTAATGGTTGTTGGCGTTAATGGTGTTGGAAAAACAACCACCATTGGAAAGCTTGCTTATCAGTTTAAAAAGAAAGGACTCAAAGTTGTTCTAGGAGCAGCAGATACCTTTAGAGCAGCAGCTATAGATCAACTTCAGGTTTGGGCTGATCGCGTAGAAGTGCCAATGGTGCGTCAAGACATGGGTTCTGATCCGGCTTCTGTAGCGTTTGATGCGTTACAATCTGGCGTAAACCAAAATGCAGATGTTATTATTATTGATACAGCAGGACGCTTACATAATAAAGTGAATTTAATGAACGAGCTGACTAAAGTAAAACGCGTTATGCAAAAGGTTGTTGGCGATGCGCCACACGATGTGCTTTTAGTTTTAGATGGCTCTACAGGACAAAATGCTTTTGAACAAGCCAAGCAATTTACAGCTGCCACTGAAGTAACTTCGTTAGCCGTTACTAAATTAGATGGAACCGCTAAAGGTGGTGTGGTTATAGGAATATCAGATCAATTTAAAATTCCTGTTAAATATATAGGCGTAGGTGAAGGAATTGAGGATTTGCAAGTATTTAATAAGTATGAGTTTGTGGATAGTTTCTTTAAATAAGTCATTCAAGCTATAAAAAATTATTAAAAGACTTCAATTCAATTGAGGTCTTTTTGTTTATAAACATATTGTATCTTTGCAGCCTGAAATTTAGTTATGAGAACAAAGACACTTAAAAAAAATAGAATCAATGTAGTTACACTTGGCTGTAGTAAAAATGTCTACGATAGTGAGGTTTTAATGGGCCAACTTAAAGCCAGCGGTAAAGAGGTTGTACATGAAGAGGAAGGTAATGTTGTTGTAATTAATACCTGCGGTTTTATTAATAATGCCAAAGAAGAAAGTGTGAATACTATTTTAGAATTCATGCAGAAAAAAGAAGCTGGTGAAGTAGATAAAGTCTTTGTTACCGGTTGTTTAAGCGAGCGTTACAAACCGGACTTACAAAAGGAGATTCCGAATGTAGATCAGTATTTCGGAACAACCGAATTACCAGGATTACTAAAAGCATTGGGTGCCGATTATAAACATGAGTTAATTGGTGAGCGTTTAACAACCACACCTAAAAATTATGCCTATTTAAAAATTGCTGAAGGTTGCGACCGTCCGTGTAGTTTTTGTGCTATCCCTTTAATGCGTGGAAAACATAAGAGTACACCTATTGAAGATTTAGTAACCGAAGCTGAAAAATTAGCAGCCAATGGCGTTAAGGAATTAATTTTAATTGCTCAAGATTTAACATACTACGGACTGGATTTATATAAAAAACGAAATTTAGCCGAATTGCTGGAAGCCCTTGTTAAGGTTGAAGGTATTGAGTGGATTCGTTTGCATTACGCCTTTCCAACAGGTTTTCCAATGGATGTGTTGGATGTTATGAAACGGGAGCCTAAAGTGTGTAACTATCTAGATATTCCATTACAACATATTTCTGATGAAATTTTAAAGAGTATGCGTCGTGGAACTACTAATGAAAAAACCACAAAACTTCTTAAAGAATTCAGAAAAGCCGTTCCAGAAATGACAATCAGGACAACGTTAATTGTTGGTTATCCTGGTGAAACAGAAGCCCATTTTCAGGAATTGAAAGCTTGGGTTAAAGCTATGCGTTTTGAACGTTTGGGTTGTTTTACATATAGTCATGAAGAAAACACGCATGCCTTCAATTTAGTGGATGATGTCCCAGATGAAGTCAAGCAAGAACGTGCTAATGAGATTATGGAAATCCAATCGCAAATTTCATGGGAACTAAACCAGTCTAAAATTGGTGAAATTTTCAAGGTTGTTATTGATAGAAAAGAAGGCGAATACTTTGTTGGTCGGACCGAATTTGATTCGCCAGATGTTGATAATGAAGTTTTAATAGATGCATCAAAAACCTACTTAAAAACAGGAGAATTTACAATGGTAAAAATTACGGATGCAGCGGATTTTGATCTGTATGCTGAAGTTATACCAACTTAAGGCTATTAACGCTTAAAGGAGTATTTTACCCTTCAGATTTATCTAATTGCTTCTGAATTTTTTCAATGGCAGATTCTATGGATTTTTCGGGTTCTATTATGTTATACTGCCCCCAAAATTCTGAATCCAAAAATCCTGTAGCTTCATCAATTAAAATGCTTGATGGCCTTAAAATGCTAGCCTTATTTTTGGGTCTTGCGTATTTATCATTTGCAAAATTCCAGTTTGTTATAGCCATTTCACTATTTAAAGTGTATACATTATTAAATAAACGTCCTTTCCAGTTCACCTTAAAAGTCAGTAAAATATTACTGTAGCTGTAATACCATTTGCCATTAGTGTTTCTATAATTCACGCGATAATTTGCTTCAGTTGGATATACTTTTACACGATTAGGTTTCCGTTTGACAAATAATTCGCTAGCCATATCTCGATTTTCTACATTTAAACTATAAATGGCACTTGTAAGCGCTAAATTTTTAGATTCAATAAAAAGCTTACCATAGTAAAGCGGTATTTGTAGTTCAGGCTTTTGTTTAAAATTAATAACATAAACAAGTTGATCATCTATTACTGTAGATGCGTCAAAAGAAAAATTGTAATTTGCTATGTTGTCTCTGTTAAAGATATATTCAGGATATTTCATAATGTCTACATACAAATTGTTAAACGGGCCACCTTGAAGCTTCAAGGCTAGTGTATCTAATTTGGAGTAGTTAGTAGTTTTTCTAACCTTTATAATTTCAACGGCATCTTGTCTGATGGATGTGTTTGGCTGTTTATAAATAGAAACTACAGCTTCCGATAGAGAGGCGTTTTGGCGCCTCTTTTTTATTGTTTCACGATAGAAACCTGTCATTTCTAAACCAGATTCTATATAATTAGTTGCTTTTCGCTCCAGCATCAAACGCACTAAAATTTCTGCACTTTTAGGTCTCGATAGATTAATTTCATCCAAAGGTGTAAACGATGGGTCTAGAGCTATGGTACTATTTTCAATAATTGTAGAAATCGGTACTTCCTTTTCAGCATAGCCTAAATAAGAAATGGTAATCGAACGGTTTGTAAAATCTAATGGTAATTTTAAAATATAATTACCTTCTGTGTTGGAAATCGTGGCAATATTAGATCCGGAAACTAACAAGTCAGCAAATATTAAAGGGTCATTTGTTTTATTATCAATAACTTTTCCAGTTATCTCAATTAAAGAGTCTTTTTCTACCTGCGAAAATCCTGAATTAAAGGTTGTCAGTATGAGGAAAATTCCTAAATAATATTTTAAAAATAATTGCAGTTTCATAGCTTATTGAATATGTCATAAAAGTTACTGAAAAAACATGAATTCAACTATTATTTTAAATAGTTTGTAAATGATAAATTAAGGACTAACCAGAAAATGAATTTAATTTTTACAAATAAATTCAAATTTTAAGCTTTTCTAAAAAAAAGTCAGATGCTACGGATAAAGTTAGCCATGTATGGTTTCCGATTTTCCATAATTCTGAATTACTTCAGCTTCAAAATCAATAAGTTCTTTCCAGCGTTTATCAACATCCACTTCTTGGCCGTATTTTCTGGCAAGACCAATAAATAAGGTGTAATGTCCAGCTTCGCTTATCATTAATTCATGATAAAATTTTGCCAATTCCGGATCCTGAATGTTTTGCGAAAGAATCTTAAATCGTTCACAACTTCTGGCTTCTATCATCGCAGAAAAAAGGAGCCTATCTACCATGGATTGTATGCGACTTCCACCTTTATTCATAAATTTATAAAGTTCGTTTACGTAACTATCCTTACGTTCACGACCCAGTTTGTAACCCCGTTTTTTTATAATATTGTGTACCATTTCAAAATGCTCTAATTCCTCTTTGGCTAATGCCAATAAGTCAGTAACTAGGTCTGTGTATTCTGAATTCAGTGTAATAATTGTTATAGCGTTTGTGGCTGCTTTTTGTTCACACCAAGCGTGATCTGTTAATATTTCTTCTAAATTGGATTCGGCTATATTTACCCATCGTGGATCTGTTGCTAACTTTAAACCTAACATAATGACATTTTTGACAAAGATAAGCATTCTTTGTAGCGCTTGGCGGCATATATTTTAAGTTATTTTTAAGACTAGAAAACGTATCTTTGCTTTTTTAAAAATAGCAACACTTAACTATGCCATCCCACTGTATTCCGTTTAGAAACACCAACTATTTTTCGCCTTTAATTTGTGATTATTTAGATGAAAAACCCACGTTAAAGCCCTTTTATAATAGGTTTCCAAAACTGAATAGTTTTCAAGAACAAATGGTTGAAAAAAAGGCGTCTTTCAGTAAAAAGACGCGAGAAGTATTAGTTGCTAGTTTAATTGAACAATACAAATACACCAAGACATCTCAACTAACACAAAAAAATATTGATGCTTTACAGTCTGAAAACACTTTTACGGTTACAACCGGACATCAGTTAAACATTTTTACAGGGCCTCTTTATTTTTTCTATAAAATTATTTCAACTATAAACTTATGCGATGAATTAAAAGCAGCAAATCCAAATCATCAGTTTGTACCAATTTATTGGATGGCAACCGAAGATCATGATTTTGAAGAAATTAATTACTTTAATTTCGATGGAAAAAAAGTGTCCTGGGATAGGAAAGCTTCAGGGCCTGTTGGCGAATTGGATCTAGAGGGCTTTAAACACGTTTTTGAAGTGTTTTCCAAACAACTTCCAAAAAGTAAAAACGCTGATAAGTTAATTCAACTTTTTAAGGATAGTTATTTAGCAAACAATAGCCTAACTCAAGCTACACGTAATTTGGTGAATGCGCTATTTAAAGCTTACGGATTGGTTATCATAGATGGAAATGATAAAAACTTGAAGACCGAATTCATTCCATATATAAAAGAAGAGTTTCTTAATCAATCTTCATATAAAGAGGTGTCAAAAACCAATAAGGAATTAAATGCATTACCTGAAAATTATAAAATTCAGGTCAATCCGCGAGAAATAAATCTCTTCTATATTAAATCTGGGTTGCGTGAACGCATAGTAGAAATTGATGGTGTTTTTCAAGTATTGGAAACGGATATTTCATGGAACAAAAATCAGTTAATAGCAGAAGTAGAAAACTATCCCGAACGTTTTAGTCCTAATGTTATTTTAAGACCTTTGTTTCAAGAAGTGGTGTTGCCAAACCTTTGCTATATAGGTGGTGGTGGCGAATTAGCATATTGGTTTCAACTAAAATCTAATTTTGAAGCGCAAAATGTAACATTCCCTATATTGCTATTACGAAATTCAGTTTTGTTAATAACCACCAAACAACAAGAGAAATTAGAAAAACTGAATTTGGAAACTAAAGATTTGTTTTTAAAACAGTCTGATTTGTTAACGAAAGTCACGAAAGACATTTCGAAAATAGAAATCGATTTTTCGCAACAAAAGGAGCACCTTAAAAAGCAGTTTGAAGATTTATATAAACTAGCAGAGCAAACTGATAAATCCTTCAAAGGTGCCGTTTCTGCTCAAGAAACAAAACAAATAAACGGTTTGGAGCATTTGGAAAAGCGTTTGTTAAAAGCGCAAAAGCGGAAGCAATCAGATGTGTTACAGCGTGTTAAAATAATTCAAGACTGTTTATTTCCAAATCAAAGTTTGCAAGAGCGTCAAGCTAACTTTTCTACCTTTTATTTAGAGTTTGGAGACCAATTAATTCAGCAGTTAATGGTAAATTTGCAACCGTTGAAAAACGAGTTTATAATATTAAATTTAGAGTAACTCATGCATAAAATTGATATGGAGCTTATTGAAATGACACTAGATGTCATGAAATATGCTATTGGTAGAATATCCGCTACAGAACACCAAATAGGAAAACCCAAAAAAGCCGAAGAATTAAAAGCAATTGTAGGCGAAACTGTTACAGCAAAGGGTGTAGGAGGTGAGTATGCGTTTAATTTATGGAAAGAGCATTTGTCTAAAGCCAACGTACCTGTAGACCATCCAAGGAATTTAGCATTTGTACCAGCTTCTCCAACGCGAGCAGCTATTATGTTCGATTTGGTAACCTCTGCATCCAGTATACATGGAGCGTATTGGATGGAAGGTGCAGGTGGTATTTTCTGTGAAAATGAAGCCATGTCTTGGATTGTTTCCTTAACAGGTTTACCAGCAGGCGCATTTGGTGTATTTACAAGCGGAGGAACGGCAGCAAATTTATCAGCAATTGTCACGGCTCGTGAGTTTTGGCGACGTGATGATACCTATAAGCGTGAAAAAGGTTTAATTATTACCTCTATAGGAGCGCATTCATCAATAAAAGCCATGGCTAAAGTAGCAGATGTGGATATTTTATTGGTAGATACTGAAGAACGCTTAACAGGAAGTGATTTACGCAACACCATTGAAGGTTTAAACTTCCACCAACGCAAGCGTTTATTTGCTGTAGTTGCAACTGGCGGCACAACCAATGCAGGAATTATTGACGATTTAGAGGGTATAGCGGATATTTGTGAGCAAGAAAATCTGTGGTTTCATGTGGATGCTGCTTATGGTGGTGGTGCTCTTGCGGCCGATTCGGTTAGACATTTGTTTAATGGTATAGAACGTGCTGATAGTATCACGATTGACCCACATAAATGGATGTTTTCACCTTATGATTGTGGTGCCGTTATTTATAAAGAACCAGAATTAGCAAAAGAAGCCCATTCGCAACAAGGATCTTATTTAGATATTTTTAAAGATGAAGGTGCTCATGGATTTAATCCAACAGATTACCAAATACAATTAACCCGTCGTGTTCGTGGATTGCCATTGTGGTTTTCTTTAGCTACACACGGAACAGATCGTTATAAACAGTCCGTAGAACGTGGTTTAGAATTAGCGCAATTAGCAGGCAAAATGATTGAAGAAAATCCAAATGTGGAGTTGGTAAGAGAACCAAGTTTGTCTTGTGTATTATATAGACGCATTGGTTGGAAACCCGAAGATTACACCAATTGGACTTACGAAAATCACAAAAAAGGCTTTGCATTAGTAACACCAACCAAATGGAAAAATGGTGATACTTTTGAAACAGTTTCTCGCTTTTGTTTTATTAATCCAGACACAACAGAAAATGATATTCAAATGATTTTGGAATCCATGAATTAATTATCCAAAAAAGTTTACCTCATAAATAGCTATTCAAAAATCAATTGTTATTTTTACACATGCAACACAACAACGTATTAATATTAGATTTCGGTTCGCAATACACTCAGCTAATTGCGCGTCGCGTTAGGGAACTCAACATTTATTGTGAGATTCATCCGTATAACAAAATTCCAAATAATTTAGAAACCTATAAAGCGGTTATACTTTCGGGAAGTCCAAATTCTGTGAGAGGGGGAGCCGTTTTGCATCCCGAATTAAAACATATTCGCGGTGAAAAACCGTTATTAGCTGTTTGCTATGGTGCACAATATTTAGCACATTTTTCAGGAGGTGAAGTTGCTCCTTCTAATACACGTGAATACGGTCGTGCTAATTTATCGTTTATAAAAGAAAAGGAAGATTTCTTCCATAACATTTATACAGGTAGTCAAGTTTGGATGAGTCATAGTGACACAATTAAAACTCTTCCAGACAATGGTGTGCTATTGGCAAGTACGGAGGATGTTGAAAATGCCGCCTATAAAATTGAAGGCGAACAAACCTATGCTATTCAATTTCACCCAGAAGTGTATCATTCTAAAGACGGTAAACAATTACTAGAAAACTTTTTGGTACATATTGCTAAAGTAGAACAAGACTGGACACCACAGTCGTTTGTGGAAGAAACCGTAGAAGCACTTCAGAAGAAATTAGGAAATGATCGGGTTGTATTAGGACTTTCAGGTGGAGTGGATTCATCGGTAGCAGCTATGTTATTGCATAAAGCAATTGGAAAAAACCTCTATTGCATATTTGTAAATAATGGTCTTTTACGAAAAAATGAGTTTCAAGATGTATTAGATCAATACAAGGATATGGGACTTAATGTAAAAGGCGTAGATGCTTCGGCACGTTTTTTGGATGCACTAGCAGGATTGAGTGACCCAGAAGAAAAGCGTAAAGCTATTGGTCGAGTCTTTATTGAAGTTTTTGATGATGAAGCGCATGAAATTTCGGATGTGAAATGGTTAGCTCAAGGTACTATTTATCCAGATGTTATTGAGAGTGTTTCGGTATCGGGTGGGCCTAGTGCTACTATTAAAAGTCACCACAATGTAGGTGGTTTGCCAGATTTTATGAAACTTAAAATCGTAGAACCTTTAAAAGCGTTGTTTAAAGATGAAGTGCGTCGTGTAGGTGCTTCTATGGATATGGATAAAAATCTATTAGGACGTCATCCATTTCCAGGGCCAGGATTGGCCATTCGTATTTTAGGTGATATTACAGCTGAAAAAGTACGGATTTTGCAAGAAGTTGATGCTGTTTTTATAGGTAACTTAAAAAAATGGAATCTGTATGATAATGTTTGGCAAGCTGGTGCCATTTTACTGCCTGTAAATAGTGTTGGTGTTATGGGTGATGAGCGTACTTATGAAAAATGTGTTGCTTTAAGAGCTGTGGAAAGCACGGATGGTATGACAGCCGATTGGGTAAATTTACCGTATGAGTTTTTACAAAAAACATCCAACGAGATAATAAATAAAGTAAAAGGCGTTAATAGAGTAGTATATGACATTAGTTCTAAACCACCAGCAACCATTGAGTGGGAATAAATAAAAATTACTTCTAGTGATTTTTAAGGAACTAAAAAAATGTATCGATAAGTTGGGAGTTTGACACGTGTTAGGCAAACTTTACAGTTAAATCTTTTTAGACTATTAAGTATTTAAAAAGAATAAAACGGATAACGTTGCTTTTGCAAACGTGAACCAGAACGTATATAGATTATGAAGAAACTATTTTGCATTTTAAGCATCTTACTAGTGTTTGGCTGTGGATCCACATCGCAAGCACAAAATTATAAAACACACAAGGTAAAAGCTGGTGAAACAATAGAGGTTATTGCTAAACAATATCAATTAACACCTTTTGATATTTATGCTTTAAACCCAGACGCTAAAAAAGAGTTAAAAACAAATGCCGTTTTAATTATTCCTAATAAAAAAATTGATCAATCTGCTCCTCATGCTGCAATTGAAAAGGAGTTAACAGGTTTTAAAACACATAAAGTAAAACGTAAGGAAACATTGTATAGTCTATCCAAAGAATATAATGTTGAACAGGACGAAATAAAAAAACATAATACTTTCCTCTATGCCAATAATCTGCGTAAAGGTGATGAAATAAAGATACCCCTTTACAAAAAGGTTTTTACAGTTTCTCAACCTGAAGAATTACAAAAAACATATACCGTTTTACCTAAAGAAGGTAAATGGCGCATTGCCTATAAATTTGGGATAACTGTAGCTGAATTAGAAGCTTTAAATCCTGGAATGAATTCCGTTTTACAAGAAGGTGAAGTTATAAATGTACCCAACATAACGGATACAGAAGAAAAACCTGTAGACAACCAATACTCCTATTATGAGGTGTTACCTAAAGAGGGTTTTTACCGATTGAAAGTCAAACTAGGTTTGGAACAAAGTGAGTTAGAAGCTTTAAATCCGGAATTAATTGAAAGTGGATTAAAAGTAGGTATGATTTTAAAAGTACCTTATAATGCCAACGTTGAAGATGAAAACACCAAACTTGAAATTATAGATTTAACCAATTCCATATCCAGTTATAAAGAGAAACATATAGCATTTATGTTGCCTTTTAAATTAAATAGAGTAAACGTGGATTCAGTTGTGGATACCAAAGAACAAATAAAGAAAGATCCGTTTTTAGATATGTCACTTGATTTTTATTCAGGTGTGGTTGTGGCATTAGATTCGTTGAAAAAATTAGGCGTTAATTTAAAAGTAGATGTTTATGATACTAGAAATATGGCAAGTGAAGTTTCTTCAATTTTAAACACCAATAGTTTTAATGATGTCCAAGCGGTTATTGGCCCATTTATGCCAGATCATATTAAACGAGTGGCAGCAGATTTACAAAGTGAAAACATACCAGTTGTTTCACCATTGACAAAAAATTTAGAAATATCTGAAAATATTTTTCAATCACGACCTTCAGAGGATCTCTTGAAAGATAAAATCATTAATTATGTAAAAAATGATAGCACGATTAATCAAATTATCATAATAGCAGATCAAAGTCATATCAAGATTTCTAACGATTTAAAAACACATTTTCCAACCGCTTCTCAAATCTACTCTCAAAAAGATAAAAAGGAAAAAGATGCTTATTTTATTTATGATACCGATATCATATCTAAATTGAAGCCAGGAAAAAATATTGTGTTTTTAGAAACATCAAATCCAGGATTTGTATCTAATGTTTCTAGTAAATTGAATTCTTTAATATCAAAGGATCGCCAGATTATTTTAGCTACAACCGAAATGGGTGACGCTTTTGAAGATGATGAGGTTTCTAATTATCACCTTTCTAATTTGCAATTAACTTTTGCAGCCATTGCAAAAACTTACAATGAAGATGATAATAATAGTTTTGCCATTGATTATGAAAAGCGGTATGGTGTTACTCCAAATAAAATAGCTGTTCGTGGTTTTGATGTGACTATGGATGTTGTTCTACGATTGGTAAACTATGAGAACCTTTATGAGTCAGTAAACCAAGCGCCATTAACAGAATATGTTGAAAATAAATTTGCCTACAAAAAGAAGTTATTTGGCGGTTATTACAACGATACAGTTTATTTGGTGAAGTATGAAGATTTGAAAATTGTTGAGGTAAAACAGTAAAAATATGACAGCAACCGTAACCTATATAGGTGACTTACGCACAGAGAATACTCATGTGCAATCAGGAAATTCTTTTATAACCGATGCGCCTGTTGATAACAATGGAAAAGGTGCCGCATTCTCACCAACCGATACTGTTGCCACGGCATTAGCAAACTGTATGTTAACTGTTATGGGAATTAAAGCGCAAGATATGGGGTATAATATGGAAGGAACTACAGCCCAAGTCACCAAAACGATGGCTTCTAATCCACGACGTATTTCAAAAATTAATGTCGTTTTAAGTTTTCCACAATTAGCAAGTATCAAAACCCGTAAGATTCTAGAGCATACAGCAAATACCTGTCCTGTTCATTATAGTTTACACCCAGATATTGAAAAAGTAGTAACCTTTAACTGGAAATAAGCCATTTTAAACATTAGTGTATGGAACCAGATAAAGCATTTCTTATAAAACTCGCACATACTAAAATGCCTTATGGTAAATACAAGGACCGTTACTTAATTGATTTACCCGAATATTATGTGGTTTGGTATCATAATAAAGGATTCCCAAAAGGAAAATTAGGTGAGATGCTGCAATCCGTTTATGAGCTAAAATTAAATGGACTAGAAGAACTAATACATACTATAAAACGTAATTTTCCAAAGCGGTAGTGTTCACTGTTCAGTTGCAGCTGAAATATTCAGTTTCATAAACTTACTTACACTTTTTTATCTTTGCGTCTTTAGTTTTTCCGAGATTTATAAATATTTCAATCCTGGGTAAATCTTAATAGCAACCAACTTCCTAAATCCATGATTCTACGACAAATAGTACAACAAGGAATTCCCTTCAATTTCATTTCAAAATAAAAATAATAAACACCTAAACTATTAAACTTAATATTGTAAATTTGCAGGCGTTTAACAGCGCAACATGACAACGACAACAAAATACATATTTGTAACAGGAGGTGTTACATCTTCCCTAGGTAAAGGTATTATAGCTGCCTCTTTGGCAAAGCTCTTACAAGCACAAGGATACCGTACAACCATTCAGAAATTAGATCCCTATATTAACGTAGATCCAGGAACATTAAATCCCTATGAGCACGGTGAATGTTACGTAACCGATGATGGTGCAGAAACCGATTTAGATTTAGGCCACTACGAACGATTTTTAAATGTTCCTACCAGTCAAGCAAATAACGTAACTACGGGTCGTATTTATCAAAGTGTTATTGATAAAGAGCGTCGTGGCGAATTTTTAGGGAAAACGGTTCAAGTTATTCCACACATTACGGATGAAATTAAAGAGCGCGTTCAAAAACTTGGTAATTCAGGTGATTATGATATTGTTATAACCGAGATTGGTGGTACTGTAGGTGATATTGAGTCCTTGCCCTACATTGAAGCTGTTCGTCAATTGCGTTGGGATTTGGGTGATAATAATGGTTTAGTGATTCACTTAACACTGGTGCCTTATCTTTCTGCAGCTGGCGAATTAAAAACAAAACCAACTCAACATAGTGTTAAAACTCTTATGGAAAGTGGTGTAATGGCAGATATTCTTGTTTGCCGTACAGAGCATGAGCTGCCAATGGATTTGCGTAAAAAATTGGCGTTGTTTTGCAATGTTCGCGAAGAAGCTGTCATCCAATCTATAGATGCATCTACTATTTACGATGTTCCTAATTTAATGTTGAAGCAAGGTTTAGATACTGTGGTACTTAAAAAATTAGGACTGCAAAGTCATCAACCAAATTTAACCCGTTGGAATGAATTTTTAAAGCGACATAAAAATCCAAAAACAGAAGTCACCATCGGTTTAATTGGTAAATATGTAGAGTTACAAGATTCTTATAAGTCCATTTTGGAAGCCTTTATTCATGCTGGTGCCGAAAATGAAGTCAAAGTACATGTAGAACCTATACATTCAGAATATTTAAATGCCGATAATATTCATGCTAAATTATCACACCTCAATGGTATTTTAGTAGCGCCTGGTTTTGGCGAGCGTGGTATTGAAGGAAAGATTGATGCTGTAAAATATGTACGTGAAAACAAGATGCCATTTTTTGGAATTTGTTTAGGGATGCAAATGGCCGTTATTGAATTTGCTAGAAATGTACTGAATTTAAAAGATGCTAATTCTACGGAAATGGATGCAAAAACAGCCAATCCAGTCATTGGTCTAATGGAATCGCAAAAAGATATTACCGAAAAAGGCGGTACCATGCGTTTGGGTTCTTGGTCATGTAATTTGAAACCGAATAGCATTGCCCATAAGGTTTACAAATCTAATACTATTGAAGAGCGCCATAGACACCGTTTTGAATTTAACAATACCTATAAAGATCAAATTGAAGCGTCTGGCATGATTGCTACAGGTATCAACCCAGAAACAAACTTGGTTGAAATTGTAGAAGTTTCTGATCATCCTTGGTTTGTAGGTGTGCAATACCATCCAGAATATAAGAGTACGGTTGCTAATCCGCATCCACTTTTTGTGGCTTTTGTTAAAGCAGCACTAAAACATAAAAATAAAAATAAGCGTGCCACTATGGCATAAACATAATTTTGGATAGTTTTTTGTAATTAGCAAGAAACTATTTATTTGATAATTTTATAAGTGTCCTTTTTTTACAATTAATCAGTAAATCTTAATAAGAAGCTGTTGTTAGTTTAAAAGGGACAAGTAAGTAACATATGGAACAAAAGAAATTTGACCTAAATTCAGTAATAGGTTTCGTCCTAATTTTCGGAATACTTGTGTACATGATGTACACCAATCAGCCAACACCCGAGGAGTTAGCCGAACAAGAACGAGCAAAACAAGAACAAGTTGAAGCTGAAAAACAAGCCGAAAATCAAAAAGAAACGGCTATTACCACTGCAGAGGATTTTTCCGCATTAAATGCACAAGATTCAACACAATTAGTTGCTTTACAGAATAAATTAGGTGCTTTTGCCTATTCTGCCAGTTTACCATCGGCCACTACCAAGGAAACAGAAATTAAAACAGATGTTTTAGATTTAAAATTCAGTAATAAAGGTGGTTATTTATCTGAAGTGAAATTGAAAAAGTTTGTCGATTTTGATTCCATTCCAATTTACCTAATAAAAGATGGCAATACCGATTTTAATATCAATTTCGGTACGTCTGATAGTCGTATTCTGAACACAAAGGATTTATATTTTGAGCCTACAGTAACTAAAAATGGTGAAAACACGATCGTTTCTATGAAGCTTAAAGTGTCTGCAAACCAATTTTTAGAGTATCGCTATGAAATTCAACCTAATAATTATATGGTTGATTTTACAATTCGTTCTCAAGGTTTAAGTAATGTCATCAATAGCTCGCAACCTATTAATTTAAATTGGGCGTTAAAAACGTACCGTCATGATAAAAGCATTAGTTATGAAAACCGTTATACCCGATTAACATACCAATATGAAGGTGATAAAATAGACAAATTAAGTCCTACTGGTGAAGATGAAGAAACAGAAGCCGATGTTAATTGGTTGTCTTACAGACAGCATTTCTTTAGTAGTATTTTAACGTCTAAAATTCCATTAAAATCGGTTCAGCTTAATTCTACCGACTTGGTAGAAAATGAAGAAATTGATACTGTGTTTACAAAGACATTTCAATCTAAATTTACTTTAGAACCATCTGCTGGCGAATTAAATCAAGATTTAGGGTTTTATTTCGGTCCAACTGATAATAAAGTTTTACAGAAATACGACATTGGTTTAGAAGATAGTATTCCGTTTGGATGGGGGATTTTTGGTTGGATAAACCGTTATGTATTTGTTCCGTTATTTGCATTTTTAGCTGGATTTTTGCCATATGGTATTGCTATTATTGTCATGACTGTTTTAATTAAAATGTTATTGTCTTTTGTGCAATACAAACAGTTTTTATCACAGGCAAAATTAAAAGTTTTAAAGCCAGAATTGGACGCGATTCGTGAAAAGTATAAGGATAATAAAATGAAAGCCCAGCAGGAAACTATGGCTTTACAAAACAAAGCAGGCGCTAGCCCGTTGAGTGGTTGTTTACCAGCTTTAATACAGTTGCCAGTTTTCTATGCTTTATTCCAATTTTTTCCATCTGCTTTCGATTTAAGACAGAAAAGTTTCCTTTGGGCAGACGATTTATCGTCTTATGATATCATTGCCAATTTGCCGTTTACAATACCATTCTATGGCGATCATGTAAGTTTGTTTCCAATATTGGCTTCAATAGCTATTTTCTTTTATATGAAAATGACTACAGGACAGCAAATGGCATCACAGCCTACTCAAGAAGGCATGCCAGATATGGGTAAACTTATGAAATATATGATTTACTTATCGCCATTAATGATGTTATTCTTCTTTAATAATTACGCGTCTGGTTTAAGTTTGTATTACTTTATTTCAAACCTTATAAGTATCGGAATTATGTTAGTCATAAAAAACTATATTTTAGACGAAGACAAGATTCATGCTCAAATTCAGATAAATAAGAAGAAACCTAAAAAGCAAAATAAGTTTCAGAAAAAAATGGCTGATATGATGGAGCAAGCCGAACAACAGAAGCAAGCGCAAGAAAGGCGTAAGAAAAAATAGTTTATATAAGCTGCCTTAATAGGCAGCTTTTTTGATATAACAAATTCTATATTTTTTCGTTTAGACAATTAATAGATTATAATATTTATGAAGCAGACACTTTTAGTTTTAGCACTATTGGTTGGTTTTAGCAGTTTTGCACAAACATTAAATCAATTTGATGCCGATGGGAAACGCCACGGTAAGTGGAAAAAGAACTTTGATGGCACCGATGTTATCCGTTATGAAGGTACATTTGAGCATGGTAAAGAAATAGGTGTGTTTAAATTCTATAAAAACATAAAAGGAGAAGCAATATTAACTGCCACTCGCGAATTTAACTCTAATAATAATACTGCTAAAGTTACTTTCTATGGAAGCAATGGAATTGTTATTAGTGAAGGGATGATGCAGAACAAATTATATATTGGAGACTGGAAGTATTACCATAGTAACGGAACTCAACTCATGACTTTTGAGAACTATAGCTCTAAAGGTCTGCTAGAAGGTGAAAAGCTTGTTTATTATTTAAGTGGACAAATTGCAGAAAATGCACGTTATGAAAATGGAAAACGCCATGGTAAAACTATTAATTATGCAGAAAATGGCACTGTAATTAAAGAGCAGCATTACCAGATAGGTGATTTGCATGGAATAGCCAAGTTTTTTGACGAATCAGGGACGTTGTTAGTTGAAGGTTTGTACAAAAACAATCAAAAACATGGCCTTTGGAAGTACTATGAAAATGGTGTTTTGAAAGAAGAAAAAGACTTTACACCAAAAAGTAATAATCCGTATAAAAAGTCTAATTAAAGCCTAATCCCGTAAAAATTAAAAAGCTCCTTAAAGTTTTAAGGAGCTTTACTTATTTAGGCATGCATTTGTAATTTTTAGCTATTAATCAATCAAAATGGGGAATACCTAAACATAAGCGCTACAATATATATATTTAAAGGAGGATATCAAACAACGATTGTATTTTATTTTAAAGTTTTAATATAATTTTTATTAAAAAAATAAAGGCTACTGTTTTTACACAATAACCTTTATTCTCTTTCATAGCAATTTTAATTTAACGACTCTTCAAATAAGACGTTTATTTTATTGACTCTTTTTTCTATTATAAAGGTGGTAAAACAACCTTATCGATAGCATGAATTACGCCATTGGAAGCTTGAACATCAACAGCAATTATGTTGCTAACTCTGCCGTTTGCATCTGTTAAGGTTGCACCACCAGTTATATTTGCTGTAATGTCTCCACCTAATGTGCTTACAGTCATATTATCCATTAATGCTGTTGATCTTACGTTTGCTCCGGCAACTGCGTGCATGTCTAATGTAGCTTTTAAAGTTGCTTCAGGGATATCACCTAAAGATGCTACATTTAATTCTGTTAGTAAATCGCCAAACGCGTCGTTTGTTGGTGCGAATACTGTAAAAGGCGCTGGAGCTGTTCCGTTTGGTGTAGAAAGTGTTCCTACGTAGTCAAAAGTTAAATCGTCTCTTGTTAATGCTGCTACTAAAGTTTCAAAAGTAGGATCAGCCAATGCGAAATCTACTACAGTTGGTAATCCAATTACAGCATCTACTGCGTGGATAACTCCATTTGTACCAACAACGTCAGCTTCCGCCACACTAGATATACCATTAAATGTTACACCATCTGAAGTATTGAAATATAAACTCATTGCGTTATCTCCAGCACCTGTTGCACTAGTTGTTGTATATCCTGAACCCATATTTACTAAATCTGTAGAAAAAGTGGCTCCTGCTAACACGTGATTTAAAAGTACCTGAGATAATACATCTGTAGGTACATCACCAAGACCAGAAAAACCATTATCCGCTAAAAAGTCTGAAAATGCCATATCTACAGGTGCTAATACTGTATACGGTCCATTACCTTGTAAAACGGAAACTAAATCTCCATCTGCGGCTCCTAAAGCAGCTACTAAATTACTAAAGCTTGAATTAGCTAAAGCGTGGTCTACAACATCAGGTAATCCGATAACACCATCAACAATATGAATTATTCCATTAGAGGCAGCTACATCTGCTGTAGAAACAGAAGCTACATTATTAAATCGAACATCATTGTTTGCTGTATTAAAATACAGGCTCATACTTGCACCGCCAGCACCTGTTGCGTTGGTAGAGGCATAACCACTACCTTGACTCACTAAAGCAGTCGAAGGAACTGACCCAGAAATCACGTGATTTAATAATACTTGCGATAAGACATCAGTTGGAACGTCATCTAAAGATGCGAAACCATTATCTGATAAAAAAGCAGCAAAAGCATCGTTGTCTGGTGCTAAAACTGTAAACGGTCCAGAACCTTGTAGTACTGAAACTAAATCGCCATCGGCAGCTTGAAGAGCAGCTACTAAAGAACTTAATTCAGGGTTTGCCAACGCTAAATCAACAATGTTATTTTGTTGTGGCGTGGGTGTAATTGGGTTGTTGTCGTCATCACTACTACATGATGCGATTAAGAATACTGCTAATAAACTAGCAGAAAATCTTTTTAAAGCTGTTAATGTTTTCATTTTATTTGATTTTTTATGTTTGTTTATCAAACATACAAAAACATTAAACAAAACACCAAATTTGTTTACTAATTTTAACAAAAAATTAAACAAAAATTATAAAAACCTTTAAATCAATCAGTTTTTGAGTTGCCATATATTGAACGAATTCTGTTATCTTTGCACCAAATTATGGAAAATAAAAAACGTGTTATAGTCGGTTTATCTGGAGGTGTAGATTCCAGTGTTGCAGCGTATCTTTTAAAGGAGCAAGGCTTTGAGGTTATTGGTTTGTTTATGAAAAACTGGCATGATGACTCTGTAACAATTTCAGATGAATGTCCGTGGTTAGATGACAGCAATGATGCTATGTTAGTTGCTGATAAATTAGGAATTCCTTTTCAGACAGTTGATTTAAGTGAAGCCTATAAGGAACGTATAGTTGATTACATGTTCAAAGAATATGAAAGCGGTAGGACACCAAATCCTGACGTGCTATGCAACCGAGAGATTAAATTCGATGTTTTTATGAAAATAGCATTAGACTTGGGAGCCGATTATGTAGCTACAGGTCACTATTGTCGTAAAACATCATTTAATAAAAATGGTCAAACTATTCATCAATTATTAGCTGGTGTTGACATAAATAAAGATCAATCTTATTTTTTATGTCAATTATCTCAAGCGCAATTGGCAAAATCGCTATTTCCTATTGGCGAACTAACAAAACCGCAAGTTCGCGATATAGCCTCAAAACTGGATTTAATTACGGCCGATAAAAAAGACTCACAAGGCTTGTGTTTTATAGGAAAGGTTCGACTACCAGAGTTTCTTCAGCAAAAATTAAAACCTAAAGAAGGGGTTATTGTTGAAATTCCAAATACATATAGAGGTTACAATAATGAAATTCCAATATTCAATTCCAAACAGTCGGAACTAGACTATTTAACCAAAAAGGCCAATTACAGTGTGTCGGACGGTAAAATAGTAGGTAAACATCAAGGCGCCCATTTTTATACTAAAGGACAGCGAAAAGGCTTGGCTGTTGGCGGTACTGTTGAACCACTTTTTGTAATTGATACCGACGTAGAAGCCAATGTTATTTATACAGGTCAAGGTAAAATGCATCCTGGATTATACAAATCGGCACTGTTTATCACAAACGAAGATTTGCACTGGGTTCGTGAAGATTTAGCCTTGTTAGTTGGTGATACTTTAGATGTTCTAGCACGTATTCGTTATCGGCAACCATTAGAAAAAGCAACACTTTACCGTGTGGAATCTGGGTTGTTTATCGAGTTTTCAAATCCGCAATCAGCCATTGCTGAAGGGCAATTTGCAGCTTGGTATTTAGGAGAAGAACTTATTGGTTCGGGTGTTATATCTTAATTTACGGATTAGTAAAACAATCTATTTTAATAAACTTCATTTTAAATTTTAGCATATTATGTCTAACAGAATTACCAAACTTTTTAATATTCAATATCCAATTATTCAAGCTGGAATGATTTGGAATTCAGGTTGGCGTTTAGCTTCAGCATCTAGTAACGCTGGTATTTTAGGCTTAATAGGAGCTGGAAGTATGTATCCTGACGTGTTGCGTGAGCATATTCAGAAATGTAAAAAAGCAACCAGTAAATCTTTTGGTGTTAACGTTCCCATGTTGTATCCAAATGTGGAAGAAATCATGAATATTATTGTAGAAGAAGGTGTAAAAATTGTTTTCACTTCTGCAGGAAATCCTAAAACGTGGACAAGCTGGTTGCAAGAACGTGGCATTACGGTTGTCCATGTGGTGAGTAGTGTCAAGTTTGCCCTCAAAGCGCAAGAAGCAGGTGTGGATGCCGTTGTTGCCGAAGGTTTTGAGGCAGGTGGACATAATGGTCGTGATGAAACCACAACATTAACATTAATTCCTATGGTAAAAGAACAGTTGTCCATTCCATTAATTGCGGCTGGAGGCATAGCCACTGGAAAAGCCATGTTAGCCACCATGATTTTAGGAGCCGATGCAGTTCAAGTTGGAAGTCGCTTTGTGGCGAGTGAAGAAAGTTCAGCGCATCAAGCTTTTAAACAAGTTGTTGTGGATGCAAAAGAAGGTGCTACTCAATTAACGTTAAAAGAATTGGCACCAGTTCGTTTAATAAAAAACAAGTTTTTTAATGATATTCAGGAGCTTTATAAATCTGCTCCTACACCAGAACAATTAAAAGAACTATTAGGGCGTGCACGTGCTAAACGTGGTATGTTTGAAGGTGATTTGGAAGATGGTGAATTAGAAATTGGTCAAATAGCAGGACTTATCCACGATATAAAACCTGTAGCAGAACTAGTTAATACTATAATGACCGAGTTTGAGGATGCCAAAAGATATGTAGGATCACTTTAATAATTGTACAATTAAATTTTAATAAAAGTTTATATAGTTTAGGCAAAACCTAAATACTACTTTTGCCAAATGGTACTCAGCAATTACACAAAAGAATTTAAATATAACTGGCAATTGGCAGCTCCTGTCATGCTGGGTATGTTAGGGCATACCTTTGTGGGTTTTGTTGACAATATTATGGTTGGGCAATTGGGAACTGCCGAATTAGCTGCTGTGTCTTTAGGTAATAGTTTTATGTTTATAGCCATGTCTTTAGGAATTGGTTTTTCTACCGCTATAACACCACTTATAGCAGAAGCCGATGCAGAAGGAAATTTTACCAAGGGTAAATCAGCTTTTAAGCATGGTTTATTTTTGTGCTCGTCTTTAGGGTTGTTTTTATTTATCCTGCTCTTATTTGCAAAACCTTTAATGTATGTAATGAAACAACCTTTAGAGGTTGTGGAGCTGGCTATTCCTTATTTAGAATGGGTGGCATTTTCATTAGTACCTTTAATTGTTTTTCAAGCGTTTAAGCAATTTAGTGATGGTTTATCCATGACACGATATCCCATGTATGCAACTATAGTAGCTAATGTTGTAAATGTCGTTTTAAACTATGTTCTTATTTTTGGAAAATTTGGTTTTCCCGAGTTTGGAATAGTTGGTGCTGCATATGGAACTTTAATTTCACGCATTGTGATGGTTGTTTTTCTTTGGTGGATTCTTAAAGGCCATAAAAAATCGAGAAATTATGTTACAAATATTAAAATATTTGTTTTAGATAAATTAGAGCTTCAAAAAGTCATTAACTTGGGGTCGCCTAGTGCTATGCAAATGTTTTTTGAAGTCGCCATTTTTACAGCTGCCATTTGGTTAAGTGGTTTGTTAGGTAAAAACGCGCAAGCAGCCAACCAAATTGCCTTAAACTTATCATCAATGACATTCATGGTGGCAACAGGTTTAAGTGTTGCCTCTATGATTCGCGTCGGGAACCAAAAAGGATTAAAGAATTACTTTGAATTACGCAGAATTGCCTTTTCTATTTTTTTGTTAGGAACCATTTTGGCTGTCGCTTTTGGGTTGTTGTTCTTTGTTTTTCATGAGCAACTGCCAAAATTATATTTAGATAATTCGGATGTTTTAAACGCAGTTGATAATGCTGAAGTAATGCGTATTGCGGCCAATTTATTAATTGCAGCTGCTATTTTTCAAATTAGTGATAGTATTCAAGTGGTTATGCTGGGTGCTTTACGTGGCTTACAGGATGTTAAAATACCAACCATTATTACCTTTATTTCATACTGGATTGTTGGGTTTCCAATTAGTATTTATTTTGGAAGTGCCGAACGGTATGCTAGTTTTGGAATTTGGCTGGGCTTACTGGCTGGATTAACCGTTGCTGCTATTTTATTATTTATCCGATTTAACTATCTTACCAAACGTTTAATTTTATCTAACAAGTAACTTCTTATATGGACTTCCCAAAATTTTTATTAGGCGATAACACCGATTTTCCCGAAGCAATTTTTGTTATTCATACCGAGTTTCCAAGATTCATAATTAATTTAGAAAATGACGATGTTGAATGGTTAGAAGATTTTGATCAACATGACCAAAAAGAATTGGAAATAGAGGCAGAAAGCCTCATACAACAAGCCAATGATTTTTACGATCGTGAAATAGAACGCTACGAAGATTAATTATGTTAGAACAATTAGTACAACTTGATATTGAGCTTTTTCTTTATTTAAATAATTTAGGGTCTACATCTTGGGATGCATTTTGGATGTTTTATACCACCAAGTTCTATTGGATACCTTTCTATGCCGTTTTATTATTTTTAATTTTCAGAACACGGACGCCGAAACTATTTTTAATAACCATCGTGGTGATTGCTTTAATGGTTTTATTTACAGATCAAATGACCAATGTATTTAAAAAGGTTTTGGTCATGCGCTTGAGACCTTGTCATGACCCTACTTTAGAAGGTTTAATGCGTTTGGTTAAGCCTAATTGTGGCGGACAATACGGGTTTTTCTCTGGTCATGCTTCCAATTCTATGGCAGTTGCTGTTTTTAGTGGTTTATTGCTTCGCTTTAAGTATAAATATTTTATATTTTTCATGCTGCTCTGGTCAGCAGCTATGGGTTATAGCCGTATTTATATTGGTGTACATTTTCCTTTAGATGTTGTTTGCGGTATGGCGTTTGGAGCGTTATCAGGTTTTCTATTTTACAAACTAGATATTTATTTGCAACACCGCTTTCGTGTCCGTTAATTTTTTTTGGTGAGTAAGTAGTAAGTGGCTACAAGTCTATCTTTATACTGACGGGATTCTTTAAAAGCGGTATTTAAATTGAACCTATCTATTTCTTTAATGGTGTAGTTCTCTTGAAGTATTTTAGAATCTTCAGGGCTCACACCAATAGCTAATAATCCAAAATTTGTTTCTTTAGGCAAGCTAATTGACCCATCTTCATTTTTAATTTGAGGAATTTTTTGTCCGTATTCCCAAATCATTTCAGGTGCAATATAATTAAACTGATAGAGCTTTAACCGATTGGAAATTTCAGAATTAATAGGATGGTAATCGGGACTGTTTAAAGCCTCTTTAAGCGGTAAGGCTGTTAAAATTAGACTTGCATAAAGCCCAACCGTACAGATAATTACCAGGCGTATGTTTTTTTGTTTTAAGAATTTTAAAATTAAAATTCCCATAGAAAAAACCAGTACTGTAGCAATGATAAAATAGAACCAATAACCAGCAAGGTTATCCTTAAGGAAAACAAATGCTAAAACAGGAAAAACAACTCCAATAATTCCTATGAGTCCAAAGTTGAAATAGACAGGTATGGTTTCACGTTTATTTTTTAAGTTTTTAAATTCACGTATTAAATAATCTAAATAAAAACTACAATTAATAGCCAGCGGAATTAGTACAGGCATTAAATATCTTGATTTTTTTTCAGGAATTAGTGATAATAAAATGACCGCAAATAGCGTCCATAAGAAACTAAATTTATACGCTTTCCGATTTCGCACACGTGTTTTTAAATACGGATATAATAAACTTATAAAAGCAGGAATAGTCCACAAACCACTTTGAGTAAAGAAGCTCCAATAGTAATAAAACGGTCGCACATTATAGCTGCTCCAGTTTCCTGTTTCTTTTTCAGCTATAGCTAAAAAAGTTGCAGGATCTTCCAATCTCACATATAAATACCACCAACCTCCTATGGCAAGCGCTAAAATTATTAGAAGTATGGTTGGAATGACTTTCGATTTAAATCGTTTGTATTTAAATGAAAATCCATATGCTAAAACAAAGGGAAGCAGTAAGGCATAGAAGCTTACAGGGCCTTTACTTAAAATAGAGAAACCAATAAAGAAACTTGCTAAAAGAGCTGATTTCCATTGGGTTTTTTCTGCTTCAAAAAAACAAAATAGGTAATAAATAGCCACAGACATAAAACCGTGAGTAAAAATATCCCAAGGTGCTTCTATCATAATTCCAATAACATAGAAAGAGGTGCTAACCGTAATAGCAGCTAGCAAACCAAAAGATTGACTATGGGTAATTTTTCGAGATAATTTAAAAACAAAAATGGCTATCAGCATTATAAATAGTACCGCAGGTAAACGCATTGCAAACACACTTTTTACTCCAAAAACGAGAGCTGAAATAGCGGTAAGCCACGTAGGTAGAGGAGGTTTTTCATAACGTGCTTCACCATTCATGGTAGTAAGCAGCCAGTTGTTATCGGTTATCATTTCCCGAGCTGTAATAAAATTACGTGCTTCCATAATAGTCACGTTCATAACATCTAAATTTGGAAGCAAAACAAGAGCAACTCCAAAGCAAATAAATAAAACGGGATATTTTTTAAGAAGTGGAAGCATAGGATCTGATTAAAATTAAATTTCTAATATAGATAATAGCACCCAGAATATGACCTGTAAATAAAACTGGGTCTTTTCTGAAAACAGCATAAGTTAAAATCAGTATAGAACCTATTAAACTTAATAACCAAAAACCAAATGGTAAAGCGGATTCTTTTTGTTTTTCGGAGTATAACCACTGATAAATAAAACGTAATGTGAAAACTATTTGTGATACAATTCCAAGTGTTAATAGCCAAAAAGGGATGGCTTCATTTTTAAAAAGTTTAACCACATCAATCGTATTATTATTAAAGTAGTAAATAGCTATAAATGTAGGCATCAGTAGTAAAAACCACTGCATGAATTTAGGATATTTTTGCCATTGGTTTTGTAATTGTAAATTCCGGATATAGATAAAATAGGTCAGTCCTTGGCCAAGCATGATAGCAAAATCATCTCGTAGATATCCATAAATAAAAAGCAAAAATGAAGCAAATAAGCTCAAAGTCCAAAATATAGTTGGTGTAATTACACGTTTTTGTTTTTCAGAATGTAACCACTGGACAATAAGTCGGGATGAGAACAAAATTTGTGCTAAAAATCCAATGCTATATATGAGCCAATTACTCATTAACTATGTTTTTCAACCGTATAATTAATGTACTTTTTCTTCATCCAAAGGTAAGCAAAACAGTCCATCAATGGCCCTATTAACCGATTCCAAACACCAAACTTGGCCTCTCCTGCAACTCGGGGAAAATGTTTAACGGGTACTTGAATAATTTTTCCGTTTTGCAATAAAATCATAGCAGGAAGAAAGCGATGTAAACCTTCAAACATGGGAATGCGTTTGGCATAAACTGTTTTAATAACTTTTAACGGACAGCCGGTGTCATCCATGCCATCTTTAGTAAATGCTCGACGAATACCATTGGCTATTGTAGAGGACATGTTTTTTACAAAACTATCTTTCCTGTTTGCGCGGACACCCGTAACCAAATCATAGTCCTTAATATGTTCTAAAAGCACATTGAAATCTTTTGGATCTGTTTGTAAATCAGAATCAATATAACCCACTAATTCAGTATCTGCATAATCAAAACCAGCTTTTATGGCCGCACTTAAACCACGATTTTCCTTAAAACTAATATATTGAAACTCTGGATGCCTATTTGCTATGGCTTCAATATGTTGCTGACTACTGTCTTTAGAACCATCATTTACAAAAAGAATTTTTGTTTTTTTGCTAGCTATTTTAATGTATTCTAATAATTCCTTCTCTACACGTGGTAAATTGTCTTCTTCATTATAAACAGGAACTATAATTGTAAATTGGTAATCCATAAAATTAAAGTTGTACTACAAATGTATTCTTTTTTATAGAATTCCAATCTTACAGAAAAAAAATGTTTCTTTGTAATAGAATTAAGATTTATGAAGATACTAGTTACTGGTGCAGTGGGTTTTATAGGCTCACATACAGCCGAACGCTTAAAAGATATGGGACATGATGTAATAGGTGTGGATAATTTTTCGCCTTATTACAGCAAATCCTTAAAAAAATTAAACGAAACAGCGCTAATTAACAAAGGTATTCGTGTTTTGAAATTGGATTTACGTTCTGATAATTTGAACGACAATTTACCAAAGGATATTGATTTCATCTTTCATTTTGCTGCTCAACCTGGTATTTCTTCCACATCAACTTTTGAAGACTATTTCACCAATAATATTATTGCAACCAAGAATGTAATTGATTATGCTTTACAATTAAACGATTTAAAGTTATTTGTAAATATAGGCACTTCTTCCATTTACGGCTTGCAAGCAACTTTTCCAGAAGATGTGGCGCCAAAACCAGCTTCACACTATGGTGTTACTAAATTGGCGGCTGAACAATTGGTACTTCAAAAATCGCGTGAAAAGCAAATGAAATCTTGCTCGTTACGGTTGTATTCTGTTTTTGGACCTCGTGAACGTCCTGAAAAAATGTATACTAAACTCATTGCCTGTGGCTTTAATAATGAAGCATTTCCGTTATACGAAGGCAGCTCAACACATTTACGCAGTTTTACCTATGTAGATGATATTGTAGATGGTGTGGTAAGTGTTATGGACTTTGTTGATGCTGTTGATGGCGAAATTATTAATCTTGGAACCGAAGTAGAGCATACCACACAAGAGGGTATTGATGCTGTAGCGCAAGTGATGGATATGGAAATTGCCATTAATCACGTATCGGCTAGAGCTGGCGATCAATTACGTACGAAAGCCATTATTGATAAAGCCAGACGTTTAATAAATTACAATCCTCAAACCACCTTGTTAGAAGGTGTTGAGAAGCAAGTAGCTTGGTATAAAGCCAATTTTCTATAAGTCAGTTTTTAAGTGTAATAGGTAGTCAGCAGCTGCAAAAGGTGTTGTTTTTTGTGCTTCAATTAATCCTAATTGAAGTTTTAATGCTTTTTTAATAACATCGTTATTGAAGAAATCAGCATGTAAATGGTCTTTTATTGTTTCAATTAGCCAAAATTTATTCTGTTCCTGGCGTCTTTTTTCAAAATATCCATTGCTCTGTGTCTGATTTACGTAAGTATTTATAGTTTCCCAAACGGTATCAATTCCTTCATTGTGTAAGGCACTACATAATACAACTTTTGGCTGCCAAGCGGAATCTTTTTCAGGATATAAATGCAAGGCACGATTAAACTCTACTTTAGCTATTTTAGCTGCTTTTAAATTGTCACCATCGGCTTTATTAATAGCGATAGAATCTGCCATTTCTATAATACCACGTTTAATACCTTGTAATTCATCACCAGCACCTGCAAGTTTTAGTAATAGAAAAAAATCTACCATACTATGAACAGCTGTTTCACTTTGTCCAACACCAACGGTTTCAATTAAAATAGTATCAAAACCTGCCGCTTCACATAGAATAATAGTTTCACGCGTTTTGCGCGCAACACCACCTAAAGATTCTCCAGAAGGAGAGGGCCTGATATAGACATTCGTGTCTTTCACCAAATCTTCCATTCGGGTTTTATCTCCTAAAATACTGCCTTTGGTAATTGAGCTACTTGGATCAATAGCTAAAACGGCAATCTTTTTACCTGATTTAGATAAAAAGGTCCCAAAGGATTCAATAAACGTGCTTTTTCCCACACCGGGAACACCTGTAATCCCAATTCTTATTGATTTATTGGCATGCGGTAAGCAGCCTTTTATAATGTCGTGGGCTTGAAGGGAATGTGTTTTATTGGTGCTTTCAATTAAGGTAATGGCGCGACTTAAAGCAGTCATGTTACCTTCTAAAATACGATCAATGAGTTGTTGGGTCGTTGGTTTTGTTTCACGACGATTTTTTATGGCAGCAATAATATTCTGGTTAATGGTTTCGGGTTGCGAAACACCAGCCTGTTCTTGCAATGCTTTTTTATGTGTTGTTTTTTTAGTCAAAAGTTTCTATTGGTACAGCTATTTTGGTTTGATCCCAAGCCATGGTTAGAGATAGATGATCCAACGCATTGTCAAATCCAATTGTAAATTGTTCTACCGTAATGCCAGTGTCTTCTACTGGAACAGATACCGTTATGACATCAAATTCGGGTTCACGCATGGGTTTCATTTCGGTGTCAACACCCCAAGCATATTGCTTTGAATTAAACATCACTTGCCAAGTGGAATCATTAGGAATGGTCCATAAGGTGTATTTTCCAGCTGGAAGCGAATCGTTGTTTATTTGCAAGGGCTTGTTAGTCTTAAATGTTGTTGCTTCATTTGCGCCTGTTCTCCACACTTGCTGGTAAGGCACCAATCCGCCAAATATTTCTCGACCGCGTTTTGACGGACGGTTATAAACAATATCTAATTGCAAATCATTTTTTGAAAACGATACAGTATCTATTGGACTTTTTCGAGGCGCAAGTAAACTACCATCAACAAAAAAGGAGTATAAAAATAAACTGATGGCAACTAGAAATAAGCCTCCTAAAAACCATTTAAAAAATCTATTCATAAAGGACTAATATTAACGATATAAAGATACTTTAAATGTTATTTTTATTAAAGCGCTATCACATATTTTTAAGAGTTATTTTTTATAACTGAAAAAAAAATAGGCATTTTTTGCAACACATTATTTTTTTTGTCGTCCTTAAGATGAACTAAACCATTAAAACCAAAAAGTAAGGCATGTTTCAACCCGATATAATTGAAAAATGCAAAGCAAACAACCGTCAAGCACAAATGCAGTTATACAACCAGTACTGCCAAGGTATGTATATTGTTGCTAAACGTTATGTAAAGCATGATGCGGAAGCTGAAGATGTTGTTCAGGATGCGTTTATTAAAGCGTTTTCTAAACTGGATCAATACCAAGCGGAAGTTACTTTTGGTGCTTGGTTAAAACGAATTGTTATAAACACGAGTATTGATTTGTTAAAAACACGAAAACACCAGCTGGTGGAACTTGAAACTGTGCATTTAAATGTTGTAGAATCGGAGGATAACAATTGGTTGGTTGAAGATGCTGTGGGAATTTTGGATATTAAAGCGGCTATTTCAAGTTTAGCTGAAAAGTATCGATTGGTTCTCACGCTTTATTTATTAGAAGGTTATGATCATCAGGAAATTTCGCAAATTCTAAATATCACCGAAGTTTCCTCAAGAACGCAACTTTATAGGGGGAAATTACAATTACAAGAATTATTAAAACTAAAAAAAGATGGCACGCGATATTAGAGATTTACTCAAAGAAGACGATTTGGAAATAATGCCTAAAATGCCTTCTGGACATGAAGACCGGTTTCTGCAAAAACTGAATACAGCTTTACCAAAACAGAAGACACGTAACGTATTTTGGATGCAAATTGCAGCCAGTATTGTAATCGTCTTTGCATTGGGTTTTGGCACATACGCTTATTTTAATCAGCCTGTTAAAACCACTACAGTTGTTGATGTTGCTCCAGAAGAAACACCGTTTAAAACATTGGGTGATATTTCTCCAGATTTTAAGAAAGTGGAGGATTACTATTTGGCAAATATTAATTTAGAATTGTCAAAAGTAACGTTGACTTCAGATAACAAAGAACTCATAGATGGTTATATTTTACGTTTAGATGCTTTAAATGCCGAGTATAAGCGCTTGTCCATGGAATTAACAGAACAAGGTCCAAATGAATTAACAGTTAGTGCTTTAATAACAAATTTAAAGTTTCGCTTAAATCTCATGTATCGCCTAAAAGAACAATTACAAAGTTTAAGAAATTCTGATACACTTCAGAAAAAAAACAACGCATAAAAATATGATACTTATGAAACACCTAAAATTATTGCTTCTCTGCTTACTATTTGTAGGCAGTATGAATGCCCAACAGCGAATGGATAAAATTTCGCAATCTTTACATGTTAACGACGATGTAACAATTGATTTAAATGCTAGTTATACTAACATTATTATAGACACGTGGAATAAAGATATTATAGAAGTTGACGCCTACATTGAAAGTGATGCGTTATCAAAAGACGCACTAAAAAAACAACTGGATGCCTGGAAAGTCCGGGTGGAGGGCTCAAAAGATTTTATCACCATAAATTCTAATTCTGAAGGTGAAAGTTGGTCTGAAAGCATGGTTCTTTTTGATACAAAATCATTGGATCTCGCCATGCAGAATTTGGAAATTGAATTGGCTGACATGCCCATCATGCCAATGGTAGATGGTTTAATGGAGTCATTAGATTTAGCAAAAATGCCAAAAATGCCAAAAATGCCAAAATTGCCTGATTTACCAGAAGGTATGAACACGACTAATTTTGATTTTGAACGCTATAAAAATGAAGGCGAAGCCTATATGCAAAAATGGAGTCGTGAATACAGTGCAAAATATGGTGAAGCCTATGCGAAAAAAATGGAAAATTGGGCAAAACATGTAGATACTGAAGCCTTTGAAAAGTATGAAAAGGAGATGGAAGCTTGGGGTGAAACATTTGGAAAGCAGTTTGGAGATACCTTTGGTAAGGATATGGAAGCATGGGGTGAAGCCTTTGGGGAAAAATTTGGAAAAAGTATGGAAGCCTGGGGAGAGGAGTTTGGGAAAAACATGGAAGCTTGGGGTGAGCAATTTGGAAAGGAAATGGAAGAACGAGCTAAACGAATGGAAGAGAATCAAGAAAAACACGAAAGTCAGCGTCAAGAGAATGAAGCCAAATATCAAGCACTTTTTAATTCAGACATGGGAAAGAATATGACTATTAAAAAGACGCTTAAAATAAAAATTCCTAAAAATTCTAAACTAAAATTGAATGTGCGACACGGTGAAATGAAATTCACCTCTGTTATTCATAATTTAAAAGCAGAATTAAATCATACTAAGTTTTTAGCAAGTAGCATTGATGGTGAGCACACCACCATCAATGCATCTTATTCCTCTCTTTTAATTAAGGATTGGAAAATGGGAAACTTGGAACTTAATTTTGTGGAAGACGCTACCATTCAAAATATTAACGGTCTTGTGTTAAATTCAAATTCGTCTAATATTCATATTGATAAGCTTTCAGGGAATGCTATTATTAATGGGAGTTTTGGTGATTTGGCTATTCATAATATAACGGACAATTTCAATACCATAAACATTACATTAGATAATAGTAATGCCAATTTAAAATTACCAATAGCAGATTATAAATTACAATATCATGGCAAGAATTCACAGTTCAAACATCCTAAAAACACGAAAGGTCAGTTTGTAACAATGTTTAACTCTGGTAGTATTTCCAATAATAGAACTATTGTTGTAAATGCAAAATATAGTCATGTAAATATGAATTAGTTTTCTATTTTTGAGTTTTATATACTATAAACTCAATGACTTTTTCTTCTTTTTTACGTGGCATAAGTTCCCAGCCACTTTTTGTTTTAGATAACGATATTCCTTTATCTCAATATGTGTCTATAGATTTGTCTGAAACCAATACCCAATTACATTCGTTTAATGTATCTTCATCTGAAGATTGGAGTGTTTTTATAAATGACTATTGTAATCAAAAACAGGCGAAAGTTGCTTTTGGTGGTTATAATGAAAAGCGAAACATTTACAAGCGCAGCAATTATTTCAATCAACAAAATGCAGATACAGAACGTAATATTCATTTAGGTTTAGATTTATGGATTGCAGCAGGAACCACTGTTTATGCACCGCTGGAAGGCGTTATACACAGTTTTGCTATAAATGCCAATTATGGTGATTATGGGCCAACATTAGTTTTAAAGCATCAGGTTCATGATGTTATTTTTTACACTCTTTACGGTCATTTAAGTTTAGATTCTCTTGCTGATAAAAAGGTAGGTCAGCCTATTCAACAAGGAGAACCAATTGCTACACTTGGTACCGCTGAAGTAAATGGCGATTATGCTCCTCATTTACATTTTCAAATAATTCGTGATATGGAAGGTTATAACGGTGATTATCCAGGTGTTTGTAATACAAAAAATCTGGACAAATTTCTACAAAACTGTCCAGATCCAAATGTGTTATTAAAATTAAGTTAATTATTTAATAATTAGTTTTTTAACTGTTTGTGCTAAATCTGTTTGTACTTTAAGAATGTAAGTGCCAGATTGAAATTGATTGACATTAATTTCGGAATGTGTTGTTTTAAGTATCAAGCTTCCTTGCAGTGTGTATATTTCAATTGCATTAATAGAATGTGCGGTTTTAATATGTAATATATTAGATACAGGATTTGGGTAGATACTAATATCCCTATTGGAAATATAGGTATCCATATCTAATGTTTGGAAACTGACAGCACTTGCAAGCGGATTATTTTGTGAATACAAGTTTTGTGCTGCAATATTAATATAATTTTCAATAAAAATGGTATCAAAAACCGGGTCTCCATTCTCTACAAAACGTATTTCTCCACTGGATGGGTTTGGATCTGCAATCACATCAAATAAAACAAGCTCAAAAGGCCCTGAACCATTTAATAAAATACTAAATTGACCTGCTTCGTCACGTCCTAAAAAATAGGCGTCACCAAATGCACCTGGTCCCATTGAAATAGAGGCCCATTCAGAGGCTGGAATGTTGGAGTTACCTGTAACAAAATTCCCAATAGTTAATCCAGTTGGAACATAAAATCCAGCTCCCATATCATCTGTACTATTATTAGTAACCGATTCACTAGGAGTGGCCAAAAGCGCCATCTGATAATTATTTGTGTTTGGATTAATGCCTACAAAAGATACACTAAACTCATAGGTTACCTGTGCCGTTAAACCAATACTTGATAGTAATAATAGTGTTGTTATATATAATTTTCTCATGATTTATTGTATTGAATTAATTTGGCATTTGTTCTGAAATAGGATAGTAATTTGATGCAGGATTGTTAACATGGTTAATAATGATGTTTTTTAATAATCCTTTGTCGTTTTCGGGTCCTAAATAGCGCACAACACCATCTAAATTTATATCTCCAGTATTATAGGTTGCAAATGGATAATAGTTGCTGTTGGTAGTATTGCCAGAAGCATTGGATATAATCGTTTTTAAACTGGCAGAATCATTATTAGGACCAAGATAGCGCGACTGATTATTTCCGTTAATGTCACCACCATATAATCCTAAAACACCGGCAGGCATGCCAAAGTTTGTTTGCGCTTCTAATCCAAATGTGGTTGTTGAGCCATCTGTAAAATTAATAACAGTTGGTGTATTAGAAAGTGCTACTACGGTACCTGTCATAATACCTAAATGGTTTCTGTGGTCAACCACCACAAAATAATCTCCTGATTCTTGCTCAAAGTGTATTGGTGAAACGCCATCAGCATCTACAACATCACCATCACGTTGTAATAATGCCGATTTAGCATCTACAATTATGGTATTTGTTACGGCATCTCGTAATTCAATCCATATCCAATCTACAATAGCATTGTTACCCGTTATTAAAAACACTGAAGGATTGCAAACTAATCCATCTGTATAAGGACTTGTGGTTGGAATTAAATCTGCAACTCTTAAATCATCTCGCATGAGGCTTTCCTCACCCGTATTAGGGTTTATAGCTGCACCTTGTAAATAGGCTTTTGGAGATACTAAAATGGGCTCTAAAACCGTAACCGTTTGGTTGCAACTTGATGAGGTGTTATTGGATGCGTCTGTAGCAGTCCATGTAATGATAGTGTCTCCTATTGGAAAGGGATCTGACAACAATAATGCGTCAGACCTTACACCAGAATAGGTTATGGTATTACTACAATTATCGGTTGCTGTTGGTTCGGTTATTAAGACTGTTGTTTCGGTTGCACCACTCGCTAAAATTTCGGTTATCGTATCTGGGCATGATATCATGGGCGCTTCTGTATCATCTAAAATTGTCCAAGTAAAACTCTGCTGAACATCTATACTTCCTGGTTTACTTAAGGTAACGGTTACAGTATACACGCCATCATTATTTGGTCCGCCAGAAACAGCCGATTCATCAACAATTCCAAAAATTAACCCATTGGTTGGTTCTATATCCGTTCCAGCAGGTTGACCAGATATGGAATACGTTAAGTTATCTAATGGATTTCCGCCAGAACCTTCGGCTTGAAAGTCTGATATTTCCAACTCACAACTGGTTCTATCTGCTATTGGTTGTAATTGTAATTCGGGGTAGGCAATTCCTAAAATTTCAATACCATTGATAAGTGGGTTTTCAATGTTTTCAAAAAAGCGAATTTCTAAAACACCATCAGTAACCGTTACATTATTTTGAACCAATCCAGCTTGACGGTGACCAAATTCAGCTGAAATATCAAAATTATCTAATAAACGTTCCTCTTCAATATTCACACTAAACACACGTTCACCTGGGTCTGACGTACCATTATATAAATTAGCAAAATAAAGATTAACTATATAGTCGCCATTTGGTACTGCTATGGAAAAAATCATCGGATAAGCAGGGTCGCTATTACTACGTTGAATATGCATAACATCATAATAGGTACTTGCGTCAATATAACTAGGAATCGATGCATCTCGATTAGCATAGAAAACTTCGGTAGACGAATAAGATGAGCCAGAAGAAACAGTGTAGGAGTCGCCTGTTGTTGTCGTGTTATCTTCCCAATCTGGACCTCCATCTGATGCTAAAACAAGAGGACCTCCTGCATTAATACGAACTAAAGGTGTGTATATATCAGTTAATTCACCAGTTAATGACATGGAAACATTTGAGTTGACTCCGGAATGTACAACTTCCATGTTAGCAGACTTAACACCTAGGATATTATCAGAAATAAAGTCGATAGGAATTTTTACAGACGAACCTGGATTAATGGTAAATGGGACTAAAACATCCGATGCAAATAAAGCAGCATCAGTTCCTGTGAAATTTAATGCGGTTACGGTAATCACATCATCTGTTGGTCCACCCTCATTATTTAAAACAATGTATTTGGTACGTTGGGAATTATTTACAGGTGTGACACCAAAATCTAAATTAGTAGGGTTAATGGAAACCACCCCATTTTGATTTTCATAGGCTTCGATAAAATCCCAAGTAGCAGTAAATGGGTTGGGTGTTGCTGCCGATCTAGAAGTTGATATAATACCAACTGCCATACCTTGTGCATCTAATGGATCTAAAAAATTAGAGGGTAATGCTATGGCTGGTCCTAACAAACTTAAGGTTCCACCATTGTCGGTGGAGTAGAAGGGTTGTGCCAATCCGGTTGCAGGCTCTATAGAAATGTATAAATCTATCGATCCTGAATTGATTATGTTTGGAATATCATAAGTTGTGTTTAAAGTTACAACACCATTGGACTCTATAACGAGCTGTAAACCATGAAGGGCATCATTATTAAGCGTTCCATTCATAAAAACAAATTTCAAGTAGTTATCTTGATCTCCAGTACCAATCTGCATTCCATAAGATTGAAAATCTACAGGGTTATTTTGACTTCCGTTGGACCCGAAATAAGGAGATTCAATTTTGGAATGTACTGTAAATGGGTTTGAATTACTATCTACATTAATTCCAAACTGAAAACCATAATCTTGATTGTTTAAATTCTCAAAAGCATCACCTTCAGAAACAGCATCTACTGTTGCTTTTCCAGCTGCACCACCGAATGACATTTCTTGTTCATTAAATTGGTCTAAATAATCTGTGTTTCCTGAAGGGTCTAACATCAGTCCAGTAAAACCTAAACCAAACAAACCCGTTCCTGGATTGTTATTCCAAAAAGGGTAATCAATTGGTAGATTTGTGGTGGTACCATTATTGGCATCCAAAGCAAATGCATCATTAACATCTAGGATTAAATCATTATCATCATCAGGATCATTTAAATCGGAAATATTATCATTATCGTTATCTTTAGGTTTACTACTTTGAGAGCAGATATTGGTTCCATTATCAATTTCATCTTGATTGGTATAACCGTCGCCATCATTATCCGCTAAGGGGTCATAACCTGCATCACCTGGTTGTAGGCAAATTAAATCCGATGGTTCAAATACCGTAATACTATTAGCGCCGTATGTTACGGCCCAAACGGTACCTGGAAAAATAGCTTCGTCGCCTAAAGCAATAACATCCAACGGAATGCTTCCAAAACCGTTAAAAGGAACCTCTTGTTCTAAAACCATATCACCAGCAGCATTTAATATATACCGATTGATATCACCATTAAATGACGCGGTTAAAATATTGCCTTGCATGACACCACCAAAGTTGGTAGCTGTATATTCAACAAGCCCATTTGTTGAAGCCGCTTTAACATCTAAAATGTTATTTTTAGGACTGTTGATAGGTTCATCCATGAGGTATTCCCCTTGTTCCGGATTATCCGGGAAGTTAGCTATTGAAAAAGAGGTGTTAAAATAGCCTTCTGAACCTACTAATAAATCGGCAACTTGATGGGTTTCCGTAGCGACCCATGACCCACTAATTTTCTCATAGGCAATGACATTAGCACGTGAAGGAAATGCACGAATGGGATTAGGGTGACCACCATAATAAGTGCCATTCGCATCATTGGTGGTTCCAATAAAATGAAGTGGGTCCTCTGAAAATTCGCTGCCACTCTCATTCATTTCATTAGATATGTAATGTAAATTTGAGTCGTATGTAATGGTGCTTTCATCACCTAAATATGTGTTAGTTGCTATATCATAAATTCTAGGAACGCCTCCCCAAAGTGCATTTGGACCATTGTCTGATGTATAGATTCGGTTATTTTCGGTGACTAAAATATCATAAGCATTTCTATATCCAGGTGAAAATATTTGGACAGGGCCTCCAGCTTCTGTAAATGCTTGATTTAAGCTGTTATGTCCACCAAAAGGATCGCCAATATCAATAAAGGCATCATACATAGGATGTCCTGGCGGATACGGAAAGTCTGGATGTGTGTTATCAATATCAATTCGAGTAGGGTCGTTAAGCGTTGGTAAATCATATACATAGTCTGTGTTGCTTCTCGGGTCCGTATACACTGGCATCCCTTCCAACTGTGTTAAGTTTACGATAAGTATCGCTGCAGATAGGAAAAATTCGGGTGTTCCAGCAAAATTATTGCTTGGAGCCCCTTTATTGGTTTGTCCACCTTGAGCTACCAGTAAAAAGGTTTCGCCATCTTTTTCGAACATATCCATGCCATTGATGGCATGATTTTCTTCACAACGCGGCAACCCTCTCACTAAATCTGTTTTTTCCCAGACACCATTTATTTTTTCAAGTTTAGATATCATACTCGAATTGGTATCTAGATTGCTATCATTACCACCGGAACCGCCACCTAATAGGTAATCGGATGAGGTAACATATATAATGGGATTTAATGCTGTTCCGGCTGTTAGAATGCCAGTTACAAGGCGTTGCTGGCTTGGGTTGAATTCTCCTAAATCGTTATGATTAGGGATTCCAGTACGAATTTGAGTGATTTCTTCACTGGCAACAACAGTATATTGACCATTTCCTGAACTCGCATTATCGCGCTCAATGGTATAGGCCCAAATTAGGCCATTTTGTTGAGAAACATATAACCGGTTGTCTGGGCCAAAATCTAATGAAGTCGGGTTTAAAACACCTTCATTAATTAAGCCTGTTGAACCAAAACTAATGGTTTGAGAATAGCTATTAAGACTTAATAGCATTGTACTTAATGCGATTGTAAAAACAAGAAACCGCATTGGTTTGTTAAAATTAATCAGAAACATCATATTATTTTTTTCGTTTTCGTGCTATTAATCGAAAAAAATTAATTGAGAAATACCGTAGTAAAAATAGTTATAAGGCTTTAGTTTTTAAGAATAAACGGTGAGTTTTCGTTGAAGCATAATAAATATCCGTTATGTGAACCACAAACAAAAAAAATCCGAAGACATTCTTCGGATTTTTCTTATACTCTGCATCTAATTAGCTGTTAGTCATTTACTAATACCCAATCACCTTTGGCTATTAATGGTTCAGCTTGTTTAAATTTTACTGTTTTGTTCTCACCACTCATAACATGTTTAATTGTTACTTTATCATTACGTCCAATTTTTGGACTATCGCGAACAATTGTTTCTACCACTTCAGGTTGACGCTGCGTGTTTCCAGCTGCTCGATTTTGTGCCGAACGTTCATCTAAATTTTGAATTTCTTCTTTTTCAGTTTTAAGATTTTCTTTTTTATTAGATTGACGCGCTTCTTGAATAGCATTGGTTGTTTCTTGCGGTAATTCTCCTTTAAATAAAAATGAAATTACATCTTTATTAACTTTATCTATCATGCCTTTGAATAACTCAAATGCTTCAAACTTGTAAATTAGCAAAGGATCTTTCTGCTCATGTACCGCTAATTGAACGGATTGTTTCAACTCATCCATTTTACGTAAATGCGTTTTCCACGAATCATCAACAATGGCTAATGTGATGTTTTTTTCAAAGTCATTTACCAATTGTTTTCCATTGGTTTCATAAGCTTTTTCAAGGTCTGTGACTACCTGAATGCTTTTTACACCATCGGTAAATGGTACCACAATACGCTTAAATTTATCACGCTGCGTTTCGTACACATTTTTAATAACAGGAAATGCTAATTCGGCATTGCGTTCCATTTTAGACCGGTAATGTTCAAAAGCTGCTTTGTAAATTTTACCTGCTAAATCTTGGACGCTTAATTTTCCAAATTCAGCTTCGGTAACTGGTGAGCTCATGGAGAAGAATCGAATCATTTCAAACTCCAGATTCTTATAATCGTTAGCGGCTTTATTCGTTTCTGCAATACCTTCAGAGGTATCATAAATCATGTTTGCTAAATCCACACGTAAACGCTCACCATGTAAGGCGTGGTGACGACGTTTGTAAACCACTTCACGCTGGGAATTCATCACATCATCATATTCTAACAAACGCTTACGCACACCGAAGTTATTTTCCTCTACTTTTTTCTGTGCACGCTCAATAGATTTTGAAATCATAGCGTGCTGAATCACTTCGCCTTCTTCCAATCCCATTCTATCCATCATTTTGGCAATTCGTTCACTACCAAAAAGACGCATTAAATTATCTTCCAATGATACATAAAATTGTGAGCTTCCAGGGTCTCCTTGACGACCAGCACGACCACGTAACTGACGGTCCACACGACGTGAATCATGACGTTCTGTACCCACAATGGCTAAACCACCTGCTTTTTTAACGGCTTCACTTAATTTAATATCCGTACCACGACCAGCCATGTTGGTTGCAATAGTAACCTGTCCTGGCTGTCCAGCTTCAGCGACAATATCGGCTTCTTTTTTATGAAGCTTCGCGTTTAATACGTTATGCGGCACTTTTCTAATAGAAAGCATTTTACCTAACAACTCACTAATTTCTACATTGGTCGTACCAATAAGCACTGGACGACCCGCTTGTGATAGTTTGGTTACTTCATCAATTACGGCATTGTATTTTTCACGTTTGGTTTTGTATACCAAATCCTCACGGTCATCACGTGCAATTGGTTTGTTGGTTGGAATTTCAACCACATCTAATTTGTAAATTTCCCAGAATTCACCTGCTTCAGTAACGGCTGTACCTGTCATACCGGACAGTTTGCGGTACATTCTGAAATAGTTTTGAAGGGTTACCGTAGCGAATGTTTGTGTAGCATCTTCAATTTTTACATTTTCTTTCGCTTCAATGGCTTGATGTAAGCCATCGCTATAACGACGCCCATCCATAATACGACCCGTTTGCTCGTCTACAATCATCACCTTGTTGTCCATAACGACATATTGGTTGTCTTTTTCAAACAAGGCATATGCTTTTAGCAATTGGTTTAAGGTGTGAATTCGTTCGGATTTAATTCCGTAATCTCTAAATAAATCTTCTTTTAAATTAGCTTCTTCTTCAGATGATAAACCTTGGTTTTCAATTTTAGCAATTTCAACACCTATTTCAGGCATGACGAAGAAATTTGGATCATCCTCACCCGATAGGAATTCAATTCCTTTATCGGTTAGTTCAATCTGATTATTTTTTTCTTCAATCACATAGTACAATTCCGCGTCAATTTTTGGCATTTCGCGGTTGTTGTCTTGCATGTAAAAATTTTCAGTTTTTTGAAGGAGTTGTTTGATACCTTCTTCACTTAAAAATTTAATTAAAGCTTTGTTTTTAGGAATACCTCTATGAGCACGTAATAGTTGAAAGCCACCTTCTTTGGTGTCGCCTTCAGCAATGAGTTTTTTGGCTTCTGCTAAAACACCTGTTAAGTATTTACGTTGAACAGAAACGATACTATCTACTTTTGGTTTTAATTCTGTAAATTCATGACGATCACCTTGCGGAATCGGTCCTGAAATAATTAATGGTGTACGTGCGTCATCAATTAATACGGAATCCACCTCATCCACAATGGCATAATGGTGTGGGCGTTGGACCAAATCGTCTGGTGCATGTGCCATATTATCACGTAGGTAATCGAAGCCAAACTCGTTATTGGTTCCGTAGGTAATATCTGCTAAATAGGCTTTTTTACGAGCTGCCGAATTGGGTTGGTGGTAATCTATACAATCTACACGCATACCGTGGAATTCAAATATAGGCGCCATCCACGCGCTATCTCGTTTTGCTAAATAGTCATTAACGGTTACCAGGTGCACGCCCTTTCCTGCTAGCGCATTTAAATATACGGGAAGCGTAGCTACTAATGTTTTACCTTCACCAGTTTGCATTTCGGCAATTTTACCTTGGTGCATAGCAATACCACCAATTAACTGCACGTCATAATGAATCATGTCCCAGGTAATTGGTTTTCCTGCAGCATCCCAAGAATTTGACCAAACGGCTTGATTATCTTCAAGGGTAACATACTCTTTTTCACCAGAAATTTCTCGGTCGAAGGTATTTGCTGTTACCGAAATAGTTGTGTTATGCACAAAACGTTTTGCTGTTTCTTTTACAACAGCAAAGGCTTCTGGAAGTATGTCATTCAATACCTCTTCGGTTACCGTGTAAATGGTGTCCTTTATTTTGTCAATTTCCAAATAGATATCTTCTCGTTGATCGATATCCTCTGTTTCATTGGCTTTTTTAAGCAGGTCTTCAATTTCGGCATTGAGCGGTTTTCTAGCCTCTGCTATTTTTTCTTTAAAGTAGCTGGTTTTAGCGCGCAAATCATCATGAGATAATTTCTCAAGAGCTGCTTCGAATGTTTTAATTTTTTCAACTAGAGGCATGATGGCTTTTACGTCTTGTTTCGACTTGTCGCCAACAAATACCTTAAGGACTGAATTTAAAAAACTCATTTGTTAGGTGTTTATGGTTGTATTAGCATTGCTACTAATAATAAATATATGTTTTGTTCTTTTGCGTTACAAAAAAACGTTTTTTGTTCGAGTATTTTGTGTATTACTGCATAAAAAAAAGCCTCTGGACGAGACTTTTTTAAATTTTAATAGTATTAATATTCATCCTCATTCCAGAGGTAATCTTCGTCTGTTGGATAATCCGGCCAGATTTCTTGAATAGACTCGTATGAGTCGCCTTCATCTTCAATAGATTGTAAATTTTCAACTACTTCTAATGGCGCTCCCGTTCTAATTGAATAATCAATAAGTTCGTCTTTAGTCGCTGGCCAAGGCGCATCACTTAAATAAGATGCTAATTCTAATGTCCAATACATTTGTAATTCGTTTTAATTTTTTGCAAAAATAAATTTTTAGTTTAAATACACAAGAAAAAAATCAATTAATTACACATTAATTATAAGAACGTACCTTTTCTGATTTATATGAAATCCAATTAAAGGCTAATACTGTGTTGTTTTGAAATGGTTACTGCTTTTCAGGAATCCACTTCACTTCATTTGCGTTTAAGTCAAAGGACAACTTTCGTGCCAATACAAAAAGATAGTCAGATAGGCGATTTAAATAGGTTAATGCCAAGGGGTCAATAGGTTCTAAATCGTTTAGGGCAGATGCTAAACGTTCGGCTCTACGGCACACACAGCGTGCTATGTGACAGAATGACACGGTTTGATGACCACCTGGTAATACAAAATGTGTCATGGGTGGTAAAGCCGTGTTCATGTTGTCTATTTCTTGTTCTAAACGCTCAATATTGGCATCTGAAATTTTAGGGATATTTAAACGTTCCTTTCCGTTTTTTAATACTGCTTTTTCAGGATCAGTGGCTAAAATAGCACCAACCGTAAATAAGCGGTCTTGAATATGCATGAGTAATTCTTTGTAATGGGTATCGATGTTTTGATCGCGAATAAGTCCTAAGTGTGAATTAAGTTCGTCTACAGTTCCGTAGCTATCAATGCGAATATGATGTTTCGGGACTCTGGTTCCACCGAATAACGCTGTGGTTCCTTTGTCGCCTGTTTTTGTATAAATTTTCATAGCTATTTTTTCTTATTCAAAGTTAATGGTTCTCTGGGATTAGGCAAAGGATTCTTTTGTGTTTTTGGGGTTCCGGGTTCTTGCCTTTGGCAGGCAGGTGTGGTTCTGGGTTTAAAGTTAAAAGTGAAAAATGACTAATTAAAAGTTCTTAAGTTATTGGGTTCATTAGGAAATAGGGATTAGGAGTTAGGAGTTAGGAAGTAGGAAATAGGGATTAGGGATTAGGGATTAGGAATTAGGAATTAGGGATTAGGGATTAGTGATTAGGTGTGTGTTGATTGCATATTGAGTGAATGAGTAGTAATGGGAAGGGGTAAAGTTAAAAGTTATTGATTATTTAGTTATTTTGATATTAAGAATCCATTAAGCTGAAGAAAAAAGAAATGAGATGCGAGTGAAAAGGTTCGTGTAAATTGAACACTGCAACTAAACCCGGATGGTAAAATGTTCTTTGCCTTGTTCTTTTCTGAAAAACACAAAACCCCAGAAAAAGGTGTCAATGGTGGCTGTTACTTTTGGGTGTTGTTTTATTATTTCCCAAGCTTCTGTCATGCCTTTAGACCAGTATATGTCATCAAAAATGAAAATAGTATCGTTGTGGGCTGCTGGCAGGAGGGTTTCAAAATAATTTAGTGTGGCTTGCTTTGTGTGGTTGCCGTCAAAAAAGATACAGTCCCAAGACTGTTGGTTTCCATTTTTAAGGTGTTTGCTAAAATCACCCGTTAGAAATTGGATGTTTTTATAGTTTGTTAATGCTCCTTGTGTGAATTTTGACAAATTTGAGCAGCCTTCTATAGTCGTGATTTGTGTTTTAGTGTGTCCTAAATGCATGGCTTGTGTGGCAATACCTAATGAGGTGCCTAGCTCTAAAATATGCTTGGGTTTAAAATATTGGGTTAAGCGATACCCTAATTGAGCTCGTTTTAAAGGTGTTCCAGCTGTTCTAGCCAATTCCGAAATGCGTCTCTCTGTTTTGTTGGTTTTTTTAGAACCTGAACCCAAATCGGTTATGAGGATGGTTTCTTTATTTTTGAGTAATGCGTTTCTATAAGCTTTTAATTCTTGATAATCCGTGTAATTGGTTTTATTGTAAAAACATTTTGTAATAACATCAAAGATAAATGGCGAGTGGACACCATGCTGATTGGTTGATTTTAATAGGAACTGTATGTATTTTTTTTGTTGGTACACGTGTTCAGTGTTCGGTATTCAGATTGCCGTATTGAGTGTTCAGTTATAATTTAGAGTAATTGGCACCTAGATTCATTCTTCCAGCTTGGAACTTAACTCAAACCAGCGCATTTCTTTTTCGTCAATTTCATCGAGAATCTTTTGTAATTTCTCTGACAGGGCATTAATTTGTTCAGGTGTTAATTCTGGGTTTAAGAATTCTTTTTCTATTTCTGCTTTATCGTACTCCAAGCTGTTTATTTTACTTTCAATGTTTTTATACTCTTTTTGTTCGTTGTAAGATAGTTTCGTGTTTGCATCTTTTTTCCAGTTTTTCTTCTCTTTTTTGTCGTCTTCTTTTGTTTCTGGTTCTTGGCTATCTTCGTAAGCTCTAAAATCAGAATAGTTGCCTGGGAAGTCTTCAACGAGGCCTTCACCACGGAATACCAACAGGTGGTCTACAATTTTATCCATAAAATAGCGGTCATGCGATACCACCATCAGGCAGCCTGGAAAATCTAATAAAAAACTTTCTAAAACGTTTAGGGTAACAATATCTAAGTCGTTTGTAGGCTCATCTAAAATTAAGAAATTTGGATTTTGAATTAATACGGTGCACAAGTAGAGGCGTTTACGTTCGCCACCACTTAATTTTTCAACAAAATCGTATTGTTTTTTTCTACTAAACAGGAAGCGTTCTAATAACTGTCCAGCACTAATTTGGTTTCCTTTTTTTAGAGGAATATACTCGCCGTACTCTTTAATAACATCTATAACCTTTTGTTCTGGTTTGATGGTGATACCTGCTTGGGTATAATAACCAAATTTTACGGTTTCACCGATTACTACTTTCCCAGCATCTGGTTGTTGTCGTTGGGTGATTATATTTAAAAAAGTTGATTTACCCGTTCCATTTTTACCAATAATACCAATTCGTTCGCCTTTTTTAAAGGTGTATTCAAACTGGTTGAGAATGGTTTTGTCTTTAAAACTTTTGCTCACTTTATGAAGCTCTAGTATTTTACTACCTAAACGCTCCATGTTCAGTTCTAATTGGATTTGATGATCTTGTCTGCGTTGGTTAGCTCGGTGTTTGATATCGTGAAAATCGTCTATTCGCGATTTGGATTTGGTGGTACGTGCTTTTGGTTGTCTACGCATCCAGTCCAATTCTTTTTTAAAGAGCTGTTTGGCTTTTCCTGTTTCGGTTGCTTCGTTTTCAATTCGCGCCTCGCGCTTTTCTAAATAATACGAATAATTTCCTTTGTAGGTATACAGTTGTCCATGATCTAATTCAATAATTTCATTACAAACACGTTCTAGAAAATACCGGTCGTGTGTTACCATAAACAGGGTAATTTGCTCTTTAGCAAAGAAATCCTCGAGCCACTCAATCATTTCTAAATCCAAATGATTGGTTGGTTCATCCAGGATTAATAAATCTGGTTTTTTAAGCAGTGCATTTGCTAAAGCCAGTCGCTTTTTTTGGCCACCCGATAGAGCGCTTACTTTTTGGTTGAGGTTATCCAGTTTTAGTTGAAATAGAACTTGCTTGTATTGGGTTTCAAAATCCCAAGCCTGATGGATTTCCATTTGTTCAAACGCTTTCTGATAGGCCTCCGCATCGTTGGGGTTTTCTAAAGCTTTTTCATAGCCTTTAATAACCTCTAAAATGGGGTTGGAGGTGTCAAAAATGGCTTCTTCCACTGTGAGGTTTGGATTGAGGTCTGGATCTTGAGACAATACAGCAACTGTAATATCTTTGCGGTAGATAATTTGTCCCGAATCGGCTGTGTCTTTTCCAGACAACATATTTAAAATAGAGGTTTTACCCGTTCCATTTTTAGCTACAAAGGCAATTTTCTGATCTTTATGGATGCTAAAGGACAGGTTTTCAAATAGCGTTAATTCGCCATAAGATTTCGATATGTTTTCAACAGTTAGGTAGTTCAACGTCTATTTTTTTGCAAAGAACGTAAATAATTCAAAATTTATACGATAAGTTTTGATATTCCTACTGAAAAGCTATATTTGTGAAGAAACTTGCACCCTCATCATGAAGCATTTATATGTTGTTTTACTTGGTTTAATTGCCTTGCTGTCTGTGTCTTGTATACCCAATAAAGAATTGGTGTATTTGCAAAATATGGAACGGGCAACCGATACCACTCAAGTGATTACTGAAAAGCAAAAACCCTATCGTGTACAGATAAATGATATTTTGAACATCCGTGTGAAAGCCTTGGATCAGCGAAATATACAAATGTTTAATCCTACTGGCGAAAAAGATCTGAATGCTTCTGGTGATGAGCGCGCTTTTTTTGACGGGTTTACAGTTGATATGCATGGGAACATTCGGATTCCCATTTTAGGCGAGGTGAATGTATTGGGTTTTACAACCGAAGAAATTGAAAGCATGCTTGAAACCAAGTTGTTAGAAGAGGAGTTGAAGGAAACGTCTAATATTTTCGTTACGGTGAAACTGACTGGTTTGCGTTTTACGGTTACTGGAGAAGTGGGTAGTACTGGTACACAGACTTTATATCAACCGCGTGTTAATATTTTTGAAGCGTTGGCCAATGCTGGTGATGTTTTGGTAACTGGCGACCGCAAGGATGTGACCATTATTAGGCAGTATCCGCAAGGGCAGCAAATACACCATTTAAATTTATTGGATATTCAGGTTATGGAATCGCCTTACTATTATATCCAAATGAATGATATTATTTATGTAAAACCATTGAAGCAGAAAACGTGGGGAACCGGTATCACAGGCATCCAAACCTTGGGTACCATTATAACGGCTTTATCATTGGTGACTACCACTTTATTACTTATAGACAGGCTTTAAATTATGGCAGAATACGATTATGAAGATGTGGATTCAGGTGAAGGCGGTAGTATAAACTTCGACTTTAAAGGGTATTTATTTAAAGTATTAAATCTGTGGAAGTTTGTGCTAGCTTGTATTGGCGTGGCCTTAATTATTGCCTACTTTATTAATGTTCGGAAACAGAATGTTTACAAGCTGGAATCGCTTATTTCTGTTGAAAACGATCAGAATCCTTTTTTTACGGCCAACACCAGTATTTCTTTTAATTGGGGCGGTGTATCTGGTAAAATGGGTAAAACCATTACCACTTTACAAACGCGTACCCACAACGAAAAAGTAGTTGATTCCTTAAAAGCGTACATGAATTATTTTAAGGAAGGGAAATATCGAAAAATAGATATTTATAAGGACGCTCCCTTTATTTTTGAACCGGATTTGAGTCAGCCGCAACTGTTAAGTCGTTATATTGGGATTCGGTTTTTATCGGATTCCACCTTTGAGGTTTTTACAGAATTTGAATCAGAATCTGGTTCAGGACAACGGTATGATACCAAAGCACGCATGCCTGTTTCGCTTCCTATTGGGCCGTTTCAGAAAACATTTCAGGTAGGCGCCGTTATTAATTTACCTTTTTTTCATGGTGTTTTGCAGCTGCGTCCCGATCGGGTTGTTAAACCAGGTCAGGAATTTTTTATGCAGTTTCGAAATTTTGATGGTGTTGTTTATGGCTACCAAAAGGGTATTGGTGTTAGTCCTTTTAGTAATGCCTCTGCTTCGGTATTGCGATTAAGTTTGGCCGGAACTAATAAGTCGAAAATCGTGGATTACTTAAATACCACGGCCGTTATATTAAGTGAAACCGAGTTGGAACGCAAAAACTTATATGCTACCAATACCATTAAATTTATTGACAGTAGTTTGCGTGCTGTTAATATTAATTTGAAAGATTTTGCCAATGAAATGAATACCTTTAGAAAGCAAAATAAGGTATTTGATGTTTCTACTGAAATGGCGGATATATCTAGTAAACTTAAAGATTTAGAAATACAGAAAGAGGCTGAAACTAGCAAACTAAATTATTTAGATGCTTTAGAAAATTACCTTCGCACGAAAACCGATTATACCAGTATTGCTGCACCATCGTCTGTTGGTATTGAAGAAAGTAATATCCAGAGTAGTGTGTCTAAAATAACGGCTTTAGCTATTGAGCGTCAGAGTTATGAGTACAGTACGCGCGAGGGGTCGGCTATTTTTAAAGATTTAGACCGACAAATTGATGCTGAAAAAAATGTGCTTTTAGAAACCATAGCTGCCACGAAAAGCACCATTCGGATTCTTATGAATAGCTTGAATAACAACATCGCTAATTTGGAAGCCAAATTAAGTGGTTTGCCCGAGGACCAGCAGGAGTTTTTAAAAATTCAGCGAAAACTAGATATTAGTCAGGAAGCCTACAATGTTTATATGGATAAGCGCAGTGAAGCGGCTATTGTGAAAGCCGCTAATATTTCTGATATTAGTATTATTGACGAGGCGAAAGATATTGGTGGCGGTTTAATAGGTCCTAATAAATCCTTAAACTACATGATGGGATTGATGCTTGGGTTTTTTGTTCCGATGTTTCTCATTTTCGTTATTTTCTTACTAGATCATACCATCCATGGGTCGGATGAGGTGGAACGTTTGTCGAAAATTCCAATTTTAGGATTAATTGGTAAGTATCGTTATCATAATAATTTAGTGGTTTATGAAAAACCGAAATCGGCTGTAGCTGAATCCTTTCGGTCTATTCGTTCCAGTTTGCAGTTTATCCTTAACAAAAACCCCAAAGCCGGTGGCCGAACCATTATGATTACGTCGTCTGTTAGTGGTGAAGGAAAAACCTTTTGCTCTATTAATATTGCCACGGTTTATGCGTTAAGTGGGAAGAAAACCATATTATTAGGGTTGGACTTACGGAAGCCCAAGATTTTTGACGATTTTAATTTGACTAATGATACTGGGATGGTGAATTATTTTATTGGCGAATCGGATTTTCCATCGGTTATCAATCACACCCACATTGCTAATTTGGATGTGGTTCCTGCAGGACCTATCCCACCAAACCCATCCGAATTATTGATGAGTACAAACATGGAAACATTAATCGCTGAACTGCGTCAAACCTACGACATTATTGTTCTGGATACACCGCCTTTAGGACTTGTTACCGATGCTTTGGAATTGGTGAAATATGCAGACACGTCTATTTTTATGGTGCGTTTGGACTATACTAAAAAGGGTATGTTGCAACTTATAAATGCCAAATATCGAGGCGGTGAAATTAAGAATATCAATTTTGTATTAAACTTCTACAAGCATAAAACCAATCATAACTACGGTTATGGTTATGGCTATGGTTACGGTTATGGCTATGGCGTATATGGGAATGCTTACCATGACGATGCTAAAAAAGGAATTATGGGACGCATAAAACAGTTTTTAAAACGGATATGATGCGGCTTGTTAGTTGTTAGTTGTGGCGTTTTGGCGGCACAGTGTCCCAAAGATGCAGTTTAGCAAGGTGGGAGGGGTTTTTGAAAATTGAAATTCCAAGAACCAAATTTTAACCGTTTGATTAGGATGCACGTTACAGAGTTAATTAAAGAATAAATCAATGAAGAAACATCAGATTACTATTGTGGGATTGGGTTATGTAGGCTTGCCTTTGGCGGTTGAATTTGCCAAGAAATATGCCGTAACAGGCTTTGATATTTACAATAAGCGTGTGGCTGAATTACGAAGCGGTAAGGATAGGACCTTGGAGGTTACCGAGCCCGAACTTCAAGCGGTATTAACCGATACATTGGGTGACAGGGGTTTGTATATTACCGATTCAGTAGAGGCTTTAGCCGATTCAAATATCTATATCATTACGGTTCCTACACCAACCGATTCTTTAAATAAGCCTGTGTTTACGCCTTTAATTAAGGCGAGTGAAAGTATTGGTAAGGTTTTAAAGAAGGGTGATATTGTTATTTATGAATCTACTGTATATCCGGGTGTTACCGAAGATATTTGTGTGCCTATTTTGGCTTCGGTTTCTGGACTCACCTTTAATACCGATTTTTATGCTGGTTATTCACCCGAGCGTATTAATCCTGGTGATAAAAAACATACGGTGACCAAAATTTTAAAAGTCACGTCTGGTTCTACCCCTGAAATAGCTACGGTTGTTGATGATTTATACCGATCTATTATTACGGCAGGGACGCATAAAGCTCCTTCTATAAAAGTAGCCGAAGCCGCTAAAGTTATTGAAAACTCGCAACGTGATATTAACATTGCCTTTGTGAATGAGTTATCAAAAATATTTCGCCTATTAGATATTGATACCAAAGCGGTTTTAGAAGCGGCTGGTACAAAATGGAATTTTATTAAGTTTTCACCAGGTTTAGTTGGCGGGCACTGTATTGGTGTTGATCCGTATTATCTGGCCCAAAAAGCCATTGAAAGTGGTTACAATCCAGAGATTATTTTAGCTGGCCGTAAAATGAATGACAGTATGGGTAGTTATGTAGCTACGGAAACGGTGAAAATGATGATTAAAAAAGGCGCTACCATTAAAGGGTCTCGCGTGCTGGTTTTGGGAATCACCTTTAAAGAAAACTGTCCAGATATTCGGAATTCGCGTGTGATTGATATTATTCGTGAGTTTGAAACCTATGATGTAAGCGTTGATGTATTTGACCCTTGGGCTTCGGCAGAAGAGGTGCACCATGAATACGGTTTGGATTTAATTTGTGACGCTGCAGATTTACAAACCAATTATGAGGGGATTGTCTTGGCTGTGTCTCATAACGAATTTTTAGGGTTGGATGTCATGGCTTTAAAAGGAGACCATGGCGTTGTGTTTGATGTGAAGTCGTTATTACCGAATTCACAATCGGATGCGCGCTTGTAGTTAAACGTTGCGTAGTGACGTTGTTTAGATTATAACTCACAGAGGGGGCTTGTTACCAAGGTGGCTTTGGTTTTGGGCTGAATGGTGATGAGGTTGCCGCGTTGCTCCTTTGTTGCCCCTTGCAATGACCATAAATAACATAAAATTATAATACCATGTACGACAATGCTTTTCACGATCAAGATTTATCACAGTTCCACTTTTTAGTTACAGGAGGTGGTGGCTTTATTGGGAGTAATATAGTTGGTTATCTTATTCAGCATCAGGCTAAAACGGTTCGTGTTTTAGATGATTTTTCGAATGGGTATCGGGAGAATTTGACCGAATTTATGGACTTGCCTAATTTTGAATTGCTGGAGGGTGATATTCGTGATTTGGACACCTGTAAAACCGCTATGGCTGGTATGGATTATGTCAGTCACCAAGCCGCATTAGGTTCGGTGCCCCGTTCTATTCATGATCCTGCTTTAACGAATGCCGTAAATATTTCTGGTTTTCTAAATATGTGTATAGCCTTAAAGGAGTCGCCAACTGTTAAGCGCATGGTTTATGCGGCTTCGAGCTCCACCTATGGCGATAGTCCTAGCTTACCCAAGGTAGAGGCTGTAATTGGAAAGCCGTTATCGCCTTATGCGGTGACGAAGTATGTGAATGAGTTGTATGCTGCTGTTTTTGGCAACACCTATGGTACGGATATTATTGGCTTACGGTATTTTAATGTATTTGGCCCTAAGCAAAGTCCGAATGGGGCTTATGCGGCTGTCATTCCGTTGTTTATGCAGGCCTTAAAAGATGGAAACCCACCCACTATAAATGGCGATGGTGAGCAAACCCGCGATTTCACCTTTGTAGCGAATGCTGTTCAAGCTAATATTCGAGGTTTTTTTGCACCCGAATCCGCTAAAAATGAAGTCTTTAATGTGGCATGTGGCGAGCGTATTAGTATTAATTATTTATGGGACTCCTTACAAGAGGCTGCTCATTCTGATTTAAAGCCTATTTACGGGCCACCACGTCAAGGGGATGTTCGCGATTCTTTAGCAGATATTTCTAAAGCGGAACGTTTGTTAGGGTACCAGCCAGAAGTGTCCGTAGGGAATGGGTTGCAACTGACCTGGGATTATTTTAATCGTTAAGTTGATTGGCTTTGTTAGTTCAACGGTGTCTTTGCTATGCTCTGCATGATACGCGCTTTTAATGACATGATGCCCCTGAATGGCTAGATGTTTTAATATGCGTAAAGCTGGTTACCCGAAGGAAACCCAACGTTTTATTTTATTGTTATAGACTATTTTGTTCATTTTTTTCATTG
>NZ_FOVN01000004.1:7500-174202 GCF_900115185.1 Algorimicrobium echini
TAATTCCGCCTTCAAGGTCTTGTTCTACAAAATCAAAATCGGCTACTGCTAAAAGCGTTTCAGTTGCAGTATATATTTCATTTTCATAAACAACAGTTAAATTATATTCAGTATTTAATATAGGTACGAATGTCGAGTTTTTATAAACTCCTGTGTTAGCATCTTCCATAAATTCATATGTATTATTTGCTTCGTCTGTTATCCATACTTCGGCATTATTTGCCGGAGGAACAGAAGACTCAAAATATGGTGCGGTTAATGTTAATTTTATAGATTGTTCATTACCCGAGGTTCCTTTAATCCAGTTTATTGAGGCATCGATTACCAATTTTGGTTCAGAGGTAGGAACTTCTACATCAATGACATCCTCACAGGAGGAAAACATAAGGAAGGATATTAATAAAATTATAACTTGCTTCATGATATTAAAATTTAAAATTGTAAGTAACAGACGGTACAATTCCAAAAATAGATAAACGAGTAGCTTCATTGACACCCGTATCTCTGTTTTCTGAAAATGTAATGGATGCTGCATTATATCTATTATATACATTATATATTCCAAAAACCCATTCCCCTTGCCATCCTGAAGTTTTATTTGGTTTCGGTGTATAGGTTGCAGATATATCTAATCGATTGTATGTTGGTAAACGGAATTCATTCCGTAAGCCGTAATTAGGTATCGAAATACCGTTATATTCATATTGTGCATTAGGGTACGTGACGGGTTGCCCGGTTTGAAGAATAAAATTGGCATTAAATCGCCATTTATCAGAAAAATCATAACTAGATGTAATAGAAACATCATGTGTTTTATCATAGGCTGTTTTATACCATTGGCCATTGTTTATTCCTGGTTCGTTAGCTGTTCTTCCAGGCGTTCTCTGTTCGGATTTAGATAGTGTATAAGCAATCCAGCCTTTAAAGCGACCTGTATTTTTTCTGAAAAGAATTTCCAACCCATATGCTCTAGCTTCACCAGTTAAAATCACTTGTTCTATAGCATCATTCGCTATTAAATCTGCTCCATCAATATAATCAATTCTGTTTTTAATGGTTTTATAAAATGTTTCAAGTTCTAAAGAGAATATATCATTTTTAAAGTTTCTAAAATAACCAAGTGCTACTTGGTCTAATATTTGAGGATCTACATAGTTTCCACTAGGTGTCCAAATGTCTAATGGTGTAGGTGAACTTGTATTAGATAGCAGATGTAAATATTGACTTAAACGATTGTAACTTGCTTTTAAAGATGAGTTACTTTGTAATTGATAGGCAATAGCTAATCGTGGTTCAAAATTACCGAAGGATTTCAATACCTTACTACGTTTATAATTTTCAACACCTATGGGTTCTGCTTTTTCGTAAATCTGTAATTCTTGATTAAAAACTACGGGTTCATTATTAGCATAGGTATTTAGCTCATCTTGTCCCAGTCTTAAAAAGCTACTATACCTTAAGCCATATGATAGTTGAATCCTGTCAGACAATTTCTGTTCGACATCTAAATAAAGTGCATTTTCAAAGGCATATTTATCTATTAATTTATCTGGATTGATTCCAGACTCTTCAGAAGATGGTTTAATTTCCCCTGGATTAAATTTGTGATAAATACTATTTAACCCATATTGCAGTGTAATATTATTATTCACATAATGTTTGAAATCATACTTTACATTAAAATTACGGATTCCGGAATCCCAATTAAATCCAATAAAATTTAGATCTAAACCATAATAGTAATCTGAATAGATTAGCGAGAGGTTTGAAAATATTTTATCAGAAAACAAGTGATTCCATCTGAAATTCAAAACTGTATTTCCATAAGTGTTCTCAAAACTATCACTAAAACTTAATACATCGCGTCCAAAATAACCTGATAAATAGATGTTATTATTATCATTCAATTTATAGCTAATTTTGGTATTCAAATCGTAGAAGTAGGCTTTGTTGTCTAAATCAAAAAGTGGTAAAAATAAATGTGCATAGGTTGCTCGACCACCCAAAAGAAATGAACCTCTTCCTTTATTAATTGGTCCTTCCGCTAAAAGTCTGCTTGATATTAAGCCGATGCCGCCATTCATGTGAAATTTATTTTTATTACCTTCTTTTTGATAGATATCCAAAACCGAAGAAACACGGCCACCATATCTTGCAGGAATACCACCTTTATAGAGTTTTAAATCTTTTATGGCATCTGGATTAAAAACAGAAAAGAACCCAAAGAGGTGCGATGAATTATAGATGGTGGCTTCGTCTAAAAGAATTAAATTTTGATCGGCTGCTCCACCACGAACATTGAATCCGGAAGCGCCTTCACCAGCTGTGGTTACTCCAGGTAAAAGTGTAATAGATTTTATAACATCTGCTTCGCCAAACACAACCGGAATTTCTTTAATGGTACTTGCAGACATGGCATTTAAACTCATTTGTGGTTTTCTTATATTGAGTTTTTCAACGTCTTCTTTTATAACAATCTCGTTTAAACTTTCAACCGATTCTGCTAATGCGAAGTTTTTAGTAAGATTTTCAGATAGTGTTATTGTTTCTGAAACCTCACTATAACCTAAATAACTAATCACTATTTTATAGGTTCCTTCTGGTAGAGTTATGGAATAAAAACCATATTCGTTTGTGGTTGCACCTGTTTTTAATTCAGGAAACAAAATATTTACACCAATTAGCGTTTCGCTACTTTCTATATCTGAAATAACACCATTTAAGGTAACATTATTTTGAGACCAAATATAATTAATACTGAAAGTGAAAATCAGAACTAACCAGAATATACGTATGTTCATTAATAGCAATTTTTACTAAAAATATAAAAAAAAGCCCCTAACACAGGAGCTTTTATCATAAACTTTAAGTAAATTATAAAGTCTTCAGTATTTTGTTTAACGTTTCACTTGGACGCATAACCTTACTTGTAAGCGTATCATTTGGTTGATAATAACCACCAATATTGACTTGTTTTCCTTGAACATCAATTAATTCGTTAAGAATATTTTTTTCTTCAGCATTAAACAAAAGAGAAATTTTTTCGAAAGTGTTTTTCATGTCCATATCTTTGGATTGATTAGCCAGTGCTTCAGCCCAATATTTTGCTAGATAAAAATGACTGCCTCTATTGTCTAACTCGCCAACTTTTCGGGAAGGCGATTGGTTATTATCTAATAACTTTTCAGTTGCTTCATCTAATCCTTCTGATAAAATTAGTGCTTTTGGGTTTTTTGAAACTTCCGATAAATGTTCTAAAGAAACAGCTAGAGCTAAAAATTCTCCTAAAGAATCCCAACGTAGATGATTTTCTTCTATAAGTTGCTCCACATGTTTTGGAGCAGAACCACCAGCACCTGTTTCAAATAAACCACCACCATTCATTAAAGGTACAATGGAAAGCATCTTGGCACTTGTTCCTAACTCTAAAATTGGAAATAAATCGGTTAAATAGTCACGCAATACATTTCCAGAAACGGATATCGTATCTTTCCCAGATTTAACGCGTTCTAATGTAAACTTGGTAGCTTCTATAGGCGATAGGATTCGAATATCTAAATTTGAGGTATCATGATCTTTTAAATAAGTATTCACTTTTTTTATCAGCTCGATATCATGAGCTCGTTCATCATCTAACCAAAAAACTGCTGGTGTTTGTGATGCTTTAGCGCGATTTACTGCTAATTTAACCCAGTCTTGAATTGGTGCATCTTTAACTTGACACATTCTCCAAATATCACCAGTTTCCACGTCATGTTCTATTAAAACGGTTCCAGATACATCAACAATGCTTACTTTTCCAGGGTTTGTAATCTCAAAAGTTTTATCATGAGATCCATATTCTTCAGCTTTTTGAGCCATTAGTCCTACATTAGGAACGGTTCCCATGGTTGTTGGATCAAAAGCACCATGTTCTTTACAGAAGTCAATTGTAGCAGAATAGATTCCTGCATAACTACTATCAGGAATTACTGCTTTAGTATCTTGTAATTGCCCATCTTTATTCCACATTTTACCTGAAGTGCGTATCATGGCAGGCATAGATGCATCAATAATTACATCGCTAGGAACATGTAAATTAGTAATGCCTTTGTCGCTATTTACCATGGCTAAATCTGGACGACTATTAAAAGTCGCTTCAATGTCAGCTTCAATAGCTTGACGTTTGGCATCTGGTAATTCAGATAAATTTTTGATTAGATTTCCGAAGCCATTTTTAACATCGACACCAATTTTTTCAAATTCATCTTGATATTTTTCAAAAACATCTTTAAAGAAAACTCGAACCGCATGTCCAAAAATAATTGGATCACTGACTTTCATCATGGTAGCTTTCATATGTAATGAAAACAGTACATTATTAGCTTTGGCATCTTCAATTTCTGTTTCTAAAAAGTTTAAAAGTGCTTTTTTACTCATTACAGTTCCATCAATAATTTCTCCTTTTAATAATGGTAAATTATTTTTTAAAATGGTTTTGTTACCAGTAGTATCTGTATGGATTATATTGACAGTAGTAGCATTTTCTAATGTTACTGATTTTTCATTGTGAGCAAAATCACCAGAACTCATTGTGGCAACATTTGTTTTAGAATCTTTACTCCATGCACCCATGGAGTGTGGGTGTTTTTTAGCAAAATTCTTAACAGCTTTTGGAGCTCGACGATCAGAGTTCCCTTCGCGAAGTACTGGATTTACTGCACTACCTTTTATTTTATCGTAACGACTTTTTATATCTTTATCTTGGTCGTTTTTTATTTCTTCAGGATAGTTTGGCAATTTATATCCCTTATCTTGAAGCTCTTTAATAGCTTCGTTTAATTGAGGAATAGAAGCGCTAATATTGGGTAGTTTTATAATATTTGCTTCGGGTTTTTTAACTAAATCACCTAAAATAGCTAGTGCATCTTCTACACGTTGATCTTCTGTTAAGAAATCTGGAAAAACTGCTAAAATTCTGGCAGCTAATGAAATATCTTTAGTTTCTATAGTTATTCCAGACGGTTTAGCAAATGCCTCAATTATTGGTAAAAAAGAAGCTGTTGCCAATGCTGGTGCTTCGTCTGTTTTAGTATAAATTATTGTAGAAGAGTCTGTCATTGTATATATAGTTTTTAGTAGGCTATTTCACCTGTTAATTTAGCAATGCAAATATACAAAAATCCTACAGGTATTTTGAGAGCCATTATATTATTGCCTTTATTGCATATTGAGGAGTAATAACTGTGTTATTTATGATTTTTAGAAGGGATTATTTAGAATTCCACATTTAATAAATCGCCACTTATTTGTAAAACGTATAATTCGGCTAATTTAGCGTCATATTTGGCTTGGTTTCTACTTAATTCTGCATTTCGAAGATTTAGTTGCGCTTGTCTAAATTCAATGGAAGTTGCTTGGCCTAATTTGAATTTTTCTTGTGTACGTTCAAAATTATTTTGTGATGTAATGATATTATCTTCCTGTACATTAAAAATAACCAGTTTGTTTTGATAATCTTCCCAGGCATTATAAAAATCACGTTCTATATTGATGATGAGTTGTTCCTTTTGTAATTTTTGATTATCTAAAATTATTTTAGAATTTTTTACTTGCGTTATTGTGCTGCCACCATCAAATAAGTCCCAAGCGAAATTAATACCACCAGAAAGACCTGTATTTAGCGTTGTAGTAGCAAATGATGCTGCATTGTTGTTGTTTTTATTCCAACCATAACTTCCAATTAATCCAATACTAGGTAAATATTGTGATTTTCGAGATTTAATATCTATTTCGCCAATAGAAATATTTCTTTCGGCTTGAAGAAGTGCAACATTATTAGCCTTGGTTTTTGTTAATAGTTCATCCTTGTCTAAATCTAACAAAAATTTAAGATCGGTTTTTACATTAAAATTTTCCTTAATTTGATTACCAATTACGACGTTTAAATCGCGTTTGGTGTTTTTTAATTGTTGATTTATATTAATCAGATTAATGCTGTCATTATTTATATCTACTTGCGCGTTCAAAACACCTAATTTTGTATTCTGTCCATATTCAAACTGATATTCAGCTCGCAATAACCTATCTTTTGAAATGGTTAGTGTTTGTTCTAAAGCTAACGAGTTTTCGTAGGTTTTGGCAAGTTCATAATAAATGGTAAATAATTGAATGATGACATTTTCTATAGTTTCTCTTGCCTCTAGTTGAGATAAATAATATTCTTCCTTAAGGCGTTTAAAATTATATTGCCTGCCCATGCCATCAAAAACCACATAATTTAAGTTTACAGATGCGTTGTAACGGGAACTTTCAGCTCCATTTAAAACAGTAGATTGTCCATTTGAAAATTGAGCTTCGGTGTTGTCTAAATTAAATGTAGCACCAGCATTACCAGTTAAGGTGGGAAGGTAACCTGAATTAAGAATACTTGTATTGTTTTCTGCTATTTCTAACGAATTATTAGTTATTTTAATTCCATAATTATATTCCAATGCCATAGAAAATGCTTCTTCTGGGTTTAGTGTTTTTTGCGAAAACACTGGACATGAGAATAATATAAGGCTGTATATAATTAAGTTTTTAGTGCTCATTTTCTTCATTTTGTTCTTTAATAGCGCGTTCAACTTCCTCCTTTGTAACAGGTTTATTTGTATATAACCATTTAGCGTTTTTCTTAATGTTATTACTAAAGGATAAAAATAACGGCAATACTAATAAGGTTAAAATAGTAGCGTACGCAATACCAAATGAAATTGAAATAGCCATTGGTTTTAAAAATTGTGCTTGTCTACTTTTTTCTAATAAAAGAGGTGCCAATCCAGCAATGGTAGTTAGCGATGTTAAGAAAATAGCTCTAAATCTTGATTTTCCTGCATCAGAAAGTGCTAAATCGAAAGACATGCCTTCTCTTAAATTAGTATTAAACTTACCTATTAATACTAAACCGTCGTTCACCATAATTCCAATTAACGCAATGATACCCAATAACGATAAAACGTTAACAGGAAACCCTAACAACCAATGTCCCCATGCTACAGAAGTTAAACTAAATGGTACTAATAGCAATAATAATAGTGGTTGACTGTAGCTTCTAAAAGTAAATGCAATAGTGATATATATTAGCAACAAAATGATGGTACCTGCGCTAGCAATTGAAGACGACAACTTTTGAGCTTCTCTATTCTGTCCCTCAAAGGAGGCAGAAATTGTTGGATATTTGGACTGTAACTCTGGAATAGTTACTTTTTTAATGTCATCCAAAATGTCTGTAGCACTTGTGCTTGGGTCTTTTAAATCTGCTGATACTCGAATTTCTCGTTTGCCTTCTAAATGATTAATTGCAACATCGCCTCGAACAATCGTGTAGGTTGCAATATCTTTTAAAGTAATACGGTTGCCAGTAGGTGTTAAAATTCGCATATCTTCCAAATCATTTAAAGACTCTCTGTTTGGCCGATCATACCGCACCCATACTTTAATTTCATCTTGACCTCTTTGAAAGCGTTGCACTTGCGATCCGAAAAAACCAGCACGTATTTGACTCATAACAGTTGTAAGATCCAAACCTAATAGGTAAGCAGTTTCTTTTAGCTCTAATCTTATTTCTTTAATTCCAGCAGGATCATTGTCCTCAATGTCTTTTAATAAAGGATTCTCTTCTAAAATATTTTTTAATTCAATTTTAGCTGCTTTAAGCTCTTCAATATTATTTCCTAATAAAGCAACAGAAACAGGGCTGCCTCCAAAATTGCCACCAGAACCATAAATTAGCCGTTCTGTACCAATAACAGGACCTACTAATTCACGTAATCGGTTTGCTACTAATGAAGAATTAATTTCATCAGGTCGCTCTTCACCTGGTAATAGGTTAATTACTAATTCTGCACTGGAACTACTCTTTAGAGTTAATATGGTGTTTTCAAAAAGGACTTTATCTGTATCTTTTAAATATTTTTCAGTGAATTCTTGATTTACAATGAAAGATTTTTCTTCTATCATAGATATTATAGAATCCGTTACTTTTACATTGGTTCCGTTCGGCATATCTAATTCAATTGCAATTCGATCGCTGGCTATTGATGGAAATATTGTAACTCCAATGACGCCTCCGCCTATGGCTCCAAACGTTAAAACTAATAAGGCAATAAAAATACCTAAAGACAAAATTTTGAATTTTAAAACAAATAGTAATATGGGAGCATAGAACTTATCTCTCAAGTATTTCATGATTTTGTCACCATAAGCATTTATGCCGCGCATTTTTGCAAAAAACTGTTTAACTTTAGACGGGTTTTCCTGTGGGATTTCCTTTCTTAATGCTTTGGAATGTGCTAAATGTGCAGGTAATATAATTAAAGCTTCAACTAAAGAAACTACTAGTGTTAAAATGACAACAACCGAAACTTCACTGAAAAACTCACCAATTCTACTATCTAAAAACAGAAATAATGAAAACGCTAATAAGGTTGTAATAATTGCAGAAACAACAGGCGGTATAACTTCCATAGTTCCATCAATGGCTGCTTGTATGGGTGATTTACCTTTTTCATAATGTTGGTATATGTTTTCGGCAATAACGATACCATCATCAACCAAAATACCAATTACGATAATCATACCAAAAAGGGACAAAACGTTAATTGTTACATCAAACTGGCCAGCAAAAATAAACATGCCTAAAAATGAAATAGGTAGTCCGAATGCTACCCAAAAGGCTAATCGTGTATTTAAAAATAAGGATAGAAAAATCAACACCAATATCATACCAACTATGGCATTTTCGGTTAGGAGTTTAGTTCGTTGGTTTAATGTAACAGATAAATCTCTAACGACATCTAAATGGACATTTTCATGTTTTTGGTTGTACTCATTAATGTAATTTTTTACTTTTTCGGCCGAGGACATTAAGTCTTCATTATTAGTACTTGTAACAGAAATATTTACGGATAAGTTTTTATTAAAATAGGTGGCGTTTGGAGTTTCTGAAAAGCGGTCACGTATGATAGCGACATCTTTTAAGCGAACTGTTTTACCATCTTGAGTAGCTTTAACTACAATATTAGAAAGTTCATCACCATAATAAGACCGATTATTAGCTCGAATAAGATATTCTTCAGCACTTGTTTTAATGTTTCCACCAGTAATTAAAATATTTGAAGAAGCAATAGCTTTAGAAACATCTGAAAATGTTAAATTGTATGCTAATAAATTATTTTCGTTTACTGCAATTTCAATTTCTTCTTCTGGATATCCAGTTACAGTAACTTGAGATATACCATCTATGGCTCGTAAATCATTTTCAACCTGTCTACCAATTTGTTTTAAAGTAGCTAATGGGACATTATTACCACTTAAGGCAAAGGATATCGTTTCCCGAATAGCTTCTTGTTTAGAAACGACTAAAGGCTCCATTCCCGTTGGAAAAGAAGGCACACGGTCTACAGCGTTTTTAACTTCTAATAGCATGAAGTCTATGTTTTCACCTTTTTCAATTTCAACGGTAATACTGCCACTATTTTCTCTGGATACGGAGGTAACGCGGTCAATTCCTTTTAAACCTTTAAGGTTATCTTCAATTTGAAGCACAATACCTTCTTCAATTTCTTGGGGTGATGCGCCAGGATAGACAATATTTATGTTAATTATTTTGGAATCGACAAGGGGAAAAAATGACGATTTTAAAGACATGATACCTAAAATTCCAAAAGCAAAAAAGGCTATAATAAATACATTAACAGCCACATGGTAACGAATAAAATAAGCAATTAATTTTCTCATAATTTATTAGTTATCCTTTGTGGTTGTAGGGTTTTCAGTAAATGGTTTTACAAGCATCCCTGAATAGGCACCAATTACAGGTTTGTTTAATATAATAGTGCCATTAGGAATGTTTTTTAATACTACCGTTGTTTCAGAAAAGAAAACAGGTTTAACAGCCATAATATCAAGAACATTATCTTTTACTATAAAAATTTTATTATCATCAAGTAGTAAGTTTCTGTTAATTTCTATGGCATTTGGCTCTTCTTTTGCATTTAAGTTGGCTTCTAAATACATGCCTTCTTTAAGCTGCTCATTTTTAACTTCAATAAAAGCCGTAATTGTTTGAGTAGCTGCATCGATGCTACCATTTACTCTGGAAATTTTACCTTTATACTTTTCGGTATGTTCTATATTTTGAAGTTCGACTTCTTCATTAACCTTTAAAAGACTAGCATAGGATTTACTTAATGCTATTTCCATTTCATAGACAGATGGGTCTATATATTCACCTAGTTTTTGGCCACTTCTAATTAAGGCACCTTCAGTTGTTAGTGCTTCTGTAAGAATTCCATCAAAAGGCGCCGACATATTATATTTTGCAAGTCGTTGTTCTAAATTTTTAACGGTATAATAACTTGAAACAATACCGCGACCTGTAATAAAATAATTTTCTTTATCGGAAGTCATTTTAGGTAGTGTTGGTGTCGTTTTATTTAAATCAAAACTATTTAAATAATTTTGCCATTTTTGAAACATATTTGGAAAATCCAAGCGTAAATCTGGCATGATAGCCGCAATGGTATTATACAAATTACTTTTAGCCGATTGCACGCTAGCATAGTACTCTGAAGCATCAATTTGAATAAGGGTTTCACCTTTTTTATAGTGCTGACCTGGTTTAAATAATTTATTTCCAGATTTAAAAACTCCTTGAACTTCCGCATACAGTTCCACGCGTTGTTTGGCAACTAGGCTGCCATTTGCTGGAATTATAATAGGAATGGTAGTGTTTGAAACAGTATCTGTATAAACTGTTTTAACAACCTTATCCACTACTGGTTTAGGCTTGGATTTATTATCAATTAAATTTTTAGCAATAAAAAAAGAGCCTATTATAAGTATGACTCCTAAAATAGAAAGTATAATATTTCGCATTTGGAACTGGTTAGGTGTGGTTATTAGATGGCAAAACTATCTTTAAGTTTAATCTACTTGTCTTAAAAAAATCATAAAAATTTAGTTAGGATGTAGAATATGGGCAATAAGAGATAGGAACTATTCTATTATAAGTTTGTAACATTTTAAAAGACCTAAAACATTTTCGCTTGAAAATCTTGCAGATTTTAAATTAGAAAATTCGGGATTCAATGTAATGTTTTGAGAGGTTGTAAAATCTGTATAAGATAGATTTGCGTTATAAAAACTAGCATGCTCTAAATTACATTTTAAAAAAGTTGAATAGGAGAGGTCTGTATTGGAGAAATCTGTCTGTTTTAACATACATGAGTTAAATAGTGTTTTTTTTAATTTTAAATCATTAAATGTTGATAGATTCAATACGCAATTTTCAAACGAAAGAGCGAGTAAAAAGGGGTTACAATATTGGAACAACACACCTTGGAGTTTACAACCTTTAAACACAACATCGTTAAATGAGGTATCTTTAACTTTTGCTGAACTTAAATTGCAGTTTATAAATTCACATTCCGTAAACGCTATATATGAAAGAAACGCTTCCGAAAACTCACAATCTATAAATTGACAATTGTTATATTCCGCTTTAGGTAAAGGGTTAATTGTATAGGTTTGTTTTTTAAACGTTTTATCGCAAATGAAAGGTAAATTCATATTATGAAATTTGAATTCTGCCAAATTACTTAAAAAATCAATAGTTTAAAAAACAAAAGCCATATCACATCAGACGAATGTCTGGTTTGACATGGCTTTCTTTTGAAACAGTTTTTAACATGATCTATGCAATCTTCCGATTGCAACATGCAACAAAAGTACATGGTTCAATTCAAGCAAGACTATTTCAAAAAAAGAAACATTTTTTAAATACAACTTTCAAAATGTATTGACATGTTGTGAAAATGTTTCGGTTATTGTTTTTCTTGATGTTTTGTCTTTTAGCAAATCATCACTATGAATTGCGTACACTCAAAACATTGTTTCATAGACTCCTTATTACTTTCGCTTAAAAGAGACATTTTGAAAACTTTCAACTTTTTCTATTACTAACTGCTTAAACATTTAGCATATTAAAAAGTATCATGATTTTTTAGTTAGGCGCTGTAAAACGCTTACCTCAAAACCTCAAAAAACAATAAAATGTTAAGAACGTTTCTTTACAAGAATTAAAAGTAAATTTGCTTTTTCAAGCAAAACCAACTCAAGTGTCTATTAATTCTGTAGCTAATATAAAGCGAAATACATATTTGTAAAAATATTTAAAGCGTTATATATCAACAATTTACTAACTTTAGTTATTAACTTTTGTTAATAAAAAAAGCCCTGTAAAAACAGGGCTTTTCAACGTTATCAACAAATAATTAACGTTTCATGCTTTCTTTTATTCTAGCTTTCTTACCAGTTAAGCCTCTAAAGTAGTAGATACGTGCACGACGTACTTTACCACGTTTGTTAACTTCAACTTTTTGTAAAGCTGGCATATTAATAGGGAAAATACGTTCAACACCTACTGTACCAGACATTTTTCTGATTGTAAATGTTTCAGAAGTACCTGTTCCTCTTTTTTGAATAACAACACCTCTAAAGAACTGTGTACGAACTTTTTCACCTTCTCTAATTTCGTAATAAACTGTAATTGTGTCTCCAGCACTAAACTCTGGAAAATCTTTTTTTGGTACAAACTCTTGTTGTACAAATTTGATTAAAGATTCCATATCTTTTATTTTTAACTTAATTAATCCGAAACAACATTCACGATTATCGCCAGAGGTTAACTCGAAATTGGGTGCAAAGATAACTATTTATAAATAACTTGCAATTAATAATTTTACTTTTTAAAAGTGTATTATTAAAATATTTATTTCCTGTCTAATAAGTCAGGTCTACGTGCTTTAGTACGTTCATAGGCTTGTTCTTCACGCCATTTTTCAATTTTTGGAAAGTTACCACTAAACAATAATTCGGGTACTTTCCAGCCTTTGTATTCCCGTGGTCTAGTATAAATTGGCGGTGCCAATAGGTTGTCTTGAAAGGAGTCTGTTAAAGCAGAGGTTTCATTTCCTAATACACCAGGGATTAAGCGTATAATTGCGTCGCATAAAACAGCTGCGCCAAGTTCACCTCCTGAAAGGACATAGTCGCCAATGGAAATTTCACGTGTTATAAAATGATCACGCACACGTTGATCTACGCCTTTATAATGTCCGCATAAAATAATAATGTTCTCTTTTAATGAAACTTGGTTGGCGATACTTTGATTTAAGGTTTCACCATCAGGTGTCATATATATAATTTCGTCATACTTACGTTCAGATTGCAATTGTGTAATACACTTATCAATTGGCTCAATCATCATGACCATACCAGCGCCACCACCAAATTGGTAGTCGTCTATGGTTTTGTAATTATCGGATGTATAATCACGTAAATTATGAAAATGTACCTCTACCAAATTAGCATCTATAGCGCGTTTTAAAATTGACGCTTCAAACGGGCTTTTTAATAATTCTGGTAAAACGGTTATTATGTCAATACGCATGATGAAAATTTTATATTGCAAATATAATTGAAATGTTTGTGGGAATTTTAAGTTTTTAGTTGAAGTTATTTAGCAAATTGCGTTTGTTTGAAAACAAAAAAAATCTACAAACGGAAGGTTGTAGATTTTTTGGCTATTGTGTCAAGAAATTTTAATTAATTCCTTTTTGCTTATTCAATTCATCTTGAAGTTGGCGTCTAACTTTTTGCTCTCGTTCTAAAGCTGTACGTCTGTGTTCTTCAAATTCTTCTTCGGTTTCCGATAGGTTTTTTTTAGCCTCTCGTGTTACAGCATTGCTATTCTTAAATTTGTATACAAATAGTAGTAATAAACCAAGAAGAATAGCTATTATGGACCACATAAGTGCATTATAGCTTGGTTTAGTCATTTGTAAACCAAATAATTCCATGTTGTTTTTTTCGTTGGTCGTTTTATTTAGGGCTTCTTCAGAATTTTTTAAACTACTTTTTAAACTGGCTATTTCACTATTCTGATTGGAGATGGTTCCTTCGGCAGTTTCTAATTCCGAATGAATTGATTTTAAGGAATCTAATGTATGAGCCTTTAATTTATACAACCAGGTTTCTTTTACAACCTTATAATCTTGATAGTTGTTAGAGCGTTTTATTACGTATTCAAATTGGTTGTCAATGGTTCCGTTGTCTAAAGATAATTGATCGTCATCTTCTGATGTGCTTTGAGCATTTATAGTTGCATAACTAGCTATAAATAAAAGTAATAGAATTTTTTTTAGGCTGTTCATTTGTTAGTTGTAAAGATATGTTGTTGCTAAAATAAGAAAATATGTTTAGTATAAAACACAATACTTGAAAAGCCTCTCGTTTGGAGGCCAATTAATATACGAACAGCTTTAAAATTTAGATGTTAGGGTTGTGGTTTTTTCAAAAAAAAATCTCGCTAATTATAAGCGAGATTTTTTTTACCTAAATATTGCCGATTAATAATAGGTGTAACGTCTAACTTTTGCAATATATTTTGCAAGTCTAATTACTTGATGACTGTAGCCATACTCATTGTCATACCATATGTATAATATGGCGTTTTTACCGTCTGGACGTACAATAGTTGCTTTACTATCAAAAATTGCTGGTGCAGAGCAGCCTACAATGTCACTTGAAACTAATTCATCACTCAACTCGTATTTAATTTGTTCCACTAAATCGCCTTCTAAAGCATATTTTTTTAGTGTGGTATTAATAGCTTCCAAAGAAGTTGCTTTTTCTAAATCTAAATTTAAAATAGCTAGAGAACCATTAGGAACGGGAACTCGAATAGCATTGGATGTTAATTTACCTTCTAGACTTGGTAAAGCTTTTGATACAGCACTTCCAGCTCCAGTTTCTGTAATTACCATATTTAAGGCAGCTGCACGGCCACGACGGTATTTGCCGTGGAAGTTGTCTACAAGATTTTGGTCATTTGTATAGGCATGAATGGTTTCTAAATGCCCACTTTTTACACCAAACGTATCTTCAATAGCTTTTAAAACAGGTGTAATAGCATTGGTTGTACAGGAGGCGGCTGAAAATATATCAACAGTATCAGGACTGTGCTCTTGATGATTAACACCATGAACAATGTTTGGAACGCCTTTGCCTGGTGCTGTTAATAATACCTTATCAGCACCTTTAGATTTTAAATGTCTGCTTAAAGCGTCATGATCTCTAAATGCGCCAGTGTTATCAATAATTAAAGCATGATTGATGCCATATTTTGTATAATCAATATCTTCTGGTGCATTAGCAGAGATGATATTAACTGTTGTTCCGTTTATAATTAGAGCGCTATTTTCAAGGTCTGCAACAACTGTTCCTGAAAAATCACCATGTACCGAATCGTTACGTAATAGGGATGCTCTTTTTTCTAGAACCGTTTCATCTATTTTACCGCGTGTAACAATAGCTCTTAATCGTAACTGGCTACCTTTACCAGTTTTTGTCATCAATTCACGTGCTACTAAACGACCAATACGGCCAAAACCATACAGCACCACATCTTTTGGTTGTATGGTATTTTCAGTTTTAGCATCTTGTAATTTATCTGCAACAAATGCTAACGCATTACTAAATTTTTTCTCTTCTAAATGGTATTCGTAGGTTAATTTACCAATATCCAATTTAGCTGGTGGCAAATCCAAAGTTTTAATGGCTTGGGCAATTTCTACAGAGTCGAAAATAGAAATTGGTTTTTGAACAAACTCGCCTGCATATTCATGTAAATTTAGAATTTCACTGACGTTACGGTCAATTAATTGATTTCTAAATAGGACCAGCTCGATAGATTTGTCATACCAAAGATCGCTAATAATTTTAATAAATTCTACCGTAGCTCGTCGTCTATCGGCTTGAAATGCTAATTCGCTTTCATAAGTTTCGTTAAAACTCATTGTGTATTAATTTTAGTGTGTTGTTAAATTATATCAATCCAAGCTGTTTTTAAGGTTCTTGAATTTGAGTGCAAAAATAGTATATTTCAAACGTTTTCGTAGTGTTTTTTTAAATAAAAAAATCCCTATAATATAAGTTTATACTGTAGGGATTTTTTTGGTTTGCAGCTTGTTATCTAAAAATAAAGCTTTGCTTTTGGCCTCGAGTATTAATAATGCTTATTTTTTCAATTCGCTTTTCAAAATCGGAACCGTATTTCTTTTTAAGATTTGTAATATCATCAATACTATTAATTTGATTGTCATTAATATCTGTAATGATATAGCCTTTATTTAAACCAATTTTTTGATATAACCAGTAATTGTCACTTTTAGTAACTAAAACGCCATGATCTATTTCATACCTTTCTTTTATGTCGTCTGATATATTTTTTACTTGAATATCTAAAAATTCGGTCGTTAAAATTTCAAATTTTGATAAGGTTACAGGAACTAATTCTTCAGAATTGTTTCTCATTATCATAACATTAACTACATCATTCGGGCGTTTGGTATTTAAGTAGCCAGTTAAATCTGCAAATTTTGAAATTTTAACATTGTCAATTTTTGTAATGATATCTCCTTTTTGGATACCTGCTAGGTCTGCTCCCGATTTGGCTTCCACGGCACCAACATAAAACCCTTCGGTTAGATTAACCTCCAATTCTTCAGACGTTCTTCCATTTAAGCTAATGCCACTTACCCCTAATATACCATTTTGGACATTTCCAAATTCCATAATATCCTCGACGACTTTGCGAGCTATATTACTTGGAACGGCAAAGGAGTAGCCAATATAAGATCCTGTTTGAGAACTGATAGCCGTATTAATCCCTATTAAGTCTCCATTTTTATTTACTAAAGCACCTCCAGAATTTCCTGGGTTTACTGCGGCATCTGTTTGGATAAAGGACTGGTAATTTTGTCCGGATAAATCACGAGATTTAGCTGAAATAATACCGGCAGTAACTGTTGATGTTAAGTTAAATGGATTACCAACAGCTAAAACCCATTCACCAATTTTAGCTGTGTCTGAATCGCCAAACGTTATGAATGGTAAATCTTCATCAGCTTCAATTTTTAGTAATGCAATGTCAGTTTTAGGATCTGTTCCTATTAGAGTAGCGTTATAAATTTTATTATCATTAGTTGTAATGGATAACTCTTTGGCTCCAGCAATCACGTGGTTATTGGTAATAATATATCCGTTTTTATTAATAATAACTCCACTTCCTGTACCAACTTGTGCTTGTTGAGAACGTCTGCCATAAAAGAAATCCTCTAAAGTTGTGGGTGCAGAAACGACTGCTGTGTTTTTAACGTGTACAACAGCGTGAACTGTTTCTTCAGCTGCCTGAACAAAGTCTGGAGCTTCAGCTGGATTTAATAAATGAGCACTATTGTAATTTGTTGGAAAATAGGTTGTTTGGTCTTGTTGTTTTTCTGCTGTAACCGTTAAAGTTTCTGGTTCTAAAAATAGTTTATAGGCCGATAAAGTTAATATACCACCTAAAATGGAAACAAAAACGAGAGTTAGTAACTTTTTCATAATCTATATAATTGTTTTAATTAAATGAATAACGTTTAAAATTAATTTATTATTGAATGGTATTTTCAAGTTTAACTTTTTTTAACGCCTATTTTAACGGCTATTTAACATAGAAAAAAACCATCATTAATTCATATATTTGCCCTGCTTATGACTTACACATTTTATAAATATCAAGGAACAGGAAACGATTTTATTCTGATTGATAATCGTCAACTAGAGTTTTGCAAAAACAATACCAAAACTATTAAATTGTTATGTAACAGACGTTTTGGCATTGGTGCAGACGGTTTAATTTTGTTAGAACAACATGATACACTCGATTTTAAAATGGTGTATTATAATGCTGATGGAAATGAAAGTTCTATGTGCGGCAATGGTGGTAGGTGTATTGTGGCTTTTGCTCATTTTTTAGGTATTATAAATAACAGCACGCAATTTATGGCTGTAGATGGCGAGCATAAGGCCTTAATTGAAGATGATATCATAAAACTCAAAATGCAAAATGTACCTGAAGTGAGCCTTTTTGACACACACGTATTTTTAAATACAGGTTCACCACATCATGTTCAAATGGAAACCAATTTGGCCCATTTAAATGTAAAAAAAATAGGGTCACAAATTAGACATGGTGAGCCCTATAATGCGTTAGGTGCTAATGTGAATTTTGTTACAAAAAATAACGAATCTAATTTTTCTGTTAGAACTTACGAACGTGGTGTTGAAGATGAAACATTGTCCTGTGGTACTGGTGTTACTGCTGTGGCCATTGCAATGCACGCCATTGGAGAGACAGAAAAAAATCTGATTACTTTAGAAACTGAAGGTGGTAAACTTCAGGTCTCGTTTGAAAACAATAATTCTGAATATCAAAATATTTGGCTTATTGGTTCTGCAAATTATGTTTTTAAAGGCGAAATTGTATGTTAACACTAAATGGTAAGCATATCTACTTAAGAGCTTTAGAACCAGAAGATTTAGATTTTATTTACACAATAGAAAATGACGAATCTATCTGGGAATTGAGTAGTACTCAAACTCCTTATTCTAGATATTTAATAAAAGAATATCTTGAGAATGCGCATAAAGATATTTACGAGGTAAAACAATTACGCTTGTTAATTGCCAATGATAATCATGAATCCATTGGTTTAATAGATTTATTTGATTGCGATTTTAAAAATAAACGTGCTGGTATTGGCATACTTATTTACAGCAAACCAAGTAGGCAAAAAGGATTTGGTGACGAAGCTTTGAAGCTTTTGATGTCTTATGCTAAATCACATTTAGATTTACATCAGTTATTTTGTAATATTTCTGAAGACAATAATGTAAGTTTAAATTTGTTTGAAAATAATGGGTTTAAAAAAATAGGATTAAAAAAAGATTGGAATTTTATAAACGGTTCCTTTAAAAACGAATATTTATTACAACGAATTTTTTAACATGTATATCAAAAAAATACTTTGGGCTATTTCACTAATCGGATTGTTAGTGGCAGCCTACTTTGCTTACTTTGTTTATAGTGCCATGTTTGCACCTAATACAGCATTTAATAATCAAGAGGCATATATTTATATTCCAACAAATGCACAATATTCTGATGTTCGTGAGCAGCTACAACCATTATTAAAAGATATGTCGTCATTTGACGCATTGGCAAATCAGAAAAAATACACGACAAATATTAAAGCAGGACGATATGCTATTAAAAAGGGAATGAATAACAACGATATTATAAATTCTATTCGTAGTAATAATTTGCCCTTTAATTTGTCCTTTAATAACCAACAAACTCTTGAGGATCTAGCAGGAAGAGTTAGCATGCAAATAGAGGCAGACAGTGTTTCACTGATTACAGCTATGAGAGATCCCGAGTTTTTAAAAGCTAATAATTTTTCGAATGCAACTGCATTGGGCATGTATCTTCCTAATAGTTATGAATTTTTTTGGAATACTTCTGCAGAGCAGTTCAGAGATAGGATGTTAACTGAATATAATCGGTTTTGGACAGAAGATAGATTAGCAAAAGCCGATGCGCTCAATTTGTCGCAAAATGAAGTTATGACCTTGGCCTCTATTGTTTATGAAGAGTCTAAGCAGGCTAACGAGCAGCCTCGTGTTGCAGGTGTTTATATTAATAGACTGCGAATTAAAATGCCGTTGCAAGCAGATCCAACTTTAAAATTTGCAGCCTATCAATTACCAGAATATCAAAATACGGTTATCAAGCGAGTGCTGAATAAACACAAAGAAATTGAATCACCTTACAATACTTATAAATACGCAGGCCTTCCACCAGGATTAGTAACCATGCCTGATATTTCTGCTATAAATGCGGTTTTAAATCATGAAAACCACAATTATTTATATTTTGCAGCAGATGCCAAACGTTTGGGCTATCATAAGTTTGCCAAAACGTTAAGTCAACATAACGCTAATGCGCGTGAATACCAGAGATATCTATCTCAACAAGGTATTTATCAATAAACTTGAATAAAAAAATACTACATATTGTTTTTGGATTATGGACCCTGATTGTATATTCTCAATCGGGACTCAATGCCTTTTTAAAGCCTAGTGACTCACTTATTAAATCTAGACGGAATGCCGTAATAATTTCAGAAACAGCACTTGGAACCGTTTCGCTTTTGGCATTAAATGAATTGTGGTATGCAGATTATCCACGTTCTAATTTTCACACACTTGATGATACTAACGAATGGCTTCAAATGGATAAATTAGGTCATGTATATTCTGCTTATCAGTTGGGAAGAGTAGGAGCAGATGTTTTAAATTGGAGTGGTGTTAGTGAAAAAAACCAACTTATTTATGGAGGCACTTTGGGTTTTACGTTTTTAACAGCGGTAGAAATTCTAGATGGTTTTTCTGAAGAATGGGGATTTTCCTGGGGTGACATGGCTGCAAATGCTACTGGAACGGGTTTGTTTATTGGTCAAGAACTCTTATGGCATGAACAACGAATTACCATGAAGTATTCTTTTCATAGAACTCAATACGCTAGTCAACGTCCAGATAAATTAGGTGATGGATTAGCGGAAGAATTTTTAAAAGATTATAATGGTCAAACGTATTGGTTGAGTGTCAATATCCAATCATTTTTTAAGAAAAGTAAAATACCAACTTGGTTAAACGTGGCTTTTGGTTATGGAGCTGACGGTATGTTAACGGGACAAGATGAACCTGAAAATAATCTGTTTCAAAATCAAAATAGGGTACGTCAATTTTACTTAAGTTTAGATATTGATCTTACACGAATTAAAACAAATTCTCATGTTTTAAAGACCGTTTTTGCACTTTTTAATACCATAAAAGTGCCATTTCCAACTATGGAGTTTAACGAAGAAAATGGCATAAGCTTTCACGGAATCTACTTTTAAAGCCACTTAATCGATTAATTTTCAGATATTAAAAAAAAGACGTATATTTGCACGCTGAAATTTTACAACCCTTTCCCACAAAGAAATGTGTTTAAAAAATTCAAAAATTATGAGAAAAAGTATTTTAAATTACCTAGTACTAGTACTTATAATATGTGTCTTAATTGTTGGTTCGTTTACATCGAACAAGACCATAACAGAAAATGATTTTTCAGAGAATGATTTAGCATTTAATACTGTTGAAACAACTGAAACTTCATCTGAATCTGACCACTACTTACCATTAGAAAAAGCGTATAAACCATTTTCACCAACTTTAGGAAAATCGTTTGTGGGCTTTAAAGAGGCTTTAGGTTTTAAAGAATCCAGAGGTGATTATTTTACCGTTAATACGTTTGGATACCTTGGAAAATACCAATTTGGTAAAGAAACTTTAAAATTGATAGGTATTTATAATCCAGTTCATTTTTTGAAAAATCCTGAAATGCAGGAAAAAGCATTCTTGGCCAATGCCGAGCGAAATAAATGGATTTTAAGAAAGGATATTAAGCGTTTTAATGGTAAAACAATTAATGGTGTCCTGATTACAGAATCAGGCATATTGGCTGCAGCACATTTGGCAGGTCCAGGAAACGTGAAAAAGTACTTAAGAAGTTATGGCGAGCAGGGTTTTACCGATGCTTACGGAACATCAATTGAATATTATATCAAGAAGTTTTCTGGGTATGATACCTCTAAAGTAAAATCTAACAGAAAGGCTAAAGTCAAGCTTACCGCTTAAACTGATTAGTGTTTGTGAATTATAAAAAGTGCAGGTCTTTTATGAAGGTCTGCACTGTTTTTTTTCCAAGCTTGTACGGATTGCGTTTTTATAAATTCGGTAGGTAACGTAATATCACAGGCTACACAAACATCCGTTTCAGGGTGTAGTACTTTGCATATATCTTCTAACATGGCATTATTTCTATAGGGTGTTTCAATAAATAATTGAGACTGATTGTGTTGAAACGATAAGCGTTCTAAACGCAGTAATTCTGCTTTACGTTCCTGTTTATCAATAGGCAAATAGCCATTAAACGCAAAGCTTTGTCCATTCATTCCTGAACTCATTACAGCCATAATAATTGAGGAAGGGCCTACTAACGGAACAACTTGAATATTTTTTGCATGGGCAATTTTTACAACGTCAGCACCTGGATCTGCAATAGCAGGACAACCAGCTTCCGACAATAAGCCAACATTTTTACCGCTTAAGCATGGGTTTAAGAATTCAGGAAGTTCCGTGAATTCTGTAAACTTATTAAGTAAAAATAACTCTAAAGAAGGTTGTTTTTTTTCTGGTGCTATACTTTTAATAAAACGTCTTGCTGTTTTTTCATTTTCAACAATAAAAATATCAATCGATTCAATGGTATTTTTAATGGTTACAGGTAAAACATCTAATGGGTTAGTGTCGCCTAAAGTTGTAGGAATTAAATATAATTTTCCGAGTTTGGAGGTTGTCATTAGTCTATTATAAGTTTTTTGGTAACGCTATTGTTATTGGTATCGCTTATTTCCATAAAATATATACCACTCGTTAAGGTTGCAACAGAAATATTGATTTGCTGTTTGTTAATGCCTGAAATAGTTTTTATATGTTTACCACGAGCATCATAAATTACAACATCTAGTAATGTTGTTGTAGATGATAATGCATCAATAGTTAGGTAATCGGCAACAGGATTTGGATATATTTTAATGGTGTATAAACTATTTTCGTTTATACTTAAGTTGGTGTCTACAATCCTAAAAATTTCTCCTGTACTAGCTGCGGCAATATATAATTCTCCATCCGTATCTTCACCAAATGTTGTCCAACCTTTATTGCTGAAAGGAGTAGTAAAAGACATGGTCCATGTGTTATTTTCAAACACTAATGTTCCAATTTCATCACTGCAATAATCAGCAAAAAAATAAGTATCAATAAAAGCTGGAAATTGGCTACCTTGATAAATGTAGCCACCTGTAATGGAGCATTTAAATTCACCACTATTGGAATGTGTGTATTGTGATACTGGAAATACCATGGTTGAGGCATCTGGGCAACCTCCTGTAATAAAGGGTTCGTTACCTTCATAACATCGCCAGCCATAATTTATACCACCTTCGGTAGCGCTAACTTTATTAATTTCTTCAATTTCAAATTGTCCCACATCGGCAATCCATAAATCGTTATTAGTTCTATCAAATGAAAAGCGCCATGGATTACGAAGTCCATAAGCCCAAATTTCATCCAAAGCATTTGCGTTTGAAATAAAAGGATTATCAGCTGGAATGGCATAATTTAATCCGTTGCCTGAATTGTTAACATCAATTCGTAAAAGTTTGCCTAAAAGCGTTGTTAAGTCCTGTGATCTATTTTCGGGATCACTACCTGAACCACCATCGCCTGTTGCAATGTATAAAAAGCCGTCTTCACCAAAAGCTAAATCGCCTCCATTATGATTGCCATAAGGTTGTTCAATGGTTAATAAAATGAGTTCTGAATTCACATCAGCCAAATTACTATCTGTGGGATTTACAGTGAAACGCGAAACGACCGTATCTCCTGAATTATTAATATAATTTACAAAGAAATAACCATTGGAAGTAAAGTTCGGATGAAACGCTAATCCTAATAAGCCACGTTCGCCACCACTATTACTTACTAAACTATTAATGTCTAAAAAAGCTGTTGTAACAACGTTTTGTTGTCCATTAATTATTTTGATAACACCTGCTTTTTCAACAATAAAGAGGCGGTCATCATTGGCATGCTTAATACCTACTGGATTATTAAATCCATCAGCATATAAATCTATACCAATTTGTTGTGCATGGGTGAAAATAGTGAATATTAAAAAGACGAGTAGGCTTAATATATTTTTCATATTTCAGGTGTTTTCTTGTATATCATTACAAATTACAAAAAAACTAGCTGTATAAATATTAAATATTGAAAAAGCGTTAATTAACAAGTTTCATGGCTAGGTTTGTGCAGGCTTCATCTAACATTTTAAATGTATTTTCGAAGCCTTGAATGCCACCTGTATAAGGATCGGGAACACTGTGGTTTTGATTGGGATAAATTTCGTTTAAAATGTAATGTACTTTTGCAATGTCGTTTGCATTTCGAGCTAGTTTAACTACATTTTCAAAATTAGAACTATCCATAACATAAATAAAATCGAAAGTATCAAAATCTGAAACCGTAAACTGTCTACCTCGTTGTGTGGTGATATCTAATCCATATTTTTTAGCCGTGGTTATGGATCTCGGGTCTGGAGAATCACCAACATGATAATTTCCAGTTCCAGCAGAATCTACTACAAAACCTGTTTCTGGGAGTTTGGATTTTAAAATTCCTTCTGCAAGTGGTGAGCGGCAAATATTGCCTAGGCAAACCATGAGAATTTTAGTTGTATGAGGATCCCGAGACATCGGAAATAGTATTTAGAGGATTAAACAGACAGTTTTTTAGTTAAATCGTCCACATATTTTTTAAACTGCTTATCGGTGGATGATAAATTATCAACTGTTTTGCAGGCGTGTAAAACTGTAGCATGATCACGTTTTCCTATTTGCGAACCAATACTAGCTAATGATGCTTTGGTGTATTTTTTAGCAAAAAACATGGCCAATTGACGCGCTTGAACGATGTGACGTTTTCGTGTTTTAGATTGTAAGGTATCGACATCCATTTGGAAATAATCAGACACAATTTTCTGAATATAGTCTATAGAAACTTCGCGTTTGGTGTTTTTTACAAATTTTTCAACCACTTGTTTTGCCAAGTCTGCGGTAATTTCTTTTTTGTTGAAAGAAGATTGTGCTATTAATGATATTATGGCACCTTCCAATTCACGAATGTTTGTTTTAATATGTTTGGCAACGTACTCAATAATTTCTTCTGGCATCTCAACACCATCTCTATAAAGTTTATTTTTCAATATAGAAACACGAGTTTCAAAATCAGGGCTTTGTAATTCAGCTGAAAGGCCCCATTTAAAACGTGATAATAAACGTTGTTCAATGTCTTGCATATCTACAGGTGCTTTGTCACTGGTTAAAATAACTTGCTTCCCATTCTGGTGTAAATGATTAAAAATGTGGAAAAAGACATCTTGAGTACCAGATTTTCCAGATAAAAATTGAACATCGTCAATAATTAAAATATCAATGATTTGATAGAAGTGAATAAAATCAATTCTATTATTCTTTTTAACCGCATCAATATATTGTTGCGTAAATTTTTCAGCTGAAATATATAAAACCGTTTTTTCAGGATATTTATCTTTTATATCAACACCAATAGCATGAGCTAAATGCGTTTTTCCTAAACCAACTCCACCAAAAATTAATAGGGGATTAAACGATGTGCCACCTGGTTTTGCAGCAACAGCTAAACCTGCACTACGTGCTAATCGGTTAGAGTCACCTTCCAGAAAGTTTTCAAAACTATAATTTGGGTTTAATTGCGATTCTATTTTTACATTCCTAATACCTGGAATAATAAAAGGGTTTCGCAATTCTGGATTTTTATTATTTAAAGGAATATCAACATCTTGAGCTTTTACGGCTGAACGATTAGAACTTGGAATGCGTTCTGTAAAAGGCTGCTTGTTACCATAAGTGTTTTCCATTTTAATAATGTAAACCAATTTGGCATTTTCTCCAAGCTGTTTTGTTAAAGCAACTTTTAAGATTTTAACATAATGCTCCTCTAACCACTCATAAAAGAACTTACTAGGGACTTGAATACTTAAAGCATTATCAGTGAATTTTACTGCAACTATAGGTTCGAACCATGTTTTATATGCTTGCGGTTGTATATTATCCTTTATAAATTCAAGACAATTTCCCCATACCGTTTGCGCAGTTACACTCATTATTAAAATAAAAATTTATTTGTTAGTAGTTGATGAGAGAAATGATTTTCTCATGTTGATCTTTAGCTTGGCAAATATGTGAACAAAAATCTTAAAAAAAAAATGTATCTCTATTGAATATTAAGATATTTTTTCGCATGTTTATTGCATTGCCTAAACTACAAAAAAATATTTAAACAGAATGTTCTTTTTCGATGAAATACCTATAAGAGTGAGATATGGTGAAACCGACCAAATGGGTGTGGTTCATCATGGTAATTATGCGTTATATCTAGAAATGGGACGCACAGAATGGCTTCGAAAGATGGGGCTTTCTTATAATGAAATGGAAAAAAGTGGTGTGATGCTTCCTGTAATTTCTATGAGCTTAAATTATAAGAAGTCAGCACTTTATGATGAGGTGATTAAAGTGAAAACACAGCTAAAAAAAATGCCTTCAGTTAAGATAGAATTTGACTATGAAATTGCCAATGCATCTGGAGATATTTTGGTGACTGCTAACACCGTTTTAGCTTTTATTGATATGACTACTAAACGACCTATGAAATGCCCAGATTATATTTTAAAAAAAATTGAATCGCTTTAATTTTGTTCGGTAATAGATACCTCGTAAATAGTTTCAAATTTTTTTGCAATTTTTGTACTGTCTTTCAATCGAACGGAAATAACAATTTGGCAGTCTAACTCTAATGTTTGGTCAAGAATTTTTAAATTATTTTCTTTGATAACACGCATTACTTTATTCATGTTTTTATAATCAAACCGAATAAGAAATTGCTGGTTTATGGTTCGTTTTACAATTTTAGAGGCGTCTAAAGCCATTTGAGCTGTTGTTTTGTAGGCGTTAATTAAACCACCAACACCTAGTTTTACACCTCCAAAATACCGAACAACAACAACCAATACATTAGTAACATCATACGATTGTATTTGACCGTAAATAGGCATGCCTGCACTATTGTTAGGTTCGCCATCATCATTGGCTCTAAAATACAAATTGGCTTCATCCATGCCAGTTTGGTAAGCATAACACCAATGTCCAGCTGTGTGATGTTTTTTCTTTAAAACGTCTATATGTTCTTTAACATCATTTTCATGTTTAATAGGAAAGGCGTAACCAAAAAACTTGCTGTTTTTATCTTTAAATAAGACTTCATCGGAAGGTTTTGAAATGGTTTTGTACGTGTCTTTTTGCATCATTTATATTGCAGTTACTAACAAAATCGAAATTACGGCTAAACTAATACCTATCCAATTTTTTGTCGAGAGCTTTTCTTTAAACAGCAATAATCCTAAAAGAGATGTGAGTAAAATTATAGCTACATTGTTAACTGTGAAAATGGTAGAGCTTTCTAATGTTTCATGGTCCAATGCTTTCAGTAAATAATATATAGATGCATAGTTCACCACACCTAAAGCTAGTCCAGCTATTAGGCTTTTAGGATCAAATGTAAAATGTCCTTGTAGTTTTCTAATTAATAGTGTGCCCATTCCTATTAAAGCGGCAAAACCAAAAATGGTTGCAGAAAAGATTGGAATACCATTTTCGGTTAAATAGGTTGTTTCTATGTATTTAATGGATGTATCTATAATTCCAGAACCTAAAAAAATAATAATAGGAAAAATGTAGTTGCTTTTGTTTTTTATTCGTGTTCCTGGTTTCGCAGAAGCCATATATACAGCTAATAACGCAGCAATAATTCCAATAATTTTAAATAAACCAGCGCTTTCTTGATACACATATATCCCAAAAACTACCGGAATAATCACACTCATTTTTGTGGCAACGCTCGCAACCGATAAGCCCACTCGTTGTGATGTGATGGCCATAACATTAAAAATGGCAATGAATAAAAAACCTAAAAAAATGGCGCCATAAAACCACTCGGTTGAAACAATGGTATTGATGTTCACAGGTTCGTTATATGCTAAAATACCGACACAAAAAGCTATAATGTAATTAAAAACAATAGCCTGAAGCGTGTTTACCTGATACTTATCAAATAACTTAAACAGCACAAAAATAATAGTGGACGCTAATATGCTTAATAGTAAATAAATCAAAAGAGGTCTTTTTTAACGTTGAATAAATTAACAATATCATCTGTTTCGGGATTAATGTGCCAGGTATGAATACCTAATTCCGAAGCTGCAAGTATATTTTCTTCCGTATCATCAATAAACAAACACGTTTTAGCATTTAAATTATTCTGGTTTAAAACAAATTTATAAATAGAATGATTGGGCTTTCGTAATTGAATTTCATGGGATAAATAAAACTGATGGAACAAAGTTTTAAAATCTTGGTAAAATGGAACACGTTCTTGAATCCATTTTATATGAAGTTCGTTGGTGTTGCTTAATAAAATAAGTTGATATTGGTTATCTATTGCTAATTGTTTTAAAAAAGCGAGTCTATGTGTGGGGAAATCTCTTAAAATAAAATTCCAAGCATCTAAAATTTCGGTTTCAGTTAAATTGGGAAATTTTTTAGTGTAGAAAGATAAAAAGGCTTCTGAAGTCAGTTTTCCTTGTTCATAGGCTTCGTTGCAAGCTATCATATCTGGTGAAAATTCTTTTAATTGAAATAAATTTAAAGCATTTTGCATAGCGCCAACTTTATCTAAATTGATAAATACATCGCCAAAATCGAAAATTAATGTTTTAATCATATTGTGTTTTTGTAAATACGCAATGTGTCGTCTAATATATCGGTTTCTTCTAATAATTCTCCTTTAAAAATAGGAGCTTTAATTCCTTCAGAAAAAATTACTTTACTAGAAAATACTCGAGCTTCGTCCCATAAACTTTCATCAATAAAGGTTTGCAGTGTTTGCGAGCCACCTTCAATAATTATGGATTGAATGTTCTTTTTATGTAAAAATTCACCAATTTGAATGGCAATTGGTTTATTGAAATCGATATCGCTTTCCGTAATCCGAATGGTTTCAGCTTCGTTATTAAAAACGGTTAAATTATTGGAAAGCTTTTGCTTTTTATCAATTACAAACCGGATAGGATTTTTTCCTGTCCAATCTCTAACTGTTAAGCTTGGATTATCCGCCAAAGCTGTATTGGTTCCTATTAAAATGGCTTGTTCTTCAGTGCGCCATTTATGAACTAATTGACGTGAAAATTCATTCGTAATCCAAACGGGTTTTTGGTTGTTACGAGTTTTTGGCGCTATAAAACCATTGGCCGTTTCAGCCCATTTTAAAATAATATAAGGCCGTTTCTTATTGTGAAACGTGAAAAAACGTTTGTGATGTTCTTTACAGGCATCTTCTAAAATGCCAACGGTAACACGACATCCAGCTTCTATTAACTTTTTAATGCCATTACCAGCTACTTTACTATGGGTGTCTGTCGTTCCAATAACAACATTTGGAATGTTGTGGTTTATAATTAAATCACTACAAGGTGGTGTTTTCCCGAAATGGCTACAAGGTTCTAAAGTTGCATATAGCGTGGCCTCTTTTAAAAGTGTTTTGTCTGTAACCGATTGAATGGCATTTACTTCGGCATGTGGTCCGCCAAAGGGACTTGTATAACCTTCGCCAATTATTTGATTTTTATAGACAATTACCGAGCCTACCATAGGGTTTGGAGCAGTAGTTCCTAATCCATTTTTGGCAATTTCAATGCAACGATTTATGTATTTTTCATGTATCTTCATCCCAGAATTTCAAGATGTAAAAATAAGACATTAAAGTGAGTCAAAATAATATTGTTATTAGAGAAATTACCCAAGCAGATAATGCGCAAATTGCAGCTGTAATTCGCTCTGTTTTTGAGGAGTTAGATGCACCTAAAGTGGGAACAGCTTATGAAGATGCGGCATTAGATGTGATGACGGAAACCTATAACAAACCTAAAATGGCCTATTTTGTGGTTGTTAATAACCAAAAAATTATTGGCGGTTGTGGCATTGCGCCTTTAGAAGGAGAAGCTGAAACTGTTTGCGAGTTGCAGAAAATGTATTTCTTGCCGGAAGCTCGTGGTTTGGGTTTGGGCTCTAAAATGATTACTATTTGTCTTAAAAAAGCACAAGAATTTGGTTTTGAATCTTGTTATTTGGAAACCTTACCATTTATGGTTGGCGCACAAAAGCTTTATAAAAAGGTTGGTTTTCAGCCTTTGTCTACTTCCATGGGACGCACAGGTCACTATTCATGTAATGTTTGGATGCTAAAGCAATTATAAACCACGAAATAAATCCATTTTGATTTTAAAAGATATTCAAAACATATTTCATCAAGAACTTGATTCCATATATGGAACCGATGAGGTGCGTAGTTTTTTTAATATTCTTATCGATTTTTATTTAGGACTAAATAGAATAACATTAGTTCTAGAGCCAAATTATACCATAACAAAAGAAGAGGAGCAGCCGCTATTTGAAGCTTTAAGTCGCCTGAAGTTAGAAGAACCCATTCAGCATATTATTGGTAAAACTGAATTTTATGGATTGCCATTTAAGTTGAACAAACATACTTTAATTCCTAGGCCAGAAACTGAAGAGTTGGTGGATTGGATTTTAAAATCGCTTACCGGAAAAAAGGATCAACCATTAAAATTATTAGATATTGGCACAGGAACGGGTTGTATTGCAATTAGTTTGGCAAAGCATTTACCAAACGCACATGTTTATGCTGTTGATGTAAGTCCAGAAGCTATAAAAGTAGCTCAAGAAAATGCAAAATGGAACAACGTATCTATTACATATATTGAAGATAGTATTTTAGATATTCAAAATGACATCTTGAAAACGGCAACAGGTTTTTTTGATGTAATTGTGTCCAATCCGCCCTATGTGCGAAATCTTGAAAAAGTAGAAATTAAAAATAATGTCCTACAGCACGAGCCTCATTTGGCTTTGTTTGTAAAAGATGATAATCCGCTGCAGTTTTATGAAGCAATTTCAGATTATGCCCTGTCGGCATTGAAGGAAAATGGGTTGTTGTTTTTTGAAATTAATCAATATCTTGGGGCTGAAATGGAAACGTTGCTGAAAGCATATACTTATAAAAGTATTGAATTAAATAAAGATATGTTTGGAAATCAGCGCATGCTAAAAGGAATGAAATAAGTTTATGAGTGTACAAGAACAAATAGAAGCATTACGAGACGAATTGCGTGAGCATAATTACAATTATTATGTTCAAGATAATCCTACAATTTCCGATTTTGAATTTGATGTTAAACTCAAACAGCTTCAAGAACTTGAAGCCAAACATCCAGAGTTTTATGATGCTAGTTCACCAACCTTGCGAGTTGGTGGTGCAATAACCAAAAATTTTGAAACTGTAGCTCATGAGCATCGTATGTATTCCCTAGAGAATTCCTACTCTAAAGAGGATTTGCTAGATTGGGAAACACGAATTAAAAAAATGGTGGATGGCGCTATTAGTTATACCTGTGAATTAAAATATGATGGCGCTTCCATTAGTCTAACCTATGAAAAGGGAAAATTACTGAAAGCAGTTACAAGAGGTGACGGTTTTCAAGGTGATAATGTAACGGCTAATATTAAAACCATAAAATCTGTTCCTTTACAATTGAAGGGTGATTATCCGGAGAAATTTGATATTCGCGGTGAAATAGTTTTACCTTTTGAAGGTTTTATTAAAATGAATGAAGAGCGGATAGAAATAGGTGAGGAGCCTTATAGAAATCCGCGAAATACAGCTTCAGGAAGTTTAAAGTTGCAAGATAGTAGTGAAGTTGCTAAACGACCGTTAGAATGTTTATTATATAATATTACAGGAAATAACCTCAATATAAAAACCCAATCTGAAAGCCTGGAAAAAGCACGCTCTTGGGGATTTAAAGTTCCTGAAATAGCAAAAGAAGTAAATTCCATGGATGCTGTTTTAGAGTTTATTGCACATTGGGATGTTCATCGTCACGATTTGCCTTATGAAACCGATGGTGTTGTTATTAAGGTGAATGATTTGCAACAACAAGAGGAATTAGGTTATACAGCTAAAGCACCACGTTGGGCTATGGCTTATAAATTTAAAGCCGAACAAGTTTCCACACGGCTCAATGAAATTACATATCAAGTTGGTAGAACTGGTGCTATCACACCAGTTGCTAATTTAGAACCTGTAGAATTGGCTGGAACTACCGTAAAAAGAGCATCACTGCATAACGCAGATCAAATTGAAAAATTAGATATTCGTGAAGGTGATATGGTTTTTGTTGAAAAAGGCGGTGAAATTATTCCTAAAATAATTGCTGTCGATTTAAGTCAGCGTCCAGCAGATTCACAACCTACTCAATATATTACACAGTGTCCAGAATGTAACACGGAATTAGTTAGGCAAGAAGGCGAAGCGCAACATTACTGTCCAAATTACAACGGCTGTAAACCACAAATTATTGGTAGAATCCAACATTTTATTAGCAGGAAAGCAATGGATATTGATGGGTTGGGAGGGGAAACTGTTGCCTTATTAGTTAATGCTGGATTGATTTCAAATTATTCGGATTTATATGAATTAACCCTTGAAGATGTATTGCCTTTAGAGCGTATGGCGCAAAAAAGTGCTGAAAATTTATTAAATGGTATTCAGGCCAGTAAAGATGTTCCCTTTGAACGTGTTTTATTTGCACTAGGCATTAGGTATGTAGGTGAAACTGTTGCTAAAAAACTAGTTAAACATTATAAAACAATTGGTGCTTTAGCTAGTGCAACAATTATTGATTTAGTTACTGTTGATGAAATTGGTGCACGAATAGCTGAAAGTGTGACCGATTTTTTCCAAACACCAACAAATATTGAAATTGTTGAACGTTTAACCCGATTTGGCGTGCAAATGGAAATTTCAGCAGAAAAATTAGCCAATCAAACTAATAAATTAGCCGGTCAAGCGTTTGTTGTTTCTGGTGTTTTTCATTTAGTTTCTAGAAATGAATTAAAGAAACTGATTGAAGATAATGGTGGTAAAGTTTCATCTTCTATATCATCCAAAACAAATTACGTAGTTGCAGGCGATAATATGGGGCCAAGTAAAAAAGAAAAAGCAGAAACTTTAGGAGTTTTAATTATTTCTGAACAAGATTTTTTAAATATGATTGATTAAATTTGTTCAAACTTGATGTTTTTTATCGATTAAGTGCTAATAATTACGATTAATTGTTATTATTGGCTATATTTGTTTTTAATATCTATGGAATAATTAATGAAGATTACCAACATTATAATTTTTTTTATAATTGCTTTATGCGTGTTGTTTACCATTTTTCAAATTAATGGGCAGGAGTTTCTATCTAGTGGAAGTAAATCACTTATAGCACCTTTATTTACGGCCTTGTACTTTATAAATGTAACACAAAGGTCTCGGTATTTTTCTTTATTTTTAATTTTGTTTTCTATTGCCGAAATTTCTACAGTCTTTGAATACTTTACAATAGATTGGAGTCAAGAGTATTTAGATGCGTATTATATAATTGGAAATTCTGTTTATATTTTGGCTTATTTCTTTTTAATACTTGAGGTATTGAAGACTATTAACTTACGAAAAGTATTAAAAAACTATTTTATTCATGTTATTGTTCTACTGGCATTAAATATTTATATAGTTTATGTATTAATTACTATTGTAAATCCCAAATTTCAAGTAGATTCCGAATACCTAATAGGAGTGGAGTTGGTTTATAATATTATTATGTTGCTACTACTAACCCTAGCCTTAATAAGTTATTTTTACAATGATAATAGAAAAACACTACTTCTGTTTTTTGGTTCAATATGTATTGTTTTTTCAGAAGTCATTCAAATTGCATATTTCTACATAGCCGATCAAGACTTACTTAATATTGCACAAACAATTTTATTTGTATTGGCTTTTTCTTTCTTTTATTTTCAATCTAAAGTCAAAAATAAGAAAGTTCATTTCTTTGCATAACTCTATTTCTTTTCAATAAATACCATTTGCTAGTTAAGATTTTTATTGAAAATAAGTTCTTAATATTAAAATTTAACTTAATATTCGATGAAATGCACGTTTGAAACGATAAAATAACTTTTTTTTAGTATATTTGTTTCAACCTACTTATGAATATCTACTGTGAAAAATTGGCTAAAAATTAGTTACAATAGGAATCTTATATTCGTTCTGTTTTTTCTTGTATTTATAAATGTTTTCGCAATTTTAAGCGAATATGATTTGTTGATTCAAGTTACCAAACCAATGTTTATTCCTTTTTTATTTATGTATTATTTAATTAAAAATAAATACATAAATGTTGTTATGATTACTTTTTTGGTTTTTTCCTTTTTAGGAGATTTTTCTTCTGTGCTTTTCGAGAATCCTTTAATGGTAAGTTTATCCAGTATGTTTTATTGTTTAAGTTATTTATCATTAGCTTATGCAGCTGTTTCTAGAATTCGGTTTTTTAATATAGATAAAGTAGTTGGTATTTGTTTGTTGTTAGTTTTTACAATAAACGCTTATTTAATGTATCAGTTATTTGAAGTATTACAAATAAAAATTTCAGACACCACGGAAATTGCATTATTTGGTGTAAAAAGTATGGCATTAATGGTGTTGGCTTTTATGGCTTTTGCTACATACTTAAATAAAGATACCAAAGCTTCCATATTATTTCTATCCACAGCATTATGTTTTATTTTTGCAGATGTTCTATATTACATTAGTAATTACTACGTATACCATTACAGTTTTGTTGTTTTAGATAGATTGTTACATGTTTTAGGATTGTTTTTCCTTTTTAATTACATCATTGAATATAATAGAAAGAGAAAAAAGCGTATCGTATTACAGAGTTCCTCCACGGCAGAGCAAATTGTTGTTTAAACTAAAATAGAAGTCCCTTCGCTACTTATAGGTTTTCCTTTATAGAAATGAAAGTCTATTTTTCCTAAATTTATTCCATAACAGCCAACTTGATTGACGAGCATGTTTTTGCCTAAACTATTTTTAACAATGGTAGGTTTTGGTAAAAATGTATGTGTATGTCCTCCAATAATTAAATCGATATCCTTTGTTTTAGCAGCCAAGTTTAAATCGCTAATCTTATCTGGATTATTTTTGTAATAATAACCAATGTGCGACAGGCAGATTATTAAATCGCATTTTTCATCTTCCTTTAATATACGAGTCATATGTTGAGAAGCTTCAAGAGGATCCAAATACTTTGTTTCTTTGTACATATTTTTATTAACCAAGCCATCCAACTCAATACCCAAGCCAAACACACCTATTTTAACGCCACCTTTTTCGAAAACTTTATAAGGTTTTACTAAACCGTCCATAACGGTATTTGAAAAATCATAATTGGCCGACAGAAAATCAAATTGTGCATGAGGTAATTGAGCAAATAAACCGTCAATACCATTATCAAAATCATGATTTCCAATAGTAGCAGCATCATATTTTAATTTACTCATAAGTTTAAACTCCAATTCACCACCATAATAATTAAAGTAAGGTGTACCTTGAAAAATATCACCTGCATCTAATAATAAGGTATTTGGATTTTCTTTCCGGATGGCATCAATTAATGATGCACGTCTTGCTACGCCACCTTGATTTGGATTTTTTCCATTTTCAGGGCCAAATGGATCAATATGGCTATGTACATCATTTGTATGTAAAATAGTAATTTTGGTTGTTTTCTCACCAGATGTAAATGATGTTAACCCTAAACCACCAGTTGCAACCAATGCTGCTGATGCTGATGTTTGTTGAATAAATTCGCGACGTTTCATAGGATTATTTTTTTAATTTTATAAAGCGATTATCAATAACAGGACTTATTGTGTCCGTTTTTTTAAAGTAATCAATGAACGCATTTCGTATTTTATAATCTAAAAATACTATGGATTCTTCTGGTTTAAAAAAGGTCATATGGTCGCCACCACTGTACAAGTAATCATTAGTAGCCACATAATAGGTTTTAATTACATCAATTGGTTTACCAGAAATTGTAGCTTCCTTTAAGTGGTCATTAATATCTAATATCAAGTTTAGTTTGGCTATAGGATGTGCGCGTTTTGCTTTGATTAAATAATCTATCAAAAGATTAATTTGACTCCCTTTTAGGCCTACAACAACAATGCTGTTTTCAAAAGGCATAATTTCATAAGCGGTTCTAGATGTAACAGGTCCTTTAGAAATTATAGAGCGAATACCACCATGGTTTAACAAAACCATGTCGATGTTTTTTCCAGTTTTCTTAAAAAAAATAGGGTTAGCCTGCTCGTAAACAACGTCGGCAAATAGGTTTCCAATAGCAGTATTAAATTCGCCATCACTTTTAGAGTAGGTGTCAACTGCATAACTTAAAACACTATCTAAATCCTTATTAACATGTTCGCGGAAAGGTTTGATAAAAGCTTCAATTTCGGGATCAGCTTTTAAGGAGTCTGTAATGGCTATTTGCTTGCCTTTAATTTGTTTTATTTGCCATACTTCTTGCTTACAATTAAATAGGGCTAGGGTGAAAATGGCTATTAATAAATGCGGTATTTTCATATATTTAATCAAAAAAATTAAGACACAATTGAGTGTACTTTTAGTATCTTTGTAGAAAGCATAAAGATATAATGATTTTAAAGGGTTTTAAAGAAAATTCTATTAAAAAACACTTACAAGCAATACTAAAAAATCCCAAAGGAACATCCAAAGCGCAAATGGTTGAAAGTGTTGGTGTTATCGTGAATGCGGATGAAGAAACGAATTTAGAAACATTTAAATCGTTAACAAAAAGTTTGCAAATTTTACCTAGTAAATTAAAAATTGTTGCTTTTTCAGAAACTATGAATCAAGATTTGATGTCGTGGCAGACGTGTTTTAGTGCCGACGATATTGGCTGGAAAGGAGTCATAAAAAATACTGAATTATTAACATTTTTAAACACTGAATTTGATTTACTTATTAGTTATTACAAAACTGATATTCTTGGGTTAAAGTTAATGACGGCTAAATCTAAAGCTCATTTTAAAACCAGCATTTTTCAGGAAGATAACAGATTAAATGATTTGATTATTCAAATACCTTTAAATGATTTTGATGCTTTTGAAACCGAATTACTAAAATATTTACAAGTTTTTAAGACTCTCAAACATGAAACATAAATTAACTGGAGCTGGAATAGCTATTGTTACACCTTTTAAAGCGGATTTGTCTGTTGATCACGAAGCCTTAACGCGTATTGTTAATTACAATATTGAAAACGGAATGGATTACATCGTTATTTCTGGCACTACAGGTGAAAGTGTAACCATTACCTCCAAAGAAAAACAAGCAATTATTAACACCATTATAACCGCAAATAATAAACGTGTTCCATTAGTTCTTGGAATAGGTGGTAATAATACAGCACAGGTTATTGCTGAAATTCAAAGTACAGATTTTTCAGGTATAGATGCCATTTTATCTGTTTCGCCTTATTATAGCAAACCAACCCAAGAAGGAATTAAGGCACATTTTGAATCGATTTCTAAAGTTAGTCCTTTACCTATTATTTTATACAATGTTCCAGGAAGAACGGGTTCAAATATGCTTCCAGAAACGACTCTTGCATTGGCAAACACTTGCAAGAATATTGTTGCTGTAAAAGAAGCTGCTGGAAATATGGCACAATACCTACGTTTATTAAACGATAAGCCATCGGACTTTATGATTATTTCTGGTGATGATGATTTGGCTTTACCAGTTACCCTTGCAGGAGGTTCAGGTGTTATTTCTGTTATAGGCCAAGCATTTCCTAAAGATTTTGCGAAAATGATTCAATTAGGATTAGACGGGAATAATAAGGAGGCTTTTAAACTGCACAATAAGTTAATGGATATTACGGGTTTGATTTTTTCAGAAAATAACCCGTCTGGTATTAAAGCTGTATTAGAAGTTATGAACTTATGTAAGCCAATTGTTAGACTGCCTCTTGTAGAAGCGACTGACAAACTAAAGAAAAACATTAGTGAGTTTGTTAATAATTATGCTTAAGCGTTAAATAATACTTAATCCTAATGCTTACCTTAATTTAGCTTGTATTTTAGCAAAATAAATATTTTTAAAATCCATTTTATTAACTTAATTTTGCCAACTGTTTAAAAACTATGAAGAAATTTTTTTACATTATTATAACATGCACGTTATTAAGTTCTTGTAGTGAATATCAAAAGGCGCTAAAGTCTGTTGATACAGGAACTAAATATACTGTGGGTGAAAAACTCTATAATGAGGGTAAATATGCTAAAGCTAATAAACTGTTTGAGCAAATACTACCCGTTTATAGAGGTAAACCACAAGCGGAAAAATTATCATATCTTAATTCCAAAAGTTATTATGAAGAAGAAGAATGGTATTTAGCAAGTTATCATTTTGAGCGTTTTGTTGATGCTTATCCAAATAGTGAAAAAGTTGAAGAAGCTGCTTTTTTAAGTGCTAAAAGTGCTTATATGTTGTCACCAGTTTTTTCAAAAGAACAACAAGAAACAAAAGAAGCTATCGAGAAATTTCAGACTTTCATTAATTTATACCCTGAATCAGAATTTTTACCAGAAGCTAATAAGTTAGTTAAGGAATTAGATTTTAAGTTAGAGAAAAAAGCATTTAGTATTGCCAAGCAATTTAACACCATTGCAGGATATACCAGAGATTTTCAAGCACCTATTAAGGCAATTGATAATTTTATTTTCGATTTTCCAGGAACGGTTTATCGTGAGGAAGCTTATTTTTTAAGATTTGACTCGGCCTATCAATTAGCCATTAATAGTGTATACAGCAAAAAAGAACAGCGTTTACAAGATGCACGTTCATATTATTATAGTTTCAAACAGTCTTATGCCAATTCTGAATATTTAGAAAAAGCAAATGAAATGATTGAAGTGATTGAAAAAGAATTAGAAAATTACAGTACAAAAAGTTAATAAACTTACTATATGGATTTAAAGAAGATTAATGCGCCAGTAAACACAACAACTTATAACAGAAATAAAGTTGATGCACCTACTGATAATATTTACGAAGCGATTTCTATTATATCGAGACGCGCAGAACAAATAAATTCTGAAATTAAAAAAGAACTAATTGAAAAATTAGAAGAATTTGCAACATATAATGATAGTCTTGAAGAGATTTTTGAAAATAAAGAGCAAATTGAAGTTTCTAAATTTTATGAAAAATTGCCAAAGCCACATGCATTAGCAGTTCAGGAATGGTTAGACGATAAAATTTATTACAGGAACACAGAGGAAGACACACAGTAATAATAACTATATGTCACTATTAAGCGGTAAAAAAATATTACTTGGCATTAGTGCTGGTATAGCTGCTTATAAAACAGCGACATTGGTTAGAGAATTTATAAAAGCAGGTGCAGACGTAAAAGTTGTAATGACACCTGCTTCTAAAGATTTTATTACACCTTTAACCCTTTCTACACTCTCCAAAAATCCAGTTTATTCATCATTTACAAATCTTGATGATGATAATGAAACCTGGAATAATCACGTGGAATTAGGCCTCTGGGCCGATTTATTCATTATAGCACCAGCAACAGCCAACACCTTGTCTAAAATGGCGCATGGTGTTTGCGATAATTTGCTCCTAGCAACATACTTATCTGCTAAATGTCCAGTTTATTTTGCGCCAGCAATGGATTTGGATATGTACAAACATCCCTCAACTGTTGAAACTTTTAAAATTTTAAAAGGTTTTGGAAATGCTATGATACCAGCTACTAGTGGCGAGTTGGCTAGTGGATTGGTAGGCGAAGGTCGTATGGCAGAACCAGAAGACATTACTACCTTTATTGAAAATGATATTTTAAATAAATTGCCATTACGAAATATAAAAGTATTAATTACTGCAGGCCCAACATATGAAGCTATAGATCCTGTTCGTTTTATTGGCAATCATTCTAGTGGAAAAATGGGTTATGAAATTGCCAAAGCAGCTGCTAATTTAGGCGCTGAAGTTATTTTAATTTCTGGCCCAACACATCAAATACTAAAACACCGTTCTGTTAAGATAATTCCAGTTATATCAGCAGAAGAAATGTATAACGCAGTACATACACATTTTAAAACCATTGATATAGCAATTTTAGCAGCAGCTGTTTCAGATTATAAGCCCAAAAATGTAGCAAATCAAAAAATAAAAAAGAAAGAAAAAACGTTATCTTTAGAGTTAGAAAAAACTAAAGACATTTTAGCTTCTTTGGGCCAAATGAAAGATAAACAGTTTTTAGTTGGATTTGCTTTGGAAACAAATAATGAAATTGAAAATGCAAAAGGTAAACTTAAGTCCAAGAATTTAAATTTAATTGTATTAAATTCGCTTAAAGATAAAGGCGCTGGATTTAAATCGGACACCAATAAAGTTACAATTATTGATGAAAACGAAACCATTACAACCTTCAATTTAAAGAGTAAAGAAGCCGTAGCCGTAGATATTTTAAATGCTATAATAAACAAATTGCATGCATAGAATTTTCCTATTTTTTTTAGTTTTTATTTCTGTATCAGTTTATAGTCAGGAGTTAAACTGTAATGTTGTAGTCAATGCACAATTTACTGGAAACGAAAATGTACCTGTATTTAAAACACTAGAAAATCAGCTAAAAGAGTTTGTAAATAATACCAAATGGACTGCTAAAGAGTACGGAGCTCAAGAACGTATAGAATGTGGTATGTTTATAAATATAACGGAATATTCTGGTGATATCTTTAAAGCTACCATTCAAGTACAATCGTCTCGTCCGGTTTATGGATCTTCATATTCAACACCAGTTTATAATATAAACGACAAAGATTTTACCTTTCGCTATGTAGAATTTGAAAATTTATTGTACAATCAAAATCAATTTGAATCCAACCTTATTTCAGTCATAGCCTTTCATGTCTATATGATATTAGGTTTAGATGCAGACACATTTGAATTTCAGGGAGGTGATCCTTACTTAAAGCAAGCACAAACTATTGTTAATTACTCACAACAGGAAAATGCCAAAGGGTGGAAGCTTGAAGATGGTTTACAAACCCGGTTTGCCTTGATAGATAACTTATTATCACAAACATTTAAGGAATACAGAAAAGTGATGTACGATTACCATCGTTTAGGTTTAGATACCATGAGTGCTGATCAAAAAACCGCTAAAACTATTATTGCAAGTGCTGTTGAAGAGTTTGAAGCTATGAACAGACGCCGTCCGAACTCGTTCTTATTACGAACCTTCTTTGATGCAAAAGGTGATGAAATTGAGCAGATATTTTCAAGTGGTCCTAATGTAGAAATCACTAAATTACTGTCTACTTTAAACCGGGTAGCACCTATGTATTCAAGTAAATGGCGAAATATTAAATTTTAAGAAATCGTCTAAAAAAAGTAGTTGTTATAATTTTAGTAACCTCTTAATCTAAAAAGTCTTGCTAACAGCTTTATCCATAAAAAATTACGCATTAATAGACCACCTTCAGGTAAATTTCAATCAAGGACTTACAATTATTACCGGTGAAACAGGTGCTGGGAAATCCATTTTATTAGGTGGATTATCTCTAATTTTAGGTAAAAGAGCCGACTTAAGTGCCTTGAAGAATGTAGAAACTAAATGTGTCATTGAAGCTACTTTTAATATCTCTAATTACAAGCTAGAATCGTTATTTAAAAAATTAGATTTCGATTATGATTCGCAAACTATTATCAGACGAGAAATTTTACCTTCGGGCAAATCACGAGCTTTTGTTAACGATTCTCCAGTAAATTTGAGTGGATTACAAGTTCTAGGTGCAGAGTTAATTGACATTCATTCCCAGCATGAAACCATGCAATTAATAGATGACGCGTATCAATTTCAAGTTATCGACGCTTTAGCTAAAACAAGTTCAGAACTACAAAAATACAAAGCAGCTTTTAAAGCTTTTAAAACCTTACAGAAAGAGTATGATGATCTTTTAAAGTTTCAATCAGAAGCCATAAAAGAACATGATTATAATTACTATTTATTAAAAGAGTTAGAGGATGCAAAACTAATTGAGGGGGAACTTGAAGAGTTAGAGGAAACTTACGAAACGCTTAATAACGTTGAAGATATAAAAGAGCAATTAGCTCAAGTAAATAATGTGTTAAGTGATGAGCAAATAGGTGTAATGACTGCTTTGCTAACCGCAAAAAATAGTTTACAGAAAATAACGAAATTTTCATCTAAATATAATGATATTTATAATAGAATTACTAGCAGTTCTATAGAGGTAAACGATATTTTTACAGAAATTGAAACGTTACAAGACCAATTGGATTTAGATCCTGAACAATTATTATTGGTTAGTAATAAGTTAGAACTACTAAATATGCTTCTTAAAAAGCATTTAGTTACAGATGTTTCTGAATTGATTGCCATTAAAACCAATTTGGCAGAAAAAGTCAGTGTTACTGAAAAATTAGACGATACAATTACGGAAAAGCAAAATGAAGTGGCTACAGCTAAAAAGGAGATTGATGATTTGGCAGAAACTATTCATAAAAAAAGACTCGCAGCTATCCCTAGTTTAACTAAAGAATTAGAAGCTATTTTGCAACAATTGGGAATGCCTAATGCAAAATTCAATATTACTTTAAATACTACTGAAACCTATCAATTTAATGGAAAGGATAATTTATCATTTTTGTTTTCGGCTAACAAAGGTGGAGCTTTTAACGAACTAAAAAAAGCAGCATCTGGAGGCGAACTATCACGAATTATGTTAGCAATTAAATCTATTTTATCTAATTATGTACAATTACCATCCATAATGTTCGATGAAATTGATTCAGGTGTATCCGGAGAAATTTCAAATAAAATGGGTGAAATTATGCGAAGTATGAGTCAGAGCATGCAAGTTTTTACTATTACGCATATTCCGCAAATAGCAGCCAAGGGCAATACGCATTTTAAAGTATATAAAGAAGATGTAGGCGAGGTTACCCAAACTAATTTAAGACTTCTAAACCACGACGAACGGATTGTAGAAATAGCACAAATGCTAGGAGGAGTAGAAATTTCCACTTCGGCAATGGCACATGCTAAACAATTGTTGAATTAATACTATCTTTGAAAATCATTTAACACGAATCAACACAAGAAACTATGTCATATAATTTATTAAAAGGAAAAAAAGGAATCATATTTGGAGCTTTAGATGAAAACTCTATTGCATGGAAAACAGCAGAACGTGTTCATGAAGAAGGAGGTGCATTTGTACTCACTAACGCACCAGTAGCCATGAGAATGGGGCAAATTAATGAACTGGCTAAAAAAACAGGGTCTCAAATTATTCCTGCAGATGCAACCTCTGTTGAAGATTTAGAAAATTTGGTTGAAAAATCTATGGAGATTTTAGGTGGTAAAATTGATTTTGTTTTACACTCCATTGGTATGTCAATAAATGTTAGAAAAGGCAACCACTATACGAATCAAAATTACGATTGGACACAAAAGGGAACTGATGTTTCGGCAAATTCGTTTCATAAAGTTATGCAAACCCTTTACCAAAAAGATGCCATGAATGAGTGGGGAAGTATTGTTGCCCTAACGTATATGGCCGCACAACGTGTTTTTCCTGATTATAATGATATGGCAGACAATAAAGCCCTATTAGAAAGTATAGCACGTAGTTTTGGTTATTTCTTTGGTCGTGATAAAAAAGTACGTGTTAACACCATTTCGCAATCGCCAACACCAACCACCGCAGGAAGTGGCGTAAAAGGTTTTGATGGATTTATTTCATATGCTGAAAAAATGTCGCCTTTAGGAAATGCAACGGCATTAGATTGTGCCAATTACACGGTTACTATGTTTAGTGATTTAACACGTAAAGTTACTTTACAAAACCTATTCCATGATGGTGGATTCAGTAATATGGGTGTAAGTGATGCTGTAATGGAGACTTTTACTAAAGAATAATTTTAAAAATATTAAGTATCAAAAAGCGTCATTCTTATTTTAAGATTGACGCTTTTTTTTTGTAAATAAAATTAGCGTAGAATCCTGTGCTTTTTTTCTTATATTAGAGAGTCAATTTTTAGCTTATCTCCTATGAAAAAAGAGTACTTATTTTATTCTTTATTATTTATTACCAACCTCTTGTCTGCACAAGTGAATTTTGTAAATCGAGCCACTACTCTAGGGCTTGTCGCTACAGCAGGTGATACCTATGCAGGAAATGGAATTTCATTTTGCGACTATAATAATGATGGATGGGATGACATTACTATGGCTACACGTGAAGGGTATAAAATACATTTTTTCAAGAATGTAAATGGTCATTTTATTGAAGACGAAGAAATTAGCATACCTAACAATACAAGCCAGCATAAACAAGTAGTTTGGGTCGATATTGATAATGATGGCGATAAAGATTTATTTGTCACATCCAATACGGATGGCAATAAATTATATACCAACAGTGGTAATTCTAATTTTGTGGATATTACTTTAGTTTCTGGTTTACCAACTGAAAACATGGAATCCTATGGCGCTTCTTGGGGAGATTATGATAATGATGGCTTTTTAGATGTGTTTATATCTAATAGAAGTGAAACCGATGTGCAGCCTAACTACTTTTATAGAAATAATGGCGATAATACATTTACTGATGTCACTGCTGAAGCAGGATTCGATAACAACAGTCATATGACGTTTTGTTCCGCTTTTTTCGATTACAATAATGATGGATGGCAAGATATATACCTCTCTAGTGATAAATATTTTAATCAAAACTTTCTTTATCATAATAATGGCGATGGGACTTTCTCCGATGTTAGCACGGCATCTGGAACAGGTATTTTTATAGACGCTATGACCACAACTATTGGTGATTTTAATAATGATGGTTGGTTTGATATTTATGTCACCAATACACCAACTGATGGGAATGTTTTATTTAGGAATAATGGTGATGGAACTTTTAGTAATCTTGCCATTTTTTCAGGTACTCGTTTAAACAGTTACTCTTGGGGAGCTGTTTTTTTAGATGCTGATAATGATATGGATTTAGATATATATGTGAGTTGCGAATTTGATGGTTCTAATCCTGCATATCGCTCATCGGCTTTTTATAAAAATAGAAATAATAATACCTTTGAAAATTCACGTAATTCAGGATTTGAAGGCGATGCCGCTAAAAGTTATTCAAACGCTGTGGGTGATTTTAATAATGATGGATTCCCTGATATTGCTGTTAGTAATATAAATTATGAAAATATGTATTTATGGGAGAATCAAACTGTGAATACAAACAATTGGCTAAAAGTAAAACTTACTGGTGTACAAAGTAATAGAGACGGTATAGGTTCGCGATTAGAAATTTCAATAAATGGTGACAAGCAATACAGATACACGCATTGTGGTGAAGGCTATTTATCTCAAAACTCCAATACGGAAGTTTTTGGTCTGGGAACAAATGATGTAGTAGACTATGTGAAAGTTACATGGTTAAGTGGTATTGTTGATTATGTTGAGAATGTGAATGCAAATCAGTTGTTAGAGATTACAGAAGGAAGCTACAGTTTGGGTTTAAATCATACAGTTGAAACTGGATTTTCTTATTATCCAAACCCAATTCAAAACACGTTACATCTGAAGTCAGAAAATCCCATTCGTTCTGTCCGTATTTATTCACTTTTAGGTCAGGAAGTATTTAGCAAATCATTCAATAGTGCCAAAGTTGATATTAACACATCTAATTTTGAATCAGGTATTTATATTGCTAAAATAGATTTTGGAAAGGGAAGCGAAACAATAAGAATAATAAAATAGTCCTTCATTACTTTTCTTTAGAGTTAACAGTTTACTTTAATCGGTTAAATTTGATTTTAATCGATTTGCTCTGGTTTTGTTTCAAATAGCAATTCTTAATAAGTATTTTTAGTATTATTAACCGTTATTAATTTTAAACATTTTATTATGAAAAAAATTACTTTAATGCTTTTCATCTTCAGTCTCTTTAGCACAATAAGCTATGGACAATATCTTACTGAAGGTTTTGAAACTGCTGTTCCGCCAGCAGGTTGGACTTTAACGCAAGTTAATGCTTCTGAAACTTGGCAAGCATCCCCTGTCTTTCATACTGGTGCAGGAGCAGCCGAGGTAAATTACGATCCAGCTCTTGTAGCCCAAGACGAGACGTTAACAACACCTATTATTGATCTATCTTCGGCAACTAACCCTAGATTGATATTTTGGGTTAGTATGAGTTATTTCTGGTCTATTGATCCAAATGAAAATTATGATTTTATAGTAAGTGCTACTGATGGTACAACAGAAACTGTTATTTGGCAAGAAACAGATTTAGGCGTGTTTGATAATTATACTTATATTAAAGTTGAATTGAATTTAGCAGCATATGCTGGCCAAAGTAATGTGCAAATTTTATTTAATTACAGTGGACTTGATGGCGCTGCCTTATATTTAGATGATATATTAGTAGAAGAAACACCAACCTGTCCAACACCAGAAAACAGTGTTGTGGTTCCAACGCAAACGACTGCTGATGTTAGTTGGGATGCCGTTGCGGAAGCAACTTTAGGCTACGAATGGGTAATTATGGCTTCAGGTTCAGCTCCAGATGCTGGTACTGCAATAGATTCAGGAACAACAGCAGCTGGCGTGATATCTGATAGTGCTACTGGGTTAACAGAGGCAACAGATTACGATTTTTATGTTCGAGGAAATTGTGATACCAATGGATTAAGTAACTGGTCTGCAGTATTGAGTTTTAGAACTCTGGCTCTAGAGCCAAATTGTGCCATCAATCCAACGCCAGCTGATGGTGCTATAGATGTTGCAACTGGAAATGTTACATTTTCATGGGAGGCACCAACTTCAGGGCCAACCCCAACTTCCTACAATTTGTATGCTGGAGAAACACCTTCAGGTGATGATTATGGATTAATTGGAAATTTTACTGATACCAATGCAGCAATTACGCTTACAGGCTATGATACGCTCTTATATTGGATTATAAAACCAGTAAATGAAACTACCGAAGCTACTGGATGTCCAGTTTGGAGTTTTACAACTGGATCAGCTCCAGTTGGTGCTATTTGTGAAGATGCCATAGTAGTTAACACAATTCCATACAACACTACTGGAGATACAAGTGCCTATGGAGATGATTACGAAAATACGGATGTGCCTCCTTTAGCAGGTGCGCAATTTACCAATGGAACAGGAAGTGCTTTTTATATTACTGGAGATGATGTAGTATATGAATTTACACCAACTTCAAATGGAACTTATAACTTTGACTTAAGTGAGACTTTAGATGATTGGATTGGTTTTTGGTTATTTGAAGGTTGTCCTTTTTCTTCAGTTGTTGCATACCATACTGCAACTTCAGGAACTACCAGAAGTTTACCAGCTATAAATTTAACAGCTGGAACTACTTACTACGTGGTAATTTCTTCATGGCCATCACCACAGTCAACGCCATATACGTTAGATATTACTCAACTAACTTGTACTGGTGCTATTGTTGAGAGTTCATCAACTAATATTGATTGTACAAACAATCAATATTTTATAGATGTAGATATATCTGACATAGGGGATGCTACTGAAATTTTTGATGGTACAAACTCATATCCAATAACAGGAACAGGTATAACCCAAGCTGGTCCTTATGCGTTCGGAACTACTGTTGATTTAACGATAGTTCATTCAGATACAGCTTGTAATATAGATTTAGGAAGCTTTATTGTTAATGGTTGTCCGCCAGTAAATGATGACTGCTCGGGTGCAATTGCATTAACGCCAGGCGTAGTTTTTACCGATAACCCTGTAGTGGGTACAAATATATCAGCTACAACATCTTCAGGTGCACCTGCGCCAGGATGTGCAAGTTATAATGGTGGTGATATGTGGTACTCTGTAATTGTTCCTGCTGATGGAAACATTACTTTAGAAATGAATTCTAATCCAACTGGTGGAGGAGGTGATGCTGGAGCAGCAGCCTATTCAGGTACTTGTGGTTCATTAACACTAATTAGCTGTAATGATGATGATAGTGATGATGGATTATATCCAATAATTTCTATTTCAGATCCTGCATTAGCTGGTCAAACCATTTATTTTAGAGTTTGGGAATATGGTAATAACGCAACCATTAATTTTCAAGTATCTGCCTATAGCGCTACTTTAAGTGTTGAAGATTTTCAAAATCAAAATCTGTTTTCATACTATCCAAACCCTGTAACTAACTCTTTAACATTAAAAGCACAACAGAATATTCAAGATGTTGCTGTGTATAATATGTTAGGTCAAGAGGTATTGCGTGTAACACCTAATACCGTTTCAAGTGAAATGAACATGACGTCTTTGCAAGCTGGAACTTATTTCGTAAAAGTTAAAGTTGCAAATACTATTGAAACGATTAGAATTATTAAGAATTAAAATAGTTTAAATATTATTTTTTTAAAAACCACTCAATTGAGTGGTTTTTTTTTGGGTTTAATTACATTTGTTATATGAATTTAGAGTTTTCTTTTATTATCCCTGTTTATAACCGTCCAAGTGAGATACATGAGTTATTACAAAGCTTTAGTGTTCTTAATGGTGACAAAAATTTTGAAATTGTTATTATTGAAGATGGTTCAACAAAACCATCCAATAAGATTGTATCCAATTATCAAGAAAAATTGAACATAACTTATTTAGTTAAAGAAAATTCAGGACCTGGTGATTCTAGAAATTATGGAATGCAGCGTGCAAAAGGCAATTATTTTATCATTTTAGATTCAGATTGTATCCTGCCTTCAAATTATTTAAATATTGTAAAAACATCACTAACTGATAATTATTTTGATTGTTTTGGCGGTCCAGATGCGGCTCATGAAACGTTTAGTAATTTGCAAAAGGCTATTAATTTTGCCATGACGTCCTTTGTAACCACAGGAGGAATTAGAGGTAACAAAACACAAATTAACAAATTTCAACCACGAAGCTTTAATATGGGATTGTCTAAAGAAGCATTCCTTAAAACGGGTGGTTTTGGCAATATTCATCCTGGTGAAGATCCTGACTTGTCTTTAAGACTTTGGAAACTAGGATTTCAAACTGTTTTAATTCCTAAAGCATTTGTATATCACAAACGACGAATAACTTGGTCAAATTTTTACAAGCAAGTTTCAAAATTTGGTTTGGTACGTCCTATATTAAATGAATGGCACCCTGAATCAAAAAAAATTACATATTGGTTTCCATCCGTGTTTATTATAGGTTTTGCTATAGCTTTGTTTCTAATGGCTTTTAGTGTTTATCCAATAATAATTTTTTATGGAATTTATTTTTCGTTGGTTTTTATATTGGCTTTAATCTCTACGAAAAGTCTGATAATTGCTTTTCAGTCTGTTTTTGCCACTTTAATACAATTTACTGGGTATGGTTTCAGTTTTATAAAATCTATTAGTATATTAAAGTTAAGCAACCAAAAGCCGGAAGATATTTTTCCTGAATTATTTTTTAAAACTAAATGATGGGTAGACTAAAAGTGAAAATATTAAAAGCACTAAAAAATAAGAAAATTAATGTATTTTTTCTGTTTTTACTGATGTCCTTTGGTGTCCTTATTTTGCTTAAGCTTTCTAAAACCTATGTAAACACAATTACGTTTCAGGTTACTAAAATTAATGTTCCTGAAGCTCATGTTGTTTTTGATGATCATCAAAAAACATTACGAGTAGGAATAAAAGCACAAGGATTCAGCTTATTAAAATATTATTTTAACAAGCCCAAAATTAATATTGATTTCAGCCACAATATAACAAAAACAGATAGTCTTTATATTTGGAATAAAAACACAGCCTATTTAGATATTCTATCGCAGTTTGATAAATCGGTTGAGGTTGTTAATATTAATCCAGATACTTTACACTTTAAATATGATGTAAACGCCATTAAAAAAGTACCTATAAAGTTAAACGCCAAAATAAATTACGCTATAGGTTATGACATTTTAGATGCTTTTATATTAAGCCCAGATTCTATTAAAATAATTGGACCTAAAGTGTTGATTTCTGAAATAGATTTTATAGAAACAGACACCTTGAAACTTCAGGATGTCAAGGACAATATTAAATCTACTATATCCTTAAAGTTACCAACCGATGAACAAGAAATTAAATTTTCTAGTAAGGAAACACACGTTGTAGCTACGGTAACTAAATTTACAGAAGGTAAATTGAAAATTCCGGTAAAAGTTATAAATGTTCCAGAAAACATAAATCTGAAATATTATCCAAAGAAAATAAACGTTTCATACTATACCAGCTTATCAAATTATAACTCGATAACAGCGTCCGATTTTGAAATTGTTTGCGATTTTTCGGAGGTATCAAAAAATCAAACGTTTTTGATACCAAGGCTAACAAGACAGCCAAAAGTTTTAAGACATGTTAAAATTAATCATGATCAAATTGAATATATTATAACAGAATGAAAATAGTCGGTTTAACTGGTGGAATTGGTAGTGGGAAAACAACGGTTGCAAAAATGTTTTCAGAATTAGGTGTACCAACCTACATTGCTGATGATGAGGCAAAAGCTCTAATAAACCGTTCCAAAGTAATAAAACGCAAACTTATAAATTTATTTGGAGACCAGGCTTATTTAGGTAATACTTATAATAAAACATTTATTGCACAGGCTATATTTAATGATAAAAGCTTACTAAAAGCTATGAATAGTATTGTTCATCCAAAAGTAGCCAGTCATTTTATAAAATGGAAAGAAAAGCAGCAATCGGATTATGTTTTAAAAGAATCAGCAATCTTATTTGAGCATGGCGGTGATAAAGATTGTGATTTCACTATTTTAGTAACTGCTCCAGAAGCAGTTAGAATTCAGCGTGTTGTAGATCGCGATCAAAGAAGCAAAGATCAAGTTCAAGCCATCATTAATAACCAATTGCCTGATGCGGTTAAAATAAAGAAAGCTAGTTTTGTTATAGAAAACACGGATATGGAAGCAACTAAAAATCAAGTCTTTAAAGTCCATAAGAAACTTGTCAAAGCTTCTAAAGTGTCTTAAATTTTAACATTTTTGTTAATGTAAGGTTAAATGCTAAGATAGCTAAATGTTAAAATGTTAATTTTGAACGATGAGCAAAAAGCTATTCATCATACTGGTGTTATTAATGAGTTTGTCCCTCGTTGGTATAATATTTGTTCAAGCTTACTATATTAATAATTCCATTAAAAATGAAGAAGACCAGTTTAATTTTAATGTAAAAAAAGCATTAAGTTATGCGTCTCGCGAAATTGAAGAAAAGGAAGTGCTTAATTACTATAACAGGTATCAAACGCTAATTGATGAAAAGAAACAAGCGGATACAGTAGCAATTTCTAAACTATTTATTGTTTCGCAAATTAATGATACCAATGAAACTTTTATTTATAGAAGTGGCATTTTAGAAGAAAACCATAAATTATCTTCGTCGCTCTTTGACATCGGTTTAGATAGCCTTAATATTAAGCGGATTATAGGAACTTCAGAAACTAAAGTTTTTAGTAATCAAACTAGTCTAGATAATGATTTGTCTTCCAGTAATCCCGTTTTAAGCTTAATGAAAAACGGTAGGATGTCCGTGGCTGAACGAATTAATTTTGATGAAGCATTCAAAGCTCTAGGGAGTAGAATTCCAATACATAAACGGGTTAAAGAATCGCAAATTCAAAGATTGTTATCAAAAAAACTTAAAGATGACAATATTGATTTGGATTATGAGTTTGCTATATACAGTAATGATTTAGCAACAAAAATACAAACAGACAATTTTGAATTTCAACCAGGAACATTTAGTATTCCTATTTTTTCCAATGAGTACGATAAAAATAATTATAAATTACTAGTTAATTTTCCAACACGTAATAAGTTTATACAGTCGTCTATTATCCGGATGACATTATTGTCAATTATTTTTACATCAATCATCATCATTGCTTATTCTAGTGCGTTATTACAATTATTTAGGCAGCGTAAAATTTCTGAAATAAAATCAGACTTTATCAATAACATGACACACGAATTTAAAACACCTATTGCAACAATAAACCTTGCTTTAGATGCCATTAAAAACCCGAAAGTTATTGAAGATAAAGAGCGTGTAGCAAGATACTTGCAAATGATTCGGGATGAAAATAAACGTATGCATGCACAAGTAGAAAATGTATTAAGAATATCTAAACTTGAAAAAAACGAATTAAATATTAGTAAAGATCGTGTAGACCTTCATGAATTAATTGAAGATGCCATCACGCATATTGAATTAATAGTGGAAGACAGGAAAGGCTATATTCATACACACTTAGATGCTCAACAAACATCAGTTTTAGCCAATGAAACACATTTTACTAATGTTATTGTAAACATTCTGGATAATGCTGTTAAGTATTCGCCAGAATCACCAAAAATTGATGTTTATACCGAAAATGTAGGTACAAATATATTTTTAAAAATTAAAGATCAAGGAAGCGGTATGAGTAAAGCCGCTCAAAAACATGTGTTTGAAAAATTTTATAGAGAGCACACAGGTAATATACATAATGTAAAAGGACATGGATTGGGGTTAGCATATGTAAAACGTATGGTAGAAGATCACCAAGGACACATTTCCGTAGAAAGTGAAAAAGAAAAAGGAAGTACTTTTATTATAAAACTTCCATTAATATCGTAAAAGCTATGACAGAACAAAACAAAAAAATATTATTGGTAGAAGATGATCCAAATTTTGGAACCATTCTTAAGGATTATTTAATGATGAATGATTACGAAGTAACCCACGCCAAAAATGGTATGGAAGGCTTTGAAAAGTTTAAAAAAGACGATTTCGACTTATGTATTTTAGACGTTATGATGCCTTATAAAGATGGTTTTACATTAGCTAAAGAAATTCGCGAGAAAAATACGGAAGTGCCAATTGTATTTTTAACAGCAAAAGCCATGAAAGAGGATGTTTTAAAAGGGTACAAGGTAGGAGCAGACGATTATTTAAATAAGCCTTTTGATAGTGAAGTATTGCTTATGAAAATTAAAGCAATTATGCAGCGTAAAGCTACTGAAACAGTTGCTGATAGCAAGCAATTTCAATTTACAATTGGTGGGTTTGAATTAAATTCCAAATTACGTTTTTTAACTTATAATGGTGGTGAGCAAATTAAATTATCACCAAAAGAAAACGAGTTATTACGTTTACTAGCCTTGCATGAAAACGATTTAATGCCTCGTGAATTAGCTTTAACCAAAATTTGGCGAGACGATAATTATTTTACATCTCGTAGTATGGATGTTTATATTGCTAAACTGCGTAAATACCTGAAATTAGACGAAAATGTAGAAATTCTTAATATTCATGGAGAAGGATTTAGATTGGTAGTAAATTCGGATTCGGAAGATTAAGTTCTAATAAAAAAACCAGCAAAAATGAGCTGGTTTTTTTATGCTTTAATTGTAGATTCTATTTCAGAAATAATGGTTTCATGCTTTGTGTCATAATTAAACCAGAGGGTTTCTTCACGACGTTTAAACCATGTTAATTGCCGTTTTGCAAAACGACGGCTATTTTTTTTAATTTCTGAAACGGCAAAGTCTAACGTCCATTCCTTTTCTAAATAATTAAAAAGTTCTTTATACCCTACTGTATTTAAGGCATTTAAATGTGCTTTTGGTTTAAGTGTTTTCACTTCTTCAAGTAGTCCTTGCTCTATCATAATATCTACGCGTTTATTTATACGCTCGTAAATTATTTCGCGATCAGCAGTTAATCCAACGGTTAGGACTTTAAAGTTTCGCTTAATTTTAGATTTTTTCAAAAAAGAAGAATAGGGTTTACCTGTTCCAATACAAATTTCTAATGCACGAATAATGCGTTGTGGATTATTTAAGGCTATTTTATTATAAGTTTCTTCGTCTAAATGTTTTAACTGGGACTGTAAGGTTTCTATACCATTGGCTATAAGCTGTGCATTTAATGAAATTCTGATGTTTTTATCTACTTTTGGAAACTCATCAAGGCCACAAGTAACAGCATCGACATACAATCCAGAACCTCCTACCATAATAACAACATCTCGGTTTAAAAACAACTTTGTTAACGTCTGAATAGCGTCTTTTTCAAAAGCACCGACACTGTAATCATCTTCAACCGATTTATGATGAATAAAATGGTGTTTAGCAGCTTTAAGTTCCGATGAATTAGGAGCGGCTGTTCCAATTTGCATCTCTTTAAAAAACTGTCTAGAGTCTGCCGATATGATTTCGGCATTAAAATGTTGGGCTAGTGTAATACTTAAAGACGTTTTACCAATTGCTGTTGGTCCTACTATGGATATTAGATATTTCTCTGACATAAAGGCGATCGTCTAAATTTACTAGGGTTTTAAATGTAAAGAATGTCCACATTTATAACAGAAATCAGCCTGATCTTTATGGTTGTGTGCCAAACAACTTGGGCAAGATTGTGAATTTAAGTGAACATCGCTTGGATGTGGCGGAACTGGTGGTGGTAAATCTGAATCCTTTTTTTTGTCAGAGTCTTCGTTGTTCGCTTTTCGGGTATATTCAGCAGAAACGATTCCGGTTGGAACAGCAATAATTCCATAACCTAAAATCATTATGATGGTTGCAATAAACTGGCCTAGTGGTGTAACGGGAGCAATATCGCCAAAACCTACTGTGGTTAGCGTAACAATACACCAATAAATACTTTTTGGAATATTACTAAATCCACTAGCTTCTCCTTCTACCAAATACATAATAGTTCCAAATATAGTTGCTGCAATAATTACAGCAAAAAGGAATACGGATATTTTAGCACGACTGGCTTTAATGGCAGAAGCTAAATGATTAGAGGCTCCTAAAAAACGAGCGAGTTTTAAAATCCGGAATACACGTAATAATCGTAAAGCACGTAAGGCAACTAATGCGTGAGTTCCAGCAAATATTAATGATAAATATTTTGGTAATGTGGATAGTAAGTCAATAATACCATAAAAACTGGTAATATATTTAATGGGTCTTTTTACTGTAATAATTCGTAAAATATATTCAATAGTGAAAAGGATTGTTATAATCCATTCAGAGATATTTAAAAAATCATGATAATCTTTATCAATACTTTTTACACTTTCCAGCATGACTAGAACAATACTGGCAAGAATAACAATTAACAAAACAACATCAAATAATTTTCCTGCAGGTGTATCTGCTTCATAAATTATTTCATGCAGTTTAGCTTGCCAATTTTTATATTGTTTTTTGCCCATAATCTTAAAAATACTAAAAGTTTATAGAAACTTTCTAATTATCGAATTTTATAATTTTTAGTTTTTTGTTTTTTCTCAAATAGCTTTTAATAATGTGTTGTGCATCCCGATTGTTTTCCATTGGTGTAATTATGGATTGAAGTACTTCAACATTGGTTATTTGATAATTTAAATTAAAATAACCAATACCTTTAAAGATTCCTTTTTCAATTAAAATAGCACTGCGCTCATCCACGTCTCGAGCACGATCAATAATAACCATATTTTGATCGTTATAGCTGTTTTTAGCAATTAACTGCAACACACGCTTATTATAAGATTCAGGAGATTCTGCTTCTATACAGGCACCTAAACACTGTTTGATATCATAATTGAAACAACTTGTTTTAGTTGGGTATAATCCTGTTAATTTCTGACAGAGTTGAAACTCTTCAACCGCATTAAATAGAAAACTTTTTGCACTTTGTCTGTTTGTAAACGTTGTAATTGGTTTTTTACGTCCATCGGCTTTTTCAATGACTAGATTAATGTAGCCATTAGAATCGGTATATGAATATAACGCATGCGTAAAAATGTTTCGGCGAAGCGCTCTGTTAAATATGGGTTTATTTCGCTTAATTTCTTCACTTTCTTTAAGCAGAGCTACAAGTTCGCTTCCGGTATGTTCATAGGTTACAGCTGCAGCATCACGTTGAATTTTTTTAGATTTTGTACTGCTATTAGTAAAATGCTGACTAATTCTGTTTTTAATATTATTGCTTTTACCAATATAAATTATGGCGCCTTCTGCATTATGGATATAATAAACACCTGTAATGTGCGGAAGTTCTTTAATGATGTTTTTTAAGTTGGCTGAAATTTCCTTTTTGGCTTCAACTTGAATGGCATCTTTAACAATTACTTTTTCTAAATCTTTGGACAATAGCATTTTAAATAGCTTGACCGTTGCCATGGCGTCACCATTAGCACGATGTCTATCACTAACAGGAATACCTAGTGAACGTGCTAATTTACCTAAACTATAGGAGTCTTGACCAGGAATTAATTTTTTTGATAATTCTACAGTACAAAGGGTTTTTCGCTTGAATGGAAACCCTAAACGGTTAAACTCTGTTTTTAAAATCCGATAATCAAATTGGGAGTTATGCGCTACAATAATACAATCATCAGTCATTTCAACAATACGTTTGGCAACCTCATAAAACTTTGGCGCAGTTTGCAGCATTTTACTGTTAATACCAGTCAAGTTAACTACAAAAGGCTGAATCTCACGTTCTGGGTTTATTAAGCTTATAAATTGATCTACAACCTTGTGGCCATCAAATTTATAAATGGCTATCTCTGTTATACCTTCCTCATTGTATTTGCCACCAGTGGTTTCTATGTCAAGAATTGCGTAAATAAGTCTGTTATTAGGATATTTATATTTGGTAAAGTTTGTTTTAATTAACGCGTTTGTTTTTTAATAATTGCGCTCCCCAAAGATACTACTTCCAACACGAATCATGTTACTTCCGTTATTAATTGCTAACTCATAATCACCACTCATACCCATAGAAATAATTTTCAAATTATGGTGAAGGGGTTTGAGGTCGTCAAAAATTGTTTTTAGTTTGTTGAATTCAGCCGAAACTTGATTTTCATCATCGGTAAAAGTTGCCATTCCCATAACACCAGTTATACACACATTTTGAAGTTCTTTAAAAACCTCGGACTCTAATAAATTTATTGCATCTGCCTTTGTCATGCCAAATTTAGAGTCTTCTTCAGCAATTTTTATCTGTAGCAAACAGTCAATAACACGTGATTCTTTTTTGGCTTGTTTATTTATTTCTTTAAGCAGTTTAAAACTATCTACTCCATGAATTAAACTCACAAAGGACGCCATATATTTTACTTTGTTACGTTGTACATGTCCAATCATGTGCCAAGAAATATCCTTTGGTAAGGCTTCATGTTTTTCAGCCATTTCTTGAATTTTATTTTCGCCAAAAACACGTTGTCCTGCATGGTAAGCTTCCAGTATATCACTATTTGGTTTTGTTTTAGAAACAGCAACCAGAGTAACTTGTTCAGGGATTTTCGACTTTATATCTTGTAAGTTTTGTTTAATGGACATAATATTTTTTTATTTTTTCCAATTAAAATCGGCTTTAACTTTATTGGCAAACTCTAAATCGCGAATGGGTATTGAAAACAAATCGTTTTGATAATCTTCCGGAATGTCAAAAATGGAAATTAATCCATAACGTTGGTTTTTATAATGTAAGAAGCTATAGTTATCATAGTTTTTGTAAATAATGTAATCTATAGCATGTTCTTGATACGCCTTTTTATAAAAGGGTTCAAAGAGTATCCAAGTTCTTTCAAAATTAGGCTCAATTCCAAAATTTTGATATTCCAATTGTGCAAAGCTATTTTGAATTAAGGCAAAATTTTTTCCCGTAGGATATTTATCAATTTTTCGCGTGAGTGCATATAGCTCTGATAAGTTCTGGAAGGCTATATCCTCAAACACTTTTTTCTGTTCTTGTTTTTGTACAGAATCTAGTGTTGTTTTTTGATCTAAAGTAAACCGTATTTTGGAATATATATCTGTTTTGGTTTTTAAGTTATTTAACTGATATAAATCGGTTTGCTTTAAAAAATTGTTTTCCAACCAAATAAAATGGTTTTTAAGGTACATGGTTTTAAACCAATTTGCCAAATTACCAGTTGTAATGGCTTCATAATAAGTTTTCTCTTGAGGTTCGTAAGCCAAATTAAAACCATAATCTCTAACTAGGATTGTTAACTCTGCTTTAAAAAAATCAATGTCATCATTTTCAAAGCTACGGTTTAAAAGAAAATATTTTAAATTGGTTTCATAACCATAGACTTTTTCAAGCTTTAAAATTTCACTTTTAGCTAATTCATAATTAGTATGTAATGAAGGGTATATAGTTTCATGAATTGCTATATCGCGTTCATTTTGAGGATATAAAGCAATTGCCGAAAAATAACATATAAAGAAAAAAAAGTGTTTCATTAAAATTCGTAAATGGTGACACCACTGCGTAGTTTGGGCTCAATAAATGTCGATTTTGGAGGCATTTTCAAACCGTCGTCTGCAATTTGTTTCATTTCTTCTATAGTAACAGGAACCATACCAAAACCAACAGCAAAATTGCCACTATCCACATTACTTTTAATATTTACAATATCCTTTTTACCATTGATATACATAATACGGTTATCGTTACGTAAATCTTTTATTCCTAATATGGGTTCTAAAATGGTTTTAAAAAGAATTTGCGCGTCTAATCCATCTAACGATGTTTCCGTATTATAAGCTGTTTTTCTTAAGTAAAGCGAATAAAACTCGCCATCCAAATACATACTAAAATGATGTTTTTTGGAAGGTTTATAAGGTATGGTGCCACGATTTTCTATACGGTACATGGTGTCTAGCTCTATTAAAAAGGCTTCTTTTGTAAGGCCGTTTAAATCTTTTATAAGACGGTTAAATTCATGTATGCGTAAATCGGATTCAGGAATCAAATAGCTCATAAAATAGCAATAGGCTTCATGCCCTTGATGTTCTGGATTTGCGGCTTTCAAATCCTTGTATAACAAATAGGACGACGAAGATCTATGATGACCATCTGCAATATAAATATGCGGCATGTTTTTAAATTCGGCTTCTATTGCTTCAAGTAATTCTGGTTTTTCAACCTTCCATAAATAATGTGTGTCTCTGTAAGTAGTGGTAAACTCGTATTCCGCACGTTCTTTTTGTTTTTTTGAAATGATACCTTTAATAACCGAATTATCTGGATAGGTTAAGAGTACGGGTTCTGCATTAAAACCAACCGTTTTAAGGTAATCTTTAAAAAGTACTTCGCGGTTTTCAATAGTGTCCTCATGCTTCCTAATTACATTATTCTCATAATCTACGGCACTTACAGCGGCTACAATGCCATTAAATTCTTGGTTTTCCCGATCAACAATTCTGTATACGTAATATGAGGGTTTTTCATCTTGAACAAATATAATATCTTCTTTAAACTCCAAATACCTATTTTTTACCAACGAATAGCGTTCAATACCTGATATTTCCTTGTCAAAACGATAACCAGGATTTACAATATGTAAAAACGAAAATGGATTATCTCGCAAACGAGCCTCCAGCTGATCTTTGGTATAGCTCTGGTAGGAACGCGCTGCTACCAGACTAACTTTGTCTCGAGTAGGACGAACCGCTTTAAAAGGAATTATTTTGGCCATATTTACTTTCCGAGAAAGCGGAAATCTCATTTTAATAGTTAGTAATTTATTGTTATATCAAGTTACTATAAACTCTATTTCAAAAACTGCTTCGCCACATGTTCAGCTTTGCGGCTTTCAGAATAATCATAAAACCCTTCACCAGATTTAACACCTAATTTTCCAGCTCTTACCATATTTACTAATAGAGGACATGGCGCATACTTTGGGTTTTTAAAGCCATCATACATTACATTTAAAATGGATAAACAAACGTCTAATCCTATAAAATCGGCTAATTGAAGTGGACCCATTGGGTGAGCCATTCCTAGTTTCATTACGGTATCAATTTCTTCAACACCTGCAACACCGTTATAGAGTGTTTCAATAGATTCATTTAGCATAGGCATTAAAATTCGGTTGGCTACAAAACCAGGATAGTCATTAACTTCTGTAGGTGTTTTACCTAGTTTTTTAGACAAGTCCATAATGGTTTGTGTTACAGCATCACTGGTGTTATAACCACGAATTATTTCTACTAACTTCATGATTGGAACTGGGTTCATAAAGTGCATCCCAATTACTTGACTAGGTCTTTTGGTTACAGCTGCAATTTGAGTAATAGAAATTGATGATGTGTTTGTTGCTAAAATCGTGTCTTCAGAGCAGGCTTCATCTAATTGCTTGAAAATTTTCAGTTTTAAGTCTATATTTTCTGTAGCAGCTTCTACAACCAAACTTGCATATTCAACGCCTTCAACGATATCTGTAAACGTGGTAATATTATTTAAGGTTTCTTCTTTTTGAGCTTCTGAAATTTTTTCTTTAGAAACCATGCGATCTAAATTTTTAGAAATGGTTTCCATACCTCTTTTTAATGAGGCTTCACTAATATCTATTAATTGTACTTTAAAACCGCTTTGGGCAAATGTATGTGCAATACCATTTCCCATTGTTCCGGCACCTATTACTGCTATATTTTTCATTTTTTCTGCCTAACCTTCTCCAAACGAGAAGGACTTTTTATTTATAGTTAATATTTGTTTTTAATATGAATTTCTTGTGTGTGTAACTCCCAATTTTCATTTCTTTCGTTTGTATCCCAAATAAGAGATTAGAATTGGTTGATTATCATGGTAGCTACGCGCAAAGCTTCCGTGCCATCGTGAAGTGTCACAACAGGTTTTGTGTTGTTGGTTATAGCATCCGCAAAGGTTTCTAACTCGTCTAAAATGGCATTATTGTTAGCTACATCTGGATTATCAAAATAGATTTGTTTTTTAACACCTTCGGCATTTTGTAAAACCATGTCAAAATCGCCTGGAACCTCTGGTGCGTCTTTCATTTTTACCACTTCACACTTTTTTTCTAAAAAATCTACAGAGATGTAGGCGTCACGCTGAAAGAAACGCGTTTTTCGCATGTTTTTTAATGAAATACGACTAGCTGTTAAATTAGCAACGCAGCCATTTTCAAACTCAATTCTGGCATTAGCAATATCCGGTGTATCACTAATTACCGAAACACCACTTGCCGAAACATGTTTAACTTTAGATTTTACGACACTCAAGATAATATCAATATCGTGAATCATTAAATCTAAAACGACAGGAACATCGGTTCCACGAGGGTTGAACTCTGCTAAACGATGGGTTTCAATAAACATAGGGTTTTCAATTTGGTCTTTTACTGCTGTAAAAGCCGGATTAAAACGTTCCACATGTCCAACTTGTCCACGAATATTATGATGGGAGAGGAGTTCACGAATTTCTTCAGCCTCTTCTACCGTATTCGTTATGGGTTTTTCAATAAAAATGTGTTTGCCTTGAGCAATGGCTTTTTTGGCACAATCGTAATGCGAAAGTGTAGGTGTTACAATATCAACCATATCAACAGCTGAAATAAGTGCTTCAATAGTATTGAAGTATTTGTAACCAAATTCAGCTTCAACTTTCTTCGCATTTGCTTCATCAGCATCATAAAATCCGACTAATTCATATTTGTCAGATTGGTTTAATAGCCGTAAATGAATTTTACCTAAATGGCCTGCTCCTAAAACACCAGCTTTTATCATTATTTTATCGTTTTGAACAAAAATAAGGTTTTCGCTATTTATTTCTGTAAAAATTGACATAAAATATCGGTTGCTAAAATGTGGATAATTTAGATGAATTTTAATTTTGACCCATGAAATGTTTGTGTAATTTTAGACTTTAAAAAACAAACTACCTTGAAGGATACATTTAGGCATAAAGGCTTGCGTCAACAACTGGTTCAGGTTATTAAAGATAAAGGAATTACAAATAAAGAGGTGCTGAATGCTATTGGAAAAATTCCACGTCATTTATTTATGGATTCCAGTTTTTTAGATCATGCTTATCAAGATAAAGCGTTTCCAATTGCAGCAGACCAAACTATTTCACAACCGTATACGGTTGCATTTCAATCAGAATTACTTCAAATAGAAAAAGGCGATAAAGTTTTAGAAATCGGTACTGGAAGTGGTTACCAAACTGCTGTTTTATGTGAACTTGGCGCTCAAGTTTATAGTATTGAGCGTCAACATGAACTGTTTAAGAAAACAAGCAAATTTTTACCAAAATTAGGATATCGTGCTAAAAAGTTAATTTTTGGTGATGGTTACATAGGTTTAAAAGAAGAAGCGCCTTTCCAAGGTATAATAGTTACGGCTGGTGCACCTTTTGTTCCGAGTCCGTTATTGAGCCAGTTGGCTATTGGAGGGCGTTTGGTTATTCCTGTTGGTGATTCAGTTCAAACCATGACTTTATTTATAAGAAAAGGGGCAAAAGATTTTGAAAAGCATGAGTTTGGAGAATTTCGGTTTGTGCCGCTTTTGGAGGATAAAAATTAAAAGTTAGATCTTTTTCTTTTTTAAATTTATAACCATATAAATTATTGGGCCAATAGTCATTAAGATAACAATTCCCATGAGTAGGTAATTAGCTACTGTGCTTATTGCTTTTGTTTGGTTTAAACTAACTTGAATAATTTCAAAAGTTATAATACTAAAAAGTAGTGCTATGCTAAGGCTTAAAAGCCGAATCATCCGTGTAGCATTAGAATACATCTTTTTAGCGTTTGCAAGCGTGATTTTTTGAGGGTAATTAAAAATTTGCGGAAATTTATTTAAATAATACAAGCCGTAAACGGTTGCAAAACCTATAATATTAAGGAACCAAATACTACTTTTATCACCATAACGTGTTATTGTTCCTGAATAATTAAAATGCATGGGAACTTGTTCTGGAAGCGCATTATAACTTAAAATAGTATAGAATAATGCAACTGCAAGAATTCCGAAGGAAAAGATATCTAAAAAATTATCGAGTGTCGTCTTTTCCAAAGCAATTTTAGGTCGATTTTCATCAAACATTTTTAATGGATAAATTAGTTTGGTAAATAATCTCGTGGAATGGGTTTTGTTCGCGTTTCTTGCATCCAATACACATTAATAATCCACCAACGCGTGCCATCATTAAGGAGTTGAATGCTTTTAATGCCACGTAAAGCGGGATACGGATCGGTTGGGTCATGATAAGCTTCAAAGGTGCTGAAAACTTGCGCTATATTACCATAAACATCTATTTTACGATTTATTTCTTTTTCAAAATAGCCATTTTCTTTTAACCATTCATCTGAAGATTTTTTATAGTCGTCTGGTGTCAAGAATTTGGCCAAATGGTTTCCGTCTAAACTTGTACCTGTTGGAATAATTTTTGCGCCAGGATAAAACAAATATTTAAAATCACTCCAATCCCTTTCGTATCCTTTTTTGCCGGAAGTAACGCTATACAATTCATTGATAATGGCATCTACACTTCCTACTTTTCTAGAACTAGGATCCAACAAAAGCTGTGCTTGTATTTGCGAAATAGTTAGGCAAAGAGCTAAAACAAATAGGATTTTTTTATTAAGCATATTTTAAAAACTTTTTTTAATACGGTCTAATCTTTTTTTGTTGTCACGATCCTTAATGGTTTCGCGCTTATCAAATAATTTTTTCCCTCTAGCTAAAGCAATCACTAATTTGGCATACCCTTTATCATTAATAAATAAACGTAAAGGAATTATGGTTAAACCTGTGTTTCTAACCTCTTTTTCTAACTTTTTCAGTTCACGTTTATTTAATAATAACTTACGCTCTGCTTTGGGTTTGTGGTTATAATATGTGCCGTATAAATACTCCTCAACGGTCATGTTAACAACAAACAGTTCGCCGTCCTCATTGAATTCGCAGAAGCTTTCTGCAATAGAAGCCTTACTCGCCCTAATTGATTTTATTTCGGTTCCAGATAGTACAATTCCAGCCGTATATTTATCTAAAATTTCATATTGAAATTTAGCCTTTTTATTCTTTATGTTTATGGTGTTTTGCATAGAATTCAAAGGTAAATAAATTATGATTGTTTTTCGAATATAAGCTGTAAGTATTCATTAGATTTACGACAGAATTTAGAAATTTAATGAATATGAAATACCTGCCCATTCTTCTTATAACTATTCTATTAGCTAGTTGCCAAACAAGTAATAAAAATTTGTCTGCTGATGATATTGTAAATAACGCTATTGAAGTGGCTGGAGGTGATAAATTTGATACAACGTCCTATTCTTTTCAGTTTAGAGACAAACAATATCATGCCGCTCGTTATAATGGTTATTATTCTTTAGTTAGGGAGTTTAATCAGGATTCTGTTGGTTTTATTCAAGATTACATAAGTAATAGCGGTTTTGAACGGTACATTAATAAAAAACGTGTAAACCTAGCAGATTCTACTGCGGCTAAATTAAGTGCTTCCGTAAATTCAGTTCATTATTTTGCCATATTACCTTATGGTTTAAATGATGCTGCAGTAAATAAGCAATTAATAGGAAAGGTTACAGTAAATGACGTGCCATATTATAAAATTAAAGTCACTTTTGAAAAAGAAGGTGGTGGTGAAGATTTTGAAGACGAATTCGTTTATTGGATACAAACTGAAACTTTTAAAGTGGATTATTTAGCTTATTCTTATGAAGAAGAGGATGGTGTTGGATTTCGTTTTCGTGAAGCTTTTAACGAACGTTATGTTTTAGGTTTACGTTTTGTGGATTACAATAATTATAAGCCAGAAGCCGAAGGGATTTCAGTGGAAGATTTAGATGATTTGTTTGAAAAACAACAGTTGAAATTACTTTCTAAAATAAAATTGGAAACTATTGTTGAGGGTTCACCGTTAAAAGTAAATCCGTAACCATAGTATCTGTAATTGTTAAAATATACAAGTTGCCATTATTGCTATCATCAATATCCAGATAGCTTTCAGTTCCTAGAAACTTATTTACAAATTTGGGCGTCGTATCACTGTGTCCAACAATGAGGACATTGTTTCCTTTGTTATTTTCTAGAATATTTCTAGTATCTAATTGAATGGCATCATAAATCTGAATGGTTAAATTATTACTGTTAGCAGTAGGTTTTGCGGTTTCAATAGTTCTGTTGTAATCTGTTGAATAGATGGCATCAAATTTTACGTTTTTAAAAATTTCCGACCAGTATTGCGCTCTATTTAGCCCAGTTGTAGTTAAATGCGGATTTTTATTTTCAGGATTACTTCTGTCTTTTTCTGCGTGACGAATAAAATAAAGCGTGGTTAGCGTTGTATCGTCAGATTTATTAGTACAACTTGATACTAATAAAAATGCACTAAAAACAAGTGGTAGAAAAAACCTCATAAGATATTCTAATTTTGGTTACGCCAATTCTAAAGCAATTGAAATCATGTCTTTAAACGTGGTTTCACGTTCCTGACTTGTGGTGCGCTCACCAGTAACTAACGAGTCGGAAATGGTTAAAATTGTCAAGGCATTTACGTTATGTTTAGCTGCTATAGTATACAATCCTGCGGTTTCCATTTCAACACAAAGCACACCAAACTTTGACCATTTTTTATAGGACTCAAAGTTATCGGCATAAAATTCATCAGATGTAAAAACGTTACCCGCTTTAAGAGGGATGTTTTTGTTTTTTGCAATGTCAACTGCTTTTTGAAATAAATTAAAATCGGCTGTAGGAGCATAATCTGCACCGCCAAAGCGTAATTCATTAACTCCAGAATTAGAAGATGCAGCCATAGCTAAAACGATGTCCCTAACTTTTACGTGTTTTTGATAGGAGCCAGCACTCCCAACACGGATTAAGTTTTTTACGCCAAACTCATTAATAAGTTCATGGGCATAAATAGAAATGCTTGGAACACCCATTCCAGTACCCATTACTGATATGGGTTTTCCATTGAAAGTTCCAGTATATCCAAACATATTACGAACTTTATTGAAGCATTTAGGATTATCTAAAAAAGTTTCGGCAATCCATTTGGCGCGGAGGGGATCACCAGGTAACAAAATAGTTTCTGCTATATCACCTTTTTTAGCTTCAATATGTACACTCATAATGTGGTTATTTTTTTTGTTCTTTTTTTGCTAATTCCTCCATGATAGAAACACCTGCCGATGCGCCTATTCTATCTACACCAGCTTCTATATATTTTCTAACGGTTTCCAAATTACGTATTCCTCCTGATGCTTTTATTTTTGCTCCATCTTTAACCGTTTTTTTTATCATTTTAACAGCAGTCAATGTGGCACCACCTTTGGAGAAACCAGTGGAGGTTTTTATAAAATCGGCTTTAGCATCTAGGCAAATTTGACAGGCTTTAATGATTTCATTTTTAGAAAGCTCGCTAATTTCTAGAATAACTTTAAGGGTTTTAGCTCCAATAGCTACCTTTACATCTCGAATATCTGTGTAAACATTTACGTAATTTTTGCTTTTTAACATACCAATATTGATAACCATGTCAATTTCATCGGCACCATCTTCTAGGGCTTTCTGTGCTTCAAAAACTTTAGCTTCTGTGGTCATGGCTCCTAATGGAAAGCCTACAACAGCACATACTTTTACATTGGAATTTGTTAAAAGTTCTTTGGCTAAAGGCACATAAAATCCGTTGACACAAACGCTGTAAAAGCGATGTTCTTTGGCTTCATCACAAAGTGTTTTAATTTCTTTTTGGGTAGCACTTGGTTTAAGGAGCGTGTGGTCTATGTAGTTATTAATATTCATAATGATAAAAAAATAGGTTAAGGTGCGGTAAAAATACGATTAACTGCGTATCTTTTTACCTCAATCCCTAAAACTTTATTAAAATTTTAGGAGATTTTTAAATGAAACCAGCCCATTAACTTTTTTTATTAATTTATTATGTTGACTGATAGGTTTTTACAACAGGTCTTTTTCATCTATGATTTTTATCAGTATTTAAAGGTTTTTTTGAATTTACTTTTGAAGTATAATTTAAAACTTATAAATCATGAGAAAAATAATTTTTAGCGCATTATTACTGTTTGTAGTTGTATTTAATGCTCAAGGCCAGGACGAACAAACATCATCAGATGATTATAGTAAATGGCAAGCGCGTTTTCGAGTTATTGCCGTAGTTCCTCAACCTGGAGATAATTTACCTGGTGCGGAAGTAGACATTTCTACAACCTTTGTTCCGGAGTTAGACTTTACCTATTTCTTTACTAAAAATATTGCTGCCGAATTAATTTTAGCAACAACTAAACATGACGTTGAAGTAGAAAATGGTCCTGATTTAGGTTATGCGTGGTTATTGCCACCAACATTAAATTTACAGTATCATTTTTATTTAGGAGATTTTAAACCTTATTTAGGTGCTGGTATTAATTATACTATTTTTTATGGCATTGATGAAGGTGATGTTGTAGGAATGGACTATGATAATACGTTTGGATTCTCGTTTCAAGCAGGTGTAGATTATAGCTTTAATGATAAATGGTTTTTAAATTTAGACATTAAACAATTACTTATATCTACAGATGTAGAAGTAAACACAGGTGTGGGTGTTTTACCAGTTGAGGTAGATATTAATCCACTTGTAGTTGGTTTAGGTATTGGCAGAAAATTTTAAATAAACAAAATGGTAAGATGAAAAAAACCGCTTTAGTGCGGTTTTTTTTATTTATTTAGTTTCCTGTTTTATTATTTTATGAACCCATTGAATCGCTTCACTTAAGGTATCAAAAATCTCATAGGGTTTATCAAAAAAATTACGCTCGTATTCGGCGTTTTGTTTCATAATAGGAGTGTCCGGAATCATGGCAATGGCTACTAAATTTGGAATTTTTTCTGTTTCTACATAAGTCAGCGGATCAACTGAATAGGAGTTAATACGATTTGAAACATATACAATGTTTTTGCCGGTAAAATGCTTCTGTATAATTTCATTTAATTTTATGTTGTGCTCGGGATGAATTTCCATGCCTTCGCGTATTTGGCAAACCAAAAACTCGTCAAAGACAAAAAGTTCAGCACGAGGTAAACTGTAATAATGAAACATGCCCATATTGCGATAAATCTATTCAAGGTTAAAAATAGTTTTTTATTTATAAAACAGTTTATTGTTGTAGTGTTTTTTTCTGTTTTTTAATGCATTTTAAGCCATTCCAATTATTAAAACGTATATTGAAGCTGCTATTAATTAATACTTTATATTTATGAAACATGTAAAAACCTATTACCTGCTTGCTATGCTATTTTTAAGTGTTAGCCTTCAAGCTCAAATTTCTGACACCGATTTTCCTGTAAATCAACTAATCGTTAATGAAGACCTTATGGTTAAGGGAAGTGGCTGCATCGGTATGGACTGTCCTGATGCGCCTTCTTTTGGCTTTCATACCATTCGTTTAATGGAAAATAATTTACGCATTGCTTTTGATGATACGAGTTCTTCTGGAACATTTCCCGCAAACGATTGGGAAATTACTATTAATGATACAGGAAATGGAGGTGCTAATTATTTTGGCGTAACGGATGTTACAGCCAATACAAGTCCATTTAAAATTATGGCAGGTGCAGGAAATGATGCCTTATTTGTTAGCGGAACAGGAGGAAATGTTGGTTTAGGTACGAATGCTCCTCTTGTAGAACTGCATATAACAGATGGAGATTCTCCTGCTTTACGTTTGGAACAAAATGGTGCTTCTGGCTGGACATCGCAAACTTGGGATGTAGCAGGAAATGAAACTAATTTCTTTATTAGAGATGTAACAGGAGGAAGTACTCTGCCATTCAAAATAAAACCTGGTGCACCGAATAATGTCATTTTTATTGCAGAAACAGGCGCATTGGGTGTTAACAATGCTGCACCAAACGGAAATGCTTCTTTAGATTTGGGTGCTACCAATAAAGGTTTAATATTGAATAGGTTAACAAACGCTGATAGAGCAACTTTATCAGGTGGTGCTGTGGCAGGTATGATGGTTTATGATACGGAAGATAATGCTACCTATACTTGGGATGGTTCTGCTTGGGTGCTACCAGGAAGTGATAGTCAAAACATGGCGTCAGCAACATTAAGTGGTACAACCTTAACGGTTGCCATTGAAAATGGTACATCTGTAGATGTTGATTTGGCTCCTTTGTTAACAAGTTTGCAAGCCGAAAATGTAGCGCAGCAAGCACAAATAGACGATTTGCTAGCTAGAATGACGGCTCTTGAAGATTGTGCCTGTGAAACCCTTCAGATTCCTGAAATAGAAACAGGTGAAATAGGTATTCAACTTGGGCAAAATGTCCCAAACCCCTTTAACACGCAATCTGAAATTTCCTATTTTATTCCTTCAAAATACCAAACAGCAAAAATTGTTTTAACTTCATCTTTAGGGCAAATTATCTCATCAGCTCCAATCACCCAATTTGGAAAATCTGGTACTATATCTATTCAAAAGGCACAGTTGCAATCTGCTATATATTATTACACACTATATGTAGATGGTAAAAAAATAGAAACGAAACGTTTGGTGGTTAAGTAAGAGTTTTACAAACAAAAAAGCAACGTGCATCTATAAAGATTTACGTTGCTTTTTCAAACTAACTAACCAACTTATTCATGAAAACGTTTTAGTTCAAGTTTTATTTTTGTTTTAACGAAACTTTAATATTCTTCCGAGACTAAATCGCCTTGATTCCTAAAGACTAATTTGTCATCAAAAGCATCTAATAAAATAATGCTGTCTGTTGAAACGGTTCCAGATAATATTTCTTTACTTAATTCATTTAGAACTTCTTTCTGAATAACCCGTTTTACTGGTCTTGCGCCATATTCAGGGTTATATCCTTTTTTGGCTAGGTATTCTACAGCTTCTGGAGTTGCGTCAAACGTGATGCCTTGTTTTCCAATCATTTTAGTAATACCTTTTAGTTGTAACCCTACAATTTCAGTGATGTTATCCTGTGTTAATGGCGTGAACATAATTGTATCATCAATACGGTTTAAAAATTCAGGTCTTACAGATTGTTTTAGCAAACCAAGAACCTCAATTTTTGCCATTTCCATTGCAGAGTCTACATCTTTGGTTGCTTCAAATTTATCTTGAATTATTTGGCTACCCATATTAGATGTCATAATAATGATGGTATTTTTAAAATCTGCCAAGCGACCTTTGTTGTCTGTTAAATGTCCTTCATCTAAAACCTGTAATAATATGTTAAAGGTATCTGGATGCGCTTTTTCAATTTCATCTAACAATACTACGGAATATGGTTTACGTCTTACGGCTTCCGTTAATTGGCCACCTTCATCGTAACCAACATATCCTGGAGGTGCACCAACCAATCGGCTAACTGCATGTCGTTCTTGGTATTCGCTCATATCAATTCGGGTCATAGCTGCTTCATCATCAAATAAATACTCGGCCAATGCTTTTGCTAATTCCGTTTTGCCAACACCTGTTGTTCCTAAAAATAAGAACGTACCTATTGGTTTTTGTGGATTTTGTAAACCAGCACGAGAACGTCTTACGGCATCGCTAACAGCAACAATGGCTTCTTCTTGGCCTACAACACGTTTGTGTAATTCACTTTCTAATTTTAAAAGCTTTTCGCGTTCACTTTGCAGCATTTTAGTTACTGGAATTCCTGTCCATTTAGCTACTACCTCGGCAACATCGTCATATGTTACTTCTTCTTTTATTAATGAGTTTTCACTCTGATTGGTCTGCAATTCCTTTTGAAGGGTTTCCAAACGTTCTTGAGCTTCTTTTATTTTTCCATAACGAATTTCCGCTACTTTACCGTAGTCGCCATCGCGTTCTGCGCGTTCAGCTTCAAGCTTAAATTCCTCAATATTTGATTTAGCGGTTTGAATATTATCAACCACGTCTTTTTCGCTTTTCCACTTCGCATTTAGCTCGTTGCGTTCTTCTTTTAAATTTGCTAAATCAGAACGCAGCGTTTTTAATTTTGTTTCATCTTTTTCACGCTTTATGGCTTCTATTTCAATTTCCAATTGCATGACTTTTCTATCCAATACATCTAGCTCTTCAGGTTTGGAATTGATTTCCATTCGTAATTTTGAAGCGGCCTCGTCCATAAGGTCAATAGCTTTGTCTGGTAAAAAGCGGTTAGTTATATAGCGTTCTGATAACTCTACGGCTCCAATAATGGCTTCATCTTTTATACGAACTTTATGGTGTGTTTCGTACTTTTCTTTAATGCCACGTAAAATAGAAATGGCGCTTTCAGTATCTGGCTCATCAACCATGACTTTTTGAAAACGACGTTCTAATGCCTTGTCTTTCTCAAAGTATTTTTGATATTCATCCAAAGTTGTGGCTCCTATAGCGCGTAGTTCACCTCGAGCTAAAGCTGGTTTCAAGATATTGGCAGCATCCATAGCGCCTTGACCACCACCAGCACCAACAAGAGTATGGATTTCGTCGATAAAAAGTACAATATCGCCTTCGCTAGTAGTTACTTCTTTTATAACAGCTTTTAGGCGTTCTTCAAATTCACCTTTGTATTTAGCTCCAGCAATAAGAGCTCCCATATCTAAAGCAAAAATTTGCTTATCGACTAAATTTTCAGGAATATCACCATCTACAATTCTATGCGCTAAACCTTCTGCAATAGCGGTTTTTCCAGTTCCTGGTTCACCTACTAAAATTGGATTGTTTTTGGTTCTTCGGGATAAAATTTGAAGAATGCGTCGTATTTCTTCATCGCGACCAATAACGGGATCTAATTTGCCATCTTTAGCTAATTGGTTTAAGTTTTTGGCGTATTTATTCAATGAGTTATAGGTTTCCTCTTGACTTTGAGATGTAACACGATCACCTTGGCGCAATTCTTCAATAGCGGCTTTTAAATGGTTTTCAGTTACACCTTGATCTTTTAGCATTTGTGCAATTTTGCTAGTCGATTTAAAAATAGCTAAAATTAAATGTTCGATAGATACATAATCATCGGTCATTTTTTTTGCTATTATTGACGCTTCATTCAACGTTTTTCCAGCCTCACGAGATAACATAATCTCACCGCCAGATACTTTAGAAAAACTTTCTAATTGTTTATCTAAAGCTTGTTGTAATAAGGAAACGTTAACATTTAATTTTTTTAAAACAAATGGCAAAACGTTTTCATCGATATTGAAAAGTGCTTTAAAAATATGTTCGTTTTCAATTTGTTGATGTCCAAAGCCTTGTGCTAGCTGCTGCGCTTGCTGTATGGCTTCTTGCGATTTTATTGTAAAATTGTTTAAATTCATAATTGTATATAATCCCGTTTTAGGGATGTGTTTTTAAGTTTTTTTAATGATTTTAGTTGTGTTTATTAGCTTAAAGTCAATAATCTTACCAGTATGAATTTAGCGACAAAATGTCTGTTTACTTGAGTTATAGCGTGACTTTTAGTCAGTTTGTAAGATTTTTAAATTAGTTCGACTTATCTTTTACAATACAATTATAGAAAAAGAATAAATGAGTTTTATTAATAAGTTATTTGGAGGTTCAAATGAACCTAAAGAGGAGAAGATATTGCCATGGAAGGCTTTAACAAGTATGTCTCAATTAGATAATATTGCCACAAAGTCGAATACTAAAACACAAGTTATATTTAAACACTCTACACGTTGTGGGATTAGTAAAATGGTAATGAACCAATTTGTTGATGCATTTAATGTAGATTTAAACGTGGATTTATATTATTTAGACTTATTAAATTATCGTGATGTAAGTCAAGAAACAGGTTATAAGTTTCAGGTGCTTCATGAATCTCCACAATTATTAATTATTAAAAATGGTGTTGCAGTAGCTCATGCAAGTCATGGAGCTATTAATAGTTTGGATTTAAACCCATACGTTTAAGATTTAGTTAGATTTTGTATTGGTATTGTAGGTATAGGGTAGTCTAAATCAAGACAGTTAACTGATTTATAAAAAAAAGCCCACAGATTGTAATTTGTGGACTTTTTATTATTTTTTATTATCGGTGGTTTATTTATTGTTTTTAGGGGTATAAATAGGGAGCAGTTCTGTTGAAACTTCACCAAAACCAATTCGTGTGCCATCTTTTTCACAATATCCGCGCATAATAACGGTATCATGGTCATTAATAAATTTACGTTCGCTACCATCTTTTAATTTAACAGGTTTTTCACCTCGCCAACTCAATTCTAGCATGGAGCCAAAGGAATCCGGTGTTGGTCCTGATATGGTACCACTACCCATCATATCGCCAGAATTTACTGGGCAACCATTAACGGTGTGGTGCGCAAGTTGTTGCGACATATTCCAATACATATATTTAAAGTTAGACTTGCTAACTATGGTTTCTTTAGCCGATTTCGGTTTTATAGCAACCTCCAATTTAATGTCGTAGCTCTTTTTTCCTTTATATTGTAAATACGGTAATTGTGGTTTTATAGGCTTTGGGCTTTCTACTCTAAAAGGTTCTAAAGCATCTAAAGTTACTATCCAAGGTGAAATAGACGATGCAAAACTTTTAGCTAAAAAAGGGCCTAAAGGAACATATTCCCACTTTTGTATGTCGCGAGCCGACCAGTCATTAAATAAAACCAATCCGAATATGTATTCTTCGGCTTCATTAATAGGAATTGGTTCGCCTAGGTCATTTGCATCGGTTGTAATAAAAGCCATTTCTAGTTCAAAATCTACCAATTTACTCGGGCCAAATACAGGTGTGTCACTTCCAGCTGGTAAAGTTTGTCCTTGAGGTCTGTGTATTGGAATTCCCGACGGAATTATTGAAGAACTTCTACCATGGTATCCAACTGGAATATGAAGCCAGTTTGGCATTAATGCATTTTCAGGATCACGGAACATGGTACCTACATTCGTTGCGTGTTCTATACTTGAATAAAAATCAGTATAATCACCAATTTGAACTGGTAATTGCATTTCAATTTCATCCAAACGAAACAAAACTATTTCTTTATGTTTTTTGTTGTCTTTTAATTCATTGTTTTCAGCATCGAATATTTTGGCTATCCTATTTCTAACGGCACGCCATGTTTTTCTACCGTCTGCTATAAAATCATTTAGCGTATCTTGTAGGAAGATATCATCTGTTAGTGGAATACCTTCAAAATATCCTAACTGGTGTAAAGCACCTAAATCTATTGCGGTATCTCCAATTCGTGTACCGATGGTAATAATATCATCACGAGTTAAAAACACACCAAAGGGAATGTTTTGAATTGGGAAATCGGAGTTTTTATCGACGTGTAACCAGGATTTTCTGTCTGGATTGTTAGCTGTAAGTGGCATAACTAATTGTGGTTTTGTGTTTGTAAAAATTCTACTCAAACCTACATAACTTTTCCTATTTATACTAATTTAAGGTGTAAAATATAGCATTCCTTAATCCTTTAAAAAAAATTATATCAGTCAAGTAAATATATGTTTTTTGATGAATTAAACTAATGTATTTCTTATTTTTGAATTCTATTTAACAATAACCAAAATTTATGCAACGCGACGAACAGATTTTTGAATTAATTGAAGCCGAAAAACAGAGACAGCTTCACGGAATAGAACTTATAGCATCAGAAAATTTTGTAAGCGATCAAGTTATGGAAGCTGCAGGTTCTGTTTTAACTAATAAATATGCTGAAGGCTATCCAGGCAAGCGCTATTATGGTGGTTGCGAAGTAGTAGATGAAGTAGAGCAATTAGCTATAGATAGAGCCAAAACGTTATTTGGTGCTGCTTACGTTAATGTGCAGCCGCACTCAGGAAGTCAGGCTAATACAGCTGTTTTTGCAGCCTGTTTGAAACCTGGTGATACTATTTTAGGTTTCGATTTATCCCATGGAGGTCATTTAACACATGGATCGCCTGTTAATTTTTCTGGAAAACTATACAATCCTGTTTTTTATGGTGTTAAAAAAGAAACGGGTCTAATAGATTATGATCATGTGGCAGAAGTTGCAGAACGCGAAAAACCTAAAATGATTATTTGTGGAGCTTCTGCTTATTCTCGTGATATGGATTTTAAACGTTTTCGCGAAATTGCAGATAGTGTTGGTGCTCTATTATTAGGAGATATTTCACATCCTGCAGGATTAATTGCAAAAGGAATTCTTAATGATCCTTTACCGCATTGTCATATTGTTACCACTACCACCCATAAAACCTTACGTGGTCCTCGTGGAGGAATGATTATGATGGGTCAAGATTTTGATAATCCCTTTGGTTTAAAATTGAAAAATGGCAATCTGCGTAAAATGTCTTCGTTACTAGATTCTGGTGTGTTTCCAGGAAATCAAGGTGGACCATTAGAACATATTATTGCAGCTAAAGCTATTGCCTTTGGTGAAGCTTTAACGGATGAGTTTATGCATTATATGTTACAAGTGAAGAAAAATGCAGCTGCTATGGCAAAAGCTTTTGTAGAGCGTGATTACCATATTATTTCTGGTGGAACCGATAACCATATGATGTTAATTGATTTACGTAATAAAAATATTACAGGAAAAGATGCTGAACAAGCACTTGTTAAAGCGGATATTACGGTTAATAAAAACATGGTGCCATTTGATGATAAAAGTCCATTTGTAACGTCTGGAATCCGAATTGGAACTCCAGCTATTACTACTCGTGGTTTAAAAGAAGCTGATATGGATGCTATTGTTGCCTTGGTTGATGAGGTGATCATGAATTATGAAGACGAAGCAAAACTAGAAGCTATTGGCGACAAAGTAAATGCCATGATGAGCGACTTACCGCTATTTGTTTAAGACAATTTATATTATAAAAATAAAAAACCTGCTTGTTGATTTAAGCAGGTTTTTTTTTGATGTTTTTTGCTGTTTAGAACGTGATGAAGAATCTATATAGTAGTTTTCTTCTGAATTCTGAATATGTGAATAAAACGTTTTGTTAACTTTAGCTATTAAAACTCGGTATGTTGATAAGCACCTGCATCTGGAGTAGCTGTTCTACTTACATTTAAAATATCTAGAGGCACATTGTTTGAAAATGGATTCACACCAATGTTAATAGCTCCAGAATTATTACCAATAATCATTTCATTATTGTTTGGGTTTTTAAAATCCGGATCATTATTAAAGCGCATGTTTTCATAATGAGTTACATTATCAAAATCATAATTATCATCTGAAAAATTATTATTCGGATCTTGGAAGCGTACCAGCGAATTAGTGAATTTAAAATTGAACATGTTTCCAGGGTCCGCAACTTCATCTAAAATAAATTCTGGATTATCGTTACCGTAAATAATGCAATTGTTGAAGTTAGCTTCAGTCAAATCGAATAACAAAATAGCATCTTCTGTTTCGCGAAAATTATTAAGGAGTAGGGAAGGGAACTGTCTGAAACTATTGTTCCAGTAATTAGCAATGGTACAATGCGTAAAATTGTAGCTGCCACCTTCGGTTCCTGCAAATGAGGATTGACCTGAATTATTAATGACAACGTTTTCTGCTGCAATGGAGGTGTTTCTTCCTAAAATTCCGAAATTACTACTGTTATAAATTTGGGAATTGGTTATGGTTAATTTCGCTGTTGGATCATTGGGATTACTATCACTTAAAATACCAACTCCTGCATTTTTAATAGTTGCATAGTTAATGTTATTGTTTACGCTTCCTTGAAATAACCAAATCGTTCCCCATTGCCCAGGAACATCGCTAAATCCTGGTTCTAATCGGTCGCCTTCAAAAATGACTTCGTTTTCCAGTAGGTCTTGGTCCAAACTTAAAGCACCATTCACATTAAGTGAGGCGCCTTCCGAAACCAATAACCCAGAGTTAGCGTGGAAATGAACACGTGCTCCCGCATTTATTGTTAGTGTTTCCCCATTAGGAACGGCTGCATAGCCATAAATAACGTATGGTTTTTCGTTTGTAAATGTGTGTTCATCAGGCATTAAATAACGTCCTTGGATATCTGTTTCTATTATTTCTCCCCCAACGTTTAAGGTGAGTGTTTCTATAATCCCAGTACTATTATCGCGGTTTGGATAAATAAATACGGCATCTTTAACCAAGGTTACTAAATCCACATCTTGCATATTAGCTCCAGAATCGAATACAATTTTATCAGTATATAAAAACTCACCCGAATTTGGTAAGTTGTTAATGTCTATTGTGGTTTCGATAAAAACGAACATACTATCTTTAGCAAGAATTTCAACATTTTCAAATGAGTTTCCAGACATACCATCTACGTTTAGTCGGTATTCAGAATTGATACCAGCTGCCAGTGTAATACTTGGGATACTAATATCTTCATTACTGCGGTTGTAGACTTTTAAATTGTATGTGCTAGAGCCAATGTTTGTAAAAACGGTGTCTAAATAAACAGTGTCTTTAGAGAATTCTAAATTACCAGTGCTTCGAGAAAATTCCAAATCTTTACGACAAGAGCTCCAAAGCATTAGAAAGCCAAGGCAAAAAAGAAAGTAAATAATACGCTTCATAAGATGATATCAATTTGTTCAAAAATATAACTTTTGTATTGATGATTTCGTATGAAAACTATAAAAATTAGAGAAATATGTTTTTTACTTCATCCGTTATCCTTGTAGGCCGCATACGGTTGCTATCCATAAAACACCATGTAGTTTCAGATTTTGCTAATAATATGTCGTTATTTAATATTTCAACAACACGTGTGCATGTTACGCCTTCAGAGTTTGGAACGTAAGTTTTTAGTGTGATTTCATCCTGTAAAAACGCTGGTTTTTTATAGGTAATATGGTGCGATAACATTATCCATAAATAATGATCTGTTATGGAACTAGGTGCTTTTGTAAACCAATGCATTTTAGCAATATCTTCAACCCATTGCACATACCGTACGTTATTAACGTGATTTAAATTGTCAATATCGTCTGAAGTGACTATAATTTTAGTTTCAAAAATTTGCATAGTTTTATGTTGTTTTCCTGGCAAAGCTAATGCATCCATTGTAGCATAAGGCAAACCTGAAACGTTTAATGGACAAATTTCAAATTACTTTTCAGTTATTTCAACCTCAAAGAGTTTATCCCAATATTTTCCCGTTACAAAAATGGTCTTGGTGTCTGGATTGTAGGCAATTCCATTTAATACATCTAATTTCGGGTGTTTGGTTACCATATTATGAAGTGGTGTAAAATCTATCACACCTTCTACAGCGCCATTTTTAGGGTTAATTATTGCAACACCATTTTTGTTCCAGCGGTTTGCATATATTTTGCCATTTACCCATTCTAATTCGTTTAACTCTACTACTTTTCCTTTGTTATGGTAAGCTTGAATGTAACCTTCCTCGGCTAAAGTTTCTGGATTAAGCGTCCAAATTTTTTCGGTGCCATCACTCTTATATAATTTAGAGCCATCGTTACAAATTCCCCAGCCTTCTAAACTTTCACCATATTTAAAACTGCCTGTTTTTTCAAAGGTATTCACGTCGTAAACAAAGCCTGTGCCTTTTTTCCACGTAAGTTGATATATTTTATCATTAAGTATGGTAATACCTTCGCCAAAATATTCGTTTGATAAATTGATGTTTTTTAAAACTTCACCAGTTTTATAGTCTACTTTTCGAAGCTTGGAGCCACCATATTGTCCAGTACCTTCATATAATTCGCCATTATGAAATTCCAACCCTTGTGTGTAGGACGTTTGGTCATGTGGATATTCGTTAATAATAGTATAGGTGTAAATTTTAGGTGTTTGATTATTTAAAATGGTAATACTTTTAGAAATGCTCGTGCTTTCACCATTCAAACTGAAAGAAGCCACTAATTCATGTATCCCTAGTTTCATGTTGTTAAGTGTCTCCGATGATTGGATATCTTTTCCGTCCAACGTATAACTTACGGAGCCAATTTTATGGTTTTTAGGATTTGAAATGGATAATTTCAAGTCTTTACCAAGTGTAAAAGCATCATTTGACGCATTTGTTTTGATTGAAATATCTTTTTTTTCTTCATTAATATTGGTGCCACAAGATGTTAAAGTAAGGCATAAAATTATGATAGTAAGAGACTTATAAAGCTTCATGATTAGTTAATTATTTGTAGCAAGATATTTATTAAAATTCAGTTTAAAAAATCATTGTGAAAAATTTAAAAGATTGTATCTTTGCCGCGGGCAAGTCCTACACAACCAGCTCCTGTTGAATCCTCCAGGGCGGGAACGCAGCAAAGGTAGACGGTCGTAGCGGTGTGATGTAGGTAGCTTGCCTTTTTTTGTGCCTTTACTTTTTCCTTTCAAAATTAAGAAGGGATTCATTTATAAATAAGATTTGTAAGCTGTTAGTTTACAAATCTTTTTCATTTTATAGACTTTTTACACAATACATTCTTAATTTTACGGTCATTAAATTATAGTTAGAATATATATGTCTAAAGTTGTCTTAATTACTGGTGGTTCATCTGGAATTGGAAAATCAGTAGGTGATTATTTAACACTCCAAGGATTTATGGTGTTTGGTACAAGTCGTTCACCAGAAAAACACGCTTCAAGTAATTTCCCAATTGTAAGACTGGATGTTACCAAACCAGAAACCATTACTGAAGCTATTAAAACAGTTATTGTTAAAACGGGTAGGTTAGATGTGGTTATAAACAATGCAGGTGTTGGAATTACAGGACCCATTGAAGAAATTCCAGAACAAGAAATTAAGAGCAATTTTGAAACTAATTTTTTTGGACCAATAAATGTCATTAAAGCAGTTTTGCCACAGATGCGTAAGCAGAAATCTGGTTTAATTATTAATGTTACATCCATAGCTGGTTATATGGGACTGCCTTATCGTGGTATCTATTCAGCAAGTAAAGGGGCTTTGGAATTGGTTACGGAAGCTTTTCGTATGGAGGTCAAGGCTTTTAATATTCATATGACAAATGTTGCTCCAGGCGATTTTGCAACCAATATAGCATCGGGTCGTTACCATGCGCCAGTATTAGATGGTTCGCCATATAAGGGACCCTATGGTAGCACTTTAAAGTTAATGGATTCGCATGTAGACGCAGGAAAAGATCCTTTAGAAATGGCAAAAGCTATTCATAAAATTATCAATACTGCCAACCCTAAAGTGCATTATAAAGTTGGGGAATTTATGCAGAAGTTTTCCATTGTTTTAAAGCGAATTTTACCAGATAAAGTTTATGAAAAACTCCTCATGAATCATTATAAATTGTAATTTTGTAATCGCAAATTAAGGAACTACTTACAACAAACTATTAATATGTCTGCTTAAGCAGAATAGACAAACAATTACTTATGAAATTTTTTATTGATACAGCCAATTTAGATCAGATTCGTGAAGCACAGGATTTAGGTGTTTTAGATGGTGTTACTACAAATCCATCATTAATGGCTAAAGAAGGCATTACAGGACATGACAATATTATGAAGCATTATGTGGACATTTGCAACATTGTAGATGGTGATGTAAGTGCAGAAGTTATTGCAACAGATTTTGAAGGTATGATTCGTGAAGGCGAAGCACTAGCAGAACTACATGAGCAGATTGTCGTGAAATTACCAATGATTAAAGATGGTGTTAAGGCATGTAAATATTTTTCAGATAAGGGGATAAAGACTAATGTGACTTTAGTGTTTTCAGCAGGTCAAGCACTTTTAGCAGCTAAAGCTGGAGCCACTTATGTATCGCCATTTATTGGTCGTCTAGACGATATTTCTACAGATGGACTAAATCTGATTTCTGAAATTCGCCATATCTATGATAACTATATGTTTGAAACAGAAATTTTAGCAGCTTCTGTTCGTCATACCATGCATGTTATTGATTGTGCTAAATTAGGAGCTGATGTTATGACTGGGCCATTGAGTGCTATTGAAGGCTTATTAAAACATCCATTAACCGATATTGGGTTAGCCAAATTTCTAGAAGATTTTAAAAAAGGAAACTAATTTCAAAGATCTAAAAAATAAAGAAAGCCTTAACAGTTACGTTAAGGCTTTTTTATGGGTTTTATTTGTATGTTATTTATTAAGTAGTCCTAATAACTCTTCTTCAAACATAATAGAGAACATATTGGTATGTGCATTAACAATTTTACCATCCTGATCAATAATCATCACTTTATTTATTGGTGAAATAGCTAATTTATGTTTAGCTATTTCGGGTTCTTTAAACATAAACTCGTCATGTTTGGAGTAATTAAATTGAGATAATTGTTTTTTCCAATTCGTTACATTTTTAGCATTTGCGTTTATAGCTATAAAATCGACTTCTGGATACTTAATTTTTAATTCTGTTGCTTTTCTATGGCTATCATTATGCGACCGATAGGCTGAAGACCAGAAATAAACAACAGTTGGTTTATTAATAATCTTATTTAAAGATAACTCGTTATTATTGTAGTTTAAAACTGTAATTTCTGGCAGGCGTTGTCCTGCTTTCAACCCTTTTAAAGAATTTACCATATTGGTAACGTATTGATGGTTTTTCTTATTGGTGTTTTTTGCGGTGTAAGATTGTAATACTAAATCATAATCATCTGTATTCTTACTATTACTGATAAACTCAACAGCAGTTTGAACTAATAATGAATTTTTAATAGAGTCATTAACCATTAAGCTGTCAATTAAATTCAACTTTATTAGGTTGTAGTTTAAAGACTTTAAATCAAAAACGCTATCGTCGGATTTTTTAAAATGTTCGGAAAGGGCTAAATTTTCAAAATGATGTTTTAAAAAGGAATAATATGGAAAATAATCCATTAATTCACAGTAATTATAGTCAATATCTTTTCTGTAGTCATAAAAATCATCAGGAAGGTCATTAAAGTTAGCGCGTTCAGTATTTCCATAATTTACAAATGGATATACTTCTTTGCTTAAGTAATAATCATAATTAATATTGCCTTTTACTAAATTGTTGAAAGTGTCTGAAGACGGGTTTTTACTATTAAACTGTTTTAACCTCATTAACTTGTGGTTTCTAATAGAGTCCAAAAGACGCTCAAATTCCACTGGTGGTAATTGACTAAAACCCAATATGGTTTTATCTTCAGCCTCGCCATCTAAAAACAAATCTATTAGGTAGTTGTTTTTTTTGGCACCATTACCAGTGTAAACTAAAGATTCATCAAACTCCAATGTGTTTAATCTAAATAATAAACTATCATTAGGTTCCAACAATACCATTTGGTATTCCAAACCTTCAGATGCCCAAAGGCGAAAGGTGTAGAGTCCTTTTTCAACATGATCAACTTTGTACAGAAACCGATTATTTTCATCCAAACGAATGGTATCTAAAACGTTTTCTGATTTGGATAGAATTACAAAATTATTTTTAGGGTTTACAACTTCGCCACCAAAATATGCAGCTCCTTCATCTGTTTTAGAATCTTTTTCACAAGATAAAAAGACAAGAGTCGTTACAATTAAAGCACAAATAAGTTTTAATTCCTTCATAATTTTGTAATCAAATAGATAGTGGACTTATAATCACAAATGTAAAAGTTGTACTTGTGACATGTTGTTAATTCGTTGTTAAATATTAATATACTGGGATTTGTTTCGCCTTATGGATGCTTTTTTTTACTTTTGCAAAAATTAAAGAACAATACATGTTATCAGTTTCAAATTTATCGGTTCAATTTGGTAAGCGCGTCCTTTTTGATGAAGTTAGTACTACTTTTAATAATGGTAATTGCTATGGAATTATAGGTGCTAATGGAGCCGGAAAGTCTACATTTTTAAAAATTATATCAGGAAAGCAAGATCCTACTTCAGGACATGTGCATTTGGAGCCTGGTAAGCGTATGTCAGTTTTAGAACAGGATCATAACTTACATGACGATGATACCGTTTTAGAAACTGTAATAAAAGGTAATAAACCACTCTATAAGTTAAAAACGGAGATTGATGCTCTTTATGCAGATTATACCGATGAGAATGCCGAAAAAATTGGTGAACTCCAAGTATTGTTTGAAGAAATGAACGGTTGGAACGCAGATAGCGATGCAGCTGCCATGTTATCTAATTTAGGAATTTCAGAAGAGCACCACTATACCTTAATGAAAGATTTAGATGGTAAACAAAAAGTACGTGTATTATTAGCTCAAGCTTTATTTGGAAATCCTGATGTGTTAATTATGGATGAGCCAACGAACGACCTGGATTATGAAACCATTTCCTGGCTAGAAAACTTTTTGGCAAACTATGAAAACTGTGTCATTGTTGTATCTCACGATAGGCACTTTTTAGACGCAGTTTGTACGCATATATCGGATATTGATTTCGGGAAAATAAATCATTTTTCAGGAAATTATACATTTTGGTATGAATCTTCTCAACTAGCAGCAAGGCAACATGCCCAACAAAACAAAAAAGCTGAAGAGAAAAAGAAAGAATTAGAAGAATTTATTCGTCGTTTTTCTGCCAACGTAGCAAAAAGTAAGCAAGCTACCAGTAGAAAGAAAATGATTGATAAATTAGATATATCTGAAATTAGAAGAACTAGTCGTCGTTATCCTGCTATTATTTTTGAACGGGAACGTGAAGCTGGTGATCAGATTTTAAATGTACAAGGATTAGCTGCTTCTATAGATGGAGAAGTTCTTTTCCAAAATATAGATTTAAACTTAAATAAAGGCGATAAAGTTGTATTGTATTCTAAAGATTCTAGAGCAACAACAGCATTTTATCAAATTTTAAATAATAAAGAAAAACCAGATGCTGGAACTTTTGATTGGGGTATAACAACCACACAATCTTATTTGCCACTTGATAATAGTGAGTTTTTCGAAAATAATTTATCTTTAGTTGACTGGTTACGTCAATGGGCAAAAACAGAGGAAGAACGGGAGGAAGTACATATTCGTGGTTTTCTTGGGAAAATGATTTTTAGCGGTGAAGAAGCCTTGAAAAAATCGAATGTTTTATCAGGAGGTGAAAAGGTACGCTGTATGTTAAGCCGCATGATGATGATGCGTGCTAACGTCCTAATGTTGGATGAACCTACAAATCATTTGGATTTAGAGAGTATTACAGCCTTTAATAATTCGCTTAAAAACTTCAAGGGTACTGTGTTATTTTCAACTCACGATCATGAGTTTGCCCAAACTGTTGCCAACCGTGTGGTAGAATTAACTCCAAATGGTGTTATTGATAGGTATACTACTTTTGATGAATACATGCAGGATCCTAAAATTAAGGAAATGCGTCAGAAAATGTACGCAGTTACAGTATAATTAAAAAAATCTCTAGTGTTTAACTAGAGATTTTTTTTGTTTTGATTTTAAATGTATTTTTCACTAATGAGCTTCAAGCTCCGAAGTCACACTTTCTACAATAGGGATGGCTTCAGATAACTCTTCAATATTAACATATATATCTTGCGAACCAGAAATAGAAGCTCCAAAACCAGCTAGTCGTCCAGATTCACTTTCATCCTTAACAATTGCTGAAATGCCTAAAGCTTCTAGTTTATCAACAATCAATTGAGCAATAATAAAGCTACCAGTGTAAATTTTTTTATAGTCAGAATCCATAATTATAAGTTCAAAATTAATACGCTTAAAGATACAAAATAACCTTGTTATTATTTGATTTTAGGCTAAAATAAGCAATGAAATAAACGACTAATTTCATCAATTTAAACGTTTCACCTGTAAAAAAATGTTCTAAAAAGTTCAGAACGTCATTTTATATAATTATATTTGTTTAATATTAAAATTTTTAAATTATTACAATGAGTAAAGGAACAGTAAAATTCTTCAACGATTCTAAAGGATTTGGATTTATCGTTGAAGATGACACAAACAAAGAACATTTTGTTCACATTTCTGGATTAATTGACGAAATTCGTGAAGGTGATGCAGTAGAATTTGATTTAGAAGAAGGAAGAAAAGGACTGAATGCAGTAAACGTTAAAGTAATATAATTTATATTTAACTTATTGAACACAAAAAACCTCGAATTAAATTCGAGGTTTTTTTATGCCTATTTGTTTTTACTATTTAACGCAACTCTGCTCCTAATTGTTTTTCAAAATTAGTTTGCAACTTATTCATAATCTTATCTATTTGTTTATCGGTAAGCGTTTTGCTTTCGTCTTGAATGGTAAAACTAACCGCATAACTCTTTTTGCCAGCTGGTAAATTCTTACCTTCATATACATCAAACAGATTCACGCCTTTAAGTAATTGTTTTTCTGTTTGTTTCGCTATTTTATATATGCTTTCAAAACTAACAGATTGATCTATTAATAGCGCAAAATCCCGTCGTACTTCTGGGTATTTAGAAATACTAGTAAATGAAATCCGATTATATTTAGCGGTTTCAATGATGGCGTCCCATTTAAAATCCGCAAATAAAACGGTTTGAGAAATACCAAAATGCTTTAAAATGGCTTTCTTAACCAAGCCAAATTCAACTAATTTCGTTTTACCAAAAGACAGGGTTAAGCCTTCGCTAAATACTTGAGATTGGATTGGAGATGCTTTTAATTTATGAATTCCTAAACGTGTTAAAATAGCTTCAACAGTTCCTTTCATATAATAAAAATCACTTGGTTTAGTTTCTGTATTCCAACGGTTTTCATGCCGATTACCTGTAATTAGAACTGATAAGTGTTTGAATTCTTCACGATTATTAGTGAAGTTATGATAGGTTTTTCCAAATTCAAATAATTTTAAATCTTCACGACGACGGTTAACATTGTGGCGAATGGATTCAAGACCCGAAAACAACATAGACTGTCTTAAAACACTTAAATCTGCGCTTAAGGGGTTCAGCATTTCAACATGATGTTCTGGCTTTAAGTCTGAATCTAATTTAATGTAATCTGGTGTTGTTAAAGAGTTGGTTAAGGTTTCAAAGAAGCCTTGAGATACCAACTGATTTCCAACAATGTTTTGAAGCTTATAATCTTCAAACTTAGATGTATTTGAAATAGATGCATTCAGCTTTTCAGTGGTTTTAATATTATTATAACCATATACACGCAGAATTTCTTCAATAATATCAGCTTCGCGCTGAACATCATTACGGAAGGCAGGAACCGTTAAGCCTAATCCGGTTTCTGTAACATTATTAATTCTAATATCTAAAGACATTAATATGCGTTTGATGATGTCTTTGGGAATTTCTTCGCCTATTAAATCTTTGGCATTATCAAAGCTTAAGCGTACTTGAAAATCTTCTATTTTATTTGGGTAAAAATCAATTAAATCACTCGTAACCACACCATCTGTAAGTTCTTCAATTAAAAGTGCTGCCCGTTTTAAAGCGTATTCTGTAATATTTGGGTCTATTCCACGTTCAAAACGAAAGGATGCATCGGTATTTAACGCATGGCGTTTGGCTGTTTTTCTAACACTTACAGGATTAAAATATGCGCTTTCTAAAAAGATACTGGTAGTACTTTGAGTAACACCAGAATCCATTCCGCCAAAAACACCAGCAATACACATAGGTTTTTCAGCATTACAAATCATTAAATCTTCTTCATGAAGTTCACGTTCAACACCGTCTAGCGTAGTAAACTTGGTGCCACTAGGTAGGGTTTTTACTATTATTTTATTGCCTGTAATTTTATTAGCATCAAAAGCATGAAGTGGTTGTCCTAATTCGTGAAGGACATAATTTGTGGCATCAACCACATTATTTATAGGTGTTAGGCCAATGGCCTTAAGTCGGTTTTGTAACCAAGCAGGAGAATCGGCTACTTTAATATTAGATATGGTTAAACCGCAATATCGTGGTGCTAAATTTTTATCAACAACGTCTACATCTATACGTAATGAGCGGTTGTCCACATGAAAGGCGCTAACTGAAGGGGTAATAAGTTCTGTATTAATGTCTTTTTGCGTGAAACCAGCACGTAGATCGCGAGCTACACCATAGTGACTCATAGCGTCAGCGCGATTTGGTGTTAAGCCAATTTCGAAAACCTGATCATTTTCAATTTTAAACACCTCTGCTAATAGGGTGCCTGTTTTTAACTTCTCATCCAAGACCATGATACCATCATGCCCTTTTCCTAAACCTAGCTCATCTTCTGCGCAAATCATTCCATGACTTTCCTCGCCGCGAATCTTACCTTTTTTAATGGTCCATGCTTCTCCAGTTTCTGTATATAGCGTAGTGCCAATAGTTGCAACAGGTACTTTTTGTCCAACAGCTACATTAGGTGCACCACAAACAATTTGCAACGGTGCATCTGTGCTAACAGAAACAGTTGTTATCTTTAATCTATCAGCATTTGGGTGTTGTACACATGTTAATACTTCACCAACAACAATACCTTCAAGTCCACCTTTTACAGATTGAAAGCTGGTAAGGCCTTCTACTTCAAGACCTAAATCGGTTAAAAGCTCACTAGTTTGTTCTGGACTCCAATCCGTTTTAATGAATTGTTTAAGCCAGTTGTAAGAAATCTTCATGAATCATGGGTTAATTAAGTCTGCAAAGATAAAATATTGACACTAGCATTCAAACATTGTTTGTATAAATATGAAGTTCGTAAACTAGCATTTTATATCAAGAGGTAATTTGCCGAATCCCTTCGTAAACGACTATGCTCACTGCGTTAGCTAGATTTAAACTTCTTACTTGTGAGCTAAAAAGAGGTATTTTAAACAGGTTGTCTTCATGTTTTTTTAAAAGTGTTTTTGGTAAACCAACCGATTCTTTGCCAAATATTAAAAAAATATGATCTTCATAAGGAATATCCCAATGGTTTTTTTCGCCATGACTGGATAAAAATGCCATGTTAGCATCTTTATTTTTTATGAAGAAGTCCTCTAAACTCTCATAATAGTGAAGATTTAAATGCTGCCAATAATCTAAACCAGCTCGTTTCAGTCGTGAATCTGTAATTTCAAAACCGAACGGTTTTACCAAATGAAGATTGGATCCAGCTGCTAATGCTAATCGTCCAATATTTCCAGTATTATTTGGTATTTCAGGTTCTATGAGTACAATATTTAAAGGCATTTTTTAATGTGTTTTTTAGTTTGGATAAAAGTGCTTTTTATTTGAGTTTTTATTTCAAATTAAGAAATATAGTTCCAGATGTTCTTGTATTTACTCATTTGTTGGTATGTAAATAAAATAGCTTGGTTATTGGGTTTAGATAAATTGGGGTCTGAGTTTAAAACGTGTTTAGCATAGTAGCGTGCTGTTTTTAAAATGTTACCATCTTTAACAATGTCGGCAATACGTAAATTTAGAACACCACTTTGTTGCGTACCCATAATGTCTCCTGGACCACGTAGTTTTAAGTCGACTTCTGCAATATCAAAACCGTCGTTGGTTCTGGTCATTGTTTCTAAACGCGTTTTGCTGTCGTTACTTAATTTATGGCTCGTCATGAGGATGCAATAACTCTGTTCGGCACCACGACCAACACGACCTCTTAATTGGTGAAGTTGCGAGAGCCCGAAGCGTTCCGCACTTTCAATAATCATAACAGAAGCATTTGGAACATTTACTCCCACTTCTATAACGGTTGTGGCAACCATAATTTGAGTTTCACCTTTTATAAAGCGCTGCATTTCAAAATCTTTATCGGCAGCTTTCATTTGGCCATGTACAATGGAAATTTGATATTTTGGCATTGGAAAATCACGTGAAATACTTTCATAGCCATCCATTAAATCTTTGTAATCCATTTTTTCACTTTCTTGAATAAGTGGATAAACGATATAAATTTGTCGTCCTTTTTCAATTTCATCACGTATAAAACGGAAGACGTCTAACCTGTTTTTATCATAGCGATGTACCGTTTTTATAGCTTGTCTTCCTGGAGGTAATTCATCTATAACTGATATGTCCAAATCGCCATAAACAGACATCGCTAAAGTACGCGGAATAGGCGTGGCTGTCATAACTAAAACATGTGGTGGAATAGCGCCTTTTGGTTCATTATTTTCGGAGGATTGAGTAGGGCTTATTTTTGGTCCTTTGTGCCATAATTTGCTCCGTTGTTCTACACCAAACCGATGCTGTTCATCGATAATTGCGAGACCTAAATTCTTAAATTTCACCTTGTCTTCTAATAGGGCATGAGTGCCAATAAGTATTTGTAATTCGCCATTTTCTAACGCGTGATGAATTTCTTTTCTATTTGAAGTTTTGCTTGAGCCTGTTAGTATTTTTATACTGATATCTAATTGTTTACACCATTCAAGTAATCCGTTATAGTGTTGTACTGACAAAATTTCAGTTGGAGCCATTAAACAGGCTTGAAAACCGTTGTCAAGTGCCATGAGCATTGACATGAAGGCTACAATGGTCTTTCCAGAACCCACATCGCCTTGTAAAAGCCGGTTCATTTGTGCGTGGCTACCTAAATCTTGACGAATTTCTTTTAAAACACGTTTTTGTGCGTTGGTTAATTCAAAGGGTAAATAGGTCTCGTAAAAGGTGTTAAAATAGTTTCCAACTTTTTCAAAAGGAAGTCCTTTTATTTTTGATTTATGAATAAGGTTTTTTAAAATTAATTGGAGTTGAATATAGAATAATTCTTCAAATTTTAATCGGTATTGGGCACGAGCTAAAAGGTCTTGATTTTTCGGAAAATGGATATTGAAAAGTGCATCACTTTTTGAGATTAATTTCTGACTTTCTAAAAGTTCTGGTGATAAGGTTTCAATAAATCTGCCTTTGGTTTCAACAAACAATTGTTGCATTATTTTATTAACCACACGATTCGTGATTCCCTTATTATTCAATTTTTCAGTAGATGGATAAATGGGCTGCATGGCCGAACGTAAACTGGTTTGGTGTTCCGTTAAAAGTTCCATTTCAGGATGTGGCATACTAAATTTGCCACCGTAGAAATTTGTTTTTCCAAAAATAACATAAGGTGTTTGAAGCTTTAAACTGTCGCGAATCCATTTTTGCCCACGAAACCAAACCAATTCCATAGTACCAGTTTCATCTTGAAATGTGGCGACTAATCGTTTACCGCGTTTTTGGGCAATCTCCTCAAACTTTATCAGTTTTCCAATTACTTGGACTTCAGCGTTGTTTTGCTGTAGTTCGTTTATCTTGAAGTATTTGGTTCGGTCTAAATACCGATTTGGAAATAAATTTATTAAGTCTTGATAGGTATGAATACCGAGTTCTTTCCGAAGTAAATCAGCACGATTAGGACCAACGCCTTTGAGGTAATCGATGGGAGTTTGTAAATGGGTATTCATAAAAGCGAATTTAAGTCATTTCAATCAATTCATAAAATGCAAATTTTTGTATTTTGGAGCAGTATTTGCTTAAATTATGCTATGAAATATGTATTTGTTCTTTTAGGTTTTTTATTCAGCAGTATTGTTTTTTCGCAACAAACAGATTTTGTGGATTTTAAACAGATTCAAGCACGCATTGTGCCAGATGTTTCCACTAAAAGTGTTTCGGGAAATCTCACCATTATTTTTGATGTTTTAAAATCTACTGATTCTATTTTTTTAGATGCTCAAAACATCACATTTTCTAATGTGCTGTTGAATGGAAGCACAATTACCTATAAGAATGATGGAAAAAAGCTCATTTTATTTAATCTTTTTAAAGTTTCAAAAGAAAATATTGTAACGTTTCAATATACGGCTACACCAAAAAAAGCATTGTATTTTGTTGGTTGGGATAACGACGCTCCAAATCAAGTCTGGACACAAGGGCAAGGTAAATACACCAGTAATTGGTTGCCAAGTATAGATGATATGAATGATAAAATAGAATTTGATTTAACCGTTGAATTCGATTCAAACTTTAGCGTTATTTCAAATGGAAAACTAATTGATAAGCAGATTAATGGTGCTAACACTATTTGGAGTTATAATATGAATCAACCAATGGCTAGTTATTTAGTGGCTTTAGCTATTGGAAAATATGATAAAAATGAAGACCTATCAGGAAGTGGCATTCCGTTAGAAATGTATTATTATCCTGAAGATTCTCTTAAGGTAGAACCAACCTACAGATATACCAAGCAAATGTTTCATTTTTTAGAAACTGAAATTGGTGTTCCATATCCATGGCAAAATTATAAGCAAGTTCCTGTTCATGATTTTTTGTATTCCGGTATGGAAAATACAGGAACTACCATTTTTGCAGATTCGTTTGTCATAGATTCTATTGCGTTTAACGACAGAAATTATGTAAATGTTAATGCGCACGAATTAGCACATCAATGGTTTGGGAACTTGGTTACAGAAACCTCTGGAACACATCATTGGTTGCAAGAAGGTTTTGCTACGTATTATGCACTATTAGTTGAGCAGGATGTTTTTGGCGAGAATTATTACTATATGCGTTTGTATGAATACGCTCAAGAACTATTAGAGCAAGATAGTCGTAATGAAGGAACTTCTTTGTTGAATCCGAAATCCAGTAGCGCTACCTTTTATAAAAAAGGGGCTTGGGTTTTACACGCCTTACGCGAAAAAATAGGTAATGAGGCGTTTAAAACAGCCGTTAAAAACTATTTACAAATCTATCAGTTTAAAAACGTAGAAACAACCAACTTTATTCAAGAAGTTGAAAAGGTAAGTGGTCAAAATCTAGATGCTTTTGTGGCTATTTGGTTGGAGGCAGATACATTTCCATATAATGTAGCTATGGCAAGTTTGGAGCAATTGGAATATATGCAGGAATTTCTCATGGCGGATTGCGAAGCTAAAAACGCTAAATGCGATTATTACCTAATTGCACCATTGTCTGCTGAAGCAAAAGCTAAAATTGTTGCTCAAGTACCAGAACTGATTTCAGGAGATGTTTTTAATGAGGGTTTAAAAGTGCGTCAAGCCATTGCTAAAAACCTTGTAAAAATTCCACTAACATTAAAGTCGAAATATGAATCGCTATTGACTGATAAATCTTACATTACGATAGAATCTGCGCTTTATAATTTATGGGTTAATTTTCCAGAGAACCGCGCAGACTATTTAAATAAGACAAAATCAATAGTTGGGTTGCCCGATAAAAATGTACGTTTGTTATGGTTGGTTTTGGCGCTTTCTACGCCAGATTATGAAGCCGAAAACAAAAAGCTTTTTTTTGATGAGTTAGTAGCATATACATCGGCAGATTATGGCTTCGAAGTACGTCAAGGTGCATTTTCGTATCTAAATGCTTTACAGGTATTTCCAGAAACCGCTATTGTAAACTTAATAGAGGCTACCAATCATCATAGTTGGCAATTTAAATCGTTTGCTAAAAATGTATTAAATCAGTTGTCAAACACAGAAGAATATGAGCTTATTATACAGCGATTAACTAAAAAAAATCAATAAATATGCGAGCTTTAGTTATTTCAGGAGGAGGAAGTAAAGGTGCATTTGCAGGAGGAGTGGCACAATATTTAATTGAAGAAAAAGGACATGAATATGATTTGCTTATAGGTACCTCAACAGGGAGTTTGCTCGTATCGCATTTAGGGTTGAAAAATGTCGAGAAAATAAAAAACGTATATACCAATGTCAATCAACATGCTATTTTTAATCGTCGTCCATTCACCATCAAGAAGAAAAAAGGGGTTGAAACTATTGGGATTAATCACTTTAATGTCCTTCGAAATTTGTTGCGTGGTAGTAAGACGTTCGGCGAAAGTCACCATTTAAAGAAATTGATACAGAAAACACTTTCTGAAAGCGAGTTTGATATTTTAAAAGCATCACAGAAAGATGTGGTGGTAACGGTTTCAAATTTATCCTTAAACCAAGTGGAATATAAGTCGATTAACGATTTTACATACGATGAATTTTGCGAATGGATTTGGATTTCGTGCAATTACACGCCTTTTATGACATTGGTTAAAAAGGATGGTTGTGAGTATGCTGATGGTGGTTTAGGTTCTATGGTTCCTATAGAAGAAGCTATTAAGCGTGGTGCAACAACGGTGGATGCTATTATTTTACAAACAGAAGTAACAGCTTTTAATAGAATGCCATCTATTAATGCTTTTTCTTTACTTACTAATATGTTTGCGTTTATGTTAGATAGAATTGAAAGTCAAAATGTGCGAATAGGTAAGTTTGTTGCAAATAATCAGAATGCGATTATCAATTTTTATTACACACCAACTGTTTTAACAACCAACTCGCTTGTTTTTGATAAGGAAAAAATGACCAAATGGTGGCAAAGTGGTTTTGAATTTGCTAAATATAAAAACCAAGAAACAAGCCCGTTAGAAATAGAAACCGAAACGAAACCAGAATAATGAAAGCATTAGTTATATCAGGAGGAGGAAGTAAAGGTGCATATGCAGGAGGTGTAGCACAATATTTAATGGAGGAAAAGGGTAAAACGTATGATATGTTTTTAGGAACTTCTACTGGAAGTTTATTAATCCCGCATTTGGCATTAGGAGATATTCCAAAGCTTTATGACATGTACACGAATGTGCAGCAGCATGATATTTTTAGCGTTAGTCCGTTTGTTCAACGTAAAAAAGGCGATAGGGAGTATGTGTCTATTGATTTTGTGAATTCTATCTGGCAGTTTATTCGCAGAAAAAGAACCTTTGGAGAAAGTAAAGCGTTAAGGCGCCATATTAAGCGAAATTTTACTAAAGATGAGTATCTTAAAATCCGATCTGAAAAAAAAGACGTTGTTGCCACGGTTTCCAATTTATCTAAAAATTCGGTGGAATATAAGTCGATTAATGATTGTACTTATGATGAATTTTGTAATTGGATTTGGATTTCCTGTAATTATATTCCGTTTATGTCTATTACAAAAGTCAACGGATTTGAGTATGCTGATGGCGGTTTAGGATGTGTGGTGCCAATTCGGGAAGCCATAAATAGAGGTGCTACAGAAGTGGATGCCATTATTTTAGAAGCTGAAAATATTGAACATAAAAAAGTGCTTGGGAAAAATCCATTTTCATTAATGATTAATCTATTTGGGCATTTATTAAATCAGGTGGAACGGAATGATATTCTTATTGGTAAGTTAGCTGCTAAAAATAGAGGTGTAAAGCTTAACTTGTATTACACACCATCCAGTTTAACAGAAAATTCCTTAATATTTAGTAAGCGACTCATGACCAAATGGTGGCAGCAAGGTTATGAGTATGCAGAAAAACGGCATACAAATTTTAAGGAATAAAGTTGTTTTAAGACGTTATAATATGTGAAGTTAGTTTATTTTTTTATCGGCCTTTATTTATTAACTATATGGCTTTTGGTAAGTTTAAATTTTTTACAAAATTGTTATGTAGTCTATTTCTTGTGTTGCTAAAAAGCACTTAATATAACATGTTTATAAAATAAGGAGCAATGAATAATTATCAAAGGGACGTTGTATTTCTCATTTTAAATGTTTTACAACGCCTCTTACAATAATTATCTACCACATTTCGGCAACTTCCTGTTTAATAAATGATAAAGCGGCATCACTAGGCGCACGCTTTTCCATCATTTCTGTTAGGACTACTTCACGTAGTTTGTTGGCAGAGTCTGTTTTTTCTAGCAAGGCAGCTTTTCTAATAAGTTGCATAGTGGCGTTTTTTGCTGCTGTAATAATATTCCAACAATCGTCCGTCAAATATATTTGCTGGGATAAGTTGTGTTCAAATTCTTGCTCAATACTTTGAATTAATAACGATTCATAATCTTCCTTATTGGCAGAAAGTGGAGCCACACGAATTAGTAATTTTGATGGTGTAATGCGTTCTAAAAAAAGTGCCATTCGCTCATAAGCTTGTAAACGGATAGGCATGGTGTTGGCTTGCATGTCTTTATGTAATAAAAATCGGCGTCTCCCATCTTCATTTTTGGTATGTTCTTTAAAAAAGTAATAGGCAATCATTCCTGTGATAACTGTTGGAACGGCATATAAAAAAAGTTCAAATAATTTTTCAATCTCCATCTTAATAGGTATTCTGTTTATTAATTTTCTAATTTGTTTATGTGACCGCCCAAATATATACAATCTTTTAATTCCTGCATACCGTTAAAAGGAACTGTTGTTTTGTTGTACATGTATGTTCTGTCCAATTCTTTGGTTAAATTATGATCGTCAACATTTACAGCCACATCACTCATTTTAAATTGGCAAGGGTGTTCGTAGCCTGCAGCATGGGTTATTTCAATAAATTCTTTTCTGAATGTTTTAAAATATTGGCCTAATCTTTCTGACTTTAGTGTTGGGTCTATACCACTTTGTAGCCATTTGTTTTGTGTAGCAACACCACTTGGGCACCTATTAGTATGGCACACTTGGGCTTGAATACAACCAATACTCATCATAGCTTCGCGAGCCACGTTAATGCAATCGGCTCCCATGGCAAATGCCATAGCAGCTTTTGCAGGGAAACCTAACTTGCCACTTCCAATAAAAACAATCCGCTCGGTAATATTTCTATTTTTAAACACTTTATATAAATCACTAAATCCATAAACCCATGGTAAAGATACATGGTCCGCAAAGCTAGGAGGTGCAGCGCCTGTTCCGCCTTCGCCACCATCAACTGTTATAAAATCTGGACCTTTTCCAGTCTTTACCATTAAATCGGCAAGTTCTTCCCACTGGTCTAGTTTTCCAATAGCTGCTTTAATACCTACAGGTAGCCCTGTAGCTTCTGCAATTTGCTCTATGAACTCTAACATTTCTGAAACGTTTGAAAACGCAGAGTGATTAGGAGGAGAGAGGACGTCTTTTCCTAACGGAACGCTTCGTATGTCTGATATTTCTTGTGTGATTTTAGCTCCAGGTAAAACACCTCCTTTTCCTGGTTTGGCACCTTGTGAAAGCTTAATCTCAATAGCTTTTACAAACGGGTTTTTATTAACTAATGCCACTAATTTTTCTAAAGAAAACGTGCCATCATCATTACGAACACCAAAATATCCAGTGCCAAAATGAAATATAACATCGCCTCCATGAGAGTGATATGGTGATAAACCACCTTCTCCTGTGTTATGATAGGCATGAGCAATTTTTATGCCTTTATTCATTGATTCTACAGCTTTAGCAGATAACGAACCAAAACTCATAGCACTTACATTAATAACAGAAGCGGGTCTAAACGGTTTTCTACGATTGTTATGGAGGCCCATAACTTTGGCGCATGGTAAAAATGTGTTGTCCGTTGCGTTGGGATGGTTGTCTGAAACTTTATAAGGCATCATGGCATTATTAATAAAAATATGCTGATGGGCATAAATGTCTCGATCGGTTCCAAAACCTTCATAGTTGTTTTCGTGTTTTGCCGAGGCGTATATCCAACTGCGTTCTATACGATTAAATGGTAATTCTTCCCTATTATTGGCAACTAAATACTGTCTTAATTCAGGGCCAATTTTCTCCAACATATATCTAAAATGACCAATTATAGGGAAGTTATGACTAATAGTGTGTCGCTTTTGTAAAAACACATCGCGAATAGCAATTAAAGTTAAAGCAATTAAGATCCACATCCACCAAGATATATTGGCCAAAAAATCAAGGAAAGCATTCATAGATTTAAATTTTTAGGTAAATATATTTAAAATTAATCTTAAAAATTAGATATCTTTATGAAATGGGCAATACTGGAAAAAAGTGGTTAAAAATAGGCTTGGGAATATTAATTGGCGTTTTTATAATGTTGTTTATTGCGCAATGGTATATAAAAAACAAACTAACAAGCTATATTGAAAACGACCTTCCAAAAACCATGAAAGTCTCCTATTCGGATTTAAGTGTTAATATTTTTTCAGGTAGTCTGGAGGTTAATGAGCTTCAATTTTTTAGAATAGGCCAAACTACTAATGATACGCTAATGCAGTTGAAACTACATCAGTTATTAGTTAAAAATGTTGGCTACTGGAGTTATTTGGTGAAAAATACAATTCATGTTTCAGATGTTGCATTAGAGAATCCAACTGTTTACTACAACCACAATCCTAAAGTTCAAAAATCAGCTTATAAATCGGAATCCAATAATTCGTTTGAAAAAACGGTAATTGTGGATGGTTTTAATATGGAAAATGGGCATATTAATATGTACAACTTGGAAACAGATTCCTTAATGCTTCATGTGAAAAACACCCATTTTTCATTGAAAAATATTCGTTTTGATGCAAAGACACAAAAACAAAAAATTCCAATAGCTTATAACGGTTTGCATTTGATGTTTGATAGTTTGTTTTTTAGAATGAGTGATTACGATGACTTAAGAATAGGAAAATCTGAAATTGAGAATAAGCAAATTAACTTGCAAGATGTAACCATAAAAACAAAATACGCTAAAAAAGAATTATCTCGTATTATCCCTAAAGAGCGTGACCATTATAATATAAGAATGGCATCCATAGAGCTAAACGAATTTGATTATGGTTTCCGTCAGGATTCCATCCTTCAAATTAAAAGTCCACAGGTTTTGATAACCGAAATTGATGCAGACATTTATCGTGATAAACTGGTGGCCGACGATATGTCTATCAAGCCACTTTACAGTAAAATGTTACGCGATTTGAAGTTTGATTTAGCAATTGATGAGGTTAAAATTGTAGATACCAAAATTAGTTATTCGGAAAAAGTAAAGGCAGACCGTCAAGCCGGAACGGTTAATTTTAACGATTTTCAAGCCATAATCAAAAATGTCAGTAATACCTATGTGTCACCAGCCAAAACAACATTGGATATACGTACAGAGTTCATGAATCATGCTCCATTGCATGCTAATTGGGAGTTTGATGTAAATAATATGCAGGATAGGTTTTTATTTCAGGCTGAAATAGATTTATTGAAAGCCTCCTATTTAAATACATTTTTACAACCTAATTTAAACGTCCGTTTGGAAGGCGAATTGGAAAAAACCTATCTAACAATTGATGGTAACGACAACTCATCGCAAATTGATTTCAAAACGAAATATGAAAATTTTGATGTGGTAGTGCTTCGCGAAGATGGAAAAGAGAAGAATAAATTTTTATCGGATGTAGTCAATATTTTTGTTTCCAAAAATAGTAACAAACGAAAATCTCAATTTGTAGAAGTAACCAAACAAGGAGTTGAAAGAAATAAAAATCAATCCGTTTTCAATTATATCTGGATTAATACACGAGCAGGTTTGCTTAAAGCCATGACGTTTGAGTAGGATTCCCACTTTTCTATTAAAATTTGTTTATAATTAATCATATATCCGACTGCCTAAACGGCTAACAATAGTTATTTTTACACTTTAAAAAATTATAGAAGTTTGGAGAAGTATTTAAGCCAGTTAAATGAAGCGCAGCTTGCGCCAACATTACAGAAAGATGGACCGATGATTGTTATTGCAGGAGCTGGTTCTGGCAAAACACGTGTGTTAACCTATCGTATTGCGTACCTCATGAGTCAAGGTGTGGATGCCTTTAATATCTTATCATTAACATTCACCAACAAAGCAGCACGTGAAATGAAAGCACGTATTGCAACTATTGTAGGTGAAAGCGAAGCGAAAAATCTATGGATGGGAACTTTTCACTCGGTTTTTGCTAAAATTTTGCGTTTTGAAGCTGATAAATTAGGCTATCCAAGCAACTTCACCATTTATGATACCCAAGATTCCGATCGGCTAATTGCGGCCATAATTAAAGAAATGAATCTGGATAAGGAAATCTATAAAACCAAACAGATTCGTTCCCGAATTTCATCTTACAAAAACAGCTTAATAACCGTAAAGGCTTATTTTCGGAATCCAGAATTAATGGAAGCCGATAAAATGGCTAGACGTCCACGATTAGGCGATATTTATAAAAATTATGTAGACCGCTGTTTTAAAGCAGGTGTAATGGATTTTGATGATTTGTTGTTGAAAACCAACGAATTGCTCACGCGTTTTCCAGAAGTTTTGGCAAAATATCAAGATAAATTTCGTTATATTTTGGTGGATGAGTATCAGGATACCAACCATTCACAGTATTTAATTGTTCGTGCTTTATCAGATCGTTTTCAAAATATCTGTGTGGTAGGGGATGATGCGCAAAGTATCTATGCCTTCCGTGGTGCTAACATTAATAATATTTTAAACTTCCAAAAAGATTATGATGATGTGAAGTTATTCCGATTAGAACAGAATTACCGTTCTACAAAAAATATTGTAAATGCGGCTAATTCCATCATCGATAAAAACCAAACCAAGCTCGATAAAATTGTTTGGACAGCTAATGATGAAGGTGCTAAAATAAAAGTTAACCGTTCGTTAACCGATGGTGATGAAGGGCGATTTGTAGCGAGTTCTATTTTTGAAAATAAAATGCAAAATCAATTACCAAATAGCGATTTTGCTGTTTTATACAGAACTAATGCGCAATCCCGTTCTATTGAAGATGCCTTACGCAAACGCGATATACCGTATCGTATTTATGGTGGTTTGTCATTTTATCAACGAAAGGAAATTAAGGATGTCTTGTCCTATTTGCGCTTGATTATTAACCCAGCTGACGAAGAAGCTTTAAAACGAGTGATTAATTATCCGGCTCGCGGTATTGGGCAAACAACCATGGATAGGTTGGTAGTAGCAGCAAACAGTTATGGTAAAACCATATTTGAAGTTTTACAAAATATTGATCAAGTAGAAATAAATGTCAATTCTGGTGCGCGTAACAAATTGCGTGATTTTACCACGCTTATTGAGAGTTTTCAAGTTATGAATCAAACAGCCAATGCGTTTGAGTTAGCGGACCACGTGGTAAAAGCCAGTGGTGTTATTCGTGAATTAAATAAAGACAGCACGCCTGAAGGTGTTGCTAGAATGGAAAATATTGAGGAGCTTTTAAATGGTATTAAAGATTTTGTTGAAGGGCAAAAAGAAATTGTGGATGCTACAGCTTCATTAGCAGAATTTCTAGAAGATGTGGCTTTGGCGACCGATTTAGATGCAGATAAAGGTGATGCTGATCATGTTGCCTTAATGACCATTCACTTGGCTAAAGGCTTGGAGTTTCCGTATGTTTATATTGTAGGTCTAGAGGAAGATTTGTTTCCTTCAGCTATGAGTATGGGAACTCGTAGTGAGTTGGAGGAGGAGCGTCGTTTATTTTATGTGGCTTTAACACGTGCAGAAAAACAGGCTTATTTAACTTATGCTTTATCGCGTTACCGTTGGGGTAAACTGATTGATTCGGAACCTAGTCGCTTTATTGAAGAAATAGACGAGGAATATCTAGATATTATTACACCTATTGAGGAACGCCGTTTTAATCCGATGCTAGATGCTGATATTTTTGGCGATCCAGAACCGAATAAAGTCCGCTTTAAAAAACCAGTTCAACCAACTTTCAAAAAGAAAGGTGCGCCAGTTTCTAAAGTAGAAAAGAAAGTATTGCCTGCCTCTAAAAATTTAAAACCTGTTAGTCAAACCAAAGGGAATACCAACTTATTTGATAGTAATTTAGTGGTTGGTAATATGGTGGAGCATCTGCGCTTTGGAAAAGGTGAAGTTTTAAAAATTGAAGGTGCAGGCGCTGATACGAAAGCCGAAATTAAATTCAATAATGGTGGTGTTAAAAAACTATTGTTACGTTTTGCTAAATTGGAGGTAATCAGTTAAAAAAAACTATTTTACCATAAAAACAGAATTAATGTTGCCTTTCCCGTCATATTCTTTTACTGGATTGTCAGGATCTGTTATCCATTCATTGTCCACAATAAATTTGTAATGATGCTTTCCTCCAGTTAATGTCAAGTTTAGTGTCCAGCCAAAATCTGTTTTTTTCATTTTTAGAGCATCTTCAGACCAATTATTAAAACTACCAGACAAGATGACTTTTTCAGCATCCAAAAAATTCCGTAATTCAAAGGTTACTTCTTTGGTGATATTAATTACCGAATTGTATTCGCCATATTCATTTTCAACTTTATTAGGATTATAAGGGTCTTCAATCCAATTTCCGTCAACTATATAACGATATTGATAGGATCCAGGTTTAATTTCTAATGTTATTTCCCAGCCATTCTCAACTTTTTTCATAGAAAAAAGGTTTTCATCCCATTTATTGAATGAGCCTGCCAGAATTACTTTTTTTGCATTTTTATGACCATATAATTTAAAACAAGCATTACCATCTTCATTTTGATAGGCTGTATAAAACTTTAAATTATAGACATTTAAGGGGCTTCCGCTTGGGGTTTTTGCTGGTGCTATATTGGCAATGTTATCGTTAGGTTCAGCCCAGTATTTTCCGTTGATTAAGAATTTAAATTCCCAAGAAAATTCATTAGTAAAATCGGCTATTTTTTTTCTTAATTCAAAGGTGTTAATGCCAATTTTTTTCATTTTCCATTTGTCACGAGTCCAATCGTTAAATTGCCCAGACACAATAACTTCTTTTATATTTAAATCGTCAAAGTCATTAATGCTGCCTTCGTCGTCTGAAGTGATTCTGTTGTAATTGCTAATGTCAAACACAAATACAATATCATCGCCTTCTATCTTGTAGCCTAAAATTTTTTCTTCTTGTGAAAAGCTTGAGGCGCAAGTGAGAAAGTAAAAAATACTGATAATTTGTGATATAACTAGTTTCAATGTTTTTGTATGGGATAATTTATAAAATACAATTTCTCTTTCTGATAATTTATAATGGTTCTTTTTTGTTTGAAGAATTCATAGCCTAAAACACCATCCAAATCTGTGCCGAAAGCTTGGTTAATACCTCGCAAGTTTGTTAAAACAGTATCCATAGGGCCAAAATATATAGTTTCGCTTAATTTTACGCGATGTAGTTTTCCAGCAATAACTTCTTTTTTATTGTTGCTAGCATCAATTAAAGTTAAGCGTTTTTTTGGTGTAAAGTATTTGAGTATTTCTTTATTAAGGTTTTTGCTTATTTGATTGAATTCTGCTGCGGTGTCCAGCCCAAACGTCACTTTTTTATTGTTGATATTTCCAACCAGTGTTATAGTATGATTTTTTAATGAAAAATTTAAACTATCAACAATTTTTTCAATGTAAACTTTTTTATCGAGCTTATTTCCGTCTTTATTAACTTTTGATAATGTAATTTGATTCAAATATAAATCAACAAAAACTTCGTAATCTTTTAATACAGAATAGCCAATAATCCCTAATAGTTTTATTTTTTTACTTTTTTCTATATGTGAGAGGTTGATAACATCTGACTTTAATGATTCCAGTTTAAAGTTTTGAAGTACAAAATCCTTTACTTGTTTTTCATATGGATTATCAATTGCTTCCAATACGCCAAATGATTGATTGTCTTTTTTCTGGTGTTTATAAAGGTTTTTGAAGTGTACTTTGTTTAAAATCATGGTTTCTGATCCCGTATCAATAATGAAATTTCCATTTTGACCGTGAATTTGAGCTTCTACAACAATAAGATGATCCACAAGTTTAAAAGGAATTCGTGTCGTGTACTCATTGATTTTTTCAGATTTTGGAAAAATAATAGACCGTTTACTCTTTATGTCATTAGCTTTCAATAAGCTTGAATAGCATGTAATTAGTATAAATAATAGTATTCTTGGCATATTATTAAGACTGAAAAAAAAGGTAAATGTTACAGAATTTACCCAACAGTTTATAAATTTAAGTTTAATTTTTGAAATGTTATGATGGTGATAGGTAATTCAAATAAAAATATTTAATTTGTATAGCATCATTTTACCCAATTATTATGGCAGAATTTATTAGAATTTATGAAGAAAACCCTAATCCAAAAGAGATTAAGCGTGTTGTAGAAGTTTTAAAAAAGGGAGGTTTAATTATCTATCCAACCGATACCGTTTATGGATTAGGATGTGACATCACAAATGTGAAGGCGTTAGAAAAAATAGCTAGAATAAAAGGGGTGAAACTAGAAAAATCTAATTTCTCCTTTATTTGTCATGATTTAAGTAATTTAAGCGACTATGTTAAGCAGATAGATTCCACGACATTTAAAATTTTAAAACGTGCGCTTCCTGGTCCATATACATTTATATTGCCAGGAGCCAAATCGTTGCCCTCTGTTTTTAAAAAGAAAAAGACAGTAGGTATTCGTGTGCCTAGCAATAATATTGCGCTTGAAATAGTGAAGCAATTAGGAAACCCTATTATTTCTACATCCATTCGTGACGAAGATGATGTTTTAGAATATACTACAGATCCCGAATTAATTCTTGAAAAATGGGATAATCTAGTAGATTTAGTAATTGATGCTGGTTATGGCGATAATGTAGCATCTACCGTTATCGATTTATCGGAAGAATCTCCAATAATTGTTAGAGAAGGAAAAGGTAGTTTAGAGATTTTTTAGAATTCTATAAACTACCTTTTTTAATTATTAAGCTGATTTTAAATTTCTTGAAAATCGGTTTGTTTGATTATTGGTTAAAATTATTGAATCTGCCTGAAAATACTTTTCAGATTTAATAACATTAATGAGCCAATCTAAATGGTTTTTAGAGCGTCTTTTAAACTGATAGTGTAATGTCTGTTTCATAGTAAATTAGATTTTAAGTAGGTTTTCAAAAATCTTTTACAAAAAACGTGTTGCAGTAGGTTTGGGTTAATTAAATTTAAGTTATTATAATCTTTAAATAATAAAAAGTCTACAAATTGTACAATTTATCTGTTAAACTATTTATGTTTAAGTTAAATTATAATAAATATCTTATTTATTTAACATAAATGATAGTAATTATTGACTCATTTAGTGAGTTTTTTTTAAATCCTGGCAATAAAAAAAGCCCAATCGGTTAGATTGAGCTTTAATAGGTTTAGATTTTAACGATTATCTGCCGTCTGCTTCAAGGTTTTTCATTTCCTTATCAATCATTTCGTAGAATTCATCAATTTTTGGTAATACAATAATTCTTGTACGTCTGTTTTTAGCTCTGTTTTCAGCTGTGTCATTATCTACTAATGGTTGGTATTCACCACGACCAGCAGCAATAAGTTGTTTAGGTGCTACGCCTAAATCTTCTAATACACGAACAACAGATGTGGCACGCTTAACGCTTAAATCCCAGTTATCAATTAATGGAGGCTTGTTATAAGGAACAGGATCTGTATGCGCTTCAACCATACATTCAAATGTAGGCTTGCTCTTAACAACTGTAGCTACTTTTCCTAAAATTTCTTGAGCTCTAGTTGTTACACTGTAACTACCACTTTGGAATAATACTTTATCAGCTATAGAAATAAATACGACACCTTTTTCAACATTCACTTGTATGTCTGGATCGTTGATACCAACTTCTTTTTTCAAACTGGTAACCAGCGCTAACATAACACTATCCTTTTTGCTAACAGCGTCTTGTAAACGAGATATTCTTAAATCTTTCTCTTTTAAACTTTCAAGTGTTTTTTCAACATTACTAGCACCTTTAGATGTAAGCATTGTTAAAGCTTCATTGCTGGTAATAAGGTTGTCGTTGGTTCGTTTTAAATCGGCAATACGATCTTCTAAACCTTGTGCTTTAGATAAGCAGGAGTTTAACTTTATCGTTGCAGTATTTAATAAATCTTGTGTTTCTTTTTGCTTGGCTTCAAGAGCTGCATATTCTTTTTTAGAAACGCATGAGCCAAGTAGAAACATGGCGGAAATACTCAATAAAATTAGTTTTTTCATAATACTTAATGTGATTTTAGATGTTATTTATTAACAGATCAAAATTATACAAAAGATTAGTTCATCTTGTCTCTATTAACAAAAACTTTAACAAATTTATAAACAATTAATTTTCAACATAATAAATTAAAAAATACGTAAATTTTAACTTAAAAGCTAAAGAAACGGACTCTAAAAAAGTATCGTTAATTTTAAACTTGGTATTTACGCTTGATGTAATAATCCCAAACAATAGATTTTGTATTAAAGTAGTGTGTTTTTTGTTTTAGGTTTTTACGTTTTTTTAGCAGTAATGGTAGGTGTTTATAAAAGCTTATGTGCGCTTTTAAAACGGCTAAAATATGATGAAACTTAAAAGTAATTAGAAACATGGCGCTTGCTATACCATCTAATAAAAGTCGCGTAAAAATCAGAATGAATAAATTGCCATATGCATTTTTTGTCAAAGCAAATAAACTATTTCTAAAATTTAAATAGGTTTTCTTTGGGTTTGTATTTTTAAGTGTTGCGCCTCCAACATGAAACACTGTTGAGGCTCCGATATAAACCGTTTTTAAATTTCGATTAAAAGCTCGCCAGCATAAATCAATTTCTTCCATATGAGCAAAAAATGATTCGTCAAAACCATTTAAAGTATCAAAAACGGATTTCCGAATAAATAAACAGGCACCCGATGCCCAAAATATTTTGGCTTTATTATTATACTGTCCAAAGTCTTTTTCAACAGTGTTAAACACACGACCTCTACAAAACGGATAACCGTATTTGTCAATATATCCGCCTGCAGCACCAGCATATTCAAAATAATCCTTGTTTTTATAATCTAAAATTTTTGGTTGAATAATAGCTGTTTCCCGACTGTTTTCAAATTCCTTAAGAATTGGGTTTAACCAGTTTTCAGTAACTTCTACATCAGAATTTAATAAGCAATAGATGTCCTCGTTTACCTGTTTTAAAGCGTCATTATAGCCTTTGGCATAACCACCATTTTCAGAATTTTCAATTATCTGAATAGTTGGGAAGTTTTCCTTAATATACATGACAGACCTATCGGTTGATGCATTGTCGGCAACATAAATAATAGCTTCTTTAGAAAAAGCTAAAACGGCTGGTAAAAACTGTTCTAAAAGCTTTTGTCCATTCCAATTTAATATAACAACTGCTATTTTCATTAAATATAATCAGGTATGTCTTTTAAAAATGTGTAGCATTCTGCCTTGAAATCCATTTGGCAATAATAATGATTTAAACCGTTGGTTACCATTAAATATGTGGCATTTAAGGTTAAATTATATTGTGCAATTTGGTCAAATGTGCTTTGCGTAATGGGAATACTAGGAGCCTTACATTCAACAATTAAGTGAATACTACCATCTGGATTATAAACTACAATATCGTAGCGCTTTTTTAAATCGTTGACACGCAATTCTTTCTCAACGTTTATAAGCGATTTAGGATATTTTTTTTCTTGTAATAGAACTTGTAAACAGTTTTGGCGCACCCATTCTTCAGGTTGTAAAATCACAAATTTTTTCCGAATAGGATCGAATATAGAAACTTTATTTTCGCTATTTTTGAAACGAAACGAAAACTTCGGAAAATTGAGTGCTTGCATGGTTGCCGCTTATGATTTTGCCAAAGTTAACGTTCAATAATCAAAAACCAAATGCCTGGCCTCTTTTTTAAGAACAGGTATATTAAATTTCGAAAAGTCAGTATTTTGGACGAAATCAAACAATTAGTAACCGATATCAAGAAACGGAACTTTAAACCCATTTATTTTTTAATGGGTGAAGAGCCATATTATATTGACAAAATTTCCGATTATATTCAAGAAACCGTTTTAACAGAAGATGAACGTGGTTTTAATCAAATGGTCTTATATGGTCGTGATGTTACTATTGATGAAGTTGTAGGAAACGCCAAACGTTTTCCCATGATGGCTGAATATCAGGTTATTATTGTTAAAGAAGCACAGGATTTATCCCGAACTATTGAAAATTTAGTAGAGTATGCAAAAAACCCGCAGCCATCAACCATTTTGGTTTTTAATTACAAATACAAAACAATTGATAAGCGTAAATCGTTGTACAAGGCACTAAATAAAACTGCTATTGTTTACGAAAGCAAAAAATTATACGACAACCAAGTTCCGGGTTGGATAAACCGTGTATTGTCCGGTAAAAATTATAGTATCACACCAAAAGGTGCTCAAATGCTTACAGAATTTTTAGGAACAGATTTGAGTAAAATTAGTAACGAATTAGATAAATTAATAATCGTTTTGCCTGAAGGTACTCAAATAACGCCAGAGCTGATAGAAGAAAACATAGGAATTAGTAAAGATTATAATAATTTTGAATTGCACAAAGCCATTGGTTATCGTGATGTGGTTAAAGCGAATAAGATTATTAAATATTTTGGAGAAAACCCCAAGGATAATCCTATGGTTCTTACCGTTGGGTTTTTATACACCTATTTTAGCCGTGTATTACATTTGCATGGTTTGAAGGATAAATCATCCAGAAGCGTGGCAGCAGCATTAAAAATATCACCCTATTTTACAGAGGAATATATTGTTGCAGCGCGTAATTATCCTATGAAAAAAGTAAGTGCAATTATCTCGGATTTACGTGCATTTGATGTCAAGGGGAAAGGTGTCGGTGCTAATGCTGTGCCTCAAAGCGACTTATTAAAAGAGCTCATGGTTCGTATCATGTATTAACAGTTTTCTTTGTTTTTAACATGATAACCCCATCCTTTAACATTTTTTATTAAACTTCCGTTAAACAGTCTTTCAAATTCGTTGAAAGCCTAGATATCTATTATATTAAGGTAAACGAATTAATAATCTTAAAAATACTTAAAATGGAGAATTTAAATAAAAAGCGAGTAGCAATTTTAGCTACGAATGGTTTTGAAGAAAGTGAATTAAGAGAACCAAAAAAAGCATTGGAAGAAGCAGGTGCTCATGTTGATATAGTGAGTCTTGAATCTGGAACTATAAAATCTTGGACAGATGGAAATTGGGGTAAAACCTATGAAGTCGATAAAACATTAAATGGTGTATCTCATAGCGATTATAACGCGCTCATGCTACCAGGTGGTGTTATTAATCCTGATTTGTTGAGAAAAAATAAAAATGCGGTGAATTTTGTGAAATCATTTTTTGAAAATCACAAGCCAGTAGCAGCTATTTGCCACGCACCTTGGCTATTAGCCGAAGCAGGTGTTTTAAAAGGAAGAAAAGTAACCTCTTATGACTCAATTAAAACAGATATTATTAATGCAGGAGCTAATTGGGTAGATGAAGAAGTTGTTGTAGACAGCGGATTAGTAACAAGCCGCTCACCAAAAGATTTACCGGCATTTAATTCTAAATTAGTTGAAGAGGTTTATGAAGGTAAACATGAAGAACAGATGGCATAATATTTTTGTCAATCTTATAAAAAACGCAAACCAAACGGTTTGCGTTTTTTTTATGACTTTAAAGTTTCCAGTACTAAATTATAATCATACTGTAAATCTTCATGTAACGTTTTCACAATCTTTTCAATAGCTAAAATTTGTCTTTCGTAAATATTGGTAAGCGTTACATTTCGTGATATAGAAGGTGTCATGTTTTTTAAACATTCACAAAAATAGAGCAGAAGCTCAACTTCGGTTTCTTTCTTTAAGGAATAACGCGCGTACTTTTTTATGAGTCGCAAGATTTTACGAACACTTTTTTTAATATAGAAATAGCTGCTGGTATTTATGTTTGAAAACTGTAAATCGATTTCGTTTTTAACCGATTCTATATAACCTGTTTCATCATGAGATTCAAATAATAAATAGGTGAGTAGCTCTTTATTTTCTTTTTTGAATTTAGACAACCGTAGCACCAATTCCATCAAATCTTTATTGGACTTATGTTGTAACTCTTTTTTTATGGTAACTACAGAAACAGCTTTCATATTAATTTCCCGTTAAAACGGGAATCTTTTAGTTTTATTAAATGCATGTAATCTCTCGAAAGAAAAAAGATTGTTTATTTTTATTCGGTTTAAAATTAGTGCTTATCCAAAGAATACTTTCCAGGTCCAGTTAAAAATAGCACTAAAAATCCAACAAGATATAAAAGGGCTTTTTCTTTGGTATAAAAATCATCTTCTAAATGAACAATAAATGCAGCTACCAACATGGTTATGGTTGCAGGAATAGCTGCTAATTTGGTTTTATAGCCAATGATAATAAATATAGGAGCAATTACTTCACCAATTAAGGCTAAAATTAGAGATGCTGTTGGGCCAACACCTATAGGGTCGCCAAATTCAATAGGACTTGTAAACAGGCGTTCTATTTTAGGAATGCCATGAACGAGCATCATGCCAGAAATGCTAATTCTTAAAATAGCTAGAGCTAAATTGGTATAATTTTTTGTCAGCATAGGTTAAATTTTTTTGTGAAGCGATTATTAAAATAAAAGCATCATTGTTTTAGTTAGAGTTAGAGCTTAAATATACTAAAACAAAAAGACCTGATTGTAAATTTTTACAATCAGGTCTTTAGATAGTTGTTTTATAAAATATTGTTTATCTTAATTTTGGAAATTCATGCGGATTTGTTTCATGCATCAGGTTATAAACAGCTTCAAAAACATCTTCAACAGATGGTTTAGAAAAATAATCGCCATCAGTTCCATAAGCTGGTCTATGGGCTTTAGCTGTTAGTGTTTCAGGTTTACTGTCTAAATATTTGTAGGCATTTTGTGTGTTTAAAACTTCGTTTAGAATAAAGGCTGAAGCACCTCCAGGAACATCTTCATCAATTACCATTAACCGATTTGTTTTCGCTACGCTTTTCACAATGTCATGGTTTAAATCGAATGGTAATAACGATTGTACATCAATAATTTCGGCACTAATACCAACTTCTAGTAATTCTTTAGCAGCTTGCTCAATTACGCGAAGTGTGGAGCCGTAAGATACTAACGTAATATCATTACCTTCTTGAATGGTTTCTACCACACCCAAAGGGGTTTTAAATTCACCGATATTGGTTGGCATTTTCTCTTTTAAACGGTAGCCATTTAAGCATTCTACTATTAAAGCAGGTTCATCACTTTCCAATAAGGTATTATAGAATCCAGCTGCTTTAGTCATATTACGTGGCACTAAAACGTGGATGCCACGAATTAAATGAATTACACCACCCATTTGTGAGCCAGAATGCCAAATACCTTCTAATCTGTGTCCTCTTGTTCTAATAATTAAAGGTGCTTTTTGACGACCTTTAGTTCTGTATTGTAACGTTGCTAAATCATCACTCATAATTTGCAAGGCGTATAGAATATAATCCAAATACTGAATTTCGGCAATTGGACGTAAACCACGAAGAGCCATACCAATACCTTGCCCTAAAATAGTAGCTTCACGAATACCAACATCTGATACGCGCAATTCACCATATTTTTCCTGCATACCTTCCAGACCTTGATTGACATCGCCAATATGGCCAGCATCCTCACCAAAAATAAGCGCTTCTGGATACTTGCTAAAAATAGCATCAAAATTGTCACGGATTACTAAACGAGCATCTACGTTTTCGCTAGAATCATCATAAGTTGGTTTTACTTCTTTAATATTTAAAGCTGATTTTTCCGATTGTGAATATAAATGCGAGCTGTATTTAGGTTGAACAACATCAATATAATTATTAATCCAAGAGGTTAATTGATCTTTAGTTTCCGATGTTTCATGCACAACATAACGTAAGGCTTTACGAGCTGTAGATAGTATATCTTTTCGGATTGGCTCTGAAATTTCAGCCAAATCATTTTTTAGTTTTTCAATAAATACTTTGTTAGAACTTGCTGTAGCAACGGTTTCTAATAAAGCTATCAATTCGTTTTGTTCGTTCTTTAAAGGTTGTGAAAATGCGGTCCAGGCTGCTTTTTTACCATCGCGAACTTGCTTTTTTATGGTTTTTTCTAGAGCTGTTAAATCATCATCGGTTGCTATACCATTAGCAATAATCCATTCACGAAATTTAACATTACAGTCGTATTCAGCTTCCCAAGATAGTCGTGCTTCATTTTTGTAGCGCTCATGCGAACCAGAGGTAGAGTGACCTTGAGGTTGAGTTAATTCTTGAACATGAATTAAAACAGGTACATGTTCTTCACGAGCTACATTAGAGGCTTTTTGGTAGGTTTCAATTAAAGCTGGATAATCCCAACCCATAACGCGTAAAATTTCAAATCCTTTTTGGTCGTTTTCGCGCTGAAAGCCTTTTAATATTTCTGATATGTTTTCTTTGGTTGTTTGGTGTTTTGCATGAACCGAAATACCGTATTCATCATCCCAAACGCTCATAACCATCGGCACTTGTAATACGCCAGCTGCATTAATGGTTTCAAAAAACAAACCTTCACTAGTGCTGGCATTTCCAATAGTTCCCCAAGCTACTTCGTGGCCTTTGTTTGAAAAATTGGTGGTATCAATGCCTGTAACTTGTCTGTATATTTTTGATGCTTGTGCCAATCCTAACAAACGAGGCATTTGTCCAGCTGTAGGTGAAATATCGGCACTCGAATTTTTTTGCTCTAACAGGTTATTCCAGTTCCCATTTTCATCTAAACTCTGTGTAGCAAAGTGTCCACCCATTTGGCGACCAGCAGACATTGGTTCTTCTTTTAAATCCGTATTCCCATAAAGTCCGGCAAAAAACTGTTCAATGTTTAAAGCGCCAATGGCCATCATAAAGGTTTGATCACGATAGTATCCTGAACGAAAATCGCCATTTTTGAACGCTTTTGCCATGGCTAATTGCGGAACTTCTTTACCATCGCCAAAAATCCCGAATTTTGCTTTACCTGTCAATACTTCACGACGTCCTAACAAACTACACTCACGGGAAGTAACGGCTAGATTATAATCGTTTAAAACTTCGGTTTTAAAATCTTCAAAAGACAGGTCTTTATTTATTTCAGGATTTGCTTTCATAGGTGACTAGGTATTTTTGCAAAGGTAGTTATTATAACTAATATTTACAACGACCTGAACTGTTATAAAATTGATTAATTATGAAATAAAAGGGGTTTTTATTGCATTTTTATCAGTAAATAAGCTTAAATTAGAAATCTGTTACAGATTCTGTAGTGATTGGGAAATTGTTTAATACCATCTTCTGGTAAATAATCCTAACAAGGTTTTAAAATCTAAGGTGACAATAAATCTGATTTTCTCGGCATATTGCGGTTGAGCTATTTCCCATCCTAAATTTGAATAAACAGGAAAATAGAGTTCAAAATAATCTTCAATTAAACTCACGCGAACACCAGTATCGTAAACAAATTCGGCACCAGTGTCATGATTTTTTACCAAACCAACATCACCATAAGCCAAAATATATTTCCAAATAGTCATGCTGCCATTTAAAGTGGTTATCCATTGGTTTGCAAAACTTGGTTGTAATTGCGACTTAAAACCGCCTTCAGCTATAATAAGTTGCTGACTAAATAATCCATCACTTTCCGAGCGTCCATAGTAATTGTAATCGAATAAATAATCGGTTGGTCTATCTAGAGCAAAGCTAAAATAATCAGAATCCCTAAACGTTTTATTGTACAGAAAAACACCTGCAAAAAAACGTAAATTATACTGCCTATTATTTTTGGTTAGCTTTCTGTACTCATAGTTTAAGGCGACCTTTCCAAATTTTTCAGAAAACTGCGTGTCTGCAAACCAAGAGGAATAATTTACCAAATCTTTGTCTATATGATTATAACGTAAATTAAGAACGCCATAGTTTGGTTGGTTGGTTTCGGAAGTTAATAAAGCAGAAGGATCTGAATCTCTATTAATATCTACATAACGTAAGTTTAAGTAATGACGTTTGTTAGAGCGTAAATTATTTTTATCTCTAAACGAAAGCTGAACAGCAGGTGTGAATTTTCTGACAAACAAATCCTCTGCATAACTAGAATAGCTTGCACCTACACCATAATTAATATTGAATAATGGTGAGGAATCATCAATATACTGAATGTAATTTAATGTTACAGATCCTGTAAGTGATTGTGATTTTAAACCATATTGTGGTGCTATTTTGTAATAAAAAGGTTTTCGTAACACGGTTTTATTGTAAGCTTTAACACCTAAAACAATACCATCATAAATATTATTAAACTCCACAATTGGCATTAGGAAAATCTGATTGTAATCAGGATCTTCAATATCTTTTATTAATCTAATTTGTAAGGGTCTGTTAAAAAGAGCTTTGGTAAGTGTCTTGGTGTTATTCCGGACATTAAATTCAGGCACAATTTGATCGTGATTTAATACGACCTTGGTTGTTTGGGTATCGGGAATTGTAACGGTTAGGGAATCCTTAATACTATTTAACCAAATTTTAGACGTGACCGTTTTATCGGTAAATGAAAACAAGGAAATAGGGACACTTATATCACTATTATTTTTAATGGTTACATGTATGGAATCGTTTTCGCGAATGGCTTTAGAAATGGTGTAATCAATATATTTTTTGGTGTGAATATAATCGGTAAAAAACCACTCTAAATCTTTGTCAGTTTTTGATTTTACAAAGCGTTCAAAACGTTCGGTATTGACTTCTTTATGTCTATTTGTAATTAGAAATTCGGTGAGTATAGAATCAACCAGTTGATTTCCCAAATAATCATTCATGTATTTTAAACCTACACCAGCCTTGTATTTGTTAGCTATATTTTCATTAAATTTTATTAATGAATCCTTCGGCATGGTTAGTGGTTGGTCTATATTTTGGCGCGCCATGTGCATGTACAGAAAACTATATTGAGCATTGAAATCTAATTGCATAGCATGAAAAGATTTAATACCCCAGATATTGGAAAGTGTTCCAGCTAATTTCATGTCTGGATAATTTTCATCTACATATTTCATTAAATAGTAGGTTTGAATTCCATCCATTAACCATTGGTCCGTTCGCGGATTAATTAATAATATATTCTCTAAATAATTGCGAAGTCCTGTTTTTAAAATTTTCAATTCATACTGAAAGTGATCGGGAAACGGTCTGATAAAACTTGGTAATAAATTCAAACCGTAAATAGGGCTTTTTCTGTAATCAATATCTGATATTAATAAGCGTTCATGCGGATAGTCTCCTAAATTGTCGGTTAAAAATTGTACTATTTTGTCTGTTACCAAAGCCTTGTTCATGGCATTTAAATTCTCATCATCTACATTGGAGATTAATGTAAAGTTATCGGTTTCAATTTCTCGATATAGGGATAATTTATTTAGAAACAATTTGGAGTTCAAGCGGTTTTTACCTGAAAAAACAACTGTTTGATTGTCTTTAACGTGGTAATAATCAATTTTATCTAATTCAGATTCTATATAATAATTTAAAGGACAAGTAATTTCTAGCCGAATATCTGATTCAGGTACAAACATATCATCCAAATCCTTATGGCTACTATATTGCCATTCGCCATTGTATACAGCAGGTGTTGCATACCAATACCGAAGGTTGTAGTCTCCATATGTGCTCACGCCATATCTTGTAAACTTATCGTTAGGAACTTGTACAATATAATTTAAATGGATGGTATAAGAGTTCTTTGGTAGTAAAGGAGTTTCTAATTCAACTTTAACAACATCAATATGATCTTTAACACGGTCAAACTCTAATTCTACTTCGTTTTGGTGAATGGAAGTAATTACGGAATAGCCACGATCTTCATTTTTTGCAAAGTGAAATTCTGTTTTAAATTCTTCTGAAAAACGCTTGGCCAGCGGTGTGTTTTTGGTAGCAAAACTATTACTCCAATCATTTAAATAAATACTTTGAAGTGTATCGTTCGTTTTATTAAAATAGGTAATGGTTTGAGAAATTCGGATCTGATTTTTAGTCACATCAAAGGTTGCTTTAACATCCATGGTATTTTGTCCAAATACTACAATGCCAAAAAATAAAAAGATGCTACTAAATAGATTTTTAATGCTCAATGTGTTTTAATAAACTTTAAAGGTTCAACCTGTGTGTTGCTGGCTACAATATAATAGATGCCAGCTGATAAATTTGTTAAGGATACGTTATAAGTATACGCAGTTTGAACAGGAATGGTTTTTACTTGTTGTCCTAGTGTGTTGTATATTTTTAGGATATCTGTGTCATGAAAAAGCTTATTTACTTTTAGTGTTAAACTATTTTGAATGTAATTTGAACCCACTATTTCAATAGATTTTGATAGTGTTGTTGAAAACTCTGGAATGGATAATGAGGCATTTGTTGAAATTTGTAAGGTTACCGGTAAGTGGTCGCTAAAATAATGAAGTGCCTCACGGATATTAAATGAAAACTTAATACCAGCACATTCAGAATCGATTATGGATTGATTAAAACAATCAGTATTACCATTGTTTCCATAAACCTGATAGGAATTAGGTTCATAATACAGGTCTGTATTGGAAAGCATGTTTTCTGATGTCATGATAAAATCAAAACGGTCATCAAAACCACCAGTTGTGCCACCAAAACCAGTTTGTGTTCGGGTAGATTGTGTAAATACATCCACAAAGTTAGTATTGTTATGCCAGCTGCCAATTTTGTTAGCAGGATCTGTAAATGTAATTGTATTGGTAGGGTTTATCAATTCCTGAAAAGCAGGTTCCGAACTGGTATACACATTAAAATCGCCTGCAAGCAGCACATTGCTATTTGCAGGCAACGTGCTTAAATAACTTGTTAAGTCGTTTACCATTTGTAAGCGGTAAGCCTGATTTTCGGTGCCACTAGAGGCTTTTAAATGACAGACAATAGCATTTAAATAAATAGGATTACTAGCTTGATTTACTGTGTTTAATTTTAAGCGATAATGGTTGAAATCTCTAAAGATAGTAGGTACAATTGTCTGACTTTCTAATATGAATTTAGAACTGTTAAAATATATCAAATTCTGCAAATCGTTCTGATTTCCTATGGTATCATCCGAAGTGTTTAGCTGAAAGGTTGCCATTTCAAAATTGCTATTTACCCGATCTTGAATCATCTGCAAAATGCTATTAGCACCAAAGGCATTATTGAGTTCGCAAACCATGAAAATGTCTGGTTGGTAATCGTTTAAAATAACCTCTAAATATGCTAAACGATTGGGTACAGCGTTTTCCAAAGGAAAGTTTAGTACGTTATAAAACATCACATTAAAGGATGTTTGTGCACGTATTCCTGTAAAATTTAAGATGCCCAAAAGCATCAAAAACAGCCAATTCTTTTTCATATGGTAGGTGTGGAACTATTTTAGAAGTTTGGACTAAGGTCAGATTCTTTATAGAAACTATCCAAGATTGGAATCACTTCGTCTGCTGTATCAACCAAGTGAATTAGATCCAAATCCTTAGCACTTACGTTAGCAAAGCCATCTAAAACCGTTGCTTTAATCCAATCTAATAAACCAGACCAGAAATCGGTTCCTACTAATATAATTGGGAATTTTTCAATTTTGTTTGTCTGAATAAGGGTTATGGCCTCAAACAACTCATCCAAAGTTCCAAAGCCACCAGGCATCACCACAAAACCTTGTGAATACTTAACAAACATAACTTTTCTAACAAAGAAATAATCAAAATCTAAACTTTTGTCAGAATCAATGTAAGGGTTGTCGTGTTGCTCAAAGGGTAAATCAATATTTAAGCCTACAGATGTCCCACCAGCAATATGCGCACCTTTATTACCAGCTTCCATAATTCCGGGACCACCTCCTGTTATAACACCATAGCCATGTTCTACAATTTTACAAGCAACTTCTTCCGCTAGTTTATAGTATTTATGGTCTGGTTTGGTTCGAGCAGAACCAAATATAGAAACACAAGGTCCTATTTTACTTAATTTTTCATAGCCGCTTACAAATTCGCCCATGATTTTAAATATAGCCCAAGAGTCATTTGTTTTTACTTCATTCCAACGTTTATGGTGTTGTTCAGTTCTCATTTTATATAATTTTTTTTAAGTTATCTTTTTAAGTACTTGGAAAACATAAATCCAACAGCAAATTTAAGAGAAATAAGCGCATTATTCATGCTTTATTTGAATCATTTCAATTTCAGTGAAAATTCCTGTTTTCATCAAGTGAATTGTTTAAAAAAAGGACATGAAAAAAGACAAATCGACTGGATTTGTCTTTTAAAAATCATGTTTAATTTCTGTGCTATTTCAAAGGGCCTCGACCTGAAATAAGATTGTATAATATTACTATTACAGCAATAACTAATAATATGTGAATTAAATCACCAGTAGGCATTCCAGAAACAATTCCAAAAAATCCTAAAATCCAAATAACAATGCAAATTACGGCAACTAGCCAAAGTAAACTTCTCATATTTGTTAGTTTTAAAGGGTTATCCTACTAATCTAATAAATATTTCTGAAATGTAATTACTTTAATTCTTTTTTTAGAAATTGAGCCGTATAGCTTTTTTTGTTTTTAATAATGTCTTCAGGTGTGCCTTTGGCTATAATTTCGCCGCCACCTTTACCGCCTTCATAGCCAACATCAATAATATAATCTACTGTTTTAATCACATCCAAATTGTGTTCAATGATTAAAACGGTATTGCCTTTATTAACCAATTTATTTAATACTTGCATCAATACACGAATGTCTTCAAAATGCAATCCTGTTGTAGGTTCATCTAAAATATAGAAGGTGTTTCCTGTATCACGTTTGCTTAATTCGGTTGCCAACTTAATCCTTTGGGCTTCACCACCAGAAAGGGTTGTGCTTTGCTGACCCAGTGTAATATAACCCAAACCAACATCTTGAATGGTTTTTACTTTTTTATGAATTTTAGGAATGTGTTCAAAGAACTCAACCGCTTCATTCATGGTCATATTTAATACATCGCTAATGGATTTGCCTTTATATCTAATTTCCAATGTTTCCCTATTAAAACGTTTGCCTTGACAGGTTTCACACTCTACATAAACGTCTGGAAGAAAATTCATTTCAATAACCCGTAAACCACCACCTTGGCAGGTTTCGCAACGACCACCTTTTACATTAAAACTAAAACGTCCTGGTTTATAACCACGTATCATGGCTTCTGGAATTTTAGCAAATAAACTGCGTATTTCACTAAAAACGCCTGTATATGTGGCTGGATTACTTCGTGGTGTTCTGCCAATTGGCGACTGGTTTATATCGATAACTTTGTCAATATGTTCCAAGCCTTTTATGCTTTTATAAGGCATTGGTTTTTTAACGCCATTAAAATAGTGCGCATTCATAATCGGGTAGAGGGTCTCGTTTATTAGGGTGGATTTCCCGCTTCCAGAAACACCAGTTATACCTATCATTTTTCCCAAAGGAATATCAACAGATACATTTTTTAAATTGTTTCCCGTACAACCTTTTAAGGTTAGTGTTTTGCCATTCCCTTCCCGACGTTTTTTAGGAACTTCAATCTCTTTTTTACCGTTTAAATAATCGGCCGTTAAGGTATTGTGTGTTTTCAACTCCTCTGGTGTACCAATACTAATAATTTCGCCACCATGTTTTCCGGCTCGTGGTCCAATGTCAATTACATAATCGGCATGTTCTATCATATCCTTGTCATGCTCTACTACAATTACGGAGTTTCCAATATCGCGTAAGGATACCAAGGACTTTATCAGTTTTTCATTATCACGTTGATGTAAACCTATACTCGGTTCATCTAGAATATATAAAACGCCAACTAATTGCGAACCTATTTGAGTAGCTAGTCGAATCCGTTGTGCCTCACCACCTGAAAGCGATTTAGAGCTTCTGTTTAATGACAAATAATCCAAGCCAACATCTAATAAAAATTGGGTTCGCGATGAAATTTCTTTAATAATCTCCTCGGAAATTTTGACTTGTTTTTCAGATAGGTGTTTTGGTAAATCCTGAAACCACGCACCTAAATCTACTAAATCTTTATTGGCTAATTCGGCAATATTTAAACCATTCACTTTAAAATAAAGCGATTCTTTTCGCAGTCGTGCGCCTTCACAGGTAGTACAAACCACTTTATCCATATATTCTTTAGCCCAGCGTTTTAAAGAAGTTGTTTCAGCCGTGTTGTATTGATTTTCTATAAAATTAGCAACGCCTTCAAAATCTATTTTATAATCTCGGGTAATGCCTAAAGTCTTGCTTTCTACCTCAAATTTTTCGTTACCACCATATAAAATCATCTGTTTGGCAGCATCCGGAATATCCTTATAAGCATCGTTTAGTGAGAAATTATAGCGTGTTGCAATGGTTTCAAATTGCTTGAAAATCCAACTGTTTTTTTGCGGACCATGAGGCGCTAATGCACCTGCTTTTATAGATAGAGATGGGTCTGGAATAATCTTATTTTCATTCACTTGATACAAAGTTCCTATCCCATTACACGTAGGACATGCACCTTTAGGCGAGTTGAATGAAAAATTATTTGGTTCCGGATTAGGATAGGATATTCCCGAACTCGGACACATTAGATTCCGACTAAAATAGCGTACTTCTTGAGTGTCTTGGTCAATAACCATTAGCACATCTTCACCATGATACATGGCTGTATTAATGCTTTCGGTTAAGCGTTTGTCGTTATCGGCTGTAGTATCAATTTTAAGACGATCAATCACAATTTCAATATCGTGATTTTTATAACGATCCAGTTTCATGCCTTTTACTAGGTCTTTAATTTCGCCATCGGTTCTGACTTTTACAAAGCCTTGTTTGGCTATTTGCTCAAACAACTCACGATAATGTCCTTTTCTAGAACGCACGACAGGTGCTAAAATATTAATACGTTTCCCGTTAAAAGTTTCTGTAATTAATTCTTTTATCTGTTCGTCATTATAGCTCACCATTTGTTCGCCAGTGTTATAACTATAGGCATCACTAGCTCTGGCGTATAACAGACGTAAAAAATCGTAAATTTCGGTAATGGTTCCAACCGTAGATCGTGGCGATTTACTCGTCGTTTTTTGCTCAATGGCAATAACAGGCGAAAGCCCATCAATTTTATCCACATCAGGACGTTCTAAACCACCTAAAAACTGACGCGCATAAGCCGAAAACGTTTCAATATACCGTCTTTGTCCTTCGGCATAAATGGTATCAAAAGCCAATGACGATTTACCACTACCAGACAAACCCGTAATTACAACCAGTTTTTCTCTAGGAATGGAAACATCTATATTTTTTAGGTTGTGAACGCGTGCGCCTTGAACCTCAATAGTATCTTCAAATTTACTCATAGCATAGCAATCTGGACTGATTTACAGACCAGTTTGCAAAGGTACAGATTATGCTTTTAATTATAAAACGATGTCTGTTTATGATTTATTCTAGAATTACCCTTTTGAAAGATTTTTACAATATCTATTTAAAATTTTAAGAGACATTAAACAAAAACCTTTACATTAGGTGTTATAATAGAAAACATGAAACGCATACTTATAACTGGCGCAACAGGCCATATTGGGTCTGAAGTTTTGGCTTCCCTTTGCAAGAGTCCACAAGATTTAGAAATAGTGGCAGCTGTTCGTAATGTAGAGGCAGCTGAACAACAATTTCAGCCAAGTTCCCAACTAACATTTCAGGTATTCGACTTTGAAAAACCAGACACCTTTAGTCAGGCATTTCAAGGTGTTGATAGTCTGTTTTTGCTGCGTCCACCACAACTGGCCGATGTAGATAGGTATTTTAAGCCGCTTTTGGAAGCGGCAAAAACCAGTGGTATTCAACAGGTGGTGTTTTTATCCGTTCAAGGTGTAGAAACTAGTAACATGATTCCACATTATAAAATTGAAGCCCTTATTAAAAATCTAGGTTTTCAGTATGTTTTTGTTCGGCCAGGTTATTTTATGCAAAATTTAACTTCCACATTATTGCCAGAAATTTTAAAAACGCAAACCATTACCTTACCAGCTGGCCAAGCAAAGTTTAATTGGGTAGATGTGAAAAATATAGGTGAAGCAGTTGCGGTTTTAATCAAGGCGTTTGATTTGTATAAAAACCGTGGTTATGATATTACAGGCTCTGAAAATTTGAGTTTTCAAGCTGTTACCCATCAGATGACTATTATTCTTAACAAACCCTATCGTTTTAAAAGTATAAATCCTATTCGATTTTATTTTAAAAAACGAAAAGATGGTCTTACTACTGGTTTTGCTTTGGTAATGACCTTACTTCATTTTTTACCACGATTTCAAAAAGAACCAGAAATTTCCAATAATTTTTTTAAATTGACAGGCAAAAAACCGACCACTTTAGTCGCGTTTATCAATCGAGAACAGCATATATTTAATAAAACATAATACACTTATGAAGCAACTTTTAGGAATCAGCTCCAGAATTAATCACCCAGAATATGGAAAGGGTGTGGTAACTAACGTCACCTCTAAGCATTACTGGGTCACTTTTATAGATTCCGGTTTAGAAACCATAGCTATTGACTCTGAATTTGAAGTCATTGAGGCAGCCGAAGACGATGTGGATACCGTTAGTTTTGCAGAGGTAGAAAGTAGTTTGATACAAATTTTAAAACGTTGGAGTGATGCCAGCGAAGTGGTTCATATAGCTGATAAATGGAAAGGTGGCAAACTGATTTTGGAACCTGGTGATACCAATCTGAAATCCAGCGAATTGCCGATTGACACCTTTTTTCATAAAATTACTATGGTTCGTGACCGTTTGCGTGTTATGGAACAAAAAATAAATTCAAGTAATTTAAACGAACAAGAAAAAATAGATTTACAGCAATACATTACCCGAAGTTATGGGAGTTTAACATCCTTTAATGTGTTATTTAAATTAAAGGAACAGCAATTTGTTGGGCAGCGTTCGAAATAGGTTAGAAGTTTCGGTTTCTGGTTTTAGATTCAAGGTTTAAGATAATTGCTATTTAAACTGAAAACTGAACAGTTATTCTTTCCCAACAACATCATTCATTTTAATACCTAAAAAAAGCATTTCATGAAAGGTAGGTAATATGGCGCCACTTTCGGTAGTTGTCCAATCATTCCATGAAGCTTCTAAACCTCCAATTGGTAGGATATCTACCCACATCCTGAATTTTACGGGTTTGTTATTTGTGTCTAAAAGCCATAAATACGAATCACCAGGTGTGGTGCCTCCTGTGGTGTACGTCACCAATAGCGCTTCTTGATTGTTCCACTTTACCAAGCGTCTTTCCGTTCCTGGATCGAAAATTTTGTAAGGTGCTACAAGCCAAAAGGAATCATTATTAAAATAACCAAGAGCTGTAGCTATGTATTCGGAAGCTTGTTCGCCTTGAACTTCAAAATTATGAACAAAGGCTTTACTTAAACTCGGGTTGTTTAAATTTAAATCTACTTTGTAGTCTTTCCAATGAACCATACAGGTGTTTTCATTCTTTTGCCATTGGTAATGGTGCCTGTTTTTAAACGTCCATTCTATATAATTGGTTTCCAAGTAAGCTTCGTGGTTTAATGCTTGTAGCATTTTATGAGCTAGTGCGTCTGCTTGAGGGCCTTGTTGGCCAGCTGGTAAGTCTTCATTGTATTTAAAATAAACAAAACCAAAAAATAGTAAACTGGGTAAGGTGAAGAAAATAATAACACCCATGACTATTTTAAGTATTTTCTTTGTTTTCATACACAGTTATTTTAGGCGTAAGGCTATTTGTTTAGCAAGGATTCCAGCTGCTTTATGGTTATTTCTAAACCACAATTCAGGCTCAATAAGTTCAAGTTCAGAAACTGCTAATTGGTTTGCGTTATCAGTAAATATATCAACTCTAGCATAAATAGGCAATTCTGGACAAGCTTTTGTTGCATTTACAGCAAAGGTTATTTCGGTTTCACTAGGATTGTAGGTTGTTACACTGCCACCGAAATCATCTTGTACACGGAAATCGCCTGCTTTGGCTTGTTTTAAAACCGCATGACTATACATGCCATTAAATATAATGAGCGATAGTTCTCCCTGATTTACAATATTGTGTTGAAAGGGTTGAAGCATCATGCTTTCATTTTGAATCAATTCAGAAAAAATACTCTCATAATCCGCTCTGTTTTCAGGTGATAATTTGTAAGTATGTCTGCCAGCACCAGAAACACAGGGTTTCAATACGGTTTCATTCCATTGTAATTGTTGGTGTAATTCAGCTAAAGTAATTTGAGTTCCAGCTTCTATAAAATAGGATTCAGCCACAGGAATACCAGTTGATTTTAAATCCAACAAGTAATGTTTATCAATATTCCAACGGATGAGTTTTTCGGAATTTAATAATTTGGTTTTGGTAGAGACCATAGCTAACCATTTTGAAAATTCTGGAAAGCGATCAAAATAATCCCAGGTTGTTCTAAAAAGAATTGCTTTGGTGTCTGACCAGTTAAAATCGGGATCGTCCCAAGCTAATCGGGCAACGGTTAAATTTTCGTTTTGTAGAGCTTGTTGTACTAGATAGTCTTCATAAAACACGTTATGCTTGTAGGTGTTTGTTTGGGAGTCTTCTAAGTAGCGTTTGTCGGTTAGTATGATTATGTCGTAAGTTTTCATGTGTTTTAATTTTTAAAACCCGATTGCTGTGTCATCACCTCTATAATCGGCACCACCTTCCAAGGCGCCAGAATCCAATACTAAAATACCATCAACCTTCCCTAAAACGGGTGCATTTTCTTCGTTAATTGTATAGCCTTTAGCTTTCAATTCAGCTTTAAGTTGATCTTTAAAAACACCTGGTTCCATTCTAATATAATCGGGATACCATTGGTGGTGAAAACGTGGCGCATCAACAGCCTCTTGCATGGTCATGCCAAATTCATGAACATTTAAAATAGTTTGCAATACCGATGTAATAATGGTTGAACCTCCAGGGGTACCAACACTCATGAGTAGTTTGCCATTTTTCTCAACAATAGTCGGTGTCATGGAACTCAACATGCGTTTTTCAGATAGTATGCTATTGGCTTCTGCACCTAGTAAGCCAAAGGCATTTGGTACTCCTGGTTTGCTGCTAAAATCGTCCATTTCATTATTTAAAAAGAAGCCTAATTCCTGACTAAATAATTTGGAGCCGTAACCATGATTTAGTGTGGTTGTTACGGAAATGGCATTTCCAAATTGATCGATAATAGCGTAGTGAGTCGTTTCGTTACTTTCAATAATTTCCACGCTACCATGCATGACATCTGTAGATTTTGTAGCTTTTTCAAATGAAAAATCTGCCATTCTTCGGGAGAGGTAGGGTGCACTAATTAGAGAATCGGTTGGTACGTGAACAAAATCAGGGTCGCCTAAATAGAAACTACGATCAGCATAAGCACGACGTTCGGCTTCCGTAATAACTTGAATAGCTTGAAGGGAGTTATGACCGTATTCTGAAAGGTTATAGGGTTCGATCATTTTCATAATTTGTCCTAACGCAATACCTCCACTAGATGGGGGCGACATGGAAATAATGGTTAAGTCATCATAATTAAATGAAACAGGTTTGCGCCATTGTGCTTCATAGCGTGCCAAATCTTCTTCTGTAATAATACCACCTTGCTCTTGAATAAATGCAGCTAATTTTTTAGCGGTTTCACCTTTGTAAAATTCGTTCCGACCATTGGACATAATGGCTTTTAGTGTGTTAGCTAAAGCAGGATATTTAATGGTGTCGTTTTCTTGCCATAAACCATCTAGAACAGTTCCTTTTGGGTTTACAGCAGCAAATGCTTTTTGAAAATAGGCTAAACGCTCTGCTTGTTGTTTGGTAACAACAACGCCAGTTTCCGCTAGCGCGATAACAGGTTTAAGAATGGTTTCAATGGGTAACATGCCGAATCTGTTATGTGCTTCAAAAACACCAGCTACAGTACCAGGAACACCAACAGCCATGGCGCCTACAATGCTTTTATTAGGAATTACATTTCCTAAACTATCCAAATACATATCTTTGGTAGCTGCCATAGGTGCTTTTTCCCGATAATCCAAAGCTCCTGTTTCTCCGTTTTGTAATCGATACACCATAAATCCACCACCTCCAATATTTCCAGCATAGGGAAACGAAACGGCAAGTGCTAATTCGGTTGCAACCATGGCATCAAAAGCATTTCCGCCTTGTTCTAAAATGGCACTTCCAATTTTAGAGGCTTCTTCACGTGCCGAAACAACCATGGCTTTTTGAGTAATGAGTCCATGTTTTTGAGTTTTTTTAGGTATTTCAGGTTGGTTTTTGCAAGACCAAACAAGAGCTAGTGTAAATAGCAAATAATAGCGTTTAATGATCATAGTTTAATTAATTGCATTAGTAAGTAATTGTAGTTTCTCTTTTGAAAAGTATCGTAATTCTTCGAAAAAAGAGGTGAATTCTGCTTCAAATTCATCGTAGTATTTTACGAGTTCTCGTGTAGCTTCATTCATTTTAGACTTGTTTTTAGTGCGTCTATTCATGCCGTCTAAAACGTTTTGAATGCCTTCAATTTCAGCATAACTTAATAACCAATTGCCAGAAATCATATAGGGTAACATGTGTTTGGTTCTTTCAGGTAATAGCTGATAATTATCCTGTAATAACGTGTAAAAATTTTGGACATAATTTTCGAGTGGTTCGTTGGAATAAAGCGACCAGTTTTTAGCTAAAAAATGATCGTAAAGGATATCTACAATAACACCACTGTAATGGCTGTAATTTTTATGAAGTCTTTTAGTACTCTGCCTAACTGTAGGGTGTGCATCTGTAAAAGTGTCAATTTCCCGATGGAGTAGGATACCAACTTGAATAGCTTTCGGATATTTTTTATATTTTTTCCCGCGAATACCATCTGCTATAAAATTGCCTATGGTAACCTGATCCAAGTTGTTAGAAAGATAAATGTGCGCTAAAAAATTCATGTCTCGAATTTACAAATTCATACTATAGAAAACACACAGAAAACTTATATTTGTTGAAATTAAATAGAAAAATATGACACTTATAAAATCGATATCAGGAATCCGTGGAACTATTGGTGGTGCAGTTGGCGATAATTTAACGCCAATTGATGCCGTAAAATTTGCTTCCGCTTATGGCGTTTGGTTAAAAGGACAATATAAAAAAGATGATTATCGAGTTGTGGTTGGCCGAGATGCCCGAATTTCTGGAGAAATGATACAGAATTTAGTTATGAATACCTTGGTAGGGTTAGGCATACATGTTATAGATTTAGGGCTTTCCACAACACCAACTGTTGAGGTTGCTGTACCTATGGAACACGCAGATGGTGGTATTATTCTAACGGCTAGTCATAATCCTAAACAATGGAATGCCTTAAAACTTTTAAATAATAAAGGTGAATTTTTAAATGGTGAGGAAGGCTCTAAAATTCTTGCCATTGCGGAAAGTGATAGCATGAATTTTGCAGATGTAGATAGTTTGGGGAAAATAACACGAAATGATGCTTATATTGATTTACATATTGATGCGGTTTTAGATTTGAAACTTGTTAATAAATCTGCAATCGAAAAAGCTAATTTTAAGGTAGTAGTTGATGGTGTAAACTCTACGGGTGGTATTGCTATTCCATTATTATTAGAACGATTGGGTGTAGAATGCGTTAAATTATATTGCGAGCCTACAGGCCATTTTCCACATAATCCAGAACCTTTAAAAGAACATTTAACCGATTTGTCTGAAGCGGTTGTTAAAGCGCATGCAGATTTTGGAATTGTTGTAGATCCTGATGTAGATCGTTTAGCCTTTATGGATGAAAATGGACATATGTTTGGTGAAGAATACACATTAGTAGCTTGCGCAGATTACGTGCTAGGTGAAACACCAGGAAACACGGTTAGCAATATGAGTTCTACACGTGCCCTACGTGATATAACCGAAAAACATGGCGGAACATATGAAGCGAGTGCAGTTGGAGAAGTGAATGTTGTTGAATTGATGAAGAAAAACCAGGCCGTTATTGGCGGTGAAGGTAATGGTGGTATTATTTACCCTGAATCGCATTATGGTCGGGATGCATTGGTTGGTGTTGCGTTGTTTTTAAGCTTATTGGCTGATAAAAAAATGTCTGTTAGTGCCTTACGAGCTAGTTATCCAAATTATTTTATGAGTAAAAAGAAAATAGCCCTAACACCAGAATTGGATGTAGATGCTATTTTAAAAGCTATGGAAGCTAAATATAGCCACGAAAGGGTAACAACTATAGATGGTGTAAAAATTGATTTTCAAGATAGTTGGGTTCACTTACGTAAAAGTAATACCGAACCTATTATTCGCGTGTATACAGAAGCACCATCAGAGGAGGAGGCCGAGACGCTTGCTAATAAAATTATTGCAGAAATTGAAGCTGTCGCTAATAATTAGTACTTTTGCAATTTAAAACATTTACATGATTACTACAGATACAGCTTTAAACGTTGAAATGGATTTAGAGACTTATTTTGCTCAATTTAGAAAGCACATTATTGGTGTGGATCAAACGTTTAAATCGCCTTTTGGTTCTCAAAAAATAATCTATACGGACTGGACAGCTTCAGGCCGCTTATACCGACCAATTGAAGAGAAAATCTGTGATGTTTTTGGACCTTATGTTGCCAATACACATACGGAAACAACTGTTTCTGGAACGGCTATGACCAAAGCATATCATGAAGCCAAACACATTATAAAAGCGCACGTAAACGCAAATGATGATGATGTGTTGATTGTTTCTGGTAATGGGATGACAGGTGTTGTGAACAAATTCCAGCGTATTTTGGGCTTGAAAGTACCAGAAAATTTGCAAAAGCATACTGTAGTTCCAGAGGATTTATGTCCTGTAGTTTTTATTTCACACATGGAACACCATTCTAATCAAACTACTTGGTTGGAAACTATAGCTAAAGTGGTTGTCATTCCACCAGGAGAAGATGGCTTGTTTAGTTTAGAAAATTTAGAAAAAGCACTGATAGAACATCAAGATTGCACCATTAAGATTGCTTCTGTTATCGGTGGATCTAATGTTACAGGAATTCAAAATCCGCATCATGATATTGCACAAATGATGCACAAGCATGGTGGTGTTTGTTTTGTAGATTTTGCTTGTTCAGCACCTTATGTAGATATAGATATGCATCCAGAAGATACGACTAAAGCGTTGGATGCTGTATTCTTTTCGCCTCACAAGTTTTTAGGTGGCCCAGGATCTTCAGGTGTCCTAATTTTTAATAAAAAATTATATAAAAATATGATTCCCGATTGTCCAGGTGGTGGAACCGTTAGTTGGACAAACCCTTGGGGTGAACATAAATATATTGATAATATTGAAGATCGCGAAGATGGTGGTACACCTGGTTTTTTACAAACCATAAAAACGGCTCTAGCCATTAAGTTAAAAGAGCAAATGGGTGTAAAAAATATGCTAAAGCGAGAACACGAGATTCTAGAAACTGTTTTTAAAGCGTTGGGTGGTATATCCAATCTACATATTTTAGCTGGTCAGCATGAAGACCGTTTGGGAGTCGTTTCTTTTTATATTGATAACTTACATTTTAATTTAGGGGTTAAATTATTGAATGATAAATTTGGTATTCAAACCCGAGGCGGTTGTAGTTGTGCTGGAACTTATGGCCATTATTTGTTACATGTGGACTATGAAATGTCTCATGAATTAACCCGAGAAATATCATTAGGAGAATTAACCCGAAAGCCAGGTTGGATTCGGATGTCTATTCACCCGACCACAACCAATGCTGAAGTTGATTATGTGTGTAAAAGTATACAGGCTTTAGCAGAGAATCATGCCGAATGGGCAACAGATTACGCTTACAACAAAGCTACTAATGAGTTTGTCCATAAGTCTCAAGTAAATTCTGATACAGATGATGTCCAAACTATGGTATCTAGCTGGTTTGAATTGGATTAAGGCAGATTAATTTTGGTATTCCGCAGGAACTTTATCCCGATGTTTCCAGCGTTTATGTGTCCATAGGTAGTATTCGGGAGCTTCATGAATTTGTTCTTCAACTAAATCCAAGAATTTATCTGTAATTTGGTAATTTGGATACTCATTTGGGTTGTAGGCAAGGGTTTTAAAAGTGGTTTCATAATAACCGCGTTTTAATTTTTTTACACCAAAGAAAACCACAGACATATCCAGTTTTTTAGCTAACATTTCGGCACCTGTATGCACCGGAACCGTGATACCCATAAATTTATTCCAATGAAATGCCTTTTCAGCTTTGGGTGATTGATCTGAAACAAAGCCACAAATGGTTACTTTACCTTGACGCTTGGTTTCCATAAGTATCGGAATACTTTCTTTGGTTGTAATGAGGTGGCTATTGTATTTCGCACGGATACGTTTAACTAGTTTATCAAAATAGGTATTGGCTAAACGTTTGTAAATGGCATATCCTTTATTATTTAAATAGGTTTGTAGAATAAAGATCCATTCCCAACTACCATAATGAGCACACATAAGCGCAATACTTCTATTTTCTTTTTCCAGATTTTGAACCACTTCTACGTTTGAAAATGTAAAGCGTTTTTTCATTTCAGCTTCTGAAATGGTCATAGATTTTATAGATTCCATAACCATATCACATAAATGATGGTAAAACTTTTTTCGAATTCGGTTTAATTCGGCTTCTGATTTGTTTGGAAATGCTAGTTTTAAATTCTCTTTAACTACTTTTTTTCGGTAACCAATAATGTGATAGATTATAATAAATAATCCATCAGAAAACGCATACAGTAAACGAAAGGGTAAGATGGATACTAGCCATAAAATGGGATAAATAAGAATATAGGCAAGGAATTGCATGAATTAATTTTAGATTTGCAGTTACAAATATATGTTATATTCTTTTTAAACGTTTATTATTTATGGGTGATTTAAGTATAGTGACTGTTGTAATTATTGCAGCCAATTGTTTGATTTCTTTTAAGGGTTTTAGTGATTACTCCTTTTTTGAAACCTATAAATTTAATGTAGGTGCTATTGTGAGAGGGGAGAAAATACGTATGTTAACTTCCGGTTTTTTGCATGTAGATACTGCACATTTATTTTTTAATATGTTTTCGTTATACTTTTTTGCCGATGTAGTGATAGCCTATTTAGGAAATTTACAGTTTTTTATTGTTTATTTAGGGAGCCTGCTGTTAGGAAATTTATTATCACTTTATTTTCATAAAAATGAATACCATTATAGTGCTGTAGGTGCCAGTGGTGCTGTTATGGGAATTATTTATTCTGCTATACTGCTACAACCAGGCATGAGTTTATACTTGTTTTTTATTCCCATTCCCATTCCTGCCTATATTTTTGGTATTGGGTATTTATTGTATTCCATTTATGGAATGAAAAATCGGGTTGGAAATATTGGCCATGATGCCCATTTTGGTGGCGCCATTGGTGGTTATGTCATTACTCTAATGTTAGCTAATTGGTTATTCCAAGAGAATTTACTGATGATTGGCTTATTAGCCATTCCGATTGTATTATTATTTATTTTGAAAAAATTGGGGAAGATATAAACACAAAAAAGCCTCTCGTAATAGAGAGGCTTTTCATTATTTTATTTCAATTTTTTAGTCTAAAAGCTCGGCCATTTTAGCTTCTAATTCAGGCCCTCTTAAGTTTTTAGCAATTATTTTTCCGTCGGCATCTAGTATAAACGTTGCAGGAATAGATTGGATATTATATTTTTTGGCAACTGGGTCATTAAAATACTGTAAGTTGGATACTTGGTGCCAGGTTAAACCATCTTTCTCAATAGCTGCTAACCATTCGCCTTTAGCGTCTTTTTGTCTTGGGTTGCCATCTAAAGATACACCAATAATTTCAAGACCTTTATCATGATACTTTTCGTATACGTTAACCACATTTGGGTTTTCTCTTCTGCAAGGTCCACACCATGCTGCCCAAAAATCGATGATGGTTACTTTACCTTTTAAGTCACTTAAGGTTAGCATGTTTCCTTCAGGATTGGGCGCTGTAAAATCTGGTGCAACACTTCCAATTGCTGTAGCTTTACCACTTACTAACAAATCGTTTATACTTTTACCAATACGACTGTTTTTTACGGGATCGGTAAAATTATCATATAACTCTTGTGCTTTGGCCATTTCAATACCTTTTGTTTTAATTAGGTTTTCTAAAATAGCTGCGCTTGTTACTACGTCGTTATGTTTTTTAATTGCTTCAAGGTTTTCTAAATTACCATTGTCAACAATTTTTTGAAATTCTTCTTGAATAGTCTTCATTTTAGCTGTGTCACCAGCGGTTCTTGCTGCCATAAACTCTTGACCCATAGCTTGATTTTTTGCTCTGATAGGATCTGAAATATCTTTAAAGACTTTAAAAATATCATTTTCATGACTTCCTGTTACCTTTGAGGACTGCAAGCTATCTTTATAAAATTGAATGCTAATATTTTCATTTTCTAAAACAATTGGCATTCCTCCTGGAACACCATCAATACTCAAAAGATATAAATCTGGAGAATCCACTTTACCAGTAAAAGTTACTTTACCGTCTTTAATAATTGTAGAATCTACAAATGTGACGTTGTTTAAGTCGGCGTTACGGAGTCTCATTGTTTTGCCATCTACAGACGAATCAATAAAACCATTGAGTACATAACCTTCTTTTGTTACCTCATTCTTACAAGAAGCTACAAGAATTATTAAGGCAAGTAGCATGAGTTTTTTTATCATTATCTCTGTTTTTTAGTTTGTGCAAATATAATGGAATGTTAAAATATATTTGTTAAGAATTCGCTAATATCTAACAGTGTATTTTCTCTGGTGATTTTAGTACTTTTGTAGCATGAATCAAAACGATACTATTGTTGCATTAGCCACACCTTCAGGAGCTGGTGCTATTGCTGTTATTCGCCTGTCTGGGGCAGATGCTATTACGATTGCTGATAGTTGTTTTCAATCGGTTTCAAAATCGAAAACACTATCTAATCAGAAAACGCATACCATTCATTTGGGACATATTGTTGATGATACGCGCGAGATTGATGAGGTCTTGGTATCTGTTTTTAAGAACCCGAACTCTTATACTGGTGAACATGTGGTAGAAATATCTTGTCATGGTTCTAATTATATTCAGCAAGAAATTATTCAATTATTTTTACGACATGGTTGTAGAATGGCCGATGCAGGCGAGTTTACTTTGCGTGCATTTTTAAATGGTAAACTGGATTTAAGTCAAGCAGAAGCTGTAGCCGATTTAATTTCTAGTGAAAATAAAGCCTCACATCAAATAGCTATGCAGCAAATGCGTGGTGGTTTTTCCAGTGAAATTGCCAAGTTACGTGAAGAGCTGCTTAACTTTGCCTCTCTTATAGAATTGGAGTTGGATTTTGCAGAAGAGGATGTGGAGTTTGCAGATAGAACGCAGTTTCGAGAGCTGATAGAACGCATCACTTTTGTGTTAAAGCGTTTGATAGATTCGTTTGCCGTTGGAAATGTTATTAAAAACGGTATTCCCGTTGCTATTGTAGGTGAGCCCAATGTGGGTAAGTCTACCTTGTTGAATGCCTTATTAAATGAAGAACGCGCTATAGTTAGTGAGATAGCAGGAACTACCCGTGATACGATTGAAGATGAAATTAGTATTGGCGGTATGGGCTTCCGTTTTATTGATACAGCTGGTATTCGTGATACACAAGATGTGGTGGAAAGCATTGGGATTAAAAAAACCTTTGAAAAAATTGAACAAGCTCAAGTGGTTATTTACTTGTTTGATGCCGGACAATTTCAGGCTCAAGGTTCTAAATTTCAGGTAGAGTTAGAAAAAATAAAAAATAAATACCCATTAAAGCCATTATTGGTTATAGCCAACAAAATAGATACTGTGGACGCTGATGCGTTAGTGGAACTTCAAGGAGCGATTCCTAACGTTCAGCTACTGTCTGCTAAAGCAGGTACAGGCGTTGAGGAACTTACCAATTCGTTATTAAATTTGGTTAATACAGGAGCCTTACGCAATAACGAAACCATTATTACGAACACACGGCATTATGATGCTTTATTGAAAGCTTTTGAAGAAATTCAGAAAGTGAAGCATGGCTTGGATTCGGGATTACCAAGCGATTTAATGGCGATAGATATCAGGGAGGCATTATATCACTTCGGATTAATAACAGGCAGTGTTACCAATGATGAATTGTTGGGTAATATTTTTGCAAACTTTTGTATTGGGAAGTAACTATCTTTCTTTTTATTGTTAACCACCTGTTTTTCTTTACTTTATACGTTTTTATCTTCCTTTATTTGTTGCTTATTTGCTCTTTTTTCATTAAATTTGTTGTATATCTGTTGCCTTAAATACGGATTTGTTGCCCAAATCTGTTGGCAGTGAGATTGGCGAAATGATGCACCATATTGCCCCACGTTGCACCATAACGCTACATAAAGCACCATTTATGAGCAGTAATTTATACATCCCAAAAACTTGTAAGCATTGCGGTAATGCCTTTACAGCACGAACAACAGTTACTAAATACTGTAGTGATATTTGTGCTAAAAGAGCATATAAGGCACGTAAACGCAATGAGAAAGTACAAGCTACTCTTGAAGAAACTATTCAGCAGCAAAAAGAAATAGTTAATGACTACAATCCAAATGCAGTAAATAACAAAGATTTTTTAAGCGTAACAGAGGCTTCTCAACTCATTGGTGTAAGTAGATGGACCATCCAAAGGATGATACAACAAGGACGTTTAAAAGCAGTTCCTTTTGGTAGAAAGCATATAGTAGCTCGTTGGCAAATTGAAAACCTCTTTAATTGATTTATTATGAAAGTAACATTAAGACAGCGCAAAAAAAATGATAATATTAGTTTGTATTTAGACTACTATCATAAGGGAAAAAGGAAAACAGAATATTTGAGGTTATACCTAACTGCCAATCCTAAAACTAAAACGGAAAGGGATGTTAATAAGAAAACCAAGCAACTTGCTGAAACTATTTGTGCACAACGACAAATAGAAATTCAAAATGGTATTTACGGATTTAAGGATATAGAGAAATTAAAGGGTAGTTTTATTACTTATATAACAACATTAGCAGAAAAGAAAAACACAAGTGCAGGTAATTATGGGAATTGGAATAGTATGTTGAAACATTTAAAAACCTTTTGTCCAACGGATGTTAGTTTTCAAGATATAGATAAATCATTTGTAGAGCGGTTTAAAGAGTATTTAGATAAGGATGCTATGGGAAGAGCTGGAAAAAAATTATCTCAAAACTCTAAATATTCATACTATGGTAAGTTTTCAGCAGCACTAAAACAAGCTGTTAAGGATGGTATTCTAAAAGTAAATCCTGCCAATGGTGTTGAATATTTCAAACAAGGTGAACCTCAACGAGAATTTTTAACACTTGATGAATTACAAAGAGCAGCAAACACTGAATGTGAACTTCCTTTATTAAAAAAAGCTTTTATATTTTCAGCAATCACAGGATTAAGATGGTCAGACATTGAAAAGTTAGTCTGGTCAGAAGTACAGCATTCTAAAGAAATGGGATACTACATCCGTTTTAGACAAAAGAAAACCAAAGGAGCTGAAACTTTACCCATTTCTGAACAAGCAAGAGAACTATTAGGTGAAGAAGGAAAGCAGACAGATAAAATTTTCAAAGATTTGCATTATAGTGCCTGGTCTAATTTGAAATTACAACAATGGATAATGAAAGCGGGTATTACAAAAAATATTACTTTTCACTGCGCACGTCATACGTATGCAACTTTACAATTAACTTTAGGCACAGATATTTATACAGTATCAAAATTATTAGGTCATAAAGAATTGAGAACAACGCAGATTTATGCCAAAGTAATCGACGATAAAAAGAAAGATGCTGCTAACCGTATTCAATTGGATTTATAATGAAAAATAACATATTTTCAAGTTTAGTTTCTATTACTAAAGGTTTACATCGCGACAATAGATCAGAAAGAGAATTTCAATTATTGTTATCTGAAATAAAATTATATCCATTAGCAGCTAATGCGGTTTTTAAAATACATTTTAAAAGACCTTTAAATAGTAAAAAAGAGTATTACCAAAAAAGCATATTTAATGAAACTGAAAAAACTATTGTTTCATTTATTGCAGGCTTTCCAGAGAATGCAACAACAGCAGAAAATAAATACAGCTATACGATTCTGCATAATAAATTTGATAAGTACTTAAATGACATAGCCAGCTACATTAGTAAAAGGAATATAACGGTAGATTTAAGCGACGACGTTGATTATATAATTAATTACCTGAAAGTATCAGTGATACGACTATATGCTGAATTACAAGAGCAGTACGGACAGTTTTCAGAAACACCATTATTTACGATTTCCGAAATAGCTGAAAAGTATTTCAATGACACTAAATTCAATGCAGACTTAATAAAGAAGATTGAGACATCTAAAAAAGTAGTCATTAAAAAAACATCAAAGCCTAAAAGCAAACCAAAAACTTCATTTGTGTTTAAAGGAAAAGATAAAGCAAATCTTTTAAAAGTGCTTGAACAGCTTCAAATTAAAATAGATTTATTAGAAAATAGAACTACTACAAAACAGCTGTTAGAGATTCTAACAACAGATGATTTTACTTCTTTAAATTTTAATATTTATTTTGAGGCCAATACAACTGCAATTAGATACATCTTTGACAAGCTAAAACCTCAATTTAAAAATTTAAAGTTATCCGAAATTGAAAGGTCTAATAAGTTTTATACTAAAAATGATTTTGAATTAACTGCCCAAAATTTATCTTCAAGTAAGCAATATACTTTTAAAGAAAAAGAAACTATTGATAATATTTTCAAACAAATGCAATAAAAAAACATTGAGAACATTGAGATTTCTCAATGTAATCTCAATACTACCTAAAAATCTTCATTTTTTAAAAATCTACATTTTAAACCTTTGTCTTGTTCTTGAAAACCAAGAATGACATTTGGCCAGATGTCCTCATTTATTTAAAACAAAATAAACGATGGACACAAATATCATCGAAAAATTAGACCGTATCGAAAAACTCTTAATAGAGCAACAAACGATGCAAAAGCAAGTATTGAATTTTAATGAAACTTGCAAGTATTTAGAACTTTCCCAATCACACTTGTACAAATTGACAAGTACGGGAGCCATTCCACACTATAAACCGAATGGCAAAAAGATTTATTTCCAACGTGAAGAGTTAGACCATTGGTTACTGCGTAACCGTATGGACTCACAAGATGAAATCGAACAGCAAGCTGCCGATTACCTAATTAAGAAAGGAGCGGTAAAGTTATGACGGAGATAATCGATTTAATCTTGGCGCTCTCGCAAGATATTAAGGACTTAAAAGCGCGTATCGAGTTGTTGCGACAATCGAGAGCAGAAGTATTAAAAGATACGTGGATAGACAATCAAGATGTATTGCAAACCTTACATATAAGTAAGCGAACGCTACAAACTTTAAGAACCAATGATACTTTACCATACAGTAAAGTAAAAGGTAAATTTTACTATAGAGTTGCTGACATAGAGCAATTGCTTCAAGACAACTACTACAACCATAATTTCAAGTGTAATGGAAATAAGTAGAGAAGCAATATTAGACAAAACACATTATGGTTTAAAGATTTACGCCTATGTGTTAAGACAGTATTATCCTGAAACTACAGTCCTTTCCTTAAAAGGAAGGGACTGCGGGATAACCCGAAACCCTTTTAATGGTGGTAAAGAAACTTTACGTGTTCATATAGATGGTGTTATTGCAACGCATAGAGATACTGAATTAGAAGACTTTAAAGGTGATGTATTCGATTTTGCACAATACCATTTCAGAATAACCGATGAAGAAGAATTATTCCAGAAGATAAATCAAGAGTTACATTTAAATTTAGAAATAAAAGAGAAAGACGAATTAGAATGGCTTAATGAACCTGACGATTCCTGGTATGCAAACTGTAGCTTTTTCAAAGCACCTGTTCGCAATGTGTTTCCTTCGGAAACTATACGATTGCATCAAGTATTTGCATTAATCACAAGTGATAAATACAAAAAGATAACCGAAGATTTAAGTGTAATTACAGATGTAAAAGAAGCTCGTAAATTCAAAGCTAATCGCTTTGACTACGTAACCTTTTCAGGAACTTTTGAAAAACGTAACGATAGTAATTTGTTACAACATTCTAATCTATTAACTATTGATTTCGACCATTTGGATAATCTTCAAGAGTTAAAGGCACAATTACTAAATGATGAATATTTCGAAACCGAAATGTTATTCGTATCACCATCTGGTGATGGCCTAAAATGGATTATCAGAATAGATATTTCAGAAGTATCGCATTCAGAATATTTCACAGCAGTAGCAAATTACATTAAACACAATTATAACATTGAGGTTGACCAGTCAGGTAAAGACGTTTCCAGAGCTTGTTTTTTACCATACGACCCAACAGCCTTTCTACATAAAAGACATCAAGTATTATGACTAAAATATTTAACCCAAAAGATTGGTTAGAAGTTCCTAAAGAGCCAATAAAACCAAAAAGCAACACCGCAACAACCAATGTTGTTGCTGTTGCTGATACAGACATTGAATCCTACATTTCAGCAATCGAGCAATCAGGTACAGACATAACAGGAAGTTATGCCACTTGGAGAGATTTAGGCTTTGCTTTAGCAGAAGAATATGGAGAAACAGGAAGAGATTATTTCCACCGAATAAGTAAAAATTATGCAGGTTACGATGCTAAAGAGTGTGATGCACAATTCGATAAATGCTTAAACGCAAAAGGACACGGAATTACAATTGCTACCTTTTATCACTATACACATCAGTCAGGTATTAAACCGACTAAACAACAGTATAACAACGAAGCTGCAACAAACGTTGTAACTGTTGTCGATACACCCAACCAATCAATGCCTACAATACCAGAAACGCTATATGAGAATTTGCCACAGTTTTTACAACAAGTTGTAAATCCTGCAAGTGGTCAAGAAGAAAAAGATATTTTACTATTAGGTGCATTAACAGCATTTAGTGCGTGTTTTCCCAAACTCTTCGGAATCTATGACCAACGTAAAGTATTTTGTAATTTATATCTATTTGTAACCGCACCTGCATCTGCAGGTAAAGGAAGACTTAACCAAATTAAAAATTTGGTAGAGCCTGTTCATAAATTAAAACGAGAACAAGCCAAAGTATTAAAACAGCAATTTCAAGTAGAAACCGCTACCTATAATATGAACAAAGGAAAAGATGAAAACTTGGAAAAACCGAGTAAACCGCCAGAGCGAATGCTGTTCATTCCTGCTAACAATAGTGTAACAGGCGTATATCAATTAATTTCTGATAATAAAGGCAGAGGTTTAATTTTTGAAACAGAAGGCGATACGTTAGCACAAGCCTTTAAAAGCGATTATGGCAATTATTCCGATGGATTTCGTAAAGCCTTTCATCACGAAACAATAAGCTATTATCGTAGAACCGATAGAGAATATGTAGATATTGAGAAACCGTGCTTGTCAACTGTATTATCAGGTACACCTAAACAAGTGGCAACCTTAATACCCAATGCAGAGAACGGATTATTTAGTCGCTTTATGTTTTACTATATGAATATAAAACCAACTTGGAAAAACGTGTTTCAAAATAGCAATAAAGTAGGTTTAGATGATTACTATAACAAATTAGGTAGTGAGTTTTTAGAATTGTACAAAACGCTAAAAAACAACCCAGAGATTGAAATAAGGTTAACCACAACTCAACAACAGCAATTCAATGCCTTTTTTGAATCCTTACAGACCAAATACATCAACCTACAAACTGAAGAGTACATCGCAACAATAAGGCGATTAGGCTTAATTGCTTTTAGAGTAATGATGCTTTTCACAGCATTCCGCATTATGGAAGATGGTGATGTTAATGCAACTAAAGAATGTGAGGATATAGATTTTGAAAATGCATTAACCATAATTTCAATTTTAGTAAAACACAGTAGTAAAGTATTTAACGACTTACCAATAGAGCATAAAGTAACAAAACGTTCAAATAGAAAAGAACGCTTTTTAGAAAGTTTACCAAAGCAATTTAGCAGGCAAGAGTATTTAGATTTAGCCACAAAGCAGAGCATCCCACACAAAACCGCAGAAGGTTATATTACTAAATTTGTCGAAGCAGCTTTAATACATAGAGAAGCGCACAACAACTATTCAAATCCTGCAAAGACATAGTTAAGGATTTTAAGGATTTAAGGATATGATTAAAAGGACTTCCTCAAATCCTTAATATCCTCATTACCTGTTAATAACTGTTTATATCTTTTTACTTTCCTTTGGTTTCCTTTTCTTAAATTAGACAAATATTGACAAGTCAAAATACCTCTAAAATGACATTTGGTGAACATATAAGGAAATTACGAGAACAGAAGCAATTATTATTAAGAGAAGTCGCTTCACAAATGCATATCGATACCGCCTTATTAAGTAAAATTGAACGTGGTACACGCATAGCTCGAAAGGAGCAAGTAGAAGCACTTGCAATCGCTTTAAAGGAAAACAAAAACGAGTTGCTAAACGTCTGGATGGCCGATAAGATTGTCAATATGCTTAAAGATGAATCCAACAGTACGGAAATCCTCAAAAAAGTAGAAGAAGAAATTAAGAACTTAACCAACAAAAAACAGCAGCTTTAAATGGCATTATTTCAAACATCAGTAATAAAAACATATCTGGCGCAACAAGATAATTCAGTAGTAGAGCGTGCCTATAAAAAATATACCAAGTATTTTCATAATGCTACCATTCAAGAGAATATTAAAAACTCTAAAGAAGAACAGTACCAGGCAAAGTTTCTGGACGAACTATTTGTAAATGTCTTGGGGTATATCCTAAATCCAAAGCCTGATTTTAATATCACTACCGAGTTTAAGAACCAAAAAGGAGCAGGAAAAGCAGATGGCGCTATTTTAAGCAAAGGAAACGCTATTGGTGTCATAGAATTAAAAGGTACAAATACCAAAGATTTAGAAAGCATCCGTAAACAGGCGTTCGATTATAAAGCCAATCAAAAAGGCTGTGTGTATGTTATTACGTCCAATTTTGAGAAGTTGCGATTTTACATCAACGATGCTACCGAGTTTTTAGAGTTTAATCTCTTTCAGTTAGCGCCCGAAGAATTTGCTTTAATGTACCTATGCTTACAAAAGGATAACATTCTTAACAATCTACCGCTAACCATTAAAGAAGCGTCTTTAGTTGAAGAAGACAAGATTACCAAACAGTTTTACAACGACTATTCCGTATTTAAACGCGAACTCTTTAGAGACCTCGTAAAACGCAACGCCAAACGCATTAAAATGGATGCTGTCATTGCGAGCGAAGCGCGGCAATCTCTTGAAGAGAACAACGCGAATGAGAATAAAGCACTCGAAAAAAACGTAAAATTATCCCTATTCAAAAAATCACAGAAACTCATAGACCGTTTTCTGTTCATTTTCTTTGCCGAAGATAGAGACCTATTACCACCAAATTCAACCATACAGATATTAGATAAGTGGAAAGCCGACATCGATTTTGGTGACGAACGCCCATTATATAATCTCTTTAAACAATACTTTCATTTCTTGGATGAAGGCAGAAAAGGCACAACCTCAAGAGCAGAAATCTATGCCTACAATGGCGGATTGTTTAAACCGGATGCCATTATAGATAGTTTGGAGATTGATGATGATTTGCTGTACAAACACACTTATAAACTCGCTAAATACGATTTTAGCTCTCAAGTAGATGTCAATATTTTAGGGCACATCTTTGAAAACTCACTTAACGAAATAGAAAGCGTTAATGCCGAAATTGAAGGTGGCGAGTTCGATAAGCAAAAGAGCAAGCGCAAAAAAGATGGCGTGTTCTACACACCAAAATACATTACCAAATACATTGTAGAAAATACCGTTGGTAAACTTTGCCAAGAGAAAAAAGACCAATTAGGTTTTAAGGAAGAAGCCTATTTCGAGATAAAAAAAGGGACACACCAAAACACCAAAAAACAACTATTAGAAGTTTTAGATAATTACAGAGCGTGGTTACTGCAAATAACCATTTGCGACCCAGCTTGTGGCTCTGGAGCATTCTTAAACCAAGCGTTAGATTTTTTGATTAAAGAACACCGTTACATCGATGAGCTAAAAGCAAAAGTATTGGGTGGTGGCTTCATATTAAGCGATATAGAAAACACCATTTTAGAAAACAATATTTATGGTGTGGACCTCAATGAAGAATCTGTAGAAATTGCCAAACTATCCTTATGGTTACGCACTGCACAACCACGACGAAAACTCAACGATTTAAGCAACAATATAAAATGTGGTAACTCTTTAATAGATAGCAAAACTGTTGCAGGAGATAAAGCCTTTAACTGGCAACAAGAATTTCCACAGATATTTGATAAAGGTGGTTTTGATGTAATTATTGGCAATCCACCCTATGTAAGAAATGAGTTTATAGATACTGAATCAAAAAAATATCTTGAGAAAAGATATGAAGTGTTTACAGGTAAATCAGACTTATATGTTTTTTTCTTTGAAAAGTCATTAGTGAACTTAAAAGAAAATGGAAAGTGTGGTTTTATTGTATCAAGCAAGTACACCAAAACAAAATATGGTAAGCCTTTAATTGAATACTTACAGAATAATAGTAGAATTAATTCATTTATTGATTTTAGGGATTTAGATGTCTTTAGTGGGATAGTTGCTTATCCATCGATTATACTTTTTGATAAAGAAAAAATTAATTCTAATAAATCAGAGTCTAAATTACTTGTAGTATCGGAAGAAAATTATCAAGAAGTTGAGAATAACTTTCAAAATTCAATCGAGGTGATACAATCTGAAATCTTTAAAAGATTAGGTTCTTGGTCAACAGGTTCTTTGGATAATAAATTGTTCTCTTTAATAAGAAAAATAGAAGATGAAAATAAAAAATTATCTGAAGTAATTGATAAACCTCAAGTTGGCATCAAAACTGGTTCTAATACTTCTTATATAATGAACAAAGAAGAAGTTCCCGAAGAAATTAAAAACTCTGTTTTATTAAAAGAATATTTAGTTGGAAGAGAGGTGAAAAAATACAATCCAATTGATACAGCAAACAAGATTGTGTTTCCATATGAACAATCAGAAAATCAAGTTTTAGCATTAATAGAAGATTTTAATAATCATAGAGAGGTTATAAGCTTTCTTGAAAAAGATAAGGACAAATTATCTAATAGAGCTATTATTGATAAAGGCATAGAAAAAGGAACTAAAAAGTGGTATGAATACCAACAGATTAAATTAAATTTTCCTTTTCGTGAAGAATACATTGTTTATCCTGATATATCGAGTGCAGTAAACTTTACTATAGCAAAGGATGTTTTAATCGATATGACTTGTTTCGGATTACCAACTAATTCTAAAAGTGTGTTAGGTATTCTAAATTCAAAACTTATAGAAGTATATCTTAATTCTGTATGTGTAAAAGCAAGAGGAGGTTATTTAAGATTGAAAAGCCAGTATATTTTAAACATTCCATTACCAGAAAATTTTGAGTCAAAAGATTTAAATAGTGCTGTTACGTTAGTTTTGGATACTTATTCAAGTTTTAATGACCAGAAAAGAAAGTTTATAAATTTTGTTTTAAGCCAAAATAATATTTCCGTTAATAAAAAACTCGAAAACTGGCACGAATTAGACTTTTCAGACTTTATAAAAGAACTCAATAAGGCCATTAAAAAAGCAGGTGGTACACCATTGACCAAAAAAGACGAGTTTGAGTGGTTAGAGCTATTTGAAGACAACAAGAAAAAAGCCCAAGAGTTACAAACCCAAATTACCCAAACAGAAAAAACAATAGATAATATGGTGTACGATTTATATGGCTTAACAGAAGAAGAACGAGATATTATAGAAAACAGTTAAAATATGACAACAGAAGAAATGAAAGCAATGCGTTTAGAGGCATTTCTAAATAGAGCATACAAATTGGATAAAAGAATTAAAAGACCTTCAAAGGGAGAATACTATGCGCTTAAAAGAGCAGAAGAAAAGGGTAATCCACAAAAGGAACTTAAAACTTTAAAAAGCAGAATAGAACAAGCTATTGAAGTGTTTTTTAAACAATCCATTGACTATAAAACGGAAGAGAGTTTAAAAATTTTAAGCTCATTAAATGCACAAACCAATAACAGTAATGATTTAAGTTTAGTTATTGAAAAAGGATTAAAAATAACAGAGCAATTCAAATAAAAGTCTGCCTTGAGCGCAGTCGAAAGGTCATTGCGAGAGCAACGAAGCAATCTCATAAACAGATAGTAAAAACAAAAAATATGGTAAAAAGTAGTAAAATATGGTATAAAGTTTGTACTTTTGCAGTAACAGTACACACCACGCTACCCATTAGAACAGCGTCCCAGGGTGTGTCTTTTGCTTTATATACCTTCCTTTTGTTAAACAATAATACAACCTTCAATGTTTAGCAAAAAGCCAACTACCATACAACAACAGATTGCTCAATTACAAAAAAGAGGTTTGCAAATCTCTAATGTGCCATTGGCAGAAAAATACTTGGCTAATATAAGTTACTACCGTCTCGGTGAATATTGGTATGTAATGCAAGAAGATAAAGAAAATCACACCTTTAAACCTAATAGCAGATTTAAAGACGTAATAGCATTATATAATTTTGATGCAGAATTACGCTTATTATTATTTGATGTCATTGAAAAAATAGAAATTAGTTTACGAACCAAACTCATTTATAATCTTTCACACGAAATTGACCCTTGGTGGTTCTGCAATTCAGAGATTTTTATTGATAGATTACAGTTTACACGAACACTTGCAAAAATTGAAGAAGAAATCACCAGAGCAAGAAGCAAGGACATAACTATTAAAAACCATTTTAAAAAACATAAAGACGATTTAAGGTTTCCACCATCTTGGAAGTGTTTAGAGCAAGTAAGTTTCGGTAACTTATCAAAACTATATGGTAATTTAACACATAAGGTTAATTCTAAAGATAGTATTGCCCAAGAATTTGGTGCAGTTAATCATACCTATTTACCAAGTTGGTTGCAATCTATTGCACAGATACGCAACTTTTGTGCGCATCACTCACGTCTATGGAATCGTAATCTTCCAGGTACGGTAAAGCTGTTGCCAAAACCACCTAATCCTTGGATTACAGATATAGATAATGTACCAAAACAGCACGAGTTTAGTAAGCTGTATGTACATATGTGTTTAATGAAATATCTATTAAATACCATACAGCCTAACAACCAATTTACAACCCGTTTAAATGATTTATTTATAAAATATCCTAATGTAGACCCAAATGCATTGGGAATGAAACTTAATTGGCAAAAAGAACCTTTATGGCAATAATTTAAATACGAATACCAATGCAAGAACACCTCAAAACTAACATACTCAACTTTAAATGGCCTAATAGTGCGCCTACCATTTATTTAACTTTAGAAGAAATTGAAGGTAGCCACCCCATCCATAAATCTAAATTTTCAAGGCAGATTAAAGAGGTGTTTCCAGATGCAGACTTATCTAACACAGACCAAATATTTACAACATTTACAACAGAAATACCCAATGCACCAAGTATTAAGCTAAATTTAGTAGATGGTAGAGAATTAAGAATATACAAGCAATTCCTTAAACACCAATTAAGAAGCTATTTTAAATCTAAAGACTATATAGTAGTAAAAAACTTCGTTGGTGATGTACAAGTGTGGATGCCATCAAAAAAGGGGAATACAACAGACTATAACCTCTACTACAAATTTTCATTTAAAATACAGTTTGCAAAACTCACAGACCTACCAGAGTTAATTGTCTCTTACGATGGTACATCAAAAGTCCTTACAACGTCGGTTAAGGATATTGAGGATTCAGAGTTAATAAGGCGTTGTGTATATGGTCAAAAAACGTTCAATTACCAAATGGACCTCGACACAGAGGAAAAAGAAGAATTTTACAATACTATTCAGTTTGAGCAAGCATACCCAATTTTTAATTTGCCATTAGCACGGGCATTAGATATTCCTATTGAGGAACCTGTAAGGCCAGCCAACAAATACCAAAAGTACGTAGCACTTATTAATAATTTCGCTACCAATTATCTATTTACAGAAGATTTCAAAGCCATATTTCCGTTTAAGACTGATGCGTTTATTGATGTGCCACTCAATCGTATCAACCATATCGACCCACAAGTAGGATTATTAGAATTTGGTAAAGACCAATACGGTAACAAGAAAACCCATTTAGTGCCTAAATTGGCAATGAATAACCTCAACCCTTACAAAAGACCAAACAACCAAAACATTAAGTTTTTCTTTGTGTACCATACCTCACATAAAGAAGCAATTAAAACCTTTTACAACAATCTTAAAGCTGGTGTTACTGCGGATAAAAAGTATTTTAAAGGGATTGAGGCTTATGTAAACATTAAGGCTTCAACGTCTAAAGAACATTTTATTGAGTTTACCAATGAAAGCGACCCAATTCCAGAAATAGTTGAAAAGTTAGAGAGCTTAACCTTCGACCACGATAATGTACGTTATGCAGCGTTCTATTTAAGTCCTTTCGATAAGTTTACACCAAATCCCGAAGACCGAGACATCTATATTCAAATCAAAGAACTCTTTTTAAATGAAGGCATTGTTACACAGGTTGTTGATTATGAAAAAATGGTGGTTAATATCGAAAATCAATACAACTTCCAATTCACATTACAAAATATGGCATTAGCTATTCACGCCAAATTAGGTGGTGCACCTTGGAAACTCGCAGTAACCGATAAAAAAGAATTAGTAATTGGTGTTGGTGCATTTACCAATCAAGGCGAAAACAGACGGTATATAGCAAGTGCCTTTAGTTTTCAAAACAATGGTTTATTTAGAAAGTTCGAATATTTTGACCAAAGCGAAACAGACCTATTGGCAGGAAGTATATGTAAAGCCATTAGAGATTTTACATCGGTTGCTGAAGCAGATAAAGTAGTCATTCACTTTTATAAGGAAATGAGCTACGAGGAACTAAAACCTATTATAAGAGGGATGCATACATTAGGGTTGAAAATTCCTCTTTACATTTTAAATATCAATAAAACAGAAGCAGAAGATATTATTGCTTACGACCTCAATTGGGGTAAAAAGTTAATGCCTGTAAGTGGCACATACATACGTATTAGCGAAAATCAATTCCTACTGTTTAATAATGCACGTTATCCTAATTCACAGCGATATGCAGATACAGATGGTTATCCGTTTCCAATAAAAATTAAGGTAAGCAGTCCAGATGAAGATGCTTTTGAAGATGCAGACGTGGTTTTAGAGTTATTAACACAGGTATATCAATTTAGCAGATTGTATTGGAAATCACTTCGACAACAAAATGTACCTATTACCATAAAATACCCAGAAATGGTAGCACAAATAGCACCACGATTTAATAATGGTGTTCCAGACGATGCTAAAGATGCGTTATGGTTTTTATAAAATAATGATATGTCAAGATTAAGAAGAAAAGAAACACTTGCATCTATAATGGGATTTGGTTTTATCCATTTTGAGTTTCATTTAATTGAAGATTATATGAATCATATGGAAACTCATTTTGAAATGGAATTGAAAAATATAGAGGTTGAGTATGATAATTTTCAAAAATCCAAAGAGGTTGATAAATCAGAATATTCCGAGGAATATTTAGACCACATACAGGATTCCTTTATTGACAATGTTTTTATGTTTAATGATGTTTACATCAAAAATTATAGAAACGCTCAAATCATACAACTGTATTCTTTTTTTGAAGATGTTTTAAAGCGTGGTTGCGACAGGTTTGCATCTTATAAACAAACAGACTACAGAGTAGATGACTTAAAAGGTAATAATGATATTGATAAGGTAAAGAAGTTCTTAAAGCAGTCAGCTAAAGTTGATTTTTCGATACTCAATCCTGAATGGAGTTTTATCGATAATTTTAGACAAGTCCGTAATTTAGTTGTTCATCATAAGGGTATAATTAAAAACAACGATACCGTCAATAATAGTGATAAAAAGTTCAATAACATTAAGAGTTTTAGCAAAGGTAAGTTTACTTTAAAACAGTATGTCTCTTCACAAAATAGATTTGAAATAGTACTTGATAATCCAAAATTCTTTAAAGAGATAGTAAATAACATTGAAAGTCTATTAGATAAAATAGGCAGTAAAGAAATGCCTTTAAACGAAGTAAAATAAAGTATGTCAAACCCAATAAAACAACATTATATTCCACGTTCATATTTAAAGAACTTTGGAATTGAAGGTAGAAAAAGAAATTATTTTGTTGATGTTTATAAAACTGATGATGATATTCTTTTAGAACAGATTAGTACTAAAGATATTTGTTTTGAGAAAAACATATATACTATTCCAGCAGAATCTGATGAGATTAAATATGCATTAGAAAAACATTACGCTGAAAATGTAGATAGTGAATTTCAAAAAGTCTATTCCCTGCTTATTGATGAAAAAGCTTTAACGGTAACCCAAGAAGAAAAAATACAGATACTCTACGTTTGTCTCTCACTATATTTTAGAACACCAAGAATTTTAAATCTTCAACGGAGTATGAATAATCAAATTTTTGATAAAGCAGCTCATACAGCAGATGAAGAAGGATTGATAAAAATGAACTTATATGGTGAAAAAATAAAGTTTCACATTGATGATATTGAAGCTGTAAAAAAAGAACATAACGAACGTTCAAGAACGGTTTATTTAGTAAACCATTTAGAACAATGGGGGAATTTTGTAAAATATAAATATGACTGTACTATTAATGTTATTAAAATTAATGATGCGAATGCACCTCTCATAACTTGCGATAATCCTGTATCCATCAGGCATTTTGAAACAAATCGTTTTCAAGGGTTATATGACCCAAGAGCAGTAATAACTTTACCATTAGACCGCTCACATTATTTAGAAATTCATCCCAATGACTATGCAGATGGCCAAACAAGAATTAATCGACTTACACAAGATAGAGACTATGTATTCACTACAAATGGAGTAACCCAACAGAATGCAGAAAAACTATTAATTGGTTATAAAGGAGATATTGATAAACATTTCGATATTCAAAGTCATTATGAAAAACCAGAAAATGGTGAGGAATTTGTCAAAAAAGCTAAATACAGAGCGGAACAAGCTCTAATTCTATTTGAGATTTTAAAGAAAAAAGGATTTGTTTCCAATGAATTTATTGGTAAGCTAAAAGAGTTATTAGAACACCCTTATTGTAAGGATGACATACAAATGCTGAAGTATAAAAAAGTACTTTCTAAAATGGGTAAGTGGTAGTATAATACTTTTGCAACATCATTTGCAACATCATTTGCAACACCATTGCATTAAATAATTTATATATTTGTCTAAATTATATGAAAATATTCTTTTCCATATCAATGTCTATTTTATTCTTTTTTCAAGGGATTAGCATAGATATGGACTTTTGTGGCCCAATTAAAGAAATTTCAAACGTTATTACCCATTATCAAGACCATAAATTTTATGGAGACTCTTTCTTTGAATATGTAGTTGAAGATTACATTGATAATAATGCTCAAAATAAAGAGCATCATCATAGCCCAGATAAGGAAAATACACCTATTCATTCCCATAATCAATGTTGTCACCCATTGGTATTAATTATTGCCAACAATACTTTGGCTTTAACCAATCGACTAAATTTTGAAGAGAAAAAACAGTATAATTTACATAAAGTAAACTTCACTTCCAGATATTTGGAATCGCTTTTCCAGCCACCAAGGGCATAATTCAGTTTTTTTAAAGGATAACTATATCCAATTTTGAACCTATATGGTTCTTTTCATTTCGTGTAATTCTATTTTCTATATCAGAATTGTACCGAAAAGTTTAACTGAATTAAAACATTTTCTATGATTAATAAAATCATTGATTTTTCAATCAATAACAAATTCATTATTGGTTTGCTAACGCTTACCATTATTGGAGCAGGTATTTGGAGTATGACCCAAGTGCCCATCGATGCTGTTCCAGATATTACCAACAACCAAGTACAGGTTATTACACAAGCACCCAATTTAGGTACAGAGGACATTGAACAATTTGTAACCTATCCAGTAGAAGTTGCAATGAGCAACCTACCTGATGTAAAGGAAATTCGTTCCATTTCTCGTTTTGGCTTATCTGTGGTTACTATAGTTTTTGACGATGCTATGGGAACCTATCTACCACGTCAATTAGTAGCTGAAAAGCTAAACGAAGTTAAAGAACAAATTCCAAGTGGTTTTGGCGAACCTGCTATGGGACCTATCTCTTCTGGATTAGGAGAAATTTATCAATACACACTTAAAGTAAAACCAGAGTATAAAGACAAATATTCGGTTACTGATTTGCGCACAATGCAAGATTGGATTGTACAACGTCAAATGGCAATGGTAGAAGGTGTAGTTGAGGTAAATGCCATAGGTGGAAAAATTAAACAGTATGAAGTTGCTGTTGACCCAAACGAACTAAAAGCTATTGGTTTAACAATTACCGATGTTTTTGAAGCTCTTGAAGCTAATAATCAAAACACAGGTGGAGCATACATTGAAAAGAACCATCAAGCCAATTTTATTCGTGGAGAAGGTTTGGTGCGTAGTTTAGAGGATATTAAAAAGATTACGGTTAAAAACACTAACAATATTCCAATTACCGTTGGCGACATTGCAACAGTACAATTTGGTGCTGCCATTCGCTATGGTGCTTTAACTCAAGATGGAGAAGGCGAAGTCGTTGGGGGATTAGTAATGATGCTTAAAGGAGCAAATTCAAATGATGTTATCGAGAACGTAAAAGAACGAATGGCTCAAATTGAAAAATCATTGCCAGAAGGTGTCATTATCGAACCTTTGTTAGACCGAAGCAAATTAATAGCAGAAACGACTTCAACGGTTGCTACCAACCTAATTGAAGGTGCATTAATAGTAATATTTGTCCTTATTTTCTTATTAGGCAATTGGCGTGGTGGTTTAATAGTAGCTTCTACAATTCCATTATCGCTGCTGTTTGCATTTATACTAATGAATGTGTTTGATGTTTGGGCTAATTTAATGAGTCTGGGAGCAATAGATTTCGGAATTATTGTCGATGGTGCTGTGATTATTGTAGAAAGCACCGTTTTTCTAATTGCTTCACAAGTTCTAAAGAAAAGGAAGTTGACATCTAAAGAACGTGATGGTGTTGCTGCGGATGCCTCAAAAAAAATGATGAATGCTGCCTTCTTTGGTCAGTTAATTATTCTAATTGTCTTTCTTCCTATTTTGGCATTAGAAGGCATCGAAGGGAAAATGTTCAAACCAATGGCATTGACCTTTATTTTTGCAATGATTGGTGCAATGGTACTTTGTTTGACGTATGTGCCAATGATGTCTGCATTGGTGTTACGAGCACCAAAAAACGATAAAAAATCTTATGGAGATAGATTTGTGCATTGGGTTGAGGATAAGTATCAACCTTTATTGGTAAAAGCATTGCAAAAAGGAAAATGGATTATTGGTATTGCAGTCGTGCTATTCGGAATTACAGTCTTTATGTTCACGAGAATGGGCGGCGAATTTATTCCACAATTAGATGAAGGCGACATTGCATTTCACGCCATTTTAAAACCCGGAAGCTCACTTACAGAAACGATTGAAACGACTACAAAAATTGAACAAATTGTAAAAGCAAAGTTTCCAGAAGTTGAGAAAATTGTAAGTCGAATTGGTGTTGCAGAAATTCCAACAGACCCAATGCCAATGGATTTAGCTGATGTTTTTGTAATCTTGAAACCAAAAAGTGAATGGACAACAGCTACTTCTAAAGATGAATTGATAGAGAAGATGAAAGAAGCGGTTGAAATCGTTCCTGGTGTTAACTATGAATTTACTCAACCTATTGAAATGCGTTTTAATGAACTGCTTGAAGGTGTTAGAGAAGATATTGCTATTAAACTTTATGGAGAAGATATAAATCTACTGTCTCAAAAAGCTGAAGAAATATCTAAAATTATTGCTGGTACGGAAGGTATTGGCGATATGAAAGCGGAAGCTACAACAGGTTTACCCCAAATGACAATTACGTATAACAGAAGTAAATTGGCACAATATGGACTTCAAATAAACACATTAAATCAAATTGTGCAATCAGCTTTTGCAGGAGGAATAGCAGGAACTATTTTTGAAGGCGAAAAGCGATTTGATTTGGTGGTTAGGTTAAGTTCTCATAATCGTAAAGACATAACAGATGTGCAAAATTTGTATATCAACTTGCCTTCTGGTGCACAAATTCCACTTCGCGAGGTAGCTGATGTAAGTTACAAAGGAGGTCCAATGCAAATCAGCAGGGACAATACCAATAGAAGAACCTATGTTGGTATCAATGTAAGAGGGCGTGATGTAAAATCGTTGGTGACTGAAATAAAATCAAAATTAGATGCACAATTAGAACTACCATCAGGTTATTTCATTCGCTATGGCGGTGCTTTTGAAAATTTAGAGCGCGCCAGTAACCGTTTACAAACCGTTGTGCCTATTGCATTATTGCTCATTTTTGTACTCATATATTTTGCATTAAAATCGTTACCACAAACGTTGATGATTTACATAGCTATCCCAATGGCAACCATTGGAGGAGTTGTAGCCTTATGGATGCGTGATATGCCTTTTAGTATTTCGGCAGGTGTTGGTTTTATTGTTTTATTTGGTGTTGCAGTATTAAACGGATTAGTAATGATTAGTGGTCTGAATGAATTAAAAGAAGAAGGAGTTACCAATCTAAAAGATAGAATTATAGAAGGTACAAAGCGAAGAATTAGACCTATAATGTTAACTGCTTTTACAGATGTTTTAGGCTTTCTACCTATGGCAATTTCAGCATCAGCTGGTGCAGAAGTTCAGCGACCTTTAGCAACCGTTGTAATTGGTGGTTTGTTAACCTCTACCTTATTAACATTATTCGTTTTACCTATATTATATCATTGGGTAGAAAACAAATCATTCAATTTTAGAGCTAACAAAAATGTAATTACAGTTACTGCTGTGGTAGCTTTTATGTTTTTGTTGCCAATAACAGGAAATGCGCAACAAATAAACGATACGTTACCTAATATTTCAATGCAAGAAGCTGTAAAATTGGCTAAAGAAAACTATCCAAGTTTAAAACAACAACAGCTTGAAATTGATAAGCAACAACAATTAAAAGGTACTGCTTTCGATTTTGGTACTACCCAAATTTTTACAGGTGGTGAAGAAATCAACAATGGATCAGGTATTTATACAACTATTGGAGTTGGTCAATCAAATATTGACGTGTTTGGTATTTCACCAAAGAGAAAATTACAGGAGCAACGTATTCAGTTAGCCCAAAAAGCCTTTCAGCTTTCAGAATTAGCTTTAGAATTAGAAGTAAAAAAAGCGTGGGCAAATGCCTTACAGAGTAAAAGAAAGTATAATTTATACAAAGAGTTAGATTCTATTTATACCAATTTTGAAAAAGCAGTTGCATTAAATTATGAAGTAGAAGCTATTTCGCGGTTAGAATATTCGGCTGCCAAAAATCAAGCCTTACAGATTCAAAATAAATTTATGCAATCAAAAAGTGAATATGCTATTGCATTACAACAGTTAAACCTTTGGTTGGTTTCAGATGAATTTTATACAGTTTCAAATGAAATTGATATAGAGAGCGAAATAAATGTAGAATCCTTTAGTTTAGAAGCACACCCTTTATTTACTATTTCTCAACTTCAAGTCGCAGAAGCAGAAGCAAACTATAGAGCTGCTAAAGCCGAAAATTTACCAAAGTTCAACCTTCAAGGTGGCTTGCAAAAAGTAAATGGAAATTCTGGTTTTTACACCTATCAAGCTGGTATTTCTATACCGTTTTTATCTGGTACAACAAAAGCACAAGTTAGAACAGCCAATATTGATAGACAAATTGCCGAATCAAATATGCAGTTCAAGCAAAAGGAAGTACAATCTAAATTTAATCAAACTAAAGAAAATTACCAAAAATGGAAAGCCTCTTGGCTGTTCTATAAAAATGAAGTATTACCACTTATTAAAGAACAAAAAACAGGTGCTTTGTTTGCTTATAGAGAAGGTGAGATTGATTACACAGCATTTACACAACTTATAAAAGAAGCTATTCAATCGGAACTGGAAGCACAAACAGCGTTAGCAAACTATTTAGAAAGTACATTTCAATTACAATATTTTAATCAATAAGAAAATGAAAAATAGATTATATAAATTTTTAGCCATAATAATGTTATCCATTTTTGTTTCTGCTTGCGGAAATAAAGAAAGCCACAAAGAAGACAATGGCAATTCTCATAACGAAGAACAAAAAACTGAAGAAAAAGATAACCATAACGAAGGCGAAGAAGTGATGCTTTCGCAACAACAGTTTGAAGCCTTAAAAATGAAAATAGACACTATTGCCTCACGCAATATGAGTGGCTATGTGGAAGCCAATGGGACTTTAGAAGTACCACCACAAAACGAAGCTGCCATAACATCAGTAATTGGAGCTAATGTAGTTTCTATTGAAGTGATTGAAGGTGACAAAGTGAATAAAGGTCAAGTAGTGGCATATCTTTCACATCCAAATATTATTCAAATGCAAACCAATTATTTAAATGCGTATAGTGATAGTAATTTTTTAAAGAAGAATTATGAGCGTCAACAAAAATTGTACGATGCAGGTGTAGGATCTGGTGCAAATCACCAAAAAGCTGAAGCAGAATATGAAGCCTCAATGGCAATGGTTAAGGGTTTGGAAGCTCAATTGAGATTATTAAACATTAATTCGTCATCAGTTCAAAATGGAACAATTGCTCAAAGTATATCATTACGCAGTCCTATTGAAGGCTATGTGCAAAAGGTAGAAGTAAAAACAGGACAGTATGTTGAACCTCAAACCGAACTTTTTGAAATAGTAAATACACATCACGTTCACGCTGATTTAATGGTGTTTGAAAAAGATGTGTATAAAGTTAAGAAAGGTCAAAAAGTAACCTTTAATGTACAAACAATGCAAGATGAAGAATTAACAGCAGAAATTTATTCGGTAAGTAAAACTTTCGAAGATAATCCTAAAGCGGTGCACGTACACGCAGAAATTGAGAATAAAAAAGGCATTCTTATTCCTGGAATGTATATTCAAGGGAAAATCCAAACTGAAAATACGAAAACTATGGCGTTGCCCGAAAGTGCCATAGTAAAAGAAGGCGATAGATTTTTCGTGTTTTCGGCAGAAAAAGAAAATGAAGATTGGAGTTTTAAACCTATTGAAGTGCTTTTAGGAGCAAAAGATGGCAATTGGATAGCTATTCAATTTTCTGAAGATATAAAACCAAATACAACATTTGCTTATAATAATGCCTATTATCTTATAGCAGAAATGAAAAAAGGCGAAGCAGAACACGAACATTAATTATGCAAACAATAGAACAATTATTAGAGTCAAAAGATATTCGAGTTACGGCAATGCGTTTATTAATTTATAAGTTTCTTGCAGAAAAGGAAGTAGCAGTAACATTAAGTGATATTGAAAATGCTTTTGATAAAGCAGATAGAACGACATTGTATAGAACAGTAAAAACATTTGAGGAAAAAGCAATAGTGCATCAAATAGATGATGGCACAGGAATCACTAAATATGCGTTGTGTGAAAACGGCTGTAATTGCGAGATTGAAACCGATTTGCATTTGCATTTTCATTGCAATAACTGTAATGAAACCATTTGCTTAACAGATCATAAAATTCCCCAAATTAAAGTGCCAGAAGGGTTCGTTTCAGAAAATGTAAACTTGGTAGTAAAAGGTATTTGTGATAAATGTAGTGGGCAATAATTGCACTTCCATTGCACGCATTGGTATTATATTTTTACAATAAAAAGAGATAATAATGAAACTGAATTATAAAATACCAAAGTATTTAAAAGATGCTTATAATAAAGAACTTGGTTTATATGAAGTTGCTTTAGCTAAAAGTGATTTTACTAATGCGTGGTATCATTTAGAAAGAAGCCACATTATAGGTCAATCTTATCCTATTGAGCATACCTATTCACATTGGTTAATGCTAAAGTTTGGCTTAATGCAAAAAAACACCAAAGAAGTATTTGGACAAATAATAAGATTAATTGTTGGAGGTTGGAAATCGTTCATTAATCACGTGCCAATCGGCAATACAGGAGGTGCAAATGTACCACCATTAAAACGTATGCCTATACCTAATGATATTAAAAATTTATTCAATTCAAAATGAAAAAAAAGAAAGTCAAATTAAGAGATTTAAAACCAAATTCAGAAGAGCAACATAGTCACGATGATGGTCACAATAATAGTGGCAACTCAAGTAAAATTAAAGCCTACATACCAGCTATCATAAGTTTTACAATGCTAATTATAGGTATTGGGTTAGACTATTTTGATGTTACCGTTTTCAAGGATTGGATTCGCATTATTTGGTATGGTATTGCTTATTTGCCAGTTGGACTTCCTGTTGTAAAGGAAGGTTGGGAAAGTATTAAAAAAGGCGATGTGTTTACAGAGTTCTTTTTAATGTCCATTGCAACAATTGGCGCATTCATCATTGGCGAATATCCTGAAGGTGTTGCAGTAATGTTGTTTTACGCAGTTGGGGAATTATTCCAAAATGCAGCAGTTAACAGAGCAAAAGGAAATATAAAAGCCTTACTTGATGTAAGACCAAATGAAGCTCTGGTATATCGCAACAATGATTATGTGTCTGTAAGTCCAGAAACGGTTGAAATTGGTGAAAAAGTGCAAGTACGTGTGGGAGAAAAAATCCCTTTAGATGGTATTCTACTTTCCGACAAAGGTTCATTTAATACAGCTGCATTAACAGGCGAAAGTAAACCTGATACTATTGCAAAAGGCGAAAAAGTATTTGCTGGAAGTATCAATATGGATGGAGTAATTGAAATTGAAACCACCAAAGAATTTAAAGATAGTTCCATTGCTCGGATTTTAGATATGGTACAGAACGCAACAGCTCGCAAATCTAAAACAGAATTATTCATCAGACAATTTGCTCGTATTTACACACCAATAGTTGTGTTTTTAGCAATAGGTGTTACGTTTCTACCATACTTTTTTGTAGATGATTATGTTTTTAGAGATTGGTTATACAGAGCCTTAATTTTCTTGGTGATTTCTTGTCCTTGTGCGTTGGTAATATCCATTCCGTTGGGTTATTTCGGAGGATTGGGAGCAGCTTCAAAAAACGGAATTTTATTTAAAGGAGCTTCCTTTTTAGATGCAATGACCAAGATAAACACGTTGGTGATGGATAAAACAGGAACGGTTACTAAAGGTGTTTTCAAAATAAAAGAAATCAAAGCAATTGGTTGGGATGAAAAAGAGTTTATGCAGTACTTGATGGCTATGGAAGAACAATCCACACATCCTATCGCAAAAGCCATTTTAGAATATAAAGCAGAAGGCGAAGATTATGGGGCTTCTGAAGTATCTGAAATAGCAGGAAAAGGGTTAAAAGGTATTGTAAATGGTAAGACTGTTTTAGTTGGTAATAAAGCCCTAATGACAGCAAATAATATTAAAGTTTTAGAGGAAACAGAAACTATCGTTGAATCTATAGTATTAGTATCTATAGCCAATACATTTGCAGGTTATGTTGTTATTGCAGATGAATTAAAAGAAGATGCAAAAGAAACAATTACAGCCTTACATAAAGTTGGTATTAATAATATAATGATGCTTTCTGGAGATAAGGATTCCATTACCCAACAAGTAGCAAGAGAATTAAATATTGAAAAGGCTAAAGGTGGTTTGTTACCAGAAGATAAATTAAATGAAGTTGAGCTTTTAAAACAAAATCCTGAAAATAAAATTGCTTTTATAGGTGATGGTATTAATGACGCACCAGTTTTAGCAGCAAGTGATGTAGGAATAGCAATGGGTGGTTTAGGAAGTGATGTCGCTATTGAAACAGCAGATGTTATCATTCAAACAGACCAACCTTCAAAAGTGGTAAAGGCGATTAAAATTAGTCGTTCCACTCGCAAAATTGTATGGCAAAACATCATTTTAGCATTTGGAGTAAAAGTAATTGTATTGATTTTAGGTGCAGGTGGTTTAGCAACAATGTGGGAAGCTGTATTTGCAGATGTAGGTGTAGCATTATTAGCAATATTAAATGCAGTTAGATTACAACGGATGAATTGGAATTAGGTAATTAAAATAGAATTAGTAATGACATCATAATCCGTGAGCAGGTAATAAGGTGTTCGTCAGTTGTTCCATTTAGTTCCATAAAACATATCTGCAAGCCAGTTTGTTTATTTATCGTTATTACGTAGTAATCGAAGCAATCTCATAATTAAAAAACTCTCAAGTTGTAAGGGCTTGCATATACCATAAATAGTACCACTGCGGCGACACGTCCTCGTTGGTACTTTTTATTTGTTTTATTTCACACATTACTCGCCTTCCTCACCCGTAGCTACTTTTGCCCCTTAAAATCCCAATAAGGTTAGCACGTTGTGCTGTTAGAAATTATTAAGGGGCAACCGCTACTTAATGTTATGCGAGCCTGCGGGTCGCTTCGGGCAAAACCCACATATAATTTCGCTTCAATTGATTATTTTGTGAATTAATTGAAATTACACAATCTTATAACATTTGATTTAATAAAGTATGTGGGTCTACGGGTGTCACATTTTTTGAATGTTCCAAGTTTGCAAATAAGATAACCGCAGTAATATTAAATATATGTGAGTATTGCATTTTAAATCTTGATTTTTCAGAAAACTTAAACTTCAATGAATACTGCGGATTATCCTATTTCGCAAGCAGTACACAAGAGCAACTCATTCAGTCAGCAATTACATCCACCACACAATAGTTTCTACATTACGGTTTGCCTTCAGATAAATTCAATTCCTAACTTCCTTCAAATACGGCATTTCCTTAACTTCATTACTTCGTATCAAATACGGCAAACCTTAAATGAAAACTATTCCCATACCTTCCATTGCTTCCTTCAATCCTTGCACTTGCCTAAACAGTAATATTTTGAACTACGAATAAAAACCCTTCTGATATAATATAAGAATCAAAAAATCCGCCACCCTTGCGGTAAACCGTTGCTGTGGTACGCACTTATGCAAAAAAAATGCAACGTGCTATTACCACAACACCCTTGCTCATCTCGCAGCCGGCTCGCGCCTTTTAGATTACCTGCTCGAAAGAATAAATAGTAACTTTGTAGAATGATTGATGATTTAAAAAAACTATATCTGCGTTTTAATTATACTGATGAAAATGGTTTCATTTTTAATGCACCAATATTAAAAGAAGGAGAACATTTATCAATAGGCTTTGATAATAAAAGGAAAGAATTTAATATTCATTTTACGAATGATAACATTAATGAATCAGGAGCTAAACGAAGGGATTTTATTTTCGTTATTTCAGCATTTAGATTTTTCCTATTCCTAAAACGATTTGACGCTTTCTATAACCAAAGCATTTTAAATTTAATAATTGAATCAAAAACCAATCTTGGTAAATTAAAGAAGCACAAATTTATTTTAAATACGATTACTACATCTGAAGAAGCAGAGGATAAGTTGATTCACAAAAAAAAGAATGGTCGCTATTGGAAGTTTAGGAAAAACTTGGATTTAGACTTTATTGCAGAAAATTTCAAATATATTGATGAGGTAGCTTTATCAAATAATAGTTTCTATTTAGCTTATAAATTGAAGAACAATAATTTAGCCTTACAAGGCATCCTTTATAAATTTGAACATTTGAATAGCCTTTATTTCATTCCAATTAAAAAATATAATCGTTTTACAAAGCATATGGCAATTGCAATGTATAATTACTTTAATGCCTATCCAACCGAAGAAACTTTACCATTCAGACAATTAATGTACGAACGCCTTAAACATCCATATTTAGATAAGGAAGAAGCAAAAAGGTTGCAAAGTTAGATGCCTTCCTACATCCACCGCTATCATACTATAAAGTTCAAGCCCTACGGGTTTTGAAAAAAATTTTGCACCTGTATTTTGGCATATCCTGCTGTAGTCATTTTGTATAGCAATATTTTTTCCAAAAAACTTGACAGTATGTCCACGCCATCAATTGAATTGCTTTCTTTTTTCTCTTTTTCTTTGTAAAAAAAATATTGTTTTTTTTATTTCTGATGCAAAAAGAAGCAATCTAAAGCAACAAAATCCATATTGAAAGAATAGCATAAAACTTGCCATATATTTCAGCGGAAGGTACAGCTTCGTGTTAAGTCCGTACCAAGTCCGAAGAAAAGTAAGTTTCATTTAAATCATTTATGTTATGGGTAAAATTGCTCAAGGTATTTTAGGAGGGCTTTCAGGTAAGGTTGGAAACATTATCGGTGGAAGCTGGAAAGGAATTGACTACATTAGAATTAAACCTTCAAGTGTAGCGAATCCAAGAACTGTAGGTCAGGTAAACCAAAGAAATAAGTTTACAGTGACTTTAGAATTTATTCAAGCTGTTAAACCTTTCATCCAGAAAGGATATAAGTTTTTAGCAGTGAAGAAAACAGCATTCAATGCTGCAATGTCGTATGTGTTAAATAATGCTATTGGTGGAGTTGAGCCAAACTTCAATGTAGATTATGCTAACGCTTTGGTAAGTAGAGGAGGTTTATCGACTGCTTTAAACCCTACTACTGATCTTACAACTGCGGGAGAAGTAACTTTTAACTGGGATGATAACTCTGCTGAAGGTAATGCAAACGCTACCGATAAAGCAATGTTATTGGTTTACAATCCATCAAAGAAAGAATCTATTTCTTTAACTGATGGAACAGACAGAACAGTAGGAACTCAAATTGTTGCTATCCCAACAACCTACGCAGGAGATACAGTGGAGCTATTTATGGCATTTATCACTGCTGATGGTAGTCAAGTATCAAACAGTACTTATTTAGGCTCTGGAACAGCTAATTAATGCTTGGTGTTTTATGTATGAAAACCACTCTTTATGAGTGGTTTTTTTTATGCTATATTTGTAATTAACATTATTAATGTTTGTTGCTAATCTTCTCTTATTTTGTGTTTTTTGTTTCCCATTTGTTGCCCAAATGCTACAACACCAATGAATATAGGGATAGTTAAATATTGTATTGGGAAGTAGGTCTGGTAAGCGTTCCATAGTTTTTGAAATGTCATGTTTGACAGTTTCAGAGGTGCAAAGGCATTTAGATATTCATGTACTTGTTTTTAGATTGTTTCCACGTGGCGCCTACTGGTAGCTTTATGTTACTTCTTGTTGTGATGCGTTTCTTTTAGTGCTACTATTAGCCTTACTTTACTTCTTTCTGTTATGTTTTGTGTATTTGCCGTACTATTTTCCCGTATATGGTGGCTATCTAGATTACTATAACCTTGCTTTAATCATTTTATAATCATGTTATAACCACGCTATAACTATTCATTTTTATTTTGTAATTTAGCTTTCATATGATTGGTTGTTAGTGGATTATGTGTGTTATGGGTGATTCTGATTGTTGTGATTGGAACTGTGTGATTCATTTTAAAATTTCATGTTATGGCAAAGCAAAAAGGTGTTATTCCATTGGTTGGGACGATTGGTGGGATTAATTTTTATTATTTGAATGGGAAGCCTGTAGCACGCGTTGCTGGTGGTGGTTTTAATGGTGAGGCTATTAAAACTAAAATAAGTATGGAGCGTGTGCGGGAAAATGCGAGTGAATTTGGAGATTGTTCTCATGTGAATAAGGTATTTAGGCAGGCGTTACGACCGTTTTATACCAACCATAGGTTTACATTTTTTCATAGTAGATTGATGAGCATGTTTACCGATTTGAAAAAATTGGATACTGATAGTGCACGTGGTTCGCGTCAGGTTTATAAAGGACTTCTAACTGATGCAGGAAAACGCTTGTTGCAGGATTTTACGTATACGCCAGATTGCAAACCACAGTTGGTTTTGCCTTTTAGTTATGGTATGGATTGGCCAACGTATACGCTTAGCATTCCTCAATTTAATATAGAGCATGTTCAGTTTATAACGGGTTCTACCCATATTGCCTTGCAGTTTGGGGTTTTGGATTTTAATTTTGAGACTTTAGATTCTGCCTTGCATTTGGCTGCGCCTCTGGTTTTGGCCAAGGATTTTGCGGGTACTTTTTTAGGTTTTACTCCTGTGACGGCTCCAACTGGATTGGGTTTGCAGTTGGCTGTTATGGGTGTGCGGTACTATCAAGAAGTTGATGGGTTGATGTATGTGCTAAATGCTGAGAATGGTGTTGGGATAGGAGTTTTTGGTGTTGACTAGTGAAAGGTGACTAGTGACTAGTGAAAAGTGAGAAGTGGAAAGTGAATAATGAAAAGTGAAGCGTGAAACGTTTAAAGTGGCTCATGCTGTTGTTTGTTGTTGTGTTGGATTGAAACTTTGAATTTTGTTTTTTGGCGGTATAGGGTTTTATTTTTTTCTCGCGAAGGCAGGAAGGCGCGAGGTTGAAAAGGTTTTGGGTACAGGTATTTTATTATGAATATTTAGTTATTATTCTGGTATTCCGTAAGGCTATTGTTTATAAATGTTGGATTTTTAGATTTTTTGGTTTTCTAGCAAAGGCGGAGAGGTGGAAAGTTGCATTGCTGTTAATTTGTTTTCTGCCTAGCGGCAGACAGGGTTGTGGAGTTGTTTAACTGTAAAGCTATAAAGTTATTTTTAAGTAAACTGGATTCCTTGGTTTTTAGGTTGTGTTATTTTTGTATTTATTTCATAGCTATTATAATTTTAAAAAAAACTGCTGATTTATTGTGAATTAAAGTTGTTAGACTTCTATTTAATTTTAAATTAGCATCGAATTTTTAACCCTAAAAAACCTACTTATGAAAAAAATTACTTTTTTATCAGCTTTATTGTGCGTAACATTTAGCTATGCGCAATCGTTTACGGAAAATTTTGATGTGGATACGGGCGTTACCACAACGCTAACTAAAACGCTTCAGGGTGTGTCTTTTACCTTTACCTTTACAAGTGATGGAGATGGCGGCGATTTTGCTTGGGAAAATGTTTATGGCCTTGGTAATTCAGCGTCCATTAATGTGTTATCAGGTGCTGAAAATTTTGGCACTACTGAAAAAGTGACCATTAAAAGAACGGATGGTAACGAGTTTACCTTTAGCAGTATTTTTATTAATAGCACAGATGCGGCTACAGTATTTGTTGGAGGATATGTGGCTGATGTTTTAGTTGGAAGTACGCAAACGGTTGCAACAGGAATTGAAGCGACCTTAACGTTTGGTGATATTCAGGTGGATGAAGTCCGGTTGACATCAACTGATTTTTACAATATTAATATAGATGCTTTTACGGGTAATTTAAACACCTTAAGTCTTGATAGCTATGCCCTTGCCGAAAACAAGGTGTTTATTAGTCCGAATCCAGTAAATAATCAGCTGCAGGTTTCTGGATTGCCAAGTGCTGAACAGTATGTTATTTACAATTCTTTAGGGCAAGTGGTGCAACGCGGCGGTTTTATTAATGTCCAAAGCATTTTGGTGGAAACCTTGCAAACTGGAGTTTATTTTTTACAGGCTGATAACAACCAAGCGATCCGTTTTATTAAGCTGTAATAGCTGTATGCGATTTTATATTTATGCCCAGCCAATTTATTTGGTTGGGTTTTTTTTTGTTGGATTTTTAGATTTTTTGGTTTTCTAGCAAAGGCGGAGAGGTGGAAAGTTGCATTGCTGTTAATTTGTTTTCTGCCTAGCGACAGATAGAGTTGTAGCGTTTTTTTATTTGTTGAATACCTTAAAAATTAGGGTTTTAGGAGTGAAAAAAAAGTCCTACAGAGTATGCAGGACTAAAGATTTTCATCTACGGCATATAGCCTTATTGTGATAAGATTAAAGATTAGAAATTTTAATCAGTTTCAAATATACTGAAAACATTTTTAATTTGCAATGTGGAAACCCGTAACATTAATTAAAGGCAATTTGTATCTTGAGTGCTGATTTAATTTAAGATATTATGAGTAGGATATTAGGTTTGGATTTGGGAACTAACTCGATTGGTTGGGCAGTTGTAGAAAAAGACAAGAATGAGAAAGAGTTTACGCTAATTGATAAAGGTGTAAGAATATTCTCTGAGGGTGTAAATATTGAAGCCAAAACAAGTAGCGAAAGCTCCAAAGCATCGCAACGAACAGGCTACAGAAGTAGCAGAAAGCTAAAATACAGGAGAAAATTAAGAAAGTTAGAACTTCTAAAAATTTTATCAGATAATAATTTGTGTCCAAAATTATCAGACGAAGAATTAAAGTTGTGGCGTTATAAAAAAATATATCCTAACAATGATAAGTTTAGATTGTGGTTAAGTACAGATAATCAAGACAATGAGCTAGAACGAAAACAGCAAATCAAAAACCCTTATGCTTTTCGTTTTAAAGCTTCAACCCAAAAGTTAGATTTAAATAATTTAAATGATAGAAACGAGTTAGGAAGAGCCTTTTATCACATAGCACAACGACGAGGTTTTTTAAGCAATAGATTAGATACATCAGACAATTCAATTATTGAAGAGAAAAACAGTGAAATTGAGGATATAATTCAGCAATGCAACACGCCAGAAGAATTGCTTAAAATCTATAACGAATTTCTAGAATCTTATGATAAAACAGATACTAACAGTAAAGCGTTATTTACTTTAAATAGAGCGTTTAAATCCATAATAAAAGAAAATGCAGACGAAGCGTTTGATGATATTCAGGAAAAACTTTCCGAACGACTTAATAGAAAAGAGTTTTTAGGTAAAGTTAAAAGTGCCATTAGTGATTTGTCCTCTAAAATAGAAGAAGCCAATTGCAATACACTTGGGGAATATTTCTATGGATTACATAAGGAAGGGCAACGAATTAGAAATAATTACACGCACCGTGAAGAACATTATTTACATGAGTTTCATGCAATTTGTGACCACCAAAATTTACCCAATACGTTAAAAAAAGATATTGAAAACGCTATATTTTTTCAAAGACCGTTAAAATCGCAAAAAGGATTGGTAGCAAAGTGTCCGTTAGAAAATGACAAAGCATGCGTGCCAAAATCCCATCCAGATTTTGAACTGTTTAGAATGTACAGTTTTATAAATTCCATTAAAATAAAACCTGAAAACGAAGATAAATTAAGAGTTTTAAATACTGATGAAAAGGCATTGATTGAGCCTCTTTTTTACAGAAAATCCAAACCTAATTTTGATTTTGAGGAAATTTCAAAAAAGCTAACACCCAAAAATCTTATCTCTGGATATTACAAAGATAAAAATGCCAAAAACTTTGATGTTTTATTCAATTTTGGTAATTATACCAATGTTTCAGGTTGCCCAACGATTGCTAATTTAAGATATGTTTTTGGTGAGGATTGGAAATCGTATTTAGTCAAAAAATTTAATAAGAAGAATAAAGACAATTCCAATAAAACAGAATATCAGATTATAGATGCTATTTGGCATGTACTTTTTAGATTTGATAAAACCAAAAAGCTAAAACAATTTGTAAAAGATTATTTGGATTGTGATGAAGAAACTGCTTCAAAATTTTCAAAAGTAAAATTGAAACAAGATTATGGTTCGTTAAGTTTAAAAGCTATTCGCAATATTCTACCATATTTGGAAAAAGGCTTGCTTTACTCGCATGCCGTGTTTTTAGCCAATATGAAACATGTTTTACCAAAAGATATTTGGAACAATGAAACGGACAGAAGCGTTATAAAGAAGGAGGTGTTTTCAATCATAGAAACTTACAATACTTATAAAAATTCGGTTGATATTGTTAATGGAATCATTAAAAATATAAAAGACAAACAAGAATCTTGGAACGATAAAAACACGTTTGTAGTTGATGCTTTTAAAAAGGATATTGATAAAAACATTCAAGATTATTTCGGTTTAGAAACATGGAACTCGTTTTCCGAAGACAAAAAAGAAACTATTTTAAATGATAGTTTTCAGCGCTTTTCAAAACAAATGGCCTTAAATTCTGGACGAGGCGAATTCCTGAAAAAGGAAACCTTGGATGAACGTGTAAAAGATTTTTTACGAGATAACTTTAATGTTAGTGAATTTCAATTAAAAAAACTTTACCATCCATCCGCTATTGAGGTTTACGATAAGGCAAAACGTAGCGATAAAGATGGAAAACTATATTTAGGCAGTCCATTAATATCGTCCGTTAAAAACCCAATGGCTATGCGTTCACTTCATCAATTGCGCAAAGTCATTAATCAACTCATAAAAGAAGATGCTATAGATGAAAACACTATTGTGCGTATAGAAATGGCAAGAGAACTTAAAAGTGCCAATGAAAGGGTAGCCATACGACAATGGCAAAATGACTTACAGAATAATAGAAAAGATTATATAGGTGCCATAAAAAAACTCTACAAAGAAGTTTGTGGGTTGGAAATTGACCCTTCTGAAGATGAAATCTTAAAATACCAACTTTGGTTAGAGCAAAACAGAATCTGTCTTTACACAGGTAAAACTATTAGCATTTGCGATTTTATTGGAGCCAATCCAAAATTTGATATTGAGCATACCATTCCAAGAAGCAAAAGTTTGGACAATTCGCAAACTAATAAAACCTTATGCTGCTCTATTTATAATAGAGATGTAAAAAAGAATAAAATACCTGCTGAATGTAATAACCATGAAGATATTTTACCAAGAATAAAACATTGGTATGCCAAATATAAAAGTTTAGAAGACCAAACAAGAGACATTACCAAAAAAGTTAAAGCCGCTGCTACTAAAGAAAATAGAGATAGTTACATTCAAAAAAGAGCAAAACTTCGATTTGAATATGTATACTATCGCAATAAATACAAAACCTTCACCATGACTGAAATCCCGAAAGGATTTAAAAATAGTCAATCGGTAGATATTGGGATAATCAGTAAATATGGCAATTTGTATCTTAAATCGCTATTTTCAAAAGTATTTCCTGTTAAAGGAAAAACAACGTCGAATTTAAGGGATATTTGGGGCTTGGATAAAAAGGAAAGAGACAATCATGCACATCATGCTAAAGATGCCGTGGTTGTGGCATGCTGCTCAAAAGATATTAACGATGCTTTGGTAGAATATTACCATAATTACGAAGATTTTAAATATTATGGTAAACCAAAGCCATCCTTTAAACACAGAATTCCATGGAAAGGCTTTAATAAAGATGTTAAAAATTTTGATGATAACACACTTATTAGTCATCATACGCTAGATGTTTTGCCGATACAAAGTAAAAAAGCCATTCGCAAACGTGGCATCATTCAAAGAAACAAAAAAGGCGAGATTAAGTACCAAAAGGGCGATACTGTAAGAGGTGCCTTGCATAAAGAAAGTTTTTATGGTGCTATTAAACGAAAAGAAAAAAATAAAAAAGGAGAAGTAGAAGACGTTATAAAGTATGTATTGAGAAAACCATTGGATAGTTTTTCGGACACCGATTTAAAAAACATTGTTGATGATAGAATTAAGGAGATTGTTACAAACGGAAGGAAACAAGAGAAACAATTAAAAAAAGAAATAGAAACCTTAAAAAAACAAATCAACAAGGTAAATGATGTTGAAGGGCAAAAGATGGAAGCTCAAATAGAAGATATCACTAATAAAATTGACAACGAACTTTATGTGTTGCCTAACAAAAACGGAAGTCCAATACCTATAAAAAAGATTCGATATTTTGCTAATGATGTAAAAGCGCCTTTAGAAATAAAAAAACATCGTGATGTTTCAAGGCATGAGCACAAACAATATTACTTTGCTAAAAATGATAGCAATTATTGTATGGCAATTTATGAAGGGATTAATGATGAGGGAAAGGTAAGCAGGTCAAATTTGTTAATTAATAATTTAGAAGCTGGCAGTTATTTTAAAACCAGTAATACAAACAATCAACTATATCCAATAGCACCAGAGAAGGATGAAAATAACAATTCTTTAAAGTATATTTTGACCAAGGGTAAAATGGTACTTGTTTATGATAAAATGCCCAACGAACTGTTCGAAATGGCGGAGTCCCAATTACTAGAGCGTTTATTTCAAATTACCCAGATGGATGTAGAAGCTTCTTGTATTAAGCTTTTGCATCATACTGAAGCAAGAGAAAAGAAAACACTAACTGAATTCATGAATTTAAAAACAGGAATGAAAGGCGGTAAAAATATTGGAGAACACAAAAAATTTCCATGGATAAAAGTGGGTGTCAATAGTTTTGACTGCCTTGTGGAAGGTTATGATTTTATAATCACTCCAACAGGCAAACTAAAATTTATTTAGATTAAAATAGTTCTTTGACATACATTTTTATCTTAAACAACCAAACCCCAACGGAAAATTGACGGTTTCAATTTTTTGCAACGATTTTTCATTTGTGGTTTGATTAAAGATTAGAAAACACGATATTTTCCA
>NZ_FOVN01000004.1:177416-290187 GCF_900115185.1 Algorimicrobium echini
GTCAATAAATTAAAGTGAAATATCGTTTAAAAAAACGCTTCTTTTTTGCAGTGATAGGGCAAGATTGAAGCGTTTTTTTGTTTTAAATCTTTATGGAAAGGAAAAAGGGAGATTTATTAATGATACCGAGCACCCTTTTTAGTCAGGGCCATCCTCAAACGGCCAACCAAATTTACTACATATTTTTATAAATTAAAACAATTCCAATTGTGTTGGAGTAGGTTCTTTAGGGACTTCCGCTCTGCCCCAAAAGTTCATGATGTTCCCAAATTGTTTATCGGTAATGCGCAAAACGCTTACTTTTCCAAAAGGCGGTAATAGCCGTTTTATTCGCTTTTCATGTGCATCTGCACTTTCACTGCTTGCGCAATGCCGCATGTAAACGGAGTACTGCATCATATTAAAACCGTCTTTTAGCAAGTTTTTCCTGAACCCAGCAGCATTACGTCTGTCCTTGGCTGTGTCGGTTGGTAAATCGAAAAATACAAATAACCACATAATTCTATAACCGTTTAGTTCCATAATTTAGGATACTTTATTTTCTTTCGTTTTCCTGTATAACACTGTTGTAAAGAACTGGCTGTTTTTTGGAGTGCCACCATTAGTGGACTTTTTTCATTTTTAAAATACACTGTTCTTGTGAGGGTTTGTAATAGTACCGATTTAATTTCTGTATTTAGTTCTTGTTCATCATAGTGTTGCATAATGGTATGAACTGCTTCATCAATTATGGGACGAAACGGTTCCATAATGTCGTCGGCAAGAGCAAAGGCATTGTACTTATTTTTATGATGGATGCCTAATGTGTTTAACAAACCACTTCCTGATAATGCTCTAGCGATGGCTGCTCTTAGAATTGCATATCCATAGTTTAAAAAATTGTTTGGGTAATCTCCAAAACGTTCGCGTTTAAAATCCTGCTCAAAAAATGATTTCCAATAAAAACTGGCTGCAACACCTTCCATGTTTGTAGAGTCACCACTAGTTACTTTACTTGCTAAAAATTCAAAGTTGTTTTTGGATTTCGTTATTTGCTTTAATAGCAATCCTTGATTTATAATTTTCTCTTTAACGGTTTGTTGCCAAAGTTGTTTTTTTAATGGTTGACTTGCGTTTATTTGATTTTTGAATAGTTCTTGTTGGATGTGATGGCTGTTTAAATTTAGAAATAAACCATTTGGTAAGTGTGTTTTTCCACATATAATTACCGCGCTGTTGTTTTCTATGAGTAAATTTAAAGCGGTAATACTAATATAGACTTCTGGATTGTCTATTATAAGAAATCCAATATCTTCAATTGGAATGGATGCTTCACGGGTTTCACTTTTAATAAGTAGTTGTAGATTTTTGACTGTTATCTTACTTTTTTTCTCAATGAGAATTGATTTTTTTAGCATATGATTTATGTAAATCTTAATGAGTTGTTTAACTAAAATAGTGATTTAAAAATAATTACTACTTTTTGCTTTAAACCGGGTTAATAATAAAATCATATTGTGAACTGGTTTTAAAGGCTTTTAGTAGATTCGAGTTGCCACTAAAAGCTTTAAACTTCTCTTAAACAAAACAGTGTGTTGTAAAATTTTCGTAACTTCGCAATTAGTATGAAGCAAGTATTCCATAAAATAATGTCTTTAGCCATGGCTTTTGTCGTGTTATGCTCTACAATGTCATTTACTATGAATATGCATTATTGTGGCGATACTTTAGTAGAAACAGCTATTTTCCATAAAGCCAAAGGTTGCGGTATGGACATGGAAAAACCGTCTACCGAAGGATGTTCTATCACCAAAAAGAATTGTTGTGATGATGAACAATTAGTTGTTGATGGTCAAGACGAACTACAACTGCAAGTTGACAAAATTACGTTTAAGCAACAGGTATTCATTGCTTCATTTGTTTATACCTATATTAACCTTTTCGAAGGTTTAGATAGTAATGTTTCTTCTTACGAAGACTACAAACCACCACTCGTTGTCAGGCAAATCTTCAAGATTGACGAGACGTATTTAATTTGATTTTTAAATTTTAGACTGTTTTATCCTATGGCTGTGTGTCATAAGGATAAATTGTTGTATTCGGTGTTTTCTCAACATCAATGTCTAACTGTTTAATAATCAAACTATATGCTTAATAAAGCAATCAAATTTTTAATAGAGAATAAACTCGTTGCAGTTCTGCTACTTGCACTTTTTGTTGGATGGGGAACTGTAAACGCACCTTTCAATTGGTATACTGGATTTTTACCAAGTAATCCTGTGGCTGTTGATGCCATCCCAGATATCGGAGAAAATCAACAAATTGTATTTACAAAGTGGGATGGTCGTTCGCCACAAGATATAGAAGACCAAATCACTTATCCATTAACGACTTCTTTACTCGGTATTCCAGGCGTAAAAACCATTCGTAGTTCGTCTATGTTTGGCTTTTCAAGTATCTATATCATTTTTGAAGAAGATATAGAATTTTACTGGAGTAGGAGTCGTATTCTTGAAAAACTAAACTCATTACCAAGTGGTTTATTACCTGAAGGTGTTAATCCTGCTTTGGGTCCAGATGCCACAGGATTAGGACAAATTTTTTGGTACACTCTTGAAGGACGTGATGAAAACGGAAACGTTACTGGTGGTTGGGACTTACAAGAGCTACGTAGTATTCAAGATTACTATGTGAAATATGCGCTATCCTCTGCAAGTGGTGTATCTGAAGTGGCTTCAATTGGTGGTTACGTAAAGGAATATCAAGTAGATGTAAACCCTGAACTAATGCGTCAATATAATATTGGATTAAACCAAGTTGTAAAGGCAGTTAAAGAGAGTAATAAAGATATTGGTGCACAAACTTTAGAGATTAATCAGGCTGAATATTTAGTGCGTGGTTTAGGTTATGTGAAATCTATTGAAGACATAGAAAATGCAGTCGTTACTTCCGAAAATTATACAGCCATACGAATCAAAGATATTGGAAAAGTCTCTTTAGGTCCAGCAACACGACGTGGGTTATTAGATAAAGAAGGTGCGGAAGTTGTAGGTGCTGTTGTTGTGGCTCGTTATGGTGCAAATCCAATGGAAGTCATTAATAATGTAAAAGAAAAAATTAATGAATTAAGTGCAGGATTACCTTCAAAAGTATTAGCAGATGGGAGAACATCACAAGTAACCATTGTACCTTTTTATGATAGAACGGAATTGATTCAAGAAACTTTAGGCACACTTAATGAAGCCTTAACATTAGAAATACTGATTACCATTTTAGTTATAATCATTATGGTATTTAATCTACGTGCTTCTGTGTTAATCTCTGGCTTATTGCCTGTTGCGGTTTTAATGGTTTTTATAGCTATGAAGTTCTTTGGAGTCGATGCAAACATCGTCGCATTATCTGGTATTGCCATTGCTATTGGTACAATGGTTGATGTCGGTGTCATACTTTCAGAAAACATTATAAGGCATTTGGATGAAGATGATGGAACACAATCCATTAATACAGTAGTTTATAATGCGACAGCAGAAGTTTCAGGCGCTATTGTTACCGCAGTAATGACAACCATAATCAGTTTCATTCCTGTATTTACTATGATTGGTGCAGAAGGAAAATTATTTAGACCATTAGCCTTTACAAAAACCTTTGCCTTAACAGCATCCATTATTGTCGCGTTATTTTTAATCCCGCCATTTGCAGCATTTTTATTCAGAAAGAAAAGCATTAAAACCAAATTTAAAACTATTTTAAATGGTGTTTTAATAGCTTTAGGTATCGTAGCAATAGTCTATGGGTATTGGTTAGGATTGATTTTGATAGCTTTTGGAATTACAGCACTTCTCAATCTTCAAAATAAAATAACAGACAAACAAGCTAATCTTGTCAATATCATTATTTCAGCATCTGCGATAGTATTCCTTTTAGCAGAATATTGGAGACCATTAGGTGTTGATAAAAGCATCTTCTGGAATCTCATTTTTGTTAGTGTTATATGTTTTGGTTTATTAGGTGTTTTCTCATTATTCATCAAATATTACACACGTATTTTAAGGTGGTGTTTAGATAATAAGTTATTGTTTCTATCTATACCAACAGCTATTGTAATTGCAGGGTTTTTCATAATGAAGAATACAGGAAAAGAGTTTATGCCATCCTTAAATGAAGGCTCATTTCTACTAATGCCAACCTCTATGCCTCATTCTGGCGTAGAAGAAAACAAACGAGTTTTACAGCAATTAGATATGGCGGTGGCCAGTATTCCAGAAATTGAAACGGTAGTTGGTAAAGCAGGAAGAACAGAATCAGCGTTAGACCCAGCACCTCTATCTATGTATGAGAATATCATTCAGTATAAGCCAGAATATATGCTGAATGCAGATGGAGAAAGACAACGCTACAAATTAAATGAGGATGGTTTGTTTGAATTAAAAGATGGTCGTTTTATTTCTAATCCTAATAATTCCAAAAATGTTGCTTATAGCAAAGTCAAAAGCTCTCAACTAATTGAAGATGACGATGGTGAATACTATCGCAATTGGCGACCAGAAATCGAATCACCAGACGATATTTGGAATGAAATTGTAAGAGTTACCAAATTACCAGGCGTTACGTCAGCACCAAAACTACAACCTATTGAAACCCGATTGGTAATGCTTCAAACAGGAATGCGAGCACCTATGGGAATAAAGGTAAAAGGTCAAGACTTAAAGCAAATTGAAGCGTTTGGAGTGCAATTAGAAAACATTATCAAGGAAGCCGAAGGTGTTAAAAAAGAAGCTGTTTTTGCAGACCGTATCGTTGGTAAACCCTATTTGTTAATTGATATTGATAGAGAGAAAATCGCACGATATGGTATTTCAATACAAGATGTTCAAGATGTATTAAAAGTCGCAGTTGGTGGTATGGTTTTAACACAAACGGTTGAAGGTCGTGAGCGCTATGGTGTTCGTGTGCGATACCCAAGAGAATTAAGAGCAAACCCATCAGACTTGCAACAGATTTATGTGCCAGTTGAAAAAGGCAGTCCTGTGCCTTTAAGCGAATTAGCAACCATTCGCTACGAACAAGGGCCACAAGTCATTAAAAGTGAAGACACCTTTTTAGTAGGTTATGTCCTGTTTGATAAATTAGATGGTTTTGCAGAAGTAAGCGTTGTTGAAAATGCACAAGCATTGATTCAAGAAAAGATAGATTCTGGTGAGTTAATTGTGCCAAAAGGTATCAATTATCAATTTACAGGAACTTACGAAAACCAATTACGTGCCGAAAAAACCTTATCGGTAGTTGTACCATTAGCATTGGCTATCATCTTTTTTATTCTGTACTTCCAATTCCGTTCGGTGGGTACATCATTAATGGTGTTTACAGGGATAGCAGTTGCTTTTGCAGGTGGTTTTTTAATGATTTGGTTGTACGGACAATCATGGTTTTTAAACTTCAGTGTCTTTGGCGAAAATCTTCGCGATTTATTCCAAATGCATACTATTAATTTGAGTGTTGCTGTTTGGGTCGGTTTTATTGCACTTTTCGGAATTGCAACCGATGATGGTGTCGTAATGGCAACTTATTTAACACAAACCTTCAATAGAAATTCACCTGAAACAAAAAGGAAATTAGAGCGTCCATAGTAGAAGCAGGAGAAAAACGTATCAGACCTTGTTTAATGACTACAGCTACAACCATTTTAGCATTATTACCAGTATTAACTTCTACAGGACGAGGAAGTGATATTATGATTCCGATGGCAATACCAAGTTTTGGTGGAATGTTAATCGCTTTAATCACCTTATTTGTTGTACCAGTTTTATATAGCTGGAAAGCCGAAGTTCAACTTAAAAGAGCATCAAAATGAAACATATAAAAACAGTCTTTTTTCTTTTTTCAATTCTCTTTTGTCTCAAAGGTAACGCCCAACAATTAGAAATTTTAATTAATGAAGCGTTGGAAAACAATCCCGAGATTCAAAAATTCGAGTTACAGTACAAAAGAGTTTCAGAAAAAGTAAATGAAGTCAATACGATTCCTAATACTGAATTTGGCGTGGGTTACTTCGTAAGTGAACCAGAAACCCGAACAGGAGCGCAACGCTTTAAAGTATCAGCAAAACAAATGTTACCGTGGTTTGGCACAATTACATCAAGAGAAAGTTATGTCAGTTCATTAGCTGATGCAAAATATGAAGACATCGTTATTGCAAAGCGAAAATTGATGGCTTCTGTATCACAATCCTATTATAATTTATACGCTAACAAAGCGAAACAAAGGGTGCTAACAGAAAACATTAAACTATTGGAAACCTATGAGACATTAGCACTAACATCTGTTGAGGTTGGTAAAGCATCTGCTGTAGATGTGTTGCGATTGCAAATGCGTCAAAACGAAATGCAACAACTAAAAGATGTTTTAAATCAACAATTTTTAGCAGAACAAACGAATCTTAATAATCTTTTAAACAGAGAAAATGATATTGCTGTTACTGTGGTAGATAGTTTAATTATGCCTTCAGAAGATTTTGAAATCACTTCTAAAAATTTAGCATTACATCCCGAATTATTGAAGTATGAAAAACTCTACCAATCCATTGAACAATCAGAATTACTAAATCAAAAAGAAAGCAGTCCTATGATTGGTTTTGGGTTGGATTATATTAATGTTTCCGAAAGACCAGATATGAATTTTAGTGATAATGGAAAAGACATTGTAATGCCAATGGTATCAGTGTCAATTCCAATATTCAACAAAAAGTACAAATCTCAAACCAAGCAAAATGAGTTAGAACAGCAAGAAATAACAGCTCAAAAACAAGAACGATTAAACATTTTGGAAACGCTTTTAAGTAAAGCGATTAATGAACGAATTTCTGCAAGAATAAGTTATGCAACGCAAACCAAGAACTTAAAACAAGCCAAAGATGCAGAAGACATCTTAATCAAAAGCTACGAAACAGGAACGATAGATTTTAATGATGTTTTGGATATTCAAGAACTACAATTAAAGTTTCAAATGAACCAAATAGAGTCTATTAAGAGCTACTATGTGCAAAGCACAATTATTAATTATTTAATTCAGTAAATTATGAAACACACATATCACATACACGGAATGACTTGCAACGGTTGTCGTACTCACGTAGAAGAAACACTTTCTAAAGTGAAAGGTGTTTCAAAAGCAACAGTCAATTTAGAAAAGGCAAAAGCTACAATCGAAATGGAATCCCATATTCCTATAGAAAAGTTTCAAGAAGCCTTAAAAAAGGATGGCGACAGATACAGTATTCATAAACAAGGTGAACAGCATCACCATTTAGAAGATAAAAAGAAAGAGCAACCCAAAGGAAAAGGCACAGGCACATTTTATTGTCCTATGCATTGCGAAGGCGATAAAACTTATGATGAACCAGGCGATTGTCCTGTTTGCGGAATGGATTTGGTTGAAGAACAAAATCTAACAACAGCTACAACAGAACAATGGACGTGTCCAATGCACCCAGAAGTTGTAAAAGATGAAGCAGGTTCGTGCCCTATTTGCGGTATGGATTTAGTACCAATACAACCAGATGTTTCAGCAGAAGAAAAGACCTATAAAAAATTATTGAAGAAGTTTTGGATAGCATCCGTTTTCACTTTACCAATTTTTATAATCGCAATGAGCGAAATGCTCAATAACAATCCATTGTACGATATAATGCAACAGAAGTATTGGAATTGGATTCAGTTTGCACTATCCATTCCAGTTGTGTTTTATGCAACTTGGATGTTCTTTGAGCGTGCTTATAGAAGTATAAAAACGTGGAACCTCAATATGTTCACACTTATTGGGATTGGTGCAGGTGTGGCTTGGTTATTTAGTGTTTTTGGTATGTTATTTCCAGATGTGTTTCCATCACAGTTTAAAACAGAATCAGGTGCAGTACACGTCTATTTTGAAGCAGCAACGGTAATTCTAACCTTGGTGCTTTTAGGACAGTTGTTAGAAGCGCGTGCACATAGCAAAACCAATTCGGCAGTAAAAGAATTATTAAAGTTAGCACCTAATAAAGCCATAAAAATAATAGATGGTGAAGAAGTTGAAGTCAGTATAGATAAGATAGAATTAAATGATATTCTAAAAGTAAAACCAGGTGATAAAATTCCTGTGGATGGTGTAATAACTGAAGGTGAAACAACTATTGATGAATCTATGATTACGGGAGAACCTATTCCTGTAAACAAATCTCAAGATGATAAAGTAAGTAGCGGAACAATTAATGGGAATCAATCATTCTTGATGAAAGCGGAAAAAGTAGGAAGTGATACGCTTTTATCTCAAATCATTCATATGGTTAATGATGCCAGTAGAAGTCGCGCACCTATTCAAAATTTAGCAGATAAGGTATCAGGTTATTTTGTGCCAGTAGTCGTTCTTATTTCTATTATCACATTTATGGTTTGGGCAATTTGGGGACCAGAACCAGTTTATGTGTATGCGTTTGTGAATGCAATAGCAGTACTAATTATTGCGTGTCCTTGTGCTTTAGGTTTAGCAACACCAATGTCTGTAATGGTTGGTGTGGGCAAAGGTGCTCAAAATGGTGTATTGATTAAAAATGCCGAAGCTCTTGAAAAAATGGATAAGGTAAATACACTTATAGTTGATAAAACAGGAACAATTACAGAAGGAAAACCAACGGTAGAAACAATAGGAGCTTTTAGTGATACTTTAAAAGAAAAAAAGCTATTACAATACATCGTTTCATTAAATACCAATAGTGAACATCCTTTGGCAGAAGCGACTGTTAATTATGGAAAAGAACATAACGCTGAAACAATAAAATCTGAAAACTTTAGTGCTGTCACAGGAAAAGGTGTTGAAGCGATAATAAATGATAAAAAAATAGCATTAGGAAATCCTAAAATGATGGAATATGCCAAAGCAGATATTAGTTCTAAAATGAAAGACGAAGCTAAAACGTATCAAAAGCAAGGCAAAACAGTTTCTTATTTGTCAATAGATGAAACCGTTGTTGGGTATGTAGTTATAGGCGATAAAATAAAAGAAACAAGTGCCAAAGCGATTAAAGCACTTCAAGATAAAGGCATTGATGTTATAATGCTTACAGGCGATAATCACGATACAGCCCAAGCAGTAGCTTCAGAACTTAATTTGGCAGATTTCAAAGCCAGTATGCTACCAGAAGATAAACTCAAAGAAGTAGAGATACTGCAAGAAGAAGGCAAAGTAGTTGCTATGGCAGGTGATGGTATTAATGATGCACCAGCATTAGCAAAAAGTGATGTAGGCATTGCAATGGGTACAGGAACAGATGTAGCGATAGAAAGTGCTATGATAACGTTAGTAAAAGGCGATTTACACGGTATTGTAAAAGCAAAAAATTTAAGTAATGCTGTAATGAAGAACATTAAGCAAAACCTATTTTTTGCACTTATCTACAACACTTTAGGTGTGCCTATTGCAGCAGGTGTGTTGTTCCCATTTTTTGGCATTTTATTGTCACCAATGATAGCAGCATTAGCAATGAGTTTTAGTTCTGTTTCAGTAATAGTAAACGCATTAAGATTAAGAAATATTAAAATATAACACTATGAAAAAATATATAATTTACTTCGGAATATTGGTAGTTGGGTTGTTGTTGGGTTGGTTGCTATTTGGAGGTTCGTCCAATGAAAGTGCAAAACATAATCATAAGGAAACAACTGAAACCAATCAAATGTGGACCTGTTCAATGCACCCACAGATTATGCAACCAGAACCAGGTGATTGTCCTATTTGTGGAATGGATTTAATTCCTGCCGAAAGTAGTGCAGATGGTTTATTGGCAGACCAATTCAAGTTGACTGAAAATGCGATGGCATTAGCCAATATTCAAACAACTGTTGTAGGCAAAGGAAATATTGATGGCAACACCATTAAATTATCTGGTAAAATTGCTGAAAATGAAGAAGCAAACGCAGTACAAGTCAGTTACTTTTCGGGTAGAATAGAACGTTTGAATGTAAGCTTTACAGGAGAGGAAGTAAACAAAGGTCAATTGTTGGCAACCATTTATTCACCGGAGTTGTATGCTGCACAACAAGAACTCATTACAGCAGCCTCTTTAAAGGAATCACAACCTACATTATATAAGGCAGTTCGTAATAAATTGAAGTTGTGGAAACTTTCTGAAAGTCAAATTAATCAAATAGAAGAAACTGGAAAAGTAAAAGAAAACTTTCCAGTTTATGCAACCGTTTCAGGCACAGTTACCGAAAAATTAGTAGAACAAGGCGATTACATTAAACAAGGTCAACCATTGCTTAAAATTGCAAACCTCAATACAGTTTGGGCAAACTTTGATGTCTATGAAAATCAAATCGATTTATTTAAAAAGGGGAAAGAAGTTTTAGTGACTACAAACGCTTATCCTAATAAAGAGTTTAAAGGTAAAGTAGATTTCATTGACCCAGTTTTAAATACCAAAACAAGAACAGTAACCTTACGTGTGGTGCTTAATAATAAAAATGATGTGTTTAAACCAGGAATGTTTGTAACCGCAAATATTGAGCGAGTTGCAAGTAGTAATAATGAGGTATTAGCAATTCCAGCATCTGCTGTACTTTGGACAGGTGAACGCTCTGTTGTCTATTTAAAAACCAATCCAGACCAAACCGTTTTTGAAATGCGTGAAGTTGTTTTAGGTAATCAAATTGGTAATGAATATGAAGTTTTAGAAGGATTATTTGTTGGAAATGAAATCGTAACTAACGGAACTTTTACGGTTGATGCAGCTGCTCAATTACAAGGTAAAAAATCAATGATGAATAAAGATGGTGGCAAAGTAATGACTGGTCACGAAGGACATTTAGGAATAGATAATAAGACATCAAAAAAAGAAAGTGACCATACTAATATGAACCAAAGATTGACAGTGTCAGAGAAATTCCAAGAACAATTAAAAGTTGTTTACTATGACTATATCAATTTAAAAAATGCTTTAGTAAAAGAAGATTCAAAAATTACTTCAGTTAATTCAACAAGTTTATTAGAAAATTTAGATAAAGTTGATATGAAATTATTATCAGACAATAATGCTCATACACATTGGATGTCATTAGTAAAAGAAATACAATCTTCTGCGACATCTATTTCTAAAACGTCAGATATAAAAGAACAAAGAGGCCACTTCAAATATCTATCATCACACTTAATAAATGCTGTACAACTGTTTGGAGTTAAGGAAAAAGTGTATGTAGAGTTTTGTCCAATGGCAGATAACAACAATGGTGCTTATTGGTTGAGTAAAGAAGAAAAAGTAATCAATCCATATTTTGGTAGCGCCATGCTAACCTGTGGTGAAGTAAAACAAGTAATAAAATAATAATAAATCAAGTAATAACAATTAAATTTTTAACAATGAAGAAAGTAATTTTAAGTGTAGTTGCAATAGCAGCATTAGGTTTAACAAGTTGTAAAAACGAAACTAAAAAAGTTGAAGAAACTACAACAACAGAAGTGTCAAAAGAAATCACAATGACAGATTTATCTTTTGGAGTAAGAGGTAATTGTGATATGTGTAAAAGCACCATTGAAAAAGCAGCCAATAGTGTTGAAGGTGTTGCAAGTGCCAATTGGGATGTCGGTAAAAAGAAAATCGATGTCTCTTTTGATGATACCAAAACCGATGCAGTGGCAATTCATAAGGCAATAGCAGCTTCAGGTTACGATACCGAAAAAGTGGCAGGAAGTGATGAAGCCTATAAAGATTTACCAGGTTGTTGTCAATACGATCACGACATGATGATGAATCAGTCAGGTGAAATGAAATCGGAAGACCATTCTAATCACGATCATTAAATACCATTTTAAAAGAGTCTTTTTCGGAAGGCTCTTTTGTATTATATTAATTTTGAAACGGTATTTAGGATTCCTTTTCTAAAAATTCAATTACTATATTTGTACCTCATCTAGATTAAAGCTTTGTTAATACTGAATAATTAAATTCTGTATCGGGAAGTAAAATTCGCTTACTGTAACATTTTTAGGAATCTCACGTCATATAAGTACATCAATCATTTAAATATATTATCATGAGACAAGACAACCAACTTTTAGTTTTAACACATTTAAGTCAGCTTTTAACATACCTAACAGGTTTTGGTGGACTCATTGTACCTCTTGTAATTTGGGTCACCCAAAAAGACAAGGTTTTTAAACTGGACGAACAAGGCAAGCAGATTATTAACTTTCAAATAAGCATCTTTATTTATGCTATTTTAAGTATTCCAGCCATTATATTATTAGGTCTTGGTTTTATTATGTTGATTGTGATTGGCATTATAGCTTTTGTTTTTCCTATTATAAATGCCGTTAAGGCAAGTAATGGCGAACCTATTAGTTACCCGTTATCAATTACGTTTTTGAAATAAATTATATAAAGAGATATGTTTTAAAAAAAAACCACAGCTATCAAGTCGTGGTTTTTTATATTATTATTTTATCCTTCTAAAAACTATTACAATCGCGACATAGCGATTTTTTTTTTAGCTATTAAGCATCACCGGCATGACCAACATGGTTACTTGTTCGCCTTCATCTAACCCATCAACAGGTGTTAAAATACCTGCACGATTTGGTAAGCTCATTTCCAATTGTACATCGTCACTGGTTAGGTTATTCAACATTTCGGTTAAGAAACGCGAGTTAAAACCAATTTGCATATCGTCACCTTGATAATCGCAGGTTAAACGCTCTTCGGCTTTGTTTGAGTAATCAATATCTTCAGCAGAAATATTTAATTCGGCACCAGCAATTTTTAAACGAATTTGGTGTGTTGTTTTATTTGAAAAAATACTCACACGACGAACCGAGTTTAAAAACTGATTTCTATTTATAACAAGTTTATTTGGGTTTTCTTTTGGAATTACCGCTTCATAGTTTGGATATTTTCCATCAATTAATCGGCAAATTAGTTCTACATTTTCAAAGGTAAACTTCGCATTTGAATCGTTATATTCAATGGTTACATCATCATCACTAGCTGCTAAAATGCCTTTTAATAAATTTAAAGGTTTTTTAGGCATAATGAATTCTGTTACCTCTGTTGCTTGTACATCTGCGCGCGCATATTTTACCAGTTTGTGTGCATCTGTAGCTACAAAGGTTAAACCCTCTGTAGAAAACTGAAAAAACACACCACTCATTACGGGTCGTAAATCATCATTTCCTGCTGCAAAGATGGTTTTGTTAATGGCGGTAGCTAATATATCACCATTTAATGTGGTAGATGAGGCATCTTCTAGCGTTACTGGTTTAGGAAACTCGGCACCATCTGCATATGCTAATGCATATTTACCATGATTAGAGCTAATTTCAACTGTGTTATTGTCTTCAACTACAAAGGTTAAAGGCTGTTCAGGAAATGTTTTTAAGGTATCTAATAACAACCTTGCTGGTACAGCTACGCTGCCACTATTATCACTTTCTACTTCTAATTTAGAAGACATGGTTGTTTCTAAATCACTTGCAGAAATAATAAGTTCAGACTGGTTTAATTCGAATAAAAAATTATCTAGAATCGGTAAGGTGTTTGAACTGTTAATAACACCACCAAGAACTTGTAATTGTTTCAGTAAATAGGTACTTGATACTATAAATTTCATCTATGTAAAATACGTTTATGCGTTCAAAAAGTTAATCATACAAATATATCCTAAACCAATTAATATAGGAAACAAACTTATTAACAAATCATTACTGTTAAAAACGGGAGTTAGCTTAATAAATTAGGGTGTTATTTCGTGTATTTTCGTTTTCTAAAAAAGTTAAATAAAATTCCGAAAACCGCTAAAAACACTAGCGGTAAGACTATATTTATAAGCTGCCATTTGGTTTTTTTGTCCGATACTTTTTGATAGTCTAAAAAGGCCAAAGAAATATCTTTTGAGCGAATGTTTATAAGTCCACTATCGTCTAGCAGGTAATTTACGGCATTCAGTAAAAAATCCTTGTTGCCATATTCTTGTCCTGTCCATCGATCGAATCCTAATTCCAAAGGGCCATTTCTACCAACGTCATTTTTAATGACATCGCCATCGGCAATGACAATCATTTTGGTTGGCTTACTTTCGTTTTTAGCATCTGAAATGGTAAAAGGTTTGACTCTATTTTTATATACAGACGTAAAATTCCCTTCTAACAAGACGGCCAAATTTTGAAATCCATTTACATAATTATTAGGGTTTGGCTCTTCGTTTGTCATGTCTAAACTCACCTCACGTGGTGTTCCATCTATTTTGGTAAGTATGGAGCTTTGTAGTAAAATGGTTTTCTGAACATCGTTTTTAAGTGTGTCAATCTGATTGGCAAAATCGAACTTAATTAAGTTTAAATTATTAACAATTGGATGTTTAGATGTGGCATTAACTAAAGGTGAATAATACCAAGGTAATTGTTGAAATTGCGACTGACTGCCATCTCCAGTAGCCAATGTAATCGGTGCGGAGTAGAGGTCGTTTATTAATACTGGATTTACACGTAAACCGTATTTAAAAAAGAAATCGGTTAAATTTAAATCGCGTGCAATAGCTATATTTTTACCTGCTGCGTTAAATAGACTGTCCTGCTCAATAGCCACACGATCCAGCAACCAAAGGCTTTTTCCTCCAGACATGGTAAATTGATCTAACACCAATTTTTCAGCTTCGGTAAAGGCTTCGGTTGGTTTGGCGGAGATAATTAAATCGTAGGTTTTTAAATCGACCAACGTTTTTTGTGGTGCGTTTTGAACGCTATCCAAGGTAAAAGCTGCTAGGTAATAATAGTCTTTTATAGTTTTAGCAAAGTCGAAAATTTGTGCGTCTTGCAACTGATTATTTCCTTTAAGAATGGCAATTTTACGACGTTTTGGATTTGTTAATTTGCTCAACCCATCTGCAAACGCATACTCCAAATGTTGAATGGAATTGCTAGCTAATTCTTGCACATCAGCGCCAATTTTATTTTTAATTAATGGAATTTTAACGGTTACTTCATTATAACTAGCTAGAGCCCAAGGAAAAATAACTTCTTGACTGGATTTTCCAGCGTCTTGAACGGTAACTTGCATGGGTTTTAAACCACGTTGGTTTAATTGCTGGATGTTCTGCTCGCGCGTCTCAATATCTTCAAGTGGATTAATAAAATTGAAGTGAATTTGATTATTTTCCGATTTAAATTCTTCCAATAATTGTCGGGTTTCCGTTTGTAAGCGTCTGAATTCGGAAGGTAGATTGGAACCATCTAAAAAAACATCAATAACAATTGGCGAGTTAACGGATTCTATAATAGCAGTACTGGCTTGACTTAAGGTGTAGCGTTTGTCTTTTGTTACATCAAAACGTTTATAAAAACCATGTGTAAATATATTTAGTACTAATAAGCCTAAAGGAAGTAAAATTAGTATGGCTAGGTCTTTCTTACCAATAGGTTTGGTATTTATATGCCGAACTGTAAGAACGAGAAAAAGTAAAACAATGCTAATAAAGTAAATTAAATCGCGCGTATCTATAACACCACGACTGATGCTTTTGTAATGCGCATTCATGCCAATTTGGTCTATAAAACTGCTGGACAAGAAATCGGCAATACCTTCTAAACCAATATAAAAAAAGAAGCACAGAAATACAGCCGTGATAAACGCAACGATTTGATTGTCCGTTAAGCTAGATGAAAAAACACCTATTGCTGTATAGGCTGCAGCTAAAAACAACAAGCCTAAATAGGAGCCAAAGGTACTCCCAAAGTCGATGTTTCCTACGGGATTTCCTAATTGATAAACCGTGTAAACGTAGAGTAGGGTAGGAAGTAAGGCCAAAATTATTAATAAAAATGCGCCAAAATATTTGCCTAATACAATTTTAAATAAGCTAATGGGTTTGGTAACTAACAACTCCAGCGTGCCTTGTTTTTTTTCGTCTGAAAAACTTCGCATGGTAACAGCAGGAATTAAAAACAACAGAATCCAGGGTGCTAATAAAAAGAAGCTGGACAAATCGGCAAAACCGTTATCTAGAATATTAAATTCACCAATAAAAAGCCACAAAAATAGACCGTTTAAAATTAGGAAAATGGCAATCACTAAATAGCCAATCGATGAGGCGAAGAAGGCATTTATTTCTTTTTTAAGGATTGCAAACATGTTATTTTAGGTATTAGGTATTAGGTATTAGGTATTAGGTATTAGGTATTAGGTATTAGGTATTAGGTGTGAGTGGTGCGTAAAAAAAAATGTATTTTTTTATGTTGTCTTTTTTAAAAATCATATTCACTATTCTCTATTCACTACTCAAGCGTTTCTAACTTATCCACACTCCAAGCTTCGGGTTTCATATTAAACATGGGCTTGGTTACTGCCCAAATACTTTTAAATAAATCAGAATGTCTGTAGTTCTCTAAATCCGTCTCACTTTGCCAATAACTATACGTAAAAAACACATTTGTTTTGTTTTTATCACGATAAAGTTCTAAAAATTCACAGCCTTTAAAATTGCGAATTGCGCGTTTATTTTTATGAAAATTGGCTACAAATGTCTCTATATGTTTCTCTTCAAAACCTAGTTTAACAATGCGTACAAACATAGTTTATTCTTTTAAAAAATTAACAGTAACGGTATCCATAAGCTCCAACCCTAATAAGGATGACGCGCTACCAGTAGTGTTAGGGTTGCTTTTATATACAGCTATTTCTATATAACTGGATGAATTAAAAACAACCATTCTATGACCTTCTATATTACGTGTTTCAGGTGCTTTACTAAAGTCTACTACATCACTATATTTATTATAGATTTTGTTAAACGTCTTATTTCTTGCAGATATTTCAAAAGGGCGTCCTAATTGAACTTTTTCAAAAAAAGCACGTTTAATGTTTGTAATGACATTCCCATAGTTGTCTATATAAATCACGTGGCCAATTATTTGCGTGCGTTCATCATTAATAAAGGGAATCATGTTTTTAATAGGTTTAATGGTATCAATTACTTTTCCAATAACCTCTAGAGTACCACCACGAGCTATATGGCAGGCCACTTTTACAAACACATCTAAAACTGGAAAACTAGAAATAATTTTATCGTGAATGTTTATTTCCACAATTTTTTCAGCTGCTATCTCGGCACATATCATACTCATAATGCCATTATTGGCACAAATAAAATAGTGGCCATCTAATTTAACAGCTATGTGCTTGTTTTCTTGATTTAGCTCCGAATCGACACCTATGATATGAATAGTGCCTTTAGGAAAACTACTATAAGCGTTTAAAATAATATAAGCGGCTTCAGGAATGCTAAAAGGCGAAATAGAATGGGAGATATCAACAATTTTTACATCAGGTAATTCGCTATAAATAGCACCTTTGGTTGCACCAGCAAAGTGATCTCTTTCACCAAAGTCTGTTGTTAATGTAATGATTGCCATTTAGAATTGTTGATATTTTTTTAACCTAATACCTATTAAAAAAGTGTATTTTTGTTTAAACACAAAACTAATAAAACTAAATAGATTAATTTAATTAAATCGCCTAGCTTTTGAACGAAATCATAATTGAACTTGAAGACGTATCACCAAAGGATTTTTTTGGTGCACAAAACGTTAATATAGAACTCCTTAAAAAGTATTATCCAAAATTAAAAATTGTTGCCAGAGGGAATAAAATTAAAGCTTATGGTGATGAAGACTTACTTGAAGAATTTGACAAACGTTTCAACATGCTCATGGAGCATTATATGAAATACAACAAGTTAGATGAAAATGTTATAGAACGTGTGCTAACCAGTCAGAGTAAAGCTGACTATGAAACGAGTCCTAGTAGTGGTGAGGTTATTGTACACGGTGTAAACGGTCGTTTAATTAAAGCCCAAACTGCCAACCAACGTAAATTGGTTGAGAGCATGCGTAAAAACGATATGGTTTTTGCTATTGGACCTGCAGGAACTGGAAAAACGTATACAGGTGTAGCCTTAGCGGTTCGGGCATTAAAAAACAAAGAAGTAAAACGGATTATTTTAACACGTCCTGCTGTTGAAGCTGGTGAAAATTTAGGATTTCTCCCAGGCGATTTAAAGGAAAAATTAGATCCCTATATGCAACCGCTCTATGATGCCTTGCGTGATATGATTGCTCCAGAAAAGTTAGCACATTATATTGAAAATGGCACCATTCAAATTGCCCCTTTAGCTTTTATGAGAGGGCGAACTTTGGATCATGCTTTTGTTATTTTGGACGAAGGTCAGAATACCACACATGCTCAAATGAAAATGTTTTTAACACGAATGGGTAAAGATGCCAAATTCCTTTTAACAGGCGATCCTGGACAAATAGACCTACCAAGACGTACCATTTCTGGTTTGAAAGAAGCCTTATTAATTTTAAAGAATGTTGAGGGTGTTGGTATGATATTTTTAGACGATAAGGATGTCATTCGCCATAAATTAGTTAAAAAAGTTATTGAAGCGTACAAGAGTATCGAAAATGTAGACTAATTACCCTAAACAGTCAACTTTAGTAAGCCAGTTTTATCAGAAAAACTGGCTTTTTTTAGTGAGAGCCCATAATGTGCTGATAATTAGTTTGTTGTGCGAATTTTCATATAATTATATAAATATAGCCTAAAATATTATAACATAATTCTTCAAGAGTTATTGACCTTTGATGTCTAATCATAAAAAACAGATACCATGAAAAAAATATTTTTAGTAGTAGCTTTATTAGGATTAAGTCCCCTTTTCGCTCAAGATGATGATGTGGAATTAACACCAGATAATTCTTGGTTAAAAGTGGGTTTAACAGGAGGCATACCAGTGGGTGATGCTAATGATGTGTCATCATTTGCGCTAGGAGCCGACATAAGAGGTCAATACCTATTTAACCCAAATATAGCTATAGGTTTAGCTTCTGGATATACCCATTATTTTGGTAAAGATGATTTTGAAGATTTTGGCGTGATTCCAGCTGCTGGTTTTTTTAGATATTACTTTACACCAGACGGCTTGTTTTTTGGTGCTGACGTAGGTTATGGGTTTTTAGCTAATATTGATGATAACGCAGGAGGCCTGTATGTAAATCCTCAAATAGGATATCATAATCGCGATTGGAACTTTTACGCCTATTATCAAAACACTTTCGCAGAAAATGATGTTAATATCCAGAATGTAGGTGTAGGTGTTACCTATAATATCCGATTTAACTAATAATAAAAAGAATTAAAATTAATAGACTTAAAGGAGAACGATTGTGTTCTCCTTTTTTTATTTAGATTTGTTTCATTTTAATAAACAAATTACTTTTGCTTAAACACTAACAGGCCATTTCACATGAATACCATTACAGATACCAATTTTAATTTTCCAGGACAGAAAAGCCTTTATAAAGGTAAAGTTCGAGAAGTTTATAATATAAACAATGAGCAATTAGTTATGGTTGCAACAGATAGGTTAAGCGCTTTTGATGTGGTTATGCCAAAAGGAATTCCGTATAAAGGGCAAATTCTAAATCAGATTGCTACTAAAATGATGCAAGCTACAGAAGATTTGGTTCCAAACTGGCTAATTGCCACACCAGATCCAAATGTAGCGGTTGGACATTTATGCACGCCTTTTAAAGTAGAAATGGTTATTCGTGGGTACTTGTCTGGTCATGCTGCTCGTGAATATAAAGCAGGAAAACGGATGCTTTGTGGTGTGACTATGCCAGAAGGCATGAAAGAAAACGATAAATTTCCAAACCCGATAATTACACCAGCTACTAAAGCAGACATGGGAGATCATGATGAAGATATTTCACGGGAAGACATTCTTAAAAAAGGTATTGTTTCTGAAGCGGATTATAGTGTTTTAGAGGATTACACCCGCAAATTATTTCAGCGTGGTTCTGAAATAGCCGCTTCTAGAGGGCTCATTTTAGTAGACACCAAATATGAATTTGGAAAAACACAAGATGGACAAATTGTTTTGATTGATGAAATTCATACACCAGATTCCTCACGTTATTTTTATGCAGATGGCTATCAAGAACGTCAAGATAGAGGCGAAGCTCAAAAGCAACTCTCTAAAGAATTTGTGCGTCAGTGGCTAATTGCTAATAATTTTCAAGGATTAGAAGGTCAAACTGTTCCTGAAATGAGTGATGATTATATTCAAACCGTTAGTGAGCGTTATATTGAATTATATGAAAATATTACAGGTGAAACTTTTGTAAAAGGTGATGTAACGGATATTCAGAATCGTATTAAAACGCATGTGGAAGCTTATTTAAATGGTTAATTTGAAGATAGGAAGGAGCCATAAAAAAACCTTGCTGAAATAAGCAAGGTTTTTTTTGTAGGTAAATATTGGTGTTTACTTTTTAATGAATTTATAAGATTTTCCATTTTTAAACCTTAACAAGTATATTCCGTTAGCTAGGTTTTTAACATTAATGCTTTCGTTATTGGATACTTCACCTTTTTTAAGTTGAAAACCAACAATATTGTATATAGAATAGGCTTCTGTGTTATTTAAACCAAGCACTTTAATAAAATCGTTTGAAGGATTCGGGTAAATTTTAAATTCTTGCTCTAAATTAAAGCTGTTTACGCTTAAGGTGCTACTCTGTACATCTCCGGTTAAGGTTGTAATTGGAATAGGACAAAAACCAGCATCTTGCCATGTGCCCAGCGTTAAATCTGGTGGATTTGGAACTGAAGGTGTCGTGTTAAAATACAAAACAGCTGTAGAATAATCAGGTGAACCTAAAGGCCCATCATTATCTAACTGTACTTCCCATCTTGATGCAGTGCTATTCCAAATAATTCGTATTTCACAAACTCCAGCAGGGCAGCTGGTTGTAAAATTACTTGGTGTGCTCTCGTATGTATTTCTAATTGTTCCAGCGTCTGAAGTTGTTCCAGTAGCCGACAATACAAAATTCTGATTTCCCAAAGCGTTATTCGTACAGCCTTGAAACGTAATCTGTGCATTCATGTTATAAATGCAGAATAATAAAAATAAAAACGTTAGGTAATTTTTTGTCATAATAATAGATTTGGGGTTACAATATTAAAATTAGTAGGTTTAATTATTTGCTTAAAGTTACACTTTGTTGCAGGTGTAAAATACGTGTATATTTATTTTTTTTACAAGCTTTAAGTCTTTTTTATCATGATAAACATTTTAATAGAAAATTTTCATTTAAAAACTTTAATGTTGACAATTAAAAGAAAAATGGCAGAAAATTTTAGGTTGGTGCCACTCTTAAGACTAGTTGTTTTAAAAAATTGTTAACCAGATAATTAATTCATATCCAACTTTTCTGTAACCGATTTTCCCGAATTAAAATCGGTTCCGTAAAAGAGCACATATTCAGCCTGAATGCCACTTCCAAAAAACCTGTCTTTTAGTTTAACGAATAGCTTATCTAAATACATTTTTCGCTTATTAACAGTTACATAAATCCGATACTTATCAGGTTCTGTTTGCATTAAGTAAAGGTTTAAATTATTGGTAGCAGCCAATTGAAACGTTAAGACATCTGGATTAGTGTCCACGCGAGTCATACCATAGGCCATTTTTTCCTGCAAACCTGTTAATGGTTTTTTTATGCCATTTTCTGTGTAGATAATGCGGTATTCGTCAATTGGTTTTAATTTATCAATCTTATCACCATTCAAATTAACATCATATACATAGGTATTATGGTTGTTACTATGCTGTATGTAAAATAGTCGTGTTTCTGTCTTTTTTGGTTCTGGATAACCAGTTTGTGCCAAACAGATAGAACAACTAAAACAAATGATGTAAAGGATAACGGCTAACTTCATTATAATTAATCTTAAGTGCTTATTATTTATATATTTAAAAACATCTTCAACTATTTTAAATACCAATCACCAAAGTTAAACTTTAATACATAGATTCTAAAAAACAAATAACTAGCAATGTTTAAACTTTTAAATTTCCTTAAATATTGTAATGACTTTGTTACATTTATGACTACAATTTAATTTATGGAACATCTCAACCGCTATATTTCTGATTTTGCCTCGTTTGCTTGGGGTTTACCTTTACTTATTTTGCTCATTGGTGGTGGAATTTATTTGTTAATTTTATCGCGATTTTTACCATTTCGGTTTTTTATGCACGCCATTAAAGTGCTACGTGGTAAATATGATAATCCAGACGATCCAGGGGAAATTAGTCATTTTCAAGCGTTAACAACAGCGTTGTCATCTACCATTGGTATGGGTAATATTGCTGGTGTAGCCGTTGCCATTTCTATTGGAGGTCCAGGTGCTGTATTCTGGATGTGGACGAGTGCTATAATTGGTATGTCTACCAAATTTTTCACATCAACATTAGCCATTATGTATCGAGGAAGAGATAGTGCTGGCGAGTTACAAGGCGGTCCCATGTATTTTATTACTGAAGGTTTAGGGAAATCATGGAAACCTTTAGCCGTATTTTTTAGTATCTGTGGTCTGGTTGGTGCCTTGCCTGTTTTTAATGTGAATCAATTAACCCAAGCCATTAATGATATTTTATTACGGCCAAATGGTGTAGAAATAGGTTTTGAATCTAATTTAACCGTGGGAATTGTGTTGGTTATTATAACATCTGTTGTTATTTTAGGTGGTTTGAATAGAATTAGTAAAACAGCATCTAAATTGGTTCCTGCCATGGTGTTATTGTACTTTGTGTCAGTATTAATTATTTTGATTGTTAATTTTGATAAAGTGCCTAACTATTTGGGGCTTATTTTTACAGATGCTTTCAGTGCGAATTTTTATAAAGGCGACACTTTTTTAGGTGGTGTTATTGGTGGCTTGATGTTGTTAGGCATCCGTCGTGGCGCGTTTTCCAATGAAGCAGGTATTGGTACAGCACCAATGGCTCATGGAGCTGCTAAAACGTCTGAACCGGTTCGTGAAGGGTTGGTTGCCATGCTTGGTCCTGCTATAGATACTTTGGTGGTTTGTACGCTAACAGCTTTAGCAATTTTGGTAACGGGTGTTTGGCAAACTACGGATGCTAATGGTGTAAGCTTAACGGCTTCCGCTTTTGGAAATGCTATGCCTGGATTTGGTAAATATTTATTATTGATTTGTATTGCCGTTTTTAGTATTTCGTCACTGTTTTCATACTCTTATTATGGTAGTAAATGTTTGTCTTTTTTAATTGGAGCCGATAAAAAACATTATTATAACTACATGTATATTGTGAGTATTATTTTAGGTGCAACCACCTCTTTAAGTATGATGATTAACTTAATTGATGGCTTTTTTGCTCTCATGGCTTTTCCAACGATGTTTACCACACTTATGCTAGCACCACGAGTAATAAAGGAGATAAAAGCTTATCATTTTCGGACGTTTAATAAATAGTAAAGCTGTTTGAAAATATATCGTTTTCAGAAAACTTATAACTGATATTGTATTTTTTTTATCTCAAATAAAAAACGTTAAAACGAATAGAAATGTTGGGTGTTTTTCAAGATACAGCCTAGTTTAAGGGGCTAAATTGAAAATTAATGTAAACTTCTATTAACTTTTTTTGATACCATTTTTTTTGATTGTTTTAGGCTTTGTTCTATCTTTTCAACATAATTAATTTTTAGTATGAGTAACTACCACATCAAACATTTAGAAGAGTACTACCAAATTTATAGAAAATCCATTCGAGAGCCAGAAAACTTCTGGGAAGAAATAGCAGAGGAGCATTTTTTATGGCGAAAAAAATGGAATAATGTTTTAAGTTGGGATTTTTCAAAACCTGAAATAAAATGGTTTGAAGGTGCCGAATTAAACATTACCGAAAATTGTTTAGACAGGCATTTGGCAACACGTGGAGACAAAACGGCTATTTTATTTGAACCGAATAATCCAGACGAAACATCGGAACATATTTCATACCGTCAGCTATATGAACGTGTCAATCAAATGGCTCATGTGCTTAAAAATCAAGGTGTAAAAAAAGGAGATCGTGTGTGCATTTATGTCCCTATGATTCCTGAATTAGCAGTTTCAATCTTGGCTTGTGCTAGAATAGGAGCTATACATTCTGTGGTGTTTGCTGGCTTTTCATCGAAAGCGTTGTCTACACGAATTAATGATTCAGATTGTAAACTTGTAATAACTGCAGATGGTTCTTATCGTGGTGACAAAACCATCGATTTAAAAGGTATTGTAGATGAAGCTTTAAATGACTGTGACAGTGTGAAATCTGTTTTAGTAATAAAACGGATTCATTCAGAAATAACCATGAAGGCAGGTCGCGATTTTTGGTTACAACCCTTACTCGATAATGCACCTAAAGATGGAAAGGCAGAAATTATGAAAGCTGAAGATCCTTTATTTATTTTATACACCTCTGGTTCTACCGGAAAACCAAAAGGTATGGTGCATACCACAGCAGGTTATATGGTTTATACAGCCTATACCTTTAAAAATGTTTTTCAGTATAAAGAGAATGATGTGTATTGGTGTACAGCAGATATTGGCTGGATTACAGGCCATAGCTATATTGTGTATGGTCCGCTTTGTAATGGAGCAACAACAGTGATGTTTGAAGGTGTACCAAGTTATCCAGATTTTGGACGTTTTTGGGATATTGTTCAAAAGTATAAAATTACACAATTTTATACAGCACCAACGGCAATTCGGGCATTAGCAAAACAAGGAACAGAACTCATTGAGCAGTATGACTTGTCATCTTTAAAAGTTTTAGGTTCCGTAGGTGAACCCATTAATGAAGAAGCTTGGCATTGGTATAATGATAATGTAGGAAAACGTAAAAGCCCAATTATCGATTCATGGTGGCAAACCGAAACGGGAGGAATCATGATAACACCACTTCCATATGTTACACCAACCAAACCAACCTATGCCACTTTGCCTTTTATAGGTGTGCAACCCTGTATAATGGATGAAAATGGCGAAGAACTTAAAGGCAATCAAGTAGATGGCAGATTGTGCATTAAATTCCCATGGCCAAGTATTGCCAGAACAATTTGGGGCAATCATCAACGGTATAAAGACACCTACTTTTCAGCTTATAAAAATATGTATTTTACAGGTGATGGCGCCTTGCGTGATGAAGTAGGGTATTACCGAATTACAGGACGAGTGGATGATGTCATTATTGTATCCGGACATAATTTAGGCACAGCACCCATTGAAGATGCTATTAATGAACATCCAGCAGTTTCCGAATCTGCTATTGTTGGTTTTCCACATGATATTAAAGGTAATGCACTGTACGGATATGTTACACTAAAAGAATCTGGTGAAAGTCGGGACCATACTAATTTACGAAAAGAAATCAATCAAATTATTACCGAACATGTAGGACCCATTGCCAAACTAGATAAAATACAATTTACCGCAGGTTTACCTAAAACACGATCTGGTAAAATAATGCGACGTATTTTGCGAAAAATAGCTGAAAAAGATACTTCTAATTTAGGCGATATTAGCACGCTGTTGAATCCAGAATGTGTTCAGGATATTATTGATGAGGCGCTTTAATTTGCAACATTTTTTATTAAAACCGTCTCATACTATAGATAACTAATAGATTATGAAAAATTACATGCTTTTATTCTTCGCATTTTTTTTGAGTTTTAGCACTTATTCGCAAAACCAACTCATTTCTGATGCTGTTAAAAATCATATTCAAGCACGTGTAGAAAATGGTTTGAATGTGGGTATTGTTATCGGTATGATAGATGGCGAAACCACTGAATACTATAGTTTTGGGAATACATCTGTAAAATCTGGTATACCAGTTAATGAGCACACTGTTTTTGAAATAGGTTCCATTACAAAAGTATTTACAACAACGTTATTGGCAGATGAAGTTTTAAAAGGCCATATGGCTTTAACAGATCCTGCTTCTAAATATTTACCTAAATCTGTCACCTTACCAACCCGAAATGGTAAAGAAATCACGTTGAATGATTTAGCTACACATACATCAGCTTTACCAAGAATGCCTGATAATTTTAACCCGAAAGATCCTTTAAATCCCTATGTAGATTATACACCCGAAATGATGTATGTATTTTTAAACCAGCTGGAATTGACTAGGGATATTGGTGAAAAATATGAGTATTCTAATTTAGGCATGGGATTGTTAGGCCATATTTTAGAGTGGCATACAGGAAAAACTTATGAAACTTTAATAAAAGAGCGTATTACAACACCTTGTGGTATGCCAAACACGGCATTAAAACTATCCGATAATATGCGAAACCATTTAGCTTATGGCCATAGTGAAGGCCTGCAAGTTTCTAATTGGGATTTTGATGTAATTGCTGCTGCTGGTGGTATTCGTTCTACAGCTGTAGATATGATTTCGTTTCTAAAAGCCAATTTAGAAATTTCTAAAACACCTATTAATCCTGCCATGCAGTTGGCACATCAAGAAGCTTATGTTAATACGGATAGTACCTTTAATATTGGATTAGGTTGGCATTATGAAAATAAAGGTAATGTTGTTTGGCATAACGGTCGTACAGGTGGTTACACGTCATTTACAGGTTTTGTTGAGGGTTCAAAAAAAGGTGTTGTTGTATTAAGTAATGCAGCTGAAAATATGAATGCTTTAGGGTTTCACTTGTTGGGAAGCCCAACGCCTTTAGTAAATCCACAAGCCGCCATTACCACCATCATGAAAAAGGATATTGAAGCTAATAATGTGGATTCTGCTGTAAAACTATATTTTCAAACGAAAAAAGAAGCAACAGATGCTTATCGTTTTAAAGAAACAGATTTAAACCGACTAGGATATGAGTATTTAAGTGCTCATAAAAATTTGATTGCTATCAGACTATTTCAACTTACAGCCAACGAATTCCCTGCTTCCTCTAATGCTTTTGATTCGTTAGGAGAAGCCTATTTAAAGCAAGGCGATACAGCTCTGGCTATAGCTAATTACAAAAAATCATTGGAATTAAATCCAGCCAATCAAAATGCCAAAGATGTCTTGAAATCTTTAAATTTTGATGTGAGTAAAATTGTGTCAGACGTTCAGGTTTCAGAAGCTGTTTTAGACACCTATTTGGGTGTATACCAATTAGCTCCTGGTTTTAATATAACAGTAACACGAGACGGTACACAACTTTTAGCCCAAGCAACAGGGCAAAGTCAATTTAAATTATATCCGTCAGCAGTGCATAAATTTTATTTAAAAGTAGTAGATGCACAAGTTACCTTTAATGTGTCATCTGAAGGTGTTGTAAACGGTTTGACACTTCATCAAAATGGGCAAAATATGCCTGGAACTAAAATTGAGTAGTTGGTATCCTTTAAGTTAGATACTTAAAAAAGCCTTCAAAACACTGGTTTTTAAAAGCTAGTTCGTTAACTTTACATTCTACCAAATACCTAATAACACAGTAATGGAAATTAAACTAGCAGTGCTAATTGATGGCGACAATATACCGTCCGCTTACGTTAAAGAAATGATGGAAGAGATTGCAAAATATGGCAATCCAACCATAAAGCGGATATATGGCGATTGGACTAAACCGCATTTAGCAAAATGGAAAAACATGCTATTAGAAAATGCCATTACACCTATACAACAATACGGTTATACAACTGGAAAAAATGCAACCGATAGTGCCATGATTATTGATGCTATGGATATTCTATATAGCGAAAAAGTTAATGGTTTCTGCCTAGTTTCTAGCGATAGTGATTTTACAAAATTAGCCACCAGACTACGTGAAGCTGGTATGCAAGTATATGGAATTGGAGAAAAGAAAACACCAAAACCGTTTATTGTGGCCTGTGATAAGTTTATTTATATTGAAATATTGAAGCAGGCTTCTAACGATTCCGATTCCGATTCCGAAGATAAAAAGAAATCGTCTAAAGCAAATTATGATAAAATTACCTCCAAGGATATTCAGTTAATATCACAAACCATTGAAGATTTGGCAGATGATGACGGCTGGGCTTTTTTAGGAGATGTGGGTAGTTTGTTACAAAAGAAACAACCAAATTTTGATTCTCGTAATTATGGCTTTGCTAAATTAACACCACTAATAAGCTCGATTGATACTTTTGAAATTGATAAGCGTGAAAGTGGTAATGGGCGTTTCAAGCTAGTGTATGTTCGGATACAAGAAAAAAAACCTAAAAAACATTCAAGAAGAAAAAGAACGGTTTAATTTAACAATTTTCATATCATAGGTTAAACGTACCGTAACGTTCAAGTTGATTAAAAGCAGTGAATTTGTAGAAAAAAACTATGGATTTATTTTTAATCAGTTTTGGAGCATTGTTCTCCATCATGAACCCACTAGGAACCGTTCCTGTATTTGTTAGTTTAACTCAAGAAAACACTAAACGGGAACGTGCCATTACAGCATTTTGGACAGCGTTAAACGTATTTATAATACTGTTACTTTCCTTTTTTGCAGGTCAGTATATTTTATCTTTTTTTGGCATTAGTCTAAATGCCTTAAAAATAGCAGGAGGTTTAATTATAGCTTCTTCGGGATTTGCACTTCTCACCGGCAAGTTTAAGGAGCACAAGGGTATGAAACGAGATAAAGTTCAAAAAGATATCCATTCTAGAGAGGCTATATCATTAACACCTTTAGCCATCCCGATGCTTGCAGGACCAGGAACCATTTCTTTGTTAATTACCTTCAATCAGGAGTACCAATCTACCATTCAAATTGGTGTGATATTAATGGCTATGTTAGTAACAACAATTAGTATTTATCTAATTTTAAAATCGTCGCATTTTATAGTCAATTTTTTAGGAGCATCTGGTATAAATGCTTTGTCTCGTGTTATAGGGTTTATTGTTATAGCAATAGGTGTGGAGTATATTATTTCTTCAGTTGTTGCTATTATTGAAGGACTTCAACTTTAGTGTCATTTTTTACAACTAGAAATAAAAGAACCGATAAACAACCACAGATTGAAAACCCAATAAAAAGTGGGAGTACGCTTTCGGTAACAAATCCGCCAATAAAACCAGCAATTGGGACTGCCATTATGGTGCTAAAAAAACCGTTTAATGCGGCTCCAACACCAGCAATATGACCAATGGGTTCCATGGCTAAAGAGCGTAAGTTTCCAAATAAAAAACCGATAGCTGTAAACTGAAGCGCGAAGAATATTACTAATACAGAAAGATCTGGATTCATTCCAGATGAGAATATCAGAACATATAATATGGAAATAATACAAAAACAAACTGCAGCTGTAAAGGCAATGCGTCTCATGCCAAAACGCAATACTAATGTGCTATTTATAAAGGTTGAGAATCCAACAGAGATAGCCAAACTAGCAAAAATATAAGGAAATAGTTCAGCCAGATTATACTGGTATTCAAAAATCTGTTGGGAGGTACTTAAATAAACCATAAACGAGCCTGTAATCAAACCTGAAATAATAGTATATATTACAGCATCCTTGTGCCTGAAAAATTCTTTGGCACCTTCATTAAAAAGTTGCGGTGTTAACTTTGTTCTTTTAGCTTTTAAATGGGTTTCAGGTTGTCGTTTCCAAAACCAAAACATCACTATAACCCCAAAAATTAAATTGACATAAAAAATAGAATGCCAGTTATAAAACGTAATTAAAAATTGTCCTAATGTAGGTGCTATGACTGGAACTAAAATAAATATCATCACCACAAAGGACATTACTTTGGCCATATAATCTCCATGGTAAGAATCCCGAACCATAGCAATACTAATGGTTCTTGGCGCTGCCAATCCTACACCTTGCACAATTCTTCCTAAAAGCATCCACTCAAAACTGCCAGTTGTAACACATAATATACTAGCTATTACAAACAGTATAAATCCAATATATATAATAGGTTTTCTTCCAAAACTATCTGAAAGTGGCCCAAAAATAAGTTGGCCAAAACCCAAGCCTAAAAATATCATGGTTACTAATAGTTGGTTTTTAGAAGCATCAGTTATACCAAAATCAGTCGCTATATCTGGTAAGGCAGGAAGAAGTGCATCTATAGAAAGCGCTACAATAGCCATTAAAGAGGCCATGATTGCAATAAATTCAATATTAACTTTTTCTACAGATACGTTTACATTTTTCATCCTGCAAAAGTATTTATAATATATAAAGAAGGTTATATTTTAAAGCTAATTCGTTGTTAAAAAACGTAATTATTATCTCAACTTTGAATACTATAGTTTAATAGTGTAATTTTACCTTTATCGTATAAATGTTATTATGTCTCCACTCATAACCACTGAAGATAAATTAAAAGAACGCATCAAAGAATTAACGTGTTTGTACACAATTAGTTCGCATATATCTAATTGCGATTTAGATAATTTAGAGCCAACACTTCATGCTATAGCTTTGAGCTTAAAAGAGGCTATTAGATATCCACAAGACACATCGGTTGAATTAATTGTTTCTGATTTTCATATTGAAGTAGGACAAAGACCAGACGATAAAGTATTTATGTTATCTGCAATTAAGGCTTTTAATTTAAGTATTGGTTCAATTAAAGTAGGGTATTCTAAAGCAAAATATAACGAAAACAGTTTTTTAAATGAAGAAAGGCAACTGTTAGCAAAAATCTCTTTAGAATTGGGTAATTTATTCGAACGTAAGCAAATTATAGAAAAAGAAATCATTTCTAGACGGCAGGTTGAACGCGCAGACAGATTATCTATTTTAGGCGAAATTACTGCTGGAATTGCTCATGAACTTAACACGCCTTTGGCTAATATTTTAGGCTATTCAGAATTATTAAAAGATCAATTTAAAAATCAAGAATTTGTTTTAAAAGATTTAGATAAAATAATGAATAGCGCAATTTACTCCCGAGAGGTGGTAAAAAAACTGATGTTTTTTTCTTGCGATATGCCTCAACAAATGGAACTCACCAATATAGTCCCTATTATCAAAGATGCTATAAGTTTATTAAAACCTAACTTTTTAAAAAAACAAATTGCCTGTCATGTAAATATCCAGGATGAAAATATACCACTTCGCGTTGACGCTATTCAGTTAACTCAAGTTATTTTTAATTTAATTATTAATGCTATTTATTTTTCGCCAGTAGGCGGCCATATTAACGTATCGGTTTTTCAAGATAAAACTCAAGTAAATATTGAAATTAGCGATGAAGGTTCTGGAATTAATTCTAATATTGGTGATAATATTTTTAACCCTTTTTTCACTACAAAACCTGTAGGAGAAGGTTCTGGATTAGGGTTAAGCGTTGTTCATGGTATTGTAAAAAGCCATAAAGGTGTTATTAAACATAAGCATAATTCGCCTAAAGGCACTATATTTAGTATTAGTTTCCCTAAAAATTAGATTATGACATTGCATCAAGAAAATATATTATTAGTGGATGATGATATTCATATTTTAGAGTTGCTTCAACGTCACTTACAAAGTTTAAATTATCATACATATAAGGCTGTTTCTGTAAAAGAGGCTATTGGTATTCTGCAAGATAAATCTATTGATTTACTCATAACCGATTTAAAAATGCCAGGAGTAGATGGTTTGGAATTAGTAAAATATGTATCTGAACATTTTCCTGATATTCCAAAGCTAGTGGTTACAGGATATCCGTCTATTGATGGTGCTTTAGAAGTTATGAAATCTGGGGCACTGGAGTATTTAACCAAACCATTTACCAAAGAAGAACTTAAAACAGCTGTTTCCAAAGCCTTTTCAGGAAGACCTAAAAAAACAATTCAGTTACCTAATTCACAATTTCAATCTAAAAATTATGGTGATTTAATTGGTCAGTCGGAAAACTTTAAGACTGTGCTAGAGGTTATTAATCGTGTTAAAGATAATAAGGCTACTATTTTCATTTCAGGTGAAAGTGGTACCGGTAAGGAATTAGTAGCACGTGCCATTCATTATTCAGGAAAATTTGCAGCAGCTCCTTTTATAGCAGTCAATTGCGGTGCTATTCCAGAAAACCTTTTAGAATCTGAATTATTTGGGTATACAAAAGGCGCATTTACAGGTGCAGAATCTAATAGAAATGGTTTTTTTCAAGCTGCCAATAATGGAACTATTTTTTTAGATGAAATAGGAAATGCTTCTATGGCAACACAATCCCGCTTGCTACGTGTGCTACAAGAAAAGGAAGTTACCCGTGTTGGCTCGCAAAAAAATGAACCTATCGATGTGCGCGTGATTGCAGCAACAAATAGTAATTTAAAAGAACTTATTTCAAATGGACGTTTCCGAGAAGATTTGTACTATCGATTAACAGTTGTTGAAATTGATGTTCCGACACTTAAAAATCGAAAAGGTGATATTCCCTTATTAGTTGAAAAATTTTTATTCAAATATGGTGTTGAATATAAAGATAAATTTATAGGTATTACTCCAGATGCCTTGGCCGTTTTAGAGCGGTACTCATGGCCAGGAAATATTAGAGAATTGGAAAACGTTATACAACGTGCCGTTATAATGTGTGATAAACAAATTACCATTGCAGATTTACCACAACAGCTAAAACACCATATTAGTTTCCCGCAAGAAAACACCAAACTACTACCACTAAAAGTTGTTGAAAAAAACTACATTTTAAAAGTGCTTCAAGCTACCAATAATAATAAATCCCAAGCCGCTAAAATTCTTCAAATAGATAGGAAGACATTAAGCGAAAAAATTAAATAGACTGTTTAAAATACTGGGTTGTTTTTACACAGTTGGGTTATTTCTCCCCAATTTATAAATAGACTTAAATTTTCTAAAAACCATTAAACATTTAATAGTCAGATGTTTAATGTTGATTTTCTGTATTTGGTTTTTTATTGGCATGCCTGTTGCCTTTTGGTTCATGGAAATTAAAAACTAATTTATGAATCATACACTGGAAAGAAGTTTGTGCCAAGACTGCCGATTTGTACAATCGTGCAACCTCACCTCGAACAAAACATTTATTTGGTCCTGTAGTGAATATGAGCTTGCTAAAGCAGATACCAAAAAAGAAACCAAAAAAATCAATAAAACATTCGACCAAGTGTTGAATGAACCTACTGTTGCACTTATTTAAAAAATAAAAAAATGACTTTAACAAAAGAATTAAAAAAGAAAAAACAACCAAAACAGGGCATGTTGGAGAATGTTATGAAACAGTTCGAAGCTGCAGCTGAAATGGTAGAATTAAACCCAAACATTAAAAAAATATTAGCAGTAACCAATAATGAACTCATTATTCATTTCCCAGTACGAATGGATAATGGAGACGTTGAAATTTTTAAAGGTTATCGCGTTCAGCATAATAATGCGTTAGGACCTTATAAAGGCGGTTTGCGTTACCACCCAACGATTGACATAGATTCTGTTAAAGCTTTAGCGATGTGGATGACCTGGAAAACTTCATTAGCTGGATTACCATATGGTGGCGCTAAAGGTGGTATTCAAATGGATCCTAAAAAATATTCTCACGCAGAATTAGAGCGAATTACTAGACGTTTTACCTATGCTTTAGGAGAAAACATTGGGCCTGAACATGATATTCCAGCTCCAGATGTCAATACCAATGCACAAACTATGGCTTGGATTGCTGATACCTATATGTCTACAAAAGCGCCTTCAGAGCGTTCAAAAAACCAGCATGTTGTTACTGGAAAACCCATTGGTTCAGGCGGACTAGAAGGTCGTGATAGAGCTACTGGTTTTGGTGTGTACTTAACAATAAAATACTGGGCCGAGAGCCAGAATATGGACTTAAAAAATAAAACATTTATTGTTCAAGGTTTTGGTAATGTTGGCTATTGGGCAGCGCACTTTTTGGAATTAGAAGGCGCTAAAATGGTTGGTGTTCAAGATGCCTTTGGTTCTATTGCTAATGAAGAAGGTATTTCCGTTGAGCATTTATTTGAATTCACAAAAAACAACCAAGGTGCTGTTCAAGGTTTCCCTGGATCCACAGCTGTATTGAAGGAAGACTTTTTTGGTTTGGATTGTGATATCTGTATTCCGGCCGCTTTAGGAAATCAAATAACAGCTGAAAATGCTTCTCAAATAAAAGCATTTTTAATTGCTGAAGGTGCTAATGGACCAACAACAGTAGAGGCTGAAAAAATACTACAAGAACGTGGTGTTACTGTTATTCCAGATATCCTCTGTAATTCAGGTGGTGTAATTGGTAGTTATTTTGAATGGTTGCAAAACCGAAATGGAGAGCTTTGGGAACTGGATGAGATACTGATTAAGCTTGATAAAAAAATTAAAGAAGTATTCAGAAAAGTTTTACTAACCTCTCAAGATAAACAAATTGATTTGCGTTCTGCAGCTTATTTTATAGCTATTGAGCGGATTGAAAAAGCATATATCCAACGTGGAATTTTTCCATAAATAAACTTTAATTTAAAATGAAATACGGAAGCTTGATATTAGAAAAAAAAGAGTATATAATTTTAAAACGATTATTGAATTTATCTGCAAACTATAAAGAAGATACGCGTAAATACTCTATTAAGAGGCTGGAAGCCGAATTAAAGAATGCCGTAATAAATGATGATGAACTGGTACCTTTAGATGTTGTTCGTTTTAATTCTGAAATTACTGTAGCCACTGATGATGGTTGGAAAAACACCTTTGAATTGGTTACACCTAATGAAAAAAACTATCAAAATAATAAGGTATCAGTTTTAACACCAATGGGATCGGCTGTAATGGGGTATGCTCAAGATGATATTATTGATTGGGAATTTCCAGGTGGTATCAAGAAGCTTCGTATTGTAAATGTCAAGCAAAATAAATCAAACAAACACTATCAATTATAATGGAAACAAGTACATTTTTTAATCACAATACGGATGAAGAAATCATTCAAGTTAAACGAACGCAAGAGCTAGATATTTGGATTACCCATCTAAATTATGTGACAGATGAGAGTGATTGGCTGGCTAAAATAGCTTCTAATAAATTGAATGACAAATTGTTGCGTGATGCGTTATTGGAATCGTCTGAACAAAATGCAAATATCTTAAATGAGCTCTATAATTATAGAACTTCCATTGTAAAACATAATGAATGTAATGATTTAGAATGTGACGTATACTATATTAATTTACACGATACCTATTGTTCCAGATATAGGAAACATTTAGAAACGTATCGGAAAATTAAAAGTGACGTTTACATGAAAATACTCATGTCGTAGTTTTTTAATAATTAGTTATGTGGAACAAGCCATACTCATGAGTGTATGGCTTGTTTATTTCTAAAGATTAAATTTTAGTATATTATATTTTAAGTTAACTCCTCATTATCAGTATATTAACAAGTGATTTTGTTTTTTTTATTTAAATAAAATTGTGACTTGGTATAATAATTGGTTAATTAGCATTATGCTTACTTTGAAGTTTCTGACCCAACAATAACAGGAATGACAATTAAGTTTTTAATAACAACGCTATAGTATCAAAATTTTAATACCATGAAAACAAAATTTCTTATTTGTTCAGCATTCCTTTGCTGTTCAATTACCTTATTTGCACAAGAAAAGAATGACCCTGAACCTTTTCAATACCCATTTGGAGAATTAGGTTCAACACCACGCGGTGTTTTTGGCGATGACGATAGAAAAGAAGTAAGAGATGCCGAAGGAATCAAAGACTTTGTTCGTGCTACGGCAGCTATGGTTTCTAAAAATGTTATTGACGGTAATGAGCTTTACAGCTATACGCTACGTGAAATGCTTTCTGATCGTTTTGAGACCAAAAACTTTGATGAAAATGTTCGGTATCTTGATCAACCAACTGTAGCAAATTGCACTGGATTTTTAATTGCACCAGATATTTTAATTACAGCAGGACATTGTGTTAAAACGTTAGAAGATGCCCAAAAGTGGATTTGGGTTTTTGATTATACCAATGAGCTAGAGTATGATGAATACTATAAATACGTAGAAGTTCCTAAAAATAATATGTATGAAGTAGTGGATGTTCTAGCGTCAGTTTTAGATGACGAGACCAATCAAGATTATGCGGTATTAAAACTGGATAGAAAATCAGAAAGAGCACCGTATCGCTTTAGAACAAGTGGAGAGGTTTCTAAAAACAGTCAAGTTAATACCATAGGAACACCAACAGGTTTACCGTTAAAATTTTCAGAAAATGCCATTGTTGTTAGTAACGAAGAGGAACAATTTTTTAAAAGTGATATCGATGCGTTTCCCGGAAATTCAGGAGGTCCCGTTTTTGATCCGAATGGATTTATTGAAGGTATTTTAGTTCGTGGAGCCACACAATATAGCAATGGAACGTATTCAGGCGATTACATATACGACCCAGAATGTGACTGCGTAAAAACGGTTCAGTTTTCATCAGCAGAATATAATGCAGGTTGTCAAGCACATAAAATACATAAACTTCCAGGTGAAATTTTAATTAGAGCAGTCTATGAGAATTTAGAATATGCTATTGAAAACGGTTTGGTAGATCGTTTTAATAGTTGGAGTTCCTATTCTTGGATTTTTAACTATGAGTATACAAACCTGCAAGGTAGACTTGAATTTCTTGCTGCCCGAAATAAGGAATACAGTATGCTAGAGGCTATGTTGTCTGCTACAAAAGACGCATTAAGTCCTATTGATGGTTATATCCTTATGAAGGAGGCCATTGCAACGCAAGACACTAAACTCTTAAAAATCTTGCTAGATTATGATATCTATCCTGATGTTTCTTATGATAATCTCCCAACACCCATACAGCTGGCCGTTAAAAATAATTTTGAAACAGGAATTAATCAGTTAATTGATGCTGGTGCTGATTTAGGCGTTAAAGATTCAAATGGAAATAATTTATTACATCTAGCTGCTCAAATGGATCGTATTAATTTAATTCAGCTTTTTGTTCAACGAGGTGTTTCAGCTAATGAAAAAAACAATGACGGAGATTATCCTGAAAAAACAGCTAAAAAATCTGGATCTAAATCAAATTTTAAATATTTAAAAAACGCACGTAAGGGCAGATTATAGTCTTAATTTTATACATCAGTAATTAATTTATTATTTTTAAACATGAAGCATTTTATTCCATTTATTTTAGGTGCAATTCTCTTAAGTTCTTGTGGTGCACACCAAAGATCCCATATTAAAGCGGAAGAAGAATTTATTGTTTCCTTGAAACAAGCAGAATCTCGTGGAGGGATGATAGATATAGCGTTACAAGGGTTATTCATAGGAGCCAAATATCTAGCAGATCAAAGCGCAAAGCAATTAACAAGCTCATATGCACAGTCCATTTCAGTAAATGATTATTACAATACGTTTTCTGATAAAGTAGAAAAAACTTACGAATCAATTGAAATTTTTAAATACGCTAAACCACAGGTTGTTGAGGAAAAAACAAACATGACTCGCCTAATAACTAGTGATGTTAATGCGCTACCAAAAACACGTGGAACAGAAGGTGCTTTGTCCTTAAAAGATGTTATCCGTGATGACAAGGACGATCTTTTGAATTTTTATGCTAAAATTGATATTATCAGCGACCCAGAAAATCCTGGAGTAAGTCGCATTAGTTTTGATGCTTTACGAGTGTTTTTTTCCAAAACAAAAGTGTTTTCAGATGAAAACTTAAATGCACGGGTTTCTATTTCAATTGAAGGACAATGGCGAAGCACAGATGGTTCGCCCATGAAAAAAACACTAATTGAGCAAGAATACGACTTTAAAAATTTAAAGTATGGAGCAGACAACCAAATAAAAACACCAATTTTATCACCATGGTATTACGATATTCCTATTTCATCTGAAATAGCAAACAATAGTACGTATGGTGTTTTAAAAGTAAATGTGCAATTAGAAGAATACGAAGGTAATAAGAGTAAATACATTAATCAATTGCCAAGTATATTAAGTAAAAATAAAGATGCTATTGTAAAAGATGGCGCATCTACAATAAAAAAAATCACGAATTAATGATTGGTTAAAATGTACTTATTAAAAAAACGGCTACTTTTTTTAGAGTTTTGTTCAGTTTGTGTTCACAATCGAAACAAGATAGTATTAATTGTTTTTGCTTTTTTTACTCAAGTAACAATATCTCAAAATGACATAATAGCGGTTTCAAATCCTATTATTGATGCCACGATGCGTTTTGATACCCAAGAATTGGTATTGGCTACAGGAAATTATCTTTATGTTGTAAATACCGAGACATTTAAACTCACAGACTCCATAGCAATAAAACAGTTTCCAGATAAAACAGTTCAGAAAATTGAGTTTGTTAACGGAAATTTAGATGTTGTTTCAGCAAAATATGTAGCGCAAACAGCTTATGGATTACCAGCAAACCGACAGCCGTTTTTAGAGTATCCTCAAGACACAACTTATTTTTATAACATTCGGAATCATCAGTTGTTAGACTTAAAACTGCCTGGTAATGCACATATTGCCTTTGGCTCAGGGAATGTAAATGTTGTGGGTATGAACGATTATTTTGAGTATACTGATCGGTCTGGAAACCCAATGAAAGGTGCTAAAAAAGGAGGCTTTTATGTTAACCCTCAAAAATTAGAGATTGGCTCAAATGGGATTATAAAAAAGATGGCAATTTCACCAGATAACCAATTTTTAGCCGTTGCGTATTACAATGACTTGAAAGAAGGAATTTATCAATACACATTGGAATTACGCCAAATAAATGATATGTCTGTGTTGAATTCTATTTCATTTACAAATCATCCAAAAGATATTTTATTTAGCCCAAATGGGAAATACATACTTGTCGTTAAAACTTCGGATGATTATAGATTTTCAGAAAATGAAAACATCAGTATTTACAGTCGTGATAATCTATCATTGTTAAAAACAATCCCAGAGAATGTAACTATTGGTCATTATGTTGAAGGTAACAGTATTTGGAAAATGACAGATGGTGAAATTACCAATCAGGATTTTGAGACGGAAATTATTTCAACTAAAATTTGGTCTAATTTAACACCGTTTTTTAATATTCAAGGGTTTTTCAAAATCAATGAGAATGATCTCTTCATATATGGTTCAAATACATCTCAAATTAACTCAAACGGTATTCATGGCCTCTATAAATATTCTTTAAAAGATGATGCTATTTACGCAAAGGTAAAAACTGTAGCATCACAGGATACCATTTATAATCCTGAAGCAATAAGTATTCAAAAAAATAATTTCACCAATGGTTATACTAGGCTAAATAAGTCCAAAAGGCTCATGATTACAGGTGAGGGTGATAAGCTGCAAATTTGGTCAGTTTTAGACCGAAAAAAATTATACGATTTAAAATTTGAGAACTCCGTAACCGCTTTTTTAGGAGCCGATGAAAAAACGTGTCTTATTTTTGAAAAATATCAAGGACAAGGTTACAATGAGTTTTTAGTAAAGGTCTTAAACCTTGAAACAGGAATAGCACGTGTTAACTTACTTAAATCCGATTTTTTTAACCCTTTTACAACAAATATTTTTTGCTTTAACACAACTAACAACACTAAAAATTGGTGGTGTATAGGAGGTGGAGAATCACTAATTAAATTAAATACTGACGACTTAACAATATCCAAAGTACTAGATTTAGAAAACAAGAATTATACTAATACTACCATTCATGATTTTACCTTATTACCAGATAATTCAACCATTTTAATAGAGCATTTTAATGACAACACTAATAATATAGGTCGCGTTTCAGAAAGTGAAATTAAAGCATTAACGTTAGAAACTTTTAGTGTTGGGCAGGAGCAAGTTGTTAAAACGCAAGCATTAACTGGACTTAAAACACTCTTTCCGTTTTCAAATACCCAGATTTTAGAAATGGACAAACAGTCTGTTTCTATTAATAATTTAGAAACAAATACCCAATCTCAATTTATTAAACTTACAGATAATCACGTTGAATCTGTTGTTTCTCATGAAAACAATTCCTACGTCGTTCTTACTAAAAATGATTATAAATTTTCAGATAGTTTGGAGGTTCATCACTATGATTCACAAACCAAAAAACTTGAACGCCGTTTTTCATTACCCTATGGAAGCTCTAATTTTTTTGCTGATAAATTTGGAATTACCTATCAGTACCAATCTGATATTTATACGTATTTACCAAATCAGGAACAGACTATTTCATGGAAAATCGGCGAAACACTATTTACCCAGAAAGACGATATTAGTTTGAATAAAAATGGCTATTTGCTGTTTAAAAATGAATGGTTGGTTGACCTAAAAACTTTGGAGGTAGACAAAAAACTACATAGTTTTAATCATGCAGCCCTACTACATAATACAGATGATTTATTGCAGATAGATTCTAAAGTATATAATGTGGATAGGCCGTATTTTCAATTCAAAATAGCGCCAATAGATGCGCTTGAAAACGATATATGGGTAAGTGAAAAAATTTATGAAAAAAAGGATTCTAATTTTTCGTATACCCTTAAGGTTTCTCCTAATGATACATTTGCCATTGCTTTCGATAATGCTACTTACAGCAATTCAGGGATAATGTATGTTATTGACTTAAAACAACAAACAGTTAAAAAGCACAAGTTGGATTTTCCAGTTCAAAATGTGTCATTTTCAAATCAGGATTCTCAAGTGCTTATCAGTTCAAACCCATATGGTGTTTCAAATACCGTGAAATCTTTATTGTTTGACACACAAACACTGGACGTACTTTATGAGTTTGATAAGATTATTCATCAATTAGATTCTGATGGAAATAGTTATCAAACCGATTACCAAGATGTTTTAGTAACCAATATCAATGCCGAAGCAAGTAACCAACCCGAACGTTATTTTGCACGTTCTTTTTTAAAAACAGTTACCTATCTATCCGATAAAAAAGTACTTATAGCAGGTGATGATTCTGGGAATCTATTTTTTTGGAAAAAAGACACAAAAACACCGTTTAAGAAATTAGGATTGGGTACTTCTGAAGTTTTATCGTTCTATAGAAATAACAATAAACTGTTTGTTTTATTAAAAGATTCAGAAATAAAGATTGTTGATTTAAATAGCTATAACTTGGAACTTAATATGTCTTTTTTTGAAAAAGATGAAAGTGTTTCAATGGCTTTCGTGACACCCAAAGGTTATTTTAAAGCCTCCAAAAAAGATATTCGAAATTTCCATTTTGTTCAAAACTTATCAGCATTTCCGATATTGAATTATGAGTTGTTTTTAAACAGACCAGATACCATATTAAGAATATTAGGTTTCGCTGATGACACGACTATTGACGTGTATAAGGAAGCTTTCTTAAAACGTTTACAACGTCATGGATTCACCGAGAATACCAATTTTCTAGAAGTTAAGCGTCCAGAATTGGAACTATTGAATAAAAACAATCTTCCATTGGTAACGGAAACCAGTACTTTGAAGTTACAGATTAAATTATCGGAAACTGCTACTAAAATTCATATTTATGCCAATGGTGTTCCTATTCTTAAAAAACCTGTTTCTAATCAAATTCTAGAGGAAACTATTAAACTTCACAGTGGCGAAAACGCCGTTACTATTGTGGCTTTAAATGATAACGACGTGGAAAGTAATCCAGAAACTTTTACTGTAACTCATGCTAATCAAGATACGGACTATAGCGTGCATTATATTGGAATTGGTGTATCTGAATATCAAGATAGCACAATGAATTTGCGATACGCTGATAAGGATGTTAGGAGTTTATCAACTTTTTTCAAAGCCAAATATAAAGACCAAGTGGTAATTGATACCCTAACGAATCAGATGGTAACCAAAAAATTGATTAAGGAGCTGAAAGAGAAACTAAAAAAAACAACCATTAATGATATTGTAGTGGTATCATTTTCTGGTCATGGATTAGTAGATGATGATTTCAATTTTTATTTCGCCACGCATGATATTGATTTTAATAATCCAAAACCGAATGGATTGGCATATCAGGATATTCAGGATTTATTGAGTGATATTCCAGCAAGACGAAAGTTGTTGCTTTTGGATGCTTGCCATAGTGGTGAATTAGACGAAACAGAAACTTTACAAAAAACGAAATTAACAAACGAAAATGTTTCCGAGTTTACACCAAAAGGCAGTATCGGTATTGAAAGTAAAAATAGTAAGCAAGGTTTAAAAACCAGTTTTGAGCTGATGCAGTCTCTATTTTATGATTTGGACCGTGGTAATGGTGCTTATGTTATTTCTGCAGCAGGCGGTAAAGAATTTGCTTATGAAAGTGATGATTGGAAAAATGGCGTGTTTACATATAGTTTTATAAACGGCATGTATGATTTGAGTTATGATACCTGGAAAGGGAAACAGCAAGTGCCCATTTCGAAGTTAAAGGATTATATTTATAATTCGGTAAAAACGTTAACAAATGGCCAGCAAAAGCCCACATCTCGTTCTGAAAACGTTGAATGGGATTGGTCCTTTTAATACCTCATTTAGTTACCAAGAATATAATTTCTAATGGTAGATCCGCTATAAAGTTCTTTCAATTTGTTGGAGCGCAGTAGCATAGGGTTTGTTTTGCTTTTTAACGCATAACTTTTGTTTCTATCGCCTTTAAAGGCAAAATAAACGGATGCTAATAATAAATTAGGATTCGAATTAAGATTCATTAACTGCCCGAAATAGCTATCTACTTCTTGTGTTTTACTTGCATCAATTCCAGTTTTTACAAGGATTTCTAGTACAGAAATTTGGTCTGTTTTTGTTTCACAAAGTTTCAATGTTTTTTCAGAATTATTAAATGCCAATTCGGGTTCATTATGAAGATAAAGAAATTCAGAATAGGCTAATTCTGTTTCTGTAGAAGGATTGATTTCGGAAGCTAATCTAAATAATTCTTTGGCTTCAGCTGGCGTACCAAATTTCAGCTTGTTTCGTGCTGTGGTAAGCATAAAGGTTGCAATATCACTTTTTTTGTTTTTAAAAGGATCTGACACAGTTGCTTTTAAATAATGTTCTTTAGCATCATCAAATTGATTCATTTGTAATTCACTGTAGCCTAAATTTGTATAACCGTTAGAGTAGGAGCCGTCTATACGCAAAGCTTGTTTATAAGCTTCAATGGCTTTGGTGAATGCACCATTAGATACGTAGGTTTGCCCTAAAAGATTATATACATCTGGGATTTGAGCATTTTTAGCTAAAAGTGTATTTAAAAGTTTAATAGACTTTTCCTGTTGATTTTGTTCATTGTATAAATTAATTAACTTTGAATATGCTGGTAAATAATACGGATTTTTCTCTACGGCTTTTAAATAATTTATTTCCGCATTCCGCGGATCTTTAATACCTTCATTTAAATAATTACCATAATAATAGTAGGCTTTGGCATTATTTGGGTTTTTTGAAATCCCTGTTTCAAAACTTAATTTGGCTTCAGCGGGTTGTCTTAAATTTCGTAATAACCATCCATGTCCTGCATAGGTCCAAGCATGTAATGGATTTTTATTAATAGCTATTTTATATAATGAATCAGCTAATAACAAACGTGTTCGTTTTCTGTTATTAACGCGTAAATAGTCGGCATAATCTGTATAGGAGGAAGCGTCATCTGGATTTCTATCAATGGCGTTTAATAATAAAGTTTCAGCAGTTTTTGGGTTCAGGTCATGATCTTGAATATAGTTAAATAAACCATACTCCGTTATGGTGTTAATTGAATCTGCTTGAATGGCCTGATTGTGGTAGCCTACCGATAAAGCTGCATTTCCTTTTAGTTTTTCTAAAGCGCTCAATTTTTGCAACGCGATGGCATGGTTGGGATGAGTTTTTAAAATTGTTTTGTAATAGACTTCCGCTTGTTGGTATTTACCTTGACTTACATTGAGATCACCTAATCTTAAGTTGGCTTCAGTATTCGAGCCTTTTAGCCCTAATGAGGTGTCAAAAAACTGTTTAGCATCGTCGTATTTATACTGGTCTAATAAATTTTCGCCTAAATTGTTTACTGGATTGGACCAAGTGCCAATTAATTTATTAGCCTCTTTAAAATGATAATGAGCGCTATCATAAACAGCTTCAGAGTTATAAACTAATCCAAGAGCATTATGGATGTATGCACCACGAGGTTGCATAGTTACGGCAGATTTTAGTTTACGTTTCGCTATGCTGTAAGCAGGGAAATTTTTACTTCTTATTATGGCATAAGCATCTAAAACTAATTGATTTACTTGAATTTGCTCACGGAAAAAGTCATCATGATCCATAAGCTCCAAACAGATCTCTAAATGTTGGGCTTGTTTACTAAACTCGCGGCTGCTAGGTAATTTTGTATCTCCAGAAATATATTGATTGATTAACTTTTGTGCTGAAGCGGAAAGCTCTTTAATTAGTTTATATTGCATGGACTCTAAAACCTTTTCAGATACAGATTTGGATGCTTTCGCTTTTTTATAAAGTTCCAATGCACTGGAAGGCCTGCCATAGTAATTTTTAGCTTGAATGGCTTTTGAAAAAGCTAAAATTTCTGGAGCTTTTTCAGTATTGAGATTTACAGAACCTCGTGACGCATAACCTTCTATTTTACTCAATTCGCTTTCAACAACCTCAAATGCAAGTACCGGATTATTGGGGTTTATGGCTTTAAAAACAGCACGGTCGTTTGATGTTCTTACAACAGGTGTTTGGTTCTGACTATATTTTTTTGAAACTGTATTGTAAACATTTTCGTATAAATAATCGTCAATCTCCCGATATATCACATTATTGTCAGTGTTGGTATCGGCATTTCCCATTAAACCTTTTACCAGATAGTACGTAAAATAGCCATGTTTAATTGCGCTGTCTTCGTAGGATAATTCATTGGGTCCACAACTTAAAATTTTTGTAGCATTTTCAAACATTGCTTGAATAGTTCCCATATTTTTCTGGGTACCTTCCTCAAAAATAAATCCCGAACGACAGGCGTCTAAAATTAAAATAACTTGTGCATTTTTACTGGTAATATTTCCTATAACCCGATTGTTAAGTAAAGCTAACGGAATAGATCCGCCAGCATAATATTCCTGATTGGCATTGGCATCTGCCGCTAGTAGAAAACCTGCTTTTTCACCAAAATCGTCAACCACATCACCATGACCAGCAAAATAGATATAAACTGTATCATCTGTTTCTACGGTATTTAATAGCTTTTTTAATTCGCGTAAAATATTTATGGCTACAGCGTCTTCGTTGGTTAATAAAACCATGTTTTCTTCTGGAACATTTTCTACTCTTTTTAAATAGTCATTAAAAAGGAGGGCATCATTGTGTGCGTAATTGAGTTTTAGTTTGTCTTCTTGATAGTCTGATATTCCAACAATCAAGGCATGTTTTTTGCCTATATTTTTGCTTTCTGTACTTTCACCAATGGCACCTCTTTTGCCTTGTGCAAAAGTAACTACTTGAAAAAAGCAACAAATAAATAAAACAACACACCTCATAACCAATTACTCTTTTACTATTTCATAAACAAACTCGGTACTGTAACCGTCCATATTTCCAGATGCTTCAGTACCCTCTGAACCACGGGATTGCGTATAGCTATTTTTTATAAAATTTTCTAACGGATTGTTGTTGGTACTGCGAGTTCTTTCACCACGAGTTTCAACAGTAGATTGGAAATTAATGGGAGAATCTGTAGCAAATCCTTTTAAAATTAACCGTTCGTAAGGAGGTCCAAATCGGTAAACACATTCTTTGAAAATCATGGTTTTTCCAGGTGCTAATTTACGGTCGTCGTTTGTTAAGCGACATTTGTTATTTGGCATAAATGGTGCAATTTCGCCCTTGCTATTAATTTCAATTAAACTAAAGTAAAGTGGTCTATTACTTTTGTTAGTAACTTCTAGCAACACATGATCTATTCCTGGTCTGACTTCTAGAATCCCTTCCGAATTGTTATAGCTATCTTCGGGAAGGCGTGCGCCTAATTCACCTATTTCAGCAACATACTCTACAGGTAAAAGTTTAAAATCGAATTCATAATCGTAATTCTTTAAGCTTAAATTTTTCAAATACATACCTTGTGCATAATTAAACAGTTTGTTGTTTAAATCCGCCTGTACATCGGTGCCACGTTGTTTGTTAGTGGCATCAAAGACATCTAATCCTTTGGCACTATTTAAAGTATAACCGCTTGAAGTTTTTGAAATAACCACATCTGCTTTCAAGGTATCGTTAACAACAGAACCTAACCCATTTTTATCAAGAAAAGAAGCAACACTTTTTTGGATTTCCGTATCTGTATCAGGTTCTAAATATACCTGAATGGATATGTCTCCGTAAGTTGGTTTATCTATAAAAACCCAATAGTTTTTTTCATTTCTATCTGTTAATGGCTTGTTTAATTTTATAAAGGATTCATTAAATTTGGCATTACTTATCGTTCCTTTGGCTAGTGCTTTTCCTTCGTCAACTTTTGTTGTTCCAGCAGGCATCACATAAACAGTTGTGTTATTAAATAGGCGTTGTAATTTTCCACCATTAATTTGTATTACGGTAGAGGTTGGAATTTTAGTGACTTCAAAATAGGGTTGTTGTTTCACATAATCACCTTTAAATAATTTGTAGTCAATATCACCTTCGATAGTTGGTTTTTGTTTTGGTGAAATGACATTCATATTTGCTGCAATATTGGAAAATAATTGTCGGTAGGTAAAATCACTTCCCAGTTCGTTCATGGCTTTAGAAAACGCATAGCTTAATGACCCAACACCGTCATATTCATAATTAAGTTCGTTTGCTGAAGCTCCTGAAATCATAACAAATGGTGCTGCGGTATCACTAACTTTTTCCCGCTCTAACATGGCACTTCCTGTGCTGTCATCTTGGTCTTTAGCTTTCCAGTTTTCAGGAGCAAAGGTAGCTTCACCACCACGTGTTATACCACCACGAGTAGCAGAGCCAGAGTGGCAACTATCTAAAATCATTAATAATTGACCATCTTGACCAAGTGTGTTTCTTAAATTAGTAATAATATTATGCAATTCATCGTCTCGTAAATGATTTTCACCTTTATAATTGTGTGTGTATCGAACCCAAGCATCAATTGGAACGAGCGATTCGTCTTTGTCATCTATTTCATCACCATTATCATCAAAAATTTGTTGGCCATGTCCTGAATAGTGTATGACAACTATATCGCCAGGTTTTAACTGAGATTGTAAACGCGCCAGAGCATCTAATATGCCTTGTTTAGTTGCTTGTTCGTTAATAAGTGTAATGATGTCCTTTTCAAGAAATCCTTGGTTTAATAATGCTCCTTTAATTAGTGGCACATCATTTACGGAACTAATACTGCTCCAGCCAGTACTTTTCGGGTAGTCGCCTACAGCAATAATAAGGGCATGTTTGTCAGCAAAACTTGCTTGTATGGTAATTAAAAATAAGAATATAAGGCTTAATTTTTTCATGAATTGGTGTTTTAATTTAAATCGAACAAACTGAATGAAATTCCAAAGTAGTATCCGAAATCGTAAACATTTTTTGTAAAATTATCTATATCAATTATATCTGTTGTTTGGTCAACCTCTAAACCATTTGTTAGTTGGTTTACAGGGCCATAAGCAATACCTCCTGATAACGCAAGACGACTTTTACTACCAAAAAATAAGGAAGGACCTAATAGGAAATTAATACCTTTTAAATCTTCAGTAATAGGAATGGATAAACCGAAACTTCCTCCAATATTAAAGTTCTCACCAATAACTGGATAGAAGTTTATCATGGTGCTTAAATTAGGCACAAAATAATCGTTTACGTCCGCTCCAATAACACCGTTTTCGTCTATATAAAAGTCTTTTGCACTGTCGCCAAAATTATTTAAAGTTAAAGCCACGCTTGTATTAATTTTAAAACCGCCTTTTGAAAATAATTTAAGATTTCTAGTTTTTAAGGTGCTTTGTGAGTTTTCAACATTAGACGTTTTAGAAAATTCGCTCTGAACAAATTTTAATTCAATATTCACTTTATCGGCTTCAATTAAGTAATCGTAGGTTTGTTCAAATGATGATGCTTCTAAAGTTGCATACAATTCTTCTATTTTATTCAAGTTTTCAGATGAGTTTATGGAGGAAGCATTTAAAGATTTTAGCATGTTTTTTAAATTTGTATACGCATTATTATGTGCAACCAATTCACCGCGAGATAATTCTGTATTTGATACTTCTTGCTCATTAATATCTGTTGCTAATGCATTTAATTCTGAAGCGAGCTCTTGTGAGTCCTCTTGAACAACACGTTTCATACTAGATAAGAATACATAAAAATTATCTTCTGGATCGCTAACACGTGAATCACTAACCTTATTTGCCGCATTTTTAACATTTGCCAAAATAGCTTCTTTATCTAAATTTGGGTTTAATAAGTTAGACATTAAGGTGGATTTAATGGCATCAATATTTGAAGAAAGTTTATTAAGATCGGAAAACTTATTAGAAACGCCTGCACCTCTTGAAGCAACTTTTTGACTAAACATACTTTCGTCAATGGGTAAATTATCCACATTCAAACCAAGATCACCTCCAGAAAACGAACTAATGCCTCCTAAAAGTGAGCTAAAATTGAAACCACCAGATTCTGAATGGATGGCTTCTTCTTTTACATCTGCTTGAATATCCATAGCAAACGGGTTTACATTTTTTAGTTTTAATTCAACCAGACTATTTCGTTTAAATTTAGGTTTCAAAAGTGTGTCATCTACCTTGTTATACTTATCTAGATGGTAGTAGTTAATTTCTTCTGTGTTGTAATCGTATATTACACGATATTTCTCTTGGGCATGCACCATAGAAAAAGTAGACATTAGTAATAGCAAAACTGATAAAAATGGTTTCATAACTAGTTTAGTTTTATATGTAGTTTTTAAATTGTTAGCTGTTTACAGTTGGGATTAACAAACTAAAAATTAACATAAATTTAAATAAATAATTCATCTTTAAAAGACATTCCTAAGAAAGCTTTGAAGAGTTATCTTACAAGTTCTATGCCACGAGATTTTTTAAAACTTATCAATTGAAGTAATACGAGTATTTAAACATTTGATTTTCAGTGTTTAAATATGTTTTAAATTTTGATAAAATGTAACAATTTGTATGATGATTAAATTTTACTATTTAATTAAATAATTAACCGAACATCACCTAAATCCTGAATCTTATATGGAAATGTTTCACCAGGAGAACCAATAAACATGAAGTTAATTGGGATATTATATTTTTCTGATAATTCTTTAATTTTTTCAGGATTAAAATGTCCATGTTCTTCTATAAATTCAATGTGAATTTCAGGATAAGCCCGATCTAATACAGCAATATCACTTTGTAAATTTTTGGGTGTCACATAATCAGGCTTTAGTACGGTTACAATTTTCAAGCGCTTGGTATGTTCGTTTTTCTGAATATATTGTAAAACTTTATTCAAAGTGGATACATCATCATGATTTGTAAAAAACACGAATTCCTGATTATTTATGTGGTGAATTGTAAGTAACAGTTTTTTATTTAATTTTTCGAAAATAGGCAAATTAGAAGGTATTATATATTTTATGAATTGTAAAAAGCCACGTAATATTTGAATTCGAAATAACATAAAGCCAACGATTAAAAGTGTCGGGATGAGGTACTCCATAAAAATAATTAAGTAGGGCGGATTTAAAACAATGTTTCCAATTAATGCTAATAAAACACCTGCTATAGCAAGTATAAGTGCGCCCACACTAGCTTTTTCTGGTCTTGGTAATTGTTTTCTATTAATTTTTAGCAATATATTTCCAACAGCAAAAAGAATCATGACACTTAAAAACGCAATGGTATATACACCAGCTAAAGCTTTTAGATTGCCTTGTGTGATAGTTAGGATGGTTATACATAACAGAAAAAAACTGATAGAAATAAGATAAGAACTTCCTCTTTTATTCCTTTTTAGAAGAAATTTTGGTAAAATTCTATCTAAAGCCATCCGTTCAACCAAACCACCAACACCAACAAAAGATGTTAAAACAGCACCACTTAAAACCAACACTGCATCAATAGATATAATATAAAATAACCAGTTTCCGCCTGCTGTTTGGCCTAAAAATGAAAGTAGGGTTTCTTCGTGATTTCCAATAACAGAAATGGGAATAATTGCTAATGCTAAAAAGGCCAGCAATGGATTGAAAATTGTAACTACAACCCACATATTCCGTAAGGTTTTAGGAAATACACCTGGCTTTTGCTCTTCTACATAATTTGCAGAACTCTCAAAACCACTAATACCTAACATGGCAGCGGCAAAACCAAAAAACAGAGCCGTAGTTATGCTTCCTTCTATGGGATTTTTAAAATTTGCTATTAGACTTTCGTATCCATTTTGAAATAAATAGATACCACAAAAAACACATAAAAGTGTTAAAGAAGTTAAATGAAAAATAAAAATAGCAATAGCTACCTTTGATGATTCGCCAATGCCTAAAATTACAATAATCATAAACAGCGCCAGTAAACCAATGGTTGTATAAACTATGGGAATGCCATTCCAAAGACTGTGTGCATATTTAACCGATTCGCTTGCCGAAATAACGGCAGTAGCCATATATGATAATACCGTAAGTGCTGCGGCAAAAGAGGCTGTCGATTTTTTTGTTGTATTCAATAAAGCATTGTAGGCTCCACCATTTAATGGTAAAGCTCCAACAACTTCACCATAAATTTTTCTGAATAAAAAAAGAATTAATGCAACAATAAGTAATGAAATCCAGGCATATTGTCCAGCATAAACAATGGCAAGTGCAGAAACATATAAACAAGAAGAGCTTATGTCGTTACCACAAATGGCAGTGGCAGCCAATTGGTTTAAACGTTTTTTCATAAAAAAAGCACATAATGAGTGTACTAAAGATAGTCATTATGTGCTTGGAATTTTTAAAAGCGTATTAAGTTTTATAATATTTTCAATCGAAATACATGAAATTAAATAATAATAAATTTTCTCTAAATCATGATAGCGTAAATTATGATGTTGATGTTGTGTTTCCAAAACAACTAACTGTCATAGAAATATTATGCTTAATGAGTCATTTACAACGGAATATTTCCATGTTTGCGTTTCGGTTTTTCAACTTGTTTATCTTCTAGCATAGAAAAAGCTTTAATTAATTTGCGTCTAGTAGTTTCGGGTAAAATAACTTCATCAATAAAACCACGTTGAGCAGCACTATATGGGTTGGCAAACAAATCAGCGTATTCTGCCTCTTTTTCTTTCCATTTAGCCTCTTTGTCATCAGCTGCATTAATGTCTTTTTTAAAGATGATTTCTGCAGCACCTTTGGCACCCATTACTGCAATTTCGGCACTTGGCCAGGCGTAATTCATATCAGCACCTATGTGTTTAGAGTTCATAACATCATACGCACCACCATAGGCTTTTCTGGTAATAACCGTTACTCTTGGTACTGTTGCTTCGCTAAAAGCGTATAGCAATTTTGCACCATGAACAATAATACCATTCCATTCTTGATCTGTTCCTGGTAAAAAGCCTGGTACATCTTCTAAAACCAGTAAAGGAATATTAAAGGCATCGCAAAAACGAACAAATCTAGCGGCTTTTTTCGCGCTATTAACATCTAAAACACCAGCTAAAAACATGGGCTGATTAGCAACAATACCTATACTTTTTCCGCCTAATCTGGCAAAGCCTACTATAATATTTTCGGCGTGGTTTTTATGAATTTCGTAGAAAGAATCGGTATCAATAATTCCAGAAATAACCGCGTGCATGTCATATGGTTTATTGGCATTGTCTGGAATAATTTGTGATAATTCCTCGCGCATTTCATCAGCTAATTCATAAGGGATATCTTTTGTTTTTTCTTGATTGTTTTGAGGTAAGTAACTCAATAATTTTTTAATATCTTCTAGACATTCTACATCATTAGTTGCCGTAATATGTGCCACACCAGATTTGGTTGCATGTGCACTTGCGCCACCTAGCTCTTCACTAGTTACGTTTTCATTGGTAACCGTTTTAACAACATTTGGGCCTGTAACAAACATATAACTTGTGTCTTGAACCATGAGCGTGAAATCCGTCATAGCAGGTGAATATACGGCACCTCCAGCACAAGGTCCCATGATAGCAGATAACTGTGGAATAACGCCTGAAGCTTGCACATTACGGTAAAATATATCTGCATAACCACCAAGCGAACGGACGCCTTCTTGAATTCGTGCGCCTCCAGAATCATTAAGTCCTATAATAGGAGCACCCACTTTTACAGCTAAATCCATAACTTTACAGATTTTTTCAGCATGTGTTTCTGAAAGAGAGCCTCCAAAAACGGTGAAATCTTGCGCAAAAACATAAACCAATCTGCCAGAAACGGTTCCATAACCTGTTACAACACCATCCCCATAATACTGTTGCTTGTCCATCCCAAAGTCTTTGGTTCTGTGTGTGACTAATGCGCCTATTTCTTCAAATGAGCCTTCGTCTAAAAGATATAAAACGCGCTCACGAGCGGTGAGTTTTTTGTTTGCATGTTGCTTTTCAATACGTTTTTCACCACCACCTAAATAGGATTGTGCTAATTTCTCGTTTAAGGTTTTTATTTTTGAATCCATTTTTTTTATGTTTTCTCGCTAAAGTGCAGATGCATTTAGCTTTTGAAATTTTTTAATTTATTTACTCGTTGTTATTGGAAACTGTTTATAGTAACTGCAAACTATTTAAGGGGTACTCGCAATAATTTCTGATCCGCTAAATACTGTTTTACGGCTATCATAGCTGCTATTTTTGCTTCGGCTTCTTGACTTTCTTTTAATGCCTCTGGGGAATAAAACTTTTTTACAAAATGGGTATCAAAATTACCGGAACGAAAGGCTTCATGTTTGCAAACAAATGATCCAAATGGTAAGGTTGTTTCGATACCTTGAATATGATAATCTGCAATAGCTGAAATCATTAGCTCAATAGCTTCTTCTCGTGTTTTTCCATAGGTAATAAGTTTGGATAACATCGGGTCGTAATAAATTGGAACGTCCATACCTTCTTCAAACCCGTTATCTACACGAATATTTTTACCTACAGGTAGTTTGTAAACCTCTAAATTACCAACACTTGGTAGGAAATCGTTTAAGGGGTCTTCAGCATATACACGTAACTCTAATGCATGACCGTTTATTTTTAAATCGGATTGGCTTAAGGGTAACGCTTCGCCACGTGCTACCCGAATTTGTAATTCTACCAAATCGGTATTACTTATAAGCTCGGTAACAGGATGTTCCACTTGTAAGCGTGTATTCATTTCAAGGAAATAGAAATTATGATCACCATCTAGTAAAAATTCAACTGTTCCAGCACCAATATAATCGCAGGCTTTAGCCACTTTTATGGCTGCTTCACCCATTTTATTTCGTAGTTCAGGAGTGAGTACAGATGAAGGTGCTTCTTCTACAACTTTTTGATGACGACGTTGAATACTACATTCCCGTTCAAATAAATGAATAATATTGCCATGTGTATCTGCCATGACTTGAATTTCAATATGGCGTGGCGAGGTTACATATTTTTCAATAAAAACAGAACCATCACCAAAAGCAGAAGTTGCTTCACTAATGGCACGATTCATTTGCGATTCAAAATCTGATTCTTTTTCAACAATACGCATTCCTTTTCCGCCTCCACCTGCTGAAGCTTTTATCAATATGGGAAACCCAATATCTTTAGCTATTTTTTTAGCTTCAGGTATGTCTGTAATAGCTTCTTCGGTACCTGGTACCATTGGTATATTGTAGTGTTTCACCGCTTCTTTAGCTGCTAGTTTACTACCCATTACTTTAATAGCTTTGGATTTTGGACCAATAAATATCATGTTATTGGTTTCGCATAACTCTGCAAAATCTGCATTTTCAGATAAAAAGCCATAACCTGGGTGGATGGCATCTACCTCTAATTTTTTAGCAACTTCAATAATTTTATCACCTAACAAATATGATTGATTGGAAGGTGCTTCGCCAATTAAAACAGCTTCGTCTGCATATTTTACGTGTGGAGCATTCCGATCTATTGTTGAATAAACGGCTACCGTTTTAATTCCCATTTTTTTTGCTGTTCGCATGACACGAATAGCTATTTCACCACGATTTGCTACTAGTATTTTTTTCATTCCCATCGTTACCTTCCATACAGAAGGATTTTTTTATTTCAAATTCCCCAAAAAGGGATAATTTATTTGTTGTTCCTGTAAAAAACAGGAGTCTTACTTTTTTCTATGTTCTTAAAGGTCTTTTTTTTTGATTAAAGCGAATAAAATGTGCTTCTTAATTTTTATTCGAATTCAAGTAATAGTTGATTCTTATCAACGGCATCGCCTTTACTTACAGAAACCGACTTTATAATGCCATTTCTAGGGGATGTAATAACATTTTCCATTTTCATGGCTTCTAGAATGATTAAGGTATCATCTTCATTAACTTCCTGACCCGCTTGAACGGCTATGTCCAAAATTAAACCTGGCATGGGCGCTTTAATGTCATTAACTTGTTTGGAAGCGCCAATTTCGAAACCTAACTCTTGTATTAGCACATCTAAATAATCTTCAATTGCAATTTGATATAGCGTACCATTAATTTTTACCTGATACTGTTTTGCATTGAAATCTCTTTGTAAAATCTCTGCTTTGTAGGATTTGTTATTTTCTAAAATATGAAAGTGATTGGCGTGCTCTTTAACACTGTCTAGGGTTTCAATAGACTCTTTTTTAAAGTCGAATTCGTAAGTGTTATTAACTTTTGTATGATAAGTTTGACTCATTGATTTATTTTTAGAAGTGTAAATATAAGGAATATGTACCGTTTTGTTCAAATGGGTTTTAGATTTTACTAAACTTTGAAATGAGAATCATTTTGGTGACGTTTAATAGCGTTTCGCGATAAAACAATACCAATAAATAAGGAGATAAAAGCACCAATCCAAATCCCTGGAATAAAATCAATAAACAAGAAAAAGTCATACGCACCATGAAAAACAATGGCCAGCAATAATCCAATGAGGTTTAATAATCTCTTATTTTTAGAGAATTTAGCTTTTCCCATATAATAACCCATTAGTATACCAAACGTAGCATGAGCTGGAATGGCAGTAAAAGCTCGTAAAAGCGCTGCTTCGTAACCTCCTTCTAATACATACATAATATTTTCGGTTGCAGCGAAACCCATAGAAACCATTACGGCATATACAATTCCATCAAAAGGTTCGTTGAAAGCTTGTTTTGGCTGTGCGTAATAACGAACAATGATGTATTTACTGAATTCTTCAGTAAAACCGACAACAAAAAATGCTTTAATAAACATTTGAAGTACACTTGCTTCATCTAGCAAGAAATAATAATCAAATAGAATATAGAGTAGGGTTGTTAATATAACACTAACAAATGCGCCAAAAAGAAACGCATAAAAAAGTAAGAGTTTAGGTTCTTTTTCGTATTTATCTTTTAAATAAATATATAGAATTATGATACATACAGGCGCTATGGCAACAAGGAATAGATTCATGAAAGCAAAGTAATTAAAAATAATGGAAACTTACTGTGTAACTAACGTTATGGCTTTCAAAACAGACTCATAATATTTCTTGTTTGAGGGTACAAAATAATTCGTATTTGTACTGTGTTGTAAAAGCAATTTAAACTGATCTAGAGTTACTAACTGTAAGGCATCAACTTCCTCTGGTTGTGGTTTTAGTTTATTAATAGAAACCGGTAGTTTAGCTATGTATGTGTGGTGGAATTCATTATCAATGATTCCATTTTTATAACTTTGAAAGCAAGGGAAGACGCCAATTTTTTTTAAATCAAACTCTGAAATTGTTAAGCCAATTTCTTCTTGTGTTTCACGGATAGCAGCTTGTTCAATCGTTTCACCTGCATCTACATGGCCAGCAACTGATACATCCCACAGAAGCGGACAAATAACTTTTTTTACAGATCGTTGCGCCAATAATATGTCGCCTTTTGCCGTATATAACCAAATATGAGCCGTGTTATGATGATAGCCTTTATCATGAACTTCCGACTTTAATGCGGTTTTGCCCGTTTCTTGGCCTGTTTTAGTAACGATATCTATGCGCTCATCCATGTACAATTATTTAAGTGGAAAGATAAAACTAAAAAAAACTCCCACTTTCGTAGGAGTTAAAATTTATTTAAAATATGAAAATGTTTCACCATCTTTCATTTTTAATAATGTTTCGTAAATCATTTTAATTACATTTTCAACATCATCCCGATGCACCATTTCTACAGTGGTATGCATATAACGTAATGGTAATGAAATTAAAGCAGAAGGCACACCTCCATTGCTGTAAGCAAAGGCATCAGTATCTGTACCTGTAGCTCGAGATAGGGCAGCACGCTGAAACGGTATCTTTTTTTCTTCGGCAGTTTCTGTAATCAAATCACGCAATTTTTGTTGTACTGCAGGAGCATAAGCAATTACAGGACCAGCACCTAATTCTACAAAACCTTGCGATTTTTGTTCTATCATTGGTGTTGTAGTATCATGAGTTACATCTGTAACAATTGCAGCATTTGGTTTGATAGTTTGAGTTATCATTTCAGCGCCACGTAATCCAATTTCTTCTTGTACCGAGTTGGTGATATATAAACCAAAAGGGAGTGTTTTTTTGTTTTCTTTTAAAAGTCTGGCTACTTCAGCAATCATAAAACCACCCATACGGTTATCCAATGCGCGACAAACAAATTTATCACCATTTAAAATATGAAATTCATCGGGATACGTAATAACGCAACCAACGTGAATGTCCATTTTCTCTACTGCTGCTTTATCTTTGGCGCCAACATCAATACAAATATTATCGGGTTTCGGTGCTTCCTCTTTACTTTTATCTCTGGTGTGAATAGCTGGCCATCCAAAAACACCTTTAACAATACCGTTTTTGGTGTGAATATTCACTATTTTACTAGGTGCAATTTGGTGATCGCTACCACCATTGCGAATAACATATATTAGTCCATTATCTGAAATATAATTTACATACCACGAAATTTCATCAGCATGCCCTTCTATAACCACTTTATATTTGGCTTTTGGGTTTACAACGCCAACGGCTGTTCCATAGGTATCTGTTATAAACTCATCCACATACGGTTTTAGGTAGTCCATCCATATTTTCTGACCCTCCCACTCATATCCAGTAGGTGATGCATTATTTAAATATTTTTCTAGAAAGTCCATGGACTTTTTATTTAGTATACTCTTTTTTGCCATCTGATTTATTTTTGCACTAAAATAACAATATTAATACTATTTTAAGGTTAAAGGTTTTTTAAATTATTAATTTTACATATTCCTTTTTGGAATGATTTTGGATCGTTTTAAACCTATGAAAATAATTGCCTACTTTTTTTTAGTTTTTCCCATAGCACTTTTTGCTCAAGTAGAGGAGGAGGTACAAGATTCAACGGATGTGGTTTATATTCTGATTGAAGGCGATTCAATACCTAAATCTGCTATTAATTTGAACGAAGTTAAACTGTTACACCGTTTAAAATTCAGTACAGAAGCAGAAAGAAACCGTTATTTAATTATTAGACGAAAAACTATCAAGGTGTATCCTTACGCTAAATTAGCTGCTGAACGGTTGGAATCTTTAAACGAACGTTTAAATAGTTTGGAACGCGAAAGTGAAAAACGTCGGTATGCTAAATTAATTCAGAAGTATATTGAGGATGAATTTTCAGCCGAACTAAAAAAATTAACAAAAACGGAAGGACAAATTCTTGTAAAATTGATTCATAGACAAACAGGTGTTACAACATTCGATTTAATAAAAGATTTGCGGAGTGGTTGGCGTGCTTTTTGGTTTAATAATACCGCCTTACTTTTTAATATTTCGCTTAAAGAAGAATTTGACCCATGGAATGTTGAGGAAGATTATTTAATTGAAGATGTTTTGGAACGTAATTTTCAAAGTGGACGTTTAGAGCGTCAAGAGTCTGCATTAGATTTTGATTTTTTTGAATTAGCCAATAAATGGCGTAATAGCAATGAAGTCCCATAATGCGGTTACAAACTCCTTTTGAAGAACGCCTTAATAGTTTAACACATGCCCTAGGAGTATTAATAGGGATTGTAGCTTTAGTACTATTAATGGTTTATAATTCTAATAAAACCGATTGGAGTTTGTTTAGTGTTGTTGCTTATGGAGTCACTATTATTTTATTATTTACCGCTTCAACCTTATACCATTTTGTAGAATCAGACAAACCCAAACATTATTTACGGATTCTAGACCATATTAGTATTTATTTCTTAATAGCAGGCACATATACTCCTGTCTCCTTAATTACGTTAGAAGCCAGTAAAGGCTGGTATTTGTTTTGGATTGTTTGGGGAATTACGGCTCTAGGGCTTGTTTTGAAGATTTTTTTTACGGGGAAATTTGAATTCTTTTCAGTGGTACTTTACCTTATCATGGGATGGCTCGTAGTGTTTGATTTTTCATATTTGGCTGAAAGTTTAGGGCCAAATGGACTCTTTTGGTTATTTGCAGGAGGCTTTGCCTACACAGCTGGTATTTTGTTTTATGCCATAGATAAAATAAAATTTAACCACGTTATTTGGCACCTTTTTGTTTTAGCTGGTGCTATTTGCCACTTTATTATGGTGTTTTTTTACGTTATTTAAATAGCATTAGGACAGATTGAAGGTGATTTTTATACCCTCAATAATCATACTGGTACCAATAATTGCAATTATTAAACCCATTATTTTCCCAACCACAGAAATAACATTATAGCCTATTTTTTTTACAATAAAATCGCTTAAACGAAATGTTATAAAAGTCAATAAACACATAAAGGCAAAAATTAAAATAACGAGAGCAATTTTAATGAAGTTAGCATCTGAAACAAAGTTCATGGCAGTTACAATAGTTCCTGGTCCTGCTAGAATAGGAATTGCTAATGGTGAAACGGCAATGTTTTCATCTATGTGAGTGTTTTTTAGATTTTTTATGCTTGATTTTTTTGATTGAAGCATATCAAAACCGACATAAAAAATTAAAATCCCACCCGTTATTTTAAAGGCAGGAATGGTAATTCCAAATAACTCAAAAATGAATTTTCCAAGAATCACAAAAATGGCAACAATAATAAAAGCAATTAAAACGGCTCGTTTATTAATACGTAGTTTAGTTTCGGGATCGGCACCTCCAACGAGTGATAGGAATATCGGTAAATTAGAAATAGGATTCATAATAGCAAAGAATCCTGTAAATACCGTAATTGAAAATGTGAGAAGATGATCCATTATTAAAAAACGTTTTTTTTTATCTCAATAAATGTATCTTAAGATATAATTTTTTAAGGCTGCAAATGTAGGAAATCAATAGGATATTATTAATTGATACCTAGCATTTAATTTCAGTTAATTAAAACTATTAAAAGACTCAATCTTGTTCACTATTATAATTTTTAAAACAAGTCGTGCCTTAACTGTTCTAAATTATTAAGGTGTTAATATGTCTTTGTAGTCTTCAAAAAAGGCTTCAAAACGACTCATACTATCATTTAAAAACACCATGACTTCTTGCCAGCTGTTCTTATTATGAATGGATACTTTTTGCTCTAAAGGAACATAAATTCGGGAGATTTCTTTACCGTTTTCTAAATAGTATTCTTCTTCAAAAATAGCATTTGGTAGATAATCTGATTTTAAAATGGTTTTTAGAGCCTCCAACTTTTCCCAAATTGTAATGCGGTTCTCCAAATCGTCTTCTAAATCTATGGAAACCATAGCTTGTTTTGTATCAAAATGGAATTTAAAACTCATGCCTTTAATTTTGGTGTCATACAAAATCCATTTCCTAGGAAAAGATTTCCTAAAACTGGTCCAAAATAATTGACGGAGTTGTCTAGATTCTTCTTTTGAAAACATAAAAAATTAAATTATGTAAGCCATAGCAATACCCAAAACAATGGCTATTAATTTAGTCAGGTTGAATTTATGGCCTTCGCCACTTTCAAATAAAATAGTTGTGGAAATATGTAAAAAGATACCAATAACAATAGCATTAATTGCACTAATATTTTGGCTAGCAATATTCATATGATTGGAAATAAAAGTGCCAATAGGTGTCATAGCAGCAAAAATGGTTAAAAACGCTATGACTTGAAATTTGGTAGCTTTTGAATGAATTAGAAAACCCGTAATAACCGTAGCAATTGGAATTTTATGAACCAATACACCATACACCATATCATTATGTTCATGAATAGGAAAGCCCTCTAAAAAACTATGTATACACAAGCTTAAAAACAGTGCCCAAGGAAAATGTTTACCATGATTATGAACATGTACGTGGCCATGTTCAGCACCTTTTGAGAAGAACTCTAAAATTATTTGAATTAGAATTCCGAACATAATAAATAGTCCGGTTTGCTTTGCATCTAAATGGTGGTATACTTCTGGTAGTAACTCAAAAAGGGTTAAGGCTAATAAAAAAGCACCACTAAAAGCTAACAGTAACTTAAAGTTGAAGTGCGCTTTTTTACGTGTTAAAACAACTAATGAAGCACCAATAATAACAGCAAATATGGGTAGTAAGTACGGCAACATTATTTAAAAATCATGATTAAACGTTCAGATGTGTTTTTGTTAAATTTATGTAATTTATAATCGCCAAAAATATCTAATAAATAAACACCTGCCTGATCAAATAGCGCTTGAAAATCCTCTAAAGTAAAAGCGCGTACCCGTTCTTGGAATTGATACGTGTTACCAGCATCATCAAACTGAATATCTTTAATAATGTAACCATCTTTAAAGAAACGTTTTATTTGAAAGTCAATATTTTCAACGGTTTTAGTTTCTTCTGGAACTAAATTATCAATAACATAGTTACTATTCATAAAATCAATTACACCAAATCCAGTTTCATTTAAATCTGCTTGAATGGCTTGAATGGTCTTTAAGTTATCATCTTCATTTTCAAAATAACCAAAACTAGTAAACAAATTAAAAACAGCATCAAACTGTTTATTAAAAGGTTTACACATATCATGAACTTGAAAATGGAGTGTTTCGTTTTCAAATTGCTTGGCATGAGCAATGCTGTTTTCGGATAAATCTGCACCAATAACCTTATAACCCAACGAATTTAAATAAATAGCATGACGGCCTTTGCCACAAGCTAAATCTAAAATTTCACCGTGCTCAGGCAGGTTTAAATAATTGGTTAAAATATCCATAAATAGTTGGGCTTCGCTATTATCTCTATCTTTATAAAGTATATGATAATATGGTGTGTCAAACCATGAAGCAAACCATTGCGATGTGTTTTCCATAAAAGTTTTCCCTTGGTTAGGGTTTAATCTTGTAATAATTAATCTGCTACCCAAAAATTGTCATTGTTAAGCAAAGTCTGTTGTCTTGCCACAAAAATACTGTATTTTTGTAATCTATTTAATGTCTGCGATGGAGAATAATTTTAAAATGGTTGCCAAAACCTTATTTGGCTTTGAAGATTTATTAGAAAAAGAACTCATTCAATTAGGTGCTATAGATATTCAGAAAGGCACAAGAATGGTTGGTTTTACTGGCGATAAAGGGTTTATGTACAAGGCAAATTTAGGTTTGCGTACTGCTATTAAAATTTTAAAACCAATTAATAGTTTTCGTATCAAGAACGAACAAGATTTGTACGATCAAGTGTATAAAATGGATTGGAGTCAGTATATGAAATCTAGTGGAACATTAGCCATTAGTTCAACGGTTCATTCAGAACAGTTTACACATTCGCAATACATTTCACTTAAAACTAAAGATGCTATTGTTGATAAATTTAGAGATACTACTAATGAGCGTCCAAATATAGATTTACGGTTTCCTGATTTAAAAGTGAATGTCCATATTGATAGAAACCAATGTACTATTTCATTGGATTCGTCTGGTGAATCTTTACATAAGCGTGGTTATAAAACGGCTACCAATATTGCACCTATAAGTGAAGTTTTGGCAGCAGGTCTTGTTATGTTATCGGGTTGGGATGGTCAGTCAGATTTTATGGATCCAATGTGTGGTAGTGGAACGATATTGGCGGAAGCTGCCATGATAGCTTGTAATATACCACCAAATTTAATGCGAAAAGAATTTGCTTTTGAGCGTTGGAATGACTGGGATGTTGAATTATTTGAAAAAATTGAAGAATCTCTTTTGAAAAAAACACGAGACTTTCATCATAAAATAATAGGATATGATAAATCGCCTAGTGCAGTAGCTAAAGCAAAAGATAATCTGAAAAATGCACATTTAGATGAATTTGTTAGCATTCAGCATGAAGATTTCTTTAAGACTCAAAAAGCTGGTGATGCTAAATTGCATATGGTTTTTAATCCACCTTATGGAGAACGCCTAGATATTGATATGGAAAAATTTTATGCAGCTATTGGTGATACGCTAAAACAAAATTATCCAGGAACTGATGCTTGGTTTATAACATCTAATCTGGATGCCATAAAGCATGTTGGATTACGTCCATCGCGAAAAATACATGTAATGAATGCAAAATTAGAATCGCGTTTGGTAAAATATGTTATGTACGAAGGCAGTAAAAAAGCAAAGTATCAGGATAGAGATTAGTTAGGGTGCATTTTAGTTTTGTTATTTTCTAACTTTTATACTTATATACTCTTAATTTTCGCAAAGGAGTAATGGAAGTAAGGTGGAGTGAGCCAAAGTAGCCTTCTAGATTAATGATTAATAATCATAGAAATTATGTTATTATGTTTTGGAATTTAGTACCTAATTTAGAAAGTTATCTATACTAAACACTATTTAGCTTTCTTAAAAATGGGAATTAAATAAGAAATATTATAACCATATCCAAAACCAAAACTCCCACTATCATAGGTTTTATTGTAACCAGGTATATAAAGATTTTCAAAATTATCAGGTTCACTTTGTGTAATGATGTATTTAAATTGCACGTTTACACCTAAAAACAAATTAGTAAGTACTTCTACTTTTAAACCAGTAATAAATTCTGCCCAGACTGCGTTTAAGCCACTATAATCAATACTTTCTGTTGACGTAAATTGTGGAGCCCAATACTGATTTTGGGAATAGACACCATAGCCATTAAGTTCTTGACTAAAATTGCTAGCTGCAACCCGAAAACCACCATATAATAAATTGTTCATTCCGTACCAATTTTGATAGGCGTTATAATCTGCTCCCAGTTTTATGTAGGTCCCAGAGGATGTAACAGCTATATAATCGGTAGTCGTTTTTTTTTCTTCAATACCAAATTCAGCAGCTAAATACCATTTTTTTGTAAATCGGAAATCACCATTTATCTCAAAGCCTTTATAATCATCATCAACAAAAGAGCGGATTAATTTACTAGCATCTCCACCTACACGTAGACCATATTTTTCTTTTTGCTTAATGCTATCCTTTAATTTATTATTTAACGGAATGCTATCGTTTTGTGCAAATGAAACTGAACAAAAAAGCATACCAACTAAACAGGACTTAATGATAGAGATTATAGTTTGTTGCATTTTCATTTTCTATTGTTTGATTATCATCTACTGATTGAATAATTTTTATCCATTTATCGCCATCATCTTCAACTGTCATGGAAATATTTTTAAAAACCGTTTTAAAACCACAAGCTCTAGATACGTAAACTTCTTCTGTTACATAAGATATGGTTATAATATCTTCATTTCCCGTTATAAAATCGTCATCTGGATTATCTGGTGTTTGGTTATTATTTAATCTATAATTTTTATAAATACTATACTGCGTGCTATTTTCAGTGGTTTTTAGTGGTAAAAGAATTATTTGCTTACTTGTTGAACCGTCTAAATCTGGTAATGTTTCATCATTTCCAATACCTTGTACACGGCATCTAGCAACATTTCTAGGATTTTGTTGTTCTGGGTTCTCAATGCTGTAAAAAGCAATAGTTAAACGCGGTGTGGTAACTGTATCTAGCGTACAAATATCATCGCGCTCGCAGCTAAATGCCAGGCAACCAATTAGAATTAATAAGGCAACTAATTTTTTCATAGGTATTTATCTTCTTTCTAAAAGTACAACATTTTCTACGTGGTGCGTTTGCGGAAACATATCTACAGCTTGTGTACGTGTTACTTTATATTGCGCATCCATAAGTTGCAAATCACGGGCTTGAGTTGCACTGTTGCAACTTACATAAACTATTTTCTTTGGCGCAATATTTAGTATTTGATTAACGACATCCTTATGCATGCCATCACGCGGTGGATCGGTAATTATAACATCTGGTTGCCCATGCGTTTTAATAAAATCCTGGTTAAACACATTTTTCATATCACCTACATAAAAGTCAACGTTGTTAATACCATTTAATTGTGCATTAGCTTTGGCAGCTAAAATAGCATCGGGAACGGCTTCTACACCTACTACTTTTTGTGCTTTTTTGGCTACAAACTGTGCTATGGTACCTGTTCCGGTATATAAATCATAAACTAATTCGGTTCCTGTTAGTCCTGCAAAATCTCTTGTTATTTTGTATAATTCGTAGGCTTGCTCGGAATTGGTTTGGTAGAATGATTTGGCATTGATTTTAAATTGTAGAACTTCCATTTCTTCAAAAATATGATCATCACCTTTATAGCAAATAACATCCTGATCGTAAATAGTATCGTTTGCTTTTTCATTAACCACATATTGAAGCGAAGTTATTTCTGGAAAGGTTTCAGCTAAATAATCTAATAATAATTCGCGTTTAGCCTTATCTTCTTTAAAAAACTGAATCATTACCATAATATCTCCAGTGGATGATGTTCTAATCATCATAGTTCGTAATAAACCCTGTTGATTTCTGGTATTGAAGAATTCTAAATCATTCGCAATTGCAAATTCTTTTACCGCATTTCTTATTGCATTAGAGGGATCTGCTTGTAGATGACATTTTTTAATATCTAAAATTTTATCCCACATGCCTGGAATGTGAAAACCTAATGCATTTCTGTCGCCTAAATCTCTATCTGATTGAATTTCTTCTAATGTTAACCAACGGCTATCGCTAAAAGAAAACTCCATTTTGTTTCTATAAAAATAGGGGTCTTTGCAGCCTAAAATGGGTGTTACTTCAGGTAACTCTATGTGTCCAATGCGTGTTAAATTATTGGTAACTTCTTTTTGTTTGTAGTATAATTGGTGCTCATAGCCCATATTTTGCCACTTACAACCACCGCAAACACCAAAATGTTGACAAGCAGGTTCGGTTCGCTTCGACGATAATTTATGGAAAACGGTTGCTTTTCCTTCGTAGTACGCTTTACGCTTTTTAAAAGTCTGAACATCAACTACATCACCAGGAACAGCATTAGGCATAAATATCACTTTACCATCTGCAGCTTTTCCAATTACTTTTCCTTTTGCACCAGCATCAACAACTTCGACATTGGTAAAAATTTGTTTTTTGTTTTTTCTTGCCATGCTGCAAAAGTACTTTCTTTTTTCGTAGCAAAAAACAAGTGATAAATATTTTAAGAAACAGCAGATATTTAGTAATTTGCCAGTCCTAGGGATGATTTCTCTCCCACGCTGAATTTTCGTCCCGATTACTCGGGATTTCGGAAGGATAAAGGTACAGTAGGAATGGTTATTTTATTCAACAACTTAAATTTATTAAAATGGCTATTTTAGACCAATTAACATCGCAGCAAGCGATAGATTTAGAAGACAAGTATGGCGCACATAATTACCATCCACTTCCAGTGGTTTTGGCAAAAGGAGAAGGCGTGCATGTTTGGGATGTAGAAGGGAAACAGTATTATGATTTTCTATCAGCATATTCTGCTGTAAACCAAGGGCATTGTCACCCAAAAATTGTAAATGCCATGCATAAACAGGCATCTACATTGGCATTAACATCCAGAGCATTTCATAATGATATGTTAGGAAGATATGAGAAATTTGCTTGCGAATTTTTCGGATTCGACAAATTACTACCCATGAATACAGGAGCGGAAGCTGTAGAAACCGCTTTAAAAATCTGCCGAAAATGGGCTTATGAAGTAAAAGGCATTCCTGAAAACGAAGCAGAAATTATTGTTTGTGAAAATAATTTCCACGGAAGAACAACAACTATTATTTCGTTCTCTAATGACCCAGTAGCGCGTAAAAATTTTGGGCCTTATACCGATGGGTTTATAAAAATTGCCTACGATAATTTAGACGCTTTAGAAAACGCCTTAAAATCTAATCCTAATGTTGGAGGTTTTTTAGTAGAACCTATTCAGGGTGAGGCAGGTGTTTATGTTCCTGCTGCAGATTATTTAGCAAAAGCAAAAGCGCTATGCGAAAAATATAATGTATTATTCATAGCTGATGAAGTTCAAACAGGAATTGCTAGAACAGGTCGTTTGTTAGCCACTTGTGGAAACTGTAGCTGTGAAGATAAAAATTGTTCAAAAGAACCAGAAGTAAAACCAGATGTTTTAATATTAGGAAAAGCTTTGTCTGGTGGTGCGTATCCCGTTTCAGCTGTTTTAGCTAATAATGCAGTTATGAATGTTATCCGTCCAGGTAATCACGGAAGTACGTTTGGTGGTAATCCTGTAGCAGCAGCAGTTGCTATGGCAGCGTTGGAAGTTGTTAGAGATGAAAAATTAGCAGAAAATGCCTATAAACTAGGTGAATTATTTCGTAATGAAATGAATAAATTTATTGAAACCAGTAATATTGTAAACTTGGTTCGTGGTAAAGGCTTATTAAATGCTATAGTCATTAATGATGATGAAGAAAGTGATACAGCTTGGAATATTTGTCTAGCATTGCGTGATAATGGTTTATTGGCGAAACCAACACACGGAAATATTATTCGTTTTGCGCCACCATTAGTAATGACAGAAGAGCAATTATTAGATTGTGTATCTATAATTACTAAAACCTTAAAGGGGTTTGAAAAATAAGAATTCATAATCTTATATAAATAAAAAAAAGCGACGTGAGTCGCTTTTTTTTTCGGTAAATTATAGCTTATTCAGCTTGAGCTTGTTGAAATTGTTTCATGGCTTCGTCAAATTGTTCCATATATGCATCCCATCCACCCATAGCATAAATTTGATAGATAGACCAAAGTAGGTATAAAACATTAATGATTAAAATGACGAGTGCAACCGTTTTGGCTGTACTCATAGCATTAACGCTTTTTAAATCATATTCTTCAGGATTTAATTGTGCTTGCTTTATTTTACTTTGAGCAATAATAAATGCAATTCCAGCTAGAATAAAACCGAAACCTGCAAAACAGCAGCATAATAATCCAATAATAGCCAACACATAAACCAGTGTTGGATTGAGTCTTTGTTTTTCCATGTGTAAAATTTAAGTAATTAGTTTTAGTGTAAAACTCCCAATTATAATACTAATAGTTATAATAGCGAGTGTATTTATAATTTTATTAGAATGCTGAAATTTAAAAAAAATATTGAGACCAATAAAGATAAAAAGCGCAATTAATGGGTAAACAGCTGGATACATTTTAAAAGCAGCTAAAAATTCACCATGATAAATTAGGGCAAGTGATCTTTGTAAACCACAGCCCATACAGTCAAATCCAAAAATTTGTTTGTTTAAACAGGGTAGCATAAAATCTTCTGGTGAAGACATCATAATCTTTAATTGATTTTATAGCCAAAGTTAAAAAAAGTGGTGAATAATTTACTTTTTATTAGCAACCATTACTTTTTTATTTAGCGTTTCACCAGATTTGAAGGCAACTGAAACTACATACAAACCATCACTAAACGTTTTGCTTGAAAAATAATATTTTTCAGAAAGAGGTAGGTTTTTAGTATTTATAATCTGTTTTCCTGAAACATCATAAATGGTAACTGTTTTTAAATTCTGAAGATTCGGATTTAGTAAATTGATTTCAGACGTCTCATTATTTTGAAAGATGGCAAAATCAGACATAGTTACATCGGTAGTTCCTAAAGTTTGAGCTGAAAAAGTAATCTCAAATCTTTCAGAATACAAACCTGCCGCTAAATTGATGTCATAATTAGATTCTCGTAAATTCACATAGATTTGATTTTCAATATCGTGAATGTAAATAGGTTGACTTTCATCAAAATTTTGAATATCATAAATTCTAAAACGAACTGGTTGATTTGCTCTAGCTTTGACAATCAAAGGAATTCGCAAGGTTTGGTCATAGTTAAAAGCTTGAATAACATAAGGCTGGTTGTCTAATATCCAATATGCATCAGACGCCAAAGGAATATCACCTTTTCCTTCTAAACCATAATCAAAACCATCTGTTGCTGAATTGTGGAAATTCATTAGTAATTGACGTGTGTATAATTCGTTCTCGGTAAAATCAACATTAATTCGGAAACGTTTAAAATCGGCTGGTACAATATTGAAACCGTCTTCATTATAAATGGTTTCATCTGTTGTTTGTTCGTTTTCGTCAAGTTGATTTCTAAAAAAATAACTATCAGTTCCCGATTGCTTATAAAACTCGCGCTGTGCATTATTGAAAACAATAGTACCTCCTGTAGCGTTGCCTTCAATCATAAAACCTTGCCCTATTGGAATATACCGTCTTGCTACTTTAGTGCCAGACCCAAAAGGCGCATTAGTTGGTGTGCCATCTAATAGATAGGTTGTAAATGGTGCATTGGTAAATGAATCCACGCCTCCTGCAGAAATAGTGTAAATTCCATAGCCACCTACATAGTCAGATAAATTATGTGAGGTAGCACCTGGCGCTTGCTCCCAGTATTTTAGAGTTCCAGTCATGCGTGTTGCATTTGTAGGGTTGTGAATAAAATCGCGCGCATCCAAAGCCGAAGGGTATGGATTTCCAACTAACGTTTCTCTATTGGCATTTAAGGTAACTGTTATATTTCCATTATTTGGTCGACCTCTAAAGTCATACTGTTGAGCACCACTTGGATTCCCCTTCATGGTAAAACCGTAACCAGATGCTAACGTACCATTTGGATCGCCACCTATTGGTAATGAACCACCACCCAAGCCAACCCAATCTTCATAGGCGTTGGTCGTGGTTGGTAATCCAATAAATGTATATAACCAATAGCTGGCAATTTGTGTTGTTGTACCATTATAACCTGCTACATAGCCAAAAGGTGTACTGGTAATAGGTGCTGCCGTTTCACGGTACATATTATTAACTGGTTGGAAAGTTGTATTTCCAGCTGCGCCAGTATTAATACCAACAGGAGAACTCCAATAATTGTAAGCATAAGTATTTGCAGTTCCTGTTTGAAAAGCACTCAATCTTCCAGCTCCAGAATTACCTATATTGTTACCTTGTAATAATTGAGCCTCGTTGCGCAAATAGATATGGCTATTGGTACCATTCAGATTGATACGGTTAGTTACATATAAAGATGCGCTATTTGGCCCACTAGTAAAACCTGTACCATCAACATAGACGTAACTGTTGTTTCTAACGTATAAGTCAGTTTGAGCAAATGTTAGGGAGCCTGCGATAAGAAATGTTAAATATAGTATGTTTTTCATGGTAAAAATGTTTAAATGTTAAATAGAATAATTACCATGATTATTAGTTTCTACTATTGCTCAAACTGCGGGTTGGCATATTGTTTTTCTGGAAATTAATGATTCGCTGTTTTTCAGATTCAGGAATTTCTAATTGAGATCTCAAATTTGAATCAATAATATATTCTGATGAATTAATTGAATTATTACTTGGCGTGATTGATTTACCCATGGCTATCCAATCAACAGATAAATTGGTTACTTGTTCAGAAGTTACAATAACAAAACCCTTACTTGTTTTTCTAGAGATACTTACATTTATTTCAGGGTTGTTTGAAGTAACGGTTACAACAGCATTTCCATTCAAATTTGAAGAAAAGTTAGTGTCAAAAAGTACTTCAAATTCATTGCCTTTAAGATTAACCGAACCAAAATCACTAATTTTTTGAGATTCTAACTGCGCTTCTATATACTTAATTTTTGCTCTGTTATGTTTTACACCCACAAGGCTCATAGTAGCTACACCATATAAGCTCACTTTGGAGTTAGTAGCATCGGTAATATAATCTGGAGCTTCATCCGTAATAACTCCTAAACGCATTTGAGGTCTATATTTATTTTCTTTTCCTGAAATGTTCTGATCTAAATCTGTATTGTATTTATAAAATGATGGTTTAATATTATCAATATCATTCATAACATAATTTTCAATATCTATATTATCATTAATACTATAAATATTTCTTTTAGTAGCTCTATTTGATATGTTATAAAAATCGTAAGAGTTAACCTCAAACCATGCATTTTGATTGACAAAATCATAAACACCATTATAACCGTAAAAATCAGATTCTGGTAGAACTAATGGATCAGAAGCTATATAGTAACCAATGCCAATTTGATATCCTGTAGTTCCATCATTGCCAATCTCAACTGGATCGTAAATTTGGCTCACATAGAACGGTGTTCCTGGTGCTGTAAGAAATGAAACAGAATTTGGTAGGGCGTTAAATCCAAAAACATCATGCTGTGCATCTATATTAAACATGTTAATGTTTCCATCAGATTCTACTCTAAAATCATGATTCCCTCCAGATTCATTAAAAATAGCATCTTGCATAACAGTTAGTTGTGCTGTTGGCGTTGTCGTACCAATCCCAACCTGTGCAAACAAGCTAAAATGAATCAAAAACGTTAAAATAAAGATATGAAGTATTCGGGTTACTGAAGTAATGTTTCTCATAATTTGCTATTTTTAAAGTAGTTACCTTGATTGAATTTACAAAAAAAAAGAAAGTAAATAATATGCTGTTTCAACATTTAATATTAATTTCGACAAACAGTAATTTTTTATCGACCACCTCATGAAAAAGCAACAGTATGTATCCTATTTATTGATTTTAATTGGCAGTATTACAGCAATTTATGGCCAGTCAGGTGATGAGAAAAACGTGGCAATTTTAATAATAGGTATTGTTATTTTAATGTACGGTATTTATAGAATCTCGAGTAAGATTCCAAGTAAATTTGAAGAAGAAACGAATGATAAACCACATGAACATGAAGACATTTAAAATAGGGGATTCCGTAGCTGTTTTAGATGATGATTTTTCTGGTGTTGTTACTAAAATTGCAAATGACCAAATAACCATTGAAACGCCAGATGGTTTTGAACTCGATTTTGAACCGAAAGAATTGGTCGTTACCAAGCCTTTGAAAGTTGATTTAAGTTCTGCTGAAGCTATTATCCGAGAAAAAGAACAACCTAAAAGGAAGCAAGCAACTACAAAAAAAACTAAAGAGCGATATCAACCAACTATGGAAGTGGATTTACATATTCACCATTTAACTGAAAATTCTCACAAGATGAGTAATCATGATATGCTAACCTTACAATTGGATACGGCTAAAGGGCAACTGGAATTTGCAATTAGGAAACGGATTCAGAAAATGGTATTCATCCATGGTGTTGGAGAAGGCGTGTTGAAAACTGAATTAGAATATTTGTTTGGTCGTTATGATCAGATTAAATACTACGATGCCGATTATAAAAAATATGGATTAGGAGCAACGGAAGTTTATATTTTTCAGAATGTTAGCAATGGTTAAAATACTTAAAATTCAGGTGTAACAAGACGGGTTTCATTTAATCTAGAGTCATTTAAAGTTCCCATATTAAACGCATCTTGTGTAATTGTAGGGAAGGTAATATCCGTAACGCGCAAGGTAATTGTAAATACTTGATTTATTGCGTGAGGCCTGTAAGCTGTTGCAGGCAGAGAGGCGCTTTCTACAGGATTTAAGTAATCAGCTATATTAGGGTTTGTAAAATCGTTTGCTGGATTTTGATCGAGTGTTGCGGCATTTTCTTCGTCTATAGTTAAGGTGCCATCATTATCATCATCAGGGTCTAAATAGTTAGGAATACCATCACCATCCGTATCTCTTGGGTTTGTTAGTGGGTCATCATCACCATCTAAATTGTCATCAGCAATTTCAACAGAAGTAAGTACATTATCTCCATCATCATCCACATCAATATAATCAGGTAAACCATCACCGTCTGTATCGGTTGGGTCTGTAGCAGGATTAAAATCGCCATCTAAATTAGCATCTTCAAGCTCTGCAGGAATGCCATCATTATCATCTTCTACTAAAGATACATTAATAAATGCGGACCCTGAATTACTCGATAAATCTTCGTTAATTTGAATATCGGAAGGTGGTACATCATTACAAAATAATGCTGCAGGATTACCATTGTAAGACCGGTAGTTAAACTGGTTACCAGCATTTTCAATATTTATAACAATTTCTTCATCAACAATTAGATTTCCGTCATCATCAACTGCAATTAAATCTTCTAGTGTTAGTGCTGGATTGGTAATTTGAAGCGATAAGGATTCAAACGGATTTTCTTTTATTTGATAGAAAACCAACTCACCACAAGCTAAAAATGTATCATCAAAATCAAATTCAACATTAATAATATCACCATCATCACATGACGTAAGGATAGAAGATGTTAAGAGTACTAACAGTAATTTTCGCATGAATACTATATTTTAAACAAAAATAAAAGAATTGGTAAATATACAACGTCATCCCGAACAAATAATTTTATTTCTTGTAATTTTGTACGATTAATTTACGGAGACCTATAAGCTTATGAAACCAGTATATTTTGATAGTGCAGCAACCACAAAAGTAAGAGATGAAGTTATAAATGCTATGACAACTGTTATGCGTAATGATTATGGTAATGCTTCTTCAACACACAGTTTTGGTCGTTCATCAAAAGTATTAATCGAGCAAGCTAGAAAAACAATTGCCAAGCAGTTAAACGTGAGTGCTGGTGAAATTGTTTTCACATCAGGTGGTACAGAAGCGGATAATTTAGCGTTGCAATGTGCCATTCGCGATTTAGGGGTAGAACATATTATAACCTCCAAAATTGAACACCATGCGGTTTTGCATACTATTGAGCAACTGGAAAAAACATGCGGTATACAAGTAAGCTATGTAAAGCTAGATGCTGATGGCCAAGTAGATTTCAATCATTTAGAAGAACTTCTTGAAACTCATGGAAAAACTTTGGTTAGCCTCATGTATGTTAATAATGAAATAGGAAATATTTTAGATGTCAAACGTGTGAGCCATTTATGCCAATCTAATAACGCCTTGTTTCATTGTGATGCTGTACAATGTATAGGTCATTATCAATTAGATTTACAAGATATTCACATTGATTTTCTAGCGGCAAGTGCCCATAAATTCCATGGACCAAAAGGCGTTGGTTTTGCTTTTATTAGAAAAAATTCTGGTTTGAAACCGTTAATTTTTGGTGGTCAGCAGGAGCGTGGCATTCGGGCAGGTACGGAAGCTGTTCATGATATTGTTGGATTAGAAAAGGCCTTTGTTATGGCCTATGCCAATTTGGAAACGGAAAGCGCGTATGTATTAGAATTAAAACGTCATTTTATTGCTGAATTAAAGCTAGCATTTCCAGATGTTCGTTTTAATGGCATGTCTGGTAATTTAGAAAAAAGCACTTACACCCTAATTAATGTATGTTTACCTATTCCACCTGAAAAAGCATTGATTTTATTATTTCAAATGGATTTGAAAGGGATAGCTTGTTCTAAAGGAAGTGCCTGTCAAAGTGGAAGTACAAAAGGATCACATGTTTTGAGTGAAATTTTAAGTGAAGCTGATTTAAAGAAACCATCCATTCGCTTTTCATTTAGTATATATAACACAAAGGATGAAATTGATTATGTGATTTCTGTTTTAAAGGAATTTGTAAAAGCGTAAGCAACTACCTATTATAATTATAAGGTCCAAAATATAAGCATATAGATGCTTGAATTTTGAACCTTATCTCTTAACACTAAATTAAAATTTTAAGCAGCAATTTTAGTTGTTACCAATTGCTTTGAAATTCGTGCCTGCCATTTTTCTAGCAGCACTTTTTCATTTGTCATTTCAAAATTGATATCCACATTGAAGAATTCCAAAACAAAGTCCTCTTGACCTTTAGTGCGTAGCACGAGATCAATCCGGTCCGTTTCAATTTTATTGGTTGTTTTGTTTTTTATGGTTCTATCTGTTTTATGAATGTAGCAGTCCGTTACCTGGCTTAAATCGGCTGTAATCCAAACGGTTTCTTCATCCGTTTTTTTAGAATATACCAGTTTATTTTCCGAAACATCTAAAGCAATCGCATAATAGGTTCCCCAGAAATCCATTTCGGAAACATGCACGTTTTTTGTTTGAGCATCCGCTATAAAGTTGTTTTTAGCTTTTTTCTTTTGAATGTTTTGAGACATTTGAATGTACACAAGTGGTAGAGTAATAATTGTTGCAATTACTAAACCGATGATAATAGTATTTAAATCCATGTTTTTTATTTTTTTAGAATGTTTAAAATGTGCTTAATTAAAAGCAGGAGATAGTGGCTGAAAGTTCAGCGAAACAAAAACTAAAAAAAGGATTTTAAATAAAATCGTGGAATGGGAAGATGCAGGTTTGTGTATTGTAACTCGGTATAATATGTTGTCCTGTTTTAACATATTGATTGTCTCGAGCTGTTTGCGAAGCGTCTAAAACAGTAACCGTATTGTAGGATACAAAACGGTCTTTAGAAACGTCTGCAAGTTCAAAATCAGTAGGTGTGTTGCCTAAAATTTCAAGATCTTGATACGCGTAATAACGAGACGAATCATCTTTAGATTGTTTATGAGTCGATTGTGTTTTAAACGTGTTTTCCGAAAACGAATCTACAATAACATCATGAATAGCCGTTCCGAAGTTTAAAACATAAACTAGGAGTAAGGAAATGGCTATATGTAATTGCAATTTTGTTTTCACAACACAAAAGTAGTAAAAAGTAGAATTCGTTGATTCAAAACTTTGTTAAATTGTTGTTTAAAAAATAATATACTTTAACACATTAATTAAAACCGCATACTCGTTCGCACATTAAACACACGCGGTGTTAGGTAATTTGGAATCGCGTATTGACGTTTGCTATACACATCACGAACCCAGGTGTTGGTAATCGAGTTTTGTACATCAAACACATTGAAAATTTCAATGCCAATAGATAAATATTTAAAGGGCTTTCGCCAGCCACTTTGGTAATCATCTTTATCATCAACAATAACATATTGAAAACCTACATCGGCACGCTTATAATCTGGCAATCGGTTTTGATACTCATACGGATCGGCATAACTCGGTGATCCTCCTGGAAGTCCTGTATTGTAAACCAAGTTTAAATACATTTTCATTTTTGGTAAATTGGGTACATAATCTTGAAACAACGCGGCAAACTTTAAACGCTGATCTGTTGGTCTGGCAATATAACCACGATCATCAATGTTTTCTTCGGTTTTTAAATACCCAAAACTAAACCAAGATTCGGTTCCTGGCACAAACTCGCCATTCAAGCGCATATCCAATCCATAAGCATAGGCTTCGGCATTATTTTTGGCTCTGTAGCGAATACGTACGTTTTCTAAAGTGTACGGATTGACATCGGTTAATTTTTTATAATAAGCTTCCGTGGTTAACTTAAAGGGTCGGTCCCACATTTTAAAACTGTAATCGTTTCCAAGAACAATATGAAACGATTTTTGAGCTTTTACATCTGGCCTTACGGTTCCTGAAGAATCGCGTAACTCTCTATAAAAAGGCGGTTGGTAATACAAACCAGTTCCAATACGGAATAGCATATCTTTATCCCAATTGGGTTTAATAGCGAATTGTGCACGCGGACTAAATACGGTTTGGCTTGTACTTTCAATGCCTTCACCACTTACGGTCCAATTGTGAACACGTGCACCCACATTTAACCACGCTTCATTATCACCAATATCCATCCGTCTGCTCCATTGTAAGTAAGCTTGTAGTCGGTCAATTTGTGTTTGGTTTTTAGCACGCACGTTTTGAAAAGCTTCCAATGGTCCTGAATATGGCGAATAGGGTTGGTCATTAAAGGCATCTGAACTCGGTGGATTTATAGAAAAACCAGCAGAATCAATAACTTCCCATTCTACTAACCGGTCGCGAATATCTTCATTGGTATATTTTATAGACCATTCAAAATCGTTATCGTCTTTCTCATAGCTTCCTTGGTGCTCAATAGTCGTAATTAAAGCGTCTAAATCATTTCTTCCGTGGTTTAATTGACCACCAATACCTTCACTAAACTCCACTTCACCCAAATCTTCATCGCCAATATTGGTGTTTACTTCACCTAAACGGTATTGTGCCAAAATATCAAAATGTTCTTCTTCAACGGTGTGATATGTGCTAGCAATAAGATTCAATGTTAAATCGTCATTAACTAAATAAGTTCCTTTTAAAGCTCCAAAATAGGTTTCGTATTTATCGCGTTCTTGACCTTCATAAAACACCAATAGGGCAAGCGGATTCTGAAGCGTTCCAAAATTGGTTTGGCGTGTCTCGGGTTCATAGTTGTATTTGTTAATGGAGGCGTTTCCTAAAAAGCTCAATTGAAATTTATCGGTAAATTTATAGGTTAAATAGGTTTGCACATCGGCAAATTTCGGATCGTAATTCGTTTCCGTTTCCTTGGCATTCACCAATAAACTGTTATCACGATAACGCATGCCAACAATACCTGTAAATTTAGAATCTTTACTTTTTCCTTCAACTGATACACTAGCACCCAATAAGCTTAAATCGGCTGTTATGCCAAACTGATAGGGTTTTCTGTAGGTAATATCTAAAACGGATGATAATTTATCGCCATACTTGGCTTGAAATCCGCCTGCTGAAAAATCGACATTCTGAACTAAATCTGTATTTACAAAACTTAAACCTTCCTGTTGTCCAGAGCGAATAAGAAATGGGCGATAGACTTCAATACCGTTAACGTACACTAAATTTTCATCAAAATTTCCACCACGAACGGAGTATTGTGTACTCAATTCATTGTTACTGCTAACACCTGGTAAGGTTTTTAATAAATTCTCAACACCGGAATTGGCGCCTGGAATATTTCTAATGGTTTCCGGTTGCAGGGTAATAATTCCTTGAACATCTTTTCGCGTTTTTCCAGAAATAACTACGGTTGACATTTGCTCAACCGCTTCATCCATAACGGGATGAAACTCGACCTCTTCACCATTTTTAAGATTAAAGGTTGCGGTTACAGATTTAAAGGTTATATGAGTAAACGTAACAGTTACTTCTTGATTAGCAGGTATTTTTATACTGTAATACCCATTTTCATCGGTTGTAGTTCCTGAATTTGAAGCCGTAATATTAACGTCTGAGATAGGTGTGTTGGTTTTGTTTAAAATAACACCTTTTAAGGTTCCTGTTTGCGCCATGGCTGTAACTGAAACCAATAGCAAAAGAACAACGAAAACGGAAAGTGATTTATATGTCAAGGTTTAAATTTTTTATTTTCGGAAAAAGGTTGTTTCAAAAGTAGAATTATTTCCCACATTATCTGTTACAATTATCTTTAAATTATTTTTTGTTTCAGATGAAACATTATCATTAAAATCATAAACCAATAAATTTGTTTTATAATCATACTCCATTAAAATCCATTTGCCATTTATTGTAGCGCGATAATTAGAAATTCCTGAACCTTCATCTTCAATCTTCACTTTTAAAAAGCGGTATTTACTCAACCATTTACCATCTGTAAAATTAACTGGTTTTATACTTGGGTTAACCGTATCAACAGTTAAGGCATAGGTTCCTAGTGTTTTGTTATAGGTAGTTAAGGTGTTTTCTTTTCTATAGGTTTTTGAATAAATGGTATATTGGTTTCGCCATCCAACTAAACGCGCAATATACAATTTATCGGAATCTTGATTTTTATAATTACTAATATCATAAGTAATTGAAAAATTCTCACGAAGTGGTATGGAGTCATCATGTAACGTAATGGTATCATTATTGACTTCAAAATTGATATAAAAATCATCGAAAAATGCATCTTGCGGAAAGTAAACAGACACATTTTTATTTACAAGTTCGTTGGCTTTTTTGGAATAAATATGAAATGGTGTTTCTATAACTTCTTTTGGTTTAACATCAGCTGTTTTTACACCTTCAATATTTATGGTAAGCCATACATCATTATTGTGAAAATCTTTAACGCGGACTTTATAGACAGATGCTGTACTATCTTCTACTTGGATGAAGCCATTATCCTCAATATTTTTTAACATACTTAAGGTGTTGCCGCTTTCTACAAATAATTTTTGAAGTCGTTCTTTTTTATCTGTATAATGGCCATAATCAATATACCTATTTAATAGTCTGGATTCATCAAAAGAAAACCGTTTAAAATCCATTTCAAATTTCTGATTCCCATTATAAAAGGTTTGAATGTTTTCAACACCATTCTTATTGGAGGCCAAATCTTGTCTGTCATTAGCTTCAATAGCAAATCCAATTTTTCCAAAGGCTTGAATAGTTTCAACGGTATAATCGCCATTTGGTGTGCTAATTAACCGTAGTTTCTGTCTTTCTTTGGTCGTATTAATATGAGAATCTTCAGAAATAGGGTAGGCGTATACTTCTGTTATAATAGGTTTTGTGGTATCTTTTATGTCCATGCCAAAATATAACGGATTAATTGGACGCTCATTATTATCACGAATTTCAAAATGTAAATGAGGCCCTCCAGAACCTCCTGTATTACCACTATAGGCAATAACGTCACCTTTTGTAATGGGTAATTCATTTATGTTAGGAAAAACTTCAATCTCAAATGTTTCCTGTTCATATTGTAATTTTTTAATATAGGCTTCTAACGTTGGTGAAAGTTGTTGTAAGTGTGCATAAACCGTAGTATAACCATTTGGATGCGTTATATAAAGCGCCTTACCATAACCAAAATGTGCAATTTTTATCCGACTAACATAACCATCGGCAGCAGCAAAGACCTTTAAGCCCTCGCGTTGTTGGGTTTTAATATCTAATCCTGAATGGAAATGGTTGGAACGTAATTCACCAAAGGTTCCAGATGGAATGATGGTAACATCCAAGGGATGTCTGAAATAATCAGTAGGATAAGGGGTTTGTGCGAAACCTAAACAGGCGAATAATAAAAAAAAGGTGAGGAATTTTTGCATAAAATGGATGTTGTTGCTAAAATATCAATTTGAATCAAATTGAACAAGTAAAACCGTAAGCTTTGGTATGAAAGCCAATTAAAGAGGTAACGTAAATAATTAAATATTTATTGAAAAACTATTGTTATTTAATTTGAGGTATGTTAACTTTGTGAGATAAGTATGGATATGATAGATGAGTAAAATTGAAGAAACTGTAAATGCTTTAGAAAACAAAATCAATCAGGTTTTACATAAGCAGCGACTTTTAAAAGAAGCGAATATTAAATTACAGAAAGAGCTACAATCTTCTCAACAAATACTTCACTCTCAAAAGGCGGAAATCGTTAAATGGGAAGAAAAGTATGAAGCGCTAAAAATGGCCAATTCCATGCTTGGCAGTGACGAAAATAAAAGAGAAACAAAACTCAAAATAAACGCATTAATTCGGGAGATTGATCATTGTATTGCGCAACTTTCCGAATAATGAATCATAGTTTTCAATGTCAGAAAAACTAAAAATTAAATTATCAATAGCCAATCGGGTGTATCCATTAACAATTACACCGAATCAGGAAGAAGGGCTGCGAAAAGCCGCCAAAAATATTGAAGCTATGATAAAGCAGTTTGAGCAAAGTTATTCTGTTCAAGATAAGCAAGATGTGTTAGCCATGTGTGCTTTGCAATTTGCTTCTCAAGTGGAACAGAAAACATTAGATAAAGACTATGCGAATGAAACGGTAGAATTAAAGTTAGATGCTTTAAACGATCTGTTGGATGCGCATTTAAACTCTTAACGTTCTTATAAATAAAATAAAGGTTACTGCCTGCATTAGTTATTTTTTTTGATAAACTCAACACGAATTCTTTAAAAAGGGTGAGTTTAAGTTGTAAAAGCATGCTGTTAGTGCTGAATTTTTTCAGTATCTCGAACAGACCCTTGATCAGCTTGGTATCCCTAAACTTGTTTTAAGGAGTTTATACAAAACTTTATTCTGGTGCAGGCTTTTTTTATATAAATTAATCAACTAGAAAATGGATAATACAATTATTATTGTAGGAGGAATATTATTAGGTATCATAATTGGTTTTATAGTCGCTAAAGTTTTAGAGCGCAACAATGCATCAAAACTTATAAAAAGTGCAAAAAAATCGGCAGCAGCTATCTTAAAGGAAGCTAAAAGTGAAGGAGAGTCTATAAAAAAAGATAAAATACTTCAAGCAAAAGAAAAATTTATTGAGTTAAAATCAGAGCATGAAAAAGTGATTAACTCACGTGATAAGAAGATGGCTGATGCCGAAAAACGTACACGTGATAAAGAATCGCAGTTATCTGGTGAGCTTTCTAAAAGCAAAAAATTAAATGAGGGTCTTGAAGAAAAAGTAAAAGACTATAACCATCGTTTAGAAGTTATTAGTAAGAAGCAAGAAGAAGTAGATAGGCTACATAGAAGTCAGATTGAACAGTTAGAAGTTATTTCTAGCTTGTCTGCTGAAGATGCAAAATTCCAATTAATAGAATCGTTAAAAGGTGAAGCTAAAAATGATGCTATGGCTTACATTCAAAGCACCATTGAGGAATCTAAGCTGACAGCGCAACAAGAAGCTAAAAAAATTATTATCAATACCATACAACGTATTGGTACCGAAGAAGCGGTTGACAACTGTGTCTCTGTTTTCAATATTGAGTCGGATGATGTTAAAGGCCGTATTATTGGTCGTGAAGGTCGTAATATCCGTGCCATAGAAGCTGCAACGGGAGTAGAGATTATTGTTGATGATACACCAGAAGCTATTATCTTATCTTGTTTTGATTCTGTACGTCGTGAAATTGCAAGATTGTCGTTACACAAATTAGTAACCGATGGTCGTATTCACCCAGCGCGTATTGAAGAAGTGGTTCAGAAAACAACCAAACAAATAGAGCAAGAGATTATTGAGGTAGGAAAACGAACCATAATAGATTTAGGAATTCATAACCTTCATCCAGAGCTAATAAAAATGGTTGGACGTATGAAATACCGTTCATCTTACGGACAAAACTTATTACAGCATTCACGTGAGGTTGCTAAACTTTGTGGTATTATGGCAGCCGAATTAGGATTAAACCCAAAAATGGCTAAACGTGCCGGATTGTTACATGATATTGGTAAAGTGCCTGATGCCGAAGCAGATATGGAAACACCGCATGCTATATTAGGAATGCAATGGGCTGAAAAATTTGGTGAGAAAGATGATGTTTGTAATGCTATTGGTGCTCACCACGATGAAATAGAAATGAAATCCTTATTAGCACCAATTGTTCAAGTTTGTGATGCTATTTCAGGAGCAAGACCAGGAGCAAGACGTCAAGTTTTGGATAGTTATATTCAGCGTTTAAAAGATTTGGAAGATATTGCTTTCGGATTTGGAGGTGTTAAAAAAGCGTATGCTATTCAAGCAGGTCGTGAATTGCGGGTTATTGTAGAAAGTGAAAAAGTGGATGACCAAAAGGCAGCTGATCTATCCTTTAGTATTTCACAGAAAATTCAAACCGATATGACCTATCCTGGACAAGTTAAAGTTACAGTTATTAGGGAAACCCGAGCTGTGAATATCGCGAAATAAGAATTTATTACACATACCATTCAAGTCCTTCCGTAAAAAGAAGGACTTTTTATTTTCTAGGATGATATGTTTGAATAGCTTTCTTTAATTGCTTTTTATCCAGATGCACATAAATTTCTGTAGTCGTAATGCTTTCATGCCCAAGCATCATTTGTATGGCTCTTAAGTCTGCGCCATTTTCTAATAAGTGTGTGGCAAAGGAATGTCTAAACGTATGTGGCGAAATGGTTTTATTAAGGTTTATTTCGGCTGCTAGTTTTTTAATAATAGTGAAAATCATAGCACGAGTTAGTTGCTTGCCACGATTATTTAAAAATAAGGTGTCGTTATATTCTTTTTGGATATCAATGGCAGAACGTACATCGCGAATATATATATTAATATATTTTTGAGTTGTAGGACTAATAGGAACAAAACGCTGTTTATCCCCTTTACCAGTAACGTTAATAAAACCTTCATCAAAAAATAAATCTGAAATTTTTAGGTTCACCAATTCACTAACACGTAAGCCGCAACCGTAAAGGGTTTCTAACATGGTTCTGTCGCGCTCTCCAATCCGAACTTGGTTATATTCTTTGGTTAAATCTATGGCATTAATTATACGGTCTATATCAATTAAGCTTAAGGTGTCTGGAAGTTTTCTACCAATTCTAGGCGATTCAATTAAATCGATTGGGTTGTCAGGTCTATAGTCTTCAAAAACTAAATAGCTAAAAAAGCTCCGTAGTCCTGAAATGATTCGTGATTGAGAACGCGGATTCATGCCTTTAGATATCTGATATATAAATTGTTGAATTGTTAAATGGGTAATGTGAATGGGAGAGGTGCAAATATTATTAGTGTCTAAATAGGAAATTAATTTATCAATATCAAAAGAATAACTGGCAATGGTATTTTGAGATAATCCACGTTCAATTTTTAAGTATAAATTAAAATCAGATAAAGCTTGGTTCCAAGTCATTTAATTACATATTATTTTTAAGAACTAAAAGTATGTAATTCTTACTGTATCCATTAAATTGTTAATAACTTATAATGTATTTTATTGATATTAAACAATTTAAAACAAAATGTTAATTAAATTGTTAATAAGTATGACTGAAAGCCCATATAATTAGAAAAAAAGTGGTTAGTTTGTGATAATCAATTAATTAAAATATTTTATTATGAAAAAATTATTTTTAAGTACCGCTATTGCTTTTTTTAGTTTTGCCACAGTTTCGGCACAGGACGTTCGGTTTGGTGTTAAAGGTGGTGTTAATTTTGCAAATGTAGCTGGAGATTATGGCTACACTGGTTTTGATGAAGTTTATGGAGATTCTGAAATGAAAGTTGGCTTTCATATTGGTGGTTTAGCTGAACTGAAACTCTCCGATAAGTTTGCATTACAACCAGAGTTATTATTCTCGAGTCAAGGATACAAGTCCAATTATTTTGATTTTGATGATCGGAAAGTGGATTATAACGTTAATTTAAGTTATGTAAATATCCCAATCATGGCTAAATTTTTTCCAATTGAAGGTTTGAGTATTGAAGCTGGACCACAAGTAGGATTTTTAGTGTCTGCCAAAGACGAGTTTAATGATTACGAGAATGATTTGTTTGATGACGATGAAGATATAGATACCAAAGATTTATATAAATCAATTGACTTTGGATTAAATTTTGGGGTAAGTTATGAGTTACCAAGCGGTTTATTCTTTTCGGCACGCTATAATTTAGGTTTGTCTAAAGTTGATGATGAAGATTTTTACGATGATATTGATGGTGATTTCGGTTTGTTTTCTTTTTCACGTAAAAACCGTGTGATTCAATTATCTGCTGGATTTATGTTCTAAAAATTGAAATTTTATATGTTTAAAAGCCAAAACATTGTTTTGGCTTTTTTTATTTGTGCAATTTGTATATCTTTAAGTATATCAATCTTTTAACTAAAACTAACAATTATGAAAAAAACAATCTTATTCACTGCTATGGCAATTTTTGGATTTTGTAAAATGAATGCTCAAGATGATTTTGTTGAAAAAGCAAAAACTGGTGGCTTTTACATTGGTGCAAACATAGGTTTACCGTTAAGTACTGCTAGTGATATTTCATCATTTAATTTTGGCTTTGATGGTGCTTATCTTTTTGAAATTATTGATAATCTGGAAATAGGAGGTTTATTGGGTTATACCCATTTTATTGCTGACGGTAGCTATAGTTATAATACATATTTTGATGATGAGTTTGTTGTTATAGCCGATTATAAAGATGCATCTTTTATACCAATTGCAGCTTCTGCTAGATATTATTTTGCAAACAGAAGGTTCTTTGGAGGATTAGATCTAGGCGTTGGAGTTAATGTATCTGGTGATGCTAAATCAGGGTTTTATGCACGACCAAAATTTGGTTTTGATTTAGGTGCTATAGCTTTAATTGCTTCTTTTCAAAGTATATCAGGAGGTGTTGATTATGGCGACACGTATTATGGTGGAAATTATGTTTCTGGTAGTGGTTTTAATTCCTTTAATTTCGGTGTAGAATTTGGATTTTAAAAAGTAATTATAAGTGCTTTTAATTTGGTGAATTTATGGATTCGGGTTATTTTAGCCGACTCAAAAAATATAAACTTAATTAAATTTATCACATGAAAAAATTATTACTTTCTGCTGCCATTGCAGTAATTGGTTTTACTCAAGTATCAGCTCAAGAATTTAGCTTTGGCCCAAAAGCTGGTGTTAACTTTGCAACTTTAACAGGAGATGTTGAAGATGCAGAATTTAAAGTAGGTTTACACATTGGTGGTGCTGCAGAATATATGTTTAATGAAAAAATGGGACTTCAAGCTGAATTACTTTTTTCAATGCAAGGCGCTAAAAATGAATACACAGAAACATTTTCAGCTGGCGGTTTTACAGAAGAATTATACGAAAAGGAAACTTTAAAATTAAACTATATTAATTTACCAGTAATGTTTAAATATTACATTGTTGATGGTTTTAATGTGGAAGTTGGACCACAAGTAAGTTTTTTAGTTTCTGCTAAAAGTGAGTTTGAATTTGAATATACAACTTCAGCAGGTGGAAGTGAGTCAACAGAATCAGGATCAGGAGAAGTTGATGTTGATGACGAGTTAACAGCTATTGATTTTGGATTCAACTTTGGTTTGGGTTATAAATTAGATAACGGCTTGAACTTTGGTGCTCGTTATAATTTAGGCTTGGCGAACATTAATGATGAAGATGAATTTAGCGATGATTTCAAAATTCATAATGGTGTCATTCAACTTTCTGTTGGATTTATGTTTTAATTACAATATTATGCATTATTTAAAACCGAAGCTTTGCTTCGGTTTTTTTTGTTTCTGTTTTTAAGTAAATTCTTGTTATATTGTTAAAACAATTTTAATTATAACATCATGAAAAAACATTTTTTAACATTTTTTGCTACGCTAACGTTAGGTGTCATAACATATGCGCAGTCGGGTTTTAACATAGGAGGCAGCATAGGTTTTCCTGTAAATGATTCTCAATTCGATTTCACTTTCGGATTTACTGTAGACGCCAATTATTTATTTGAACTAAACCCAATTGTCGCTCTTGGTCCTGCTACGGGATATGGCCATGGATTTGGAGATAGTTACTATGTAGGTCCTTTTGTTGGAAACATAGAAGTAGAAGATTATCAGTATGTACCCGTTGCACTAGCTGGTAGGATTAAATTGAATAGTCGTTTAGTTACTGGTGCCGATTTAGGATATGCTATTGCGGTAAGCGATATTGATGATGGAGGTTTTTACTTTAGACCTATGATTGGTTTTAATTTAAATGAGCGTTTTCAGTTAAATGCAAATTATGTTGGTATAAGTGATTATTACTATTGGTCCACAGTTAATTTAGGGTTTTCAATTAATCTTTAATAGCATAACGCCTAATTTAAAGACCGAAGTTGATGCTTCGGTTTTTTTTGTTCTCTTTTTTTTTGTTTTTCAAATGCGTTATAAATCTTACTAAAAAAGTCAAACTAAGCTTAAAAAAAAATGAACTTTTGCTATATAATAATTATAAACCCTAAAATAGCAATACAGATGAAAAAATTAGTTTTATTACCCGTATTATTCCTTTTTACCTTAACCTCAACCTTTGCGCAATCAGATTCAAAAGCAATACAATTAGGTGTTAAAGGAGGTGTAAACTTTTCAACAATAACTAGTGATGATTTTGATGATTTAGAATCTCGAACCAGTTTTAATGTAGGTTTATTAGCCGAAATTCCAATTACTGAACGTCTATCAATTCAACCAGAGGTTATGTATTCTGGTCAAGGTTTTGATGTTCGTGAAATAGATCAAGATAATGCTTTTGATACGGATGATAATATAGAGTATCAATTAGATTATATTCAAGTACCAGTATTGGTTAAAGTTTATTTAGTTAAAGGATTAAGTGTAGAAGCTGGACCACAATTTGGTTTTAAAATTCATGAAGAATTAGACTTTCAACCAAATTCTGATGGAGGCGATATAGAAATTAATCAAGACGATTCCTATGTTAAAGATTTCGATACAGGTTTGGCTTTAGGAGCAGCCTATAAATTTGATAATGGCTTTTTTGTAAATGGTCGTTATACATTTGGATTAACGGATATTTTTAAAGACGATACGTTATTTGAAACTGTAGATGCCAAAAATGCTCTTTGGCAAGTAGGCGTTGGATTTATGTTCTAAAATGTTTTGAATATCATAAAAAAAACCGAGGTTAACGCTTCGGTTTTTTTTATACCTTTACTTTATGAAGAAATTAATCATCATTAACGGACCTAATTTAAATTTGTTAGGAAAACGGGAACCGCAAATTTATGGCAGTTTAACGTTTAATGAGTTTTTTGAAACCATTACATCAAAATATCCATCAATTTCAATGGAACATTTTCAATCCAATATTGAAGGAGAAATTATAGATAAGCTTCATGAAGTTGGATTTACTTATGATGGTATTATTTTAAATGCGGCTGCTTACACGCATACGTCTGTTGGTATAGGAGATGCAGTTGCGGCTATTGAAACGCCAGTTATAGAGGTTCATATTTCAAATACCTACAAACGCGAAGACTTTAGACACCAATCCTTTGTAGCAGCTCATGCTAAAGGTGTTATTGTAGGTTTTGGATTGCAAAGTTATGAATTAGCTATACAAAGTTTTATTCCTTTTTAAACACCCTAAAGTAAGGAACTTTTAAACTTGAGAAAACTTTAATTAATAATCATAAAAAAAATGCGATTCAAAATTCGAATCGCATTTTATTTCTTTTAAGAGTTGAAAGTCTGGTTATTTTTGAATTCCCAATAACTATCGTAAAGCATAGGCCTTATAAATGAATCACTTCTCCATAAGCATCGGCAACTGCTTCCATAACCGCTTCACTCATGGTAGGGTGTGGATGTACGGCTTTTAATACTTCATGGCCTGTTGTTTCTAATTTTCTACCTAAAACAGCTTCAGCAATCATATCTGTAACACCTGCGCCAATCATGTGGCAACCTAACCATTCACCATATTTGGCGTCAAAAATTACTTTAACAAAACCATCTTTTGCTCCAGAAGCACTTGCTTTTCCTGATGCAGAAAAAGGAAATTTACCAACTTTAATATCGTAACCTTTTTCTTTAGCTTGTTTTTCTGTTAAGCCTACAGACGCAATTTCTGGCGATGCATAGGTGCAACCCGGAATATTACCGTAGTCTAAAGCTTCTACATGCTGTCCTGCAATTTTTTCAACACACAATATGCCTTCCGCAGATGCCACATGTGCTAATGCTTGTCCTGGCGTTACATCGCCAATAGCATAGTAACCAGGTATATTTGTTTGATAGTAGTCGTTTACAAGAATTTTATCACGATCTACAGCAATACCAACATCTTCTAAACCAATTTTTTCAATGTTTGATTTGATTCCAACAGCTGATAAAATAATATCTGCTTCAAGAACTTCTTCGCCTTTTTTAGTTTTAACTGTGGCTTTTACACCAGTTCCTGACGTATCAACTTTAGTAACTTCGGAAGATGTCATAATTTTAATTCCACTTTTCTTAAAGGAACGTTCTAATTGTTTCGATACGTCTTCATCTTCAACAGGCACCACGTTTGGTAAAAATTCAACAATGGTTACATCTGTTCCCATAGCATTATAAAAGTAAGCAAACTCGACACCAATAGCACCAGAACCAACAACAATCATTTTTTTAGGTTGTTCTTTTAAAGTCATTGCTTCACGGTAACCAATTACTTTTTTACCATCTTGAGGTAAACTTGGTAATTCGCGTGAGCGTGCACCAGTTGCTATTATTATATGATCGGCAGAATATTCTTTACCATCAACGTCAACTTTTTTTCCAGGCTTTAATTTTCCAAAACCTTCAATAACGTCAATTTTATTTTTTTTCATTAAAAACTTAACACCATTGCTCATACCTTCTGCGACACCTCTGGAGCGTTTAACAACCGCATCAAAATCTTTATCAGCTTCTTTTACAGATAATCCATAATCTTCCGCATGTTTTAAGTATTCGAAAACTTGAGCCGATTTTAAAAGGGCTTTTGTAGGAATACATCCCCAATTTAAACAAACACCACCAAGGCTTTCTTTTTCAATTACAGCTGTTTTAAAACCTAATTGCGATGCTCTAATAGCAGTTACGTAACCTCCAGGGCCACTTCCAAGAACAATAATATCGTATTTACTCATCGTGAAATTTTTAATCGTTTTTTGAAGCTACGAATTTACGAAACATAGCCGATATAATAAATAATTATCATTTTAATATTCCCAGTTTACTATTTTTACGTTTATTGTTATAAATCTATTTTTTAAAATTTTGTTTATGAAACGAGTCATCCCTTTGTTATTGTTAACTCTTATCTTATTTCAGTCATGTCTACAAGAAACAAAATCACCTGTTAAAACTAACAAAGCTACTGTACTTAAAGGGTGTGTTTATGGAAGGGATAGTGATACTTTAATATTGGTGAAAGCTCATCAAGATACGCGGTTTGACACCATTGCATCCATTCCAATTCTGGATTGGGAATTTGAATTTACTTTTAATCCTGAAGAAGTAGAATTGTACCATTTAGTTTTTAAAGATGAACTTAATGAAGGCGCTTGGAGACCAATTGAATTTTATGCTGATCAAGATACTATTCAATTTGTTCTACATAGTGCGACAGATTTTTTTGAAAATGAGATTAAAGGTGGTCAAATAAACACTTTATTTAAAGACTATCAGGAAAACATAAATAGACCTTACGGACTAAAGTTAGAAGGTATTTATAAAATATTTGATTCCATACCCTATAGTAGCATGTATTCTGAAACCTATCAGGAAGTTTTAGAAAAATTGAATACAGCCGAAACACCTGAAGAACGTGAAACTCATTTTAATACCATGGAAGCTTTAAAAAAGCAAGGGTTAGATAAAAATGAGCTTGGTAGAAAAATAGATGCAGAAGTGGCAACCGTTCAAGATACGTATTGGACAGAAAAATATACATTCATTAACAAAAATCCATCAATTGTTAGTTATTCACTTTTAATTGAAGATTTACAAAGTTTGAGTTATAATCCTGCACCTAAAGAGAAATTGATTTTCGCTTTAAATAATTTAAATGAAGCATTTCCAAATCATTCGTATACCGAGTTATCTCAAAACTTATGGATTGGTTATACCGAAATGACACCAGGTGGTCAATACATTAATTTTTCGGCTCCAGATATGGATGCCGTGTATCATGAGTTAAAACCATTTGTAAAAAAGAATGACGTATTGCTATTAGATTTATGGGCAACTTGGTGTGGACCGTGTATTGTAAGATCCAGACTTATGAAACCTGTTTATGAAAAATATAAAAATAAAGGCTTTGATATTGTTGGAGTGGCAGGAGAAAAAAAGAATTTAGAAGCTTATAAAAAGTTTATGAACGCTGAACAATGGCCGTGGAAAAATTTGATTGAGTTAGATAACGAAAATAAAATTTGGGAAAAATATAATATCATGAATGGTGGAGGCGGAATGTTTCTCATTTCAAAATCTGGTGAAATTTTAGCCGTTGATCCTACTGCAGAGGAAGTGGAGGCTATTTTAGAAAAACAACTGCTAAATAATGACGTAAAAATATAAACTCTACAAGGTATTTGTTTCGTGCTATTATTTGTATGCGTTTATTTTAAGACTCGGGAATAAATTTTAAAGCTGCACCATTAATACAATGGCGTTTTCCAGTAGTTTCTTGTGGGCCATCATTAAAAACATGACCTAAATGACCACCACATGTTGCACAGTGTTCTTCATTCCTAGAATAACCTAAATCATTATCCGTTCCAAAAGCAACATTGCCTGCTATAACACGATCAAAACTTGGCCACCCAGTACCAGAATCAAATTTATGTTCACTTTTAAACAAAGGTGTTTCGCAAGCAGCACAAACATAAATTCCTTTTTTAAAGTTTTTATCTAACGGACTTGAAAATGGACGTTCGGTACCAGACTCACGAAGTACATAAAACTGTTCAGGCGTTAATTCTGTTTTCCATTCCGCTTCTGTTTTAGTAATTGGAAAGGCTTTACTGTCATTAGAATTCTTTTTTTGTGCATTGCTATTACAACTAAAAAATAGTGTTAATAACAGTGCAGATAGCATATATTTCATAATAGGTTTTTTTATTTGGTCGATAATACCATTAAAACATAACAGCTTATTTAAAATTATATTTATATAGCATATATTTGTAACCTACAGATTTTAGTGTATTTAATATGGTTCATTTTTTGTAGATTTAAAATAAGAAAACCCTAAACTCATGAAATTCAAACAAAAAATAAGTGGATTGTTAACCGTTATTCTAGTAGCATCTTGTGCAACAAATCCATTTACTGGAAGTCAAACCATGGCTTTAGTTTCGAATGATCAATTATTTCCAACTTCATTTCAACAGTATAATCAAGTATTAGCCGAAAACAAAGTAATATCAGGCACCTCTCAATCTGAAATGATTAAACGTGTTGGTCAGCGCATAGCTGTTTCTGCAGAGCGATGGTTGAATGCAAATGGCTATCAAGGGTATTTGGATGGTTATAAATGGGAATATAATTTAATTGAATCGGAACAAGTTAATGCTTGGTGTATGCCTGGTGGTAAAATTGCTTTTTACACAGGAATTTTACCAATAGCTGAAAACGAAACAGCCATTGCAGCTATCATGGGGCATGAAGTTGCTCACGCATTAGCCAATCATGGACAACAACGAATGAGTGCAGCATATATTCAGCAAGGGATTGCTTTAGCGGGAAATGTATTGATTGAAGACAATCAAACACGAGATATTTTTAACCAATCTTACGGAATTGGTTCTCAAGTAGGTGTTATGCTACCATTTAGTAGAAGTCATGAAACAGAGGCTGATAAAATAGGATTAATATTAATGGCAGTAGCGGGTTATAATCCAGAAGAAGCGGCTAATTTATGGAGACGAATGGATGCCAACAGTGGCGGACAAGCACCACCCGAGTTTTTAAGCACGCACCCTGCAAATGCATCCCGAATTGAGAACTTAACCAATTTAGTACCTCAAGCAAATTCTGAAGCTAAAAAGTTTGGTGTTACTGATTACAGACCATTGGGAAAATATTAGTCGTTTAAAAATATTTGTTTACTTTAGGAGCTGCTCAAAAAATGGGCAGCTTTTTTTATGAAACAACCATTACCAAAAGGCAATAAAAAGCTACTAAATGCCTGGGCTTTTTATGATTGGGCCAATTCAGTTTATACCCTGACCATTGCTTCTTCAATTTTTCCAATCTTTTATTCAGCATTATTTGTTTCAGAAATAAAAGTGGTGCCTGCTTTTGGTTATGAATTTAAGAGTACTGCACTTATAACATTTGTAACTGCTTTTACATTTTTAGTAGTTTCAATTTTATCGCCTTTATTATCAGGAATTGCAGATTACGTTGGTAATAAGAAATTCTTTATGAAATTTTTCTGTTATGTTGGAGGTCTTGGTTGTATTGGATTATATTGGTTTAGTTTAGATCACATTTATATTAGTTTGGTTTGTTACTTTATGGGACTTATTGGCTATTGGGGAAGTTTGGTTTTCTATAACTCTTATTTGCCAGATATAGCATTTCCAGAACAGCAAGACCGTATTAGTGCTAGGGGGTTTTCATTAGGTTATGTAGGAAGTGTTATTTTGCTGATTATCAACCTTATTATGGTTATGAGTCAAGAAACTGGTGAAGCTAAAATGACCATGATGCGATGGTCTTTTGTTATGGTTGGCGTTTGGTGGATTTTATTTAGCCAGTATACCTTTTATATATTACCCAAAGGCGTGAAAAACGATAGAAAAGTAACCCGTAATGTAGTATTAAATGGTTTTAGAGAATTACGCCAAGTATGGCAGCAACTAAAAAGTAATTTACGCTTAAAACGATATTTAGTAGCCTTTTTTGTGTTTAGTATGGCGGTACAAACTATTATGCTTATAGCAGTTTATTTTGGTGAAGAAGAAATTAAGTGGGTTGATGATAGCCAAAAAACAATGGGATTAATAGTAAGTATTTTAGTGATTCAAGTAGTCGCTATTCTTGGGGCTGTATTAACTTCCAGAGCGTCTGAAAAATTTGGAAACATTAAAACGTTAATAGCAGTAAACATTATATGGATGCTATTATGTTTTGCCGCTTATTTTGTTATAACACCAGTTCATTTCTATATTACTGCAGGATTTGTTGGATTGGTAATGGGTGGTATTCAAGCATTGGCGCGATCTACGTATTCTAAATTCTTACCAGAAACTGCAGATACCACATCCTATTTTAGTTTTTATGATGTGGCTGAAAAAATAGGAATTGTCATTGGGATGATTATTTTTGCAACTATAGATCAAATAACAGGAAGCATGCGTAATGCCATTCTATTTTTATTTGTATTTTTCTTGTTTGGAATTTTACTTCTATTTAGAGTGCCACGTGAATCTAACAACATCTTATAATTTAATATAAAATTTGGAACATGAAACAATACCTAAAATCTTTGACACTTTTATCCATTTCAATCTTTTTTATCACCTTCACAGCGTGTGATAATGAGCCGCTTGATGCTGGCTTAAACGGTGCCGATGGCAATGGAAATAATGAACCAAGTGGCAACACTACGGGAGATTATTGGCCAAGAGCAGAAGGGAATACATGGACGTATAATGCATTGGGCGGAACGGAAGAAACCTATACCATAATAGGAACCGAAATTATTGATGGTATCAATTACTTTGAATTTGATAATTTATTAGGTATTCCAGCATGGATGCGTAAAGGTGGTGCCAATTATTATGTGCGCAATGAAGTTTATTATGAGCTTCCTGGTTTTGAGGTGCAGTCAACACCGTTTGTAGTAAATATGCTTAAGGATGATGCTGAAGTCGGTGAAACATGGAGTTCTAATGTTAACTATACACTTTCGTTTACACCAACAGATGGTTCACCAGGAATTCCAGATACACCTGTAAATGCACTATATACGTTAGAAATGATTGAACGGGATATGACTAAAACCGTAGAGGGAATTGCGTATACCAATGTTTTACATGTGCATTTAGTTGTGTCGGCATCGGGACAAATTGAAGAAGCAGATTATTTTTACGCAAAGGATATTGGCTTAATTGAATATATCTCAGGCGGTGGTTCTGTTACTTTATTAGAATACACATTAAATTAACGTAATTTAATGTCACTTTACAAAAAACCCGAAGCATGTGCTTCGGGTTTTTTTGTATCGCTCCTAATAAAATTCGTCTGTATTTTACTTCATACTCACACTGCCAGAACCTGATACTTTGGTGTCTTCCTTTGCTGGATTTCCTTTGTAAGTTACATCTCCAGAACCTGAAACACGCACTTTTAAATAAGCATTACTTACCACTTGAACATCACCAGAACCTGAAATAGTGACTTCCGTGTTATCCGCTTCCAAACCATAACAGCTGTAGTCTCCTGAACCCGATATTGTAATTTCTAAATCGGTTGTTTTTCCGTTTAATGTAATGTCTCCAGAACCAGCCAAATGGCTTTCTATTTTGTTCGCCACAATATCCAAAGATACATCTCCCGATCCTGCCAAATCCACTTCAAATTCATCAGCATTAATTGGGTCATTGGTATATAAATCTCCTGATCCAGCTAAACTAACTTGATCAATATCCTTGAAAGGAATTGTTACTTTAATCGTTTTACCACTGCTGGTTTTTAAATTAATATTATTCTCTGTTTTTACAATTAGTTTTCCGTTTTTGACTTCGGTTATTACGTATTGTAATAAATTTTCTTCACCTTCAATTTTTAATTTTCCTTCGGTGCCAGCTACTAAAATATAATCGAATGGTCCTGCGCATCCTATTCCCTCATAATCGTCTGTGGTTCTTTCAATAGTAACAACGTTGCCGTTTCCTGAAACTTTTTTACCGAATTGTGCACAGCTTATGGCGCTGGTTAATAAGATGGCTAATAATAATACGTGATTTTTCATACTTTTTGTTGTTATTGGTTATTAATTGGTTGGTGTTTAGTTTTTGTCAATGGTAACGCTTCCGTAATCTGAATTTATCCTGATGTTATTGTTTGTCGTTGAGGACCCATAATAACCTTGGTAATATTTGCTGGTAGATTCGTCTCGTTTTTTATTAAACTCAAACCCGTCATGACTGCGAAGCGAGGCATAATCTAAATCTATTTCAAAGTTGAAATGATATCCCGTTTCAAAACCAATATGTATTCCTACATAATCTGAATTTATAGTTAGGTTTCTGGCGCTTGCTTTGATGTTTTTTATTTTAATAGAGCCGTAATCTGAATCTAGAGTTACATTCTTATAAATATCACCTAAAACAACGGTTAAATAATCGCCAATACCATCAATATTATTAGCTCTATCTGCGGTTAGCGAACCATAATCGCAATCGTATTTTAAATCTTCAATCGTTTCAAATTTGGATCTGGTATAATCGGCTTCAAGATTGATGGTTTTTGCTTTTGCAACTGTAAATTCGCTGTAATCAGCATTAATAGTTCCGTTGTTTATGTATTCAAAATAGGAGTTTTTGGTATAATCAAATTCAATCTGATTATTGGTACCCATGAGTTCTTTAGTGGTTATTTTACCATAATCGCAATTAATTTTGGCATTCCCTTCTAGTTTATCCAAGTTAATACTGCCATAATCATTGTCTAAATCAACAGAATTGGTCATAGGCATTTTTACCACATAATTTACCTTCATGTTTATACTACTATTATTTCCCCAATTCCACCATGAATTAGATTTTCCTTTATTAAAAATAGTTTTTGCAGACACGTAATTGGTGCTCGATTCAAAATCTACATGAATATTATCTATTTTTTCACGGACCTTATCTTCATTATTACCACTAACTGTAATGTTTACCGTTATTTCAATACGATTTTCATTCCAGGTAACAATGTCTAAATTGCCATAACTATTATCAATTTTTAAGGTTGCATTTTTAGAAACATTGTAGGACTTTCTAATTGTTTTTTCTTCGGTGTGTTTGTCGCGGTTTTCAGGATTAACAGATGCTGAAACTAGAACTGGTAGAAGCGCAAAAATTAGGGTTAATTTATATAGGATATTTGTTTTCATGAGTTCTGTATTAAAGGGTTTTTTCTAATATATTATTGTTTAATTCTTTTACGTGTTCAATTTGTTTTAAGGTGTTTTCTAGTACTTCAATTCGGTTTTGAAAGTTGGAAATCATGGCGTATATGACGCGTTGGTCTTGTCCACTTTCAATTAAATCTGAAATAAGAACATTGTATTCTGCTTCCAATCTATTTAATTGCACCATGGCATCTTTTATTAATAAACGGGTATCACTATTAGATGATGCTTCTAGTTTTTTTAATTCAGCTGAAATAGTGGCTGTAAAAAAACTTTCTGTTTTAGCCATTTCTGGCGAAACACTTGCTAATCCTGTTATTTCTGGATTTGAATTGGTTCCAACTGTTAAGGAAATTAATAAAACAATAGAGGCTGCAATTCCAATAACAGGTAACCAGAGTTTTCTTATGGAGCCATTGGATTTATAATTTCCAGATTGTTTGTTAAGTTTATCTAAAAACCGTTTTTCATGATTTTTTGCAGGTTGTTGTATATCAAAATCAGCTTGTAAGTCATTAAATAACGTGTCTAAATCGTCTGGTTTCATAATACTTGTTTTTAATAATTTATAATAGGCTCTAGGGCTTGTCTTAATTTTTCTTTGGCACGAGAAATAGTGGTTCTACTATTTGCATACGAAACTTTCATAACATCGCCAATTTCTTCATAATCATACCCTTCAATTAAATGCAGTGTTAAAGCAATTCTATAATTATCTTTTAAACTATTTATAGCCTGTATAATTACTTTTACTTTATTACCGCTTTCTGTTTCTTCACTGCTTATACTCGAACTTTCATCTTCCAGTTTATATAAAACCCCGTCTACAGGAATGTTTTGATATTTACCGTTTTTGTTATAATGATAAATACTTTTATTTACTACAATGCGTTTTAACCAAGCGCCAAATGTCGATGCTTCTTGTAAACTGCTAAGTTTGGTAAAAGCTGATAGAAATGCTTCTTGCATAATATCCTCCGCTTCAAAAGAATTTTTTACTATTCTAAAAGCTGTATTATACATGGCTTTGTAATACCTGTTGTAAATTTCCAACTGCGCGTGTTGGTTACCAGATTGGCACAAAGCAATGAGTTCTTCAGTATTTTTTGTGGTTAGTGTCAAAAATAAATCAGTTTGTTAGTATAAAGATGCTACAAAAACAAAAGTGTTACACTTTATTAGATAAAAAGTTTTTAGCAACAATAAATTCATGGCATATTAATTGAATACTATAGGCAAATATACCGTAATAATACAGCATGAATAGCTGATTGCGAGATGTATATTTATAAAATGAATTATTAAAACTTAAAGAAAATTCTGCTATTATAACTGATTAATGACAGAATGACTTAAATATATCTATGAAGAAATCTAATTTTTTAAGCCTTGACAGTTTGTCATTTCAAGATTTTGACGAAAATTCAGAATTAATTCCTTTAATGACACCTGAAGATGAAGAAGAAATAAATAAGGAAGCTCTACCAGAAACACTTCCTATTTTATCATTACGAAATACGGTTTTATTTCCTGGAGTGGTAATTCCTATTACAGCTGGTCGTGATAAATCCATCAAACTGATAAATGATGCCAATAAAGGTAGTAAGGTTATTGGTGTTGTATCACAAAAGGATGAAACCATTGAAAATCCAAAAGCTACCGATATTCACGAAACGGGTACTGTTGCACGTATTTTAAAAGTTTTAAAAATGCCCGATGGTAATACAACCGTTATTATTCAGGGTAAAAAGCGTTTTAAAATAAAAGAAGTTCTAACAGAAAGCCCTTATATAAAAGCAACTATTGAAGATGTTCCAGAGGCCAAGCCAGCTGAACAGAATAAAGAATTTGAAGCGATAATCGATTCTATTAAAGAATTGGCACTTCAAATTATAGAAGAAAGTCCAAGTATTCCTAGTGAAGCATCTTTCGCTATAAAAAATATTCAAAGTAATTCGTTTTTAATAAATTTTGTATCCTCTAACATGAATTTAAGTGTAGCGGAAAAGCAACGTTTATTAGAAACAAACGATTTAAAAGATCGTGCGCTTGAAACGTTGAAGTATATGAATATGGAGTTTCAGAAATTGGAACTTAAAAATGATATTCAATCCAAGGTTCAAAGTGATATGAACCAACAACAGCGTGAATATTTCTTACATCAGCAAATGAAAACCATTCAGGAAGAATTAGGTGGTGTAAGTCATGATGAAGAGTTAGAGGAAATGCGTAAGCGTTCCAAAAAAATGAAATGGGGAAAAAAAGAAGCCAAACACTTTGAAAAAGAATTGGCTAAAATGCAACGCATGAATCCGCAAGTTGCAGAGTATTCTATTCAACGCAATTATTTGGATTTATTTTTGGATTTACCTTGGAATAAATTTAGTAAAGATAAATTCGACTTAAAGCGTGCCCAACGTATTCTAGATCGTGATCATTATGGTTTAGAAGATGTAAAACGCCGAATTATTGAACATCTAGCCGTTGTAAAATTACGAGGCGATATGAAATCGCCAATCCTTTGTCTGTATGGACCTCCAGGAGTTGGTAAAACATCTTTAGGTAAGTCGGTAGCAGAAGCTTTAGGTCGTGAATATGTACGTATGTCTTTAGGTGGTTTACGGGATGAAGCAGAAATACGAGGCCATCGTAAAACCTATATAGGCGCCATGCCAGGCCGTATTTTACAGAACTTAAAGAAAGCAGGAACATCCAATCCCGTTTTTGTATTAGATGAAATTGATAAATTGTCTAATTCGAATCAAGGCGATCCGTCATCAGCCATGTTAGAAGTCTTAGACCCTGAACAAAATAGCGAGTTCCATGATAACTTTTTAGAAATGGGCTTCGATTTGTCTAAAGTTATGTTTATAGCAACATCCAATAGTTTATCTACCATTCAGCCAGCTTTATTGGATAGAATGGAGATTATAAATGTAACAGGTTATACCATTGAAGAAAAAGTAGAAATAGCAAAACGCCATTTATTACCAAAACAATTAAAGGAGCATGGTTTAACTGAAAAACATCTTAAAATAGCCAAGCCGCAATTAGAGAAAATTGTTGAAGGTTATACCCGAGAGTCTGGTGTTCGTGGTTTAGAAAAGCAATTAGCCAAAATGGTGCGTTATGCAGCCAAAAACATTGCTATGGAAGAAACCTACAATGTGAAAATTTCTAATGCCGATATTGTTGAAGTTCTTGGAGGTCCTAAATTGGAACGCGATAAGTATGAGAATAATAACGTTGCAGGTGTTGTAACAGGTTTGGCTTGGACACGCGTAGGAGGTGATATTTTATTTATTGAATCTATTTTATCTAAAGGAAAAGGAAACTTAACTGTTACAGGTAATTTAGGTAAAGTAATGAAGGAGTCAGCTACGATAGCCATGGAGTATATCAAATCTAATGCAGACGAATTAGGTTTAGATCCCGAAGTTTTTGATAAGTATAATGTGCATATTCACGTACCTGAAGGCGCAACACCTAAAGATGGTCCAAGTGCTGGTGTTACGATGTTAACTTCATTAGTGTCTTTATTTACGCAGAAAAAAGTAAAAAATAGTTTAGCCATGACAGGCGAAATTACGCTTCGCGGTAAAGTATTACCAGTAGGTGGTATTAAGGAGAAAATTCTTGCTGCAAAACGTGCGCGTATAAAAGAAATTTTATTGTGTGAAGAAAACCGAAGAGATATTGAAGAAATTAAACCAGAGTATTTAAAAGGTTTAACCTTTCATTATGTGTCTGAAATGAGCGATGTTATTAAGTTAGCACTCACTAATCAGAAGGTGAAGAATGCCAAAAAACTGTAAAAAGTGACATTACATAGATTAAAACCTCGAAATTATTTTCGAGGTTTTTTTATGATGCAAAAATAAATTATACTTGCAGCCGTTTATAGTTAGACTTACTTTTCGTTGTAACCTTATATGTTAAAGAATATTACCACTCTTTTTTGTTTGCTTTTAGGCCTTTCTGCTATTGCGCAAGTTGGTGGTGAGTCTACCTATCAGTTTTTAAATTTAATTTCCTCACCACGTCAAGCTGCTTTGGGTGGTAAAGTTTTTACCAATTTGGATTATGATGTTTCACAAGCATTAACCAATCCTTCCGCCATAAATGATGAAATGGATAATCAATTAGCGCTTAATTATTCAAGCTATCTAGGAGGCATCAGCTACGGAACAGCTGCATATGGTTATACTTGGGATAGACGTACACTTACCTTTTTTGGAGGTGTTACTTATATAAATTATGGAAGTTTTGATGGCTATGACGAGCAAGGAAATTCCACAGGCTCGTTTAGTGGAAATGAAGCGGCCATCTCTTTCGGACACTCCAGACAAATTGGTTATTCCGATTTCTATTTAGGTGGAACCATTAAATTAATTACATCCAAATTAGAACAATACAACTCCTTTGGAGCTGCTTTAGATGCTGGTTTAATGTATGTAAATGAAGATATTGAATTTCAAGCCACATTAGTGGTTCGTAATTTAGGGTTGCAAATAACCACTTACGCTGGGCAAAATGAGCCGCTACCGTTTGAAGTTGCCTTTGGTATGTCGCAAACATTAGAGAACGTACCGCTACGATGGCATTTAACATTTGAAAATTTACAGAAATGGCCAATTGGTGTTTCTAATCCAGCTCGTGCAGAAACCGATTTAGAAGGAAATCAAACTCAAGAAAAAGTTGGTTTTTTTGGAAATGTAATTCGACATACTATCGTGGGTGCAGAAATTTTTCCAGAAGGAGCATTTAATATTCGCGTTGGATATAATTTCAGAAAAGGAGAGGAGCTCCGTATTGTAGATCAACGAAATTTTTCTGGTATTTCTGCTGGAATTGGACTAAAATTAAATAAATTTAGATTTAGTTTTACGCATGTTCGCTATACAAGCGCATCCAATGCCAATTTTTTCGGCATGCAATTAGATTTAAGATAAATGCAAAAAATAACGATTGCTATAGACGGTTTTTCTTCAACAGGCAAAAGTACCGTTGCCAAACAATTAGCCAAACATTTAGGATATATATATGTGGATTCTGGTGCTATGTATCGTGCAGTAACTTACTATGCCATGAAATATGGTTTTATTGATTCTACCCAATTTGATGTTGTTGGTTTGGTTTCTAAACTCCATGATGTAGTTATTTATTTCAAACTAAATGAAACCACAAATGTTGCTGATGTATATCTAAATGGTGAAAATATAGAAAAAGCCATACGCACGTTAGAAGTTTCTAATTTTGTGAGTCAAGTTGCCGCTATCCCAGAAGTCCGTTATCAATTAGTAAAACAGCAACAAAAAATGGGTGCTGAAAAAGGTGTGGTTATGGATGGTCGTGATATTGGAACTGTGGTATTTCCTCAAGCAGAACTCAAAATATTTATGACAGCCTCTGCGGAAACACGTGCTACTCGTCGTTTTGATGAACTAACTAGTCGTGGTGATACGGTAACCTATAATGATGTACTCCATAATATTCAAGAGCGGGATTATATTGATTCTAACCGAGAAGATTCGCCATTAATAAAAGCAGCTGATGCTATTGAAATAGATAATTCTCATATGTCTTTGGATCAACAATTTCAAAAAATCGTGAAACTAGCAGAAGTAGCGATTCAAGAAAATAACTAAATCTTTAATTTTTAGAAAATTACTTATTGTTTAATTGCAGAAAATATAGTATTTTTGCACTCCTTTTAGCGACGTGTTAGAAAATAAAAGGAATAAACTAAAAAAAACAATAATCCTTCTGTGTGTTAGTCGCCTAAAATTTCTAAAATAACACAGAATACAAAACACAATGCGCTTGCGTTTTCGCGAAGTTGGAAATTTCTAAACGCATTGTATTAACTTATATTAAATGGCTGAAAAAGCAAAACAAGCAGAAGTTGAAGCAACGGAAGCAACAGAAGTAAAAACTGCAGAAGCTCCAGTTGTATCTGAAGCACAAGCAAACCCTGAAAAATTCTTAAAAGATTTTAACTGGCATAATTACCAAGAGGGTATTGATGAGGTTGAAGATTCTCAATTAAAAGAATTTGAAAAATTAGTAGCAGAAAATTTCGTAGACACTTTAGATGATGAGGTTGTTGAAGGTGAAGTTATCCACATTTCAGATCGTGATGCCATTATTGACATCAACGCAAAATCTGAAGGTGTTATTTCATTAAACGAATTCCGTTACAATCCTAACTTAAAAGTTGGTGATAAAGTAGAAGTATTAATTGATGTTCGTGAAGACGCAACAGGACAATTAGTATTATCTCACAGAAAAGCACGTGTAATTAAAGCGTGGGATCGCGTTAATGCAGCTCATGAAACAGGTGAAATCGTTAATGGTTTTGTTAAGTGCAGAACTAAAGGTGGTATGATTGTAGATGTTTTCGGTATCGAAGCATTCTTACCAGGTTCTCAAATTGATGTGAAGCCAATTCGCGATTACGATCAGTATGTTAATAAAACAATGGAATTCAAAGTTGTTAAAATCAACCACGAATTTAAAAACGTTGTTGTTTCTCATAAAGCTCTTATTGAGGCTGATATTGAAGAGCAGAAGAAAGAAATTATTGGTCAATTAGAAAAAGGACAAGTATTAGAAGGTATTGTTAAGAACATTACATCTTATGGTGTCTTTATTGATCTTGGTGGTGTTGACGGTTTAGTTCACATTACAGATCTTTCTTGGTCTCGTATTAACCATCCAAATGAAATTGTTGAGTTAGATCAGAAATTAAATGTTGTAATTCTTGATTTTGATGAAAACAAATCTAGAATCCAATTAGGTCTTAAGCAATTATCTAAACACCCATGGGATGCTTTAGGTGAAGAGGTAAGCGTTGGTGACAAGGTGAAAGGTAAAGTAGTTGTTATTGCAGATTATGGTGCATTTATTGAAGTAGCAGATGGCGTTGAAGGATTAATTCACGTTTCAGAAATGTCTTGGTCAACCCACTTACGTTCAGCACAAGATTTCGTTTCAGTAGGAGATGAGGTTGATGCCGTTATCCTAACGTTAGATAGAGAAGAGCGTAAAATGTCTCTTGGAATTAAGCAATTAACACCAGACCCTTGGACAGATATTACTAAAAAATATCCTGTAGGCTCTAAGCATTCAGGTATTGTACGTAACTTTACAAACTTTGGTGTGTTTGTTGAACTAGAAGAAGGTATTGATGGTTTAATTTATATCTCTGATTTATCTTGGACTAAAAAAATCAAGCATCCTAGTGAGTTCTGTAATGTAGGTGATACATTAGATGTTGTTGTTCTTGAATTAGATGTTGAAGGTCGTAAATTAAGTTTAGGACACAAACAAACTACAGATAACCCTTGGGATAAATATGAAACAGAATTCGCTGTAGGAACTGTTCACAAAGCTGAATTAACTGAAATCGTTGACAAAGGTGCAACTATTGATTTTAATGAAGATATTGTAGCATTCGTACCGTCTCGTCACCTTGAAAAAGAAGATGGCAAGAAATTGAAAAAAGGCGAAGAGGCTGAATTCAAAATCATTGAATTTAATAAAGAGTTCAAACGTGTTGTGGCATCTCATACAGCAATCTTCAGAGAAGAAGAAGCTGCCAATGTAAAAGCAGCTGCTGCCGCAAATGCTGCCGCAGAAGTTAAGCCTACTTTAGGTGATGCTAATGATGCATTACAAGCTCTTAAAGATAAAATGGAAGGAAAATAATTTCCCCATTCTATTATAATACTCAAAAGCCTTCAATTTATTGAAGGCTTTTTTTGTACGTTTATTTTTTCTTTTTAAATATAGAATAACTCTAAAAATAGTAACAATACTATTCAAACTCCAAATGCTTTGAAGCATAAAAGCGTTGTACAAGCAATATTTTTAGTGTAACTTTGTTTAGCAAATATGTCTGAATAGTCTATGAGTCAAAAAGTGTTACTTAACGCCAAAGAAATTAACATCATTCTTCATCGATTGGCTTGCCAACTTATTGAAAATCATAACGACTTTACGAATACCGTCTTAATTGGTATTCAACCAAGAGGTAAATTCCTTGCTAACCGTTTAGCAGCCATGTTAAAAGATGACTATAAAATTAAAAATGTCCAATTAGGGCTTTTAGATATTACCTTTTTTAGAGACGATTTTAGACGCGGCGAAAAAACCCTTGAAGCCAATACCACCGAAATTAATTTTTTAGTTGAAGACAAGAAAATTGTTTTTATAGATGATGTATTATATACTGGACGAAGCATTCGTTCGGCGCTAACAGCTATACAATCTTTTGGCAGACCTCATGAAATTGAGCTTTTAACATTAATAGACAGGCGCTTTAGTAGGCATTTGCCCATTCAACCTAATTATAAAGGTCGGCAAGTTGATGCTATAAATAACGAACGCGTGAAAGTGAATTGGGTAGAAAATGAAGGAGAAGATGCTGTATACTTGGTAAATAACTAGAAAAGAGAACAGAATTAAGAGAAAAGCACACAGATTAGATAACTGTAAATTGCTACTGAAAACTAAAAGAGTATGAGCGAATTAAGTGTCAACCATTTATTAGGAATAAAATATCTTAATAAAGACGATATCAAGCTTATTTTTGAAACGGCCGATCACTTTAAGGAAGTGATAAACAGACCAATTAAAAAAGTACCTTCGCTAAGAGATATTACAATTGCTAACTTATTTTTTGAAAACTCTACCCGAACTAAATTATCGTTTGAATTAGCAGAGAAACGATTGTCTGCTGATGTAATAAATTTTTCAGCCTCACAATCATCAGTAAAAAAAGGCGAAACATTAATAGATACCGTGAACAACATATTATCCATGAAAGTGGATATGGTTGTTATGCGCCATCCCAATCCTGGCGCAAGCGTATTTCTATCGCAACACGTTAATGCACGTATTATTAATGCAGGCGATGGAGCACATGAACACCCAACCCAAGCCTTATTAGATTCTTATTCCATACGAGAACGGCTGGGTGAAGTAAAGGGGAAAAAAGTGGTTATTGTTGGCGATATTTTACACAGCCGTGTAGCTTTATCAAATATTTTTGCTTTACAATTACAAGGTGCAGAAGTTATGGTTTGCGGTCCAAAAACACTCCTGCCAAAATATATTGATAAATTAGGTGTAAAAGTAGAAACCAATTTATTGAAAGCTTTAAATTGGTGTGATGTTGCTAATATGCTACGTGTTCAGAATGAACGGATGGAAGTTAATTATTTTCCATCAACTAGAGAGTATACCCAACAATATGGCGTAACTATGGATGTTCTTAATAGTTTAAAAAAGGAAATTACTATTATGCACCCTGGACCTATAAATCGCGGTGTAGAAATTACCAGTGAAGTGGCAGATTCTAACCAGGCCATTATTTTAAATCAAGTTGAAAATGGTGTAGCAGTAAGAATGGCAATTATTTATTTACTAGCATCCAAAATAAAACAATAAATGTATGATTTTTAATAAAGAAGAAAACACAACCATTATTACCCAAGAGAAAGCTTCGGTAATAGAACTAGTAAAAAAAATTGATGTACTTTACGAACGCTTTAAAAACGATAATATTATCGTTAATTTAAGTTCTTTAAAGCCGGTTACATTACAAGATATTGTAGAATTTCTTCAACTATCTAATAAGCATAGAAAAGCAAAACAATCCTTTGTTATTGTTACGAATCAAGCAAATTTAGATGAAATGCCAGACGAATTGGTAGTAGTTCCTACCGTTAAAGAAGCGCATGATATTATCGAAATGGAAGAAATGGAACGTGATTTAGGTTTATAAAAAAGTTTGTTGTTATGTCGTATGGAGTTAAGCTGTCTGAACTCTTAAAAGACTTAACAACTTAACGACAAATAACAAAAATGAAGCTTACCATTTTAGGCTGTTTTAGTGCCACACCAAGAACGGATACCAATCCAACGTCTCAAGTTCTTGAAATAAACAATCATTTGTTTCTTATAGATTGTGGTGAAGGAACACAAGTAGAATTACGACGGAACAAAATTAAGTTTGCCAGAATAAAACATATTTTTATTTCGCATTTACATGGTGATCATTTTTTTGGACTTGTTGGATTAATTTCTACTTTTCGACTTTTAACACGTGAAACGGAACTACATATATACGGACCAAAAGGCTTAAAAGATATTATAACACTTCAAATGAAGTTGTCAGAGTCATGGACAAATTATCCACTCATTTTCCATGAACTAACATCAAAACATTCCGAGCTTATTTTTGAAGATGAAAAAGTGGAAGTCTACACCATACCTTTAGATCATCGAGTTTATACCAATGGTTTTTTATTTAAGGAAAAACCAGGAGATCGTAATCTAGATATGAATGCGGTTTTAAATGCGGATATTGATGTCGCTTACTACCGAAAAATTAAACAAGGTTTTGATGTAGAAAATAAACAAGGTGTTAAAATTCCTAATCATCAAGTTACAAAAGATCCAAGTAAACCTAAAAGCTATGCGTTCTGTAGTGACACTGCTTATTCTGAAGCCATTATACCAGTAATAAAACATGTTGATTTACTATATCATGAATCCACATTTTTAGAAAAACATGAAAAATTAGCTGCACCAACCAAGCATAGTACGGCCAAGCAAGCTGCTAGAATTGCTAAACAGGCAGAAGTTGGTATGTTGCTTTTAGGACATTATTCCACGCGCTACGATAATTTAAAAGAGTTTAAATCTGAAGCTGAAACGATATTTAAATCTGTAGAACTAGCTAGAGATGGTAAAGAAATTACGTTTTAAACTCTTTTAAATTTTGCATCCAAAAAATAGCTTCTTCAAGACTGGAGCAGCGTTTAATACTATTGGTAGAAAACTGCTTCTCTAATGTTGCATTTCGATAGCCAAAGTCATCGTAGATTACAATAGCAGATGCAATAACAAACCCGTATTCCTTATTAAATTTATGCCATAAATTAGGATCTATGGAGTAGTGGTTTATACGATTTGTAATGTGTCCTATTTTTAAATGTGGTCCATAAAAATCAATCAAATAATCTGATATTTCTTTAATTTTTGGCCAATCGAAATGAATTTCTTCGGTGTGTTCAGCAATTATATAATTATCAAAAAGGTAATAAGTGCCAAAAGGGAACACTACTTTATGATGTTTTAATTGGGTGAAATAAATACTATTTTCAAATTTCATTCTGTCAAATAATGCTTAAATTTAGGGCGAATTATGCATATATTACACACAAATGTAATAAAAAAATAATGACAATCTCAATGGACAGAGACTTAAGTAATTACAGAAAAACCTACAATAAAGGGGAACTTTTATTAGAGGATACACCCGAAAACCCTTTAGAGCTTTTTAAAAAATGGTTTCACGAGGTAGACACGTATTTTGAAGAAGACGAAACCAACGCCATGACCATTTCAACTATAGGCTTAGATGGATTTCCAAAAAATCGCGTGGTGCTATTAAAACGTTTTACCTATGAAGGTTTTATTTTTTTTACCAATTATGAAAGTGAAAAAGGTCAAGCTATAGCTAAAAACCCTAATGTCTGTTTGTCATTTTTTTGGCATGGCGCAGAGCGTCAAATTATTATTAAAGGCACTGCAGAAAAATTAGCCGAAAATTTAAGTGATGGTTATTTTGAATCAAGGCCAAGAGGAAGTCAATTGGGAGCTATTGCATCAAATCAAAGTTCTGTTGTTAAAGATAGAAAACAATTGGAGACAGATTTACGGAATTTGGAAATACAATATGAAGGTAAAGAAATACCAAGACCCGATTTTTGGGGTGGATATTTAGTCAGACCAGTTTCTATAGAGTTTTGGCAAGGACGCCCAAATAGATTACATGATCGGATTCATTATCAGTTAGATGCAACATATAATTGGATTAAAAATCGATTATCACCATGATATTGACGATGAAATGCATAAATACACACCTTCAAAATGTATTTCATCGATTAAAAACATTAAAAACCGATTAAAAGCACGTTTTTCATCGATTTTAACATTTTGTTAACAGTTGTTTAGAAAAAGGATTCTATTTTTATAATCCCAAATCTAAATAACCTACAATGAAAAAGTTTACTTTACTACCAGTCATGGTATTATTAGTCATGTTTATGACTTCTTGTTCTTCAGATCCAATAGAGGACAAAGCAGCAGAAATTAATACAGAGAATTTAGTTGTTCCAGAAACCAAAACCATTGAAATTGAGATTATGGAATTAATTAATGATTACCGTTTATCTAAAGGATTAAATCCCTTGGATAATGTAGGGATTATTAAAGCACAAGCTTATAATCATACAGAATACATGATTACGTATAATAATGTATCTCATGATAATTTTTACCAACGTAAAGCATTTTTAGAGAGTAGTTTGGGTGCACGTGATGTATCAGAAAACGTTGCTTATGGTTTTACTTCCGCTCAAACGGTTGTAAACGCTTGGTTAAATAGTGCAAGTCATAAAGCAAATATAGAGGGAGATTTTACAGATTTTGACCTATCAGCAGATCAAAACGCTGAAGGCGATTGGTATTATACAAACATATTTGTAAAGAAATAAATAAGAATTTATTTAGATTATTTTTATAAAAAAAACTACCACTTGGGTTACCAAGTTGGTAGTTTTTTGTTTGCTATAGATTCTTTACTTTAAAAACGATAGCCTAGACGTAAATGAAGGTTAAGTGCTAGATCGGCTTCATTATCAAAAGAGATGTTTGTAGGATTAAAAAAATGAATATAACCAATACCAATTCCGGTTTCATAATTAAAATGTTTTCCAATTTGACGTCTAATTCCCCAAGTTGGGACAATAGAAAAATCACTTATAAAATTGACATTGTCATAGTTAGAAGCAACAATTAGGTCGGGATGGTAAGTTGTTTTTAAAGCAATGAAATTTCCGCTGTTACCTGAAATATTTCGGGACTTTTTAACACGCTTATTTAGATTATAATACCAACGTGGTTCTAAAGTGATGGCAGGAACTAGAAAATATCCCGTTTTAGAATAATTAGCACCATCAAAAATACCGGCATCCAAACCTATTTCAGTTCTTAATGCTATACTATTACTTAACCTAGCTTCATGGTTAGCCCAGATGCCCAAGAAACCAGTTTGTATACCAAAAACAGATTTTTCAACACTAGCCGAAGTTGTTTGTGCTTGAGCTGAATAGTAAATACAGAATACAAGAAATGCGCGTACTAAATTATGTTTCATTAGAATTATAAGTAGATTGAGATTTTTTTTTTAGGAGATAAATTTACTCTAATTAACTCATTAAATCATATCTATTTGAAAATTTAAAAGCCACTCCAAATGGAGTGGCTTTTGAGTTAATAAGATTATTGTTAGGAAGGTTTTAATGATGTGTAAGCATATTAAATCAATTCGCTAATCTTTATTAACTACGTATTTTAATTAAATATAAATTTCGTTATTCTGAATCTTTAAGGATAATAAATTTTGAACGTCTGTTTTCCTGGTGTTCTTCAGCAGTACATTTTACGCCATTAGAGCATTTGTTTACTAGTCTTGTTTCGCCATAACCAATAGCACTTTCTATACGTTCGTTAGAAATACCTCTTGAGTATAAATATTCTTGAGTAGATTTAGCGCGTCTGTCCGAGAGTTTTAGGTTATAATTGTCACCACCACGACTATCTGTGTGAGATTCAATTTTAATAACCATATTTGGGTGAGCTCGCATAACAGAAACAATGTTTTCTAACTCATAAGCTGCATCTGCTCTAATTCCCCATTTATCAAAATCAAAGAAAATTGGGTTAATGACAATTTCATTATCATTAATTAACGGAATTAAATTCAAGTCCACTACGTGTTCCTCACCTGTAACATCTGTTGTTTCAACATCCTGTAAATCGTCTTTGTAATCTGCTTTCATTCCTAGCACTTTATACTTTTGACTACAGTCAGCTTCCATTTCGTAAAGGCCATTTTCATCACTCGTTACCTCTTTAACAATTTTACCAGACTCATCAATTAATTGTACGGTTGCCATTGGAATTGGTGTTAGTAATTTACTATCTCTAACAGTTCCTGTAATCATTTGTTTACATGGTTGTGCCGTAAAGCCATAAATATCATCACCGCCTTTTCCGTCTGCGCGGTTAGAAGAGAAATATCCTTTTTGCGTATCACTATCTACAAAGTATGCAAAATCATCAAATCCGCTGTTGTAAGGTGCTCCCATGTTTTCAACTTCTGCCTCTTCATCTTTTAAAATATTTGTTTTAAAAATATCTAATAAGCCAAGATTTAAATAACCATCAGAAGAAAAATAGAGTGTACTATCTTTAGCTACAAAAGGAAACATTTCGCGTCCTTCAGTATTTACTTTTGGACCTAAATTTACGGGTGCATCATAAGAATCACCTCGGATAGCAACTTGATAAATATCAGTTTGTCCAAAGCCTCCTTCACGATCAGAAACAAAATAAAGTATTTTATTATCAGGACTTAAAGTTGGGTGACCCGTTGAATAGATATCATCATTAAAAGGTAGTTCTACAACCTGATCCCAACTACCATCTTGAGCTTTTGTTGCTTTATAAATTTTAAGATGTGATGTCCCTTTTTTATCATATACCGGTTTATTCTTCTTATTTACATTATCCCGAGTAAAATACATCGTATTACCATCATTGGTTATAGCTACACTAGCTTCATGAACATCATCTCGATCTTTTTCTTTAATATTTATACTAGTTGGATTTGAAATGCTGTCAATATTATTTTCGCTATTGCTGACTTCTGCAGAATAGATATCTAAATATGGTTCGTTATTCCATTTGTAAATCTCATTATCGGTATTTCTAGCAGAAGCAAAGTACATGTTGTTATTGTAAACAAAAGCACCAAAATCAGAATATTTTGAATTTATATCAAGGTTTTTAATTTTAACTTCTACCCCTTGTTTGGATTTTAAAGATTCATAAAGAGCTATATTACTTCCGTCAAGTTCATCGGCACGTCTATCATCATTCTGAATGGTTTTAAATTTAACTAACCAATTATCAGCTTCTTCATAATTACCTAAACTACGCTGCGTTTGGATGTATTTGTAGATATATTCAGGATTAACTTTTTTGTATTTATTTAAGGCTAATTTATACCATATTGCAGCAGATTCCGTATCAGAATTGTTATAGTAACTATCGCCCAAACGTGTTAACACATGCTCGCTGCTATCACCTTTTTTTACAGTCTCTTCATATAATTCTGCAGCTTTAACATACGAGTAATTTTCGAAAAATATGTCAGCTACTTTTTTTTGCGAAAATAGTAACGTACTACTTAATGCAATAAATGTGAATATAATTTTAGTTTTCATACGATTATATTTTAGAAGTATCTAGGTGATTTAATTCGTTTTGTTTTAAATAATTCAAACATGACTAATATTTCATGGGTACCTCCCGTATAGTCAATTAAGTCAGATAATGGGTATTCATATGCGTAACCAATACGTAATTGTTTTGATACTTGAAAATCTACAATCCCAGCTAATGCTGATGTTTGGTTATCAATTCGGTAACCTCCACCAGCCCAAAATTTCTCATAGAATAAGAAATTGGCAGTAATATCAAAAGAGAGTGGTGCACCATTGGTTGCCTTTAAAAGGAATGCAGGTTTTAATTTCGTGTTTTCACTTAAGGTGAATACGTAACCACCCGTAAAATAATAACTAACACGTTCTAAAGCAGCATAATCTTGGCCAACCCCATTTTCATCATTATAATCATTTGTAAGAATTCGTGGCGTTGACAAACCTAAATACCATTTAGCAGAATGCCAATAAATACCAGCACCAATATTTGGAGACCAACGATCGTCAATACCATAAATACTTGGGTCATTTCCAGAAATATCAGCAGCATTTCTATCTAATGTATAGCTTGTAAAACCAGCTTTTACACCAAATGCTAATTCAGTTTTTTGACCTGTTTGAATTGTATATGAAAAATCACCGTATAGATACGAGAAACGTTCATCCCCTAATTTATCATTAATAAAAGATAGTCCTAAACCAATTTTATCATTTCTTAAAGGGGAATGTACTGATAAGGTTTGTGTAATTGGTCCACCATCAAAGCCAACCCATTGACTTCTATGTAAACCAACAACACTTAAAGTTTCTCTACTTCCTGCATATGCAGGGTTTATAGATATGGTATTGTACATATACTGCGTAAACTGTGGTAATTGTTGTGCAATTCCAACCGTACAACTTAATAATGCAAATGCAATTATATACTGTTTTATAAGTTTCATAGGTTAAATTTTTATTTGGTTCCTACGTAGAAGTAACCTGTTAATGGTTTAAATCCACTATTTCGTACGTTAATGATATAATAATATGTTCCAGTTGGTACTTTATCAGCACCACCTATAGAGGATTGGTGTGCTGAACCGTTCCAATTGTTTTGATAGTTATTTGCTTTGTATATGATTGCGCCCCATCTATTAAAGATTTGAACATCATATGCATATCCACAACCATTAACGCCTGATATTTCGAAATTCTCATTCCATTGATCACCGTTTGGTGTGATAGCTGTTGAAACGACTATATTTTCTCTGTCGCAAGGTTCAGGAGCTAATACAATACAATCAGCGTTAATATTTAGGGTTACTTCAGTAGTGTTAGAACAGCCATTGTCCATAGCCGTATAACTAAAAATGTAGTCACCCAAATCAACTGTTAACGGGTCAAAGAAGCTACCGTCCAATATTACATTGTTAGAAACTGACATCCAGGTGCCAGAGGTATTTGATCCATTATAATAATCAAATAAATCAATAATACCATCATCAATACAACGATCATCACTTACAGTTGTTATTGTGTTTTCATTTGTCACAAATACTGCTTGACTTAATTGAGCTTCGTTTCCACAGGTATCTACAACTGTCCAATTCCAAATAATTTCATAATCTGTTTCAGAACCATCTGACGTGTTTACTTCTTCAAAGTTAACTATGGTTACATCACTCGAACAATCGTCAAAGACTAAAACTGGAGGTTCAGGTACTTGACTGCACGATACGAATATATCGGTTAAATCATTAGTCGCCACAGGCGCTGTAGTATCAGCCACTGTAATGGTTTGTGATACACTAGAGGTGTTATTACAAGCATCGGTAAATGTCCAAGTACGCGTTACAATAACATTACAAGGATCCGAATCATCAGTGGTATCCACAGGCGAAGCAACAATATCACCAGCACAATTATCAGTAGCTGTTAAATCGATAGCAGCTGGTAACTCTGTTACACACTGTGCCGTTACATCAGCAGGAGCAGCAGGAGCCACAGGCGCTGTAGTATCAGCCACTGTAATGGTTTGTGATACACTAGAGGTGTTATTACAAG
>NZ_FOVN01000022.1 GCF_900115185.1 Algorimicrobium echini
GTCCCTAATCAAGTGTAAATGTGCGTTTGCTACCTTCCGATTTTCCTGCGGAAAATCCTCGGACGCAAACTCGCCCATTTCATACACTTACCGTTCTACACAATAGCAAAACTCACTCAAACGCAATCATTAATGAATAGATTCTGCTTTATATTATTTTTCACTAATATTTTAAATGCTCAAGTAAATGGTGTTGTTTTAGATTCGGTTTCTAAAGAACCAATAGTATATGCTAATGTTATATTAAAATCGGAACAAATAGGTGTAGCAACAAATTTTAAAGGAGCTTTTCTAATTAATAATAAAAACAGCTTAAACAGTGACACTTTAATGGCATCTTATGTTGGTTATAAAACTCAAAAAAAAGTTATAAACCACACAAAAAAAGATAGTATATATACGTTCTTTTTAAAAGAAGATTTACAGCTTCTAAACGAAGTTCTTATAAAATCCTCTAAAAAATTATCAAAAGGAACTTATAAAATAAAGTCCAAAGGTAAAAAGTTAATAGGCCATAATATAAAGTATAACGAAGAAGTTATTAAGCTTGTAAATAATGATAAGAATACGTCTGGCAAGTTACTTAACGTTACATTTTATTTTAGAAACTATGAAAGTGATTATGGTCAAAAACTACCAGTGCATTATAGGTTAAATTTTTATTATGTAGATTCCATTAGCAAAAAACCAAAAGATTTAGTTTTGTTGGAGAGCGATATTATTATTAAACCAGAAGACAAAAACAAAAAGCATCCTTTTGAGGTGGATTTAAAAAATTACAATATTAAATTTCCAAAGGAAGGTTTATATATAGGGTTACAATCCATAAATCCAAGTTTAACTCAACCAAAGGCAGGCGCTTTTTATGTAATTACACCAATGTTACTTGAGTCATATGTTAAAAAAGCATCTACCTATTATAGGACTTTGGGTGGAGAAACTTTCGCAAATATGAAAGGAATTAAAAAGAATTACTACAGAGATTTAATTATAGATGTAGAACTAAAATATTATGAAAACTAAATATAGGTATTAATTAATCTTATTTAAACTAGTAAGTTTTAAAATTTCTCATTAAAACAGAATTGAAAGATATTGTTAAATAAAACGTTGACCGAATTCACTCACACGTGGAAAACTGAAAACAGTATTTAGGCAAATAATACAAATTCCGAAAAAACTACTGTGTAGAACACCGTATATAATTTATTGCTAATTCTAGCCTACTTACGAAAGTCCTCGCGAACTTTCTTGGTTGGTAATTATTTACTAACTTAGGTGCTTAAAACACGCAACAAACCATATACACAAACGTTGGCAACAAGCTTGACCCGTCCTGAATAAAGGCTACATAATTTTAAACATTATGTACAAAAATGACAAAGTAATTAGACGGTATTCAGAACCTTTTAAACT
>NZ_FOVN01000023.1 GCF_900115185.1 Algorimicrobium echini
CTTTCCAGTTTTACCTTCAGAGAGTAAGTTTTGTCTGATTTTTCTAAAAAATTTTATCATTGGTTATTGGTTGGTCATAATGAAGCACAACGGTTAGGATATGAAAAGTAGCGTGTTAAATACACTAATTTTCGGATTAAATATAACTATTTAAATAAACTTAATTTAATGTTTGGCACGGAATTAGCTATTTTTTATATACATTGTTGTGCGTAGTTTTTATATCTTTGCACTCGATTAACCGTTATATGAAATCTAAAAGTTTAAAATCAATATCAAAATTTGTCATTCTTTATTGTCAAAGTAAAGGAATGTCAATCAATCCTTTAAAGTTGCAGAAGTTGCTTTATTACGTTCAGTCGTGGCATATTGTAAACTTTGAAAAAGATACTCTTTTTAGCGAGTTACCTGAAGCTTGGGTTAATGGCCCTGTTTATAGGTCAGTTTATGATACTCTAAAACCAAAATTTTTTAGAAATCAAAATTTTGCTTTTCAGTACACTGATGAAAAACTTTTAGAAGAATTAAATTCTACACTTGATAGTTTAAAATTGACTAAAAAGCAAGAAAAACTTCTTTATGCAGTTTTAGATAATTATGGTGTTATGACTGATGAAAAGTTAGTATTCTTAACACATAAAGAAGACCCTTGGAATAATGCAAGAAAAGGTTTGTCTCCTATCGAAAGGTCTACAAAAGAAATAACTGTTAATGATATATACAGTTATTATACAAGTCGATTGAAAAAATAAATGGATTTTTTTGAGCAAATCAATGATTTTATTGAATTCGAAGAAGAAGAATTTGATTTCAAGTTTAGATTAGGTCAGAAAGTTTATAAATTAAATCTCGACTTTACACCCACAATTGCGTACGATTACTTAAATATTGATGATGATTTAGATTATTCATTTCATCATAGTGAATTTCATAGTTTTACCTGCGAAAAAAGTCCAAAAAAATCGGATTATAACATATACTTTGATAAGATAAAAGCGCTTTGCACTAAAACATTAGACGATTCAATTAATAATTCCCATTACACTGAACATTTAAAGGTGATAAATCCAAATAGGAAACTACTTGATATTGTTAAAAAAATATTCGGTGTTTCTCATATTTCACACGAACAATTACCTCAATTTGGTGAACTTGGGTTATACACTAATAAAGTAGGAAATAAAGCACCAAGAATATTTTTCTTTATCGGAAATTTAGGTGTTATTTATATATTATTCTATGACCCTTTTCATAGTATTTTTCCTAAAAAGACGTAGATTCGTCAAATTACGCACAACGTCCGGCGGCTATGGAAAGTAGCGCACTAAAGGACACTTATGTTTCGGTTTAAAGTTTCAGATTAAAAGTAGTAAAAAAAATGGTAAA
>NZ_FOVN01000005.1:0-2500 GCF_900115185.1 Algorimicrobium echini
TCCCGATTCAAGTATTGAATCGGGATTCTTAAAAAAGGCGGCGACCTACTCTCCCACGAGATGCAGTACCATCGGCGCTAACGGGCTTAACTACTCTGTTCGGAATGGTAAGAGGTGAGCCCCGTCGCTATAACCACCTTAAGTTATAGCTGCAGTAATACGGTTTTAAGGTATTACTTTCAGCGTTCCGAACAATTCGGAACAAATATCTTAACATATTGAAAAAATTACATGAATGTGTTGTAAACTGATTTAAAAAAACAGGCGTACAATAAGCCTATGGGTTATTAGTACTACTCGGCTATGACATTACTGCCTTTACACCTATAGCCTATCAACGTGGTCATCTCCCACGACCCTTTAAAGAAATCTCATCTTGTGGTGGGTTTCGCGCTTATATGCTTTCAGCGCTTATCCCTTCCAAACGTAGCTACTCTGCAATGCTCCTGGCGGAACAACAGATACACCAGAGGTTTGTCCAACTCGGTCCTCTCGTACTAGAGTCAGATCCACTCAAATTTCTAACGCCCACTGTAGATAGAGACCGAACTGTCTCACGACGTTCTGAACCCAGCTCGCGTGCCACTTTAATGGGCGAACAGCCCAACCCTTGGGACCTTCTCCAGCCCCAGGATGTGACGAGCCGACATCGAGGTGCCAAACCCCCCCGTCGATATGAGCTCTTGGGGGAGATCAGCCTGTTATCCCCGGCGTACCTTTTATCCTTTGAGCGATGGCCCTTCCATGCGGAACCACCGGATCACTATGCTCTACTTTCGTACCTGATCGACCTGTATGTCTCTCAGTCAAGCTCCCTTATGCCATTGCACTCTACGTACGATTACCAACCGTACTGAGGGAACCTTTAGAAGCCTCCGTTACTCTTTTGGAGGCGACCACCCCAGTCAAACTACCCACCAAGCACTGTCCCCTTTTGTGAAGGGTTAGACTCTAGATAAGCAAAGGGTGGTATTTCAACAATGACTCCACAACGCCTAGCGACGCCGCTTCAAAGTCTCCCACCTATCCTACACATTACTTATCCAAAACCAATACTAAGCTATAGTAAAGGTGCACGGGGTCTTTTCGTCCCACAGCGGGTAATCGGCATCTTCACCGATACTACAATTTCACCGAGCTCATGGTTGAGACAGTGTCCAGATCGTTGCACCATTCGTGCAGGTCGGAACTTACCCGACAAGGAATTTCGCTACCTTAGGACCGTTATAGTTACGGCCGCCGTTTACTGGGGCTTCATTTCAGATCTTCGCCGAAGCTAAACCCTCCACTTAACCTTCCAGCACCGGGCAGGTGTCAGGCCATATACGTCATCTTTCGATTTAGCATAGCCCTGTGTTTTTGATAAACAGTCGCCTGGACTCTTTCACTGCGGCCCATCCGAAGATGGGCGACGCTTCTCCCGAAGTTACGCGTCTATTTTGCCTAGTTCCTTAACCATGAATCTCTCGAGCTCCTTAGAATTCTCATCCCAACTACCTGTGTCGGTTTAGGGTACGGGCTGCTTCACTCGCTTTTCTTGGAAGTCGATTTGCTGGATTATCACCGCAGCCGTAGCTTTAGTGTACTATTGGAGTGTTACCACTTCCTTCAACGTACTATTCCGTCAGTACGCACCAACTTTTCGCCTCCGTCACTTTTAGTGTGAGCAGGTACAGGAATATTAACCTGTTGTCCATCCACTACCCCTTTCGGGTTCGCGTTAGGTCCCGACTAACCCTCAGCTGATTAGCATAGCTGAGGAAACCTTAGTCTTTCGGAGTGCGGGTTTCTCGCCCGCATTATCGTTACTTATGCCTACATTTTCTTTTGTAGCTTCTCCAGCAAGCCTCACGACTCACCTTCGACGACACTACAATGCTCCCCTACCACTTTTACAAGTCCATAGCTTCGGTAATATGTTTATGCCCGATTATTATCCATGCCGAACCGCTCGACTAGTGAGCTGTTACGCACTCTTTAAATGAATGGCTGCTTCCAAGCCAACATCCTAGCTGTCTAAGCAGTTCAACCTCGTTTTTTCAACTTAACATATATTTGGGGACCTTAGCTGATGGTCTGGGTTCTTTCCCTCTCGGACATGGACCTTAGCACCCATGCCCTCACTGCTGATTATCATTATATAGCATTCGGAGTTTGTCAGGAATTGGTAGGCGGTGAAGCCCCCGCATCCAATCAGTAGCTCTACCTCTATAAAACTATAAATCAACGCTGCACCTAAATGCATTTCGGGGAGTACGAGCTATTTCCGAGTTTGATTGGCCTTTCACCCCTACCCACAGGTCATCCGAAGACTTTTCAACGTCAACCGGTTCGGTCCTCCACTGTATGTTACTACAGCTTCAACCTGCCCATGGGTAGATCACACGGTTTCGCGTCTACCACTACTAACTAAAGCGCCCTATTCAGACTCGCTTTCGCTACGGATCCGGACCTGAAGTCCTTAACCTTGCTAGCAACGGTAACTCGTAGGCTCATTATG
>NZ_FOVN01000005.1:7500-199742 GCF_900115185.1 Algorimicrobium echini
GTGGTTGAAACTGGCGAAGCTGCTTTTTATGGCCCAAAATTAGATTTTATGGTTAAAGATGCTTTAGGTAGGCAATGGCAATTAGGTACTATTCAAGTAGATTATAACTTACCTGAGCGTTTTGAATTATCTTACAAAGGCAGTGATAATGAACAACACCGACCTGTAATGATTCACCGTGCACCTTTTGGAAGCATGGAACGGTTTGTTGCTATTTTGCTTGAACATACTGCCGGAAACTTCCCGTTGTGGTTAGTACCAGATCAAGTAATTGTATTATCTATTAGTGAGAAATATGAAAAATACGCGAAAAAAGTTTTAAATTTGCTAGAAAATGACGAAATTCGCGCCCTAATTGATAATAGAAATGAAACTATGGGTAAAAAAATTCGGGAAGCCGAAATGAAAAAAATCCCATATATGATTATTGTTGGTGAAAATGAAGAACAAGAAGGTAAAATTTCAGTTCGTCAGCATGGTGGTGAAGACCTTGGCATGATTTCTGTACAAGAATTCACCGATATATTGAACAAAGAAGTCAATAAAACATTAAAGAAATTTTAATAAAAAATTAAGTTAAACTAAAATTATAAGGCCATAGCAATACGTAGAAGAAGACAAGCTCCTCGTCGAGTAAATCAAGAAGATCAGCACAGAATCAACACTAAAATTAGGGTAGAAAAAGTGCGTTTAGTAGGTGACAATGTTGAAGTAGGAATCTACCCAACAAAAGAAGCATTAGCAATAGCTGATGAGCAAGGGCTTGACCTTGTTGAAATATCGCCAAAAGCAGATCCTCCTGTTTGTAAAGTGATGGATTATAAAAAGTTTCTTTACGAACAAAAGAAACGTGAAAAAGCATTAAAAGCGAAAGCTTCTAAAGTTGTCGTAAAAGAAATTCGTTTCGGTCCTCAAACAGATGATCATGATTACGAGTTTAAAAAGAAACATGCTGAAAAATTTTTACAAGAAGGCGCTAAATTAAAAGCGTTTGTTTTCTTTAAAGGTCGATCTATTGTTTTTAAAGAACAAGGACAAATTCTATTACTGCGTTTAGCGCAAGATTTAGAAGATTTAGGTAAAGTAGAACAAATGCCTAAATTAGAAGGTAAGCGTATGACCATGTTTATTGCTCCAAAAAAATCAAAATAAAAGAAAAGCTGTTCTCGACGCTTCGAGACAGATTAAAGATAGTAAGCGAAATAACTTAAACTAGGAAGAAAAATGCCTAAAATGAAAACCAAATCTAGTGCCAAGAAAAGATTTAAAATTACTGGTACTGGTAAAATTAAAAGAAAGCACGCTTTTAAGAGTCACATCTTAACAAAGAAATCTAAAAAGCGTAAGTTAGCATTAACGCACAGTACATTAGTACATGACAATGATGTTAATAGTATTAAGGAACAATTACGATTAAAATAATTGTAAATACGTTCGGTTAAAATTATATATAAACCCTGGAGTTAGGCTCAAAAAAGTATCTGAAAAAGATCGCCTACTACAAAAAAATTTAAAATTATGCCAAGATCAGTAAATTCTGTTGCCAAAAGAGCCAGAAGAAAAAAGGTGCTTAAACAAGCAAAAGGATACTTTGGACGTCGTAAAAACGTTTGGACAGTAGCCAAAAATGCGGTTGATAAAGCGATGCAATATTCGTACAGAGACCGTAGAAACAAAAAGAGAACATTCCGTGCTTTATGGATTCAACGTATTAACGCTGGAGCTAGACAACATGGTATGTCTTACTCACAGTTTATGGGTAAAATGAAAGCTAATAATATTGAATTAAATCGTAAGGTTTTAGCAGATTTAGCTATGAATAACCCAGAAGCTTTTGCAGCTGTAGTAAATAAAGTAAAGTAAGGCGTTTCGCCTATTGTAAAACATATTTCGCTTATAATTAAAATCCGAATCTTAATTGATTCGGATTTTTTTTGTCCTGAAATAAAAAAAACAGCGACATCCAAACTGAATATCGCTGCCTCATGCTAATTAATCAAATCCCTTAATTTAATTAATGTTGAGTATTTAAACCCATGATAAATTGACTGTAATAGCTTTACAGAACTAAACTATAACTAAATTTACTACTCACAAAAAAGACGTTTTGAAATGCAGCACTTTGTATGTGAATGCAATATAACACGGCTATTCATATTTCTATTTTATAATATATCACATGGAGACATTCATAAAAAAACAGCGATATCAATTCTGATAGTCGCTGTTTTCAACTTAACCTAAATAGCCTTTTTAATTATTGAGTTCATTAGTACTTTACAACTCTTTTAATAATTTCATTTTGATTTACTTCTATTTTTAAAAGATAAACGCCACCCTCATAGTTGCTCAAATCTATGATAGATTTCGTGGATGTTTCTGTTTTATTTGATAACAGCCTCCCGTTTAAATCATAAAGTGAAATTTTTGAGTCCAAAGCATTCGGAAAGCTAATGGAAACATGACCACTTGTTGGGTTTGGATACACGCGAACATTTTTTAAAGCTCCCACCTCTTCTAAACCTAAAGTGTCTTGAACATTTACGACAATTTCTACACGTGCACTTTCGCATCCATTTGCATTTGTACTAGCTACCCAATAGGAAGTTAAGCCAATTGCGGATGTATTTGGTGTAGGTGCTGTTGTTGTACCTGTTCCTCCTGTTTCTGTTGTGTACCATAATAAACCTGTACCTTCGGTTGCTGCTGTTAATGGGTTGGCAGTATCTCCTAATTCATAGGTTATTAAGGTTGTAGTTGTAGGTATATTTGGTATAGTAGAACCACTTGTTACAGGTGATCCAGCTAAAAAGTTTTGGGTTTGACCTGTTAACACCGAATTGTTATTTATAGTTGCATTATTTTGGTTTGCTGTAGCATCAAATATAGTGGTAATACTAGTATTATTTACAGCATTCAAACCTTGGTTAAATTTATAGTAAACCAATAACCCTGATTCCGTACCCTGCAATTCACAGTTTTTATTTGCATTAATTTGCTCCTCTGTTCTTGGTAGGTCCCATACTCTATACTCATCTATAGCTGCATTTCCAGTACCAATTTGGGATATATTAAATTCTTCAATAGGTACCATAGGCGTAAAAGTGCTATCTAAAATACCGTCTATATAAAAACTGTATGAGTTGGATGAGTTTCTGCTTAAGGCTATATGATGCCAATCATCATCCGTTAAAGCTAGATTAGATACAAATTGTTCTTGGTAATCATAAAAATTCGAAATTCGAAAATTTAGTTTATTATCTTGATCAACATTGAACGTATAAAAATTATAGATCTCAACTTCATCAATACCAGTTAAAATGTAAAGAGCTTCCGAAGTTTTAACCCAAAGTTCTACGGTAAATGCATTTGGTAAATTAAGTCCACCATCGTCATCATTTATATAAAAGGCATTTGATGCTCCATTATTAGATGTACCCATACGGTAATGGTCTGCTGGTATTGCCACTTCAACCACAATTTCTAAACGCTCACTTTCGCAACCGCTATCATTGGTGCTTGACACCCAATAAGAAGTTGAACCAACAGTATCTGTACTAGGTGTTGGTGCATTTCCATTACCAGTTCCTCCTGTTTCCATTGTGTACCATAATAAACCTGTACCATTAGAACCTGTTGTTGCTGTTAGAGGACTTGCTGTATCGTTTTGGGTATACGTTACTGGAGTCGTAACTGTCGCTTCAGAAGGAATTATTGAACCTGTTGTTACAGGTGAACCTGCTAACCAGTTAGATGTGCTTCCTGTTAAAGCAAAATTATTTAAATACCCATTATTTGCATTTGTTGTAGCGTCAGTTAACGTATTATTCCCAGCATTGTTTCCAGCATCATTACCTTGGTTGAATTTGTAATAGGCTACTAAACCTGTTTCCGTACCTTGCAGTTCACAATCTTTTGAACCATTTATCTGTTCTGCTGTTCTGGTAACATTCCAAATACGAATATCATCCATATCACCTTTAAAAAAGCGACCAGAATATATTGGATTGTTTCCTATTAACACCGTCTGCGCATTGTTATTAATAATCCCAGAAGCGGTAGCTTGAGTCTCTAATACACCATCTATATATATCTTAATAGCATTATCACCTAAAGTTGCAGCTATATGATGCCAATTTCCATCGTTTATATTTGAAATTGAATTAATCTCTTGTGTAGGAGTTACGCCGCTACAGGTAAAATTCACAGTTCCTGAATCATTTAAATGCAACCTCCAACTATCATCCCCTTTTACCACTAAAGCATCCCATTGTTGCGGCATCACGCTTGAATTCACCCAAAGCTCTACAGTCATTTGATTTGTAAAATCGAAATTGGCCTCATTTGGTATACTAACCTGATCATTAACACCGTCAAAATTTAAATGGGTTGCTGGTGGTGGTGGCAAAATGTTCCCGAAATCTTGCCAAACTGATGCTGCTTGATAAGATGCTACAGTACCAGAGGGAACATTTAATGTTGCTGCTCCAATATTTACACCACTAAAAACATTGTTATTAATAGATAATGGTGTTACCCATTCGACTGTAACCGAGGTCAAAGTATTACAAAATTCAAATGCATTAATACTAATATTTGTGACTGAACTAGGAATAACCACAGAAGTTAAACTAAAACACGCATTAAATGAAAGCTGTCCAATACTTGTAACAGAATCTCCCATGTCTACAGTGGATAAATTTGTACAAAATCGAAACGCACTATTCCTTATTTCAGTAACGGTATTTGGTATTGTAATTGAAGTTAAAGTTGTGCTATTTTGAAACGCAGCATCTAAAATTGAAACGACAGTATAAGTAACACCAGCGTTTTGAACTGTTGAAGGAACTATTAATTCCCCTACATAACTTGCAGACGAAGTAACACCCACTGTATTGTTAGTTGTTGAAACAACAGAATAATTAACACCACCTACAGAAAAGGTTTGAGCGGAAACTGTAGTTGCAACCACTACAGCAAAAAATAAAAGTAATTTTAGTTTCATAAAAAAATTTAGTTTGAATTAATTGTCGTCCAAAACTAAATTTTAATCCATGAACTGCAAATAAACAGGGATGAAATACATTTGTTTGTATGTAAAAGACTACTTAAAGCCTTTTATATAGGTTCGGGATAATGGAATTTCTACGTCATTAACAAATACGGAAGAGGCTGTTATACGAAGCACTTTACTTTTATTTACAACATATGACCGATGGGTTTGTTTAAATATATCTAATGGTAGTTGTTTAAAAATAGTACTTAAGGACTGCCTAATTGTATATTTTTTAGAAGTTGTATAAATATTACTATAATTACCGTCAGCCATAATGTATTTAATAGCATCATATTCTAAATTCACAATGTCATATCCATCTTTAAACTGAAAACTTTGCTTTTGTTTTTTCTGAATAGCTAAACTAATGGATGCCAAAACATCTACTCTTTTAATTGGTTTTGTTAAATAAGCATCTGGATTCGTTTTTAAAGCTTCATTCATTAATGCAAAATCAGACTGTCCTGTGATAAAAATAACCGTTGCGTTTGTGTTTTTAGATTTTGATAATTCAATCCCGTCATTTAAACCACTTAAGTTGATATCCATTAAAATAATATCTGGTAGAAAGGAAGCCATTTCATGCAAAGCTGAGTTCTTATCGTGAACTATTTTTAAATTAGAAAATTGTTCATCCTGTAACAAATCAGCAATATATTCCGCTATAATCACATCATCCTCTACAATAAGAATTTTAGTGTTTTGGTAACTAGTCATTAGTAATGTGTTTTTCAAATGAAAAAGAGAATCCATTATCGGTTTCTATTTGATACTCTATTTTTAACTGACGGCAAATTTTATCAATTAGTTTTGGCTTGACCTCTTTATTTTTTTCGCGTGAACCAGTATCGGAATAATTAAAATACATCCTGTTTTCTTTGTGAGTCAATCTGAAATTTATCGTTTTGCTGTCTTCCTTATCGAAGGCATGTTTAATGGAATTGATACACAACTCTGAAAGTAGTAAGCCAAAATACATGGCATGATCTGAAGAAATATCAACAGAATCGATTTTAAAATCGGTTTGAATATCGTTCTCCTTAAAGACCTCGAAAAAGCTAACCTTTACATCATTCAAATAGTTTGCAACATCTACTTTACTTTTATCTTTATTTTTATATAAATGTTTATGAAGGGTTGAAATGGCTTCCACTTTAGTCAGAATATTTTTTAATTCAAATCGCTCTTGACCTTTCGTGTTTTTCAACTGGTCTGAAATAAGAATAACTACCAACTGCAAGTTGTTATTGATACGATGATTTGCTTCACTTAACAAAAACTCATTTTCTTCCGACAAAATTTTCAATTGTTTATTGGTACTTTTTTCCTTTTTCAAAAAATATGCAATTAAGACGGTAATAATAAGGGCTGCCAAAAATAGACTAATACTAACATAAAGCTTGATTTTGTTGGAAGCCAATGCTTTATTTTTATTTTCAATTTCAAGGGTATTTATCTTAATTTCATTTTCTTTTTCAGTTAATTTATACTTTTCCTCAAGTTCAAATAAAAATTTATCATGTTCCAGTTTATTATATTTTTCGGAAAGAATAATTCTATTAAGCAAATAGTCATAGGCCTTTTCTGTATTGCCTAATTTTTTATATGTTTCATAAACATTTATGGTTACTATAATTTCATTAAATAATAAGTGATTAGCTTTTGCGAAAGCTATAGCTTCTAGGCTTACTTGTAACGCTTTTTCTAATTGATCATCTTTAATTAAAGCATTAGTATAGTTGATATATACATCAGCTTGATGTTGTATTAGGCTGTTATTATTGGCATAATTTAATAAATCCTCAAAATATGCAATAGCGCCTTTTATATCTCCTCTTCGCTCATAAACACTAGCTAATTCTAATTTTGAATAAAATATATTATCCTTGTGATTTACCTTTTCTGCCAATTTTAAAGATTTATTAGCATAAACTATTACAGAATCTAAATTGCCAAAATGTTGTGAAAAAAGTGAAGCGCGTCTATTGTAGTAACTAGATAAGTCAAATTCATTTATAATATTTTTTTTTAAAATTGACTCTGCATTTTTTTGATGTTCTATTGCCTCTTTAAACAAACCTCGTTTTCTATAAAACTCAATCATTTTAACATGATATAGAAACTTTAATTGCTTATTTCCTAATTCCTCAATATCCGTATATGCCTCAATTAAATAGTGATTGGTTTTTTTGAAATCTAACTTAAGCTTATAGATATCAGCCAATCCAATAAGTAACTTTACTTTTTGTTCTGGACTTTTAGGTTCAGTTAAATGAGAATTATAAAACGAAATAGCATCATCCAACTTGTTTTCATAAATCAGGTTTTGACCATAACTGATAATGGAATCATTTTGAGAAAACGATAATAGCGAAAAAAGTAAAAAAAGAAAAGCGATAGTATGCTTCATTCTAGGTCTTTTGTTTCTTCTTTCTAGCGGCTGGAAACAGTACATTATTCAAAATTAAACGATAGCCTGGAGATGTTGGATATAAATCCAATTCTGTTTTCGGGTCGCCTACTTTATGTGTATAATCTTCAGGATCATGACCACCATAAAATGTAAAAAAGCCTTTTCCTTTAATACCATGAATATATTTGGCCTCACCATTGGTTTTATTTTCTCCTAAAACCAGCACATTGGCTTTTATCTGATCGCGACTGTAAGAGGTAGTTTGCCCCATAAATCCCTTAACTAAAGCCGTATGATTTTGGTTTAACATGGTTGGAATTGGATCCCATTTAGCTGAAAAATCCATTAATGTAAAATAATCGGTCATTTTTGGAATTTGCCGTTTGGTAGTCATATCAATGGATGAAAACTCATAAACATTGGGGTCTCGCTCTAGAATAAAATCCTTAAAGGCGAAGGTTCTATTATAATCTATTTTATTTTGATAGTTAGCATCGCTAGCATCACCATCAAACATCGGCTCGCAAATATCCACACCATCAGCCGATAAAGCAATATCAAAACTATCTGTTGCACTACACATAGCAAACATAAAACCACCTCCAATAACGTATTCTCTAATTTTATTGGCTACAGCTAATTTCTCATCGGAAACCTTATCATAACCCAATCGTTTTGCCAACGCTTCAGCTGCCTTTTTTTCTTCAATATACCAAGAGACGGCTTTGTAATTAGCATAAAACTTTCCATATTGTCCCGTAAAATCTTCATGATGCAAGTGTAACCAATCATACAACAACAACGCATCATTTAGCACTTCCTCATCATAAATGGTTTCATAAGGAATTTCAGCATAGGTTAACACCATGGTTACAGCATCATCCCATGGTAAATTACCTTTTGGTGAGTAAACCGCAATTTTTGGTGCTTTTTCTAGAATAACCGATTCCATATTTTTACTCGGACTACTAATTTCAGTTAGAATGCTTTCTACTTTAGAGTCAGAAAGTACTTCAAAGGATACACCACGAATTTGACACTCCCGTTGAATACGTTCGGTATCTGGTAGTAGAAATGAACCACCTCTGTAATTTAATAACCAATTTACTTTTAACTGATTATCCAAAGTCCAATAGGTAATACCATAAGCTTTCAGATGGTTTTTCTGGCTTTCGGCATCCATAGGAATTAAAATATAGGATGCAAAACTATTTAAGGTAAACAAAAACAGTAAAAGAGTGGTAAACTTTTTCATAGCTGAAATATACTGAAAAAATAAGCCTTTCAAATTAATTTAAACTAATTTTAACCTGCAGAAAAACTAACTCTTACCTGACAATAAACTGGCAATAACTTTAGTACTTTCAAATTGTTCCAGCATTATTTTTAAAAAAACCGTAATTGGGATTGCCATAATTAAACCAGGAACACCCCAGAGAAAACCCCATAGCATTAACATTACTAATACCGTAATAACGTTTAATGAAAAGGATTTACCCATAAAAACTGGTTCTAATATAGAGCCAAAAAGGACTTGAACACCTGTTATTGAAACCACAAAGAAGAATAAAATACTCGTTGGTTCTAGCTCGATAAAAGCAAATGCTGATAATAACACAACCGTTATTACAGAGCCAACCATTTGAACAAAATTAATTAAGAAGGCAAATAATCCCCAAAAAATAGGAAAGCTCACATCAAAAAACAAACAAGCTAAACCTGTACCTATTCCAGTTGCCAGACTAACTGCGAATTTGACTTTTACAAACGTCATTAAATCATTTTCTATTTTAATAAACGTTTTTACCGAGGTATGCTTTAGTTTTAAAAGTGTACTATTTAAAACTTTTTGAATATTAATCGATTCTGCTAACCATAAAACAACGAAAAATACCGTCATTAAAATCATGGTTAATGTTTTCCGAACAAAGTCAATGGTAACTCCTATACTTTCTTCGTGAATAAATTTTTTAAAAAGACTTTCTTTACTGTCTATTTCAATGCCAAAAGTTTCATTACCCAATAACAAAAGTGAATCAAATTTTTCTTCAGCTTTTACAAAAAACTCTGTTTCCGAATTTAAAATTTCACGACCCGAAACCTTTACCAGCTCCCACCCTATTTTTAAACCAATAGCTATTAGTAATATGACGATTATAATACTTATTGCTCTTGGAATTCGTTTTCGTCCTAACCAGCGCATAAGTGGTAAGAATAACAAGGCAATAAACATGGAGAAAATCAATGGAATAAAAATAAACGAAAGTGTTTTTAATAAAAAAAACACCAATGGAATCACGATGATTGATAATAATATGTTTGTTGTACGCAATTGGTTCATAAAAGCCACTATTTAATAGAAGTGCAAAATTACATGAAAAAATAGTGTTAGGCTGTTAAAACTCAAAACTATTTTATGTATAAAAAAATAGAATGCTTTTGTTTATTTATTGTAAAAAGTTACTTTTTAAAAAGGTACATCATTATCATCTGGAGCCCCAAAGGCATCATTTGGTGATGGAAAATGATCGGCTTTAAACGTGTTGTCATTGGCAGCCTCATTCATTTTAGAATGAAACTCGTGATCAAAAGGTGTATCAAAATCATCCAAATTATCAAACTTACCAAGGTTACCAATAAATTTCAAACGGATATTATCCAGTCCACCATTCCTGTGTTTGGCTATAATAAATTCTGCTTGTCCTTCAGTTGGTGAGCGCTCATCGTCATCCCACTCATCTATTTTATAATATTCTGGGCGATAAATAAAACTTACAATATCCGCATCTTGCTCAATAGCACCAGATTCACGTAAATCCGACAGTAATGGTCGTTTACTGCCACCACGCGTTTCTACAGCACGTGATAACTGTGATAATGCAATTACTGGCACACTTAATTCTTTGGCTAAAGCTTTTAAGTTTCGGGAAATGGTAGATATTTCTTGTTCACGGTTACCGCCTTTTTGACTTCCTCCTGCTGTCATTAATTGCAAATAATCCACCATGATTAATTTAATGCCATGTTGGGACGCTAAACGCCTAGCTTTTGCTCGTAAATCAAAGATAGAAAGTGAAGGTGTATCATCAATAAATAGAGGCGCTTTTTCCAGTCCTTTTACTTTAACATTTAACTGCTCCCACTCGTGCTTTTCTAATTTACCAGTACGTAATTTCTCTGATGAAAGTCCTGTTTCACTAGAAATTAAACGCATAATTAATTGCACTGATGCCATCTCTAAAGAGAAGAAAGCTACTGGAATATTTTGGTCTACAGCAATATTTCTTGCCATAGATAACGTTAAAGCTGTTTTACCCATACCAGGACGAGCAGCCACAATAATTAAATCACTTTCTTGCCATCCAGATGTTAACTTATCAAGTTTAGTAAAACCTGTTGGAATGCCACTTAAACCATCTTTATTGGATATTTCTTCAATTTTTTTCTTGGCTTGTATAACCAAACTTTGGGCTGTTTCACTGGATTTTTTAATATTTCCTTGGGTAACTTCGTACAGCTTCGCTTCTGCTTTATCTAATAAATCGAATACATCTTGGGTTTCATCATAAGAGTCTTCAATAATTTCACTTGAAATTTTTATTAAACTTCTTTGAATAAATTTTTGCAAGATAATACGTGCATGAAACTCTATATGTGCCGATGACGATACTTTTTGAGTTAAAGAAATTAAGTAAAAATCGCCTCCAGAAATGTCTAATTTTAAATTTTTCTTTAATTGACTAGAAACAGTTAATAAGTCAATCGGTTCACTATTTTCAAATAACTGAAAAATGGCTTCAAAAATATGTTGATGTGCTTCTTTATAAAATGCATCTGGACTTAAAATATCAATAACCTCATCAACTCCTTTTTTATCAATCATCATTGCCCCGAGTACAACCTCCTCTAAATCAATGGCTTGAGGCGGTATTTTACCTTTTTCAAGACTAATTAAAGTGCTTTTATCTACGGGATATCCCTTTATTTGATTCGGTTGTTTCATGTGAGCGAAAGTAATTAAAAGGTTGCTATAATAATAGCAATTATCGAGTTTGGTTGTTAACTGGAAGTTAACAATTTAACTGTTAATAAGTTGATTTTATTGTTAATAAGCATAAAAAAATCTGAAATACAAAATTTCAGATTTTAAGGTTCTATAGTACGAAACGGATTAGCCTTTAAAAACGCCCATATCCATATATTTATCCATTCTATTTTTCACTAATTCTTTTGGTGATAAGTTTTTAAACTCCTCGAAAGATTTTAAAATGGCTTCGCGAACAGATAAAAACGTTTTCTCCCGATCACTATGTGCACCACCAATTGGTTCTTTAATAATCTGGTCTACTAGTTTCATTTTTTTCATGTCTGTGGCGGTTAATTTCAAAGCATCTGCAGCTTGTTCCTTAAATTCCCAACTGCGCCATAAAATAGATGAGCATGATTCTGGCGAAATTACTGAATACCATGTGTTTTCTAGCATTAAAACTTTGTCACCAACCCCAATTCCTAATGCGCCACCTGAAGCACCTTCGCCAATGATAACAGTAATAATAGGAACTTTTAATCGGGTCATTTCTAAAATATTTCTTGCAATAGCTTCACCTTGACCACGCTCTTCTGCTTCCAATCCAGGATAAGCACCAGGTGTGTCAATTAGTGTAATAACAGGAATATTAAATTTTTCTGCAGACTTCATTAAGCGTAATGCCTTCCGGTAACCTTCAGGATTAGCCATACCAAAGTTACGATACTGACGTGTTTTTGTATTGTAACCTTTTTGCTGACCAATAATCATAAAACTTTGGTCGCCTATTTTACCAAGGCCACCAATCATAGCTTTATCATCTTTTACATTACGATCGCCATGTAACTCTAAAAAGGATTCACCACAAAGCGCTTTAACATAATCCAATGTATAAGGACGGTTTGGATGACGAGACATTTGCACACGCTGCCAAGGGGTTAAATTCTTATAAATATCTTTTTTTGTGGCAATCAGTTTCTTTTCAATTTGCTTGCAGGTCTCGGTTACATCAACATCACTCTCCTCACCTATCACTTGACATTTCTGCAACTGATCTTCTAGTTCTTTTATTGGAAGTTCAAACTCTAAATATTCCATAGGAATTTTTAATTTAAATTAGTTAGCCTACAAACCTACATATTTTTTTCATTTTATCCCGAAGTAAAAAGACGAAATATTAGGTATGCATAATGCTTTTTACAAAAGTACTAATTACCAAATACATGATAAAAATATTAACGTATTTGTGACAGAGTGGCTAGGCTCTTCTGACGCTTTCTTCTATTTTTTAACAGGCCATTACATACTACTACAGCTATAATAATTGCCGCTCCAATATAAAAATTAACACTCATTTTTTCTTTTTCAGGAAAGATAATTAGGGCGAGAATGATACCATAAATAGGCTCTAAATTATACGTTAACACAACAGTAAAAGGACTAATATATCGCATAACGTAAACTGATGCTATAAACGCATAAGCAGTACATACTGAAGCCAAAATGAATAGATATAAGATGTCTGATACGTGGAGCGCGAAAAATTCTGTTGAAAAACCCTTTCCAGAAAAAAGCAAATACAAACTAATAAAAGCAACGCCACTAATAAACTCATAAAACGAAATGACCGTTGCCGAATGTTTCTCCAGAAACTTACCATTCAATACAGCAAAAAGAGATGATAAAAAGGCTGACAATATGCCCAAAATAATACCTAGCCAATAATGAAGTTCAGTTTGTGTAATAATAAAGACACCGATTATAACAAGTATTCCAAACAATATTTCATAACCAATAAGTTTTCGCTTATAAATTAATGGTTCTATAAAAGAGGCGAAAAAGGCACCTGTTGAAAACATGGCCAAAGTAATTGAAATATTAGACACCTTTATGGCGGCAAAGAAGGTAATCCAATGCAAGGCTATTACAACTCCTGCAAAGCCTAGCATGAGCATGGACTGAAATGAAATTTTAATTTTAGCTTTAGAAAAATAAACATAAGCACCCATAAAAACCAAAGCAATCAGCATGCGATACCAAACGAGTGAAACAGCTTCTATGGAAATTAACTGTCCGAGAATAGCAGTAAAACCAGCTATAAACACTAACAAATGTAAGTGTGCGTAGTTTTTTAATTTATCGTTTAGCATTATATAGAAGGTAAGACGCTAATATACCGAATAATATATTTGGAAACCACACTGCAATTAGTGGAGGAAAATCGGATTGAGCTGCAAGAACCCCAAAAATTTTATCAAAGAATACAAATACCATAGCAATACAAATACCAAAGGCTAGGTTTACACCCATACCGCCTCTTCTTTTAATAGACGAAACAGCTACCGCGATAATCGTTAAAATAAAAACAGACACAGGTAAACTCCAAATTCTGTATTTTACTAATTTATAACGACTGATATAAGATGACCCACGAGCTTCTTCTTTCTCAATAAACCTATTCAACTCGCCGTACTGCAACGTTTCAGCTATGTATTCAACAGGTGTTAAATCTTCTAAATCGAAATCAAAGTGAACATTTTTTCGTCTACTAACTTCTAACACATCTTTGTCCTCTCCAATTGTCCGTTTTACATAAGACAACAACCTATAAGTGGAATCTTTTTCTTCAAAACGAATAGAACTTGCAGTAATTTTATAGACTATTTTATCATTTTCAATATGCTCTAATGTAAAATTCTGACCAAGTTTTTGTTTGGTATCAAAACTACTGACATATATATAATCGTTATCATTAATTTGCCTATACACATTTTGGTTATCTATAGCGCTTTTATTGGTTTTCAAGTACTTGTAGTTGAAATCATTAAAGCCTTTACTGGCTTCTGGTGCTAAATAAAGTCCTAAAACCAAAGCCAATATTGATACAATAGTAGCGCCTATTAAATAAGGTCTTAAAAAACGTGTGAATGAAACCCCTGAACTTAAAAAAGCTATAATTTCTGTATTGTTTGCTAATTTGGAAGTGAACCAGATTACCGATAGAAACAAAAATAAAGGAAACAATAAGTGCGCAAAATATATAGTAAAATCTAAAAAATAAAGCATGACCTCGCCAAAAGGTGCTTCATTTTCTAAAATTTTTCCAATTTTCTCTGCAAGATGGACCGTAATTCCGATGGGAATAAACAACATCAGCATCACAAAGAATGTAAAGAGATAACGTTTTAATATGTACCAATCTAATATTTTCAATTTCTATTTCTTCTAAATTAAAGGCGGTTATCCATTTGTTTAACCATCTTGTTTTTCCAAGTAGTAAAATCGCCTGCTAATATATGTTTTCTAGCCTCACGAACCAACCACATATAGAACCCTAGATTATGGATAGTTGCAATCTGTTTTCCTAATAATTCATTAACTGAAAATAAATGTCTTAAATAGGCCTTGCTATATTCGGTATCAACAAAGGTGATTCCCATCTCATCGATTGGCGAAAAATCTTCACGCCATTTTAAGTTTTTAATATTTATAGAACCATGTGCTGTAAAAAGCATACCATTTCTAGCATTACGTGTTGGCATAACACAATCAAACATATCCACGCCTAATGCAATATTTTCTAAAATATTTATAGGAGTTCCTACACCCATTAAATAGCGAGGTTTGTCTTCCGGTAAAATAGCGGTTACCACTTCCGTCATACCATACATTTCTTCAGCAGGCTCACCTACAGACAATCCCCCTATAGCATTTCCTACTGCTCCAGCATTGGCAATATATTCAGCAGATTGCTGGCGTAAATCCTTATAAGTACTCCCTTGAACAATTGGAAAAAAGGCTTGATCATAACCATACTTTAGAGGCGTTTTTTCTAAATGATTAATACACCTATCTAACCACCTATGCGTCATGTGCATGGAACGTTTGGCGTATCTATAATCGCATGGATATGGAGTACATTCATCGAATGCCATGATAATATCGGCACCTATAGAACGTTGAATTTCCATGACGTTTTCAGGTGTAAATGTGTGATAGCTTCCATCAATATGACTTTTAAATTTAACACCTTCTTCTTTTATTTTTCTGTTGGCTGACAATGAATACACTTGATATCCACCTGAATCGGTTAAAATATTCCGATCCCAATTCATAAATTTATGGATTCCACCAGCCTTTTCTAGAACATCAGTTTGTGGACGCAAATACAAATGGTAGGTATTCCCTAAAATAATATCTGGATTAATTTCAGCTTTTAGGTCACGTTGATGAACACCTTTTACGGTTGCAACGGTTCCTACAGGCATAAATATTGGTGTTTCAATAACACCATGATCTGTAGTTAATTTACCAGCTCTAGCCTTTGAATTTGGGTCGGTTACTTTTAAGTCAAATGTCATATTCAATTTATCATGAAAGGGCAAATATAAATAAGATATTACGATGTACTTCTTAATAAAAACAAAATTGTTAGCAAATGCATTGAAATCGTTAATAAATGCATTTAAACTCTTATAATAAATCTAGATAAAGCGTTATTTTTGCAACTTATTAATAACAACACAAGCATGTCAAACACACAACAATTAGAAGACTTAACAACCCAAGTACGTAGAGATATTTTACGTATGGTACACAAGGTAAACTCTGGACATCCAGGCGGTTCATTAGGCTGTGCCGAATTTTTTGTAGCCCTTTACCAAGAAATCATGGACCGTAAAGACGGTTTTGATATGGATGGCATTGGCGAAGATCTATTCTTTTTATCAAACGGTCATATTTCGCCAGTATATTACAGTGTATTAGCGCGTTCAGGCTATTTTCCAGTAACCGAATTAAATACATTCCGTTTAATTAATTCACGCTTGCAAGGCCATCCAACTACTCACGAAGATTTACCAGGAATTCGGATTGCTTCTGGTTCTTTAGGACAAGGCATGTCTGTTGCTTTAGGAGCAGCTCAAGCCAAAAAATTAAATAATGACAAGCATTTAATTTATAGCTTACATGGTGATGGCGAACTTCAAGAAGGCCAAAATTGGGAAGCCATAATGTATGCTGCAGGTAATAACGTTGATAATATTATTGCGACTATCGATTTAAATGGTCAGCAAATTGATGGTTCAACAGACACAGTTTTACCTTTAGGAAGTGTTAAAGGAAAGTTTGAAGCATTTGGTTGGACGGTTGTAGAGATTGAAGAAGGCAATAATATAGATGCTATATTAAAAGGTATGGCTGAAGCAAAATCTAGAACTAGACAAGGTAAACCCGTTTGTGTTTTACTAAAAACCGTTATGGGTAATGGTGTCGATTTTATGATGCATACACATGCATGGCACGGAAAAGCACCTAATGACGAGCAGTTAGCTATCGGCTTAAAACAAAACCCAGAGACTTTAGGTGATTATTAATTTAAAAAGACAACCACTTTCGTGGACATAGATATGAAAACATATACAAATACAGGAAATAAAGATACACGTTCAGGATTTGGAGCTGGATTAACCGAACTAGGAAAAACTAACGAAAATGTTGTTGCGCTTTGTGCGGATTTAATTGGGTCTTTAAAAATGGACGATTTTAAAAAGAACCACCCAGAACGTTTTTTTCAAGTCGGTATAGCAGAAGCTAATATGATTGGTTTAGCTGCAGGATTAACCATTGGCGGAAAAATTCCATTTACAGGAACCTTTGCTAACTTTTCAACAGGTCGTGTTTACGATCAAATTCGTCAGAGCGTTGCCTATTCTGGTAAAAATGTAAAAATTTGTGCATCGCATGCTGGCTTAACTTTAGGTGAAGATGGTGCAACACACCAAATTTTAGAAGATATTGGATTAATGAAAATGTTGCCAGGCATGACCGTAATTAATCCATGTGATTACAACCAAACCAAGGCTGCAACTATAGCTATAGCAGAACACGAAGGCCCTGTTTACTTGCGTTTTGGAAGACCGAGTGTGGCCAACTTTACACCTGCTGACCAAAAATTTGAAATTGGTAAAGCGCTTCATTTAGTAGATGGTACAGATGTAACTATTGTTGCTACAGGTCATTTAGTATGGGAAGCTCTTGAAGCTGCTAAAACCTTAAACGACAAAGGTATTTCTGCTGAAGTGATAAATATTCACACTATTAAACCTTTGGATCATGCTGCTATTTTAAAATCCGTAGCTAAAACAGGTTGTATTGTAACTGCAGAAGAACATAATCATTTAGGAGGTTTAGGTGAAAGTGTTTCTCGTGTTTTAACAACAAACAATCCCGTTCCACAAGAATTTGTGGCAACTAATGACACATTTGGAGAGTCTGGTACACCTGCTCAACTTATGGAAAAATATGGTTTAAATGCCGAAGCTATTGTAAAAGCTACAGAAACCGTATTGAATAGAAAATAAACGAATCTTTTTTTCGTTTAAAGGAGGTAATCAAAAAAACAAATAATATGAAATATCTTGTTTTAAGTCTGATTGCCTCCTTTTTATTTATAGGCACAGCAACTGCCCAAACAGCCAGTGGTTTTGGTTTTAAAGGTGGTTTAAACTACAATGCTAATGGTAATTATTATGAATCGGCTGTTAGTGCTGCTGAAAAACCAGATAGAAATATAGGCTATCACTTTGGTTTATTTTATAAAGTAGGTGGTAAAATTTTTGCCAAACCAGAATTGGTGTATACAGCAACCAAAAGCAATTATGATACTGGGGATTTTAAAATGCAAAAAATTGATGCACCACTTTTAGTTGGCGTTCGGTTTTTAAAAGTTCTTAATGTTTTTGCAGGCCCTTCATTACAATATATTGTCGATTCTGAATTTGATGGAATTAATATTGACTCCATTGAAAATGACTTTACAGTTGGACTTAATTTTGGAGTAGGATTTAGCTTAAAGAAAATTGGATTTGATTTGCGTTATGAACGTGGTTTTAACGATAATGAAGCTGTTTTTGCAACAAACAACGGATTAAGTATTGGAAGAATAGACACACGACCTGACCAATTAATTTTTAGTATTTCGCTATTACTTTAATGATTTGGTTAATTTATAAAAACAAAAAAAACCGCTAAACGCGGTTTTTTTTGTTTTTATAATCTGTAGAAATTACGATTCTGGAATCGTATCAATATCTAGATAATCTGGAACACCATCATCATCTCTATCTGTTATAATAACGGTTTTTATGGTTATCACACCATTGTTTTCTTGTCTTGAACTCTCAAACTCATTATCAGCAAAAATCGGCTCTGGATCACCTACAATAATTGTATACTGGCTATATTCCAATTCATCTTTGGTAAAATAGCCATCACCATCATCATCATTATCTAAAAAGTCTGGTGTGAAATTTCCATTTGTATCATCATCATACACATCACCATTACCATCTATATCTTCCATCCATGACGGAATTCCATCAATATCATGATCCAAAATAGCACGTTTGTACAAATTAAATTTAAATATTATTGGTGTGTAATTTGGTACACCTTCAAGTGTACTATTAAAATAACCTAAACGCGAAGGAATAAAAACCGCACCAATTCCGTGATTATGATAAGATGTTGGTCCATCGTCATCAACCGTAAAGCTATCGCTAGTTTTAAATTCAACTAAAGCTTGCTGAAATCCTGGAACAACACCAGAAGAAGAGCCTACTGTTAAAAGGTTAAATTGAGACTCATTTACTGCGCTATCAAACACATAATTGTCAATAGTGCTACTGCCTTCATAAATTAAAGTCGCTTGATCTGTAAAATGAATTTCTTTCCCAAGGCCTTCACGAACATTTAAATAATACAATTTGTAATCGATACCATCAAAAGGAACAATTTTAAGGTTAACCATGTCTTTTAGTGGAGTTTTGTCTGCATTATCACCTGCAATCGTATCGAATACAATTCGAAATTCATCATTTTCTAAACTGTATGGACTATTTTCTTGAAATTCTTCATAATTATAAAAATGCGTTTCAAGATAGGTTTCAATATCTATAAGGTCCTCTTCGTATACTTCAGCAGCATCTCTCAATGGAACAACATCACCAACACCATCATCTTTTTCACAAGCTGTAAAAACAGTTGAAACAACTATAAGTAGCAGTAAAATTTTTCTTAATTTCATTATTGCTTATTTTTGTTGGCAAGATACAATTTTTAAATAATTTTGTACAACAACATTAACGTAGTTTTTAGACCTTTTGTATGCGAATAGATAAATTTTTATGGTGTGTTAGGTATTTTAAAACAAGAACCATAGCAACTACAGCTTGCAAAAAAGGGCATGTAAAAGTAAATGGCGATCCTGCAAAACCAAGTCGCGATGTGTATCCAACTGACAAAATTGAAGTTAGGAAAGATCAAATTAACTACAGCCTTACCATTAATGACCTACCTCCTAACCGAGTAGGCGCTAAATTGGTGGATATTTATAGAACAGATACCACTCCAAAAGAAGCCTTTGCAGCCAATGAATTATTGAAGTATTCTAAAGACTACTACCGTAAAAAAGGCACTGGACGGCCAACAAAAAAAGACCGTCGTGATATTGAAGAATATCGTGATGAGCATGAAATTGAATCAGATATTTAAAAGATTTTATAATTATCTCTAGTATCTTTGAAAAAATAGTTTTTATGAAAACCACAGAAAAAAATACCATTCTCAACCACGATGAGATAGTTCATAAAATTAGACGTATTGCTTATCAAATATACGAAAACAATGTAGATGAAGCGGAAGTTGTCCTAGCCGGAATTGATTCCAATGGGTATCTACTTGCCAAAAAACTAAAAACTGTTTTAAGCAAAATTTCAACAATTAACCCAGTATTGTGTCGTGTAATAATCGATAAGAAAAATCCTTTAAACCCTATTTCCACTTCTTTGGCCACTTCAGAGTATACAAATAAATCAGTAGTATTAATTGATGATGTATTAAACTCTGGCACCACACTAATTTATGGCGTAAAGCATTTTCTGAATGTACCACTTAAACAATTTAAAACGGCCGTGTTAGTTAATAGAAATCATAAAAAATATCCTGTAAAGGCAGATTTTAAAGGAATCTCATTATCAACTTCACTACACGAACATGTAGATGTTGTTCTTGAAGGCAAAGTGTTTGAAGCTTCTTTAGATTAATTTTAAAAGAATATCATCGATAATTTTTTCAGGGGAATTATTAGCATTTACAATTATATCAGCCTGATTATAAAAATTTACCCGTTCAAAGATATGTTTACCCACAAATTCAGCTACTGCGTCTTCTGATTGTAAATGTGCTACTAAAGGCCTATTTTCTTTATTTAGATATAAACGTTTGCTTAATTCTGCCACTGAAACATTCAAGTAAATACTTTGGGTGTTTAATTGCTGCTTAATTAGATTCATATTATTACCGTAGCATGGTGTTCCGCCTCCTAATGATAATATCATATTATTTTGCTGTAAAAAAGACTCTAAATGCATGGCTTCAACTTTACGAAAATATATTTCTCCTTTAGTTGTGAAGATATCAGATATGGTTTTGCCTTCTTTTTTTTCAATATAATCATCTAAATCTTGGAATGGCTTTTTTAGTATTTGACTCAATTTTTTGCCAATTACAGATTTTCCAGACGTCATATAACCCAATAAAATAATATTCATAAACAGCTTAAAAATTGATTATTAAAAAGATACGATCTTGGTCAACAAAAAAACAAAAAAAAATTAAAAAAAAGCCTTGTTTTATTAATTAAAGCTTTTATATTTGCACCCTCGTTACAGAGAAACAAAATGACTAGGTAGCTCAGTTGGTAGAGCATCTCCCTTTTAAGGAGATGGTCCTGGGTTCGAGCCCCAGCCTGGTCACTAAAAAAAAGTTAAGCATTTTGCTTAACTTTTTTTATTTTTACACAATATTATTGCGCACGTGGCGGAATTGGTAGACGCGCCAGCTTGAGGGGTTGGTGGACATTAGTCCGTGGAAGTTCGAGTCTTCTCGTGCGCACTTAATTATTATTCCGGAATTATACGCTTTCTTACATCACCTAAACGGCAAAACTTTTCAAAGAAATTTAAATGTATTTAAGATAAAATTGGCGTTTTTAATTGTTTATTCAATTAATTTATTATTTTTGTTTAATATTTTTGAATAAAATATGAACAATATTAAGAACAACTTTAGTATCAAGGATTTAGAAAACCTTTCAGGTGTTAAAGCGCACACCATTAGAATTTGGGAAAAACGCTACAATCTTTTAGAGCCAAACCGGACAGAAACAAATATTAGATTCTACAGTTTAGAAAGCCTACAAAAGCTACTCAATATAACCTTCCTCTATAATAATGGTTTTAAAATATCTAAAATAGCCAAAATTAACGAGGTAGATATTGCAGACACTGTACGCAGCTTATCAGCAAAAACTTATGCTGATGACCACGCTACTAATATGTTTAAACTAGCGATGTTGAATTTTGACAAAGCCCTTTTTTTAAAAACCTATGATTCTTTAAAAACCCACAAAAGCTTTTCAGAAATATTTTTAGAGGTCTTCATTCCGCTTATGAGTGAAATAGGCCTTCTATGGCAAACAAATACTATAACACCAGCCCAAGAACATTTTATTTCAGAATTAATTAAACAAAAACTACTGATTAATATTGAAAACCATCAGTATGAATCGCCAAAAAATAATGATAAAACATTCGTTCTATTCCTGCCTAATAACGAAATTCATGATTTAGGCCTACATTTTATAAACTATAAATTAACTAAATCTGAATATCACACTATTTATTTAGGGCCGAGCGTACCCATTGTAAGTCTTAAAGATATTTTAAAACACTACAAAAACGTTACATTTATCTCTTACTTCACCGTGAAACCTGAAGCTGAAAATATTGAAACGTATTTGATTGAATTTGAAAAAGAATTACTCCTAAATAATAATGAATTATGGATTTTTGGCAGAATGCTAGACACGTTAGATACTAGCAAACTCAGTAAATCTATTAAACCATTCTCCTCCGTAGCAGATTTAGAAAAATATCTTTAAAAAAAGAGTTTTTTGTTTAACATTTTTATATATTTGTTAAACATATGAAATTACAAATTACAATTATAGGGTCTGGTTTCTCATCGCTTGCAGCTGCTTGTTATTTAGCGCAATCTGGTCATGACGTAATCATTTTTGAAAAAAACAGCACTATTGGAGGTCGTGCTAGACAATTAAAAAAAGATGGATTTACATTTGATATTGGACCAACTTGGTATTGGATGCCGGATGTGTTTGAGCGCTTTTTTGCAGATTTCAATAAAAAACCTTCCGAATATTATCAGTTAGAAAAATTAAATCCTGCTTACTCTGTTTATTACGGGAAAGACGATTATATAACAATAGAAGATACTCTAGAGAAAATTTGTATGGCTTTTGAACAGGAAGAACCTGGCAGTTCAAAAATACTTCAGAAGTTTATAGACAAAGCACAAGACAATTACAATGTTGCCATTAAAGATTTAGTTTATAATCCTGGTGTTTCCCCTTTTGAATTGGTAACAACCGAAACCTTTAAGAAAATAGGACAGTTTTTCAGTACCATAAAAAAGGATGTTCGGAAAGAATTTAAAAACGAGCGCTTGGTAACAATTCTAGAATTCCCAGTTCTGTTTCTAGGTGCCAAACCAGGCGATACACCTTCTTTTTACAGCTTTATGAACTATGCCGATTTTGGACTTGGTACATTTCATCCTAAAAAAGGTATGTATCAAGTAATTTTAGCTATGGAAACTTTAGCCAAAAGTCTGGGAGTTACCATTAAAACAAACGCTCCCATTGAAAAAATATTAGTTAAAAACAAAATCGCCTCTGGAGTCATTTCCAATGGTGAAACTTATATAAGTGATGTGGTTTTAAGTGGAGCAGATTACCATCATACTGAAACACTTTTAGATTCGGAATATAAACAATATTCCGAAGCGTATTGGAATGCCAAAACCTTTGCACCCTCATCGCTCCTATTCTATGTAGGCTTCGATAAGAAAATTAAAAACGTAAATCACCATACACTCTTTTTTGATGTCGATTTTGAAAAACATGCAGAGGCTATTTACGACAACCCTAAATGGCCAGAAAATCCATTATTTTATGCCAGTTTTCCATCTATTACAGATAGTCATGCAGCACCAGAAGGAAAAGAGGCTGGAATATTTTTAATTCCCCTTGCTCCAGGATTAAAAGATACAACCAAATTACGAATGAGCTATTTTTCAAAAATAATGGATCGTTTTGAAACATTAACATCTCAAAAAGTTAGAGACCACGTACTATTTAAAGAGTCGTTTTGTGTAAACGACTTTATTAAGGACTATAATTCCTACAAAGGAAATGCTTATGGCATGGCAAACACTTTATTACAAACAGCCTTTTTAAGACCTAAACTAAAGAGTAAGAAAGTAAATAATTTGTATTTTACAGGACAGTTAACCGTACCAGGTCCAGGTGTACCACCCTCATTGATATCTGGAAAATTGGTTGCCGAGCTTATAAATAAACATCATAAAAAATAATACCAAGCAGCTGTTTAACATGATGTATATGAAAAACGAAGCTTAAAAAACAATTAAACACTAAGTAACAGATGAAATCAATTTTTGACCATGTTTCTCGTTCCTGCAGCCAGACGGTAACTAAAACCTACAGCACTTCCTTTTCATTGGCAACTAAAATGTTGTCTAGTTCTATACGTCAGGATATTTATAATATTTATGGTTTTGTAAGATTTGCCGATGAAATTGTAGACAGCTTCCATGACTTTGATAAAGAAACCTTACTTGATGAATTCGAGAAAGATTTGCATCTAGCGCTAGAACGTAAAATTAGTTTAAATCCTATTTTAAATTCATTTCAAGAAACCTATCATAAATATGGTATTGAGAAACATATGGTAGAAGCGTTTATGAAAAGCATGCGTACAGATTTACATAAAACCACTTATTTAACGGCAGATGAATACAACACCTATATTTATGGTTCCGCAGATGTGGTTGGGCTTATGTGTTTAAAAGTATTTGTTAAAGGTGATAATGAGAAATATAATCACTTAAAAAATTCTGCCATGCATTTAGGATCAGCATTCCAAAAAGTGAACTTTTTGAGAGATTTAAAAAGTGATTATGAAGATTTGAGTCGTACCTATTTTCCAAATACCGACTTATCAAAATTAGATGAAGCTTCAAAATTACTAATCATTAAAGAAATTGAACGCGATTTCGAAATTGGTCTTCAAGGCATAAAAGAATTGCCTATTGAAGCTAAATTTGGTGTGTTTACCGCATACAGATATTATAGCCAATTATTAAAAAAACTAAAAAGAACACCTGCTTTACAAATTAAAAATGCACGAATACGTGTTCCAAACTATAAAAAAATTGAGTTGTTAACGCGTAGTTATGTAAAATATCAATTAAATTTATTGTAAAAATATGATGGATACTATATTATGGATATTTGTTTTTATTGGCACTTTTATGTTCATGGAATTCATGGCATGGTTTACCCATAAATATATTATGCACGGATTTTTATGGAGTTTACACAAGGACCACCACCACAAAAATCACAACAGTTGGTTTGAACGAAATGACTTGTTTTTTATTTTTTATGCCGTGGTTAGTATTACCTTATTTTTACTGTGGAAATATGAAGGTTTGTGGATTGGACTCCCAATGGGATTAGGCATTTTTGCATATGGTCTTGCTTATTTTTTTGTACATGACATTTTTATTCACCAGCGTTTTAAATTATTGCGCAATGCAAATAATTGGTACGCCAAAGGCGTACGTCGTGCTCATAAAATGCACCACAAGCACCTAGGAAAAAATGATGGTGAATGCTTCGGAATGTTATTTGTACCGTTTAAGTACTTTAAGAAATAAATATATTTTAAAAATCTGTTCATGCCTAACGAAAATCATTTCGATTATATAATTATAGGACATGGTCTCGCTGGTTTACAACTTGCTTTAGGTTTTATGAATGATGACGAATTGAAGCATAAAAAAATTGCTTTAATTGATCCATCCAACAAAGCAGTAAATGATAAAACATGGAGCTTCTGGGAAACTGGCTCCAGTAAATGGGATACAATTACCGAAAAGTCTTGGAAAACGGCTCTTTTTCATTCTAAAAAACAATCATTATCAATTCATTTAAAACCATATACTTACAAAAGCATTCGGTCTATTGATTTTTACAATTGGTCAAAAAACACATTACAACAATCAGTCAATACTCATTTTATAAAGGATGTTATTGTTTCAACATCAGAAACAGACATTGTTTCAGTTCAGGGCAAAAATGGTTTATACACTGCTAATCATGTTTTTGATAGCAGAATGCCAAATAATTTTAATTTAGAAGGGTCTAAATACACATACATTCAGCAACATTTTAAAGGGTGGATAATTGAAACGGAAACACCTTACTTTAATCCTAAGACATTCACCATGATGGATTATCGGTTTCAGCATCAAAATTCCACAAGTTTTGTTTATGTGCTCCCTTTTTCAGAAACTCGAGCACTCATAGAGTATACTTTTTTTACCCCTGAAACGGTTTCAGAATCCGTTTATGATGCTGCTATAAAAGACTATATTGATAACCATTTGCAAATTGATAACTATAAAATTGATGAAACCGAAATGGGCAATATCCCAATGACAGATTACCCCTTTTGGACACACAACAGCAAACACTTAACAAAAATTGGCACAGCAGGTGGATGGGTAAAAGGTTCTACAGGTTATTCATTCAAGCACACTGAAAAGAATGTTGCCACCATTATTAAAAACATTAAAAACGGTCAAGAACCCTCGCATAATTTATTCCAAAAAAAATATAAACTGTACGATAAAATTTTTTTGAAAGTCCTTGAAACTAATAATGAAAAAGGTGTTTGGATTTTTGAGCAATTTTATTCAAAAAATGCTATTTCTACCATGTTTCGTTTTTTAGATGAAGAATCTAGCTTTACGGAAGATTTAAAAATTATGCGCTCATTATTCTCTTGGAATTTTATAAGTGCCTTTATAAAAGTTTTAATCAGACGCTAATAAGTCATCTAGCAATTTTCTCACAGAATCACTATTCCAGTTAGCAGCTCCGGATTTATCCATTACAATAGCACCAGACTTATCAATTAAATACGTTTGTGGAATGCTACTAGTTTGAAACTGATCTGGTACATTAGTAACCGACTGATAGAACTCAAAGTTATAGGCATTCTTACTTTTAAAATCATTAATAATATTAGACTCTTCATTGGAAACTAAAAGAAAAACGACCTGATCATTATAATCAGCATATAAATTATCGATACTCGGCATTTCAGCAATACAAGGTGGACACCAAGTTGCCCAGAAATTGATAAAAACCACTTTACCTTGAGCTTGTTTAAAATCATATTGATTTCCATTCGAGTCTATTAACTTCCAGTTATCATAAGATTCCAGATTTTCACGTTTGTCTGCGCTAATTTCGGAAGGGCTAATCATGGCCAAACCTTTCTGTAAAAAGATTTGAATGGGTTGTCTAGTTTGCGGAATAATCAACAAGGCGATTACAACAACAAAAATAATATTACTTAAGGTGAATTTTGGCTTTTTCATAGTATGAAATAAAATTTATTCGTCGTTTTTAAAACAGATTCCTAACAAGAAAAAACTCCTGAAATCATTATGATTATCAGGAGTTTATAATTATTGTAAAGATAAATAACTCTTATGCGTTATTTTGCTTCTTTATTAAATTTAATGCAGACCCTTCATTATACCAATCAATTTGCGCTTGGTTATAGGTGTGGTTTGCTTTTATAACATCTTTAGAGCCATCTGCATGAACAAACTCTAAAGTTAATTGTTTGTCTGGAGCAAACGTATCTAAATCTAAAAAGTTAATGGTGTCATCTTCCTGAATTAAATCGTAATCACTTTCATTAGCAAATGTTAAACCTAACATACCTTGCTTTTTCAAGTTTGTTTCATGAATACGTGCAAACGACTTAACTAAAACAGCAGCAACACCTAAATGTCTTGGTTCCATAGCAGCATGTTCACGAGACGATCCTTCACCGTAATTATGATCTCCTACAACAACAGAATAAATACCATTTGCTTTATAATCTCTTGCTACATCAGGCACACCACCATACTCCCCTGTCAATTGGTTTTTAACAAAGTTTGTTTTCTTACCAAAAGCATTAACAGCTCCAATAAGCATATTGTTAGAAATATTATCTAAATGTCCTCTAAAACGTAACCAAGGTCCCGCCATAGAAATGTGGTCTGTTGTACACTTACCAAAAGCTTTGATTAACAATTTAGCACCTGTAATTGTATTCCCAATAGGTTTAAAAGGCGTTAATAATTGTAACCGTTCAGAAGTTGGACTCACGGAAACATCTACTTGACTTCCATCGGCTACTGGTTCCACATAACCTGACTCTTTAACATCAAAGCCTAATGGTGGTAACTCAAGTCCGTTTGGCTCATCTAATTTAATTTCCTCACCATCTTCGTTTATCAAGGTATCAGTCATAGGATCGAAATCCAAACGACCTGAAATAGCGATTGCTGCAACCATTTCTGGAGAACCTACAAAGGCATGGGTATTAGGATTACCATCTGCACGTTTGGAGAAGTTTCTGTTAAAGGAATGCACAATGGTATTTTTCTCTTCGCCTTTTCTATCACTTCTATCCCATTGTCCAATACAAGGGCCACAAGCGTTTGTAAAGATTGTGGCATCTAAATCTTCAAATATTTTTAATATTCCATCACGTTCTGCAGTAAATCTAATTTGCTCTGAACCTGGATTAATACCAAAGTCAGATTTTGCTTTAATCTTCTTATCAACGGCTTGTTTTGCAATGGATGCTGCACGTGTTAAGTCTTCGTAAGATGAATTGGTACAAGAGCCTATTAAGCCCCAGTCAACTTTTAAAGGCCAATCGTTTTTTCTGGCTTTGTCACCTAACTCTCCAACTGGTGTTGCTAAATCTGGTGTAAAAGGGCCGTTTAAATGCGGACGTAATGTATCTAAATCAATTTCAATAACTTGGTCAAAATAATCTTCAGGGTTTGCATAAACGGCATCATCTCCTGTTAAATACTCACGAATTTTATTTGCCTCTTCAGCAATATCGCTTCTGTCTGTAGCACGTAAATAACGTTCCATAGAATCATCATACCCGAATGTAGATGTGGTTGCACCAATTTCAGCACCCATATTACAAATGGTTCCTTTTCCAGTACAAGATAAGTTTTTAGCTCCAGGGCCAAAATACTCAACAATAGCACCTGTTCCTCCTTTTACAGTTAGAATACCTGCCACTTTAAGAATGACATCTTTTGCTGATGTCCATCCATTTAAGCTGCCTGTTAATTTAACACCTATTAACTTCGGAAATTTTAATTCCCAAGCCATTCCTGCCATAACATCTACAGCATCAGCACCTCCAACTCCAATGGCTACCATACCTAAACCACCAGCATTAACCGTGTGAGAATCTGTACCAATCATCATACCGCCCGGAAAGGCATAATTTTCTAATACGACTTGGTGAATAATACCAGCTCCTGGCTTCCAAAAGCCTATACCATATTTTTTTGAAACTGAAGCTAAAAAGTCAAATACCTCATTACTAGTTTCATTCGCACGTTTTAAATCGGCTACAGCACCTTGCTTCGCTTGAATTAAATGATCACAATGCACAGTTGTTGGTACAGCAACTTTAGGCTTACCAGCTTGCATAAATTGTAATAATGCCATTTGAGCCGTAGCATCTTGACAGGCTATACGATCTGGTGCAAAATCTACGTAATCCTTACCTCTTACAAAGGGTTTGTTTGGTGTTTCATCCCAAAGGTGTGCGTATAAAATCTTTTCTGAAAGTGTTAATGGTTTACCAACAACCTTGCGTGCTTTATCTACACGTTCTGTCATGTTTGCATAAACCTTTTTGATCATGTCAATATCGAATGCCATATACTCTATTTAAATGGTGAATAATCTTATTAATATCCAAACTAATGGGATTGCAAAACTACAAATTTTAAAGAAGATTTAAAAATATGTAACGAAATCGGAATATCTTTAAAGGATATTCAAAAAATGATGATTTTTTAGCAGTCATATTGCCATATCATTATTTTTATTGTTTAAAAAATAATAAATTAACAATTAGAACAGCTATTTTTAAACCCTAAATAATTTAGAACGACTTAAAATAAACTGGTAATAATCTGTTCTTCCGAAATACCTTCAGCTTCAGCCTTATAATTCTTAATAATTCGGTGTTTAAAAATTGAATAAGCAACCGCTTGAACATTTTCCATATCTGGCGAAAACTTACCGTGAATTGCTGCATGTGTTTTAGCTGCTAAAATTAAATTTTGTGAAGCTCTAGGTCCTGCTCCCCAATCTATATAATTTTTAACTAAATCGGCTGCTTGTGGGCTATTAGGTCTGGTTTTTCCAGTCATTTTTACAGCATATTCCACAACATTATCTGCCACAGGTATACGACGTAATAATTGTTGGATATCTACAATTTCTTGCGCTGTAAATAAGGCACTAACTTTATTTTGAATATCAGACGTAGTTGCTTTTACAACAGCTACTTCTTCTTCAAATGTTGGATAGTCTAAATTAATTGCAAACATAAAACGATCCAACTGTGCTTCTGGCAATGGATACGTCCCTTCTTGTTCAATCGGGTTTTGGGTAGCCAAAACAAAATAAGGTAAATCTAATTTATAATGATGCCCTGAAACAGTTACAGAGCGTTCCTGCATAGCTTCTAATAAAGCGGCTTGTGTTTTAGGTGGTGTTCTGTTAATTTCATCGGCAAGAATTATATTAGCAAAAACTGGTCCTTTTATAAATTTAAAATTTCTGTTTTCATCTAAAATTTCGCTACCTAGAATATCACTAGGCATTAAATCTGGTGTAAACTGGATACGCTTAAAATTAAGTCCTAATGCTTGGGAAATAGTATTAACCATTAGCGTTTTTGCTAAACCAGGCACACCAATTAATAAGGCATGACCACCGGAAAAAATGGAGATTAGAATTTGATCAACAACCGCTTCTTGACCAATGATAACTTTGGCAATTTCGGTTTTTAAGTTTTTATATTTTTTTACGAAGCTTTCAATTGCAGCAACATCAGACATATTTTATTGTTTTAACCAGTTACTTGAAAATTCACAATCTCTATATTCATTGTTAATTTTAATATAGGTGTCCATGATTTTTTCATTTTGCCATTTATCTATAGCTCTAATGCGTTTTTCATTAAGCGCCAATTCTTTGATTTTTAAGTAATCACGTGCATAATCTGCTACATGTTCTTCCACACGATCGCTTACCATCATAATTTTAAACTTCACATTTCCGGTTCGTTCTTGGTCGGTTAATACCAAACTAACTTCACCATCCTTTAAGTCTTGGATTTGTCCGTATACTTCGGGATCAATTTTCGTTAATTCGAAATTATAATCTTGAGTTTCGGGATTAATTAAAAAGCCGCCTTCACTTCGCGTTTCCTTTTCATCGCTTGATTCTCTGGCTGCATCCGCAAAACTAATATCGCCATCAACTATACGCTGTCTGATTTTTACTAATTTCTCCCGTGCTTCGGCAATTGCCGTTTCTGACACTTTTGGAATTAATAAAATATGACGTACATCGTATTCTTGACCTCTAATTTTTTCTAGATATATTAGATGGTAACCGTATTCCGTTTTAACAGGATCGGAAATTTCACCTTCTTGTAATGAAAAAGCTACTTCACGAAACTCCTTAACCATACGTGGCTGCTTTCTATTAAGTGTGTACATACCACCTTGTGGAATGGATGCTTTATCATCAGAATACAAAACCACTTTAGAGCGAAAGTTAGCACCATTTTCAAGTACATCTGCTTTAAATTGTTTTAATTGATTGATAACACGTTGGTTTTCTTCTTCAGAAATTTTTGGCTGAATTACAATTTGAGACACTTTTAATTCCGTACCAAATGTTGGACGTTCGTCCTTTGGTATCTGGTTAAAAAATTGACGCGTTTCCTCTGGTGTTACCTCAATACCATCAAGAATCTTCTTTTGCATTTCACTTGCTAATTTCTGACTCTTATTAATTTCATACATTTCATCTCTGAATGCTTTTTCATTTGGATGGTTGTACAGTTCTAAAAGCTCTTGCATGGTTTTTCCAGACTGTGCTAAAAACTGCTGCAATTGATAATCTACATTAGAACGAATTTCAGCATCAGACACCACAATACTGTCTTGAATGGCATGATGCGCATATAACTTATCTTCCAGCAATTTTCCAAATAGCTGACAACGCGTAACACCTTCTAAAGAAGCTCCTTGTGCTTTTAACTGTATAATGTTAGCATCCACATCTGAATCTAAAATTACATATTCACCAACAACAGCAGCAACACCATCAATTTTCTGTGCTTGGTTGGATAAGGTTGTATCTATTTGCTTTTCTGCAACTGGCGCTTCATCTTCAATAATTTCTTGCGCATGTATAGCTACAGAAAAAAGCACAGCAAATACTGTCATTACATATTGCGTACGGCTAATTGTAGATTTCAAATTGTTTATTTTTAATAGCATCTTTTGTAATATCTTTTTCTAATTCTTTAATGAGTTCTAGTTTTCGCTTATTAATAACGATTTGGTCAATGGTTGGCTTAATATAATCTAATGGCGCTGGACTATTACGTTCCAAAACATCCTCAATTTGCATCAAATATAGGCCTAATGAATCTTTGAGTTGTATAAAATTAGATTTTTTTAACAATTCATTTTTGTTTTCTGTAGTAACTACCGGAATTTTTTTAATGGCTTGTGTTACCTTAATCCAAATAGAATCGTTTAATGAGTAGGATTTAAACTGAATAGCAATGGAGTCCAAATCTTGCTTATCTAACTCATTAAAACGCTGAAATTTAGTTTTTAATTCGCTTATATCCAGCCTGTTTTCATCAACTTGAATGTACCTAAATTTAATTAAATCTTCTTTAAGGGTAAAAATATCTGTATTGGAATTATAGTAGGCTTCTGCTTCCTTTTTTGTTACCACAGTATCAATACTCCTTCGCACCAAGGCTTCTAGATATGAAGTAGCATACAAATCATTCTTGTACTGTTCTGCTAGTCTATTAAAATCTTGAAGCTTGCTCTCATTTAAGTTTCGTTCAGCGCCTGCTACAAGCAATTGTTGTGTAGCCCATCGGGTTATAAAATTATTAACACGAAGCAAACTATCTTCTGTACTCATGTTATCAGTATACAAATGCTCTAAATCATCGGCATACAAAAAAACATCATTAACGCGAGCAACTGCTGTTTTATCGTCTGCTTGTTTATAAAAATAATCACAAGACACAACAAATAAAAAGGCACTTAGTAATATGCTAAATTGGGCGTATTTCAATTAATTGCTTTTTAGTTTAGCTTTAATATTGTTTAAAACGGACTCATTTATTTGAACCGGATATTTCTGTTCCAAAGACTGTAACCATTGTTGTTCTTTTACAACTTGGTAATCACTAATTATTTGTCCTTTAGCCTCTTCAAAGGTTTTAGGTGCTTCAGGCAAAACGTCTTTTATATTAGCAACCACATAAGCTGATTCATGACGATAAATTTTTGATACACCTTTTTCAAAAACCATATCAGCTGTTAATGCTTGGTGTGATTTATCCATAATTCCTGAAGTAAAAATGACCTCTATTGAACCATTAGCATTAAGCTTCTCTTTAATTTCTTCAGGAGTTTGCCCAGATTCCAACATTTTTTTCACTGTTTTAATGGTGTTTTTATTTGAAGCTGAAGCCACATCGGCATCTATACGCTTACTCCAATTGTAATTGCTTTTGTTAGCTGTGTAAAATGTTTGTATGGCAATGGAGTCTGTTTTTGAAGAGTTCCAAATTTCATTTTCCATTAAATCAAACAACAACAATCCATCGCGATATTCAGTAACAATATGGGCAAATTCTTCGCTTTCATTTTCTAAATTCTCTTCCTGATACTGCATTAAATTTGCATTTAAAAACGCTTCATAATAATCTTTTATTAAAACGTTAAAAGGTTTTCTTGGTGTTGCTCTACGCTGATTTTTAAATAAGTACTGACCAAAATCCTCATAGGTTAATGTTTTCTTATCTATTACAACTAATGTTTTAGCGCCTGTAAAATCTTTAGGCAACTGCCAAGAACCTAAAAAGTAGCCTTCGTTCATTATAGATTCAAAATACGCTAATGCTTCTGGATTATCTTGCACTTTATAACGTTCCTTGAGCGTATTAACAATTGATGTGTTTATTAATTGCGAACGCGAATCACGTTTTACACGCGCTTCTAATTCTGGCTTTATAGTTTCAAAATCAGACACTTCCGATTTATCAAGTAGCTTAATAATATGCCAACCAAAACCACTTTCAAAAGGCTCTGAAATATCGCCATTATTCTTTAAGCTAAAAGCCACATCTTCAAACTCTATTGAACTTAATTGGCCTCCACCAAAAGTTGCCAACTTACCACCATTTCCTGATGAACTTTTGTCCTCTGAAAACTGTTTGGCTAGTGACTCAAAGGACTCACCTTGTTGTATTTTTTTATAAATTTCATGAATGCGCGTTTCTGCATCCTCCAGTTTATCATCACGCTTATTGTTTATCATTATATGAGCTACTGTGCGCTCTCCTCTGGATGGTCTTGCATCCTCTACTAGTAAAATGTGGTATCCAAAACGTGTTTTAAATGGCATAGAAACTTGGTTTACTTTAGTCGTGTAAGCTACGTTTTCAAAATCGTAAACCATTTTAAAGGCTGAAAAATACCCTAAATTTTCAGCATATACTGTTTTGCCATTATGAACGTCTTTTTGAACGGCATCAAACCCTTCTTTTAAAATACGACTACGTAATTTTATTAATTCATTATACGCGTTTAAAGTATCTTGAGGAGAAACGTTATCATCCAAACGAATTAATACATGACTGGCTTTGACTTCATTTGCTGTTCTATGGTAAGCTTCTTCAACTAATGCATCTGTTACCTTCGTATCTGTTAAGTAGTTTTTAGCTAATTGCGATTTGTAGTTACCTAATTCACGAAGATAGGTTGGCATGGTATCCAATCCTTTAGCTTGGGCTTCTTTAATTTTTAACTTGTAGCTCACAAATAATTTTAGATAAGAATCGACATCTTTTTGAGATTCATCCTTAACTAAATCTAGATTTTTATTAAATATTCGAATAAACTCATCTGAATAAACAGGTGTGTCCGCTACGGTAAATAATACGGCTTTGTCCGCAGTTTGTGCTTGTGTAAGATTAAAAACTACCAAACATAGTAAAACATAAATAAATCTAAACATCAGAAATTTGTTTTGTTAATTCCTGCAAAAATAGGAATATTAACCCATAAAGCAAGACCCATTAACAAACGGGTAACAAAGTTTTTTAGTATCTGGAATTTGTAAATTCCCAAATCAATAATAATTGTATATTTATCTGTAAAATATCTCATACTGCATGACTTACACAACTGAAATACGTATTAACCAAAATCTGGAAACGTTTACCAGTAAACTTATAAATACAGACAACCTAAAACACTGGCAATTAGGACTAAACGATTACGACTACATTTATGGAACGCCAAGCAAAACGGGTTTTAAAATTCGGTTGCATTATACTTTAGATACCAAAAGCTTTTTTTTAATACAAACTATTTCAAAAAGTGCCTTACCTGACGAACTACATCTAACATACGAAAGCAAGGGAATCTATACCATTCAAGAAAATTGTTTTACGGCAGTTTCAGAAAAAGAAAGTCTTTGGGTGTCAAAAAATGAAGTTATTCCAACCACTTTCAAAATGCGCTTGATGCTTTTAATTATGCCTAGTATTTTTAAAAATCAAACAAAAACTTATATGCAAAATTTTAAAAATTTTGCTGAAAATGGAATTTCTATAAACCCTAAAAAATAAACAGTTAATAATTGTAAAGTAATATTCTTTATACTATTTTTATTTTTATGACAGAAGTTGATATAGAAAAGGAAAATGCAACGATAGCCAAAGCATATCGAGAACTATTACGCGTAAGTTACCGAACGCTGTCCAAAGCGGATAAAATCCAAATTAGGAAAGCTTTTGATGTTGCTATGGATGCGCATAAAGATCAGCGAAGAAAATCTGGCGAAGCTTATATTTTTCACCCTATTGCGGTGGCCAAAATAGTAGCCAAAGAAATTGGCCTAGATGCGACATCCATTACTGCTGCTCTTTTACACGATGTTGTTGAAGATTGTGACCGCTATACGGTAAAGGATATTGAAGAACTTTTTGGAGAAACCGTTGCCAAAATTGTAGATGGATTAACTAAAATATCTTCGCTAAATAAGGATACAGATATGGACGTATCCATGCAAGCAGAGAATTTTAGAAAAATGCTATTAACATTAAATGATGACGTGCGCGTTATCATCATCAAAATTGCCGATCGATTGCATAATATGCAAACAATGGATTCCATGCGAGCGGATAAACAAATAAAAATAGCTTCTGAAACACTATACATTTATGCGCCTTTAGCACATAGAATTGGCTTGTATAACATTAAAACAGAATTAGAAGATTTAGGCTTAAAGTACACGGAACCCGATGTGTATTTTGATATTTTACACAAAATTAAAGAAAGTAAAGAAGAGCAAGATCTTTATATAAAAGAATTCAGCCAAGTAATATCTACCTCTTTAGATAAAGAACAGTTAAATTACGAGATTAAAGGTCGACCAAAATCCATTTTTTCAATTCGTAAAAAAATATTGAATCAAGGGGTTTCATTCGATGAGATTTACGACAAGTTTGCGGTAAGAATCATCTATAAAAGCGACCCTGAAAATGAAAAATTTCTGGCATGGAAAATCTACTCTATTGTTACAGACCATTTTCGCCCAAATCCCATTCGTTTACGCGATTGGATTTCTTCTCCAAAATCTACAGGTTACGAAGCATTACACATAACCGTTGTTGGCCCTAAAGGCCGTTGGGTTGAAGTACAAATTAGAAGCGAGCGTATGAATGAAATAGCCGAAAAAGGCTATGCTGCTCACTATAAGTATAAAGAAGGTTCCGAACGAGAAGATGACAGTATTGACACCTGGATATCCAAATTACAAGAAACTTTAGAAAACCAAGAAACCAATGCTATAGACTTTGTTGAACAATTTAAACTCAACCTATATTCGAAAGAAATTTTTGTTTTCACTCCTAAAGGTGATTTAAAATCGCTTCCCAAAGGAGCAACTCCTTTAGATTTCGCCTTTAGCATACACACAGAAATTGGAATGAAAACGCGTGGTGCAAAAGTGAATGGTAAGCTCGTTCCTTTAAGTCATGAATTAAAAAGTGGCGACCGTTTAGATATTCTAACTGCTGAAAATGCTAAACCAAATCCAAACTGGTTAGATTATGCAACAACAGCCAAAGCACGAAGTAAAATAAAATCGGCATTAAAAGAAGACAAGAAAGTAATTGCTGAAGACGGAAAAGAGATTTTAAGAAGAAAATTAAAGCAATTAAAAATAATTTTAGATGAAAAATCAGTTAATGAACTGGTAAACTTTTTTAAGCTTAAAACCAGTTTAGATTTATTTTATCGTGTAGGCACTGGATCTATTGATAATACCATGCTCAAGGAATATGCATCATCCAGAAGCAATGCTTTCATGAGTTATATTAAAAACAAAATATCCAGAAAGCCAAATATTCCTAAAGAAGAGCTAGAAAAAGACGAGATAACATCCAAATATGATTTACTTGTTTTTGGTAAAGAAGAAGAGAAATTAGAGTATAAATTTGCTAATTGTTGCAATCCTATTCCTGGCGACCCTGTTTTTGGCTTCCTAACAATTAATGACGGATTAAAAGTTCATAAAAAAAACTGTCCAAATGCGGTTAGCTTACAGTCTAATTATGCCTACAGGATTATGCCTGCTAAATGGATTGATTCATCTCAACAAGAGTTTCCTGCACAAATTAAATTATCTGGTATTGATAATTTAGGGTTGGTAAACAACATTACTAAAGTCATATCATCCAATATGCATGTAAACATGAAAAGCATTAGTTTTGAAAGTGATGACGGTATTTTTTCTGGAAAAATTAATGTGGTTGTTAAAAATAATAACATGCTTAAAAAGCTTATGGATAACCTAAAAAAAATTAATGGTATTGATAAAGTACAAAGAGTTTAAAAATATGTGTAAATTTGCAGCCGATTATGAGCGTTAAAACAGATACCAAAAACCAAGAGATAGTTAAGAATGTGTTTACAGCCTTTTTAAGTGATAAAGGGCATCGTAAAACACCAGAACGCTATGCTATTTTACAAGAAATTTACAATAGCGAAGAACACTTTGATATTGAATCCTTGTACTTAAACATGAAAAATAAAAAATATCGTGTTAGTCGTGCTACTTTATACAATACAATAGAACTCCTTTTAGAATGCGGTCTGGTGCGGAAACACCAATTTGGCCAAAACCAAGCGCATTACGAAAAATCGTATTTTGATAAGCAACATGACCATGTTATTTTAACAGATACAGGTGAGGTAATCGAGTTCTGCGATCCGCGAATTCAATCCATAAAAAAAACAATTGAAGAGGTTTTTGATATTGAAATCACCAACCACTCACTCTACTTTTACGGCAACAAGAAAACAACTAAATAATATTTTACAACATGGCAGTAGACTTACTACTAGGATTACAATGGGGAGACGAAGGCAAAGGAAAAATTGTTGATGTTTTAACCTCCAACTACAACATTATTGCCCGTTTTCAAGGCGGACCAAATGCTGGACACACCTTGGAATTTGATGGTATTAAACACGTTTTAAGAACCATTCCTTCTGGAATTTTTCACGACGATTCCATAAATGTCATTGGTAATGGTGTGGTGATTGATCCCGTTGTTTTTGTAAAAGAATTAGAAGGATTAGATCAGTTTAATATTGATTATAAAAAGAAACTAATCATTTCTAGAAAAGCACATATTATCTTACCAACACATCGTATGTTGGACGCAGCCAGCGAAACCTCTAAAGGAAAAGCTAAAATTGGTTCCACCTTAAAAGGTATTGGCCCAACTTATATGGATAAAACGGGTAGAAACGGTATTCGCGTTGGCGATTTAGAGTTGGCAGATTGGAAAGATAAATATCGTGCACTTGCTAATAAGCATGAAGCAATGATTGACTTCTATAACGTTAAAATTGAATATGATTTAGAAGAATTAGAAACTGAATTTTTTGAAGCCGTTGAGCGCTTAAAGGAATTAACATTTATTGATAGTGAAGAATATTTATACCAAGCCCAAAAAGCAGGTAAAACTATTTTAGCCGAAGGTGCTCAAGGTTCACTATTAGATATCGATTTCGGGACCTATCCATTTGTAACCTCTAGTAACACAACTGCTGCTGGTGCTTGTACTGGTTTGGGTGTGGCACCTAACCAAATTGGCGATGTATATGGCATTTTTAAAGCCTATACCACACGAGTAGGTTCTGGCCCATTTCCAACAGAATTGTTTGATACCGTAGGCGAAGACATGGCTAGAATTGGTCACGAATTTGGAGCTGTTACTGGTCGTGCTAGACGTTGTGGCTGGTTGGATTTAGTGGCTTTAAAATATGCATGCCAAGTTAATGGTGTTACCAAATTAATGATGATGAAAGGTGATGTCCTTTCCGGGTTTAAAACACTTAAAATTTGTACTGCCTACGAATATAAAGGTGAAACTATTACGCATTTACCGTATAATATAGAACCTGAAAATATTAAACCTATCTATTCAGAGTTCGCTGGTTGGAAAGACGATTTAACCAAAATGACCGAAAAATCGCAATTCCCAAAAGAATTAAACACATATATCGCCTTCTTGGAAAAAGAATTAGAAATCCCTATTACCGTGGTTTCTGTTGGACCAGATAGAAAACAGACTATTTTTATGTAAGCTCTATTTTTACGCCTGATGTGTTATCAGAAGTAAAGCGGAGCATCTAATAAAACAAAAAACCTGTCAAGAAAATTTCCTGACAGGTTTTTTCATTTACTACTCCATCTTAAATCCGCCATTTCTATTAAAAATTTCACAAACAAACCCATCACTTCATTTTTATCATTATTTTTGAGGCAAATTTTATAATTTGAAACAATCCATTTTTATATATAGCTTTTTAATCTGCTGCCTGTTTGTACTTACATCAGCATCAGCACAAGAGCAAAAGCAAATTCAAATTGTCTATTCGGGTTTTTTAAACTTTGATGATGCTGTAGAACCAGGTTTAAAAGTCATGACACGTGATGATTCTGGTCAAGTGCATGTTATTCACGAGGGTATAGACATGTGGTGCGACCAAGCCAATTTGTATAGTAATGAAAATTTCGTGGAAGCCTACGGAAACGTCACTATGAAACAAGGTGATACCATAAACATGAAATCCGAATATGTAGAATATAGCGGAAAAACCCAACTAGCATTTGCTAGTGGCAAAGTAGAACTGGAAGAACCAAACTCTATTTTAACAACAGATACACTCTATTTTGATCGCGTAAAACAGGAATCGTATTATAAAAGTGGTGGTCGTGTGGTGCGCGATTCTTCGGGAACCATTACCAGCCAAATTGGTCGCTATTATATGAACGCTAAAAAATACCAATTTGTAAATAACGTGGTTTTAGATAATCCAGATTACGTGATTAATACCAATCAACTGGATTTCTATTCAGAAACCGGTCACGCCTATTTATACGGTCCATCCACTATTGTAACCGATGAAAGTAAAACCTATTGTGAAAGAGGCTTTTATGACACCGAAAATAAAACAGGTTACGGCATTAAAAAAACGCGTATAGATTATGACAACCGTATTTTTGAAGGTGATAGCATGTACTTTGATAATACCCGAAGTTTTGCATCGGCTACCAACCATATTAAAGTAACGGATACCATAAACAAAAGTATCATTAAAGGTCATTATGCTGAAATATATAAAGCGAAGGATTCGGTTTTTATCACCAAACGTGCTTTAGCCATTACGGTTCAAGAAAACGATTCTATCTATATGCATGCAGACACTTTAATGGTAACTGGCAAACCTGAAAAACGGATTACACGCGGATTCAGAAATGCGAAATTCTATAAATCGGATATGAGTGGTAAAGCAGATTCCGTACATGTCAATCATGCAACAGGTTTAACCCAATTAATAAATTTAAAACGTTTAGCCTCACAAGATGCCTTTGCCAAACGTAGAGACCCAGTAATTTGGAATTTAGAAAACCAAATGACAGGTGATACCATTCATATTAAATCTAATCCAGAAACGGAAAAAATAGATTCACTTTTTGTTTTTGAAAATGCCTTTGTTATTAGTAGAGATACCATTAGCAAAGATGGTTACAATCAAATAAAAGGCAAAACATTAGTCGGTTTGTTTGATGAAGCAAATAATTTGCGCCAAGTAGATATCGATAAAAATGCTGAATCTATTTTTTATGCTCGTAATGATGAGCAAGAATTGATAGGCATTGACAAAGCTAAATCTGGAAGTATTTCTATTTTCTTTTCGGAAGGTGATATAGACCAGTTTATTCGTTATAAACAACCTGATGCTGTTACAACCCCTGAATCGCAATTCCCAGAAAACGGACGATTATTAAGAGGTTTTGTATGGCGTGATGACGAACGACCAAAAAGTGTAGCAGATTTATTTAGTGATGATCCACCTCTAAACTTACCGAAAATAAAAGGGCTTGAAGAATACGTACCGCAAGAAGCGTTTTTTGATGACGCCTTACTAAAACGGGTTGAAAATGCGGATAAAAATTTAAAAAAGACGGAAGTTCCGAACGATGGACAGCCAGCAAAAAAATCCAAAGTGTCTCGAAATATTCCTGAAGAAGCTTTAAGTCCTGAAAAAGAGAAAAAAAAGAAAGCTAAAGACAAGCCAAAGAAAAAACCAAGTATTGGAACGGCTATAAATTCTGATGACAATTAATTGTGAAAACAGATTTCTATACATATCAGGCCCAAACCTCACCACATCCTTTAGCTATGGAAGTATCGCATGCCACAGGCTCTTACATTTACAACACTGATAATAAAGCATTTTTAGATTTTGTTGCAGGTGTTTCAGCTTGTACTTTAGGACATAAGCATCCCAAAATTGTGGCAGCTATCAAAACACAGTTGGACAAGTATTTACATGTAATGGTTTATGGCGAATACATACAGGAATCAGCCGTAGCACTCACCAAATTATTGGCTGAACACTTGCCAGAATCCTTACAAACCACCTACTTAACAAATTCTGGTACTGAAGCTGTAGAAGGTGCTTTAAAACTAGCTAGACGTGCTACTGGTAGAAGCGAAATTATTTCAGCTCACCACGCATATCATGGGAACACCATGGGTTCATTGAGTGTTATGGGCTATGAAGACCGCAAAAAAGCATTCCGTCCATTAGTTCCAGATGTCCGTTTTATCACTTATAATAAGGAAGCTGATATTCAAAATATCACTACCAAAACAGCTGGTGTCATTTTAGAAACCATCCAAGGAGGTGCTGGTTTTATAGAGCCTCAAAATGGATATTTAGCAAAAGTTAAAAAACGTTGTCAAGAGGTTGGTGCATTATTAATTTTAGATGAAATCCAACCTGGAATTGGTAGAACTGGAACATTATTCGCTTTTGAGCATTACAATTGTATTCCCGATATTTTAGTTACTGGCAAGGGTTTAGGTGGTGGCATGCCAATAGGAGCATTTACAGCATCTCATAATTTAATGCAACTATTACAAAACAATCCCAAGCTAGGGCATATTACCACGTTTGGTGGTCATCCGGTTATTGCAGCAGCAGCCCATGCAACTTTACATGAAGTGCTTTCATCTAACTTAATGGAAAAGACTCTAGAAAAAGAGGCACTTATTAAAAAACATTTAAAACATCCGCTTATAACAGAAATTCGTGGTCGTGGTTTAATGCTAGCTGCTTTAACACCTTCTGCTGAAATTACAAACCAATTAGTTTTAAAAGCACAAGAGGCTGGACTAATTCTATTTTGGTTATTATTTGAACCAAAGGCCATTCGAATAACACCACCTTTAACCATCAGTAATGAGGAAATCATGAAAGGTTGTCAAATTATTACGACTATTCTCGACGACATTCAAACAAATCAAACCCTTTAAGAATCTGTTTTTCAGTATTTAAAAGGCAAATTCGGCTTAATTGTTGATTACTTTGTTAAAAACATTTAAACCTTTTGGCCTGAAACACCAATTAGAGCCTTACATTTATTTCAAGGAAAAACTATATAAATCTGCTTATGGAGTTACGTCCAAATGACAACAATAATCTATCCCTTACCCGATTCGAATCGATGTTAAAAACAAACCATGTGTTGTTTTTCGATTCTGAAGAATTTGAGAATATCATTCATCACTATCTGAATCATGGTAAAATTGCACTTGCTAAAAAAGCTATAAAACTGGGATTGCTTCAACATCCAACTTCTACAAATTTAAAACTGTTTAAAGTCGAAATTTTTGTCTTTGAAAACGATTTGGAAAAAGCAGATATGCTTATAAACGAGTTATACGCTTTGGAACCTTTAAATGAAGAAATATACATACAGAAAGCAAATATTTTATCAAAACGTGACGATCATGTTAGAGCCATTGAAGTTTTAGAAAAAGCACTACAACTTACAGAGGATCCAATAGATATTTACTCACTTATAGGAATGGAGCATTTATTTTTAGATCAATTTGAAGAGGCTAAAGCGAATTTTATGAAATGTTTGGAGTCTGATATAGAAGATTATTCTGCACTTCATAATATGATTTATTGTTTTGACTTTTTAGACCAACATGAAGAGGCTATTACCTATCTGAATATGTTTTTGGAAAACAATCCATATTGCGAAGTCGCTTGGCACCAACTTGGTAAGCAGTATTTCGATTTAAAAGATTATCAAAAAGCACTCACCGCTTTTGATTTCGCCATTATTTCAGACGACCGGTTTATTGGTGCTTATTTAGAAAAAGGGAAGGTTCTAGAAAAATTAAAACGTTTTCATGAAGCTATAGAAAATTATAGTATCACATTAACATTAGATGATCCGACTTCTTTTGCTCTCTTACACATTGGTTTATGTCATCAAAAACTAGGTAATAACGATTTAGCCGTTCAATATTTTTATAAAACAGTAGAAGAAGACCCGCTTTTAGATAAAGGTTGGATAGCCATAACTAAATTTTATAACCGTCAGAAAAACTATCAAAAATCACTCTACTACATTAATAAAGCCATAAATATTGATAGTGAAAATGTGCATTACTGGAAACTATATGCTCAAATTAACGAACGCTTACAACATTTAGAAGAAGCTGAACGTGGCTATAAAAAAGCATTAGAATTGGGCAATCATGAACTAAACACTTGGTTAACTCGTGGAGATATTCTACATCAATTAGGAGAACCAGAAGCAGCCGTTTATAATTTCATACAAGCCTCTGAGTTTTATCCAGAAAATGCTGAAATAGAATTTCGTTTAGCAGGTTTGTATTATCTGCTTTCAGAAACTGAAAAAGGTTCCTACCATTTAAAAAATGGTTTACGTTTTAATGCCGAATTTGCATTTATTCTTGAAGAACTTTTTCCAAGCATTTGCAAATCGCAACCCGTAAAATCACTCCTGAAAGCCAAACTATAAGTTACACGTCTGATTTTATTTATTTACCTTTGATTTCCTGTACTTAAAACTAAATCATGCAAAGACGTTTATCTGACTATTTATTAATATCCTTAAAAGGGATTGCCATGGGTGCTGCCGATGCTGTACCGGGTGTTTCAGGCGGAACTATTGCGTTTATCTCTGGAATTTATGAAGAATTAATTACCACGATAAGTAATGTTAATTTAGGTTTATTTAAAACACTTAAAACATCTGGTTTTACTGCTTTTTGGAAAGCATTAAATGGAAATTTTCTGGTAGCTTTATTACTTGGAATTATTGTTAGTTTTGTATCCTTTATGCGCTTGGCAAAATACCTGATTGAATACCATCCTGTTTTAATTTGGTCGTTTTTCTTCGGATTAATTATTGCCAGTATTTATTTTGTGGGAAAACAAATTAATAAATGGCACTTACCAACTGTTTTAGCTCTTATAACTGGAACTGTGGCTGCATTTTATATTACTACACTACCATCATCTGCAGGAAATGAATCGCCATACTTTTTATTTATAGCTGGTGCCATAGCTATTTGTGCCATGATTTTACCTGGAATTTCGGGCTCCTTTATTCTTCTAATTCTAGGCGCTTATAAAACATTAAGTGATGCGTTTCATGATTTCGACTTGAAACGAATTACTTTATTTGCTGGTGGTGCTTTGGTGGGATTATTGAGTTTTAGTCATGTACTGAAATGGTTATTTAAAAATTATCATAACGTGACATTAGCATTACTAACTGGTTTCATTTTTGGTTCTTTAAATAAGGTTTGGCCATGGAAATTAACAGACTTGGTTATGGAGAAATCGTCTGGATTGATATCACCATTATCTGATATTACCACGCTAGGAAATTTAACTATCTACCAACAAGAGTTAGCAGACTTTGATTCGCTTAAGGTTATCTCTGAAACGAGTATTTTACCCAACATGTATGCCACTCAAAATAATGGACTGGATCCACAATTAGTACCAGCCATTATTCTAATGCTTGTGGGATTTTTTACCATTTTTATTCTAGAACGCTTCGGTAAAAAAGTCCAATAATGCAGAGCACAAGAACCATTACCGATAAAATATTCTTAATTTTAAAAGGATTAGGAATGGGAGCCGCCAATAAGGTTCCTGGAGTATCTGGTGGTGTGGTTGCCTTTGTTGCTGGTTTTTATGAAGAATTTATTTATTCACTACAAAAAATAAATAGAAAAGCCTTTAAATTATTCATTAATGGTCGGTTTAAAAGCTTTTTTCAATATATAAATGGTCGGTTTTTAAGCTTGTTATTTTTAGGGATGATTATCAGTTATTTCAGTATTTCGAAAGTACTGGACTTCCTCATCAAACATTTCGAACTCTATGTTTGGAGTGTGTTTTTTGGTATGATTATAGGTTCCATCTATTATATTAGTAAAGATTTTAAAGACTGGAATTTTAAAACATATATGGCGCTTACCATCGGGATTATTTTAGGTGTCAGCATTAGTTTTCTAGATCCTGCTATGGAAAACGACAATTTATGGTTTGTATTTTTCTGTGGCATAATAAGCGTTTCAGGAATGACACTACCTGGATTTTCAGGCTCTTTTATACTGATTCTTTTAGGTAATTATGTGTTATTATTAGTAGATTCTGTAAATGCTTTATTTGACACATTTACGGAAATTATTCAAGGTGACTTCAGTTTTCTGGAAAATGCAGTTCGTATTAGAATGCTTAAAATATTAGCTGTTTTTACGTTTGGCTCTGTAGTTGGTCTCGTTACTTTTTCGCATGTATTAAGTTATATTCTAAAACACTACAAAAGTATCACACTAGCAACCATTATAGGCTTCATAGTAGGATCTTTAGGTGTGGTTTGGCCATGGAAAAAAACACTTTTTAAACTACAACCCAATGGTACAGCTATGCTAGATTCTTCGGGCAAAAAAATTATTGAAAACTACGAACGGTATTTTCCGGAATTAAACACCGAAACCTATATGGCATTGGCCTATATTATCCTCGGAATTGCTATTGTTCTAGCACTGGAATTTTACGGACGAAAAACAAAAAACCAACATGCGTAAATTTGGATTAATAGGTAAGAATATTTCGTATTCATTTTCTCAAAATTACTTTACTGATAAATTTTCTTCGGAAAATATTTTGGATGCTACCTATGAAAATTTCGATATAGATAATATTGATACTATTCTTAATATTTTTGAAAACCCTGAAATAGTTGGTTGCAATGTTACTATTCCCTATAAAGAAACTATTATTCCTTATTTAGATAAACTTGATAAAAAGGCTAAAAATATTGGCGCTGTTAACACTATCAAACGTCATAAAAATGGCAAGTTAATAGGCTATAACACGGATTGTTATGGTTTTAAAAAAACTTTAAAACCACATTTAAAACCTTTTCATAAGCAAGCACTTATTTTAGGAACAGGTGGTGCTAGTAAAGCCATTGCTTTCACTTTAAAGGAACTAGGTATTACTTACAAATTTGTTTCAAGAACATCAAAAAATCCAACCCAATTAACCTACAACAATTTAGGGGAATCTACCATTTCAGAACATTTAATTATTATAAACTGTACGCCTTTAGGAACCTTTCCCAACGTAGCAGATGCACCAAATATTCCGTATCAGTTTCTAACAAAAGACCATATTCTTTACGATTTAATTTATAATCCGGAAGAAACCCGTTTTTTAAAGCAAGGTCAGCTTAAAAATGCCGTAACTATTAATGGATTACAAATGTTAAAATTCCAAGCGGAAAAAGCATGGCGCATCTGGAACGCTAACTAATTGTAGGATAAACATGATTTATACGGTTTAACCTTTTGTAATTATTGCAGTTGTTGTTATCTTTAACGCTAAAGTTATTTCAAAAAACTAACACATTTACAAAATGTCAGAGCACGATAACCTGCCCAAAGCAGATGGAAAACCAGAGGAATTACAACCTGAAACAAGTGAAAACGTTCAAGAACAACAGGAAATTCCTCAAAAACCAACACCTTCCGAACCATCAGAAAACATTGATACTGAAGCGCCTGTTACCCAAGAAAAAACAGAAGAATTGGATAAAGAAGATCCTGATAAAGTTATTAATGAAATTGAAGAATCCAATGCTGAAGACGCTGAAGACGAAGGCAATGCAGATAGGCATCACATAGAAGAAAAAGATTACGATAAAATGTCTATGGAAGCTCTAGTAAATGAGCTAGAACATTTGGTTTCGAATCACAAAGTGCAAGCCATTAAAAAACAGGTAGAAGCTATTAGAACAGAGTTTAAAGCTCAATTTAACACACTTCTCGACGAGAAAAAAGAAGAATTTTTAAATGATGGTGGAAATGAAATAGATTTCTTTTTTTCCAGTCCGCTTCAAAAACGGTTCAAAGATATTTACAAAGACTACAAGGGTAAATTACATGCACACCATAAAAACATTGAAAATAATCTAAAAGATAATTTAGCCAATAGGCTCCAAATTATTGAGGAAATAAAAGGATTATTTAATGATGAAGAAAATATAAATACCACATATAAGCACTTTAAAGAACTTCAAGATCGCTGGAAAACGGCTGGCCCAATTCCACGTGACAAATACAATAATGCCTGGAATAGTTACCACCATCATGTTGAAGTTTTCTATGATTTTCTGCATTTAAACCGTGATTTACGCGATTTAGATTTTAAACATAATTTAGATCAAAAACTAAAAATTATTGAGCGTGCTGAAGAGCTGGCAAAAGACGAAAATTTAAATCGTGCTTTCCGGGAATTACAGGTTCTTCATAAAATGTGGAAAGAAGAACTTGGCCCAGTTGATAAGGAACATCGTGAAGCTGTTTGGGAACGATTTAAAGCAGCTACTAAAACAATACATGACAGACGCCAAGCCTATTTTGCCGAATTAGATCAAGTTTATGAGAAGAACTTGGAGGTTAAAAATGAAATTATTGAGCAAATTAATAAAATAACTGAAAAAGGTGCAGATTCTCATAATGGTTGGCAAAATAGTATTAAAGATGTTGAACAGTTAAGAACAATATTTTTTAGCGCTGGAAAAGTTCCTATAAGAGTTAACGAAGAAACTTGGGCAAAGTTTAAAGATGCTGTTAGAAGCTTTAATCGCAAAAAAAATGCTTTTTATAAAAATTTAAAAAAGTCGCAGTTTGATAATCTTCAAAAGAAAATGGAATTAATCCAAATAGCAGAGGATAATAAAGATAGTGACGATTTTGAAACCACAACAGCTTTGATGAAAAAAATTCAAAGTGACTGGAAAAAAATTGGTCATGTGCCACGTAAAAACAGCGATAAAATATGGAAACAATTTAAAACAGCTTGTAATCATTATTTTGACCGTTTACATAAAGCAAAAGACACTGCAAATGCAGAAGGAAATGAAGCTTTCTCTAAAAAAGTACAATTACTTGAAGAATTGAAAACTATCAACTTATCAGGTGAAAAAGAAACGGATTTAGAAACTATAAAAGCATTTATTGAAAACTGGAAGTCGGTTGGCAATGTGCCATCTAACAAGCGTTATATTGAAGGAAAGCTCAATAAAGCCTTGGACGGTGTTTTCAAAAAATTAAATCTCAATAAAAATGAAGCCGAATTAATAAAATTTGAAACCAAGTTAGAAACGCTTAATAATTCTGAAGATTCGAGACATTTAGATAATGAACGTCAATTTATTAGGAAGCGTATTACAGAAGTTAAAGCTGAAATTAATCAGTTGGAAAATAATTTGCAGTTTTTTCAGAATGTTAATGATGAAAACCCATTAGTCCAAGAGGTTCATAAAAATATTGAAAGACACAAACAAGAATTAAAATTATGGAAAACAAAATTGAGTAAAATAAAAGAGCTGTATTAAAAAAGCTTAAACTCTATTGTGTTATAAAAGTAAAATCCTGCTTGCCGTATAAGAACGTCGAGCAGGATTTTTTCTAACTAAACTAACTAATAGTTGTTTTGTCCCAACCTAAACAACTAAATCTACTTACATGCACGTTATAAGGAAAGTTATTTATGATTATGCTATTAATCTACTAATGAACGTGCATTTGTTATATATACGCACATAAAATAGATTTGGACGTTTTGTTTTAAATATTTTTTAAAAATTAACACAAACACTTTAAAAACAACAGCTTAAAACCTTTATTTCTTAACTTCTGCCGAATTACTGTTTTTTGGCTTCCTAAATTTTTTAAATTATTTGAAAACCTGAAAATGGTTTTCAATTACTGTTTTTTGGCTTCCTAATTTTTTTAAATTATTTGAAAACCTGAAAAATGGTTTTCAATTACTGTTTTTTGGCTTCCTAATTTTTTTAAATTATTTGAAAACCTGAAAATGGTTTCCAATTACTGTTTTTTGGCTTGCTAATTTTTTTAAATTATTTGAAAACCTAAAAAAATGGTTTTCAATTACTGTTTTTTGGCTTCCCCTTTTTTTAAATTATTTGAAAACCTGAAATTGGTTTTCAATTACTGTTTTTTGGCTTCCTGATTTTTTTAAATTATTTGAAAACCTGAAAATGGTTTTCAATTACTGCTTTTTGGCTTCCTGATTTTTTTAAATTATTTGAAAACCTGAAAATGGTTTTCAATTACTGCTTTTTGGCTTCCTCCCAAAAAACATCCATTTCACGGAGTGTCATGTCTTTTAAGTTTTTGTTTAAAGATTTGGCTTTCAATTCTAAATACTGAAAGCGCTTGCTAAATTTTTTATTGGTTCTTTCTAGTGCATTTTCAGGGTTAATACCTAAATACCTTGCATAATTTACCATAGAAAAAAGAACATCACCAAATTCACTTTCCATAGCTTCTTGGTTACCAGCTTTCACTTCGTCTTGAAATTCTTGAAGCTCCTCCTCCACTTTTTCCCAAACCTGTTTAGGTTCATCCCAATCGAATCCGACACCAGAAACTTTTTCTTGAATCCTACTAGCTTTTACTAGTGCTGGTAAACTTTTTGGAACACCTTCCAAAACACTTTTTTTACCTTCTTTAAGTTTTAAATTTTCCCAGTTTCGTTTTACATCTGCTTCATTTTCAACTTTAACATTGCCATAAATATGTGGATGTCTATGAATGAGTTTTTCGCAAATACCATTACAAACATCAGCTATATCAAAATGGTTGGTTTCGCTTCCAATTTTAGCATAGAAAACTATATGTAGAAGCACATCACCCAGCTCTTTTTTTACCTCATTTAAATCGTGATCTAAAATAGCATCGCCCAATTCGTAAGTTTCCTCTATGGTTAAATGGCGAAGGGTTTCCATAGTTTGCTTTTTATCCCAAGGACATTGCGCACGCAAATCATCCATGATGGTTAATAGTCTATTAAAAGCTTGTAGTTGATCTTCTCTGGTATTCATAATTGGTTTTTGATAAAATTACAATTAATATTGTTTTAAATATCTGACAAACTAAAAAATCCAGTGACACATAAGCGTTACTGGATTTTTTACATTCAAGATAGTGAACTGTTACTATTCTTCCTCATCTGTTGCTACCGATTCGGTTTCAGGCTCTGCTTCAAAATCTAACAAATCATTTTTCTGAAGTAAATTATACCACTGTATAATTTTTTTAATATCACTTGCATACACACGATCTTCATCGTAATCTGGTAATACTTCAAAGAAATACTCTTCTAATTTATCTTTATTATCTTTATGACTTATTGATGTTTCACCACCAGATTCTTTTTCTTTAATTAAATTAAAAACCTCTCGTAATGGTTTTTCTTCCGTAAGTGTGTAAATAGCAATTTCACTTAAGATACTTACATTATGATGGATGCCTACAGACATTTTTTTACCATCTAACAAGGATTCAGCTATAAAGCCACCTCTTGTTTGTGCCATCATTTTATACAATCCTGGTTTTCCTGCTATTGATAATACTTTTTCTAAACTCATATCTTCATTTTAAGGTGGGCAAATATCTTATGTTTACTTATGTTAAACAAATATTATCGTTTCTTTTTTTGACTTGGGAAACGCATACGATAATCCACACTTATTTTTCCTTTAGAAATATTTGAAAGTTTCCCTTTAATCAGGCGTTTCTTTAATGACGATAGTTTATCTGTAAATAAAACACCTTCTATATGGTCGTATTCATGCTGAATAACACGCGCTACCAAACCATCGTAAGTTTTGGTGTGCTTTTCGAAGTTTTCATCGTAAAATTCGATAGTTATTGTTGGTTTTCTAAACACATCTTCACGCACGTCTGGGATACTTAAACAGCCTTCATTAAAAGCCCATTCATCACCAGTTTCTTCTAAAATTTTAGCATTAATAAATGTTTGCTTAAAATCTTTTAAAAAAGCACGTTCTTCTTCCGAAAAGACTTCATCTTCAGCAAATGGCGATGTGTCAACTAAAAACAAACGAATATCCAAACCTATTTGTGGAGCTGCAAGACCAACTCCATAAGCATTGTACATGGTTTCATACATGTTGTCTAATAATTCATCTAATTTTGGGTAGTCCTTTGTAATTTCTTTTCCTACTTTTTTTAAAATAGGATCGCCATAGGCTATAACGGGTAATATCATGGATTTTTAATTCTAGAAATTCTTTGCAAAAATACAATACTTCTTAATTATACCCATAAAAAAACTCCTTTAAAAAAGGAGTTTTTAAGTATATACTAATGTTTTTAATGTTTTAGCAAATTAGACGTGTTTCCTTTAAAACAAAAATATTAATTCTTCCGTTTAATTTTGATTCAATTTTTTCAGTTAGAATATCTTTCTTTTTAGCAGCTAACTCATTAGATTCTGTTTTTACAGCTACGGTTTTTTGACTTGTTGACTCAATCTTTTTTAAGTCTTCAGTTTTATTAGAAGTTTGAGCTTGCATACCAGCTAAACTAAATACTGTAAAAATCCCGATTAATAAAAACTGTCTCATTGTTATGTTGCTTTAATTGAACACGACAAATATAATATCGATAAACGGTAAGGCTATAATTAATTTGTTGAAACACAAGATATACTCGTTAATAAGACAAAGCCTTACCTTTTATCGATAAACGTAACGCTAATAGACCTTTACAAACGGTATTTTACCGACAAGGCTCTTAAAACAAGCTCATTATAAAGTATATAAGTAAACTATTACGAATAAAAAAAAAGCTGATAAATCTATAAAAACAGCTTAAAAACAATACCATCCGATAAACGGTAAGCAAAAAAAAACTTCTTACATGTGTAAGAAGTTTTTAGACTTAAATGGAAATAAAAATATTATTTCATTATGACAACCTTTTTTGATACGGTTGAAGATCCACTTTTAATTTGTAATAAATACACACCATTTGGTAAATTGGAAATCTCTAATTGCTTTCTGGCAAGATTAGACACGGTTTCTGTTAAAACACGTTTTCCTGTTACAGAAAACAAATTAATTTGGGCGTTTAAGTTACTCCCAAAAACAACATTAAATGAATTGCCTTGAACTACTGGGTTAGGAAAAACAACAAAATTATTTAAAGCTTTATCGATAGAATCTATAGATAAGGTTTCATCTGTTAAATTTCCATTCGTGTACTCACAGGTTGCTGTTCCGAAATCTGCTGTAAATAATGTGGCATTCATAATAGGGGTGTCGCCAGGCTCAATATCATAAACAGCAGAAGAGCTATCACAAATTGTTAAATTAAAAGTACTCCCTTCCACAGTTATTGTTGTTGGTCTATCTACACAAGGTGGCGCTCCTGCATCATAAAAAAAGAATAACGAGGTTGTATTAGTAAACCCATTATCTGGACAAATTTGCGCTTGCGCTTGGTTAAAAAAGAAAAGTGCCGTTAAAAGCACTATAAACATGTAATTTTTTTTCATAATAAACTGATTTGGTTTTGGACAAATATAATTCGCAGGCCCAATCAATTTCAAAAATATCTGTCAACTAGCCTATAAAAACGACAAGCTTACTATTTTTAACGGGATAGGTATTTCAAGGCACTTATTCGTGATTGTAAATCAGTTATTTATTATTTAAGTAACTCTGAAGAATTAGCGTTGCACTAATTTCATCCACTAATGCTTTATTTTGCCTTTTCTTTTTTGATAAACCACTGTCTATCATACTTTGAAAGGCCATTTTTGAAGTAAACCGCTCATCAACACGAGCAATAGGGATTTGCGGAATAGATTTTTGCAACTTACTCAAAAAAGGCTGAATTAGTGCCTCACTTTCTGAAGCTTGATTATTCATTTGCTTGGGTTCGCCAACAACGAATAATTCAACAGATTCAGTTTTAACATAATCTATTAAAAAACTAATTAATTCCTTGGTAGCTACCGTTGTTAATCCCGAAGCAATAATTTGCAGTTCATCTGTAACAGCTATTCCTGTTCTTACTTTTCCATAATCTATTGCGAGTATACGTCCCATATAACGACAAAGTTACCATTAAAAACCAAAACTTAATCAAATATTACATTTTTTAAAAGCAATCCATAATAAAGAATTCATTTATAACTTTATCTTTGTGAAAAGAGCAAAATAATACATTTTAGACGCCTAAACTTTAGTATAAATATTATGAAACAACTACAGCAAATTATAGAAAACGCATGGGATAATCGTGAATTATTAACGGATACGGTCACTATTGATAGTATTCGAAGTGTTATAGACTTATTAGATGAAGGTACACTACGCGTTGCTGAACCAACTGCTAAAGGTTGGAAAGTAAATGAATGGGTAAAAAAAGCGGTCGTCTTATATTTCCCTATTCAAAAAATGGAAACTTTTGAGGTCGGCATTTTTGAATATCATGATAAAATTCCTTTAAAAACAGGTTATAAAGATAAAGGTATTCGAGTGGTACCACATGCAGTTGCACGGCATGGTGCTTATATTTCTAAAGGTGTTATAATGATGCCGAGTTATGTAAATATTGGTGCTTATGTAGATGAAGGCACGATGGTAGATACTTGGGCTACAGTAGGCAGTTGCGCTCAAATTGGTAAAAACGTGCATCTTTCAGGCGGTGTTGGTATTGGTGGTGTTTTAGAGCCGCTTCAAGCTGCTCCTGTTATTATAGAGGATGGTGCCTTTATTGGTTCTCGTTGTATTGTAGTTGAAGGTGTTAAAGTTGAAAAAGAAGCTGTTTTAGGTGCTAATGTTGTTTTAACCATGAGTACTAAAATTATAGATGTTACTGGCGATGAACCAATTGAAACGAAAGGCATTATTCCTGCTCGTTCTGTAGTTATTCCTGGTAGTTACACTAAAAAATTTCAAGCAGGAGAATTTCAAGTGCCATGTGCATTAATTATCGGAAAACGTAAAGAGAGTACCAACAAGAAAACATCTTTAAACGATGCGCTTCGTGAGTATGATGTAGCGGTTTAATTTAGTTTACAGTAGCCGTGTACAGTAGAAGTTTGAAAGAATAAAAACAAACCTAGTTATTTGAAAGTATTAGTTATACAACAAAAAATGATTGGTGATGTGCTCACAACTAGTGTCTTATTTAAGGCCTTACGAGAGCGCTATCCAAATGCGCAATTAGATTACTTAATAAATTCGCATACGTTTCCAGTTGTAAAAAACAATCCGTTTATTGATAATTTCATCTTCTTTACACCTGAAGCCGAAAAAAGCAAAATAGCGCTTTGGTCTTTAGCTAAATCTGTAAAAAAAGAAAAGTATGATGTGGTAATGGATGTGTATTCAAAACTATCCAGTAACCTCATTACTGCTTTATCTGGAGCTAAAACTAAAATTTCTTATTATAAGCCGTATACAAGTTTCCTATATCATCACAATATAAAACGCAGTAATAAAACGGATCAAGCTTGCGGTTTAGCAATAGTTAATCGTTTGCAGTTGCTAGAACCTTTAGATATTTATATTCAATCAGCTCGTCCTAAAATTTATTTGACAACGGAAGAACTTGAAACAAGTAAACAATTTTTAATTTCAAATGGAATAAACCTCGATAAACCACTAATTATGATTAGTGTTTTAGGCAGTGGCCCTAATAAAACCTATCCGTTTGAGTACATGGCACAAGTAATTGACCAAATTGTAGCTACAACAGATGGTCAGGTTTTATTTAATTATATTCCAAAGCAGGAAGCCGATGCTCAAGCCATTTTTAAGCTCTGTAAACCAGAAACACAAAACCATATTTATCTCAATTTATTTGGAAAAAGTCTGCGTGAATTTTTAGCACTCACAGCACATTGTCATGCATTAATTGGAAATGAAGGTGGCGCTATAAATATGGCTAAAGCATTAAATATAAAAACATTTACCATTTTTTCACCGTGGATTGATAAAGATACTTGGAATATTTTTGAGGAAAAATGTGTAAATGAATCCGTGCATTTAAAAGACTACAAACCAGAATTATATAAAGAGAAAAGAGAGAAAGATATGAAACCACAGGCCACGGAATTATATCAAGTATTTAATCCTAATTTGTTCACTGAAAAATTACAAGTATTTTTAAAGAAATTAATTGCACATGGTTAAGTTATCTGCAGTCATAATAACTTATAATGAAGAAGAACATTTAGAAAAATGTTTAAAATCTTTAATAGAAGTTGCCGATGAAATTATAGTCTTAGATTCCTACTCTACTGACCGAACAGAAGCTATTTGCAAAGCCTATAATGTTTCATTTATCCAGCATAAATTTGAAGGTTACATTGAGCAAAAAAACATAGCTATTAACAAGGCGAGTTTTGAGCACATATTATCATTAGACGGTGATGAAGCTCTGTCTGAATCTTTAAAAAAATCCATCTTAAAAACAAAGTCGAACTGGCAATTTGATGGTTATTATTGCAACCGCATGAATAATTATTGTGGTCAATGGATTAAGCACTCTGATTGGTATCCAGATAAAAAACTACGCTTATTTAAAAAACAAAGTGGAGAATGGCAAGGTATTAATCCACATGACAGTTTCACATTAAAACCTGGAAAAAGTTCTGGAAAATTAGAAGGTGATTTATTGCATTGGATTTTTAGAGACTATCAAGAACACAATCAAAAAGTAGAACGTTTTTCTACAATTGCTGCTGAAGCCTATTTTAAGTTAGGAAAAAAATCATCTATTTGGAAAATACTCTACAGACCAAGCTGGGCATTTTTTAAAGCCTATTTTTTAAGACTTGGTTTTTTGGATGGACTTAATGGTTTTATTATTTGTGTACAGACCTTTAATGTCACATTTTTAAAATACATTAAACTCTATCAAATCTGGAAAAACAAGGTTTAGTTTATTTTTTTCGCCAAAAAAACACCTTATTTTTAATACGTCTTTTTCTATGAAATCGGTTCTGAAACGCTTCGGTTTCAGCCCACATTAAATTAAAAACGCGATTATAATCATAACCTCCTAATTTAGCATATTCGTCACTCATGACCTCTACCATTGATTTGTGAATCGTTAAGCGTGCAAAGTTTTTAATACGGGTTTCTAAATCCATATCACCAAACTCCATCCGGTTTAAATCCACTAAATAAAATTTATACGCACCATCGTTTAATTGAATCAACGTGTTTCCAGGCGAATGGTCTAGAAAATTCACGCCAGCTTTATGAAGTCCAAATGTAAATCGTGTAAAAGCACGTAAAATGGCTTCATGATTCGCCATAGTTAAGTTGAAAGTCAATTCACGATAGGTTAAATCATAAGGCAAGTGCTCGCTGATATAATAACTTTTCTTGAATAAAAAAGGTGTTTTATACTCATAAAAAGCAATAGGTTGAGGCGTTCCAATGCCTAAATGTAGGAGACGTTTAGCATATTCAAAAGACCTTTGTGCTTTACTTTTTCTAAAAAAGCGATAGGCAATCTGATTCACCAAATTCGGAATTTTAAAAGATTTCACGTTAATCGTTAAACCATTTAAATTGTATAGTTTTAGTGAATTCCGATCCTGATTACCAAAATTCTCACCAGTCGTTTCATAATTTTCAATATAAGATGTAAGCTGTTGCTCATCCTTCTGAAACGCCTTGTGCACTGTGTAATTCATCCTACAATATTACAATATTTATTTTATTTTTATTCGGAATTAAATTAGCAGTTGGTTTTCATTTTATATAATTTGCACAAAAGCTTTTCGTATGCCCACAATTTGTTTGGAATCTCATAATATTGATAATCTCTTCTTTGGTTTTGGTCAGTTTAACTACCACCTTATTAAAGGATTTTATGAAAATCAGGCTGTTTTAAAAACATTGGATTTCCACATCACGTTAATTAGCAAACATCCTGAAAAGCTGGAAGCTGAATTTGGTAACACGTTTTCATATAAAAAATACAATACTTTACAACGTAACAAACTATTCCGAATTAAAAAACAATTCGACTTATGGCATTCCTTAAATCAAAATACCAAAGTTGAACCCTTTAAAAACATACCGTATGTTTTAACGGTTCATGATGTTAATTTCATGGAAGAATTATCTGGAAAGAAGCTAGATAAACGCGTTGCAATTTTCAATGCTAAACTAAAGCGAAGTCATGCAATTACCTATATTTCAGAATATGCAAAAAGCATGACGCATACCTATTTTAAAGTGCCAAATGTTCCAGAATATGTTATTTATAATGGTAGTTCTAAACCTTTTGAGTTAGCCAAAAACCATACCCCTGAATTACTTCCAAAAGGCGATTTTTTATTTACAATTGGTGAACTTTTAGAAAAAAAGAATTTTCATACATTAGTAAATATGCTTGCTTATCTTCCCGAATTGAGTTTAATAATTTCGGGAAAAAACACAACCGATTACGCTAAAAACATCATGAAATTAATTACTGATTTAAACCTTGAAAACCGTGTGTTTCTAACAGGAAAAATTAGTGAAGCGGACAAAGCCTATTATTTAAAAAACTGTTATGCGTTTTGCTTTCCGTCTCTGCGAGAAGGCTTTGGCATTCCCCCAATTGAAGCGATGCAATATGGTAAACCTGTGTTTTTATCTGATAAAAGTTCGCTTCCAGAAGTTGGTGGTAAACACGCATTTTACTGGGAACATTTTGAACCTAAATATATGGCTGATATCCTTGTGAAAGGCATGAAAACATACCAAGAAAACCCAACGAATTATAGTGAAAAACTGAAGTTTCATGCTAATTCCTATTCTTGGAATGAAACTGCGAAACAGTATTTAAAGGTATATGAAAGCCTACTTAAATAAGTGTTTGAAGTATTGACCAAAATTCTTTTTAGCAATAAAAAATTTGGAAGGCATAATCCCTTTTAAATTGATGTTTTTTCTAATTTCTTCAATCGTATTCCCTTCACAAAACTCCAAATGCTTCCATTTTTCGGGTTCTATATAGAAAAAGTTTTCACGCTCTTTATAATTGGATTTATTGGTGGTTCGCCACTTTTCTAAAAAAGCCGCTTTGTCTTGAACTTCAATATTATGTCCCCAATTATCTAATTTTAAAACCAGTTCCGCTTCATCTCTAGCAATGCTCTCATGTAGTAAAATATTTTGCGTGTAAACAATACGTTTTCGGGTATTTCGTGCCACTTGATAATTCGGGTAATTGGTGGCAATAATTCCGCGTGTTGGCTCTTTTATAAACAACACACCATTATCTGTATACTTGTATAAATTTATTAAATAAGCAGCAATTTGAATGTTTTTCTTTTCAGGATTATCCAGATAACTATCAAAGCGCCTTAAGTCTTTTACATAATTGGCAAAATCTACAAAATACTCATCACTATCTATTTGAACTAGCCAATTTCCAACACCCATTTTAAGCGATAACATATGCCGTTCCCGATTATCATTTTCAATGGCTATTAAATTCGGGTCGTAAAAATCATCTTTATATAATTGAATCTTATTATCCACATCAAAAGCTTCCAACCATTCAAAAAAAGCAGGATCCACAATAAAAGTTTCACCAGACCAGGTTCTATTTTTATGATCCATAGCAATAAAAATTGCGTCAGCTTCCTTATAAACAGGTGGAATGGATTTTTTTAATTTATCATAATCATAAGACAGTAAAAAACCAACGTGAATTTTTTTCATGGGTATTTGCGGATTATTTTTTACAAATATAGTTTAAGCCATAGAAATACCTATTTTTGTTACTAAAATGTACTAAAAAGACTCTAATTACTATTTTAACCGTTTGTTTAAAAATAGCTAAAAACCATAAAGAAACCCTAGCCTGCTTTGGTATTATTTAAAAATTACATAGTTCATGTCCGTGAATCCTAAACCTATAAAAAAGCCATTTATCAGCATTATAATACCCTGTTATAATGTAGCAAAATACATCTTTAAAGGATTAGAAAGCATATCAAACCAAAGCTACAGTTCTTGGGAATGTATTGTTGTTAATGATGGAAGTACAGATAATACTGAAACCGAGATAGAAAAATGGACAAAAAAAGATAAAAGATTTCAACTAATTTCACAAGTCAACAAGGGTGTCTCTGCTGCTAGAAATGCAGGTCTAAAACAAGCTAAAGGTGATTGTATTTACTTTTTTGATCCGGATGATTTAATAGTTCAAGATTGTTTAGAGAACCTAATAGAGTTATTTCATGATAATATTGATGTGGTAATTGGTAAAAATGCCGAGGTATATGGACAAACAACAGAAATAAACAAGGTTTTTGAACATGGTATTACTCCCCTAAAAGAACTTAAAAAAACAAATTTTATAGAGCTTACATTATTCCATCCAATTTTAGTTGTATGCTGGAACAATCTTTATAATGCCAAATTTATTTTTTCAAATAATTTAACGTTTAAAGAAGGTATTGTTCATGAAGATGAACTTTGGGTTTTTGAAACCTTGTATTTGGCTAAAAACATAATCTTTAATTCGGACGTAACTTATTATTATAATGTAGGAAACAAATACTCCATAACTAAAAACTACAGCTTTAACAATCTTAAATGTTATATAACAGTTCTTGATGAAATTTTTAATAATTATTATTTAAAAGAAAATAAGCAGAATAAGTTAATAATAGGCACTTACATTCTGAAATTACAAATTACAATTACAGCTGGATTTTTTAGATTTATAAAAAAGAATAAAAAACTAACCTATAAAGATGAAGGAGCCATGCTGATTAAAAACCATCTTAATGCATGTTACATTAGTGAATATATTAATCTAAATCCAGCCAAATCAAATCAATTCAACATATTTATACGTTATGGAGGAGCAAATCCAGAGGCTGCCTTCAAACTAATTAGAAACACCAACAAAAAAAATATTCTGAAATTTTTTGAAACCTCATACTTGAAATATACATATAGAAATAAGCTAACATAATTAGCCTCACGGCATGACCTATTAAACTAATATATTTTTACATATTTCGTTTATACTTTAGAAATCACCTACTTTTGTTTATAAAACGAACTAAAAAAACCTCTATAAATGTCTACATTAACTGTTATCATGCCTGTTTATAATGGCGAAAAATTCTTGAAAGAATCCCTGAACAGTTTACTGAATCAGACATTTACCGATTTTACAGTATTGGTTTTAAATGATAATTCTACAGATAAAACGTCAGAGATTCTAGACGCTTTTACAAAGCAGGATTCGCGTATTACAGTTATTACAAAAACCAAAAATGAGGGGCCAGCAAACCTACGAAATGAAGGTATTGAACGTGCCAGCACAGAATTTATAGCCTTGCTAGATGCTGATGATATTGCCTTACCTACCCGATTTGAAAAACAATTAGACTATTTAAAAAACCATCCTGAAGTGGGTGTTTGTGGCACGTGGTTTACATTTTTTGGCGATAAAAAAGAGAAAACCGTTAGGCACGAAGTCTCTCACGACGCCCTAAAAGTTCAGTTTTTGCACAGTTGTGGTATTGGAAATCCTACAGTTATGTTCCGAAAATCAGTTTTAAAAGGTTTACGTTTTGAACACCAGTACGTTCCTGCTGAAGATTATGGCTTATGGAGTCAACTCATTTTTAAAACCCAATTTCATAATATTCCAGAATCGCTTTTAAAATACCGATGGCATGATGCTAATATTAGTCAGACCAAAGAAGCCAACCTTCGTAAATCTGAAATTCTCATTAAAACAAAACAGTTAGAGCATTTAAGAATTCAACCTACAAATCCAGAAATTTTACATTACGTATATGCCGTTTCTTTACAACGCAATCAAGCTTCAGAGCATGTTATAAAAACAGTACAAGCCGCTAAAGATTTGCTAGAACACAATAAGAATTTACAAGTTTACGATTTGAAGTTATTTGAGAATCACATCAACCGAACAATCGTGCGAACAATTAGAAATGCCACCAGTTACAATAAAGCGTTTTATAAATTTATAAAAAACGAATCTGGTTTTTTTAACAACCTTAAACCTGTAGACAAATTGACCTTCTACCTCAAATGTTTATTTTGAAAAAAGATACTTTAGCAGTCGTTTATAATACTTAAATTTTGTTTTAAAATCGGCTTCTTGAAAATAGCTTTTCATAAAGTTTAACTGAACTTCCGATAAATCCTGTCCAGCATTTTTCAATTTCAAAACTTCAAACGCGGTTGCATTTCCTAAAGATTTTACTACTTTTTTAAGATTTGCCGTTTTCGATTCTGGAATGGCATCGGTTACTTCTTTTACATTTAAATAAGACGAATAATTTTTAAAGAATTCCGATTGTAATGAATATACACCACCCTCATGAACCCGATAAACAGCTGACTCAAAATCCATAAAAACACCTTTCCCCTTTTGTAACAATACCAAATAGAGCGAATTGTCTTTAGAATATTTAAAGGATTTTAAAAGTTCTAAATTTAGTGCTTCCTTTTTGAAAACAGCCGTTAAAGTTAACGTGCAATATGGTGAGAATATGTTATCATAATCAATGGTTGTGTTTTCCGTTTGATGATTCCATGCATTGGATGACAAGCTGCTACCATTAAATATTTGATAATTAGTCCAAGAAATGACATAATCTGTATTTGCTTCTAAAAAATCCACTTGCTTTTGAAGTTTTAATGGATCTGTCCAATAATCATCGCCTTCGCATAAAGCTATATATTTCCCTTCCGCTTGCGGAAAACTATAATGCCACCAAGGCATAATATGTTGGGAATATTTATTTTCGGTTTGAAGAATGAGTTTAATTCGCGGATCTTTTTCAGCATGCTTTTTTAAAATAGCTGGTGTGCCATCGGTTGATGCATCATCATGAATCTGAATTTCTATTGGAAAATTAGTTTTTTGAAGATAGAAACCTTCTAATGTTTGCTCTATATATTTCTCCTGATTAAACGTGGTGCAACATATTGTTAGTAAGGGCTTCATGCTTATTTATTCTTTAATTTTCCTGGAATTCCAACAATTGTATTTTCAGATAAACAGTTTTCTACAACCACGCTTCCAGCGCCTACAGTAACATTATCACCTAATGTAATGTTGGGCAGAATAATAGCTCCAGAACCAATATTACAATTGTTTCCAATTGTAACCCGACCTAATATTTTGGCACCTGGAGACACATCACAATAATTGCCAATTTTAACATCATGATGGATGTGAGCAGATGTATTAATTAAGCAACCTTCACCAATTTGAACGCTATTACTAATAAATACAAACGGCATGATATTAGTGCCTTGCCCTATTTGAACATCCAAAGCACCAATAACAGCATGTTTCGAAATAACGGTTTGATATACACCACCTGCTTTTACAAATTTTTTAACCACTTGTTTGCGTAAATGAGGTGTTCCTATTGCTGATACAAAATGCGGATTACTACTAAAATCAATAGCACTTAAAGAATGTATAATGGGATACTTTCCTAAAAAAAGAGCTTCTTCAGGTTTTGTATAATCGTCAAAAAAAGACAAAGTAGATTCTTTTGTTATTGTTTCATTTAAAACAACTAACACATCTTTTGCGTGACCTTTAGCACCTAGAACAATCATTTAAAGCGAATTAATTATACTACAGATTTCAACAACTTGCTGTTTTTCTAATTCGAAATATAAGGGTAAACAAAGAATTTTACTGCAAATATCTTCAGAAATTGGCATAGATACTGATTTATCTAAATACGGTAATTTGTTTAATGACGGATAAAAATAACGCCTTGGAAAAATTTGCACGGCTGCCAATTTCTCTAAAACAATATGCATGTGGGCTTCATCTTTAAAAATAACAGGCATATAAGAGTAATTTTTCTCTGCAAACTCTCTAAATTCAAAAAGCGATAGATGTGGATTGTCTTTTAATAAAGTCTCGTATGTTTCTGTTAATAATTTTCGTTTGGCAATAATAGTATCAATATAAGGTAACACACTTAAACCCATTGCAGCTTGCATTTCTGAAGCTTTAGCATTAACACCCAAACCATGATAATCTAATGGTCCATTATGACCAAAATTATGATGGTAATAACATTTTTTATAAAGGGCATCGTTAGGAACAAATATGGCACCACCTTCTCCTGTGTGAAATAGTTTTGTAGCATGAAAACTGGTAGAAATAACATCACCATACTCAAAAATAGATTTCCCTTTATACGTTACAGCAAAACAATGCGCTGCATCATAAATAACTTTCAAGTTGTGCTTTTCTGCTATTTCTTGAATAGCTTCCACATCACACGGATTTCCAAAAACATGGGTTGCTAAAATAGCTTGGGTATTTTCTGTAATGGCTGCTTCTAGTTTTGCTGGATCAATGGTTAACATATCTCGTTCAATATCCACAAAAACAGGTGTGCAATTTTCCCAGATAATAGCAGATGTCGTTGCCACATAACTAAAAGGCGTGGTAATCACTTCCTTGGTGATACCCAATGTTTTTAAAGCAATTTGCAAGGGTAAGGTTCCGTTGGTGGTTATAAAAAAATTGGAAACCCCTAAATATGTGGCTAATTCAGCTTCTAATTCCAGAAGTAGCTCACCTCTATTAGTTATCCACTTTTTATCCCAAGCGCGCTTTAAAATAGCTTCAAACTCTTGGATTGGTGGCAGAAAAGATTGTGTAACGTTTATCATTAAAACAAAATTAACAAACTTCGTGTTCTAATACTCATAAAAATATTTTTTTTTATAATAGAAAGATTTCCTAGTTAAATGTATAATTTTACCCTAGAAAAAAGATTAAAAGTATGCCTAAAAAAATTCTAATTATTCCTTCTTGGTATCCAAATTCTGATAATGAATTGGTTGGAACCTTTTTTCGGGAGCAGGCACATCTTTTGAATGCTAATGGTTTTGACATAAAAATTCTTTTTGGGGTTGAGCATGAAGTTGGATTTTTCAAATATCTATTCCTTCGTTTTAAACAACTTTTCAGCAAAAAGCAAACAATTCATAATACCTACTTAAAACAAAATCCAGAAGCACTTTCCTTTAACAGTTATCAGTATAAAAAGTGGCCAAAAAAATGGAAGCTCAAGTCTCGTAAAAAACAATACCAACAAGCTTATAAAACTATAACAAAACATTGGAAACCCGAATTAATTCATGCACAATGTAGTGCCAATGGTGGTATTTACGCCCATTATTTATCGAAATTAAATAAGGTCCCCTTTGTTATCATTGAACACCAAACATTTCTATTAAATTACTATAATAAATACGTACAAAAAGGTATCCGAGAAGCGGTAGAAAATGCTTACAAAATTGGCGCTGTTAGTCACCATCAAAAACGCTGTATTTTAATGAACAGTATGGATTGTAACCCTTTTGTAATTTGGAACTTAACGGATGAAAACAAGTTTGAAATAGGGACAAAACGGCCTCAAAAAAAATTCACGATATTAACAATTACTTATCCACATTTAATAAAAGATACTGAAACGTTCATTAGGAGCTTGGAAGCTTTTCAAGCTATCTGCGCAGATGATTTTGAAGCTATTATTATTGGTAACGATTCTTTTAATGATAGTAGTAAAGCCAATAGTTCACATTTTGAAACATTGGCAAAAAAACATCAGGTGTTTGATAAATGCACCTTTTATCCGCAACTAACTCGAGAAGAAATAAATTCCCAACTACAAACCTGTGATGTTTTTGTTTCCACAAGTGTAGCAGAAACGTATGGTGTAGCGGTTAGAGAAGCCATGCTTTGCGGCAAACCCGTAATTGCAACAAAAAGTGGTGGTGTAGAAGATTCCATAACAGCAGAAACTGGCGTTTTGGTGAATTTAAAAGATGCCGAAGCCATAGCAGTAAATCTCTTAAGAATAAAGGATAAGAATATTATTTTTTCGCCAGAAACCATTAGAAATTTTATTATTGGTCAGAGTGGACGAGACGCTTTTATTAAAACCATGACAAACTTTTACAACTAAATATTTATGTCGGAACTGTATACAGCTTTAGAAAATTTGAAACAAGGAAAAACTATTCTCTACCCAACCGATACTATTTGGGGACTGGGTTGTGATGCTACTAATGCCAAAGCGGTTTCAAAAATTTACGCAATAAAAAATCGTATAGAAAGTAAAGCATTAATTTGTTTGGTTTCTAGTTTAAACATGCTAAAAACGCACATTGAAGAAATACCTGAAGCGGCTATTCATTTTTTAGAGACGGCAACAAAACCTACAACCATTATTTACAATAATCCAAAATTGGTTGCGACAAATTTAATTGCTCAAGATAATACCTTGGCCATCCGTATGGTTCATGAAGGTTTTGCCTACGAATTAATTGAATTATTTCAAAAACCCATAGTTTCTACATCGGCAAATATCAGTGGTCAAGCATCACCTAAATCGTTTAAAGAAATCCATGAAGACATTTTAAAAGATGTGGACTATGTTGTAAATTTGCAAAACGAAAAAATCAATACAAAACCGTCCACAATTATTAAATTGGATAAAGATGGAAATGTAACGGTTTTAAGACCCTAACATGTCATAAATCAGATGATTTTCAGAATTGAAATGGAATCTTGACAGCCAATCGGTAAGATGGGAAATTTATAAGAGATGAATTACAAAAACGCATTAGAGCATTCTATATTCAAAATAATTTCAAAATCTGCTGAAGAGTTACAGGTTGATAGTTACGTAATTGGTGGGTTTGTTCGTGATTTCCTTTTAAAGCGTGGAAACCCTAAAGATATTGATATTGTAGCCGTTGGGAGTGGTATAGAGTTAGCCAGACAAGTGGCAAAAAACCTTCCTACCAAACCCAAGGTACAAGTCTTTAAAACCTATGGTACGGCCATGTTACGGTTTGAAGATATTGAGATAGAATTCGTGGGAGCTCGTAAAGAAAGTTACCATGAAAACAGCCGAAATCCTATTGTAGAAAATGGCACATTAGAAGATGATCAGAATCGTCGCGATTTTACCATAAATGCTCTAGCGTTAAGTTTAAACCACACAACTTTTGGTGATTTAGTAGACCCTTTTCAAGGTGTTAAAGATTTGGAAAATAAAATAATCCGGACACCTCTAAATCCAGACATCACCTATAGTGACGATCCATTACGTATGATGCGTGCCATCCGTTTTGCCACACAATTACACTTTACTATTGAACTCGAATCCTTACAGGCTATTTCAAAAAATAATCAAAGATTAGAGATTATAACTAACGAACGCATAGTTGTTGAACTCAATAAAATTTTGGAATCACCAAAACCATCTATTGGATTTTTATTGTTAGAAGAAACCGGCTTATTAAAACAAATATTACCGGAATTAACAGCACTAAAAGGAATTGATGAAATTGAAGGACAACGTCATAAAGACAATTTTTATCACACACTAGAGGTTGTAGATAATATTTCAAAAAACACCAATAACCTCTGGCTACGTTGGGCTGCTTTATTGCATGATATTGGAAAAGCACCAACAAAACGCTTTCATAAAAAAAATGGCTGGACGTTTCACGCACACGAATTTGAAGGTTCAAAAATGGTTTACCATTTATTCAAAAGACTAAAAATGCCTTTAAATGATAAAATGAAATTTGTCCAGAAAATGGTATTTATGAGTTCTAGGCCAATTGCATTAGCGGATAATATGGTAACGGATTCTGCCGTAAGACGGTTAGTTTTTGATGCTGGTGATTATGTAGAAGATTTAATGACGCTCTGTGAAGCAGATATTACCACAAAAAATCCAAAGAAATTTAAAAAATACCACAATAACTTTAAACTTGTACGCGATAAAATTGTGGAAGTTGAAGAGCGGGATCAAGTCAGAAATTTTCAACCACCTGTTTCTGGTGAAGAAATTATGGAAACCTTTGGTTTAAAACCATCACGAGAAATAGGTGTAATAAAAGAAAAAATTAAAGAAGCCATTTTAGAAGGTGATATTCCCAATGAACATGAAGCAGCTTTTCAACTCATGTTGGAAGAAGGTGAACGTTTGGGGTTGACGCGAGTATAAGTTGCAAAGAGACAAAGTTGAAAAGTGGTAAAGCGGTAAAGCGGTAAAGCGGTAAAGCGGTAAAATAATTTGACACTAAAAAACATAATTCACAAATGGAAAGTTCAAAAAATAGCACCTTCAGAAAATTATTAGTCTGGCAAAAGTCTATGGCATTGGTGACTTTAATTTATAGTGAAGTAATGGTTTTTCCGCCTGATGAATTGTATGCGTTAACGTCTCAAATAAAAAGATCTGCAACCTCTATTCCGAGTAATATCGCAGAAGGTTACGGTAGAGAAGGAAAGAAAGATTATTTGCGTTTTTTGAACATTGCTTTAAGTTCGCTGTTTGAATTACAAACACAACTTGAAATAGCTTACAATTTAAAGTTTTTGAAACAAGATAATTTTAATAAATTATATAATGACAGTAGAGAAATTGAACGGATGCTTTCCAGTTTTATTCGTAAAATAAAAAACTAACCTTTTCAAAACTCTGAAACTCTCAAACTCTATAACTCTGTAACTCTGTAACTCTGTAACTCTGTAACTCTGAAAACTCAATAAAAAATGAAAAAAGACAATAAAAAAGTAATCTACTGGCTCCTTACAGGTTGCGTCCTCATCTTTATCATGGTTGTTGTTGGTGGCATTACTAGATTAACAGACTCTGGACTATCTATGTCTGACTACAAATTAATTACTGGTACAATTCCACCTTTAAATGATGCTGAATGGCAAGAGGCTTTTGCTCTATATCAGCAATACCCAGAATTTCAAAAGCTACATTCACACTTCACTATTGAGGATTTTAAAAGTATTTATTTTTGGGAATGGCTTCATCGTGTAATTGGTAGAACTATTGGGTTAGTGTTTATTATTCCTTTTTTATATTTTTTAATTCGAAAACAACTTACTAGAAAAACAATAAAAAAATGCATAGTCCTATTAGGCCTTGGCGCTTTTCAAGGCTTTTTAGGTTGGTATATGGTAAAAAGTGGTCTGGTAGATCGGCCAGACGTAAGCCATTTTAGGTTAGCAGCCCATTTAACAACCGCATTTTTAACTTTTGCTGCCACACTTTGGGTGGCTTTAGATTTAATTTATCCTAATAAAAAAGTCATTGATAAAAAGTTTAGAAACTTAATAATTGTTAGCTTTATACTACTTATCATCCAAATTATATATGGTGGATTTGTAGCTGGCTTAAAGGCAGGATTACTTCATAACCATTGGCCTTTTATGAACGAAGGCAAATTCATGCATCACACCGTTTATATATTAGAACCGTATTATAAAAACCTCATTGAAAACCCAAGTGGCATTCAATTTATTCACAGAACATTGGCTTATTTAGTCGTGGCATCCATATTTATATTATGGTTTAAAACGCGCGAAATGACACTTACAAACCTGCAACAAAAAAGTATAAACGCCTTGCTAATTCTGGTTGGTTTTCAATTTTTATTAGGTGTATTAACCATTATTTATGCGGTTCCGTTATGGTTAGGTGTGGCACATCAAGTGGGTGCATTTTTCTTACTTTCAGCTATGACATTTACGCTACATCGATTTAGCAAATAATATTAAAATAACTACCTTTGCGGCATAAATTATAATATGATATATAGATTTCGAATAGTACTAGATAACGATACGGATAAAGACGTTTTTCGCGATATAGAAATCCGTGAATCGGATACCATGGAAGATCTGCATAATACCATCACACAATCCTTTGGTTTTGATGGTTCTGAAATGGCTTCTTTTTATTTATCTGATGATGAATGGAACCAAGGTGAAGAGATTTCATTATTTGATATGAGTGATGGGTTGACTCCTGTTAAACTTATGAGTAAATCTGTTTTAAAAGACACTGTTCACGAAGCACAAAACAAGCTTATTTATATTTATGATTTTTTAAGCATGTGGACCTTTTATGTGGAGCTCGCGGAAATTGTGGAAGAAACCGAAGGTACCGATTATCCTAACCTCATGTTTGTACACGGACAAGTACCTGATGAAGCACCAGAAAAAAACTTTGAAGCCGAAAGTTTTGATGATTATAATGAATTTGAAGACGATTTAGATATAGATGATTATGACAATTTAGATTTTGACGAGAATTGGAATTAAGATCTTGCTAGTCAATTAAGCAGACAATAATTACTATTAAAAAGCATTCTTAACCGAATGCTTTTTTTATTTTAGCATGTAACAAATCATTAACTTACTCGTCCTACAAGTAACCATTAACCAAAACCAAGACTATTTTGGAAACCATTCTAACAATTAATAATCTGACTAAAAAATTTGGCTACCTGACCGCTGTCAAAGATTTATCATTCACCATCAATAAAGGCAATGTTTACGGTATTCTAGGACCAAATGGTAGCGGAAAATCTACCACATTAGGGATTGTTTTAAATGTTGTAAATAAAACATCAGGCGAATTTCATTGGTTTGATGGCAATACCTCAACCCATGATGCTTTAAAAAAAGTAGGTGCTATTATTGAGCGTCCAAATTTTTACCCATACATGACAGCTTATCAAAACCTTAAATTAGTTTGTAAAATTAAAGGTGTTGATTATCATAAAATTGATGAAAAATTAGAGTTGGTAAACCTTTTAGACAGAAAAGACAGCAAATTTCAAACCTTTTCTCTAGGTATGAAACAACGTTTAGCCATAGCTTCTGCCTTATTAAATGATCCTGAAATTCTAATATTAGACGAACCTACTAATGGCTTAGACCCTCAAGGAATTCATCAAATTAGAAGTTTAATTAAATTAATTGCTAGTCAAGGCACTACCATTTTATTGGCATCACACCTATTAGATGAAGTGGAAAAAGTATGCTCTCATGTTGTAGTTTTACGTAAAGGTGAAAAATTATATTCTGGTCGTGTAGACGAAATGATATCGAGTCATGGCTATTTAGAATTAAAATGTGACGACACCCAGACGTTAACAGCATTTTTAGAAGCTAAAAAAATGTTTGGAAAAATTAAAATTGAAGACGATTTGATTACAGCATTTCTAGACGAACCTATGGATGCCAAAAGCGTTAACAAATTGTTGTTTGATAACGGTATCGTTTTAACCCATTTAGTAAAACGAAAAGAAAGTCTTGAAGAACAATTCTTACAATTAACAGACAACTAACCAATCAAAACCAACCACATGTTACGACTAGTAAATTTAGAATTGCAAAAATTACTGTTAAGCAGAACGAATAAAATATTAATATTTATATCCTTTATTTTGCCATTTACGGTTTTGGTATTGTCATCTATAAAAATAAATTTCTTCGGATTTTTCACTTTAGAATTAGGCGAATTAGGCATTTTTAACTTCCCATTAATCTGGCATATCACCACATTTTTTGCCTCATATTTCAAATTGTTCTTTGCAATTGTTGTGGTGAGTATGATTGGGAATGAATACAGCAACAAAACCATCAAACAAAATTTAATTGATGGTTTAAGTAAAAAAGAATTTATACTCTCTAAATTTTACACCATTGTATTTTTCTCATTATTTGCTACGGTTTTAATTGCCATAGCGTCATTTTTAATAGGCTTATATTATTCAAGCTATACAGAAGCAAGTATCATCTTTAGAGAAACCGAATTCTTGCTAGCCTATTTTGTAAAGCTTGTTGGATTCTTTACACTTTGTTTATTCTTTGCCATGTTATTAAAACGATCGGCATTTGCCTTGGCGTTTTTAATAGTACTTTATATTGCTGAATGGCTTATATTTTGGGGTTCTTATGAAATTTTTGGTAGTACAGAAACGGCGTTTAAAGTTAAAAACTTCTTACCATTAGAATCTATGTATAAGTTAATTGACCAACCTATCCAGCGTATTATGATGACAAAATTCCCTGAAAAAGCTGATTTATCATATGATTATGCTGTGCATTGGTACGAAATTGCAATTGTACTTGGTTGGACTGCTATATTCGTGTTTTTATCGTTAAGATTATTAAAGAAGCGAGATTTGTAATATATTTGGATCATATTGCTATCCAAATGAAAAAAATACTCTTTTATACATTTTTAATCTGTTTTGTTGGTGTGTATGGTCAACAACAGGCATCCAATTGGTATTTTGGCGAAAATGCTGGAATTCAGTTTGCTGCTGATGGAACCGTTTCTGCCTTAAATGATGGGCAACTAAATACTGTTGAAGGATGTTCATCAATTTCAGATAACAATGGAAACTTACTATTCTATACAGATGGTTCGTTAGTTTATAATAGTGAGCATAACATAATGGTGAATGGCACTGGGTTATTAGGTGATTTATCAAGTTCACAATCTGCTATAGTAGTTCCAAAGCCAGACGACTCTACTATCTACTACATTTTTACAGTGGGATCAAACCAGTCTTTTACGGGATTAAAATATTCAATTGTTGACATGACTTTAGATTCTGGTCGTGGAGAAATAACAGTAAAAAATGTTAATCTTTTATCACAATGTGCTGAAAAAATTGCAGCCGTTTTAAAAGATTGTGAAACTGGAGCCATATGGGTTATTGGGCTTTCAGATATTAATGGTACTTCAACAGCAAGAATGGATACATTTCACGCTTTTGAAGTTACAGATACAGGTGTTAATCCTATAGCAGTCAAATCAACTTTTAATCGTTTAAATATTTCTGATTCTAGAGGGTATCTCAAATTATCTCCTGATGGATCAAAAGTAGCTTGTGCTAGTATGTCTAATGGATTAGACCTATTTGATTTTGATGTTACAACGGGTATGTTAAGTAATAGTGCACGAATCACAATTCCTGGTATAAATAACCGCCCTTACGGTGCCGAATTTTCACCAACAAGCGAGATTTTATATGTAACCGCCTCAAATGATTTTTTTGGTAATGGTGATACTAATCCAAGTTCTCATCAATCTGTATTACTCCAATATGATCTAACAGCTGGAGATATTAGTAATTCAGCCTTTATTTTAGATAGTCGGAATGGCTACCGAAGTGCTTTACAGTTAGGTCCTGATGGTAAAATTTACAGAACTACATCTGAAACCTACAGTCGTGGTTTACCCTTTTTAAGTGTTATAAATAATCCCAATATACTTGGAACCGATTGCAATTTTGTAAACAATGCTATTTCATTAGGACAAAATAATTCTACACAAGGATTACCACCATTCATAGCCTCTTTCTTTACTGAAAAAATTGATATTATTGGTAATGGTAATGAAACCACATTCTTACCATTATGCACAGGTGATACTTATACATTAATATCAGATAATATCCCTGGCGCAACTTACATTTGGACAAAAGACGAAAATCCACTTCCAGAAGCTGATTTCGACTTAATTATTAATGATGCAGGTATCTATAGAGTTCTAATCGATTTAAATAATGGTGATTGTAACCGATTAGAAGGAGAAGCTATTGTTGAATATTTTGATATTCCTATTGCTAATCCTGCTGGGAAGTTGAATGTTTGTAATGACGCTTTATCTGCAGATATTGACTTAACCGTTCGTGATGCGAATATTCTTGGAACGCAAAATCCTAGCGTTTACGAAGTTCATTATTTTGAATCCCAATTAGATGCTGAAAACAACGAAAACGAGATTACGGGCTTATTTACTAACACCTTGAATCCAACACCTATTTTTGCTCGTATTCACAACAAAAACAACCCAAATTGTTATGACACTACATCCTTTGAGGTAGAAGTGTTTATAACACCAACGGCAAACCCAATTCCCGATCAAATCTGGTGCGATGATGCTACTGATGGAGATGCCACGAATGGCCAAACTGATATTGATTTGTTGAGTTTTAACCCCATGTTTCTAGATACACAAAGTCCAACAGATTTTTCAGTGAGTTACCATACCTCGCAAGCAAATGCTAATTCTGGTATGAGCCCACTTCCTGATACATATTACAACCAAACAGCTTTTCAAGAAGAAATTTTTGTTCGTGTTGAAAACGTTTTAAATTCAGACTGTTTCAACACAACCTCTTTTAATGTTGTTGTAAACCCTTTACCTCCTGCTTTCAACTCAAGCTTAATTCAATGTGATGAAGATGCTAATCAAGATGGCAGAACTGCGTTTAATTTGGATGAAGCTTTTGGTGCTTTATCAGGAAATTCCACAACGGTTTCTATTGAGTATTATGACAATCAAACAGATGCTAATTCTGGTTCAGACATGCTTGACCCTTTAGGGTATGTAAACACGAGTAATCCAGAAGTCGTAATTGCCAAAATTATTGATAACACAACGCTTTGTTACAGCTTGGCTGAATTATCTCTTGAAGTCAGTACAACCCAAATTAATAATTATCAAGCTCCTGAAGTTTGTGATGAATTAGACTCAGAAGATGGCATTAATACCTTCGATTTAAACGAAATTACGGTAGCCATTCAGCAAGACAATACCATTACATTTCCAGTTACCTATTATGAAAATTATAATGATGCGCTGCTCGAGCAAAATGCATTAACTACACCTTTTAATAATACCATACCTTATAACCAAACTATCTATTCACGTGTTGAAAACAATAATGCCTGTTATGGGATTGGTGAGGTAACGTTAACCATTAACCCAAGACCGCAATTAGAAGCAGATGAAACAGTACTGTATTGTTTAAATACATTCCCTGACACTATTAGTTTAGAAGCTGGAATATTAAACGATTCAGCAAACAATTATACCTACGCTTGGTCGTCTGGCCAAACCACAAGCACCATTGCTATTAACGAAATAGGAAATTATACCGTAACTGCCACAAATAATTCGGGATGTACACAAACGCGTACCATTACTGTGGAACCCTCTAATATTGCAACCATAGAATCCATTACAGTACGTGATGCACTTCGTGGAAATAATACCATTACTGTTATTGTTTCAGGTGAAGGAGAATACGAATATGCACTTTTTGATGGTGACGGACTTTTATACACTTCTTATCAAACAAGTAATGAATTTAACAATGTAGATCCTGGAATTTATACCGTTAGCATTCGTGATGTTAAAAATAATTGTGGCGTGGTAGATGATATGGTTTCAGTTATTGGATTTCCAAATGTATTCACACCAAATAGTGATGGCACCAACGATACTTGGAATGTTCAAGGTGTTACTGCATTATTCCAACCAAGCACTCGCGTTCAAATATTTAACCGTTACGGAAAATTATTAAAAGAATTAAGCCCTTTGAATGGTGGTTGGGACGGCACTTATAATGGTGAAATTATGCCAAATGACGACTACTGGTTTACTGTAAAGCTTCAAGATGGCCGTATTTTTAAAAGTCATTTCACGTTAAAGCGTTAACACTAAAAAAATCGTACATTTAAAACGGTAACACCGTTCTATGTTTCAGATTAATAAATTCATCTTAATCATTTGTTGTTTTGCGTCTTCCCTCGCATACAGTCAGGAAATATCATTATTTCAACAATTTAATGGCCGTTATGATTATTTAGCTATTGGCAACACACTAAACCAATTTGAAAATAATTTAGACCGAAGTTTTTGTGAAATATTACCCGAATCCGAGGCTGAACTTAACTTAAATCCAAACTGGAATATTGTAGCAGCTTATTTATATTGGGCTGGTTCTGGTAATGGCGATACAGATGTAAGCCTCAACGGCAATCCATTTAGTGCAGATAATACTTATTTGGTGGACTATAACGATCCTATTTACGGACTCCTCACCTATTTTTCTTGTTACACAGACATAACAGATTATCTACGTGCGACAGGAAATGATACCTATACGTTTTCAAATCTAGATATTTCTGAAACTTTAACTACAAATGAAGGTTATTGTGGTAACCGAACTAATTTTGCCGGCTGGAGTATTTACGTGATTTATGAAAACACTGACTTACCAATCAACCAAATAAATTTATTTCAAGGGTTAGAAATCATCAACCGAAATGTGCAAGAAAAAACTATTTTATTAGAAAACATCAATGTTTTAGACAATGAAGGTGCTAAAATTGGTTTTTTAGCTTGGGAAGGCGATGTGAATTTAAATTATGGTGAATCGCTTTTAATTAATAACAACCTGCTCTCCAACCCGCCATTAAATCCCTCAAACAATGCCTTTAACGGAACAAACTCATTTACGGGTAGTAACACTTTTTATAATGGCGATTTAGATGTATACAATATTGAAAATAATATAGCAATTGGTGATAATTCGGTAGAAATAAAACTAACTACAGGTGAAACCGATGAGTTTGGGGTTTTAAGAGCAGACTTAATAATACTGAATAACGTCGTGACCGTTTTAAACAGTCAACTACCTGATGCAACCGTTAGTGTAGACAACTATTTTTTGGAATGTGCCACCAGAAATGTGACTATCAATTTTACAGCTTTTAATAATAACGCTACCGAAATTTTACCAGCAGCAACACCTATTGCCTTTTATGCAGACGGAGTTTTAGTAGCACAAAGTGAAACAACAAACAGCATTCCAATTGATGGTTTTGAAACACAATCCATAACCATTAATATTCCCGAAACTATATCTGATAGTTTTACACTTCAAATTGTTATAGATGATACCGGAAATGGAGCTGGTATAGTTACTGAATTAAACGAATTAAATAATACCAAAATAGAAGGAATTACCTTGCTTCCCATTCCTGAAGCCATACCATTAAATCCTTTAGAATCTTGCGATATTGGGTTTAACAAAGCAACATTCAACTTAACTGATCAACTTCAATTTATTGATTATGAAACCCTTGAGGATATCAGTTATTATCAAACTGAAACCGATTTGTTTAATCAGGAAAATGAGATATTGATTCCAGAATATTTTGAAAATACCTCATCACCACAAGAAATTTTTATTCGTGTAAACGCAGATTTCTGCTTTAATTTTTATAAATTTAAGGTTAGTGTCAAAAATTGTCCGCCCAATATTCCCCAAGTCTTCACACCAAACCATGATGGATTTAATGATTGGTTTAATATTCAAGGGCTTTACAATATTTTTGAAAACCACAAACTGTTAATTTATAATCGTTGGGGAACACTCATTTTTCAAGGTAATAATAATTTACCATGGGACGGAACAGCTAATAAAGGCTTAACAAGCCAAGGAAATAGAGTGCCTGTTGGTACTTATTTTTATGTGCTGTTTTTAAACGATGAAAGTTTTGAAAATATAACTGGTTGGGTATACGTGAACTACTAAATGCATTTTAACTGCATTTAATCGATAAAATTAGCGTTTCATCTGATTATTTTATTACATTTGCTGAACTAGCCCCAAATCCGTTAGTTGAAACTTGAATTACAAAAAATGAAGAAAATCTTCTTATTTACCTGTCTTTTAGTAGCTTTCTTCAATATTAGCTTCGCACAACAAATATCTATTAATGATACCTTTACTGCTCAGCAACTTATTGAAGATCGCTTAATTGACGGTTGTGTGGAAATTTCTAATGTACAATCCGTAGTAAACGGTTCTGTTAATAATATAAACAGCTTTGGCTATTTTGAACGTTCAAATTCTACGTTCCCTTTTGAGAATGGTATTTTATTGTCTACAGGAGCTGCCGTTTCGGCTGGAAATACTGTTAATGCAAACCCTTTAAATGATGGTGAAGCAGATTGGCCTACCGATTCTGATTTAGAGAGTGCTTTAGGAATTACTAATACGTTAAATGCCACATCCATAGAATTCGATTTTATTTCAGTTTCAAATCAAGTGCAATTTAACTACATACTAGCTTCCGAAGAGTATTATGCCAATTACCCATGTGAGTATTCTGATGGGTTTGCGTTTCTAATTAAAGAAGCAGGTACAACCAATCCTTATCAAAATGTTGCTGTAATTCCTGGAACAGGTACCGCTGTAAATACCAGTACTATTCACGAAGAAGTTGTGGGGTTTTGTCCTGCTGAAAACGAACAATATTTTGAAGGTTATAATTTAGGTGACACCAATTTTAATGGCCGTACAACGGTACTTACAGCATCTGCAACTATAGAACCTAATGTGCAATATCACATTAAATTAGTTATTGCCGATCAAGAGGATGAAAATTTTGACTCTGCGGTGTTTATTCAAGGAAATAGTTTTAATTCGTCGGTTAATTTAGGACCTGATATTACTACCTGTGCCGACACCATTACATTAAATGGAGACATACAAAACCCTTTAGCAACGTATGAATGGTTAGAAAACGGCATTCCTATATCTGGTGAAACCAATCCAACACTTAACGTTACGAACTCTGGAACGTATACGGTTTCTATCTCGATACCTATCAATGACACGATTTGTGAAATTGAAGACACCACCATTATCACTTTGAGTTCAGAACAATCTGCTGGTCTTATTTCAGATTACATAGTTTGTGACGACCCTAGTAATGATGGATTGTATACTTTTGATGTGTCTATAAAAGATCCTGATGTTCTTACTGCTGTTCCTGCTGGTAATTATGCTATTTCTTACCATTTTAACTCTAATAGTGCTCAAGATGGCAGTTTTCCAATTTCAACACCGTTTCAGAATTCAGCAAATCCGCAAACTATTTATGTCCGGATTCTAGACATAGATAATGGCTGTTTAGCTTTCGGTACATTTAATCTTGTTGTTAACCCTTTACCAACCATAACACCTCCAACTCCTTTAGAAGTTTGTGATGATGGGAATGGAGATGGTTTTACACTAATTGATTTAAGTGTGAAGAACTCCGAAATTACAGGAGATAACTCAAATTATATAGTTAGTTATCACTACAACCAAACAGATGCTGAAACAGGTGCCAACCCTGTGCCTGAACCTTACTCAAATACAACTCAAAATGACCAGCTTTTTGTTAGCATTATGGATGCTTCTACAGGATGTAGAAGTACGACAACTTTAGATGTTACCGTTCTTGATAGTCCGGCTATTGATAATGATTCGCATACCATTGATGCCTGTGAACAAGATGATGATGGCTTTGAAAATTTTGATTTAACCACAGTAATAGACGATGTTTTAAATGGCATTACAAATGTTTCAACCACATTTCATGTCACCTATGAAGACGCACAAACCGGTAGTAATCCCATTACAGATATCACCAATTACACCAATACAACGCCTGAATTTCAAGTTATTTATATTCGTGTTGTAGATAATGTTACTGGTTGCCCAGCTATAGCAAACATTGAACTCCATACCAATTTACTTTTAAATGAAAGTAATATTAGAAACTTTTCTCGCTGTGATGATGCTTCTAATGATGGAATCGTCAATTTTAATTTAGAAAATATTGCCACAACTATAATTAATGGTTTAACAGATGTTTCTGTTGTTTTTTATGAGTCAGAAGCTGACCAAACCGCTGGCACTAATGCTATTGACCAAACTATTCCATATGAAGTAACACAAACACCACTCCCTTTATTTGTAACAATTATAGGCGCCAATTGTTCAGTGAATTCTGAAATTGAACTTATTATCCACCCAGCAACCATATTACCTACTTTAAATTCTGTTACCTATTGCGATACGGATGACAATACCATGACATCTGTTGAGTTATCAAGTTTCAACAGTTATGTGAGTTCAGGAATTCCAAACGCAGAGGTTAGCTATTTTCTAACTGAAGAGGAAGCTACAGATAATGAAAATCCGTTACCTCCTTTTTATGATAATACCAGCAATCCATTTGAAGTATACGTTCGTGTTAGAAATGGTAACACAGGATGTTACGATGTTGCAACGTTAGAAATAGAAGTACTACCAGCCCCAACTACCACACAACCAAGCAATGAAATTATTTGCGATGATGATCAAGACGCCTTGACCATTGTTAATTTAGATGCCAAAATACCAGAAATTGTTGCTTCAACAGAAGGCTTAAATATCACGTTTCACAGAACATTTGCTGAAGCAGAAACTAACACTAATAGAATTATAAATACCTCTGCTTACAGTGCCGACACACAAACCGTATTCTCTAGAGTGGAGCGCATAACCACAGGCTGTTTTGCTATTGAAAACTTTGAAATTGTAGTGAATACCCTACCTGTTTTTACAACTATTCCTGATTTCAATAATTGTGAAACAGATGGTAATCAAATTGCTGAATTTATATTTCAAGAAAAAGATGCGGATATACTAAACGGACAAACGGGTAAACGTGTTTTATATTTTGAAAATGCCAATGATGCAATAAATAGAACTAATATCATAGATAAAACTGCTGTGTATGAAAACACATCCAACCCACAACTCATTCATATTCGTGTTGAAAACATCAGTGATACTAGCTGTTATGATGTAAGCACTTTTTTTATTGAAGTGGGTTCTGTTCCTATCTTTAATCCACCATTAGACAAATTCCTATGCGATGATATATCTAATGATGGTCAAGAAACTTTCGATTTAGCAGCTATTCAAGCTGCCATGAGTTTAGGAAGCACCGACAATTTAACCATTACATTTTATGAAAATTTAGACGATGCTGAAAATGCTGAAAATCCAATTGATTTAAATTACACCAATCAAAGTAATCCGCAACAGATATATTCTCGTATTGAAAATGGCACCTATTGCCATGGAATTGCTGAATTTGGTTTGAATGTTATTCAAGTTCCTAACGTGAATCAAGCATCACTCATGACAGCATGTGACACTGATTATGATGGTTCCACAACCTTCGATTTAACCATAGCAGAATTTGAGGTGCTTGAAATCAGACAGAACAATATTCTAGTTACCTACCATGAAAATATTGATGATTTAGAGGCCAATATCAATAGTATTCCTAATCCAGAAGCCTATGAAAATATTGAAAACCCACAAACCGTTTATATTCGTATAACCAATACTGTATCTGAATGTTATGTGATGGTGCCATTGGATTTGGAGGTAAATTTACCACCAACTATTAACCCAATTACAGATTATAATACCTGTGAAGCTGTGGATAACATATTTGATTTAAATGAGACCATTGAAACTTTAATAGATTCACAACCAAATGTAGCTGTTACTTTTTATGCCTCGCAAACGGATGCAGAATCAGCTCAAAATCCTTTAGACAGCAATTATAATTATAACTCTAATAACGATACAATTCACATACGAGCAGAAAACACCATTACAGGATGTTTTGCTGTAGATTCATTCAATTTAATAGTAAACCCTAATCCTATAGCAATAACACCTGCAAATTTAGAAGCCTGTGATGATGATTTTGATGGAATGCGTATTTTCAATTTATCCCAACAAACAAATACAATTCTAGGTGGTCAAAATCCAGCTAACTTTAGCGTAACCTATTTTGAACTTGAAATTGAAGCAATAGAAAATAACAACCCAATAACGGAATTAAATTATAATGCATTTCATGAGCAAACTATTTATGTGCGCGTTCAAAATAATACTACAGGATGCTTTGCAACTAACAGTTTTTTAACCTTAATTCAACGGAAACCATTTATTGAAATCCCAGACCAGACCGTTTGTTTAGATAATTTACCTTTAGTTGTTTCAGCTGAAACAGGATTTGATTCCGATACGTATTTATGGTCTACTAATGCAACAAGTCCCGAAATAGAAATCACCCAAATAGGAGCTTATTCGGTAACCGTAACATCAGATTATGGCTGTACGACCTCTGTAACCTTTAATGTTATTGAATCTGAACAAGCTACCATAGAATTTACTGAAACCATTGACTTTTCCAATCCTAATAATATTACCGTTACCATTAGTGGTATAGGAAACTACATGTATATTTTAGACAATGGTGTTCCTCAATCTTCCAATGTGTTTTATAACGTTACCTTGGGACCACATACCATTGAAGTCTATGATTTAAATGGGTGTGCATCGGCAATAAAAGAAATTGTAATTATAGATGCTCCACTCTTTTTCACACCCAATCAGGATGGACAAAATGATACTTGGCATATTACAGGTGTCAATCAAATTCCAGGAACCATCGTATATATTTTTGATCGCTATGGAAAGCTTCTAAAAACCTTAACACATTCTTCACCTGGTTGGGATGGTACTTACAATGGCCAAAACATGCCATCAAACGATTACTGGTTTTTAGCAAAAGTAAAAAAAGGAGATACTGCTTTTGAGGTGAAACGTCATTTTACCTTAAAACGATAACTATTATTTACTAGTTGGCTATAATTTGAACCAATCTTTATGGTAGAAAAAAAAGACATTGAAAAACTAATCATTCAGAACAAAAAAAGTACTCTGAAAAATCATTGGAACGATGCGTTTTTTTACAACACAACAAAATACAGCGGAGAAGTAAAACCGAACGAAATTCTGATTTGGAGGTCTGCACATTTTTTAAGAGGAGCATATCCAATTTTTCATCTGATTTTTGACCAAAATGCTGAATTGAATGGAATAAAAAAGGAGAAAAACCCTTTTCATAAACTTCTGAATAAAATATCAATCGGATTTTTTATTGTACTTGCTTTGGTTTTGTTATTTACGACTGATTTTAAGACTGCCACTATTGGAATAATCGGAGTTTCTGTAATTGGAACTTTATTGCATTTAGTAATGTCAAAAGCAAAAAAATACGAGACAAAAATTCTGACTGACGAACTGAAAGAAGCAATAGAAAATATAGAAAGGAAAAATAATCCTGAACTCATAAACAAACCGAAAACTGAATTAAAGAAAGAAAAGGTTAAAGAATGGACTTTTACAAAAATTTTGACAAGGCTTATTCTCTATCCATTCTGCTTACTTATGCTTTATTTATGTATTCAAATGATTTTAAATCCTGATTCAAATCACATAAAACAAAGACCGTTAGGAATTATAGGTATCGTAATTGTTGGAGGATATTTAATTGTTGACCTAACAATTATTGTGAAAAATTTAATGAAAAATAAAAACTACAGCTAACAATGTATAAAAATAATCGCTCAATTTTGGGCTAAACCAAAAGTCGTTGCAAGTTTACTACGTCTGATTTTCCTGCGGAAAATCCTCGCACGTAAACCCGCTACTATTCTTATACGAAAACGTTGGCAACATTTGAGAGAATTGTAAAAACCAATGAACGAAGAAGTCAAAAAATACCTGAACGGACTTAAAAAGTGGAAAGCGGAGTTGACCAAACTTCGTAAAATTATACTTGAATGCGGATTAAAAGAAGAATTTAAATGGATGCATCCTTGTTATACAGATAATGGAAAAAACATTGTTTTAATACACGATTTCAAGGAATATTGTGCACTTTTATTCCATAAAGGAGTTTTACTCAAAGACTCTGAAAATCTTTTAGTTCAACAAACCGAAAATGTGCAATCGGCAAGACAAATTAGGTTTACGGATTTGCCAGAAATTCACGAACTAAAACCGACTATAAAAGAATACATAAAAGAAGCAATCGAGATTGAGAAATCGGGAAAGAAAATTGAGAAGAAGAAAACTTCTGATTTTAATATTCCAAAAGAATTGGAACAAATATTTTCTGAAAATCCAAACTTTAAAAAAGCATTTAAGAATTTGTCTGCTGGACGCCAGCGTGGTTATCTTCTACATTTTGATAAACCAAAGCAATCCAAAACCAAACTATCCCGAATTGCTAAAAATATGGAAAGAATAATAGATGGTTATGGACTAAATGATTGTGTTTGTGGACTTTCAAAACGGAAACCTAATTGTGACGGTTCACATAAACAATTGGAGAATTGTGAATAAAAACGTTGCACAAACATATCTAAACGCTATTAGGGCGCTTTCAATTACATCCCAATCCATTCGAAACTGCTAACGTCTGTGCCAAACCGAGAATTGAAGCATTAAAACCTGTAACCGACAGTTAATCGAGACCCTTATTTAAATAAAAAAACTCAAGTCTTTAATATAAAAAATCGTATTCTAGCCATCATTACTTTTAATTTTAAAATGAAAAACTTGACTTATAAATTGTAATGATGGTGTTTTCTTTCAATATGAAATTTCAAAGTTGATAAAAAAGCAAAATGAGAGTGCAATATGTAAATTTTGCCAACAAAAGAAAAAGTTAAGATAAGTTCTATTGTGTATCTTTGCAATCCAATTGCTAGGAATGAGAAATGCCCTTTTTATAATAACCTGTTTATGGTCACTTTTGTCATGGTCACAAAATGTGACTGTAGATGCACGTGCTTACACACCTCAAGAACTTATTGAAGATGTGTTAATTGATAGCGACTGCATTTCTAATGTGGTTGTTACCAACGCAGTGAGCGGAAATTTTAATGGAGGAGATTTAAGCTATGGATATTTTGAAAACAATAATTCCAGCTTCCCGTTTCAAAGCGGCATTGTCATGTCTACTGGACGCCTTGAAAACACCGAAGGCCCCAACACTAGTTTAAGCGATGATGATGCATCAAACTGGATTGGTGATGCTGATTTAGAATTTGTTTTAAACGAATCTAACACTCTAAATGCAACTATTTTAGAATTTGATTTTGAAGCCATTGCAGACCAAATCAGCTTTCGCTATATTTTTGCTTCAGAAGAATATCAAGAAGCTAATGCTAATACCTGTCGCTATTCGGATTTATTCGGCTTTCTCATTCGTCCAGAAAATGAATCACAATACACCAATATTGCTGTAGTTCCTAATACTCAAACACCTATTAAGGTAACAACCGTTCATTCTGGAATCCCTGGAAGCTGCAACCCCATAAACGAACAATATTTTGGCGGTTGGAATGGCTCTGGTGCTCCTATAAATTTCAATGGCCAAACGGCTGTTCTAACAGCTGTTGCCAACGTAATTCCCAATACTACATATCATGTAAAACTAGTAATAGCTGACGAACAAAATTTTCGTTATGATTCTGCTGTGTACCTCGAAGCTGGTAGTTTTCAATTAAGCTCTGATTTAGGTCCTGATTTATTAATTGCAGAACGAACAGCACTTTGTAGTAATGAAACAATAGAATTAAATGCTTTTCAACCAGGAAACAATACGTATAGATGGTTTAGAAACAGTGTTGAACTGCTAACTGAAACCAACGCTACCTATACCGTTACACAGCCTGGCAATTATGCGGTGGAAGTAAATATTAATGGAACATGCATAAGTACTGGTAATGTTACCATTGAATATGCGCCAGATCCAATTGTTTCCAACACAACCCTAATTGCTTGCGATTTGGATTTGAATGGCTTAACGACTTATAATTTATTTGATGCCGAAAGCGCAATAACAAATGGTGACACTCAATTGTCAGCAGATAGTTTTTACAACACTTTTATAGGTGCAGGGCAAACCGGAAACGGACTTATTACAAACCCATCTAATTACAATAACTCCAGTATTTTAGAAACCGTTTACGCACGTATTACTAACTCTAATGGTTGTATTTCAGTTGCCGAAATTAGTCTAGATATTGCAAATAACCCAGTTAGTTTAGCACCTTATACAAGTTGTGATACCGATTTTGATGGTATTATTAATTTTGATATTTCTGAATTAGAAACCTATATTATTTCGGAACCAGATGTTCCTAACACCGCTTCTATTTCGTTTTTTGAAACGCAGACAGACTTGGAGAATCAAACCAATGAAATTTCTGGAACTTATGAAAATACGAACAGTCCAAATTCCGACACGCTTTTTGTTCAAATAAGCGATAACGGAAACTGCTATGCATTTACAACCATTGCGTTACAAGTTTTTGATCAACCAGAATTAATTCCTGATGAAAGCATCTTTTATTGTTTAAATGAGTTTCCTAATACAGTTTTTATAAATTCGGGTGTTCAGCAGAACCCTAGTGATTTTACATACAGCTGGGATTTAAATGGTGTGGATTTGAATTTGAACACAAATCAAATAGCAATTAATGAAACTGGGATTTACACCGTATTTGTAACAAACACAAACCAATGTACTTCCGTAAGAAACATTGAAGTTCTGCCATCTAACATCCCGACTATAAATGATATTGTAGTTGTAGATGCATCATCAAATAACACCATTACTGTTTTTGTTTCTGGAGAAGGTTCTTATGAGTATGCTTTAGATTTTGGGAGTTTCCAAAGCAGTTCAACCTTTACCAATGTTTCAGCAGGCGCTCATACCATTACAGTCAATGATATCAACGGATGTGGTTCTGTTTCACAAAATGTTTCAGTGCTTGGTTTTCCTAAATTTTTCACACCAAATGGTGATGGCATGAATGATGTATGGAAACCAATTGGCGTGAATTCAGATATTAAAATATTACAAATCAGTATTTTTGATCGCTATGGCAAACTGATCAAACAAATAAATTCAACAAATTCTGGTTGGGATGGTACCTATAATGGTTTACAATTAGGTTCTGATGATTATTGGTATCGCGCAGTACTACCAAATGGGAAAGAATATTTAGGACACTTTTCTTTAGTAAGATAAGAGCAAGGCTAGATTTTTTCAACTCTTTGAAATTCACGAAAAGGTTAACTACACAAATAGACCAGTCATCGAAAACGCTAGAATTTACGTATTTTTGTATCTTGATACGAGCAGGACTAAAATTTCTTATTAACGTATTTTTAGTTATGGTTAGTTTCCATGTTTATTGGAATAACTCTCGAAAATCAATATAAGGAAGCATATGAAATTCAAAATAAAATCCGAATTCAAACCAACTGGCGACCAACCTCAAGCTATTAAAAAACTGGTTACTGGTGTGGACTCACAAGAAAAATACCAGACGCTTTTAGGCGTAACAGGTTCGGGAAAAACATTTACAGTTGCAAATGTTATACAAGAGGTACAAAAACCAACTTTAGTTTTAGCGCATAACAAAACTCTGGCCGCTCAATTATATTCAGAGTTCAAACAATTTTTTCCAGAAAATGCAGTAGAATACTTCGTGTCCTACTATGATTATTATCAACCAGAAGCCTACATTCCGGTTTCAGGTGTTTATATAGAAAAGGATTTATCTATAAACGAAGAAATAGAAAAAATGCGCTTAAGCACCACCTCTTCCCTACTTTCAGGTCGTCGTGATGTGATTGTTATCGCGTCTGTTTCCTGTTTATACGGTATTGGAAACCCTGTAGAATTTCAGAAGAATGTCATTTCTATTGAGCGTGATCAGATTATTTCTCGAACCGAATTATTACATCGTTTGGTACAAAGTTTATACTCTAGAACCGAAGGCGAATTTAATCATGGAAATTTCCGAATAAAAGGAGATACGGTTGATGTATTCCCAAGTTACGACGATCATGCCTTTAGAATTCACTTTTTTGGTGATGAAATTGAAGAGATTGAAGCCTTCAACGTACAAACCAATGAGGTTCTTGAAAAATACGACCGACTTACTATTTATCCGGCCAACATGTTCGTTACGTCGCCAGATGTGTTGCAAGGCGCCATAAAAAGTATTCAAGATGATTTGGTAAAACAATACGATTATTTTAAAGAAATTGGTAAACATCTTGAAGCAAAACGCCTAAAAGAACGCACCGAATTTGATTTAGAAATGATTCGAGAATTAGGCTACTGTTCAGGTATTGAAAACTATTCGCGTTATTTAGACGGCAGACAACCAGGCACCAGGCCTTTCTGCTTATTAGATTATTTTCCAGAAGATTTTTTAATGGTTGTAGATGAAAGTCACGTAACCATTTCGCAAGTCCATGCCATGTATGGAGGGGATAGAAGTAGAAAAGAAAACTTGGTAGAATACGGATTCCGTTTACCGGCTGCTATGGACAACAGACCACTGAAGTTTGAAGAGTTTGAAGCGCTGCAAAACCAAGTTATTTATGTCAGCGCAACACCTGCAGATTATGAATTAGAAAAATCTGATGGTGTTTTTGTAGAACAAATTATTCGTCCAACGGGATTATTAGATCCTGTTATTGAAGTGCGTCCAAGCCTTAATCAAATAGATGATTTAATTGAAGAAATACAATTACGGGTCGAAAAAGACGAACGGACTTTAGTCACCACATTAACCAAACGTATGGCTGAAGAATTGACCAAATATCTAGATCGGATTCAAATTCGCTGTCGTTACATCCATAGTGATGTGGATACATTGGAACGTGTTGAAATCATGCAAGATTTACGAAAAGGCTTGTTTGATGTTTTAGTTGGTGTTAATTTGCTTCGTGAAGGATTAGATTTACCCGAAGTATCACTTGTTGCTATTTTAGATGCTGATAAAGAAGGTTTTTTACGTTCTGCGCGTTCATTAACCCAAACGGTTGGTCGAGCGGCACGAAATCTCAATGGTAAAGCCATTATGTATGCTGATAAAATTACCAAAAGCATGCAAAAAACCATTGACGAAACAGAATATAGACGTGAAAAGCAAATTGTTTATAATACCAAAAACAATTTAATCCCTACAGCTTTAAATAAAAGTTTGGATAATGCTTTAACTAAAAACTCGGTAAGCACCTACAGTTACGAACTAGAGGCTGCCAAAGCGGCTGAACCTGAAAGTCAATATTTAACCAAAGGAGAATTGGAAAAGAAAATACGTGAAAATCGTAAATTGATGGAGCAAGCGGCTAAAGCTTTGGACTTTATGGAAGCAGCTCAATTTAGAGATTTAATAAAAGGATATCAGGAAAAATTGGATAAACTGAAGGTTTAGTAATATAATTACAAAAAACTTCTAATTATACTGCACCTTAAAAATATCTATAAGCACATCTGGTGGAACCACTTTATTAGGGAAGCTTTCCATAAGATACAAGACTTTATTAATAGATTCGTGACTCAAGCCCATGCGCAAGCCATAATTATGGAGTTTAATTTTGTCTTTAGGCGAATTTTCTTCATCAATATTCATAAGCAAAACCAAGCGATGAAATTGAACAATCCGTTCGCTATGCGATTTTAAATGAATATAATTAATAGGATGTTCAATGAGGTAATCAAAATCCTCTCTTGAAATATCAAGCTGTCTGGCAATAGCTAAAAGAAAATTGTATTCTATAGGTTTTAAGTCGCTTTCATTTTTAGCAAATGAAATCATTTCAGATAGGAGGCTTAATTTTTCAACCCTGTTAATCATCATGAGGAATAGATTAATAATTAGTGGTATAAAGATACGCACAATGATTATTTGATAATCCATGATAAATTGTAACTTGTCGAAAAATTAGATGCGTTTTATCGTTATTATCTTACATTTACTCAAAAATACATATTTAATTAACTGAATTTAAGTGTTTTACATGTTATGTGCATTTCGTCGATATTCTGCTAATTGTACTTTAAAACACATAAACCTTTGCCCATATTATTAAACTATGACAAACAATGACATTTTTAAAAAACTACGTGTAGCTTTACAACTACGTGATGACGAAATTGTTAAAATTTTAGAACTTGTAGATTTCAGAATTACGAAAAGTGAATTAGGTGCTTTTTTCAGAAAAGAAGACCACCCAAAATACATGGAATGTGGAGACCAAATTTTACGAAACTTTTTGAATGGTTTGGTAATTCATTTACGAGGACCGAAGCCCGAAAAGAAACCTAAAATAGCTGGTAATATGAAAGCGACTGCTCCTAAAAAAAATACCATAAAAAAAACAGAAAAAAAGTAGTTATATTTTTTGTGCTCTAATAAGTTCGTCTTAATATTGCTAAATAAGACTAATTTATCTTAATTTCATGTTTCAACTACCTACTTCGCTTTCTAAATTGACATTGTCTGAAAAGGACATTAAACTTTTAAATACTAAATATAAATTATTAACGCCATGTCAAAGAATTGAGACTTTGTACAAAGACTTTAACGTGGAAGAAATAATGTTGACAAGTTCTTTTGCAGCTACATCAGCATTTCTTTTAAAGTTAGTTTCAGATGTCAATAAGGAGCAGCATGTTTTTTTTATTGACACTGGATATCACTTTGATGAGACTATAAAATATAAGAAAAAGCTAACCGATTTATATGGTTTAAATGTTACTTCTATTAGAGCCTTAAAAGAAGAGCATGCATTTACAACTCAAGACGAAACTTGGAAAAAAAATCCAGATTTCTGTTGTTCTATCAATAAAGTACAGCCTCTAGAAACTATTAAAAAGCATTATAATATTTGGGTTTCTGGATTAATGGAATGGCAGAGTGATCATCGCGCTAGTTTAAATATTTTTGAGCAACGTGGAAGTATCTTGAAGTTTTATCCATTATTAGATATTTCAAAAGAAGCGCGCGACACCTATATTAAAAAGCATCAATTACCCTTTCATCCTTTAGTACAAAAAGGTTACAACTCTATTGGTTGTAAGCATTGTACTATTCCTGGAGATGACCGTACTGGCAGATGGAATAATAACCCAAAAACCGAATGTGGTTTACACCTTTAAACTAAAAAAGCTCTCAAATAACTTTGAGAGCTTTTTTTATGATTAGAATATTTTCTATATTATTTAGATAAGACTTCGTGTACTTTATCTGCAGCTTCTTGAAATTCTGTTGCACTCATAACGGCTAGTCCAGAATTGTCAATCAACTCTTTTGCAATATCTGCATTGGTACCTTGAAGACGTACAATAATAGGCACTTGAATATTACCCATGTTTTTATAAGCATCAATAACACCTTGAGCAACACGATCACAACGTACAATACCACCAAAAATGTTTATAAGAATAGCTTTTACATTTGGATCTCTTAAAATTAATTCAAAAGCCATTTCAACACGAGCAGCATCAGCTGTACCACCAACATCTAAAAAGTTGGCTGGCTCACCACCTGCTTGCTTAATTAAATCCATTGTTGCCATTGCTAGACCTGCACCATTTACCATACAACCAACGTTTCCGTCAAGATCTACATAGTTTAATCCTGCTTCTTTAGCTTCAACCTCAATGGCATTTTCTTCGCGTAAGTCACGTAAAGCAGCATAATCTTTGTGGCGGAATAAGGCATTTTCATCCATGGTTACTTTTGCATCAACAGCCATAATCTTATCATCGCTTGTCTTTAACACTGGGTTAATTTCAAATAATGAAGAATCAGACTTATCGTAAGCCGTATATAATGCGGTTACAAATTTGGTCATTTCTTTAAAAGCTAAACCAGATAAGCCTAAATTGAAAGCAATTTTACGTGCTTGAAAAGGCATAATGCCAACTGAAGGATCAATTTCTTCTGTAAAAATTAAATGTGGTGTTTCTTCAGCAACGGTTTCAATATCCATTCCACCTTCTGTAGAATACATAATCATATTACGACCTGTAGATCGGTTTAGTAAAACGGACATGTAATATTCTTCAGGTTCATTATCACCTGGATAATAAACATCTTCAGCAACCAATACTTGGTGCACACGCTTACCTTCGGCAGAAGTTTGAGGGGTTACCAAATCCATTCCAATGATTTCACCAGCAATTTTTTCAACCTCTTGAAGGTTTTTGGCTAATTTTACACCACCACCTTTACCACGTCCACCAGCATGAACTTGGGCTTTAATAACGTGCCAGCCAGTACCTGTATCTTCTGTTAATTTTTTGGCAGCTGCAACAGCTTCTTGAGCATTTTGAGCTACAATACCACGCTGGATACGCACACCAAAACTACTTAACATTTCTTTTCCTTGATATTCGTGTAAATTCATCTTATAAATTCGTTTGGAGTTTTCTCAATAAGAGAAAATCATTAAATTTTTAGTTGCACAAAAGTAATCAACCTAACGCTTTTAACCAATAATTTTTAAAAGTTGTTTTCGGATAGATTAAAAAATTATTTCTTCAAAAACTTCTTCGTTAAAAGTCCATAATCCGTTTGAACCGTAAGGAGATACAGACCACTTTGTAATCCTGATACATCTAAATATTTATCAAACCCGTTAGAATTTAAAATAATCCGACCATTAATATCTAAAATACGAATAGATTTAATAGCCTTAGGGACTTGATATTGTATGTTTAAAACATCATCCACCGGATTTGGAACTACTTGAAACTCATTAGTAACCAACTCATTGTTTGGTGTTGATAAGGGATTGGATAAGAAACTTTCCATAAGCGTTACCGTTTCGTTAATTCCAGCAAAATCAAACACTATTACCGCTGTATTAGATCTGAAAACCAGATTTCCATTACTATTATCATAATAGTAATAGGATGTTTGCGTTACAGTTCCATTAAAAATAAATACAGTTAAGGTTAAATCTTGAACCACTTTAAGTCTAGTAACAAGACCGCTATAAGCGCCTTCACCAACATCGTTCATATTTAAGGTTCCATGTGCATCAACCGTAGTTGTTATAGAACCTGTAAAATCTCCCGAAGCAGCATCACTTATAAAACTGCCAGCAACAGCATCTGTTATTGAATTGTTATAACTTAAAGGAAATGTGCCTAAAAGCGCATTATCGCTATCATAATTTAATTCAAACCCAGCTGCTGAAACACCTGTAAAAGAAAAAGCGCCAGACATTTCTTCTTTAGCTAAAATATTATTTACATCCATTGAGCCAGCTGTGGTTATTGATAAAACTTCAGTAGTGCCTGGATACGTTGTTAATTGTCCAGCATTAGGTGCTGCATAGGTATCGGTATTGGTACCTACCGATGTTAAATTTGTAAAATTCCAAACTAAATTAGCTCCTGTTGCACTTTGGTCAATGGCTGGAGTAGATTCTACTATAGCATAGGACGACATAGGAATACTAAAAAAGTTATTAATTGGTGCTTGGGCATAACCAGCAAAGGATAGTACTAATGATAAAGCGAGTAATTTTTTTTTCATGTTATAATATTTTAATTAATAGCGGGTTAAAGGTACAAAAACCTAATTGGTAATTCGTTAAAAAATAGGAAACCTAATTTTTAACAAGACGTTATGACTAACAGGACAATTATAATGATATGTTACGTCAAATACTTTCTTACCTTTACCGCTTTTTAAAAATTAAATTATTCACAATGGAAACAAACACTTTATTACAAATTGCTAAGGATTATGGTAGTCCTATTTATGTTTATGATGCTGAAAAAATAGTATCACAGTATAAACGTTTAGACACAGCATTTAATAAAGTGAAACAGGTAAGGATAAATTATGCTGTAAAGGCGTTATCTAATATTTCCGTATTGAAATTAATGAAAACGTTAGGATCTGGACTTGACACCGTATCTATTCAAGAAGTGCAACTAGGTTTAAAAGCCGGTTTTTTACCAGAAGAAATTATCTATACTCCTAATGGTGTATCTTTAGATGAAATTGAAAAAGCTGCAAAATTAGGCGTTCAAATAAATATTGATAATTTATCCATATTAGAACAGTTTGGTACAAAACACCCTAAAACACCTGTATGTATCAGAATCAATCCACACGTCATGGCTGGTGGTAATACCAATATTTCTGTTGGTCATATAGATAGTAAGTTTGGTATTTCCATTCATCAAATACCACATATTTTAAGGATTGTTGAAAACACCAATATGAATATTAATGGTATTCATATGCACACCGGAAGTGATATATTGGATATTGACGTGTTTTTATATGCGAGTGAAATTTTATTTGAAACAGCCAAAAACTTCAAGAATTTAGATTTTATTGACTTTGGATCAGGATTTAAAGTACCTTATAAATCAGGTGATATAGAAACTGATATTGAAGAATTTGGGAAGAAGCTTACCAAACGTTTCAATGGGTTTTGTAAAGAATATGGTAAAGACCTAACACTTGCATTTGAACCTGGTAAATTTTTAGTAAGTGAAGCTGGCTACTTTTTAACGAAAGTAAATGTCGTTAAGCAAACAACATCCACGGTTTTTGCCCAAGTAGACTCTGGATTCAATCATTTAATTAGACCGATGCTTTACGGCTCACAGCACGAAATTATAAACCTATCCAATATAAAAGGACGTGAACGTTTTTATTCTGTAGTAGGTTATATTTGCGAAACCGATACGTTTGCTAACAACCGACGCATTAACGAAATTACAGAAGGTGACATTCTCGCTTTTAAAAATGCTGGAGCTTACTGCTACTCTATGGCTTCTAACTACAACTCACGTTACCGTCCAGCTGAAATATTATGGCATAATAAAGAAGCGAAACTAATTAGAAAACGGGAGACTTTTGATGATATCTTAAATAACCAAATTGAAATTAGCTTATAATTTAAAAGCGTTACAATAATTGTAACGCTTTTTTTTGTTCCCTTTTTTTATTCTTTTCTTATCATTAATCAGAGAATTTTACTACATTTATAAATCCTTCAAGTCTTTATAATAGCCTTAAAAAAGACTTATGACCAATAAAATCACCTTACTAGTAGCGCTACCCTTTGTAGCATTGTTTTGTTATACCCAGAATATATTGTCTCAAAACATTTCTAATGCCAAGATAGACAGTCTTTCGGTCATCCTTAATATTGAGAAAAATCATGAAAAAAAATTAGAAATTTTAAACGACATGGTAGCCATTGCTTTCCAGTCGGATTTAGAATTGGCCAAAACATATGCTAGAAAAGGGGTTTATATTGCGGAACAGAGTAAGCATAAAAATTGGCTTCCTAAGTTTTACGAAATGCAAGGCCGTATGCATGCCAATCTTTTAGAATTAGATTCCGCAACAGTAAATTTTAATAAAGCTTTAAAAGGCTATACCGAAATTAATGACAAAAAAGGTCAAGCCACAACCTACTTTAAAATTGGTTGGGTTCATAAACGTCAAGGTCAGATTGAAGAAGCCCTAAAAGTTGATTTAAAAGCTTTAAAACTTATGGAAGCTATTGATGATAAATTAGGAATTGCTGGTGCTTACAACAGAATTTCAGAAGACTTAACCAAACAAGGCCGTCATCAAGAAGCACTTGAATACGCACTAAAAACAATTGCATTCTGCAAAGAAAATAATTTGGAAATAGAGCTAGCTTATGCCTACACAGCTGCAGGTGACACTCAAATTGCTTTGGGAAATAGTGAAGCAGCTTTCGGTTATTACAATGAAGCTCTAACTTTAGCAAAATCCCTTGATTTTTCAATTTTTAGCATCATTAATTTCTCCAACAATCGTGCAAATGCTTTAAAACGAATGGGAAATTATCAGGAAGCAAAAACAGCCTATGAACAGGCATTAACCCAAGCCGAAGCCGTTAATTATGGTAATGCCATTTATGTTATTACAGGAAATTTAGGCGAAATAAATCTATTATTAGGTAATTATAACGACGCTTTAAAATACCAATTACAAACGGTAGCCTCACAAGAAGCTGAAGGCGATGTATCCAATTTAACAGAAGGTTATCATCATTTAAGTTCTATCTACGAAAAGCTAGAAAATTACCCAATGGCTTTGGAGTTTCAAAAAAAAGCGCTTGTTATGCGTGATAGTACCGCAAAAATGGAAAGTGACAAAACCATGTCTCAACTAATGACACAATTTGAAACGGAAAAGAAAGATCAAACTATTAATGCCCAAAACACCCAAATTGCCCAGCAACGCAAAACTCAAATCCTATATATAACCATTGCTATTATTTTAGCATTCAGTTTATTAGGCATGTTATTTAGTTTTAAAAATATTCGAAAAAAGCGGCAAGCCTTACAAGTTCTAAATGCTGAATTAGACACCAAAAATAAGCAGAATGAATTACTACTAAAAGAAATTCATCATCGTGTAAAAAACAATCTGGAAATGGTTAAAAGCCTAATAGCTTTACAATCTGCACAATTGGAGGATTCTGCTACTAAAGACGCTATGATAGCCAGTCAAAATCGGGTGCAATCAATGGGTATTATTCATCAAAAACTCTATCAAGGCACGAATTTAGGCAGTATAGAAATGAAGGATTACTTCTTAAATTTAAGCGATGGTATTTTAGACTCTTTTAACGCAGAAAACAAAGTCAAAATAGAATGCGCCATGGAACAGCTAGAGTTGGACGTAGATACAGCCGTTCCTATTGGGTTAATTGTAAATGAACTACTTACAAATGCTATTAAATATGCATTTCCTAATTCTGAAACAGGTAAAATATCAATTCAATTAGAGCAAAAAACTACTGACACTCTTCATCTAAAAGTTACGGATAACGGCATTGGCAAAGTGTCTGGTCTAGCACCAAAAGGTACTGGCTTTGGGTCGCAACTCATTCATTTATTAACCCAACAGTTAAATGGAACCATGCAAGAAGACAGTAATAAAGGGACAACTGTATCATTTCAATTTAAATATCAAAAAGCAGCATAATGGAACAACCGATAAAAATATTAATTGTTGAAGATGAAATGATAATTGCTGCAAATATTTCATTACAACTTACTAATTTAGGTTACGATGTAACCGGTATTATTCCTCGAGGCGAAGAAGCGCTTATTCATATTAAAGAAAACAAACCAGATATTTTACTATTGGATATTCAGCTAAAAGGTGCAATAGATGGCATTGAAATGGCACAAATTATGCAACAAGATTATGATATTCCCATTATTTATTTAACTGCTAATACGGACGATACACATTTTGAAAAAGCCAAAACAACTAATCCTCATGCGTTTATTTCAAAACCCTTTAAAAAATTAGATTTACAACATGCTATTGAACTTACCCTCCACAACATCCAAAAGGATGAATTGTTAGTGAAGAGTGGAGTTAAAAATGATATTTCGCCTTTTATACTCAGCGATTGTATATTTGTTCGTCATCATGACAAAATGGTAAAAGTGGCAATTTCTAACATCCTTTATATGGAGGCCGAACGTAACTACTGCCGTATATACTCCAAGACAAAAGAATATTTATTGGTAATGACATTAAAAGATTTAGATGAAAAATTACCCTCTAATCTTTTCTTAAGAATTCACAGGTCTTTTATTGTTAACATATCTCATATTGATGAAATAGCAACGAGTCATGTTGTTATTTCAAAAAAAGCAATTCCTTTAAGTAAAAGCCTAAAAGAAGAATTACTTAACAGATTACATACAATTTAAAAACCTTGGATAAGTAAAACATTGCTTTCGGACAAACACAGGCTATTTTCATCCTAGACCACTTGCCCCTTTCATTGATTATCAGTTATTTAGAGCAACACAGAATGTGTACCGCTATTAATTAATCTTTTAACACTAGTAATCATGAAAAATTTAAAAACTGCATTATTATCGGCAATTATGTTAGTATTAATGCCATTTGCTTCAAACGCACAAGAAAAAAACGTGACGTTAGATTTTGAAAATGCGTCAACCAACATGAAGCTTATTCAAAAATACACCAACGCTCTACAAAAAGGCGACGTGGCCACTATGAACGCCCAGTTGCACCAGGATGTTATGATTTATGGTCTAGGTGGTGGTCTAGATTCTTTAAATATGGAACAACATAAAGCTTACTATACCAATAGCACTTCAAATTTTAAACACGAAATAACACAAGATTTATACCTCCCTGTTAAAGTAACAAACAGCTGGAATGAAGGCGAGTGGACACTATCATGGGGACTCAATACTGTTACGGACAAAAAGTCTGGACAAAAAATTGAAATTCCTTATCACACAGCAAGTTTAGTTGTTAATGGTAAAATTATGATGATTAGGTATTATTATGATATGGCCAATATTTTGAGCAAAATAGGTTGGACACTTACTCCACCAAAAGGCTAAAAAAAGGTTTTACTGGATATTTAAATTCTTGATAATCAACAAACAAAACTCAAGCTATTTGAGTCATATCAAGTATAAAAATTAAAACCATATTAAAAGATGTCAATTTTTTTAAGGACTGTCTTTGTTTGAGTTACAAACCGAAAAAAGCAAACAAATTCCTATCCTGAAACTGGAACAACAGTAAAAACGACACAAACAGGTAGATACAATTTTTAGAGGGAATTACGTAAGCAAACAATTCATTTTTTCAGGTTTAATGTAGTTATTATAACCCGTTATTATATAGAGAAGCACTTACTAATCTGCCTGTTTTTTTTCAACATTAAATAGTTCGTAATTATGAAATACTTTTTATCAATAACATTTCTGGTTATGGCAATAAATACAAATACCATTTACAGCCAATCAGATATTGAAGAATCAGACAGAAATCAATTAGTATCATTTTATGAGGCTTTATCAAACAACGTGATAACCGCAGAAATCCTTCAAACGCATATACCAAATTTAAAACTACTATCTGAAACTACCGATTCAAAAAATCAAAACAAATACACTATTTCAATTGAAACAATCCTACAAAATCAGTGGTCTCAAGTCGCCATTATAAATTTAAAAATGGAAATGATAAAAAATCATATCATCCAAGTTTCTGGAGAATTTACAGGGCGAGAACTCCTGGAATGTGAGTTTATAACAACCGAGTTTAAACATATATGGGAAAAAAATGATAAATCAACATATAAAATAGTAAAACAATAAAACATGAAAAAAGTTGGCATCATAGGTGGTTCAGGCTTTATAGGAAGTCATATTACCAAAACATTTCTAGAAAACGGTTTTGAGGTTAAAGCTTCAACAACAGATATTTCAAATGAAATAAAGTATCAGCATTTAATGAACCTAAAAAATGCTGAAAACTTACATATTAGCGAGTTAGACGTAAGAGACAAACAACAACTGAAACAGTTTATTTCTGATTGTGATGTAATAATTCACAGTGGAACACCATTTCAATTAGATTTTAATGATGCAAAAACAGAGTTATTTGACCCTACCATAAAAGGTACCGAAAACTTTTTAGCTGTTGTTAAGGAAATGCCTACAGTGAAAAAAGTAGTTCTTATTGCCTCTGTTGCAGCTTATAACACCAACTTTCCTTTACCTGCTGGTAATAAGTTAGCTTCAGATACTTTTAATGAAAAAGACACACCATTTTTAAGCGAAGAAAGTCATCCTTATGCCCAAGCAAAATTTATGGCAAACCAAGTGGTAAATAATTTTATTGAAAGTCATCCTAACCTAGACGTTGAAATAACCAGTTTATCACCAGTTGGCGTTTTTGGAAAGTCTATGTCCAAACGTGAAGACTCGACCTCAACAGGATTACAGCTTTTAATAAAAAACAATTTAGCTCCAAATCCATTTGTACAAATGCTTTATGATACTAATGTAGAAATGGCTATTGTAAATGTAAAAGATGTAGCAGCTGCTGCTTTTAAAGCTGCTACTATTTCTGGATTACATGGTAAAAACTATTTATTATCAAGTGAAACCTATCCAATGTCAGACCTTAACTTAATGTTAAATAACAAGGCGCCTAAAAACCTACCGAAAATCATTTATCAAAACCAACTTGCTGAACACGATTTGGGATTGCCTTTTCAGTCTGTTAAAACAACTTTAGAAGAATATTCCATGTAACAAACAACTATTTTCTAATAGCCGTATCACTAACCAAAAGGTTATTACTTAAAACATAAAATGAAAAAAATTACGCCATTCGTCATTACGGTTTTGTCTTACTTTTCAATTTTTGGACAAACAACCAATGAAAAATATGTAAATGATGTAAAAACCATAGAAAACATCATCAATGCTTACTACGAAGTTGTTTCGGGCTCAAGCACAGATCCTTGGCAATTTGAAAGAGACAAATACATTCATGCAGCGCATGCATTAATTACCCGAATAGATGAAAATGGAAAAGCTCAATCGCACGCACTGGAATCAGAATATGTGCCCATGGCGTTGTTACCAAAAGAAAGTTTTTACGAAAAAGAGCTAAAAAGAACCATAAGCCAATTTGGTAATATCGCTCAAGTATGGAGTGCTTTTGAAATACGCACAAATCCTGAAATTGAGACTAACATAAGAGGTTTAAATAGTATTCAATTGCACTATGAAAATGGCAGATGGTTTATTGATAGTTGGACTTGCGAAATGGAATTTGATAAAAATAAATTAGTGACCGAATTTTTAAATAAATAATCGTAATAAAAATTTGAAATATTAAATCATGAAGAACCCATTAACCAAATGGACCAAAGCAGAACTTAAAATTTACATACTCCTGCTTTGTGCTAAAATAGACCAAAATGAATCTGCGGAAGAACTCACTTTAATCAAATCTAAAACAACCGATGAAACCTATAACAAACTCTACAACGAATTTTGTTGTGATGATGAGGACGGTTGTTTTGAAAAAATTGAAGACGCCATTAATTACCATGAATACTCACCTAAAGAACTCTTTTGGTTAAAACAGGAAATCTTGGAGGTGTTCCATTCAGATAAAAAATTTGTCATGAAGGAAAGGTATCTGGAGAAAGTATTTGATAATATTTTGTATTAGACTATAAACACATGTAAACGAACACATGTAACCAAATTTAACTCCATCTCTTTTCTATATATCATTCCTCATTACAATAGTTTGTTGTGAGGACTCAACCAAAATAAAAAAAGCCATGAACTCTATAAATCCAAACTTCGGAAAAACAGACAATTAAATTTTAAAACGGAGCATTAATATTTAAAACTAATAATCATTAAAACCCAATTAAAATGAAAACAACAAAAAACTATCTATTAGGAATTTTTTTAACTACAACAGTTTTATTCTCAAGCTGCAATGAAAAACAAAAAACAGAAATACAGGAGGAAAAAACTGAAACAATTGAATATAAAGAATTGGATGAAACACCAGAATACTTCATGTTGCGTCCAGAAGTAGAAAAAGCATATGGGTATTCGCACGCCGTAAAAATAGGAAACTCTATTAAAGTTTCTGGCGCTGTTAGTATGGATAACGAAGGGAATCCAACAGCCATTGGCGATTTTGAACAGCAAATGAAAAACTGCTATGCTGATTTGGATAAAATTTTAAAACATTATGGCTGCACGTTTGATGATGTGGTTGTAGAAAATGTGTTTACAACCAATATGCCCAAATTTTTAGAGTTTGCTGGTTATAGAACTGAAATTTATAAAAATCATTTTCCAACAGGGTCTTGGCTTGGTGTAAAAGAATTAGCTATACCAGAATTTTTGATTGAAATAGAATTGGAGGTTCATAAAACCCAGAATTAAAATATTGCAATATGAACTGTAGGATACTCGTAATTTAAAACACATAAAAATGAAAGTAAATGCATACGCGGCTTTAAAGCCAAATGAAAAATTAGAATCCTACTCTTATGAATTAGGTGAATTAGGATCTGAACAAGTAGATATTAAAGTTGCCTATTGTGGCATCTGCCATTCTGATTTAAGTATGATAAACAACGAATGGGGCATGACGGAATACCCAATCGTACCTGGACATGAAATAATTGGCGAAGTAATTGCCGTTGGTAAAGCTGTGAAAAATTTAAAAATAGGTGATAAAGTAGGACTTGGGTGGATGTCATCTTCCTGCATGAGTTGCGAGCAGTGTATGGATGGTCATCATCACTTATGCTATGATGGTGAATCTACCATTGTAGGAAGAAACGGTGGTTTTGCTGATTATGTTCGTGGACACTGGTCTTGGGCAATTCCGCTTCCCGATACTATTGATATGAGTAAAGCAGGTCCTTTATTATGTGGTGGAATTACCGTTTTCAGCCCAATATTGTTAGGTGGTGTAAAGCCAACGGATACCGTTGGTGTAATAGGCATTGGAGGACTTGGACACATGGCTATCAAATTCTTAAAAAATTGGGGATGTGAAGTGGTTGCTTTTAGCTCAAACCCCTCTAAAAAGGAAGAAATTTTAAAAATGGGAGCAAGTAAAGTAATCAATTCCACCTCTCACGAAGAATTAGAAAGTATCACCGGAAAACTAAACTTTATTATCAATACAACCAATGTAACCTTAGACTGGAATTCTTACCTAACAGCCCTAGCACCTAAAGGAAGGTTTCACACAGTCGGTGCCGTTTTGGAACCTTTGGCAATTCCTGCATTTAGCTTAATTATGGGAGAAAAGACGGTTGGCGGTAGTCCAATAGGCAGTCCTGCGTTGACTAAAACCATGCTTGATTTTTGTGTAAGACACGCTATTTATCCAGATGTTGAAGAATTTCCTATGACGAAAGTCAATGACGCCATTGAACATTTAAAAACAGGAAAGGCACGATTTAGAGTGGTTCTTAAAAACGAATAAGGTTTCACGGTATCGCGAAAATTTAAACTCATCAGATTTCAATTTCAGTTTACACGGTGTTCCTAGAAAATAAATCCATACCATTAAGTGCTTTATGGGTAACAACTGAAGATTGAGTTACAAAAATGGGAAACTGAAAACCATAAAAACTTCAAACAATCATTAAACACAAAAAAATGAAAACAATATCGAAAATTCTTATCACTGCATTCCTCTTAATAGGATTAGTTGTTAGAAGTCAAACAGTGCCACAAGCACTCGCCAAAATCAATACAGAAGGTTTTCAGAAATCCCAAGTCATGAGTCTCATTACGGACCTTTCTGATATTTATGCACCGCGATTAACAGGCACAAATCAATATTATTCGGCAGCGTTATGGGCCAAGAAAACCATGGAAGATTGGGGAATGGATAAAGTCTATTTCGAAAACTATTGCGATGATTGCATGGGCTGGGAAGTCAAATCATTTAACGTAGAAATGATAGAACCCACTTATATGAAAATTCAAGCCTATCCGTATGCGTGGACAGAATCCTCTAATGGCGAACAAATAAGCAATTTAATTTGGATTGAAAAATACGCAGATTTGGAACAAGTAAAACACAAATGGAATGGAAAATTAAAGGGAAAAATAATACTGATAGGTTCGGCTCCTGATCAAGATATGCTATTTGACACTTTGTCAAAACGTCATGCTAAAGAGCAACTTGAAGAAGCTAAAAAATCCATTACACCTGTGGTTGAAAAACCTTTAGGTCCCTCTTCTGGAGATCTTGATTTGGTTAAAGATTTCGACATTATTTTTAAAATGTTAGCCCAAAAAGACGATGCGTTTTTTGCTTATTTAAAAGCAGAAGGCGCATTGAGTGTTTTAGGAACCACTCCAAAGTTTCCTGGAGTTATTCATCCAAGTGGGACCTATAACTACAAAGCTAGTAATGACAAACCAATTCCATATTTCGCTATTGCTCCGGAAAATTTTGGGAAATTAAAACGTTTAACAGAAAATGGACATTCCCCTAAAATTAAATATCATTTAGATTCTGAATTGTATCTAAAACCTGAAAACAACGTCAATATTTTCGGCGAAATAACAGGCTCAGATCCAAAATTAAAAGATGAAGTGGTAATGATTGGTGCCCATTTCGACTCATGGCATAGCGCTTCGGGAGCCACTGATAATGGTGCAGGTTGCGCAGTCATGATGGAAGTCATGCGCATTATTAAAACATCCGGATTAAAACCAAAGCGAACAATAAGAATTGCGCTTTGGGGTGGTGAAGAACAAGGGCTTGTAGGTTCCAGAGCTTATGCAGAAAGTCATTTTGGGAAAATAAAGGAATCAACCAGAAAAAAGAATGTTGAAACCATTTCAGCCTATTTAAATATGGACAATGGTGCTGGTCAAATGCGTGGTATCTATTTACAAGGAAACGAAGCTGTACGCCCAATTTTTGAAGACATGTTAAAACCATATACACATTTGGATGTTAATAATCTAACCATAGAAAACACAAATTTTACAGACCACGAAGTTTTTGATTTTTACAAAATCCCTGGATTTCAAATCATTCAAGATCCGCTAAACTATAGTACTGTAACCCATCATACAAATTTAGATGCATTAGAATATGTTCCCGAACGCGATATGAAGATAAATGCCACAGTTATAGCAGCATTGGTATTTCAAATTGCAGAAAGGGATTTACGCTTACCAAGAGAAGACTAAATGATAATGAAAGTTAAAAAATTGAAATCGATAATTTTTAACAGTAAAAATTTAATAACTAAAATCAAAAAAAATTATGAACACAAATCAAAATATCCAAGTCATTGACAATTTATACAAAGCCTTTGCAACTGGCGATATTCCAACCGTTTTAGGTAGTATGAATCCAAATATTGAATGGAATGAAGCCGAAAGTAACTCCATGGCAGATGGCAACCCTTACATAGGTCCAGATGCCATTTTAAATGGTGTTTTTGCACGTCTTGGAGCCAATCATGAATATTTTAATCTAGCTGACATCAAGCTTCATGATATGAGTAATAACCACATATTAGCAACTTTAAGGTATGATGCTAAAAACAAAGAAACAGGAAAAACTTACAATGCTCAAGCTGCACATTTATGGTCTTTAGAAAATGCTAAAATTATAAAATTTCAACAGTTTGTGGATACCAAAAAATTAGCTGATGCTGAAACTAAATAATTTATTATAAAAGCGAATTTAATAGCTTTCATATTTTCAGTCACATATAAATTAGATAAAAATATTTCTATCTAATAACACTGATTGTTATAAACCTGCTGAACAAAATTTTGTACTGAATGCTAAATGAAGACACCCAAAAGAAATAATACAAACTAACTTAAACAGTGTCAACACATATTAAACCAAAAATTATGCATTTAAAACAATCACTAATTATTGCTATTGCTTTTAGCTTTCTGGGTTTAGCATCTTGGGAACTCTTCTGGCGTTCAGAAGGAAAAATGCCAGATCTTGATGACGATAAAAATCTTTGGGCTGTACAACGTGCTAAAGTAAATAAACTCACTAAAAGTGATGTTTTACTCATGGGATCATCACGAGTACTTTTTGATATTCAGTTAAATGAATGGGAAAGTGAAACTGGTGTTAGACCTATACAATTAGCGTCTGCTGGAGCTTCACCTTTACCCATTTTTCATGACATTGTAAATAACACAGACTTTAATGGTACTGTAATTGTTGGTGTCACGCCTGGTCTCTTTTTCTCAACCACATATCCTGGTGCAGGTCCATGGAAACGTGCGCAAAGTCGTGTTGAATATTATCAAAATCGTACCTACGCACAACGCCTAAACCATTGGCTTTCGTTACCACTACAAAAAAACCTCGCACTAGTTTCTACTACTGAAGAAGGATGGTCTGATGACATAGATTTAAAATCTTTATTAGGAACTATACAATTAGAGAACAGATTAGAGAAACCCATATTTCCACCATTCTACAATTTTGGCGACATAGATCAAGACCGAAATATGCAAATGACACAAAAAACTGTCAATGATACAGCTTTTGCAAATACTGTTAAACTGGTTTGGAAAACAATAGTAACATCAAACGATCAACCACCAGAACGTGAAGCTACAACCAGTTTCTTTGCTGATGATGCTAAAAAATTTAAAGCTAAAGACGGCAATTTAATTTTAGTGTACTGTCCTGCTTCTGGTTTGTTTAAAGAAGGAGAAACTAAATTTTTTAAAACATCGGAGTTTTGGGATAAACTCATTTTACAAACTGGTAAAAAAGGTTATCATTATGAAGATTATGAACAACTCAAAAATTTAGACTGTCCGGAATGGTCCCATTTATCAGCAAAAGATGCCAAATATTTCACCACAGAGTTGATTAAAATCATGAAAATTGATGGTGCATTGTCTCATTCTAAAACCAATTAATCATGTTATTTAACTCATTAAGTTTTATCGTATTTCTATTATTGGTTTTAGCATTATACTACCTAAAAATATTCAATTGGACTTCTAAAAAAAGAATGCTTTTAATAGCAAGTTACGTTTTTTATGGTCTATGGAATCCACCGTTAGTAATTCTTCTTTGGATATCCACGGTTGTTGACTGGACCGCTGGCAATAAACTAGCCGTTGAAGAAAATTCTCGTAAACGTAAGTTGTGGCTTCTTTTAAGTTTGTTTGTCAATTTAGGTTTTTTAGCCTTTTTTAAATACGGTAATTTTCTATTGGATAATTTTACAGTAGCCATTCATGCAATAGGAATAAATTTTGAACCACAACCCATGGATATTATTCTGCCAATGGGAATTTCATTCTATACCTTTCAAACCATGTCTTATACCATAGACATGTATCACAAAAAAATTAAACCAGCACGAACATTTTTAGATTTCGCACTTTATGTTACTTTCTTTCCGCAATTAGTAGCTGGACCAATTGTTAGAGCTCAAGATTTAATTAGCCAATTCTACGAAGAAAAAAAAGCTACAGTCAATCAATTTATTTGGGGTGTATTTCTTTTAACCATCGGTTTATTTCAAAAAGTAGTACTAGCAGATACTTTGTTAGCTGATACTTCTGACACCGTTTTTGGTTCCAAAGAAATTCTTCATGGTCTGGATGCTTGGACTGGCACTTTAGCTTTTTCGGGGCAGATTTTCTTTGATTTTGCTGGTTACTCAACCTGTGCCATTGGTATTGCCTTAATGCTTGGAATTAACTTACCAGACAACTTTAGATACCCTTATGCTTCCATTGGTTTTTCCGATTTATGGAAACGTTGGCACATATCACTATCCAGCTGGTTAAGGGATTATTTATACATCCCATTGGGTGGTAACAAAAATGGAATTACAAGAATGTATGCCGCATTAATGATAACGATGCTCTTGGGTGGTTTATGGCATGGTGCTGCTTGGACGTTTGTTATTTGGGGTGCTCTACATGGACTATACCTGATAATTGAACGGCTTTTAAGAACTAGAATTCATATAAAAATTAATTCTTTTAATGGTGTCTTGCTGGCTATACTTACCTATACACTCGTAAATTTTACATGGGTGTTTTTTAGAGCTCGTGAATTTTCAACAGCTAAAAATATGATTAATTCTATGTTTTTTATGAATACGGATGGTATCAAAATTTTACAAAGTTTTGAAATCATTAAAGTGTTTATCCTTATAAGCCTGTTGTTTATTTGTCACTGGTTCATGAGAAATACTTCAATGAAAACCGTATCGCAAAAAATATCTCCTATTTTGTTAGGAATTGTTTGGGCTATGATGCTTTTCCTTATAGCCATTTCGCAAGGTAGTGGCGAACAGTTTATATACTTTCAGTTTTAATGCAAACCTCACCTAGAAATAACCTATTTAAAAATTGTTTTTTTGAATATAAATGACGTTAAAATTCTTTCGTAAAATAAGGCAAAACATGATAAAAACTCATCAAGTTAACAAGTATCTACTTTACGCTATTGGTGAGATTATATTAGTTGTAATTGGAATTTTAATTGCTTTACAAATTAATAATTGGAATGAACTACGACAATCAAAAACTAAAGAGCGGCAATATATTGACAGGTTACTTTCAGAAAACAAACAGGATTTAATAACATTTTCAGATAATATAAAAATCCTGGAACATGGTAAACAGTCTATTATTACCTTTTCTGAAGCTTTAAAAAGCCATTCTATATCTAATGAAGCTTTAATAACATCTGCAAACAATTATTTTAAATTTGGAAGTATATATCCCGTTTTTACAGCATCTACCTCAACTTTTGATGATTTATCCAGCACTGGGAATTTACAACTCATTACTAATATCCATCTAAGAGATAGCATTGTTAATCATTATGCCAAACACAAACATGTAGCTGAATGGATTGCAGTTGCCACCAATTGGGCTTTACCTCTTGATGCACCATTTACTTACGAGAACGATGTTATGAGATTTGAGCCTAACACAGCTTTTCTATTTCCTGATAACCATATGGAAACATTAGCTACTCACTTAAAAACTAAAAAATTAAAATATATAAGTAATGCAGCAGCTCATTACTGGATAAACATGGATGCCATAACAAATTTAGAAAAACTTATTAATGATACCGAATTACTTATAAATCAGCTTAAAAATAGCAAAAAATAAAAATGTAACAGAAACTAAATTATTACTATCTTTAAAGACTTACGGGTCTTTTTTAACAGCAAAAATTAAGACTTATAACACCCATTAAATTAAAGCATCTTCAAGGCATTGATATTCTACATGAATTCGTTAAGAGTATGACAAAAAAAATACATTTACAAATTCAACTTAAAACCACCCTTATATTTCTATTCATTGGTTATTTCAGTTGTGGTGTAAAACCAAATTTACCAGATCCGTTGGAAGCTGGCTGGAATAGCAAAGCCGTTTGTGAGGTTGTAAAAAACACTCCTAAAATCCGCGTTTTAAAATGCATATTTCCACCAGGTGTAGGTCACGAAAAACATTATCACAATCCACATGTTGGTTACACACTGTCTGGAAGCCAGTTTAGAATAACCGATACTACAGGAACCCGAGAGGTAAATGTACCTTCAGGCTCAAGCTTTTCAAAAGACACGATTACCTGGCATCAGGTTTTAAACATTGGTGATAGTACAGCCGTTTTTTTAATCATGGAGCCAAAATAACAACCAAGTATCATAATATGAATTTAATTATATGATAAAAATTTTTAAAAAAGTACGCTATCACCTTATGGATACTGGAAAAACAGGCAGGTACCTAAAATATGCTATTGGTGAAATTATTCTTGTAGTTATTGGAATTTTAATAGCACTTCAAATTAATAAATGGAATGAATTTAGAAAAAGCGAAGACATTAAAAATAATTATTACACGCAAATATTACAAGATTTAGCAAAAGATCATAAATTTCTTAAAAGCCAAATTGCCACGCTTAATGATAACATTACACTATATAGTGCGTTTGTAGAAACGTTTTCTGAACATAAAAACCCAGAAACGCTTATTTTAAGCGCTTCAAAACTTAATTACAGTTATGATTACCTAAAATTTGATACTAATACTATTGAAACCCTTCAAACGACAGGCGATATAAAACTACTGCCTTCAGAAATCAGAAATAAATTAATTGATTTAAAAAATATGCAAAACAATATTATTACTCAATCTTACAGTAATAATACTAATTTTCTGAAGGAGTTTTTAAGTGCTGTTAAATTAGGATATCACCCTAACACTTTAGCTTTAAAAAATGAAAACGCATCAACCAATGAACTATTTACTAGTTTAAATATTTCTGACAATTTTCCTGAAATAGCACTAACTCTCAATGCAGCCTTTAGTTTGAAAGATTATACAGAACGTGATCTACTAAAAGTTTTCAGGATGTTGGTTGCAAATATTAATACGCTTTTCACACTCATAAATAAAGAATTAGGAAATCCCTACCAGAGTATAGAAACTGTACTTTCAAAACTTAAAAAATTAGAAACTCTTTTAGAAGATGGTAAAACGGTTGATCAAATTATTGCAGTCGTAAAAAACCAAAATATTGAGTCTCCAGAATACGATATCTCTGAAGCTTACATCAACGCATTAGCCTATTTTGTTATGAATAATATGAAACAAAATAAAGAAGCCTTAAAGCTTTTTAAATTGAACATAGAATTATACCCTAATGCGTATAACACTTATGATAGTTATGGTGAATGTTTAATGCTTATGGGAAACCGAAAAAATGCTATAAAAGCTTACAAGAAATCTTTAGAACTCAATCCTGATAATCAATCTGCAATTAATGCCCTTTTAGAATTAGAGTAACATGTAAAAAATAGCCAATAAATGATTAAATTCTTCCGTCTTACTAGAAAAATCTATTATAAAGCTAACAAAATTAGTAAGTATTAAATTTTCACAATTATTAGTTAAACCACTTTAAGCAGCCTTAAAAACCCAACAAATCCAGTATCTTTGAACCAAATTTTTCAATTAAATGGACGGATTTAGTATTGTTATGGTTTTTGCTATCATCCTTTTCGCAAGATTAGGAATTCGTCTGATTAGCAAGTATATAGAACTGAAGCGAGAGGAAAAGAAAGGAAATCAATCGCATTAATTCTTTAAAGATTACTATAAAATGTTAAACCATTCTTATCTAAATCATAAATTGTAAACTCTTTAGTTCCCCAATCTGTTTGTATAATTTGTATGGTTCCATGAAAAACTTGTTTGGCTTCAAATTCTACATATAAATTTTCAATATTTTGTGTTACAACACGAAGCATGGGTGTAATTTGATTCGTTTCTAAACGCTCCGTATTTTGAACTTGCAAATGAATTTCAATATCACCACGCCGTAGCCCAGCATAAGTAGGTATTTTTGGATCGTCAGCAAACGCTATTTCAAAACCGAGTTTGTTTACATAAAAAAACAAAGATGCCAACACATTTTGAACGGGTAAAACTGGATGAATTTGATGTAAGTGCGCGTGTTCCATTATTTTTTTATAGTTCCAGAAAAGTGATTAACATTAGAATTTATAGGATTTCCCGATGCACGCCTAAAGGAAGCCAATTGTCCACAATGCCATATAGCATCAGCAATTGGGCCATTAATTTCATTCCAGAAAGGTATTTCTTTGTCACCGAATATAATTTTAAACTGTGAAATATCATCACTTGTTCTTAAAATATCTGCGGCTGTTTTGAAATTCAATAGGGTTTGCTTTCTTATTTCTTCAAAAGATAATTTAGGTGCTTGTTCGCGTGTATTTGCTTGTTTTAAGGTTGCGTTTACAATGGTTTTCGATAAGCTGTAAATATGTTGTATAGTTTCTTCTGTAGTGCGCGATTCTTCGGTTAATTTATAAGCTAAATCGGTTGTTCTTAAACCTTCTGTGGACCAGTGGAAACGAAAGCCTAATCCGTCTATAAGTCTAGCTGCAACCGTTCCTGCAGTAAAAGTTTCTGGTGCTTCTGGAATTTCGTAATAGGGAAGTTTTTCTTGTGCAGTCATGGTAATATTAATAAAAACGAACAGTCCTAAAAATTTAGTTTTCATAATTTAATTTTTAAGTTCGTTGGCATTTGAAATTGGCGAAATACCATATTTATCAATTAAATACACCAGACTTGTCATCGTTGCCGCTCCAAGTTCAAGTTCACGTTTGTTTACAGCATCAAACGTATCATTTGCTGCATGATGATGATCAAAATAACGTTGGGAATCTGGACGCAATCCTGCGCATACGTTGCCATCTGTTTTTAAGGGTGCTACATCTGCTCCACTTCCTCCTTTTTCAAAATAATGAATTAAATAGGGCTTAAATAAAGCTTTCCAACTTTCTATTTTAGCAAAAACGGCATCATCACAATCAAATTGGAAGCCACGAGGTGTAAAACCACCTGCATCACTTTCTAAAGAAAAAATATGGTTTTCACCTTTTTGTTTGGCTACTTCGGCATATTTTGTGGCACCACGTAAACCGTTTTCTTCGTTCATAAACAACACCACGCGAATGGTACGTTTAGGTTTAATACCCGTTTCTTTTAATAATCGTAACACATCCATAGATTGTACACAACCCGCACCATCGTCATGCGACCCATCTCCTAAATCCCAAGAATCTAAATGGCCACCAACAAGAATGTATTCATTTGGAAATTCGGTTCCTGTAATTTCTCCAATCACGTTATAAGATTGAACGTCTTTAAGTTGCTGACAAGTTTGGTTGAAAAATAGTTTTATACTTTTGTCCATTGCTAGCATACTACTTAATTTTTCAGCATCGTTAGTACTTATGGCTGCAGATGGAATACGTTGTGAATTAGGCAAATCGCCATAACTCATACTTCCCGTATGAGGCAGGTCGTCTAGCCGTAAATTCATGGAACGCACAATAACACCAACGGCACCAAGTTTTCCTGCTTCCATAGCGCCAGCATAACGTTGGTCTACACAGCCACCATAGGCTTCAAAGGTTTGTATTAAATCTGCTTGCATGGGTCTGTTAAAAAAAACGATTTTCCCTGACACCTTATCTTTACCCAACATTTTCAATTCGTCCATGCTTTTTACCTCTATAACAGACGCCTTAACACCCCCAATTGGTGTAGCAATGGAGCCGCCAAGGGCGCATATATTTACTGTTGTAGTGATACCAGAAGCAGACTCTATAAACGCATATTCTTTATTACCTCTTACCCATTTTGGAATCATTACAGGTTGTAACCAAACTTTATCTAGACCTAATGTTTCTAATTGTTCTTTGGTATAGTTCACTGCTTTTTCAGCATTTAATGAACCTGATAATCTACCTCCAATTTGATTGGACAAATAATCTAACCATTCATAACTTTTTCCATTTGTTAAAGATGTGGAATAAATGGTTTTTAACGTTTCAGCATCTGTTTGAGCTGATATATTGATGGTTAAAAGAAAAAATAAAATAGGCAGTATTTGTTTCATAATTAGTATAAGTGTCGTTAAAAAGACTAAAATAGGCTATAATTAACGTTTTACTTCTAAAAGGAATCTTAAAATTATTCGTTCTCTAATTGTTTTCTGTAATTAGTAATATTTGCTTTGATGTCATCATCCAATTCTGGCTCACGAATATCTTTGTACGTTTTTAAGGTATCTAATAGAATTTTAGCGACAATATACCGAGCGGTTGGTTTATCATCGGAAGGAATTACAAACCAAGGAGCATGTGGCTTTGTTGTTCTAGAAATAGCATCTTGATAACAATCTTGGTAATGATCCCACAATTTGCGCTCCTCCAAATCTCCAGGTGAAAATTTCCAGTTTTTATCTGGTTTGTCTAATCGGCGTAATAATCTATGCTTTTGTTCCTCTTTAGAAATGTTTAAAAAGAACTTAAAAATAATTGTACCGTTTTGAGCTATTGTTTTTTCAAAATTATTGATTTGCTCGAAGCGATTATCCCAAAATTCATCATTAATATCTTTTAGTGATAGTACGTTTGGTAAATTTTCATTCAAAATATATTCAGGGTGAACTCGTGTTACCAGAACATTTTCATAATGGGTTCTATTAAAAACACCAAATTTTCCACGAGCAGGTAACGTTATATAATGACGCCACAAATAATCATGCTTTAACTCTAATGCTGTAGGTGTTTTAAAACTATACACCACAACACCTCTTGCGTTAAGTTCCTTAAAAACCTCACGTATAAGACTATCTTTTCCAGCAGTATCCATGCCCTGGATACAGATTAAAACAGCATATTTTCCATGGGCATACATGGCATTCTGAATTTTTGCAAGATCTTTACAAACATCTTCTAGCGCATCTTCAATGGTATCTTTATTTTCCTTTAAATCAAAGGTTGTTTTAAGATCTTTTAGGACTACCGTTTTGGGCGCCTTAAAATCTTTTGGTTTTATTGATTTCATATTGACATATTCAAATTTGAATGGAATTATAAATATACATAATTCTATACGCTTTGATAAATAGATTGTATGCTGAATGACTTACAAAAAAAATGTCTGAAAAATTCCAGACATTTTAAATTATTTAGAAGCAAACATTTTTACATCGTTTTCGCTAATTTCTTTTTCACCAAGAATAATTAATCGCTCAACAACGTTTCGAAGCTCACGAATATTTCCAGTCCAATCATACTCCTGAAGTTGTTTGATGGCTTTATTGGAAAAAGATTTTTTAGCAGTTCCATGTTCAAGGGATATTTTTTCTGAAAAATAATCTATTAGTAATGGAATATCTTCCCGTCTGTCATTTAAAGCTGGTACTTGTATGAGAATAACGGCTAATCTGTGATACAAATCTTCTCGAAAACGGCCTTCTGCTATTTCCTTTTTTAAATCTTTATTAGTAGCAGCAACAACACGGACGTTAACCTTTATATCTTTATCATTTCCAACACGTTGGATTTTATTTTCTTGAAGTGCGCGTAATACCTTTGCTTGTGCAGACAAGCTCATATCGCCAATTTCATCCAAGAAAATCGTTCCACCGTTAGCCGTTTCAAATTTTCCTGCACGATCTTTAACCGCACTTGTAAAGGCTCCTTTTACGTGACCAAACAACTCACTTTCAATCAATTCCGAGGGAATAGCAGCACAATTCACTTCTACTAAATTTCCTTTAGAACGATCGCTTTTCTGGTGCAACCAATGAGCTACTAATTCTTTACCTGTTCCGTTTGGTCCAGTAATTAACACACGTGCATCAGTTTGAGCAACCTTTTCTATCATATCTTTAATATGAGAAATAGCAGCACTCTCGCCTATCATTTCGTAATTTTTACTGACTTTCTTTTTCAGCATTTTATTTTCAACCACTAACACTTTAGTATCTAAAGCAATTCTAACAGTATTTAATAAACGGTTTAAATCAGGTGGTTTGGAAATATAATCAAAAGCACCTAAACGCATAGTATTTACTGCCGTGTCCAAATCCCCATGACCTGAAATCATGACAATAGGAATTTCGGGTTTTATTTTTTTGGTAGCTTCTAACACATCAACACCATCCATTTTTGGCATTTTAATGTCACAAAAAATGAGATCGAAATCGTCATTTTTAATTTTTTCTAAACCTTCAACACCATCTTCAGCTTCTTCTACTTGATAGGTATCGTTCTCTTCCGAAAGGATTTTAACAAGTACACGCCTTATGGCTGCTTCATCTTCTATTACTAATATTTTTGGCATAGTTATCGTTTAAATTTTATTCCTGTTCTTAAATAAAAAGCGTTTATCTCGTTTAACGAAAAAACTTCATCTCTGTTTGAATCCCTTAAACGGTTATTGAGCCTAAAGGTATAACCAGCATAAGTGTAGGCAATTAAATGCTTAGTAAGGAAATATTGATATCCTAATCCACCAACAACTACAGAAAGTGAAATATTATCAGCTCGCTTACCATTAACTTGTATGCCTTGCTGTAAATTTGCAAAATATCCATCTAATCCTGCAAAAGCTAAAACCACATTTTTAGGGTTAAAATTGTATTTAATACTGGATTTTGGGACTCCAGCATTATAGCTCCAGTGCTCATTTATTTCACGTGTGTAACTTATAAAAGGAAGTGGAAATGGCAATCCTGTTGTGGCATTGTAGGTTACACCCAATATTAAACGATACGGGTGTTTTAAACTTGTATCATCACTCCTATCATGAATTGCAAAAACACCACCATTATAAAAAATATCTTCATTTGTTACTGTTGTTTCAAGGGTTGAGGCAATGCGCGGATTAAACTTAATTCCCCAACGCCAATTTTCACTTGTTTTAAAAGTATAACCAATGTTGAAATCAATAATATGGATGGTATTCAAATGCGATGTTTCAAATGGATAATCTTCTTCAATATTTAGAATAACACGGTTATATTCTGCTCCTAAAACTAAATACGATTTATTTTTCAATGCGATTGGATAATTAAACAACGCTCGTAATCGTGTGTATTGATCTTCAGACCTTGTCTGTGGAATAAAAGAATACTCAACACGTGCTAAATCTGTCATTTGTGCACTAATAAACTGACACATAATCATGAAAAGCCCTGTAAAACAGCATTTAAAGTGGTATTTAATTCGTTTTTTCAATAGTTTTTTTTTAATAATTAAGTGTTTTTAGGTTTTTCAATAATATGGATATCTCTTTGTGGGAATGGTATAGATACATTGTTTTCTCTAAACAATCTGTCAATTTCAAATCGAATATCACTTTTAGGAAATTGAGCTTTAAAACTATCGCTTACAGTAAATACAACTTTAAAATCTAATGAACTATCGCCAAAATCTGTAAATAAAACAGTTGTTGCTTTAGGATCTAATACATCTGGATGCGAATTAACGGCATCTAGCAATAGGCGTTTTACTAATTGAGTATCACTTCCATAAGCCACTCCAACTGTTATGTTTTCGCGTGTAGAAATGCCATTTTGTGTCCAATTGTATAAACTATTGGTTAAATAGAGATGATTAGGAATTACCAGTACTTTATTATCAATTGTAACAGCTCGCGTAGTACGGAGTTTTATTTCTTCCACGCGACCAACCTTACCTTCAAGTTCTATAATATCACCTACGTGTAAACTTTGATCTATAAGAATAAAAACTCCTGAAATAATATCCTGAAAAAGTGTTTGAAGAGCTAAACCAATACCAATTAATAATGCTGCTGAAGCGGCAAAAATAGCGGTAACATTAACTCCTACCGAGTCGAAAACAATGAGAATAACAACCAAATAAATTAACCATCTGGCAAACGAAAAAACGGTATTAAACTTGGCTCTATCAGTTTTTGGCAAATGTTTGGTATAAATTCTACGAACAAAATTTAATATAAGGGTGGTTATAACATATATAATGAGCACAAGGAGAACCAAACCTACCGTAATATTTATTGGGTTGTCTTCAGAACCAAATTGAAACCCTAAATTTAAAAAGTCTAAAAAGGTTTCCCAAACACTGCTTTCGGTGACAACTTCTTCTAAATTTTCAAACTTACTTTGCATGCTTTTAATTTAATATTTTATCCACTTTAATATTTCTCTATAACTCGGTTTTTTTCCATACATCAATATACCAACACGATAAATTTTAGCTGCAAACCAAACCGCAAACATAAAAGTACCTATTAAAATGCTTAAGGACAAGATTTGCTGCCAAATTGGAACGCCAAACGGTATACGCATTAGCATGACAACTGGCGATGTAAAAGGAATGAATGAAAAAATTGTTGATATGGTACCATGAGGATCTTCTATAACTGTAAAAAAACCAATGTAAACAGCCAAAATTAAAGGCATAAGAATAGGGAACAAAAACTGCTGTGTATCTGTTTCATTATCTACTGCAGCACCAATAGCAGCATATAGTGAACTGTATAATAAATAACCACCAATAAAGAACAGCAAGAACGCTATAATTAAATTAGTAAGTGGTAAATTGTAAAAAGCTAAAAACCCATTTTGTACCATATCTGGCATGGCTGCATCATTACCTGCCTGATTTAATAATTGTCCAGAAGGACTTGCCTGCATTAAATCGATACCAAAAATAGCTGAAACAATGGTTAATAATACACCTCCTAAAATAAGCCAGATTATAAATTGTGTAACACCTGCTAATGAAGTTCCAATAATTTTACCAAGCATTAATTGCACAGGTTTGACTGAAGAAATGATAACTTCAATTATCCGACTTGTTTTCTCTTCAATAACACTTCGCATTATCATGTTTCCATAAATAATAATAAACATAAACAATAAATATCCTGCGGCACCACCAAATATTAACTTAACAATACTGTCAATTTTCGAGGTTTTTTCACCCGTAAAACTTTCTTGAGCTACCGCTATATCTATTTTTGAAGTTTTTATCTTCTCAATATCAACCCCTTGACTCTCTAATTTTAAATCTGTTAAATGCTTTTCCAGTTTACTTTCTAAACCACTAATAACTGAAATAGAAGGAGACTCTTCGGAATAAAATTTTATAACATTTCCAGCAGAAGATACATCATTAAATTTACCAATATAAAGTAATCCATAATTTTCTTGTACTTGGGTTAGTTTTTTGGCATCCTCCAATGAGAGTTTATCTATCACCTTATACTTGGTATTTTTAGTGTTTTCAAAAATGGAAGCAATCATTCCAGATTCATCTAATATTGTAATCGTGCGTTCAGAATTATTATTTAATTGTGATAAATAAGCGACAACTGCCACTAAACCTATCATTATCATAGGACTTAAAAACGTCATGATTATAAACGATTTATTCTTCACTTTTGTAAAGTATTCGCGTTTTATAATGAGCGGTAAATGGTTCATAATTAATTATTCTTTACGGCTTGAATAAATATGTCGTTGGCAGTTGGAATTAATTCAACAAAATGTGACACCTGACCTCTACTGGTTAAAAAACTCAATAATTCGTTAGGTGACTGATGCGCTTGCAACTTAATATTTCGTTTTAATTCATTTCCTAGTGTTTTAAAATTAGTTGGTGTTACTGTAAATTTATTAGCTAATTCATTATCCAATTCAGCCCCATTTTCAGTGCGAATACCAATTTCAAATGTATGGGTTTTAAATTGGGTTTTTATATCTTGCAATTTACCATCTAATATTTTATTTGATTGATGAATAAGTGCAATATGGTCACACAATTCTTCAACCGATTCCATGCGGTGAGTTGAAAAAATAACGGTTGCACCATTATCACGAAGCCTTAAAATTTCATCCTTAATCACGATTGCATTTATAGGATCGAAACCAGAAAAAGGCTCATCAAATATTAGTAATTTAGGTTCGTGTAAAACGGTCACTATAAATTGTACCTTTTGAGCCATTCCTTTTGAAAGCTCTTGTATTTTTTTATGCCACCAATCCCCTATATCCAATCTATCAAACCAATATTTCAAGCGTTTTTTGGCTTCTGATTTGCTTAAGCCTTTCAGTTGAGCAAGGTATAATGCCTGCTCACCTACTTTCATAGACTTATACAAACCGCGCTCTTCTGGTAGGTATCCAATATCAGTTACGTGATGTGCTTGCAAAGGTTCATTATCCAAAAGAACATGACCTGAATCTGGCATGGTAATTTGATTTACAACCCGAATAAGTGTTGTTTTTCCAGCACCATTTGGACCTAACAATCCAAAAATACTTCCTTGTGGCACAGCTATAGACACATTGTTTAAAGCTGTATAATCTCCAAATTTTTTAGAGACGTTATGCGCCTCTAATAAGTTACCCATACCAAACTATTGCTTAATTGAAATGATTGTAAAGATATTAAATGTCATACAGCAATCCGAAATTAATAAAAAAGAAATTTCCTATAAGTAATTATAAACAAAACCCATCCTAAAATTTGCATTCAAGGATGGGAAAAAATTGCTATGAAAAAGAAAAATTATTACTATCAAAAAATAGTAATAAACCAAATATAGTAATTTTTATTAAACTATTATAGTAAGTCCGACAATAACTTCTTTATTAAAACAACAAATCCGCACGAAAGGCGGATTTGTACTACAATAATGTCTAATTTTAAGAAAACATATCTTTAACTTTTTCAAAGAAAGATTTATCGCCTACTTCCGGTTTTGGCTCAAAATGCTCATCTTCACGCATGGATTCAAAAAAGTCTTTTTGCTGTTTATTAAGTGTTTTTGGCGTCCATACATTTACATGAACTAATAAATCACCTTTTCCATATCCATTAATAGATGGAATACCTTTACCGCGTAATCTTAATATTTTTCCAGATTGTACACCTGCCTCAATTTTAATACGAACCTTTCCTGTAACCGTATCAATTTCTTTTGAGGTTCCTAACACAGCATCAGACAAACTTACATATAAATCATAATGTAGATTATCTCCTTCGCGTTGCAATGTAGCATGTGCTTCTTCTTCAATTGCTACTAATAAATCACCAGAAACACCATTCCCTGGTGCCTCATTACCTTTTCCTGTAACTTTAAGCTGCATGCCATCAACAACACCTGCAGGTATTTTAATTGAAACGGTTTCTTCTTTAACCAGCATACCTTGAGCATCCGCTTCGTTTGGTTTTTTGTCTATAATTTGTCCTGCTCCACCACAAGCGGTACAGGTTGTTGCGGTTTGCATACGACCTAAAATAGTATTGGTTACACGCATCACTTGTCCTGCTCCATTACAAGTAGAACATGTTTTGTATGTGGTTCCAGACGCTTGTACTTTTCGTCTAACTTTTACTTTTTTCTCAACACCATTAGCTATTTCCTCGAGGGTTAATTTCACACGAATTCGCATGTTGGTTCCTTTAACGCGACGTTGTCCGTTACTAAAACCACCACCAAAGCCAGAAAATCCGCCGCCACCGCCAAATGCACCACCAAAAATATCACCAAATTGGCTAAATATGTCATCCATATTCATGCTTCCGCCACCAAAGCCACCGTTACCCTCAAATGCTTGATGTCCAAATTGATCGTAACGCGCTTTTTTATCAGCATTGCTTAATACCTCGTATGCTTCAGCTGCTTCCTTAAATTTGGTTTCTGCTTCGCTATTATCAGGATTTTTATCAGGATGATATTTTAAAGCCATTTTACGATACGCCTTTTTAATTTCAGACGCATCGGCATTTTTACCAACTCCTAAAACCTCGTAATAATCTTGTTTTGCCATATTATTGTCCTATAACTACTTTTGGAAATCTTATTATTTTATCACCTAATTTGTATCCTTTTTCAACAACATCTATAATTTTCCCTTTTAAAGAGTCGTTAGGCGCAGGAATTTGCGTTATCGCTTCATGATTATCTGCGTTAAATTCATCACCAGCTTGCAAATTCATTAGCTCTAAACCTTTGTTTTCAAGTGTGTTTCTAAACTTGTTCTTTATAAGCTCAACACCTTTTAACAAATCTTTTTCTTCAGTTTTTGCTATTTCAGTGTAGGCACGATCAAAATCGTCTAAAACTGGCAACAAAGACACTATGACGTCCTGACTTGCTGTTTTAAACAAATCACTACGTTCTTTAGCTGTCCGTCTTTTATAATTTTCAAATTCTGCAAAAAGGCGTAGAAATTTATCTTTCTCGTGAGCTAATTCTTCTGTTAACTGCTCCTCAACAGTTCTTGTATCCTCGGAAGAATTTTCATTGATATCTTTGATTTGCTCGTCTACTGACTCATTTGCAGTAGCGTTATTTTTATCTTTTTTACTCATTACGTATCTCTATTTTTAAAATACCTTAAATGGATGGCAAAAGTACTGCCATTATCCTTAAAATGTCAAAATGTCACGAAAATAATTTAATATTTTTTTAAACAAATTTAAATCTGAATCAACTATTTTTGCAACTTAACACTAAAACATATTAAACTATGAAAAATCGTTTTTTAACAATCTTAACATTAGCATTAGTTGTAACCTTTGCTAGTTGTAAAGACAAAGCTCAAGAAGCAGAAACAACAGAAGCAGCTGAAGCAGCCGAAGTAACTGAAGTTTCTACAAAATATTTAGTAGATACGGATGCCTCAACCATTATGTGGAAAGGTTTTAAACCAACAGGATCACACACAGGAACTATTCAATTAGAAAGTGGTGTATTTACTATGAATGGAGATGCTATTGAAAGCGGAAGCTTTTTAGTAGATATGACTTCATTAAATGTAACAGATATTCCTGAAGAAGAGGAAGATCACGGTAAATTAACAGGACATTTAAAAAGTCCAGACTTTTTTGATGTTGAAACATTTCCAGCATCAGCTTTTGAAGTAACTGGTTTTACTTCTGAAAATGGTAAAATGATGTTATCAGGAAATTTAAAAATGAAAGATGTAGAAAACAATATTTCTATTCCTGTTACAATTACAGAAAACAATGATTCTGTAACTATTACAAGTGAAACATTTACAGTAGATCGTTCTAAATGGAATATCAAGTATGGTTCAAAATCATTTTTTGATGATTTAGGTGATAAATTCATTAATGATGATATGGAATTGCAAATTACAATTACCGCTAATAAGGCGTAATTAATTTGTGTCTATCACAAAAAAATCCGCTACAAATTGTAGCGGATTTTTTTTTACATTTTTAATCTAACAAACTAGCTAATGCAGGCTTAATATTAACATATTCAAACTGATAGCCTGAATCTTCTATTTTTTTACTACTAACACGCTGGCTTTCAAATAGCAAAATATGCATATCGCCTAAAATTAATTTCATTAGAGATTTGGGTATGTTTGGTAGAAATAGCGGCTTATTTAAGACACCAGCAACGGTTTTAGTCAATTCGGTATTAGTAACTGGATTTGGAGCAACTCCGTTAAAAACACCCTCTAATTTGTGTTTTAAAACATGTACAAAAATACCAGCTAAATCTTTGATGTGTATCCAAGATTGCCACTGATTACCGCTTCCAAAAGCAGCTCCAAAACCATATTTAACTGGCTTGACTATTTGTGGCAGAGCACCTTGTTCGTTATCTAACACCAAGCCTATTCTGATTTTAGAGACAACAACGGACAACTCCTGAAAAGTATCGGTCATTGCTTCCCATTTTTCAACGACTTCTCCTAAAAAACTTGTGGAAGTCGCTTTAGTTCCCTCATCATAATAGTTCGTTAAAGAGTCTGGATAAATACCTATGGCACTTGCAGAAATAACTTGTTTAATCTCGTGTTTTTCTTTTTCTAATGTTTCTTTTATTAAACGTAGTGTATTTAATCTACTATTTAGTATGACATTTTTATAGGACGCAGTCCAGCGTTTAGAAATAGTGGCTCCTGCTAAATTGATAATGGCCTCTACACCTTCCAAACACGCCACATCAATTTCATTATTTTTAGGGTTCCAATAAAATCCTTTATAATTCTCTTGTTGTGAAATTTTCTCTTGAGAAGTGGTTAAATAATGAACGGCTATATTAAGGTTGTGACATTGCGAAACAATAGCCTGACCTATTAAACCAGTAGCACCTGTTATTAATACTTTCATCTACAATTTTTATATAAAGATAGGCATTAGAAGGCTGATTATAACAGCTTTTAAAGAAGGTTTAACAGTATTAACGTAAGATTAGCTGTCTTACCACTAAAGAGAATAGTATTTATAAATAAAGAATGATTTAAATTATTTAGTAGCTCGTAACATTTCGCGTTTTCCTGGAGGTCCTGGCAGACGTTCTACTTTAAAACCTACAGATTGCAAAGCACGACGCACACTACCTTTTGCCGAATACGTAACCAGAACACCATTTACTTTCAGAGCATGATACATTTTTTTAAAAATAGCCTCTGTCCATAATTCAGGTTGAACTCTAGCTCCAAAAGCATCAAAATAGATCAGGTGAAACTGATTGGAATTGGTGATTTCCTGAAATTTTTTATTCTGTTTTGTTAGCTGAAAAAAATTAGTGATTGATGTTTTTTCTTCCCAAGGCACAATATGGATTGTATTAAAGTGTTTATTGGTTAGCTTACCTTCCAGTAATTCTGTATAGTTTAATTGTTTTATTTCAGATACAGACACAGGGTAAGCTTCAACACCCACATAATCAACATGAACAGCGTCTTTTTCAGACTTTAACAATGTCATTATAGCATTTAAACCTGTACCAAAACCTATTTCTAAAATAGAAATAGCATCAAGTTTTAATTCAGAAATTACTGCATCAAATCCCGTTTTTAAGAATACATGATTTGCTTCTTGAATAGCTCCGTGAATGGAATGGTATTGTTCATGCCAGTCATCAATCTGAATGGTTTTAGATCCATCGCCTGTTGTAATAATATGGCGTTTCAATCCTAATTAATTAAGAGTTTCTTGATACGCGGAATAGGACCAGTGCATTCGGTTTGATGACAAGAAATACAGAGGTTTACAACGGCATTAAACCGATCTGTTTCTGACATTTCTGAATTTGGATTATACAACTCCTTTTCAGCTTGAATAAACAGTTTAGAAAAACTCTCAAATGTTTCGTTTCGTTTTTTAAAATCAGAAAGTTCAGCTGTATGAATTTTTAAAAAATCTAAAGGGAATTCTTCAATATCTTTACCTGACACAATTGCGTTCTTGACATTCAAATTATAAGCATACATCTGATTCATAAGATTCGCCATTTCTGAAGGCTCATACATATCGTACACAATTTCCTTTTTTTCAGAATTTTCTGGAGTTGCTTTTTCAGCAGTTTCATTACAACTTACAAATACGAAAAGAAAACTTATAGCGCTAAAAAACAGTTTCATTACTCTTCAATTAACAAAACACCATCCGCTTCAAATGATAAGGTACGTTTTGGTTCTGTTATAGCAGCAATTTCTTCTTCTGTTTTACCAGCATCTTCTGCGTAATGACGTTGTTCATCAACAGATACTTCTGTTACATATGCTTTTCCGTTAATAATCACATCTCTATCTGCAATATTTTTTGGCATGAAAAAGCCGTAGTCCTTAAATTTCACCATGACCTCTTCATCATTTTCTAAATCCAAACGCATCCAACAACCTTTAGCTTGACAAACGCTATTTACTTTGGCAAGGACTTTGATCTGCAAGGTATCACCTACTGCTAAATTTTGATATTTCTCGCTAATTTCATTCACATTCAAAGCATTCTCTGCTTCAATTTTTTCACCAAAAGAAACATAGGCTATTTCGTTTACTTCAGTTTCAACAACCTCTTTCTTTTCCTCATTATTTTTACAGGACACTATAACAAACACTAAACAAAGTGCCATAAATATGTTTTTCATTATTCCGATTTTTTATAAAATTTAAGGCCAAATATACGCTTTTTTTAAGTTAATTTTAAGTTTTTTATAAGGCTAAAATTGAGTACTTTCGCAAAACCAAAATATGAATAGAAATGACGGAACAAAAATATAACGAAATCGATATAGTAAAAATTGAAAAAACGAAAATCAATGATGTTGATTTTAACAATATCGATTTTGGGCGTAAGTTCACCGATCATATGTTTTACTGTGACTTTGTTGATGGTGCTTGGCAACAGCCTAAAATTGTTCCTTATCAGCCTATGACCATAGAGCCTTCTGCGCGTGTTTTCCATTATGGTCAAGCCGTTTTCGAGGGTATGAAAGCTTACAAAGACAGTAATGGTAATGCTTTTTTGTTTCGCCCTGAAGACAACCACAAACGAATAAATATTTCAGCAGCTCGATTAGCGATCCCTGAATTTCCAAAGGAATATTTCATGAAAGGTTTAACAACTTTAATGCAAATGGATAAAGACTGGATTAAACCAGGTGCTGGTAATTCGTTATATATAAGACCATTTGTTTTTGCATTTGAGCCTGCCATTTCTGCTGCCCCAGCGCAAGCCTACCGGTTCATGATTATTTGTTCGCCTGCAAAAGCTTATTATACGGGTAAAGTTCGCGTGCTTTTTGCTGAAAAATATAGTCGTTCTGCTGATGGTGGTGTTGGCTTTGCTAAAGCTGCTGGAAATTATGCCGCACAGTTTTATCCAACAAGTTTGGCACAAAAGAAAGGTTACCAACAAATAATTTGGACGGATGCCAATACCCATGAGTATTTAGAGGAAGCGGGTACCATGAATATCTTTTTTAGAATAAATGACACCTTAATTACCGCACCTACAAGTGACCGTATTTTAGATGGAATTACCAGAAAAAGTATTATCCAGTTAGCACAGGATACTAATATTGCCGTAGAAGTGAGACGAATTAGTGTTGTCGAAATTAAAGAAGCTGCTAGAAATGGTAGTTTAAAGGAAATTTTTGGAACTGGAACTGCTGCTGTAATCAGCCCAATTTCGGCATTTGAACATGCTGAAGAAGTATTTGAAATCCCAGACGCTTCTGATTCGTATGCAACGCTATTTAAAAAGACATTAATGGATATTCAACAAAATGCTGCCGAAGATAAACATGGCTGGCGTTATGAGATTAAATAGTTTAAGTTGTTAGCTCGCGCTACTATAAATTTTAAGCCTATATCCCTTTATAAAACAGTAAAAAAATAATCCAATTCTGTCGTTTCTGAATTGGATTATTTTTTTACTGTTTTTCTAGCTATTATGCTTTGAGAATTGAAGAAATATTAGGTTTAAAATAATTAGGCCCTTTTAAAACCTTACCATCTTCTCGGTAAATCGGTTCGCCATCTTCACCTAATTTACTCATATTACTGCGTTGAATTTCATTAAAAACTGCTTCAATTTTATGCTGTAATCCATGCTCGATTATGGTACCACATAAAATATAGAGCATATCTCCTAACGCATCAGCAACCTCAACTAAATCATTATTAGTTGCTGCCTCCAAATATTCTTCATTTTCTTCACGCATTAATTTATAACGTAAAAGATTTTTATCGGTACCTAAATCGGCTTGAGGCGTTTCACGATGGCCTATTTTAAATGCCGTATGGAATGCTTTTACCGCTTCTATTTTACTTTTCATAATTTTAATTATTAGGGTTCCTCCAAATTAACAAATTAAAAAAAAGCTAATCAACCAGATTCCAAAGTAATTCAATCAAATAAAGATTTGGATATGGGTTTGTTTTATTAAATTTGCAAAAAAACACGTCATGTTTAGTACAGGTCAAGTAGTTTTCGGTGGTTTATTTGCTGTTGCTTTTATTCTTATTTTAATCTATACATATAGAAAAGATTTAGCCCTGCATAGAAAATATTATAAAGGAACCGTTTGGGTGCTGATTGCTTTTATCTGCTTTATATTATTTATTGTTTCTATTAAGTGGTTATTTCAATAATGCTTAGAACATTAGGCTAATATTCAAATAAGTTCAATAAATAAAAAAAGCCTTAACTTATTCGGTTAAGGCTTTTTTGATAACGGTTATTTCTAGTTAATTCATTTCTGGAAGAAAATTATAATTTTTACTATATTCTAACATCTGGCCAGAAAATGTTTTTGGTTGAACAACATTAATTTTAGTTATCTCGCCACTTTCATCCATTTCCGGAACCAACATCGGATTTACAAAACCACTATATGGCGCAGACTCAAATTGTTCGTTACGCTTTAATACTTCAGCATGGATTTCCTGATCTACTTTTACGCCATAATCTTCTACTAAAGCTTGAACGGCTTTAAAATCGCCTTCGGATTTAATACGTTGCGTTTCACGTAATAATTGACCAAATAAATCATGTAATTTATCATAATCGGTAATATTGAAATAGGTTTTTCCGTCGCGGGTTACTTTTTCAATAACGTTTGCTTCTTGCCCTTTTTCGAAGGCCCAAGCACTTACCCACTGTCTATTTCGCATGTGTGCTTCTTCTACATCATCGCCAATATTTAAACGGATTAACTGTGTCATTAATCCATTTCGGATATACCCATCATATGCCGCTTTTCCAACTGATTTCCAGTCGTCCACCAACCCTAATTCTTGTAATTTCGGATTGTACAAATAATAAAGTCCTACTAAATCTGCACGACCTTCTTCCAATGTAGACGAATACGTTTTTAATGTTTCTTTGGTTTCACCAACACCAGGATTTAATTGTCCCGATGCATGACCAATAACCTCATGTAAAGCTGTATGCAATTTATCTGCTACTTGTCCGTATTTTTCTTCCAATTGAATTTCCTCTTCATCATGAGCAAATTCTTTTAAACGACCTGTACTACCTGCGTTATTATAGGCATGAATGATATTCCCTAACGATACCGACTTACTACCTACAGCTGCACGAATCCAGTTAGCATTTGGCAAATTAACACCAATAGGTGTACTTGGCGATGCATCTCCAGCTTCAGCAGCTACATTAACTACTTTATATGAAACACCAACAACATTTTTCTTTTTATGCGCTTCCATTAACGGCGAATTATCCTCAAACCATTGTGCATTTTCAGATAAAACAGACATTTTTTCAGACATATCAAAGTCCTTAATTTGTACAATCGTTTCGTAACTTCCTGTATAACCTAAAGGATCGTTATAGACTTCAATAAAACTGTTTATATAATCAATATTACCTTCGGTTGCAGCTGTCCATGCCACATTGTAATCGTCCCATGTTTGTAAATCACCTGTTTTGTAATACGAAATAAGTAATCCAATAGCATCACCTTGCGCTTTGTTTTCAGCAACACTTTGTGCTTTTTCCAACCAAGAAACAATTTGATCTATAGCAGAACCATATAAACCACCTGACTTATAAACTTGTTCTACAAGTTTGCCATTTTCTTTTACCAATTTAGAGTTTAACCCAAAAGATAGAGGCTTTTCTGGATTAGGAGACTTTTTCGTTTTGTAAAATGCTTCAACTTCAGCAGTAGTAACATCAGGACCATAAAAATTAACAGCCGATAATAACACATTATCAATACCCTTTGCTTGATTTACCTTTTTAGAATCTTTATCATTGAATAAAACATCTAAAGCTTCACCTTCTAATGACGTATTCGTTTCTTTTAATAAAGACACTAAATAGTCTTTAGAAAAATCTGGTTTCATTTTATCATTCGAATAATGGTGGTGAATTCCATTACTAAACCAGATACGTTTTAAATAGGTTTCAAATGCACTCCAATCATTTGTTGCTTTATCGCCGGAATAATTTATATAAACATTCTCTAAAGCCTTTCTTATTGTTAGATTGTGTCGGTAATTCTGATCCCATATGATATCTCGTCCGGCTAAACCAGCTTGACCAAGGTAATAAACCAGTTTTTGTTCTTTAAGTGTTAAATTTTCCCATCCTGGAATTTGATATCTTAAAATTTTAATATCAGCAAACTGCTCTACGTTAAAATCGAATTCCGCTTCAATTTTTGTTTCGGTTTCAACTGTTTCGGCTTGAGGTTCTGCCTTATCATTTTTACACGAATAGGAAAAGGCTGTTAATAAAGCCATGCCCATTATAAGTTTTAGTTTCATTTGTTTAATTGTTTTTTAATATTCACAAATGTAACATTAATTATTAACGCATAAAATTGTTTATATTTGATTTATAACCCAATCATACATGAAAACTATTAAATATATCTTGTTCCTTTTACTCATCATAATTATTGGTGTTTCTATTTACATAGCAGTACAACCTAATGAGTATAGCGTAACACGAACGCGAACAATTACAGCTCCTTCGCAAGTTATCTATAAGCATGCAATAGACTTTAATACCTGGAACACCTGGTTTCCTTGGGTTGAAAAGAATTCTGAAACTAAAATGGTTGCTACAGACACATCAAGTAACATGAGCCAAACCTACTCGTGGAAAACTAATGATAAAAAAGGCTCTATAAAAACAGTAGAAAGCATACCTTATCAATCTATTGAACAGACACTCGTTTTAAATGACATGGCTCCAAGCAACGCAATCTGGGAGTTTAAGCAAAATAGCGCAAAAGAAACTGAAGTGTCCTGGACATTGGCTGCTGATAATTTATCGTTCTATGAAAAAGGCCTTGCAATACTAAATGGAAGTTATGAAAAAATATTAGGGCCAGATTTAGAACGCGGTTTACATGAATTAGAACGTGTAGTTCTTGCTGCTATGGATGTTTATTCAATAAAAATAGATGGCATAGCGCAACATGGTGGTGGGTTTTATATTTATACAACTACATCAAGTAAAATATCCGATTTACAAACAACAATCAACAAGGTTATGCCTCGCGTAAAAAGTTATGCCATTAAAAACAATATTGCCATGGCTGGAGCACCTTACATAAATTATCATAAATGGGACGAAGTTAACAATGCGGTTATGTTTTCTTTTTGTATACCTACTACTACAGAGGTCACAACCACACAAAGCGACATTTTAACAGGGCAATTTGAACCTTTTAAAGCCGTTAAAACAACGCTTAAAGGAAATTACACCAACCTAAAGGAAGCTTGGGATAAGACTAACGCATATCTTAAACAGTATAATTTAGAAGCATCTGAAAACGGCCCTATGTTAGAGGTGTACTTAACAGAACCTAGCCAGAAACCAAATCCAGCCAATTGGATTACTGAAATCTACATAGCTATTAACTAAACAACGCATGAAACAAATACTGTTGGTATTTATTGGAGGTGGTTTTGGAAGTGTATTGCGCTTTTTAGTCGGCAAATTTTTAAACAATCCTGAAACAGGTATTCCTTATGGCACATTTCTAGCAAATATTTTAGGAAGCTTGTTTATAGGAGTTATATTAGGTTTAGCAGCTAAAAACAACTCCATATCTGAAAACCATATGGCATTAATAGCTACTGGGTTCTGTGGTGGCTTTACTACATTTTCAACCTTTGCCTATGAGAATCATATTTTTTTAAAATCTGGAGATTTTATGAATTTTGCAATTTATACGCTATCAAGTTTTGCTATTGGATTTTTAGCAGTATTCCTTGGAATCTTTCTTGTAAAATAAGCATGATTTTTTTAGAATCTGATAATTGTTGAAATTAGTAATTCTATTTTCACAGCAAGAGTCGTTATAAAAGCAACCCAGCTTCTATATATTTAAAAAATATACGACATTCTACGTATGTTTTGACAATGAAATAATTAGGAATTTTGACCTATTAATCAATAAAACCTAATTTTCATGAAAAAATTTATTTTAAGTATGGCTTTATTAGTAATAAGTTATACACAAGCTCAAAACACATTAATTGTAGATCGTAATGTTTTTATAGACGATTCTCCTTCACACGTTTACACAACATTTTCGGCTGCAATTGCAAACGCTTCCAATGGCGACACCATTCTCATTCAACCATCTGGCGGTTCTTATGGAAACATAACAATTAATAAATCCATAACCGTTTTAGGTATGGGTTATGCACCAGAACTGAATAATGGTGAAACTTCCCAAACAGGAAACATTACGGTTTCTGCAAGCAATGTAAAAATTGCAGGACTAGATGTAAATGGCTGGGTTTCTCCTGGAAATAATGTTACCAATTTATTAGTTGAAGATTGTTGGTTGGCATCAGGAGCATATGCTTCAGCAACTGGAAATGCAAATATTACGTATAGAGGTAATGTTATTCGGAATTTAATTTATTTAAACGCATCGCCAACAAACAGTCTAAATATAACAATAACCAATAACCTCATTCAAAATTTAGTCTCAAGTCCGTTTCAATATTTTAACGACACCACTATTTTTAATAATAACGTTATTATTGGAGACCAAGCCTTAACAGGTTACGTCATATTCTTTGCTCCTAATAATCTCGTGTGCCAAAACAATATTTGGTTATTTACCAATAATTCTTTGGCTCAAGTTGACCAAAATGGAGGCACACCAGTAATCCATAATAACTCGCTAACATACCACTACGGTACACCAACCATTACAGCTTTAAATGGCACCGGAAATTTAGATAATCAGAATCCATTTTTCGTGAATATTCCAGCTAACAATCCATATTGGAATGTTGACAACAACTACAATTTAGGCAACAGTTCTGCTGGTAATGATGCTGGAACGGATGGAAATGATGTAGGTATTTACAACGGATATTATGATTTTGATATGCGTGGATATCCAACTGAATTACCTTATTTAACTGAAATGTCCATAAGTAACAATATGGTTCCTGCTGGCACCAGCTTAAATGTGAATTTAAAGGCAAACGCTAACAAGACTAACTAAAAACCACCAAATTATGAAAGCTATATATACCTTTTTAATAGGCTGCTTTTGTGTTGGTATATCGTTAGCGCAATCAGATATTGCAAGTGTTGAATATTTCTTTAATACCGATCCAGGTATTGGGAATGGCACTCAAGTGGATATTGATCCTGATGTTGAATTGTTAGATCAATCACTCAATATTTCTACAATAGGTTTGCCTATTGGAACCCATCGGTTGTTTATGAGAGTTATCAATGTAGATGGTACGACTAGTATGTACAATTACAAAACGTTTAGAATATCTGATGTTCCAGATTCTAATACTGCCAACATTACAGAAGCTGAATTTTTCTTTAATGTCGACCCAGGGATAGGCAATGGAACTATTGCAAATGTTACTGATGCAGGATCGGTAAATAGAAGTTTTAATATTTCAACTTCAGGATTGCCAATTGGTACACATAGATTATTTTTTCGCTTTAAAAACGAAAACAATGAATGGAGTATGTACACCTATAAAACATTCAGAAAATCTGATGTTCCAGAAACGAATACCAGTGATATTGTAGAAGCAGAATACTTCTTCGATACAGATCCTGGAATTGGAAATGGCACTAATTTAGATGTTGCTGATGTAACAGTTTTAGATGAAAACCTCAACATTCCAACAGCAGGATTGTCTATCGGTACACACCGAATGTTTTTACGCGTTAAAAACAGCAATAACAAATGGAGTCTGTATGACACCAAAACCTTTAGAGTTTCTGATACTCCAGAAACAAATACCAGTGATATTGTGGAAGCTGAGTACTTTTTTGATACAGATCCAGGCATTGGAAATGGCACAATTGTAGACGTAAATGATGTTGCATCTTTAGATGATGATTTAATTATACCCACTACTAGCCTTACCATGGGAACACACCGTTTATTTATGCGTGTAAAAAATAGTGCTAATCGTTGGAGTATTTATGACGAAAAAACGTTTCGCGTATCAGATATTCCGTTTACAAACAACGCTTCTATTGTTTCAGCCGAATATTATATAGATGTAGACCCTGGTCTTGGGTTGGCAACTGCACTAAATGTTACAGGCGATGAATTGGATGAAAATTTAGTAATCCCTACAAGCACAGGACTAGCTCAAGGCGATCATTATTTACATATTCGTGTTCAAAATACCGATGGTACTTGGTCCCTTTACGACCGGAAATTATTTGAAATTGATGGAACTTTAGGCCTAGATTCTGAAATCCTTTCAGAGATTAACATATATCCAAATCCAGCAACGGATTATGTGCATATTAAAACTCCAAATAGTTTAAGTATAAAATCAATCATGTTAATTGACATGAATGGAAAGATTGTTAAGCATCTAACAAATCATTTAGAAAAAATACAGATTTCTAACCTGCAACAAGGTGTTTATTTATTACAAATAGCCACAGAAGTTGGAAGTATATCCAAACGGATTATTAAAAAGTAAGTTTTGATTAGTAGTTATTAAGGCGTCTAACAAATTTGTTAGGCGCTTTAATTTTTATTGAAAGCCTTTACTCCTGCTTCTACCTTAATATCTAAATAATTATTACGTGGCACAATTGGACAAGAATATTTAGCGTTGTAAGCACAGTAAGGATTATAGGCTTTATTAAAATCAATAATCATGTGGTCACCCTCTGGAATACGTAAGTCTAAATAACGACCACCTCCATACGTTGAATCGCCATTAGTATTATCCATAAATGGTAAAAATAAGTAATCTTCAAAACCTGCTTTAGTCATTAAATCTTGACCTTGGTACACTGCTAATTCAAATGGTCTTCCTTGTAGTTCAAAGGTAACAATTCCATATATACGCTCATTAGACACACGATCTGTTGTGGTTTGCATTAGAAACCAGTCGGAGTCTGGAGTGCGTTTTAATGTAGCTTCCACGATGGCAGATGAGTCTACTGGAAAAAAATCAAGTGTTTTAAAACCCTTTCTGTCTTTTGCTTTTAATGGTGATTTACTAGCATCTTTAAAATCGGCATTTTGTTGGCGTTGCCAATCGGTTTCGCCTAATAAGGGTTCTTTATTTTGAGCACAACCAATTAAAGTAAAAAGCACTAAAAAACTAAAAGCTATTTTCATATGAAGTATTAATTTTGAATTCAAAAGTACAACTTATTCATATTTTGTTTAGATTTGAAATTCTATTTAAATAAAAATCATGCAAAAAAGTGTCACCACGTATAGAAAACCTTGTATCTCATTTTTAATGGGTTGGACACTATTTGTATGTGAATAATTTTTAATTGACAGTACCAATATAAGAAAGTCCGACCATTGCGTCGGATTTTTTAGTTAATAACAACACCAATAATTATCATGAGAAAACTTTACAACAGCTATATAAATACGTTTCGCGGTTTATCGCCTGAAATTTGGTGGTTGGCACTAATTACTTTAATAAATAGAGCTGGCACCATGGTTATTCCGTTTTTGTCTTTATACCTAACAACAGATTTAAAATTATCATTTGCCCAAGTTGGTTGGGTGATGTCGGCTTTTGGTTTAGGATCTGTTTGTGGTTCTTGGTTAGGTGGAAAACTAACGGATAAAATTGGCTACTATAAGGTTATGGTAAGAAGTTTATTGTCTACAGGAATACTATTTGTAGCGTTACAATTTTTACACACCTTTGCCAGTATTTGTATAGGAATATTTTTGGTTATGTTAGTTGCTGATATGTTTCGTCCTGCCATGTTTGTAGCCTTAAGTGCATATAGTAAAACGGAAAATAAAACACGTTCGGTAACGCTTATCCGACTGGCTATAAATCTCGGATTCTCGGCAGGCCCAGCTTTGGGTGGTATTATAATTACAACGTTGAGTTATGCTGGTCTTTTTTGGGTGGATGGTATTACCTGTATTTTAGCAACTATTTTAATGGTAAACGTATTGAATCCTAAAAAAGCTAAAACGCAAGATAGTATTATTAACAACAATCCACAATCTGCTTACAAAGACAAAGCTTTTTGGATTTTTCTAGCTGCCATGACCATGTTTGGAATTGTATTTTTACAGTACTTTTCAACCATGCCACTATACTATAAAAAAATTCATAATTTAACAGAATTGGAAATCGGTATTATTCTAGGCTTAAATGGTGCCTTTATTTTTCTTTTAGAAATGCCACTCATTAAGTGGTTAGAAAATACACGTTATAGCAAACCAGCCCTTATGGTATTTGGTGCTATTTTAGTTGGAATCAGTTTTATAATTTTAAATGTTACGCCTTGGATAGGCATTTTACTTTTTGGTATGTTATTTATGACTATTGGTGAAATGATAACCTTTCCATTTTCAAATGCATTTGCTATGGAACGGGCTAAAAGAGGTAATCAAGGCGAATATATGGCACTGTATAGCATAGCGTTTTCAATAGCTCATATATTTGGACACAATGCAGGCATGCAAATGGCAGATACCTTGGGTTTTGAGAACACTTGGTATATAATGACGCTACTTTCAGTAATTTGCATGGGACTCCTTTGGCTTTTAATGCGGTATTTAAAGACGCATGAATCAGCTTGATTTAAAGTCTTAACACAAAAGCTACTTTAAAGGCTTCACAGGATTATGCTTAACCACATGAGACAAGACAATTTGCGTTTTGGTTTCACCATAAACAATTAGTTGATCTATAAAAACCTCCAAATGCTTTTGGTTCTTTAAAACCACTTCCATGACTATGTTTTCATTACCAGTTATCCGGTAACAATTAATAACTTCATCATAGGTTTTTACTTTCTCTAAAAATGGCTTTAACATACCCATAAAAGCCCGAATCGTGATTAATGCTTTCAATTGATAACCAGCTTCAAAAGGTGAAACGGTTGTATGATAATGTTGAATAATACCAGCATCCTCCATTTTTTTTATGCGCTCGGAAACGGCAGGCGAACTAATACCCACTTGCCTTCCTATTTCAGCATTCGTCATGCGTGCATTTTGCTGCAAACACTTCAATATTTTCCAATTTAAGCTATCAATACTCATTTTAAAGCAAATTAACTATAATAAATCAATTATTAAATCAAATATACGCTTTTACCTTAATATCTAAAGAACATTGTGAAAACTTGTCGCTATTTTTGATAAAATTGCTAGTTTAATATGATGACCCACATCTCTTCGAGCTTATTCCATTCGCCTCTATATCAAAAGGCTATGGATATTATTACGCTTTCGCGAAGCATTTCAACCTACTTAAACCAAGACTTATCAGCGTTACATGAAGATGGTTCGGAAAATGCATTTATTTATTTTTCTGGAGATATTGTTCAACAATCTGTTTCGTTAGCACCAGAAATAGCGAAAGCTGAAGAAGCGCGATATTCCGAAAAAAAATACAAGCACATTGCTTCCGTAAAACGGTTGACATATTTGCTAAATAAAAACATTAAACGGTTAGAAAACTGTAACAGTAATGGAAAAGATTACTTACCATTATTACGTGCCGAATTGAAAAAATTCAAACAGCTGCAACATACATGGACGTTAACTTTATAGTACATTAGCTCGAAACAATTAGCGCATTGCTCATCATATTTTCCTGAAGACTTTTTAGTTTGGGCGATAACTTTTCAGCTATAATTACATATTGGCATTTTTTTAAACTTTCGGTAACGCGTAACACATCATTCTGATAATTATTTCGCATTAAGAATTCGGCATCCTCCATGATAAACAATTGTAGTTGCCCTAAATGAATACCATTTAGAAAATACAATTTGTTTAAGCGTTTTGGTGTAACAATCATGATATCAACTCCAAAATAAATTTCTTCTTTTTGCTTTTCCAAATCGTACTCGTCATAAGCACAATAAATCCGTAAATCCGTTTCATTTGTAAAGTGCTCAAACTGCTCTTTTAAATGCAAGGCTGCTGCTTTATCCTTAACCATAACCAAGGCACGTGGCGAATCTTCAAAGGCTTCCGCTTTTAATTTATGAATAGTAGCCAGTATAAAAGCCGTGGTTTTTCCTGCTCCTGTTGGCGCAATTCCGTACACATCCATACCACCTTTTAATTTTGATAAAATAGCTTTTTGAAATGGCAAAGGGCTTTCCATATTGTGAGCGAGTAGAGCTTCTTTAAGTATGGGGTGGAATTTTTTAAAAGACATAAAAATAATTAGCCGTTAGTTGAAAAAATATAATGTTGTAAACTTACGACTAAAATTTGGCATTAAAATTTTTAAAAAACACTTAAGCCGTTATACGTTTTTTAATGGCAAATTTTACAGTCCTTTTTGTCCTTAATTTCACCAACAAGAAAACCCGATTCATTGAGGGTAAAATCGCAACAATCCATAAAACCTTGTGTAATTAGTTTTCTGCCGCGTTGTATTTGCGACTTTACAGTCGGCAATGCTAACTGCAACTGTTCTGCAATAGCAGATTGTTTCATCCCTTTAACATCCGATAAAAATAAGGGAACTCTATACTTTTTTGGCAAGCTTTTTATTATTCCACGTAGGCAATCGTGCTCGGTGTGTTCTGGTGTAGAGTCTGCCTCAACGAGTTCCATATTAGGCAATTTATTTATGGGTTTTTGTGCTCTAAAGTAATCCATAACCGTAAAGCGTGCAATGCTAAATAACCAAGATTTCAACTTCTCATCATTTTTAAGCATATCTTTTTTGGTATGCACTTTTATAAAGGTTTCTTGCAGCAAATCGTCAGCAATAGCAGGCACTTTTACTTGACTTAAAATAAAGTATTTAATATCATCAGCATAGGTATTCCATATATCGTGTGTGGTCATTTTCTCAATATTAAAAAAGCAGAACCTTTAGTATAAATTTACTAAATACGTTCTGCTTTACAATGTTTTTAGCACATCTTAACAGTTGCAGTTGTTACAGGTACAGTTTTCACAGGTGCATCCAGCACAATTACCACCTTGGCAATTACTACAGGTACAGGTACATTCTATATTTTTCATACTATCTAATTTTTAAATTCATATAATAGACGGGAATCACTCAAAAAAGATGCAAAAAAAGATTTTTTATTTTAAACACAACTACGCGCCACTTTATAAACTGCTTATGGAATTTACCCCATTATTCTGCTTGTTTACTACTTTTAGAATGTTATTTTAGTAGTACATTTAGAACAGGTGGTTATATATGCTTGTTGTGGTGCATTTGAAAAAAAATAATGAATAAGAATAAATTACTTTTATTAACCGCTTTATTTTTGATTCCGACTTTGATTTTCGGACAAGCTGAAAAACGTGAAAAGTTGACTGTTGGCTTTATGTGCGGAGTTTCTGCTGGAACTACACCACTTGTTGATAAAATGACTGATTTAATAAAAGAAAAAAAATATTCTGAAATTTCGTCTTTATTGGAGTCTAAAAATAGTGGAGAAATATTTCTTGCTATCCTAACATTAGAACGGCTGAATCAAAACAAAAACTACATATTGAAAGATAAAGAATTAGAAAAAATAAAATTTTGGAAATCTTCATCAATTCTTGTCTATAATTGTTTAGGATGTTTTTCAGATACAAATTTAATGAATGAACTTTTTGAAAATAAAAATTCACTTGAGGAAATTACTTGGCTGAACAAAATACTGCCGATTGAATAGCATTATGAATAAAAAACGCACCACAAAAACGTGTATAGCTCATTTCTAATCAGTTGCTTAAACCGAAATTAAGGCGTATTTGGAAAGTCGCCAAATTTTTAAATTTGACGATTTCCAATAAAAAAGATAAATAGTAAAATTTAAAAATCTGGCTTGTGGATCAACCGAAAATTAATTGCTAATTTGCACGCAACTACTCATAGCCGAGACCGTTGTTTATAAGTTTGACTCGTCCTGAATAAAGCCACAAGAATCTAATAAGTACTGTGCATAACAATAAAATAAATCCTTTCAAGAAATGATACACCTATTAAAAACATACTGCGTATTAGCCATCTTTTCATTGCTTGCTTGTAAACAGGATGAGAAGGCCAACAACACGCCATTACCGACAGAAATACAATGGAACCCAGCAACCATGGACGACGAGTTTAAAGCGTATTGGTATACAGGCAAAGCCGAACTGAACAGTTATTCTTTAAAGCAATCTCGTTATGGTGAAATTCGTGATGGCGAAGTGGTTCTTATCTTTGTTACTGAACCATTCTCATTAAGCAAACAGGTAAAACTTGACAATCCCGATGCTGCTGGTGCAGATAAGGTATCAGTTATGAAACTTAATAACATTAGAAAATTCAATACAGGGATCTACGACTACTCTATTGTAAGCTCAACATTTACACCTATAAACTCACAAAAACACCCATATACTTTAAAACTAAATACTAGTATCCAAGAATGGTGTGGACATACATTTACACAGCTCAACCTGAAAGAAAGCAATTATCATTTTCAGGAATTCTCATACTTTGAAGCAGAAGGAGATACGGAAAAGGATATGCCTATTGCACTTTTAGAAGACGAATTGATGACGCGAATTCGCATCCATAAAGGACAACTTCCTCTTGGAGAAACCAACATGATTTTCTCTACACTGTACAGTCGTTTTGACCATAAAGATTTAGAAGCTACCAAAGCCGAAATTAGCAAAACCGAAACAGATTCCACAACAAACTACACCGTTCAGTACCTGAATTATAACAGAACAGTTACGATTAATGTTGAAAAACAATTTCCGTATAAAATTCTCGCGTGGACCGAAAATAATGGTGATGGGTTAATAACGGAAGCGCAATTAAAAAAAAGTATCAACGAACCGTATTGGGAGCAAAAAAAACGAACAGACGAAAGTAAGCGTGATACATTACAGCTCATCAAGTAGGAAGCCGTCCAAAAAATAAACGCACTATGTTAGTTTTTCCAACAAAAAAGAGGACAACCAATGTTATCCTCTTTTTTTTTATAATTACATAGATAATTAGCTTACATATTTCGTCTATACTGACCGCCTACTTCAAATAAAGCAGATGTAATTTCACCTAAACTACACACCTTACAAACATCCATTAAAGCTTCAAAAATATTCTCATTATGAATAGCCTTATTTTGAAGGTCCTTTAATAAATCGGTTGTGTCTTTGGCAGCATGCAAGTTTTTCAACGTGGTAATTTGATTTTGCTTTTCGGTTTCGGTGGCACGAATAACTTCCGCTGGTTGAACTGTTGGAGACCCTTTAGAACTTAAAAAGGTATTCACACCTATAATTGGGAATTCGCCGTTATGCTTTAAGGTTTCGTAATACAAGCTTTCTTCTTGTATTTTACTACGTTGGTACATGGTTTCCATAGCGCCTAAAACACCACCACGCTCCGTAATTCTATCAAATTCTAACAAGACAGCTTCTTCAACTAAATCGGTTAATTCTTCTATAATAAACGAACCTTGAATTGGATTTTCATTCTTGGCCAATCCTAATTCTTTATTAATAATTAACTGTATAGCCATAGCACGACGCACCGATTCTTCTGTTGGTGTGGTAATGGCTTCATCATAGGCATTGGTATGTAAAGAATTACAGTTATCATAAATAGCATACAAAGCTTGAAGCGTGGTTCTAATATCATTAAAATCAATTTCCTGCGCGTGTAAACTTCGTCCGGATGTTTGGATATGATATTTCAGCATTTGCGCTCTAGCATTAGCACCATACTTGTTTTTCATGGCTTTGGACCATATTTTTCGGGCCACACGACCTATAACCGCATATTCTGGATCAATTCCATTAGAGAAAAAGAAGGATAAGTTTGGACCAAATTTATTGATGTCCATACCACGACTTAAATAATATTCCACGTAAGTGAAACCATTAGATAAAGTCAGGGCCAATTGCGTAATTGGGTTGGCTCCTGCTTCAGCAATATGGTAGCCAGAAATAGAAACCGAATAAAAATTACGCACATTATTCTCAATAAAGTATTCCTGAACATCTCCCATTAATCGCAAAGCGAATTCGGTAGAGAAAATACAGGTATTTTGTGCTTGATCTTCCTTTAAAATATCTGCTTGAACCGTTCCTCGCACTTGCGCAATGGTGTTCTTTTTAATGTCTGCATACACATCTGCAGGTAATACTTGATCGCCTGTTACACCTAACAACATGAGGCCTAAACCGTTGTTACCATCTGGTAAATCGCCATAATATTGCGGACGCTCCTTACCTTTATAAAGTTTGGCTATTTTAGCTTCTACTTCTTTTTCAAGGCCGTTTTCTTTAATATATATTTCACATTGCTGATCGATGGCTGCATTCATAAAGAACCCTAATAACATGGGTGCTGGACCATTAATTGTCATACTAACCGAAGTCATCACATTGGCTAAATCGAAACCAGAATAGAGTTTCTTGGCATCGTCTAAACAGCAAATAGATACACCAGCATTTCCAATTTTACCATAAATATCTGGACGTAAATCTGGATCGTTTCCGTAAAGCGTGACACTATCAAAAGCAGTTGACAAACGCTTGGCTGGTAAACCTGCACTTACGTAATGAAAACGTCTGTTGGTACGTTCTGGTCCACCTTCACCCGCAAACATACGTGCTGGATCTTCACCTGTACGTTTAAAAGGATATAAACCAGAAGTGTAAGGAAATTCACCAGGTACATTTTCTTGTAAACACCATCTTAAAATATCACCCCATGCTTGGTACTTTGGTAAAGCCACTTTAGGAATTTGCGTATGTGATAAGGACTCGGTGTGGGTTTCAATTTTTATTTCTTTATCGCGAACTTTAAAAGAGTAAATTGGATTTTTATATTTGTTTACTTTGTCATCCCAACCGGTAATAATTTCCCAATTGTAAGGGTCTAAATTTAATTTAACACGGTCGAATTCCGCTATAAGCATTTTAACAAAGTCGGCTTTATCCTTCTGAATAGCGTGAAGAATCTCTTCTTGATTAACACCAAACTTGTTTAAAAGCGATTTCTCACTTTCGGTAGAAATGTCAGCAACCGAACATATCGTTTTATAAATCCCATATAATTTTTGTGCAACATCTACTTGCTCATTAGCCGTTTTATCATAAGCACGATTACTTTCAGCAATTTCTGATAAATAACGCGTTCTTGATGGCGGAATAACAAAAATCTTCTCACTCATTTCGTCGGCAATATGGAAAGTAGATTCTAATTCAGAATCCGCTTTTTCAACCAATTTATCCATGACAGCTTTATAAAGCGTATTCATGCCTGGATCGTTAAACTGTGATGCAATGGTTCCATAAACTGGCAACGCATCCTGTGGAGTGTCCCACAAATGATTGTTACGCATATATTGTTTTTTTACATCGCGAAGCGCATCCAAAGAACCACGTTTATCAAATTTATTAATGGCTACTAAATCCGCAAAATCTAGCATGTCAATTTTTTCTAATTGAGTTGCTGCTCCAAATTCCGGCGTCATTACATATAAGGAAACATCTGAATGCTCGATAATTTCGGTATCGGATTGTCCAATTCCGGAAGTTTCTAAAATAATTAAATCATATTCCGCCGCTTTCAAAACCTCAACGGCTTCATGTACATATTTAGACAATGCTAAATTAGACTGACGCGTAGCCAAACTACGCATATAAACGCGCGCGTTATTTATAGCATTCATACGAATTCTATCGCCTAAAAGTGCACCTCCTGTTTTACGCTTGGATGGATCTACCGAAACTAGACCAACCGTTTTTTCAGGAAAATCGATTAAAAACCGTCTTACTAATTCATCAACTAACGATGATTTACCAGCACCTCCCGTTCCCGTAATTCCCAAAACTGGGGTTTTGGAATTTTTATTTTTCTCGTGAATCTTATCTAATGTGCTTTTAGCAACATCAGGAAAATTTTCAGCCGAAGAAATAATGCGCGCAATAGCTTTCGGGTTTTTATTTGCTAATTCATCAACTTCATTATTTAATTTATCACCTATGGCAAAATCGGATTGCTGAACCAAATCATTAATCATACCTTGTAAACCCATTTCACGACCATCATCTGGCGAGTAAATACGGGTAATACCATAATCCATTAATTCCTTAATTTCTGAAGGTAAAATAACACCACCTCCTCCACCGAAGATTTTAATATGGCTAGCGCCTTTTTCAGCCAATAAATCATACATATATTTAAAATACTCATTATGACCTCCTTGATAAGACGTTAAACATATAGCGTTTGCATCTTCTTGAATTGCTGTATTTACAACCTCTTCAACACTTCTATCATGTCCAAGATGGATAACTTCCACGCCTGTAGCTTGAATAATACGACGCATGATATTAATAGATGCATCATGGCCATCAAAAAGGGATGCTGCCGTTACGATTCGTACTTTATATTTTGGGCTGTATGGTGTAATATTTTTCATTCGGTATAAACATGTTTTTTAAGCTTTGCAAATTTAAGGAATATTACTGTATTAATTTAAAGATGATACATGAGATGCCACTAAATCATACATTTTATAATAAGATTGTCAAAAACCACCTTGAATTTCAGGATTTTGTTGCGAATATGTTAAGACATGATTTTTTAAATTTAAATATCTTTTAAAATGATATGAGCCCTGAATATTTATCTTTGTGGAAAATAGAATCAAACAAAATTATGATAAAACGTTTATTTGCCCTTGTAATAATTTTAAATATCACTGCCTGTGCGGAACTCCAACAAGTAGTGGATAATTTACCGGAAAACACACCAGGTATTTCGAATACCGATATTGCCAATGGCTTGCGTCAAGCATTGGACCAAGGTATAGATAAGCAAGTAACAACGCTTATGAAACAAGATGGATTTTATAAAAATGACCTAGTAAAAATTCTCCTCCCAGAAGAATTACAGAAAGTAGATAAAGCATTACGTGATATTGGTTTAGGAAGTTTAGCAGATGAAGGTTTAAAAGTATTAAATCGTGCAGCCGAAGATGCTGTTGGAACGGCAACGCCTATTTTTATAAATGCTGTAAAAGGGATTACGTTTAATGATGCCAAATCTATTTTATTAGGAGCTGATGATGCAGCAACGCGTTATCTAGCTGGTAGAACAGAATCGGAATTATATGCTGAATTTCAACCTATTATTAATAACTCCTTTAAAAAAGTAGGTGCTAATGATATTTGGTCCAACTTAATTAATCGTTATAATAGTATTCCATTTACTTCCAATGTCAATCCAGATTTAACGGATTATGTAACCAAAGAAGCATTAAAAGGTGTTTATACAATGATTGCTGTTGAAGAAAAGGATATCCGAACCCAATTAAACTCTAGAACAACAGATTTATTAAGAAAAGTATTTGCTTTGCAAGATTAACTATTTGATAACAACCTCATAACATGCTATTTTAAGCATTAAAGTATCTTTGTATTGATCTTTAGTACACGCGTCCAATTTCACTTTGGATTATAGAGTTAGTTAGTATAAAAAATCGGTTTGGAAACAGATCGATTTTTTTATTAACAATTCTTAATTTTAATTTGCTGTATTCCAATATTTTAAATATATTTAATTTCAATATGGCAAAAAAATGGAAAATCTCTCAAAACTCAAGCAGGCCCAAATCAAGCTGCAATCTCGCTATAAAGAACTTGTAGAACAAGCTTATAATTTAAGACAAACCGATTCTGCACAGAGTGATATTTCAGAATTTAAAGCTATTAAACTTCTAAATAAATTAAACCGCTTAAAGTATTTAAATAGAGAAGCTTCACAAAAAACACTATCCTCTTAATTTTTAAATTAACTTTAACTTTTAGCAACATCTTTTACAGACGTTACTCACGTATATCTTTTTAAAACAAGTAATTATGAGTGCACAATTCTGCAAAATAGGAAAAGTAAAAGTCGATTTAAAACAAATATTAGGCTTAAAAGAACTTGAAAATAAATATAAAAATTTTATTGAAGAAGCTTACAATGTGAGTATGACCGATGCAAGTTTAAGCGACATGTTATACTTTGAGGCGCAAAAAATAAAACAGATTATTCTGAAGGCAAAACAGTGCGATGCCACGTTTTAAAATAATCAAAAGCCAATAGTAATCGGCTGCCATACCACGAAAACATTTCGCCATTAACCAAAAATATTTTGGCATTTGGAAATTGTGGTTGAATGGCTTTTTTATGTTCATTTTTAAAAGGATATGGTTCACTAGATAATAATACCAGCTCCACAGTTGAATAGATACCATCCATAGCAATTTCAGGATAACGCGACTCCTTTTGAAAGGTGTTTTTGAAATTATTAAGCGATAACATATAATTTATAAAGGTGTTATTTGCGACAACCATCCAAGGGTCTTTCCAAATAAAATAAGTCACTTCCCTAACAGGTTGTGTTTTTATAAAGTCTTCAAAATCTATTTTAGCAGATGATATTTTTGAAATAAGACTTTTAGCTTGAGGTGAACATTGAAAAATAATGCCATACATATCCATTAATTCCAAACAATCTTCAATGGTATTTACATCACTAATGTGAACCGTTGTAATAGCTTCCAACTCGCGAATCATTTCGGGCGTGTTTTCTTCTTTATTACATAGAATAATATCTGGATTTAAATTTCGAATTTTATCATAATGCACCTGTTTAGTTCCACCTACAACCACAACGTTAGTTATGATATGTTGCGGATGCACGCAAAATTTAGTTACACCAACGAGCAATGGCTCCAAACCTAAATCGCAAATTAATTCAGTAATACTTGGAACGAGACAGACAATACGTTGTGGAGTACGGTTCAGCTTAATAACTCGTTGAAGTTGATCTTTAATCTGCATGTTTTAAAATACTTGCCATTTCTAATTGCAGGTTCTGTGCTTTTTGGGCAGCAGCTTCGGCAAAATCGGATTGGTTGGAGGCATAAATAATGCCACGAGATGAATTAATCAGTAAGCCCACATTATCCGCCAATCCGTATTTACAAACATCCTGTAAATTTCCACCTTGTGCTCCAACACCAGGAACAAGTAAAAAGCTGTTTGGAATAATTTTCCGAATCTCTGCAAAATATTCTGCTTTAGTTGCACCAACCACATACATGAGGTTTTTAGAGTTTTCCCATGATTTTGAGGTTTCTAAAACCTGTTTGTACAACTCCTTATCATCAACCAGTTTTGTTTGAAAATCAAATGCTCCTTGATTAGAGGTTAGAGCTAATAATATGGTGTGTTTGTTTTTGAAAGCCAAAAACGGTTCCACTGAATCTTTACCCATATAAGGTGCCACGGTAACACTATCAAAGGCTAAATCCTCGAAAAAAGCTTTGGCATACATGCTACTTGTATTCCCAATATCACCACGTTTTGCATCTGCAATGGTAAAAATATCTGGATGCTTTTCGTTTAAATAATTAATGGTTTTTTCAAGTGCTTGCCAACCTTTCATACCATAGGCCTCATAGAAAGCCGTGTTGGGTTTGTAAGCTACACAAACCTGATGAGTGGCATCAATGATAGCTTTATTAAACGCAAAAATAGGATCTTCCTCCTGCAGTAAATGTTGTGGGATTTTATTTAAATCTACATCCAATCCAATACATAAAAAGGATTGTTTTTTTTGAATTTGTTCTGTTAGTTGTTGTGTTGTCATCTGGTTTCTTAATCCTCCAGAAGAGGAAACTGTTTTGTGATTTTTTGCTTCTTTATTTTAGTATTAAACTAAAACAGTCTAAATTATTTTACTTTGTGTTTGACTTATGAATTAAATCTTGATTTAATCTTATTCCATAATAAATCATATCCATTATTAGAATTAGATTTCTTTATGTCAAGCTTATTAATTGATTCTGCTATTTTTTTTATTTGACCTATTTCATGATTCCAAAAATAAAGTTCATCAGTCAGAATTCCATTTCCGTTGTGGGTTAATACAAGTAAATTACCAAAGCCATCTGAACCAATTGCTATTGCATTTTCTGGAAAGCCATTCCATTTCTGTGCATTTTTGGTTTCAAGTCCAATATGATTACATGTTCGACTTATTCTTTTTTTGTCAGACTTATCAAAAAAGGGGAAAAGTTCAAATTCCAATTTTTTCGACACTAATTCTCCACCATTCAATTCCATCATCCGTTTTTTAAATTCAGTCGGAAATTTCACTTGCAATTCAGATTCAGTTTCAATTATATATTTTTCGTCAATTGGAAATGGCATTTTTCGTTTAGTTTAAATTAGCACTTCATAAAAAAGCCTCAAAAATAGAGGCTTTAAATTTAAATATGTTCATCACTAGCTTTTAACTTCTGGGTATTTTCAGCTAGCATTAATTCATCAATAATTTTTTGAATATCACCATTTACAATATTGGATAAATCGTAAAGCGTTAATCCAATTCTATGATCGGTTACACGACCTTGTGGATAGTTGTACGTTCTAATTTTAGCACTTCTATCACCCGATGTTACCATAGTACCTCTTAAGGCTGCATCTTCTTCCATTTTCTTGGCTAATTCCATATCGTACAAACGAGAACGCAATACTTTGAAAGCTTTTTCCTTGTTTTTATGCTGCGATTTCTGGTCTTGACATTGAGCTACTAACCCTGTTGGAATATGCGTTAAACGCACAGCTGAATAGGTTGTATTTACCGACTGACCACCTGGACCTGATGAACAGAAAAAATCGATTCGGACATCCTTTGGATTAATTTCTACATCAAATTCTTCAGCTTCAGGAAACACCATTACCGTTGCAGCACTAGTGTGTACACGACCTTGTGTTTCTGTTTGCGGAACACGCTGCACACGGTGAACACCAGCTTCAAATTTTAGCGTTCCATATACATCATCACCCGTAACCTCAAACTGAATTTCTTTAAAGCCTCCATTAGTACCTTCGCTATAATCTACCGTATCTACCTTCCAACCTTTACTCTCACAATATTTAGAATACATACGGAACAAATCGCCTGCAAAAATACTGGCTTCATCACCACCTGTTCCAGCACGTAGTTCTACAACCGCATTTTTAGAGTCTTGTGGGTCTTTTGGAATTAACATAAATTTAATTTCATCCTCTAATTTTGGAATCCCTTCTTTGGCTTCTTCATATTGCATTTTTGCCATATCTACCATTTCAGGATCACTCCCATCATCTAGTATTTCTTCCGCTTCTTTTAAATTATTGGTAAGCTCTAAATAGGCTTCGCGCTTATCCATTAATAATCTTAAATCTTTATATTCTTTATTTAAAGCCACATAGCGTTTCTGGTCTGTAATAATGTCTGGCTGAATGATTAAATCACTCACCTCATCAAAACGCTGCTTTATAATCTGTAATTTTTCTAACATGGAGTTCCTTAAATTGTTTCACAAAAATACGATAATTTATGAATTGGAATATGTTAAGTGAATGAGTTTAAAAATAATTAATCAACTTTTCCGTTTTTAAAGTATGATACACCGTTTTGGAGCCATATTATTATTTTACAAGCCCTATATAATCTGGTCTGTAGGCATTACAATTTTACTACTTTCTCTTGGCTCTGAATTTCCTGTTATCTGTATTTCTAAATTATTTTTAACTGGATTTTTATGGTATTTTCTGTCTGAAACAACTGCTAAACGAAAACTGCTATTTTATAAAAATTTAGGCATTTCATCATTTAAACTTTTTGGTATCATTTATATAATTGATATATTGATAACCAGCCTTCTTTATAAGTTGATTGGCGTATTTATATGATTTTAGAATTGGATAATGTTGAACTGTATTTTAAAGAGAAACGCATTTTAAATGGCATTTATTTAAGAGCAGAGATTGGCAAGGTTACCGGAATATTAGGCAGTAATGGCTGTGGTAAAAGTTGTATCTTAAACATTATTTTTGGCACCTTAAAACCAAAATACAAACTCATCCGTTTGAATAACAAACCTGTTTTAAAGCCTCTTTATAAAACCAAACGCATTCATTTTTTACCGCAATTACCAATTACTCCAAACAACTTAAAACTAGCTTTTAAATTATTTCAGGTAAATTGGAATGAATTTACAACACATTTTGATTCTTTTTCTAAATATAAAGATTTTAAATTCTATCAGCTTTCAGGAGGCGAACGACGGATTGTAGAAACCTATATATTATTAAAAAGTCCGACAGACATTGTGCTGTTAGACGAACCGTTTTCACACATTGCACCTTTGTATATTGAAAAAATAAAAAGCATCATTTCTGAAGAAAAACAACAAAAAATAATCATTATTACCGATCATCTATATCATGATATAATTGAAACCAGCGATAATTTATATTTGATAAAAGATGGTCACTCCAAATTAATAACGCATGTAAACATGTTGGAAGATTATAAGTATTTAAGCAAATCTGAATTTTAAACTGCATGGTTTTATACTAGTATTGGAACGCTTGTTCGAATGGTTTTAACCAGAAAATTATATCGAACACAAAAAAAACAACCTGTTCTCGATACTAAAGCCATGTTCTTATAGAACTTAAAACTCACTTGAACTGATGATACACATGAAAATAATTATATAAAAAAAACGCTATCCCTTTAGAAATAGCGTTTTTTAATTTTAAAAATTTTTAGTGTTACCCACATTTTGAAGAGCCACAGTCTTTACAAGTTAAGCAACCTTCTTGATAAATTAAGTTTTCCGATTTACAATTTGTACATGTGTGTCCTTTTGCTTTTGTTCCATCAGCTACATAACGCTTTAAAGCACGACCAACACCATTTTTCCATGTATTTATAGATTCTGAATCTAATTGCAAACTGTTTATTAATTCCACAATATTATCAATTGGCATACCATGGCGTAACGTACTAGAAATTAGTTTAGCATAGTTCCAATATTCTGGATTAAATTTATGTGATAATCCTTCAATTGTGGTTTTATAACCACGTTTGTTTTCATACTGAAAATCGTAACGAGACGTTCCGTCTTGATTTCTATTTTTAATTATAACTCCATTTTCTACCCATCGTGGAATTAAAATACCATCCTCATCATCTGCTAAACCGGTGAATATCTCATAAGGCTTACCATCAATTAAACCTATAAAAGCAATCCATTTTTCTTTTTTATTTTGAAAACGTACTACATCAGCCTCTAAAATTTCAGGACGTTTTACAGGAAAATTTGTTAAGGTTTCTGCCTGACCGTCTTCTTTTTTATCATCATTTGAAATAAGTACACCAGAACGCGAACCATCTCGATAAACGGTTACTCCTTTACAACCAACTTCCCATGCTTTCAGGTATAAGTCACCCACCAATTCTTCAGTGGCATCATTTGGTAAATTAATAGTTACACTTATAGAATGATCCACCCACTTTTGCACTGCACCTTGCATGGTAACTTTGCTTAACCAATCTACATCATTAGAAGTTGCCTTATAATACGGAGATTTTTTTATCAGCACGTCCAATTCTTCTTGCGAAAAGTTTTTATCAGAATCTATACCATTTACGTCCATCCATTGCTTGAATCTGTGATGAAACACGACATATTCCTCCCATGAATCCCCTACCTCATCAACAAAATCAACCCGTACGTGTTTATCATTTGGGTTTACTTTACGTCTGCGTTTGTAAACTGGCATAAAAACAGGCTCAATTCCTGATGAGGTTTGCGTCATTAAACTCGTTGTTCCTGTTGGAGCAATAGTAAGTAACGCAATGTTACGACGACCGTATTCTAACATTTCGAAGTATAATTTTTCATCAGCTTCTTTTAAGCGTAAAATAAACGGATTGTTTTTTTCGCGCTCTGAATCAAAAATAGCAAAAGCACCACGCTCTTTAGCTGCCATTACAGAGGCGCGATAAGTTTCAATAGCCAAGGTTTTATGCACCTCAACTGAAAAAGCATTTCCAGCTTCACTACCATATTGAATTCCTAAAGCTGCTAACATATCACCTTCAGCCGTAATGCCAATTCCTGTTCGTCTACCTTCTTCAGCTTTTTTCTGAATGTTAACCCATAAATTGCGCTCTGTTGCTTTAATTTCAGCTTGCTCTGGATCGGCATCAATTTTTTCTAAAATAGCATCGATTTTTTCTAATTCTAAATCAATAACATCATCCATGATTCTCTGGGCAACTACCACGTGCTTTTTAAACAATTCAAAATTAAAAGAAGCTTGTTTGGAAAATGGATTTTCAACATAAGATAATAAGTTGATTGCCAAAAGTCGGCAAGAGTCATAAGGACATAATGGAATTTCACCACATGGATTTGTTGATACAGTTCTATACCCTAAATCGGCATAACAATCTGGAACAGATTCATTAATAATAGTATCCCAAAATAAAATTCCTGGCTCCGCAGATTTCCAAGCATTGTGAACTATCTTTTTCCAAATACCATTAGCATCAATCCTTTTAGAAACTTTTGGTTGTTTACTAAAAATTGGATAACTCTGTGTGTATTCGTCATTTGTTTTAACAGCTTTCATAAAGGCATCGTCAATACGAACAGAAACATTGGCACCAGTAACTTTTCCTTGTTCTAATTTGGCATCGATAAAATCCTCTGAATCTGGATGGTTTATAGAAACAGATAGCATTAAAGCACCTCTACGACCATCTTGAGCAACCTCTCTTGTTGAGTTAGAGTAACGCTCCATAAAAGGCACAATACCAGTTGATGTTAAAGCTGAATTTTTTACAGGCGACCCTTTAGGACGAATATGTGATAAATCGTGACCAACACCTCCACGACGTTTCATTAACTGTACTTGTTCTTGATCTATTTTCATAATACCGCCATAAGAATCTGATACGCCATCATTACCTATTACAAAGCAATTAGACAAAGATCCTGTTTGGTAAGGGTTGCCTATTCCAGCCATAGGACTCCCTTGTGGTACAATATATTTGAAGTCTTTTATTAAGTCGAAAACCTCCTCCTCCGACATTGGGTTTGGGTAGCGCGCTTCAACACGAGCAATTTCTTTAGCAATACGCCTATGCATATCATTTGGCGTTAACTCATATATATTTCCTTGCGAATCTTTTAAAGCATATTTATTGATCCATACGCGAGCTGCAAGATCATCTCCTTTAAAATATTTTACAGAAGCTTCAAAAGCTTCATCTTGTGTGTATGTTTTAGGTTTTGTGAGGGGTTTGGTTTGTGTTGGCATGAATTATATAATTTAAAATTTTATTGCTTTTTACGAATTGTAAATAACGTAAAAATTTTAAACTTAATTCATGATAAAAATCACAAAGTTTACAAGAAAAAATAGCAACTATCTGATTATCAATAATTAAATTATTTATCAACATAAAAAAGTTAACAAATAATTATTTTTTTTTAAAACTCATAAACAACGCCAACGCCTAACAACTGTTTCCATTGAACACGAGCTCCTAATTCTATAAACTCTGTTTCTTCCATTTCGGGATTCGTAACTTCTTCTTGAATTTTAACATCGTTATCATACTTTAAATGCGAACCCAAGGTAGCACGAACGAAATTGTTTACTTTAAAATCGAAAACAATCTCCCAATCAATATCTACATTACCAAAGTCATTAATATAATCAGTGTAGAAACTCATAAAATTACGAATAGCAATATTTTCAAATAATTGAGTTTCATAAGCACTAGTTAATAAGATTCCTAATTCTTTCCTGACGCGTTCACCAGAACGAATTAAATTTCCATTGGCATCATATTCAGCTGGCATAACACCAAAGGAACCAGCATCGGATAAGGCTTCATCAAAAACAAAAGTTGTTTTTAATGTTAGCGGTGAAAAATACATAGAAAATTTATCTATATTCTTACCGTATTCAATACCACCACCTAAAAACAAATATCCAGGAGCCATAAATTTCGAAATCTCATTTGATGTGTTTGGATAGTTATAACCGTTGGCAAACTGTGTTCTAAAACTAAATCGGGCGGAATAATACCAATTGGTTAATTTATTCTTTCTAAAACCTAAACTAGAGCTAATTTCTAGTAAATCATCAGTTTTTCTAAACTCCTGTTCCTCTTGCTTATTAAGTCCGTAACGCGCTAGTAAATTACTATCCCAAATAAAATTTCGGTATTGATAACGCAAAACACTGTTAAGACCAATTAACGCAGAGATAGAGTTACTACCACCTGAATTCCAATTAACAAATGCTACCTCGTTAATATCTAATCCTGCTGTATTGGTATTTGACCAAACAGGCACATTTGGATTTATTGCCGGTTTGAAATACAAAGAATCTGGTTGGGCACTTACAAATTGTACAATTAGGAATAAAAATAGAACGACACTTTTACGCATTGAAATAAACTTTTTGGGAAATTTGAAGAATAACATCTTATTGATATACAAACTCACCGAATTCGCTTTTTATTGTAAGCTTTTTCTCTGAAGCCGCTTCAACATATCCAACTATTTTAGCATCAACATTATAGGATTTTGAAATTTTAATAATAGCGTCTGCCACTTTTGGATCTACATACAATTCCATACGATGCCCACAATTAAACACCTGATACATTTCTTTCCAGTCTGTTTTAGACTGCTCCTGTATCAGCTTAAATAAAGGTGGCACATTAAATAAATTATCTTTAACAATATGAAGACTGTCAATAAAATGCAAAATTTTAGTTTGTGCACCACCACTACAATGAACCATTCCATGAATGGTTTCACTAGTGAAGGTATCCAATATTTCTTTAATAATTGGCGCATAGGTTCGTGTTGGAGATAACAACAATTTTCCAGCGTCTATAGGTGATTCAGAAACACTATCTGTTAATTTCATAGCACCAGAATACACCAAATCACTTGGAACAGCTGCATCAAAACTTTCTGGATATTTTTGGGCTAGATAGTTATGGAACACATCATGCCTTGCAGATGTTAAACCGTTGCTTCCCATACCGCCATTATAACTTTTTTCATAAGTTGCCTGACCAAAGGATTCCAAACCAACAATAACATCACCAGCCTTGATATTAGCATTATCGATAACATCCGAGCGTTTCATGCGTGCTGTAACAGTAGAATCGACAATAATGGTTCGTACTAAATCGCCAACGTCTGCTGTTTCTCCTCCTGTAGAATGAATGGTAACGCCAAAGGACTTTAAATCTGCAATAAGGGCTTCAGTTCCATTAATAATTGCCGAAAGCACCTCGCCAGGAATATTGTTTTTATTGCGTCCAATTGTCGAGGAAAGCATAATATTATCAGTAGCGCCAACACACAATAAATCATCAATATTCATAATTAAAGCATCTTGAGCAATGCCTTTCCAAACAGATAAATCGCCGGTTTCTTTCCAATACATATATGCTAATGACGATTTAGTACCAGCACCATCGGCATGCATAATAAGGCAATACTCTGGATTGTTGGTTAAATAATCGGGAACTATTTTACAAAAAGCTTTTGGAAACAAGCCTTTGTCTATGTTTTTAATGGCATTATGCACATCTTCTTTAGAGGCAGAAACACCTCTTTGCGCGTATCTTTTACTTACTTCTTGACTCATATCCTGAAATTGAGCAACAAAAATAAGAATTGTTATTTAGTTATCGGTAGGAATTGGGTTAGTTTTAATAATTGTTGGCACCGCATTTAACAGTTTCGCTTTTTTCTTGGCACCTCCAAAATAAAAAGTAACACCACAGGCAATTCTCCAGTAAACATCGTCTGAAGCACCAAAAACTTTACCATCTAATTCATCGCTAAAAACATGGTTATAATCTCCAAATACTCTAAAACTCAACCCTTCATAAATTACATATTCTAAGCCCAGACCTCCTTGAACTTTTGGATCTACTGCTTCAAAGTAATTAGACGCATTAACACCACCTCCAAAAAATACAAATGGCGAAAAGCGCTCATGTGGTAAGGCTAAAATTTCAGCATTCAAATCAAAAGACATAAAACCATTATTAAACTGATTTTTATAAACAAGATTAAACTTATTATAGGTAAGATGTATGTTAATATATGGAATAATCGATTTCTTGTAACCAAAACCCATATAAACTCCAAACTCTGGATCAGCATAATCTCCATTAATAATAGCCGCTCCTAAAGCTGTTGAAATAGCATGCGTTCCGCGATAATCATAAAAATCAGTTTTTGGTAAGTCTGTTTGTTGCTTGCTACTCCGATTGCCTTGAGCAAAACCACTCCAATTAAGCAACAGAAATATTGGAATTAAAAGACTCATACACCATTTAAGCTGAACTAAAAATGGCTGTTTTTTAACAGGATATGTCATTATTCATTTTTTAACAAGTGGACAATATAACAAATATCCTGCTAGAAAAAAGCCAACAGACTGAAATTTAAGGGCATAAAAAAAACCACATCTAAATTTTAAAGAACTTCTTGAATACTTTAAAATTTAAATATGATTTTTTCAACAACGTGGCTGACTAAAATATTACCCCAATGTTGTTGGTATTTCTTTTTGGCTAACAACTTCCTGTTTAGACGCATTGTCATCAACAGAATCTTTAGCTTGAGAAAAAATTAGAGTAGCAGCCATAAGCATAAGAACACTTATAATAAGCCTTTTCATAATGTAATTTATAATGATTAATAGCATTTCAAAAATACGATTTATTTACAAAGAATCGCATTCAAAATTATATTTTCGTTAACCTACAAATTATATCAGACAAACTACATATTAAAGCCTTTACAATATAGAAAACGCCCTACATAAGTAGAGCGTTTACAATAAGTTATAATATTAATTTACTATTTAGTAAATAATAATTCTCGGTATTTTGTCAATGGCCAAAGCTCATCATCTACCAATAATTCAAGCTTATCACAATGATATCTAATATCATCAAAAAACGGCTTTACTTTATTGCAATAGGCATCGGCTTTTTTATCAATCTCACCAATTTTGTTGGCTATTTTACGTTCATTAATCATCAACGTAACATTTGAATTAATAGACGCAATGTGTTCAGAAATATCTTCAATTAAATTCAATTGTTCTTGTCCAAATTTCTTGAAATCGTCGCCATATATCTCTTTTAAGCCTTTAACATTCTTAATCAATATATTTTGATATCTCACAGCAACTGGCACTACATGGTTCCTAGCAATATCCCCAATAACACGACCTTCAATTTGGATACGCATTACGTAATCTTCCATTTCAATTTCATAGCGCGCTTCAGATTCTACGCGATTCATAACACCCAAATCTTCAAAAAGCTTAATTGCTTTTTCAGAAATTTTAGCTTTTAATGCTTCTGGAGTTGTTTTGTTGTTACTTAGACCACGTCTTTTAGCCTCTTTTTCCCAAGCTTCTCCATATCCATTTCCTTCAAACAAGATGTTTTGAGAATGCTTGATATACTCACGCAACACATTAAAAATAGCTTCATCTTTTTTAAGACTCTCTTTCTCAATTAAGGCATCCACTTCAGCTTTAAAGTCAATTAACTGTCTTGCCATAATTGTATTTAAAACTGTCATTGGATTTGCACAGTTAGCTTTAGAACCAACTGCTCTAAATTCAAATTTATTCCCTGTAAAGGCGAAAGGTGATGTTCTATTTCTATCTGTATTATCTAATAAAATTTCTGGAATTTTACCAACTACATTCAGCTTTAAGTCGGTTTTTTCTTCTGGAGACAATTTACCGTTTGTTACATTTTGCAACTCGTTGAGTACATTTGTTAATTGCTCACCTATAAACACTGATACGATAGCCGGAGGAGCTTCATTGGCTCCCAAACGGTGATCGTTACTCGCAGAGGCAATAGCTGCGCGAATTATTTCTTCATGATCGTTTACCGCTTTGATAGCATTGATAAAAAAGGTTAAAAACTGTAAATTACTCATTGGTGTCTTTCCAGGTCCAAAAAGATTGACTCCAGTATCCGTGGTTAAACTCCAGTTATTATGTTTCCCAGAACCATTAACACCTTTATAAGGTTTTTCATGAAATAACACCTTAAAATGATGACGCTCACCTACCTTATGCATTAAATCCATTAATAAAGAGTTATGGTCTACGGCTAAATTGGCTTCATCGTAAACTGGCGCCAACTCAAACTGATTTGGAGCAACCTCATTATGTCGTGTTTTAACAGGAATTCCCAATAACATACATTCCGTTTCTAAATCGCGCATAAACTGCATAGCACGCGTTGGGATGGTTCCAAAATAGTGATCGTCTAGTTGCTGACCTTTAGCTGGCGAGTGACCAAGCATTGTGCGACCAGTTAATACAATATCAGGTCTTGAGGCTGCCAAAGCGCTATCTACCAAAAAGTATTCCTGCTCCCAACCTAGCGAAGCGTTTACCTTCTTTACATTTTTATCAAAATACTTACACACATCTACAGCAGCCGTATCTACAGCCTGTAAAGCACGCAATAATGGCGTTTTATAATCTAATGCTTCTCCCGTATAAGCAACAAAAACAGTTGGAATACAAAGCGTAGTACCATAAATAAATGCAGGCGATGTTGGATCCCATGCGGTATAACCACGAGCTTCAAACGTATTTCTAATACCTCCATTTGGAAAACTAGAAGCGTCTGGTTCTTGTTGTACTAATTGTCCACCTCCAAATTTTTCAATAGCACGACCATTCCCTATGGGCTCAAAAAAAGCATCATGCTTTTCAGCTGTTGTACCTGTTAAGGGTTGAAACCAATGTGTATAATGCGTGGCACCTTTAGAAATAGCCCATTCTTTCATACCTGTTGAAATATGATCAGCTACATAACGACTTATTTTAGATCCGTTTTGCATGGCGTCCATAACACTAACAAATGCTTCTTTTGTTAAGTATTGACGCATCGTGTCTTCATTAAAAACGTTTGATCCAAAAATTTCGGAACGACGTTCATTCTCTTCAATTTTAATAGGCTTACGATTCAACGTTTCCTTAATGGCATAAAATCTTAATGTGGACATAATTTGTTTTTTAATAATTTCCATACAAAAGTACACTTTTTTTTAAAAAACAAACAAACACCCCTCTTTTTTTTAGGGGTAACCATTAAAAAAATTAAAATAAAATAAAATGAACCCTATTAAAAGCTACCTGAAAAAGCCATATACACAAAAATAATGTAAGACCCTAAAAGCAAAGCACCTTTATAACGCCCTAAAGAAAATCGTTTTGGTAGAAATGCTAAAGGGATTAAAACAGCTGCAAACCCTAGCATCCAAAAAACATCTTGACTTAAAATATTTGGATTATTAACAGGTATGGGATGAATCATTGCTGTTAGACCTAAAACAGAAGCAATATTGAAAATATTAGATCCTATTAAATTCCCTAAAGATATGGCTTTTTCTTTTTTCAAGGCTGCGATTACAGATGCTGCCAACTCTGGAACACTTGTTCCAATAGCTACCATAGTAACAGAAATAACGCGCTCACTAACACCCATGCTCGTTGCCATATCTTTAGCGCCCACTACCAGCCATTCACTCCCAAAGTATAAGGCTGCTGCACCTATAAGCAACCAGATAATTACCTTAAAATTTGATGTTGTTTGCAATGCATCATCTACCTCCTCTATATCGAGTTCCTTATTACTCGCTTTTTTAGAACGGCTTATTAAAATATACAGAAAAACAATTAAAGAAATCATTAAAGCCAAACCCTCTTTAAAATCCAGCACTAAACCGCTTTGTAGCATAAAATACAGTGCTACAGATAGCAACATCATCATTGGCCAATTCATTTTATAAAAATCCTTGTCAATTGTTAAAGGTGATATAAAGGCCGTAATTCCCAAAACGAGTCCAATATTTGCTATGTTTGAACCAATGACATTTCCTAAAGCAATGTCTGGCGACCCATCTAAAGCCGCTTGCAGACTAACTAGCAATTCAGGAGCAGATGTTGCAAAAGATACTACCGTCATTCCTATTACCAATTTAGAAATATTAAATTTAAAGGAAAGCGCCACAGAAGACCGAACTAAGAACTCACCTCCTACCACTAATAAAACCAAACCTAATAGCATCCAAACTATACTCATTTTCAATTAAATTTTAACAGTTTTCTATCACTGATATATTACAATGCGAAGATACTATTTCCTATGATTTTATTACTAAAACTAAAAAATTCGTTAATTAACTATATATTAAGTTGTATAACTATAAAAATAGTTATACATTTGACTATCATTAAATAAATTATAATGCAAAAACTAACAAATAAAGAGGAAGAAATTATGCATATTTTATGGACGCTAAAAAAGGCTTTTGTAAAAGATGTATTAGCCAAAATTAAAACAGATAAACCTCATTACAACACCTTATCTACAATTATCAGAAACCTTGAAGACAAAGGATATGTAGGCTATAAAGCATATGGAAAAACACATGAATATTTTCCATTGGTTACTAAAGAAAGTTATAAGAAAAAATTTATGTCAACAGCTATTGACAACTATTTTAATAGCTCTTATAAAAACGTAGTTTCATTTTTTGCTAAAGAAGAAAAAATAAGTGTAGACGAACTTAAAGAAATTATAGCCCTAATAGAAAACAACCAATAATTATGGATTACTTCTTAAAAGCGTCTGCCATACTAACCATCTTCTATTTGGGATATAAATGGTTTTTACAGCTTGAAACATTTTTTAACGGAAATCGTTGGTTTTTATTAAGCGGACAGCTTATTGCTCTACTGCTTCCATTGGTGGTTATTCCAATTTATGTGAAGGTAGAACCACAATCTTTTAATGCCTTAATGTTTTCCAAGACTGCTATTTCACAACAAATTACCGCGAATAGTTTTAACCTAAAAACCTTATTGCTTGGTCTTTATAGTTTGGGTGTTTTATTTTTTACAGGTAAATTCATAGTTAATTTGCTATCGCTAATCAGGGTAATAAAACATAGACATTCGAAAAAAATAGCTGGTATTTATTATATAGAAACAAAGGATGCCGTTGCCCCTTTTTCTTTTTTTAATAGAATTGTTTTTAATCCAAATATTTATAAACCCTATGAATTACAACTAATACTAAATCATGAACGAGTTCATGTAAAGCAACACCATTCTTTAGATATCCTCATATCAGAGCTTACCTGTATTATTTTATGGTTTAATCCATTAGTTTGGTATTACAAAAAAGCTCTCCAGCAAAATCTAGAGTTTATTGCAGACCACCAAACACAATTACAATCTGATTGCAAAAAAAGCTATCAACGTCTGTTATTAAAGACAAGTATTCCAACAAATCAATTGGAGATGGCAAATAATTTTTATAATTCATTAATCAAAAAACGAATCGTTATGCTACACACATCAAAATCAAAAACTTTACAAGCTTGGAAATATGCTTTTGTTATTCCTGTATTAGCTTTATTTTTAATGAGTTTCAACACTAAAGAAGTTTATATTTCAACAACTTCGTTTGAAACCAATAATTCATTCCAACGCTTTACGGTTACGGAAACATCCACTCCATCAGAACTCGCGACAATTGAAACCTACTTTTCTAATAAAAACGTGAAGTTGAAGTTTAGCGATATTTCTAGAAACACCGATAATACCATTCGAGAAATAACCATTAAAACAAAACATAATCAAGGTACCAAATTCACCAAACGAGTTACTGTTAAAAATGATAATCAGGAAACTATAAAACCGTTTTCATTGATGCTTACAGAAAACGAGCAAGATATTATGTTCCAATTTTCTGACGATGAAACAACACTTGTCAGTAAAGATCGTATCATGTTTGGAAAAACAGCTACAACACAAATAGGAAACAAAAAAACTATTAGTGACGAGGATGGATTAGGAAATGATCCGCTGTATATTATAAATGGAGAACACTACAAAAAAAGCAATCTGAAACATCAAAATTATACCATTTCGGAACACATAACGATTATTAATAAAAACGAGGGATTAGAACGATATGGTGAAGCAGGAAAAGACGGTGTTATTATTTTTGAAGGAGAAACCTTTTTTGATTCACAGGACTCCAAACCTGTTAATAAAAATCCATCTACAACAGAAAGCAGAGCTCTGATTCTACTGAATGGAAAAGAAATTACACCTGAAAAAATGAACCAAATTGACCCAAACACCATAATTAAAACAGATGTAATAAACGATAAAAGTCTACTAGAAAAATATGGTAAAAAAGGCCAAGATGGTGTGATTATTATTTCGACAGGAGAAACAAACACGAAACTTATGGATATTCCTGAAACGACATTAATCCTTATTAACGGAGTAGAATCTACAAGGAGAGACTTGCAAGCCATTGATCCAAGTAATATTGAAAATGTGAATGTTTTAAAACCAGAAATTGCCAAATCGTTATACAACGAAAAAGGTAAAAATGGTGCTATAATCGTGACAACCAAGATTCGGAAATAGGCCACTAATTTAGTTCATAAAAAAAACCCAAACAGTGCTGTTTGGGTTTTTTAGGTTTTAATTTTTTTATAATTAATTAACCATAATTTTTTTAATAGTCGTTCTATCCTCTGAAGTTATTTGCATTAGAAACATACCACTTGAAAGGTTTAAATCTATGGTTGCGTTATCAACGGCTTTTGTAAATAGTGCTCTTCCGTCCATAGAATAAACAGTTATATTGGCTGATTTTTTTAACCCTTTAATATAAACCCGTCCTGTAGTTGGATTTGGATACACTGAAACAGTATCTAACGAATTTTCATCAATACTTAAGGGTTGTACCCATGTTTCTCCAATGTTATCACCCCAAATATATTCAATTAATTCAGGTTGATCTATAAACGGGTTTCTGTTGTATTGCCATGTATAAATGACATTATTTCTGTTCATTTCAAAATCATCTGGCGGATCATTTCTGTGCCATTCTAATAGCGTTTGTAAGTCGCCAAACTGTCCAACATTGCCATCTGGATAACCATTAACAATATCTAGACCGTTATAACGTACAGCTAGATAAAAAACACCTCGTGCTACATCACCTTTAAAACCGCCTAACGTACCAACTGGGCCAGTATACTCTCCATAAAACTGATTGTTTCTACTACTGTTTTCAGGACCATCTACAGCTCTTAAAGCATGAGCATCAGAATTTCCATGTCGCAGTGAATCCGCTTTCGTGGTCCAGAAAATATCTTTTCCATCTGCAATTTCATCTTCTTCAATACTGTAATAACCAGCACGAGAACGTGGAAAGGTATGTTCCCTATTCCACTTACCATTACTATCGGAAGTTAATTGAAAATCCAATTTTGCACGACCTTGCTCTAAATATACCAGCCAAACTTCGTTACTATTTTCTGGATTTTGATCGGCTTCTTTTAAAATATCAATCACATCGGCATAAGTTTGCGCTCTTACTACTGAAGGATCGGCAATTATATCCTGCAAAGCTTGCTTTAAATTTGCATCAGACAAACCATCTAAACTATTATAATAACCGCTAGGTTGAGTACTTGTTACATTGCCAAAAGTAGAATTTAAAGGCGTTCCAAAACTGGCAACGGTAAAATCATCATCAATGGCTCGAAGTTTTATAAAGTTATTAAACGGAATATAAGGTGAAGGCAAGTTGACAAATTTAATAACTGGTTCTTCATCTCCTTCATCTTCTGTATCATTAACTAGCGTAATAGAGGTTGAAACAGAATTTTGTCCGTTTGGAATGGTAACAGTCGTGCTTCCTGTATAGTCCATAGTATTAAATCCTGCATTTGATAATGAAAATGAGAAAGTAGCGTCTGAATCCACGTTTGTTTGCGAAGTAAATGTTATGAGTATGGTTTCGCCTTCCTGATACTGTTCCGCATCTGTAGATATAGCAATGCTATTAAAAACTATTCCGCTACCATCATTTAAGGCACGTGGTGTTGGTGTAGTAGACGTATACGTACCATCATTATTCCGCTGAATAGAATTGGTATTATTTCCTGGGCCTTCATTAATTTGCTCAATACTGGCAAAATTTGGATCAGCACTAAAAATAGCTATCATGTCCTCATCATCTGAATCCGAGGTATCATAAATTAATACATCAATAAGGTTATCAATGGTTGCAACAGTTTCTTCGGGAAAATCAAAATCACTTCCTTGATAAATAGCCACAGCATCTGCACCATTTTGAATAGTATTTGCAGCAATTAATAATTGAGGAAAAGGTGTAACCGTATCGCTTCCTATTAATAATAAACCATTTTCATCTGTGGTATAACCATCTAAATCAATAGTAAAGTAGCTAGAGTTACCACCAGAATTGGAACCATTAAAAAACACCACCACATAACCATCTAGATTAAAATTAGGCACGTCTGATTTAATTTCTAAAAATTCCTGGTCATCAATACCTGGCGTATCACAATCCAACTCATTAATTACAATCTGGCTAAAGGATTGAAAGCCAATAAAAAATAGTAAAATAAATAGTAAATTATATTTCATAAAAAGGGGTTTTTGCAAATGTAAGGAACTACTTTAGGAATTATTATTTTATAGATTATTAAATTCTTAAATTTAACATCTTAACTAAAAATCATTTTCAGTTAATTTATGAAAAAACAATTTTTTAAATTTTTAGCTAAAGTAAACAAAGTATTGTTACCAAGTTTTACAAAACAAGGCTTGGACTTGAGTAAAGCGAGTAAAATTCAAATGGCCATTTTTGGCTGGAAATTATATGTAACAAAAAATGCTTTAGATTAATTGTCATTTTATTTGGCATATATTAGAAAAACAAATATATTTGCACCCACAAAAACGGCCTCGTGGCGCAACTGAATAGCGCACTTGATTACGGCTCAAGAGGTTACTGGTTTGAATCCAGTCGAGGTCACGAATAAATTACTTAAATAAGAAAAAAACGCCAAGCTAGCTTGAGCGTTTTTTTTGTTTTTTATGGATTTCCAGAGCGTAGCTTTAGGAATGTTAAGTAATTGAAAAAAAATCAATTTGCATTGTAAACAACTAAAAACTGTAGCCTTACACGTGTTCTAGAGGCAGAGGCTTTTTAATCAATTGCATTCAGGAAAAATTACTGCGTTATGTAAACACAGGTGTTTAGTTGTGGACTTGGTTACAAAAAAACTCACCATTTGGTAAGTTTTTTTATTTATATTTTTATTGATAGCTATTCATCTAACAATAGGTTCAAGTTTACGGTAATATTATCGCGAGTTGCTTTACTAAAAGGGCAAACTTCATGTGCTTTCTCGACCAAATCCTCACCTGTTTCAAGATCTACACCTGGAATATAACAATCCAAAGTCGCCTCTAAGAAAAATCCGTCATCATCTTTACAAAATCCTATTATAGCTGTAACGCTTAATTCTTCTTCATCTATTTTAATACCTTCGCTATTAGCAACAGACTGAATAGCACCACCAAAACATGCTGCATATGCGGCACCAAATAATTGTTCTGGGTTGGCACCATCTCCTCCATCTCCTCCCATGGATTTTGGTACTGATAAATTGAAATCTACTGGACTGTTGTCAGATTTGACATATCCCTTTCTTCCGCCCACTGCTTGGGTAGTTGCTTCATATAATGTTTTCATTATTACTATTTTTTAAGTTTTCCTTTTAAATATACTACCATTATGGTTGTTGGTAAAAGGATTAATCATAAAATTCTCATAAAATACCAACGCTTATATGATTGTTAAACAAAAAAAAAAAGCAAACTCTAATTTAGAATTTGCTTTTTCAAAACATCTCTTTTTAATTAATTTATTTCTGCACTTAAGCCAGCTTCCAGAAGCATGGAACATCTGGGCTCAAGATCTTTATAGGATCCCGTTTTAACCGTGCACTGTCCTTTATAATGTACTAATATGGAGCACTGTTCAGCTTGTTCTGGAGTATGATCACAGGCATAAATTAAGGTATTTATAACATGATCAAAGGTGTTTACATCATCATTATAAAGAATTATTTCGTTTTCTTTTAAAACATCTTCTTTAAGTAAAACGTCTTCTAAAGTTTGTTCTTTGGTACTCATACTATTAAAATTTAGCGTTTTTGAAATGACTTTCAATTAGCCTTTATTCTTTTTCAAATTTTAGGGCAACCCAATCGTTCCGTTGTAATGTATCAACGAGTTTTAAGTTGTATTTATTGCAAAGCTCTTCAATTACAGGAATATCGTCGAAATAAAATCCACTTAAAAATAATAAACCTTTTGGATTTAAACAAGTTGTATATTGTGGAATATCTTGGAGTAGGATATTTCTATTAATATTAGCTATAATAATATCGTAATTTTTATTGGTTAATAAACTAACATCTCCTTCGTAAACTGAAATATGATGGCAGTTATTTCTTTCTACATTCTCCACACTATTTAAGTAGCACCAATTATCAATATCAATAGCATCTAATTTTTTGGCACCTTTCATTTCAGCCAAAATAGCCAACACACCAGTCCCACAACCCATATCTAATACGGTTTTATCGATAAAATCATTTTTAAGTATGTGTTGAATCATCATATGAGTGGTTTCATGATGTCCTGTTCCAAAACTCATTTTGGGTTCTATAATAATATCATACTTGGTCTGGAATTTTTCATGAAAAGGTGCTCGAACAGCACAAACATCATCAACTATTATTGGATTGAAGTTTCGTTCCCATTCAGCATTCCAATTTACCTGCTCTATTTCGTTGAATTCATAGGTAATTTTAAATTCATTAGATGCTAAAATTTGAATATCCGTTAAAATATCTTTGTTCCAGTCCGTCTTCTGGATATAGGCTGTTACACCTGATTCCGTTTCTACAAAACTCTCAAATCCGGCATATCCTAATTCGGCTATTAAAATTTCAACCGCTGGCTGTAACGGTGTTACCGTAAAATCGTAACCAATATAAATTGTATTTGACATATTTTTTAAAACTTAAAACGCATTTACTATTGCCATAAAATCTTCAGCTTTCAGTGCTGCTCCTCCTATTAATCCGCCATCCACGTCTGGCTTGGAGAATATTTCTCTGGCATTATTTGGTTTCACACTTCCGCCATATAATATAGAAACAGAGTCGGCTAGATTTTGGCCATATTTATTGGCCAATGTTTCTCTTATAAACGCATGCATATCTTGAGCTTGCTCCGGACTAGCCGTTTCTCCGGTTCCAATAGCCCAAACTGGTTCATAGGCTAAAATAAGGCTATTAAATGCGTCAGAATTTAAATGAAATAACGCCTTTTTAATTTGATTCTCTACAACCATTTCATGATTATTAGACTTTCTATCAGCCAGTTCTTCACCAAAACAAAAAATAACACGCATGTTATTTTTTAAGGCTGTATTTACTTTTTGAGCTAGTAAATCATCTGTTTCATTAAAATATGCACGACGTTCACTATGTCCTAAAATAACGGTTTGAATGCCAACACTTTTTAACATACCTGCGCTTATCTCTCCAGTATAAGCACCACTTTCAGCAAAATGCATATTTTGTGCAACAACCTCAATATCCGAATGTCTTAAAGCCTCAAATGCATGCCAAAGATTTGTAAATGCTGGCGCAATCATCATATCTGCATCAGATATTTTTACATGTTTTTTTAATTCCGTTATTAATGATTCTGTCATAGCCAAATCATTATTCATTTTCCAGTTTCCAGCAACTATTTGCTTTCTCATAAGCCCAACTTAACCTTCTTAAAGAGAAGGAACTTTTATTTAGAGTTAAAATTTAAATTTGATTATCTATAACATATTCACTTACCTAGAATTAAGATTGTGAATTCATGATTGCAATGTGAAGACTATCTACTGAAGACTAACCTTCGGATCCAACCAGGTATAAATAATATCGACAAAAATATTGATTATTATAAAGATAACCGCAATTATCAATACAGATCCCATAATAACAGGTAAATCTAGCGTGTTTAATGCATTTACAATTTCTTTACCAAGACCATTCCATCCAAAAATATACTCTACAAAAACAGCTCCTGCTAACATAGAAGCAAACCAACCAGAAATAGCTGTCACTACCGGATTTAAAGCATTTTTAACCGCATGCTTTCGTATAATTTGAAATTCACTTAAGCCTTTTGCTCTTGCTGTGCGAATAAAGTCTTGATTATAGATTTCTAATAATGAATTCCGCATGAGCTGAATAACAACCGCTAACGGCCGAATACCCAAAACAAGTGCTGGAAGTATTAAATTTTTCCATTGAATGTGCATAGCTTGACCATAATCATCCAGTTCATACAAACTACCCGTCATTTCCAAATTGGTATATTCATGAAGCACAAAACCAAAAAACCAAGCAAACAAAATAGCACTAAAAAATGACGGCACACTCATACCTACTGTACTCACAATTTGAATGCCTTTATCCAACCACGTATTTTTATAAATAGCTGACACAACCCCTAAAATTAAACCAATAAATAAGGCAATAGTTATTGCTGACACAGCCAATACAGCAGTATTTGGCAAGGTTTCGCTAATAACTTCAGAAACACGTTTTCCTTGTTTTGTAAAAGATTCTCGTAAATATGGAAGTTTTAAAACGGTAGTTATATTACCAATAGAAAACAACGTGGTTGCGGAATACTTCCCAGCTCGTAAATAGGTGTAATCTGTTTCATTTTTAGAATGAAATGATATGGGTAATAAATCGTTTAAATAATAAAAATATTGGGTTGTTTTAGGTTTATCAAAACCATATTTCTGTCGGACAGCTTCAACCTGCTCCGCTGTTTGATTTTGACCTAACATCATTTTAGCAGGATCGCCAGGCAATACATTAAATAACAAAAATATTACCGTTACCACTCCAAAAAGGGTTAGTAATGCATAGGTAATTTTATGTAACAAATAGCTTATCAGAAGTAAATATCTTTATTTTTAAAATTAATTAACGCTTAAAGCTTGATAGCTTCCACATCATTCCAATGGACTTTTTGAACAACGGTTCCTTTCTCTAGTTTCACAATTCCAGGACTTGCTCTAACCACAGTTTTTAATGCTTTTTCATCGCATAAATAAAAATCAAAGTTAAGTTTATGCTTTGCTTTAAAGCGTGCTTTCTCTTCTCCACCAGATGCAGACAGACCAATTACTGTGTATCCTTTTTTAAGAGCCTCATCAGAAAAAGTTTTTAATTTTGCTACACCATCTGGTTCTGCAGTTGCCAAATTATACATGATTATCATGATAAGCTTATCTTTTTCCAAAAAATATGTTGTCAGATCCTCGTCTTCAGTTTCTATTGAAAAATCGACAACAGGTGGTTCATAACCAGGATCAATTACTTTAGACTCTACACCTACATATTCACCATCAACAGTAGGATAGCTACCGTCTGTAACAAATATTTGTTCCGCTCCATCAACCTTAAAAGTCCATGTAAATTCCTGAACAGGTTTAGGAGCATCATCTGGAACAGTCATCCCTTCTTGAATATTGGCACCAACCTTATACGCACGGAAGTCTATTGCAGGTAAATGCATTAAAACGTAATATGCAAAGGACAAAGATGCTAGAAAACTTAATAACGCAATTGCGGTTGTAATAACAGGTCTGCCAAAAAGTGGTTTTATATGTTTAATTCCAGCTACTAGAATTAAAATAAAAAATAACAATATAATATCTTTTGTAAAACTCTCCCATGGTGTTAATTTTAATGCATCACCAAAACACCCACAGTCTTTAACTTTATCAAAATAGGCTGAATAAAATGTTAAAAAGGTAAAGAAAACAATCATAGCCAATAAGCTGTAAACTGTAAATTTAGACTTATAGCCAATAAGCAGAAAAACGCCTAAAACTACTTCAAAAACAACCACTAAAATGGATATTATTAAAGCATAAGGCTCCAAAAAAGGAATGTTTAAAACATCTGCACTAAAATATTCTTGTAGTTTATAAGAAAAGCCTAACGGATCGTTTAACTTAATAAATCCAGATATAATAAAAAGGACTCCAACAAATATGCGACTAACTGCTACAATGTATTTCATAATTTTTCTTTCTAAAATCTAAATATAGTTATTGATTGGCTACTTCTAAATGAATTAATGCAAAAACGGCATAATTAATCATATCCTGATAATTGGCATCAATACCTTCGCTTACCAATGTTTTACCTTGGTTGTTTTCAATTTGCTTTACGCGTAATAATTTTTGAAGAATTAAATCGGTTAAACTACTCACCCGCATATCACGCCAGGCCTCACCGTAATCATGATTTTTATTCATCATGAGTTCTTTGGTAATACCAACATGTTCTGTATATAGTTTTACGGCTTCTTCTGTATTTAAGTCCGGCTGCTCAACAACACCTTTTTCTATTTGAATCAACGCCATAACGCAGTAATTAATAATACCAATAAACTCACTTACTTCACCTTCATCTACTTTTTGAACGGCATTTTGTTGCAAACCGCGAATTCGTTGCGCTTTAATAAAAATTTGATCTGTTAAAGATGGCAGACGTAAAATACGCCATGCGCTGCCATAATCGGACATTTTTTTCTCGAAAAGGTTTCTGCAAACAGCAATTACAGCATCATATTCTTGTGAGGTATCTGGCATGAGTTTCGTTGAATTTTGTGTAAATTTCGCTTAAATTGTTTAAAGTTCAAAGTTGAATACTGATTGTTTTTATTTTGATATAAATTACCAACTATTTTACTTTGAATATCTTAATTTTGTTTGCTTGTGTGAAGATAATACTTTCAAAAGAATAAACTAGATTGCCAAATTATGACCATTAACTGTAAAGGAAACCTAATTGATTTATCAACCCCAAAAGTAATGGGAATATTGAATCTGACACCAGATTCCTTTTTTGATGGTGGAAAATATAAAAATATAAGCGATGTCCTTTTCCAAGTAGAAACCATGTTACACGAAGGCGCCACCTTTATTGATGTTGGTGCCTATAGTTCTAAGCCAAATGCTAGTTTTGTTAGTGAAACGGAAGAACTCAATCGAATTATTCCCATTATACAAGGCATTACTGATAAGTTCCCTGATATTTTACTATCTGTAGACACCTTTAGAAGTCAAGTAGCCCAACAGAGTATTTTAGCTGGAGCAGCTTTAGTAAACGATATTTCGGCTGGAAAATTAGACACTAATATGCTGAGTATGGTTGGCAAATTGAAAGTGCCATATGTTATGATGCATATGCGAGGTACACCACAAACAATGCAAACCTTAACCGAATACGAGTTGCTTTTAAAAGACATCATATTTTATTTTTCCGAAAGGCTATCTGAAGCAAAAAAACACCAGATATCAGATATTATTATTGATCCTGGTTTTGGTTTTGCAAAAACACGCGAACAAAATTTTAAACTATTAAAACATTTAGAACATTTTAAGATGCTTGAAAAAACACTTCTAATTGGTGTTTCAAGAAAATCAATGATTTACAACACCTTACAGGTTACAGCCAAAGATGCTCTAAACGGCACAACCGTTTTAAATACAATAGCCTTACAAAAAGGTGCCAACATTCTACGGGTTCATGATGTAAAAGAAGCCATGGAATGCATTCACTTAACACTTGAAATGACATAATTCCCTATGAAATATTTTAAATTTTTAATACCATTACTTGTTGTTGCCTGTAACAGCGAAAAAGTTATACTATTACCAGAAGTACAACAAGTCAACACGCACGAGGTTTTAGATATATCACCAGCCTATTTGTTTTACGATTCTACTGCTGTAAATAGCATTGAACTAAACAGAAAAAATTTAATCATTTCAACCAACTGGCTGGTAAATGTAGACAGGCGTTTAACACTAAAACATGTTATACCTAAAATACAGTTTCTACAAAATAAAAAGCGTGGTGCTGAAATGCATAAAAATGAAGATGCCAAAAATTATTACAGCTGTAACGACACACGCATTAAAAATTTAGGATTTATAGACTTTACGGATGTAAATTACTTCACGAAAGATTCTGTTGAAGCCACTCAAAAAGCTTTGAACAAAATGAAAACTAACCGTTTTAATATTAAAGTTGAAACTTTAAATCGCATTAAATTCTCACACTCGGAAGAGTTTAAAAATCTAAACCAACTCATTTCTGAACTACAAACGGATTCAACACTTAAATCGGAACCTTTGGTCCTCCACCTAGCAGAATCCTTAACATTTCAAGATTATATGAGTATAAAATCTGCATTAATTTCTCTAATTTCTGAAGGAATACAAGTTCACAACAACGAATTTATTTATTAAACTGAAATTATTACATTTACAAAAACACACGCCTTTGGAAATTTTTGACGACCTATTAAAATTCACAGTTATAGATATCATAGATGTGGTTCTTGTAGCAGCACTACTCTACTACGTTTACAAATTGGTAAAGGGCACCGTTGCTATCAATATTTTTATTGGCATTGTTATTATTTATCTTATTTATCTAGTTACTGAAACCTTACAAATGAAAATGTTGAGTAAGATTTTAGGAGGGTTTATGAGTGTAGGCTTAATTGCTTTAATTGTTGTTTTTCAACAAGAAATCCGAAAATTTCTACTGATGGTTGGTTCCACTAATTTTAGTAAGCGCGGGAAGTTTTTCAAACAGTTTAAATTTTTGAAAACAGAAACCGAAAACGAAACAGATGTGGATGTTATTATTTCTGCCTGTAATAAAATGAGTGCTTCTAAAACAGGTGCGTTAATTGTTTTAGAACATAATAATAATCTAGATTTTTTAACCACAACTGGCGACGCCATGAACATTACGGTAACACAGCCAATTATTGAAAGTATTTTTTTTAAAAATAGTCCGCTGCACGACGGTGCCATTATTATTTCCAATAACATTGTAAAGGCAACACGTGTTATTTTACCTGTAAACAATGACAAAAACTTACCCAGTCGTTTTGGACTACGCCATAGAGCTGCTGTAGGAATTACTGAAAAAACAGATGCTTTAGCGCTTGCTGTTAGCGAAGAAACAGGACAAATTGCCTATTTTAAGGATGGCGAATTTGTTATGTTTAATGATACCGTTGAATTGGCAGAAATGATTAAAAAAGATCTAACCTAATCAATTATAAAACCTACCAAACTGCTTTACAAAGTCTTATACGGCCACCTCTTCTTTGGCAAATTGCACATCGTGTAAGTTTTTATAATAGCCATTATCTTTCTTAAGCAACTCGTTATGTGTGCCTTGCTCTACAATTTCACCAGCGTCCATAACAATAATCTGATCTGCTTTTTTAATAGTCGCTAATCGATGAGCAATAACAATAGAGGTTCTATTTTTAGTTATTTTATCGGTAGCATTTTGAATTAATTGTTCAGAATAAGAATCTACTGACGATGTGGCTTCATCCAAAACCAAAATACTCGGGTTAGTTACATAAGCACGTAAAAACGAAATCAGTTGGCGTTGCCCAGAGGATAACATAGCACCTCGTTCTTTTACATTATAGTGATATCCGTTTGGCAAGGTCATAATAAAATCATGAATCCCTATAGCTTTCGCAGCTTCAACAACATCATCCTCTGTAATATGTGGATTATTTAACGTAATGTTGCTTAAAATGGTGTCTGCAAACAAAAATACATCCTGTAATACTACGGCAATTTGCTGTCTCAAAGAAGCCAAAGTAAATTCTTTAATATCAGTCCCATCAACTGTTATAACGCCTTTATTAATTTCATAAAAGCGATTTAATAAATTTATAATAGTAGATTTCCCTGCTCCTGTTGCTCCAACAATAGCAATGGTATCACCAGCTTTCACGTTTAAGGATATTCCTTTTAGCACTTCCTCATCAATTACATAACTAAAGTGAACATTATTAAAGTTAATATCTCCTTTAAAATGTGTTGCAACTTGCGTTCCGGTATCATCTATTTGCGATGTTGTTTCCAAAACTCTAAACACACGATTGGCTGCAACCATACCCATTTGCAAAGTATTGAATTTATCAGCTATTTGACGCAATGGTCTAAATAACATAGGAATCATCATGATAAATGCTGTTAAATCTCCTAGCGTTGCAGTATCATCAACCACCGCATTTAAGCCACCATACCAAGCTATTAAACCAATGGTAATGGATGATGATAATTCGGCAATTGGAAAAAATATTGAGTTATACCAAACTGTTTTTAACCAACCCTGTTTATGGCGTTCGTTAATTATTTTGAAATTTTTATATTCAGTATCTTCCCGTGTAAATAATTGCAAAATTTTCATGCCTGTAACACGCTCCTGAACAAAAGAATTTAAATTGGAGACTTCTGTACGAACTTCTTCAAAGGCTTTTTTCATGTACTTCTGAAAAATTCGTGTGGCATATAAAACCAAGGGCAACATTAAAAACACAATAATACTTAACTGCCAATTCATGTAAACCATAACACCGGAAACAACCAGCATGGTTAGTAAATCTCTAAAAATCATAAATAAACCTTCACCAAAAATAGCAGCAATACGCTCCATATCGGTAACGGCTCTGGTAATTAACACACCTACTGAAGAATTATCATAATACTTCATTTTAAAACGAAGCATATGGTTAAATAGGGTTACCCGAATATCTTTAACAACGGTTTGCCCTAGCCAACTAGCATAAAAGATAAATAGCAATTGGCTAATAACTTCAAATAATAATAGCGTGGCCATTAACAAAATGTATGGCAAAAAGCCCTCAAGCGTTTTAGTAGCTATATTTTTATCTATAGCTTGCTGCAAAATATAAGGCCTTGCAGCACTTAATAGTGCCAATAAAATAACCACAAAAAGCACACCAATAAAAACACGGTTGTAAGGTTTCATGAACTTTACAAGTTTTTTTAGGAGATTAGTGTCTAGTAATTTATTATCTGTTTTAGTTGTCATTTTTTTATAGACTCTGGATACGAAATTTGAATTAAATACAAACCATGTGCTGGAACAGAATAGCCTGCTTCTTGCCTGTTTTTAGATTGAATAATAGTGTCTAGGTCGGATAAACTAATTTTTCCTAACCCAATATTAATTAAAGTACCAACGATTGCCCGAACCATATTACGTAAAAATCGATCGGCTTGAATGGTAAAGTGCAATTCATCATCTATTAGTTCAAAATGCACACTCATAATATTACAATTATACGTCTTTACATCGGTGTTTGTTTTAGAAAAGCATTGAAAATCTTTATAGTTTAATAAGCTTTCAGCTGCTGTTTGCATTTTTGGAATATCGAGGTTTTGCTTTATAAAATAAGCCCTTTCAAAATTAAAAGCGTTTTTTTTCAAAGCTAAACGGTACAAATACGTGCGACTGGTGGCATGGAACCGTGCATGAGTTTCAGGTGTTACAGCAAATATATTCTGAATAGCCACATCTTTTGGTAATAACGCATTGAGTCTGTAACACAGATTATCATTGTTAAAAACAACCTCCGAATTAAAATGAGCAAACATCTGTTTGGCATGCACACCAGCATCGGTCCTTCCTGCTCCAACTATGGCTGTTTCTTGCCCTAATAAAGTGGACAGTGCTTTTTCAATCACTTCCTGAACCGAAATAGCATTGGGTTGGTTTTGCCAGCCGTGATAGTTCATTCCGTTATATGAAAGCTCTAGAAAATATCTCAATGGTTTATGTTATTTTTGTAAAATGCAAAGATAGAATTTTAATCGTTCTTGAAATTTCAAATAAAAGTTAAATATAAGCATAACAACTAATAAAAAGATTCCCACATTCATGGGATGTGAACATGAAAAAAATACTCCTCCTTTCCGATACCCACAGCTATGTTGATGATGACATTTTAAAATATGTGAAACAAGCAGATGAAGTTTGGCACGCTGGTGATATTGGCGATTTAAAAGTAACCGATACCATCAAAGCTTTAAAGCCTTTACGTGGCGTTTACGGCAATATAGATGACGAAAAAGCACGATTAGAATTCCCGTTAGACAACCGCTTTATGTGTGAAAGTGTTGATGTGTGGATAACCCATATTGGTGGATACCCGAATAAGTATAATGTAAGAATTAAAGAGCTGATTAAGGAAAACCCACCGCGTATTTTTATTTCAGGTCACTCGCATATTTTAAAAGTCATGCCAGACAAAAAACTCAATTTAATACATATGAATCCTGGCGCTATTGGTAAACATGGCTTTCATAAGGTGCGAACCATGCTGCGATTTACAATTGATGGAAAAAAAATTGAAAATTTGGAAGTGATTGAATTTAAGAAATAGCTCTTATTTTCTTTTATATTCTAAACTAAAAAATGATACAATTCCTGTAAAAACACCAACAAAAATTGAAGCTCTTAAGGAAAATTTAGCCAGAATATGTAAAATGACCGCGAGAAGAATTCCAGAAAGTAAATATAAGACAAACGCTTTACTCATGTTGTTTTTTTTATTTGTTCTAAAATAATCGTGAATTTCTATAAAAAAGCCGAAGATCTTCACCTTGGGCTCTCTTATTTTATTGTAAAAGGTTATTTAATTTTCATTATTTTCAAATTATTAATCAGAACAGATAGTTACACCTCCAAAAGCGCCACCATGATGAGCTGAAATATTGACAGCATTTCCATTACCAAAACCTTCCATGGCTTCTGTAAATGCATCTCTAATACAATCCTCACTCCAACATACATCTATAACAGTCATACCACTTGGACATTCCCATCTTGGTGGAGGTGTAGAGCATCCAGTATCTGTTCTATTCGTTTGTGATTCATTGCTTAAAGCTACCTCATCCAAATTAAAATTTGTAATCATTATTTTTTTATTATTGGCAACAATGAGATATGAGGCTCCATAAAAGTTACTATCACTTTTCGAACGAAAATCAAGTTGATTATTTAATTGATTTATGGTTTTAATAACATCTTCAAAATCTATTTTCTCTTTGGAAAAACTCTTACTATCCAAAACGATGTCTTTAGAATCATTGAAATTAACATTCAAGTCTAAATCATCAAAATCTATTTTTGAAAATAATTCTTCTGATTGATTTGTTTCGTCAGTTGAATTTACATCACTACTACAAGAACTAATAAATGCAAACACAAAGATAATTAAAATTGCTTTTAATTGATTTTTCATAATTTATAAATTTAAAGTTGACCCAATAATAATAATAATAACAACAACCTAATATCAGTAATATAAATCAGAAAAAAAAAAAAAAAGCCCAAGATCTTCACCTTGGGCTTACGCACTAATACTACTAAGATGATAGGTTTATCGTAACCGATCTACAGATTTTACAAGATCTTCATCCTTTTTGATGGCCTTATTGGCTAATGCCAATAACACGATAGTAACAATTGGAAGAAAAATCCCAATACCCTTCTCAGAAACAACCGTTTCTCCAGATAAATTTAGAGATTGATACACAAATAATCCTAGTAAAATAAAGTTTAATATGATGTTCAGTCGTCCCAACATAAATTGCGACTTCCTACTTTTAAATCTAAATATGGATAAAACAGACAATAATGCTGACCCTAAAAATAGCGCCAGTATATAATTAATATCTGCAGCAAATATTTTCACGCCTTGTGGAGTAGTCCACAATTCAAACACAAATATTAAACCGCCAGATACTATAGCAGCTAACATTAGATATAAAGTTTGAATTCGTTGTAACATGAATATTTTGTATTTGTCAGGGACAAAAATAGCAGTTTCTTTTAAAATTTAGCTAAAAAAAAGAAAATAAAGTTGTATAATTGCAGTAATGATTTACAACTATCAGATTTGTAAGTCATTATTCTTCAAAAAAAATAAGATCAATTTTTCTTCGGAATCATTCAACTTAACAACATTAAAATAAAACATTCAATTCAACATCAATGTTTGAAATCTCTCAATTAAAAGCAATGAAGCTACCTGAATTACAGGAAATAGCTCAAAAACTGAACGTTTCTAAATATCGTTCTTTAAAAAAATTAGATTTAGTTTATCAAATTCTAGATCATCAAGCCGCAAATCCGAAAGCTGTAAAAGAAGTTGTTTCCACAGAAACAAAATCTGAAACTCCTAAAGCAAAACCTGCTGAAAAAGCACCTAGAAAACGCGTACAGAAACCGACACGCGACACGAATAAGTCTAGTGCCGAACGACCTTCAGAAACTAACACTCCAAACAGCACAACAGAGACTAATAAGGATAACAATAAGGACAGCGCAAGTAATAACAACAAACAGGCCGCTACAGAAAAACCCAAAGCGCCTCAAAAACAAAATAAGCCAAATCCAAGGACTAAACCCAACACGCCACATAAACGTGATGATAAGAATGGGAACACTAAAGATGATAAGCAAAAGGACAATCGTCCACAAAATCAAAAACACGATAAAAAAAACAACGGAAATAAAGATACCCGTAATCGTTACAGAGAACCAGACTTTGAGTTTGATGCTATTATAGAAAGTGAAGGCGTACTAGATATCATGCAAGACGGATATGGTTTCTTAAGATCTTCGGATTACAATTATTTATCATCTCCAGATGACATATATGTATCCCAATCGCAAATTCGTTTATTTGGATTAAAAGTTGGTGATACCGTTTTAGGAAATGTAAGACCACCTAAAGAGGGTGAAAAATATTTTCCTTTAATAAAAGTTATAAGAATTAACGGACAAAGCCCAGGTGTTGTTAGAGACCGCGTTTCTTTTGAACATTTAACACCTTTATTTCCTCAAGAAAAATTTAATATTGCAGAAAAACAAAGTACCATTTCAACACGAATTATGGATTTGTTTTCTCCAATAGGAAAAGGGCAACGTGGCATGATTGTATCTCAGCCAAAAACTGGTAAAACGATGCTATTAAAAGATGTGGCAAATGCTATTGCGGCAAATCATCCTGAAGTTTACCAAATGATTCTTTTAATTGATGAACGTCCAGAAGAAGTTACAGACATGCAACGTAATGTGCGTGGTGAAGTGATAGCCTCAACCTTTGACAAAGAAGCACATGAGCACGTAAAAATTGCAAATATTGTTTTAGAAAAAGCAAAACGCCTTGTAGAATGTGGACACGATGTGGTTATCTTATTAGACTCTATTACCCGTTTAGCAAGAGCCTACAACTCGGTACAACCAGCATCTGGTAAAATTTTAAGCGGTGGTGTTGATGCCAATGCATTACACAAACCTAAACGCTTTTTTGGAGCCGCTCGAAATATTGAAAATGGTGGATCGTTAACAATTATAGCAACAGCTTTAACTGAAACTGGTTCTAAAATGGATGAAGTTATTTTTGAGGAATTTAAAGGCACTGGTAATATGGAGCTACAATTGGATAGAAAAATATCAAACCGTCGTATTTTCCCTGCAATTGATTTAACGTCGTCAAGCACGCGTCGTGATGACATTTTATTAGATGAATCAACCATACAAAGAATGTGGGTTATGCGTAAATATCTTGCAGACATGAACCCTGTAGAAGCTATGGAGTTTATTAATGAGCGCTTTAAACAAACTAAAAACAATGAAGAGTTTTTAATTTCAATGAATGGATAAAATTCGCAATTATAAATCAATAAAAAATGCCTTGAGAAATTCTCAAGGCATTTTTACTTATAAACAAAACTGGATTAAACTTTAAAATTTTGATATTTCAGAATAAAAAAAGCCTCTCACGAAGAGAAGCTTTTGTATTTTGAACTTTTCCTCTTTCTTATAAAGAAGCTACATGCTTAGCTAAACCAGATTTAAGGTTTGCTGCTTTGTTAGCATGAATAATATTTTTCTTCGCTAATTTATCAATCATAGAAGTTACATCAACAAACAATTCTTGTGCTTGCTTCTTGTCGCTTGTATCGCGCAATTTTTTAATTGCATTACGCGTTGTTTTGTGCTTATACTTATTTCTTAAGCGTTTAGCTTCGTTACTTCTAATTCTCTTTAACGCTGACTTGTGATTTGCCATTTGTTTCTTTTCTTATTAAAATTGTAGCCCGTAGGGGAATCGAACCCCTCTTACCAGGATGAAAACCTGGCGTCCTAGCCGATAGACGAACGGGCCATTTTGTTTTTGAGTGCGCAAATATAAATTTTTATATTTAAACTTGCAAACCTTTTGTTTTTCAAAATAACTTACAATGTCTCCATTGCGGATGCAAAAATACAACTATTTTTAAATGTTGCAACAACTATTTGAAATTTTTTATTTTTTTTTTCAATTAGTAAGCTTTTGCAAACAGCACACGCCCATTTGATGGTTTGCCAGAATACACACAATCACCACTTTGTGTCTCCATATCCGATGGAATGCAACGAATGGTGGCTTTCGTTAATTCTTTAATTTTTAATTCTGTTTCTTCTGTTCCGTCCCAATGCGCGGAAATAAAACCACCTTTGGTTTTTAATACCGTTTTAAATGTTTCAAAATCGTCTACTTCTGTAATATGAGAATCTCTAAAATCAAGTGCTTTCTTATAGAGTGTGTTTTGAATTTCAGTCATAAGACCTTCAACTGTTTCTGTTAAATTGTCAATAGCAATCACTTCTTTAGTTAAGGTATCACGTCTTGCTAGTTCCACAGTACCATTTTCTAAATCTTTAGGACCAATAGCAATGCGTAGTGGCACACCTTGTAGTTCATGTTGGGCAAATTTTGCGCCAGGCCTAAAGGTTGTTCGATTATCAAACTTAACTGTAATCCCTTTAGATCGTAGTTCACCCATAATTACATTTACAAGTGTTGAAATCTCTTCTAATTGCTCATCATTTTTATAAATTGGAACAATCACCACTTGATTTGGTGCTAAATTTGGAGGCAAAACCAAACCATGATCATCACTATGAGTCATAATTAATGCACCCATTAATCGAGTTGAAACACCCCAAGATGTTGCCCAAACATATTCTTGCTTCCCTTCTTGAGTCGCAAACTTAACATCAAAAGCTTTGGCAAAATTCTGACCTAAAAAATGAGAGGTTCCAGCTTGTAGTGCTTTACCATCTTGCATCAGTGCTTCAATACAATATGTTTCAACAGCACCTGCAAAGCGCTCACTATCTGTTTTCACACCTTTTATTACAGGAATAGCCATAAAATTCTCAACAAATGTAGCGTATACGTTATTCATTAATTCTGCTTCCTTTACAGCTTCGACTTTCGTAGCATGAGCCGTATGACCTTCTTGCCATAAAAATTCGGCGGTTCTTAAAAATAAACGTGTGCGCATTTCCCAGCGCACTACATTTGCCCATTGATTAACCAAAATAGGCAAATCTCTATAAGATTGAATCCATCCTTTATATGTATTCCATATAATTGCCTCGCTTGTTGGCCTTACAATTAATTCCTCTTCTAATTTAGCTTCAGGGTCAACACGAAGTTTTCCTGGGTTTTCAGGATCGTTTTGCAATCTATAGTGTGTAACAATGGCACATTCTTTTGCAAACCCTTCGGCGTTTTTCTCTTCTGCTTCAAACAAACTTTTAGGAATAAATAAGGGAAAGTAAGCGTTCTGGTGACCAGTTTCTTTGAACATTCGATCTAATTCGGCTTGAATCTTCTCCCAAATTGCAAACCCATAAGGTTTAATTACCATACAACCACGTACGGCTGAATTCTCTGCTAAGTCCGCCTTAACAACTAATTCGTTGTACCATTTGGAGTAGTCTTCGTCTCTACTTGTAAGTTTTTTGCTCATATACAGGATTTTGGCACAAATATTGCGACTATGTTAAATATAAAAATAGTTTCGCAAAACTAACTATTTTTGTTATGTTCAACAATTAAATTAAGAGATATGTCCTTCAAAAACTACTTTACAGAAAAAATAACCACTTTAGCAACTTTTAGCAGCCTGCTTTTAGTTACAGCTTGTGGTACCTACCAACAAGTGGACGATAGTGATGGAATTTACAGTTCTACTTCAAGTTCCGTTGAACAAGAAACTTACGTAGAGGCTAATAATGCTAGCAGCACGTATTATGAAAATTATTTTAAAGAAAAATCTAGCGAATTAGAATTGTATTCTGAAAATGAAGTTTTTACAGATGTTGATGATTATGAAGGCGACTATGTAGAAAATGATTCTTTAGAAGTTGAACGCGAATCTTATGCTGGTTGGGGACAAGAAACATCTAATGTATCTATTAATGTTTATGGTGGTGTCGGATTTTATGATCCGTTTTACTCACCATTCTATTATGGTTATTCACCTTTTTGGTATGGCTATGGATACTATCCTTATTACGGAGGTTTTGGATTCGGCTATGGATACGGATATCCAGGCCTATATAATCCATGGTATGGTGGCGGATTTTACGGTAATTATTGGAATAATTACTATTACAGAAATAACGTAGCTTTTGTAAACGGTAGACGTGGTAGCAGCTATTACAGATCAGGTCGTAATTCAAATTCCAGATATTATGATACAAGTCGTATTTATAATACCGAGGCCAGAAGAACTAATACTTCAAACAGACGAAATAGATCTGAAGCAACCTATTCAAACACTCGTAATTCCCGTTCTACAAATGGTGATGTTCGTACGCGTACACGAACTAGAGTAAATACAAACGCCAATACACCTCGTGTAAGAACTAACAATAATAATAGTAGAACCCGAACAAGAACAAATACACAAACTAGAAATAACACTTACAGTACTCCTAGAAGATCTACATCTCCTACCATGAGTAGTGGCTCTAGTCGTGGCTCCTCTATGCGTGGAGGCATGAGAAGTTCAGGCGGTAGACGTGGAGGCGGAATCTAATTGCTTATTGTAAGAAAAAAGAAAAATTGTATTATGAAAAAATTAATTCTACTGTCAGTGGCCATGCTAGCCATGTCTCAAATATATGCACAAGACATTTCGGATGCCTTACGCTATTCTCAAGATAATATTCAAGGAACCGCAAGGTTTAGAGCTTTGAGTGGTGCTTTTGGCGCATTGGGAGGTGATATGAGTGCTGTAAGCATTAATCCAGCTGGATCTGCAGTTTTCAATTCTGGACACATATCCATGTCATTAGCTAATATGTACACTAAAAATAAAACACAGTTTTATGATGGTTACAGCGAAACGTCTGATTCTAATTTTGATTTAAATCAAACTGGTGCCGCTTTTGTTTTTTATAATAACAATCCAAATTCACTTTGGAAAAAATTTACGCTATCTGCTTCTTATGATAAAATAAGCAACTATGATGATAATTGGTTGGCTTTTGGAACAAATACAAGAAATTCAATTGGTTCTTATTTCACGGGTTATGCCAATGGATTGAGGCTTGACGAAATTTCTGGATTTCAAGGTGAGTCCTATACGCAAGCATATCGAGAAATAGGCAGTTTTTATGGCTATGACAATCAACAAGCGTTTCTTGGTTATGAATCGTATATATTGGAACCACTGACTGAAGATGATGATAATACGGTTTATTCTTCAAATATTGCTCCAGGAGAATACTATCAAGAATACAGTTATGCTTCTCGTGGCTATAATGGTAAATTCACATTTAATGCGGGTACACAATTAGGCGAAAATTTATATCTAGGTGTCAACTTAAATTCACACTTCATCAATTATGAACAATCAACCTTTCTTTATGAAAGCAATGATAATTTAGGTTCTACAGTAAATAGAGTTCGTTTTCAAAACAATTTATACACAACGGGTTCTGGATTTTCATTTCAAATAGGTGCTATTTATAAATTGACCGAAAGCCTCCGAGCTGGTATGAGTTACAATTCCCCTACATGGTTTACTATTAATGAGGAATCCTCGCAATATGTATCAACTGTTAGGCAAGAAGATGGCAGCAATGTTTCTCAATTGGTTGATCCTTTTATCACTAATATTTTCCCTAGTTATAGATTAAACAGTCCAGGGAAATTCACTGGTAGTTTAGCTTATGTTTTCGGAAACTTTGGCTTGATTAGCTTTGATTATTCGTTACGTAATTATGGTAATACAAAATTTAGACCATCTTCGGATCCTTTATTCAGATCTGAAAACAATAAAATGAGTACCCTTCTTACTACGGCATCAACATACAAATTAGGTGGTGAATTAAAACTAAATCGCTTAAGCATAAGAGGTGGTTATCGTTTTGAAGAAAGTCCTTATAAAAATGCTACTTTCATTGGCGATTTATCTGGTTACTCCCTTGGTTTGGGTTTTAACTTTGGAAATTCTACCAAATTAGATTTAACCTATGATCAAGCAAAACAGACCAATGAAACGCAATTATATAGCGTAGGATTAACGGATAGAGCGAATATTGACTCGAGAAACTCTAATGTGACTCTTACATTAAGCTTCAATTTATAAAGTAAAATTTGTTTTAAATTAAGCCCATACTTTAATTACAGAAAAAGCCTAAAACATAAATACGTTTTAGGTTTTTTTTTGTGGAAAATGACACAGAACATAAACTATTTATAATAGAGTGTCGTATTCAAAACATGCAAGTAGTTTTTTATAAACACATCTTTAGGATTGATTCGCTTATAATGTTATGTTTTTTATGTGGGTTCTGTACTAACCGACATAAAACAATCATTAATATTTAAAGAGCTTAAAGATTACGATATTGAATTTGTAAGAAAATACTATTTTTCCATACATCATCCATAGCGTATCCATACACCATTCATACACGTGACTAGAGCTAAAACAGCTAAACAGGTTAATAAATAAATCCTGAAATTTATTTATTATACAACTCTTTTTTTTATCCTAAAATGATTGTTCAGTTTCTTTCATGTTTTAAAAAACATCAAGATGGTTCAAATGCTTATTATTGATTGTTTCGGTACTTTAAATACAATCTTAAAAAAAAAGCTAAACAATTATATTTCTATAAAAGTTTAGCCTTTTTAAAAGTTGGTTAATTAGCTTATTAACGTTTTAAGGTAAAATGCGCTTTAAATTGCTTCATTCCCTCATCAACCGATTCTTGATAATCAATGCTAAACCAGTAATCACTTGTTGGTAACGGTTGTCCGTTATAATTTCCATCCCATCCTGGTCCATTTGGATTTAGTTGTTTTACTAATTTACCATATCTATCAAAAATATAAATTTTCACATTTTGAAGCGCTGTTGCACCAGAAATTTGCCACGTATCATTATCACCATCATTATTTGGTGTGAAAAAGAGTGGATAATCTAATACGAGAACGGTTTCTATAGCTTCACCACATCCATTAATGTCTCTGGCTTTGATAGTATGCTCGCCTATAGACACATCTGTAAACGTGTAGGTATTGGTATTAGGTGTATTGCTAACCCAAGGCCCATTATCAATACTAAATTCAAAAATTGCTGAACCATCACCCGTTGCGGTTGCTACAATAACATGGTTATCAGCAAAAGCTTGAGTGGTTACTTCAGCCACCAGATTTGGTGGTGAACTTAAAATAACTTCTGTTGTTAACATACTTGGACACATGTTATTTACATCCGTAACTAATACCGTGTAGATTCCTTCCGTAGTTGGTTCAAAGCTTGCATTGGTTCCAATTATAGTTGCTGGTGCACCTGCTTCTGTCCACTCAAATGTATACAGGCTAGGATCTAAGTTAGTATCTAAAATAGGGCTATTAACCACTTCTGTACCATTGGTGTTAACACATAATGTATATGAATCTTCCAATGTAAAGGCTGGAATTGGATCTACCATTAATGTCATTGATGTGGTATCATAACAAATATCATCGACGGTTGTGTCATTATCCACACGAACAAAAATAACTTGTGGGTTAATTGAATTTTCAAAAGGCACACTCGTATCTATTGCGTTGGTTGCCAAATCTGCATCTGTTTGAGAGGTATAATACGTAACCGTAAAGTTTACTGGATCTTGACCATCTAAAACGAAAGGGTTTTGTGATTCTAAATCGAAACCAACAGAATCATTAGTTGGATCGTTATCAAATTCCATATTATCATCACATAATGCAAATTCTAATAGATTATTATCAGGATTTGCCACAGCGGCTTCTTGAACAATTACAAAGAAACTTACGGTAGCAATATCACAACCTGTTACTCTATTTTCAATGTTTACAAATATTTCTTGTGGATTAACTGTGTTTGGAAATGCTGATGGATTGGCTATACCACCCATTCCAGTTTCCGCAGCTGCCAACGTCGTATAATAGGTAACATTGAAATCCGTAGCACTTTGACCAGCTAATATTTCGGATTCTCTCTGTGTTAAATCGAACGTATAAATATTATCAAACGGATCATCACATGCAATAATATCTTCTACCGAGGTAGGAGTATCCGGTAATGGATTTACAATAATATCAAACGTTACAATTGAATAACAACCAGTTCCCATATCCATTGGATCTGCTGGATCTCCAGTTTTAGTTACACGCACATAAATTGTTTGTGTTGGACTTTCGTTAGGATACATGGTTGGGTTGGGTATCGGGTTATTTCCAGATTCCGCATCCGCCATGGTTGTGTGGTAGGTTACCGTTTCATTAAAGTCGTTTAACATTGCTGCTTCGTTAACTGTTATGTCGAACACTTCTTCTAAATCACCAGTATTATTATCATCACATAATTCTAAATCTGGCAACATATCATTTGGTGTTGGCAGTGTATTTACAACCAATGTTAAAGTTGATAGCGCATAACAATCTACACCATTTTCGGTAGACGAAACTGTTACAAAAATAGTTTGTGGGTTATGTGGTGCACCACCAATAGATGTATTAGCATAAGCCGTATAATCTGGAATTGGATTGTTAGCCGTTACATCTGCCATAGTTTCAAAATAATTTACAGTCCAGCTTGAATTTCCGCCTGTAATAACTGAATCCTGATTGGTTAAATCGAAAATAGCATAACCATCATTATCTGCTGAATCATCACAAATTGGATAAAGCGTCGCATCTGTAGTGGTTACAGGAGTTGGTAGCGGATTCACAATCAACTCTAAAGATGTAATGGTAATACAAGTTGTTAAGTTATTTTCAACGCGCACCCAAATAGTTTGGTTTGGCACATCTGAATTTGTGAAAGCTGCAGGCGTTGCAATATAAGTTGCTGCTGTAACACCAGTTTCAGCACCCACTTGATCGGTATAATAAGTAACACTATAATCCAATGGACTTAATCCATTTAATATTTCTGTATTTCTTATTGTCAAGTCGAATTCTGTCATCCCATCTGCTGTACCATCATCGTCGCACAACACGATAGGTTCTGGATTCAATTCAATTTCAGGTGTATCATCAACAATTAATTGTAATTGTAAAATGGTTGGACAACCTGTTCCTGACCCATAGTCCACACGAATGTATACAATTTGTCCTGCTACATTTGTAAAAACATCTGGTTGCGGATTGATATCATTTTCAGCATCTGTTTGAGTCAGATGAAATGAAACTTCAAAAGTTGGATCTAAAGCTTCTATATCATTTCGTGTGTCTGTTAAGTCAAACACACCTAAATTATCATTATCTGGATCACAATAACGTAAAGGAGCTGGATTTGGAACAGCAGGAGCATCTACCACACCTAATGTTAGCGTTGTAAAATCAAAACAACCTGTTATAGTATCTTCTACACGAACAGAAAGCACTTGCCCATCTGTACCAACATAAGCAGTAGCAGATGGTAATACTTGTGGTGTTCCGTTTTGAGCGTCCAACAAGTTTTCATAGTAGGTTACAACATAATTAGTATTTCCTCCAGATATTTGATTGTTTTTTGTTGTTAAGTCCATTTCAGTCATACCATCTGCTACATTATCATCACATACAATTAATGGTGATGGATCAACGACATTCGGCAATGGATTTATAGTCACCACAAAACTATTTTCATCAAAACAATTTGGTGTGGTTCCCGTTTCAGCATATACATAAATGGTTTGCGTGCTGGAAATAACATCTCCTGCATTTAAAACCGTACCTGTCCCTCCAGCTGCTGTATAATATGCACCATTTACAAGTGCTGGCAATGTATAACTTACACATTCAGTTACGTTTGCAGGTGCATCAACAGTAGGTGTTGTATTAATTGTAACAACAAAGCTACTTTCATCTGTACAATTAGGAACGGTTCCCGTTTCAGCATATATAAAAATAGTTTGGGTGGTTGTAATGGCATCACCTGCATTCAAAACCGTACCTGTACCACCAGTCCCTGTATAATAGTCACCAACGGTTAATGCCGGAAGTGTAAAACTATCACATGCCGTAACATCTGCTATAACATCGGCAGTTGGTGTATTGTTAATGGTAACAACAAAACTATTTTCAGCCGAGCAATTTGGTGTTGTTCCTGTTTCAGCATATACAAAAATGGTTTGGGTGCTTGTTATCGGGTCACCTGCATTCAACATGGTTCCCGTTCCTCCTGTTCCCGTATAATACGTTCCATTAGTTAAAGCAGGCAGCGTATAGCTATCACAAACGGTTACATCCAATGGTGCATCCACCGTTGGTGTCGTATTGATGGTAACAACAAAACTATTTTCAGCCGAACAATTTGGTGTCGTTCCAGTTTCGGCAAATACAAAAATAGTTTGGGTGGTTGTAATGGCATCACCTGCATTCAGAACCATACCTGTTCCTCCTGTACCAGTGTAATATGTACCACTTGATAATGCTGGCAAAGTATAGGTATCACAAGCAGAAACATCTGCAGGTGCATCAATAGTTGGCGTGTTATTTATGGTAACAACAAAACTATTCTCATCCGTACAATTTGGTGTTGTAGCTGTTTCGCCATACACATATATTGTTTGCGTGGTTGAAATGGTATCACCTACATTTAATGTAGTTCCCGTTCCTCCAGGTCCAGTAAAGTAATTTCCGCTTACTAAAGCTGGTAGTACATAACTATCACAAGCCACAACATCCGTTGGTGCATCAACAGTTGGTGTTGTATTTACAACTACTGTTACCGTGTTAGTTGCCGAATCATTTGGTGCTGTTAAACCACTGTCGGTTAATGTAACTTCATACGTTGTAGTTGCTGCTGGTGGTGGCGATAATACTAATGTTGAATTGGTACCTAATACCGTTGCATTTCCTTGCTCTGTCCAGCTATAGCTATACGTTCCTACTGCTGTTCCAGGTGATGGATTTGCCGTTAAAGTAACATCTGCTCCTGCATCATTACAAATGGACGGCATATCAGCGGTTGCAGTTACCGATATAGTACACACATCAATAGTCGCAACAAAACTATTTTCAGCAAAACAATTAGGCGCTGTTCCTGTTTCTGCGTACACATAAATGGTTTGTGTAGTGGTAATTAAATCGCCTGCATTTAAAACTGTTCCTGTTCCACCAGGACCTGTATAATAGGTTCCATTTACCAATGCTGGTAAGGCATACTCGTTACAAACCGTTATATCTGTAGGTGCATCAACCGCTGGTGTGTTATTAATAGTTACAACAAAGCTATTTTCAGAAAAACAATTTGGTGTTGTTGCTGTTTCAGCATACACATAAATAGTCTGTGACGTATTAATAGATGTACCTGCCGCAATAACTCCGCCTGTTCCACCAGCTCCATTATAATATTGCCCTCCAGTTAATGCTGGTAACACATAACTATCACAAGCTGTAACATCGGCAGGATTATCAATTACTGGAGTATCATTTATGGTTACTACAAAACTATTCTCATCAAAACAATTTGGTGTTGTTCCTGTTTCAGCATATACATAAATAGTTTGTGTGCTGGTAATGGCATCACCTGCGCTTAATAGGGTTCCTCCACCATTTGCAGCGGTGTAATAGTCTCCGCTTACCAATGCTGGTAAGGTATAGGTATCACAAAAAGTAACATCTACTGGTGCGTCAACCATTGGTGTTGTATTAACGGTTACGGTAACTGTATTGGTGACAGTATCATTTGGTGGCGTTAATCCATCATCTGTTAATGTGACTTCATAGGTTGTTGTTGCTGTAGGAGGTGGCGACAATAGCAAGGTTGCATTAGTTCCTAAAACTGTGGCGTCTCCTTGAACTGTCCAGCTATAACTATACGTTCCTACGGCAGTTCCTGGCGTTGGTGTTGCTGTTAGGGTAACATCTGCACCAGCATCATTACAGATAGTTGGCATATCAGCAGTTGCCGTTACAGCCAGTGTGCAACTATCGATGGTTACCACAAAACTATTTTCATCAAAACAATTAGGTGTGGTACCTGTTTCGGCATACACATAAATAGTTTGGGTGGCTGTAATTATATCACCAGCATTCAACAAGATCCCTGTCCCTCCTGGACCTCCTGTTGCTGTATAGTATTCGCCAACAGTTAATGCTGGTAAGGTATAATCGTTACAAGCGGTAACATCTGCAGGACTGTCTGCTGATGGTGTTGTATTGACCGTTACAGTTGCTGATAATGATACAGCACCACCACAAACCGAATTCAAGTTGTTAGCAGATAATAAATTTATAGTTTGGGTTGTAGTAATTCCAGCAAGGGTAATAACTTCAATTCCAGTGGCATCTAGCATAACTGTTTCTGTAGTCCCACCGTTGATATTGTACTCTACGACATCATTTTCTGATCCCGAAATTGTAAATACCGCATCGCCTGAATCACATACATCAGCACTTGCTGTAACGGTTACTACAGGTGTTGGCTGTACCACTACAGTTATTGGCCTAAAAGCGGTATAAACATCTGTGGTTAAAGCATCTGTATACGTTACCTGTGCCACATAGGTCGTTGTTTGGCTTGGTGTTACGGTTAAGTTTGTAGGGTCTGTCCCTAAAACAGTGCCATCTTCAGCTAACCATTGAAAGGTTGTAATTGTAGGGCCATTTGGCACAAATTGATAGGCTTCTGGAGCCGTAAAAGGGATATCCCAAACCCCTGTATTTCTTCCTGGAGGCGAAATACCTTGCGTTCCTGCATTATTTTGAATGCCAATGGCTGCTCTTCCGCCAGCCCAACCTGGACAAACTGGTTTTTGAAATATATAAGTTTCTACAATGTTGGTGGTTTCATAAAACATGATCATTTGTGAGGTTTTCAATGAATTACAGGCAGAACTAAATTGAGCCACATTGAAAAAACTAAATACAAAGACACGAAATGGTGCCTCACCTTTTATACTATAGGTTATATTAAAATCTGTACCTAAAGTTCCTGAAGCACTTGGATCGGTATCATGAATAGCTCCAAAAATATTTCCATCTCTAAGTGCTGCATCTGTATTGTTAGGAATTAAAGCACCAGCGGCTGGTGTCCAAAAATGACCACCACCAGCATTACTTAAATCAAAACTGACCGCTCCATTAGTTGATAAAACACACTGCGAATAGTTTTGCTGATAAAACTCAAAATCAAAAGCAAAATTAATTATATTACTCCAATTATCATCTGTAGTCAATGAGGTACCCGTAGCAGTATCGCCAAAAGAAAACGGCGGATTAAACGGAATGGTATTTACCGTATAACTATTAGATTCACCTATTTCTTGAAAGGATGCCGAAAGTGTTAATGGCGGAATGGTTCCCGTATTTAAATCCAAGCAAAACGGATCGGTAATACACACATTACCACCACAATTTACATTCCCAGAGCTTGCTGAAATGCTCATTTCTGAAGAACCAGAACCAGAACTAACACTTCCTGGAAATATACGGATTTCTATAACGGCTGTATCGCAATTGGTTAGATTCGCATTTTCACAGATCTGATACGTTATATAATAAATTCCTTGTGGTGTATTGGCCGCAATATTAACAAAGCCTAGCGGATTAAAGGTAATAAAACCTGTTGGATCTGGAACCGTTTCTGTAAAGGTAAAATTACCGTAAGTACCGAAATTTAAAGCGGTTCCGTTAAAGTAATCGTTTAAAAAAATACGATTTCCTGTTGAGGTTGCTGCATTTGGATTATCGGATCGTCCAACAACCACATCGTCAATAGCAACAAGCTGCGCATAGGCCGTACCAATAAACAGAAAACAAATTAAAATAATTATTTTTTTCATGAAATTTTAACTAAATCCTTGATCATAGAGGGAATATCTATAAGTTAGGGTTATTATACATATAAATTTTGTGGTGTAAATTAAGAAAAAATTAAGGAAAAACACTCTAAAATTATCAAGAAATTAATTGTTTGTTAATTCAGTTATCAAAAAAATGGAATTCCTTATCTTTGCAGATTAAAAACCTATTTATTTCGAAATAATGAAAATTAATGACAATACAGCTGATTTTGATGCCATTGGAGATGACCATGTAGGAACATCGGCTGACACACCATTACGTAACGATGCGTTTGTTTTAAATTCAGAAGAAAAAATTGACATAATCAAAGATGATGTTCGCCATATTATGGAAACCCTTGGACTTGATTTATCTGATGACAGTTTAAAAGGCACACCTAACCGTGTAGCTAAAATGTTTGTCAATGAAATTTTTGGAGGACTAAACCCAAACAAAAAACCGAGCGCTTCTACCTTTGAAAACAAATATAAATATGGTGAAATGCTCGTTGAAAAAAATATTACGGTGTATTCAACTTGCGAGCACCACTTATTACCTATAGTAGGAAAAGCTCATGTGGCTTATATTTCAAATGGATCGGTTGTAGGATTATCTAAAATGAATCGGATTGTTGATTATTTTGCTAAACGTCCGCAAGTACAAGAGCGCTTAACCATTCAAGTTGTTCAAGAACTTCAAAAAGTTTTAAATACGGATGATGTTGCCTGTGTTATAGATGCCAAACATTTGTGTGTAAACTCCAGAGGTATTCGCGACACAGAAAGCAGTACCGTTACCGCAGAATTCGGTGGAAAATTTAAAGAAGCAGGAACCCGACGTGAGTTTTTAGATTATATTAAATTGGACACTGCTTTTTAATGAACTATTATGTTAGTGATTAAAATAGCCTGAAAACTTTAAGGACAGACAAGTACTTTAACAACAAACATTTTCAAATGCACTTATACAACCAGCAAGATTTAAAAATCTACAATACATTACATGGTGAAAAAGAAACGTTTAAACCCATAACAGATGGCTATGTAGGTATGTATGTGTGTGGACCAACGGTATATAGCCATGTGCATTTAGGAAATGTGCGCACCTTTATATCTTTCGATATGATTTTTCGATACCTCAAACATTTGGGTTATAAAGTGCGTTATGTCCGAAATATAACAGATGCTGGCCATTTAGAAAATGATGGTGATATTGGTGAGGATAAAATTACAAAAAAAGCACGTTTAGAAGCCATAGAGCCTATGGAAATTGTGCAACGCTATACTGTGGACTTTCATAATGTATTAAACACCTTTAATCTTTTACCACCCAGTATTGAACCAACCGCTACGGGTCATATCATTGAACAAATTGAACTCATACAATCTATTGTAGATAACGGCTTTGCTTACACCGTAAATGGTTCTGTGTATTTTGACGTCCATAAATACAATGAATCCAATGAATATGGTATTTTAAGTAAACGCAAGTTAGAAGACTTAATTCATAACACTCGAGCGCTTGATGGTCAGAGTGACAAGAAAAATCCACAAGATTTTGCCCTGTGGAAAAAAGCAGAACCTACACATATTATGCGTTGGCCATCGCCGTGGAGTGATGGTTTTCCTGGATGGCATTTGGAATGCACAGCTATGAGCACGAAATATCTTGGCGATTTTTTTGATATTCACGGTGGCGGAATGGACTTAAAGTTTCCACATCATGAATGTGAAATTGCACAAAATCAAGCCTCAAAAGGTCAGGCTCCAGTTAAATATTGGATGCATGCTAATATGTTGGAATTAAATGGTGCTAGAATGAGTAAATCTACAGGCAATTTTATCAATCCAGCAGAATTACTTTCTGGGAAAAATGATATCATGTCTAAAGCTTATAATCCAAGCGTGATTCGTTTTTTTATGATGCAGGCATCATATAGAAGTGTTTTAGATTTAACAGATGCTGGTCTTGATGCTAGTGAAAAAGGATTTAAACGTTTAATGGACGCTTTAAATTTATTAGATTCTTTAAAGACATCAAGCACATCTACACATGATATTTCCGCTTGGAAACAATCATGCTATGATGCTATGAATGATGATTTTAATACACCTATTCTCATTGCTAAACTATTTGAAGCTGTCAAGTTTATTAATCAAATACACGAAGGTAAAGCAGCCATTACAACTACCAATTTAGAAATCCTTAAAGAAACCTTGAACGCCTTTGTTTTTGACGTTTTAGGTTTAGAAAATTTGCGTGAATCGGACAGCTCTTCAAACAAACTATCTGGTGCGGTGGAACTACTCATCAAATTACGTCAGGAAGCAAGAGCGAATAAAAATTTTGCATTATCAGATCAAATTCGCGACGAATTAGCAGAAATAGGCATTCAGTTAAATGACAGTCGAGAAGGAACAACATTTTCTTATTAAAAGCTTGTTGCATTTATTGTTTGATGTTAAGTTGTAACTCACTCTAGGTTTATTTAAAGCGGCATTATTCTAATTAAATTTGATAATCTTTTAAAGCGACTTTGCTTGTTGATTTATTAGTAAACAAATGCTTTATATAAAAATTACTTTTATATATTTTTACGCAACGACACAACAAGCAGCTTAACAACATACAAACTATCAGCACATTTTGCTAAAAAAAATACTCACATATCCATTTCTATTACTAATCAAGATTTACCAAATCTTCATTTCGCCATGGACACCTTCAACGTGTCGGTTTCAACCAACTTGTTCACATTATGCCAAAGAGGCTTTAGAAAAACATGGTTTTTGGAACGGTGGGAAATTAGCCGTTATTAGGATTTTTAGTTGTCATCCTTGGGGACGTTCTGGCTTTGACCCTGTTCCAGATAAGGATGACAACTAAAAATTGCCAACTCGCCAGCTCGCACTTTCTCTAAAAAT
>NZ_FOVN01000005.1:199902-266489 GCF_900115185.1 Algorimicrobium echini
ACTAAAAATTGCCAACTCGCCAGCTCGCACTTTCTCTAAAAATGTACACCGTACATTTTCTTTACGTTCTGTCGCCTTGGGGACGTTCTGGCTTTAATCATATTCCTGGCAAGTATAAGCTTTAAATAAAAATGAGATACAACTGTCTTTCCCACTATTGTATGACAAAATCAATTTAAAAAATAACAATTCATTATAAGTTCTTGGCTTTCGTATCCGTTTTCAATTCCATATATTTACTTACTTAAAAAATGACGTATGTTATTACTACAATTTGATTGGAATCCAATAACTGGGATTGATATTTTCGGTAATTTTAAATTACACTTTTACAGTGTTATGTGGATTGTTGCTTTTCTTTTAGGTTTTCAAATCATGAAACGTATTTTTCTAAAAGAAAAAGTGAATCTGGATTATTTAGATCCGCTTTTTATTTATACCGTTTTAGCAACCATGCTCGGTGCCAGATTAGGGCATGTTCTATTCTATCAATCGGAATTAATTTCACAAGACTTCTTTAGTATCTTTTTACCTTTTAAATTTAAAGGAGGTTTTGAGTTTACCGGTTTTCAAGGATTAGCTAGTCATGGTGCTGCCATTGGAATCATCATAGGCATGTATTTATACCGTAGAAAATACAAGTATAAATCCCTTATGTGGATTTTAGATCGTGTTGTGATATCCGTTTCTTCGGGTGCTGTTTTTATTAGAATTGGCAACTTTATCAACTCTGAAATTATTGGAAAAATAACAGACTCGCCTTTAGGCGTTCGTTTTGTTCAAGATTATTATAATAAACGTCAAATAGTAGCTGAAACAGGTATTGAAAACTATAAGGAAGCCTATGCTGCTGTTACTAACAATCCGCAGTTTCAGCATTTATTGGATGCGGTTCCTGTGCGTCATCCTGCACAATTGTATGAATCATTTTGCTACATATTTGTGTTTTTGATTCTATGGTTTATTTATCAAAAAACAAATAAAGGGCAACAAAGCGGTTATTTGTTTGGACTATTTTTAGTGCTATTATGGACCGTTCGTTTCTTTGTAGAATTTGTAAAAGAACCACAAGGTGACGAGTACATTACCATGTTTGGACTAAATACAGGGCAAATGTTAAGTATCCCATTTGTATTAATAGGGCTCTATTTTATGTTTATTTATAAACCAAAAACAACGAATTAGGCTTTATGAAACGTCCTTATTTTAAAATTGTTTGTCTATCGGCATCCTTATTTGTTTTAGGTGCAACCTCTTGCAAAGACGAACCCAAAAAACCCAAACAAGCTGAAGTCACTTTTAAAAAAGAAGGGACTCTTGAACTTATAAAAAAAACAAACGATTCAGTTATAGCCACGTTAGATATTGAAATTGCTGATAATGAATTTGAAACTCAAACAGGATTAATGTATCGGGAATCTATGAAAGCAAACCGTGGTATGTTATTTATTTTCCCAGACGAACAACCGCGTTCATTTTATATGAAGAATACGCGCTTTGCTTTAGATCTGATTTATTTAGATACTGATAAAAAGGTAGTTAGTTTTCAGGAAAATGCTCAACCATTTAATGAAGGCTCCTTACCGTCCAATGCAGCAGCTAAATATGTTTTAGAAGTAAATGCTGGATTGGTTAAACAATGGCAATTAGCGGTTGGTGACAGCATGGCTTTCAAGCCTGAATAGCAAATTAATACATCTACTAATTTTTATATCTTCTTTTAATTGATGTTCTAGTTATCAACAACTAGATATAAAAAAATGGCATAACTATTTATCAGTTGTACCGAAACCACAATACACAATTCCTTTTATTCTTATAGTTATTTAATATCCCTAGAAAATTTGAAGGTTAATAATAATTAAAGGACAATTTCTATAACTCGAAAAAAAAATCATAAAAAAAGCCTTTTTGAGTAACATCAAAAAGGCTTTTAGTTTATTTAAAAAGATTGGATTACACAACCTCAGAATCTTCAACTTTCTCTTTTTCTTTTAAGGCATTGGCAGCATCGCCTTTTTTAACAGCGTCATACATTAAAGGCGTTGCAATAAATAATGATGAGTAAGTACCCACAATAACACCCACTATTAATGCAAACATAAAGCCTCTAATAGAATCTCCACCAAAGATGAAGATAGCCAGTAATACCACTAATGTCGTTAAAGATGTATTTAATGTTCTACTTAAGGTACTGCTTAAAGACACATTAATTACTTTATTAAATGGCCAACTTGTATGTTCATTAAAAAATTCACGAATTCTATCAAATACAACTACCGTGTCATTTAAGGAGTAACCAATTACCGTAAGGATTGCCGCAATGAAAGCTTGATCTATTTCCATACTAAATGGCATGTACTTGTATGTTAAAGAGAAGACACCTAATACAATTAATACGTCATGGAACACAGCTGCAACCGCACCCAATGAAAATTGCCATCTTTTAAAACGAATTAAGATATACAAGAATACAACAACTAAAGATCCTAGAATAGCCCAAATAGATGATTTTTTAATATCATCCGCAATAGTTGGACTTACTTTATAGTACTTCATTAAACCTACTGTTTTGCCTTGGTCATCGCTAATAAATTCCTCGTAAGAAAGACCTGGCATGTATGGTTGTAACTCTGTAAATAACGTATTTCTGATTTCTTCATCAATAGCATTATCGGTTTCGTTAACTTTATATTTGGTTGTTATTTTTAATTGATTGGCACTACCAAACGTTTTAGCTTCAGCACTACCGAAAGCATCTCCTAACGTTTCTGAAATTTCGTTAGCACTTACTGGTTCTGCAAAACGAACTTGATAGGTTCTACCACCAACAAAATCCACACCTTGATCTAGACTATTTGTGAACAGAGAACCTAAACTAACCAGAATAGCAACTCCGGAAATAACATAAGCAATTTTACGTTTCTTTAAGAAATTGATATTAATATTTCTGAATAGATTTTTAGTAATAGCTGTTGAGAAATCTAAATTCCCGTTTCTATTTGCATACCAATCCACTATTAATCTTGTTATAAAGATGGCCGTAAATAAAGACGTTGCAATACCAATTAATAAGGTTGTAGCAAATCCTTTTATTGGGCCTGTTCCGAATATAAATAAAATTAAAGCTGTTAAACCCGTTGTAATGTTGGCATCTAAAATAGAAGACAATGCATTGCTAAAACCATCATCAATAGATTCTTTCAAGCCTTTACCTTTAGCAATTTCCTCTCGAATACGCTCAAAGATAAGTACGTTTGCATCCACAGACATACCAATAGTTAATACAATACCTGCAATACCAGGCAATGTTAATACCGCTCCTAATCCTGATAATACACCAAAGATTAATACAATATTAAATATCATGGCAATATCAGCAAACAGACCTGCTTTACCGTAGTAAAGGAACATCCAAACTAATACTAAAGATAATGCAATAAGGAAAGACATTTGACCGCTTTCAATGGCTTCTTGACCTAATGATGGACCAACAACTTCACCTTGAATAATATCGGCTGAAGCTGGTAATTTACCAGCACGTAATACGTTTGCTAAATCGGTTGCTTCATTTAATGTAAAGTTTCCAGAAATAGAAGAATTACCTCCTGCAATAGCACCTGTTGTAACACCTGGTGCAGAATATACTAAATCATCTAAAACGATTGCAATATTAGTTCCTTCTGTAAAGGCATTTCCAGTCATTTCTTCCCAGATTTTGGCACCTTTAGAATTCATTTGCATGGAAACCGTTGGTTTACCCATTGGGTCGTACTCTTGGCGTGCGTCTGTAACTACAGCACCACTTAATTGTGGTACGTTATCTCTGTTACCTTCTAAAGCATACAAATCAACCACTTCACTATCTTTAGCTGGTTTACCAAAAGCAAATTTTGTAAAACGCTGTTCGCCTGGTAATAAAGAGCGTACTTGAGGCATATTTAAATACTCCATCACTTTCTCTCTGTCCTTAATATTTACCATAGCAATGGCAGCAGGATTTTGAGATTGGAATAATAAGTCCCGTAATGGATTAACTTCTGTAGCTGTTGAGTCTGGATCAGCTCCTAATAAATCTTCAATTGCAGCATCTTCAGAATCTTGTGGCTCTTCAGATTGTTCAGCAACAGCTTCTGTTTTTGGAGCTTCCAATTCCTTTAACAGGTTGTTAGCATCAAATAAAAATTGGCCAAACATATCACGCTTGTAAACATCCCAGAACTCTAACTGTGCTGTACTTTGTAATAACTTAATAGCACGTTCTTTATCTTTAACACCTGGAAGTTCAACTAAAATACGACCAGAACTTCCTAAACGCTGAATACTTGGTGATGTAACACCAAACTCATCTATACGCTTACGTAATACTTCAAAAGCAGAAACAATTGATTCGTCAATTTTACGCTCAATTATTGGTTGCACTTCTGAATCGGTCATGCTACCTTCTATTTCGCCATCAAGAGCACGCGTGTAGAAAATCTCTGGAGATGCTAATTTGGTATCTCCTTTTATTTTATCGAATGCAACAAAGAAATCAGTAACATAATCGTTTTGACTATTCTTTTGAATTTCATCAGCATCATCTAACGCTTGATTGAAAACTGGATTTTTACTGTAGTTTGCTAACCCTTTTAAAATATCTTTTACAGATACTTGAAGAATAACACTAACACCACCTTTTAAATCCAAACCAAGGTTCATGGAATTTTCCTTAACTTCAGAATAGGTATAACTTGCTACTCCTAAATTATAAACCTCTACATTATCAAGAGAATCTAGATACTTTCGCTCTTTTACCTCATCGCCATTTGAATATGCCACAGCTTGGTCGTCAATACTATTTGCCTTAAAAGTGAAAGACAGCTGATAAATACTTACCAGTCCAAACAAAATTGCAAACAGTTTTACTAATCCTTTATTTTGCATTATGTGTTAAATTATGATTTATTGTTGATATTTTTAAAAACGAGCAAATATATATCTTCTATAATGATTTAACAAAAGGTTTGGATAGTTTCTGCTTGTTTTTGAACAAAAAAAAAACAGCTTAATAAGCTGTTTTTTTCAATATAATTAAGTTTGGAATTTTACATTCCCATTAATTTATCTGTTTTTGTATATCCTTCTGGAGGTGTCATATCAAATTTATCGGCAGAAACCGTTTCTTTTTTTATTTCTGTTACTTCACTAGTAATAGTTAAAGCCATACCCATTTGACTTACATCCATTTTCATATATAATGGAAAACCGTCTATTTGAGCACCCATTTGTGCCACTTGTGGATTCATTGCTTGAATTTTATCAGTGACATAAATATCCATATTTACGGTAGCACCTTCTTTTTCAAGTGTTACATTGTACTCCTGACAGACATACCCTAAAATGGTTTTAGTTTCATCGCCTTTTACAACATTCATACCTTCTGTATCTTCTTCATTTGGCTTCATATCTGAAATGGTATACATCTTACCAGTCATTTGGTTGTCCATGAACGTTAACATTTCATTGGTTTCTCCATTCATAATTGTTGTGGTATTTCCAGACATCAGGTTAAAGGTTTCAGAACGTGTTTTATCTGACTTAAAATAGGTGGTTGTAAGGATATCTCCAACCATAGCCAATTGCGCCTGCATTTGCTCATTATCACTAGACATGGTTTGTTTAGATTTAACAACACCTTCTGTCATGGCGTCTTGGGCAAAACCTGTTAGGCTCATTGCGAATACTAGAACATAAATTAGTTTTTTCATTTGAATTATTTTTTTAGTTATTTATTGATTAATAGTCGCTCTAGCTACCTAAAACAACAGGTTTCATTTTTTACAATTATAATGCCAAAAGGCCATTTGTTTTTCTCACACCTTCTGAACTTTCTTGCATATGGGCTTTTTCAGCATCTGACAATTCAATTTCAACGATTTTTTCAATACCATTACGACCTAAAATTACAGGTGCTCCAATACAAATATCATTTAAACCATACTCACCTTCTAACAATACTGAACATGGGAACATTTTTTTCTGATTGCAGGCAATAGCTTGAACTAAGCCGCTTACAGCTGCTCCTGGCGCATACCAAGCAGACGTTCCTAATAGTTTTGTTAAGGTTGCACCACCAACTTTGGTATCTTCTTTTACTTGGTTGAGACGATCTTCTGATAAAAATTCAGAAACTAACACACTGTTACGTGTTGCTAAACGCGTTAAAGGCACCATTCCAGTATCACTATGGCCACCTATTACCATACCATCCACATCACTTATAGGCGCACCCAAAGCTTCCGCTAAACGGTATTTAAAACGTGCAGAATCTAATGCACCACCCATTCCTATGATTCGATGTTTTGGTAAACCTGTTGTTTTATGAACTAAATAAGTCATAGTATCCATAGGATTACTAACCACAATAATAATAGTGTTTGGAGAATGCTCAATTAAGCTTGAAGAAACTGTTTTTACAATTCCTGCATTAATACCAATTAATTCCTCACGTGTCATACCTGGTTTTCTAGGAATACCAGACGTAATTACACAAATATCACTATTGGCAGTTGCCGAATAATCATTAGTAATACCAGTTATTTTTGTATCGAATCCGTTTAATGAGGCTGTTTGCATTAAATCCATAGCTTTACCTTCAGCAAAACCTTCTTTAATATCTAACAGAACTACTTCTGAAGCAAAATTTTTAATAGCTATGTATTCTGCACAACTGGCTCCTACCGCTCCAGCTCCTACTACTGTTACTTTCATGTATTTATGATTTTTTTAATTTGTGAAACATTAATTTTCACAAATTTAATATTTTTAAACCATATATGTTTGAAGAATTACTAAAATCTATTCTACTAAAGTCTTAATGAGAAATCATATAGAACATATAGACGCTTTTATATTTTGAAATGACGTAATAAAAGCAAAAGCGCAAGTTTAACACTTGCGCTTTTAAAACATACTATATTTAATTTATTAGAGTTATTTTACTAACTACCAATATTTATATCAATTGGACCAACCCATTCCGTTCTTGAACCATCTAAACATACTGCTCGTATATAAAAGTCATAATTGGTATTTTGAGCTAAATTATAAAAAGGCCATCCCGCATTATCTGAAACATTAACAGAGCCAGAACTTGCAGGCTGATTATTCCCTACCACAACATGTTCAAAATTACGCTCTCCATTGTATGACCATCTAAAAACAGCTCCGACTGCCTGGCCTGAACCGTTACGTTCTATTTCTGTGGTAATATTAGATGGTGGATTGCATAAATTCTGATCATATTCTGCAAAATAGCTTACAGGACCTACCCAATTACTAAAACCCAAATTATTATTGCAATAGGAACGAACATAAAAATCGTAGGTGTTTCCTGAAACTAGTGAAGCATCGGAAAAACTTTCGCTATTGGTTGTCGCTAATTCACCACTTCCTATTTGAAACCCTTGATTCCCATATTCTATTTGAAAGTAAGATGCGTCTGTATCATTGTAATAGGTATCCCAATAGGCTGTTCCAGATTCAACTACAAAATCATACGGTTCTTGGCAATATTCTTCAATGCTTAAAACTATAGGGCCTTGCCATTTTGTTAAATTACCATTGCTACATTGTGCTCTAATGAAAAAGCTTAAGGTTTGATTATTTTCTGCATAAAAGTACAAACTCTCATCTATTATTGTTGCTGTAGATACATTGGTTGTAGTAAACCCCTCATTCAAGAAGAAAAAATCGCTGTTTACGTCCTGATTACTAACATTCGTAGTTTGGTCGTAACCTATTTGAAAATAGTTAAAAGAGTTTTGCGTTTGGTAATTAAAAACTAACTCATTTCCATTTTGAACAACACTCGACAAACTTACAACGCCACATTCATTAGCACTTCCATCATCATTAGACTCGTCTGAATCCTTGGAACAGCCTTGTGTCAAAATAAAAACACAACTTAATAAGAATAATCCTTTTTTCATTTTTTATAATTATTGGTAAAATTTTATTAAACGCGCGAAAATAACAATATTTTGATATTTAAATTACAAATTAAGTACAAAAAGAGTCATTTTAATGTAAATACACATCTCCTATTTACAGAACACCTGTGGACTAAAAATATTATTATAGCTTCTAAAATGTTATTTTGAAAGCTATTAAGACGCGAAATTTTTAATGGCTATGTATTCTGCACTACTGGCTCCTACTGCTGTTACTTTCATGTATATATGATTCTTTTATTTGTGAAACATTAATTTTCACAAATTTAATAGTTTTTATATGTTTGAAGATTTCATAAAACCTAAAAGGACAGCTGTAATCCTAATGTGGCACTATTAAATTCCGCAAATGTATAATCTGCATTTACAGAAAAAACACCCATTTTTAAATGGGCACCTATAGTTGTCCGTACTCCCGTAACTTTTTCGTCTATAGAAAATGGGTCTATTATGGATTCTGAAAACAAAACGCCATCAGAAACAACGTAAGTTCCTAATAAATCAGTTTCAGATTTACCAGTAACATACCCTAAACCAGCATATACATTTATAATCTTAAATTTCGTTGAAGCTATAAGTTCATAAAGCATGGTATTAACATTAGTTTGAACCTGTTGATTCTGACCATCCACTATACCGTCATCTGTAAAATCATAACTTCCATCTAGATGTGTGTATGCTATTAATCCTGAAATGGCTAATGGAAATAATTCTTCTTTCGGCAACCACGCTGTAAACTCTTGTTGTATACCAAATCCATACAATCCCGTTTTTACATCGTCCACCTCAATTTTAGGAAAGTACCTTGCTTTTAATTGTGTCCCTTTAAAAGGCGAAAAACCCACTTGAAGAAAAGCAGCAGGTATGATATTTATATCTGAAGCACCTAGTCCAGTTGGCAAAGTAATTTCCGTTTCTTGATTCCCAAAAATAGGGTCGTCATAGGTTAAAATAACAACCACATCTGGATTGTTAGTTCCAAGAGCTGTTGCTACACGTTTGGATGGGCTGTTGTCAGGAAAGCGAATATTCTCATAATCGCTTACATGCATATCAAACGATTTTTTATCAGTGGCTATGAATGACGAATTGGCCACTAATCCAATTTCAAAACCAAAACGCTTTTGTCCTTTTCCATGGTTAAACCAGCCATTATTTACACCATAAACCAATCCTTCTGTTGCTGGCGCTAAATAGTCTTTACTAAACCGCTGAGCATCATTTACACCAGCAGCTAATAAATCATCAATATTTTGTTGAGCATACATTCCTGTTGCAGAAATTAATAAAATTATTAAGATTAGCTTTTTCATTATAGATTATTTTGTTTGTTGTTATAATATAAACGAAAAAACGCGCTTATTGGTTTATAAGCGCGTTAATTTTTTTATGTTTCCAGCCTGTTACCTAGGCATCAATATTTGCATAAATAGCATTCTTTTCAATAAACTCTCTACGTGGTGGCACTTCATCACCCATAAGCATGGAGAATATTCTATCAGCCTCTGCTCCATTTTCAATTTGAATTTGACGCAGTGTTCTAAAGTCAGGATTCATAGTTGTGTCCCAAAGTTGTTCTGCATTCATCTCTCCAAGACCTTTGTAGCGTTGGATTTTAGAATTTTCGCCAAAATCTTTCAAAATTGCAGCACGTTCCTCATCTGTCCATGCATATTGTTTTTTCGCACCTTTTTTAATTAAGTATAAAGGAGGCGTTGCAATATAAATATGACCGTTTTCAATTAACTCTCTCATATATCTGAAGAAAAATGTAAGAATCAAGGTTTCAATATGACTTCCATCAATATCGGCATCACACATAATTACAACTTTATGATAGCGTAATTTTGATAAGTTAAGCGCCTTACTGTCATCATCGGTACCAATTGTAACACCAAGGGCCGTAAAAATATTTTTAATTTCTTCATTTTCAAAAACCTTATGTGTCATGGCTTTTTCCACGTTTAAAATTTTACCACGTAAGGGCAAAATAGCTTGGAAGGCACGATCACGTCCTTGTTTAGCGGTTCCACCTGCTGAATCTCCCTCAACAAGATAAACTTCACATTTTGAAGGATCTTGTTCTGAACAATCGGACAATTTTCCTGGCAAACCACCAATACTCATAACCGTTTTTCTCTGAACCATTTCACGTGCTTTTTGGGCAGCGTGACGTGCTTGAGCAGCTAAAATTACTTTTTGTACAATTGTTTTAGCATCTTCTGGATTTTCTTCTAAATAATCCGTCAACATTTCAGAAACAGCTTGACTAACTGATGCTGAAACTTCTCTATTTCCTAATTTGGTTTTTGTTTGGCCTTCAAATTGTGGTTCTTGAACTTTTACAGATATGATAGCGGTTAAGCCTTCACGAAAATCATCACCAGCAATATCAAATTTCAATTTATCAAGCATGCCTGATTCATCGGCATACTTTTTAAGTGTATGTGTTAATCCACGACGGAATCCAGATAAGTGGGTTCCTCCTTCATGTGTATTAATATTATTAACATAGGAATGCAAATTTTCAGCATATGATGTGTTATAAATCATAGCAACTTCTACTGGAACGCCGTTTTTTTCACCTTCAAATGAAATAACATCTTTCATTAGGGGTTCTCTATTACCATCTAAAAACTTGATGAATTCTTTAAGACCTTCTTCTGAATGAAACGTTTCCCCTTCAAACTCACCATTATCTTTTTTATGACGCTTATCTACTAAATGAATCGTTATACCTTTATTCAGGTAGGCTAATTCACGTAATCTACTGGCTAATGTATCATAATTATACTCTAATGTTTGAGTGAAGATTGTTGGATCTGGTTTAAAAGTTACAATGGTACCTCTCTTATCGGTATCACCAACTTTTTTAACTGGATACATAGCTTTTCCGCGCTCATATTCCTGTTCCCAAATCTCTCCTTTTCTATATACGGTAGCTTTTAAGTGCTGTGATAAGGCATTCACACAACTAACACCAACACCGTGCAAACCACCTGAAACTTTATAGGAGTCTTTATCAAATTTACCTCCAGCTCCAATTTTAGTCATCACAACTTCAAGTGCAGAAACCCCTTCTTTTTTGTGCAAATCTACCGGAATTCCACGTCCATCATCTTCCGTTGTAATAGAGTTATCTTCGTTTATAATTACGGTAATATTATCACAATGCCCAGCTAATGCTTCATCAATAGAATTATCTACGACCTCATAAACCAAGTGGTGTAAACCACGTGTCCCAACATCACCGATATACATGGATGGCCGCATGCGCACATGCTCCATGCCTTCTAATGCCTGAATACTATCTGCTGAATAGTTATCTTTGTTAAACTCTTCTCTTTTTTCGCTCATGTTTTAAATATTTTAAGCCTTTCGGTATCCTTCCAATAAAAAATAGACACTTTTTAGCCTGCTGTTATGTTTTATAATTATTAAAAAATGAATTTTATTAGCACAAAAAAAGACGCTTAAAAGCATCCTTTTGAATACAACCAAAGATACAACTTTTTCATGCTTTTTAAAAGCTTTTTAGTAATTGAAGTTGAAAATTATCAACATTTGTTAATTACTTAAAAGTGTCTTAAAACGTCTAAAAATTAGCTTAAATTGAATTTTAGCAGTTTGTATGGCCAGCTAAAAATTAAAAAAACGAGAACGTTAGCTACAAGCGTTATTTTGATGTTTTTGATATTACTGAAAATTGGATTTGAAAGCCCATTTCAATAAAATAATATACTTACAAATGATTAATGCCGATTGCATTTTAACAATCGGTATTAGAGGTTTAATTCTGTTCTAAACTTTTAACAATTAACTGGAGAGTATTCTCTAAAAACTTTAGAATAGACTCTTTATTGGTAGTCACAAACGGCTGGTTCATACAATAATCAAACAACATACCGTCTACTTCAAGACTCGTTAAAAATGCTTAATCTTTGAATATATAAAAAATGGATGATTACTAATAGATCCAGATAAGCATCAGGATTAAATCGGTTTAATTAAATTTTCCGTGACTTCGTCTTGACAATTCAAAACCTCGTTAATACGCATCTGCATGCACATGAGCAACGGCTCTTCCACTTGGGTCGTTCATGTTTTTAAAGCTTTCATCCCACTCTAATGCAATTTTGGTGCTACAAGCTACGCTAGCTTCTTGCGGTACACATAAAGCGGCAGCATCACTTGGAAAGTGTTCAGCAAAAATAGTCCGGTAATAAAACTCTTCTTTACTAGTTGGTGTTTGCAATGGAAATTTATACTTCGCGTTTGCTAATTGTTCATCACTAACTTCTATGGCTACAATTTCCTTTAAAGAGTCTATCCAGCTATAACCTACGCCATCACTAAATTGTTCTTTTTGTCGCCAGGCAACAGCTTCAGGAATCAGATCTTCAAAGGCTTTTCTAATGACCCATTTTTCCATACGCTCGCCATTAATCATTTTATCTTGTGGGTTGATTCGCATGGCCACGTCCATGAATTCTTTATCCAAAAACGGCACACGCCCTTCTATTCCCCAAGCAGCCAAACTCTTATTGGCACGCAAGCAATCGTACTGATGCAATTTGCTTAATTTACGCACCGTTTCTTCATGAAATTCTTGCGCATTTGGCGCCTTATGAAAATATAAATACCCACCAAATAATTCATCAGCGCCTTCACCAGACAACACCATTTTAACACCCATGGATTTGATTACTCTTGCCATTAAATACATAGGAGTACTAGCCCGGATAGTTGTTACGTCATACGTTTCTAGCTGATAAATAACATCTTTTATGGCATCCAGTCCTTCTTGAATTGTAAACTTAATTTCATGATGCACTGTCCCAATATGGTCAGCCACTTTCCGAGCTGCTGCTAAATCTGGTGAACCTTCCAATCCTACCGAAAAACTGTGTAATTGTGGATACCAGGCATCTGCAATATCATCACTCTCAATACGTTTTTGCGCGTATTTTTTAGCGATGGCTGATGTTACAGACGAATCTAATCCACCAGATAGCAAAACACCGTAAGGCACATCACTCATCAGTTGTCTATGCACAGCAGCCTCCAAAGCCTTTTTAATTTCAGCAATATGGGTTTCGTTTTCTTTAACAGCGTCATACTCCATCCAATCGCGTTTGTACCACTGTACAAGTTTGCCATCGTTACTTGACAAATAATGTCCTGGAGGAAATAATTCAATTTTGGTACAATAACCTTCTAAAGCCTTCAATTCTGAAGCTACATAAAAAGTTCCATGTTCGTCCCAACCAATATACAAGGGAATAATTCCCATGTGGTCTCGTGCTACAAAGTATTCATCTTTTTCGATATCGTAAATAGCAAACCCAAAAATTCCATTCATTTCATCAATAAAATGAACTCCTTTTTCTTGATAAAGTGCTAAAATGACTTCGCAGTCACTTTCTGTTTGAAAGTTATAATCTGGAAACTGCTTACGCAACTCACGATGGTTATAGATTTCGCCATTGGCTGCCAACACTAATTTTTTATCAGCACTAATTAACGGCTGCTTTCCCGAAGCTGGATCTACAATAGCTAAACGTTCGTGAGCCATAATAGCCTTTTCATGATCATATATTCCACTCCAATCTGGACCACGATGTCTTATTTTCTTTGCCATTTCTAATACTTGAGGCCTCAATTCCGTTACTTTCTGTTTCAGCTCGAATGCACATACAATTCCACACATAATATTTTGATATTTTATTTAATGAAGCAAATATGAATATAATAATATATTTTAAAAACAATAAATCAATTTTCAGTTATAAAATGAAACTATAAATAGTAATTTTATATAAATATGACATTAAATAAATTTGATTTTACTGTATTATTGATAAATTGTAAAGTTTCGTGAAAATTTGCGACTGTTTGAAAATTATTAAATATTTTTAACGAAATAAAAAATTACAATTATGAAAAAATCAACATTTATGACATCAGTCGCATTTGCATTTGTTATGTTATTTACAACAGGTCTATATGCTCAAGAATTTTCTAACCTAGATAAAAGTCCAATGGATGCAGCATCTTTTCCTTCAGATTACAAAGATGCTAACAAATCGATAAAAGTAATTTATAGCAGACCACAACTCAACAATCGCTCATTAGACAAATTAGCTCCTAATGATAAAGTTTGGCGTACAGGTGCAAACGAAGCCGTTGAAATTACATTTTATAAGGATACTGATTTTGGTGGTAAAATGATAAAAAAAGGAACCTATTCTTTATTTACTATTCCTGGTGAGAAAGAATGGACTATTATTATCAATAAAGATTTGAATACTTGGGGTGCTTATTTTTACAAGGAAGAAAATGATGTAGCACGTGTTATGGCTCCTGTAAAAATGAGTGACGAATCTGTAGAGGCTTTCTCTATTAGTTTTGATGATAATGCTACCATGCACATGGGATGGGATAAAGTTAGAGTATCTGTACCAACCTCATCGAAATAAGAAATTTCGTTAACAATATAAAAAACGCCCTGTAAATTCAGGGCGTTTTTTTATTAAGGTATATTTAAATATTTGTGTGTTTGTAACGACACTTTCCACTTGGGATTTGCCATAACATAATCTACAATTTCTGGAACCATTTTTTCACGTTTGCTCCATTCTGGCTGTAAATATAAAATACAATCTTTGTTTACTTGTGCAGCTTGTTCTTCAGCAAATCTAAAATCATCTTTATTAAAGATAATACATTTTAATTCGTGTGCTTTTTTAAAAACCTCTTCTGTAGGCAATTTTAATTTTTTGGGAGACAAACAAATCCAGTCCCAAGTACCAGTTAACTTATAGGCGCCAGAAGTTTCAATATGTGTTTGCATACCTCTTGCTTTTAGCTGATTGGTTAATTGGGTCATATCCCACATTAAAGGTTCACCACCAGTAACCACAATTGTTTTACTGTATTTTTCTGCATTGGCAACAATTTTATCTGTTTCAGTTGGTGGGTGTAATTCTGCTAACCAGCTTTCTTTAACATCGCACCAATGACAACCAACATCACAACCTCCAATTCTTATAAAATAGGCAGCCGTTCCCTTATGGTAACCTTCCCCTTGAATGGTATAAAATTCCTCCATTAAGGGTAATAAAAGCCCTTTATCTAACAATTCTTGTCTTTCACTTCTTGTCATAGCGTACAAAGATATAAAACAAGATTCAGTAAGCGCTATGATGCATCTAATTTTTAAGAATCCATTTATTAGATAACTTACTTTTTAAAGCTAAATAATTTAGCACTACAAGAATCTTTTTTATAACTGGACATTGTTGATAAAATTTTCTGTAGGTTACCGTAAGATTAGTATTTTTATACAAAATTACAAGCATGGACAGAAACACGTCTTTTTTCAATCACATTCAAGAAGGAAATACAAATAAAGGTGAATTTATAACACTAGGTTCTGCTATGCTAGATGGCAAAACAGTAACTAATGCATTTGTAAATGTCCCTTTAAAAACCATGAACAGACATGGCTTAATTGCTGGTGCAACAGGAACTGGCAAAACAAAAACATTACAAGTGCTTGCTGAAAACTTAAGCGAAAAAGGGGTTCCCGTTTTATTAATGGACATTAAAGGCGATTTAAGTGGATTGGCACAACCAAGTCCTGGTCATGCAAAAATTGATGAACGCCATGCTCAAATTGGACTTCCTTTTAACCCGAAAGCGTTTCCTGTTGAAATTTTAACCCTTTCGAAACAAAATGGAGTGCGACTCCGGGCAACTATCAGTGAATTTGGACCCGTATTAATTTCCAGAATTTTAGATGTTACCGAAACCCAAGCAGGAATTATTTCGGTCATATTTAAGTATTGTGATGATAATAAACTACCGCTTTTAGACCTAAAAGATTTCAAAAAAATACTACAATACACAACCGATGAAGGACGTGACGAGTTTGAAGAAGCTTACGGCCGAATTTCAACCGCATCAACTGGCGCAATTTTACGCAAAATTGTAGAAATTGAACAACAAGGAGGCGACTTGTTTTTTGGTGAAAAATCCTTTGAAGTAGACGACTTATTGCGTGTTGATGAAACTGGTCGCGGTTACATAAATATTATTCGTTTAACAGACATTCAAGACAAACCAAAATTGTTTTCTACATTTATGTTGAGCCTATTAGCTGAAATTTACTCTACCTTTCCTGAACAAGGAGATTCCGGCCGACCTGAATTAATTATGTTTATCGATGAGGCACATTTAATCTTCAATGAAGCTTCCAAAGCCTTATTAAACCAAATAGAAAGTATTGTAAAACTGATACGCAGTAAAGGAGTTGGATTATATTTTGTAACGCAAAACCCAACAGATGTACCAGAGGCTGTTTTAAGTCAACTAGGACTAAAAGTGCAACATGCTTTGCGTGCTTTTACTGCCAAAGACAGAAAGGCTATAAAATTAGCAGCACAAAATTATCCTGACACGGAATATTATGATACTGCTGAAATATTAACCTCATTGGGTACTGGTGAAGCTTTAGTTTCTGCTTTAGATGAAAAGGGACGACCAACACCATTGGCAGCTACCATGATGCGCGCACCAATGAGTCGTATGGATATCCTAACAGATAGCGAGCTTCAAGCGCTTTTATCGGATTCTAAATTGGTAAAGAAATACAACGATGAAATTGATAGAGAAAGTGCCTATGAATTACTCAATAAAAAAATTGAAGAAGCCGAAGCTGATGAATTAAAAGAAAAAGCTCAAAAAGAAAAGGAAGCCCTTAAAAAAGCTGAATCTAAAAAAAGCAGCCGTCGTTCAAGCTCTCGGATGAACCCAATTGTAAAAGTACTAACAAGTGCCACGTTTATTAGAAGTGTTTTTGGTATCTTAACCAAAGTAATGAAATAATTTAAAATAAAACCATAAAATAATAAAATCCCAAATGAGAAAAATCCTTTTAAGCTTAATAATAATCACCGTTATATTCACTAGTTGTTCCAAGGAAAAAAATCCGTTTTTAATTGAAAAAAATAATATTGGCATGTTAACGGATTCCACAAAAATTGCCGATTTGAATATGATATTCCCTAACGATTCTATTGTAAAATTAACCAATGAAGAAGCTTTTCAAAGTGCTAATTACGACATAGAGATTTTTGATAAATCGGGAAATGCATTACTGGTATTAAGCCCGAATAAAATGATTGACTCGACTGCAACCATCAGCACGATAAAAGTGTTAGATTCTCGCTATAAAACGGAAAAAGGAATTACAACAAAAAGCACCTTTGGCGATATTCAAAAGCACTATAAAATTTCAAATATTCAAAATACCATTAAAAATGTCGTCGTTTTTGTAAACGAAATCAATGCGTTTTTTACCATTGATAAAAAAGAATTACCAGCAAGTTTACAATTTGATTCGAATGTAAAAATTGAAGCTATCCAAATTCCAGAAACAGCTAAAATTAAATATTTCATGATTGGCTGGAACTAAAAAATATGAGATCATACCTATCTAAAGTATTAGTAACTATTGCTCGTAAACGACTTGAAGCTACAAAAACAGCTGCAAAAATAAGTAACCGAGACCTTGTTCCACTTGTTAAAACGCTTCAAGTAGAAATCAGTCATGCCTTTAAAGAAGCGCTATTTATTATTATTGGTGTCATATCGGCAGGGTTTGGTTTAAAAGGCTTTTTATTACCCAATCGGTTTATTGATGGTGGCGCAACAGGTATATCGCTTCTATTAGAAAATATTACCGATTTAGAGTTGGGAGTCTTACTTGTACTTGTTAACATTCCTTTTATAATTTTAGGAGCCAAAACATTCAGCATACGCTTTGCTATTAAAAGCATTGTTGCCATAACTTTATTAGCCCTTGTTGTCCATTTTGTAGAATATCCTACCGTTACTGATGATAAGTTGTTAATAGCTGTTTTTGGCGGATTCTTTCTAGGGCTTGGAATTGGAATGGCCATGAGAGGTGGTAGTGTTATTGATGGAACAGAAGTTTTAGCTATCTATTTAAGCCGAAAACTATCCATAACAATTGGTGACGTTTTGCTACTAACCAACCTCATCATTTTTTCATTTGGTGCTTATGTGCTTTCCATTGAAGTAGCTTTATATGCTATTTTAACCTATTTAGCGGCAGCCAAAACAGTTGATTTTGTTGTAGATGGCGTTGAAGAATACGTTGGTGTTACTATTATTTCAAACCATCATGAAGCACTTCGTGTCATGATTATTGATAAGTTAAGACGCGCTTGTACTATTTATGCTGGAAAAGGTGGCTACGGTACTCAAGGAAACAGTTATGATAAGGATATCATTTACACTGTTGTTACCCGATTAGAATTAGCAAAACTACATACAGAAATTGATAAAATAGATAAAAATGCTTTCATTATTATGGGACTTGTAAAAGATTTGCGAGGCGGAATGATTAAGCGGAAACCTTTAAAATAAGTTTCATGAAAACATATCATATTCAAGATAATCCATTTGTAGTTCCAACAACAGATGGAAAAATAATAAAAGAGCACTTTGGATTAGCATCGGATGGTAACTCGGAAATTAGTATAGCACATATGGTGGCACCAGCAGGCTGGAGCGAACCTTTTCAAACACCTGAATTTGATGAGTATACCTTTATTATTAAAGGCAAGAAACAATTTATTATTAATGATGAAGAAGTTGTCTTGGAAGCAGGTCAATCTATCAAAATAAACAAGGGAACACGTGTTCAATATTCAAATCCCTTTACAGAACCTTGTATCTATTTAGCCATATGCAAACCTGCTTTTTCTATGGATTTGGTAAATCGTGAAGACACATGAAAATACTCCAAAAATTCATCGGTTTTTTTATAAATGTCACTGGACTGTTTTCCAGAAAATTGGCTGCTCGTTTGGCTTTGTATTTATTTACAAAACCAAGACGTGGTAAATTAACCGAAAAGCAATTTGATTTTTTAGGCACCGCTTTCCGTGAAGAACTAACCATAAATAGCATTCCTATTATGACCTATAGATGGCTAGGAAAAGGCAACACTATTTTATTAGCTCATGGTTGGGAAAGTAATGCTGCTAGATGGCAATATCTTATTGAGCCTTTAAGGAAACTAGATTATAATATTATTGCATTAGATGCTCCAGCACATGGCAAATCTGGTAGCAAACGATTTAACGCTATTTTATATGCAGATTTTATAAAAGTAGTATCCAAAAAGTTTAAACCCGATTTTATTATTGGGCATTCAGTTGGCGGTATGGCTTCCGTTTTTTCGCAAACAAATAGCGATTATAAAGCATTAAAAAAAATGATTTTATTAGGTACACCGTCTGAATTTACAGATGTTTTAATTCGTTATTACCAGATGATGGGATACAGCAAACGAACGGTAAAAAGCATTAATCAATTAATTAAAGACCGATTTCATGCTGAACCTGAAAATTTTTCGACAGCTAAATATTTAGAAACGTTAAATTTAGAGGGTTTGATTATTCACGATGAAAAGGACACCATTATTCCATATCAGGATGCGCTTTCAATAAATAACAGCCTAAAAAACAGCAAATTAATAACCACAACAGGATTCGGACATTCTTTAGTAGACGACAGCATATCCAACTATATTTATGAGTTTTTAAAAAGCTAAAATGATATCTTTGTTCTATGGAAGAAAAATTAACAAGACTCAATAAATATTTAAGCGAAGCTGGTTACTGTTCGCGTAGAGCAGCTGATAAACTCATAGAAGCCGGTCGTGTTACTATAAATGGTGTTGTTCCTGAAATGGGTACTAAAGTAACCGAAACAGATGTTGTAGAAGTAGATGGAAAAGAAATAAAAGGCAAAGACAATGCTTTTGTATACTTGGCTTTCAACAAACCTGTTGGTATTGTTTGTACAACTGATACACGCGTTGAAAAAGATAATATCATTGATTTTATAAAATATCCGAAACGTATTTTTCCAATAGGTCGTTTGGATAAGCCTAGTGAAGGTTTAATATTTCTTACTGATGATGGAGATATTGTAAATAAAATTTTACGCGCCAGCAACAACCACGAAAAGGAATATATTGTAACTGTTGACAAACCTATTTCCCAAACGTTTATTGAACATATGTCTAAAGGCATCTATTTAGAAGAACTAGACAAGACAACAAAAAAATGTGAGGTTGAAAAACTAGGAACACATGAGTTTAAAATTATTTTAACCCAAGGCTTAAATAGACAAATTAGACGCATGTGCGAATATCTCAACTATGAGGTTGAAACACTCAAACGTGTTCGAATAATGAACATTAAATTAGATGTTCCTGTTGGGAAATACAGAGAATTTACCAAAACAGAGTTAACAGAACTGACACGTTTACTTGAAGATTCCACTAAAACATTTTTATCCAAAACCCCTCCAAAACAATCTAGAAGATAACCGTTATGCCTACTATTTCACCATTCCATATAGCTATTCCTGTTCATAATTTAGAGACTTGCCGAGTTTTCTATCGTGATATTTTAAACTGCGAAGAAGGCAGAAGCAGTGAGCACTGGGTCGATTTTAATTTTTTTGGTCACCAATTAGTTATTCACTATAAACCAAAATCAGAAGAGACTATACATACGAATTCTGTTGATGGAAAATCGGTTCCAGTACCTCATTATGGTGTTGTTTTACCTTGGAATGATTTTCATGAGTTTTCAAAACATTTAAAATCTAAAAACATCCAATTTATTATTGAACCCTATATTCGTTTTGAAGGTCAAGTAGGCGAACAGGCAACCATGTTTTTTTATGACCCAGCAGGAAATGCTCTAGAATTTAAAGCCTTCAAAGATTTGAATCAGTTGTTTGCTAAATAAATCTGTGGTTAATTATCCAGACTTATAAGTACTATTTTATAGTAAGCACCTACTTTTTACGCGTTAAATAAAACGGCCAGTATATTAACAAGAAAAATGGAATTAGAATAACTTCCATAACCAACAAATAGTAAGGCCACTCACCAAAATAATCTAATGCAGAAGCGGATTCTGGTTTGCTATTTAAATAAGAGTAATTGGCTCCCAACACATTATTTAAAACCATAAGGATAATGGCATAAATTTGAAGTGCAAAGAAGGACTTAAAAACACTTTTAAATTTTGGTCGCATTTTCAATACGAATGTGGCATAAAAAATAATAGTGAGCAATCCTAAATGTACAATCCAATATCTAAAATAATCTAAACTAGGAAAGCCATTGGCAATATCGGGTGTAATAACCCCTTGCAAGGTTCCAGCAATAATCCAAAACAAAAGAATTTCGTACATCCAATACCTTCTAGTGTATGTAAAACATGGAATGATTAGAGCTAAAAAACTGCAGAGAAATAAGGGTAAATCTTCCGATAAATTATAATTACCAAGAAGAATGTGATAAACGTGAAAAGCAATAACAGTTAACGAAACCAAAGCTCCAAGAAACTGAAATGTTTTTATTTTTTTCTGCTGATTCAATTTACGATTAGAAACGCGAATCAGTAAGATAGCTGTACTAGCAACTAAAATGATTGGCAAAACATGCTGCCAACTACCTATTGTAACACGCTCTACAAGGCATGAAGTCAGAAAGAAACCGAAAAACATATTACAATATAAGTCTTTATTGTAAGTGTCTTTCTCTTGCTAACAAAGTATTTTTAAGCAACATGGCAATTGTCATTGGGCCAACACCTCCTGGAACAGGTGTTATGTAGCTTGCCTTTTTACTGACATTTTCAAAATCTACATCACCTGTTATGATGTACCCTTTTGGCGAATTATCATCTGGAACCCGTGTAATTCCTACATCAATAATAACAGCATCGTCTTTTACCATTTCAGCTTTTAAATAGTTAGGATGCCCTAAAGCGGTAATAATAATATCTGCTTGACTTGTAATTTGAGTAATATTTTTGGTGTGACTATGCGTTAAAGTAACTGTCGAATTCCCCGGAAATCCTTTTCTACCCATTAAGATACTCATAGGACGACCCACTATATGACTACGACCAATAACAACGGTATGTTTTCCTTTAGTTTCTACATTATATCTGTCTAATAATTCTAGAATTCCAAAGGGAGTTGCTGGAATAAAGGTAGACATATCTAAAGCCATTTTTCCAAAATTCATAGGGTGAAAACCATCTACATCTTTATCTGGATTGACAGCCATTAATACTTTTTGGGTGTCAATCTGCTCTGGAAGTGGTAACTGGATTATAAACCCATCTATATCCGGATTTTCGTTTAAGTCTTTAATTTTATCTAATAATTCAATTTCGCTTGTGGTATTAGACATTCGTACCATGGTAGACTCAAAACCAACACGCTCACAAGCCCGCACTTTACTGGCAACATATGTTAAACTAGCACCATCATTACCAACAATAATAGCGGCTAAATGAGGGACTTTTTCGCCTTTGGCTATAATCTTCTTAACCTCGTCTGCAATTTCATTTTTAATATCGTTGCTTACTTTTTTTCCGTCTAGTATGACCATAATTATTACTGTTTTATTGCAAGAACGCAAAGGCGCAAAGCAAAGCTATACTACATTATATCTGTAAAATTTTCTAAAAACAAAATCAGCTATCATTACATGCTGACTATTTAACTTTCCCAATTGTGAGGAATATCCGCAAGACAAGGAGCTTTACCTCATCCCTTTCATAGCCTGCATCATGGCTTTACCTTTTCCTCCTTGCATCATTTTCATCATTTTACCCATTTGGTCAAACTGTTTTAATAGTTGGTTAACCTCTTGGACTGATGTGCCTGATCCTTTTCCAATTCGTTTTTTTCTACTGGCATTAATAACAGATGGGTTTGTGCGTTCTAAAGGTGTCATAGAATGAATAATAGCTTCAATGCCTTTAAAAGCATCATCATCAATATCAATATCTTTCATCATTTTTCCAGCTCCAGGAATCATGCCGATAAGATCTTTCATATTACCCATTTTCTTAATTTGCTGAATTTGCTTTAAGAAATCATCAAAACCGAATTGGTTTTTGGCTATTTTTTTCTGAAGTTTTCTAGCTTCTACTTCATCATATTGCTCTTGAGCTCTTTCAACAAGTGACACAACATCACCCATTCCTAGAATTCTATCTGCCATACGTGAAGGGTAGAAAACATCAATAGCCTCCATTTTCTCACCTGTACCAATAAACTTAATTGGTTTATTAACTACAGATTTAATGGAAATAGCTGCTCCACCACGTGTATCTCCGTCTAACTTGGTTAGAATTACACCATCAAAATTCAAGACATCGTTGAAGGCTTTAGCTGTATTTACTGCATCTTGCCCTGTCATGGAGTCAACAACAAACAATGTTTCTTGTGGCTGAGTGGCTTTATGAATATTAGATATTTCGGTCATCATGGCCTCATCAACCGCTAAACGACCAGCAGTATCTATTATAACCACATTATGCCCATTTGCTTTTGCGTGTGCAATACCAGCTTGTGCTATAGCAACGGGATCGGTATTGCCTTTATCGCTATAAACTTCAACACCTATTTGATCACCCACAACGTGTAATTGGTCAACTGCTGCAGGACGATACACATCACAGGCCACTAATAAAGGCTTTTTAGTTTTTTTGTTTTTAAGAAAATTGGCTAATTTACCAGAAAAGGTTGTTTTACCAGATCCTTGTAAACCAGACATTAGAATAACGCTTGGTGCACCGGATAAATTTAGCCCTTCGGCATCACCACCCATTAATTCGGTTAATTCGTCTTTTACGATTTTAACCATTAATTGGCCTGGCTGAAGTGTCGTTAATACATTTTGTCCAAGTGCTTTTTCTTTTACACGAACGGTAAATTCTTTAGCAATTTTAAAGTTAACATCGGCATCTAAAAGCGCTCTTCGTACTTCTTTTAAAGTTTCGGCTACGTTAACTTCTGTAATGCTTCCGTGTCCTTTTAATACGTGTAACGCTTTATCTAACTTTTCACTTAAATTATTAAACATACTTCTTATAAATTTTAAAGAAGCAAATTTAATGATTTGATTGCTATTAATAAAGCGATGCTCATATTTAATTACATAAAAAAGAGCTGCCTCATTTGGACAGCTCTTTACTACTAAAAATAAAACTATTAACTAATTGGTTACAGACATTGAAAACAATCTGCTTCTAAATTATACAAATCACCAACTTCATTAGGACTTAAAGTACGTTTGTACACGCGTAAGTCATCTAAATGCCCTGTAAAAAATTGTCCCACTACATAATTACTTAAGGGATCCGAATCTATATTAAAATTGGAATTTTCATCAATATTTCGCAATTGACCATCGCGATATAAACGAATGGTGTTGTTGGAATCTCTAGTTATTACTAAATGATGCCAGTCTGTGTTTTCCCATTGCACATCCACTTCACCATTCCAATCGTTATCCCAAAGCCCGTAACCATTTGTTGTATCGCTTACTAAAGGCGTGTTTAAATCGTAAACCGCTAATTGAAACCCTTCGGAGTTTACATTCCCTTTTTGGAAAATAGTTTCAAAATTTCCTAAATCATCATTTTGCATTTTAAACCAAACACTTACTGAAAAATTATCACCTTGAACCAATTGGTTTTGGGCTGTTACTGGAATGGAAAAGTTTGAAGTTCCATCAAATGAAACCGCACAAGTGGCATTTCCAGCACGATCTTCAGTTAAAAATGTAAAGCCAGGAACTATTTCACCACTAATTAAGTCTCGAACCTCATCGCCAAAAGGCATGTAGATTATTAAATCGTTTGTTAAAGTCCCAGGATTATTACATGCTGGACAATCACGCTCCATAACCATATTGGTGTTATTAACATTTACCATTTCTAGTCGATCCTCCTCACATGCAATAATCAACCAATAATCATTTACCGCTTGAATATTTGGCCCATTAACACCACTTAACTCCAGCGCCACACTGCTACCTGTTTGTGTTGTAGACCAGTTGGCTGTTATATTTAAACCATTACCCGTAACTACTACTTCAGAAGTTGATATAAATTCAAAATTATACATAATTAAATGGTCGTCGCCATTATAACTTACCACATTCCAAATACAGGATTGTAGATAGTTATCAATGTCTGATTCTAAACAGTTGGCACTACAGTTTTCAAGTTCCAAGCCGATTTCAAAAACTTCAAACTGGCCATTAACAGCTTCTATTCTTAAATAAATAGTTTGCGGATTTGTAGTATTAGAAAATGAGTTGGGTTGTGCAATGGCATTTACTCCATTTTCAGCATCGGCTAATGTTACATGAAATGTTGGTGTAAAATCTACATTACAAGTTACAGTGCCCAATACCAATGTTTCCAATTCAAAAACTCCAACTCCATCATTGTCAAAATCACAAATCGTTAATGTCTGATTGGCAAAACAATTAAAAGGATATTCTTGACAGTCCTGTTCTAAAACCATTTCAACCGTTTCAGAGTTTATTTGTTGGGTGAATACTAATCGATCATCGCTACAAGTTTCTACCAACCAATCGCCTTCTAATGGCGTAAAATCTGTCAATCCCGATATGTTTAATACCACTTGCTCATCAATAGTTGAAACATTCCAGTTTCCACCAACCGTTAAAGAGCTTGTTCCATAAATAATCTGTAATAAATTATTATCATTAAAATAAAAGTCAAAACCTACATAATCATCGTTACCGCTGTGAGCTGCCATTGTCCAATGACATTCTTGTAAATTTTCAATAACTTCATCAAGATCACAGTCATAGAAACAGTTTTCATTAGCTGCATTAATAGCCTCTTCCATTTCCTGATTACTAGTTACCTCAACAGTTTCACCGTTAGTGTACATTAAAGAAACTGGAAAATTTAAACTCGCTAAAACAACACCATTATTACCATTTTCTAGACCTTCTAAAAAGATATATAATTCGTAATCATTCTCAATGACAACTGTATCGATAACTTGAAAATCTGTATTATAAATTGAAAACGAAATTGGGTATACAAAATCAACGCATTCTATAATGTTTTCATCTGCAATACAAGTTTCTATAAAATCGTCTAATGCTTCAACAGATTCAATTTGTATTTCTGTATAATCGTTAAGAATTATGGTGATTGGGAATAAAAACGCTACGGTATCTTCATCGGTATTACTAGCATCAAATATAGCTTCTAAAAGACTCAAGTCATCTAAAGCTTCAATGGTTAGTGTTATGCCATTTGCTTCAATAGTTACTGGTAAATTAACTGTAAAGCAATCGGAACCATCTAGAAGGTTATCAACACGTCCATTGTTTGCTGAAGCACCTCTCATGGCATTTGCCAAATTGGAATCTGGCTGAATAATTTCCTGTTCGTTTGGTGGAGTTTCTTCAATTACTTCGTCTTGACATGCGGTTAGCGAAATAAATAGCATACCTATAAGTATGAAGATCCATTTGATTGATTGTTTCATGATAAATGTTTTAATTAGACTCATTTCTTATAAAACAGTTTAAATTAAAAAACTCCTACCATGCCATATCTTTTTTTATACATTTACAGACAGAAACTAAAAAATGTCTAAAGATTTAAATGAAAATATTTGTCAGGAACAGTTGTTTTCCAAGCTGTTTAAAACGCATGCTAAAAACTTGCACGACTTTTTATATTACAAATTTGGCAATCATTTAAATCCGCAGGATCAAGTTCAAGAAGCGTTTATAAAATTATGGAAAAACTGTAAGGATATTAAACCTTCCAAAGCCAAATCCTATTTATTCACGGTTGCCAATAATTTAATGTTGAATGCTGTGGCACACCAAAAAGTGGTTTTAAAATTTCAAGAAATCAAGCCCAAATCCGCCACAAATGAAACGCCTGAATTCCTTTTAGAAGAGCGTGAATATATGCAGAAACTCCAAAACGCAATATCAAATTTAACCGAAGCACAACGTGTGGCCTTTTTACTAAACCGGATTGAAGGCAAAAAACACAAAGAAATAGCGGCTATGCTAGATATTTCAACCAAAGCTGTAGAAAAACGTATTTATGGAGCTTTAAAACAATTACGAAAAGATATTGAAGATATTTAAAAAAACAGATCCAGTAAGGTAGGAAAAACAACTGTGAACTTGTTATATAGATGAATAGGTAAATTATGAATCGAGACGAACTCATACAAAAATGGTTACGGGACGACTTAAACCCTCAAGAGATGGAGGCGTTTAAGGCACTTGATGATTATGACGCACTCATTAAGTTATCAGAAAGTTTAAAGCATTTTAAAGCGCCAGCGTTTGATGAGTCGGTTGCTTTTGAAACCATTTCGGCAGAAATTTCTAAAAAGCCAAAATCAAAAACAAAATGGTTAAAACCTATTTTAAGGATTGCCGCTTTACTTGCCATTTCGTTTAGTGTTTATTACTATACCTCAACGTTAGACACAAGCATATCAACACTTACTGCAGATAAAACAACCTTTTATTTACCAGATCATTCTCAAGTAACATTAAATGCATTATCCAAAATAACCTACAATAAAAAAAATTGGAAAAACCAACGTGAACTTACATTGCATGGTGAAGCCTTTTTTAAAGTTGAAAAGGGTTCCAAATTTAACGTCCAAACATCCTTTGGAACTATTACCGTTTTAGGAACTCAATTTTTAGTAGAAAATAGGAACGATATTTTTGAAGTAGTTTGTTATGAAGGTTCTGTACAGGTTACAACTGAAGATAAAAATTTGGTTTTAAAACCAGGCGATCAATTTTTAATTCTAGATGGAGAATTCATTGCTCAAGAAAAAGAAAACAGCGCAAATCCCGCTTGGTTACACAACGAAAGTCAGTTTAAAAGTATGCCATACAAATTTGTTTTAAATGAATGGGAACGACATTACAAACAAAAATTAGATGCAAAAACCATTAATACATCGGTATTGTTTACAGGAAAATTTGTTCACGATGATTTAGATTTGGCTCTCAAAGCCATTACATTACCGCTAAACATAAAATACACCAAAAAAGAAAATGGATTGATTGTATTGCATGAAAAATAGCTACTTATTCATATTTATTTGTTGCTTTTTGGGCGTGTTTGGAAAGCTTCAAGCACAAAAAATCACGCCCAAAAAGCAACCTTTACAACTCATCTTACAAAGTATTGAGCAAGAATACCAATTATCGTTTTCTTATGCAGATACAACAATTGCCCAAAAGGTTCTAATTCCACCCATCAAAAATATTTCAAAGGCAAGACTCATAGCCTATTTAGAAGCCGAGACACAGTTAATTTTTGAGGCTATATCAGAAAACAGTTATGCTGTTAGACCTATTGCGTTTTCAGACATTACCAAAACTCAATATTTAGATGAAGTGCTAATCAATAATTATTTAACTGAAGGGCTTTCAATACAAACCAATGGAACTGCTCATATTCAATTAAAATCATTTGGGATTTTACCTGGTTTGATAGAACCAGACATCTTACAAACCATTCAAGCCTTACCAGGAATTACCAGTATTGACGAACGCGTTTCTAATTTAAATATTCGTGGTGGTACAAACGATCAAAATCTCATACTTTGGAATGGCATTAAAATGTACCAATCAGGGCATTTTTTTGGATTGATTTCTGCTTTTAATCCATCATTAATTGATCGTGTTTTAATTTCAAAAAATGGATCTAGTGCGCAATTTGGCGATGGTGTTTCAGGAATTATAGATATGTATAATTCCAATACCATCTCAAAAGATTTAGAAGTTGGTATTGGCGCTAATATGCTAGCAACTGATGCTTTTGCAGTTATTCCTATTTCAGAAAAAATAGGTTTACAATTTGCTGGTAGACGCTCATTGACGGATGTTTTTAACACGCCAACTTACAAACAATACTTTAAACGAATTTTTCAAGATTCCAATTTATCAAATCCAACGGAGACCGTAATTACCAATTCTGAAGAATTCTATTTTTATGATGTTTCTGCCAAACTGATTTATGATATTTCTGAAAATGATAAATTAGAAATCAGTTTTTTAAACATTGATAACGATTTAGACTACAAAGAAACGGCAACAGTTAATAACAGCCATACAATTTCAAACAGCCAACTTACTCAAGGTAGTTTGGCTGTTAATAGCAGATACACTAGAAATTGGACCTCTAAATTACAAACATCATTTCAAGCCTACTTTTCCACATACGATTTGTATGCTGAACATATGGACTTGAGCAACAATCAAGAATTGATTCAAGAAAACAATGTTAAAGACGGAAGTTTAAAAGCCCAATTACTTTTTAATGTAGATGAACAATTGAATTATGAAGGCGGTTACCAGTATTCTGAAGTTGGCATTAGCAATTTAGAGGACGTTACCAACCCCAATTTTAGGCGCTACATAAAAGAAGTACTCCGAACACACGGTTTTTACAACGAGTTAAGTTATAAATCGAAATCTGGAAATACTCGTGCTCGGTTTGGTTTTCGAGCCAATTACATTGAAAAATTTTCAGATTTTTATTTTGAGCCACGTTTGAGCTTCAATCAAATAATTGCTAAAAACTTTAGAGTTGAAGTGTTGGCTGAACTTAAAAGCCAAACGACATCTCAAATTATTGATTTGCAAAACGATTTTTTAGGGATAGAAAAAAAACGTTGGATTCTAGCCAACAATAACGATATTCCGGTAATAAAAAGCCAACAAATATCAACAGGAATTCATTATAACAAAAACCAATTAGTGATTAGCCTAGAGGCTTACTTAAAACAAGTTGACGGTATTACTTCCCGAAGTCAAGGATTTCAAAATCAATTTCAATACACCAACTCTATTGGAGAATATACTATAACCGGATTGGACTTCTTAATTAATACACAATTTGAAAATTTTAGTACCTGGTTGAGTTATTCCTACAGTAAAAACAACTATACTTTTTTAGACTTATTTGGTGGTAACAAATTTCCAAACAATGTAGATATTAAGCACCAATTGAATATCTCTGGAACCTATACTTTAAATCGTTTGAAATTAGCTATGGGTATGAATTGGCATTCAGGAAGGCCAAATACTATTTTAAATAATACTCAAACGGAAGCCAATGGCGTTTTAATTTATGAAGCACCCAATGCCGAAAATTTACCAGATTATTGGCGAACAGACGTATCAGCCATCTATGATTTTAAACTTTCAAAAGACACCAAGGCCCAAGTTGGCGCTTCTATTTGGAACATTTTTGACACCGAAAATATCGTTAACAGTTATTATATCATGGACAGCAATAACCATGCAATTCAAGTAGAAAATGTCGCTTTAGGTTTAACTCCCAATTTATCATTTCGTGTATCCTTTTAGTGTTTTAGTCTTTTTGCTTTTGATGCTTATTTTTTTGATGAATTTTACCAGCAAAATAGCCTAATAGAAACGGTAGGAAGAGTAAAACAGCAAACAACAGCACAATATAAAATAAAATTGTTCCTGTTAAATCTTTTACATGAATCATGGCTTCATCAACAACTCTCACAGATATTTCACTAGCTTCAAAAGCTACAGCTTTACGTTCTCTTAAAATAATACTGTCTAGAGCTATCCGTTCACGCCTTATAATTGTATCAATAGCCTGACGTTCTAGAGCCATTCGCTCACTAACCAGACCTATTTCAGAATTAAGAGCGTAAAACAGGTTCCGCATATCAGTTGAAAAAGATTTTAAAGCTACATGTAATTTGTCAGGCGTATTCTCGGCAATATCACTTAACCTATCTATTTTCATTTCAACGGTTGCCATCACATCTTTTATCTGCACGGAATCAAATCCTTTTTCTTTCAGTATTAATTCGGTATTCCATTTAAATTGTTTGCCAGCAGCATCAGTTGAATACGTGAGTTTATCTGAAAAATTTGTCATGACTTCCGACAGGGATCCAACAGTTGTAAACGCCAAACTATCTGGCATTTTCAAGAACTCCACATAAGCTGATCGCACTGGATTATGCTTTAAATTAGCACTTGAAATTGGATTATCAGCTGCAAATTTAGAAGCAAAATCTTGATGTTTTAAGAACGCTTCTGATGTAAAAAACTGCCGTGCTTTTTTTTCAATATCCTCAACATTCTCTTGAGCAACTTGAGCGACATAGTCTGTATAATCGCCAAAATAGTCATGTGCTGCGCTTGTTTTCATAAAATTACGCACTTGTAACATATAGGTCCACGTATCCATTAAAGACAGTTTAGGCGAACTCTGAAAAGCCGTATTTTTAAAGGTATTTAAGGTTTCAATTTTCCAACGATAGGCCAGCTTTTGCAAATTAGTATTGGCGGTTGTAGATATAATACTATCTGCAGCAAATTCAACACGGTTTGTAGCCTCTGTAACTAACGATTGCGTTAGCAAACGCATATTAAGCTCTTGTTTTGAGAGAGGTTCTTGAGCCGTTTCAATTTTTAATAAAGAGCAATTATTGAACATGCCACAAAATGACAGGACTAAAGCACAACGTTTAAGTGTTTTGAAAAAGACTAAAAGTTTCACATACTTGGTATATACTATAAATATAGCACAAAAATGAAAAACTTTTTATAATCAGTTATAAAAAAGCAGTTTACATACGTTCAGGAACCCGAATCCCTAATAAACCAAAGCCATTTTTAATAATTCGTGCAACAGACTGCGACAATTGAACTCGGAAAACCTTTTCATTTTCTGAATCAGCACCAAGAATTGACACATTCTGGTAGAAGGAATTAAAACCTTTTACCAAATCATAAATATAGTTTGCAATTAATGCCGGACTATGATTAGTTGCCGCATTTTGAATAACTTCAGGAAATAATTCTATATGTTTAATAAGGTCGCGTTCTTTTTCGTGCAACGAAATAGTGGTAATAGGCTCGGAATACTTAAAATCTGCTTTTCTTAAAATAGCTTGAATTCGCGCATAAGTATATTGAATAAAAGGTCCTGTATTACCTTGAAAATCTACAGACTCTTTAGGGTCGAATAAAATACGTTTTTTAGGATCTACTTTTAAAATGTAATATTTTAAAGCTCCCAAACCAATGGTTTTATAAAGGTCCTGTTTGTCATTTTCAGAGTAACCATCTAACTTTCCAAGTTCATTTGAAATTTCTTCGGCAGTATCTGTCATGTCTTGCATTAAATCGTCAGCATCCACAACCGTTCCTTCGCGGCTTTTCATTTTTCCACTTGGCAAATCCACCATACCATAACTTAAGTGGAATAAATTTTTAGCCCAATCAAAACCTAATTTTTTTAATATTAAAAATAAAACTTGAAAATGGTAATCCTGTTCGTTACCAACTGTGTAAACCATACCGCCAACATCTGGATAATCTTTAACACGCTGAATGGCTGTTCCAATGTCTTGCGTCATATAAACGGCTGTTCCGTCTGCGCGCAAAACAATTTTTTCATCAAGACCATCATCTGTTAAATCACACCAAACGGACCCATCTTCTTTTTTGTAAAAAACACCTGTTTTTAATCCTTCGGCTACAAATTCTTTCCCTAGTAAATAGGTTTCACTTTCATAATACAGTTTATCAAAATCTACACCTAGATTTTGATAAGTTGTTTCAAAACCGCTATAAACCCAACCATTCATCTTGTTCCAAAGGGCAACAACCGCTTCATCACCTGCTTCCCATTTAAGAAGCATATTTTGCGCTTCTATTAATATTGGTGCTTCCTGTTTGGCTTCGGTTTCCGTTTTCCCTTGATTAATGAGAACTTCAATTTCCTTTTTATATTCTTTATCAAACTTTACATAGTAGTTCCCTACCAGCTTATCGCCTTTTAAACCAGAAGATTCTGGAGTTTCGCCATTCCCAAAACGCTCCCAAGCCAACATACTCTTACATATATGAATCCCACGGTCGTTAATTATTTGAGTTTTATAAACTTTTTTTCCTGATGCTTTTAAAATTTCTGAAACACTGTATCCTAATAAATTATTTCGTATATGACCTAAATGCAAAGGCTTATTGGTGTTTGGAGACGAATATTCAACCATTATGGCTTTAGCTTCTTCATTTGGAGTAACAAAACCAAAATTATGTTTTTGAGCCATATTATTGAAGAAATTCAGATAATAGGCTTCATTAATTTCAACATTTAAAAACCCTTTAACCACGTTATAACCTGTAACAACATCCAGATTATCTTTTAAAAACTGACCTATTTGCTCACCAATTTGAGTCGGGTTGCCTTTAACTTCGCGCAGCATAGAAAAAACAACAATTGTTATGTCGCCAGGAAATTCTTTACGAGTTGCTTGAAATTCTACTGAAGAAATAGCTACATTATAAATTGATTTTACCGCTTGTTTTACAGATTCTGAAAGGGTTTCTTGAAGATTCATTTTTTCATTTTTAAGAGTGCAAAGATACTATTTTAATACAAGTTATACAGGATATTTTTATTTAGAATTATTAATGTGGTGTTAATATTGGATTTCACCTTTAGTTATTTTAAGCCTAAAATTCAGGTTTTTACGATTTTAAAAAATTGGTCGTAACATTTTAATAAATCGGTTTAAAACCAACCCTAAAAACGACAAGACCACGCGTGCATTTCATCGACAAATGTGTCGTTATTCCAAGATAATTACCGTTAGTCGGACAGGTGTTTTTCAGTTAAAATGACATTGTTCATTTCAACTAATTTATTGGTATTAAAACCTAAAAATTAGCATTTTATAACTCTTTTGCCAATTTTTGTGAAGTAAATGCTATTGATCCCAAATTAATGGGCTTTTAAACTAACTAACACATTACCTGCTTTAACGTTGTATCTCAAGAACTTAATAAGGCTTGTTTATACTGCATTTTGCAGCTTATAATTGTATGAGGCAATTAATAACTTTATTATTATTTCTTTCTGTTTTTATTTGTTTTTCCCAAACAAAAGAGCAGGATAGCCTTACTATACAATTAGCCTTTCAAAAATCTGACACCTCGAAAGTTGAAACTTCTTTAAAGCTTATCAAATCGCTTTACAATAGTAAAGAATATGCTAAATCTTTAAAATTTATTTCCGAAAGTGAAAAACTTTCCAATGCCTTAAATTATCAAAAAGGAAATGCCGAAATAACCTATTACAAAGCACTAATATTTGCTGAAAAAGGAGACTATATTAATGCCATAGACAACTATACAAAGTCTAAAGACTTATTTATTACCTTAAAAGATACTTTAAACATTGCGAAAGTGAATAACAGCATTGGTTTAATAGAGATTGCTCGTGGTAATTATAATAAAGGACTACAATATTCATTATCTGCTATTATTGAATTAGAAAAGCGAGGCCTAAAAAAAGAATTATGTTCCGCTTATAAAAATTTAGCCAATGCCTATGAGCATATTAACAACCGCTCGAAAGCAATTGAATTTAATTTAAAACGTCTTGAAATAGAAAAGGGATTAAATGACAAATCAGGCATTATTACAACCCATAAAAAGCTAGCCGAACTTTATTCCCTTGAAAAGGAAAACCGAAAAGCAATTGATTATTACGAAAAAGTGCTTCGAGATTTAAATGTTGAAAATGACTCGCTTAAAGGTGAAATTTTACCACGTTTGGGAGGAGAATATCTTCAATTTAAAGATTATGATATTGCTGCTAATTATTTATTAGAAGGTTTAAAATTAAACAGGCAAACTGACAATCAGTTAGGTTTATTAATTTCGCTTAACAATTTAGGAAAACTTAATTTACAACAAAATAGAACAACCAGTGCTGAAATTCAGTTGACAGAAGCGGCTAATATTGCTAAATCTTTAAAAAACGACCAACAGTTATTAATAAACTATAGATTAATGACCGTTTTAGATTCAACAAATAGAAACTACGAACGCGCTTTTGAATGGCAACGAAATTATTACAATCTTAAAAGAAAAATTGAATTAGAAAATCTACCTCCTAAAGTGGAAACCACTTCTAACCTACCGTCTTTAACAGAAATTAATGCTATAAGTAAATCTGTTGAATCCAGTATTTTAGAGCAACATAAACAAGAAAATTTTGAAAACGAGAAAAAACTCAACGATTTAAAACTTGTTTTTTATTTACTGTTAGCTGTTTTTGCCATTGTACTTACGTTTTTTGTTTTAGTTTATTCAAAACGAAATAGTCGTTTAAAATATACCCGAGATTTAGAAGAAAAAAATCAGAAAATAGAGTTACAAAATGCTGCTATTTTAGAACAGACAAAACATCTTGAGGATATCAATAAAGTAAAAGATCGTTTGTTCTCAATTGTTTCACATGATTTAAAAGACTCCTTAACCTCTATTAAAGGGTTTATTGATTTATTAAATGATGGCTCGCTGACACAATCAGAATTTAACTCATTGATTCCAGAATTAAGTGAAAATGCTAATAATGCATCATTATTACTTTTCAACTTATTAAACTGGTCTAAATCTCAAATGCAATCGTTAGAGTCTAACCCTAGTTTATTTGATATTCAAGAAGTTTTTGAGGAAAAAACACATTTACTAGAACAAAAAATAGAGAAAAAAGGAATAACACTAGTAAACCATACTTTACATGATTTTGTTTATGCAGATCAAAGTATGATTGAAATTGTTATTCAGAATTTACTAACCAATGCCATTAAGTTTAGTAAGCCAGGAGACACTATAACGGTTGCTAACCAAATTAGCAATGGACGATCTATAATTAGTATTTCAGATACTGGTGTTGGTATAGCGCCTGAAAATATTGACAAACTATTTAAGAATAGTACGTTTACAACTGTAGGAACCAGCAATGAAAAAGGAACTGGTTTAGGACTAACAATCTGTAAAGAATTAGTAGACCTTAATCATGGTAAAATTTGGGTGGAAAGCATCTTAAATAAGGGCACCACATTTTATATTGAGTTACCTAAATCAAACCCATTAGTCTAGTAAGGCTATGCCTTTGGTAGAAAAACTTCAGCCATCATACAACGTGCACTTCCGCCACCACAGGTTTCAATCGTTTCCAAAGAGCTAGACAAAATTGGACAGTATTTTTCAATTTCAGCAATTTGTGCCGCTGTTAAACTTTTATGAGCTGCTTGACTCATTACTAAATAACGCTGGTTTGAATGTCCTTGTACCTGCAACATATTTCCTGCAAAATGATGCATTTGAGCTTCAGAAATTGCTATAATACTTTTACCGTCTTCTTTTAAACTGTTAACAATTAATTTACGCTCTTTTTTATCATCAATACTATCTAAACAGATCACAGCAAATTTCTCGGCTAGACACATCATGACATTTGTGTGATAAATTGGTAAGCGTTTACCATCTACTGTTTGGTTGGCCGTAAATAAAAAAGGTGCATAATCAAAATCTTCACAAAACTCTATAAATAAATCTTCGTTAGCTCTTGCAGAAAGTGCACAATATGCTTTTTTATTAATTCTATCTAACAATAAACTTCCAGTACCTTCTAAAAAAACCCCTTCATTTTCAGCTTCTGTATAATCTATTATATTATTAATGATAAAGCCTTCTTCCTCTAAACGTAAAAATAAATCCTCACGTCTTTCAACGCGTCTGTTTTCAGCAAACATAGGATACAATGCCACATCACCGTTTTCGTGAAAACTAACCCAATTATTGGGAAAAATGGAATCTGGAGCATCTAAAGACTCGATATCATCCTCCACAATAACGGAAACGCCTACTGCTCTTAATTTTTCAACGAATGCATCGAACTCTTCTTGTGCTTGACGATTAATTTCAGCATTTTTAAGATCTAACTCTTCCTGAAAGTAATTATTTACAGCCGTTTGTTCATTCATTCTAAAATGAACTGGACGAATCATTAATATGGTGTTTGTTGTCTGTGGCATAACCTAAAATTTAAAATGCGAAATTATGATTTTTTAAAGAATCACAAGCAGGTTTAACAATAAAAAGTATTTGCTATTTATAGTTCAACGTACTCTAAAAACACATAAGGCTGCGATAACGCAGCCTTATGTAAGTTTATAATAAATTCAGTTTATTAGTTTCCACTAATTATTATTTTTTGTGAGAAATTGTTTCCTGATAAGATGTAAACACCATTTGCGGTGGTTTCAGGGATAGTAACTCTAGCACTACCACTATAACCATCGTATTGCGTGTTTGTAATAGTGATAACACGACCGCTTACATCATATAATTTATAATTATCATCAGGGTTAGCGTAAGTAATATTAATAGTTCCGCCTGAAGCTACTGGATTAGGATATATTGTTGACGAATTAAAAGCAAAACTATCAACACCTAACGTAGAACCATCAAAATAAGGAATTGCAAAGTTATAAGCTTCAACACCAATAGTTTCTCCAATAATACGCCCTGGAATATCATCAGCTGGCGGATGAATTCCACCCCAAATTCTTGATAAACTACATTGATCCGATGCATCCCGATAGGTTGCCCATTGCAGTGTAATATCCATAGAAGGCCCTTCTTCAAAAACTAAAAATTCATTTTTATGAGCTACAAACTCACCCATTCCACCAGGGAAATATTCATCTCCCGTAATTAGCGTCATAACTTCGGCAGCAGCTCTTGAAAAAGTAGAGTGTCCAGAAACAAAACCAGCAAATGGCGGTGTAACAAATGATGGTCTTTGGTATGGCCACCAGTCTTCCGATAAAATCCAACCAACACCAGCTGTATCTGTATTTGTGTTACTAACAAAATCGTGACCTCTCCAAGAGTATAGTTTAATTTTACCAACATTTTGATCGAACCCACCTGCTAGTGGATCTCCAGATTCTACAAGTTCTATAAAACCAGGCTCCAATTTAATACCTTGTGGGTTGTAACTTGGTAGCTGATCGTCTGAACTTTGACCCAAATCGGCCATATAACGAATAGCTGAAATTGGACGAATATAGTCATGCCACCCTTTAATACTCCACGCTGTAATTGCCGCATCATGCATGGCACCACCTAGAATAAAATAAGCTTTCACGTCCCATTCTACAGGTTCTAAGATGGCTCCAGAACCATTAAATCTTTTCTCAAGTAATGGATGATCTGAAACGTGATTCAGCAACGTAAACCAATGTCCTGGAGGCGTTTCAGAATCTGGACCATCCGCCCAAAACTCTGCCAACACTCGTGTATAATCTCCTCGCGGCACCATTTGCGGCTGGTACGGCTGATTAGTAACAGGATTTAAACTTCGGCCAGTTCCAGGATCGCCGCCACTAACTCGATTGTAAAAAGTAGGGTATTGCGTATAATCTGTTGGAAACGCAGAAATAGGCGTATTTCCAATTGCTCCAGGAGAAATATCCCACATCACACCGTCCGTAGGATCTAAATGAGAACCCCAAACAGACACCATAGAAAAATTCCATTTATATGCCTCACTAGAAGCACTTGTATTGGTATTATCAATATATGGTGGGTTGGCAGGATTGTGATACACATTATAATTATCGCCATCACGTTGAAATGTTTCTTTATCACCATCTGTCATAGCAAATGGCATAACATCTCCCCATTCTGGACTTAAAAAATTTATGACATCGCCATCAATTAAATTCCCACTTTGATCGATATAAGTATCTAAACTTAAAGACTGCCAACGATTAGGATTAATTAGAGAAACAGCCTCATAAGCTGGTGCTAGAGGTGGATTGGCAGGCTCATAATAAGCATTATCGTAACCGGTTGCCTCTCTTGCTCCGTCAGAATTTCCGTAATCTATTAAAATTTGACCAATGTAATTCCCTAATTCAGCGGCATTACCAGTTGTATAATCAACTGATGTGACTCCTGTGCTATAACCTAATTGATCCATTAAGAAATTGAAGCGTTGCTGGGTTTGAAAAACACCTGGTGAATTTTGAAATCTATGAGTTAATAATCTATACATAGCATAACTTACGGCTTTATTAACCGATGCAGTATTTCCTTCCAAGGGTGTAAATGCCTGTAACGTACTACTAAAACCATGAACGGTATTTCCAACTAAATAAGGATCTGCGTGTTGACCATTTCCTGGGTTTTCAATCTTATCATAAATTGCCCATATATCATACATAGCAACACTAGAATGAAATAAATTCCTTGCATGAACGGTAGGTCTTGCAAAATCCTTTCGGATAGCTTCTAAAAGAGCCTCATTCCAAAGTCTTGCTATGGACACGTTATCTGGTGTTTCATAAATAACGATATCAACATCCAATTCAACAATTGGACTTGAACATAACGAACTCGTTTCTTTTACTGTTATTTTTCCGGTATCGTTAATTCCCCATTTTACAACAAGACTACCAGTACCTTGACCACTAACTAATTCTCCTCCAGTAACAGTCCAAGAAAGTGTAGAGCCAGGATCTGACAATGGATAGGTATAAATTTCTTCATCTAAAAATCCAACAGTGGTAGCTCCTGTTATAACATCGGAAGCTAAATATGTACATGAACCATCATCTACAGTTGCAGATGGATTGTAATTACAGGACGTTGGATCGGTACACCCAAATATTTTAACACTTGGCGCTATCATTAAATCCACCATTCCCACGCCTTCAGTTGCTTTAAAATGAGAATCCGCAGCAATATTTTGGTATGATTCTACAAGTCCAGAAGGCCATTTTATGGTTACATCACTGATTTGCGTATCTGAATTTAATCCAAAATGCACAGGCTTCATACTTTGTCCTAAAAACCCAACACCATTAAAGTATCGTACAAATGTTCCAGAATTTGTTGTTATCGTTACTTGAGTACCTATTGCACTTTTGTTGGAAGTAGTACCTTCTAATGATAATTTAAAGAAATGTACAGGATTTGGATCGCCTACATTTAATGTGGAATTCTCATAAAGAAAAGAAGTAATATCACTGTTAGTAAGGTATAAATCTAAATCTCCATCATTGTCATAATCAAAATCTAATGCTTCAATACTAATTGTAAGGTCGTGAAGATTAGAGGCTATGGTAGCATTCTCAAAGTTATTATTTCCTTCAACATATTTGTTCTTGTAATAAACGTTGTATTCTGCATTTCTATTTTCAAAGGTATAACCATTAGCAATAAATAAATCTTCATCACCATCCAAATCAAAATCTGCAAATGTGTTTCCCCAGGCCCATCCATTTCCAGCTATATTGTTAGTTAAGCTTTGTTCAGTAAATGTGTTAACACCCGAGTTTGTAAATAAAGCCGTTTGATCAATACCAGTAATAAAAAAGTCGAAAAAACCATCGTTATTATAGTCACCCATGGAAATCCCCATGTCGTCAAAATTATTATCTAAGCCAACAGCATTTGCTTGTTCCGTAAAGCTTACACCTCCATTATTTATGTATAAATAATTTAATTCATCAAAATCATTACTAACATATAAATCCATAAAACCATCATCATTAAAATCGAATGGCATGGCAGTAAAACTTTGCCTTGCAGTAACCTCCGCAATTCCTGTTGCAGCTGTTACATCTGTAAATGTTCCATCGGCATTATTATGGTATAGAAGGTTTGTAGAACAACCTCCCCAATCATTAATATAAATATCTAAAAAACCATCGTTATCATAATCAAACCAAGTAGCTCCCATATATTGACAAGTGGTTGCCAAATTGAAACCTGCTGATGCGGTTATGTTAGAAAATGTACCATCACCATTGTTTTGGTATAGTAAAACATTAAAAGTGTTAGTAATAAATAAATCTGGGAAGCCATCATTATTGTAATCACCCCAGAAAGCACCTTGTTTAAATCCATCAAAACTATAAAACACACCATTTTGACTGTAGTCTGTAATGAGCATATTGTTTAAACCTGCTGCTACTGTTACATCCGTAAATGAACCATCATTATTATTTCTAAATAATTTACTATGTGTGCGTTCAATACCGTTTACATCAATAGCTTCAGCTACAACAAAAATATCCATAACGTTATCTCCATCATAATCCGCTACAGCAACACCACTATTTTGTTCAAGGTTTCCTAAACCTGAAACCGCTTCTGCTCGTTGAAAAACTTGTGCTGTAGATTGTAGTGCACAAGTCATTAAAATCAGGTTTAGTAATAAACCTTTGAATAGTTGATTCTTCCTCATAATGATTAATATTTTAATCAAAAGAAACACTATTTATTATTATTTAAAAATATATTCTACCAAGTGCCAAATAATTACTTTCAATGGTATTTTAAGTAAGAAAAGTTCTTAACTAAACGTTAAACAAAACGCTCAATATTCTGATATCATGAATTTTATGGCGTAGAATTAGACACTTGCAATAGTTTTCCATTAAAGTGTTTGCACCCTGTTACGGCAAAATTATAAATATATTCAGCCATCGATTTTGGTGTCATTGGCACTTCAAACCCTGGAAAAGCTTCTGCAAGCATTTCGGTTTGAACAGCACCTAATGCTAAAACATTAAAAGCTATTTTAGTTTCTTTATATTCTTCAGCCCACAATTCGGTAAGTGTAATAACAGCTGCTTTGCTTGAACTATATGCTGCCAATCCTGGGAATTTCATACTACCCTGAACGCCACCCATAGAACTGATAGTTACAACATGACTAGGGTTTCTCATAAAAGGTAAAACAATTCGTGTCATTTCCGCTACACCAAAGACGTTGGTTTTATAAACAAATTCAAAATCATCCATTGTTGTTTCTGAAAATGGCTTATTAAGAATTGCTCCTGCGTTATTTATAAGAATATCGACGTGTTTCCATTCATTTTTTATGAACGTCTCAATCTTATGAAAATCCGTTTTTCTAGATAGGTCAAATGGCAATGCCGTAACGTGAGTCAGTTTTAAATCTGAAATGGGTTTCTCATTTCTAGAAAGCGCCAAAACTTTGTAACCTTGTTCTGAAAACAATTTAACCAATTCAAAACCGATACCTCTGCTTGTACCGGTAATTATAACGTGTTTACTCATTAGTCATTTGAATTTCTTTGGTTACTGTATTACTCATTTTTTCAATACCAGGAATGAGTTGGTTAATTAAGCGAGCCATATGATCATAATCTAACTTATCAATTTCGTCATCTACATGATGGTAAAAATCATAATTAGACAAATCGCAAGATGAAATGGTATGTGCTGGCATTTTAAACATTTCATAAAACGGATAATTGTCAGATGCTTTAAACAAATTGTACTGTTTAGCCACTTCTGACTCTCCTAAAAAATTGGAACCTATGTAATCATTAATTTTTTCTGCCATGTTAGATTTTCCATAACCTGTTAAAAAGGCTACATATTCACGATCTTTAAAAGGAACTCCAATCATTTCCATATTCACAACCGTGTATAAATTGGCATTTTCATCTTTAAGTCTTTTAGCTAAATGTTTAGACCCTAATAACCCCATTTCTTCTGCAGAAAATAACACAAACATAAAACTACGTTTATTTGTTTTTTTAGCGCCAAAATAACGAGCCATGGCTAAAACCGCAGAGGTTCCTGCCGCATTATCATTTGCTCCGTTTGCAATTGAATCAGTTTCAACCATTTTTGCCTTGGTTCCAATATGGTCATAATGGGCACCAATAATAATGATTTCTTTTTTTAGTGTTGCATCTGTACCTTCTAGAAAACCAACCACGTTATAGGCGTCCAATTCGCCGACTTTAAAATCGTCACGATATGTTTCATAATAAGGTCTAACCCCAAATTCTTTTAGTTGTTTTTCAATATAATTTGCAGAAACTTTAATTCCGTTACTACCTGTTCCTCTACCCATTTGGGCATCAGAAGCCAAAAAAGAAACGGTTTCTTTTACCTCATTGGATGTAATTACAACATTTTCAACAGTTACAGTTTGCTGATTTTCTTGTTTTGCTTTACAACTAAATATACTGATGACAACAAATAATAAGATGAGATTTTTCATATAAATAAAACGGGTTTTTACCTTAAAAATAAGGGTGATATGATTATGGTTTAAATATAAAAAAATCCTGCTAGGTTATAAGCAGGATTTTGTAAATATATAAAGGTCTTTTTAATTTTCAATTACACTAACATGGTAATTGGATTCTCAATATATCCTTTTAAAGTCAATAGAAATTCTGATCCCGTTGCACCATCAACTGTCCTATGGTCGCAAGCCATTGTTAATTTCATGGTGTTTCCTACAACTATTTGGCCATTTTTGACAACAGGTTTCTCAACAATTGCTCCAACCGATAAAATAGCTGAATTTGGTTGATTGATAATAGATGTAAAACTTTCAATTCCAAACATGCCTAAATTTGAAATGGTAAAGGTACTACCTTCCATTTCTTGAGGTGTCAGCTTTTTGTTTTTTGCTTTCACAGCAAACTCTTTTACAGCGGCTCCAATTTGCGGTAAAGATTGTTCATTAGCAAAGCGAACCACAGGCACTACCAATCCGTCTGGAACCGCAACAGCTACACCTATATGAACATGATTATTTAATTTCATTTTATCATCAAACCATTGCGAGTTTACTTGCGGATGTTTCTTTAAGGCCAATGCACACGCTTTGACAATAATATCATTAAAAGAAATTTTAGTCTCTGGTAATGAGTTATATTGTGTACGGAACGCAATAGCATTTTCCATATCGAACTCCACGTTTAAATAGTAATGAGGCGCTGTAAATTTAGATTCCGCTAAACGTTTAGCAATAACTTTACGCATTTGCGAATGCTTCACCTCGTCAAAATCCTCTTCGCCTGTAGGCACAAATTTACCAACTGAAGAAGACGTGCTTGCTTTAGGTTTGTAGTTTTCAATATCCCGTTTTACAATACGTCCATTTTCTGCAGAACCTGATATTTGTGAGATATCAATACCACGTTCTTCAGCCATTTTTTTTGCTAATGGCGAAATAAATATACGTCCTGAAGTTTCTGTTGATTCCTTTGATGTTTTCTCAACGGTTTCCGAAGCTGCAGTTGTTTCTTTTTTCGAATCTGATGTTGGTGCCTTTTTCTCTTCAGATTTTGGCTTTTCTGACTGGTTGTCCAACTTTTTGGAAGTCCCTTCTGCTTTAAAGTTTTTGGCAATATTGGAAACATCAGTACCTTCTGGTCCAATAATAGCCAACAGCGCATCTACTTTTGCGGACTCTCCTTCATCAAGCCCAACGTGCAATAAGGTTCCCGATTGAAAGGATTCAAATTCCATGGTAGCTTTATCGGTTTCTATTTCGGCCAAAATATCACCTTCTTCTACCGTATCACCTATTTTTTTCAACCAGGTAGCTACGGTTCCTTCTTCCATGGTATCACTTAATCGTGGCATGGTAACAACGGTTACACCTTCTGGCAATTCAGTTTCCTCACTACTATCGTCTTTAGTAGAATCTTCAACGTTATTATCTTCAGACTCATCGTTAGATTTATCTTCTGAATCATTTTCAGAATCGTCCTCGTCTGTATCCGCAGATTCAGATGTATCCGCTTCTTTTTTGGCTTTAGAATCTCCTTTTAACAAATCTGAAATATCTTCACCTTCCTCGCCGATAATAGCTAAAAGCTCATCTACTTTGGTTGTTTCACCTTCTTGAACACCAATATGTAATAAGGTGCCTTCGTGAAACGATTCGAACTCCATTGTGGCTTTGTCTGTTTCAATTTCAGCAAGGATATCACCTTCTTCAATCTTATCTCCAACTTGCTTCAACCACGTAGCAACAGTACCCTCTTCCATGGTATCGCTTAAACGTGGCATGTTTATAATTTCAGCCATTGTTTATAGTTTATGTTGTATAAATGGATAATCTTCTTGTTCGTAAACTGCATCGTACATCACATTTTTTTCAGGATATGGTGACTCTTCTGCAAACTTCTCACATTCACTAACCAAGTCCTTCACACGTTTATCAATTTTCTTGATATCTGCTTCAGTGGCATAGCCTTCAGCAAGAATAATATCTTTTACTTGTGTAATCGGATCAATTTTCTGGTATTCAGCTACCTCATCTTTGGTTCTGTAATGTTGCGCATCACTCATAGAATGCCCTCTGTAACGATAAGTTTTTAGCTCCAAAAATGTTGGACCATCTCCACGTCTAGCGCGTTGAATTGCTTCATCAAAAGCTTCTGCAACTTTAATTGGGTTCATGCCATCTACGGGTCCGCAAGGCATTTCATATCCTAGGCCAAGTTTCCAAATATCCGTATGGTTTGCCGTACGTTCTACAGAAGTTCCCATAGCATAGCCATTGTTTTCACAAACGAAAACAACCGGTAGCTTCCATAACATGGCTAAATTAAACGTTTCATGAAGCGAACCTTGTCTTGCTGCACCATCACCAAAACAGCATAATGTAACCGCATCACTTCCATGATACTTATCACCAAAAGCAATACCTGCTCCTAATGGAATTTGACCTCCAACAATACCATGGCCTCCATAAAAACGGTGTTCTTTAGAAAAAATATGCATAGAACCACCTAAACCTTGAGACGTTCCTGTTGCTTTTCCATACAATTCAGCCATAACACGTTTAGGATCCACACCCATACCAATTGGTTGCACGTGATTCCTGTAAGCTGTAATCATTTTATCTTTGGTTAAATCCATAGCATGCAAAGCGCCTGCTAAAATGGCTTCCTGACCATTATATAAGTGAAGAAATCCTCTTACTTTTTGTTGAATGTACACAGCAGCTAGTTTGTCTTCAAACTTTCTCCAGAAATACATATCCTCATACCACTTTAGGTATACTTCTTTGGTTATCTTTTGCATTAGTTACGTTAATTTAATAAACGAATAAACAAAAGTAACACTTTACTTATTAACGAAAAAACCGAAAATCGTAAAAATTTATTTAATCCAATTTTTATGATTCATGAATCGTTATAAAAAAGTCTTATCAAAAATTAAAGGCAGTAAATTTGCCAGTGATTCCGATTTAACAACTTTGCCTGTTTCACCCATAAAATAGATTTCAATAGGTGCGTTTTGCTTGACTTCGTATTCTGCTATTGCTTGACGACAAGCACCACAGGGTGGAATTGGCGACATGGTATGTTTAACATTAGATCCAGCAATGATGGCCATTCTGACAACCTTGACATCTGGAAATTGCGAACCAGCGTAATAGATTGCTGTACGTTCAGCACATAAGCCAGACGGATAAGAAGCATTTTCTTGATTATTTCCTGTAATAATCTCACCATTGTCTAGTAGCAATGCGGCACCAACACTAAAGTTAGAATAAGGAGCATATGCTTTGCTTCTAGCTTCTGTAGCCTTTGTCATTAAAACAGCTACTTCCTCTGGTAGTTCATCATAATTATCATAAACTTGTAAAATGGATTCTATTTTTACTTCTTTCATAATCTATTTATTAAGAAACTAAATTGGTGTTAGACAAAAAAACTATTGCAAATTGCAATAGTTTTTAGTTTTAATAATATGTCTGGATTAATACTCTCTATATGTTCCAGGTCCTAAATTAAACGTTAATGAGAAACGCAACGTATTTTCTAAAGGACTTTTTACCTGTGACGCTGAGAATAAGTATGATAAATCGATGCCAATGACATTATATTTAAAGCCAGCACCTATAGCAAAAAATTGTCTCGCTCCTTTTTCTTCACTTTCATGAAAATAACCAGCTCGGAATCCAAAAGAATCTTGGTACATATATTCGGCACCTAAAGCCCATGTCCACTCTTTCATTTCTTCACTAAAACCGCCTGGCGCATCGCCAAAGGATTGAAACATACCTTGAAAAAAGCCAACGTCAGGATCTTTACCATCAATAATGACATTTGGTGTAACTACCGAACCTAAATCGTCTGTTTCTGGGTTGTACTCACCATTACCATCATTATCAGTATAATTAAACTCTGTTCCATAAATTGGAGGCGTTGGCACTAATAATTTGGTAACCTCTGCTGTTACAGATACTTTGTTATACTCGTCTAAAATAAAATCGAAACCACCACCTAAACGCAACGTAGTAGGCTGAAAGTTTTCTTGTCCACCTTCATCATATTTAAATTTAGGCCCTATATTTTGAATGGCAAAGCCTAATCGTGTACGCCCATTAAAGGATGCATAAGCTTGTTCTTCACTTTGGTAATAACCAGAAATATCCACACCAAACGTACTTGCAGGTATAGCGTCTGCATCAATAGCGCCAATTTTCAAATCGGAACGTAAATAACGCATGGCTACAGACATGGCAAACTGCTCACTTAATTTTAAGGAGTAAGATGCATCAATAGTCATTTCGTTTGGTTTTTCAATAAGGGCTTGAGAAAACTCATCTTGAACCAATTCAATTTCACCCAATGAAAAATATCTAAAACTAGCAGCAAAAGCACTACGCTCATTTATTCTGTTGAAGTAGGTTAAATTACCTAAAAAGATATCTTTAACTAAACTACTTAAGTAAGGTGTATAACTCACACCAATACCCTGTTTTGTTTCTGAAAACGCATATTTAGATGAGTTCCATTGTTGAGAGAAAACATCAACACTGGTTGCCACTCCCATATCTCCCATAGCAGCTGCTCGAGCATCCGAAGCAATTAACACAAAAGGTAAGCCTGTGGTGATAACACGTGAATCATTTGTATTAGGTAAAACAACTGTTTGTGCAATAATTTGATGCGTAAAAACAAGTGTAAATAGTATTAAAATTTGATTTTTCATGTATTGATTTTATTTAGCAAATATAATGTATTATTAAAGTATTACAAGTTTCTCAATTTTTTCAACAGATTTATTTAATAATGGCGATCTAACGGTTAGCTTATAAATATAAACGCCTTTACCAATTTTATCTCCAAAATCGTCACGACCATCCCAAACAATATCGCGAGATAAAGCAGAGGTTCCTTTTCCGCAACATTCTGAAGAATTAGTTTGTCCATTGATTGTTTTAACTAATTTTCCTGAAACGGTGAATATTTGTACTGAAACGTCTAAAGGGTCCGAACTATTGTGATTAAACCAAAACTCTGTGTAATTAACAAAAGGGTTTGGGTAATTTAAAACATTTTCGATGACTAGGCTTTGATTTTCGTCATGCACCACAAATTGAATTTCTGAAGTGGATGAATTATTATACACATCCCAAGCTTTCAAAGTAAGGGTATGCAGTCCTGGTTCTATATCTCGCAAGGGATAATTAGCAGTTCCTCGTTGAAAATCATCAATTTCTGTTTGGTAATAATCATTTAACACATACGGATTGGTTTCATCACCATCTAAAATAGCTACAATATCATGACCAATTCCACTAGCTGTATTTATGCCATTTTCATCTTCTAGTTTAACCAATAAGCTTGGAGACCCATTGGTAATACCTCCAGACACGAAGTTTTCATCGTTCATATACAATTGAATAACAGGCCCAACAACATCTTCTGGAGCATCTAAATTTAACCCTCCAATAATAATAGAGTTGCTATTCGCTCCCGATTGATCATCGAGTGCATTCGCTTTTTTTGCATAAAAACTAATACGACCATTTCCTTCTGGTATGCCAATATCTCTAGGAACAATAAACTCAAATTCAAATTGGCCATTGGTTATGGAAGCTTGACCTCTAAAAATAGTTGCTCCCAAGGTTTCAAAATCCATTTTAATCAGTTGTCCACCTTCCCGAACACGATCATTTGCCAAGGTTGTACGTTCGGTTTTTTTATCATAAATATTAACAGAAAGGACACCATTATAGTTTGAAAGAACCATCCCATTTGAATCCGTTACTTCACCTGAAATTTTTGCACGACTTAAAGCTTTTAGCGTTGGAGCTGGTTGAGAAACAGGAATATCATTAACAGCTGTTAAACGAATATCTGGTTTAGGGAATGTTAATTTCATGGCTGGATCACCTATAAAAAACACCAAACGCCTTTGTCCAATTCCCGCAATGGAGGAACTATTTTTGGTTAATCGTAAAGCTTCTGCCATGCTTGGGTATTCATCATCAGCATAATCATCATCAGGATTATAGGAAAATAAATATTCTGTTAACGCAATATTAAAAGATATACCTACACTTACAAAAATTTGACGCGTGGTTGTAATCAGTCCAATGGCTCCACCATCCTTATTCCAGTATGTAAATTCTCCTGCAGTAGGACGAAATGGATTATCAAATCGGGTATATTCGCAAGTAACTGTAACAAAACAATTCAATTTACAAACATTATTTAAGTTTTGAGCATCAGGTTTTTCAAAAACCCGTTCTTTTGTCAAACCATCTTCACCACCATGTCCGAAATAATTAACTACAAGCACGCCATTTTCAATGGCATTTATCATGGCTGTTTTAACGGCTGGATACGTATCTCCTCCTGCCGAAGACTCTTGCACATAAGCATCTGAATGAATTTTAGTAACATTTATAAAGCCTTTTTCTGCAGTTATATTATCACCAATGGAATTGGTTGTTAATTGGATATCTTTTTCCCAAGACTCATCGACATCATCAGAAATAACTACAACATTATTACGCCAATTACCATAAGAAGCCTCCACATAATAAGATGCTATTTTATCAACCATCTCTTTAGCACGTTGTGGTGAATCGGCTAAAATTCGACCTGTTGCTATATCTAATTTATCTGACGTTTGCATTTCACCTTCATTAGGATCCATCATGCCATAGAAGTCATCCGATACAAAGGAACTGGTTAAATTAAAACTATCGTAAGCATGCCAAGATGGTATGACATTCGTATTATTCGGAATTCTATCTTTATAATCAAAAGAACCATCGCCAAATAAACAAAGGTATTTTAAACGGTTTTCTGGAGAACTCGCATTATCATAAACATATTTCACAAAATTACGGATAGCACCAATATCTTGAGTTCCAGGGCCAAATTCTGTATAAATACTGTTTAAGCTAACTACCTTAACATTTAACCCATATTGATTTCTGTTAATTTGCGCGAGACGTTCGGCTTGTCCCAACATATCACCACGTGCAATTATAATATAGTCTATATCTTGAAAAACACCTTGTGCATTATTAAAAATCGTTCCTTTTAGGTTTTGATTGCCTAAATAAGGATTAGAAACCATAATGGGCTCAAAAAAACTAGGTGCTGCAACAACCGCATACTTCTTTAATGACCCTAGAGGCGCTGTAAATGAAATAGTAGCGTTTGAACCCGTATTGCTAAAATTCTTTATGTTATAAATATCTGTTATATCCCAAACTTCATTAACCTGACTGGCATTAGAAAGGGTATACTGCCCTACCCCTGAAGCGCCTGTTACTGCTCTATTGTAAAAAACAAATTGACTGCCAGCAAATTTTAATTCGCGAGTGGCCTCAAGTGATATATAATCTATATAACCTAATGCTGATGGATTACCACCATTATTATAATCAAGTGTAACCGCAACATTTGAATTTGCAACCACAACATCACCATTAAATATAGATTCACTAACCAAAGTTGTTTCAGTAACCGCAGGAATTACAAGGTTTGAAACCGAAGTACCATTCACTTGTAAATCCATAGTTGTAGGAATTTCAGATGTTGAAGCCACATAGGTTTTTAATTTCACAGGAATTGTTGATACTATATTAGGGAATGAAAAATCGAATGTTTGAGTCGTTTCGATATCAAATCTATTTCCAAACCAGCGTCTGCCAACACTTGCTAAATTATATTCATCTAACTCATGATATTTATAATCTTGAAATGTATTAATGACCATATCAACTGAACCAGAAGGTTGAATCATAGGCTGAATCCGTTTTCCGTTTCCTGGACTTATATTGATGTAATAATGGGTAGCCGAATTATAAGCATTTACATTCGTATTTCGCTTAACATCATAGCCATTTGGCCCTTCGGCATAAAACAATATATAATCTCCGTCATGAAAATAACCATCAGACTCACCAATAACACGAATAGCATTTTGCATGACGTCAGTAGGATAAGGGTCTGAGTTTGCATAGGGAATCATTCGACCACCATTACCGTAAAGCTTAATGGTTCTAGGATCTACGGCATCTATATTAACACCTAACTGTTCTAAAAACTGTCTGGATATTTTAAATACTCCCGATCTATCCACTTCAAAACGATACCATGCTCCTGAACTTAAAACAGAATTTACAATATTAGACCGGTTTGAGGCCCTAAAGCTGTTTTGAGAATTATAATTTACAGTAAAGGACGTGACTTTTTTATAAACGCCTTTATCTTTTACAATTGCAGAAACAGTTAAAAAAGCATGATTTTTAGTACGGCTAACACTATTTTTAAGTTGGAATTTTAAACTATTTGGAACTGTTTTTAAATCAACATCCTTCAAGTCCGTAATTGAAATGTTCGCATAATTAACATTAGAAATCTGAACGGAATTCTCATTAATAAATTGCGGAATATCCCATTGTGCAATAAATTCTAAACCATCTGTTAGGCTGTAACTAAAATATTCTGAATTAAAGGCAGGAACTTCTATAGCAAAACTCTCGGTAGCAATGGATTTAGTGCCATTCCAAGTAATATCGAAACGTTTTTGTTGAGAAAATGCCACAACAGAAACGAACCAAACAAATAGTAGTAATTTCTTTTTCATTACACAAATAACGCAATTTAGTGTCGCTTATTATTAAAAATTAAACAATTTTAAGAAAATGAATCTAAATTACAATAATAAAAAATAAAATCACTCGTTATACTGTAACAAAACAACGGACAAACGCACAAAAAGCATCGTTAAAATGCTTAATAAATAGGATGAAATGCATAATTTTTTAAGTAAAAATTAAATAATTACTTGTAATATTAGGTAGAATTCTTATATTGCGTCACCAAAATTAATATTAGCTTACTTAAACGTATGGATATGAAAAATGTATTAACAATAAAATTATTGTTAGTTTTAGCTATAGCTGTTACAGCTGTTGGTTGTAAACGATCAGGCTCTAACAGTTCTCGAGCTACCGGTTGGGATATCAATTCCAGAGATGGAGGATTCCAATATAACACAAGTTTTAAAGGCCAAGAAGCTGGTCCAGGACTCGTGTTTGTGGAAGGTGGAACATTTACAATGGGTAAAGTTCAAGATGATGTAATGCACGATTGGAATAATACGCCAAATCAACAACACGTTCAATCCTTTTATATGGATGAAACAGAAGTTACCAATTTAATGTATTTAGAATATTTAGATTGGATTAAGCGTATTTATCCACCAACTGAAGAAAACTTTAGAGCAATTTATGATGGTGTTCTTCCAGACACATTAGTATGGAGAAATCGTTTAGGTTATAATGAAGTAATGACTGAAAACTATTTACGTCATCCTGGTTATGCAGAATATCCAGTTGTTGGTGTTAGCTGGATTCAAGCTGTGGAATTTGCAAACTGGCGTTCTGACCGTGTAAATGAAGCGAATTTAGAAGAAGCTGGTTACATAGCAAGAGACGCAAAATTAAATTCTGTTTCTTCAGATGCAACCTTTAATACAGATACTTATATCAATGCTCCTACTCAAGTTTATGGTGGTAATGATAGCATCACTGATCCTAACAACACGAGACGCAGAGTTCAAACTACAGCTGCTGGAGATACCATTAATGTGTATGCTACTCGTGAAACAGGAATTATTTCTCCAAAATACAGACTTCCAACAGAAACTGAATGGGAATATGCGGCTTTAGGTTTAACGTCTATTCGTAGCTATAACGTTTACAGAGGCCGTAAAAAATATCCTTGGGATGGTCAATATACACGTTCTGGAAAACGTAAAGTAAGAGGTGATCAATTAGCTAACTTTAAACAAGGTAAAGGTGACTATGGCGGAATTGCAGGATGGTCTGATGATGGTGCCGATATAACCAACGCTGTAAAATCATACGAACCAAACGATTTTGGATTATATGATATGGCTGGTAATGTGGCTGAATGGGTTGCCGATGTATACAGACCTATTGTTGATGATGAATTTAGTGATTTTAATTATTATCGTGGAAACGTGTATACTAAAAATGAGCTAAATGAAGATGGTACTGTAAGAATTGTTACTAGCGATGAAATTAAGTTTGACACATTACCAAACGGTGATGTTATTGCTAGAAATTTACCAGGCGAAATCCACCAAGTACCAGTTGACGAAGATGAAACATACTTAAGAACAAACTTTGACACCAGCGATAACAGAAATTATAGAGATGGTGACAGACGTTCTTCTCGTGATTATCGTGATGGAGACTTTAGCCAAACTTCTTCCTCTACTGATACGCACACAAGACAAATGTACAACTCCCCAAAACACAATGTTGAAACAGATTCAACAGGTGCTTTAATTCGTGAGTACGACCGTTCAGACAAGCGTACATCTTTAATTAACGATGAAGTTCGTGTTTATAAAGGAGGTTCTTGGAAAGACAGAGAGTACTGGTTAGACCCTGCTCAACGTCGTTATTTCCCACAAAATATGGCAACTGATTATATTGGATTTAGATGTGCAATGTCTCGTGTAGGTTCAAAATCTGAAAACAAAAACAAAAAGAAAAACTAATTAATTTAGTTTAAAAAAATATAAAAGTCCTGACAGTTGTCAGGACTTTTTTTATACTTTTATTTTATGGAATTACATGAACTTCATAAACGTTATTTGGAATGCCAAGGCGTTTGCACAGATACCCGAAAAATAACCAAAGACTGCCTGTTTTTTGCGCTTAAAGGTGATAATTTTGATGGCAATACCTTTGCCAAAAAAGCCCTTGAAAAAGGCGCCAAATATGTCATTATTGACAACCAAACATATCAAGAAAGTCATCAAACAATTCTTGTAGATAATGTGTTATTAACTTTACAAAAGCTAGCAACCTTTCATCGAGAATATTTAAACATCCCTATTATTTCACTAACAGGTAGTAATGGTAAAACAACGACTAAAGAACTCATAAATACTATTCTTTCAAAAAAATATAAAACAACGGCTACTTTGGGTAATTTGAATAACCATATAGGTGTTCCCTTAACCCTTTTATCTATGACAGAAAAAACTGAAATAGGTGTTGTTGAAATGGGTGCAAATCATCAAAAAGAAATTGAATTTTTATGCAAAATTGCTAAACCAGATTTTGGGTATATCACGAATTTTGGTAAAGCACATTTAGAAGGTTTTGGAGGTGTTGAGGGTGTCATTAAAGGAAAAAGCGAATTATATGATTATTTGATATCCCTTGGCAAACACATTTTTGTGAATACTGAAGATCCTATACAGGTAGAAAAAACAAAAAACGCCAATACAATTACTTTTGGTTTTTCAGATAAAACTAATCATTTAAACATTCAGTTTTTAGATGCCAATCCTTTTGTAAGTCTATTGTTCCATAACCTTACCATTACTAGTAAGCTAATAGGAGCTTATAACTTCAGTAATATTGCCGCAGCTATTAGTATGGGAGATTATTTTAAGGTTTCAGATTCTGATATCAAAAACGCTATAGAAAGTTATACACCTTCCAATAATCGCTCACAAATTATCCATAAAGGAACCACCAATATCATTCTAGATGCATACAATGCCAACCCCTCAAGTATGAAAGTTGCTTTAGAACATTTTTCAAAACAAAAACATCAAAATAAAATTGCCATTTTGGGTGATATGTTTGAACTTGGGTCAGAAGCTAAAGAAGAACATCAAGCCATCGTTAATTTAACCAACTCGCTTGATATTCATAAAGTTTATTTTCTTGGTGAAAATTTCTATAAAACTACAAGTAAGGACACTAAAGCCACTTTTTTTAAATCATTTCAAGCGTTTGAAGAAACTATTAACCTTAATACACTTAATAATGCTCTAGTAATCATTAAAGGCTCTCGAGGGATGGCTTTAGAACGCGTTTTGGGTTTACTAGATTAGTATTGAACTCATTTAAAACAAAATCCTAAACCAATTTATAATGTATATAAACTTAACAGGTTTTGTAAAACTGTTAGGTCCAACCATACGACACTTGGATTAAATCCATTGACCCAAATAAAACCACGTCTGCAAATGTAAATCTGTATGCTCACGCATTCTAACTTTTTGCATTTCAAAACCCTTTAAAACGAGCTTTGCGGGTTTTGTGAAATAAAAAAATCTGCATTTCCATACAGATTTCCCCTTGATGTGGGTCATACTGGATTCGAACCAGTGACTTCCACGTTGTCGACGTGACACTCTGAACCAACTGAGTTAATGACCCCTTAAACTAAAAAAAGTCCGTAAAAACGGACTTTTTTCTGTGGGCGATGAGGGATTCGAACCCCCGACCCCCTCGGTGTAAACGAGGTGCTCTGAACCAACTGAGCTAATCGCCCTTCGTAATTGGATTGCAAATATAAAGTAGTTTTTCATACTGCAAAACTTTTTTTCAAAAAAAATTAAATTATTTCTGCAACTACAAACGTACTACCACCAATATAGATTACATCGTTCTCTTGAGCCGCTTTTTTTGCCACCATAAGTGCATCATTTACACTATGATAGGCAGATCCTGTAAAACCTTGTTCAAGAAAAGTATCTTTTAAACTATTTTCATCTAAACCTCTTGGAACATTAGGTCTACAAAAGTAATATGTGGCTTTTTTTGGTAAAAGCGGCATAATAGAAAGTAAATCCTTATCATTAACAACCCCAAAAACAACATGCAACGTAGTATGAGGTACATTAAGTAACTGTTTCATCACTATTGTTAAACCATCAGAATTATGAGCTGTATCGCAAACTATAAAAGGCTGTTCTTGTAATATTTGCCAACGACCTTGAAAACTGGTATTCAACATGACGTGCTTCAATCCATTTATTATATGATCTTCACCAATATTATAATTTAAGGTTTTTAAAACCGATACAGACTGAAGGACTGTTTGAATATTTTCTTTTTGATAGTCTCCTTTCAAATCGGATTCATAGTCGGTTGGTAAGTTTTGATCTGCAAAAAAAATAGATGCTCCGTTTTTACTTGCTATATCATTAAAAATGGGTTTTGTTTCTACTTGGGTTTTTCCGATTACAACGGGAATGCGATTTTTAATGATACCTGCTTTTTCAATAGCAATCTTATCAAGTGAATCACCTAAAAACTGTGTGTGATCTAATCCTATGTTAGTAATAATAGACAATACAGGTGTAATTATATTAGTAGAATCTAATCGGCCACCTAATCCGACTTCAATTATGGCAATATCAACCTCCTGGTTAGAAAAATAATCGAAAGCCATTCCAGATGTCATCTCAAAGAAAGATAACCCAGCGCTTTCTAAATAGTTCTTATTCGCCTTAATAAAACCAATAACATAATCTTCAGAAATCATTGTACCATTAATACGAATTCGCTCACGAAAATCCTTTAAATGGGGCGATGTAAACAAACCAACTGTATAACCTGCTTCTTGAAGAATAGATGCCAACATATTACTTGTAGAACCTTTACCGTTGGTACCACCAACATGAACGGTTTGTATTCTATTTTGAGGGTTATTTAAATGATTTGCGAAGTTAATAGAATTGTTCAAATTGGCTTTAAACGCTATTTTACCCTGTCGTTGATACATAGGAAGTTTTGAAAACATCCAGTTTAAAGTATCTTGATATGTCATAAATTATTGACCTAAATTGAAATTTACTTTAACAAATCCAACTTGCTTTGCTGGCGCATTGTTATCGGATCGCCACTTGTGAGATAAGGCAATCTTTTTTGCTGGTTCTAATAAACATTCGGCCGTGTTAGTTGTGCCTTTAACACCTGGAATGGCTTCTATAACATTACCAGCTCGATTAACTATGATTTTAACGATAACCATTCCAGACTCATTACAATCCTGTTTTAACTTTTGGTAGGTTGCTTTACCACGTCCATTTAAACCGTAACCAACCCCTCCACTTCCAGAACCTGGGTCGCCAAAATAACTGGCGGCATATGGGTCGCCATCCAATTGGCCTTTATCGCCTGGTTTGTCATCATTACCTTCACTACCAGATGCCGTACCATCCGATTTACTGACACCGCCAATGAGGGCGTCTAATTTTTTCTTTTTAGCTTCTTTCTCCGCTTGTTCTTTAGCTTTTTGTTGAGCTTCCGCTTTTGCCTTGGCATCTGCTTCAGCTTGTGCTTTAGCTTTTGCATCAGCAATTTTTTTTGCCTGGGCGTCTGCTTGCTTTTTTTTCTCTATAGCTAACGCTTCTTCGTTATTTTGAGTTATAACATCTTCGGCTTTTGTTTGTTTAGATGAAGCCGCTTCAGGTTTTGTTTCTTGCGGTTTTGTCACCGCTTCCTCTGGCGGACGTTCTATGTTTTTTTGTTCGGATTTAACAGGCTCTTTAGGCTGGATATTTCCACTACCCACAGTAGAATTTCCAAAGTTAACAGCAACACCATATTCTTCAGGAGGATCCATATATGGAGGCCCAACCACAAACAGAAGTAGTACCAAAATTACAACAATTAAGGTTGTAATTTTAGCAGAATTACGTTCATGTTTGGTCTCTAAATATTTCATGAATAGCGTGGCTGTTTAATTCGGTTTTACAGCAAGTATAACTTTAATTTTATTTCTATTAGCAATATCCATAACCTTAACCACATTATCTACTGGAACTGATTTTTCAGCACGTAAAACAACAGTTGGTTTTTCTTGGCTTGATAAAGCGGATAGTAGTTCCCCTTCTAACATACTTTCTCCTACTAATTTTTGATCTACATAATATCGAAGATCTTTAGTAATACTAACGGCAACCGATTTCTTATTTTCGGTTTTTCCGTTCGCATTCGGTAGTAAAATATCAATGGCACTAGTAGTTACTAACGTAGAGGCTATCATGAAAAATATAAGCAGCAAGAATACAATATCCGTCATAGACGACATATTAAATTCGGGTGTTACTTTATTTCTTCCGCGTATGTTCATATTAAATAGGTTCGTTTAAATGATCTAAAAATTCTAAAGAATTTGCTTCCATTTGATAGACCACCTTATTGGTTTTCACTACTAAATGATTATAGGTTATATAAGCAACAATACCAACTATTAAACCAGCAACTGTAGTGGTCATAGCTGTGTACAAACCACTTGCAAGAACGTCCATCTGTATTGTACCTCCAGCATTTGCCAATTCAAAAATGGCTAAAATCATACCAACTACGGTTCCTAGAAAACCAATCATTGGAGCTGCTCCGGAAATGGTTGCTAAAATGCTCACATTTTTTTCGAGTCCATAAATTTCTAATCGACCTGCATTTTCGATGGCTGTATTAATATCTTCTAGAGGCTTTCCTATTCGCGTAATGCCTTTGTTTATTAATCTTGAAACTGGCGAATTAACTTGAGCGCATAAAATTTGAGCCGCTTCAATTTTACCATTACTGACATGATCTTTTATCTGATTCATAAAATTACTATCAATTTTAGATGCTGCTTTTATAGCGAATAAACGCTCAAAATAAATATAACAAGCAACAACTAATAGTAAGAAAAGTATAGCAATAATAATTTGACCAGCTGCTCCTCCACTACTAATTAATTCAATTATGGATAATGTTTTTTCAACTGGTTCGCCTTCAGGAAGCATTTCTGCTCCTTCTTGGGAACTTTGTATAAGTGTGTTTATCATATGATTTGTGACTATTAAACTATTAACGTTATAAGTTGAACAAAATTATATTAAAATATGGTTCTGGTAAACATAAAAGCAACTGCTCCTACTAAAAAGCCAATTAAGGCCAGCCAAGCTATTTTTTTTAAATACCAGAAAAAATCAATTTTTTCCATTCCCATTGCCACTACTCCTGCTGCAGAACCTATAATTAACATGCTTCCACCGGTACCTGCTGCATAGGCAATAAAATGCCAAAGCTCATTATCAATTGGTTCTGAAAACATGCCTAAACTAGCAGCCACTAATGGCACATTATCAATAACTGCAGACCCTACACCCATTAATAAAACCACTAAATCTGACACGCCTGCATGATGTAATTCAGTTCCTAACATGGGCATATTATCTTGTAAAGATGAAGCAAAACCGAATAATATTCCTAAAGATTCTAAAGCAGCTACTGCCATTAAAATTCCTAGAAAAAACAGAATACTTGGTAACTCAATTTTTGATAAGGACTTGTGTACTGGACTGTGGTGTCCCTGATGATCGGCATCTTCGTCTGCATCAAAAGACATGGCAAACTTTCTATTACTATAAATTTCTGCAAAAACTGCTACAATACCTAAAGCTAACATCATACCTACATATGGTGGTAAGTGCGTTACCGTTTTAAAAACTGGAACAGATACAATACCTGCTAATCCTAAATATAACATTATAGCACTATACTTGCTTTTTGGTTTCTCTTCCCCAGAATCTGGGTTATCTATTTTACCTTTAAAAGCTGGTAAAAAAGAGGCTATAAATGTTGGAACTAGCATACACAATAAAGATGGGATAAATAAGTACACAAATAAATGACCCGTTGTTACCTTTTTACCAATCCACAGCATGGTAGTCGTTACATCACCTATTGGAGACCACGCACCACCTGCATTAGCAGCAATAATAATTAAACCTGCATACCAAATCCGAACATCACGATCATGAATTAGTTTTTGAAGTATGGAAATTAAAACGATAGTAGCCGTTAAATTATCAATAATAGCGGATAAGATAAAAGCTAAAAAAGCAAATATCCATAAAATACGCCCTTTACTCTTTGTTTTAACAAAGCTTTTAATAGTTGCAAAACCATCAAAATAATCTATAATTTCTACAATGGTCATAGCACCCAATAAAAACACCAAAATCTCGGCTGTTTTCCCTAAATGATGCAAGAGTGTTTCCTCCATTAGGTGCATTTTTTCTTCATGACCTAATAAACCAAAATTATCTAATAATGTATGTTTTGCAGAATCGAACCATTGCGGAAATGTATCAATACTTAAAGCTATTAATGCCCAACAAACCGCCATCATGACTAGAGCTGGAATGAGTTTGTCTATTTTTAAATTGTGTTCTAGTGTAATAGCTAAATAACCTAAAACAAATACAATAATTATAATTGATTCCATAAATTTTATTAATTATACTAATTGGCCTAATGCTATTTCAAAGGCGGTTTTACTTATTTCTTTTTTTGAATTATTCTCGTTATAAACATTTTGTAATGCTTTTTTTATTATTTCAGATGTATCTTGAAAAATAGCTTCATCCGTCATTTGAACTCGGCGTTCCATGAAATAGGCAAACACGCGAGCCATACCACAATTGGATATAAAATCTGGTATTAAACTTACGCGTTCATCGGTATGTTCCATAATAGAACCGAAGAAAATTTCCTTATCAGCAAATGGTACGTTAGCTCCACAAGAAATAACTTCTAAACCACTATCAATCATAGTGTCTATCTGTTGTTGGGTAATTAAACGAGAGGCGGCACATGGTAAAAATATTTCAGTTTCAAGTTCCCAAACCTTCTCATTCATTTCATGAAATGGTATTAAATTCTCTTCACCGAGCGTGTTTCCAGATTTATTTAAAAATAAGTTCGTTATTTCTTCTGAAGTAAAGCCTTCTGCATTAATTAAACCACCAGCAATATCAATAATACCAACCACTTTTGCTCCCATTTTAGAAATATAAAAAGCGGCTGCTGCTCCAACATTTCCAAAACCTTGAACAACTACACGCTTGCCTTTTACGGTTCCTCCAAAAATATCATAATAATGCTTTACAGCTTCTGCAACACCAAAACCAGTAATCATATCAGCAACGGTATATTTTCGTGCAACGCTTGGCGAGTAGTTTGGATTTTCAATTACTTTTATCACACCCTGTCGCAACTGGCCAATTCGGTTAATTTTATCAGCTTGAGTTGGTTTAAAATGGCCTTCAAAAACACCTTCTTGCGGATGCCAAACACCACTCTCTTCTGTAATAGGAATTACTTCATGAATTTCATCAACGTTTAAATCTCCTCCCGTTCCATAATAACTTTTCAATAATGGTGATACAGCTTTATACCAACGTTCTAAAACACCCTTTTTTCGAGGGTCTTTAGGGTCGAAATTAATTCCTGATTTTGCACCTCCAATTGCTGGACCCGATACGGTAAACTTTACTTCCATGGTTTTAGCCAATGAAAGTACCTCGTTCATATCCAAACCTTTTCGCATTCGAGTGCCGCCACCTGCAGCGCCTCCTCGTAACGAGTTTATAACAGTCCAGCCTTCAGCTTCGGTTTCTGGATCTTTCCAATTGAATATAATTTCGGGTTCTTTATTTTCATACTTTTGAAGTAATTCTTTCATGTAACGGATTTATTTTTGATGGTCAGATACTTATTGTGTCACAACAAATATAAAAAACTAAAAAGTGCTAAATATTAATTTTACGATAATTTTAAGGGTGAAACATAATTCCTGAACAATGATTCTTCTTTGCACCAGTAACACTAGATAGAATATTCGTCTCCTTTCGAACTCTCAAAACTCCTAACAGACTGAATACTAAAGCTTCTTTAAAATCTACTAATTCAGAATCGGGAATGGTAATTTTAGAAAGGGTTTGTTTTTTTATTTCTTTTATCAAAAATAAATTGTAGGCGCCACCTCCCGTTATTAATGTTTTTCCATTTGGAATTTGAACACCTATTTGTTCAGCTACATGTACAGCAAAAGTTCTTAAAACATCTGGAATTGTTAATTGATAGGAATCAATACACGGAATAATATGTTCTTTTACCCATTCTAAACCTAAAGACTTTGGATTGGTTTTTTTATAAAACTCTAAATTATTTAACTCAGTTAGAAGTAAACTATTCACTTCACCAGAAGAAGCAATGTTTCCACAATCGTCAAAATCCAAACCCAAATTTGCTACATAATGGTTTAAAACAATATTAGCTGGACAAATATCGTAAGCAATACGTTTTCCATTTTTTTGAGTAGATACATTCGCAAATCCACCCAGATTTAAACAATATGTGTACTTTGAAAATAATAATTTGTCACCCATTGGAACTAAAGGAGCACCTTGACCTCCCAGTTTAACATCTTGCACTCTAAAATCACAAACAACAATTTGTTTTGTTAAGTCGGCTAACTTTTGATTATTTCCTATTTGGACGGTAACACCTTTTTTAGGTTCATGTAAAGCGGTATGGCCGTGTGAGCTAATAAAATCTAAATTCGTAATTTGATGTTTAGATATAAAAGTATTGATTATGGTTCCTAGGTACTGTGTATAAGACCTATCTGTTTCCTTTAGTTCAGCTTTTGATAATCCCAATAGATTTTTCAGTTTCTTAAACCATAATTCAGGATACGGAATTGTTTCGCAGTGTAAAAATTCATATTGCCATTTCTCATGTAATGTGATATTAACGTATGCTAAATCAATACCATCCAATGAGGTTCCTGACATGACACCTAACACATAATAAGAAGATTTTATCATATCCAGTAAAAATACTAATCATAATTGAAAAAATGCACTTAATACCTTATCTTTGCAATCATTTTTTATCAATTCAACAATTTCAAATTATTATGGATTTTACTCTTACCGAAGAACATATGATGATTCGCGACGCAGCGCGCGATTTTGCTCAAACAGAATTATTGCCAGGCGTTATAGAACGAGACAACAAACAAGAATTCCCACAAGATTTAGTAAAAAAAATGGGGGATCTTGGTTTTATGGGTATTATGGTAGATCCAAAATATGGTGGAAGTGGTATGGATGCTATTTCGTATGTACTCATTATGGAAGAGTTATCTAAAATTGATGCTTCTGCTTCTGTTATTGTATCTGTAAATAATTCATTAGTTTGTTATGGATTGGAATCTTATGGTACCGAAGAGCAAAAAGAAAAGTACTTAACAAAACTAGCTACTGGTGAGTTTGTTGGAGCATTTTGTTTAAGCGAACCAGAAGCTGGCAGCGATGCAACATCCCAAAAAACAACAGCCATCGATATGGGTGACCATTATGTTTTAAACGGTACTAAAAACTGGATTACTAGTGGAGGTCGTGCTGATGTATATTTAGTTATCGCTCAAACAGATAAAGAAAAGGGTCATCATGGAATTAATGCCTTTATTGTTGAGAAAGGCATGCCTGGTTTTGATGTTGGTCCTAAAGAAGATAAATTAGGAATTCGTGGTAGTGATACACATACATTACAATTTAATGATGTTAAAGTACCAAAAGAAAATAGAATTGGGGAAGATGGATTTGGTTTTAAATTCGCCATGAAAACATTATCAGGAGGGAGAATTGGCATTGCTGCTCAAGCATTAGGGATTGCTTCTGGCGCTTATGAATTGGCTAAAAAATATAGTAAAGAGCGTAAAGCGTTTGGTACTGAAATTTGCAATCATCAGGCAATTGCCTTTAAAATTGCTGATATGGCCACTGAAATTGAAGCAGCTAGAATGTTAGTTATGAAGGCAGCTTGGGATAAGGATCAAGGTCATAATTATGATATGTCTAGCGCCATGGCAAAATTATACGCAAGTAAAGTAGCGATGGATACTACGGTTGAAGCTGTACAAGTTCATGGCGGAAATGGTTTTGTTAAAGAATACCATGTAGAACGTTTAATGCGAGACGCAAAAATCACACAGATTTATGAAGGCACTTCAGAAATTCAAAAAATAGTTATTTCTAGAGGTGTTTTAAGAGACTAATTCTTTTAACATTTACATATTAAAAATCCCGATGTACTTATTTACATTGGGATTTTTTTATTTAAATGATTCTAAAACAAGTCGTATTTCACCATAACTATATTTGTCATCCAATTGATGTTTTAAGTCGGATAAATTTTCAAATTCTTGTTTTGGTATCAATTTTTGCAATTCCTCATAATGTGAAACAGGCATTAAATCGGTAATTTTTATTTTTCCTGAAGGAATAAAGGTTACTAAATGACCAAAAATAGTGTTTTCATTCAATCCACGCTCATCCGCTATTTCTAAAATTGTTTTACCAGACTTAAACAAATTGTAGGATTGTAACTTGGTATCAACCTTTTTCACTTTCTTTTTCTCTGCCTTAAATTTGTCAGGTTGCTCTTCAAAATCAATATCATTTTCATAACAAAACTCTTTAATTACCTCTAGAATCGCAGACCCATATTTTTCAACACGAACTTTTCCCATGCCATCTATTTCCAATAATTCATTTTTGGAGGTCGGTAAGGTTTCACACATCGCATAAAGCGCCTTTTGTGTGAATATTTGGTAATGGATTAAATCGTTTTCTTGAGCAATTTCATTTCTCAAAACGCGTAACAATTCAAAAAGCTCCACATTGGTGGTACCATCTATAACTGTCTTTTTAAGTTTTTTAGGCTTTTCTTTGGCTAGAAAGACAGCTTTAGCTCGCAAATTTAAAAATAAAAGCGTTTTAAAACCACCTGCCAATTCCTTAAAGTATAAGGTTTTAGTTTCTAATAATTCTTCAATACTATCCAAATTTTTAATCAGATCTTTTTCCAAGGCTTGGTTATCCGTTGTAAAATTAAACGTCTTAAAAGCAGGATTTATAACAGTGTCTAATTCATTTTGAAAGTACAAAATTGCCTTTTTAAACCGTCCTTGAATTACATGACTACTTTCTGGTAAGCTTTCTACTTTTGAAATATTGTTTAATTGACTATTAAAACTGGTTCCTATTTTTAAAAGGTTAGTAATAGCATTTTTAACCGTTATTAAGGGCGCTTCAATTTTACCCTCAATACTACCACGATTTTTATAATAAATGTCTAAAATGCGGTTTATAGGATTTAAAAAATCATAAAAATTAAATACTTCAGATATTAAACCCAATTGAAAATGTCGTTGGGATAACTCCAATACAGTTTCATCAGGTTGATTCTCATTCGCCGATTCGTTAAACGAAATAACATGACTATCACTAATAATTTGATTAGAAGTAATTTTACTTTTTAAAACTAAACCTGACAAAGATTTACAACGACTTAAAGCCACATAGGTTTGTCCGTGAGCAAAAGCACCTTGGGCATCTATTATAGCTTTCTCGAAAGTCAAACCCTGGCTTTTATGAATAGTAATAGACCATGCCAAGCGCAATGGCATCTGACAGAAGGAACCAATTTTATCCTCGGTTATCGCATTCGTTTCTTTATTAACCGTATAATTAATATTGTCCCAAACCTCTTGGGTAGTAACAATATTAAATTCATCTTCCGGACAGCGTACAACCACTTCATCTTTATTCAATTTGATAATCTTACCAATTTTACCATTGAAATAACGCTTTTCTTGAGAACTATCATTCTTAGTAAACATGACTTGTGCCCCAACCTTTAAGACTAACTCCGCTTTGTTTGGGTATGCATGCTCTGGAAACTTACCCTTTATGTCCGCAACATATAATTGTGCTTTGGTATCTAAAGCATCTAATTCCTTTTTGTTGGTTTCTTCTGCTCTATTATTATGAGTGGTTAATTGAATAAAACCTTCGTCTGGATTAGGATTAAAATCCGGTTTATAGCATTTATTCAAAATAGTCTCACCCTCTTTGGACAATCGGTTATTTCTAATTTCGTTAAGAATAGTTATGAATTCCGGATTCTCCTGTCTATAAATATGCTTTAATTCTATTGTAATAGGCTGACATTGCTGATAAGCATAGCTACTAAAAAAAAAGCCATTTATATAATACTCTTTTAATAGAGACCATTCATGATCTTTGATCACTGGAGACAGTTGTTGCAAATCACCGATCATTAAAACCTGAACGCCGCCAAATATTTTATTCTTATTTCGGAAACGCCTTAAAGTTTTATCAATTCCATCCAGTAAATCGGCCCGAACCATACTAATTTCATCTATGATTAATAAATCCATAGACTTAATAATATTAATTTTGGTTTTACTGAATTTTCTATTGAAACCTTGTGAAGAATTCGTATCAGAACCTGGTAATATAGGGCCAAACGGTAATTGAAAAAAAGAATGAATGGTAACGCCTTTTGCATTTATAGCTGCTACACCGGTTGGCGCAACCACTACTGTCCGTTTAAGCGATTGATTTTTTAATTTATGAAGAAAGGTTGTTTTTCCTGTACCCGCTTTTCCCGTTAAAAAGATATTTCTATCAGTTTCGTTGACAAACTGCCAGGCAAGTTTTAATTCAGGATTTTCAGACACAAAACATCGGTTTAATTTCAAGTAAATATACGAAGTATAGAATCCATAAAACAAAAAAATCCCGATTCAAGTATTGAATCGGGATTCTTAAAAAAGGCGGCGACCTACTCTCCCACGAGATGCAGTACCATCGGCGCTAACGGGCTTAACTACTCTGTTCGGAATGGTAAGAGGTGAGCCCCGTCGCTATAACCACCTTAAGTTATAGCTGGAGTAATACGGTTTTAAGGTATTACTTTCAGCGTTCCGAACAATTCGGAACAGATATCTTAACATATTGAAAAAATTACATGAATGTGTTGTAAACTGATTATAAAAAAACAGGCGTACAATAAGCCTATGGGTTATTAGTACTACTCGGCTATGACATTACTGCCTTTACACCTATAGCCTATCAACGTGGTCATCTCCCACGACCCTTTAAAGAAATCTCATCTTGTGGTGGGTTTCGCGCTTATATGCTTTCAGCGCTTATCC
>NZ_FOVN01000018.1 GCF_900115185.1 Algorimicrobium echini
GGTAACGTGTTTGTATATGAAAAGTGCGTGCTTGTGTCAGAGGATTTTCGGAACGAAAATCGGATGAAAGCAAGTACGCACTTTCCTTTGATTTAGCACTAAACTACGCATTTTTTATATACAGTGTTAGCAAACGTTTTTTAATAATATTCTAAATCAAATGTAATTGTATTCCCAGAAGTGTCTCCAAATACATTGGTTGGATAATCATCACTGTCATAAGTATAAGTGTATGTTGTAGTTTCTGCTCCTGTTTTAGAAATTGAAGCTATGTTGTTCTTTAAAAAAGGAAAACTATAACCTTCAAATCCGCTTATATATATTCCTTCAAATTCCCAAAAGAATTCTATGAAACGCTCAATGTATATAGATTCTAATTGTCCATAAAAAGGATTTACTTTATTGTCATAAGTCAAAGTGTATTCAAGCAAAAGGTTGTCAGAGTTATCATAGGATTTAGCTGTTGTCATATTTCCATTCGAATCATACTCGAAATTTGTATATTGATTACTTTCAGTTAATTTAATAATTAATCCATTGGGATTTAATTCTAAATCAGCTGACGAACCTGCATTGCCTTCAATCATTCCAGTAACAGTTACTATGTTGTTATTGTATTCTAAATTTACACTTTCATTATTTGCTGTGTAGCTGGATAGTTTTCCATTAGCATCGTAAGAGTATGCGTAATTGTCGCTGTAAGTTGATGAACCACTCTCTTGATAATTCCATTCCGTTATTTTATTTGTAGAGTTATAAGTGAAGTCAGAAACATATATAAAGCTGTTATAAACTCCAGTCAAACTAGAAAGTAAATCGTTTCCATCGTAAATATAATCAACTTTTCTAGTGTCGGATATTTTTTCTGTTTTAACGAGTTTGATTGTTTCTTCTGGTTCTGGTTCAGGTTCTTGTGTTACAGGGTTATCATCAGATGAACAAGAAAATAATACAATGTTTAGTAAAATTAGGGCTAAAAATAATTTGTTTTTTTTCATAAAGTTTGGTTTTTCAAATGTTTGCTAACGGTTTTGTGTATGATTAGTTGCGGGAAAATCAGCAAGATTTTTCCGCCGTGGCACTAAAGTAATTAATTCGAGTGAATTTCCGCCAAGGAAATTCCGCAGCAATTAATTATACACGTTGTTGGCACACGTATTTATTTTTAATGTGTATTTCCGTATTCAAAAGTTGAAAAGTCTTTGAATAGGAGGATGTTCTTATTGTCATTCCAAAAAGTGTCAATAATTTTAAACTCTCCTTTCGGAAAACTAATTAAATCTCCTGTTTTTAGAATTACGTCTCCGCCATATTCACAAACACAAAGTTTTCCTTTTACAGTTGTTGCATAAACGGTTACTTTTTCTTTATGATTATCTTTCCACTTTTTATTTATTACTTGTATTTCCTTTCGATTGTCCTTTACTAATTTCCTCAAATTTTTCAAGTAAGTGTCATAATTTTCAGGGAAATTGAATTCGGTTCCAGTTGTCATTGTGTATGGATAGGAAACTTTTCCTAAACAACAGGATTCCAATTGTTCACTTCCATAAAATTCGGTCAGATAAAGAGAATATATTTTTGGTTCTTTATATTCATCTACATTTTCATATTTTTCCAACTCCGCAACCCAATAGTATGTGTAAATCTGGTTCTTGTGTTGACCTTTGTTTTTACTCATTTCAAAAGTCAGAATCACGAATTCCTTTTCAGTCAGATTTTGAGTAAATCCACTAAATGAAAATAGCAGTAGAATTATGAAAATTATTTTATTTTTCAATTTGGAGTACGTTTTTCATATGTGTGCCAACGGTAAGTGTATGAAATGGGCGAGTTTGCGTCCGAGGATTTTCCGCAGGAAAATCGGAAGGTAGCAAACGCACATTTACACTTGATTAGGGACTAAAGTAAGCATTTTTTATACACTATGTTGGCAACCGTTTATTTTTTAAAAACCAGGCGGTTGGATTGGGTATGAAGCCAGTCGGCAGTTTAAAATCGATTTTTTAGTTTTATTAAAGCGACAGAATTGAGCGCAACAGTGGTAAATCGGAAGTGCGTTATGTTCCGTAACAGTGATAAATCGGAAGAATAGAGTGAGATCTTTTTTTAGAAA
>NZ_FOVN01000003.1:0-23960 GCF_900115185.1 Algorimicrobium echini
AAGCCTTATCTTGCGGATGGCAACCGCTGCGCTAGGCCATCCTCCGCTGCCTTGTGCGGCGGCTTTGATTGGTTTTTCTACGTTAACTAAACATAGGCCTTTAGGCCTGGGCTGCTCTGACTGACATGAGCCTTTTAAGGGCTAGATGTTTTAAAATACGTTAAGCTGCTTACCCGAAGCAGACCCGAAGCAGACCCGAAGGAAACCCGAAGGAAACCCGAAGTCGTATTTTATTTTCCTGTTGCCGTGTGTATTTTGATTTTGAAATTATTTACAATTCCACCAAGCTATTTACTCACTAATAATTCTAAAGTTTGCATTTTGGTTTCTGCTTGGAATTAGTATATTAGCCCTATATAAAACGCTATTACATTGAACAAGACAGATGATGCTGATTGGTTGTATACCATTTCTTCCAAGCGGAAGTTAATTGACTTTAATTTTGCCGAAATATGGCGTTATCGCGATTTGCTTGTTTTATTTGTGAAGCGTGATGTGGTTACGGTTTATAAGCAAACTGTTTTAGGACCGCTTTGGTATTTGATTCAACCCTTATTTACGGCCTTGACCTTTACCCTTATTTTTAATAAAGTGGCTAATATTGAAACGGGAACGGTTCCGCCTTTCTTGTTTAATTTGGCTGGGATTTCTATTTGGAATTATTTTAATACCTGTTTAACGTCTACTAGTGATACCTTTAAAAGTAATGCGGCTATTTTTGGTAAGGTGTATTTTCCGCGGATTATTGTACCGCTGTCTATTATCATCTCCAATTTGATGAAATTTGGTATCCAACTCTTCATATTCATTGCTTTTTATATGTATTATTATTTTAGTGGTGCTGGTATTCATGTAACGGGTAGCCTGGTGTTTTTTCCTTTTATTGTGCTGCTTATGGGTTTGTTAGGTTTGGGTATTGGGATGATTATTTCCAGTTTGGTAACCAAATACCGCGATTTGAAGTTTTTAGTCGGTTTTGGTGTGCAGTTACTCATGTATGTTTCAGCTGTGATGTATCCGTTGGCTTTGATGCGCGAGAAATTACCAAAAATTGCTTGGGTGGTGGAGTATAATCCGTTGGCCTATATTATTGAAACCGCCCGATATATGCTGTTAGGAACTGGTACGTTTAGCTGGTTTGGCATTTTATATACTGTAGTTGTAACGCTTGTGGTCTTGTTTTTTGGGATTATTATATTTAATAGGACGGAGAAGACGTTTATTGATACGGTTTAGAATAGGCATTAGGCATTAGGCATTAGGGATAAGGGATTAGGTTAGTGGTGAGAGGTTAGAGGTTAGAGGTTAGAGGTGAGAATGGAGATTAAAAAACAAAGAACAAAGAACAAAGAATACTGACTTAAGATTAATGATTGTTGATTGTTGTAGTTGAAGTTGAAATGAAGAATAATAATTGATGAGTTAGAAAGAATTTTTTTTTTATAGTCGTAGTTAACAGTTGACGGGTTAGAATTATAGAGGTTTGAATAATGAAATATTGAATAATGAAATATTGAATATTGAATAACGAATTATAGAACATGAGTGTCATTTTAAAAGCAGAACATATAAGCAAACAATACCGACTTGGTCTTGTGGGTACTGGGACTATTAGCCATGATTTGAACAGATGGTGGGCTGGTATTCGTGGGAAGGAGGATCCGTATTTGAAGGTGGGTTCTGTAAACGACCGCAGTACCAAAGCGGATAGTGATTATGTTTGGGCCTTAAGGGATATTAATTTTGAGGTGCAACAGGGTGAGGTGTTGGGTATTATTGGTAAAAATGGCGCTGGAAAAAGTACGTTGCTTAAAATATTAAGTCGGGTTACGATCCCTACAACTGGCGAAATTAAAACCAAAGGTCGCATTGCTAGTTTGCTTGAGGTTGGTACCGGATTTCACCCCGAACTTACTGGGCGTGAAAACATTTATTTAAATGGGGCTATTCTAGGGATGAGTAAGGCTGAGATACGCAGCAAAGAGGACGAAATTATTGCTTTTTCTGGTTGTGAGCGTTATGTAGACACCCCTGTAAAGCGTTATAGTTCTGGTATGCGTGTGCGTTTGGCCTTTGCCGTAGCCGCCTTTTTAGAACCCGATATTTTAGTTATTGATGAGGTGTTGGCTGTTGGCGATGCCGAATTCCAAAAAAAGGCTATTGGTAAAATGCAAGATATTAGTCAAGGCGATGGGCGCACCGTGTTGTTTGTAAGCCATAATATGGCGGCTGTAAAAAGCTTGTGTACGCGCGCCATTGTTTTGGAACATGGGAGGACTGTTTTTGAGGGTGATACGGATGCCGCTGTTGATTTTTATTTGAAGATTGGGAATGAGAAAGGAGTTGATAGTTTACGCTATTTTCAATCAAAAGAATTTGAAACCCTTAATTTTGAAGTTATAGAATTTGGAGTAAAAGCTGCAGAGAAGGATTTTGGTGTACCTATTCTACGAACTGATAAAATTGAGTTTATATTAAAATTAAAACAACTATACGGATTTAAAATAAAGCCGGTTTTAAGATTTAAAGATGATCAAGGTTCTTTTATTTTTGTGAGTGATTATGATAAATTTCTTAATGACCAAAAAGAAGCACAAGCATTAAAAATGATAATACCCAAGCATTTTTTTAATCAAGGGGTTTTTTTTGTGGACATATTGATTTCTAATGGGGAAAAGATACTATTTTTATGCGAAGATGCTATTACGTTTAGTGTAATTAATGAGGGCAATAGTTTAGGGAGTTGGATGGGAAAAACAAAAGGACCTTTAAGGCCTAATTTTAAATGGTATAATTTTTAAATATGTTTAAGCCAAAGAAAATCAAGATATTCTGCATATCATTTCAAAGAACAGGAACGACCTCTGTTGGACAGTTTTTTAAGGATTTTGGTTATCAAGTGGCAGGATATGACATTAAGAGAAGTAATGATTGGTCTGTTAAACGTTTTTTAGGTGATTACGAAAGTATTTTTAAGTCAAAAGAATTTAAGTCTCATCAAGTTTTTGAGGATAACCCATGGTGGGAGGAAGATTTTTATAAAGTTCTATATCACAAATTCCCGGATTCTAAATTTATTTTGTTTAAGCGTGATGCCGATACGTGGTTTGATTCTATGGTCAGTCATTCTAATGGTAAAACGTTAGGTAATACCTTTAGGCATGCTAAAATTTACAATAGGGAGGATGAATTTTATAAGGCTTTTCCTAATAAAGATATTTATAAAAACATAAATAAAAAAGATAACCTTCTGCAAATAAGTGAGATTCACAGAGCACATTACACCTCTATTTATAATTTACGAAATAAAGAGATTATTGACTTTTTTAATGCTTTTAGTCCAAGCTCGTTGTTTGTCTGTCAGCTTGAAGATGCCGAAAAATGGCGAAAATTAGGTAAATTTATTCATGTTGATGTTCCTCGAGATTATGATGTACATGTAAATAAAAGTAACAATTAATTTATTAAAAAAAATTTGATGATTATGCGGACTAAATGTTTTACAAGATAAGTTCTTGAAAATTTAAATTAATGAAATATATTAGAGAGGAAATGTTTATTGTTATTCGAGATTACTTGTTTTATTGTTCTAGAAGTGTTTTCTATAATAAAAAAATAGTTTAAATGGATGATAAACCACTTGTGACAGTTTGTATGATAGCATACAACCATGAACCTTATATTTCGCAAGCAATTGAAGGCGTTTTGCAACAGAAAACGAATTTTAATTTTAATTTACTAATATCAAATGATTGCTCTTCCGATAATACAGATTCTATAATAAGAACCATACAAGACAACCATCCGTTAGGTGCTAAAATTGAGTATTATAACCAAAAAATGAATTTAGGAATAGTACCGAATTTTCTATTCACTTTAAGTAAACCTGAAAGTAGCTATTTGGCTATATGCGAAGGTGATGATTATTGGATTGATCCTTTTAAATTACAAAAACAAGTCGATTTTTTAGAGCAAGAAGCAGAATTTGCAGGAGTTGCTACTAATTCAGTAATTAAATATGAAGGAACAAGTAAAGAACATCTTTTTAGCACAAAGACAAGACCTATTTTAGAAACAAATGATTTGTTAGAAGCAAGGCCTTTTCATACAGCCACTTTTATGTTTAGAAAAGGGGCTTTTAAAATAGATTTTCCCAAAGATATCTTATCGGCGGACCGAGCCTTGTTTTTATTAGTGTCTTGTTATGGACCGATAAAGTATATAAATGATGTTACTGCTGTGTATAGAAAAAATGATGGTGGTATTTCTAGACGAGTAACCTCCAAACAAATGAAGCAAGACTATAGGATTGTGACGTATATTAAAAAACACAATCAAAGTTTTAATTATATTAAACTAGAAGCTTTTATTGCTAAAACTGTTTTAGAGTATTCTAACAAGCTATTTTTATTAGATTTTTTAAAAGCTTCATACAGTCTTACTTTTCGTAATTTTACATTAGCAAAGGGTTTAAACAAAAAAAGGAAAACTATTAAGAATAGCCTTGTGCTTATTTATAAAAACAGTGGTAAAATAATATTTTAAAGTACAATTTTATCAATATTAAAATTAATCCATTTTATTTAAAAAAATAATGAATAATTTCAGTCTATTTATTATAATAACTACATATAATAGCATTCCATGGTTATCGAGCTGTTTAGATAGCTGTAAGGACTTTCCAATAGTTGTTGTTGATAATGCTTCTACTGACGAAACCGTATCCTACATTGAAAGAAATTACCCTAGTATTATATTATTAAAGCAGACTGAAAATTTGGGATTTGGCCAAGCTAACAATATAGGTATTCGCTACGCCTTAGATCATGGTGCGGAACATGTGTTTTTGTTAAATCAGGATGCCTATTTAGTCGATGATGTATTAGTTGAGTTGTTAACTTTTCAAAAACAACATGTAGAATACGGTATTTTAAGTCCCATTCATATTACTGGAGATCAGAAGAAATTAGATAAAAATTTTTCTAATTTTATGCTTAAAGAAAAAACAAAGCAGTTTTATTCTGATTTTGTTTTGGGCAATCCATTAGCCGCAGTATATGAAGTTCCTTTTGTAAATGCTGCAGCTTGGTTAGTTTCTAAAACTTGTTTAGAAACTGTAGGCGGTTTTGATCCCTTGTTTTTTCATTATGGTGAAGATGAGAATTATTGTCAACGTGTTACTTATCATGGTTTTAAAATAGGTGTTTTGCCGAGGGCTTTGGTTATTCATGATAGAGCAAATCGTAAACAATCAAAACCAGAGTTATTTAGTACGGACTATTTTAAAGAAGTAGAGAAGTTATATAAAATTAATTTTGCTAATATTTTAACAGATAACGATATTGACTTAAAAATAAGTAAGTTACGTCAAGTTGTGTTTAAATTAATAGTTCAATTGAAATTTAAACAAGCTAAATTATATCAACAAAAAGTAATGCTCTTGTTACAATTAAAACCTTTAATTGAGAAAAGTAGGCGTTTTAACGTAATTAAGGACTCTCATTATCTATAGAAAAAATATTATTGATTCATATCTTTATTATGCTTTTCCTCTTTTTATTTTAGGCGTGTTTTTGATTTGACTTTGTATATTAGTCGCATAAAACGTTTTCATGGCTTTGCAACCTTTAGTTTCCATTATTATTCCCACTTTTAATCGGGCGCATTTATTAGGCGAGACCTTGGATTCGGTATTGGCGCAAACCTATGCTAACTGGGAATGTCTGGTTGTGGATGATGGGAGTACCGATAGTACGGCAGCACTACTTAATGCTTATATAGCCAAGGACAGCCGGTTTCAATACCATAAACGGCCAGACAGCCATTTGCCTGGTGGGAATGGGGCTCGGAATTATGGGTTTGAATTGAGTACAGGTGGTTATGTGATTTTTTTTGATTCTGACGATTTATTATTACCAAATGCATTAGAAGCCCGAGTGTCTTGTATAGTTACCCATTCGGCTGATATGACGGTGTCTGAATCGGGTGTTTTTAAACGTGAAATAGGTGATCGTGATACGGTGTGGAATGTGATACCTCAAGGAACTACTCCAACCGATTTTTTAATCCGTTTTTTTAATGTAGATATGCCTTGGCAAACAGGTGGTGTTACTTGGAAACGTAGTTTTTTAGAGCGTTGTGGTCTTTGGCATACCCGTTTAATAGCCTGGCAAGATTGGGAATTGCATAGCAGAGCCTTGTTGTATGAACCTAAATTGGTTGTATGTGGTGTTCATGCGGATAATTATTATAGGCATCTTTCATCAGATGGTATTGCTACAACTTTTAAAAGCTTGGCTTATATACAATCTATGGCAACGGCCATTATTTCCGTTTCTAATGATTTAATTAAAAAGCCTGATGCGTATCAGGAATTAAAATCTCATTATGCTGTGCTAGTTTACTATATGCTCATTAAGCGCCCTATTATTTTTGGCTATGTATGGTTTCCTTTACGCTATTTGTTTAAAGTACCCTTTTTTAAGGGACTATCTCGGGCTCAATTTTTTAAAATATATACGATTGAATTGTTGGCACGTAGTACAAAAATAAAACGTTATATTTTAGGTGATTATTACAAAAAACAACAACGTTATTTAACGTTAACATCAACCCATTTGAAATAAACATGCAGGCGCTATCTACAGATATAACAGCAGGTGTTTCCATTATTGTTTGCACCTATAATGGTAAAACCAGGTTGGCTGAAACCCTAAAGCATTTAGTGGCTCAACAATTGGATGTTCCCTGTGAGGTAATATTGGTAGATAATGCCTCAACGGATGGTACCAAGAAATTTGCTGATGGTTGGTGGGCAGAAAATGGCCGAGACTCATTAATTGAATACCGCTCCTTTATACAGCCTAAACCTGGAAAGTCGTATGCTCAAGAATTGGGTTATAAACAGGCGCTATTTAATTATTTATTGATTTGTGATGATGATAATTGGCTTTGTGATACTTATGTGCAAACGGCGTTTGATATTATGACTGCTAACCCCAATATAGGGGCTTTAGGCGGTTGGTGCGATGCTGTTTTTGAGGGTACAGAACCAGATTGGTTTAAGCATTATGCAAGGGTTTATGCGGTTGGCAAGCAATCAAGATTTTCAGGCGATGTTACGGAAGCTGTTGGTTATTTGTATGGTGCTGGCATGGTGTTAAGAAAAACGCATTGGTTAGCATTGAAACAATTAGGTTTTGAACACTTATTAAGTTGCCGGAAGGGAGATTCATTAAGTTCAGGTGGTGATACGGAGTATTGTTTTGCATTACGGTTATTGGGGTATTCTATTTGGTATGATGAGCGGTTGTATTTTAAGCATTTTATGACGGCCGGCCGGTTGAATTTGTCCTATTTGTCGCGTTTACGTCAGGCTATGGCATACTCTAATTTTGTTATTTTAGCCTATATGGATGTGGTTGAGAATATTGCGAATAGGAAGCACCTATATACTAAACGCCTGTTTAAACACTTAAAGCAAGGGTTTTTTAAAAATATCTATCGACGACTGTTTGGATCCTATAGCCAGCAAGAGGTTAGTAAAACGTATTTTAGAAAATTGTATTATTTAAGTTTTCGCTATGATGAGTATCTGGGTTTTGTATTATTTATAAGGAGTTGGATGCCTAAAAAGCGCATCTCTTCAATAAAGTCTCATTTATAAGGATATGGATGCAGCTTTAGTTTCTATAATTATCCCCACTTATAATCGAGCAAGCTATATAGGTGCCGCTTTGAATAGTATTATGGCTCAAAGTTATACCCACTGGGAATGTTTAGTTGTTGATGATGGCAGCAAGGATAATACAGAAGAGATTATGCATGCTATATGTGAACAGGATTCCCGGATTAGCTATTATAAGCGGTCTAAGGATTATCCGAAAGGCGTAAATGGTGCTCGGAATTTTGGTATTGCTAACAGTAAAGGAAGCTATATTGCTTTTTGTGATGATGACGATTTTTGGTTACCTGAAAAGTTAGAAAAACAAATACCTATTTTTAAAGCTCATCCAGAGGTTGGTTTGGTGACCGGTAATATAGAGTATGTTAATGCTGATGGTGTTCGTACGGGACGGATTATTGCACAACGAGGAAATCATGGTTATGTGTTTGAAGACTTGCTATTTAAAAATAGGCTTTCAATGATAACGCCGGTTATAAGGCGTAGTGTGATTGATAAAGTGGGCTTGTTCAATACCAATTTCACCCTTTCCGAGGATTGGGAATATTGGCGACGTGTGGCTTATTACTATCCCTTTTATGCCTTGCCTGATGTGTTGGCCTGTGTCCGGAAACACAATGCAAATACCTCCTTGATTGTTACCAACGCTCCTTTTGAGCAATATGTGCTTTATAGAAAATTAACAACAGCACTTTTGGCATGGGGAGAAGGCATTTTTACCAAAGCTGATAGGCAATTAATTGCAAAAGTTGAGGCCAAGCGGTACAGGCAGATTTTTCGGAATCATTGTCCTGGGGTTAGAAATAAACTGGGGTTAATCATTCAGGTTTTTAAAAATGATTGGAAAGATGGAGTTCGTTTTTGTCTAAAAATTTTAAAGGTATAAACAAACTCTATAAAAAATAGTTTATTTACATTGTAGCTTAAAAATAGAGGGTTGCACCTTTAATATTCAATTTTTTGAAAAAATAATTAAAAATAATAATACATGACACAAATTAACTTTAGTCATAAGGATAGAGCACAAACCAATACAGCAGCCTTGGAGATTCTACCCTTTTTATTTAATTCTATAAAGCCAACTAGTGTACTTGATGTTGGTTGTGGTAATGGAAGTTGGCTAGAAGCTTCAAAGTTACTTGGGGTTTCTGATATTTTTGGTGTAGACGGTGTTGATTTTGAACAAACATCTTTAAAAATTTCAAAAGATAATTTTAAACAGCATGATTTTAGACAGCCATTGAATTTAAAAAAGAAGTTTGATTTTATTATTTCTCTTGAAGTTGCCGAGCATTTACCTGAATCGTCAGCCGATAACTTTGTTGAAATTATTGTGGCTCACGGAGATCTTGTCATGTTTTCTGCAGCTATTCCAGGGCAGGGTGGTCAAAATCATATAAACGAACAGTGGCCTTCGTATTGGGCAGATAAATTTAAAAAACATGGTTATTTAGCTTATGATATTATACGTCCAGAATTTTGGAACAATGAAAAATTGTATTCTTGGTACAAGCAGAACATTATTATTTATGCCAAGGAAGGTGTTTTGAATTCTGATTTGTTTACAGCTACTGATTCTGTTTTATCATTAGTACATCCTGATATTTATAGAAAGAAAATTTATCGCGCAAAATTTTTAAAGGATAATTCAGATGTATTTAAGCAACTAAAAGAAGTTACTAAAGTATACATGAAGCGTTTAATTGGGCGGTAATGATGAATAATTTTACGGATTCAGCGTTTAAGGTTACTGTTTTAATGCCTGTTTATAATTGTGCAGATTATGTTGGCGAGGCTATAAAAAGTATCTTAATTCAGTCATTTACTGATTTTGAGTTTATCATTATCGATGATGCTTCAACAGATGAAACCGTTTCAATTATTAAGGGGTTTACAGACTCAAGAATTAAACTTATTGTTAAGCCTACAAATACTGGGATAACTAAAACTCTTAACCTAGGATTATCTATTGCTAAAGGAGAATTCATTGCTAGAATGGACGGTGATGATATTAGTTTACCAGACCGGCTAAATATGCAAATAACTTATTTAGAAGCTCATCCAGACATAGCTGTTTGCGGAACTGCTTATCAAATATTAAACCGGAATGAAATTATTAGAAAGCCAGAATTACATGAGCAGATTAAAATTACATTATTAAAAAAAAATTGTATCGGACATCCAACTGTTATGTTAAGGAGCTCAATTTTGAAAAAAAATGGAATAAAATACGATGAAACACTACCTGTTGCACAAGATTATGATTTATGGGTTAGGATAACGGCCTATGGGAAACTACATAATTTACCAGAAGTATTATTATTATATCGGAAACATAATAATCAAACTTCTGAAATAAAACGATATTTAAAGCCAGCAATTAGAGCAGAAATACGTTTGAAGTTGTTATCCTATCTTAATTATGAGCTGGTAGAAAAAAATTCTAATTTGCTTCGAAAAATTTTTAGACGGGATGAAATTCTAACTGATAAAGAACTCCATACATTTCCTGGTATTTTTGAAGGTTTGAGCAAAGCCAATGAGCATGCATTTTTTCAAAAAAAAGGATTTAAGGCGTATTTGTTATCTCAAGAGAAACAAATTTATAAAGATTATTTTTTAAAAAGAAGGGTGTTCTTTCCTGCTTTAATAGTTCAATACAATAGGATTCAAGGAAATTCAGATTTTAAATTAAGTTTTATAAATTACTTTAAGCTTGTAATAAAATCTATTTTGTATTACAAAAAACCTACCGTTTAGTACAAGAGTTATCATTTATCATTAATAAACATTTTCTTAAAATGACTAAAGTTTTACATGTGTTATTAGTACTTGGACATCCTAACCAACCTTATATGACAGATTTGTTTGAAGGATTGGTTAAATCTAATGAAGATGTTCATCATCTGGTACTCTGTAATAAAAATTTAACGACAGATTTGAGTGTTCATCATCTGGTATTGGGAGACAAAAATGACCTATTCAAAATAAGTACTTTTATTTATTTGATAAAAATTATGTTAACATCGGCAATAGAACTACCTCTAGTTCGTCAAGGACGTTTTAAAAGTAGGCTAAAATTTCTTTTAAAGTGGCGGTATTTAATAGAGTGTGATGCCCATGTTATACATATTCATCATTTGCATATTGTTCCTCTTTCCATACTTCAACTACTAAAAAGTAAAAATAAAAAAATTATTGTATCGTTAAGAGGTAAAGATTTAGTTATAGACACGCTAGACTTGAGGAGAAAAGAACAGTTTTTAGAAAAATTAGAATTATGTGATAAGGTACATGTAAATAGTGACTATTTTATTCAGTTAGCTACGTTAAAAGGCGTTGAAAGAACTAAATTAGTGCGTACATACCGAGGTGTAAAGATAGACACTTATTTAAAAAAAGACCTTAATAGATTACATTTTCATAAAGGAAAAGATACTCTTAAAATTATAGTGGTTGGAAGGTTGGAATGGGAAAAAGGTCATGTGTTTATATTGGATAGTTTAAATAGGTTGCGCAAAAAAAATATAAGGATTCAATGTGATTTTTATGGCGAGGGTAGTTTTAGGGAATTTTTGGAATTTAGGATTTATCAATTAGGTTTAGAGGGTATTGTAAGTGTTAAAGGTCATTTTTCTAATGAAAGATTAAGACAAGAGTATAAAAATTATCATATAGCATTACAGCCTTCATTATATGAGTCCTTGCCGAATGGATTGTTGGAAATGTGTTTATATAATCTCCCTTGTGTTGTTTCAAATGTTGGAGGTATGTCAGAGTTTATATTACATGGCGTAAACGGTATTTGTTTTGATATCAATGAACCTATTAGTCTTGATACAGCAATACTGGATTGTGCAATTCTTAACAAAAAAGAACTTATGAATTATAATCAATCTTTATTTGATAAGTTTTCTTTTAAAGAAGGAATTGAAGATCTAAATAATATTTATTTGCAAATTCAAAATCAGGAAGGATAAATCAATAACTATGTGCGGATTTTTAGGCGAATACACTTTTAAACCTAACTCCTTAACGGAGTCGGCATCTTTTGAAGCGCTTTTAGCCTTGTCCCAACATCGTGGGCCTGATGCTTCCTGTACCACACGAGGTTCTGGGTTTCAGTTGGGGTTTAATCGGTTGGCTATTTTAGATGTTTCGGCACAGGGGAATCAGCCCAAGGCGAGTCCGAGTGGGCGATATCAGGTGGTGTTTAATGGTGAGCTATATAACTATCAAGATCTTGCTGAAACGTATGCGCTTACTAATTTACATTCTACTTCGGATACGGAAGTTCTGATTCATTTATTAGATACACTAGGCGTAGCGGCTACCATACCGTTACTGAATGGTATGTTTGCCATTGCCATTATTGATACGGAAATAGATTGTTTGTACTTGACCCGTGATTTTGCGGGTATTAAACCTTTGTTTTATGGCGAGGCAGCTGAAGGTATTGTTATGGCCTCGCAATTTGATCAGGTTTTTAAACATGCTTGGTTTTGTGACGCTTTGGCATTACGGCCAGAGGTTGTAAAAGACTATTTTGGATTTGGTTATATGCAAGCCCCTAATACTATTTATAGTGGTATTTTTCAGGTTAATCCTGGCGCTTTAGTTTGTATTAATCGGCAAGGTGCGGTGTTAAAAAATACAGTTGTTTCTTTTAGTCAAACACAAGATTTGGAAACCAACCGGACAACTTTAGCATCGGTTTTGCAAGCCGCTGTGTCCAAGCAATTGGTAAGTGATGTGCCTATTGCTACTTTTTTAAGTGGTGGTATTGATAGCCCGTTAATTAGTGCGTATGCCAAAACGCATATTTCGGATATTGAAGCGTTTACACTGGCTGTTGACAACCCTTTACTTAATGAAAGCGAGATTGCTAAGGGTTATGCAGACCATTTAGGTATTAAACAACATGTTGTTTCGGTTACAGAGTCTGATTTATTATTAGAAATAGATGCTCATTTTAAAGCTTTTTCGGAACCTTTTGGTGATTATTCTAGTATTCCTACTTATGTTATTTCAAAAGAAGCCAAAAAAAATCATACCGTTATGTTATCTGGCGATGGCGGTGATGAATTGTTTTTTGGGTATCCACGCATGTTGGATGTTATACGCAAACGCTGGTGGTTTAAAATGCCTTATGTTATTAGGAAGCCATTAGCTCAACTCACTAATGCGCTCGGGATAACCAAAACGTGGGCGCCTTATTTTAAAAATTTTAATGCCTTTGTAACCAATAAGCATTTAAAGTTACCAGCCGCTACTTTGGATGGCGCTTTTCCAGATACCGCCTTTTCACCATCCATGACAGATTTGTATGCGTTTACAAACTCTGATACACCCGCTGTGCTGCATCAACTCCGTTGGAATGAGTTTTATGCACATATGCAACGTGTTTTGGTAAAAGTAGATCGGGCGAGTATGGCTCATAGTCTGGAAGTGCGTGTCCCCTTTTTAGATAAAGCGAGTATTGATTGGGCCTGGCGGCAGCGTGGTGCATTAAAAACAAAACACGATTTAAAGCACGATTTAAAAAGGTTACTTGCCGAAGAAGTGCCAGAATCCTTAATAAACCAAAAGAAAATGGGTTTTACTGTGCCTTTAAAGGATTGGCTTCATAAGGAATTAAAGGCCGATTTGATGCACGCTGTTTTTGAGGTTCCTTTTTATGGTCAAGCGGTTATGGATGTATTGGTATTACAAACTTATGTTCAGGATTTTTTTGATGGCAAACATGATAATGCTTGGGGTGTATGGCATATATATGCTTGGCAGAAGTGGTGGATGCTTCATGGGATTAATGTGAAAACTTAATAATGAAAAATGACAAGGGGATGATTACGAATGATATGCAGGGAAAGGTTGGACTAAAGCATCTCTATTTTTGAGATTCTTCGCTTTGCTCTGAATGCCAAACGTCTTTTTTATTATATTCGTCCTATATTCAAAGCATGACTATAAAAACACCCATATTGCCTAGTAAACAACAGTTTGCAAAACGTCCTAATCAGCCTCACGAGCTTGATTTGGAAGCTATTTGTGTCTTTATGGCTACGGGTTTTTTTATGGGTCGTGATACGTATTGGAAGGATGAAGTCTGTTTGCTTCCTGGCCATCATCACACGATAGATGACGCTGGTTTTCTGGTAAACAGTGAGCCCTGGTTTCAGTGGCATTATAGGCCTAGAGACCTTTCGTTTGAAGCAACTTTGGCCGAATACATTCAATTACTTACAACCATAACTACCGAACAAGTTGGTAACCAACCGGTTATCCTCCCGCTATCAGGAGGCTTGGATAGCCGAAGTCAAGCCTTGATTTTAAAAGGTCTTGATAACCCTGTTCATGCCTTTAGTTATTCATTTGAAGGTGGTTATCCTGAACACCGTATTGCCAAGCACATTGCAGATGTTTGTGGTTTTGGTTTTGAATCCTTTTCTATTAAACCAGGCTATTTATGGGATTGTATTGACGATTTGGCTCAAATTAATGGTTGTTATTCCGAATTTACGCATCCGCGGCAAATGGCTGTTTTGCCCCAGTTGAAAGCCATGACTGGTGTTTTTTCGTTAGGGCATTGGGGCGATGTGTTGTTTGACCGTGGCGCACCAGAGGCTACTACTGAAGCAGATATACTGCCACTATTATTTAAAAAAATGGTTAAGCCTAAGGGCTTGGAACTGGCCGAACAGCTTTGGCAACATTGGGACCTGGCAGGCAGCTTTAAGGACTATTTGGTGGGGCGTATAGAAACTGATTTAGCAGCTATAGCTATAGACAACGTCAGTGCGAAAGTGCGTGCCTATAAAACGAGCCAGTGGGCACACCGTTGGACCACAACTAATTTACGTGTGTTTGAAGCCGCGCATCCAATTACCTTACCGTATTATGATAACCGGATGTGTCATTTTATTTGTACCGTTCCAGAGGCTTATTTGGCCGATAGGCGGTTGCAACTAGCGCATTTACAACAAGATTCGGCTTTGTCTGGTATTACCTGGCAGGATCACAGGCCCTTTAATTTACGGAACTATGGGTATAATAAAGCCCCTTATAATTTACCGTACCGGGTTTGGGCTAAATTACAGCGTGAGGTCCAGGCTGTTTTAGGAAGCTCTTATGTGCAACGGAATTGGGAATTGCAGTTTGTAGGCTCTGAAAACGAGCAGGCATTAAAACGCCGGCTTTTTCAGGCAGATTTTCATCAGTTTATTCCAAAGCATCTTGTCCACGATACCTATCAGCATTTTTTAAAAACCGATTCCGTTCATTATGCCCATCCGGTAAGTATGTTGCTAACTTTGTCTCAATGGTATACACAAAATAGAGGTTCTTTATGAAGTTATCCGTTGTTATCCCTGTTTATAATGGTGCTGATTTTATAGAGAAATCTTATCATGCTATTCTCAATCAGCACTTGGAGGATTTTGAAATCTTGTATGTAGATAATAACTCTCAAGATGCGTCTGTTATCCAAATTAATCGACTTGTAGTATTAGATTCGCGTGTAAAACTTCTAATACAAAGCAAACAAGGTGCCGCAGCAGCTAGAAATATGGGTATCCAACAGGCTAAAGGTGATTATGTTTATGTATTTGATGTGGATGATGATATTTATCCCAATGCTTTACAAAAAATGGTAACTGTTTTAGATACCCATCCAAGTGTAGATGCCGTATTTGGCAAGATGGTTAAGTCTTATCAAAGTATTTCAAATACTACTAAACCCAAGGACGAAACCCATGATGTTATAATAAAGGAGAAACCTTATTGGGGTTTACAATGGTTTTCTAGTTTAAAATCGGTTGTGGGGCCACCTGCTTTTTTGTATCGCAAAACTGTCTTTGATAGAATAGGACTCTACAATGAAGCCATACGGAATAATGAAGACACTGCTTTAGACATTAAATTAGGCATGACCTCCCATGTTGCTTTTTTAGATTCTTATGTTTACTTATATTATAAACATGAGGACTCAACAATCGAACAGTCAAAACGTAAAATGCCTCGTGCCTTTATGGTTTGGCCTCGCTTGGTACAGGAGCACCTACCTTTTTTCTTGGAGCAAGACACCCCTATAAAGTTTAAAAGCTTATTATTTAGTCAGTTGTTTCAATCCATGGGTCGGCAATTGGTTTTTACTAAAGGATTGCACCAGCGACAGGATTTAAAAAAACAGTTATATTTTGATTTGCAAGCCATACAGATTCCGTTGGTTATTCGCTTATATTTATCCATATTGGTTATATTGCCCTATGAATTTTTACGTAAAATATATGGGTACTATGTTGTACCGTATGCTGTTAAGCAGCTTCTAAACTAAAAATTGAACCATTGAAACCAAACCAATTACTAACACACGCTTTTAAAAAGCTGCTTTTATGGCGCCTCTATAACCGTTATGTAATAGCTAATGCTGTTATTCAAGCCGATATTAAGCAAACGTTGCAGGTACGTGGGAGCCAAGTGCAATATGCCACTATTGACAAGCAGTTTTACCATGCTATGATTTATTACCAAGATTATGCCTATATTTTTTTCTGGCGGATTAATAAGCTCGGCTGTCGTTGGCGTTATTTATTTATGAATGATATGCCTTGTAAACTATTTAGGAGTACGGAGATTGCTGGTGGTTTGATGTGTTATCATCCGTTTGCCACGGTTATTAACGCGAAATCTATAGGGCGTAATTTTCAATTTCGGAATGGTTTAACTGTTGGTAATAAGGGGAATGATAATAGCCAGTTGCCTATTATTGGGAATGATGTTTCTGTGGGCGCCAACGTGGTGATTATTGGTGCTATCACCATAGGGGATAATGTTACTATTGGTGCTGGTTCTGTGGTAGTAAAAAACGTTCCCTCTAATTGCATCATAGCTGGTAATCCAGCACACATAATTAGACGACAGGATGAGGCCTAAAAAAATCCGTATACTTTTTACGATATCTAATTTTAATACTGCGGGCAGTGGTAAGGTGGTTTATGATTTAGTTTCTGGACTGGATAAGACTCAATTTGATATCGCCATTGCTTGTGGTAGTGATGCTGGTGCTTTTTTTAAGAAGGTGGCAACTTTAGGCGTGCCCATTCATATTTTTGAAACTAAAACACCCTATAAGCCTTATTATACTTTGTTGTATAGAATCTGGCTTATTTCAAAATTTTATAAAAAACACAACTATGATATTGTGCATTCATGGCAGTGGAGTAGTGATTGGACGGAAGCTTTAGCGGCCCGATTTGCGGGTGTTAAATGGCTATATACTAAAAAAGCCATGGGCTTTGCCAGTAAGCACTGGCAGATAAAAAGTAAGCTGGCTGATTTTATTGTGACGATTAATGATGAGATGTCTGCCTATTTTCCTAATAAAAAACAGCAAGCTTTAATTCCTTTGGGTATTGATACTTTGTATTATTCACCCGATCCCTTTTTGAAACCAGCTGATGCTGATAGCACGAAATTTCATATTATAACGGTTGCCAATTTGGTTCCTGTAAAAGGAATCGAGGTGTTGTTGCAGGCTATTCAATTGCTTGATGACTCTTCTATTACCTTAACTATTTTAGGAGATTGTGATAATGCTTATGGTCAGCGCATGATAGCTTTATGCGCGCAATTGGATGTGCATCATCAAGTAAAATTTTTGGGTAAGCAATTAGATGTGCGTCCTTATATAGCCGCCGCTGATTTGTATGTTATTCCTACTTTGGATGAAGGCCGAAAGGAAGGTATGCCGATGGCTTTGGTGGAGGCTATGAGTATGGGGACTCCGGTGATAGGGTCTGATATTACGGGAATTAATTTTGTATTGAAAGACTTTAGAACCCTTTTATTTGAGGCTGGGCAACCGGACCAATTAGCTTTGAGAATTAATACCATTAAAAATATGCCTATTGAATCCCGCTTAAAACTTGGGCAGGATTTGCGTACCTATTGTCAAGAACATTTTACCATGGATGCTTTTATTAGCGCTCATGACACACTCTATAAAACGCTTTTGCAGGATGGGATTGTTTCATAAACATGTTATTGTAGTTGGTAGTGCTAGAAGTGGTACGAGTTGGTTGAGTGAGACCTTGTCTCGGCCCTTCCGTTATCGGATGTTATTTGAGCCAGAACAAGAAACACGTACCAAACAAGGCTATTTGCTATGTGATAAATGGTTAACAACGCGCGAAGATTCGCCAGAGGCTTATCATTATCTAAAGCGTGTTTTTAAAAACCGGGTTGATTGTGATTGGATTGCTCAAAACAGCAACCGACATTGGAAACGTCATTTATGGCCTTTTATTCCTAAAAAGTTTATTATTAAGTTTGTTCGGTTTAATTTATCTGCGGTCTATTTATACCAGCAGTTTGGTATTCCCGTGATTCATATTATTAGAAATCCCTATGATGTGATTCGCTCACAACAACAAGTGAAATTTCCTTGGTTGTATGATTTATCGCATTTTGTATCTCAAGACAGGCTGGTACAACTCATACAAGAGCACTTTGGTTACGATATTAGGGCTTATAAAACCCTGTCTCCAGTTGAAATTTTAGCATTGCGTTGGTGTTTAGAAAATGTGATACCGTTAGAAGTTTTGGAGCCTTACACTGGACATATGGAAGTGGTTCGGTATGAGGATTTATCACATGACATGAACTTATTCTATGACTTATGTGACCGTTTTAATTTGGAACCCGTTGCTAATTTGAAAACCTATTATAAACAACCCTCATCCAAGACACACCCAAACAGTGCGTTGGTGACCTCTGAATTAAAGAAGCGGGTTTTGTCAGCAGATGAAATAGCTCAAATTAATACCGTTTTAACTATTTTTAAATCGACTTTATACCCACGTCGCTAAACTAGATACCTATGCTATTCAATTCTCTAGACTTCGCGGTTTTTCTTCCTCTAGTTTTTATACTGTATTGGTTTGTATTTAAGCGTTGGTTGTCTGCACAGAATGGGTTGTTGTTAGTGGCTAGTTATGTGTTTTATGCCTGGTGGGATTGGCGGTTTTTAGGATTGATTGTGTTTAGTACCCTAGTTGATTATGCGGTAGCTCGGGGTTTAGTAAAGGCAGAGAAATCTCAAAAGCGGAAGCTGTTACTCGGTATTAGTTTGATTTGTAATTTAGGTTTGCTCGGGTTTTTTAAATACTATAATTTTTTTGTGGACAGTTGGGTGGATGCCTGGGGGCGTTTGGGGGTCAGCCTTTCTGCGCAAACCTTATCCATCATTCTACCCGTAGGGATTAGTTTTTACACCTTTCAAACCTTGAGCTATACCATTGATGTGTACCGTAAGCAACTGAAGCCAACTACCAGCATGATACAATTTGCCACTTATGTGGCTTTTTTTCCACAGTTGGTGGCTGGGCCTATTGAGCGCGCCAAGCAGTTGCTACCACAGTTTGCAACGCCTCGCGTTTTTAATTCCGAATTTGCTATTGGAGGTGTGTCTCTTATTATTTGGGGTTTGTTTAAAAAAATGGTGGTGGCGGATAATTGTGCTTTTTTTGTGAATCAGCTATTTGCTGGTTCTGGCGGTTATAGTTCTGCGGAATTGTTTTTAGGCGCCGTTTTGTTTGCTTTTCAAATTTATGGTGATTTTTCAGGGTATTCCGATATTGCCATTGGTGTGGCTCGATTGTTTGGTTTCCGTTTGATGACGAACTTTGCGTTTCCTTATTTTTCAAGAGATATTGCTGAATTTTGGAGGCGTTGGCATATTTCATTATCTACATGGTTCCGCGACTATGTGTATATACCATTGGGTGGTTCGCGTGGTTCTAAATGGCTTCAAATACGAAACGTGTTGGTGGTTTTTATTGTTAGTGGGTTTTGGCATGGAGCAAATTGGACTTTTATTGTTTGGGGTGGCTTACATGCGCTGTTGTTTTTACCGTTATTGCTTCAACAAAAAAATAGGCAATACATTCAAGAAACCCGAATTCAACTCTATCAGTTACCGCGTATTCTTTATACGTTTGTCGTAGTTTGTTTCGCTTGGGTTTTTTTTAGAGCGGATTCGTTAAGTCTGGCTTGGGCCATGTTGGAGGATGTATTAAGTTTTCAATCGGTTACGTTACAGGTGTTTTACCATAGTTCTAAATCGGTTTTGTTGAGTGCTATAACTGTTTTCAGTATCTTGGTCTTGTTGTTTTATGAATATCGAGCGGTTCAAAACAACCAACGTGAGGTGATTTTAACTCCTTATGAGGCCGTTTTTATTGCCATATTACTTGTTTTTATGGGTGTTTATAAAAATCCAGCAGATTTTATTTATTTTCAATTTTAATGCGTTTATTTTTAAAACATATTGGTTTTGTGTTACTGCTATTTATAGGCGTTTCTTCAGCTATCGCTTATGGTAGTTTGTGGGCATTACGCCAAGGATCGTTTTATAAACCTTCATTTTTGGAGCGGCAGGTAGCATCTTCGTCATTTGATTATATTGTTTTAGGCTCCAGTACCGGCTTAACCACGCTTAATACACAGGTTATTGATTCCGTTTTAGGTACTCAAGGAATTAATCTGTCTATGGATGACACGGCACTTTCCAGTCAGTATTTAATGTTGCAACATTTTCTTGGCTCGGGGAAGCAAACACCTGTTTGTATTTTGGCCGCTAGTATTCTAGATTATGATGTTACGGATCCTGTGTTAAGTGGCAATGATTATCGTTTTTTGCCTTATGGTTCTGAAGGTTACGTTCAAGCTTATTACGATTCTTTTTCAGACGATTCTGCTTGGATTTTGTCCAACAGCAACTGGTTTCCTATGCTTGGTGTGGGTTATTTTAATGTAGAATTGTTTTATCCGTCGTTAGTGAGTTTGATAGAGCCCAACAAACGCAATCGGTTTGATGCCTATGGAAATTATAGTTATCCTACTACCACCCAGGTATCACGTCCTATAGTTTTGAGGCATGGGAAAACACTTCAATTTAAAAACCCTTATTTTAAGAAGATTCAAGATTTATGTGCTGTCAATGATATCACATTACTAGTTTATATTCCACCCCATAAAACGTTGGCCGTTTCAACTGGATTCACTTCGTTTTCGGTTATTAATCATTCGGACTTGTTACAGGATGGCTTGTATTTTTATGATGACTTCCATGTGAATGGATTGTGACGGCAGGCGGTTAGTTTGCAGTTTGCGAAAGCCTTTGAGGGGTTTTAGTGTTCGCGGGTGTTCTCAATACATTCCGTTTGCCTTTAGAACCTACCCTGTGATAAGTTACTCGATAGCTTGTAATAGCAGTCTTTAAACACCCGAAGTAGCCTTTTATGTTATAATTTAAAATAGTTGGTTTGATTAGGTAAAGATTTTTACCTTTAGATTTTAAAAAAAGCCTGATTGAAAACCTCCTTAAAAATAGCTATTTACTCTGGTGAAATTCCGAGTACGACTTTTATAGAACGTCTGATATCTGGGCTTGTAGGTTCTGGGGCTTCAGTTCTCATTTTTGGTATTTTACGGGAAAAACCAAGGTATTCTTCAGGTGTTACTGTTGTAGGGTATCAACTCAATCGGTTTGCTAAGTTTTGGCATTTGGCACGCTATACTCTGCTTTTAACTTTGTTTAAACGCGGTGATAAAAAACGGTTTGATGTCTATTTACAACAGCAGCAAAAAACCGATTTGTATACGAAAGTTAAATGTTATCCTGTTTTATGGCATCGGCCTGATGTATTTCATTTACAATGGGCTAAGGGTTTGGCTGATTGGGTCTGGGTACAGGATTTTGGAATGAAGTTGGTGGTTAGTTTACGTGGTGCCCATATTAACTATTCACCGATAGCGGATACCGCTTTAGCGGCCATGTATCGGGAGTATTTTCCAAAAGTTGATGGCTTTCATGCGGTATCTGAGGCTATTGGTTTGGAAGCACAAACCTATGGAGCTCATCCTGAAGCTATTCATGTTGTTTATAGTGGCTTACCAGCTTCTGAAATGGAAGCTGAAATGGAAGCTGGAATAGAACCGGTAGTAAAACCTAAGAACTTGCCAGCCAAGCCCTTTCAAATTGTATCTGTTGGACGCCCGCATTGGAAAAAAGGCTACACGTATGCATTAGATGCTTGTAAGCTTCTAAAAGAAAAGGGAACTCTATTTGAATACACTATTATAGGTGGTGCTCATGTTGTAGATTATCAATATCAGATAGTTGATTTGGAATTGGATAATGAGGTTCGGTTGTTGAGTCAAAAACCATTTAATGAAGTTCAGCGCTTGATTCTGAATGCAGATTTATTATTATTGTCTAGTGTTGAAGAAGGGATTGCCAACGTGGTACTGGAAGCCATGGCTTTAGGTACCTTGGTTTTAAGTACGGATTGTGGCGGTATGGATGAGGTTATTCATGATGGTGAGACGGGTTTTTTGGTTCCTATACGTGATGCTCAAGCTCTAGCAGATGCTATTATAGCTATAACCAGTTTGCCAACTGCTGCAGCCTTGAAAATAAAAAAACAGGCACAATTAAAAATAAAGGAGCAACACTCGGAAGCGCTTATGACTTCCGGAATGATGCGACTTTATGAGGGGTTGTTTGTTGGTTCGTGACTAGTGACTAGTGAATAGCGGATAGAGAATAGTGAAAATTGAATAATTAATTAGGTCTCAAGACATTGACAAATAACTTGTGGCATTAGATATAAACAATACCTTTAGCAGGTGCAGGAAAAACAGGACATGACAGACACAACAAGAGCTAACAAGCGGATTGGCTTGGTCCTGTCTGCCGTACCTGGTTATTCGGAAACTTTTTTTACTAATAAAATTTCTGGATTGCAAGCACATGGTTTTGAGGTTCAGTTGTTTGTTACGGATCAATCGGGTGTTATTCCCGATGTTTTAGATTGCCGTGTTCAAACAGCACCTTTTTTTAAAGGCTCTGCTTTTCGTGTTTTATGTACTAGTAGTTGGGTGTTGCTTAAAACTATTTTATGCCAGCCTGTTAGAAGTTTTCGGCATTTTCAATTGGATCGTTCCGTAGGATTTTCTTTTTCAGCATCCGTTAAGCGTCTTATAAAAAATGCTTTTTTATTGGAGGAATCCTTGGATTGGCTGCATTTTGGTTTTGGTATGCTAGCCGTTGGTCGCGAACATGTTGCTACTGCTATTCAAGCTCGAATGGCTGTTAGTTTTAGAGGTTTTGATTTGTATTTGTCCCCTTTAAAACATCCGAATTGTTATGATTTGCTGTTTACTAAAAACGTCCAGTATCATGTGCTTTCTGAAGAGATGAAAGGTGACTTGCAAGCGAACGGTGTTTTGGAATCTGCCATCACAGTTATTACACCAGCTATTGATGTCACATTTTTTAATTCAAAACCTAACACCACTGAATTAGAAGGAAATTCCAAGGTTCAATTGATTACGGTTGCGCGACTTCATTGGAAAAAAGGTTTGGAATATACTCTTGAAGCATTAGCGGTATTACGACAAGCGGGCGTTGATTTTCATTACTCCATTATTGGTACAGGAGAAGAACGGGAACGCTTGGTGTTTGCTGCCCATCAACTAGGGATTATTGATGCTGTTACGTTTATGGGTCAGTTGCCCCCAGAAGCTGTACGAGAACAATTGGCAAAATCAGATATCTATTTGCAGTACAGTATACAAGAAGGATTTTGTAATGCGGTTTTGGAAGCCCAAGCTATGGGTTTATTATGTGTGGTTTCTGATGCTGAAGGCTTGCAAGAGAATGTTTTGCATCAAGAAACGGGTTGGGTGGTTGCTAAACGCCAGCCCCAGCTTTTAGCCAAACAATTGGTGGAGGTTATCCAGCTTTCCGCAGACGATAAAGAAGCTACAAGTATACGCGCCATAAGACGCATTCGTGATGACTTTAATCTTAAGAAACAGCAAGCCGCATTTTTGGCGTTTTATAATACGTAGAAAGCTACTTTTATTATATCGTTTATCCATCTTATCTTTTTTACTCATATTGCTTCTTATGACGCTTTAAGGTGTTCGTGAAACTTTGATTTACACATTTATTTATAAAGTTCATTTTTTTCATTGCTAAAAAAACGAACCAAAAAAATCTAGGCTGATTTTCGTTTGCTTGAAAACTGCATAAAAGCCTTTGCCTGCGGATGGCAACCGCTGCGCTAGGCCATCCTCCGCTGTCCTTACTGCGGTTTTTATTTGTTTTACTACGGAAACGAAACGTAGGCCGTTTGTCAGTTTTATTACATGCTTTTCAACTTTTAAACTATGGTTTATTTTCTAGTGGAACTCATGATGTGCTTTGTGG
>NZ_FOVN01000003.1:24510-291298 GCF_900115185.1 Algorimicrobium echini
GCCTGCGGATGGCAACCGCTGCGCTAGGCCATCCTCCGCTGTCCTTACTGCGGCTTTTATTTGTTTTACTACGGAAACGAAACGTAGGCCGTTTGGGTCTGTTCATTTTATGAGTTTAATTCATAATCACTTTGTCATTTGATGGTTCACTTAATTTTGTAGTTTGCTATTTCTTAAAACGCTTGGGTTCACGTATTAGAAATTTAAGGTTTCTAGTTCCTTCCTTTGGCACACAGCTAATAGGACACATTTTCGATAGGCCCAGTTTGGTATATTTTAAACAGCATACGCCCAGGCTAAAGCGCTCGTTAATTTTCTAAAACAGTATTCGATTAAGGCATTAGAAAAATTGATTATGACTCTGTTGATTTTGTTATTGTTAATTTAGATTTTTAAAAAATTAGAGCTTTTTACGAAACCTTGTGGAAATCTTGCAGATAACACTTATTATTGTAACCTAAAACGTAATATTATATTCATGACCACCTACGAATTTATGCGTTGGCTGACGTTTCCTTTGATGACAACCCATTTGGTTACGGTACGTAATGACATTAAACGGCTTATAAAGTCTGGTGTATCATCTGGAAAACCCTTTTCTATTTTGGATGTGGGTGGCCGGAAATCGCCTTATACCATTAATTTACCAGCCGCAGTTACCTTGTTGGATGTGCCACAAGAAGCGGGAACGAAAGAAGCCTTGAATTTAGGCTTTACGGATTCTATTTTAACTACTATTCAGAAAAAACGCTCCAATATAACAGATGTTATCATTCAGGATATGACACAATCTACCATAGAAGAAGCCCGTTTTGATGCCGTGGTGAGTATCGAAGTGATTGAGCATGTGGAAGCCGATGTTTTATTTGTAAAACACATTGCAGCGGTGATTAAAAAAGGTGGCTGGGCGTATTTTACCACACCCAATGGTGATTATATTAAAAATGAAGGGCCAGGAAAAAATCCGGATCATGTTCGGCATTACACACGACAAGGGTTGCATGATTTGTTGTCCCATTATTTTGATACGGTTGAGGTTCATTATGCTGTAAGCACTGGTAGGTACCGAGTTTGGAGCTTGCAAAGCTTGAAAACGATTAATCCTGTTCGATTTGTACAATCATTAGTAGGTACGGTTGTTAATAGATTCCAGTCTAAAGGCGTGGAAACGCGTGCGGAGCATACGGCTCATTTGATAGCTGTGGCTTATAAATAGGACTGGTTATACCCGTATTTATTATTTTAAAACGAAATATATGTCAAAAAAAGCATTTTTAGGAGTTAAAAGGGTTATTAAAAGGATTGTAAAATCTAAACAAGAAATAAGACACTCACTTGTTGGTGCTCCTAATGTATGGAAATATACAAGAGATTTTCAATTTCAATTCTTAAAAGAACAAGGACTTCAAAAAACGGATACATTCCTGGATATTGGTTGCGGAACTCTTAGAGGTGGTATTCCATTAATAGATTATCTTGTAACTGGTAATTATTATGGAATGGATGTCCGCGATGAAGTTTTGAAAGAAGGTAAAGACGAAATTAGAACCGCTAAATTAGAAGGTAAAAAACCGAATTTAATTGCATTTAATCATTTTTCAGAAGTAGAATTTGATGTGACTTTCAATGTGATGTTTGCATTTTCTGTTTTAATTCATTTGGAGGATGCCATTGCAGAAAGCTGTTTTCAGTTTGTTTCGAAATATTTAGCTGCTGATGGTGAGTTTTATGCTAATGTTAATTTGGCAGATTTTAAAGATGGTACTTGGTTAGAGTTTCCAATTGTTTTTCGTAGTCTTGAATTTTATAATACATTGGCGGCCAAAAATGGAATGAAAGTAGATGTTTTGGGAGATTTATTGAGTTTAGGACATGATACAGGAAAGAATTCTGATAAGCAACAAGTTATGTTGAAATTCACAAAAATTTAATAAATAAAGGTGTTTTTCAGTTTTAACAGCTATAACCAGAACCTAATAAACACAGGTTTGTCTAAAAAATATCTGGTTTATAAAAGTGGATTTGAAAGCCTATTCGTTACTATATAATTAATAGGAAATATGGATTTAGAATGAAACAAAAAGTTTTTGTTATTGGGTTTCAAAAAACAGGCACCACTTCTTTGGATTTAGCTTTACAGAGACTTGGATATAAAGTATATTGTGTTGATAAAAATTTATTGAAATTTAAAAAAACAGGTGAATTAAAAAACTATATTCAAAATACGCTAGAAAATTGGGATGCTGTTCAAGATATGCCTTGGCCGCTTTTTTATCAAGAGCTTTATGAGTTGTATCCTGATGCTAAATTTATATTAACAATACGGGAGACTGATGATTGGTTCAATAGTGTAAAAAGGTTTTTTGGTAGTATTCGAATTCCTTTCCACCAGAAAATATATCAGGTACCCTGTGCGGAAGGCTATGAAAATGAGTATAAGACCTTATTTGAAAAACACAATAATGAAGTTCTAAATTTTTTTAAAAATAAGCCAAATTTTTTAGTCATGGAAATGGGTGTGAATTTTGATTATCCTACACTTTGCAATTTTTTACATATAGAAACGATTCCTGAAGATGCCTTTCCGCATGCTAGAAATAATAAGAAACGCCAATTACCAAACTACAAACTGTATAGAGACTTGCGATCCTTTTATTGGAACTATAAAAAGAATTATTAACAGATATCATGGTTGTTTTACTGTTTTATACACGAAATCAAGGTTATCTATCTCAATTTTTTGAAGAGGTTTCCGTGCGTTTGGCGGAAGACCGTCATGAGGTTCATAATTTTTCCTTAAAATCTCGAGCCTATCAAGATGCTAACAATCAGGTTTTACTTACTGTAGAAAAGAAGGGTGGCTACTTGAAAAATTATTATGAAGTTTTTAAAATTATTAAAACGGTAAAACCCGATGTCGTTTTATCGAATTTCAGTTATGTGAATCCAGCATTGCTTTTTGGTAGGTTATTTAAGGTCCAAAAAAATATTGTTTGGTTTCATTCCCTAAACGAACAGACCAATGCTACTGCTATTAATATATTTATTAAGCGTTGCTTTTTGCAATTAGCAGATATTGTCATTGCCAACTCGCACCATACTAAAGACGAATTATGTACCGCTTTTCAGGTGCCACAAGCCAAAATTGAAACCGTTCCATTTTGGTCGCATATTTCAGATCAAGACGTTATGGGCACGAAAACGGACCGTTCGACTCCATATCTTAAAATAGGATGTCCTGGCCGGTTGGTTGATCATAAAAATCAATCGTTAGTTCTAGAGGCTTTAGCTTGTTTTAATAAAAATGATTATGAATGTCATATAGCTGGGAGTGGTCCCAATGAGCCTAAATTACGAGATCAGGCTGCTCAATTATCCATTGAAAGTCAACTTGTCTTTAGAGGGCATTTATCCGCTGTGGATATGATTACCTTTTACCAAGAAATGGACGTTATTATTTTACCAAGTTTGGCAGAGGCTTTTGGACTGGTTTTTATAGAGGCCATTTCATTAGGCAGACCTGTTATTGTGTCTTCTAAATTTGGTGCGTTGACATTTATTGAAAAAAAAGACCTGTTACAACAAATTACTTTTGATCCACTTTCTAGGGATTCACTCATTGAACGTTTAACCCCTTATTTTAATAACTCTGGTTTGCCTTCCAGTTATTTTAAGGATTTGTATATTACAAATTTTGACAAAGATCTCATATTTGGCCGTTTGCAAAATATCCTATTAAAAGACTGAACCCTATCATGCCATTTGCTTTTTTAACATACTTACAGCCCACCCATTACTTCCGGTTATTTACGGATGCTGGTAATAGTGCTTTTCCGCGCGTAGATGCTTTACCGCCATCCGTTATCAACCAGTTTGAGGTTGATACGCGTTATCGTTCAAAACAAGCGCAGGATTATGATTTGTCTTGGCAAGCCGTTCAATCTGGATTTATAGGTGATGTGTCCTATTATACTCACTTTAAAAAAGTTTCGGTGCGGGATAACTATCACTTTATTCGTAAGCAGTTTCATCCGGTATGGGTGTTTTATGTTCTGTTGGTGCGTTTGTTTACGTTTCATAATCCCATAACCGATATTCGTGCTTGGATTCAAACCTCCCATATTAAACGGGTTACTGCTATTACGCCTGTTTTGTATTCTGATTGGAATCATTATCAATCTGAACTTCTTGCTAAAAGTCCTTTGGTGAGTGTGGTGATTCCTACTTTGAATCGGTATTCCTATTTAAAAGCCGTTTTATTAGATTTTGAGAAGCAAGATTATCTGCACTTTGAATTGCTTGTTGTGGATCAATCGGAACCCTTTCAAGCTGATTTTTACCAAGCGTTTGATTTACCTATTCGTGTGATACGCCAAGAAGAAAAAGCTTTATGGTTGGCACGAAACACGGCTATACAGGCCGCAAAGGGTTCATTAATAGCCTTATCTGAAGACGATGTACGGATTCCCTCAGACTGGCTTTCTAAACACATAGCTTGTCTTGATTTTTTTGATGCGCAGGTATCAGCAGGTGTTTTTTACCCGGAAGGGCATAGCATACCTAAAGCCCGCTCTTTTTTTGCTATAGCTACCCAGTTTGCAACTGGAAATGCGCTATTGTATCGGTCTGTTTTTGAGGAGGTTGGTTTGTTTGATCGGCAGTTTGAAAAACAACGTATGGGTGATGGGGAGTTTGGTGCGCGGGTTTATTTAGCAGGGATTCGCAGCATTTCGAATCCTTATGCGAGTTGTATTGATGTGAAAGCGGGAACCGGTGGTTTGCGCGAGATGGGGAGTTGGGATGCTTTTAGGCCGTCCACTTTTTTTGCACCTAGACCCATACCCAGTGTGTTGTATTATTTTAGAAACTATTATGGGAATACTGCGGCACGTTTGGCTTTATGGCGCACCATACCGACTTCTATTTTGCCCTATCAGTTTAAAACCAATCGGTTCTTGTTACTTTTTGGTGCTTTTTTAAGCCTGTTACTGGTTCCTGTGGTTTTGGTTCAGGTTTTTAGTTCCTGGCGTTTGGCAAGTAGAAAATTGGAGGCAGGTGATAGGATTGGATTTTTAGAATGATTAGTGAATGGTTAATAGTGGCGCGTGAAAAGTTGGGATTGGGGATTAGGGGTTGGAGATTGAAGCTTGAAAAATTAATAGTGAATGGAGAATAGTTAATAGTTAATAGTTACTAGTGAGTAGTTACTAGTTAAAACGTATCAAAATTTAGTAGGTTGAATAAAAAACGCATTCTTATTGTTACGTCTGAATTTCCACCACAACCGGGTGGTATAGGTAATCATGCCTACCATTTGGCTTTGTATTTGGCTAAAAACCAATATGAGGTTCATGTGATAGCCGATCAGCGCGATGCCGAAAATGCGGAAGAGGTTGCGTTTGATGCGATTTTACCCTTTGCAGTGCAACGCATTGCCTTGAGACAACCACGGTTTCTCATGTATTTTAATCGGATTTTAAAAACCCTCCGCTCTTTTAAGCGCGCACATTTGGTGATTGCTACAGGTAAGTTTTCCTTGTGGAATGTTGCCTTTTGCAGCCTGATTTATAAACGCTCTACACTAGCCGTTTTGCATGGAAGTGAAGTAAATTTTAAAACACGAACTACTCAAAAAGCCATTGAAGCATCGTTAAAGCGCTTTGATAATTTGGTAGCGGTTTCTCATTACACCAAGGCTTTAATTGCCCATTTACACCGTGATGTAACCGTAATACCAAACGGTATTGCTCTTGAGAAATGGCCTATGATACCAACCAAAAAAACCACATTACCTGGTAGTCCTGTTTTAACAACTGTTGGGCGTGTGAGTACCCGAAAGGGACAATTGCAAGTTATTCATTTGTTGCCCGATTTACTTCGATGGTATCCAAACCTTCAATATCATTGTGTTGGCATCCCAACTGAAGCCCCTGCGTTTTTAAAACAGGCTCAAGCTTTAGGTGTTGAATTGCATGTTACATTTCATGGTGCTTTATCTGATGATGCCTTACAAGCCACTCTCCAAGCTACCGATGTTTTTGTTATGTTGAGTACCGAGAGTCCTACGGGCGATGTGGAGGGTTTTGGAATTGCTATTTTAGAGGCGAATGCTTTAGGAATTCCTGCTATTGGTTCTAAAAACTGTGGTATTGCAGATGCCATAGAAGATGGGTTTTCTGGATTTTTAGTACCTGACTTTGATGCTGCAGCTGTTACTCGTTATGTATCCCGTATTTTAGCGGAACCATTAGTTTACCGTGAACAAGCTCGGAGCTGGGCTGAACAACATGACTGGAACCAAATTATATTACACTATATTGCTTTTATTCGATGAAAACTTTAACCATCATTTCGCATACAGAACATTATTTACGAGCCGATGGTACTATTGTTGGTCTCGGGTCCACGGTGACTGAAATTAATGAGCTTTTAGCTGTTTTTGATCGTATTATTCATGTGGCTATGCTTCATACCAGTGTTGCACCACCAAGTGCCATTCCTTATGTTTCAGAACGGATAGCATTTGTGAGTTTACCCGCTGTTGGTGGAACCGGGTGGCAAGCTAAACTGGGTATAGTATTTCATATTCCTACCATTTTATTCCGCGTTCGAACGGCCTTAAACCAATCCGATTATTTTCAATTTCGGGCACCTACCGGAATAGGCGTTTTTACTATTCCTTATTTGGTATGGTTTACATCCAAGTCAGGTTGGTTTAAATATGCTGGTAATTGGAAACAACCACATCCACCCTTGGCTTATCGATTTCAAAAATGGCTGTTGGAAAAACAGTCGCGACCCGTTACTATCAATGGTTTTTGGGATGATCAGCCGTCCCATTGTTTGTCTTTTGAAAACCCTTGTTTAACAGCACAAAATATCCTAGACGGACAGGCCACCATTCGGCAAAAGGTTCTTCAATATCCTATTGATTTTTGTTTTGTAGGCCGTTTGGAAGTTGCTAAAGGTTTGGATTTTTTACTAGAAGCCCTTGCTCAAATGGATAGGACTTTGTTACCAAGAATCGGTACCATCCATATCGTGGGTACTGGAGCCTTGCAGGCTTACTATGAAGCTGAAGCTAGTGCTTTAGCCATGCCTGTCATTTTTCATGGCTATTTGTCTCGTGATGCCGTACATGCTATTTATAAACGCTGCCATGGTATCGTATTACCCTCTGCTTCTGAAGGATTTCCCAAAGTGATAGCCGAGGCTATGAATTTTGGCTGTGTTCCTATTGTCTCCAATGTATCATCTATAAGTCATTATGTGCATCATGGTGTTAATGGTTTTTTAATGGAAACCTTGGATGTTCCATGTTTAATAGCATGTCTTGCCCAATTTTTAAGCTTGAAACCAGGAGCCTATACTGGTTTAAAAGCGCACTCGTTAGCTGATATGAACCGTTTTAGTTATTCCTTTTATAATCAACGTCTTTTGGAATCTGTATTATAAGTTGTCATTTTTTTAAATAAAGACGGTCTATTAAAAAAAAAATGATATTTTTAAACCAAACTAATTATAGGTCATCTAGTTAATGATTTTTAAAAAACTGCATTGGACTTTAAAGCGTCATCCTTTTTTATATGTTACGCGATTTCGACTTTTATCCAAAAATTCTAACCAGGCGGCAATAGATTCTTGTTGTTACAATGCCTTAAATAAGAAATCTGATATTCCTATTTTTTATCATGCCGTGAATTCAGAAATTTTTAATACTGGTAAACCAGAATCTGATTTAATGGTCGTTAAGCAATTGGTTATTTGGCTCGTTGCGAACAGTAAAGTAGGGCCTGGTCTTAGTGAGCCATCAGATAAGGCATTAGAAACCTTGTTACATGGTGCCGGTGGCGTTTGTAGTGATATGGCCCAAGTTTTTAATAATTTTTGTGTTATAAATGATATTCAGGTTCGGGAATGGGGCACCACGAGTGCCCCCTTTAATCGAGCCAATGGTGGACATTCTTTTAATGAGGTGTATATTGAGGAACTTCAAAAGTGGGTTTTAGTAGACCCGTCCTGGGGTGTTTTATTTTTTAACGCCACAGGTAGGCCACTTTCTGTTATTGAAGTATATGAATCCATCCGTTCCGGACAATCTGTTGTTTATGATTCTTTTATTCCCAACCAAACCATTTCATGGAAACAGGTGGATACGAACTATTTGAATCCTGATATCATTCCTTTTTTAATTTGTAATTATCGGAATACTATTTACGATTGGTATTTAAAACGTGCTCGACCTCTTTTTCCAGTTTTTATGATTCATTTTATGGTGTATGTCATGGGTAAGAGTTATCATTATAAATTTCCACTGGATAACTATAAAAAGATATTTGATTAAATGTTTGTTTGTTATTATCCCTGTCTTTCAATTAGCCATTTTGTATTACCTTGCAGTCCTTTAATCATACTTAATATTTATATTTGATTCTTTGAAAACCAATATAACCTATATCAGTGCCATTGGATTTCATGCCGCTTTGGGTGTTTTCATTTATTTGAATGAAACGCTTGCTAAAGTCTATTTTTTTGGTGCTGTTTTTTATTTTTTATATCGAATTATATCTGTTGCGGATTCCTTAAAAACGTATGAAGTTTTGAAGGCTTGTGCTTATTTTGTTGGTGCCGAGGTGTTTTTGAGAACCACCAAAGGGGCCATTTCTTACGAAGCTGGAAAGTATATCGTTATTGTTTTTATTCTTATTGGGATGTTTTATAAAGGGCTATCTGGTAAGGGCTACCCTTATTTTATTTACCTCATGTTTTTAATACCTTCCATTTTTGTGGCCTCAACCACCTTGAGTTTTGATGCCAACTTTAGAACGAACATTGCCTTTGTTTTGAGTGGCCCGGTTTGTTTGGGGCTTGCCGCTTTGTTTTGTTATGATAAGCGGGTGACGTTTCATCAAATGTCTCAAATTATGCTGTTTATGGCTTTGCCTATTATAGCCCATACGGCCTATGTTTATTTATATACGCCTAATTTACGGGATGTTTTAACCAGTGCAGCTTCTAATCGAGCAGCCTCTGGCGGCTGGGGCGCTAATCAAGTTGCTGCAGCTTTAGGTTTGGGAATGTTTGTTATGGCTGTGCGGTTGTTTACTAAATCTCCTAATTTAGGATTGAAACTGTTGAACGCCACTATTTTAGGCCTCATAACCTTTCGGGCTATTACCACTTTGAGCCGTGGCGGTGTGATAGCTGCTGTTATGGCTATTTTGATTTTTTTATTTTACTATTATCGTCATTCCCGAGCCAAAAAGCGTAATGAAGTTATTGCTATTTTTGGATTGTTTTGTATTAGTTTGGTGATGACTTGGTTTGTGAGTATCAATCAAACCGATGGCTTGGTAAATTTGCGGTATGCCAATAAAGATCATTTAGGTCGTGATAAACAAGGTTTAACCACAGGGCGTGCTGAGTTGTTTGAAGAAGAATTGGAAGGTTTTGTAGCTAGCCCTTTTTGGGGCATTGGCTCCAGTCGGGCCAAAGATCAACGGATAGAAGAGGATGGGCAAGGGGTTACGTCTCATAGTGAGTTAAGTCGTACTTTAGCTGAACATGGTATTTTTGGCGTGGTCATTCTCCTGATCCTTATCTTTAAGCCTTTAGACATGCGCGCTAAAAACCGGCAGAACTACTATTTTTATGCCTTTTTAGCCTTTTGGTTTTTAACTATTAATCATATGTCCATGCGGATTGCTATGCCAGCATTTATCTATGGATTAGCCCTTTTACACGTAACACATGACAAACGTCCTATACATAGGAAACAACTTACGAACAGCACAAACTAATATTTCTGCCATTGCTGTTTTAGGGCCCTTGCTTGAAGCCGAAGGTTATACCGTGCATTATGCGTCGTCTCAACCCAACAAACTGTTACGTTTGCTGGATATGCTTTGCAGCGTCTGCTACTTTGCGAAACGTACTGACGTGGTTTTAATAGATACTTATAGCACCAGTAATTTTTATTATGCGTTACTGGTAAGTCAGCTTTGCCGCTTGTTAGGACTTGCTTATATCCCCATATTGCATGGTGGCGAATTACTAACCCGATTAGCGGGTTCGCCAAAATTAAGTGCTTTACTATTTAAGTATGCTTACCGGTTGGTTTCTCCTTCCAAATTTTTACAGGTTGCTTTTAATCGGACTCGCTTTGCACCCGTAGTGTATATTCCTAATTCGCTTTCTATTGGGTATTATCCTTATCAAAAGAAACAGTATGAAAGCATTCGCCTGCTTTGGGTACGCTCTTTTTCATCTATTTATAACCCCCAACTCGCTATTCGGGTTTTAAAGCGTTTACAGGATGCTGGTTATGATTGTGAGCTCTGTATGGTAGGTCCAGATTCTGGTGATGGAAGCTTTCAAGCTACCCAGCAATTAGCCGAAGATATGGCTGTATCCGTGCGGTTTCCCGGGAAATTACCGAAAGCGGATTGGTTGGCTTTAGCTGCTGATTATAATGTGTTTATCAATACCACTCGTTTTGATAATATGCCGGTGAGTGTCATAGAAGCCATGGCATTAGGCTTGCCCATAGTATCAACTGATGTAGGTGGTTTGCCATATCTAATAAACCATGGAGAAACCGGCTTATTGGTGCCACCAAATGATGCTGTAGCTTTTGAAAACGCTATAGTACAGCTGGTATCTGATAGGGAAGCGACTCACACGATGACTAAACGTGCCCGCGATATGGTTGAGGAGTTTGATTGGACGGTTGTTAAGGGTAAGTGGTTTGAGGTTTTGGATATGTAGTTTGTGCTTGCTAGTTTTTTTTTTTTTTGGCAGGCAGGTAAGGTTTCTAGTTGGAAGTGAGAAAATTATTAGGCATTAGGCATTAGGTGTTGAGTGACAAGTGAAAAATGAATAATGAATAATGAAAAGTGACAGGCTGAAAATTCGGGTTGAAGACTGTACATTGTTGCGGTTGGGATTAGGGACAAGCAGGTATTCTGGTGAGGGCTTTGTTATTTTGAACTAGTATGTCTGTGTTCTAAAACTACAAACTGTAAATAAACTTGCAAGATTTTGTGAACTTATTATCTTTACCAAGCTATTAATACATTCATGGGAAAACAGACTATTCACTTTAATATATCGGAACGCAAGTTGCTTTTGCGATTGGTAGATGTTTTTAGTATTCTGCTATCGCTGTATTTTGTTAGTAATTGGTTTCATTTTGATTATTTTACCATTACACCTGAAAATTGGACATGGGTAGGCGTTTTAGTCGTTTATATAACTATTTTTGGGACAGTTTTTGAACTGTATGATTTACAGAAAGCGAGTAGACCTGACAAAGTATTTGCTAATATTGTTTTAACGGTATCGGTAACCGTTCTGTTTTATTTATTGACCCCTTTTTTAACCCCTTTATTACCTTCCAACCGGTTACAGATTCTTTATTTTTATCTGGCTATTATAGTAGCGCTGTGCCTTTGGCGGTTGGTGTATGTTTATTTTATTACATCACCTCGGTTTTATAAAAAAGTGCTGATTGTAGGAGAGACTTCCAATATTGAGACCATAGTAAATGCTTTTAAGCATGCGGATCCAAGTTATAAAATCGTGGGTTATATTAACTGTGAGCAAGTTATGCAAGACCGTATTAGGTTTCATGATATTGTTGAATATCCTCCTGAAGCCCTCCATCAAGTTATACAAGAGCAGTCCATATCTGAAATAGTTGTAGCTAGCTATAATGCTGAAACGATTACTTCTGATATTTACTATGATTTAATTACTTTGTTAGAGCGTGGTTTTCCTATAAAAGAGTACACGCAAGTGTATGAAGATATTACTTACCGCGTTCCCGTTCAGTTTGTAGGGAAAGATTTTTATAAATATTTTCCGTTTAGCAGGAGCAACCAAAATAAACTGTACTTGTTTTTTCACCGGACGTTTGATTTGATTCTAGCCCTAATAGGTAGTTTTTTAGGTCTTTTATTTGTGCCTCTTATTTTAATTGGGAACTTAATTGGTAATAGAGGTCCGTTGTTTTATTTACAAGAACGTGTTGGAAAAAATGGTCATTTATTTCGAATTATTAAATTCCGTACCATGGTTAATCATGCAGAAACTGGCGGTGCCGTTTGGGCAACAAAAAATGATAGTCGGATTACACCATTTGGAAAGTTTTTAAGACGTTCACGGTTGGACGAAGTTCCTCAATTTTTAAATATTTTAATGGGTGATATGAGCTTGATTGGTCCACGACCTGAACGGCCTTATTTTGTTAAAGAACTGTCTCAAGTGATTCCGTTTTATGAAACCCGTCATATTATAAAACCTGGATTAACAGGTTGGGCTCAGGTTAACGTTCGTTACGGAAATTCGGTTGACGATAGTTTATTAAAATTACAATATGATTTGTATTATATTAAACATCGCAGCTTTTTCCTGGATTTTAATGTCATGGTGAAAACTATTGGGACCATGGTTTATTTTAGGGGTCAGTAGTTGTTTAGGTGTTTGTTTTAGAGGTGAAAATTTATAACTTATAAGTAAAACGGGAAAGGTGCAGAGCTTGTGGTTTGAGATTTTTCTGAAGATGCGCCCAGACGTGCTTCTCAATACGTTTTGGTTTGAAGGACCAATTTCTTTGGTTGACACGCTAATAGCCATTGCTAGTTTAATTCTACTCGCTGCTTAAAGTAAATAATGAGGTAACTGTACCGAATAAATAGCGCTACCAACAGCGGAATTAATGCCGGAGCAAATACTTGTATGCCTACAATCCAATGAAAACTCATTAAAAACAGCATGATTATTAAAAATTTTAAAAACTTTAATACCCAAGGTCTTGGGTCTGTTTTGTTAATGTGCCATGCCAATACTACATTTAAGGGAAAAGCCCATAAGAGGTTGTAGTTTTGAGCAGTAGCTTGATGATCTGTTGCAAACCATAATAGTAAAATAAGTATACCAAGCAAGGTTGTTATTATGAGTATGGTAGCATCTAAAATCTTATTTCTTGTTAGTTTTTTAAAATCTGAATACGTTATACTTAACATTATTACACTTATGATGCTGAACATAACCAAGGGACTCCATAGAACGTCTAAGTTGGATGGGTTTGGTTTTTCCTGATATATGGTTTCTTCACTCTTAACCAATTTCCTGTCGCCTATAGTTGCTTGACTAAAAAATGCTTGGATATAAGCCGGTAAAAACATGTGCTCTTCTGCGGTTGCTTGTTGGTCTATTACGGAGCCTAAAGCAAGATCAATTCCCACACTTCCCCAAGAATTTGCTGGTACTTTGTCGCGAATAAGGCTTCTAAATGTTTGTGGCTTGAAATTTTCTGGCTCGTGAAAGGTGATGTTGTTATTTAAGACGACTTGTAGTACATCCCTAATTTTAGTGGCACAATTATCAAAAAAGAAATCGTACAAATAGTCTCGGTTTTCTGGTTTGTAATTCGTAATTAAGTAATTAAGTAAGGCTTGTTTTTCTTCTAATGTTATATTTAATACTTGTTCTGTGATGGTTCTGTTTTGCCAGATGTAAAAATCTTTCAGGTCTTGGAATTTACTTTTCCCAATAGAATAGTTGAGTTTCCCTTGGGCGAAATTCAAGTAAAAACCAGGTTCGTTAAACGGGAATCTTCCATAATCGTAACCGACATCTAAGCCGTTAGCCCGATCGCGTATTCGGAAAATATTATGACCGAATGCATCGTTTAAAGAGGTTCCAGGACCAATGGTTATGACACTAACTTCTGCTTGTGTTGATAATTGCTGGCTGAAAACCTGTTGAAAACCTAGTACGAGAAAAAGACCTAAAATACGGATGTTCATAAAAACCGGTTATCTAAAGATGCTAAAATCTAATTTTAAAGAAAAGACATTGGAGTAGAGGGCCACACTTTGGTCGCCAATATCGGTAAAGGCATAATCTACTTGAATCCCCTTGTATTTAAATCCTAATCCAATGCTTGGTTGAAAAGACACGCGTTCGCTGTTGTCTATTTGTAATTCGTTTTGAAAGTTACCAACACCTGTGCGTAGAAACACCATATCCAGATAGCCAAATTCAAAACCGACAGCTGGCGTGATGCTGGCAAAAGATGTTGAAATAATATCGTTGTTTTGTTCGAAGCGAATGTTTAAATCTACTTCGGCCAGTAGCGAGTAATCATACCGGATGATAAATTTTTTAGAGGCGCCTAGTTGTAATTTTGGTATGGTAATCTCTGTTGTTTCTGGGAGTTCTTGGTTTTGTCCTTCCACGGCATTTTGTATGGTTGCAAACTCTTCTTCATCTATAGCCCAAGCATTAAAGGTGGTTGTAATATCGCGCGCCATGACACCAAATTTCCAGTTGCTATCCGTTTCAAACTGAATAGCTGCATCTAGGCCAAAACCCCAAGACGAAGCAAAATCGCCAATAATCCTACGGATTACTTTGGCATTAATCCCATAATTTAAACCGTCTAGCGGGAGTTTTCTAGCATAGGAAAAAGTGACGCCATAATCTGCAGTTGAAAACAGGCTTATTCTATCGTAGTTTATATTTCCTTCATCGTCAATTAATTGGGTGGTGTTTAAAATGTCATCTACCGCAAAACGGATAACAGATATTCCAATTGCGGACCTGTCATCAATAGGCATGGCAAATGCCATATAATCATAATTAGCAATATTAGCAAAATAGCTAGAGTGCATAAGCGCTAATTGCTTGTCTTCAATATTTACCAGTCCAGCTGGATTCCAGTAGCCTGAATTAACATCGGCTGAATGTGCTGTAACGGCATTACTCATGCCCAATGCAGCCGCATCCACACCAATATTCATAAATTCGTTAGAATACTTTCGGACGGCTTGACCATAAACTGTTACAGAAACTAAAAAAACGAGTACTGTGATTCGTAATGCTTTCAAATACAATTCTTTTTTGCAAATATGCTACAATTTTTCAACATATTAAACTTGAAAATCGTTGAGTTATTGTCTAATTCTTGTTTTAGACGTAAATAGTTTGTTATTTTTACACGATTATCAACTTAAACTATGAAACAGCATATCCCTAATTTTATTACCCTTTTAAATTTATTAAGTGGTTGTATAGCCGTTGTATTAGCCGTAAACAACCAATTTGTAATGGCGGCTATATTTGTGTTTTTAGGCATATTTTTTGATTTTTTTGATGGTTTTTTTGCTCGCAAACTAAATGTGCAAGGTCCTCTAGGTGTCCAGTTGGATTCGCTTGCTGATATGGTAACAAGTGGTTTGGTACCGGGAATAGTGATGTTTAAACTTTTGCATATAGCAAGTGGTGCGTTGGCTTTGGAAGATGCTGAAACACTTTGGAGTTCCTCTGGTTTTTTTGATGCATTGCCTTATGCACCCTTGGCTTATCTGGGATTTTTTATAACCCTATCATCGGCTTATCGTTTGGCGAAATTTAATATAGACGATGAGCAGCAAAGTTATTTTAAAGGCTTACCAACGCCAGCTAATGCGCTACTTATTTTATCTTTGCCACTAATTATAGAATTGCAGAATCACGATGGTATGAATGCCCTTATTTTAAACCCTTGGTTTTTAGTAGGTATGACGTTGGTTAGCACTTTTATGTTGAATGCGCCGATAAAATTATTTGCTTTAAAATTTAAAACCTACGACTTTCAGTCGAACATATCCCGCTACGTATTTTTAATAGCTACGGTTGTTTTGTTAATTGTTTTGCAATTTGCGGCTATTCCGTTGGTTATTTTGTTATACGTACTAATGTCCTTATTTACAGCTAAAAGCATTCATGCGTAATGGATTTTAATTAAATTAATTTTTACAATTTATGGCTTCAGGATTTTTTGCCCTACTTGATGATATAGCAGCTCTCATGGATGATGTGGCTGTTTTAAGTAAAGTTACTACTAAAAAAACAGCCGGTATTCTTGGTGATGATTTAGCGGTTAATGCTGAAAAAGCTTCGGGATTTGTGTCCTCCAGAGAATTGCCTGTTTTGTGGGCCATTACCAAAGGCTCTTTTTTTAATAAGTTAATTATTCTACCAATAGCTTTTTTATTAAGCGCTTTTTTGCCAAAAGCCATTACAATCATTTTGGTTCTTGGTGGTATTTATTTAGCATTTGAAGGTGCTGAAAAAATTTATGAATACGTTGTACCCCATAAGCAGCCTGTTGCAGCTAAATTACCTGTTACTGAAGTGCCTTCAGAAGCGGCTATTCTGGATGTGGAGAAATCGAAAGTAAAATCAGCAATTATAACGGACTTTATTTTGTCGGTTGAAATCGTCATTATCGCTTTAGGTGCTGTTTTAGAACAAACGCTACTGATTCAAATTATGGTTGTTTCTATAGTTGCTATTATAGCCACGGTTGGTGTTTATGGTATAGTAGCTTTAATTGTTAGAATGGATGATTTTGGTTTAAAACTCGTAGCGAAAAGTAATGGAGCGGGTTTTATGCATGGATTCGGAACTATTTTAGTTAATGCTTTACCCTATGTAATAAAAAGTCTCTCTGTAATTGGAACAATTGCTTTACTATTAGTTTCTGGTGGTATTTTTGCGCATAATATAGACTTCTTTCATCACGTATTGGTATCTTGGCCAGCTATTATTAGGGAATTCTTAATTGGTTTAGCCATTGGTATTTTAGCGGTGGTAATTTTTAAGTTTGTTTTGTGGCTTGTTGGAAGGATTCGTGGTTAGAAATGGCATTAAGTTGTGTATTTGTTAGCTATTAGGTTGAATTGTGATTTCATAAGAAGCCGCGAAGTTAGGGTGTTAGGAGCCGTAAAGTTGTTGCGTTGTGGTTGCGTAGAGTGAGGTTTGAGGTTGAAAGAAATATAGAATTAAATATATAAGATTATTATTTTAGAGAAAACAGGTCTTATTTACCAAATGAAAAAAATAGGAAGGGAAGCTTTACCGCTTTCGAAGATTTAGGGGCTATCATAACCTGGGTGTTTAAAGGTTTTAAGGGTACTTCTAAACAGTGTCAGGAAGGGTTTTTGGCTATTTATGTTGGTGTATTTGTTATACCTCTATTATTCAATATTTGATAATACGTTTCAAATAGTTTACTTAACAACTACTCCCTAATTTTCTTTCTACGCAATTCGAAATTTTGACCCAAATACACTTTACGAACCATATCGTCGTTAGCCAATTCTTCTGGTTCACCAGCTTTCAAAATACTACCTTCAAACATTAGATACGTTCTATCCGTAATGGCTAATGTTTCCTGTACGTTATGGTCGGTAATAAGAATACCAATGTTCTTTTTGGTTAACTGTGCTACTATACGCTGTATATCCTCAACGGCTACAGGGTCTACTCCGGCAAAGGGTTCGTCTAGAAGGATAAAATTAGGGTCGGTTGCTAGAGCGCGTGCAATTTCTGTACGACGACGTTCACCACCTGATAACAAATCGCCTCGGCTTTTTCGGATATGCCCTAAGCTAAACTCATCAATAAGCGACTCCATTTTATGTTGTTGCTCTTTCTTGCTTAACTTGGTAAGTTGTAAGACACTTAAAATATTATCTTCTATACTTAATTTTCTAAAAACAGAAGCTTCCTGCGCTAAATAGCCAATACCATTTTGAGCCCTTTTATACATAGGGTATTTGGTAATATTGGTGTTTTCTAGGTGAATGCTGCCACCATTGGGTTTAATCAATCCCACAATCATGTAAAATGAAGTGGTTTTACCAGCACCATTAGGCCCTAAAAGACCAACAATTTCCCCTTGATTTACTTCTAAAGATACATCCTTAACGACTTTTCGGCCGCTATAGGACTTCATTAAATGCTCTGCTTTTAATTTCATAGGTTTATACTCTAGGCTAAAATAGTAAAATCGTGGCGAGAATTTTATGTTTCTAATTTAATTTAAATAAAGTTTAACGCCTTTTAAGTTTAAAAATTACGGTTTTTTCAAATTCTTTTTTGCTTGTTTCGCTTGATTTCTAACAACTATTTTAGAAATATAAATACTTATTTGATACAGTATTAATATTGGAATAGCTACTATAACTTGACTCGCAATATCTGGAGGTGTAATAATAGCTGAAATAATTAGCACAATAACCAAAGCAAACTTGCGGTATTTTTTTAGTATTTGTGGTGTTACCAATCCTATTTTAGTTAAAAAATAAATAACAATTGGTAATTCAAATACCAATCCAGAAGCTAATGATGACGATCTAACAAGTGCGATGTAGGAACTCAAATCTATTTCATTAGAAATTTCGCTACTGACATTATAGGTTCCTAAAAAGTTAATGGATAAAGGGGTTACAATATAGTAGCCAAATAGGACACCAATGAAAAATAATAAGGATGTAATAATGATGAAACCACGAGAATGTTTGCGTTCATTTGGGTTTAAACCTGGACTTATAAACTTCCAAAATTGATAGACCACATACGGAAAAGCAATTATTAATCCGGCATAAATGGAGGTCCAAATATGTGCAGAAAACTGTCCTGCCATAGTCCGGTTTTGAATTCTAAAAGGAAACTCCTCCAAACAAAACGTTGTGTCTACACCTATAAACTGTGATGCCTGACATAACCATTGATAGGTAGGAAAAGTCATGCGTTTTGGACCAAAAATAATGGTTTCAAAAATAAAATTAGACATTAAAAAAGCAAGTGTTCCAGCTATTAAGACTGCCACAGTTGCCCGAATTAAATGCCATCTTAAATCTTCCAGATGGTCTAGAAACGACATGTCATTGATGCTCTTCTTTGCCATTATATAATACCTTCTTTAATGAGGTCATGAATATGAACCACACCAGCATATTGCCCATTTTTTTCAACTAGTAGCTGGGTAATTCCGTTAGACTCCATGAGTTCTTTAGCATCGACAGCCATGGCATTGGCATCTATACATTTTGGGTTTGCACCCATGATATCTTTTGCCGTGAAATGACTAAAATCGTTTGATTTTGTCAACATACGCCTTAAATCGCCATCCGTTATGATTCCAACAACTTGATTATTTTCTACAACTGCTGTAACGCCCAACATTTTTTCGGAAATTTCAATGATTACCTCTTTAATATTGGTGTTTGGATTAACTTGTGGTTTTTCATTTACATCACTCATATCACTTACCCGTAAATACAATTTTTTGCCTAATGCGCCACCTGGATGGTATTTAGCAAAATCATTACTTGTAAAACCACGAAGCTCTAATAAGCAAACTGCTAATGCATCACCCATAACTAATTGGGCTGTTGTACTTGTAGTTGGTGCCAAATTATTAGGGCAGGCTTCTTTTTCAACAAAAGTATTGAGTAGGTAATCTGAATTTTTTCCTAAAAATGAATCGCGATTACCCGTAATAGCAATCATTTTATTTTTAGCTCGTTTAATTAATGGAACAAGTACTTTAATTTCAGGCGTGTTACCACTTTTAGAAATGCAAATAACGACATCTTCTTTAAGAATTAAACCTAAATCGCCATGGATGGCATCGGCTGCGTGCATAAAAACAGCAGGTGTTCCAGTGGAATTTAAGGTTGCCACAATTTTAGTTGCAATAATGGCACTTTTACCAATTCCTGTAATAATTACACGGCCTTTGGAATTAAATATGCAGGTAACTGCATCCGAAAAATTGGTGTCTAACAAAGCGGAAAGGTTAGCAATGGCCTGACTTTCCATGTCAATTGTCTGTTTAGCAGTCTGTAAGATTGTATTTTGAGTTTTCAAAATTTATTATTTTTTTGGGTTGATGCTTTTAAAGATTTTATTATCTTTAAAGTTATTCAAACTAAATAATTAATTTGTTGGTTTTTGAATGTTGCAAAGCTAACAAAAATAATTATGAGAGTTCTGTAAATGCACTCGTAATTAATTAATAGCAAAATTCAATACAGTGCGTTTTAAATGAGGGAAAATAAAATTTTAAAAACGATACATGTCTGTAAATGAAAAAGACTTGCATGCTGCTTTAAAAACCTATTTTGGTTTTAATGCTTTTAAAGGTCTGCAAGAACCAGTAGTAAAAAGTATTTTATCGGGAAAAGATACATTTGTCATTATGCCAACAGGTGGTGGAAAATCGTTATGTTACCAGTTGCCAGCGTTGATGCAAGAAGGGACCGCTATAGTCGTTTCACCTTTAATTGCTTTAATGAAAAATCAAGTTGATGCCATTCGTGGGGTTTCTGATCATCATGGCGTTGCTCATGTGTTAAATTCATCTTTGAATAAAACCGAGATTAAACAAGTTAAACACGATATCACATCCGGAATAACCAAATTGCTTTATGTGGCTCCGGAATCGCTTACCAAAGAAGAAAACGTGGAGTTTTTACGTTCGGTAAAAATTTCATTTATGGCTGTAGATGAGGCTCATTGTATAAGTGAATGGGGTCATGATTTCCGACCAGAATACCGAAATTTAAAAAGTATTATTGAACGGATTGGTGATGACATTCCTATTATTGGTCTCACCGCTACAGCAACCCCTAAAGTACAAGAGGATATTCTTAAAAATTTAGGTATTCATGATGCGGTAACATTTCAAGCATCCTTTAACAGACCCAATTTATATTACGAAGTCCGCCCGAAAACCAAAAATGTGGATGCCGATATTATTCGCTTCGTTAAGAAGTATGAAGGGAAATCTGGAATAGTTTATTGTTTGAGTCGTAAACGCGTTGAAGAATTGGCACAGACACTTCAAGTGAATGGTATAAAAGCTGTTCCTTATCATGCTGGGTTGGACGCCAAAACGCGTGCTAGCCACCAAGATATGTTTTTAATGGAAGATGCTGATGTTGTGGTTGCTACTATTGCCTTTGGAATGGGAATTGACAAACCAGATGTCCGGTTTGTAATACATCATGATATTCCTAAAAGTATTGAAAGTTATTATCAAGAAACTGGACGTGCTGGGCGTGATGGTGGAGAAGGGCACTGTTTGGCCTTTTATGCCTACAAAGACATTGAGAAACTAGAAAAGTTTATGTCAGGTAAACCTGTTGCCGAACAGGAAATTGGACATGCTTTACTTCAAGAAGTCGTAGCCTATGCTGAAACATCTATTTCTAGGCGAAAATTTATTCTTCATTATTTTGGGGAAGAATTTGATTCAGAAACGGGTGAAGGTGCTGATATGGACGATAATATGCGCCACCCGAAGAAACAACACGAAGCACAAAAAAACGTATTGCTTTTATTAGAAACGGTTTCTAAAACGAATGAGAAATATAAATCTAAAGATTTAGTTCAAGTTATCATAGGTAAAGAAAATGCTTTGATAAAGTCCCATAAAACCAACGAACAACCGTTTTTTGGGCTTGGTAAATCTGAAACTGATAAATACTGGATGGCTTTAACGCGTCAAGTTTTAGTTGCTGGTTACCTTAAAAAAGATATTGAAACTTATGGCGTTATAAAACTGACACCAGCTGGTTTGGCGTATATGAAGCATCCAGAATCTTTTATGATGACGGAAGACCATTTGTTTAATTCAGAAGTTGATGACGCTATTGTTACCGCATCCAAAGGCGGCAATGCGGTTGCTGATGTTGCTCTGATGAATATGCTTAAAGATTTACGCAAACGTAACGCAAAACGATTGGGTGTTCCCCCTTTTGTAATTTTCCAAGACCCTTCATTAGAAGATATGGCTTTGAAATATCCTATAACAATTGAAGAAATGGGACATGTACATGGTGTTGGTGAAGGAAAAGCTAAAAAATACGGTAAAGATTTTGTGGAATTAATAGCCAAATATGTAGCTGAAAACGATATTGTTCGTCCCGACGATATGATTGTTAAGTCTACAGGAACAAATTCTGCGCTTAAACTTTATATCATTCAAAACATAGATAGAAAACTGCCTTTAGATGACATTGCCTCTGCCAAGGGGATGTCCATGAGCGATTTTATAAAGGAAATGGAGGCTATTGTTTATTCTGGTACCAAATTGAATATTAATTACTGGATTCAAGATATTTTAGACGAAGATCAGCAGGAAGAAATTCATGATTACTTTATGGAATCGGATACTGATAAAATAGACGTGGCAATTGATGAGTTTGATGGTGATTATGACGATGAAGAGTTGCGTTTATACCGTATTAAGTTTATTAGTGAGGTAGCGAATTAGTGTTCAGTTTTTAAATTACTAAATCGGAATTCGGTAATTTCAAATCATTCCGTATCTTTGCGGCTCATTAAAAAAATATACCATGCAAGACGGATTGTACGCAAAATTTCATACCAGTAAAGGGGACATATTAGTCGCTTTAGAATATAAAAAAACGCCAGGAACTGTAGGTAACTTTGTTGCTTTAGCTGAAGGTAATTTAGAGAATTCGGCAAAAAAACAAGGGAGTCCCTATTATGATGGGTTAAAATTTCACCGTGTTATTCCCGATTTTATGATACAAGGTGGTTGTCCGCAAGGCACTGGAACAGGAAATCCGGGTTATAAATTTGATGACGAATTTCACCCAGATTTAAAACATGATGCTCCAGGAATTTTATCTATGGCTAATGCAGGACCAGGTACTAATGGAAGTCAGTTTTTTATTACACATGTAGAAACACCTTGGTTAGATGGTAATCATACCGTTTTTGGAAAGGTTCAAGAAGGTCAGGATGTTGTAGATTCTATTGCGCAAGGTGATATCCTTGAAACATTAGAAATTATCCGAGTAGGCGCAGATGCTGAAAACTTTAATGCTGTTGAAGCATTCCGAACTTTTGAAGGGTCCCGTGAGAAACGATTAGCTGAAGAAAAAGCTGCTGCCGAAGCAGAGCTTGATAAATTAGCCGCTGGTTTTGAAAAAACAGAAAGTGGTTTACGGTATCAAATTCTTCAAAAAGGAACCGGAGCCCAAGCTCAAAAAGGCCAGAAGGTTTCGGTACATTATAAAGGACAATTAGCCGATGGAACTGTTTTCGATTCATCCTACAAGCGTAAAGAACCTTTAGAATTTCAAGTAGGCGTTGGTCAAGTAATAGCTGGTTGGGATGAAGGTATTTGCTTATTGCAAGTAGGTGATAAAGCCCGATTGGTTATACCAAGTCATTTAGGTTACGGCGCACGTGGTGCAGGAGGTGTGATTCCTGGAGATGCGACTTTAATTTTTGATGTCGAACTGGTTAATGTTTTATAATTTTAAAAAGAAATCTATTTGTCTGTGTAACAAATAGTGAAAAAAACGTCTCATTTTGTATGGGACGTTTTTTTTTGCTAAATTTTCAATAATCATTTAATCATTCAACATATTTTATTCCATGAAGTTAAAATTCGCATACCTGTTCGTGTTTACTCTTTTTTTAGTGTTTAGCTGTTCCAATAGCATAACGTATACAGAAGCTATTAAAGCAGAAACTTCAGGACGTTATTTATACCATCCTGATGCTATAATTGATGTTTTTTATGAAGAGGATAATTTATATTTAAACTGGAGAGGCGCTCAAATAAAGCCCGTTGCACTGGATGAGAAAACCTTTTTTGTTCCTGATATGTATCAGAAATTACGATTTGTTCAGCATCCAGAAACCCAAAAAATGTATTTAGCTATTATTCCAGAAAATGAAAAAGACGCTCTAACCTATGCTTATGTTAAAGTGTCCGACACATTTAATACGCCCTCTATGCATTTAGAGAATAAGAATTATAAGGCAGCACTTCAGGGGTTTGAAGCTATTAAAGCGCAAGATTCTACCTCGGAATTACTAAACGAACGTGCCTTTAATAGTATGGGTTATGAGTTAATGAGAAACAAAGACTATCAAGATGCCATAGCCGTTTTTAAAATAAATACCGTGTTACATCCGGAAAGTGATAACGCTTTTGATAGTTTGGCAGAAGGTTATTTAAATCAAGGTGATAGTTTATTAGCATGGACCAATTTTAAAAAGGCTTTACAATTAAATCCTAGTAATCGGCGTGCTAAAAAATTCATTCAAGCTTATCATATTGAAGAGTAATTAAGACACTTTCCATTTGATATTACAGCCTATACTTGGTTTTTGCTCTTGCTTATTTTCTGTATTAGCAAGCACACAATCTAAAGCATGACGTAAATCAGAACCTGTAACTGGTATATCATTTCCAGGACGTGAATCGTCCAGTTGACCACGGTAAGTTAATAATAAATCCTTATCAAACACATAAAAATCTGGTGTACAAGCTGCCTGATAGGCTTTAGCTACTTCTTGTGTTTGATCGTATAAATAAGGAAAAATATAGCCTTCTTCAATAGCATTCTGTGCCATTTTATCTGGTGAATCTTGTGGATATTTCTCCACATCATTACTAGAAATAGCTATAAAATTTACACCTTTACTGGTGTATGCTTTTGCCATTTTTACAAGTTCAGCGTTTACGTGTTTTACAAACGGACAGTGGTTGCAAATAAACATAATTACCGTGGCATGTAGTCCTTTAGCACTATCTAAACTAACCATGTCTTGAGAAACGGTATCTTTTAAGTTGAAATTTTTAGCTTTGCTACCTAATGGAAGCATATTTGATGCTGTTTGAGCCATAATTCTAAACTAATTTTAGTGAGATAAAGTTACATAATATTTGATTTATGCCCAATTTGTTTTCTCTCTTAATAAAAACAAACCGTGTTAGTGCCTGGTGTTTTTTTTGAATTTATAGACAATTGATTTGCTAAATTAAATTTTTACTATCATATTACCACTTTAAAAAGCCAACTAACTAACGCCAATCTATTCATGCAAGAGCTTGACCAAGTTCAAATTCATTTTGACACCAATAATTTATGGCTTCTTAATATAGCCCTTGCAATTGTTATGTTTGGTGTGGCCTTGGGAATCTCACTTCGTGATTTTAAAGCATTAATGCAAACACCAAAAGTGGTTTTGATTGGATTATTATCGCAATTTGTTTTCTTACCACTTTTAACTTTTGGTTTTATACTTGTTCTAAACCCACAACCAAGCATTGCTTTGGGTATGATGATGGTGGCTGCCTGTCCTGGTGGTAATATATCTAACTTCATGACCCATTTGGCAGGAGGTAATACAGCGCTTTCGGTAAGTTTAACAGCCTTTTCTACGTTTATTGCCATTATCATGACACCTTTTAATTTTGAGTTTTATGGTAATTTGTATCAACCAACGGCAGCCTTACTACAGGATGTTTCTTTAAACCCATTTGATATGGTCCAAATCGTGTTGCTCATATTAGGGATTCCGTTACTTTGTGGTATGTTTGTGCGTTATAAATTCCCTAAAATAGCTATTCGTTTGGCATCTTGGTTAAAGCCATTTTCTATTTTGGTATTTGTTGGGATTGTTATAATTGCACTTATAAATAATTTAGCTGTTTTTTCTGAATATATACACCACGTATTATTACTTGGTATTAGCCATAACCTTCTTGCTTTTTTATTAGGTTTTTTAATTGCTCGGGTTTTTAAATTATCTTTTGAAAACCAGAAAACGCTAACTATAGAAACCGGTATTCAAAATTCAGGAATTGGACTTTTATTAATTTTTACATTCTTTAACGGGTTAGGTGGCATGGCTATTATGGCCGCTTTTTGGGGAGTTTGGCATATTGTTTCCGGCATGTTGTTGTCTTATTTTTGGTCCTCTAAATTGCAAACTAAAACTCAAACCGTTTGAAAACGCTCTGGTTACATAGTGTCCGATGGTATATTAAAATAGGCTTATTTTTTTATTACAGACGAATTCATGTTAAAAAAACCATATGCATACCGAAAAAAGGGCCCTTACTTTTTGTGTCTAACCATAATAACGCGCTTATAGATGCCTTGCTTATTGCTACGCAGTCTGGACGTTTTTCCTATTTTTTAACGCGCGCCAGTGTTTTTAAAAAACCTCTAGTAAATGCGCTTTTACGGAGTTTAAATATGTTGCCTGTATATAGAATACGTGATGGTTGGAATACCGTATCTCATAATACTGCTATTTTTGAAAGCTGTAGTGTTTGTTTGTCAGCAGGTGAAGCTGTGGCTCTTTTTCCAGAAGGCAATCATCATATTAACAGAACAGTTAGACCATTAAGTAAGGGTTTCACTAGAATTGTTTTTGAAACCATGTCACGATTTCCTTCAACTAATTTAAAACTCATTCCCATAGGTTTAAATTATGAACAAGCTGATGCGTTTGCTGATAGTGTTACACTTTGTTTTGGTAAAGCACTTTTAGCTACTGATTATTTAGGACTTGACCAAGCAGTAGAAGCGCGTCGCTTAAAAAATGATGTTTGGCAAGCTATAACCCAACTAACAACTCATATTCCCGTTGATGCCTATCAAGAATCTTTGCAAAAGTTACATGGGCTTGGTGCTGATTTTCTGAATCCTGAAGCTGTTAATTCCTGTATAAATTCTGATTTTCAAAGCTGTTCATTTAATCGAATACCACAACCCCAAAAACTGAAAGCATTTTTTAAGTTTTTTATGATTGTTTTGTTGATTGGGCCCTATGTAATATGGAAATTTTTGGCAGAGCCTAAAATTAAGGAAGTTGAGTTTGTTGCCACCTTTCGGTTTGGTTTGGCAATTAGTTTGGTGCCATTATGGCTACTAGGTATCTTGATATTTTTAATGGTAGGTTTCGGCATACAAATAGCATTGGTTTATTTGGTCCTGACCTTATTGGTAACGCTATTGGCTGTTAAATTATAGGTATAAAAAAAGCCACTATAAAAGGTGGCTTTATTATGAGGTTTTATAGGATGTTTAAATATCATCAAAATCAATATCTGTAAAACGTTCTGCGGATTTAGACGTTTCATCAGAAACCGCTGATTCTCCTGTATATTCTTCTTTCTTAAAATCTTTTTGGTGACGTTCACTGATAACTTCATCCCCTTTTTCGTTAATGATGTAATCAGTCATTTCTTTAAGAATGGTATTGAATTCTGAAAAATCTTCCTTGTATAAGTAAATTTTATGTTTTTTGTAGTGGTAAGAGCCGTCATCATTTGTGAATTTTTTGCTCTCGGTAATGGTTAAGTAATAATCTCCTGCTTTTGTAGATCTGACATCAAAAAAATACGTTCGTCTTCCGGCTCGTAATACTTTTGAGAAAATCTCTTCTTTCTCCATCATTCCGTTATTATCCATAATCATATATATTATAAAAACATAAATTATAAGTTCCTCAAAAATCTAAAAAAATCAGATACCAACCAACAAATTATGAATTTTCTTTTAGCTATCTCGTTAAAACCTGTTTAAGTTGTTAAAAATGAAATCATTAAATAGGTTGTATTTTTATCAAACTCATGCGTTTGAAGATTCGCTCAATTGCTTCTCATACAAGTTTTTGTAATAACCATCTGTTTCTATTAGCGTTTCATGTGTTCCTGCTTGAACAATTTTACCAGCATCAAGAATAATTATTTTATCGGCATTTTTAGCAGCAGAAATTCGGTGACTTACTATAATGGTGGTTTTACCAGCTGTTAGTTTTTTTAGGTTATTTAGTATTTTTTCCTCCGTTTCGGTGTCTACAGCCGATAAGCAGTCGTCGAATAATAATATTTGTGGGTCTTTAATGATGGCTCTTGCAATGGAAACGCGTTGTTTTTGTCCACCTGAAAGAGTAATACCGCGTTCGCCTAAAACCGTTTCATACCCCTTAGAAAAACCTATAATATTTTTATGAACTTGGGCGTGTTTAGCAGCTTGAATTACTTGTTGATGTGTAGCATCCTCCTTACCAAACTTAATATTATTGTTTATGGTATCTGAAAATAAAAAGGCATCCTGTGGTACATAGCCAATTGCATCTCTAAGGTCGTCTAAATTTACTTGGTCTATTGGTTGGCCATCAATGAGTAATTCACCCGAATCAATATCATATAATCTGCCAATTAAATCCAATATGGTTGATTTTCCAGAACCTGTTTTGCCAATTACGGCAAGAGTTTCGCCTCCTTTTAATGTAAACGAAACATCTTTTAATGCTTGAATATTGGTGTCATCATAAGTGAAAGAGACGTTTTTAAATGTTATTGCCCCTTTAATATCTGACGGAAGTGTTGCCTTATTTTGTATTTCTGGTGAGATTTTTAAAAATTCGTTAATACGATTTTGCGATGCCTCTGCCGTTTGTACAATTGAAGTTACCCAACCAACCGTAGCTACTGGCCAAGTTAACATATTTACATAAATAATAAATTTGGTTATTACCCCTAAGCTTATTTCTCCAGAAATGTATTGTAATCCACCGACATAAATAACAATTAAATTACTCAAGCCAATTAATAATATCATCATGGGAAAGAAAAAAGCATTGATTCTAACTAAATCCAATTGCTTTTCACGACTTTCGGTTGCTAATTCATCAAAATTCAAAGCCGATTGTTGTTCCATGCCATAAGATTTAATAATGGCAATGCCACTAAAGGTTTCTTGAGTAAATGAGGAGAGCTTTGATAAGTATTGCTGTACGATGGTACTGCGTTTATGTATGGTTTTACTTAATTTATAGATAATAACCGATAAAATAGGTAAGGGTATTATGGTGTATAAGGTAAGCGTTGGAGCCTGGCGATACATGAAGAATATGGCGATTACAAATAGAGTTATGGTATTGATGCTATACATGATAGCTGGACCTGCATACATGCGGACGCTGTTCACATCTTCACTAATTCTGTTCATTAAATCACCAGTTCGGTTCTTTTTGTAAAAATTGAGTGATAATCTTTGGTATTGCTGATATATTTCATTCTTTAAATCGTATTCTATGTAGCGCGAAACATTGATTATGGTTTGCCGCATGAAAAATGTTAGGATACCCGTAATAATGGCCGCACCAATTATATAAAGGATATTGATTAGTAGTTCTGTTTTAACTACAGATACATCTGTAATAATGCCTTTTCTAAAATCATCTACCACATCAATGGATGACCCAATGAGTTCTGGTGTGAAAAGTAAAAATATCTTGGAAACAATAGTGATTATTATACCAATAATAACTTTCCATTTATACTTTAAAAAGTACTTATTTAGATGCTTTAATTCTTTCATTAATAGGTTTGGGTTTGTATAAAGTTTTTAACAAATTCGTATTTTAATATTATTTATGTTGTTTAAACATTAATATTCCTTTAATTTTGCACGTTGTTTTTACAGATAGTACAAAACACACATAACATTAAACTAAAATTAACATGGTAACAGACGTTATTAATGCAAATGAATTACATAAAATGGATCCTGTTTTTGGACAACAATCCTTTGATAATCATGAGCAAGTTGTTTTTTGCAACGACAAAGATACAGGTTTAAAAGCAATAATTGGAATTCATAATACCGTTTTAGGTCCAGCTTTAGGTGGTACAAGAATGTGGAATTATGTGAATGAATGGGAAGCTTTAAACGATGCTTTGCGGCTATCACGAGGTATGACCTATAAATCGGCCATTACAGGGTTAAATCTTGGTGGTGGAAAAGCCGTTATTATTGGCGACGCAAAAACTCAAAAAACGCCAGAATTGATGCGTAAGTTTGGTGAGTTTGTACACTCCTTAAGTGGTAAATATATTACAGCTGAAGATGTTGGTATGACCACAGCTGATATGGATACTGTTCGTGAAGTAACACCCTATGTTACAGGAATTTCTGAATCTTTAGGAGGCGCTGGAAATCCATCACCGATAACAGCTTATGGAGTTTTTATGGGTATGAAAGCTGCCGCAAAATACAAATTTGGAAGTGATGTCTTAGAAGGAAAATCTGTATTTGTTCAAGGAATTGGAAACGTCGGTGAAGCTTTGGTTGAACATTTAGTAGATGAAGGCGCTAATGTTACCATTTCAGATATTAGTCAAGAACGTTTAGAAGAAGTTCGCTCTAAATATGCGGTTTCTATTTATGGCGGACATGATATTTATTCGGAAGCTATGGATATATATGCACCTTGTGCTTTAGGCGCAACCATAAATGATGATACGATTTATAAAATAAAAGCACAAGTCATTGCAGGAGCTGCCAATAACCAATTAGCGGTAGAACAGAAGCATGGTAAAATTCTTCAGGAACGCGGTATTGTTTATGCACCAGATTTTTTGATTAACGCAGGTGGTATTATTAATGTTTATGCCGAATTAGAAGGGTATGACCGTAAAGAAATTATGCGTAAAACAGAAAATATTTACAATACAACATTGGAAATATTAAATAATGCCAACACGCACAATATTACCACTAATCATGCGGCATTAAATATAGCACAAGCTAGAATTGATGCAAGAAAAAATGAGAATTCGAAGTAATTCGATTAAATAAATATTATTTTTGCGAGGCGAAAGGACAACTTTCGCCTCTTTAAATTTAAAGTTCTTTGGAAGTATGCTAAACAGAAGACATATTCGTATAAAAGTAATGCAAACCATCTACGCCTATAAAGGAGGAGAGGGAGGCGATTTTAAAGCCGATCAAACGTTTTTATTACGAAGTATTGAAAACATGTACAATTTGTACCTATTACAAGTATCCTTATTAATTAAGTTGCAGGAACGTTCTGAAGATTTCGTTATGAAAACGCAACAAAAACAATTAGCAACTTCCGACGATAAAAATCCGAACAAAAAATTTAGCAATAACGAATTATTAGTAGCCTTAAAAAGTAATATTCGTTTAAAAGATGCTTTCGAGGATCATAAAATTACCAATTGGGAGTTGGATAGCGAATATGTAGATGTTATTTTTAAAAATATGTTAGCCTCAGATCTCTATGCTGAATATATGCAAACCCGAACATCTACCTTTGCAGAAGATAAAAACTTTATTGTAGATTTATTTAAAGATATCATTGCGCCCAATGATAAACTTTATGATTATTTGGAAGACCAAAGTTTAACATGGACAGACGATTTACCAGTGGTTAACACAGCCATCCTTAAATTGTTGCGGAAGGTTAAACCAAGCTCACCTGATGCCTTTTTCTTGCCAAAACTTTTTAAAGATGAAGATGATAGAGCCTACGCTTTAGATTTGTTTAAGAAAACTATTTTAAAACAAAATAGCTTGAATGAAACAATTGCTGAAAAAACACAAAATTGGGATGCCGATCGTATAGCAAATATTGATACGGTTTTATTGCAAATGGCCATTTGTGAGTTAACCAATTTCCCTTCTATTCCTGTAAAAGTAACCATTAATGAATATTTAGAGATAGCAAAAGAGTATTCTACACCAAAAAGTAGTGTTTTTATAAATGGTATTTTAGATAAATTAGTGAAGGAATATAGCGAAGCTGAAAAGTTAAATAAAGTAGGACGAGGGTTGATGTAATAAGAAATTATTCATACATTTACAGCCCGAACAAAAAATAATTTATTATTATGAAAAAAGTAATTTTAGGATTAAGCGCCATTTGCTTAATAGCTTTTACATCTTGTAAAGAAGATGCAACAAAAAAAATTGACGAAAATAATGTAGCAGAAGCGGCAGACAGAGATGCTCAAGCAACTAACTTTCCTGTTTTAACTTTTGAAAAAACTGAACATGATTTTGGTGAAATAGAATCAAAAACGAATGTTGAAACCGTATTTAAATATAAAAACACTGGTAATGCACCATTAGTTATTACAGATATTAAGAGTTCTTGTGGTTGTACAGTGCCTCAAGACTGGAGTAGAGAACCGTTAGCACCAGGAGAAGGTGGTGAGTTTACTGTTAAATTTAACGGTACAGGCGCTAATAAAGTTACAAAAACGGTAACTGTAACAGCTAATACTGAAATGGGTAAAGAAACAGTAAAAATTTCAGCTTTTGTTAAACCAGACCCTAATGCACCAGCAAAAGCATCTGCACCAGCTATAACAAATCAAGGACAAATGCCAGCTGGAGCCGTTCAAACTGAACAAGCACCAAGAAAATATAGTACACAACCAGGTCATGAAGGCCATAACCACGATTAATTAATTAGATGGGAGAGAGTTTAAATACGTTTTTACCGTTTATCTTGATGTTTGTTGTCGTGTATTTCTTCATGATAGCGCCACAGATGAAACGTGCTAAACAAGAAAAAAAATTCGCAGCCGAATTAAAACGTGGCGATCGTGTTATTACTAAAAGTGGTATGCATGGTAAAGTTGTAGACTTTAATGATAAGGATGCTAGCTGTATTATTGAAACCCTTGCAGGTAAAATAAAATTTGATCGTTCTGCTATCTCTATGGAAATGAGTAAAAAGCTCACCGAACCAGAGAAAGCAAAATAATTTTAATGAAACAATAAAAAAAAGCCACTTTTTAATGTGGCTTTTTTTATTTGAAAGATTTTAAAAAATTCCGATATTGTTTAAAATATCAAGCATAAAATGCGGAAAATTCTATTTATTGTATTGTTTTTATTTTCCGTGCATGCGGCTTCCTCACAAGTTTTATTAACCTTGATTTTTGGAGAAAAATTAAATTCTCCAAATATAGAGTTCGGTTTAGAAGGAGGTTATAATTTTTCGCAAATTTCTGGTTTAGAAAGTTCCAAACGATTGGGGACTTTTAATTTAGGTTTTTATTTTAATTTTAAACTGAAGGAGCAGTTCTATTTATATACAGGTGTATTGGTAAAATCGAATTTAGGAGTAAAGGCCTTGAGTATTTCAGATTTAGAAACATCTGGAGTGAGTTTTATTGGTAGTTCTGGAGTTTATTCCCAACGAATAAATTATTTTATTGTACCTATACACGCTAAATATGTATTTGGAAATAATATTTATATTGAAGCTGGACCTCAATTGGGATTACGGTACAAAGCCTATGTGGAGTATGTAAATGAAACAGATGGCGTGGATACACGCATACGGCAAGACAATAAAGGTGCCATCAATCCTATTGAAGCAGGTGTAGGGATAGGCATGGGTTACAAGTTTAAAAAAATAGGAGGTCTGTCTGTTGGATTAAACTATTTCCAAGGTTTTGTAAATGTATATAAGTCAAACTCAAACACTAAAAATAATGCTGCATTTTTAAAGTTAAATCTGCCAATAGGCGCAAAAAAAAGTGCCAAGCAAAATCAGGATGATCATTTGATGGATTCAAATACCACAATTAATTAACTATGAGTTTAAATAAACGATTCACATATTATTTTTTTGTTCTTATTTTTGCCAATCTTTCATTTGCCCAACAGCCAAGTACCAAGGTACGGGAAAAGTTTGAAAAGTATCGTGATAGCTTAAAGCAAGTAGATTACAATTATACATTCCCAATTTTTGGTCAAGGAGCCTATAATAAAGGATTTGATATTCCTTATCCCATTGGAATTATGGGTAATTTCATGTTTATGGAGCAAGGAATAACTGTTGATAATTTACAGTTAGGGTTAGAAACTAAAAATTTCAATATAGGATTAACTCCCGTAAATTTTATACAGTTTGGTAATAATGTAAACACAACCTATACGGTTAATGTTAGACCAGATGTTTGGCTTTTCCCGTTTCTAAATGTTTATGGTATTTTTGGTTATGGGCATTCGCGTACCGAGATTAATTTAGTATATCCAATAAATTTACAATCTATAGTTGAGCAAAACGTTTCAAGTGTCGGTGTTGGTATCATGTTTGCAGGCGCTGTTGGGCCTGTTTTTTTCTCTGTTGATGCCAATTTTACTTGGAATAAACCCGAACTTTTAGATGAAGCCGTTCCCGTTCGTGTAACAGGAATTCGCTTTGGGCATAGCCATGTTTTTAAAGATAGACCTGATAGAAATATAGCTATTTGGGTTGGTGGTTTTTTTATGGAAACTGGTAGTGATACTTCGGGACAGTTAAAACTAAAAGATGCCTTATCTAGTGCTGATGGTGTAAAACGAGACGAAATAGTAGCTAATTATTATACGTGGTATGAAAATGAAGCTAGTATTCCACAAAAAGTGGTTGCTGATCAAATTTTAACGCCTATTGTTGAACGTCTAGCAGCTGCTGATGGCGAAGCTATTATAAAGTATGGCCTGGATAAACAAGTTCAACAAAAATGGAATGGTATTATTGGAGCACAATATCAACCAAATAAAAGATGGATGTTTCGAACTGAATTAGGTGTTTTAGGAAATAGAAAGTCGGTGTTACTGTCCTTAAATTACCGCTTTTTATTATAAATTGGAGTTAGCAGTTTTTATACTTATCATGTAGCCCAATACCCTCCAACACCATAGGATGTATTTTTTTTAAACGTGTTGATTTGGTGGTATCTCGTTTTGCCGAATCAATATACTCACTATATTCACGTTGTTTTCCAGGTGTTAATTTTTTGAATGCTAATTTCATTTCCTTGTGACTATTTAAATAATCCGTCAGTTCTTTAGGAAGCTGTATCGTTTTTTCTTTCTTAACCGGTTGTAACTCTTTACCTTCTTTTTGATTATTAATAGCCTCTTTTACATAACTTAAAACGGCATCTGCATGGATATCTCTACCAGATTTAAAGCGCATTTGTCGTAAGGCTTTTGTTTTTTCTTGAGCTTTTTCTAATAAGTTTTGTTCATCCTTCAAGAAGACACCATTAAAAAACCAAATTCCAAAATGATGCTTAAAGGCTCCTAAACCAAGAATGTTCTTACCTTGCCATGAATATACTGGTGCATTCCATTTAATAGATTCTTCTAAATCGGTTTTTAATATGATGTTACGTAATAGCTCTAACTCCTTTGAAAAGTGAGCATGAACCTCTAAATATTCCTCAACTGAATTCACCTTTTTCATGCTGTTATATGCGGTGTTTATTTGCTGTTAGTTCTGCGATTTTACAAATTACTTCTGTTGCTTTTATCATACTTTCCACAGGTACATATTCATAACGGCCATGGAAATTATGACCACCTGCGAAAATATTAGGGCAAGGTAATCCCATATAACTTAATTGGGAGCCATCCGTGCCACCACGAATAGCTTTAATAAGTGGTTTTATTCCAAGTTGTATCATCGCTTCTTCAGCAATATCAACAATGTGCATAACAGGTTCTACCTTTTCTTTCATATTAAAATACTGATCCTCTATAGCAATTGATATGACTTCTCGACCATATTGGGAGTTGATTTCATTTGCTAATTTTTGCATGACTTCTTTACGGGCTTCAAAATGGCCTTTATCATGATCTCGAATAATGTATTCTAGTTTGGTGCTGTCTACTTCACCCGTAATGGCATATAAATGGAAAAAACCTTCATAACCTTCGGTATGTTCTGGTGTTTCAAGTCTGGGTAAGGAATTAATATACTCGGTAGCAATGTACATGGAGTTAACCATTTTACCTTTGGCATAACCCGGATGTACAATTTTACCTTTAATAGTAACAACAGCTCCAGCGGCATTAAAATTTTCGTATTCTAATTCGCCAATCTGACTACCATCCATGGTGTAAGCCCAGTCGGCTCCAAATTTTTCTACGTTAAATTTATGAGCACCACGACCTATTTCTTCATCGGGTGTAAAACCTACTCGAATTTTTCCATGTTTAATTTCTGGGTGTTGAATTAAATATTCCATGGCAGAAATAATTTCGGTAATACCAGCTTTATCATCGGCACCTAAAAGGGTTGTGCCATCTGTGGTAATAATGGTTTGACCTTTATATTGTAATAAATCATCAAAATAATCTGGTGATAATACGATGTCCTGTTCAGCGTTTAAAATGATATCTTTTCCATCGTAATTCTCATGAATTTGCGGGTTTACATTGGCACCTGTAAAATCTGGGGTTGTATCAAAATGAGAGACAAAACCAATGGTAGGAACCTCATGATTCACATTACTTGGAAGTGTTGCCATGATGTAAGCGTTTTCATCAATAGTAACATCCTGCATGCCAATGGCTTTTAACTCTTTAACCAACGTATTTGCTAAATCCCATTGTTTTGCTGTACTTGGGGTTGTGTTAGAATTAGAATCGGATTCCGTATCTACTGTAACATAACTTACAAATCGTTTAATAATGTGTTCTTTTGATATCATTTGAAATGAATTTGATGGTTTAAATACTGTAATAGCAAATTTACAATTATTGAAATTTTTATCATTTGAATTGCGCACTTTTTTATTTAGAATTACTTTTGCGCAAACATTGAAACATGTACAAAGTACTACTTCGTCCTTTATTTTTTCTTTTCGATCCGGAGAAAATCCATTATTTTACGTTTTCACTAATTAAATACACTTCTAAAATACCTGGTATTTCAGCTTTGTTTAGAAGTCTTTATGTTGTTGAAGATGCGCAATTAGAGCGCCAAATTTTTGGACTGACTTTTAAAAATCCAGTTGGTTTAGCGGCTGGTTTTGATAAAAATGCTGTTCTGTATAATGAGTTAGCCAATTTTGGTTTTGGTTTTATTGAAATAGGAACAGTTACACCAAAAGGGCAGGTGGGAAACCCTAAAAAACGCTTGTTTCGTTTAAAGGATGACCAAGGTATAATTAACCGTATGGGTTTTAATAATGAAGGTCTAGATGCAGCCATTTCTCAATTAAAGAAAAATAAAGGAAACGTTATAATTGGTGGTAATATTGGAAAAAATACACAAACCAAACCCGAAGATTATACCAAAGACTACCTTACCTGCTTTAACGCTTTGCATCCGTATGTGGATTATTTTGTGTTAAATGTTAGTTGCCCTAATGTTGGGAGTCATGCCAAACTTAATGATAAAGACTATTTAGAAACGTTAATTTACACTGTTCAAAAGGCCAATAGGACTTTTGAAACTCAAAAACCAATTTTACTTAAAATAGCACCCGATTTAAACACAACCCAGTTAGATGAAATTATTGAACTGATTGCGGAAACAAATCTGGATGGTGTAATAGCCAGTAACACATCTGTAGATAGAACTGGTTTGAAAGCATCTCCTGAATTATTAGCAGAAATTGGCAATGGTGGTTTAAGTGGACAACCAATTAAGGATAAATCTACTGCCGTTATAAAATATCTTTCTGAAAAGAGTCATAAAGCATTCCCTATAATTGGTGTGGGTGGTATTCATTCTGCTCAAGATGCCTTGGAAAAAATAGATGCTGGCGCTGATTTGCTTCAAATATATACGGGTTTTATATATGAAGGCCCTAAACTGGTTAAAACCATTAATAAGGCTTTATTAAACCAAAAAACACGCTATTAGCGTGTTTTTTGGTTATTAAGCAAACTTTACTTTTTTATAAATCTCTTGGTAACTTTGTTGCCATTAACATGTATTAATAAAAAGTATGTACCAGCACTTAAATCTGATACATCAATTATTTCTGTAAATGTTCCAGAGGTTAATTTCTGCCCAAGCATATTTGTAATTTGATAAGTTGTTTCTTGAGTATTGTTTGGAAGTTTTACACGTAAGTTAGTATTAGAAACAGGGTTTGGAAATATGCTAACCGATTCGCTATTAAAAGTTTCTCTACTTAATGTGTTTTGAATTGTAATATTATCAATAGCAATATCGCTACTCCAATTGGAACCTCTTATAGCTCTAAACCTAAAACGAGCCGTTTGTCCTGAATAGCTGGATAAATCTACTTGTCTTGTTAAATAAGCCTCACCATTAGTTTCTTGTTGTTGTCCTATAATTGCTGGTGTAATATCATTTGTAAATCCAGAACCAGTATCGATGTCTACATGTAATTCGCCCATTGACAATCCAAACATGTGGTAATCGAATTCCAAAACACCATTCACTGTATTAATTTCTACACAAGGTGTTATATATTCCGCTACTTCCCCTGAAACGGCATTAGATCCTTCCACAAAAATGTAATTTCCTGTACCAGATGCATCTGTTAATGGGCCACTACCAGTAGATGGTGTAGTGCCTGAATTTAATACCCATGTAAAATTAGCTGTTGAATTTGATTTCACAGTCCAACCATTTTCCGTAATGTCTGTTAGCGCGTCAAAATCACGACTTAACGGAAGTGTTTCTGTAGCGCCAACCTTTATATACTCTGTATAACTTTTAGAAATAGTATTTTGCGCATTAGATACTGATAATTTAACGTCATAAAGTCCAGATGACAGATAGGTGTGTGTCGGGTTTTGAGTGGTGTAATCTGTAATATTATCACCATCAAAATCCCAAGCCCAACTTGTTGCTCCAACGGTTGTTTCAGAAAAAGCGACGGTTAATGAACTTTGACAACTTTGCGTGATATCTGCTGTAAAATCGACACTAATACTGGCACAATTAAAATTGTTTCTTGTTAGGGCATATGTTGCATACATTCTAGCATATTGTTGAGGCGTAAAAAGATCCCGACACTCTTTTCTAGAATAAGACATAATATTATTAGTTTGTGGCATATAGAAGTCGCCATTGGCATCTACATCAGTACCCGTATAATTGCATGATGAATTTACATTAGAATAGGATAAGGTTGGGTCTGCAGGTGTATCGCATATATAATCGCCTTCGGTTGTGCAATTGGAACCGTTAACCAACTCATTTGGTGTGCCACCATGTGTGTGGCGCAAATTAAAAAAATGCCCCATTTCGTGTGCTAGTGTACTTCCGTTAGTAGCACATGAGTTGACCATTAAAATTGTGTCATCACCACCAGGGTAATAAGCGTAACCGCATAGTGAACTTCCAGTACTTACTTTAGTAACCGTATTTGCAAAATAAATATTGATTAAACCTGAAACGCTATGGGTAGCTGTTAAAATTCCTTCTTGGTCATCTTGAAAATCATAATAAGTATCGTTATCAATATAATTTATACCATCGCAAATAAAGAATTCTAAATTGGCATTGGCGTAAAATGCATTCATAGTAGTTATGGCATCATTTAACTCTGTGGTTGTTAATCCTCCTGTACCGCTAGAGGTTCTAATAATGTGTGCTTTAACTGGAACAGAAGTTATAGGATTTGAAGCACGGAATTGGGGGTTGTTCAAAAAGGTTTCTTCAATTTCTAATAGTTGTTGTTTGTTATTTTGAAAAAAACGTAAGGATTCTGGTGTTTCAATTGTACCACAATTTTTATCTTGAGAAAATAATGGCAATTGAAAAAACAGTGCTACTGTTAGAAATAATAGTAATTTGTTTAAAGTAGTAATGTTCATAGGTTGAGAGATTTGTTTAGCACATGCAAGATATACAAATTATAGCAAATACATTTTTATAGATTTAAGCCATTTGTTTTAGCTATTTTTGACAATAAAAATTTCTCACACTGAACTACGACACGCTTATATCGTTTATTTTAGCTACAGCAGCTTTGGCTATTTCACCAGGACCTGATAATATTTATGTGTTGATGCAAAGTATTGCACATGGTAAAAAATATGGTTTAGCAACTGTTTTTGGCTTAATTTCCGGTTGTATTATTCATACAACCCTTTTAGCTTTTGGTGTGTCGGCTATAATAAAGAATAATGATACTGTGTTTTTTGGTATTAAATTATTTGGTGCAGGCTATCTTGTTTATTTAGCTTATCAGGTTTTCAAAAGTTCTAATGATTTAACCTTATCGGAAACACAGGTTCCAAAAAAATCAGTAGGACAATTATTTAAACAGGGTTTTATAATGAATGTTTTAAACCCAAAAGTGAGTATTTTCTTTTTAGCATTTTTTCCAGGCTTTTTATTTAGCGAAACCTTATCAACCATATGGCAATTCTATATTTTAGGCTTTTTATTTATGGCAGTATCTTTACTGATTTTTTCTGTTATTGCTGTTTTAGCTGGTAACATTTCAGAATATATAAAATCTCATAAGCATTTAGGGTTGTACTTAAAATGGCTTCAAATAATTGTTTTTATTGGTATTGCTGTTTTAATTTTAGTGTAGTTTTCACGAAAACATTTTTGTAGATACAATTCTTTAGTATCTTTGAAAACCATGAGTGAATTAGTTAAAATTATTGAGTGTCCACGAGATGCCATGCAAGGCATTAAGACCTTTATTCCAACGGAACAAAAGGTGCAATATATCCAGTCGTTACTACGAGTTGGATTTGATACCATTGACTTTGGTAGTTTTGTTTCCCCTAAAGCTATTCCTCAAATGGTAGATACAGCAGACGTTTTAGCGCAGTTAGATTTGAGCAAAACCACCAGTAAGTTATTGGCTATAATAGCTAATACGCGTGGTGCACAGGATGCAGCTAAACATGAACCCATTCAATATCTGGGTTATCCGTTTTCAATTTCTGAAAATTTTCAAATGCGAAATACGCATAAAACCATTGCTGAGTCTGTGGTAACCTTACAGGAAATTTTAGAAATAGCTGACACCTATAAAAAAGAAGTGGTTGTTTATATTTCTATGGGTTTTGGTAACCCGTATGGCGATCCTTGGAATGTTGATATAGTAGGAGCGTGGACGGAAACGTTAAGCAACATGGGTGTTAAAATACTTTCTTTAAGCGATACCGTTGGAACGTCTGACCCTGAAAATATTGATTATTTATTCTCTAATTTAATTCCTAAATATCCACAAATAGAATTCGGTGCCCATTTGCATACCACACCAACAACTTGGTTTGAAAAGGTGGATGCAGCCTATCAAGCAGGTTGTATGCGTTTTGATGGTGCTATTCAAGGTTTTGGTGGTTGCCCTATGGCTAAAGACGATTTAACAGGAAATATGCCAACCGAAAAATTACTGTCATATTTTACCACTAAAAAACATTCAGGGTTAAATGCGTTAAGTTTTGAAAGTGCTTATAACGAAGCAACTAAACTATTCTCTGTATATCATTAACAAAAAAAGTCACTTGTTTCAAGTGACTCTTCTTTTAATATGTTTTTTTGGATTATCTCGAATGATTAATTATTTCTAAAGCCTAAATTCTAATCCTAAATTAGCTCCAAACGGATGACCAGGTCTCAATCCTGCTGGTACTCTAGAAACTGCATAAGTAGCATCAAATACATTAATAATGTTTGATGTTAGACTTAAATGTTGGTTGATATGATATTTAGCTGAAAAATCAACAACAAAATTCGAATCTACTTTTTCATTATCAGGAATGGCTCCTGTACCTGCTTGGGTTCTAAAAGCACCTAAATAACGACTGCTGGCATTTAGTTCGTATTTTTCATGTTCTAAAGATAGCATCAGGTTGAACTGATGTTCAGGGATATAGGGTAGTTGATCACCGGCTTCAACCGTTCCCCAAAGGTCCTCACTACTTCCAAAACTATTTAAAAACTTGGTATTTGTATATGTGTAACCAAAAGAAATAGGTAAAGAATAGGTGTTGTTTGATACTAATAAATCGTAATTAAACAAAGCTTCAATACCTTTTACAGCCACTTCACCAGCATTAAATTGTTCCAAGGAACCAGTTCCGCCAGTTGCGGCTAAATCACTTCCTAATAAATTACTATAATCGTTATAGAAAGCTACCACTTCACCTTTTATTCCAAAAATTGAAAATCGTGAGCCTAATTCGTAATTTATACTTTCTTCAGGTTCTTGGCCAGGTTGATTGCTTGGTGGCGAAAACCCTTTGTGTACTCCTCCAAAAATGGTAGCCTGATTATTGAACTTATAATTAAAGCCAACACCAGGAATGAAAACATCTACTTTATTTTCTCTAGAAGCTAAATCATTTCCGGTTCGTGACACATCATTTTTGTCAAAATCTTCTCGTAATAAAACTATGTTTTCATAACGTAAACCTGGTGTAATGGTTAGTTTGTTATAGCGAAACTTATACATAGCAAATGCAGCAAACGCTTTGGCAGAACTAACTCTGTTAGCATCTGTTCCTGGAATACCAGCTTCGGTTTGTGTCATGATACCATTGGAATTAATGGCGAATTTATCAACCCATTGAAAACGATCTTCTTCATCATAATGATAACGTAAACCAATTTCGATATCATGAAATGTGTTTTCACCATTAAAGTGGTAATCTAATTTAGTTTGAATGCCTTTAGCGTTGTATAAACGATTATTAGCTTTTACATTTAATGCGTTATCAGCAGAATTTACTTCGCCTCGCAGCACATCCATATAATTTGAATATACTATTGGATCACTAACAATATCTGCAATCCCAACTTTAGTGTCATTTAGAGTTACATCATTTAATTTATACCAATTTCGCTTAAATCGGTTGTAATAACCTGTTGTGGTAATTCTGAATTTTGATGATAAATCAAGTTTATGTGTTGCTGTAAATTGAACATGTTCTGCATTCATTTGGTCTTCTTGCGAAGCTGCATAGCGGTTATAAGGATTGGCACTAAAATCAGCATCTGTTAAACCTAAATAGGTTTCGTTTGATACTTCATCGGAATATTGAAATTTCATTTCTAGGGCTTGTCTTATTTTTGCAGTTTTAGATGAGTTTATTCGGAATTTAGCAACGACATCATTTTTGTCAAAACCCGTATTCCTATTATCTAATAGGTTTTTAAAACCATCTGAGTTGAAATTTAAATACTCAACCATATAGCCGAAATTCTCTTTGCTATCTCCAATTTTGGCTTGAAACTGTCCAGTGTCAAATGAACCATAACTACCAAAAACGCGACCATAAAACGAATCTGGTATTTGTGAAGACACCATATTTATAGCGCCACCTGTAGTAAATGGACCATATTGAACTTGACTACTACCTTTTAAAATTTCTATTGCCTCCATACGGGCTATAGAAGGGAAATAATAAGCAGCTGGCGCACTATAAGGCGCAGGTGCAATAAGTACACCATCTTCCATAATTGATATTTTTGCGCTACGCTCTGGCGATGTGCCTCGAAGACTAATATTGGGTCTTAATCCAAAACCATCTTCCTCATAAATATTAACACCAGGTACGGTTCGTAACACACGATTTATGTCTGTGTAATTAAATTTAGCTAATTCTTTTGGTGAAATATAATAAGCAGAACCTGTCCTGTTTTGTGCTACATATTTATTACCAAAAATGACATTGGTGGAAATAATAACCTCGTTTAAATTTTGAATAGAATCGGTCTCTTTTTTTTCCTGTGCTACTAATGATACACCGAATAAGGCCGCGATTAGTGATAACTTGATCCTCATTTTTATTTAGACTTATTATGAATAGTTTTTTTCAGGCTGCAAAAATAGAGTCAAAAATGGGTTTCTGCAAGTTTATTTAGAACAAATAAAAATAAAATCTGTAAGTAACAGGCATTGATCTTTTTACAGTTGTGTAACATTTGTTACGTTCAGATTACAATAATTACACAAACTTTGCGTTATCCATCGTTACATAAAATCTTCAACTATACACTATGAAAAATTCTGTATTGCTAATATTATTTGTTATTGTCTCAAATAGTGTTTTCTCACAAAACTGGAAGACTAATTTTGAAGCCGCTCAACAAGAAGCATTGCAATCAAAAAAACCGATTATTCTTGTATTTGCTGGAACAGATTGGTGCTCACCATGTATTAAATTAGATAAACAAATATTTCAATCTGATACGTTTAAAATTTATGCCACTGAAAATGCTATTTTAGTTCGCGCCGATTTTCCAAGGAAGAAGGAAAATGCCTTATCTAAAACACTACAAGAACAAAACAGAAAACTAGCAGACAGGTATAACCCAAATGGCTTTTTTCCGTTTGTTTTAATGCTAAATGCTGAAGGTGTTGTTTTAGGTGAACTAGGTTATGAAAAAATTGAACCACAAGATTACGTGAATAAGCTTCAAGCATTTGTAAAATAAATGAAAGTCATTGTAACAGCATACTGTTTTTTTTTACTCTCAACAATTACCTTTGCACAAGGTACTTATAAGCGCACCATGAAATTAATGGGAAGTCGCTTTGATATTACTGTAATTGCAGATTCGCAAATTCAAGCTGATGGTTTTATAGACCAAGCCGTTAGCGAAATTGAACGGATTGAACGTTTAATATCTTCTTGGGACGCTAATTCCCAAACATCGCTAATCAATAGGAATGCAGGTATAAAACCTGTAGTTGTAGATAAAGAATTATATCATCTTATTGAACGTGCAATTGGTATATCAAAACTCACGCAAGGCGCTTTTGATATTTCGTATGCATCTATGGATAAAATTTGGAAATTTGATGGCAGTATGACTGAAAAACCGACTGATTCTGAAATTTCAGAATCCGTTGTAAAAGTTGGTTATCAAAACATTATTTTAAATAAAGAAGAGACTAGTGTTTTCCTGAAGCTAGCTGGAATGAAAATTGGTTTTGGAGCCATAGGAAAAGGCTATGCAGCGGACAAGACTAAAGATTTACTGAAGCAAAGAGGTGTTAAAGCTGGAATCATAAATGCGTCTGGCGACATGAATACTTGGGGTTTTCAAACAACAGGTGAAACTTGGAAAATAGCTATAACCAATCCGCTAAATAAGGACAAGGTGTTTGCTATGTTACCAGTTGATAATCGTGCTATAGTAACATCTGGAAATTATGAGAAATTTGTAAAATTTGATAACATTCGATATTCTCATATTATTGATCCTAGAACCGGTTATCCAAGTACTGGTATCATAAGTGTGAGTGTTTTAGCTCCAAAAGCAGAACTTGCTGATGCGTTGGCAACCTCCATATTTGTTATGGGTAAAGATGTGGGTCTCAACTTTGTAAACCAACTAGAAACTATTGATTGTATTATAATTAATGAATCAGGTGAAATTTTTTATTCTGATAAAATTCAACCAAAACAATGAAAAAACTTTTAGTACTTGTGGTATTTGGGAGTTTATTTAATTCTTGCGTAACCGTTAAAGAATATGATAAAGTGAATATTAACGATCCAGAGATGGTGCTTTCGGCAAAAAAAATAGAGCGTTTTGAAACTAATTTTCAATTATATCGTGAAGCATCTTCTGGTGCAAATGGAGGAAAAACAGGAGGTGGCTGTGGTTGTAATTAATATGAGAAAATTAGCTCACATATTTATATTCGTTTTTAGTCTAGCAACTTTTGGGCAGTCTAAAAAAACGGATAGTATATCGACATATAAAAAGCGTGTTTTAGAAACAGCTGAAGTCGATTTTTTAATGAGTTACTATACCCAAGATGGTAATAATGCTGCCGTGTCTGGAGGAATTGGTACCGAAGAATTAACAGATATTACGCCAACATTTGTAATTGCAATCCCTCTAAATAGCGACGATGTTTTAACGGTTGACGCTGGAATTTCAGCATATTCTTCAGCTTCTTCAAGCAATATTAACCCTTTTGATTCTTCAAATCCTGCTAGTCCATATTCGGATTCTTCAGGTGCTTCGGCTTCAGATGTATGGGTTAACGGTAATTTTAGTTATGCACACAGTTCGGATGACCGAAACAATATTGTTGAAGGGCATATAAGTGTGGCATCTGAATATGATTATTTTTCAATTGGTTTTGGAGGAAGTTATACACATTTGTTTAATGAAAAAAATACGGAATTAACCATTAAAGCAAATGTGTTTTTAGATACTTGGAATCCGCAGTACCCTATTGAATTACGACCTGATTTTTCAAACACAAATATTATAGGTTCAGGTATATATGATCCTTTTAAATATGAAGCGTTTACAGATGAGTCTCGAAATTCATACAGTATATCCTTTATTTTTTCACAAATTCTGTCTAAAAACTTTCAGGCGTCCGTTTTTATAGATCTTGTTCAGCAAAATGGATTATTATCTACACCACATCAGCGAGTTTATTTTCAAGATCAACCTGATTTTTTTATTGACGATTTTCATTTAGCGGATGACGTCGAACGCTTACCAGATACACGCTTTAAAATGCCAATAGGAGCGCGTTTTAATTATTTTTTAAATGAACGCTTAACGATTAGAACTTATTACCGCTATTATTATGATGATTGGGGGGTGAATTCGCATACAGCAAGTATAGAATTACCTTTCAAGATATCAGAAAAGTTTACCGTGTATCCACTTTATCGTTATTATACACAAACAGCAGCCGATTATTTTGCTCCATACAACGCACATTTGTCAACGGAAACGTTTTATACCTCTGATTATGATTTGTCTGAATTCAATAGTAATCAGTATGGTTTTGGTTTTAGTTATACGGATATTTTTGCTTCCGCTCATATCTGGAAACTGGGTTTAAAAAGTATAGATTTTCGCTATGGATATTATGATAGGAGTAATGGACTCTATGCTCATATAGCTTCGGTAGGATTTAAGTTTTTGTTAGATTAAATTATCTACAAGTTGAGGTTTTTGTTCTGTAATTCTAGTTGGATTTTATTTATTAATAAATAATGTTTTGACATAATCAAATGAAACCCAGCCCATATGTTTTATTCTATTTAAATAGATTTTTATTTTTTAAGACATACAGAAAAAGGGGTGTTAGTAAGCTGTATATCAAATCTTATTTCTTGAAACTGAAATCTAAAAAATAATTTAACGCCAACTTAAAACTAATTTCTTTATTTAAATTGTATATTTGCACGCAATTATAACTGTAATTGCATCATGATAGCACACACCAACAAAATTTTAGGAGAAGGATTAACGTACGACGACGTTTTATTAGTTCCTGCATTTTCTGAAGTTTTACCTCGCGAAGTTAGCATTCAATCCAAATTTTCAAGAAATATTACTTTAAATGTTCCTATTGTATCGGCCGCTATGGATACGGTAACTGAAAGTAAAATGGCTATTGCTATGGCTCAAGAAGGGGGTATTGGAGTCTTGCACAAAAATATGACCATTGAGGCGCAAGCATTTAAAGTTCGAAAAGTAAAACGTGCCGAGAGTGGTATGATTATCGATCCAGTAACATTACCTTTAACTGCTATCGTGCGTGATGCCAAACAGAACATGGCAGAATATAGTATTGGCGGAATTCCAATAGTGGATGACCATGGTGTGTTGAAAGGAATTGTTACCAATAGAGATTTACGATTTGAAAAAGAAGATGATAGACCAATTATAGAAGTCATGACTTCTGAAAATTTGGTCACTGCCGGAAAAGGCACCTCATTGCAAGATGCAGAAGGTATTCTACAAGAAAATAAAATTGAAAAATTACCGGTTGTTGATGAAAACAATAAACTGATTGGTTTAATTACATTTCGCGATATTACAAAACTCACACAAAAGCCGAATGCCAATAAAGATTCATTTGGACGATTGCGCGTAGCAGCCGCAATTGGTGTTACTGGAGATGCTCTAGAACGAGCTGAAGCATTGGTTGAGGCTGGTGTAGATGCGATTATTATTGATACAGCTCATGGACACACTAAAGGCGTTGTGACTATTTTAAAGGAAGTAAAAGCTAAATTTCCGCAGTTAGATGTAGTTGTTGGAAACATAGCCACAGCTGAAGCAGCCAAATATTTAGTAGAAGCAGGTGCAGATGCCGTAAAAGTAGGTATAGGACCAGGTTCCATTTGTACAACACGTGTGGTAGCAGGTGTTGGGTTTCCGCAGTTTTCAGCCGTACTAGAGGTAGCAGCAGCCATAAAAGGTTCCGGTGTTCCCGTTATTGCAGATGGCGGTATTCGGTATACAGGTGATATTCCTAAAGCGCTTGCAGCTGGAGCTGATTCAGTTATGTTAGGCTCCCTTTTAGCAGGAACGAAAGAATCGCCAGGTGAAACCATTATTTACGAAGGTCGAAAGTTTAAATCTTATCGTGGCATGGGTTCTGTTGAAGCCATGAAACAAGGTAGTAAGGACCGTTACTTCCAAGATGTGGAAGACGATATTAAAAAGTTAGTACCAGAAGGTATAGTAGGCCGTGTACCTTATAAAGGGGAATTGAATGAAAGTATTCATCAATTTGTTGGTGGTTTACGTGCAGGCATGGGATATTGTGGTGCTAAAGATGTAGAAACCTTAAAGGAAACAGGACGTTTTGTGAAAATTACGGCTTCTGGGATTAATGAAAGTCATCCACATGATGTTACTATTACAAAAGAATCGCCTAATTACTCGCGATAACTAATCGTTTTCAGAATCCTTTTTATACGCCTTGGAATTTGCCTTTATCAAGAGAAAAGGCACACCCAATAAAGTAGCAATTAAAATGCCATAAGCACCTATTTGTTCATTGTCTAACCATTTGGAAAGTGCATAGCCTATAAGTATAATGGCAGCCATGCTATACATGACTATGGCAAACAAGCGTGCTATTTTTTCAATATTATAAGTTGCTTTTTCGTCATCAGACATGGTGTTGAAGCCTGCAATTAAGTCGTAGAATTTAAAGTTGTAGACTAATATGGCACATAAAATAAATATAGCAGCTGTTAAAATCATAATGTTTCGGTATAAAGTTGCCCACGGTGGGGTTTTAAGGCATCACGAATGGGTTTCATTTGGTCTTCTTGAACGACTAAAAAGGCAATAGCATGTAGATCATTCTCGGCTTTAAAACCAGTTATTTCAAGGTCTAAATTTTCGCGTGTAATGTATTCCTTTAAATGAATTTCATGATGTTCGGCTATCTTCAGAGCGTCGGGTCCTCTAAAATCCCAAATAAGTTTTAATAGTCGCATATTTTAAGTCGCTTAATAGATTCCAAAATTACTTGAATTTGTATGAAAATTTTACTTTTTATATGAAATTTAATATTTTAGTAGTTAGATTTTTACCATAAAAAACTGAATATGAAACCAGAGGTAACTACCGATTTTCAACAAGGAAAAGCTCAAATTTTTAAAAATCCATTTTTAGAGCGTTTAACAAAAACAGATCCGCTTTCAAATATACTTATTTATGGCGTTGTAAATGTAATTTTGGCGTATATAGCATTGGAAATAATAGAATTAAGTCTTTTTAAATTTATAGGTTTATTTGTAGTTGGACTATTTTTTTGGACTTTTGCTGAATATATGTTACATCGCTATGTGTTTCATTGGGTAACCGAAGCCCAGTGGTCACAACGATTTCATTTTATCATGCATGGTGCTCATCACCATTATCCAAAAGATGAGGAGCGTTTACTTATGCCGCCAGTTCCTGGACTTATTTTGGCGACCTTATTATTTGGCTTTTTTTATTTAATTTTTTGGATTTTAGGTATTACTAATCTTGTTTATGGTTTCTTTCCAGGTTTTTTCGTAGGATATCTTATGTATTCTTTTGTGCATCGCGCCACGCATATCATGCGACCTCCAAAACGATTTAAAAAATTATGGCATCATCATAGTTTGCACCATTATCAATATCCTAATAAAGCTTTTGGAGTTTCCAATACCTTTTGGGATCAGATATTTGGTACCATGCCTCCAAAAGCACAACGGAAAAAGTCACATTAAGTTTTTAAGTTCTTAATACGTTGCAATAAGGTTGGATGTGAATAATGCACAAATACGTAGGCTTTATGTGGTGTTAAATTGCTTAAACTATTTTTTGATAATTTTTTAAGCGACGTAATCAAAGGTTCTGAAGCATAGGTGTTTTTAGCATAGTTATCAGCTTGGTATTCAAACTTTCTGGAAAACCAATTCATAACTAACCCTGTGATTTCTGAAATTGGACTGTATAGTAATCCGAAGGCAATTAAACCGACATGAAAACTTGGTGTTTCTACACCTAGCGCATTTGATAGCAGCGGATTTGAGATAAAAACAGATAAAATATACAGCGTTAATCCAGTTAATAAAACCGAAGTTACCAAGTTGAAAATAATATGCTTCTTTTTATAATGACCAACTTCATGCGCCAACACTGCCACAATTTCTTCATCTTCTAAATCGGTAATCAAGGTATCGTATAATGTTACGCGTTTTTCGCTACCAAAACCTGAAAAATAAGCATTGGCTTTAGTGCTTCGTTTGGAACCATCAATGACAAAAATTTTATCCAGCGTAAAACCAACGGTTTCTGCATAGGCGGAAATTTTATCACGAAGTTTACCATCTTCCAAAGGCGTTTGCTTATTGAAAAGTGGTACTATTAATCGCGCATAAAACATATTCATGAAAATGGTGAAAAATGTAACCAATCCCCAAGCATATAACCAAAATAGGCTACCTGTAGCTTGATAAAACCAAATAATTAGTGCTAAAATACCACCTCCTAAAATAGCCATCATAAGCCATCCTTTAAGTTTATCTAGAAAAAAAGTGGCTTTAGTCGTTTTGTTAAATCCAAACTTTTCTTCAATAACAAAAGTTTTATAGTAGGAAAAAGGTGTGGTTAAAATATCGCTTCCAATCATAATCATTCCAAAGAAAATCAAGGCAATTAAAATTGGACTTTCGGAATAACTTCTTGCTATGGTATCAATAAACTCAAAACCATCTAATACTAAAAAGGCAACTGTTAACACCATTGAAAAACTGGATGTTATAAGACCAAATTTATAATTGGTTTTTTTATATGCTTGCGATTTTTCATAATCCTCCGCATTATATACGTCACTTACTTCATTAGGAATAGGATTGTTAAACTGTTTGGCATTTAAAGCATCGAGGATTTTATCAACAAGAAAATCGACTATGATGATGGCGATTATGATGTAGAATAGGGTGGTTGAGGTCATAAAAATTAATGATTAACAATGAGTAATTAATGATGAATTAATTTTTCTTTGGAGGATTTAATTATCTTAAATATTTTTTTTAAAACACTTGAAAGTTCATTTTCAAGAGCGTTAAATTTTTCAGTAGTAATATATTTGGAATCCTTTAAAAGTCTTAACCAATAATGTGTTTCTCTAGCTTCCTTATATGAAATGGACATTTTAGCTCTAAAATCTCGTTTAGAAATACCTCCAATGGCTCCTTCAACATTTGCGCCAATGGATGTTCCTGATTTTAAAATTTGTCTCGATAGCACATACTCCTTATTTTCGACTAACTTTTTACTTAAAAACACTATAGATAGCGCAAAGTTATAGGACTTGATTGCTATGATATTATCTTTCATAAGGTAATTATTAATCGCTAATTGTTAATTACTCATTAACCTCTGGCGAACCGCTTCAAAAATAAGAATTCCTGCGGCAACAGAGACGTTCATAGAATCTATTTCACCTCGCATGGGAATAATAATATTTTGCGTAGCCGCATCGCGCCATTCTTGACTTAATCCTGTGGCTTCTGTACCAACAATCAAGGCCGTTGATTTGGTGTAATCTTGCGTATGATAATCTACAGATGCTTGCAAAGCTGCACAGTAAATATGAATCTGCTTTTCTTTTAAAAATGTAATGATATCTTCTGTTGAACCCATTGCAATTTGGTTGGTAAATACACAACCAACACTAGAGCGAATAATATTTGGATTGTACAAATCCGTTTTTGGGTTGGCAATAATTACAAGATCCACGTTTGCGGCATCAGCAGTTCGTAATATAGCACCAATGTTTCCCGGTTTTTCAGGTGCTTCTGCAATTAGGATTAATGGGTTTTCGGAATGTAATACAACCGATTCTAAAGCATGCTCTTTATGTTTGGCAACGGCCAAAACACCTTCAGTTGTATCGCGATGTGCTAATTTTTGATACACGTCCTTGGATACTTCAATGCAATTTATAGAGCCATCAGCAAACTGATTTATCTGGGCTTCTGAGAACAATTCTGGATAAAATATAATAGTGTCTAAATTATAGCCACCTTTTAGGGCTAAACCAATTTCCCGAGCCCCTTCAATTAAAAATAATCCAGACTTTTTTCGCGCTCTAGATTTCTCTTTTAAAAGCACCAATTCTTTTATGTAAGAATTTTGTGTGCTGCTTATTTTTTTTATCATACTGGTAAAAATAATATTTTACGAACTTGAATATAGAAAAAACGAGTCTTTTGAAGACTCGTTTTTATTTCCAGTAATAACGGGTTACTGATTCTTATACTTTTCAGAATAACGTTTCCATAATTCTGTTTGGTGACTTTCTAAACTTATTTCACGACCTTGAATAAAGGCGTGTGTCAATATATTGGTTTGCATATCCAAAGCATCACCTTCACTAATAAAAAGTGTGGCGTCTTTTCCTGCTTCTAATGTACCAACAAAGGCATCAATACCTAAAATTTTAGCGTTGTTAGATGTGATTAATTTTAGAGCTTCTTCTTTATCCATCCCGTACGCTGCGCAAGTTCCTGCGTAGAACGGTAAATTACGTGTTTGGAAGTTTTCCGCATTTCCAACTTGAATGCCTACAAGAACATCTGCGTCATATAAAAGTTTTCCTAATTTAAATGGCATATCGTAGTCTTGATCATCACTGGCTGGTAATGTATGTGGTGTATTAATTAAAACAGGTATGCTGTATTGTTTTAATAAGTCGGTTACTTTATGTGCTTCTGCACCACCTACAATTACCAATTGATCAATTTTATTATCTTTTGCGAAATGAATAGCATCTGTAATTCCTTTTTCATCATTGACATGGATAAACAGTTTTTGCTTGCCATTGTATAAACCTTGCATCGCTTCAAAGGGTAGGTTTTTAGGAGTTTTATCGCCTTTTAAATAGGCTTTACTGTCGTTAATAAAGGTAACAACCTCGTTAATTTGCTCTGCATAATCTTTATTTGGTTTTAAACCTGCAGGCTCACCCAACCACCATCTACCTCTTGAAAAAGCACTAGGCCAGTTTAAATGAATACCATCATCTGTTTTAATAGCGGCATCTTCCCAGTTCCAAGCATCTAATTGCACAATGGAGGAGGTTCCTGAAATACGACCACCTTTAGGAGAAACTTGTGCCATTAAAACACCATTTGGTCGCATGGATTCTACTACTTTAGATTCCGTATTGTAAGCAATTAAACTACGTACATGTGGAATCATAAAGCCAACTTCATCTTGGTCGTCAGATGCTCTAACAGCATCTACTTCTACTAACCCTAAAGCAGAATTAGCAGCAATAAACCCAGGGTACACGTGTTTACCTTTAGCATCAATTACGGTCATGCCTGATGTGTTGGGATTTGTGGTGTTTACAGAGGTGATTTTTCCATTTTCAAAAACAATCACAGAATTTTCAATAACCTGGCCGTTTCCAATGTGTGCCGTTGCTCCAATAATTGCAATGGGTTTTGTTTGTTTGGTTCCAGGTGTTTGTTGCGCGAATGAGAAGTTTCCCATGAAAAGCACTATAATGAATATATATATTGTATTATGTTTCATCTTATTTTCTTTTTAGTTATTAAAGCGTATCACAATGGAAAAGTTCATCTTCTTTTTTAACAATTGGTTTTGTTTTCAAGCCTTTGTTTTTAGCTTGTAACATCATGGTTGTTAATTCATTTTTCTCTTGTTTCATAGCGTTACGAATTTGTTTATCACGATCGATATCAAAATATACAGCTCCTTCAATTAGTGTTTTTTCAGCTTTAGAATATACAGACATTGGGTGGCCGCTCCATAAAACCATATCAGCATCTTTTCCTACTTTAACACTTCCAACACGATCGTCAATATGTAATAACTTTGCTGGATTTAACGTGACCATTTTCCAAGCATCTTCTTCGCTAATACCGCCATATTTGATTGCTTTAGCCGCTTCTTGATTTAATCGTCTAGACATTTCAGCGTCATCACTATTAATAGCCGTAACGATTCCCTGGTTATGAAGAATAGCGGCATTGTATGGAATGGCATCATTCACTTCAAATTTGTAAGCCCACCAGTCACTAAAAGTCGAAGCACCGACACCGTGTTCTTTCATCTTATCTGCTACTTTGTAACCCTCTAAAATATGTGTAAACGTATTGATGTTAAAATTAAAACGTTCTGCAACTTCCATCAACATATTAATTTCACTCTGAACATAAGAATGGCAACTTATAAAACGGTCTTTGTTTAAAATTTCAGAAAGGGTTTCCATTTCCAAATCTTTACGATACGGTTTGCCGCTTTTCTTTAAAGCCTCATATTCTTTTGCTCTCGTAAAATAATCGGTATACACTTGTTCCACACCCATTCGGGTTTGTGGGAAACGTGAACGTGAATAATCGCCCCAATTGGATTGCTTTACGTTTTCACCTAATGCAAACTTGATGAATTTAGGACTATTAGGAAAGATTAAGTTTTGTGCTGATTCGCCCCATTTCAATTTGATAATTGCAGAGCGACCTCCAATAGGGTTGGCAGAACCATGCAAAATTTGAATGGTTGTTACACCACCTGTTAAGTTTCTATAGATATTTATATCGTCTGAATCTACAACATCTTCAATAGTAACTTCTGCTGTAGAATTTTGTCCGGCTTCATTAACTGCTGCTGTTGCAATATGCGAGTGTTCGTCAATAATACCTGATGTAATATGTTTTCCTGTGGCATCAATAACCATAGCATTTCCAGCGCTCAGATTGTTGCCAATTTTTGCAATCTTACCGTCTTTTACAAGCACATCGGTGTTTTTTAAAATACCTGAAGCTTCATTGGTCCAAACTGTTGCATTTTGAAATAATATAGTTTTTTGTTTTGGTCTTTCCGAAAAACCATAGGCTTCATTTGGATAGGTAACAGGAAAAATCTTTATATCAGATTTAGACTCCTTGTTGTCTTCATTTTCAGAATCATCTGATTTTTCAGCATCTTTAGATTCCAGTTTTTTAGCGTAAAAAGTGGTTTCATTACCATTTGGTAAAATGGCAGACCCATTTAAATTTGCTGTATTTGAAATTTTAGCTGAAAGCCTTACGAAATCTTGCTTGGTGGTATCTATACTAGAAAATGCTAATGACATCCAATCATCAGTCATTGCTATTTTAGAGCCTAACGTTTGTGTATCCGTTTTTACAGTAGCTTTCAACTTCGAGATTTCACCAGAAATTTTTAAATCGTAGGTGGTTCCAGCAACTTGTAATTCATAATCGCCACGAATATCTTTTGTATTCATCGGAACAATTTCATGTCTGTTACCCAGAACCCAGTTTTCATAAAGTGTTGTTTTAGTATCGAAAATGGCTCCTGAAGTAATTAAAAAATTTGCGTATGACCCATTTTTAAGGGTTCCAATTTCGCTACTTTTTCCAATAATTCTTGCAGGAACGGTTGTTAATGCGGCTAAAGCTGCCATGTCATCCAAGCCATATTGAATGGCTTTTTGAAGGTTTGGCATAAATTCAGACGGTTTCTTTAAATCGTGTAAGGTGAGGGCAAAAGGCACACCATTTTTATGTAAAACAGCAGGATTACTAGGTTTCTGATTCCACTCACGCATATCGGCTAAAGATGCTGTGTTTGCCATAATCGGATCTTCCATATCAAATGCATCTGGAAAATTAATAGGGATGATGAATGACGCATTTGTAGCCTTAATTTCTTGAATTAATTCATATTCATCACCACCACCAACAATAACATACTGCGTCTTAACATCGTCTCCAACTTTGTCCATGCGCAAGTCGTTCATTTTACTTCCTGCATCAATTATTTGAACCAAATTTTTATTGTTATTGAACGCTTCTAACGATCGGTCTTTTGTTTCAGACAAGCCTTTAGCGTACCATTCCGCATCATAATTTACTTGTCTGATTAGCGCCATAGCTCCCATTAAAGAAGTGGGATAGGCTTGGTTAGACGTGATGCTTTTGCGTGTTGATAAATATTGTGCAGAACGATCAGCCAAAATACGAGAGGCATCTGTTCCAGTAGGTGATAAGGCAATTAAGCTACCAGTTCCACGAATAATACCATCTGGAATATGTGTGTTAACCGTTCCAAAACCAGCTTCGCGTAATTCGGTTGCTGTTTTAGCATCAAAAGCATAACCCTCAATAGCGTTTTGCTCTGGTTTTATGTGGTCGTTCCAATAGTAACCTTCTCGAGAGGCATCATATTGTGGGCTATTAGAATTTTCTGCACGTTCTGGTTTTTTGGTTCCAAACGAAGAATATATATCTACAAATGAGGGATAAATATGTTTGCCTTCCAAATTAATAATCGTTGTGTTTTCTGGAATTTGAACTTGCTTTCCACTAGAAATAACTTTGCCATCTTTAATTAATAGTGTGGCATTGTTAATTGTTTCTGTTGGAGAAATGTGAATGGTTGCATTGGTGAAAGCATGGTAATTATGACTTTCAGTTTTTACACCATCATTTTTTGGAAAATAGTTTTGTGAAAACAGTGATGTACTGCATACAAAACACAAAAGCATAAGGAGTTGTTTCATGGGTTTAGGTTGGTTTAAATTTTAAAAATTAAATATAAGTAATAAGAAATGGGTGCTAAACGAATTGAATGTTTTTTAACATTTTGTTTAGTATTATAAAAAATAGTTTACATAAAGTGCAACAACATAGCTATAACTTTCCATACCACCTTGTTGGTTATTGGCTTTTAAAAAGGAATTGTAAGTTTCTTTAAAAACGGGTTCGGTGATGTTTTGATAGCCATTCCAGAAATCTTGAACTTCTTGATAATTCTTTAAAATACCCCTATTAATGGTTGGCAATAATGTGTCATATTTTTCCGGGCTTCGTCTGTAAACTTCATACAAACAATGCCGTAAAGCGAAAGTTGTACCGCAGTATTTAAAATAAATGTCTTCATGAGACATAGCAGCCAAACTACCAATAAAATTGGCTTCGTTTTCTGCTGCATATCCTAACTGATGTGCAATTTCGTGAGATACCGTTGTAGGAAATTTATAAATTGGAATGAGTTCGTCTACCTGTGCTTCATTAGTTAGTGGGTTTAAATAACCGCTAAAACCCATATAGGTGAGTGGTAAGCTAAATAAGGACATTTTAATGCTTTTTGGGTGGTACTCCAAATGCGGATACTGCTTTTGTAATTCTTTATAACCCAAAGGTGCCATGCTTAAAATGTCTTTTTTGGAGTAGGGTAGATCTACTTTTAAGGTGTCATGAATGGCGACTCCTAGATGGAGTGCATTTGATTTTTTAATCAATTTTTCGGTTACCGTTACGAGTTCTTCGGTTGTATAATTGGCTTTCAGGTTTAGGTTTTTATGAAGCGGTAACCTATAATAGTTAAAAGCCCAAAACAGATGAAAAGCAAAATAGATGAGAGAAATAGTAGCAAAAATATCAATCACCCAATTTTTAAAATCTTTGAAAATGCGTTTTCTAGTAACCACTAACCAACGGATTATAAAAATAATAGCAGTTGCATAAAAAATATCCCCAAATGAAAATGGTATCCAACCAAACACCAAGCGGGATATAGTAGAAATCCATTGATACATACCAGTGCTATAATAGGTTTCTACAAATTCGGGAAACTGTGCTAAAATATTAAGTAGTATAATTTGTGGAATAAGCGCGAGCGCAACTAAAAGCTTTGGGTTTTTCTGCATATTTCAAAAATAAGGAATTGTTTTATTACTCTGTACATAATAATTACCTTTGTAAAACTTAAAAATACAGATATGAACGAAGCAATACGAGAACTAGAACCAAAAGCCTTATGGAATAAATTTGCCGATTTAAATGCGGTACCACGACCTTCAAAAAAAGAAGAACGTGTTATTGCCTTTATGAAGGATTTCGGACAAAAATTGGGTCTAGAAACTATAGAGGATACCGTAGGAAATGTCATCATAAAAAAGCCAGCCACAAAAGGTATGGAAGATAGAACGCCAATCGTTATGCAGTCGCATTTAGATATGGTTCATCAAAAAAATAATGATACCGATTTCGATTTTGATACTCAAGGTATAGAGATGTATGTGGATGGTGATTGGGTTCGTGCAAAAGGTACCACACTTGGTGCTGATAACGGCTTAGGCGTTGCAACCATTATGGCTATTTTAGAAAGCACAGACATTGAACATCCAGCCATTGAAGCTTTATTTACAATTGATGAGGAAACCGGTATGACAGGTGCCATGGGACTGGAAGGTGGTTTATTGAGCGGTCAGATTCTTTTAAATTTAGATACAGAAGAAGATGATGAGATTGGTGTAGGTTGCGCTGGTGGTGTTGATGTTACGGCAAGAAGAAGTTATAGAGAAGAAGAAACACCTGAATTTAAAACTGGTTTTTCAATAACCGTAAAAGGCTTACAAGGTGGGCATTCGGGGATGCAAATTCACGAAGGTTTAGGAAATGCGAATAAAATTATGAACCGTTTGTTATTTGATGGTTTTGAGAATTTTGGTTTACGAATTTCTGAAATTAAAGGCGGCAGCTTACGGAATGCCATTCCTAGAGAAAGTAAGGCAATTGTTGCTATTGATTCTATTCATGAAGATGCTTTTATTATGGAAATGGCACAATATGCTCAAATTATTAAAACAGAGTATAAAACTATGGAGCCTGATTTGATAATTGAAGTAACTAAAGTAGATACGCCTAAAAATATTATGGATTTAGGTGTTCAGGAAGGTGTTACTCGTGCGTTATATGCGGCTGTAAATGGTGTATATAGAATGAGTGCAGATATTAAAGATTTAGTAGAAACTTCTAACAACATTGCACGCGTTGTTATTAAAGATGGAGCTATAGAAATAGCTTGTTTAACACGTTCATCCGTAGAAAGTGCTAAATGGGATTTAGCCAATAGTTTACGAGCTACTTTTGAATTAACAGGGTGTGAAGTTGAATTTTCAGGGGAATATCCTGGTTGGACACCAAATATGGACTCTAAAATATTAAAAGTTTTAGAGAAACTTTATATAGAAATGAACGATGAAAAACCACATGTTGCAGCTTGTCATGCTGGATTAGAATGTGGTATATTAGGTCAGAATTATCCAGACATGGATATGATTAGTTTTGGACCTAACATTAAGGGCGCGCATAGTCCAGATGAACGAGCTCAAATTTCATCAGCTCAAAAATACTGGAAATTTGTTTTAGAGATTTTAAAGAATATCCCAAAGAAACCATAAATTACTTGATGTAAGTAATCCCATAAAAAAGCCGCGTTTCTAAATTAGAAACGCGGCTTTTTTATAAACTGTTTTTGATTATTGTTTTCCTTGAATGCCTTCAATTTTCAGATCGAAAATTAAATTGGTATTAGGAGGAATTGGGCCAGAACCATTTTCACCATAGCCTAGATAAGATGGTATAAACACTTTTGCTTTATTACCAACATTCATGTTTAACATAGCTTCTCTAAAACCAGGAACCAATCCAGCAGTTTCATTGTAAATCATTGGAAATGGTTGGTAACCACCTTGAGCATCGCGTTGTTCGTTATAAGCATTATTTGCTTTAGCAACTTCTGCCCAGCTTGTATCAAATAAACGTCCATCTTCAAAGAAACCAGCATAATTTACTAATACTTTGTCTGCACTTGATGGTTTTGTGTTTTCGCCTTCTTCCATAAAGATCATCACCACGCCTGTTTCTAATTTTTTAACAGTACCTAAACCTTCGTTTTTAGCAATAAAAGCTTCAGCTGCAACACTAGCTGATTCTTTAAGTTTTTGGCGAGCTGCTTCTTTTAAAGCTTCTTGCTTCTCTAAAACTTTAGGTAATTCATCCTGATAAACTGCAGCCGCATTAAAGTCTTCAGCAGCTTTTCCTTTTCTAATAATATTTAGTTTTTCAATAATTACAGGTTCAATAGGCTTGTTGCTACCTGACTGGACTTGTACATTTGAAATAGTATCTAAAACGTCCATCCCAATTACTACTTCACCAAAAACAGAATGCTTATTGTCTAAATGTGGTGTTGGTACTTCCGTAATAAAAAATTGACTTCCATTGGTGTTTGGACCCGAATTAGCCATAGAAAGGATACCAGGCTTAGAGTGTGTTAAATCTGGGTGGAATTCGTCTGTAAATTTATAACCAGGATCACCAGATCCAGTTCCGGTTGGATCTCCACCTTGAATCATAAACTTATTGATAACACGGTGAAATGTTAAACTGTCATAATACCGCTTTCCTTTATAGGCGTCAGAAACATTTGGGTGTGTGCCTTCTGCTAGAGCCACAAAATTGGCAACCGTTACGGGAACTTTATCGTAAAATAACTTGGTAACCATGGTGCCTTTATTGGTTACAAATTCGGCATAAAGTCCTTCTTCTAAATCAGGATACTGCTGACTGCAAGAGGTGAAACTTACTAAAAGTGCCAAAGCTAATAATTTCATGGTATGTTTTAATGTATTCATTTTTAAGTTTTAATAGTTAATTATATCTATTTAATTGGGTTCAGTTGTTTTAATATCTAGAAGGGTGACTTCGCAAATAAGTGGCACATTCGTACCAATTTTATTCTCATCACCATAATAACCATAAGCCTTTTGAGAAGGAAACAGGAAGGTAACTGTTTCACCAGATCGCATGAGTTTTAAGCCTTCACGCAAACCTGTAAATAATTCCTGTTTATCCATGATGTAAGTTTGCTGCATCAAGTCTGCTTTACTATAAATTACGGTTTCATTAATATCTTTAATAGAGTAGTTATATATAAGCGTATCACCAAATTTTGGTGTTGTTAAAGAATCCGCTACTTTGGTATTGTAATAATACCAAAAACCATTTTCTGAAGTCTTGTAATTTGTAACAGAATCTTTAGACATAATGCTTTCAAAAGCAGTGCGTTCTCTGTTGTTTAATTTGATATTTCGTTTAACGGACTGATCTATAAATGATCCTGATTTAGCTGAAATAGGCCGTCTTGCTTCTGGTGATTTACAGGCAAAAACGGTTAGTAGTAGGCAAGTTAATACTAGAAATTTATTCATTTTTCAGGGCGTTATTATAAGCAGGTAATATACTAATAAATTTTTCAACGGTTTCGGGCAACGATAAATTGCTTTTACCGCCTGCAGCATTTGTATGACCACCTCCTTCAAAATGTGCTCGTGCAAATTCATTTACAGAAAAATCACCTTTAGAACGAAACGACATTTTAATGATATTGTTTTGTTTATCTTCAATAAATATGACGGCAAAAATAATATTTTGAAGCGATAATGCATAATTTACAAATCCTTCTGTGTCACCTTTTTTATAGTTATACGTATTCAATTCATCTTGCGATAGTGTAATATACGCCGTTTTAGATTCCGGAATAACTTTTAAATTAGTAAGTGCGCAACCTAACAGTTGCATACGATCGAAGCTATTGGCATCCATTACGGCATTATGAATTTTGGCAGGTTGTGCACCTTTGTCAATTAAAAAAGCAGTAACTCGATGTGTTTCACTTGTTGTGGATGCAAAACGAAATGATCCTGTATCGGTCATGATTCCCGTATATAAACAGGTTGCTATATCTTGGTTAATCAAGTTCTTATCATCAAGCATGGTAATAAAATTGTAAACCATTTCGCAAGTGGAGCTCATGGTTACATCTGAATACATGTAGGCGGCATAAGCATCTGGTTGTTGGTGATGATCAATCATAATTTTCAGTGCAGAGCTGGATTTTAAAACCAACTCCATATCACCCGTTCGGTTTAAGGCATTAAAGTCTAAAGTAAAAATAACATCAGCATCACTAATTAAATCATTACATTTTCCGGTTTCCGCGTCGTATTTTAAGATGGTATTTTCACCTGGCATCCATTTTAAAAAGTCTGGATAATCGTTGGGTGCAATAATAATGGCTTCTTGATTATGCATTTTTAAATAGTGATAAAGACCTAATGTAGATCCAATAGCATCACCATCCGGATTTTTATGAGGAACAATAACCATTTTTTTTGGTGATTGTAGGAGTTGTTTAATATTTAAAATAGCTTCTTTTTTCATAGGTGACGAATATACAATTTTTTAATATTGCTTTATATGGTTTTTATTAAGAAATACATTACTTTTGCACGAAATTTAAGGGAAAGAAATTTAATTGAATACCCTCTCTTATAATAGAAATATATTAATAGAAACATAACTTACAAAAGAATGGCAACAAATAGAACATTTACCATGCTTAAGCCAGATGCAGTTGAAAACGGACACATTGGCGCAATTTTAGAAAAAATCAATGCTTCAGGTTTTAGAATCGTAGCAATGAAAAAAACACAAATGACTCAGGCTGATGCGGAAGCTTTTTACGCAGTTCATAGCGAACGTCCATTTTTTGGCGAGTTGGTTGAGTTTATGACACGTGGTCCTATTGTAGCTGCCATTTTAGAAAAAGATAATGCTGTTGAAGATTTTAGAACCTTAATTGGTGCTACAAATCCAGCAGATGCTGCCGAAGGAACTATCCGTAAGCTATATGCAACTTCAATGGGAGAAAATGCAGTTCATGGAAGTGACAGTGATGAAAATGCAGCTATAGAAGGTGCTTTTCATTTTTCTGGTCGTGAAATGTTTTAATTATAAAGCAACTTATAGATATAAAAGCCTAAAATGTTAATACATTTTAGGCTTTTTTTATTCTAAACGGTATCTTCGTAACATTCTAAAAAAGAATGCTATGAAAAAAACAAACTATGCTTTATTAGTTTGTGTCCTGTTTTCTACCTTATTATTAGCTCAAAATAAACAAAAAGCTATAGATAAATTGAAGCTGAATACACAAGCTCAAATTACAGTTAACTCGCAATCTGGTGTTCCAGAATTTATTAGGTTTCATGAGCCAATAACCCTATCAGGTGTTACACTTCATGAAAAAATTCAAATGTTTTTGGAAACCAATAAAGGGCTATTTAATGACACACAAGATTTAAGCAACTTCACATTTCAACTCGCTAGAAAAGACAATTATGGTTTTCAAAGTGTAACCCTGAATCAGCATCATCAAGGTGTTCCTGTTTTTGATGGCCAATTGCGATTTCATTTTAATCATTCTAATCAACTAACTGCAATTAATGGCAACTACATTACAAATATTAAAGTAAATGCTGTTCCTTCAATTTCAGAGCAAGCGGCAAATGCTGCTGCTCTAAATATGTTAGCAAAACAAGATATTAACTATTCTGGTGAAACCGTTTTTGCACACAAAACCAATTTATTTGTTTTTCAAAAAGGCCTTATTGAAAATAATTTGGGTTCTAGTTATTTGGTTTATGAAGTAGAAGCCAGAAATGATGCGGATGTTCGTGAATATGTATATATCAATGCGCATGATGGTACTTTGGTGGAGCAATTTACTGGTATGCCACATGCACTAGATCGTATTGTTTACGAAGGAGATACAACTACTGTTGCTTGGCAAGAGGGTGATGTTTTTCCAGGTAATTTGACTATTTGGCAGCGAAATGAGGTGGTAGCTTCTGGTCATGTTTATAATTTTTTTAATAATGCTTTTGGGTATGTGTCTTATAATAATGCGGATGCGCAAATGATAACCATTAATAACAGTAACATTCCCAATTTTAATTGTCCTAATGCAAACTGGAATGGAGTTTCTGCTAACTATTGTAATGGTACAGCAACTGATGACGTGGTTGCGCATGAATGGGGACACGCTTATACTGAATATACAAGTGGCTTAATTTACGCATGGCAATCGGGTGCAATCAATGAATCGTTTTCAGATATATGGGGAGAAACGGTTGATTTATTAAATGATTACGCGGATGAAGATGATGATGTATCCTTAAGAACGGGCTGCAATAGTTCTGACCGTTGGCGAATTGGCGAAGATGCGACTGCCTTTGGTGGTGCTATTCGCGATATGTGGAATCCACCATGTAATAACGACCCAGGAAAAGTAACTGACGGCATATATAGATGCGGCGAAGGTGATTTTGGAGGTGTTCATTCTAATTCTGGTATTCCAAATCACGCCTATGCACTTTTGGTTGATGGAGGTACCTATAATGGACAAACTATTAATGGCATTGGCTTGACAAAAGCAGCACATATTTTTTGGCGTGCGCAAAGCACCTATTTAACAGCTACTAGCGATTTCTTTACGCTGGCAGACGCGCTTGAAGCATCTTGTACAGATTTATTAGGTATTAATTTAGAAGGATTGTCTACAGAAAATGCACCTGCAGGACCATCTAATGAATTTCTAACCATGGCAGATTATAACGAATTAGTAAAAGCTATTCTTGCCGTAGAATTACGTATCGAACCAGAGCAATGCGGATTTACAGCAGTAATTGGTATGGCTCCAGATCTGTGTCAAAACGCTCAAGATAATCCAATTTACGTTGAAGATTGGGAAACAGGAGTTGATGGCTGGACAGTCTATCAATTACAAACATCATCAACCTGGATTGCACGAGATTGGCAAATACAAAGCAGTTTACCAAGTGGTAGAATTGGAAGCGGTATGTTTGCTGTAAATGCGCCAATTGGTGATACCTATGGTGGTAATTGTCAAACTAGTTTTCAAAATGGAATTATGAGTTTGGAAAGTCCTGTCATTGAGATACCTGACTTTAATGAAGGCACATTTGAAATGGCCTTTAATCATTACGTTTCAACTGAACCAAATTGGGATGGTGTAAATATTAAATATAAATTAGATACTGGTAATTGGACATTAATTCCTGTTACAGCATTTATTGTAAACGGTTATAATGATGCCATTAATCCAGCTTCAGATGGCAATGATAATCCAATGGAAGGACAAGATGCTTTTACTGGTTCGGATGGTGGATCGAATAGTGGTAGTTGGGGAACAAGTGTCATTAATCTATCTGCTTTAGGTGTTGTTGCTAATAGTAACATTCAATTTAGATTCGATTTAGGAAGTGATGGTTGCAATGGACGAGAAGGCTGGTTTTTAGATGAAGTTACGGTTTACAACTGTGCTTATGCCTTATCTGTTGAAGATTTTTCAGCATTGGAAAACGGCATAAAAGTATACCCAAACCCGTCTCACGGTCAGTTTATTATGAAAAATATGGATCATCTTAATTTAGTTAAAGCGGATGTTATGGATATTAATGGCCGTTTAGTTAAATCTATAGATTTATCAAATATTCAGGATTCAGCCACTATAGATATATCGAGTGTGGCTTCGGGTTTATATTTTATGAAAGTTTACAGCCAAAATGCAAATACCGTTATAAAACTGATAAAAGAATAAATAGTAAGTATATCTTAAACAAAAAATCCTGCAAATTGCAGGATTTTTTGTTTTTGAAAATATTTTTGAATTTCACTAACCTTTCTTAGTGTCATGAGAAATATGAAATATTCTCGCGATTGTTTTAAATTAAAGTTTAACGAGTATTTATTCTATGTTTTGTGTCATATTTTAAAGAGCAAACAACTAACGAAGCACTATTTCCTTAATAATTTGCTTCCCTAGATGATCATTCAGCATCGTTACAATTTTTTCTTTTCCGTAGCTTAACTCCTCCCGAAGCACGCTAGAACTTAATTGAACATATAATATTTCACCTTTTAACTGAATAGCAGTTGTGTAATTATTGACACCATTTCCCATCATGTTTTGCCAAGCATCTTGAACGTTTATGGCATTTAGCCCTTGTTCCAATCTGTTGGTTTCTACAAATTCTTTTAAAGCGTCAGCAATGGATAAATTTTCGTTATTTCGTTTGGCCATATGTTTTATCCACGATGGTGGAACTCTGTTTTTAATTAATATTTATGGGTTTGTAGCGCTTGTACAAAAATATCGCGTTGTTTTTATTTATTACCTTTAATTGATTTTTCGTGGCTAGTAAAACCGTTTCTTTCCAAGTATCAAATGGTGTTTTATAGTACACGTTCATGCTGTCATTTTCAATTTTTATGGTAAAGTTTTCTGCATCTTTGGATGTTTCAAAAGTACCCATAAAATTGGGTTTCATTTTTTTTCGAATGCCTGTTTGAGAATCTTCTAAACTAATAAAATCTACGGTGTCATTATAAGAATACTCTTTGGTACTCCCGTCATTTAATATAACACGCTCAATTTCCCAATACCCTTCTAAATGTTCCAAATAGTCTTCGGGATTATTAGTGCAACCAGATAAAACCATCATCAGAACTAGGAGAGTGGTAATTTTTTGAAGTTTCTGTATCATAATTAAAAATGGTTCTATAATTTAAAAATTTCGTAGGATTGGTGTACTTGTTTAACCACTGCTTCAGTACGATCTGCGTGTGTATCGCTTATAAAAAGTTGGCCAAAATTTTCATCATCCACCAATTTTATAATTTGAGATACGCGTTGTTCATCTAATTTATCAAAAATATCATCTAAAAGCAAAATGGGATTCACTTGGCTTCTAGATTTTATAAAATCGAATTGCGCCAATTTCAAAGCGATTAAAAAAGATTTTTGCTGACCTTGGCTCCCAAATTTTTTAATAGGATGTTCGGCAATGTTAAAAATCAAGTCGTCTTTATGAATGCCAACACTGGTATATTGTATGGCTTTATCTTTATTAATTACGGTTTTTAAAAGCATTTCTAAACGATGATTTGTTAAATCGCTTTCATAAACCAATTCTACGGACTCGTTTCCACTACTAATAGCCTTATATCGTTCCTTAAAAATGGGGATAAACGTTTCTAAAAATGCTTGACGTTTTCCATGAATTTCATGCCCATATTGATCTAGTTGTAAATTGTAAACTTCTAAAGTGTCTTGATTAAAAGTATGATTTAGAGCAAAGTATTTCAAAAGTGAATTTCGTTGTGCGACTACTTTATTATACTTTAAAAGGGTGTTTAAGTAATTTTTATCACTTTGTGAAATAACACCATCCATAAACTTTCGTCTGGTAGCACTCCCTTCAATAATTAAATCCCGATCGGCTGGTGAAATAATCACTAAAGGTAAAAAACCTATATGGTCACTATATTTATCATAAATTTTACCGTTTCGTTTGATAATCTTTTTCTGACCGCGCTTTAAACTCACTACAATTTTTTCTGAGACCTCATTTTTTTCATATTCCCCGTTCACAACAAAGAAGGCTTCATCATGTTTTATGTTTTGAGACGCAATGGGATTAAAATAACTTTTTCCAAATGACAGATGGTAGATAGCATCTAAAACATTGGTTTTACCCACGCCATTATTACCAACAAAGCAGTTTATTTTTTCATTGAAAACAAAGCTACGCTCATCAAAATTTTTATAATTGAGTACCGATAAGGATTTCAGAATCATATAAAAAGAAACTTAAATGGGGTTTTACGTAAAGGATGTGCAAATTATTGAAAAATAACAAATAAATAGGCTTTCTAATCTAAAGAAAAATTATATTTTTGCACCGCATTAATTAAAAATATATGGCAACGTACAAGAAGAGAGGATATAAACCAGAAACAAAAGAAGAAAAGCAGCATGATGTTGAAGAACACTCAACAACAGCTGAAGTTTTTAACACACTTGATGAAAGTGCCTCCAAGACGGAAGATTGGGTAATTGGCAATCAGAAATACATTTTTATTATTATTGGTTTGGTAGCAGCCGTCGTTTTAGGATATTTAGGTTATAATGAGTTTATAGCTAAACCAAAGCAAACGGAAGCTATGAATGATATGTACCAAGCCCAAAAATACTATGATCAAGCAGTAAATGCAACATCTGAAAAAGATTCGTTATTTAGCTTGGCTTTAAATGGTGGTGAAGGTAAATTTGGTATGTTAGATATAATCTCTGAATATAGCGGAACACCATCGGCTAATATGGCAAATTATTATGCTGGTATGGCATATTTGAATATGAAAGATTACAAAAATGCCGTGTCGTATTTAGGTAATTTTTCAAGTGATGATGAAATCTTAGCACCAATGGCTAAAGGCTGTATCGGTGATGCCTTTGTACAATTAAACCAACAAGAAGATGCGTTAGGTTATTATGAAGAAGCTGCTAAAATGCGCTCGAACGAATTTACAACACCAATGTTTTTATATAAAGCAGGTATTATAGCTTTAGATTTAGGCAAAACAGATGTAGCGCTTAAACATTTTAAAACTATTAAAGAAAACTACCCAACCTCTACTGAAGGGACTAATATTGACATCTTTATTGGAAAAGCAGAGGCTTTGGCAAGTAACTAATACATGGCTACAGAAAATAAAAATTTATCAGAATACGATAAAGCTACAATCCCAAACGCGAAAAACTTTCGGTTTGGGATTGTTGTTTCAGAATGGAATGATACCATAACGGAAGGACTTTATAAAGGCGCAATCCAGGCTTTATTGGATAATCATGTTTTAGCAGAGAATATTATTCGTTGGAATGTTCCCGGTAGTTTTGAGTTAATTTATGGTTGTAAAAAAATGCAACAACAGCAAGTTGATGCCGTTATCGCTATTGGTAGTGTTATTCAAGGCGAAACCAAACATTTTGATTTTGTATGTGAAGGCGTTACTCAAGGCATTAAAGACCTAAACGTTTTGCAGAATGTGCCTGTTATTTTTTGTGTTTTAACAGATAATAACATCCAACAGTCTATAGATCGTTCCGGTGGAAAACATGGAAATAAAGGTACAGAAGCCGCTATTGCTGCTATAAAAATGGCCGAATTGAATAAGTAGACTTTCTAAACTCTTACATTTTTTTACAGGCGTTTATAGGCATGAGCCAATTTCATGAGCCAATCAGCAGGATATTGTTAACAATTTTTGGCAAACAGGATGTCCTTTTTCCTTGCAAATTCAGTACTTTTGAAGTTAAAGCAACTAATTAGAAAGTAAAGTGGCTAAAAAAAATAAACGCTTTAATTACAAACCAAGATTCCAAGATGCTACTGAAAAAAATCAATCCGATGATATTCAGACAAAATGGCAAAGTTTAAAAGGTACTAGAAAGCGAAAAAGTAATTTTCTAACCTCTCCTTTATTTTTGGTCTTGTTTTTGATTACTATATTAATAGTGATTTATGTTCTAGGTCGCTATGAATAATACACGATTATGGGAGTTTTTAATACACGAAAAAATAAAAAATACAGCTACACACCACGTCATTATAAAGGTGAAGGAAATCCCTACGAAATAAAGCATAAGTTTGATGATTTTCGCTCAACCGTTGGAAGTAGTGGTGGTTTAAAAACAAAGATAAATACCGCTTGGGACGATTATAAAAACAATGCTGATGAACATGCCAATAGACGTGTATTGATCATTATTGCGGTTTTAGTTTTTATATTTTTACTGATAATTGGTTTCGATTTATCCATATTCCTTCCTGAAAACTAATGGCAGACATTATTCAATTATTACCCGATCATGTTGCCAATCAAATTGCTGCAGGTGAAGTTGTTCAAAGGCCAGCTTCCGTAGTAAAAGAGCTTTTAGAAAATGCTATTGATGCCCAAGCTTCCGAAATTAAACTACTTATAAAAGATGCCGGAAAAACCCTCGTTCAAGTAATTGATAATGGTTCTGGGATGAGTGTTACAGATGCGCGTTTTAGCTTTGAGCGTCATGCAACATCTAAAATTAAATCGGCTGACGATTTATTTCAACTAAGTACTAAGGGATTTCGTGGCGAAGCATTGGCAAGTATTGCTGCTATTGCTCATGTGGAGCTAAAAACCAAACAAGAATCAGATGATGTTGGCACGCAAATAGTTATTGCGGGTAGCGAAGTGAAAGCGCAAGAAGTTGTTGTAACACCAACAGGAACCTCTATTGCTGTTAAAAATTTGTTCTTTAATATTCCAGCACGTCGTAATTTTTTAAAATCGAATACGGTTGAATTGCGTCATATTATTGATGAGTTTCATCGGGTAGCATTAGCGCATCCTTCTATTCAATTTTCTATGTATCATAACGGTAGTGAAACATTTCACTTGCCAATCAGTAATTTCAGACAACGCATTGTCAATATTTTCGGCACTAAAACCAATGAAAAATTAGTTCCTGTAAATGAAACAACTGAAGTTTTAACCGTTTCAGGATTTGTAGGAAAACCAGAATACGCCAAGAAAACACGTGGCGAACAATTCTTTTTTGTCAATAATCGTTTTATAAAAAGTGCCTATCTGAATCATGCCATAAATTCTGCATTTGATGGTTTATTAAAAGATGGCACACATGCGAGTTACTTTTTAGATTTAACCGTAAATCCGCAAACCATTGATATTAATATTCATCCAACAAAAACAGAAATTAAGTTTGATGATGAGCATACCTTGTATGCTATTTTAAGGTCCGCAGTAAAACATAGTTTAGGGCAATTTAGTATTGCACCAGTTTTAGATTTTGATCGTGACGCAAATTTTGATACACCTTATAATTTCCAAAACAAGCAGGCTAAAGCACCTAAAATTGAAGTAGATCGGGCTTTTAATCCATTTCAAGAAGAAAGACAATCTAAATCATCTTTTAGTCCATCATATAAAAAAGAACCAGCAGGAAGTTGGGAAAGTCTGTACGTTGGTATGGAATCTAAAAGCACTAAATCTGCAACCGATTTTAATGAAATCCAGTTTGAAAGTTCGGAAGAAACCAGAAATATATTTCAAGACGATGCCAGTTTAGATACGAAGCAATCTACCTACCAATTACATAATAAATATGTAGTGAGTACCATAAAATCAGGTATGTTGGTTATAGATCAGCATCGTGCACACCAACGTATTTTATACGAAAGTTTTTTAAAGCATATTACTATTAAAGAAAGCGTGAGTCAGCAATTGTTATTTCCTGTTTTAGTATTTTTATCGCAACAAGAAATGGATTGTATTAAAGGTGTTCAGGAAGATTTAGAGCACACTGGTTTTGTTTTTGCCAATTTTCATAATGATCATATTGAAATATCAGGTGTTCCTATCAGTGTTCCCGAAAGTGAAGTGACTGTTATTTTAGAACAATTAATTAGTGATATTGAAAACGAAGTACCAGATTCACATTTTAGTGCTACAGATTTGTTAGCAAAATCCATGGCGAAGAGTTTGGCTATAAAAAGAGGGCAATCTTTAACTTTAGTGGAACAAGAGCATTTGGTTAATAGTCTATTTGCTTGTAAAGAGCCAAATAGTTCACCGACCAACAAAGCAACTTTCGTTACAATTAGCGTTGATGAAATAGATAAAAAATTTATTTAAGTAAAATTTTATGATGAATAATATTACCGATACTGTCAAGCATTTAATTATCATAAATGTCGTTATGTTTGTCGGCACCTTAACGGTAGGAGGAAACCCAATTGGTGAAAACGTCTCCTTTTATAACTGGTTCGCGTTGCATTTTCCTCAAAATGCCACGTTTCAACCATGGCAGATTATTACACATATGTTTATGCATGGTGGTTTTATGCATATTTTCTTTAATATGTTTGCTTTATGGATGTTTGGTACGGCTGTTGAACAACGCTTTGGTGATAAAAAATTCTTGTTTTTTTACATATCATCAGGTTTAGGTGCAGCACTTTCAATGATTGGTTATTATTATTTTAGTTTTTATTCAGGACTCAACGTTTTAACTGAAGCTGGAATAGATAAAGCAAAAATTATAGAAACTTTAAATTCGGGTATGTATAATACAGCTTGGCAACAAATAATGGGAGCTACAGATATGCAGCAATTTATTACTGTTTTTAATAGTACTATGGTAGGAGCGTCGGGAGCTATTATGGGTGTTTTAGTCGCTTTTGGTATGTTGTATCCTGAATCTAAATTGATGTTGATTTTCCTGCCTGTCCCTATTAAAGCCAAGTATTTTATACCAGGTATTATTGCATTAGATTTAATTTCTGCTATTACTGGACAATCCTTTTTTAGTCCAAGTAATACCGCTTATGTAGCGCATCTTGGTGGTGCTTTATCCGGTTTTTTAATTATGTGGTATTGGAAAAAAACGCAGTTCAATAAAAACCGTTGGGATTAGTATGACGAATTTAAACCAAGACATACAGAATAAATTGCAGCATCTCAATATTTTTGAGAAGCTGATTGTTGCCAATTTGGTTATATATTTAATAGGATTATTAGTGTCTCTACTTTTTAAATCCGATTTCAATTGGTTTGAATTGCCGAGTGTTTTTGGTAATTTTATTACGCAACCTTGGAGTGTTATTACCTATGCTTTTATACATTATGATTTTTGGCACTTCTTTTTTAATATGATTTGGCTCTACTTTATTGGCGGCATGTTTACCAATTTATTTTCCAAAAAAATGGGGCTAAACGTGTACTTTCTAGGAGCTATATCTGGCGGTTTGTTGTTTTTATTGGGTTATAATTTGTTCCCAGATTTATTTAAGTCACCTTCGCGTTTGGTAGGAGCTTCAGCAGCTATCCGTGCATTGTTAATTTTTTTATGTGCCTACATGCCTAGTATGGAAGTTCGTTTTTTCACCTTTAATTTAAAACTTTGGTACATTGGAGCAGCTATTGTTGTTTTTGATATTTTAGGTATAATTGCGGGAATTAAAGACCCGATAAGTGGAAATGCTGGTGGTAATTTAGCGCATTTAGGAGGTGCTATTTTGGGGTATATTTATGCCAAAAAGTTAGAGCAGGGTAAAGATATTGGGAAAGGGTTTGGGTCTTACATGGATCAGTTTGTGGGTCTCTTTTCGAAATCTAAAAAATCACCATTAAAAACCGTTTATAAGAAGAAGTCAGATAAAGTAGCTGGTTTTTCAAAAGAAGAATTTAATCAGTTTAATAATCAGAAAAAAATAGATGTCATCCTTGATAAAATTAGTAAAAGCGGTTATGATAGTTTAACAGAAGCCGAAAAAGAGTTTTTGTTTAAAGCTGGAAAATAAGATGCTATTTTAAGGATTTACAAGTTATTGCTAAATAAAGTAGTGGGTAGCGTTAAAGTTTAGCTCACCATTTTCATTTAAATTATATGAAAAACTTAAAGTTAATAGATAAAATAATATACCTTATTAATGGTCTATTAGCCTTTGTTTTGTTGTTATCGTATTTGCTGCCTTTTGTTCCGCCTAAAACGTTTGCTTTATTATCTGTGTTGAGTTTGGGTGTGCCTTTCTTGATTCTTATAAATGTTATTTTCTTTTTATATTGGTTAATTAAGCTCAAAAAGCAGCTTATTTTATCATTGGTTGTTTTAATCATAGGGTATTTTAGTTTTGGGTCTCTATATAAATTTTCTTCAGAGGATGATGAAATTCATGATTACCAATTAAAAGTCATGAATTATAACGTGCGCTTATTCAATTTGTATGATTGGATTCCTGAAAAAGGTATTGCAATGAAAATGGTGGATTTAATAAATGATAAAGCACCAGATGTGCTGACCATTCAAGAATACCATCCACATCCTGATGTTAATTTATCGTCTTTTAAGTATAAATTCGAAAAATTATCAGGAAATAAAACCAAGTACGGTCAGGTTATTTTATCACAATATCCCATTATCAATTCGGGTTCTGTAGAATTTCCTGAAACATCAAACAATGCCATTTTTGCTGATATTGTTAAAGCTGATGATACGATTCGTATTTATAATATTCATCTACAATCCTTAAAAATAGATGCTAATATGGACAAGTTGCAGCAGGAAGATTCTGAACGCTTATTAAAACGTATTGAGCAAACCTTTGAAATGCAGCAGCTCCAAACCGAATTGTTTTTAGAGCATAAAGCTGCTTGTCCTTATAAGGTTATTATCTCTGGCGATTTTAATAATACCGCATTTTCTTATGTTTATAAGGAGTTGAAAGGCAATTTAAAAGATACCTTTAAGCAAGCAGGAAATGGATTTGGTAGAACATACGACTTCAAGTTTTTTCCAATCCGAATTGATTTTATACTCAGTGATCCTTCCTTTGAAATAACAGATTTTAAAACCATCGACAACAAATATTCGGATCATTACCCGATAATGACTACCTTGAAGTTACATTAATGCACAGTCGGCAGAATCTGCAATAATGTGAATTACCAATCCGATACCAATTAATCTGGTTTTCTTCGGGATTAATAACAGCACATACAACCCAATTGCCCAATAAGTATGTAATGGATGAAAGTTAATACTACACCTATTTGGATCAAAAATGGGTGTTGCTAATAGGTGATCTAAATCTATAAGCATGGTTGCTACCATAATAAGGTATGCTTTTAACCAATAGGTTCTGTAAAACGCTACAGCTATTACTAATGGCAGTAAGAAGTGCAAATTATAATGAACGAGGTTTTGTAGCATTACCAAACTATTTTTTGCGACTCTAGGTAATTTAAAGCATTTGGGCCTTCATTACAGAGTAAATCTATAATACTTAAGTTGTTAATGAAACCATGCTTATCATTAAATACTTGAATATAAGACTCAAAACTTGGTGCTTTTTCGCCTTTAGCTTTTACTAAATGCCGTAAATCTGTATATTGAGTGGGTTTTTTTTCAAAAGTGGTTGTTTGGTTGGTTTTAATTTCTAATTGCAAGCAATTACAAACAGTCTGAAAACATTGTAAGTTAAAATCGAGCAGACTAGAAACTGGTTCTTCAAATAACGGCCTTAACTCATCTTCATAAAACTCAAAAAAAGGGGAAGTTTTATAGGCCGATTCAATAGATTTCCAGTGGTTTCGCTGCCAGTTTTCCTCATTAAAAGTAAGTACATCCACATATTTCTGACGGTCTTTTTGAGTATGAACAACGGGAATATTTAATAGCAATTTTCCATTAGCACCATAAATATAAGTTCTGTTTCTGTAGGTTTGTTTTTGGAAATTATCAGCCATTTCAAAGGTAATAGTTTCCGCCTGACACATAGCGACAAAATGCGCAACATTAGGGAAATATGTTGGGTGAATAAGGATGTTCATTTGTAGAGATACTTGTTGAATCTACAGCTAATAATTAGCTAGTGGCTTTTTTATGTTTACGCCATTTACTAAAACCAAACCAAGCGGCTAATAAAACCAAAAATGGAATAAAATACGAAACCGGTTCACCACTACCATTTACGGTTGTAAATAAACGTTCCCAACGAATTTTTTCTTTAATCCCTTGGCCATTGCTGTTATAACTCATCCATATAAATACTGGCTTACCAACTACATGATCAAATGGGACAAATCCCCAAGAACGCGCGTCTAATGAGTTATGACGATTGTCACCCATTAACCAATAATAATCTTTCTGGAACGTATAACTGGTTGCAACGTCACCGTTAATAAAAATTTGGTTACCTCTAACTTGTAAGGTGTTATTTTCATATTCTGTAATGGCACGTTTGTAAAGTGGTAAAACCTCTAAATTTAAGTCAACCGTTGCGCCAGCTTCTGGAATATACAAAGGACCAAACCAATCATTATTCCAATTGTAATTAGGGTCATGAGGAAAAACACTTGGTTCGCGTTCACCTTTTTCACGTTTAAGAGGTTCTATACTCTTAACATTTGGATGATTTTTAAATTTAGCTAAATTTTCATCTGAAATACCTGGAAAATAACTCACAGAATAATCCTGATTGTACTGTGGGAAATCGGTTATATTATATCTGCTTGATAGTATGTAATTGTTGAATGGCCCATTTTTGGTTTCTACTTTATACGAAAATTGCAATTTAGCTCTATCAGGTAGGGCGTTCTGCTTGCCATTAATATAAACAAAACCATTTCTAACTTCTAAAGAATCGCCAGGAACACCAACGGCGCGTTTTACATAATTGGTTTTCTTATCAACAGGTTTGTAATAATTTCTATCTGCTGTTTTATACATGTTGTATAATGTATCTACAGGCCAGTTGAAAACCACAATATCATTGTGTTTAATGTCTTGAAAACCAGGTAAACGTAAATAGGGTAGTGATAGTTTATTTATAAATGATGTGTTTCTATTTTCTACATTGTCGTCATATAAATACGATTTTTTATTAATAAATGGAATCGTATCATGCACCATTGGAGCTGCTACTGTAGACATCGGTACACGCGCACCATAATGGAATTTACTCACAAATAGGAAATCGCCAACCAGTAATGATTTCTCTAAAGATGACGTAGGAATTGTATAGGGTTGTATCAGATAGGTGTGAACAACCGTTGCCGCAACTATAGCAAACAGTATCGAGCTTACCCAATCTCCTAAAGGTGTTCGCGGATGTAAACTTCTGTCTTTTACATGGTGCACATCTACAGCATAATTTAAATAGTAATTATAAAAGCCTAAAGTGAATAAAGCTAAAATGGTATCTGTTGTCGAATTCTTTCCAAAACTTCTAGCGGTTTCCACCCAAACAACAGGAAACATGATAAGGTTAACAATTGGTAAAAAGAGTAGAATAGTCCAATACCAAGGGCGATTAATAATTTTCATTAAAATAACCGCGTTGTAAACAGGTACGAATGCTTCCCAAGCTTGTCTACCAGCTTTTATATATAATTTCCAAGTTCCTAAACCATGAATAATTTGGATGATTAGGATAACTAATAGCCATTGTGATAGTGCCATATATTTTATTTTGTCTTAATTGGTCGGTAGCAGGTTTTTTCTGTTACCTATTTTTTTTGTTTTAACCTATATTTAACACATCTTTCATGGTGTAAACGCCAGTTTTGTCTTGTAGCCATTCTGCAGCTATTACAGCGCCTAAAGCAAACCCTTCCCGATTGTGTGCTTCGTGTTCAATAGTTATGGTATCTGTTTTGCTAGTGTACGAAACAGCATGTGTACCAGATACATCTTCAATACGTTTGGCTGTAATAGGGATTGTGTTTTCTTTATTTGAAAGTAGGCTCCAGTCGGTATATGTGTTATGCTCTGAAATAATAGATTCTGCTAACGTAATAGCCGTGCCACTTGGTGCATCTAGTTTTTGAGTATGATGAATTTCTTCCATTGAGACTTTATAGGACTCTAATTTCGACATCATTTTTGCTAATTGTTTATTCAATTCAAAAAAAATGTTGACACCTAAACTAAAATTCGATGCATAAATAAAAGCACCATTTTCCTCTTGGCATAATGCTTCTGCTTTCTTATAATTGTCTAGCCAGCCAGTTGTTCCCGAAATTACAGGAACACCATTTTTAAAACATTTTACCACATTAAAAAAGGCTGCGTTGGGTACACTAAAATCTATAGCAACATCTGCTGTAGTAATGTCGTAACCATCTTCATCGTTGGTTTTAATAACAATTGTGTGTCCACGACTAATAGCTATTTTTTCAATGGTTTTACCCATTTTACCATATCCTAATAGTGCTATTTTCATGCTTAAAATTTAAAATTTACGGTAATGCCTAAATTACCAGTATTATCAAACTCATTAATTTTGTAATGTGGCTTAAAGCTTAAGTTGTCATCTACGTTATATTGTAATAAATGAGCATCCACATTAGCCCAGATGATGTTTAGAGCATAAATACCTAAAGTAACCAAAAGTGATATCTCCCTATTACGGCTTAATGTTTTTTGCGCTTCACGTAATCCATCATCATTAATCGTTCCGTAGAATTCATCATCGGTAAATCCAGCTAAACGTCTTTTATAAGCATCTCTATATCGATTATACTCTTTATTATTATCTAGATAAAAATAAACACCAACACCTAGGCCAGCGTAGATAACAGGTATTTTCCAATATTCTTTTAGATAAGCATGGCCTAAACCAGGAAGTACAGCCGAGTAAAATGCGGCACGAGCAGGAGCTAACGGATCAATAGGATCTGAAACAATATTATTAGCTTCTACTTGCAATTCTTCTGGTGTTTCTGTTTGGACTTCTTTCTTGTCTTCAGAATTTTTATCGTCTTGAGCCCAAGTATTGCAGCAGAAAGCCAAGATAATAACCAGCGCTATGGCATATTTATTCAGCACGTTTTACCAATTTTAAAATACGATTAAAATCTTCTTCCGAATGAAATGGAATAGAAATATTACCTTTTCCATTTTTAGACACTTTAACGTTTATTTTATGTCCGAAGTATTCCGAAAAATCTTTAATTCCTTTTTTTACAAATTTAGGAAGTTCTTCTGGTTCTTTTGGTGATTTTAACGTTTTATCCGTTTGAAAATCACGTACTAAAGTTTCCGTGTCTCGAACCGATAATTTATTGGTAATTATCTTTTCGTAAATATCCAATTGGCGACTCTGGTCCTCAATGGTAATTAAAGCACGACCATGACCCATAGAAATAAAACCGTCACGCATACCAGTTTGGATAATAGGATCCAGTTTTAGTAAGCGTAAATAATTAGCAATTGTGGAGCGTTTTTTACCAACACGATCACTCATTTGCTCTTGCGTTAGATTGATTTCGTCAATTAATCGTTGGTAGGATAATGCTATTTCAATAGGGTCTAAATCTTGACGTTGTATGTTTTCAACCAAAGCCATTTCAAGCGATTCTTGGTCGTTTGCAATTCTAATATAGGCTGGAATGGTTTCCAAACCTATCAATTTAGAAGCTCTAAAACGACGTTCACCTGATACCAATTGAAATTTGTTAAAATCTAATTTTCTAACAGTAATTGGTTGAATAACTCCTAATTCTTTAATTGAAGATGCTAATTCCCGTAAGGTTTCTTCGTTAAAATTAGTTCGTGGTTGAAATGGGTTTATATCGATGGAATCTATATCCAATTCAACAATATTACCAATAACTTGATCGGCATTTTTATCCTGACTCGTTTTTATATCGTTTGAAGGGTCTTTCAATAAAGCTGATAAACCTCTACCTAAAGCCTGTTTCTTGGTTGCCTTCGCCATGTTTTAGGAGTTTTTATTAATAATTTCTTTGGCCAAACTTAAGTAATTCGTGGCGCCTTTGCTTGCTGCATCATAATTAATAATGCTTTCGCCATAACTAGGTGCTTCACTTAAACGCACATTTCGCTGTATAATAGTTTGGAAAACCATATCATTAAAATGTTTTTGAACCTCTTCTACCACCTGATTAGATAGGCGTAAACGCGAATCATACATTGTAAGAAGTAAACCTTCAATATCTAACTCCGTATTGTGAATCTTTTGCACACTTTTTATGGTATTTAAAAGTTTTCCAAGACCTTCTAAAGCAAAATATTCACATTGTATAGGAATTATTACAGCATGAGCTGCTGTTAAAGCGTTTAATGTTAATAACCCTAACGAAGGTGCACAATCTATAAGAATATAGTCGTAGTCATTAACAATATCACCCAACGCTTTTTTAAGCATGTACTCACGTTCGTCCTTGTCTACTAATTCAATTTCTATAGCAACGAGATCTATATGTGCTGGAATAACATCCAGATTTGGTGTATCAGTTTTGATTATGGCTTCTTTGGCAATATTGGAATGCTCTAGAAGTTGGTAGGTTCCAATTTCAACACTTTCAACATCAATACCCAATCCAGAGGTTGCATTTGCTTGTGGATCGGCATCTATTAGGAGTACTTTTTTTTCAAGTACGCCTAGGGAAGCAGCTAAATTTATTGAAGTGGTTGTCTTTCCAACACCGCCTTTTTGATTAGCTATAGCTATTATTTTACCCATTAATTGATTTGGTTTAATTACGCGTAAAAATACAATTATTTGTGGGTTTAGAAAATGGAAGTTGTTAACAAACGTTAAACAAGATTCCTTTTTTTTAAGGTAACTGATTTTAATGTGTTTATAAAGTTATTTAGGATTATCGGTAGCTGTTTAAAATATAAAACCTGCTTTATATTTTATAATAAATCATAATATAAGGTGCTTCAAACAGAAAAAAATCTCTAAAATAAATTGTTAAAGAAATTGTAAAATTAGTGGCCGTTCATCTATATGAACTGATTAAACTTTGAAAAATTTTCAATTAGTTTTAATTTAAAAACTTAAAAACTTAAAAACTTAAAAACTTAAAAACTTAAAAACTGATAATTATCATATTACAGGCTTACATGGTTATTTATCTTTGAACTGTAATTAGGATAAAGTTATCCGAATTAAAGCAAAATGAAAACACTAATTAATTATTATACGATTATGAAAACACAAAAAAGTATGAATCGCGTTTATCCAATGATTTTATTGTTGGTTTTTACAGTATTTTTAATGGGATGCATGAACAACGAGAAAACAGTTTATGATAAAGCGGAAGATATTCCAGTTAGTCAGGAAATGATTGCGGAATTAACATCACCACCACATGTGCCTACTCCTGTTGGAGCAAGAAAAGCAAAAAAACTGATTGTTAAAATGGAGATATTGGAAGAAGAAGGAGAAATGACCGATGGTGTAAAATATGTGTATTGGACATTTGGAGGTACCGTTCCAGGTAGTTTTATACGAACACGTGTAGGAGATGAAGTCGAATTTCATTTACAAAACCACCCAGATAATAAATTACCTCACAATATCGATTTACATGCTGTAACGGGACCAGGAGGCGGAGCAGAGTCTTCATTTGTGGCGCCAGGTCATGAAAAAGTTTTTTCTTTTAAAACATTAAATCCAGGATTGTATGTGTATCACTGTGCAACTGCTCCAGTTGGAATGCATATAGCAAATGGTATGTATGGTTTGATATTGGTAGAGCCAGAAGGAGGGTTACCTCCAGTAGATAAAGAATACTACATAATGCAAGGCGATTTTTATACCAAAGGCGCTAATGGTGAACGTGGTTTACAGCCTTTTGATATGCAAAAAGCGGTTGATGAAAAAGCAGATTATGTGGTTTTTAATGGTAAAGTGGGTGCCTTAACAGGCGATAATGCTATTACAGCAAAAGTAGGAGAAACGGTTCGTTTGTTTGTTGGTAATGGTGGACCAAATCTGGTATCTTCATTTCATGTAATTGGAGAAATATTTGATAAAGTACATGTAGAAGGTGGCGATATGATAAACGAAAATGTTCAAACAACATTGGTTCCTGCTGGTGGTGCTGCTATTGTTGAGTTTCGCGTTGATGTTCCTGGAACCTTTATTCTAGTAGATCACTCCATATTTAGAGCTTTTAACAAAGGTGCTTTAGGGATGTTGAAAGTAGAAGGTGAAGAGGATACTAAAATTTATTCTGGCGAAATTCGTGATGATATTTATTTACCAGAAGGACCAGGCATTCAAAGTATGCCAACTACAGACGAAATCGTAGAATCCGAGATTCCAGCTAAATCATTTGAAGAGCAAATGGAATATGGTAAGCAAACCTATATGCAAACATGCTTTGCTTGCCATCAAGCAGAGGGTCAAGGTGTGCCAAATGCATTTCCGCCTTTGGCTAAATCAGATTATCTCAATGCAGATGTAGATCGCGCTATTGGTGTTGTACTTCACGGATTAACTGGAGAAATAACTGTTAATGGTGAAAAATACAATAGTGTAATGACCAGACAAACCTTATCTCCAGATGAAGTTGCTAACGTTTTAACCTATGTGTATAATAGTTGGGGTAACTCTAAAAAAGTGGTTACAAAAGAAATGGTAATGAAAGTTAAAAATCAAAAATAATAATTATGAAAACCCAGGCCTTTAGATTGTTACTTGTTTTATTAGTTTTTCAATCGGTTGTTTTTGCACAATCTGAAGGCATGGTATTCATTGAGGGAAGCCGTTATATTCCCCTTTACGGAAGAGATTCAACCGTTGTGGAAGTTAAGGATTTTGAAATGGATATTTATCCGGTTACGAATTCTGAATACATGGATTTTGTAACAAAATATCCAAAGTGGCAAAAATCTAAAGCCTTAAAATTGTTTACCGATAAAAGCTACTTGGCTAATTGGAAAAACGATTTAGAGTTTAAAGATTCTGAACACCCTAACAGTCCAGTAACCTATGTTTCTTGGTTTGCTGCTAAAGACTATTGTGAATGTCAAGGCAAACGGTTACCTACTGTAGACGAATGGGAGTATGTTGCAATGGCAGACCAAACAACTAAAGATGCTCGTGTAAAACCATCATATAATGAGCAAATATTAGCATGGTATGAAGCTCCAAGGTCTAACGAAAATTCCATTGGACAAAATCCTAAAAATGTTTGGGGAGTGCACGATTTACATGGCCTAGTTTGGGAGTGGACTATGGATTTTAATTCGGTATTAATTACAGGCGAATCTCGCAAGGACGTAGATAAAGACAGCAATTTATTTTGTGGAAGTGCTGCCGTAAACGCAACCGATTTAATGAATTATGCCGCTTTTATGCGTTATGCAATTCGCGGGAGTTTAAAAGCAAAATATTCCATGAAAAATTTGGGCTTTCGCTGTGTGAAAGATACCAACAAAATAAATTAAAAATGAAAACACTAAAATATATTATGGTATCACTTTTTGCTATTCTAGCGTTAGAAAGTTGCCAATCAGATAAAAAAAGTTCAGCTCAAATTACCGAAGTATACCAATGCCCTATGCAATGTGAGGGTGATAAAACATATCATGAATTTGGTAGCTGCCCTATTTGTAAAATGGACTTAAAAGCAGTAGATAACACTTTAAAAAAAACTATCAATGAAGGTATTTCAGATGCATCAATTTTCAATTTAACATCTCAATGGCACACAGAAGAAAACCAAGTAATCCACTTGGAAGATTTAAAAGGAAAAACCTTGGTTATGGTTATGATTTATACATCATGTAAAGCAGCTTGTCCAAGGTTAGTTGCTGACATGAGAAATATTGAAGCTCAAATTCCTGATAACAAAATTAAAGATATCCAATTTGTTATGGTAAGTATTGACCCAGAAACGGACACACCAGAACGTTTAAAAGCTTTTGCTGTAGAAAATATTATGGATGATGAACAATGGACGTTTTTGCAAGGAACTGAAAGCAGTGTTAGAGAATTTGCTAATGTATTATCTGTTAAGTATAAAGAAATTTCACCGATAGATTTTTCACACTCCAATATTATTTCGGTTTTCAATGCGCAAGGAGAACTGATGCATCAACAAGAAGGTTTGGGAGTTGATAATAAGGAAACAATCCAAACAATTTTGCAAGTAACCCCATAAATGAAATAAGTTTTCTGGCATGTAAATCGTCATGCAATGTAAATGAGAATCGTATGAAAAGAATTGTAATTGTCATACTCCTTGGAGTAATGAAACAGACCCTTTTTGCTCAAAATTTTGAAATTTCAGCAGCGGTTAGACCTCGCTTTGAATACAGACATGGCTACAAAACCTTGAAGGTGGATTCGCTGGACGCTGCCTCTTTTGTATCGCAACGAACCCGATTAAATTTCGCTTATGGTAGTGAGAAAATCAATGCCTATATCAGTATTCAAGATGTGCGTGTTTGGGGTGATGTACCTACTTTAAATACCGCTGATAATAATGGAACAGCCATCCATGAAGCTTGGGCAGAATTACTATTAACACCAAAATTCTCATTGAAATTAGGACGACAGGAAATCTCTTATGATGACGAACGAATATTTGGAGCTGTTGGTTGGGCACAACAGGCTAGAAGTCATGATGCTTTATTGGCAATTTATAAACCAAATTCTAACAACCAATTTGAATTGGGTTTAGCGCTTAATGCCAATTCAGAAAGTGTTTTTGAAACTATTTACACGTTAAATAACTACAAGTCCATGCAATACATTTGGTATCACACAAAGCTATCACCATTAGATTTAAGTGTTTTAGCACTTAATAACGGATTGGCTTTTATAGAAAATGGTAAACAAGAAGTAGACTATAACCAAACATTTGGTGCGCATGCAAAACTGGATCCAAGTCCGTTTAATGTAGAAGCATCACTGTATTTTCAGACAGGAAAAATTGCTAACCGAAAGGTTCAAGCTTATAACGCCTCCATTTATGGATCTTACACTTTTAAAAATGGATTAAAACCAGGTTTGGGTGTTGAGTATCTTTCAGGAACCGATATGGATGCAACCAACTCCCATATTAATTCCTTTAACCCATGGTATGGAACCAACCATAAGTTTAATGGTTTGATGGATTATTTTTATGTTGGAAACCATATTAATTCTGTTGGGCTGGTTGATGTATATGCCAATCTAACATATAGTACTGAAACGTTTTCAGTTTCCGTAATGCCACACATGTTTTCATCTGCTGCAACAATAACCAATTCATTAAATAATGAAATGGATTCCTATTTAGGTACCGAAATTGATGCTACAATAACTTACAAATGGACAAAAAGTGTGAGTTTTCAAGCAGGCTATTCTCAAATGTTTGCAACAGAAAGCATGGCTGTTTTAAAAGGCGGAAATCCGCATGCAACAAATAATTGGGCTTGGGCTATGATTACTATAAAACCTAGTTTATTTAAAACAAATTTAAAATTTAGCGAATAGCAACAATGTGTTCGGTTAATAGTTTAGTTGACTATTCGTTTATTTCCAAAATTCATCAGTTATATTGTCTTTAAAAGATTCTGGCTGGTGAATTTTTTCAATATATTGAAGCTGCGCTTCTGAAGCCACTTTTTGAATTTCAGGAAATAAAATGCGTTCCTCAAAACGGATATGTTTCTCCAATTCTTCTTCAATTTTATTTAATGATTTTTCTAAATTAGGCTCTTTGGTAAATAAACGTTTTAAACGTCTATGATCTGCTAGCGCTTTTTTTACTAACTCATTATCGGAATCTAGAATGGTAAATATTTCAGTTTCTTCTAATTCAAAATGAGGAATTAAATGATTTTCAAAAAACCAGTCTGCGTAGGATTTTATACGGTCAGCTGATACGTTTTTACTAAAGCCAGATCTTATTTTCCAGGATAATAATAAACCATGATGATGTTCTCTACTCAATGGCTGCAAAGCTTTATGACGTTTAAGAGGTTTCTGTTCCATAATGTTTTTGTTTAAAATAACTGATTAAAATAAGTGCTATACTAACGGGAAGGAGCATACTGACTACAAATAAAATTAGATAATAATTGGGTAAAAGGCCAATACCTAAATAGTAAAAAGCACCTTGAATAAATAAAATAGTTTCGGTTAAAATAAAACCAAGTAAAAATAAGGGTAATCCAATAGAAATATAAGGACTTGGTTGAATAGTTTTAGACTGTATTAAAAAGGCAAATAAAAAACCACTTATAACACCTAACATAGTTAAGTGAATGAACCCAATAATAAAATTGTGATGTTCAAATAATTCTGATGAAAATTGTGGAATTATAGATAAAGTTTGCAAGGCTATTTTAGTTATAAAACATCCTAACGAAAACTGATACATCCTAATTACCAGTTTAGGTGAGTTGTCTTTAAAAGTTTGAAATTTAGGTTTTATAATTTTTATAAAATAGTAAAGTGAAACGATTTGTAAGAAGATGCCTAACCCGTTAATCCAATAGAGTAGTAGATGGTTTGCAAACCATTGTATTGGTAAAGCAAAGGTTAAAATAGTAGCTAAAATAATGTATTTAAAGAATGCTTTTGCGTTTTCGGACCATTCAATCTGTAATTGATGGCAGGCTATGGCTACAACGCCAAGGAGGAACCAGCCATTAAATTGAAAGTTTAAAAAAAACTGAATTGCAATTTGATAAAAAGCAGATGCTTGACCTAATAAACCAACGGCTGGACCTAAACACCAAACACCAAAAGTGGACAATACCATGAATATTAATGATGCTTTAACTACATGTTTTACAAGTATGTTTTGAATGTGCAGATCTTTCCAAATCAGATACACAAAGTAATAACTACAAAAAATATGTAATGTTGAAAAGCCAATTGAGATAGCAGCATACCCTTGAAGCGGAAAACTAATCATCATACCAATAACAGCAATCTGTGTCACCCAAAACAATTTAGTATAAATCAGTTTATTTTCTGAAACAAAATAATAAGAAAAAAGAGTATACAACATTAAATATGCCCAGCCCAACATAGCAACATGAGAATGAGCATGAGTAAGAAACCGATAATTAATAGCAATAGGATTTACAGATACATAGCGCAACGTTAAACCCATTAGCGCTGCAATTAAGAAATTGACTAAACAGATTAGGACTCGGTTTTTAGGCATTCATTAATAGGTTTTAAATAAAAAAACACGTCTCTTGTTGAAACCATAACTTACAATAAATATTCCCTCTAATAAAATATGTATTTGTAAAATTAACAAGAGACGTGTAAAATTAAACAAACTATTAACTACTAATTTTAGTAAAACTGGAAGATAAATTACTTTAACTTCCAGTTATTGAAAATAACAAGTGCTATTAATTTATTCTGCGAAAAAGCGCTGCTCCAATTTGGCAGCTTCTGGGAATAAGATGTTATTTTCCAAGTGGATATGCAGATGTAAATCCTTCTCAAACTCCTCTAACATAGCAAACGTTACTTTATACGTATTACATGCATCTGCTGGAGGTGTATAATTATTTGTTATTAATGCTATTTTTCTAAATCGTTCGCCTTCATTGTCATGTTCTTCCATCATCATAGCAATTGGGTTTTCAACGGTTCCAAAATGTGGTGCTTCAATAGCTTGACCATCTAATGAGGCCTTTACCATTTTTTTAATGAATGGAAAAAGTATTAATTCTTCTTTTTTCATATGTGCAGACAATTCACCAGCACTACCTGTAAAGAGTTCATTAATTTTAAATAACTCCGGATGATTACCTCCATGAACGCGACATAGTTTATCTAAAAACTGGCGCAGTACAGGAATTTTTTCTTCAACATATCGGTGGTGAGTTTTCTCAATATAATCTGCAAGTAAATCTAGAGGCCAGGATTTATAGTCAATTGCATTATTACTGTTAGAATTTAAAACGGCGTCTAGTTTATTTAATAATTCATCAGGGTTTACACCATTTTTATTACAAACTTCTTCAACAGTTCGGTGTCCTTTACAGCAAAAATCTATTCCATAGTTACTAAATACGGCAGCGGTTCTGAAGTCATCGGCAACAAATTCACCAATGGGTTTACTCAAGTTTTTATGTAATGTTTCCATACTCTTATTTTTATTTCGGATATTTTTATCCTATTTATAATTAAATTTTTTTATAATATTTTTTTAAATCTTTAGAAAGGATGCACCTGCTTTAATATCAAGTGCTAGTTCTTCCAGGTTTGTTGTTTCAAGCATGATTTTCAAGTCATTACGGATGTCTTTAAATTTATCATGTACTGGACATGGGTGATTTTCATCGCAGGTATGTAAGCCTAATCCACAGCCGTTATATATTTTATCGCCATCAATAGCCTTTACGATCTGTTCTAATTTAATTTCCGAAATTTGCTTCTTATTTATTTCAAAACCACCATGGGCTCCTTTAACAGAGTTAATGATGTTATGTCTTGCTAAATCTTGCAGAATTTTGGCCGTAAATGCTTCAGGCGAAGCAATTTCTTTAGCAATTGCCTTTAAACTCACCCGTTTCTCTTGGTAAGAGTTTAAAGCAATAAAAATGGATGCTTTGATGCCGTATTCACACGCTTTAGAAAACATAGTTTAGTTTTATGGTACAAATGTAAAACATATTTTTAATTCAGACAAATTTATCCGAATTAAAAATATGTAAATTATTATTAGGTTTAATATGTGTTGATTATCAGGTGTTTTAATCAATTAGTATGTCCAAAATTTGTATGGCTGCATCGCTAATTTTTGTTCCAGGACCAAAAACGGCAACAGCACCAGCATCAAATAAATACTGATAATCTTGTTTTGGAATAACACCACCTACAATAACCATAATATCTTCACGTCCATACGTTTTTAAGGCATCAATAACCTGTGGTACTAATGTTTTATGTCCAGCAGCTAAAGACGAAACCCCTAAAATATGGACATCATTTTCAACAGCTTGTTTGGCTGCTTCTTGTGGTGTTTGAAAAAGAGGGCCTATATCCACATCAAAACCAACATCAGCATAGCCCGTAGCGACAACTTTGGCACCACGATCGTGACCATCTTGTCCCATTTTAGCTATCATAATTCGTGGACGTCTGCCTTCTTGTTCTGCAAATTTATCGGCTAATTCTTGAGCTTTTTTGAAAGACTCATCATCTTTAATTTCTTTACTATACACGCCTGAAAAGGATTTAATTTGTGCTTTATAACGTCCGAAAGCTGCTTCAAGTGCATCGCTAATTTCGCCTAATGAAGCGCGTTCACGAGCTGCTTCTACGGCCAAAGCTAATAAATTATCTTGATTTGATTTTGCGGCAGCTGTTAAAAGACCTAATGCTGCTGTTACTTTTTTGGAATCTCTTGTAGCCTTAATCCTATTTAAACGTTCAATTTGAGATGTTCTTACTGTTTGATTATCCACTTCTAATGTGGTAATAGGAGCTTCTTCAGCAAGTCTATATTTATTAATACCCACAATAATATCTTGATTGGAATCTATTCTAGCTTGTTTGCGTGCAGCAGCTTCTTCAATTCGTAATTTTGGTATTCCGGCTTCTATAGCCTTTGTCATACCGCCAAGATCTTCTACTTCCTCAATAAGTTTCCAAGCTTTTTCAGCGATATCATGTGTTAACTTTTCTACATAATAACTCCCTGCCCAAGGATCGACAGTTTTGGTTATTTGTGTTTCTTCTTGTAAGTATATTTGTGTATTTCTAGCAATACGAGCAGAAAAATCAGTTGGTAGTGCAATAGCTTCATCCAAAGCATTGGTGTGTAAACTTTGTGTACCACCAAAAGCAGCAGCTGCTGCTTCAATTGTTGTTCTTGCCACATTGTTAAACGGATCTTGTTCCGTTAAGCTCCAACCCGATGTTTGGCAGTGCGTACGCAAGGCCAAAGATTTTTCGTTTTTAGGGTTGAATGGTTTTATAAGTTTTGCCCAAAGCATTCGTGCGGCTCGCATTTTGGCAATTTCCATAAAATGGTTCATACCAATTGCCCAAAAAAATGATAATCGAGGTGCAAAGGTGTCAATATCCATACCCGCGGCAATTCCCTTTTTAACATATTCTAATCCGTCGGCTAGGGTATAGGCCAATTCAATATCGCAGGTGGCTCCAGCTTCTTGCATGTGGTAACCCGAAATACTGATGCTATTGAATTTGGGCATATTTTTGCTTGTGTATTCAAAAATATCTGAAATGATTTTCATGGAAGGCGTTGGTGGGTAAATGTAAGTATTGCGGACCATGAATTCCTTTAAAATATCATTTTGGATGGTTCCAGCAAGAGCTTCTGGTTTCACACCTTGTTCTTCAGCTGCTACAATATAAAATGCCATGATTGGTAAAACGGCACCATTCATAGTCATAGAAACACTCATTTTATCTAAAGGTATTTCATCGAAAAGAATTTTCATATCCTCGACAGAGTCTATAGCAACGCCTGCTTTTCCAACATCTCCAACAACTCGCTCATGGTCTGAATCGTAACCACGATGTGTGGCTAAATCGAATGCTACGGATAGCCCTTTTTGTCCGGCGGCTAAATTTCGTTTATAGAAGGCATTACTATCTTCGGCGGTCGAAAAACCTGCATATTGCCGTATAGTCCAGGGTCTTCTAACATACATCGTGCTATAAGGTCCACGTAGGTTTGGTGTTATGCCCGCAGCAAAATTGAGGTGTTCCAAATTTGCAATATCTGCTTTAGAATAAACAGATTGTATAGCGATATCTTCCGCGGAATTGAACGTTTCAATGGATTGATTTTTACGTTGCGTATCTGTTGAATTTAATTGAATATGTTGAATGTTTTTCCGACTCATAATAAGATTTTTGATTAACTGAAAAATTTAAACCTAGTGTTTAGGGACTTAATGGTCCATTTCATCTACAGGTTTTTCTGTTATAGTTGATGGGTCAATATCTACTAATTGTGCGTAATATATGCTTAACGCAATAAATGTTGCTAAATATTTATCGTTATCAATAGTCTTTATATATTTTTTTGCTGGTGGCGCCAAAATATCAACGCGTATGCTATTGGTGTTAATTAAAGATTGAATAGTAGTTGCAAATTCTTTGCTACCAAAATTATCTGTTAAGCAACTAAAAACTTGTGCGTTATAGTTCATGTTGTTACCATTCCATAATTCAGGTTTGTTTTTTAATGCTTTTAAAACCTTCATTGTATGTGGTGTTACAATGGCTTCATATGGAATTTGATTATAGGTAACAGCTATTAAAAATTGATTATAGGCACTTCTAATATTAGATTTTTTCTGTTTATAATAATTTAAAATATCAGCCTCAAAGGAGTGTAAAGCTTCATTGTAAAGTTGGGCATCTGGAATACTACAAGTTATTACTTGTTCTTCTTGTGCGTACTTGTAATCACTGAATGAAGACTCTTCATGTTTACAGTTATAGAAAGTAATACTCACTATAAGAAAGGCAAGCTTTAAAACTAATTTCATCTGTTTACTTTTAATTTTCGGTTTTTAAACGGTCTTGTTCTGACTTTTCAGCAAGTCGTTTTTCAACTATGGGCTCGATGAGTGTTTTTCGAGATTGGGTTTTTACGAATGGATATAACTCTAATTCGTTACTCATTTTATCAGATTCATTGGGATGTTTATTTGTTCCAAGTAAGGTGATTTTTCCAGTATCAAATTGCTCCTGCTCTTTGATAGCACTTTCTTTTATTTTACGTTGAATGGTACCTTCTTTTAACTGCTTTAGAAAACCGCCATTGGCTTCAATATCTTTAAAAAGCTCCAGTCCTTTTTCGGCTAATTGATTGGTTAACGTTTCAATGTAGTAGGAACCTTCTGAAGGGTTTTTAACTTGATCTAAATAACTTTCATGCTTTAAAATAAGGAGTTGGTTGCGTGCAATCCGATCACCAAACTCGTTGTTTTTATGGTAAATAGCATCATATGGCATGTTATAAATGGTGTTGGCACCTCCTAAAATTGCGCTCATACATTCTGTAGTTGTACGAAGCATGTTGGTATTGTAATCGTAAATCGTTTTGTTACGTTTAGTTGGTGTTGTAAAAACATGGCATTCGGTATTAAAATCATATTCGGTTGCCAACGATTGATATAAAACGCGTAAGGCACGAATTTTTCCTATTTCAAAAAAGTAATTGGAACCGATTGCTAAACGAAAAACAGCTGTAAATGATTGTTTTTCGGACACTGATAAGTGTTCGTGTAACTGATTGAAATATTCATTAATATGCGATAAGGCATAGGCTAATTGTTGTACCATATTGGCGCCAGCGTTTTGATACAAAGTTGTATTAACTGTAATGGAGTTGGTTAGTTTTACGATGTTTTGTAAAGCTTTATGGTCTGCTTCCAAATTGGTGAACCAATTACCAGATTGTGCTAAATTTCCTATTATATCTGTTTGAACAATGATTTGACTGTTAGTACCAAAATCCATGATTTTTTCAACAAAGGCTTCAGATAAAAATTGTAATTCAAAAAAGATGGTGGTTTTTTGTATATCAATATTTTTGAGGAGGTTTTCAATAGAAATGGAATCGTCAGGAATAATAAAATGGATACTTTCTGCACCATGCTTTAAAGCAGAAACAGCAATGCCGTTAGCAATTTCTATTTGCTGTACAAATATAGTTTGGCAAATATTCCATGATGTTTGTGGAATGGCATTAATTGAGGTGGTTTTTAAAGTATCTTGATGATAAAATGGCTTCACATTAATCCCTTCGTTTGACTGCCAAATAAGTGTTTCGTTATAATCGGCGCCTTTTAAATCGGATTGAATTTTTTGTTTCCATTCTTTTGAAGATACTTCAGGAAACTCGCTAAATAAAGGTTTAGTCATTTTTATTTTCTTTTGGAATACTATCTTCATATTCTATTATAAAGATTTCTTCATTGGCTTTCTTCATGTAATATTTTTCGCGTGCTAATTTTTCAACACCCAAATCGTTACTTAATTCTTTTATAGCTTTTTTGTCTTTTTCAATTTCTCTATTGTAATATTCTTTTTCTGTTTCAAGTTCTTCGATTTCAGTATTTAATTCGTGGTGAATTAAATAGGAATTGGCATCAAAAAATAGCATCCAAACAGCAAAAACTAAAACGATTAAGAAAAAAATATTCTTAAAAGGTTTTACATATTTATAGTTGAGCTTGGCCATTACACTAAACGTTGATTGATAATGGTTTTAACGATATCGACTGCTACGGTGTTATATTTATTGTTTGGAATTATAATATCTGCATATTCTTTCATAGGCTCAATGAATTGTTGATGCATGGGTTTTAATGTGTTTTGGTAGCGGCTTAAAACTTCATCTAAATCACGACCACGTTCAGAGATATCTCGTTTCAAACGACGTATTAAACGCTCATCACTATCAGCATGAACAAATATTTTAATATCAAACATTTCTCGTAATTCTGGATTGGTTAGGATTAAAATACCTTCAACAATCATTACCTTTCTAGGGTGTGTTAAAATAGTATCGCCTGTTCGGTTATGCTTTATGAAAGAATAAACCGGTTGATGAATATCATTTCCTTTTTTTAATTCTTTTAAATGCGATTCTAATAATTCAAAATCAATGGATCGTGGATGATCAAAGTTAATTTTTACACGTTCATCAAAGGACAAATGTGTTGTGTCTTTATAATATGAATCTTGAGAGATGACGCCAACTTCACCTTCTGGAAGTTGATCAAGAATCTGATTAACTACGGTTGTTTTTCCACAGCCTGTACCGCCAGCTATACCAATAATAAGCATGAATTATTTTTTTAGTTATGGTTACAAATTTAGTTATTTACTATGGAATTTATTGGTTGATTTATTTAAACTTATTCAACTATAACTAATTTGAATTTATTTTGGAATAATTTTTACAATTCCCAAGTTTTCTATACCAGCATAAATATAACCATCAGGGCCTAGAACAACTGATCTTACTCGACCTAAACCATCTAATAAGCGCTCTTCTTTTATAATTTTTTTTCCTTTTAAATAGCACAAATCTAAATATTGAAATTTTAGAGAACCAACGAGTAGATTGCCCTTCCATTTTGGATAAACATTACTGGAAATAAAAGCCATACCACTTGGTGCAATGGAGGGGTCCCAATAATGGATAGGTTGAGTTAAACCTGGTAAGGTGGTTTTATCTGTGATTTCCGTACCAGAATAATTTTTACCATATGTTACTTTAGGCCAACCGTAATTGTGGCCTCCTTCAATAATGTTAATTTCATCGCCACCTTTTGGTCCGTGTTCATGACTCCAAATTGCTCTAGTTTCTGGATGAATTGCCATACCTTGTGGATTACGATGCCCATAGGAGTAAATAGCCTTTTTTGCATTTGGTGACTGTACGAATGGGTTGTTTTCAGGAATCGTTCCGTCATCATGTAAACGATATATTTTTCCGCCATCCAGGGTTACATCTTGAGGATTAATATCCCGTTCACCTCGATCGCCAATGGAAAAAAATAAAAAATTATCTTTATCAAACACCATACGTGATCCGAAATGCTGACCAGCTTTTGTGTTTGGAGTGGCTTTGTATAAAACTTGAAAATCAGTTAAAGCGTTGTTTTTTAATTTTGCTCGTGCTATAGCTGTATGTCCACCGTTTCCGACACCTCCTGATGAAGCGTATGAAAAATATATCCATGCATTTGTTTTATAATCTGGGTGAAGTGCAACATCCATTAAACCGCCTTGTCCGTAAACATGAATTTCAGGAAGTCCCTTGATAAGTGTTTTCTTACCATTTTTAAAATGAATAAGTTCTCCTGATTTTTCGGTTATCAGTATGGTATTGTCTGGTAAAAAAACAAAGCCCCATGGAATATTTAAATCTGGAACAATTACCTGATAATCGTGGGATTTATTTATAGGATTTTTGTCCTGTGCGCAAGATAATGTAGTAATGGCTAGTAAGTATAAAAGTATGTAAAAGCGTGATTTCATGTTTAATGTAATATATCTATAAATTTAAAAAAATTTTATTGCATGATTCTAAAGAAAAGCTATATATTTGCACCTCGGTTTTAGAAAGTCTATTTTTAAAACTAATAAGATAACCAATTCGGGGTGTAGCGTAGCCCGGTTATCGCGCCGCGTTTGGGACGCGGAGGTCGCAGGTTCGAATCCTGCCACCCCGACCAAGGAAGCCTAAAATCTGAATGGATTTTAGGCTTTTTTTATACCTTGATGTCGTCATTGTTAGACAAACGAAAGTCATGGTATAAAAAGGTGTCACCAGCACCAGCAGTTTAGGCTTAATTGAGCAATGATTCCTCTTCAGAATCAGCGTAGCTAATCGATAGGAATTTTTTCTATTTCCATTTTCTAGACGAATGAAGTCATGTTTGGAGGCTCATTTATTCGAAAAGAAAGGTATTGCTGGCATGAATCACCATCCCGAAAATTATTTTCTGTTATTCCAAGCGCATCCAAATATAATGTAATAACCAAAATCATTATTAGACCAAGCAACATCTACGCCCATTCGGATTTTAAATTTACGAGCAATTAAATACCTAAAACCAGTTCCATAATTATAAATTAAATCCGATTCCGCGAAGGACTCATTTTCCTTAACAGCTTTAGCTAATCCACCAAACCCAATAAGACTCCAGCGCATTGTGAAATCAAAGCGGTGTTCGGTTTCAATTAAATGAGTAGACCTTCCTTGATAGCGCATTTTAGGAACACCACGCAAATTAATATAGGGTTCGGTATAAAAAGGTGATTCATTAAACTGAAATTCAGATGCCCAACGAAAACCACTTACCAATTGTGGTATAAATTTGTGATAATATTGAGTGGAGAGTTCTAAATTGCTAAAGTTGTAATCACTTCCAGTCCATTCTGCATTAAAATGATATGTTGCATTTACCAAAAAACCAGTGTCTGGTGTAAAAATGTTATCACGGTTATCAAACTCTAACGCAATTCCAGGACTACTTAATGTGGTTTTTAACGATTTTTCATCTAAAAAATTAGGTAACGATTCAAAGTCAAATTTTGGGGTAACCTCGTTTTTAAGAAATAAATACTCAATTCCTATAAACAAGCCCGTGTTATTAATTTCTTTCATAATAGAAAGTAGTATAGGAAGTGCTTTGAAATTAAATGCAAATTGTTTCTCACCAACTATAGGTACTGTTCTGTAAAAATCAATATTAACAGATGAATAAGCCATCATAGCTTGATATTTTAAGCCATATTTTGGTAAGTTGGCCATTCTAAAAGCGCCTACCATCCATGTGTCATTTGCAGTGTAGCCGCCAAATAATGAGGTAATATTAGGTGGTGTGTATCTACCTTCAATTTGGTTTTTATTTGGGCTAATAAAAATAGGCGTAATGACACCGCCTATATTTCCTAAAGCAGGCTCTGTAATAGGTTGAATTAATGGAATAAAGCCTTTTGGGTTTAACAAAAAATCACTAAAATCAATTTTATTATCTAATGAATCTCTTAATACATTTTTTTTGTCATTTTGAGAAAAACCCTTGTTAACAATAATAAGTGATAAAATAAAAAAAAGAAGTATTGTTGAGTTTCTCATTTAGATACCGTTGGTGCTTTCTTGATTAAATTTAGTTATTTTTTGTTTAATTATGTTCAAACTAAATTTTTTTCTTGCTTTCTTATTGGAAATTTAAACGTTAATTTTATTATAAGACGTTGGGCTTCTATGGTATTCCCACTAATAATTGTTAGTTTTGCGTTAATTTTAAAATTAAATACATTTTTATGAGTCATGTAAAAGAAAATGATACTGTACAAGTTCATTACACAGGAAAATTAAGTAGTGGTCAAGTTTTTGATAGTTCTGCTGATAGAGAACCTTTAGAATTCACACTTGGTCAAGGTATGCTAATTCCTGGTTTTGAAAAAGCAGTTTTAGATATGAAAGTTAGTGACAAGAAAACAGTTGTAATTGATAAAAACGAAGCTTACGGAGACGTTCAAAAAGAATTGTTTCACGAAGTTAAAAAGGATCAATTACCTCAAGATATCAAACCGGAAGTAGGTATGGGTCTAGCGTCTAAAAACCCTGATGGCACTGAACACCAGTTTCGTGTTGCTGCTGTTAACGATGATCACATCATTGTTGATGGAAACCATCCTTTAGCGGGTCAAGATTTAACTTTTGAATTAGAGTTGATATCTATTAAATAAAATATTTTAAACAGTTATTATAAAAAAGCTTGAGTATTTTACTCAAGCTTTTTTGTTTTATAGAATAGGAAAGAGGAAACGTATGTTACAAAGACACATTTATTCTGTTGTATAATTACCTAATTAAGATAATATTTTCTTAAATTAGTAGTAAATCCATTAAATATAAAATGGGTTTGAGGTTTTAATCAATTAACTAAAATAAAATAAAATGGGAAAAGAGAGTAGTACATTATTAGGCATATTAGCAGGGACTGCCATTGGCGTAACTCTAGGAATTTTATTTGCACCAGATAAAGGATCTAATACAAGACAGCGTATTGCTGATGAAGCTGGAAATGCTCGTGATAAAATGAGTGAAAGCGCTCATCATTTAAGAGATAAAGTTGCTGATACAGTTTCTAATAAAAAGGAAGATTTTGATCACCAATTAGAAGCAATTGTTAGTAATGTAAGTCATAAGACCGAGGATATTATCACGAGTTTAGAACAAAAATTAAGCGACTTAAAAGCTAAAAATAAAAAGTTCCAAAAATCATAATTTAAATGAATATTTTCGAGTCATTAAATGAAACTACCAGTAAAATAACTGATGCAGGACAAACTTATATTGAGAAATCTCAAGAGTATTACAAACTTAAAATTTTTCAACAATTAACCGTCTCTATAAGTATGGTGGCGAAAGCCATAGTTATTGGTGGTTTGTTGGCCATAGGTTTGTTATTTTTAGCTTTTTCAGTAGCGTTAGCTATTGGTGAGTGGCTGGGCCATTTGGCTTTAGGTTATCTTATCGTTGCTGGTGTTTTTATATTAACAACAGGTATTCTTTATTGGAAACGAGCCTTTATTAATAAAATTATTATTAAGAGTCTTTCCCCTAAATTTTTTGATTCTTAAATTATGAGAAACTACCAGTCTTTTACTGAAATAGAGTCCGATTTGAAACGATTGGATTTAGAACGAAAAATTGCTTTAGAAGAAATGAAGCTTCTTAAAACAGAATTTAAGGAAGATTTGAAACCTTCAAACTGGATAAGTACATTAATGAATGTTGCTGGCAAATATGGTCTATATGTTCTCATGAAAAAAATTTGGAAATAGTAGTCTTTTAGGAAATCCATATTTAAATATGGATTTTTCATTACCAATTGTCAGTTTTTATGCTTTTTATAATGTATTTACGATAAGGATTTTATCTTTTGTGGCATTTTTAATGTTATTATAAACGTAATTTTAGGTTATTAATAATTAAAATAATAATTATGAAAACACTTAAAACACTTATAGCAGTAAGCTTACTTTTGATAACGTTTGGTACTGCTGCACAAAACGACAAAGACAAAAAAATAATGAAAGATGCCGAGCATGCTAAATCCATGATTATGGAAAAAGATGCTGGATTCGAAAAATTTTTCTCAAACGCTTCTGGGTATGTTATCTTTCCTAATGTAGGTAAAGGCGGCTTAATTATTGGAGGAGCCAGTGGAAATGGCGTTGTGTACGAAAATGGTAAAGCCATTGGAATGGCAGACTTAAAAGAATTAAGCGTTGGCTTTAAAGCTGGTGGTCAAGCCATTGTTGAAGTTATTTTCTTTGAAACCGATGAAGCTTTAGCAAATTTTAAAAATGGAAATTATGAATTTGGCGCTGAAACATCAGCTGTAGCTGTAGATAAAGGTGTGTCACAAAACACTAATTATAGCGATGGTGTCATTGTATTAACGATGCCAAAAGCAGGTTTGATGGCCGATATTTCAGTTGTAGGTCAGAAATTTAGCTACCATGCATTTAAAATGTAACAAAACAAAACAACAAAACTATTAAGGTTGACTAATGGGTCAGCCTTTTTTATGTTAATTTAACCTACCACATTTAGCAAGTACAGTTTGTAATCTATAAATTTAATCAAAATGAGTTCCATAAAAAGTAATACATTTAAACTAAAACATTTGCCATCGCTAATAGTAGATACTTATAAGGCATGGGAGGCAAATGACCCGTTTAGATTAAGTGCTGTTGTAGCTTACTATGCCGTTTTATCCTTGCCAGGCTTATTGGTAATTATCATTAATTTAGTTGGTTATTTTTGGGGTGTAGAAATTGTACAGGGCCAGCTTACTAATGAAATTTCTCGAGCTTTAGGAAGCGACGCTGCAGCCTCCATACAAACCATGATGGTGGAAACACAAAACACTGAAAAAAGTACCTTAGCAACCATTTTAGGAATTGGAACTTTAATTTTTGGTGCTACTGGTGTATTTTATCATTTACAATTGTCAATTAATCAGATATGGAAAATTAGTTCAGAGAATAATATGTCCTTTGGAAAAATGCTGTTGGATCGCGCACGCAGTTTTGCATTTATTTTAGCAATTGGATTTCTCATGCTTATAAGTTTTTTAATTACTACGGCTATATCAGTACTAAATGGTTATATAAGAAGTCTGCTTCCAGACCTTATTGTTTATATAGCTTTTATTTTAGATTTTTTAGTGTCTGTAGGTATAATAACAGTTTTATTTGCTCTAATTTTTAAATTTTTACCCGACGCCAAAATTAAATGGAAAACCGTTTGGATTGGTGCCATAATTACTTCGGTACTATTTGTTTTTGGTAAATTTCTATTGGGTTTATACTTCGGACAAGCTAATCCAGGCTCTACTTATGGTGCCGCTGGAACTATTGTGTTAGTGTTACTTTGGGTTTCTTATTCCTGTTTAATCCTATTTTTTGGTGCACAATTTACATGGGTCTATGCCGAACGTTATGGCTTTGGTATTAAGCCGAGTTCTAAATCTGATTAATAGTATTACAAAAAAATATCCCTAAAATACATTTAGGGATATTTCATTACTGGTATTCACTCTAAAAAAAATGATTACCACTCATTAATTTCTCTTTTAATTTCCTCTTTGGTCTTACCTGTTTTTTCTTGAAGTCTTCCAACCATTTCGTCGAATTTTCCTTCTGTGTAAGTTACATCATCATCAGTAAGTTTTCCATATTTTTGTTTAAACTCACCTTTTACTTGTTTCCATTTTCCTTCTAATTGATCGCTATTCATGACTTTTTAAATTTTAAATTAGTAATCTGTTTTTTGTATTTATAAAGATACATTTGACTTTAATGGATTTTGAACTCAATTAATAAAAATATGGCAGCAATGCATTTTTATGCCAATTAATGGCATTCATTTTTTATTTGATTAGGTTAATGGTAGTTATCTGAAATCTGCATATTTGATTTATATAAATTAAAAAAAATAATTATGGATATTCCAAGTGTAAAAAACGAAGATCAATATGAAGCTTTAAGAGACAAAGGTTACAGCAAAGAAAAATCGGCAAGAATTGCCAATTCACCTAATTCTGGAAAAAAGGGAGGAAAAGCAAAACCTTATGAGGATTGGACTAAAGATGAACTTTACAAACAAGCACAAAATGTAGGTATTGATGGGCGATCTAAAATGAATAAATCTGAATTAATTAAAGCATTGCGAAATAATTAAAACATATAATAATGTATTTTTACATAAAGCAACCTAACATTTTATGAACATTATTCCACCTAAAGTCATCCGACAGCTATTTTTGCTTATTCTTATTTTACTGGTTTGTATTTTAATTTTTCGCGAAATGACACCTTACCTTTCAGGGGTATTAGGGGCTGTTACCATTTATGTCTTGTTACGTAAAACAATGACTAAATTGGTGAAACGTGGATGGAATCCAAATTTGGCAGCAGTTTCACTTATGCTAATGTCCTTTTTTGCCATATTGTTGCCCATAGCAGGTGCGGCATTCATGTTGGGGAATAAAATTAGTAAAGCGGTTGAAAATTCAGAACGTGTTACTAAAATTGTCAAATCGCAATTAGCAGATATTGAAAGTCGGTTTGGTTATAATTTAACATCTGAAATAGATGCGTCTGCTATTTCTGGTTGGATGTCTGAAAATCTTCAAAGTTTTGCTGGTGGTACTTTTAACACTGTTATTGGTATTTCTATCATGTATTTTATGCTGTTTTATATGTTTACCAACCGAAAACAGTTGCGGGAATCCTTAATGGATTATATTCCAATAAATCAGGAAAATTTAAAAATAGTAGGTAAAGAAATGCATGCTATGGTTAGAGCAAACGCACTTGGTATTCCTTTGGTAGCTATTGCTCAAGGAATTGTTGCACTTATAGGATTTTTAATTTTTGGGATAGAATCGCCATTTTTCTGGGCTGTTATTGTTACAATTGGCTCCATGGTACCCTTTGTAGGAAATATGTTAGGTACACTTCCTGTTTTTATTTTAACCATTGCAAGTGGCCATACATTTGAAGCCTGGGGAATTCTCATTTATGGAATTGTAGTCGTTGGATCTACAGATAATTTAATTCGTTTATTCGTCCTTCAGAAACTTGATGATGTTCACCCGTTAATCACCCTAATTGGTGTTATTATAGGAATTCCACTTTTTGGTTTTATTGGTTTAATTTTTGGCCCTTTATTAATTAGTTTGGCCTTGGTAATTATTCGTATTTACAAAAAAGAATATGCCAGTCTAACAAATTCTATATAAAGAGCCCTATCATTTAAAATCGGTAAAGGATTTTTAAACTACCATAAGAGTGGTTTTTAGTTCTATCAAATTCGCCAGTATTAAACTGCATGGAGAAAATAGCCGCAAAACGTTTAAATGAATACTGAACTCCAGCGTGAGAAGTGAAAATATAGTGATTAATTTGGGTTTCAGGTTTTGTTAAATTTGTATCAAATATATTGCCTTGAATGGTAGCGTTGTAGCCATTAACTTTAAAGCCTATGCCATAATTTATAAACCATTCAGCATGGTCATTATTAGAAAATAGACCATTATTGGTGCTAACAGACGCATTTATCTTGTTAAGCTTTCCTAATCTGAAATTTAATTTTGGCCATAAATAGGTGTGGATATTACCTAAAGAAGCCTCAACAGAAGCATAGGTGTCCATAAAACCAACACTGTAAATTTCATGTGCAAAGCTGCTTACCACATTCAAACCAAATTGATTTGGTATCTGGTCACTCCAATCCACTAATTCGTCGCCAGTAATATGGCCATGTATGTAATTTTGAAAAGCACCTGCTTGGGAAGCTTGACCTAAAATTCCTACTTCCAAACCTAGTCTAAAATACGATTTTTCAAAAATATAATTAGAATGAAATTCAGCATAACTCCAACCAGCATAAGGTCTTTCAATAATTTCATCGTCATTAGAATCATCGTTTCTATAATTGGGTGTATACGCTTCAATATTTAATCCAACACTAAAAGACTGGCCTAAATTGTTTTTAAATAGCTTATTTAAAAAACTATTTTCGTTTGCTTTCCAACGAAACATGCCGCTTAATCCATAGGTGTAATTTCTATCTGAAGTATTGTAAATTACAAAATAATCGTTATCCGTTGCTAACTCTATTTCATTAGCATATGTTTTATGCTCTTGAGAGAATGCAATTGTGTTTAAGAGGATTAAAAAAATAGTGAGCCAGGTGTATTTAATCATGTGTTATTTTTTAAAAACACAAAGATATTTTTTGATGCGTAACCCATAAAACTCGATTACTATTTTTATTAACGCAATAAAATTTAGCCGACTTATTTTGATTGCATCAATATTTTTGGGTTTCACGGCAATTAATATAACACATATTAAATACTTTGCAGTGTTGAAAAAAAAGTTAGAATAAAAATGCTATGACATCCCCAAAACAAATTCAATTAGAAAATATTGCAGAAACGGATTTTGAGATATTCGCATTGCTTAAGCAGCGTTATAGTCCGCGAATATTTAACAATGAACCAATTAAGTCGCGACATATTAAACAACTTTTTGAAGCTATACGTTGGTCTGCCAGTTCAAACAATTTGCAACCATGGCGATTTATTTATGCTGAAAAGGGCACAAAAGGGTTTCAAAATATTTTTGATTGCTTAAGCGATTTTAATCAAACTTGGGCAGACAACGCACCATTTTTAATGCTGGCAGTATACAAGGAAAATGATAATGAAGGCAAGGAAAACTTTCATGCCTTACATGATTTAGGACTGTGTTTAGGTGCCATGACAGTTCAGGCTCAATATTTAGGCATTGGTGTGCATCATATGGCAGGTGTAAATTGGAAAGAAGCACACGCTAAATTACAGGTGCCTGAAGGTTATCATGTAGCAACGGCTATTGCTTTAGGATATTATGGTGGTGACTTAAACGATTTACCTGAAGAATTACAAAAACAAGAGACTGATAAACGACATAGAAACCCTCAAGAAAGCTTTGCTTTTAGAGGGATGTGGAATGAAAAATAATGTAAAATTTTAAAAAAAATAAATTATGAAAATAGGAATAATAGGAAGTGGAAACATAGGTGGAAATTTAGGGAAGCACTGGGCAAAAGCAGGACATGAAGTGTTGTTTAGTTCTAGGCATCCAGAAAGTCTTCAGCCTTTGGTGCAAGAAAGTGAAGGTCGTGCAAAAGCAGTAAGCGTTACAGATGCCTTTGAGGCCAATGCAGATGTTTATTTATTAGCAACACCTTTTGAAGCCATTGATGAGCTTGCAGAAGTTTATGCTGGAGAGTACGGGAACAAACTTATTATTGATGCTACAAACCCTTATCCAGAGCGTGATGGTGAGATGGCTCAAGATGTTCGTGACGCTAACTATAACGCTACGGAATATACGGCTATGAAGTTTAATACAGCTAAAACCGTAAAGGCTTTCAATACCATTAAGGCTGAAGATTTACAAAAACGTGCGTTTAGTGATGTGGATAAAATAGCCATTCCATTTGCCGCACAAGACGAAGAAAGTAAACTAGTAGCTAGACAGCTCATTGAAGATATTGGATTTGAACCATTGTACATAGGAAGTTTGAGTGACACAAATATTATGGATCCAGACCAAGCTATTTATGGGAAATCCTTATCCCGTGAAGATTTACAGTATTTAGTTAACGCAGCACGAACAGCGTAATGCAATTTAACTTGAAAAATTAGAAGAGGCGATGTATCGTCTCTTTTTTTATTGAATTTTAAGAGTAATTCTATGGTTAATACCTTCTAAAAACATCATTTATTTACAACTTGTGTTTTTAGAAATTCTGAACATCAGCTTACTAACAAATTATTGATTTAGATTTCTATTTATATCATTTAATTCGTATATCTTTAGTTGGTAAAAAATGTAAAAGATAAGGATTAATCTTCCATGACACTTTTTGTAAAATATGATTTTGATTTGGTTTGTAAAACCGTAGTGAAAGAACAGCTTAATTTGCTTGACATTGCGCATACCATTACCAGTCTAGGTGAAATTAAAATTCATGACGCTTTAGAAGCAGAAAAGCGTGAGCTATTAGATGCAGCTTTAAAACGATACGGGATCCAAATTTTGTCAAATCAAAAGGAGACTTTAGTAGAGCGGATTAAACACACTATAGATGATATGTTACAGAACACAGATTTACGTACTGTAAAAGTTTCTAGTTATTTGTCGGACGCCTTAAATTATTCTTATGCGCATTTGTCTACTGTCTTTTCTGAAAGCACCTACACATCTATTGAAAATTATATGATACTAAAGAAGGTGGATTTGGTAAAAGAACGTATTTGTAACACAGATTTAACATTAACTGAAATAGCTTATCAACTAGATTATAGTAGTGTAGCTCACTTATCTGGACAGTTTAAAAAAACAACGGGATTAACACCAAGTGTTTTTCAGCGTATTATGAAAAATAGAAACTAATAAAAAAATAAATTATAATCATGAGTGACATGCTTTTAAACATTGCTTTGGCAGATGATGATGAGGATGATAGAATGTTATTTAGTGAAGCCATAGAAGAAATTGACATGCGCACTAAATTATCACTATTTAATCATGGGCAAGAGCTTATGGATTACCTAACATTACCTAATGTTGTTCTGCCAAATCTCATCTTTTTAGACTTAAACATGCCAATTAAAAATGGGAAACAATGTTTAAAGGAAATTAGAAACAACCCTAATCTAAAAGATTTATGTGTGGCTATTTACTCCACATCATCTTCAGAAAAAGATATTGAAGACACTTTTTTAAATGGGGCAAATATTTATGTAAATAAGCCCAATAACTTTAGTAAATTGCGGGAAGTGGTAGAGAAAGTACTACAGCTCAATTGGCAATATCATACCTCAAATTTGAATAAAGATACCTTTCTCTTCCGTATCTAAACTCTATGAATTTTAAACGCGTATATACGTCTACTAAAACTTATTTTGTGCTTTCTTTTATGGCACTTGTGTTATTGGTTTTTACGTCAACCATGGCATACAAGCAAATTGTGGGAATGCAAAAATCGGCAGAAATGGTCTCCCATTCTTTGCATGTGTATAATGCCATTAGTTTGTTAACAGCGCATTATACGGAAGCAGATTCGGAAGAATTTAGAGATGCGCTTTTAAACACAAACAAAAAAGAAAGAATCTATAATAATTATCAAGAAGAAGGTCGTGTTATCATGGATAGCCTAGCGAATTTAGTTCGTGATAATCCTTCACAAACAAAACGACTTGAAAGCTTACAGGTACTTTTAAATGATTTATACAAGCAACTTCAGGATTTAGATAAAACAGATTTAGAAGCAGATAATACCCTTTTACAATACAGAGAAGCTCAAAAGTCTATTATTAGTATTTCCTTATATCAAATTAGAAGTCTTAAAAATGAGATGTTAGGTGAAGAACAGCGTCTTATGGAATTAAGACAGAAGACCTACGAATCAGATAAATCGTTAGCACCTTTATTATTACTACTGCTTGCTTTTTTGGCTTTATTGGTTTTTGTACTCTCATTTTTAAGAATATATAGAAATAAACTCCGTATTCGACAATCGGAGAACTTCCTTAAAAATGTTTTAGGCACTACTGATAATGTGGTAAATTATTACGAACCAATTTTTAATGAAGAAAATGATGTTGTAGATTTCACCATTATTTTTGCCAATGCTTGTAACCGTGATTACTTTGGTTTAGAACCCGACGATATGATAGGAAAAACGGTTCTTGAAGTGTTTCCTTTTTTAAAAGATAGCGGCAATTTTAATCATCTTGTAGCGTGTTATCGCAATCAAGATAAGGTGAAATTTAAAAGTCAGGTACTAATGAATGATTCTACCATGTGGTTTGAGTCATTAATTACACCACTATCCGAAGGTATTTTAATTACGGCTAGAAATATTACTGTTGAAGAAGAAGCTAAAAATACCCAGCTACAGTTTAGAAAGCGATTAGAAAAGCAAAATTTAATTTTATTGGATAATCGTGCTTTATTAGCTAATATTTTTAAGAGTATTTCACATATTGTAATTCACTTAAAAAGTATTCGGAATGCTGAAGGCCGTATTCATGATTTTGAAATTGTTTTTGTTAACGACCGGATTAGTCCAGTAACTGGTGATATTCCAGAGGAAATAAAAAATAAAAACGTATCAGTAGTATTTCCAGAAGTTTTTAAAACAGGTGTTTTCGAACATTTGGTAACTACCATTGAAAATAACAATACTATAGAATATACTGTTCCTTATGAAAAAGAAAATAGAACACATTGGTTTTCCACAACAGCCATAAAATTAGGAGATGGAGTTACAGTTACTATTCGCGATGTAACGGAGGAAAAAGAGAAGTCCAATCAGCTAATAAAACTCAATGAACAGTTAGTCATTAGAAACTCCATTTTAAATGATGCTGAAAGTATAGCTAAAATTGGAAGTTTTTTATGGTATAGAGATTCAGATACCAGTGAGTTATCAGATAACTTTTATCGTATTTTAGGGTTTGAGCCCAATGCGTTTACATCTTCATCAAAAAAGTTCAGAGACTTTATTCATCCTGATGATTTGGCAACCTATGATTTAAAGTTAAATGAATCTTTAAACGGACTTACCTCTGAAGAGTTTACTTATCGTATTGTAACAAAGCAAGGTGAAACTAAATTTGTAAAAACAAATGGACAATTTCTGGAAAAAGATGGACAAACGGTTATGATTGGTGTGGTTCAGGATGTTACGCAAAGTATTTATGCTGCTGAAGAATTACGAAAAAGTAATTTAGAGTTACAACAAAGTAATGCTGAATTAGAATCGTTTAATCGTGTGGCAAGTCATGATTTGCAAGAGCCATTACGGAAAATTCAACTCTTTATTTCAAGAATTGAAGATATCGAGAGAACAAACTTTTCGGAAAAAGGAACTACCTATTTTAATAAGGTGAAAAATGCAGCACAGCGGATGCAAAATCTTATCAAAAATTTATTGGCTTACTCTAGAATAGATAGTAGTAAAACAGATTTAGAAACAATTGATTTAAATGATGTTTTAAGTAAAGTTCAAGAGGACCTTATTAATATGATAAAGGATACGCAAGCTGAAATTATTTCAGATCAGCTGCCAGAAATTCAAGGTATATTTTTCCAAATGGAACAATTATTTGCAAACCTTATAGCTAATGCCCTTAAATATAGAAATAAGACCAAGTCCCCAAAAATTACAATTCAAGCTGTTACAGTTGGTGCCTCGGAAGTACCAGGCAATATAAATTTAATAAGTAAGTCCTACTATAAAATCACGTTTAAGGATAATGGTATTGGCTTCGATACCAAGTATTCTGAAAAGATATTTGAGGTTTTCCAACGGTTACATCAAAAAACAGAATATACAGGTACTGGAATAGGATTAGCCATCTGTAAAAAAATTGTTGAAAACCATTACGGTTATATTCACGCTACCGCTAAATTGGGTGAAGGTGCTCAATTTATAATCTTTTTACCAGCTTAACCACTCTCAAATTCGCGTTTCAAATTCTTCAACGAAGGAGTAATTATAAATTTAAAGGTTCAGTATGTGTCTCTAAAAGCCTTGTATTTATCTGTAAATCAGTGTTTTTAATTCAAAATCTAAAAATTGTGTAACACAATGCCAAAATTGTGTAACAGAAAAGGGTCTTACTTATTCGATCTTTACACTATCATTAATTCAGGAAAATCCCTTTTTAATGATTCTTATTAAAAACGAGAATAATTTACTAACTTAAATACGACCTTTATGAAAACTGCATATCTTCAAGCCAAAACAATAGAAGCTACTTTCCAACAATTACAAAATACATTTGGGGGAAAATTTACAGTAGACTACAAAGAACATACTTTAGAAGTAGATAGTGAATTAGGAAAAGGTATCATAAAAGGTGTGCCGTTTAAGGATGGTATTACATATTTAGAGTTTGACATGGTTTTTTATCATGACTTTGTGTTATCTATAAACACACCAGATAAAAATCCAATTTACTTTACGTATTGTTCTAAAGGTCAGTTAGGTCATAGTTTTGGTGAAACAGGAGAAAAGCGTGTGCTTGGAAGTTTTCAAACTGGAATTTTAACAAGTAGACAAGCTGAAGAAAATTTGCTTTACTTTAAGAAAGATGAACAATTAAAAACAACACTTATTACTGTTCAAACAACAGGAAGTGCAAATCATACGGATGCCCAAGGTTTAAAGTCTAAATTACATGATACATTTTTCAAAAATTTTGATAAAGAGAATTTTGTTTACATAGGATCTCATAATTTAAAAATATCTGAAAAAATTGATCAGTTACAAGCCATTACTCAAAAAGGATTGGTAAGAAGTTTATTAATTCAAGGTTTGGTTCATGTTATTCTAGCATTGGAAATTCAACAACATTCAGATGATTTAAAAAATAGAAGTCAGAACACAGGAACACTTACGGTATCTGAAATGGCAACCATTAAAACCGTTTCAGATTATGTAAATGAAAATTCAGAATCACAAATAACTATCACAGATTTATATAGTAAATTTGGTTTATCGCCTTCAAAACTTCAAGAAGGATTTAAATTAATGCATGGTCATACCGTAACCGAATATATTAGAGAGGTTCGTATTAAAAAAGCAGAAGATTTGCTAAAGAATACGGATATGAATATTTCGCAAGTGGTGTATACCATTGGACTTACCAGCAGAAGTTATTTTTCTAAAATATTTAAAGAAAAATATAACTGCAGTCCAAAAGACTACAAGTTTGCACAGCGTGAATTAGCTATGTCAGCCTAAAATCTAATTAAATTCAATTAGTTTTTTTAGCAGTTACGAGATTATAAATTTGGGTAGAATGGTGTTATTCTAAATAAAAGAATACTAATTTAAACCGATATAAAATGATACGTAATTACGAAAGTTGCATTAAAGCTTGCCAGCAATGTATGTTGGATTGCCAGCATTGTTTAACTCAAATGTCTCCTATGGAAAGCCATAACAGTTGTCCTAATTGTTGTGCACAGTGTATAGATGCCTGTTTAATTTGCATAAAATTTATGGTGTCAGACAGCCCATTTGTAAAAGAATACTGCCGTCTTTGTGCAGAAATTTGCGAATGGTGTGCCAAACAATGCATGCAGCATAACCATAGTCATTGCCAAGAATGCGCTGCATCTTGTTTAGCTTGTGCAGAAGCTTGTAGAGAACACGCAGCCTAAAACACAAACAATTATTAATTATTAAAATTTACATTATGAGCACTAGAAATTATACTAAAGATAAAAATGGACTTGATAAAATGCGGGCGTTAATTGATGCGCCAAAAATTGTCATGTTAGCAACACAATTACGTAAAACACCTTTTTCCGTTTGTCCAATGACTTTACAACAAATGGATGATCAAGGAGACTTATGGTTTTTTACCTCAAAAACTAGTAGCCATTTTACAGATATTCAAGAGGATAATCGGGTTCAAATAATTTATACCGATGAGGATAAACAAAAATACATTTCTATTTATGGTAACGCAACTCATATTATTGATGACGAAAAGGTTGATGAACTTTGGAGTCCAGCCTTGAATACTTGGTTTGAAGGTAAAGATGACTCCAATTTAGCCTTATTGAATATTAATATGGAAAATGCCTATTACTGGGACTCTATTCAAAATAAACTAGTGTCCTTCTTTAAAATTGTTGAAGGTTCTATTACAGATAAAACACCAGATTTGGGAGAAAAAGGACATGTTAATCTTCAAAATCATTAAAAACAAAAGCCTATTACAACTAAAAAGCGCAACATAAATTGCGCTTCTTTTTTTTGATATAAACTGAATTACTTAAGCTATTATAGAATATATAGAAACTTAAAACCATTCAAAATATAATCCTGAAACAATTACTGCAATTACTAAAATTATAAGCGCAACAATTACAAATGTTGCTGTAAAAATGGTTTTGTTATCATCTTGTAATAAATAATCTTCTCTGTCTGAATCTTTATCTTTAACTACTGGCATAATTTTTATTTTTAAAGGTTAATATATACTGTTTTTTTGTTTACAAATTCATGGATGCCTTCTATTGATAATTCACGTCCATAGCCTGATGCTTTTGTTCCGCCAAATGGCAACCGAGGATCAGATTTTACTAATTCATTAATAAAAAAGGCACCATCGGGAATTTGATTTATTTGGTGTTTTGCAGTTTCTGTGTCTTTTGTAAAAACCATACTACCTAAACCGTATTTAGAGTTGGCTGTCATTTTATATGCTTCATCGGCATTGTTAACTTTAATGATAGCGGCAACGGGTCCAAAGGTTTCTTCATCAAAAACTGGCATTCCTGGATTTACATCTGTAATAATTGTGGGCTCAAAAAAAGCATCCTTTATAGTGTTACCAATTTTTATTGTCGCCCCATTTTTAACAGATTGATCCACCTGTTTTTTAAGCGTGTCTGCTAAATCTTTACGAGCCAAAACACTCAATTCAGTGTCATCTTTTAAAGGGTCTCCAATTTTAATATTAGAAACTTTCTTTATTAATTTTTCTAAAAACTCATCGTAAATTGGTGCTTCAACAATAAAGCGTTTTGCAGCAATACAACTTTGTCCTGTATTTTGCATTCTGGCATTTACCATAGTATCTAAATACGTATCCAAATCTGCATCAGCCAAAACAATACAAGCATTATTTCCACCTAATTCCAAAACAGTTTTTTTAAGATTTTTTCCTGCTAGAGCGGCAATATGCTTACCTGCTTTTTCACTTCCTGTTAAAGAAACGGCTTGAAGTCGGTTATCAGCAATAATCGTTTCTATTTGATCATGACTAGCTAATAGCGTTTGAAAACATCCTTTTGGAAAGCCACTTTCTTCAAATAAGTTCTGAATTGCTAAAGCACAACCAGTAACATTACTAGCATGTTTTAGTAAAACTGTATTTCCTGCTGCTATGGTTGGAATTGCAAATCGTAATACTTGCCAAAATGGATAATTCCATGGCATAATTCCTAATATGCAACCCAACGGGTCATAGCTAATAAAGCTTTCCGAAGCATCGGTTTCTATGAGTTCATCAGCTAAAAATTCATCTGCATTCGTCACGTAGAAATCGGTTAACAAGGCACATTTTTCAATTTCAGCTCTACTTTGGGAAATTGGTTTCCCCATTTCTTGAGTCATTAACGTGCTATAAGATTCCTTGTTTTTTAACAAGTTTTCAGCTAACTGCTTAAATAAATCTGTCCGCTCTTTAATATCTGTGCTTCTCCAATTTTGAAACGTTTGGTGAGCACGACTTAAATAGTTTTCAACCATTTCATTAGAGAACTGTTTGTAACTATCTAAAGTTTCACCATTATAAGGGTTTACGGTATTAATTATTTGAGACATATGCTTTGTTTTAATAGAACTAAATTAGTTTATAATGTTTGGAGAACTTAACGTATTCCATAAAACAATTAACGCGATACAAGAAATTGTTTTACGTCAATAATTAAATGGTTAGCGTTAATGTAAACGCCTTATTATCATGATATTTGACATATTGAATTACATGTTTAACTAAAAAAAAATATTATGACAAATAACGGAAGTACAGGTTTAGGAATTTTAGCTGGAGCAGCAATTGGAGCAGTATTAGGAATTTTATTTGCGCCAGACAAAGGAAGTGCAACGAGACAGCGTATTGCAGATGAAGCGGAATTACAAAAACAACGTTTAGCATCATCAGCATCAGATTTGCGTGATCGGGTTGCATCAACAGTCAGTACGGAAAGACACAATTTAGAAGATAGAGTAGAATCTCTAGTAACCGATGCGAGTTATAAAGCTGAAGATGTTATTACAACTTTAGAAGCTAAACTTAAAGATCTAAAAGCCAAGAATAAGAAACTTCAAAAATCATAAGTGATTATGAACGTTTTTGAATCAATTGGAGATAAAACAGATAGAGCTACAGATATTGGTGAGAAATACATAAAAGTTTCTCATCAATATTTTCGGCTTAAGCTATTCCAACAACTTACATTTTCAGTGAGTATGGTTGCAAAGCTTGTGGTAATCGGTGCTTTTATCATTTTAGGAATCATTTTTGGGGCTGTAGCAGTAGCCATCAGTATTGGTAATTTTTACAATAGTTTACCAATTGGGTATTTATCAGTTGCCATGCTATTTTTCTTATTAGGATTGATATTGTATTTTACTAGAAAATCTATCAATACCTTCATAATAAAAAAAATGAGCTTGAAATTCTTCACCGAAGACGATTAAGTTTTTTTACCATTAACAATACCATGAAACTAGATAAACTATGAAACCAAATTACACGAATTTTAACGACATTGAAGCCGATCTTAAATTGTTGAATTTAGAACGTAAGATTGCTTGGGAAGAATTAAAATTATTGAAAACAGAACTTAAAGATGATTTCAGACCATATAATTGGATTGAGCCAATAATTAAAGGTGCTAGTAAATATGGTGTATTTGTACTTTTTAGAAAACTTTTTTCAAAGCATTAAACAACTAAAATAAACTAAAACAATTAATAAAACTTACAAAACCAAAAACCATGACTATTTTTGAGGCCATAAGAGAAGATCACGATATTCAACGCGATTTGTTAAATAAACTTGTTGAAACATCTGGTGATACCAAGACAAGAGACAGTATTTTTAAAGATGTACGAAAACAACTTCAAGTTCACGCTGATGCAGAAGAGCGTCATTTTTACAAACCTTTAATAAGTAATGATATGATGCAAGACCATGCCAGACATGGTATTGCAGAACATCATGAAATTGATGAACTTATAGAACAGCTAGAAGACACTGAACGCGATGCATCTTCTTGGCTGAAAATTGCTAAAGATTTAAAACATAAAGTGGAGCACCATCTAGAAGATGAGGAGCATAGCTTTTTTCAATTAGCAGGAAAAGTTTTTAGCGATAACCAAAAAGAAACGCTAGCAGCTTCCTACCAAAGTTACATGAAAAAAAATCTGTAAGTATAAAAATTATCGCACCATTTGATTGCGTTAATTTTAATCTTTTTCAGATTAAATTACGTGTAATTTCATATGTATTTTAGTATATATAAAAAGATGATTAGCAATAAACGTCTTATAATAAATTACTTAACAATTAAATACATTTTATTATGAATCCATACACAAAAGAAGTTGGTAGTAAGCTAAACGCGCTACTAGAAAAAAACTACGATGCAGAAAAAGGTTATAAAAAGGCAGCTGAAAATACCAATCACACAGCCTTAAAGAATTATTTTAACCGAAAAGCAGCTGAACGTTATGATTTCGGACACCAATTAAAATCAGAAATTAAAAACTTTGGTGAAGAGCCAGATAAAGGAGGTAGTGCTACTGGTTCTGCACATAGAGCTTGGATGGATGTAAAAGCCATTTTTTCAAGTGATAACGAAGAGTCTATGTTAGAAGAAGCCATTCGTGGAGAAAAGGCATCTGTAGAAGAGTACGAGGAAGTACTTAATGAAACAACATTGCCAACATCCACAAGAGATTTGGTTTTAAAACAAAAAAATATAATCTCTCAAGAGTTAAATACAATAAAGGGACTAGAAGATATTAAATAGTCTTTTTTATTTTAATACAAGATTAAGGGTTCTGACAACAGAACCCTTTTTTTATGATACACCTTTACTTTTTTTTTAGCTATTTGAGTTAAAGGATAATTTGATTGAGCAATTTTTTACGTCAATGTATTACGATCTTTATAGTATAGAAAGTTGATAGTCAGTTTTCTAATTAACCATTAAAACAAATATTATGTTACGTTGGACAATCATTTTTATAGTATTAGCAATCATTGCCGGAATTTTAGGTTTTGGAGGAATTGCTGCTGGAGCAGCAGGTATTGCTAAAGTATTATTTTTTATTTTTATAGTACTTTTTATTATTTCACTTATTCGTGGAAGAAAAGCTTAAGCAAATTTAATGAACCATTTAAACACAATTATTATGAGAAAATTTCTTTATATATTTCTAGTGGCATTTAGTATGTCATTAGTTTTACCGAGTTGTAGAGACCAAAAAAACGATAGCGTTGAAGATGTAGCTGATGATGTAGGAGATGCTGCCGAAGATGCAGCAGATGATGTTGAAGATGCTGTTGAGGACATTACGGATGACAATTAACAAGGATTTAAGAATTTGGTTAGTAGTAATTAAAACAGGTGTTTTACTTTTATAGTTTAACACCTGTTTTTATAATTTTTAAATAAACGTATTATGGAACAAGAACGAAACGAATTAGATTATATTAAAAAATACCAGGCTCGCGGTTATACTAGCAGCTTTAAATGCAATAATGATGTGCTAATTGAATTAACAAGTAAGAAAGCCTATAAGCCTAATCAAATTTTTATTAAGCGGACACAGCGTTTTGAAGGGTTAAGTAATCCATCCGATATGTCTATTTTGTATGCTATAGAAACGGAAGATGGAAAGAAAGGTCTTGTAACGGCTAGCTATGGAATTGATAGCGATACAGATTTAGATACGTTTTTTAAAAACATACCTAAAGAGAATGACCATTCCAATGATGTTATTTAACTTTTATCTTGAGATCTGGCATCATCAGACGCTTCTTCCTTATCAAAATATTTAGAAATTTCTGATGGTGTTTCAATAAAATGAAACGTTTTTCCATCAATTAAAATGGGGCAACGTAAACTGCTTGGGTGATTTTGTAATACTTTAATCCAATCGTCATTAGATAAAGAAGCATCTTCAGTTTTATAGTTATTTTTAAAGTCTGGATGCTCTTGGTTTACCAAACCAGATAGATTTGTATTTAAATTGGCGGCAATTTCAGCCCATTGGGTTCCAGTTACTTTAGTTTTAGAAATATCAATAGCCAAGATACCACGATCGGAGGCATTTACATATGCATATGCTTGTTGACCTAAAGAGTTTTCGGAATTATAATAAAGAATTACTTTTCCATTATCTGTTGCAATTGTACCCATAAAATCTTCTTTCATTTTTTATTTATAAATCTATCTCTATTCAGTATGACAAGATAACACAATAAAAATAAATTTTAACTCCAAAACCAAACAGAGTCACTTATTTTAATACAACCTTCGCAAAGGATATCAGTAAAACTAATCGGTCCATAATAACTTTTAATAAGTTTGCTGTAAGGTTTCTGTTAAAAAATCTACTTTTGCATTACTAAATTTACAATTATTATGTCTGAAACTATAGAAAAAATAAAATGCTTAATTATAGGTTCTGGTCCCGCTGGTTATACAGCGGCTATTTATGCTGCCAGAGCTAATATGAAACCTGTATTATATCAAGGTACACAGCCAGGAGGTCAGTTAACAACAACTAATGAGGTTGAAAATTTTCCGGGTTATCCAGAAGGTATTACAGGACCTGCAATGATGATTGAGCTTCAGCAACAAGCAGAGCGCTTTGAAACCGATGTGCGTGATGGCTGGGTAACTAAAGTCGATTTTTCTGGTGATGTTCACAAAGTTTGGGTGAATGAAACAAAGGAAATTCACTGCGATACCGTTATTATTTCTACAGGAGCCTCTGCAAAATATTTAGGGTTAGATTCGGAACAAAAATACTTAAAATTAGGTGGTGGTGTTTCGGCATGTGCCGTTTGTGATGGATTTTTCTACAGAAACCAAGAAGTTGTAATTGTTGGAGCTGGCGATAGTGCTTGCGAAGAAGCACACTATTTATCTAAACTGTGTAAAAAAGTAACCATGTTGGTAAGACGTGATGAGTTTAGAGCCTCTAAAATCATGGCAGCTCGCGTTAAAAAAACTGAAAATATTGAAATTTTATTCAATACCGAAACAGATGAGGTTTTAGGTGATGGACAAGTTGTAACTGGTGTGCGTGTGTTTAACAATCAAACAAATGAGAAACACGAAATTCCAGCAACTGGATTTTTTGTAGCTATTGGACACAAACCGAACACGGATATTTTTAAAGACTTTTTAAATCTAGATGAAACAGGTTACATTATAAATGTACCTGGAACTTCAAAAACAAATGTGGAAGGTGTTTTTGTATCTGGTGATGCTGCTGACCATGTTTACAGACAAGCAGTTACTGCTGCTGGCACAGGATGTATGGCTGCTTTGGATGCCGAGAGATGGTTGGCCGCAAAAGATGCTGATTTTGAAGTTAGCACTTCAACTTATAACTAATTTGTTAATTATAAAATAAAAAAAACCGAAGCATTTGCTTCGGTTTTTTTGTGCTTTGTTTCTTTCAAAATAGAAACATATAGAGCGTTATAATGAGTGTGATAATAATTTTTGATAGCGTAGTCATGATTTTTTGATTGATTGATTGATTGATTGATTGATTGATTTTTGTACGCAAGCCATTAAGCAGTATAAGTGGTTTTAGTTGCTATCGGTAGTTATTTCTATACCGTTTTTGTCAATATTTACTCTAACTTCCTCACTATTGGCTTTTAGGCCATCTTCATTGAGTTCTAGACTAGAATCAACAGATTTTATACGTACACCGTTTTCATTTATCTTAACACTAGAGTCATCGTCGTTAACATTTATGTTTATGTTATAATCGTCTTCTGGGCAATCCTCACAAATAACACCATCGTTAATTATTTTTAAATAATGTTCTTCCATTCCGTTGTCTAAAATGTCATTATAATAACTGGAATTTCTATGAAAATTGTATGTGTTATCATCGGCATAAAGAGTACTTCCTTCCGGTAAATACACGGTAATTTCTACTTCCTGATCACTAAATTTATTATTAATATCGGTAGTTAAAAAAGCATCTAAAATTAAAGTTTTACCTCTTAATTCATAATTATAATTAATGTTTTCGGCACGTTTTTTTGCTAATAAAAAGTCACTCCCGTCAGCTTGCTTTTCAATAGTTAGGTAGCCTAAAGAATCTCTTGTCGATTTGATAATTAGTCGAATATCTGTTGAGTAAATGATTTTTTCATTATTATCATCATAAGCTAATCGCGTAGAATTACCATGTCTGTTAAAATTTTTATTGTAGGTAATATTCTCGGCCATTTTTATAACCAAAGTATCATTAGCGGTAATGTTTAAGGTGTCTTTTTGAGAAACACTCGCATCAAAAGCGTGCTGTGTTGCTTGTTTAATGCCAATTATGGTTAAACCAATAATAGCTACTAACCAGAGTCCTAATAATGAGAATTTAGCAATATTACCAATAGATTTTAAGTTGTTTACCAGAATTTTTAATCCCAGATAAAAGACAAAAAAGAAAGGAATACCAATGGCAAAAAAGAATAGCATAGATACGAGCCATATAGGTGTGTTGGCAGCGTTTGCAGCTTCTAATAATTCAAAACCAGGAATCTGGATAAAATCGGTTATTCCAACTGTAAATAAACCAATAAGTAAACTAATTAAGGTTCCTGCACCTACAATAATTAAAATAATACCAATAAACTTGGCAATCACTTTAAAAAAGAACACAAATATATTTCCAATGGCATCAAAAAAACTTTGTGAACTTGATTTAATACTATTTCCATGCTTTTGAAAATTGACGTTTTTGGCAGCACCAGACACTGAATCGGAAACCGATTTAGCGGTTCCAGATAATGAATCGCTTACATTTTTGGCAACATCAGAAACGTTATCAAAGCCATCTTTAATTTTTTTTTCAATATTACTAATGTTAACAGGCTCACCAGTCATGGTAAGCTTGTCAGCAGTCGTTTTGGCTTCAGGAATTAAAATCCATAACAAAATATATAAAAAGAACCCTGTGCCTGCACCAAATATTAAAATAATCCATAATAACCGAATCCAGATGGTGTCTATCCCAAAGTAGTGGCCTAATCCAGCAGAAACACCTCCAATATATGAGTTTTCGGTATCTCTGAACAGTTTTTTATTTGGACTTGTTTTGCGTTGGTATTGACTTTTTGGCTCGTCTTCAAAGATTTCATCGTCTACCAAATAGTCTTCTGGTTGCCCCATTATGGTGATAACATCGTCTACTTCTTTATTCCCAATTACTTGTTTATCGTGTTTTATACGCTCACTAAATAATTCGGCAATCCGGGCTTCAATATCTGAAATAATTTCAGATCGTCCTTGAGAGTCTGTAAATGAACGTTTTATAGCCTCAAGATAGCGTTGTAATTTTAAGTATGCATCTTCATCAATGTGAAAAAAGATACCTGCTAAATTTATGTTGACTGTTTTATTCATTATTTCGTGTTTTTTTGACGGGTTACTATATTAACTGCATTTTGTAGTTCGTTCCAAGTTGTGGTTAATTCATTTAAAAACAACTTGCCGGTTTCGGTAAGACCATAATACTTTCGTGGTGGCCCAGATGTGGATTCTTCCCAACGATAATTAAGAAGTCCTGCGTTTTTTAGTCTGGTTAGTAGCGGATAAATAGTTCCTTCCACAACCAGTAATTTGGCATCTTTTAAAGTATCTAGTATTTCGGCAACATAAGCGTCATCATCTTTTAATACCGAAAGAATACAATACTCTAAAACACCTTTACGCATTTGTGCTTTTGTGTTTTCTATTTTCATATGTGTCTTTTAATTTTAATTAAGGCAAGCCGCTTATAGCTTGTTTCTCCTAAAAATATTTTTAATCTGTTCATTTTTTGATTGTTTGTTTGTCTTTCAACAAGATTGATTATTGATTGCCAAACCATGAGGTAGGCATGATGAAAATTTTACGCGTAATTATTTTAAAAAATTAATTGTTAATGGGTATTTAAATGCCTGACCATCTCTTGCGGATAGAGCAGCTTTAACGATAAACACTAGTTCTAAAATAAAACCAATTACAGCTAGAAATCCTAAACCTCCAGTTATGTATAATAGCGGTGAAGGTTTACTGATGTTAATCTGGATACTATCAAACATATTAAAATCTAATAAGTCTAAACCACTAAAAAGATTGAATACAAAAAATGGGACGGTAATCATGCCAATTATTAAAGCATATAATAAAATACTCATTTGAAAATTTATAGCCTGTTTACCATGAGCATCTACAAATTCGGATTTGTCTTTATTCATGACCCATAATACTAAAGGACCAATAAAATTTCCAAACGGAATCATAAACCTAGAGAAGGTAGATAAATGAATAAAAGTGGCTATGTTTTTTTGGTGATTATCAATCATTTTTAAAAGTATATAATAGTTTCTTATGCAAATATATGTCTAAAAGAAGGTATTATGCAATACAAAGTACTTAAATTTAACATAAAATTAACAATTAGCCATTCGTTTATTTTCGATATATTTATAAAAAATAATAGACCCAATGACTGTTTCTCCTAGCAAACTCAATATGTTTTTAATGTTCAAATTACCAGCAGCTTATTTTACCGGTGTCCGAACAAAAATATTAGATTCAGAGCACTGTGTTGTAACTGTTAAGCATAGATGGATCAATCAAAACCCATTTAAATCCATGTTTTGGGCAGTGCAAGGTATGGCTGCCGAACTAACAACTGGTGCTTTAGTCATGCAGAAAATTAAGAGTAGTGGTCAAAATATTTCAATGCTAGTGGCATCCAATAATGCTAGTTTTACTAAAAAAGCTACAGGTATAATTACATTTGTTTGTCAAGATGGGCTTAAAATAGATGAGGCTATAAAGCGAACCATTGAAACAGGAGAAGGTCAAACAATTTGGATGCATGCTATTGGAACAAATACTGATAATGTTAAAGTTTCTGAGTTTAACTTTGAATGGACTTTAAAATTAAAGCAATAACGATAGGGTGTTTTTTTTTAAAATTATATGTAACAAATACTAAAAATTGCTAACCTATAATATGTATCAATCTTATAAACCCAAAAATTATGAATGCACACGAAATTGATTATGCCATATATGGTGAAGAAATGCAATATGTTGAAATAGAATTAGATCCGCAAGAAGGTGTGGTTGCCGAAGCTGGTAGTTTTATGATGATGGATGATGGGATTAAAATGGAAACCATTTTTGGTGATGGCTCAACCAAAAACAAAGGGTTTATGGGTTCTATTTTGGGTGCTGGAAAGCGAATTCTTACGGGTGAAAGCTTATTTATGACCGCTTTTTATAATAATTTAGTTGGGAAAAAGCGCATTAGTTTTGCATCACCATATCCTGGAAAAATTTTACCAATTGATTTAACAGAATTTGGAGGTAAATTTATTTGTCAGAAAGATGCTTTTTTATGTGCTGCTAAAGGAGTTACTATTGGAATTGAGTTTAGTAAACGTTTAGGGCGCGGACTTTTTGGAGGTGAAGGTTTTATTATGCAAAAGCTAGAAGGTGATGGTATGGCATTTGTCCATGCTGGAGGAACCATGGCTAAACGTGTTTTATTGCCTGGCGAAATTCTTCGTGTAGACACAGGATGCATAGTTGGTTTTACACACAGTATAGATTACGATGTGGAGTTTGTAGGAGGTATTAAAAACACTATTTTTGGTGGTGAGGGACTTTTCTTTGCTAAACTACAAGGCCCTGGAACCGTCTATATTCAATCGTTACCATTTAGCCGTTTAGCAGGTCGCGTTCTTGCATCAGATCCTCAAGGCGGTGGGAAAGATAAAGGTGAAGGCAGTATATTAGGTGGATTAGGTAATTTGTTGGATGGTGATAACCGTTTCTAATTTTTTCAACAACCTATTAACAATCCTCTAATAAAGGTAAAGCTAAATGGATTAAGAGCTTACGGATATTTTTAATGCTTTAAAGTTAATGCTTGCTGTTAAAGTTTTGTTTAGGTTTAAGAAGCAATCTCTTTTTTTACTATATTTATAGAAACCTTAAAAGATAAAATTGCCTATAAATAAATCTACTTTTTAACCTAAAATTTTTAAGAAATGGCCAGAGCAATGTTCGAGTACACTAAAACGGTACTCAATAAAGTGAGCTTTGATGCAACATTATTTTGCAGAGAAGTACAAAAAGCCCTTCAAAGATTACTCCCTTATGAAATTGAAGAACTAAAGATCTTTATCGAATCTTTGGTAAGGCAAAACCCAGATTTAGATCAGTGTTTAGTATATTTAGAAACATAAATAAAAGCGACCATCATAGGTCGCTTTTTTTATTTTGGTAGTGGACTAACTATATTAACACTTTGAAATGCAATTGCACCTCTAATTATTCCCGAAATTACGTTGTGCATAGCATCAACAATTTGCATTTTTAGTTCACTTTTATGATACAGTAAGCTCACTTCTCTTGCTGGTGATGGCTCTATAAAGTAGTGTAGGTTTTGTTTTGCTTTTTCACTTAAATCTAACGTGTGTAAATAGGGGAGTAATGTCATTCCTAATCCTTCATCTGATAGTTTAATTAGCGTTTCAATGCTGCCACTTTCTAATTGAAATTGATCGTCATTATGGTTTTTAAAGGCTTTACATAAATTGATAACGCCATCTCTAAAACAATGACCATCTTCTAGAAGTAGCATATCATCTATCTCTAAATCTTCCGTATTTAATTTAGATTTATTATGTAATCTATGATGTTTAGGAATATAGCCAACAAATGGCTCAAAATATAGAACACGCTCTTTAATATAGTCGTTTTCAAGAGGTGTTGCTGCAATAGCTGCATCTAAATGGCCTTCTTTAATACGCGATATAATTTCTTCAGTTGTTAGCTCTTCAATTTTTAATTTAATTTTTGGGTACTTTTTTATAAATGCTTTTAAAAACATAGGCAACAGCGTTGGCATAATGGTTGGAATAATTCCTAATCTAAACTCACCGCCTATAAACCCTTTTTGCTGATCTACAATATCCTGAATTCTATAGGATTCATTAACAATATTCTTGGCTTGGTTTACTATTTTTTTTCCAACTTCAGTTAACTCAATAGGTTTTTTACTTCTATCAAATATTAAAACCTCCAACTCATCTTCTAATTTTTGAATCTGCATACTCAAGGTTGGTTGGGTAACAAAACAAGTTTCAGCAGCTTTGGTGAAATTCTGCTGTTCGGCTACTGCTAATACGTAGTATAGTTGTGTAATAGTCATAAGTATCAATTTAGACTATAAAAATATAAAAACTATCAATAAAACTTATGCTAAAACCTCTTAAATATGTTATAAATTTGAGTATAACTTAAAAATAGATAATATTATGACATTGAATACAATAGGATTAGACCAAAAAGAAACCAAAGACATTGCACAAGACTTAAATGTTTTATTAGCCAATTTTCAAGTGTATTATCAAAATTTAAGAGGTGTTCACTGGAATATTAGAGGCAAACGTTTCTTTGATTTACATGTTAAATTTGAAGAATTATACACAGATGCCAATATGAAAGTTGATGAGATTGCAGAACGCATATTAACATTAGGTGAAACACCATTACATACCTTTGACGATTATACCAAAGCTGCTAAAGTGCCAGTTGGTAAAAACGTATCTGAAGATGAAAAAACAGTGCGTTTAATTGTTGACTCGCTTTCAGAATTACTAAAAATAGAACGTGGTATTTTAGATAAAACAGATGAAGTAGGTGATGAAGGTACTAATGCCATGATGAGTGATTTTATTACCGAACAAGAAAAAACAGTTTGGATGTTTAAAGCTTGGTTAAATGAAACTGTATAATAATTAATTTTTGACTTAAAAAAAGCGAACTGCACAGTGTCAGTTCGCTTTTTTTTATTTGCTATTTTTTAAAATCGGATATTAATTTCTGTATCTTCTTTCAATTCAAATTTAGCGTCATTAAAGTTTGGTGGTCCCATTAGCATAGGGTTATTAGACATACCATAATTTTCCTTTGGCATACCATTGGCTTCAAAATCCATTCGTGAATTATCATTCTCATCATGAACGACCATTACGGCATAGTTTCCTTGTTTGACATTCTCAAATGAAGCAATGGCTTGACCATCTATGACTTTTACTTTTGCACTTTGAATGCCATCTGCTTTCATAAATGTATCGGCAGAATGTAAACCTATTAATACATGTCCTTTAGCATTCAATGGGTTTTCAATAATCACTTTTACTGTGTAAGTTTTTAAACTGTCTTGTGCATGAGAAATAAAAGATGTTAAGGCAAAAGCGATAATAATAGCAAGCGTTTTCATAATTGTTGGTTTTTAAATTAATACAGTGTAAATGTAAATGCAATCACTAGGTTCTAAAAAGTTATTAAACTGAACTGTCGCTTTTTTAGGATGGATTGTAACATGATTAGAAAAACCAGTTTAAATTAGTCCACGTGCTTTAATTTCTAGGTACTTATTAATAGTATTCAGTGTTAAATCTTCTGGAGGTGTTAGAATACTCTGAATGCCGTGTTTTTGAAGTTCGTTAATAATGAGTTTCTTCTCAAAAACAAATTTTTCGGCAATGGTTTTTTCGAATATTTCAAAAGTGTTACGTGATTCTTTCTGTGTTAATTTATCCAATTCGGTATTTTCAAAAAAGATAACTACCAAAACATGATGTTTGGCTATGGCTTGTAAATACGGCAATTGTCTGTGTAAAGCATCTAGGGTTTCAAAATTGGTGTAGAGTAATAATAAGCTTCGTTGATTTAAACTACGCTTCACATCAATATATAGCCTGGAGAAATCAGATTCCGAGAAATCGGTATCCAAATTATAGAGGGTTTCCATAATCTGATTCATTTGTGATGGTCTACGTTCAGCCACCACTTTATTGGCTATTTTTCTAGAAAATGCAAACATACCAGCCTTATCCTGCTTTTTTAAAGCCACATTACTAATAACAAGTGTGGCATTAACGGCATAATCTAAAAGGCTTAACCCATTAAAAGGCATTTTCATAGCACGACCTTTATCTATAACGCTGTATATGGGTTGAGAACGCTCATCTTGAAACTGGTTAACCATTAATTGTCCGCGTTTAGCTGTCGCTTTCCAGTTAATATTCCGAATATCATCTCCTTGCACGTAGTCCTTAATTTGTTCAAACTCCATAGTGTGACCAATGCGTCGAATTTTTTTTAACCCAAATTCGAATATCTTATTAGAAAATGCCAACAGCATATATTTTTTCAGTTGAAGAAATGATGGATAATTGGGAACCATAGCGTCATTTCCAAATTGAAAACGACGGGTTATAAAGCCAATAGGTGATGTTGCAAATACATTTAAGTTTCCAAAATGATATTCGCCACGTTCCAAAGGACGCAAGGTGTAGGTTATTTTTTTGTCTGTTAGCTTATCAAGTTGGGTATCTATTTCAAAATCGCGCTTCTGATATTGAAACGGCATTTCGTCTATCAGTTTTAAAGTTACCTTATAATTATACGTGTTTTTCAGTCTGATTTCAATAGGATTCTCATCACCATTACTCAATTTTTCGGGAAGTAATCGTTCGGCATCTATTCCATTCTGCTTGAATAACAAAATACTGTCTATTAGAACAAGTCCAAGAAAAACACCAAAAAGCATGATGCTTACAGCTAACAATCCTGGAAATTGGTAAGCCATTAAAAATAAAAAGGCAAAAACCATTAAGGCAGCAAAAAACCGAAATTCTAAATAGATATGTTTAAAAATACGTTTCAATTATCTCGGTATTTCAATCGTTTCAAGAATCTGATCAACAACTTTATCAACCGTAAAAGCTTCCATTTCACGCTCTGGCGTTAGTACCAAGCGATGTTTTAAAACCGCTTTAGTACAGCGTTTTATATCGTCTGGAGTAACAAAATCACGACCTTGAATAGCTGCATTTGCTTTGGCAGCATTTAAAATAGCTATAGAGGCACGTGGTGAAGCACCTAAATACAAGTTGGCATTATTTCTGGTATTGTTAACTATAGAAGCAATGTAATGTAGTAAATGATCTTCCACCAAAACTTGTTTTATTAAGCCTTGGTACCGAATAATATCAGATGCTTTCAAAACAGAATTAATTGTGCTATAATCTAATTGATCTTCCCGTTTGTGGTTGTCTATTAGAATCTGAATTTCATCATCTAACGATGGGTAATCGACATTAATTTTAAACAAAAAACGGTCTAATTGTGCTTCAGGTAAACGGTAGGTTCCTTCTTGTTCAATTGGGTTTTGAGTGGCAAAAACCAAAAAAGGCGGTTCCATGATAAACTGATTGTTGTCAATGGTTATTTGGCGTTCTGCCATGACTTCAAACAAAGCAGCTTGCGTTTTTGCTGGCGCTCTGTTAATTTCGTCTATTAGAATAATATTAGAAAAAATAGGGCCTTTTTTATATTCAAATTCATTAGTTTTTACATTAAAAATAGAGGTTCCTAAAATATCACTTGGCATTAAATCGGGTGTGAATTGAATTCTGCTAAAATCGACATCCAAAGTACGAGCTAAAAGTTTGGCGGTAACCGTTTTTGCTACGCCAGGAACACCTTCTATAAGGGTGTGTCCATTAGATAAAATGGAAATAATAAGTAGTTCAACCATGTCATTTTGACCAACAATTATTTTACCAATTTCTTTTTTTATATTCTCAACATGTGCTTGTAGAGGCTTAAGATCAATTCTATTTGTGAAGTTTAAATCTTCGCTGTCGTGTTGGTTACTATCTTCCATTATATATTGTTTTTTGTAAAATGTTCTATTTGTTTGTTTAAGCTAATAAGCTCTTTTTCGGTGTGGTTATTTTTCGATTTTAAATATGTAATCAAATCGATAAGTGATTTAGTGTCTTGAACGGTGTTTGATGATTTAACCGCCAGTTTCTGAATAAAACGCTCACTAAATTCATTGGTTTCCAAGTAATATGAGGCGCGTATAAATTCTAAAAAATACATAATTTTTTTATGAATGATATTTGAATAATCGCCATGTTGATAATATAAATCGCCAATAGTCTGGGTGAATTCAACTGTTGAATTTTTCAATGGCTCCACTACAGGAATAATGCGTTGAGTACGTTTTCCTTTAAAAATTACAAAAACTATTAAACCCAATAAACTAATATAGAAAGTCCATTTTAAAGCAGGGTTGCTTAACACAAAACGCAGTGGACTTTTAATAACTTTCCGGCCACTTTTGTAATAATTATCCCAAAGGAGGTTATTTTCTGTTGGTAAATAGGATAAAACGGTTGCTGCATAATCCGCTTTATCATTTAATAAATGGTAATTTGTAAAGGCAAACGGATTGCTATGCACATAAAAAGCACCACCATTATTTCCGTAAGGTGTTTTTATAAAATTAACTTCTTTAAGTAGCTCCTCTTCATCCTTCATGTAGCCTAAAACAGTGGCTTTGGTGGTGTCTATAGAAGTAAAATAACTATTTTCAATAACATCATCAAATAAGCGTTCGTTGTTTTTCAAGGCTTTATTAGTGAAAATGGACTTGGAGGGATCTTTGAAAAACCCATCATAATCGCGATCTATTTCTATATTTAAGGAATCGGCAAAGGTTCCATAAATATAATTAGTACTTATAAAAACAGAATTTCCATTTTCAACAAAATTTAATAGTGCTTCAGACCCTTCATCTTCAATACTGATATAATCATTTATAAGAATGAGTGTTGTGTTTTCAGAAGTATTAAAATCCTTCAAACGTTCATAAAGGCTTTTATCAGAAGTTTTTAATGGGTTAGATGTAAATGGTTCCAACTCATGATAAAGCACATAACAACCAAGTGGAATTTTATCGGCAGCAGAGTAGGAGTTTCGCCAATTTAGGGGTTTGGGTTTGGTAACTTCGGCAATCATTAACAACACGATAATGGCACCAATGCTATACAAAGCTATTTTTGAGCGTTTATCCATTAATGCGTTTATTTAAGGTTAAAAAATCGTCTTGGTTTTTGTTGAAAGCATTCTCGTCTATAGCAAACTCGCCATACCAAACGTAGTCGTAGATATAGGAGATACGCTTAAATAACTGTTTGATACTATCATCTGAAATTTCATTAAGATAGTCAGAATTGGTTTTGTCATAATGCCAATCTATGATATTTTTATTGGTTAAATTTTTAAGAGATTTTAGGTACAGATAGCGTGTGGCTAATCGATAGTTTTTCTCTTTTAAAGCTACTTTTATTAGGTTTTCAAAATTAACTTGCTGGATGTCCTCTTCAATATATCCAAAGTTCTCGATGGTTTTTTCTTCGGTTTTAAATACAGAACTCATAGGAGATTGCAATAAAAACTTTATCAATAAATACAAAGCTCCAGTAGCTAAAAGTCCGTAAACAATGTACTCTAAAGTTTCGTAATCTATGAAGTCTATATCAATTCCAAACAGATTGCCTAGCCAATTAAAAAACTTACGTAATAGTTGTTGTAGTAAATTAACACCTCCAGTATCGTTAATATTATAATTAAAATCGTTTCCTGTATAGCGTTCAGGCAAACCGTCTTTAAAATAGGTAACGGTAATATTGGTAGAATCCTCTTGAATTTTATTTTGAGCTATGGATACTGCATGCTGGATACAAAACAAGCCTGAAAGTAACGAGTTGATATATGTTTTTGGTTTAATCATTTACACCAATTTGTTCAATGCGTTCACGTAAATAAGTATTGTGTTTCTCTTCATGTAAATTGAAAAATAAAACACCATACGCGACTTGTGATAAAGCTTGCGAGAAAATAAAAGCTAGAATAAATGTAGTGAAACCTAAAGTAAAAACAATAGTTGCAAAGTTGCTTGTTAAAAAATCGACTTCACTTTCAACGGAGAAATAGGTGTAAATGGCAATGATAAACCCTGGGATAGAAAGGATTAAAAAGGTTAACATAAGGTTTAAAATACCAATAACAAGACCATAGAACACAACCCGTATAAAGTTAGAAAACGTATAGGACCAACCTTCTGATAGAGCCTCACCAACGGATTTATTGGCACTAAAAATGGCCATAAAAGATAAACCAAAAAGGGCATTTAACGTAAAACTAATGGCATATTGTGCTAACATACCCAATAGCGGAATAAAGGCTAAAACTACCGATACAATAAGGTATCCAATATACATAGCAATTCCTATAAGGACAAAAAGGATGATGGTTCCAAAATTCTTTTTAATAGCAGACCATATATTTGGTGAAGTTACTTGGCCTTCCTGTTTTACATATTCTGAAATATAGGCGCTTGAGAAACTATAGTTTAATATGGCGGTAATAAATAAAATAATGACTAACAGGAATCCGCCTGCAATTAAATACCAGTCATTATCCATAGTGGTTTCCATTCCAAATCTGAAATCACGACTTGCTAAACCCATAAAACCGGTTACTAATAAGTAGGACCCAATAAGTGTTAATATGATGCTAATTGTATTATACCGTAAATACAGGTTGGTATAATGTTTAAAGTTCAGTTTTAAAAAAGTAAAATAATTATTGACAATATCGCCAAAAGAATTACGTGTACGGAGTTCTAGATATGGTTTTTCCACCTGTTAATTTTTATAGATTTAAGGCTGTTTTTTTATTTAACGTAATTGGATAAATAATGTAATAAAAGATGATTAAAGTTAACGAAGCAAAAATTATACTATAAGCTAAAGCAGGATGCATTTGCTCGCCAAAACGCGTTATAAAGCCTTCAATAAATCCTGCAATTATGAAAAACGGTATGGTGCTGACTACTATCTTTAAACCATCTTTAGCACCTTTCATAAACGCAATGCGTCTAGAATATGTTTTTGGGAATAGAAAACTATTTCCCATAACCAATCCAGCACAACCAGCAATAACTATTACTGAAATCTCAATTGTGCCATGAAGCCAAATGGTTGATGTTTTTTCTAAAATACCATAATTATAGAAAAAGGTAATAAAGGCTCCTAGCATAATACCATTACTGAATAGAATATAAATAGTTCCAACACTAAAAATAACACCAGCGGCAAAGGCAAAAATAGCTACCCGTATATTATTTATGGTGATTCCAAGAAACGTACCCATCTGACTTCCACTTTTATAAACAGCCATAGGTTCGCCGTTTTCAATGTTTTCAATAGTCATATTTACATAACCATCACCTAAAATTAAACGAACAAAACTAGCGTCGTTTAAAGTTGATACAACACCAATTAAAACGGCCGACATAAAAATTAAAAACGCATACAGTAATGTTTTGTGGTATGCTTTGAAAAACAGAGGAAATTCATATTTCCAGAAAGATATGATCTTGTTTTTAGACTCTCTTTTAGTAATATAAATTTTCTGATGAGCCTCTGAAGCTAGCGAGTTTAAATATAAAAGCGTCTTACTATCAGCGTAGTAAGTTTGCGCATAAGCGAGGTCGTTAGTAAGTTGAATATAGTATGAAGCTAAATCGTCTGGATTTATTTTAACATTATTGTGTAATGCTTTTTCAAATACCAGCCATTTTTCCTTATTTTGCTTCACGAATGATGCTTCGCGCATAGACAATTAAAATTTAAACGAATATACATTTCCATGAGCAAAATAGCAATTAACACAGCCCAAAATGTCAATTTAGATTATAAACTTATTGGTGTTGGCGAACGGTTTGTCGCTTTTTTAATTGATGGCCTCATTTTAATTGCCTACATGACTATTATGGAAAATTTGGTAGCAGTTTCTGAAATATTTGATACTGATAGCTGGACACGTCGTGGTTTTTTAGGTTTGTTAACGCTTCCAGCTTTTTTCTATTCATTACTTTGCCATGTGCTTTTTGGTGGACAAACAATTGGTAAAATGATTATGAAAATAAAGGTTGTTCGTTTTGATGGAGCACCAACCCAATGGTATAATTTGTTAGTTCGGTGGATGCTTCGTTTAATTGATATTTGGCTCTTTTTTGCTTCTATAGGTGTCATGAGTATTTTATTGTCCGAAAAAAAGCAACGTGTGGGCGACTCTGCAGCCGGAACCGTAGTTATTAGTGTGAAACAAAAACATAAAATTACCAGTACTATTTTAGAGGATATTACGGATGATTATGAGCCTGTTTTTAATAATGTTACATTATTAAGTGATAAGGACGTTCGGATTATTAAAGAGGCTTTTCAAATTTCTAAACGTAATAATGATTTCAAAACCTTAACCTTAATTAGAAAAAAGATTTGTGGTTTACTACAAATAGAAACCGAAATGTTTGATAAGGAATTTATTGACACTATTTTGAAAGATTACAATTACTACACTCAAAATATGTAGGTCTAGTACCAATTCCTTGAAAATAAATTGTGTGAATCCCCTACACCGTTTTTTCAAAACGGCACCTATTTTCCTTCAGTTAAAAGCATTCTCATTTTAAGTTATAACACGCTTTATAGCTACTTAAAATAAGCTTAAAATAGTACGTGTTACGTTTCACTAAATAATATGCATTATATACCTTTGCGTGTATTTTAAAAATTTATAGGCAGAAGTGATGTTTTATGCAATTGATATTTTAGGAACTATAGCTTTTGCTATTTCGGGCGTGTTGGTTGCTTTAAGTAAGCGCATGGATCCGTTTGGGATTTTAATTATTGCTACGGTTACTGCTGTTGGAGGTGGAACACTTCGCGATGTTTTGATAGGTGAAACACCTGTTAGTTGGATGCTTAACTTAAACTATATTTATGTTATTTTAGTCAGTACAGTCCTAACTATTATTTTTAAAACCAAAATAGATTACCTCCGAAAATCTCTATTTCTTTTTGATACCATTGGAATTGGATTGTACACGGTTGTGGGTGTTGAAAAAGGAATAACGGCAGGATTAAACCCTATTATATGTATTGCTTTAGGAACTATGTCAGCCTGTTTTGGCGGTGTTATTCGTGATATATTATGTAACGAAATCCCTGTAATTTTTAGGAAAGAAATTTATGCAACAGCTTGTATATTAGGAGGATTAACATATTTTTTAGTAAGAAAACTTCCTATTGATAACAATGTTGTTTTTATAATAGCCGGATTGGTGGTTATAACTGTAAGATTATTAGCTGTCCGTTTCAAAGTAACGCTACCAAGCCTTTATAAATAAGCAAGTGTTTATTTAATAATTTCTACTTTTTTAATATAGACATTCCGTAAAGGCCAATCACCATCATCAGTTTTTTGAGCAGCAATTTCGTCAACGACATCCATACCAGATATAACTTCTCCAAATATGGTGTAATCGCCATCTAGATGATAGGCACCATCTTTATTTTGAACAATAAAAAATTCAAATGGCGATGCTAACTTATATGCATCCTCAATTTCGCTGCTTGGCATGCTTACAACGCCTCTATGGTGTTTGAAACCACGTTTGGTATCAGGAGGAAGTAGGTAGCGACCAATATCACCACGTTTGCGTTTTATTTTTGGGTCGTCTGTATTTCCAGCTTGAATGATGAAGTTGTCAATAACGCGGTAAAATTGTGTGCCATCAAAATAACCACGTTTAGTAAGGTAAACAAAATTAGCACGATGAAATTTAATTTTATCGTATAATAATATGTCAATTTTTCCAAAACGAGTAGTGATACGAATCTTGTTTTCTGGGTTCTCCTTTTCGTATTCTAAAAAGAATTCCATGGCATTTTCATCTGTTAAAAAAGGGAATTCAGGAGTTTTAATTTCTGAACTATCAATTTTGTTAGGTGATTTTTTTATTGATTTTGTCGGTTTTGCATTCTGTTCCTTTGGTTGTGATTGTTTATCTTCACAATTAAGAAAAAAAATAAAAGCGACTAATATCAGAATACGTAGCATAAATGAAATTTGATAAGTTTTTACAATCAGTATCAAAAATAGAAAATATACCACTTCCAGCCGAATCTTCACAGTTTAAAATGTCACCTCCGTTTAGAGAAAAACTTCAGGAGCAGCAAAAAGATGTTATAAAACGAGCCAAAAAAGCTGGTGTTGTGGCTTTATTTTATCCAGATTATAATCAGAATACCAAGTTGGTGTTAATTCTTAGAAAGACATATAAAGGTGTGCATTCTGCTCAAGTAGGATTTCCGGGAGGTAAATTAGAAACAACAGATTTGTCAATAGAACATGCAGCCATTCGTGAGACATGGGAAGAGGTTGGTGTTCCCGAAAATCAAATTGAAATTTTACGCGCCATGACCAAAGTCTATATTCCTCCAAGCAACTTTTTTGTATTTCCTTTTATTGGAATATCGCGGTTTACACCTCAATTTGTAAAACAGGATGCCGAAGTTGAAGCTATCATTGAGGTAACTTTACAGGATTTTATTAGTGACGCTAGTGTGGTAACCAAAACAGTATCAACTTCCTATAGTGTTCAGGTAGATGTTCCTGCTTTTAATTTGAACAATTATATAGTTTGGGGAGCAACTGCTATGATGTTAAGCGAAATAAAAGACTTGTTAAAAGAACTGCTGTAAACGGTGAGTTTTATTACATTTGTAATCTTAAAACTGTTGTAAATTATATGTATGGGTTTGTTTAAACAAAATCCTTTTGGTCATTACCTGATTCTAAAAAAATGGGTAATTAGAATTCTTGGCGCACTTACTCACAGGCGTTTTAGAGGGTTTAATGAACTTCAAATAGAAGGTTCTGAAATCATTAGAAACTTGCCAGATAATAACGTTTTATTTATATCTAATCATCAAACATACTTTGCTGATGTTGTGGCTATGTTTCATGTGTTTAATGCTAGTTTGAGTAATCGAGATGATTCAATTAAAAATGTTGGTTATTTATGGAATCCTAAAATGAATATCTATTACGTAGCGGCTAAAGAAACCATGAAATCTGGATTATTGCCAAAAATTATGGCTTATGCTGGATCGATTAGTATAGAGCGTACTTGGAGAGCAAAAGGGGAGGATGTTAATAGGCAAGTAAAAATGAGTGATATTTCGGCCATTAAAACAGCATTACATGATGGTTGGGTTATTACCTTTCCACAAGGCACAACCACACCTTTTAAACCTATTAGAAAAGGAACTGCTCATATCATCAAGCACTATAAACCGGTTGTTGTACCCATTGTTATTGATGGGTTTAGACGCTCTTTTGATAAAAAAGGGCTGCGCGTAAAGAAGAAAAATATTCTTCAGTCTATGGAAATAAAAGAACCTTTGAATATTGATTATGAGAATGAATCGATTGCAGAAATAGTTGAAAAAATAGAGTATGCTATTGAACAGCATCCTTCATTTTTAAAAGTTATTCCACAAGATGTTTTGGAAGCGCAAGAAGCTCTTAACCAGCAGCGAAAATGGCGTCCTAATAACGCATAAATAATTACAAGTCTAATTTTTTAAGTTCAGTATAGTTTTTGTTTAAGCGTCGTAAGAGGAGACCATAAATTAACCAATAAAACAAAAGTAAAACGAGTATAGTTATAACTAACACAGTGATTACCGTAATGGTGAAGGTTGTATAAAATTGTAGCGACTTACCATTTGCTGCGGCTGTATTAACTAAATTAATAAGGTCTTGGTCTTGCTCAAATTCTATAAATAAGGCAATAACTACTGCAACTATAGAAAAAATTAAATTAAATGCCACATAATGTTTAACAGTTCTGCGGGTTTTTAAAATTTTCTCCATTAAAGATTTGGTACTGTCAGTTACTGAAATACTCTTATAGTTTTTGTAAAACACAAAGAAAAAATAACCTAAAACAAGGTAGCTAATTATTGTAAGTGGAATGATTGCATAGTCAGCGTCATAGTTGTTAAATTTTTTAATGCTTTCATTGTCTTTTAAAGCAAATGACAGGACACTCCAGAATATAAATTCAAGCAAACTCAAAATAAAGATCCATTTTACAATGGAGGACGATTTTTTCAAAATCATCTTATAAATATCATCGTAAGACAGTTTAGGAAACTTATTAGTTTCCTTTTTCCAGTCTTTTTTTAATAATTCTAATTCATCCATAGGATTACGGATTTAAAATGGTTTTTAGCTTGGTTTTAATACGGTTCATTTTTACACGCGCATTCACTTCGCTAATACCCATTGTTTCACTTATTTCTTTGTAATTTTTATCTTCTAGATATAAAAACACTAAAGCTTTTTCAATATCATTTAACTCTTGAACAGCATTGTATAACAATTTTAGTTGCTGCTCTTCAGTATCGTCATATTCAACAGCTTTAATTTTAAATTCAATACTATCAAATTCCTGTGTTTTTATTCGGCGTTTTTTCTTTCTGTAAAGGGTTATAGCTGTATTAAGTGCCACACGATACATCCAAGTACTAAACTTTGAGTCACCACGAAATTTTGGAAATGCTTTCCAAAGTTGTATGGTAATTTCTTGAAATAAATCATTATGCGCATCTTGATTATTGGTGTATAGTCTACACACTTTGTGCACAATATTTTGATTCGTTTCTAGCTGTTCAACAAAACTATGTTCTAATGATTGGCTCAAATTATTGGTTTAGTACTGTATAAGTAGCATAATTATTAAAAAGTTACAGTGTAAACAAATATATTTGAAAAATAGCCTTTTTGGTAACTATAGTTTATCTTTGAAAGGCGTTGATAAATGTCTATTTTTATGAATATTCCAAAGTCTAATTTTCCCAGAATTGTAGTAGTTGGTGGTGGTTTTGCAGGTATAAATCTTGTAAAGTCATTAAAAAATAAACCGGTTCAAGTTGTTCTAATTGACAAAAGAAATTATCATACTTTTCAACCATTGCTTTATCAGGTTTCTAGTTCAGGTTTAGAGCCCGATTCTATTGCTTATCCACTTCGGAAAATTATAAAATCTGCAAACAATATTTTTTTTAGATTGGCAGAAGTGAAGGCTATAAATACTCAATCAAATTGTATACAAACTTCAATTGGAGAATTAAGTTATGATTATTTGGTATTAGCCACTGGAACCAAAACTAATTTTTTTGGCAATCAAGAAGTGGAAGCTAATAGTATGCCAATGAAAACGGTACCACAAGCGTTAAATATTAGAAGTTTAATACTTCAGAATTTGGAAAAAGCAACTATAGCTAAAACAGTTGAAGAGCGTCAAGCTTTTTTAAACTTTGTAATAGTTGGAGGTGGCCCAACAGGTGTGGAATTAGCTGGTGCAATAGCGGAACTTAAAAATAATATTGTACCAAAAGACTATCAAGATTTGAATGCGAATGATATGCATATACATTTGCTAGAAGGGAGTAAGCAGTTATTACCGCCAATGAGCTCTCATGCATCTAAAAAAGCAGCAGATTTTTTAAAGGATTTAGGTGTTCATATTCACTGTAATACGTTTGTTAAAAATTATGATGGCAAAAAGGTAGAAACCAATACGGCTTTAGAGTTAGAGTCAGAAACTTTAATTTGGGCTGCTGGTGTTACGGGAAATCCTGTTAAAGGATTGCCTTCTGAAGTACTTTTTGAAAAGTTAAACCGCTATCGAGTGAATTTGTATAATCAGATTGAAGATTTCCCAAATATATTTGCACTAGGAGATATTGCATATATGGAAACTGAAGCCTACCCAAAAGGACATCCACAGGTAGCGCAACCTGCTATTCAGCAAGGTCAGTTATTTGCTAAAAATATCTTGAAATTGATTGCTAATAAGCCCATGAAAGAATTCAAATATAATGATAAAGGTTCTATGGCAACAATAGGTAGGAATAAAGCTGTTGTGGATTTAGGTTCGTTAAAATTTTCTGGTTTTTTTGCTTGGTTTGTTTGGATGTTTATTCACCTAATGGCTTTAGTCGGTTTCCGAAATAGAGTGGTAGTTTTCTTTAACTGGACGTACAATTATATCAATTTTGATAAAGCTGCCCGTTTAATTATCAGACCTTTTAACAAGTTAAACCATTAGTTTACGTAAAATGTAAAAACCCTTGATTATTAGTGTTTTAATGTTTTATTATAAGAAAAATCTATTGCTCTTTTAAGAGCCCAAATACAATACGCAATTGCGCAAAAGCATAGGTAAACATAATACTAAAATTTGAATAAGGCAAGGGCTCATAAAACTTATTTAAAGCCAATAAACTGTCTGAAACCATAAATAAAATGGCACCTATAAAAACTAACTTATAGCTGCTATTTGATACAGTGCCTTTTCTTAAATAAGCAGTTGTTGCCATGGTTAATATAACTAACATATAAATAATAACAGGAAGTAACAGATTGCCAAGATTGTTTTTCAAAAGATAAAAGAGTAGCCCACCGTATAGGAGTAGTATAATACTAAAGAAGGTAGGTTTCTTATTAGCATTTCTTCGCTTTAAAAATACTAAAATGTAAAAAACATGAGCTGTTAAAAAGGCAACCAAACCAAGTGTAAAAAAGTGTTCAGATTGATCTACAAACATCAATAAAATATCACCCAATAACGAAAAAACTAAAGCGCTTAACGTGAGCTGTTTTATTTTATTTGGAATAGTTAAACTTCTATTGAAATAGAAAATAACTAGTGACAGTAATAGGGCTGGTTTAACAAAATAATGTACGAACGGAAAATATATTCCTGTAAATACTTCTGCAACTAGTATTAGACAAAATAAGATTATGAATAATTTTTCAGATTGTGTTAGTATCATATTGTAGATGTGCTTAATGGGTTTTAGTAGATTTTTTTTGTGTTTAAGGTCTGTCTGCTTTGGCTAATAAAGCATTTAACTTATCCTTTGAATACCTGTTGCCTTTACCTGTATTTATGGCTTTTTTAAAGGCGATAATTGCTTTATCAATTTCGCCAACTTCAGAATAGAAATCACCTAAAGAATCGAAGACGTTGGATTTATTAGGATAATTCTTAACATTAAGCTTGAAAAACACTTCTGCTTTATCAAAAAGTTTACGTCTTAAACACCCATAACCAAATTGGTTAACCAATGATTCTGGTGGTAAAACAGTATAACCTAATTTTGAAGATACAATTTCGTAATGATCTGTTAGTGTTTTAATAAGTGTTGTTTCATTAATTTTAGGATTAATAATTAAAGGAATGTATGTCTTATCCAAATCGTACCACAAAAAAATATAACGCAGTGCATCATAAGTCGCAATTAGTGGCAAACTGCTATGACCTTCATTTGGGTAATACTGGTATTTAAATTCAAGTTCGGAAGTAGATTTTGGAACAACTTGAGTTGAAAATTCTAATATATCTCTAATATGTTGTGTTTGCTTAGAGGTATCTTGAACTACATTTTTTAATGTCATATTAGTTGTCATTGTATTAGCAATAGCTACATACAAGGTTTCGTTAGACAATTTTTTATTGTTTAATATCATTTTGGCTTCCTGCAGTGTAGCAGAATCAGACCACCATAAGCTAGGGTCTAAAGCTATATAACTATTGAAAATTTCTGGGCGTTTTAGCATGGTATTAATAACAGTTAAACCACCTAGTGAATGACCAATAAAAAGTCTGTAAGGTTTAGTTGGGTAGGTTTTATCAATGAAAGGGATTAATTCTTTTTGCATAAATGCCATGAATGTTTCTCCTCCTCCAGACGTATTTGGACCGTTTTCTTTATTACCATGTTTGGGTGTTAAGTCTCTTAATCTGTCAGTATTTAGAATGCCAACAACAATCAATTTAGGTATAATGGAGTTATTTTTACTACTTAAAGCCTCAATCATACCAACTACTGATTTAAAATGCGTATTTCCATCAAGAAGATAAACTACAGGGTAAGCTTCTTCAGAATCAGAATAAGCTTCTGGGATATGTATCCAAATTGTTCTTTTTTCGTTTAATATTGAAGAGTGTATAGTTTGAGTAAAGCCAATGTTTAATATACCTTCTTGTGTTGTTTGCGACACACTATTATTAGGAATTATAAATACTAAAAAACATATTAAAGCTATAAGCTGTTGAGGTTCATGTGGGAATTTAATAAGTATTTTCATAAGACTGATAATCATATCCTCTAAAATAGTATTTAATTTTTTAGTAGAGTCTGAATTTTACATTTCAGTCATTAAATTATACAGTTGGGTAGGTATCTTTTTTCATAGTTATAACATACCGTAATATTTGTTATTTCAATAATGAAAACAACTACTATGAAAACCTTATGTATTATTATTCTCACACTAATTCCCTTTTCTACTTTTTCTCAAATTGAAATAACAGGTGTTGTCCTAGATTCTAAAAACCATCCTGTTGAAGGTGCCAATATATATATTGAAGGCAGTTACGATGGTGCCACGTCAACAGAAACTGGAGCATTTAAATTTCAAACTTCTGAAACAGGAATACAAACTTTAATCGTGTCATTTCTTTCTTTTGAAACATATCAACAAACAGCTGATATAACCGCTTTTTCAAATATGACTATTAAACTACGCGAAAATGTAAATGCTTTAGATGCAGTTGTTATTTCAGCGGGTACCTTTGAAGCAGGCGATGCTAGTAAAATTTCTGTTTTAAAACCATTGGATGTGGTAACAACAGCAAGTGCATTGGGTGATTATGTTGGTGCTATACAAACATTGCCAGGCACAACGACTGTTGCTGAAGATGGACGGTTATTTGTGCGTGGTGGTGATGCTGGTGAAACGCAAATATTTATTGACGGTATTCGGGTGTTTACCCCATATACACCTACAACAAATAACATTCCTACTCGCGGTAGGTATTCGCCATTCCTTTTTGATGGTATTTCATTTTCAACGGGTGGTTATTCTGCTGAATTTGGTCAAGCTTTATCCAGTGTGCTGCTTTTGAATACTATAAACGAACCAGATCAAAATAAAACTGATATTGGAATTATGAGTGTTGGTGGTTCTTTAGGTCATACCAAAAAATGGGAAAAGCGCTCTTTAAGTGTTAACGGATCATACATTAATTTGGCGCCATATGTTGCTTTGTTTCCTGATAGAAATGATTGGGAAAGGCCATTTAATGGTGGTTCAGGAGAGGCAGTTTTTAGACAGAAGTTTAATTCAGGTTTGCTTAAATTATATACTGCTTTTGAGTCTGGTGGGTTTGCTGTTACTCAAGAAGATATTAATGTGCCTGAAGGCGTTTACTTTAAATTAAAAAACAATAATCTTTACTTCAATGGCTCTTACCGAGGCATGCTGACAGACAATTGGTCTATTTTTGGAGGTTTGAGTTATACACACGCTAAAAATAAATTTAAAAGATTATCAGATAATATTATTGATGCTGAAAATGCTATACACGCTAAATTTAAATTAAAAAGACGCTTTAACAATAGGTTGAAAGTCCAGGCAGGCGCAGAATATTTTTCTACCGATTTTAACGAACAGTTTGAAAGTTTCATGTCGGAGAGGCTATCTTATGGATTTAAAAATAATATTTCAGCAGTTTTTACGGAAGCTGATGTTGTTTTTTCAAAAAAATTCGCTTTAAAAGGAGGAGTCAGGTTTGAATACAGTGAATTATTTAAACAAAGTACGGTATCACCTCGTTTGTCATTAGCCTATAAAACCTCTAACAATAGTCAGGTGTCATTGGCTTATGGTCATTTTTATCAGAATCCCGATAATAACATCTTGAAGTTTAATCAAGATTTAAATGCTCAGAAAACAACACATTACATATTAAACTATCAGCTAAATAGAGATGGACAAATTTTTAGAGCTGAAGCATTTTATAAAGACTATAAAAGCTTGGTAAAATATGATACAGAGTTTGCAGATTTTACAAGTAATTATAATAATCAAGGATTTGCATACGCTCAAGGGATTGATTTATTTTGGCGTGATAATAGTAGTGTTAAAAATATTGATTATTGGATAAGTTATAGTTTTCTGGATAGTGAGCGCAATTATTTAAACTATCCGGAAGCCGCCACACCAAATTTTGCAAATACGCACAACTTGTCTATTGTGGGGAAATATTGGATTGAAAAATGGAAAAGTCAAGTAGGAGTGAGTTATAATTTTGCATCTGGACGTACTTACACTGACCCAAACCGTGATGGTTTTTTAAATCTGAAAACCAAAAGCTTTAACAACTTAAGTCTAAATTGGGCTTATTTAGTAACGCCACAAAAAATACTATATCTATCTGTAAATAATGTCTTGGGTTTTAATAATATAAATGGCTATCAATATGCTAATATACCAGATGCCAACGGAAACTTTACCAGTCGTGCTTTAAAACCTGCTGCAGATCAGTTTTTCTTTATTGGATTTTTCTGGACTATAAGTGAAAAAGGTACGGATAATCAATTAAATAATTTATAACCTATAAATCTCTTTAATACGGCATCTTGTTTTGTTACAAAGGTAATTAAATCACAACTCATCCATAAAAACTAACAGTTGGGTCGTTTGGTTTTTGTTAAGCTGTATTTCTATTGAATATTTGTACCATCAAATAAAAACAATAATATTATGAAATCATTAGTAATCGCTTTAATTTGTTGTCTTGGATTTACTAGTCAGGGGCAAAATAATTTTGAAAAAGGTATGGCTAAAGCCTTTAATTTATGGCAGTCTGGAAATATGGGTGCTGCAGAGCAACTATTTGAGCGTATAGCAGATGCCGAAACAGAAGAATGGTTGCCAAGTTACTATGTTGCGCAAATAAATAGTATAAAAAGTTGGGCAGAAAAAGACGCTCAAACCCTAAATGCGCAATTAAATAAAGCTCAAAATTATTTAGACCTAGCCAAAGCTATTGAGCCTAATAACCCTGAAATATTTGTTATGCAAGCACATATCTATACCAATTGGGTAGTTTTTGATGGTGCTACCTACGGAATGAAATACAGTACTAAAATAAATGACCTGTATAATAGCGCTTATAAATTAGCTCCAAACAATCCGAGAGTTGTTTATAATAAAGCAGAGTGGGACATGGGAACTGCCAAGTTTTTTGGTAAGGATACCAAGCCGTTCTGTAAAGATTTTGCTAAAGCCATAGAACTTTTTGCTACCTTTAAACCAGCATCAGATTTTCACCCTAATTGGGGAAAGGAGCGTGCATTACAAGTGTTAGCTGACTGTAAATAATCTACAAAATTAACAATCTTTAGAACCATGAATAGATTAATTAAAAATATTGTACTTACTATTGGTATTGGTGTTTTGGTTTTCTTAATAGGAAATGCACTATCTCGTGGTTTTGAATTTGATAGTTTTAACGATTTTCTAATAAACTTCATGTTCTATCAATTATATGCATTTATTCTTGGGTTTTCAAATATGTATTTTTTTGGTTATCTGGGAAGACTTAATTGGAAAGAAGATGAAAGTATTAAACGAATTATAATTGGCATTTTAGGTTCGGTACTCATTACATTATTTGGGTTATTTCTTTTACATATGTTCGAGGCCCTAGTGTTAGAGAATAAAAGTTTTGAAACCTTTATTGCAAACGAATCTTATAGGAGTTATACCTTTGGACTATGGATTACATTAACTATTGTAATTTCGTTTCATGCGGTTTATTTCTACAAACAAACTCAAGAGAAAAAGGTCAAAGAATCTCAAATTGTTGCCCAAACACAAACAGCTAAATTTGATGCGCTTAAAAATCAATTAGATCCACATTTTCTTTTTAATAGTTTGAACGTATTATCCAGTTTAATTGAAGAAAACCCTGAAAATGCCCAACAGTTTACCACGTCTTTATCAAAAATATATCGTTATGTTTTGGAGCAGAAAAATAAAGATTTAGTTTCTGTAGATGATGAATTGGAGTTTGCTAGAACCTATATGATGCTGTTAAAAATGCGTTTTGAAGACAGCATTGTATTTGATATTCCCAATCAAGCTTCCAACCCAGAAAGTAAAGTTGTGCCACTAGCACTTCAGCTTTTGTTGGAAAATGCAGTTAAGCATAATATGGTAACTTCTAATAAACCCTTACACATAAAAATATATGAAGAAGAAGGTTATTTGGTTGTCGAGAATAATTTGCAAACCAAACAAGTATTAAAAAAGAGCAGTGGCGTGGGATTAAGTAATATCACCGAGCGCTACTCATTATTAACAATTAAAAAAGTATCTATTAATCAAGAAGCAACGGTTTTTAAAGTGTCAATTCCAATGCTCACGAAACAAATTACAATTATGGAACCACAACAAATTACAAACAAAGAAGAAGCCTATTATCGTGCTAAAAAACAAGTAGAAGAAATAAAAGGTTTTTATGGGAATCTTATTTCTTATTGTGTTGTTATACCTTTTTTAATTTTTTTAAATTATAAAACATCTTGGGGATTTCAATGGTTTTGGTTTCCCATGCTAGGATGGGGAATGGGTATTATATTTCATGCCTTTGCAGTGTTTGGTTATGGAAAGAAATGGGAGGAGCGAAAAATACAAGAAATTTTAAACAAAGAATCTAACCAAAAAAAATGGAACTAATGAGAAATGATTTTAATTTTGAAATGCAAGATCGGATGGATCGTGCTAAAGCAGAAGTAAAAAAAATAAAGGGTTTTTATTCACATGTCTTGGTTTATGTGGTTATAAATTTGATGATTGTAGTCATTAATATTCAAGATTTAGAACCTGGCGAGAGCTACTTTCAATTCCAGAATTTTTTCACATTAACATTTTGGGGACTTGGATTACTAGTTCATGGCTTATCAGTATTCTTACCAAATTGGGTTTTGGGTAAAAACTGGGAAGAACGGAAAATAAAAAAATTTATGGAACAGGATAAATACCGTTCTAAATAAAAAAAATCTATAGAACTAAAATAAAGAAACAGTAGTATGAAACGAGATACTCTACATAATTATTTAAGGTTAAAAGCAGAAAATAAAGTTAAAAGACTGAAAGGGTTCTACTTTCATCTCTTATTGTATTTGATGGTGAATTTGGTTTGGTTTTGCGTTTTATTATTTTCAAATCATTTGTCAACTTATTATGAATACGGATTTTGGGGAATGGGATATGGACATGTGTCTACAGCGGTTATTTGGGGTGTTATTTTGGTTGTTCATTATTTACTTATTTCAGGTATCAACTTGTCATTTTCAAAAAAATGGGAAGAACGAAAAATCCAAGAGTTTCTTGGAAAGGAAAAACAATATTGGGAATAGCATTAAAAATTATTTTTAATAAAAGAAAATACACAAATGAAGGTCATAATAATAGAAGACGAAAAACCATCAGCAAGACGTTTACAGCGCATGCTTGATAAATTAGGAATCCAAACAGAAACCATGTTACATTCGGTTGAAGAATCTATTGTTTGGTTTCAAAGTAATCCACATCCAGATCTGATTTTTTTAGACATTCAGTTAAGTGATGGTCTGTCTTTTGAGATTTTTGATGAGGTACAAGTCAAATCGGCTATTATCTTTACAACGGCCTATGATGAGTATGCCCTTCAAGCCTTTAAATTAAATAGTATTGATTATTTACTCAAGCCTATAGATCGTGTTGAATTGGTTCAAGCTTTAGAGAAATTTAAAGAACATCAATTTAAAGAGCAACAAGTAGCTTTAGATTTTAATGCTATAAAAAACTTACTCGTTAATGCTGCTGAACCAGAATATAAAAAACGCTTTTCAGTAAAAGTAGGACAACACCTAAAACTCTTTCCTATTGATGAAATAGAATGCTTTTATAGCGAAAATAAAGGCACGTATTTACATACCAATCAAGGAAGAAGCTATTTGTTAGATACCACTTTAGAACAATTGGATAACGATTTAAATCCAAAGCAATTCTTTAGAGTAAGCCGAAAATTCTACGTGAATATCCATGCTATTAAAGATATGGTGAGCTATACTAATTCCCGATTAGAAATAAAATTATATAATTATAATGATCAAGAGGTTATTGTTGCAAGAGAACGTGTTAAGGATTTTAAGCAATGGTTAGAATAATCTTAAAGATTTAAATTAATTGTCAACCCGATTATCATCAAAAGCAGAGGGCAGTAATTTAGGGATAAACTTAATAACAATTGGCAACAACAATGCGCCTCCTGGTAATAAAAAGATAGCCAAGCTTGGTATGGATTTAAAAACATCTAGCAACTGATTGTTTACCCGTTTTTGTTCGTCTTCGTTTAATTCCCTTATGGTAGATTGGGTTAAAAGTTTCATTAAGTCCTTACTCTCTTGAAGCTCTTTCACCAATCGCTTACTGTTACGAGAAATAAGTTTAGTGACCATTTCACTAGAATTGTTGTAAAACGTTTTTACCACATTTTTTGAACTTAATAACGCTATTTTGTTTTTATGTTTTTTGTAAAACACATTAATGGCGCTTGTGGCTTCGTCAGTGTTAGTGACTTCTAAATCTAAATCTTCCGATAATTTATTTAGAAAATCATATTCCTTTTTATCAATAATGGTGTCACCCCAAGCTGCCATACAGGCAATGTCTAATAAATAAAATTTTTCTAGTGGTTCAGTAATATAACTAAGGGCTTCATTATAAGCCATTTTTTTTGTGTCATGATATCGTCGGGATTGCTCAAATAAATCTATGAGACTTTCATCATAATCACTTTTCAGAATTTTTGAATTTAAGGTTTGTATCACAACCGTCTCTATAGCTGCTTCTAGATTTTTCAAATAAACCTCTGAAATCTGTTCTGTTTTTAAATACATTTTATAGGCTAAAATATCTGTGAATAATAGCGCATTTGTAATAAAATAATTAAAGCTTCTTTCTATAAGGTTGTCATCAATCTGAACGCGTTTATGGAGTATTTTTTCTAGAGTAGATACATTTTTTTTGCCACCAAGTAATTCAGAGAAAAAGGAAGCCTTGTAGGCATTTATATGTGTGTAAAAGTCAATGATACTATCAACAAAACTACTGGAAGTAATGGTTGTGCTATGAATGTAGTTAAATGCTGTAATTAAATTTACTTTACATATTTCTTCACTAGTAAAATCTGTATTAACAACGTAATCTTTAAAAACACTTACGTTACTTCCATAAATAAAACCATTTCGTCGTAGTTCTTTATAAAAATCGTCCGTAGCAATCGTAGAAAGGCTTGTGCTAAAATTTTCTACGAATAATAGTTTATTAATCCAGCCATGTGCTGATGGGTTCATGTTTACTTTTTTTAAGAGTGTAAAGATAAATTATTAATCCAAAATGAGCATATTAAATCACGTTAACAAAATTTTAACAAAACCGACTTTAAAGTTATTGCGTAGGTATGTTTGAGAGTCAATTATTAATTAACAAAAACTCAAAATTATGAAAAACATGAAAATTTATTTAGGAATCGGTGTTGCAGTCGTAGCAGGTTTCTTTTTGGTAGCAGCCGATCATATCGATGCACCAGCAGTATCAGGTGGTACAAGTGATATTACCGATTTTTACGCCTTTCAAGGGCAAGACACAGATAATCTCGTGTTTGTAGCTAATGTTCAAGGTTTAATAAGCCCTGCCAATACTGGCAATGCCGCATTTGATGAAAATGTGCTTATTGAATTTAATATTGATACAAATGATGACAAGATTGAAGATTTAGTTATTCAAGCAATTCCTCGAGATGGAAAAATGTACTTTTTTGGACCAACAGCACCATCAGTAACAGGTTTAAATAGTTCCATACTAACTGGAAATGCTAGTGGAAGTGTAGATATTTCTACATATGGACAATCTGCTGTTATTGAAGAAGCTAATCAGATGAAGTTTTTTGCAGGCCCAAGGGACGATCCATTCTTTATGGATTTTGCACGCTATGGTGATATTATAGCTGGAAATGAAACAGCGTTTGCTAATCCAGGATCTGATACGTTTGCAGAAACAAATGTATTATCTGTAGTTGTTGAAGTGCCTAAAAACCTAGTTGGTAGTTCAGGAACTATTAATACGTGGGTTGAATCAAAACGCAAGCAATAAGTAAATAACTAACAAATTTAAAACACAGATATTATGAAAAATTTAAAATATATATTAAGTATTGTCGCTATTTCAGCTTTAACGTTAAGCTGTTCAAACGATGATGATTTTACACCAACACAAGGTGGACCTACTGGGCCAGATTTCTCTGGATTGTATACTCAAGAAGATCAAATGGGTAGACCAGCTGTTAATACTGTTTTTGTATCAGGTGATAGTAAAAATATGTTTAACAAAACTATTCCATCGCAACAAAATGGGGCATTTCAAAGTATGTTTCAGGCAAATTTAGAAGGCTTGAGTCCAGCGTACGCTAACCCAGGAGATGAGAATGCTTTAGGTTTAACTTCTGAACAATTTACAGGCTTATTAGCTACTGATGTCCTAACGGTTTCTTTGGATGGACCAACAACCTTTTTCGATGGAACAAATGTACTTACAGGTCGTAATTTAACAGATGATGTTATTACCGTAGAGCTAATCTTAATTTTTGGAGGCGAAACAGGATTAACTGCTCCAGAATTCCCTGGATTATCTAATGATAATGTAGATAGTAATGACAAAGATTTTTTATCTGAATTTCCATATTTAGCAAGCGCTTGGTAGGAATTCCAAATCAGAGCATGTGAGGGCATGCTCTGATTTTTTTAATACAAACAAACAAACAAACAAAAACAAAAACACATGAAAACTTTAAAACACGCTATCGGATTATTGGTTTGCATGCTAATTATAACGGGTTGCGAAAACCAACCAACAGCAATAACTGACAAATCAGATTATAATAATTATTTAGAATTAGTCGCGAATGAAGCGTTGCAACAAGCTGAAACGGATCTTCAATTTTGGGAAAAAAAGCTAGAAAAAGAACCTTCGCAATATCCTTATGTAGCTAAAATTGCAGCGTCTCATTCCCGATTATTTAAAATTACAGGAAAGGTTAGTCACTTAAAAGCTGCTGAAAAAAACTTATTAGTAGTAAATGAACGTACTAAATATAATCATGTTGGCTATTTAAGGGCGTTATCAAGAAATTATATTTCGCAACACCGCTTTCGTGACGCTAAAGCGTTACTTGAAAAAGCCAAATCTAATGGCGAAAATATTGAGGCGACCTACAAAATGCTCTTTGATGTTGAATTAGAATTGGGTGACGTTGTTTTGGCTAAAACATATCTGGAACGCATTAAAAACTTAAGTGATTTTGATTATTTAATTCGCCTTTCAAAATGGAGTGATCATCAAGGAAATTTAGATGCAGCTATTAAATATATGGAACAAGCAACCACTATTGCTGAAAACTCTAATATAAATAGTTCTAAAGAGTGGGCTTATACCAACTTGGCAGATTTTTATGGACATGCTGGAAATATAGAGCAGTCTTATAATTATTATTTGAAAGCATTAGCCATTAATCCTAATGACGCCTATGCTAAAAAAGGAATTGCTTGGATTGTGTATTCTTACGAAAAGAATCCAAACGAAGCGACACGTATTTTAAATTCTATAACAGATAAATACCAAGTTCCAGACTTGTATTTACTAAAGGCTGAAATTGCAGAATTCATGAAAAATGAACAAGCTAAAGAAGCACATATTAATAGGTATTTAGAACTGGTTTCCAACGAATCTTATGGTGATATGTACAATGTTTATAACGTGGAGCTTTTTTTAGATACAGAAAACAAGCAAGATGACGCTTTGCTATTGGCTAAAAAAGAAATTCAAAATAGACCAACAGCCCAATCTTACGATTTGTTAGCGTGGAGTTATTATAAAAAAGGAAATGTTAAAAAAGCGTTAAGTATAATGGAAGAATTTGTTATTGGTAATACTTTTGAGCCGCTTGTTATGTACCATTTAGCCTCTATTTACAAGGCAAATGGCTTAACCGAAAAAGCCAATAAACTAAAACCGGAATTACTAGCTAGTTCTTTTGAATTAGGCCCTGTTTTAGCACAGAAGATTTCTCATATTTAATCACCACCATAAACCAAACTATGAAAACTAAAAACACATTTAAATTTATATTTTTTCTAATTGTAAGTCAATTAGTACAGGCTCAGACAATAAAAGGAACAGTATCTGATGAGGAAGGCAAGCCTATTGAAAATGCCTATATCTATAACATTAACTCAACAAGTCATGCACATTCATTATCAAATGGATCTTTTATAATTGAAAACAATCAAATAGGCGATTCTTTAAGTCTCGGCTTATTAGGTTATGAAAAAAGAACAGTGGTGGTTGTTAATGAATACTTTCAAAATGGACTTCAAGTTACTTTAAATAGTAAAACGGTTCTCTTGAATGAATTGGTAATTACTGAACAAGTAAATGCCATGAACAGTATTTCTAGAGTAGATTTGGAAACGAATCCCGTAAACTCATCACAAGAAATATTGCGTAAAGTACCAGGACTCATTATCGGTCAGCATGCAGGTGGAGGAAAAGCCGAGCAGATATTTTTGCGTGGTTTTGATATAGATCACGGAACTGATATTAGTTTATCTGTAGATGGTATGCCGGTAAATATGGTGTCACATGCGCATGGTCAAGGTTATAGTGATTTGCATTTTCTAATTCCAGAAACTATAAATAACATCAATTTTGGTAAAGGGCCTTACTATGCTAACAAAGGCGATTTTGCAACAGCTGGTTATGTGGATTTTAATACCAAAGATCAGTTAAACGGAAGCGAAATAAGCTTGAGCTATGGGCAATTTAATTCCTTACGAACTTTAGGAATGTTTGATTTACTTAAAAACAATAAACGCTCTAATGCTTATGTGGCATTAGAATATATTGAATTTGATGGTCCTTTTGAATCGCCACAAAATTTCAACAGACTCAATCTATTTGGGAAGTTCAGTACTTATTTAAAAGGGAATGATAAACTATCTCTAACAGTGTCGCATTTTACAAGTCGTTGGGATGCTTCAGGACAAATTCCGCAACGTGCTGTGGATAGCGGTTTAATTTCTCGTTTTGGTGCTATTGATGATACAGAAGGCGGAAATACCTCAAGAAGTAATGTAAACGTGGCTTATGATGCCATTTTAAAAGATGATTTACAATTTAAAGCCAATGTGTTTTACACAAAATATGCTTTTGAATTGTATTCTAATTTCACTTTCTTTTTAGAAGATCCTATTAATGGTGATCAGATAAAACAATACGAGAATCGCGATATTTTTGGTTTCAACAAAGCTTTTATTAAAGATACCAAAGTTGGTTCTGTAGAAACCAAAATCACATCTGGTTTTGGACTGCGTTATGACCAAGTTAATGATGTGGAATTGTCTCACACGCTAAACAGAAGTGAAACATTAGATAATTTAGCACTAGGAAATGTAAACGAAACCAATATGTTTGGTTTTGTAAATGCCGAATTTAAATTGAACAAATTTATTATAGCTCCAGCCTTGCGTTTGGATTATTTCAAGTTTATGTATAATGATGCTTTAGTTACAGACTATGAAACATTGTCTGAAACAAAAACAACGGTAAGCCCGAAGCTAAATTTCTTCTACAATCAGAATAACAATTTACAATGGTTTTTAAAATCTGGTATTGGGTTTCACTCTAATGATACACGAGTCGTTGTAGCACAAAGCGGTGAAGATATTTTGCCAAAAGCATATGGCGTAGATTTAGGAGCTATTTGGAAGCCTTTTCCTAAAATGGTAGTAAATACCGCACTGTGGTATTTGTTTTTAGAGCAAGAATTTGTTTATGTTGGTGATGCAGGTATTGTAGAACCAAGTGGACAATCAGAGCGATATGGCGTAGATTTAGGGTTGCGTTACCAATTTACCGATTGGTTGTATTTTGATACAGACGCAACAATTACACACGCTAGAAGTGTTGAAGAACCTGATGGATTTGATTATATTCCTTTAGCACCCGATTTTACATTAACGGGAGGATTATCTGTTAATGATTTAAATGGTTTCTCCGCAGGAATTAGATATCGCTATATTGATGATAGACCTGCAAACGAAGATAATTCTATTATTGCCGAAGGTTATTTTGTTACAGATTTAAATATGAACTACGCCTTTAATAAAAATTTTAGTGTAGGTGTTGCTATTGAAAACGTATTTGATACTGAATGGAATGAAACGCAATTCGCTACTGAATCAAGATTACAGAATGAGATTGATCCAGTTGAAGAAATTCATTTTACGCCTGGAACACCTTTTTTTATAAAAGGTATTGTAAGCTATAAGTTTTAAGTGTTTGTTGTTGATAAAGATAACTGGTAAACTGCTTTTTTTATAGTGGTTTGATTAGTGTTTTTGTTAGTTTGTGAGCGTCTGTTTTTAACAGGCGCTTTTTTTTATAAAATAAGCCGCTTCATTATAAAAAAATTAATCTATTTGAAACGCCTTTATAACTGGCAGTGCTTCATTATTAAAATTAAATAGTGCTTGATTTTCCCATGGTGAACCATTAGTTGATTCTGGCCCTTTCCAAGCTATGAGTTCGGTTCCCCAGTAACAAAAGCCTAAACCTTTTTCTGTATCTAAAACTAGGTTTTTAATTGCGTATATAAACTGTTCTTGTCCTAGTGGCGAAGCTGGAAATTCTGGTAAAATAAGCTGATTTTCTAAACCAACTATATTATTTGTAAAATCGTTGTATTCCAAGGTAAATGGGTATGCTGTTTCCGCAATAACAATATGTTTATTGTGTTGTGTACTCAAACGAGTCATAGCGTTCCTTAAGTTAGTCAGCGATTTTCCATGCCAAATAGGGTAGTAGGATAGCCCAATAATATCATAATCTAAATCTGAAACTTGATTAAAAAACCAATCCGCATTTTCAATACCAGCAACATGAAGCATAATTTGTGTTTGGTTGGAATGTGTTCTCACGGCTTCAATTGCTGTAGATGTTAGTGTTTTAAACTGATTTATGTTTGTCGATATGTTTCCAAACGGGTGGAGTAAACCTGAATTAATTTCATTTCCAATTTGGATGTAATCGGGTTTTAATTCGTTGGCAACCTGTTCAGTATAATTATAAACAGTGGTATGTAATTCTGTAATAGATAAGCTTTGCCAAGCCACCGGTATTATTTGCTGCCCTGGGTCTGCCCAAGTATCCGAATAATGAACCGCTATCCATGTTTTAAAACCTCTAGCTTTTAGAGTTTCTGAGAACTGTTTGACTTCATTTAAACTGGAATGATTAGTACTCGGGTTTACCCACAAACGCAGGCGTATGGTATTCACGCCATTGTTTTTTAGAATATCAAGAAAATCTACTGGATTTCCATTAAAATCATAAAAAATAGGGTTGGTTTCAGATATTTCTGGGTAGCTTGAAATATCTACTGCCGATATAAAACTCGTTTCAACAGGTTTTATATTACCAACGGAATCGTCATCTTTACTACACGAGAATACTATAATTATAATAAAAATTGAAAATAATTTTTGATGCATTAATTTGTAAATTTCCAAGTTTGTAACCGGTTTAAGTAAAGGTAGGATTCAACAAATTTTCTGTGTTCCACATGGGTCATTTTTTCTAACAAATTCAATGCTGAAATATAACTGGCTAAATTCCCATTAGAAGAACTGAATTTTCCATCTTCAACAAAAGTAATAGTTGCATCGTCTTGAACTTTTAAGTTTGGATAATCTTTTTGAAGTTGTTCACCACCACCAATCCAGGTAACTATCTTGTGGCCATCTGCAATGCCAGATTCACCTATTAATCGGGCACCAGCACAATTACTGACTGTATAAAGGGTTTCCTGATTTTTTTCTTTTATGAATTCTATTATGTTTTTGTTGTGAACTTGCGCATACATATCGTAAGCGCTTGGAACAAAAAGAACATCTAATTTCGGACAGTTTTTAAATGTATAATCTGGTACAAAATGCATCCCTTCTTCGGTCGTTATGGCTTGGTTGGTTTCTGCAATGGTAATGACATTAAAAAGTTGTTTTCCTGATTCACTTGCTTTTGAAAATACGTCAGATGCCGCAATCACTTCACTTTGTAAAACACCAGAATACATAAGTAAACCAATAGTAGGTAAATTACTGTTAAATGGTTTTATATGTTTTGCTAACGTATCGGAAGAAATTTCAGTGACCTTCCTAGCTTTTGTCTTTTCAACTTTTTCATTTGTAGTATTATTACAATTGAATATTAAACATACTAACAAAAATAAAGTAGCATAGTTTTTAATAAGCATATTTTTTATTAGTGTTTATGTGGAATAAACAAAAATAAACATTTAAACGTAAAAGTCAGTTAATTATGTGTTTTAAGAATTAGTTTTAACGGCACCAAGAGTGTATAGTTGTTCCATAGTTGGAGAAGCACTACCGCCTGCAGGCTCTAATGTAATTCCAAAAGCTTCAGATTCATTGGCATTTTCAATAGTAAATATTTTGTTGGCATTAGTATTGAATTCATCAATAGTACCTAAACTGGTAGGAGAAAGCGGGTTTAATGTTAAGGACCATACTTGATACACCTTACCAGCAGGAGGTTCTGGTAAACCTTGCACATCTAAATATACGGTATTGGCACCTTTATCCCAATATACGTTGGCATAGGATTCTGGCGAAACAGCTTGACCAGCAAGTGGTACTGTCAGAATATCTTTATCCCGAAGTACTGAAAGCAATTTTTGAACTTCCGTAAGATTGGCTGTGGTTTCAGAAATGCGTTCTTCTAATAAGGTATTATCAATGGTTTGTTCTTGTAATTCAGTTTCAACCACTTGAATATCCGATTTCAAAGCGCTATTCTGATTAAATAAATACATTAAACCTATAACAAGTAATACTGATGCTGCCCAGCCAGAGTATGTAATCCAGTTTATTATTGGTTTTTGTTGTATAGGAATTACTTTGGGTTCATTATTCTCGTCAAGGCCTAACTTTTCCCTAACGGCTTTAAATATAAATTTAGAATTTTGAGGAGAAGCGGCAGCTGTTAACTGCATAATAGCAGCTTCAATCTTTAAAACTTCGTCTAATAAATCCGGATTTTCAAGAAGTTGATTATAAATCGCTTCATTTTCTTCTTCGGTAAGACTACCAGCTATGTAAAGCTCTAAAATTCCAGATTCTATGTATTCTTGATTTGTCATTATTTAACGTCGAGCATGATTCGGAGCTCATTTATACAGTTTCTATTTCTTGTTTTAATAGTGCCAATTGGCATTTCTAAAGTTTCGGAAGCTTCTTTTTGGGTATATCCTTTAAAATATAGCAACTCAATAACTTCTATACATTTTTTGGCTAACTTATCAACAAAACCTTTTATACCTATGGCATTTGTCTGTTCGTTTAAGCTTTCATTGTTTTCTAATATATCTACGAAAAAATCCGCTTGTAGGTTTTTTTTTGAATTCTTAAAGGTTTTAGATCGTGTTTTGTCTATGGCAGCATTTCGAGCTATATTGAGTATCCATGTAAAGAAACGGCCTTTTTTGGCAGAATAGGAGTCTGATTTATGCCAAGCTTTTATAAAAACATCTTGCATGACTTCTTCTGCTAAATCGTTATCACGAACAATATTATAAATAACACCATGCATACTTTCGCTATACATATTGTAAAGGGTTTCAAACGCTTTCTCGTTTTTATTTTGAAATTGTGAAACCAATGTTTCTAATTGCATATAGTTTATATTAAGTGTACAAAGTAGGAAATATATGGCAATAAAAAAAGCTGCGATATGCAGCTTTTTTTATAATTATTTTTTACTAGAAATTTACTCAATAACACCTGCACAACTTACACGTGCACCTGCGTCTCCAGAAGGTTGTGATGTAAAGTCGTCTTGTCCTTTATGTACAATTACGGCTTTGCCAATAATATCTTTTGCAGGATCGCCACAACCAATACACCATTGGTCTGTAGTAAAGGTAATGGTGCCATTTCCGTTTTCTTCGGCTACAAAATTACCAATATCACCTTTGTGATATCCTTTAACGTCTCCCCATTTTCCATGAGGTTCACCTGTAGGATTCCAGTGACCACCTGATGAGGTACCATCATCTGATGAGCAATCAGCCGTTTCATGAAGATGGATGGCGTGCATACCTGGCTCTAAACCACTCATAACAGCTGTCATCGTTACAGAACCATTTTCTTCATTAAAAACTACACTACCTGACACATTACTACCACTCTTGGAATTTAAATCTGCGGTTACTTTTTTGATTGCCATAGGTTCATCTTCCATAGGAGTTTCTTCAGTAACCATTTCGGTTTCTGTAGTTTCCATTTCGGTATTTTCTTTTTTATCATTTTTACAACTTGTAGCTATAGCTAAAGTAGTTACAAGCGCTAAAAGGCTTAATTTTTTCATTGGATTTGTTTGTTTTTGTGTTTATCCGAAAGTTACATATTTTTTCACATAAAATAAAATGTTGAAGCATATTGTATGATAATTATCATATTTTTTATTCTAAAAAGACGCTAGTTTTGCCTCATAATTAGTTAGGTATGACAAAATTATTAGTAAACAAATATAATGTAGCTGGTCCTAGGTACACCAGCTATCCAACCGTTCCGTATTGGGATGACAATACATTTTCAATTGCTAAATGGAAAACAAGCTTACAGAAATCTTTTAATGAGAGTAATGATAATGAAGGTATTAGTTTATACATTCATTTACCGTTTTGTGAAAGCTTATGTACCTTTTGTGGTTGCAACAAACGGATTACAACACGGCACGAAGTAGAATCGCCTTACATTAAATATGTGTTAAAAGAATGGCAATTATACGTGCAAGAATTAGGACATACTCCTTACATTAAAGAATTGCATTTAGGAGGCGGGACACCTACTTTTTTTTCACCTAAAAATTTGGAACGTTTAATTAATGGCATTTTCTCAATAGCTGAAAAGGCTGAAAATTATGAATTTAGTTTTGAAGGCCACCCAAATAATACCACCAAAGCACATTTGGAAACCCTCTATAATTTAGGGTTTCGTCGTGTTAGTTTTGGTGTTCAGGATTATAATGAAACTGTACAAAAGGCTATTCATAGAATTCAGCCGTTTGAAAATGTAAAACGTGTAACCGAAGAAGCACGCGAAATAGGATACTCATCCATTAGTCATGATATTATTTTTGGTTTACCATTTCAAACGGAAGAACATGTAGCAGAAACTATAAAAAAAACCAAACAATTAATGCCAGACCGCATTGCATTTTATAGTTATGCTCATGTACCATGGATAAAAGGTAATGGGCAACGTGGTTTTAAAGATACCGATTTGCCTTCAGCTGAAAGCAAACGCAAACAATATGAATTAGGGAAAGAGCAATTGGATGCCTGTGGATATGTTGAAATAGGTATGGATCATTTCGCTCTAAAAACCGATAGTTTATACCTCGCTACAGAGACTAAAAATTTACATCGAAATTTTATGGGTTATACAGCTAGTAAAACCCAAATAATGGTTGGTTTGGGTGTTTCTGCTATAAGTGATAGTTGGTACGGTTTTGCGCAGAATGAAAAGAAAATTGAAGACTATTATAAGCGTTTAGATGCTAATGAGATTCCAGTTTTTAGAGGTCATATTTTAAATGCTGAAGATTTAATTATTAGACGTCATATTTTAAATCTTATGTGCCACTTTGAAACGAGCTGGAGTTTGAATACCAATTATTTTAAAGAATTGCCAGATGTCTTAATTCAATTAAAAGAATTAGAAAAAGATGGCTTAATACAAATAAATACACATGCAATTACAGTTACTGAAAACGGCAGGCCATATGTTAGAAATGTATGCATGGCTTTTGATTTGTTGCTTCAACGAAAAAAACCAGAAGCACAATTGTTTTCAATGACCATTTAAGAAAAAATATAGAATTAATAATCAATCCAAAAAAACGTTCAATCGGTAGCTTGTCGTTTTAATTTAAATTTTAATATCATGAAAAAAATAATTGTACCCATAGATTTCTCTGAATATTCTGAATATGCATTAGAAACTGCAGCCATTTTGGCGAAAAAGAATCATGCTGAAATTTTAGCTTTACACATGCTTGAATTATCTGAAGCTATTTTAACCAAAGGTTCTGACAGTCAAATGGAATCATTATTTTTTATGAAATTAGCCGAAAAACGCTTTAACGAGTTTTTAGATAAAGCGTATTTAGACAACATTAAAGTAACGCCTATTGTAAAGCATTTTAAGGTATTTAGTGAAGTTAATGAAGTCGCTAAAGAAAACCAAGCAGATTTGGTAGTTATGGGATCTCAAGGTAGCAGTGGTATTAAAGAATACTTTGTTGGATCAAACACAGAAAAGGTTGTACGCTATTCAGATATTCCAGTTCTAGTTATAAAACATAACCCAATTTTAACCGAGTTTGAAACCATAGTCTTTGCATCCGATTTTTCTGATGATGCTGTGTCTGCATACCTAAAAGCTAAAGACATGTGTAACACCCTACAAGCCAATATGAATTTGGTTTATGTTAATTTACCAGGAGAAAGCTTTAAAAGTACAGCAGAAATGGAAGGTAAGGTAGTTACCTTCCTTAAAAAAGCGGAAGGTAATCTGGAGAGCCTTTCAAAAGTAACCTATGTTAGTGATTATACAGTAGAACAAGGAATTTCAAATTTCGCAAATCTTATTGGTGCAGATTTGGTTGCTGTGGCAACGCATGGAAGAAAAGGTATTGCCCATTTTTTTGAAGGAAGTATTTCCGAGGATGTCGCTAATCATTCAACCCTACCAGTCATGACATTTAAAATTTAATTTTCATAGTTTTTAGTAGTAATTTTTATTAGTATGTGAAAAGAGTCAGCCTTTAGGGGTTGCCTCTTTTTTTTATTTGTAAATTAAGGTGTTAACCGCATGAAAAAATAAATAAGATAAAAATATCCGAAATATGATAATTGTCATATTTTAAGCAAGTCTTTATTGATATTTTTGATGCATAAATTTAAATATACTATGAGAACATCACTAAAATTAATGACGGTATTATTCGCAATTGCTTTAATAGGTTGTGGCGGAAAAGAAGAGAAGAAGAAAGAATCTTTCTCTTATGAAAAGAAAACACCAAAAACAGAAACTACAACTAAAAAAGAAGAAGCGGTGCCTGCCTCAAAAAAAGTTGATTTAACTAACAAAGGCGTTGGGCCAATTACTTCTGTAACATTGGATGCCGAGATAAATCAAGCCATGGCAGACCAAGGTTCAGAAATCTACAAAAAAATGTGTACTGCTTGCCATAGAGTGGACAAGAAATTTATTGGACCAGCACCAACAGGTATTTTGGAGCGTAGAACACCAGAATGGGTAATGAACATGATTTTAGCTCCAGAAAAAATGGTGAAAGAAGATCCGTTAGCAAAAGAATTGTTAATGGAATTTAATGGGTCTCCAATGGCTAATCAAAATCTCACAGAAGAAGAAGCAAGAGCCGTTTTAGAATATTTCAGAACTTTAAAATAAACCCATTATGAAACTAATCAAGAAATTACTTTTTTCTGCTTTATGCCTATCTCTTTTTATAGGTTGTAAAAATGAAAAATCAGAACCATCACAATCAGCTCCTGAAACACAGGCAACTGAAACAACAGAGCGTACAGGTCAAGCTTTTATAGAAGACGATGGAAGTGCACCAACGGTATTGGATATTGCTATTGGGTCTGCAGACCATACAACTTTAGTGGCAGCAGTTCAAGCCGCTCAATTAGAAAATGCGCTAGTTAATGCAGGACCTTTAATGGTTTTTGCACCAACAAACGAAGCGTTTGCAGCTTTACCAGAAGGTACTGTTGAGGATTTGTTGAAACCAGAAAACAAAAATGCTTTAGCAAATATTTTAAAGTATCATGTAACACCTGGTAATTATAGCAAAGATTTTTTAACCAAGTTTAAAAAATTAGGACAAGCAAATAATCAATACGTAGCCGTTGAGGTTGTTGATGGTGAACCGATGATTGGTGGTGCAAAAATTATAGCTAGCATTTCAGCAGGTAATGGTATTGTGCATGTAATTGACAAAGTGCTTTTACCACCAACAGAATAATTAGAAAACACTTAAAACTAAATAAATAATGAAAAACAGATTTAAAATATCAATGGGATTGATGGTTGCGGCACTTGCCTTTACAAGTTGCAACAATTCAACGCAAACATCAGATAAGGGTGCATTAGGTTCTAGTGCAGCCGAAAAAGTATATGTTGCACCTGGTGAGCATGATTCACATTATGCATTTATGTCAGGTGGTTACAGCGGAAATTTAACCGTTTATGGGTTGCCTTCTGGTCGTATGTTTAAGGAAATTCCAGTATTTTCTCAATTTCCAACTAATGGCTATGGATACTCTGAAGAAACCAAGCCAATGTTAGAAACATCTTATGGTTTTGTACCGTGGGATGATGCACACCATCCAGATATTTCGCAAACAAATGGTGAGTTAGATGGTCGTTGGATTTTTATTAATGGTAACAATACACCACGTATTGCTAGAATTAGCTTAAAAACATTTGAAACGGAAGAAATAATTGAGGTTCCAAACAGTGCAGGTAACCACAGTTCATCTTTTATTACTGAAAACACCGAATATGTGGTTGCAGGAACACGTTTTTCAGTTCCAGTACCACAAAGAGATATGTCTATAAAAGACTACAAAGGGAACTTTAAAGGAGCTTTAACTTTTATAACCGTTGATCCAGAACATGGACATATGGATATTAAATTCCAAGTGCTTATGCCTGGTTTTAATTACGATTTATCGCACCCAGGACGTGGAAAATCTCACGGATGGTTCTTCTTTACTACCTATAACACGGAAGAAGCAAATAGTTTGTTAGAAGTAAATGCATCTCAAAACGATAAAGATTTTATTGCAGCTATTAACTGGAAAAAAATTGAAGAGTATGTAAATAATGGTGGTGGAACCATGATGCCAACAGAGTATGCACACAATATACACAGCGATGAAACACATACTGCTACATCAACTATGAAAAAAGAAGTTCGTGTGGTTAATCCTGCCGATGTTCCTGGTGCTGTTTATTTATTACCGACACCAAAATCCCCTCATGGTTGTGACGTAGATCCTTCAGGTGAGTACATTGTTGGTAACGGTAAATTATCAGCAAACTTAACCGTTCACTCGTTTACAAAAATGCTTGATGCTATAGAAAACAAAAAGTTTGATGGTGATGCATATGGTATACCTGTTTTAAACTTTGAAGATGTGTTAGCTGGTTCAGTAGAACAGCCAGGTTTAGGCCCTCTACATACAGAATTTGATGGTCAAGGAAATGCCTACACAACTTTCTTTATCTCTTCTGAAGTTGTAAAATGGAAATTAGGAACTTGGGAGGTGTTGGATAGAAAACCAACTTATTATTCTGTTGGTCACTTAACAATTCCTGGTGGAAACTCCAGAAAACCATTTGGTAAATATATGTTTGCCATGAATAAAATTACAAAAGACCGTTATTTACCAACTGGTCCAGAAATGGAGCATTCAGCACAATTATATGATATTTCAGGTGATAAAATGGAACTTTTATATGATTTCCCTACACATGGTGAACCACATTATGCCGCATCTATTCCTGCAGAAATTATTAAAGATAAATCAGAGAAATTCTTTAAGTTAACGGAAAATCAACACCCTAGAAAAGCATTGAGTGATGCTGATACCAAGGTTGTACGTGATGGTAAAAATGTTCATGTGTACATGACTATGATTCGTAGTCACTTCTCACCTGATAATATTGAAGGTGTTAAAGTAGGTGACAAAGTATTTTTCCATATAACCAATTTAGAGCAAGATTTTGATGTTCCTCATGGATTTGCAATGATAGGTGCTAATAATGCTGAATTGTTAATTATGCCAGGCCAAACAAGAACCTTAACATGGGAACCTAAAAAAGTAGGTGTATGGCCATTTTATTGTACAGATTTCTGTTCTGCCTTACACCAAGAAATGCAAGGATATATTCGTGTATCTCCAGCCGATTCTAATATAGAATTGTCTTGGTCTCTAGGTGAATAATAACGCAAAGAATAGGAGAATTTTGTTTTAGTGTTTATTTTCCTAATAAGGCGAGAGTTGATGTTTCGCTCTCGCCTTTCTTTTTTAAAACACTTTCTTTAACTGAATAGTTATATTAAAACATTAGAATTATGAAAAAGGCTGGCATTATAATGATAATTGGATCGTTATTGTTATTAGGACTTTTTAAATTTCCGCTTTGGAATATCATGCTTGGTGCTCCACAATATCCAGAGCCATTAGGCATGGATATTTATATAAACGGTATTAAGGGTATCACGGAATATGATCTTCAAAATATAGATGGTTTAAACCACTATATTGGTATGAAAACCATTCCAAAACCTGAAGATATGTGGGAGTTTTCAGTATTTCCTAAAGTTATTTTAGGTATGGTAATTCTTGGTGTTATTATTGGTTTACTTGGTTTTTTAGAAAAAGTAAGCTACAAATTTTTCTTGGGTTGGTTTCTATTAATGTCTATATTGGGAGTACTTGGTATGTACGATTTTAATAATTGGTTAATAGATTACGGTAGCAACCTAGATCCACATGCTATTATTAAGGTTACAAATCCAGATGGCACACCAATGTCCTATAAACCACCATTAATTGGGTATCAAAAATTATTGAATTTTGATGTAGATTCTTGGCCTCATATTGGCGGCTATTTAATGTTTGTTGGTATGTCACTAACACTTGTTGCTTTCTGGTTAGGTAGAAAAATAGCACTAAAAAAAACAACACAGTAGCCTACAACAATAAAAACACTAAAACACTAAACACTAATGAAACATTTTATTTTAATACTCCTTCTGGGTTTTGCCAGTACATCATGTACGGTAAAGTCAGATCCAATCAATTACGGTCAAGATGCTTGTCATTACTGCAAAATGACCATTGTAGATAAAGTACATGCAGCGGAAATTGTAACTCAAAAAGCTAAAGTTTATAAGTTTGATGCTTCAGAATGTATGGTTAATTTTATGGATGAATTTAATAAGGCGGACATTCAATTATACTTAACCAATCACTATAACGAACCTGAAACGTTAATTGACGCTACCCAGGCCACATTTTTGATAAGCAAAAATATTCCAAGCCCAATGGGTGCTTTTTTAACAGCTTTTAAAAATAAGCAAGAAGCTGAAACTGTTCAATCAGAACAAGGTGGTGATATCTATACATGGGATGCTTTATTGCGCCATTTGCAAGAGTAATTCTTAATTCATTTAAACACTAAAAACAATTGTGATGCCATTAAAAAAGCACCATATACTTTCGGCTATACTCATAATAGTTCTGTCAAACACGCTTTTTTCTCAAAATATACGTGTCTGTAAAACCTGCGATATTAAAACGCTTCAAGGAGGAATTAATGCCGCTCAAGAACATGATACGATTATAATTGAAAAAGGTACATACAAAGAAATAGATGTACTCGTTAATAAACCGTTAACCATAATTGGTAAGGACTATCCGGTTATTGATGGTGAAATGAAAGGCGAAATCATTACAATAACAGCAGATAGTGTCACGGTTGACGGTCTTTTTATTAAAAATGTGGGAACCAGTTACACATCTGATTATGCAGCTATTCGCTTAAAACGCGTTGAGAATTTTGTTATAAAAAATCTAGTTTTAGAAAAACTATTTTTTGGTATTTATGTTGAAAAATCTAATAATGGTAAGGTATTTCATAACAAAATAATTGGTGATGCCGAAGAAGAATATAACTCGGGTAACGGTATTCAGCTTTGGTACAGTAATAATATAGAAATTGAACATAATTTTGTTCAACGGGTTCGAGACGGCATTTATTTAGAATTTTCAGATAACTGTATCATTAAAAACAATGTTAGTTCTCATAATGTGCGTTACGGCTTGCATTTTATGTTTTCTAACGATGATATTTATCAGGATAACTTATTCGAAAAAAACGGTGCAGGAGTAGCGGTTATGTTTTCTAAAAAAATAAAAATGTATAATAATATTTTTAGGGAAAATTGGGGAACAGCGTCTTATGGTTTATTACTAAAGGAAATAAACGATGCTGAAATAATGTACAATACCTTTGAAGAAAATACTATAGGTATTAATACTGAAGGCTCCAACCGCATTAAATACATACATAATAACTTTATCAATAATGGTTGGGCTATCAAAGTGCTAGGTGCTTGCTATACCAATACTTTTACAGGAAATAATTTTTTGTATAATTCTTTTGATATGGCTTATAATAGTAAGGTGAATGATAATGAATTTGATGGTAATTACTGGAGTGAATATACGGGTTATGATTTAGATAAAAATGGCTTTGGCGATGTGCCTTACAGACCCGTAAAACTCTTTTCATACATTGTGAATAGAACGCCTGAAACAATTATTTTATTACGAAGTTTGTTTATTGATATTATTGATTTTTCTGAAAAAGTATCGCCTGTATTTACACCAGATAATTTACTGGATAATAACCCTAAAATTAAAAGAATAACATGGTAAGTGTTCAAGATCTGCATAAAAAATTCGGTAAAAACAAAGTTTTAACTGGACTTGATTTAGAAATTGGTGAAGGTGGTATTTTTGCCGTATTAGGGCCAAACGGCTCTGGTAAAACCACACTGATAAAGTCTATTCTAGGTATGGTAATTCCAGATAAAGGAACTATTTCTATTCATGGAAAATCCATAAAAAAGGATTCTAATTATAGAAAACAAATAGACTATTTACCACAAATAGCTAATTTTCCAAGTAACTTAAAAGTAAAGGAGCTTATTACCATGATTAAAGACTTACGTGGAAATTCTACCAATGAAGCGTCTTTAATAGAACTATTTAAATTAGAGCCGTTTATTGATAAAAAACTTGGACAGCTGTCTGGTGGAACCAAACAAAAAGTGAATATTTTACTAACCTTTATGTTTGACAGTCCTTTAGTTATTTTAGATGAGCCCACAACAGGTTTAGATCCTATTGCGCTTATCAGATTAAAAGACTTAATTAAAGCCGAAAAAGCAAAAGGTAAAACGGTTTTAATTACATCACATATTATGAGTTTTGTGGAAGAAATTTCTGATGAAATTGTTTTCCTATTAGAAGGGAAAATTTATTTTAAAGGCACCATTCCTGCCCTTAAAACACAAACCAATCAACCAGATTTAGAACACGCCATTGCATCCATTTTAACTACAAATCATGTTTAAAATATTAAAATATAGTTTTTTCGATCTTATGCGTAGCCGTTGGAGTTACGTGTACTTTGCTTTTTACTTATTGTTAGGAATTGTTTTGTTATTCCTTAATAATGACCTTTCAAAAGCAGTCATTACACTCATGAATGTCATCATCATTTTAGTGCCACTTATTGGAACTATTTTTGGGGTTATGTATTATTATAATTCTAAAGAGTTTACAGAACTGCTTTTAGCACAACCTTTAAAACGCTCATCCATATTCTTGGGTCAGTATTTAGGTGTTGCTATTTCATTGTCTATGAGTTTGATTTTAGGTTTAGGGATTCCGTTTGTTTTTTACGGATTATTTATGTCCAATGCTATTTGGGATTTTAGTTTGTTATTAATTACAGGTGTGTTTCTTACACTTATTTTTACAGCTTTAGCTTTCAATATAGCTTTATCTAATGAAAACAAAATAAAAGGATTTGGTTATGCAATTTTAATGTGGTTGTTTTTGGCTGTTATTTACGATGGGTTATTTTTAATGTCTTTATTGTTTTTCGAAGATTATCCACTTGATAAATTATCGCTCATCGGAACGGTTTTAAATCCTGTCGATTTGTCGCGTACACTCATCTTGTTAAAGCTTGATATTTCTGCTTTATTAGGTTATACAGGAGCTGTTTTTAAGCAATTTTTTGGCACTAATTTCGGATTAATAGTTTCGTTTACTATGCTAATAGTTTGGGTAGCTCTACCTGTTTTACGTATTGCTAAAAAGTCAAAGAAAAAAGATTTTTAATTATGAAACCCATTGTATTCGCGCTTTCTGTATTATCAGTACTGTTTTTAACTTGTAAAAATGAATCTAGAGCAACTAATAGTGCTTCAGAAGATCAAAAAACATCTATTTCAGACACCTTGCAATTAACCTTAAATAATGACGAAAAATGGTTGGTTAATGCAGAAACACATGAAGGTGTTAAAAATATGAATGCACACATCAAACAGTTCAATTCCAGAAGGTCTGAAAACTATCAAGAATTGGGTTTAAAACTTTCCAAACAAACTAGTTATATCATTAAAAATTGTACCATGACTGGAAATCCGCATGATCAATTACATGTTGTTTTAGTTCCCATGTTAGACGAAATAAGTGTGCTGCGGGAAAGTAACAATCTAATTTCATGTAAAAAGGCTGTAACGAATTTAGAAGATTTAATTCAAGCTTATTTTAAACATTTTAATTTATAATTAAAAGTGATTTATATCATGTTTAAGTTACAGGTGATTTATTAAATTTGTATCATGATAAAGAGATTATCACATATTATAACCGCGTACGTGCTAACTTTAATTGTGTTAGCCCATAACATCAATTCATTGGTTATTGTTAGTGATTTTGTTTTAAACCAAGATTTTATTGCTAAAACGCTTTGTATTCAAAAAGATGATCAGCAAGGTTGTAATGGTAAATGTCATTTAAAAACGCAATTAGCCAAAAACGAAACCGGAACTAATGGGAAATCTCCTCTTCAAAATACGGTAAAACGCCAGTCATTAGATGTGTTCTTTGTTTCAGAAATTAATACTATTGCAGAATTATTAGAGCCTGTAAATCGTACAGCTATTTCCATATATTCTTATACACCAAGGCTCGACAATCAGTCGTTATCCGTGGAAACACCTCCTCCAGATTTTAGTTAGTTTTTCGTTTAAAAAACATATTGTTTTTTTCCATTTCTACACTCAAAAAGAATGTAGAGTTGCTTTTTTATAGCCTAATTTCAGCACAAATTATAATACGTAACACAGTTTTAATAACAGATTGTTACAGTAATAGTTGTGCCTATTCTAAAATTTAAAAAAACAAAAAATGAAACTAAAATATATATTACTAGCGCTGCTAATTGCTTTATTTACAGTAGCTTGCTCCGAAGATGATAGTAATTACGAAGCACCCATTGTCAACGAAGTAGAAGGTTTAAACAAGGTTCAAGAGATAACAAATAATGACCATACTATAGAATTGTATACAGCTTCTGGCCGTTTTTATACAGGCTACAACGCTATTAGTATTAGAATTAAAGATAATACAACAGATACTTACATAGAAAATGCCTCTGTAAGCTGGATGCCTGTAATGCAAATGCCTACTATGCAACATTCCTGTCCAAACACCAATCCAATAAAAGAACCAGGAAAAGATACCGTATATTCAGGTAACATAATATACCAAATGGCTTTTGAAGATGGTACAGGCTGGTCGTTAACGGTGAATTACACTATTAATGATATGGATTATTCATCGACGGCAGCTATTACAGTCATGCAAAATGATGATCAAAACGTCTCTAGTTTTATGGGAAGTGATAACAAACGATATGTTGTTGCCATGATAGAACCAAAAAACCCAATTATTGGAAACAACGAATTGGTGGTTGGTGTTTATGAAATGGAAAGCATGATGTCTTTTCCTGTAGTTCAGGATTTTACATTGTCATTAGATCCAAGAATGCCTGGAATGGGTAATCACAGTTCACCAAACAATACCAATTTAACCTATAATTCTGCCGATAATATGTATCATGCAAATTTAACATTGACCATGACAGGGTATTGGGTGTTAAATTTAAAACTAATGAATACGGAAGGCGATATTCTTAAAGGTGAAGCTGTTACAGAGGACAACATTCAAAGTAGCCTTTATTTAGAGCTTGAATTTTAATTCAGAACTTATTAAAACCTATAGGTGGTAACTGTTTAGTTAACTATCTATAGGTTACTCAAAACACTATTAAGCTATGAAAAAGTATGTAATATACTGCATAGGCTTGTTGTTCAGTGCGGCTGTGTATGCACAAGAACCAGAGGCTATAGTTGAAAAAGACACCACGCAACTCCAAGAAGTAATAGTAATTGGACAGCGCAAATTAAGTAATTACAGACAAGAAAAAACGTTGTCTAGTGTGGATGATTATTTAGAGAAATCCAATAAAATCACCATGATAAAGCGTGGAAATTATGCCTGGGAACCAACCATGAACAACATGACTAGCGAGCGTTTGAATGTTACTATCGATGGCATGCAAATATTTGGAGCTTGTACAGATAAAATGGACCCAATAACCTCTTATGTTGATGTTTCTAATTTAGAAAAAGTAAATATAGGTTCTGGTCAGGAAGGTGCAGAAAATGGTCATTGTGTAGGTGGTGGTATCGATTTACAATTACCACAATCTAAATTTTACGATTTTGGTTTTAAATCTAGTGCAGATTTAGGCTATGAAACTAACGGAAATTACCGAACAGCAGGACTGGATTTAGAATATTCAGGTAATAAATTTTATTTAAACGCTGATGGTATTTATAGAAAATCAGATAATTACGATGCTGGAAATAATGAAGAGGTTTTATATTCGCAATTTGAAAAATACAATGTATCTCTTCAAGGAGGTTATAAATTAAACGAGAAACATGCAATAGATGCCAACTTAATTTATGATAAAGCAACGGATGTTGGGTATCCTGCGTTACCAATGGACGTATCATTAGCCGAAGCGTTAATTGCATCGTTAACCCATACGTATAAAAATGATACTACATTTGTAAAATCATGGGAATCTAAATTATATTTTAATACCATTACGCATATTATGGACGATTCTAAACGTCCTGATGTGCCTATTCGTATGGATATGCCAGGATGGAGTGATACTTATGGTTTTTATAGTAAAGTAGGCTTTAAAGATGAAAAGCACGATATCTTAATTAATTTGAACGGATTTTATAATCGTTCTGTTGCTGAAATGACCATGTACCCAAACGATTCTAATCAACCAGCTATGTTTATGTATACGTGGCCAGATATTAGAACCTTATATTCAGGAATTTTTGCCAAAGATGCTATCTCCCTAAGTGATAAAGAAACACTAACAGCTTCAGCTAGATTTGGTTTTCATAATAATACCATTGCCGAACAAGTTGGGTTAGAAAGTTTACAAATTTTTTATCCAGAACTAACCGATAGTAAAAATCGGTTTTTAATGAGTGTGGCTGCTGATTATCAATTGCAAACTAAAACCTACGATGCCTCCTTTGGGTTAGGTTACGGAGAGCGTGCGCCATCAGTAAGTGAAGGCTATGGTTTTTTTCTATTTAACAGTTTTGATAATTATGATTACATTGGAAATCCAACTTTAAATAACGAAAAATCTGTAGAAGTTAACGCAAAAGCAAACTATTATAAAAATCGTTTTAAAGTGGGTATAGAGGCTTCTTATTTTTACATCATGGATTATATTATTGGCGAAATAGATCCAAATTTAAGTGCCATGACTATTGGTGCCAATGGTGTTCGTATTTATAATGCATTAGATAACGCGTCTATTTTTGATGTGTTTTTAAATATGAGCTATGATTTAACTGAAAAACTATCAGCTAATGCAACTGTTGGATATAATTATGGCTCTGGAAGTAATGGTGAAAATCTACCGCTAATCAGACCGTTTTCTTACTTGGCGGAAGTGGCTTATAATACCAACAAATTTAACGTAGCATTGCAGTTAGAAGGTAACGGAAACCAAAGTCGTTACAGTAGTTTTTATGGTGAAGATAAGACTTCAGCTTATGCTGTTTTAAACTTGAATTTAGGAAATATTCTTTATTTAAAAAACAACAAAATGGTTTTTAAATATGGTGTTGAGAATATTTTAGATGCCAACTATTCTACCTATGCAGACTGGAATAATATTCCACGTCAAGGTCGAAACTTTTATATAAATGTTTCTTATGTATTTTAAATATTTATAAAGACTAATTGTATTGAGAAAGCTTTCAAGTTATATTGGAAGCTTTTTTTATAAGAGCAAGTCAGGTTAAAATTTGGGAGTTTCATTATAGTTATGGTTTTATTGATACCCAAACTCTTTTAATACTATTAATCTGTTACATGTTGTTGTATGATAGTGGTTTGTTTGCCTTAATGGCGCCTATTTAAGTTTAAAATTTTAGTAAAACTTAACAAGCTAATAGGTAGTTAATGACAGTCTATTTCATTTGAAACTGTTTCTACAATTGGAGCAGGAGAGAGGTAAGGGATACCGAGACCCAAACCACGAAGAATAAATAATAATCCAATAATGACAACAAAAATAGGAATGGCTTTTTGGATGCGTTGTTTTATGGTAGCATTTAGAAACTTTCCTAAATAAATAGCAGTCGTCATTAAAGGAATAGTACCCAATCCAAATAAAGACATATAAAGTGCGCCTTGAAACGCATTTGCACTAGCTAAAGAACCAAAAACAGCCATATATACCAATCCACAAGGTAAAAATCCATTTAGAAAACCAATGGTTAAAAAAGTATCAGCTGTTTTCTTTTTAAGGGCTGCGCCCAAACCAGATTTAATTTTAGAAATAACCTTATGAAGCGGTTTAGAAAAATTATACTTATTAAATGTTTTGTAGGGAATAAGTATAGCAACGATCATTAATACACCAATTATAATTGAGAGTTGTTGTTGAAGTCCAAAGATATATAAGCTTTTTCCAATTAGTCCAAAAACAAGACCAATGAGACTGTAAGCAAGAATTCTACCTACATGATACAGAGTGATTTGGGTTATTTTTCGGGTGGAATTACTACGGTCAACAGGCAGCATAAAAGCTATAGGACCACACATACCAACGCAGTGAAAACTACCTAGTAATCCTAAAACAAGTGCTGACCATAACATGCTAATACGTTATTTCTTTTTTGAAGCGATAGGAATTTCCCTTATATTGCCAATCTACAGTAAGGTTCCAACGACCACCTAACAAACGATTGTCAGGTATGAGCAAATTTTGATTTGATAAAGAAATAGGTGTTTCAAAATCAAATTGTTTATTAGATGGTCTATAAAGGAACACTTTTCCGGTTATATCTGAAATGTTTAACGAATCTGGAAAAATGATAAGAATACCTTCTTCGGTTTGTTTTAAACGAATGTTTTGAGAAAGTTTATTTCCCTTTTGTTCGCGTTCCATATTACCTTGAACTTTCAATTCTTGTTGGTAATAATCTTCGGTTACTAAATCATGCTGGTACTTATCATTTGTACTCATTTTGATTACAAAAAACATGATGAAGGATATAAATCCAATCATAGCCAATACCATTCCTGTTCCCCAGTTTATTTTCATCTGTTTTGTTCCCACTAAAGTGGGAGTCTCTTTTTAGTTAATACTTTTAAAATCTAAATTATCTATAACTGCGAGGGCCTAAAAAGTTAACCGTTGTGGTTTCAATAAGGTCATCATTGCTATAAACTTCAATCATTAATTTATTCTTATCTCCACTTAAAGCTTTCTGATCTATTTCAATAAATAAGGTTCCTTCAGATAGCCCTTGAGGAGGAACGTTAAACGTTTGTGAATTTGAAACAACATTTATTGTCCCTTCATATTTACGTAGTTTGAAAGTAATGTTTTCTATTTCTTTAGTTGTTTTATTTACTAATTTGTAGGTAAATACATTACTAATAATAGAGCCTTCTTTATGTTCGTATAGCTGGCCAGGTAATCTAAATACGTTGGCTTCAACATCATTTCGAAGTAATAATAATCCCGTTAAAACACCTACTAAAATAACCAAAACAGCTATATAACCTTTTAATCGAGGTGTTAATTTAAATTTTTCTTTTTTCTCAATCTCATCTTCACTAGCATAGCGTATTAAGCCTTTTGGAAGATTTATACTTTCCATGATATGATCGCATTCATCAATACAAGCAGTACAGTTTACGCATTCTAGTTGCGTTCCGTTTCTAATGTCAATACCAGTTGGACAAACATGAACACATTGCAAACAATCTATACAATCGCCATATCCTAGAGCTTCACGGTCTTCATTTTTTCGGAATTTTTTTCTACCATTTTCAGATTCTCCACGTTTATGGTCGTATGCTACTACAATCGATTTGTTATCTAAAAGAACACCTTGTAGTCGGCCATAAGGACAGGCAATAATACAGACCTGTTCTCTAAACCAGGCAAAGACAAAATAGAAAACAGCCGTAAAAATTAACAATGGAAATAAAGTTCCTAAATGTTCTGTTGGCCCTTCTTTAATGTAAAGTAGTAGTTTATCGCTACCAATTAAATATGCTAAAAATATATTAGCAATTAAAAATGAAATAACCAGAAATATAAACCATTTAAGTAATCTTTTTTTTATTTTTTCAGCATTCCATTCTTGCTTGTCTAATTTTCGTTGTTTGTTTCTATCACCATCAATCCAATATTCAATTCGTCTAAAAACCATTTCCAAGAAAATAGTTTGTGGGCAAATCCAACCACAAAATATGCGACCAAAACCAACAGTAAATAAGGCAATAAAAATAACGCCTATTAACATGGAAATAACAAAAAGGTAAAAATCTTGTGGCCAAAAAGGAAATCCAAAAATATTAAACCGCCTTTCTAATATGTTAAACATTAAAAATTGGTTACCATTAATTTTTATAAATGGCGCAGCAAATAGGAACGCTAATAGTATATAGCTAACAATTTTGCGCCATTCATAATAGCGACCACTTGGCTTTTTAGGGTATACCCAGGCTCGTTTACCTTGGTCATCTAATGTGCCAATCGTGTCTCTAAACGATTCGTTTTCCGGACTTTCCACCTTTGTTTGTTTTTAAGTTACCTAACTTAATTCTCAATAGATATGACTGAATCTGTTTTAACCTCTATAGCCTCTGTTGGAATATCTTCTGCTGGCGCATTTTCGTCCACCCAAATATCACCTTCAGCTTCTTTTGGGTTAGCAGGTGTTGTCCCTTGAAACGTTAAAACATAGCTTGAAACTTGAGCCATTTCTGCAGGTTTTAAACTTTGTTTCCAAGAAATCATACCTTTACCATTTCTACCACCTTCAGATACGGTTTTAAATACATTTTTAATACCACCACCTAAAATCCAATACTTATCGGTTAGATTTGGGCCAATACCACCACCACCATCAGCCATATGACAAGCGACGCAATTAGTTTCAAAAATAGCCTGACCTGCTTTAATGTCTGCAGCACTGGTTAAGACTTCTACGGTATTGAAATCCACTAAATCTTTAGCATTTTTCTTGTACTCTTCGATTGAAATAGCAGCTTGTGCGTATTCTGTTTCTAATTCATCGTATTGATTTTTACCATCAAAAACATGATATCTTACTAAATATACGGCTGCAAAAACAATAGATGCATAAAAACTATAGATCCACCAAGGTGGTAAGTTATTATCTAATTCACGAATACCATCATAGTTGTGATCTAGGATAATATCATGCTCTTCTTCCATTGGTTTTGAACCTAATAATTTTTTGTAAGTTTCCTGAAACCAAGTAATAACTTTTGGTGTTTTAACTTTTCTAGCATGATAACGTGCTTGACCTTCAGCATCTAGGCTTTGGTATAGAATATTGTCCATTGAACTAACAATGGCTTCAATACCGATTAATAATATTAAAACAAATATTAAGAATAGCATAACTAATGGTTGCTCAATAAAAGCTGGTTGGTTACCAGAATCAATAAAGTATTCTGCCAATCCAGCAATTAAGAAAAATATAACGGGTATCCTTATCCAAGCTGGAATTAATTGTCTCATAGTTCTTCGTGGTTTTGGTTGTTATCTAAAGGGATATTACTAACAGTATCTATATAATCTTTTTTAGCGGTTACAACCCACCAAAATAAGACTACAAAAAAGATGAAAAATATGAGTAAAGAGATAATTGGATAAATCTCAATGCCCGAAATACTCTCCATATGATTTTTTACAAACTTTAACATAGTTTCTTTTATTAAGGGTTATTCTTCTAAATCGGTCACGTTTATATCTGTTCCTAAACGTTGTAAATAAGCAATAATGGCGACTATTTCACGATTGCGCATTTCAACAAAATCTTCACCACCTGCAGCTTTATCGGCTTCATAGGTGGAAGCAAAATCTGGATCAGCATATAAATTCTTTTCAATTTGAGTACCTTGATCTAACATGCTCTGTTGTGCATTTGCTATATCTTCTTCCGTGTATGGAACACCTAATGTTACCATTACTTCCATTTTTGCCTCGGTACTCGATTTGTCAAGTTCGTTTAAAATCATCCATTTATAAGATGGCATGATGGAACCTGAAGAGGTGCTTTGTGGATCATACATATGGTTAAAATGCCAATTATCAGAATATTTACCACCAACACGGTGTAAATCTGGTCCTGTACGTTTACTTCCCCAAAGGAACGGATGATCATAAACAAACTCTCCGGCTTTCGAGTAATCACCATAGCGTTCTACTTCACTTCTAAAAGGTCTTACCATTTGCGAGTGGCAACCAACACATCCTTCACGGATATAAATATCACGTCCTTCTAATTCTAAAGGCGTATAAGGTTTAACACTACTAATTGTTGGTATATTAGATTTTACCATAATAGTTGGTACAATTTGTACAATACCACCTATTAAAATAGCAATAGTAGCATAAATTGTTAACTTGATTGGTTTTCTTTCCAACCACGTGTGCCATCCTTCACCTCCAACACGGCTTTTAGAAACATTTTGTAGTGCAGCAGCTTCAGCTAATTCGTCTGTTACTTTACTACCATTTTTAATGGTAACAATAACATTGTAAACCAGCACTAACATTCCTGTTAAATATAGGGTTCCACCTATTGCACGCATCCAATACATTGGCATAATTTCAGTAACTGTTTCTAAAAAGTTACCATAAACTAAAGTACCGTCTGGATTAAATTGTTTCCACATACTTGCTTGTGTAAAACCAGCAACATACATAGGTAAAGCATACATAATAATACCTAATGTTCCAATCCAGAAATGGAAATTGGCTAAACCAATAGAGAATAATTTTGTTTTAAATAAACGAGGTACTAACCAGTAAATCATACCAAAGGTTAGAAAACCATTCCATGCTAATGCACCTACGTGCACGTGAGCAATAATCCAATCTGTAAAGTGTCCAATAGCATTTACGTTTTTCAATGATAGCATTGGGCCTTCAAAAGTAGCCATACCGTATCCAGTAATAGCGACTACCATGAATTTTAAAACAGGATCTGTACGAACTTTATCCCAAGCACCACGTAATGTTAATAAACCATTAATCATACCACCCCAAGAAGGCATTAATAACATAACTGAAAATGCGACACCTAAATTTTGTGCCCATTCAGGAAGTGCTGTATAAAGTAAGTGATGCGGTCCAGCCCAGATGTAAATGAAAATTAAAGACCAGAAGTGTATAATGGATAAACGATAGGAGTAAACAGGTCTGTTAGCTGCTTTTGGTACAAAATAATACATTAAACCTAAAAAAGGTGTTGTTAGGAAAAATGCCACCGCATTATGTCCATACCACCATTGTACCAATGCATCTTGCACGCCAGCGTAAACCGAGTAGCTTTTCATTCCTGTAAAACTAACAGGTAATTCTAAACTATTAAATATGTGAAGAACAGCAACAGTAACAAATGTGGCAATATAAAACCATATAGCTACATATAAATGGCGCTGTCTTCGCTTAATCATGGTTCCGATAAGGTTGGCACCAAAAACAACCCAAATTAATGCGATTGCAATATCGAATGGCCATTCTAATTCGGCATATTCTTTAGAGGTAGAAAACCCTAATGGTAACGTAATTGCCGCACCTACAATAATTAATTGCCAACCCCAAAAGTTGATTTTGCTTAAAAGATCGCTATACATTCTAGCTTTTAATAAACGCTGTGTGGAATAGTATACACCCGCAAAAATGGCGTTTCCAACGAAAGCGAAAATAACAGCATTTGTGTGCAAAGGTCTTAATCTACCAAAGCTTAACCAGGAAATACCATCTGTTAAGTTGGGAAATAAAAACATAAATGCTAAAAGTAAGCCTACAAGCATACCTACAACTCCCCAAAGTATGGTAGCGTAGAGGAAATTTTTAACGATCTTATTGTCGTAATAGAATTGTTGTACTTCCATAATTTTTAATTAGTCTTTTTGGTTTTAATTGTTTGTTCTGGGTTTTGTTTAACGAGCTCGTCTTCAAATAGCATTCTAACTGATGGTGTGTAATCATCATCAAACTGACCACTTTTTACCGCTAAAATAAAAGCGACAAAAAAGCCAATAGCTACTACAATACTGATACTCAATAATATGTAAATAACACTCATACCTAATAGAAGTTATGGTTCAAAAATACTCTCTTAATATACTTAAAAATATGATAAAAATCATATTTGCCTATTTTTAATCATTCTAATTTCCTACCTATAATGTTGGTTGCTACTGTGGTAAAAACAACAATACTAATGGAGCTTAACGGCATTAAAATTGCTGCTATAACTGGTTCTAATTGACCTGTAACAGCAAAATATAAACCGATAATATTGTAAAAGAATGATAACACAAAACTCCACTTAATAATTTTAATAGCTTGTTTGGAAGCACTTATATAGCGAAATAATTGATTAAATTTTGAAGCATCTAAAATAGCATCACAAGCTGGAGAAAAAACATTTACATTTTCTGATATAGCGATGCCAACTTCACTTTGAGCTAATGCACCTGCATCATTTAATCCGTCTCCAATCATTAAAACTTTAGCACCTTCAGACTGATGATATTTTATATAGTCTAATTTATCATCAGGTTTTTGATTAAATATTAATTTCGTTTTACTGGGTAATAGTTTCTTTAAGTTTTCTAGTTCACCCGAATTATCACCAGAGAGGATTACTAAATCATAATTGCTTTTTAAAGAGTTAAATAATTTTGAAAGCCCTTTTCTATAGCTATTATAGAAGGTATATTTTCCTTTGTATTTATTATTACTACTAATATGAACGGTTGTATTTAAAATAGACACATCCTGCTCAAGACCAACAAAGCTAGCTGAACCAATTTTCATACTATCGTTTTGGTGAATACTTTCAATACCTTTCCCTAAATGTTCTTCAAAATGATTAAGTGTAATTATATCGTGCTCATCAAGAATGTCATAAAGTGTGCGGCTTAAAGGGTGATTAGAACCCCTTAATGTGTTTTTTAATAATAATTCTTCCGAGGCGTTTAATGCATCGCCATGATAAATAGCAGAACTTTGTTTATTAGATGTAATGGTTCCTGTTTTATCAAAAATAATAGTATTAATAGATGCTAATTGTTCTATAACAGAAGCGTTTTTTAAGTAGAACTTTAGCTTTCCAAAAATTCGTAATAAATTACCTAGTGTAAATGGAGCAGAAAGAGCAATAGCGCAAGGGCATGCAATAATTAAAACTGCGGTAAAAACATTCATGGCTTTAGTTGAATCCACAACTAACCAAAAGGTTGTTGCAATAAAAGCAATGCTTAAAACGGCAATAGTAAATCGTTTACTAATAGTATTTGTTAAAGTTGTAAAACCATCCTCTTTGTTCTTATTAAAAACATCGTTACTCCATAATTGCGTTAAATAACTTTGTTCAACCGATTTTAAGGCCTCCATCTCCATTACACCAGAAGTTTGTTTGCCTCCAGCAAAAAGCTTGTCGCCTGAAAGTTTTGTAACAGCATCAGACTCACCTGTTACAAAACTATAGTCAATTTTTGCTTTGCCATTAATTAAGATGCCATCTACAGGAATGAGTTCTTGGTTTCTAATAAGCAGTCTGTCCCCTTTTTTAATGTCATAAACCTGAATAGGTGTTTCTATGCCTTCCGAAATTTTAGTTATTGCAATTGGGAAATAGGATTTGTAATCGCGCTCAAACGATAAAAATGAATAGGTTTTTTGTTGAAAAAATTTCCCTAATAGTAAAAAGAAAACTAAACCCGTTAAACTATCAAAAAAACCAGAACCAATATCTAAAATAATTTCTACTGTACTTCTTACAAAAAGAACGGTAAGTCCTAAAGCTATAGGAACATCAATATTAAGTAGTCCGGATCGTAATCCTTTATAAGCTGATGTAAAATAATCACGTCCAGCATAAAACACAACCGGTAAGGAAAATGCAAACATGAGCCATCTAAAAAGGTGTTTGTATTGTTCAATCCAGAATTCGCCAACTTCAAAATATTCTGGAAATGACAAAAACATGACATTTCCAAATGCAAAACCTGCTATCCCAAGTTTGTAGATTAAGGAGCGATTAACATGTTCTTTTCCGGTTTTAAAATCATCAAGTGAAATATAAGGTTCATATCCAATAGCACTTAAAAGTAAAACCACCTCTTTTAAGGAAAAATTTGTAGCCTTATAGGTTATACGCACATTCTTTTTTCCAAAATTTACTTGTGAAGCTGTAATATTACTATTAAGCTTATTTAGATTTTCTAAAATCCAAATGCAAGAACTACAATGTATATGTGGAATGTACAAGGTTGTAATCTGAATGTGTCCATCATTAAACTCCGTTAGTTTTTCAATAATGTTTTCTTTGGAAAGAAAATCGTATTTACCTTGAATTTCTTTTGGAGCAGAACCAGGAGCTGCTTGTAAATCGTAATAACAGGTTAAATCGTTCTCTGAAAAAATTTCATAAACCGTTTTACAGCCATTACAACAAAATAGTTTTTCATCGAAACTAATTTGTTCTGTATCGCATACATCACCACAGTGGAAACAGTTATGTTGTTCCATAAAATTTGCTCATTTATACCTATTGCAAAGGTAGAATATAAGCATTCTTTTAATATGATTTTTATCATGTTTTCCGTATTTTTGAAATTAAATTAATTTTTAGGTATGAGTAAATGTGAACAGTGTATTGCAAAGCAATTAAATTCATTGCAGTCCATGACTAGTGAAGAATTGAGAAAAGTATCAGCTTGTAAAACAACGCGTTATTATAAAAAAGGTGATATTATTTTTGATGAAGGAGAATCTTTACACGGCGTGTATTGCGTACGAAGTGGCGTTTGCAAATTAACCAAGTTGAGTGCTAATGGTAAAGACCATACTGTTAAATTGCTTGGCAAAGGGGAGCTTTTAGGGCAGCGTTCTGTTATTAGTGATGAACGTACTAATTTAAGCGCTGTAGCATTAAACGATATTGAGTTGTGTTTTGTGCCCAAAGATCAAATTGTAACACCACTTCATGAAAATCAGAATTTTTCATTTGATGTTCTTCAGAGTTTAGCAAAAGACTTACGAAGTGCAGAAGACGATTTGATTAATATGGCTCAAAAAACCGTTAAACAACGTATGGCAGAAACATTAATTTACATTCAAAAGGTATTTGGGACGGATGCTTCTGGAGCGCTAAATGTTATTTTATCTCGTGAGGATTATGCCAGTATTGTTGGTACTGCTACAGAATCTGCTATTCGTATTTTATCACAATTTAAAAAAGAACGTTTGATAGCGACTTCCGGGAAGCATATAACCATTACAGATTTAGAAGGTTTAAAACGAGTGGATTAAAAAAAATGCTTTAATCGTCAGATCAAAGCATTTTCAACATATTAATAATAATTCTATTAAAACATCTTTACAGGTTTAAATGGATTGAGTTCTAATTTTTCCATAGTTGATTGATACGTGTTCCAAGTCTCTGAATAAAATGTATTTGTTTTAGTTATAGCTTCATTTAAAGCATCAGAGGCATGTTTTATAAGTGTGTTTTCAGTAGCTGTAATACCATTCTTTCTTGATTGCGTATACCAACTTGCAGTTCCCAACCTACTACTTACAGGAATTTCATCTGAATTTGTAATGCCTTGGCGTTTATCTGGTTTACCTAAATATAAATTGATGAGGTCATCAATTTTATCGGAAACCTCTTTAGATTCCTTAATGGCATCTTTGTATTGTTCTTTATCAAGTTTCTTTAAATCGGACGCATATTTATCGGCAATATTTTTACTTTCCACAAGCTGTTTTACAACAGCTGCCATTGTTTCTTGTAGTTGCTCTAACCGTTTAGATGTGTTATAAATGGCATCAATATTGGCTTGTGACACAGTTAGTCGTGGATCCGATTGCACAGTAATATTTTTTTCTGAAGTTTCATCTCCATAAGTCATAACAACACGATAGATTCCTGGCTTAACAGAAACACCACCTGGTTCATTTTTTTGTTTTCTAATTGAACGAGAGGCGCGCGAAACACCGGCTTCATCCATATACCATGTCCACTTATGTACACCTGTTTCTTTTGGTGTTTTACGCTTTAAAGTTCGTATTAGTCGTTCGCCATCATAAAATTGTAAGGTGATGGAATCTTTGGTTGTAACTGGTTTTTCTTCAGTATTAGAATTGTCTTCTATTTCTAAATTATCTTCTGTTTCATTGTCATCAGAGTTTGATTCTTTAAATTCTGACTTTTTTGCTTCTTTTGTACGTGTGGTATCCACTTTTACAAAATAGGAAAGCGTTGCACCATATCCTCGGTTTTCACCATGATACATAGCATCTGCTCCAAAGCGACTCCCAGTTGGTTGCTGGTATGCTGCTTGATAAGCAATAGGAGGACTAAATAGTTCTAAATTTTTGGTAAGCAATTGTTTGTTTTTTGCCATAGCTCGTAATGGTCTAATATCATCTAGAACCCAAGCGGCACGACCAAAAGTTCCGATTACTAAATCGTGTTCTCTTGGGTGAATAACTAAATCTTTAACAGAAACGGTTGGGAAATTTTCAGTCCATTTGGTCCATTTATTTCCAGCATCTATGGATATGTATAACCCATCATCGGTTCCTAAAAATAGTAAGTTGGGTTCTTCTAAATCCTCAATAATTGAAAGCGTATAACTTTCAACATCATTGCTACCTACTATACGCGTCCATGTCTTACCATAATTTGTTGTTCTGTAAGCGTATGGTTCATAGTTAAATCGACGGTAATCATTGGCAATTAATAAAGCTTCACCTTTATTCTTATTAGATGCTTTAATTTGTGGAATCCAACTACCAGCAGGTAAGCCTTTGATATTTTTTGAAACGTCTGTCCAAGTTTCACCACCATTTTTAGTAACATGTACACGACCATCATCTGTACTTACCCAAAGCATATCTTTTTCAATAGGTGATGGCTCAATAACTAAAATCGTACAGTGGTTTTCAGCACCTGTTGCATCCATGGTTAACCCACCACTTTCATTTTGTTTTAGTTTTTCGGGATTGTTAGTTGTTAAATCGTTTGAAATAATAGTCCAAGTTTCGCCTTTGTCAGTAGATTTATGGACAAACTGACTTCCAAAATAAATGGTACTGTTATGAAAAGGATCCATATTTATGGCAGAATTCCAATTGAAGCGTAATTTTACATTTGGATCTGGATGGATTGGCTTAACGGTATAATTATTTCCAGTTTCCCAATCATATCTGCTTACCGAGCCCTCTTGACTCATTGTCCAACCAAAACGAGAATCGTCTTTGTCTGGCACCACATCAAAACCATCACCGAAACTAATTTCTTGCCAATAACTATTTCTAATGCCTTGTGCACGCCAAACATAAGCAGGGCCTCGCCATGAGCCATTGTCCTGCATGCCACCATATACATTATATGGAAATTCGTTATCCACATTAATATGATAAAATTGGGCTACAGGTAAATTTCCAATAAAACGCCAAGTTTTACCACCATCATGCGTAATATTTAGACCGCCATCATTTCCATCAATCATAAAACTGCCATCATTTGGATGCATCCACCAAGCATGATGATCTGGATGAACTCCATTGTCAACACCATAGGCAGGCATGAGTTGTTTGAAATTTTTTCCGCCATCCTCACTCACATTTACATAAGTAAATACAGAATACACACGATTTTCATTCTGCGGATCAACGTAAATTTCAGAATAATAAAATGGCCTGTTTCCAATATCATTCTTATCATTTATTTTTTGCCATTTAAAACCACCATCTTCACTTTTATAGAGTGCGTTTTTTTTAGCTTCAACCAAAGCATATATAATATCCGGCTTATTTGGCGCTATGGCAACACCAATTCTACCTAAATTTCCAGAAGGAAAGCCGTCATCTTCAGTAACTTTTCTCCACGTATCACCACCGTCAAAAGTAATGTGCATTCCAGAACCTTCACCACCAGAATTAAAAAACCAAGGATCGCGTTTGTGTTCCCACATGGCAGCAATTAATTTATTGGGATTTGAAGGATCCATAATTAAATCGGCAGCACCCGTTTTATTATTAGTAAACAGGATTTGTTTCCATGTTTTACCACCATCAAGCGTTTTATAAACGCCACGTTCAGGATGTTCTCCCCAAGGCGATCCAATGGCAGCAGCATACACCACGTCTGGGTTTGTTGGATCAATAATGACACGATGAATGTGTCGCGTTTTTTCCAAACCCATAGATTGCCAGTTTTTTCCACCATCTAAAGATTTGTAAATACCGTAACCACCATTTAAACTGTTTCTGGGGTTTCCTTCACCAGTTCCAACCCAAATAATACTTGGATTAGATTGCTGAATAGCAACAGCACCAATAGAAGCCGTAACTTCATTATCAAAAATAGGATCCCATTTTATGCCACCGGAAGTCGATTTCCATAAACCACCTGAAGCTGTACCAACGTACATAATGTCTGGATTTGAATGAACAACATCAATAGCAGTAACACGACCAGACATACCGCCTGGACCAATATTTCTGGGTTTCATGTTTTTGACTAAATCAAGGCTAAAGTCTTGCGAAAACCCTGAAATTGAAATAATTAAGAACAGTAAGAAAAATCGTTTCTTCATTTTTGGTTTTTTAGTTTGCCTTAAAGTTAAGCAAGAAAACTTAAATAGATGTTAAGTACTGTAATTTGAGTAAAATTTGTCGTATTTTTAGATTGCATGAAAAAAGAAAATATACACAAAAAAGGCTTCATATTTAAACCATATGAATCGCCTTCACAAAGCCCTTTTGAAAAACTTTTTGATATTTTCAAAGAGTTAATTACCCATACTTCGGGTGATTTTGATGAAGCTATAGATTGGCTCAAACAACTAGATGAAGAATATAAATTAACAACACCAGATTATACCATTGAAGATTTTATAGCCGACCTAAAAGCGAAAGGTTACATTCGAGAAGAAATCCGTCCTGATGGTAAAAATGGAACGGCTATTACTGCAAAAACAGAACGTGCTATTCGACAATCTGCATTAGAACAAATATTCGGAAATTTAAAAAGGAGCGGTAGCGGAAGTCATAAGAGTAAAGGTATTGGAATAGGAGATGAGCATACAGGCGAGTTTAGAAATTATCAATTTGGTGATGGTTTGGATAAAGTGAACATTACGGAAAGTCTTCGGAATGCCCAAATTAATAATGGAATTGGAAATTTCAATTTAACAGAAGATGATTTGGTGGTTGAAGAAACCACCCATAAATCGCAAATGAGTACAATTTTAATGATTGACATTAGTCATAGCATGATTCTTTATGGAGAAGATCGGATTACACCTGCTAAAAAAGTGGCTATGGCTTTGGCCGAATTAATAACCACTCGCTACCCTAAAGACACACTTGATATTTTGGTTTTTGGAAACGATGCGTGGCCAATAAAAATTAAAGATTTACCGTATTTACATGTAGGACCTTATCACACAAATACTGTTGCAGGATTGCAATTAGCCATGGACTTATTGAGGCGGAAACGACATACCAATAAGCAAATATTTATGATAACAGATGGCAAGCCAAGTTGTTTAAAGTTAGCAGATGGCACTTATTATAAAGATAGTAATGGTCTCAATTCGCATATTACTAATAAATGTTATGCTATGGCACAGCAGGCCCGGAAATTACATATTCCAATTACCACCTTTATGATTGCTCAAGATCCTTATTTAATGCAGTTTGTTGAAGAATTTACAAAAGCAAATCAAGGCAAAGCATTTTACACAGGCCTAAAAGGGTTAGGTGAAATGATTTTTGAAGATTATGAAACAAATAGAAAGAAACGAATAAACGGATAAAAAAGTTAAGAGTATAGCTTAATCTTGATGCGTTTTATCAATGTTATGAAAAAATGATAATATGAAAATAGAAAATATTAAAACATTATTGCAACTAAAAGAATCAGGTTATCAGTCGCGATCTATAAAAGATGAATTACGCGACAATTTAATTGAAAAAATTAAAAACAAAGAACCCATTTTTGAAGGAATCCATGGTTATGAAAATACCGTAATTCCAGAATTTCAACGTGCTATTTTATCACGACATAATATTAATTTATTAGGACTTCGTGGACAAGCAAAAACCCGTCTGGCACGTTTAATGCTCAACTTGTTAGATGAATATATTCCAGTTGTTGAAGGTTCTGAAATAAATGATGATCCCTTGAGTCCTATTTCACGGTATGCTAAAGAATTAATTAATAAAAAAGGTGATGATACACCAATTTCTTGGATGCATAGAAGTGAGCGTTTTGCTGAAAAGTTAGCCACACCAGATGTAACCGTAGCTGATATTATTGGTGACGTAGACCCTATAAAAGCAGCCAATTTAAAGTTGAGCTATGCTGATGATCGTGTCATTCATTATGGGATGATTCCTCGAGCTAATCGCTGTATTTTTGTAATTAATGAATTACCAGATTTACAAGCTAGAATACAAGTAGCGCTATTTAATATCTTACAAGAAGGCGATATACAAATTCGTGGATTTAAATTGCGCTTACCATTAGATATGCAGTTTGTTTTTACCGCAAATCCTGAAGATTACACCAATCGTGGTAGTATTATTACACCCTTAAAAGATAGAATTGGTTCTCAAATTTTAACGCATTATCCAGATGATATTGAAACGGCTAAACTAATAACACAGCAAGAAGCTAAATCAGATTTACGCCAAAAAGAAAGTATTCATGTACCAGAATTAGCAAAAGATTTACTAGAGCAGATAGTTTTTGAAGCGCGTGAAAGTGATTTCATTGATGAAAAAAGTGGTGTGAGTGCTAGATTGAGTATTACAGCTTTTGAAAATTTATTAAGCACAGCAGAATTACGTGCGCTAAAAGCAGGTGATACTAAAACAACAGTTCGTTTGTCTGATTTTTTGGGTATTATTCCAGCCATAACCGGAAAAGTTGAATTGGTTTATGAAGGCGAACAAGAAGGTGCCGCACAAGTAGCTTATAACTTAATTGGAGAAGCCGTGAAAAGTTTATTTCCCGAGTTTTTCCCCAAGATAGAAAAATTGCGAAAACAAGATGATGAAAGCCCATATGATTCTATTGTGTCTTGGTTTTTTAATAATCCGGAAGCGTTTGAATTGTTAGACGATTTACGTGATAAGGCATATAAAACCTTATTAGAATCCGTATCACCATTAGACGATTTATTAGGCGAATACCAACCAAATCTGTCTCAAAAAGAGAGCTATTTTGTAAAGGAATTTGTGCTATGGGCTTTAGTGGAGCACAAATTATTGAGTAAATATCGCTTTACAGAAGGGCTTCAGTTTAAAGATCCTTACGGTAGTTTTATTAGTGATTTGTAAAAAGTTAAAAGCGATCAATTTGATCGCTTTTTCATTTTAATTTGTTTGGGTTTTAGCCATAACCAAAAACCAGTAAAAGCAAGCAATATCAAACCTAATGACGTAATGGTGGAATAGAATAACTTAAAGGGTTTGGACTGATTTCCAAAAAGGTAATCTAAAATAGAACCATCGTGAATCATTTCAATAAGGTCCGCAGTTCTTATTTTATCAGATAAAATAGCACCCGAATGACAATCAATTTGAATTTCGGTGAAATGGTATTCAAATCGAACTTTAGCCATGCCTTTATTGGGTCTGTAATCTATTCGGTTTATTTCAGAGGACAGATTTTGCAAAGTCACATAGTTTACAGCAATAGCTTGTATACTATCTAAACTAATCAATTCTAATTCTTGATTTAAAGCTTTTTGAGATGGTGGTTTAAAGTGAAATTCATCTTTCCAGGTTAGTAATAAACCCGTTGCACCTAAAATAAACATAAAAACAACTAATGGCATGGCTATAAAACGATGCGTTTTACGATACCAGCGAGATTGTTTGGCTAATTTTTTACGTTTTTCCTTCAAGATAGCAAATTATAGAAATGCGAAAATAACTAATCTTTGAAAACTTATGGTTGCATCCTATAAAAAGAAAAGAAACAAGGAGCTTCAAAAAGCACATGATGCTCATCAAGAATATTAAGTTAAATCTTTTTGAAATGTTGTGGGACTTCAAATAATTTATCATCATTTAAAAAAGTAATATTTTTTATAGTGCCTTCACCTATTTGTTGGGTTAGTCCTAATTCAGAGTCCCATTCCCAAAATGTCCATTTACGAGCAAAAGGAATATTTTTAATACCTATAAAATCTTCATATTTTATAGCATGCGGATCTGCTTCGGCTTCTGCTTTTGTTTTTCCAGCGGTTACAATATAAGCAGCTACTTCCACTAAATTAGAATTTGGGTTAGCATATACTACATACCAATCATCAGGAGCATCACCAGTATTGGCCTCAAAACTTAATTTTTTAGTACTATATTTTTCACCACCTAGTTGTGTTTCTGGGTAGGAGTTCCAAATGGTTCCTTCATCACTTAATTTGTATGGAAACAGGAAGAAGTAACTCCAGGTATACGCATTAAACCGGATACGTTGCGTGTTGGTAATAGAAGGCGAGTAGTAAACTTGGTCTTCTTTATAAATAATGACATCACCATTTGTCATTTCTATTTTACCTTCAGAAGAATCTGTTGAAAAAGTAGCTAGGCCATTTAATATTTCATTTCCACCAAAACTCAATATCAATTCAAATTGAACGGCAGCTTCTTTTAGAAAAGCTTCTTTTTTATGAGCAGTTTCTATGGCATTTACAAATGAAATAGGCTCTTTTTTATTGTTTTCAGACTCTGTATTTTGAGTTTTTATTGAGCTTTCAGGCTTTGTTTCTGGTTTTGATGTGTCGTTTTTACAAGCCATAAAGCTTAATACTATTAGGGCTAATAAGCTAATTTTTTTCATAATAAAGTATGTTTACCTTTATTCTGTCGCAGTTCTGAAAGATACTTTCAGTTTAATGGGTAATTTTTTTTACATTAACATAAAAATCGGAATCAACTTCAAAACTCTCTGATGAAATAGGTGTTGTTTTCCATTCGGAATTTGGAAAGATCCATTGCGTTTTATTGTTAAAAGTTACTTGTACAGGCATATCGAAATCAGCCACAATATCTGTCCAACGGTAGTTTAATTTGTTATCCTTTATTTTATATTCCAAAGTTGGAATCAAAGTTGTCCGTAGATATTGATTGAAAAAGGCATTTAAATCAATTCCAGATTGCAGACTAATATAATCTTCAATTTGCTTGGTTGTAACTGTTTGGTGGTAAAATGTATCGTTTAAACCTCGTAGTATTTGGCGCCATTTTTCATCATCTTCAATTAACTGGCGTAAGGTATGCAACATATTAGCACCTTTATAATACATATCTGAAGATCCTTCTTTGTTTACGTTATATGGTCCAATTAACGGTTTATCATTTAGAATCCGTTTCCGCGTGCCTATCACGTAATCAGCAGAAGCTTCTTTTCCATAAAAATAATCAACGAATAAATTTTCCGAATAGGCCGTAAATCCTTCGTGAATCCACATATCGGCAATATCTTTATTGGTAATGTTGTTAGCAAACCATTCATGGCCAGCTTCGTGGATTATAATAAAATCGAATTTTAACCCCCAACCAGTTCCAGACAAATCATTCCCTAAATACCCCATTTTATATTGATTGCCATAGGTTACCGAACTTTGGTGCTCCATACCTAAATATGGCACTTCTACTAATTTAAAACCATCTTCATAAAAGGGGTAAGGGCCAAACCAATGTTCAAAAGCATCCATCATACGAGGTGCATCTTTAAAATGGGTTTTAGCTTTTTCTAGATTGTCGTGTAACACGTAATAATCCATATTTAAAGGGCCTTTTTCACCATTATACACTTCTGAAAAATGTACATAATCGGCAATGTTCACATTCACACCATAATTGTTTATCGGGTTATTTACAAACCAATGAGAGGTAACAGTATTATCTTTATTTTCAATTTTAGAACGTAATCTACCATTAGAAATATTACTCAACCCTTTTGGGTTTGTAACGCTAATTAACATACTATCCACTTCGTCATACATATGGTCCTTATTTGGCCACCAAATACTAGCACCTAATCCTTGGCAAGACGTGGCAACAAAATGATTACCATTATCATCTTTTTTCCAAGAGAAACCGCCATCCCAAGGCGCTCGAACCGCTTCTTTAGGATTGCCTTCATAATAAACATCTACTGAATACACGTTTCCTATTTCCTGATTTTCTGCAAGTGTGATAAAATGTGCATGACCATCATGACGAATTTTAAGTTCTTTACCATTCTGAACTGCAGACGTAATTTTTAATGGTGCTTGTAAATCAATTTGAAGCTCTTTACTAGCGCTTAATACTTTATAATAAACAGCTGTTTTTCCAGAAATATATTTTTCATCAGGATGTACTTGAATATCTAAATGATAATAAGTTAAATCCCACCATGCACGTTCTGGCGTTATGGTTCCACGTAAGGTGTCTTGATGCGTGAAGGTTGTTTTTGCTTCCAATAAACCTTGGCTGAAAATACTTGTTTTAAATAAAATAATGGCTGCAAATATGACGAATGATTTCATAATAAAATTTTTACTAATGTAGGGAAAAAGGAAAGCCGTTCCGAATTTCGGAACGGCTTTTCGCTTCTAACTAAACTTAAATTAAACCTAAAAACAGTATTTCTCTTCTTCTTTCACTTTTTCGGCAATTTCTTTACGTAAATCCACTATGTCTGGATAGTTTACATATTTCGTAAAACGTTTTAGGCCCATAAGCATCATACGTTGTTCATCACCTTCAGCAAAAGATATAATACTTTCTTTTCCTTTTTCTTCTACAATATCCACCGCGTGATATAAATATAATTTGGCCATGGCAATTTGAGCAGACTGCGCGTCCTCACCAAATCGTTTTGCATTCTTTTCGGTTCTTAAAATAGCCGATTCAGCCATGTAAATTTCTATTAAAATATCAGCAGCAGCAATTAATAGTTGTTGGTGTTCTTCTAAATCGGGTCCAAATTTTTGAACAGCTCCACCTGCAACCATTAAAAATGTTTTTTTAAGCTTCTTAATCATTTCCTTTTCTTCTGAAAACAATTCTGAATAATCTGGTGTGTCAAACGATGGGATTCCCATTAATTCATCTTGAACCGCTTGAGCAGGACCTAATAAATCAACATGACCCTTCATAGCCTTTTTAACAAGCATCCCAACAGCTAACATCCGATTGATTTCGTTGGTGCCTTCATATATACGGGCAATTCGTGCATCTCTCCAAGCGGCTTCCATAGGTGTTTCTTCCGAGAATCCCATACCTCCAAAAATTTGAATCCCTTCATCAGCAGCATTCTGAACATCTTCAGATACGGCAACTTTTAAAATAGAACATTCAATGGCATACTCTTCAACACCTTTTAATTCTGCTTCTTGATGTGAATTTCCTGCGGCTTGACGCAAAGCAATACGATCTTCAATGTTTTTAGATGCTCTATATGTTGCCGATTCACCAGCATATGCACTCGCAGCCATTTCAGCTAATTTCACTTTAATAGCACCGAAATCTGAAATACGTGTGTTGAATTGTTTACGTTCATTTGCATATTTAACAGCGGTAGTTAAAATACGACGTTGCGAATCTAAACAGGCAGCAGCTAATTTAATACGGCCCACATTAAGCGCATTCATAGCAATTTTGAATCCTTCACCACGACCTGCTAGCATATTTTCAGCAGGCACAACCGTATCGTTAAAGAATACCTGACGCGTAGAACTGGCACGAATACCTAATTTATGTTCCTCTTCACCCAAGGTAATGCCATTAGGGTTTTCCTTATCATATTCTACAATAAAACCTGTAATGTTTTTATCGTTTTCAATACGTGCGAAAACAATCATTAAGTGACAGAATCCTGCGTTTGAAATCCACATTTTCTGACCATTAATTTTATAAGATTTTCCATCTTCAGATAGGGTAGCAGTGGTTTTTCCCGAATTGGCATCAGATCCTGCGCCAGGTTCTGTTAAACAATAGGCACCAAACCATTCACCTGAAGCTAATTTAGGGACGTATTTTTGTTTTTGCGCTTCAGTTCCATAAAGTGTAATTGGCATCGTACCAATTCCAGTATGTGCACCAAATGCGGTGCTAAACGAACCTGTTCCACTTGAGATATAATCGCAGGTTAAAACTGTTGATACAAAGCCCATTCCCATTCCGCCGTATTCTTCTGGAACAGCTACGCTTAAAAACCCCATATCACCAGCTTTTTTCATAACGTCTTCTGTTAAAGCAAAATCTTTTGCTTCAAAACGTGGTTTATTTGGTATAATTTCTCGGTCGTTAAATTCTTTAACCGATTCTTTCATCATGGTTTGTTCTTCTGAAAAATCTTCAGGTGTGAACACATCTTCGCAGTTTGTTTCCTTTACAAGGAATTGACCACCTCTTAGGATGTCTTTGTCTTTTGTTTCCATTTTCCTATCCCTAACCCTTTCTAATATAAAGGGAAATGTTACGGGTAATTTTAAGTTAAACTTTTATTTTTATTCATCGCTTTGCCTTCCATTTAGGAAGTTTGGGTGGGTTTTTATTTTAAAAACTCAAAAATCCCACAAGCACCTTGACCTGTTCCAACGCACATAGTTACAGCGCCATATTTACCAACCATGTTGCGTTTGCGCATTTCATCAAATAATTGGACGGATAATTTAGCGCCAGTACAACCTAGTGGGTGTCCTAATGCAATGGCACCACCATTTACATTAATGATATCTGGATTTAGATTTAATTCTCTAATTACCGCTAATGATTGAGAGGCAAATGCTTCGTTTAATTCTATAAGCTCTAAATCTGATTGATTTAAACCTGCTTGCTTCAGTGCTTTTGGAATGGCCTTTACGGGACCAATTCCCATAATACGTGGTTCCACACCAGCAGCAGCATAGTTAACCAAACGCGCAATTGGTTCTAGTCCAAGTTCTTTAACCATGTCTTCACTCATAACCATTACAAAAGCAGCCCCATCACTCATTTGAGAGGAGTTTCCTGCAGTAACACTCCCTCCAGCTGCAAAAACGGCTCGTAGTTTTGCTAATGCTTCTAGACTAGTACCAGCACGTGGTCCTTCATCTTTAGTTACCGTATATGATTTAGTTGCTTTTTTTCCATTAGCATCAACATAAGTTTGTTCAACTTCTATAGGAACTATTTGGTCTTGAAAGCGATTTTCGGCTTGTGCTCTTAAGGCTTTCATATGGGAATGATATGCAAATTCATCTTGATCTTCACGAGACACCTTAAATTGTTTTGCTACAGCTTCTGCTGTATTTCCCATTCCCCAATAGTAATCCTCATGACCAGACTTAACGAGGTCATAATTTAATTCTGGTTTAAAACCTGTCATAGGAACCGAACTCATGCTTTCCGCGCCACCTGCAATAATACATTCGCCCATTCCAGCTTGAATTTTAGCAGTTGCCATTCCAATGGTTTCTATTCCTGACGAACAGAACCGGTTAACGGTTACGCCAGGTACATCCACGATATCCAGTCCCATTAAAGAGATTAAACGTGCCATGTTTAAGCCTTGTGAGCCTTCAGGCATAGCGTTACCTACAATCACATCGTCAATACGTTTAGGGTCTAAATTAGGCAATTCATTCATCATATATTTGATGGTTTCTGCAGCTAATTCATCAGTTCTTTTAAAACGGAACACGCCTTTAGGTGCTTTCCCAACGGCTGTTCTGTATGCTTTTACTATATATGCTTGTTTCATTTTTCTAGTTTCTTAATGGTTTTCCTGTTTTCAACATATGTTGAATACGTTCCAAAGTTTTACGCTCTGTACATAATGATAAAAAGGCTTCACGTTCTAAATCCAATAGGTATTGCTCGCTTACAAGTGTTGGTTCTGATAAATCGCCACCAGCCATAACGTAAGCTAGTTTATTGGCTATTTTCATATCGTGTTCACTTATGTAGTTACTATCTTCCATTGAGTCGGTTCCTACTAAAAACATTCCTAGAGCTTGTTTACCAAGAACCTTTACATCAGTACGTTTTACGGGTTGTGTGTAACCCATATCTGCCATTATTTTGGCATGTTGCTTTGCAACAGCAATCTGACGATCTTTATTAACTACTACAACATCTTTACCATGTTGTAATACGCCCATATCAAACGCTTCGTATGCTGATGTTGACACCTTTGCCATACCTATGGTTAGGAAATATTCTTGAAGCGTGTTTAACTGTACATCACCTTTTTTAAAGGTGTCAGAGGCACGTAAAGCCATTTCCTTGGATCCGCCTCCTCCAGGAATAACACCAACACCAAACTCTACAAGTCCCATATAGGTTTCTGCTGCTGCAACCACTTTATCGGCATGAAGTGATAATTCGCAACCACCACCCAAAGCCATGCCATGAGGTGCTGAAATAGTTGGGATAGCTGAATAACGCATACGCATCATGGTATCCTGGAAGTATTTAATAGCAGCATTTAATTCGTCGTATTCTTGCTCGGCAGCCATCATAAAAATCATTCCAATGTTTGCACCAACAGAGAAATTGGCAGCTTGATTTCCAATAACTAGTCCTGCGAAATCTTTTTCAGCTAAATCAATTGCTTTATTAAGTCCAGCCAATACATCACCTCCAATTGTGTTCATTTTACTTTGGAATTCACAATTAAGAATACCATCACCTAAATCTTCAATAACAACACCTGAATTTTTAAAGACTTCATTCGTTTTTCGAATATTATCTAAAATAATGAAGGCATCTTGACCAGGAATTTTTACTGTGGATTGCTTTGGAATATCATAATAATAAGAAGCCCCTTCCTTGACCGAATAAAATGATTTATTGCCAGATGCAAGCATGTCGTTTACCCAAGTGGCAGGTTCAAAACCTTCAGCTTTCATCATTTCAATTCCTTTTTCGACACCAATAGCATCCCAAATTTGGAATGGTCCGTGTTCCCAACCGAACCCAGCTTTCATGGCATCGTCTATTTTATATAACTCGTCTGTTATTTCAGGAATTCTGTTAGATACATAAGCAAACATGGCTGAAAAATTCTTTCGGTAGAAATCACCAGCTTTATCTTTTCCAGACACTAAAATAGGGAAGCGGTCTACTACTTTATCAACGGTTTTAGTTAATTCGAGTGTTGCAAATTTTGCCGATTTTTTAGGTCGGTACTCTAAAGTGTCTAGGTCTAAAGACTGAATTTCGCTTTTACCATTATCACCTTTTACTTTTTTATAGAAGCCTTGCCCTGTTTTACTACCTAACCATTTGTTTTCCATCATGGTGTTGATGAAATCTGGAAGTTTAAAAAGTTCGTGGGCTTCATCATTCGGGCAATTGTCATAAATACCATTAGCAACATGTACCAAGGTATCTAAACCAACTACATCCACGGTTCGGAAGGTTGCGGATTTAGGTCTGCCAATTACAGGTCCTGTTAGTTTATCGACTTCTTCTATAGTTAATCCCAATTCTTTTACTTGGTGAAATAAACTTTGAATTCCGAAAATACCGATACGGTTACCAATAAATGCAGGTGTATCTTTAGCAATAACGGAAGTTTTACCTAAAAATTTAGCGCCATAATCGTTTAAAAAGTCTAATACCTCAGGATCTGTTTTTGGCCCTGGTATAATTTCAAATAATTTTAAGTAACGTGCTGGGTTAAAAAAGTGTGTTCCACAGAAGTGTTTCTGAAAATCGTCACTTCGGCCTTCACTCATAAAGTGTATCGGAATACCAGAGGTGTTAGAAGTAATTAAAGTACCTGGTGTTCTATGTTTCTCTAAGTTTTCGAAAACTTGTTTCTTAATATCAAGACGTTCTACCACAACCTCAATAATCCAATCTACATCTTTTACTTTTGCTATGTCGTCTTCTAAATTACCCGTGGTAATCCTATTCGCAAATTTTTGATGATAAATAGGGGAGGGTTTTGATTTTAAAGCAGCCGTTAAAGATTCATTAACTATGCGGTTTCTAACTACTTTATCTTGTAAAGTTAGTTTTTTTGCTTCTTCGGTAGCGTTTAATTCTCTAGGAACAATGTCTAATAATAAGACATCTACACCAATATTGGCAAAATGACAAGCTATACCGCTTCCCATAATTCCGGAGCCTATAACTGCTATTTTTTTTATTCTACGTTTACTCATATTATTTAGGAATGTGTTCTTTTTGATTGTAAATTTTTTTGTTAGATATCATATTATTGATAATGTCTGCAACTTCATAAAAGCTTTCTAACTTTTCTGGTGAAACGTTTTTACGAATAGCTTCGTTGAAAGTAAGTACCTTTTCTCTTGAATAGGCGCGTTTTTCTCGTCCAAATTCTGTTAAGTGAATAATGACACCACGGCCATCTTCAGGATTGGGTCTGCGTTCTATTAACCCCTTTTCTTGCATGGTTTTTAATGTTCTTGAAAGACTTGTTGCTTCCATACCCATTTTAGGCCCTAATGATGTGGAAGCAGTGCCATGCTCTGGGTCAATACTTAATAATGCAAATCCAGTAGACATGCTTGTTTCAAATTTTGCCGCCTCTTCGTTATACATTTTATTTATAGCTAACCATGTGGTTCTAAATATATAATCGATGGTTTTATCCTTCATAATTACTTATTGGAAATCCAAATATAGTAAAAATATGTTATGCGTGCATAATAAATTGTAAAATTTTAACATTGGTTTTGGACAAAAAAAACTCCTAAAATAATTAGGAGTTTTTTTCTTAAGGTCTGTATATTTTTTCAATGAGATCTTTATATATTTCTTTGATCACTTTACGTTTCATTTTCATGGTTGGAGTAAGGTGTCCGCCTTCAATAGTCCAGGCATCAGGTGTTATTTCAAACTTTTTAATTTGTTCCCAATGACCAAATTTTTGGTTGGCTTCATTTATTTCCTCTTGAATTCGCTCTTGTAATTTTACATTTGAACACATATCAACTTTAGATTTAAAGGATAAATTGTGTCTTTTGGCCCATTCTTCTACAAATTCATAATTAAGTTGAATTAAAGCTGCTGGCATTTTTTCGCCTTCTCCAATAACCATAATTTGCTCTATAAAACGCGATTGTTTAAATTGGTTTTCAAGCAAGGCTGGAGCCACATATTTACCTCCAGAAGTTTTAAACATTTCTTTTTTTCTATCGGTTATTTTTAAAAAGCCATCAGTATCAAGTTCACCTATATCTCCCGTATGAAAATAATTATCTGTCATAACTTCTGCCGTTTTTTCAGGTTCTTTATAATAACCCTTCATAACGTTTGGTCCTTTGACTAAAATTTCACCATCGTCTGCAATTTTAATGTGTACATTATCAATAATTTTACCAACTGTTCCTATGCGAAATCCTCCATCTCGCATGTCATTTACAGAAATCACAGGAGATGTTTCGGTAAGTCCGTAGCCTTCCATTATAGGCATTTGTGCTGCTGCAAAAATACGTGTCAGTCTAGGCTGTAAAGCGGCACTTCCAGAAACCATTAAGTCTAACTGGCCTCCCAAACCTTCTTTCCATTTGCTAAAAATGAGTTTTCTAGCTAATTTAAGTTGTGTTTCATACCACCAACCATTAGCACCATAAGGTTCATATTTTAATCCTAGCTCTACAGCCCAAAAAAATAGTGCCTTTTTTACTCCAGATAATTCGCTCCCTTTTGCCACGATTTTATCATATACTTTTTCATATAAACGTGGAACGGCAGTCATAACATGAGGCTTAATTTCTTTTAAATTATCACTCATTTTTTCAATGGATTCTGCGAAATAAATTTCAACACCACAATACTGATATAAGTAGAGAATCATTCGCTCGAATACGTGGCAAACAGGTAAAAAACTCAACGATTTTGAATTTCCATAATCAAATGGCACGCGTTTTTCACTATCTAAAACATTGGAAACAAGATTTTTATGAGACAGCATTACGCCTTTAGGTTTTCCAGTGGTACCTGACGTATAAATTAACGTTGCTAAATCGTCTGTTTTTACTGCATTTTTACGAGTTTCAACATCGTTTTGATTACTCGTATCTTTTCCTAATTCTAGAATTTCCTTCCAGCTTTTTTCATTAGCAACATCATCAAAGGTGTAAATAGCTTTTAATTTTGTTTGCTCTTTTATAGCGTTTAATTTTTCTAAAATTGTTGTATCGGAAACAAAACAATAGGTGGCTTCAGAATGATTTAGAATATATTCATAATCTTCTTTAGAAATAGTTGGATAAATGGGTACATTTTGGGCACCAGTTTGTAATATTCCAATGTCCATAACATTCCATTCGGTTCTATTGGTAGTTGAAATGACAGCAATTTTATCATTGGGTTGCACACCCAAACGCAATAACCCTCTACTAATAGCGTTGGCTTGATTCACGTACTCTTGTGAGGAAATTGACTCCCATTTACCATGATATTTGGAAGTAAATGCTTTATCTAAATTATAAGTTTCCAACTGGTGATACGGAAAGTCAAAAATTCTGGTAATTTGAGTCATGTTTATAAGAAGTTTGAAGACTTGCAAATTATGAAAAAAAACTGATATTAAAATGATGACACAAAAAAAGGAGCTTGAAATAAGCAAGCTCCTTGATTAGTAATTAATTATCCTTTTAATTTATTTGTTCTCTAGCCACTTTCTAGCATTCACAAAGGCTTCAAGCCAAGGAGATACTTCATCTTTTCTATTTTTTGGATAATGAGCCCAATTCCATTGGAATGTTGAGCGTTCAATATGTGGCATGGTTACTAAATGTCTTCCTGTTTTATCACACATCATGGCTGTATTAAAATCAGAACCATTAGGATTTGCAGGATAGCCTTCATAGCCGTATTTAGCGACAATGTTATAATCTTTCTCCTTGTTAGGTAGACTAAACTTACCTTCACCATGAGATATCCAAACACCTAATTTACATCCTTCCAAACTAGATAGCATAACAGAATTATTTTTCTGAATCTCTACTGAAGTAAAGGAGCTTTCGTGTTTTTTAGAATTGTTATATGTTAACTTTCCATGTGTATCATGATCTGGATTTACCAATTCGAGTTCCATCCAAAGTTGAGCCCCATTACAAATACCCACAGATAGTGTGTCTTCACGTTTAAAGAAATTCTTTAAAGCGGTATTAGCTTTTTCGTTATATAAAAACGCACCTGCCCAACCTTTAGCAGAGCCTAATACATCAGAATTTGAAAAACCACCTACAGCACCAATAAACTGAATATCTTCTAAAGTTTCACGACCAGAAATTAAATCGGTCATGTGAACATCCTTCACATCAAATCCAGCTACATACATGGCATTTGCCATTTCGCGTTCAGAGTTTGAACCTTTTTCACGTAGAATAGCTGCTTTTGGTTTCTTATTACGGTTCGCATTTGCCGAATCACTCGATATGATGTCTGATAATTTTCCAGTAAAATGTTTAGGGAAAATATATTCTAATGGTTGATCCTTATAGTTGTCAAAACGGTTTTGTGCTAAACCATTTGCCGTTTGTTTTTGATCTAATAGGAAAGATGTTTTATACCAAACATCACGTAATCTTGAAATGGTTAGTGTATATACTTCATTATGGTTAATAATGCTTAACACATCACTTTCTTGAACGGTTCCTATATTAAAGAACTCAATATTTGCGTCTATTAATAGCTGTTCAACAGAATTATCAGTTGCTTGAAAAACAATTCCTGCATTTTCAGAGAATAGTAGTTTAATAGAATCTTTTTCGTTCAAATGAGATAGGTCTATTTCTGCTCCTAAATTTTTATCTGCAAAACACATTTCTAATAGTGTTGTAATTAAACCACCAGAAGCCACATCATGTCCAGCGACAATTTTATCAGTTTTAATTAAATCCTGAATGGTATTAAAAACGGTTTTTACAAATTCTGGATTTGTAACATCTGGTGTTTCATTACCGATAGCGTTTAAGGTTTGGTTAAATGAGCTTCCGCCTAACTTATACGCATCTTGAGAGACATTAATATAGTATATGTTTCCCGCACTTTTTTGGAAAACAGGTTCAACAACTTTTGTAATATCATTACAGTTACCAGCAGCAGAAATAATAACCGTTCCTGGAGAAATAACCTCTTCATTTGGATATTTCTGTTTCATGGAAAGCGAGTCTTTTCCAGTTGGTACATTAATACCTAAATTGATAGCGAATTCAGAAACCGCTTCAACTGCGTCGTATAAGCGTGCATCTTCACCTTCATTTTTACAAGGCCACATCCAGTTTGCAGACAATGAAACACTTTTTAAACCGTCTTTTAAAGGTGCCCAAACAATGTTTGTAAGCGATTCGGTAATGGCATTTCTACTACCTGCTTTTGGGGAAATTAAGCCAGAAATTGGCGCATGCCCAACGGAAGTAGCAATACCTTCTTTTCCTTTATAATCTAAAGCCATGACACCACAGTTATTTAATGGTAACTGTAAAGCGCCTGCACATTGTTGTTTGGCAACTTTTCCACCAACACATCGATCTACTTTATTGGTAAGCCAATCCTTACAAGCTACTGCTTCTAGCTGTAAAACTTGATCTAAATAAATTAGTAAATTTTTAGATTTATATCTTGGGTTTTTATAATTCCTAGCAACCGTATTGTCTGTCATGATTGTTTTAGGGGAACTTCCAAACATGTCTTCTAAAGCCAAGTCCATAGGTTTATGACCTTCAGATTTAGATTCAAAAGTAAATCGATGATCACCAGTAACATTACCCACGGTATACATTGGCGAACGTTCTCGCTCAGCAATTTTTTGTAAGGTTTGGATATGTTTTGCTCCAATAACTAATCCCATACGTTCTTGCGACTCGTTTCCAATAATTTCTTTAGCCGAAAGGGTCGGGTCTCCAACAGGTAATTTATCTAGATTAATATTACCACCTGTTTCTTCCACCAACTCACTTAAGCAGTTTAAATGACCACCAGCACCATGATCGTGAATAGAAACTATATAGTTCTCATCGCTTTCTACCATACCACGTATGGCGTTTGCGGCACGTTTTTGCATTTCAGGGTTGGAACGTTGTACGGCATTTAATTCAATTCCTGATTCAAATTCTCCAGTGTCAGCAGAAGAAACAGCTGCACCACCCATACCTATTCGGTAATTTTCACCACCTAGAATAACAATATTATCGCCTTCTTTAGGCAAGTCTTTTATAGCTTGTTCTGCTTTTCCATAACCAATGCCTCCAGCTTGCATGATCACTTTGTCATAGCCTAACTTTCTCGCTTTTGCCTGGCTAGAAGCTGAATTTTCTTCATGTTCAAATGTTAAAACAGAACCGCAAATAAGTGGTTGTCCAAACTTGTTTCCAAAATCTGACGCACCATTAGATGCTTTTATTAATATATCCATAGGAGTTTGGTATAACCAAGGACGTGCTGTCATTTTTTCTTCCCAAGGACGTTTTTCCTCTAATCTAGAATACGAGGTCATGTATACGGCTGTTCCTGCTAATGGTAACGAGCCTTTTCCACCAGCCAGCCTATCTCTAATTTCTCCACCAGAACCAGTAGCAGCGCCATTAAAGGGTTCAACGGTTGTTGGGAAATTATGTGTTTCTGCTTTTAAAGAGATAACAGAATCAAATTCTTTAATTTGATAATAATCGGGTTTGTCTGCTGTTTTAGGAGCAAACTGTTCTACACGTGGTCCTTTTACAAACGCCACATTATCTTTATAGGCAGAAACAATATCGTTAGGGTTCTTGTTTGATGTTTCTCGAATCATTTTGAATAATGAAACAGGTTTTTCTTGACCGTCAATAATGAAGGTGCCATTGAATATTTTATGGCGACAATGTTCCGAATTCACCTGTGAAAACCCAAATACTTCTGAATCAGTTAAAGGTCGTCCAATTTTTTTAGAAACACTTTCCAGATACGCTATTTCTTCTTCATTAAGCGCTAGACCTTCTTGTTGATTATAAGCAGAAATATCATCAATGTTTAAAATAGATTCTGGTTGTATGTTGATAGAAAATGAATCTTGATTTAACCCATTGTATTTTTCTGAAATCATAGGGTCATAATCCTTAAAATCGTGAGTAGCAACATGGAACTCCTCAATACGAATTATATTTTCTATACCCATGTTTTGGGTGATTTCTACAGCATTTGTACTCCAAGGCGTAATCATTGCAGCACGAGGACCAACAAAAAAAGCATCCAGAGATGCTTGTTCTATTTTTGGCTGGTTGCCAAATAACCATACTAATTTAGATATGGTTTCGGTTGATAATTCTTTTGTTGCTTGAACAGCAAAAACTTTACTGTTTTGGTTTCCGAAGAAGTGAATCATTATGTATGAGTTAGATTGTGTTGTTTTTTATAATGTGCAAATTTACTTTTTTTCATTGTAATAATAACTATTTCAAGTATTGAAAATCGCGAGTTATTCACGAGTTATTCACCATAAAAAAAGCGACTCGTTAAAGTCGCTTTTAAAATTTATTTCTTGATAAGTTTTTTACTTATGGTTGTTTCGTTTTGTTTAATTCTTAAAATATAAATACCACTGGTTAATTGATCCGTTGGTATCACATCTGATTTGTAAATCATGCTTGAAATCACTTTTTTACCTAGAACATTGTATATTTCTACTTGAGTTTCTGTTGGATACTTTAAATTGATTTTTAAGCTGTTCTTAACAGGATTTGGAAATATAGTAACATCTGACACTGTAAAATCATTGGTACTTAAGTTTGAGTAGCACGTCCATGATAAATCATCAAAAGCAACTCTATTAGATGTTCCACTATTGCCATCAATTACAATGGAAACAGAACCTTCAACATTTATGTTTGGAATGGTTATAGTTTGAACAGCATCTTGGTCGCCATATGCTATTGTTCCAACGACTGTATTATTAACTTTTAAATTGAAAGTTCCTCCAGATCCACCAAAAACTCGTTTGGTTGTTACTGTAAAGCTTCCAATACCTCCAGCTGTTGCAGGAGCTGTAAGGCTTCCGTTTCTAATGGTAATAGCCCTATTTGTAATAGTTTGATCTGTCCTAGCATCGGTTGCAGTCCAATTTCCTCCATTGTCTCCTGTCCAATTTCTTGTATCGTAACTACCACTATTTGCAGGGATACTTTCAAACGTTTCAGATAAACAATTTACGCCTACACCATTATTTGTAGTTGTTTCACAAGCTTGATTACTGAAGTCAGATTCATTTCCAGCTGCATCTTTTGCTTTAATGGTAAAACAATAGTTGGTATCAGCCATCAGTCCTGGAACCGTAAAATTAGTTCCACTAGTGTTAAATGAATTAACTCCATCAATATACACATCATAGGAAACTACAGCCACATTATCTGTTGATGCAGTCCAGTTTAAATCGATTGTATTGTCGGTAGGGTTGGACGCTATTAAGTTTGTAGCTACTGTAGGTGCTTCGGTATCTGGAGTAGGATTCCATATAGCATTTACATATTCGGGATGATCTACAAATGGATTTCTGTTTGATTGGTGGTTATAGAAGATATTATCATTTCTGTCAATTTCTTTTTGAGAAACAGGATCCATTGCATGCCATTGTAATAAAATGTTTAAAAAGGTTTCTTCAAAAACTACATCTGAAGTACCATTAAACATGGGGTAACTTCCCCAACCAGCAACTTGATCTTCATAACGGGTTGCAAAATAGAAGTGGATGCGAGCAATATCACCCTTAAATTCATCAATTGGTTCAAATACGGTACCTGTATATCCAGCTGAATAACCACTGTTTAAATTTCCTCCTAGTTTAGAGCCGTTTTGTGTTGGGTTAGTAATACCGTTTTGGTTTGTTAAGTTCGTATCGTCAACGCGTCCAAAGGGAAAACTACCTCTAAATCCATTAACTCGCCCATCCGTAGGTAATAACTCATGAGCATCACTGCGCATAGGTGTTTGTTCATTGAAAACGGATTGCGGAATTACGTGTTCTTTGTTATAACAATCCCCTTCGCCACTATAATTTCCACACTCGTCTGAACCTGGCGTAAATGTGTAGGGATCTGCACCATTAGGATTTTCAGAATATGGGTCTAAAATAGTGTTACTTCCTATTTCATAATAATTATCTAATTCATAAGAAGAAATAAAACCATCCATAGCATCATATCCTTGATCGTTATGAAAATATTCTGGAGTTAAACCGTCGTTTGCTGTATTAATAATACGTTTTAATTGTGTTTTAAGCGTATATCCTGTTCCAGTTGCTGTACTATAATAATTTGCAGGTACTTGCGCAAAGGCAGCTGATCCTATTAATAAAACGAGTAAAGTGTAAAGTTTTTTCATGCTATTAATTTTTTATTTCTTTTGAAGTAATGCCATATAAAACCCGTCGAAACCAGTTTTAGACGCGAGTACTTTATTCTCTTTTACAAATGTAAAATCTTTTCCAGATTCCGATGCTAAAAATGTGTTAACTTGATTTTGGTTTTCGGATGGTAAAACAGAGCAAGTAGCATAAACTAGTTGTCCGCCAGACTTTACAATTCGTGAATATTGTTGAAGGATTTCTTGCTGTGTTTTTTTTATATTATCTAAAAATTCAGGTTCTAATTTCCATTTAGCATCTGGATTTCTTTTTAAAACACCTAAACCCGAACACGGTGCATCAATCAAAACCCGATCGGCTTTATCATAAAGTTTTTTAATAACTTTTGTTGAATCTATATGCCTTGGTTCAATATTATGTGCACCATTTCGCTTGGCGCGACGTTTTAGTTCATTGAGTTTATTGGCATAAATATCCAGTGCAATAATTTGTCCTTTATTATCCATTAGGGATGCTAAATGCAATGTTTTTCCACCAGCTCCAGCACAGGTATCAACTACACGCATACCTGGTTCTACATTTAAAAATTCAGCAACTAATTGTGATGATGCATCCTGAACTTCAAAATGCCCATTTTTAAAGGCATCAGTTGTAAACACATTAGCACGTTCTTTTAGTCTTAAAGCATTTGGGTAATCTTTAATGAATTCCGAATCAATTTCTAAATCAAATAATTCCGCTTGTAGTTTTTCTTTAGTTGTTTTAAGTGTATTAACACGCAAAACAACATCTGCTTGCTCATTTAAAGCAGCAATTTCTTTTGTCCATGCCGCTTCACCTAATTCTTTAACGCCCAGTTCGTCCATCCAGTCTGGGATAGATTCTTTGAATTTTCTAATTTTAGAAAGCTCATCAAAACGGCCTTTAATTTTACGTGACGGTGTGTTTTCAAAGTATTTCCAATCTGGTAATTTTAGGCCTCTTAAGGTTGCCCAAACAGCAAAAACGCGCCATAAATCTTCGCGGCTATAGGGTTCTTTTACTTCAGCAATTTCTGTGTATAAACGTTTCCAACGTACGATTTCGTAAGTTGTTTCGGCTACAAAACCACGATCACGACTTCCCCAGCGTTTATCGCGTTTTAATAGTTGCTGAATAACTTTATCAGCATATTTTCCTTCGTTAAATATAAGTGTTAAACCGTCTATTACGGCAAAACATAAGTTTCTGTGTAATCGCATTTTTTATATGTGTGAAGCATTCTGAAGTTAATAATTAAAAAATCAGGATACTTTTTAGTTGTTTAAAAGCATGCAAAGGTACATAAACTTTATTTCTTTGGAAGTTTATCTAAATATTCGTTTAGCTTTTCTATTTTTATGAAAAATAATAAGTATGAAATTTTTTTTTCTAGCACTAACGGCACTCTCACTTTTTAGCTGTAATAATGACTCTGAAAAGCCTTGGAAACCTATTTCAAGAGTAGAAATTGAAACGATTTTAAACGATTCTACCCTAAGCATTCGTGCTTTAGAAATTTTAGATTCTAAAAGTCTAGCCTTTGGCGCTAATAACAATACCTATGGATTGTATAATATGGAATCAAATACGTGGTTAATTTCTGAACAAACACACGATTCTCTTAATCTAGAATTTAGAGCTATTGGGAATAATTCAGAAGATTTTTTCATGTTAAGTGTTGGAAATCCAGCACTATTGTTTAAAACTTCCAATTCAGGTACCATGGAATTGGTTTATAAAGAAGTTCATGAAAAGGTGTTTTATGATGCCATGGCGTTTTGGAATAAACAAGAGGGTATTGCCATTGGTGATGCTACTGATACTTGTTTGAGTATTATTATTACGAGAGATGCTGGTAAAACTTGGCAAAAAATTCCGTGTGATGAATTGCCGGATGCAAGTCATGGTTCCGCTGCTTTTGCAGCTAGTAACACGAATATTGTGGTTAAAGGATCTAAAACATGGGTTGCAACAGGAGGGAAGGTTAGTACTGTTTTATATTCTGGTGATAAAGGTAAAAGCTGGGAAGCAATTAATACACCTATTATTCAAGGTTTAGAAACAACTGGTTTATATTCCATAGATTTTTATGATGAGATGGTTGGTTTTGGAATTGGAGGTGATTATACAAAGCCTGATGATAATTCAGCAAATAAAATTAGGACTATAGATGGCGGTAAAACGTGGGAGTTGGTTGCTGAAAATAAAGAGCCAGGTTATCGTAGTTGTATTCAATATATTCCAAACAGTGATGGAAAAGAATTGCTAGCTGTTGGATTTAAAGGTATGGACTATTCCAACGATAATGGAACGACTTGGACACATGTAACCGATGAAGGGTTTTATTCTATTCGTTTTTTAAATGATAGTATTGCCTATGCGTCTGGAAAGGGAAGAGTGAGTAAAGTTGTGTTTAAAAGATAATAAAAAAGCAGCTTGAGTGCTGCTTTTTTATATCATGGTGTTTTTTTAGATTTTTTGTGACGATTTTTATATTCTTCAAACATTTTTCGTTTAAAATCGTCTTCTACTTTTTTTAGTAAAACTACTTTTTTTGCTGGTAATACAGTTAACAAGTCAGTCATATATTTTTGAAATAACTGATGTCTTTTGTTAGACAGTTCACGCATTTCGTTAATTAATATTTTGGCTTCATTTTCTGTTAAATTATCAACGTCAATGTTTTTACGTTTAGCTGAACTCGCATCTCGAAGCGCGTCATAACTATCTTCAAACGTATTGTAAATAGGCCAGAATTTTTGCGCTTCTGTTTGAGTGAGATTTAATTTTTCGGTTATATAAGCTACTTTCAACGTTTTAATTTTTTCATGATGATCATCTCTGTTTTGAGAAAAACCAACTGTGCTTATCAGTGCCGTTATTAGTATTAAAATTGTCTGTTTCATGTGATTGTTTTTATAAAAAACCTACTTGGAGTTATTGCTCAATTATTCGTGAGAAAAACTTTTTAGTATGCTTGTATTAATGCAGGTTTTGTTGTTATTCAAAATCTTCAATATCCGTATTATTATATAAATAGCTTTCTAATGACACATCACTTAAGGCTTCATTATAAATGGCATCTTCAAAAGTAGATGGGTCTAAAATAAGGTTGTTAAAGGTTGCTGATTCGTAATCATTTGAAAGGATATAATTTTCAATACTTTCGTTATCTAAAGATGAAAAATTGACTGATTTATTAAAGTCGGGCATTGTAATCATTAAAACAGCAATGGCAGCAATACTAGCAACATATAACCATGCTTTTTTGGAATAGAGCGGAATAACTTTGGTTTCTGTTTTTTTATTTGTTTTGTTATTAAGCTCTGCTACCTGAAATGTTTCAAAATAATTTTCAGGTACTTTAAAACCTGATGTCTTACTTTTCTCTTTGAGTGAAATGTCACTCAAAAGTCTTTCCTCAAAGGTTTCAAAGTAATTATCTGGTGTTTTAAAACCTGATTTTTTAAGGGTATGTAATTTACTGTTTTTCATTACTGTTTAGACTCAAAATTCTTTTAAAGGTTTAATCATTAAGTAGATAGTCTTCAACTTTTTTTACGGCTATATGATAGGAGGCTTTTAAAGCGCCTTCACTGGTTTCTAAAATCTCAGACATGTCTTTATATTTTAAATCCTGAAAATATTTCATATTAAAAACCAATTGTTGTTTTTCTGGTAATTTAGCAATGGCACGTTGTAATTTGAGTTGAATAGCTTCCCCTTCAAAATAAACGTCCGATTGCATGTTTTGAATCGCTAAATTCTGAACCTCTTCATTGGAAACTTGCATTTGCTTGGCTCGTTTATTGATAAAGGTAAGCGCTTCATTGGTTGCAATCCGGTACATCCATGAAAATAATTTACTATCGCCTTTAAAACTATTAATATTTCTATAGATTTTTATAAAGGTATTTTGTAAAACATCATCTGTGTCGTCATGCGATTTTACGATATGCCGAATATGCCAATATAGTCGTTCTTTATATTGCGATACCAATTCATTGAAAGCCACATGGCGTGTGCTTTCAGATTTTAAATTGGCTACTAATTGGGCTTCGGTAATCACAATTTGATTTTTACTTTAGACTTATAAAAGGTAAAAAAGTTTAATGAGACTTTTAAAATAAGTTTTCAGTGCTCAAGGAGTGTTGTGTTTAATAAAAGTTACCAGTTATTTTATGTGGAAAAGTAATTTGAAATAGCCTCATTTTTAAGAGTCATACTGCTTGAAAACCTATTCAAAACTCTGCATGTCTACCAACCTACGGTACATACCATTTTTAACCATAAGCTCGGTGTGAGTACCTTGTTCTACTATTTGTCCGTGTTGCATTACTACAATTAAGTTTGCATTTTGGATAGTGGATAAACGGTGGGCAATAACAATGGATGTACGGTTCTTCATCATATTTTCTAAAGCCACTTGAACCAAACGTTCACTTTCCGTATCTAAAGCTGAAGTAGCTTCATCTAGAATCATAATTGGTGGGTTTTTCAGGACAGCTCTTGCAATACTTAAACGCTGTTTTTGGCCACCAGAAAAATTATTACCAGCATCACCAACATTGGTATTTATGCCATTAGGTAACTCTTTCACAAACTCCCAGGCATTAGCAATTTTTAAGGCGTCTATAACTTCAGCGTCTGACGCACCAGGTTTTCCAATTAGAATATTGTTTTTTATGGATTCATTAAATAATATGGAGTCCTGTGTTACTAATCCCATGTGGTCTCTTAAGGATTTTTTAGTCATGTCCTTAATATTAATACCATCAATAGAAATATCGCCTTCATTTACATCATAAAAACGAGTTACTAAATTAGCTATAGTGCTTTTACCGCTTCCAGATTGTCCTACAAGCGCTACTGTTTTACCTTTTTCTACTTCTACACTAAAATCTTTAAGAACTAAATCATTATCGTACTTAAAGGAAATATTGTTTATTGAAACACGATCTTTAAAATCCTTAAACTCAATTGCGTTTGGCTTATCTTGCATGTTATCTTTCTCGTGTAAGATTTCAAAAACACGATCGGCTGCTGCCATACCATTTTTAACCTTATAACTTGCTTTACTAATAGCTTTAGCAGGTGTTAAAATACCATAAGCTAAAAGCATAAAGCCAATAAAAGTGGTGCCTTCAATGACTTGGTCTATAAGTACTAACTTACCACCATACCATAATAATACTGCAATAGTTATAATCCCTAATATTTCACTTACAGGTCCTGCTAAATTGTTTTTAAGTCCTATGCTATTGGAGAGTTTAAGAAGTTTTCCTGCTGAATTTCTGAAGTTCTCTTTAAAAATAGGTTCTGCATTATAGCTTTTTACAATTTTTAAACCTGTTAATGTTTCTTCTACAATTGAAATTAGTCTGCCAGATTCTTGTTGTGCCGTTAAAGATTCACTTTTAAGTCTTTTTCCTATTCTGGAAATAATAAATCCAGCAGTTGGAATAAAAATTAAAACAAATAAGGATAAGCGCCAATTAATATAAAACATGGTTCCTAATGCAAAAATGATATTTAAAGGCTCTCTAACAATTAGCTCTAAAACAATAAATAGGGAATTTTGCATTTCACCAATATCGCCTAAAATACGTGCCATAACATCTCCCTTCTGTCTTTTTGAATAGAACTTTAAAGGCAGGTTGATAATATTGTCATACATATCATTACGTAAATCCGTTAAAACACCGTTTTTAAGGTACATAACATGCTGGCTTGCTAAATATCCAAATAGGTTTTTTAGAGCAAACGTTGAGATAACAATGATGATGACTATAATTAAAGCCATTTGTGCATTATTCCCATCGAGATAACCACTTATTTTAAAGTTAAGCATATCATTAGCATAGTCCTTTAAATCGCCAATACCATTCCAAACAGGTGTTTCAGTTACTCTAGTAGTTTTATCAAACAGAACATTAAGCATTGGAATTAATGCCACAAAGGAAAGGGTTGTAAATAGAGCATTTAGAATATTAAAAATAACGTTTAGAAAAACGTGCTTTTTATATGTTTTAATAAATGGGAGTAGTTGCTTTATTATTTTTTTCATCTAATTTAGATTCATGTCTTTCACAATTGCATCAATTTTATTTTCCAATTTCTGTTCCGTTGCTTGAAACGCTGACACATTGTCTAAGTTGGTATTTACGCTAATGTAGAACTTAATTTTTGGTTCGGTTCCACTAGGTCTTAATGCAATTTGACTACCGTCTTCTAAATAATAAATAAGGACATTGGATTTTGGAACGTGAATTTGTTCAATATGTCCATTTTTAATTTGTTTAGATTGCGATAATAGGTAGTCTTCAATTTTTATGACTTTAGAACCATTTACTGTTTTTAAAGGGTTTTCACGTGCGTCATACATCATTTGTTCTATTTCTTTTGCACCTTCAATTCCTTTTTTTGTCATGGAAATTAAACGCTCCTTATAAAATCCATGTTCTTTATAAATATTAATTAATGACTGATAAACTGAACGACCTTCAGCTTTAGCTTGGGCTGCAATTTCGCAAGCTAAAAGGGTAGCGGTAACAGCATCTTTGTCGCGTACAAAGTCGCCAACCATAAAACCAAAACTTTCTTCGCCACCACCAATAAAATCAAGCTCTGGAAAATCTTTTATCATTTTAGCAATCCACTTAAAACCGGTTAAGCCAATTTTACATTCAACCTGATAAGCATCTGCTAACTTTTGCATCATGGGTGTAGATACAATGGTAGAACCAATAAATTCTTTGCCTTTAATTCTGTTAGCGGTTTTCCATTGCTTTAACAAAAACTCTGTCATAATTATCATGGCCTGATTGCCATTTAAGATAATCATGTTATTATTTAAATCTCTGACAGCTACACCAACACGGTCGCTATCTGGATCGGTTCCAATAACAATATCAGCCTTAACTTGTTCTGCTAATTCTAAAGCCATTTTTAAGGCTGCAGGTTCTTCAGGGTTTGGCGATTTTACCGTTGGGAAATTTCCGTCAGGCTTGGCTTGTTCTTTAACGATGTGTACATGATTATAACCAGCACGTTTTAGGGTTTCTGGAATAATAGTAATGGATGTGCCATGTAGTGAGGTGAAAACAATATTCAGATTGTCTTTGGCTTCCTGACTGGTATTAAAACTACCATTTTTAACCGACGCATTGATGAATACATTATCTAAAGCTTCGCCGATATAATTTATTAGTTGTTCTTGAGCCTTAAAATTAATTTCGGAATATTCTAATCTATTTATTTCCGCAATGATTTCGGTATCTTGTGGTGGAACCAACTGACCACCATCCTGCCAGTACACTTTAAATCCGTTGTATTCTGGCGGATTGTGAGAAGCTGTTAATACAATACCACAGTGACACTTTAAATGTTTTAGTGTAAATGATAATTCGGGAGTAGGTCTTAAATCTTCGAATAAAAACACTTCTATGTTGTTGGCAGAAAATACGTTAGCTACCAGTTTTGCTAAATTTTGACTATTATGTCGGCAATCGAAAGCAATAGCGACTTTAATAATTTCGCCAAGAAAATGTTCTTTTAAATAATTGCTTAAACCTTGAGTGTTTCTTCCAAGGGTATATTTGTTAATTCGGTTAGTACCTATTCCCATAATGCCTCGCATTCCACCAGTTCCAAATTCTAAATCTTTGTAGAAAGCTTCTTGCAATTCGGTTGGATTGGTGGCTATTAAATTTTTAATATAATCTTGAGTTTCTTCGTCAAAAGTAGGCGTTAACCAAGAGTTTACACGCGATAATAATTCAGGTTTAATGTGTATCATAGTTTTAACAAAATAGCGTACAAAAGTACGGAATTTAAAAAGAAAGGAAGTTTAATAAGTACTATATAGCATCTTTTATTAAATACCGTTTTCTGTTTTCTTTAGTTCGTAAGATAATTTCGCCTAAAAAGCCTGCAACAAAAAATTGAGTACCAATAATCATGGTTACTAAAGCTATAAAGAACTGTGGTCTGTCAGTTATTAATCGTCCGTCGGGATTTAAAAATAGTTTATCAATACCTAGATATAAAGAAAAAGCAAACCCAATGGCAAACATCATTACCCCTAAAGCGCCGAATAGGTGCATGGGCCTTCTACCAAACCTAGAAATAAACCAAATGGTAATTAAATCTAGAAAACCATGAATAAACCGATCCATGCCAAATTTGGTTTCGCCATATTTTCTAGCCTGATGTTGGACTATTTTTTCGCCAATTTTTGTAAAGCCAGCATTTTTTGCTAAAACAGGAATATAGCGATGCATTTCACCATTTACATCAATGTTTTTAACCACATTGTGCTTGTAAGCTTTTAGGCCACAATTAAAATCGTGTAGTTTTACACCAGATGTTTTTCTAGCTGCCCAATTGAATAATTTTGAAGGCATATTTTTAGAAAGTACAGAATCGTAGCGCTTTTTTTTCCAGCCGGAAACCATATCAAAGCCATCTGAAGTAATCATGTTATATAATTCTGGAATCTCTTCTGGATTGTCTTGAAGATCGGCATCCATGGTAATAATAACATCGCCTAAAGCTTTATCAAAACCGGCATGTAAGGCTTGCGATTTTCCAAAATTCCTTAAAAACTGAATGCCTTTAACAGCTTTATTATTTTCTGAAAGCTGTTGGATTGTTTCCCAAGAGCCATCGGTACTACCATCATCAATAAAAAGTATTTCATAAGAAAAATGATTGGACTGCATAACATCTGCAATCCAATCATGTAATTCTATTAAAGATTCTCGTTCGTTAAGTAGTGGTATGACTACTGATATATTCATGTATCTGTTTTCAAAGGTAAAACACCAAAAGTAACGAAATTATTTAAGCTTGGACATCTTCTTTTTTTACAACCAATGCAACAATAAGTCCAACAATACTAAACCCTACAAGTTGAAATGCCAAAGCTTGTAGAATATTACCAATAGAGTACATGTTTTCTTGCTTTTCCATTTCTTCAACTACTTGTGCAATAGACTCTTCTGGAGCACCAAAATTACGCATCATTTCAACTTGTGATGCCATAATTTTTTCTTGCAAAATGCCAGCAGCTTCTGGATCTACAATATTAAAAATTACGTAGCTTACAACCGTGCTGATTAATAAACCAATTAGTACGGTTAGGAAAAATGATGAAAAGGCACCTTTGAAGCTAATAAAGCCATTAAGGAGGTTTCTTGATTTCATTGATGACATAATACCCAAAACAATGACCAAAATCATCATAGCTATTCCGAACCACCATTTTGTAAATAAATCTAAATTAACAGCATAAGCAATAACTGTTAGTAGTGCTAATATTCCGCCTAAATAGAGTCCATAATTAATTGCAATTGATTTAGTAGAAGTTTCCATGATAGTATTTTTTAGTTGATTTTAAAAAGTTAGTAAACAAATATAACAAAACGTTACAATAAACGGTAGATTAAATAATCACTATTGGTTATTTTTACTTTCGTAATTATATAAGTTAACGTAGCCGTAGAAGTGATACGATTCTAAATAGATAAATATTTAGATTTACTATTGTGATGGATTAATAATAAATAAATTAAAAAAGTATTGCATAGTTATTAAAATTGCTTAAATTTGCACCTCGAAAAAGTTAAGATATTAAAGCATTTAGCGATGAAAAAAGAGATACATCCAGAAAATTATAGAGTAGTAGCGTTTAAAGACATGTCTAACGACGATGTTTTTTTAACAAAATCTACTGCAAACACAAACGAAACATTAGAAGTGGACGGTGTTGAATATCCATTAATTAAAATGGAAATTTCTAGAACATCACACCCTTTTTACACTGGTAAATCTAAATTAATAGATACAGCTGGTCGTATTGATAAGTTTAAAACGAAATACGCTAAATTTAAAAAATAAATTTAGATCAAAATATATTTTTAAAAGCCTTTCAACTATTGAAAGGCTTTTTTTATTTTTACCAAAACGCTTTTCTCATGAACTATATACTTTTTGATGGTCCTTCGCGGAATAATTTGTTACCATTTACTTATACTCGTCCTGTTGCAGATATTCGCATTGGTATTTTAACCATTCGTGAAAAGTGGGAAACATATTTAGATTCTACCACCACTACGGTAACAGAAGATTATTTAGCAGACAAATACCCTATGGTTGAAATGGAGCAGAATGTTATGATTAATGCTTCCTATTTGCCCAATGAAGAATTGGTGGCTATGATAAAAGATTTAAGTGAAAACCAAGCTATTTTTAAGGATGAAGATGTTATAGCGTTTTTTACAAAAGAATCTCAAGAAGAAGTGGATTTTGGAACATATGAAGCTATTGAATATACAGATTCACTGTTAAAAGTTGAAAATACATGGGATATTTTTTCTAAAAATGGCGATGCCATTCAAGATGATTTTGAACTATTAACAGCCAATAGAAAATCGCAACCTATTCCAGCAACAGTCAATACCATTCATTCAGAATCTATTTTTATAGAACCTGGTGCTAAACTAGATTTTGTTACGTTAAATGCAACAAATGGTCCCATATATATTGCTAAAGATGCTGAAATTATGGAAGGGAGCGTAATTCGTGGACCTTTTGCGTTATGTGAACATGCAACTGTAAAAATGGCCTCCAAAATTTATGGACCTACAACGGTTGGGCCTCATAGCAAAGTAGGCGGTGAGGTAACGAATTCGGTAATTTTTGGATATTCTAACAAAGGTCATGATGGCTTTTTAGGAAATTCTGTTTTAGGGGAATGGTGTAACCTAGGTGCAGATACCAATAATTCGAATTTAAAAAATAATTATGCGGAAGTACGTCTTTGGGATTACCAAACTGAAAGCTTTGCAAAAACAGGTTTACAATTCTGTGGTCTCATGATGGGTGATCATAGTAAATGTGGTATAAATACCATGTTTAATACTGGAACTGTAGTTGGTGTAAGTGCTAATATTTTTGGAAGTGGTTTTCCTCGAAACTTTGTACCTAGTTTTTCTTGGGGTGGAAGTAATGGTTTTACAACCTATTTAACCAAAAAGGCCTTTGAAGTGGCTAAAGTTGTTATGTCAAGGCGTGATATAGAATTTACCGCTCAAGATGCCGCCATATTAGAACATGTTTTTGAAGAAACTAAACGATTTAGGCGCGAATAAACCTTTTAAATACATGGTTTAATCTACTTTTTTTACCCGTTTTAAATCCAATAAATTTATAGGGTTGATGCCCAAACCAGTAATATTTTTTCTAGTAAATCGTACCACTTCATCATAAAACATGGGCACAATTGGAGCTGAAGTCATTACAAGACTATCCATTTGAGTGTAAAGTTGTTCTCTTTTAACGGTATTGGTTTCTGTAAAAGCTTGTTCGTACCAAGTATCAAACTGGTCATTTTTATAGTGTGTATAATTTGGTCCATTAGGCGCAAAATTTTTACTGTAATAGAGTGATAAATAATTTTCTGCATCAGGATAATCTGCAACCCAACTGGCACGAAACATATCTAATTTTCCATTTGCTTTAGAATCTTTTAAGCTGGATGCAGGAATAACATTAACAGCAACTAAAAGCCCTGTTTTTTGAAGTTCACGTTGAATATATTCACAGAAACTTAAATAATTACTAGTGGTTGTAATTGTTATTTCAGGGTTTTTAATGCCTGTTTCTGTTTTAAATAGCTCAACATAGTCTTTCGCTTTTTCAGGCTCATAATTAAACCCTACCTCTTGATTGTATCCAGGTAATCCTTTTGGAATAAAGCCACCATGGGCTGGAATGCCAACACCATTACGAAGGTAAATCATCATTTTTTCTCTATCAAAACCATAATTTACGGCTTTTCTGATGTATTCAGATTGAATTTCTGTTATTTCAGAATCCATATAAAATGCCAAATATTCCGTATTTAAATACGGTCCACGAATCATGTTTACTGTTTGGGTATAATTAGCGCGAAGGTTTCCATTTGCTGTTAGAATTTCATCTTTGTAGGATGCATCTAAACCAGATACATAGTCTAAATTCCCTTGTGCAAATTGTAAAAATTCACTTTGCTTATCTGGAAGAAATGTTATTGCAATAGCTTCTAAATACGGTAAATTATTACCTTGATTATCCGTTTCAAAATAAGTAGTGTTTTTTCTAAAAACGAGTTTTAAATTTTCCTCCCAACGTTTAAATTTAAAAGGGCCAGTACCAATGGGGTTTGATCTGAAATCGTTGCCATAATGTTCTACAATTTCTTTAGGAACAACAGAACAGTATTTCATGGTTAGTAAGCCTAAAAACGCGGGAAAGGACTGTGAAAGTTTTATTTCGAAAACAGAATCGTTTACCGCATAAAAATCAGCAACCTTGTTTAAAACCCAACTTCCTGGTGAGGCAACTTGTTTGTCTTTTAGTCGGTTAAAACTATATACAAAATCGGAGGCGTTTACCGTTCTTGTTGAGTCGTCACCAAATAGATTGTGGTGATGGAAGTAGACATCGTTTCGTAAATTAAAAGTATATGTTTTAGCGCTATCTGAAATGCTCCAAGTTTTGGCAATACTTGGTTTTACGTGTAAACTATCATCCATTTCAACCAACCCGTTAAAAAGTTGATTGGTAGCCCATATATCAGCTAGATCTTTAGAGAAAGCAGGATCTAACGAACTGATGTTTTTATGCTCATTATAACGGAAAATATTTGGTAATTCTTTATGGTTAGGAGAACAGCCTAAAAAAAGCAAAAAAAGTATAAAAATGTATTTCATTCTTTTAGGTAAGAAACATCTTAAATTAGCCAAAAATTATAAGAATCATGATTTTTTGATAAAAATACATTTTTTACAAATGTTTTATCAAAAAAAAAGCATAGTGGTACGAAAATTAAATACGGACACCAACAGGAAGCATGCTTTTGTACTGCCTATTTTTTCTAATAAATTTAGCTATTTCAGGGCTTGTTGGAACAACGCTTAAATTTCGTTCTTGAATGTGTTTAAAGACTGTTATAATAAATTCGTTTTGAAATGTTTCTGAAAACAAGTCTTCAGGTATAATAAGCTTTGTTAAAAATATTTTTCGTTCTTGAAGTGAATATTCAATTTTTGCAAGTTGATCATCAATTTTTAATTCAAACTGGCGCAAAAAGTCATTGTCAATGAGTTCATGTTCTTCTATCATAATATTCTTTTTAATCAACGGAATTATAGGGAGTGAAAACTATTTTTATATAGTTTTGTAACACAAATTTACGAAAAATTATTGTGATACGTACTAATAAACGCTTTTAATGCCTTATGAATCAAGATATAGTACATGTTTATTTTATGCCTGGAATGGCTGCTAATCCTAGTATTTTTGAGCATATTAAATTGCCTCAAACAGATTTTAAAATTCATTGGTTAGAATGGCAAATTCCTAACGTTAATGAAACGCTTTCAAATTATGCGCTACGTATGGCGCAACAAATAACTGAAAAAAATGTTGCCTTAATTGGTGTGTCTTTTGGTGGAGTTTTAGTTCAAGAAATGAGTAAGTATTTAAATTTGAAACGCTTAATCATTATATCAAGCATAAAAAACAAACATGAAATGCCCAATCGGTTAAAAATAATGCGTGCTACTAAAGCATATAAGTTGTTTCCAGCATCATTAATTGGTAATATAGATTTGCTAGCAAAATACGCACTGGGCGAAACGGTTAAAAAAAGAGTAGAATTGTATAAAAAATATCTTTCGGTTACCAATCCAAAGTACATAAATTGGGCTGTTAAAGAAATGGTTTGTTGGAATCAAGAAGAATCACCAAGCGGCTTAATACATATTCATGGCTCTTTGGATAATGTTTTTCCCTACAGACATATACAAAAATGCATAACAGTTGAAAATGGTACGCATATAATGATTCTTAACAAATACCGATGGTTTAATAAGTATTTACCGCAACTTATTTTAGAAGGTTCTATAGAATCATGTTGATTTTTTTTATAACTTTAAACAAAAACTTACAGATATGAAATTGATAAAGAAAGTGTTGGTGCTAATGGGATTGTTAAGTTTAACAGTCTTGTTTATTTTTGCGCAGCAAAACGCTAAAACAGACGAAAATTTTGAAAAACAATTAATAAACGATTATAATGTTTATGCCTTGCAAATCCCTGAAAATTTAGATTTTGCGGGAGAGCCACTTCCATTAAAAGATCCAGATATTTATGAGCGAATGGATCGTGAATTATTAGTAAATACCTATTGGCAGTCTAATGGGTTGCTTATGTTTAAGCGAGCTAAAAAATATTTTCCAATTATTGAGCCTATTTTAGCCAAGCATGGCGTCCCAGATGACTTTAAATATCTAGCAGTTATAGAAAGTGGTTTAACGAATGCTGTGTCACCTGCTGGTGCAAGAGGTGTTTGGCAAATTATGCCTGCAACTGCTCGCGAATATGGTTTGGAGGTAAATGATAATGTGGATGAACGTTATAATCTTGAAATGTCTACAGAGGTTGCTTGTGATTATTTAAAGAAATCAAAAGAAAAACTAGGCTCATGGACCTTGGCAGCTGCAGCTTATAATGCGGGAATGTCTGGAATTTCTAGACGTTTGGAGGAACAGAATGTTACGGACTATTACGATTTACTTTTAGGTGAAGAAACCGGACGTTATATGTTTCGAATTGTAGCACTGAAAGAAATTTTAACAAATGCTGATAAATATGGTTTTAATTTTAGAGATAAAGACCTATATACTAATGTGCCGACATATAAAGTAGCAGTAGATACAGCCGTGTCAGATTTTACCGCTTTTGCAGAAAGTTTTAAAATTAATTATAAAATTTTGAAAATTCATAACCCATGGTTACGAGAGCCGCATTTAAATAACAAATCAAGAAAAAATTATTTTATTGAAATTCCGCAAGACGGCTATTATTCTTCTAAACCTTAATGTTAGATTTTTTAAAAGATAATATTTGGGTCATCATAATTGTTTTAAATTATGCGTTAGCAATTTCTGCAGCATCAACTATATTATTAAAGAATATAAATCCCACTAAAACCTTATCTTATATATTGGTTTTAGTGGTTTTTCCTTTTTTAGGTTTAATTGTTTATTACTTTTTTGGCCAAGAATATCGGAAGAATAAAATATTTAATAGAAAAAATGTACTCAACGAAAAAATAGTACAAAAATTAGGCAAAGATTTTGAGTTGAGTGAAAGCCAGTTGCATAAATTAGATGATTTTTTAGACGAAAAGATCAAGTTGGTTAATTTACTCAATAATAATAAAAACACACCTGTAACTTTACATAATGAACTTCAAATTATTAAAAATGCAAAAGATAAATTTGATTTATTATTTGAGGACCTAAAACACGCTAAACACCACATTCATTTAGAATATTATATTCTAAAAGATGATAATATAGGTACAGAACTTATAAATATTTTGTGTGATAAAGCTTCAGAAGGTATAAAAGTCCGTTTGAGTTTTGATGACGTTGGAAGTAAAATTTCATCGAAAACTAAAAGAAGAATGACTAAAAGTGGTGTTGAATTCTATGCGTTTATGCCTGTTTTATTTCCCAGTTTTACAGGTAAGATGAATTATAGAAATCATAGAAAAATAGCTATTATTGATGGTAAAGTAGGTTATGTTGGTGGGATTAATGTATCAGATAACTATGTAAACTATAAAAACGGTGATTCCTATTGGCGAGATACACACTTGCGTATAGTAGGAGAAGCTTTAAAGCCCTTGCAAGTCCATTTTTTATTAACATGGGATTTTGTATCAAATTCAAGTTGTAAAATTTCTTCTGAATTATTTCCAGATGTGGCAGTAGATTCAATTAATGCCGTACAAATTGCAGCTAGTGGGCCTGATACCGATTGGGCTAATATTATGGAAGCTATTTTTGTGGCCATAAATACGGCAGAAGATTATGTATATGTAACGACACCCTATTTTATTCCTAATGATGAAATAATTACTTCGTTACAGATAGCAGCAAAGAGTGGTTTAGATGTCCGTTTGTTAATTCCAAAGACTTCTGATTCTTGGACGGCAAAGCACGCTACAAATTCGTATTTAGAACGTTTGCTAGAAGCTCAAGTAAAAGTATATCGTTATACCAAAGGTTTTATTCATGCAAAAACAATGGTTGTTGATGATTTATTTTCAACTATTGGAACCGCCAATTTAGATTATAGAAGTTTCAATATTAATTTTGAAATCAATGCGCTTATTTATAACAAGAAAACAAGCATCGAACTAAAAAATATATTTCTAGAGGATTTAAACGATAGTGAAGAACTCACTTTAGAAACTTGGCAACAACGTACTAAATTTAGCAAATTAAAAGAATCTTATTGTCGTCTTTGGTCGCCGTTACTATAACAGCTTAACGTCTTTTACCACGCATTTGATTTTGGCCATAATGTTGGTTAGGGCCTTGAGAGCGTTTCATGTTCTCTTTCATCATTTTAATCTGTTCAGAAAGCATGTTACGTTTGTCTAGTTTTTCGGCTTCTTTAAGGAGTAATTTAGATTCGTTTTTTCTATTTTTAGTAAACGCTATACCTGCCAAGTTTAATTTAGCCATAGCCAAATCATGATCCATAGATAAGCCTAAACCAATAGCTTTTTTGAAATGTTTTTCAGCTTCATTCATGTTTGTTTGTGAAACCATGATGCCATGTAAATAATAGTAATATCCTTCTTGTTTTTGCACTAAAGCACTACTTGGGTTTTTAATTTTATCCAACCATTTTTTGGCACCTTCAAAATCTTGCTTCCGAAGTTTTAAAAAGGCTAAAAGAATAAATTCATTCTTAAAATATAGAAATATAAAAATTAAAGAAAGTAGTATAAACATAATGCCATTGCCAATGTTGCCTTCAATAAATTGATAAATGGCATATCCAATGATTCCTATGGCTATAATTAATTTTATATTTTTATTGTACATAAAGTTTCGTTTTATAGGTTGTAACAGAATTTATTGTTGTTGGTATTTTTATTGAATTATTTTGCAAAGATACAGTGTTACCTCGAGTTTTAGAAGTCACAGACATAGTTTTTACAACGCCCGTTTTTACATCAGCTGAAATATGCGTTTTTTGGTCGCCATTTAGAACCATATTGTAATTTTCTTCAACAGAATTTATAGAAACATGAGCCACACCTTGTATATCTATATTGGGACTAACAGCTTTCAGCGTCCAAATGTTTTCGCTTTCTATTTCACCCGTGAAGTCATTTTTCCAACTTTCATTAACAACGACTTTCTTTGTTGGATAAATAAAGGTAAATTGCTCAAAACTATCAGAAAGACTTTTACTACCAAATTCTTTCTTCATTTCTTCAATCATAATTTGCTTTGTAAATTCGTCTTGAATACCAGCTCGTTCCATCATGTTGTTAATTAATTGTGTAGTTCCACGAACAGCTATTATTTTTCCTGTTTTTAAAAGTTCTATTTTAAGTTTGGACTGCGTTAATCCCGAGAAAATAGCTGCTTCCATATTGTCTTTCTCAAAATCAGCAGAAGTGTCTATAGAAAAAATTTCGCCATATGTATTCGAACTTGATAGTAGTTTAAAAAGCTTATAATTGAAATCTAAAATATAAGAGCTATCGGTTACTTTTTTTACAACCAAAACAAATTTACTCTCTAAAACATTTGTCATTTGTTGCATAATTCCATCAATATCCTGCGTAATTTTCTGGTTAGCTTGTTGATGAACAAGTATGCTATCACCAATTTTAAGTTTATATTGCAACTGCGTTTGTGCATAGGTATTACTAGCTAATAAGTTGATCAGTAATAGACTAGTTGCTAAAATTTTTTGCATTTTTCTGCCTTTTATAAGGACTGCAAAGAAACTAAATTTTTATCTAAAAAATATTTTTAAAATAAGGTTTGTTAAATAAAAAAGGGTTTGTATATTTGCACGCAGTTTTAGGGATAGAACCCAAAACAAGGTTAAAAGATATTAAGAAGACTTTAAAGATATAAGTAATGAGTAAAAGAACATTTCAGCCGTCAAAAAGAAAAAGAAAAAACAAGCATGGTTTCAGAGAGAGAATGGCTAGTGCTAATGGAAGAAAAGTCCTTGCTCGTAGAAGAGCTAAAGGGAGAAAGAAAATATCTGTATCTTCTGAATTAAGACATAAAAAATAATGATTAACAATTGTTAATATATAAAGGTGTTCCAAATTGGTAACGCCTTTTTTTATACCCATTCGTTAACTACTTTTGCAAAAAAATTTTAAAATGCCTAAAAACAAAAACATAAATTCCGTTCTGCTTATAGGTTCAGGTCCCATAGTTATTGGTCAAGCTTGTGAATTTGATTATTCTGGAACACAAGCACTCCGTTCTTTAAGAGAAGATGGAATTGAAACCATTCTAATCAATTCTAACCCAGCAACCATCATGACTGACCCTTCCATGGCAGATCATGTTTACTTATTACCGTTAACTACAAAATCCATTGTAAAAATTTTAAAAGAGCATCCGCAAATTGACGCTGTTCTTCCAACAATGGGTGGGCAAACAGCTCTTAATTTAGCTATTGAAGCCGAAGAGAAAGGTATTTGGAAGGATTTTGATGTTAAGTTAATAGGTGTTGATATTGAAGCTATTAATATCACTGAAGATCGTGAGCAGTTTCGAGAGCTTATGTTAAAAATTGGTGTGCCAATGGCACCTCAAGCAACAGCAACTTCATACTTAAAAGGTAAAGAAATTGCTCAAGAATTTGGTTTCCCTCTTGTTATTAGAGCCTCTTATACACTGGGTGGTGCAGGAGCTTCTATTGTTTACAAAGAAGAAGATTTTGATGAATTATTGACACGTGGATTGGAAATTTCGCCAATTCATGAAGTAATGATTGATAAAGCACTTTTGGGATGGAAAGAATATGAATTGGAATTATTGCGTGATAAAAATGACAACGTTGTGATTATCTGTACCATTGAAAATATGGATCCAATGGGTATTCATACTGGCGATTCCATTACGGTAGCTCCAGCAATGACTTTATCAGATAAAACGTTTCAACGAATGCGTGATATGGCAATTCATATGATGCGAAGTATTGGAGATTTTGCTGGTGGTTGTAATGTGCAATTTGCTGTAAGTCCGGATAATAACGAAGATATTATTGCCATTGAAATTAATCCGCGTGTATCGCGCTCGTCAGCTTTAGCAAGTAAAGCAACGGGTTATCCTATTGCAAAAGTAGCCTCTAAATTAGCCATTGGTTATAATTTAGATGAATTAACAAATCAAATTACCGGCTCTACATCTGCCTTATTTGAGCCAACTATTGATTATGTTGTGGTTAAAATACCACGCTGGAATTTTGATAAATTTGAAGGTTCTGATAGAACCTTAGGCCTCCAAATGAAAGCAGTTGGCGAAGTCATGGCAATTGGACGTTCATTTCAAGAAGCCCTACATAAAGCAACTCAGTCCCTTGAAATTAAACGTAACGGTTTAGGTGCTGATGGAAAAGGGTATAAAGATTATGACCAGATTATAGAAAAACTAACAAATGCGAGTTGGGACAGAGTTTTTGTGATTTATGATGCCATTCAAATGGGTATTCCTTTAAGTCGAATTTATGAGATCACAAAAATTGATATGTGGTTCTTAAAGCAATATGAAGAATTATATCATTTAGAAAAGGAGATTTCTAAATTTTCAATTGAAACTATAAATCGTGAACTGCTTCTTGAAGCCAAACAAAAAGGGTATGGAGATCGTCAAATAGCCCATATGCTTAACTGTTTGGAAAGTCAAGTATATGCTAAAAGAGCAGAGTTTAAAATTAAACGAGTTTATAAATTAGTAGATACCTGTGCTGCCGAATTTAAAGCGCAAACACCATATTATTACTCTACTTTTGAAAACGAAGTAGAATTAGCCGATGGCGAAAAAGCTCCTTCCAACGAAAGTATTGTTTCCAATAAAAAGAAAATTATTGTTTTAGGTTCAGGTCCAAACCGAATAGGTCAAGGAATTGAATTCGATTACTGTTGTGTTCATGGTGTTTTGGCGGCAGCAGAGTGCGGTTACGAAACAATTATGATTAATTGTAACCCTGAAACAGTTTCTACCGATTTTGACATTGCCGATAAATTGTATTTCGAACCTGTTTTTTGGGAACATATTTACGACATTATTCAACATGAAAAACCCGAAGGTGTTATTGTGCAGCTTGGTGGTCAAACAGCCCTGAAATTAGCCGAAAAACTAGACCGTTACGGTATTAAAATAATTGGAACAACCTACAAGGCTTTAGATTTAGCTGAAGATAGAGGGAGTTTTTCAACTATTTTAAAAGAAAATAACATACCATATCCTAAATTTGACGTGGCTACAAATGCCGATGAAGCTCTAGCTATTGCAGACGTTTTAGATTTTCCTATTTTGGTAAGACCGTCATATGTTTTAGGAGGTCAAGGCATGAAAATTGTTATCAATAAAAAAGAGTTGGAAGAACACGTGGTAGATTTACTTCGCCAAATGCCAGACAACAAATTATTATTGGATCATTATCTAGATGGTGCAATAGAAGCAGAAGCAGATGCCATTTGTGATGGCGAAAATATTTACATTATAGGTATCATGGAGCACATTGAGCCTTGCGGTATTCACTCTGGTGATAGTAATGGTGTGTTACCTCCTTTTAATTTAGGTGATTTGGTTATACAACAAATAAAAGATCATACTAAAAAAATTGCACTGGCACTAAATACAGTTGGCTTAATTAATATTCAGTTTGCAATAAAAGATGACGTTGTATACATAATTGAAGCAAACCCACGCGCATCTAGAACGGTTCCGTTTATAGCTAAAGCTTATGGCGAACCATACGTGAATTACGCAACCAAAGTTATGTTAGGTGTTAACAAAGTAACCGATTTCGACTTTAATCCTAAATTGGAAGGTTATGCTATAAAACAACCTGTTTTCTCATTTGACAAGTTTCCTAATGTTAATAAAAAATTAGGACCTGAAATGAAGAGTACAGGCGAAAGTATTTTGTTTATTGAAAGTTTAAAAGATGATGAATTTTATAATTTATATGCAAGACGTAAAATGTATTTAAGTAAGTAAATATGAAATCATTAGAGAAGTTTTTTATACATATCGTGGAAAAAATCATTACTTTTGTGTTATAAATATCACTGCTATGATTAAAAAACTACTTTTTTTACCTTTTTTAACGCTATCGTTTTGTGCTTTTGCGCAAGTTAGTGCCGGACAAATTGATAATTTTGAAGACGGAACAGTTCAGAATTGGATTATTGGTTCTTCGTCAGGAGCACCAGTAAATATTTCAACTGGTGGACCTGATGGTGTAGATGATAATTTTTTAGAATACTCTTCTTTAGGTGGTGGTGGCACTGCCAGTAGAATGGTATTTTTTAACGCCAATTCCCAATGGTCTGGTGATTTTGTTTCAGAAGGTATTGTTGAAATACAATTTGATGCGCAAGCCTTAACAAACGATTTAAATTTACGGTTAGCTTTTCAGGGACCAATGGGAACACGTATTGTTTCTACAAATCCTGTTTTTTTAGCTCAAGGAACCCCTTGGACTAACATTGTTTTACCTCTGGATGCATCTGGTTTTACTATTGTTCAAGGACCTGCTTCTGTAACTGATGTTTTAAGTGCTGTTTCTACCATGCGTATTTTAAGTAATTCTTCTATTGATAATTGGAAGGGTGAAGAAATTATTGCCACTTTACGTGTTGATAATATAACAGCTTCAACAACGTTAAACCGTCCAGAATTTAGCAAAGAGTTAGGTTTTACTATTTATCCAAACCCAAGTAAATCGAGGTTGAATATCCATACTCCAGGAGTAAATAATTACTCTAAAATAGAAGTATATAATATTTTAGGATCTCGTGTTTATCAAGGCAGCCTTAATAATGCCAAAGCATCTATTAACGTAAGCCAATGGAATAGTGGAGTATATTTAGTTCGTATTTCTAATAGTAAAGAAACAATATCAAAACGTTTTGTAAAGCAATAACATAATTTAACACATACCTACAAACCACTGGATTTATCTGGTGGTTTTTTTATGCCAATATTTGAAATGTTATACCTGTAATAATGGCAATACCAAAGCTAATAAGTGTGCCTATTAAAATATATTCAGTGAGTTTACGGTGTTTGCTTTCTTTTAAATCTCCAAATCTAAAAACAGACTTTGCAGTAATTAAAAAACCAACAGCTTCCCAATGATTCATAATTATGAATATAAATACTAATAGACGCTCTAAAATACCAATATATTGTCCGGCATCTTTTAGTGATTCGTTACCCTTTGTTAGTTTTTCTATATTCCATTTACTAAAAATAGCTTGCATGATGATGGATACTGGTTTGGTTAAAAACAGCAAGCAGGTAAGTAAAAGTAAGGCAGATTCTGTTGGTATTTCAAATATTGTAAATGTTGTATTTGTGTAGAGATAATAGGTTAAAAAGATACTAACTATGTGTAATATTTGATCAATAAAAAACCATTGTCGTTTACTTTTTTTAGTTTGGAAGATGAGCTTTATAGCATCTATTATTAAATGCAGAAATGTTAGGGTTAAGAGTAGTGGCCAATACGATATATCCCATACAAAAACTAATAACAGAGCCATATGAATAGCCACATGTAAGTACAGTTTAGGCGATTTTAGTTTTCGCTTTTCTTTACTTTTCACCCATGATTTTGGTTGAAGTATAAAATCTCCAATTAAATGAGCCAAAATTAGTTTTAACAATAGTATCATATTACAAGTCACTTATTTTATGAACAAACAAGGCGTTTAGCTCTAATATTTCTTCAAGATTAGCACGTTTCATACGTTTGCTTACGGCTTCTTGATTAATACCAATTATTTGAGCCAAATCGCTTTGAATTTTAGTGGGATTTTCAATATGTGTTTTTACAATTTCTGCCGAACTTACCGTCCAATTATCCATACTAATTAGCGCTAATTTAAAGTATAAATTTAGGTCTCTATTTAAAATAGCATTTGGTGTTTTTACCTTTAAATTAACTTTATCTTTCTTTAGGTTTTCTAATGTTTCACCTGAAAACTGAAAGGCTTCTCCATTGGACTCGGTAACACGCTCTCCTTGGTACTCTTTAGTTCCAATTCCAATGGCTAAACGTACATCTAAACCTTTGATTTCTTTAATACACGCTTTTAAGTAAACAGCATGTAAAAAGCTGTTTTGAGGTTTCTTTATTTCAATTTGAAAACTATCGCCTCTATACACTTCCCATAACTGTGTATTGGGCTCCAAAAAGGTAAGTGCTTTTTTTAAAAGTGGTAACCATATTGTTGGTTTTACGTTTTTAGAGTTTATGATATCTCCTGTAACTACGCTAGTCATAAAAATAAATGCTTTAACTATATGCCTTTATTCACGAATAATTTAAAATATTCTATAATTAAGGAATAATTATTATTATTCCATTTTAAAGGAATAATCAAATATCGAATATTTTATTGAGATATCCAAATGCTTGGTAATCAAAACCTATCTTAAAAGATGATTAGTTATATAAGTTAGATTACAAATCAATTTTAATATTATAATCGGCTAATTCATTCATGTAATTTTCCAAAACAAAATCTTGGCTATTAAACTCAATATGTCTGTTACGCTTGGTTTTATTGCGTTTTATAGCTTTTAAAAACCGTTTAACTTCTTCTTCAGAATTTAAAATTAAACCAGGTACTTGAGCCGATTTTCCCGAATCATCTTTTGCAACCATGGTAAAATAGGATGAATTACAATGTTTAATCATACCTGTCTTAATATTTTCAGCTTCTACCCGGATACCAACCACCATGGAGGTATTTCCAACATAATTAATGGAAGCTTTTAAGGTTACAATTTCACCTATTTCTATGGGTTGAAGAAAATTAACCGTATCAACAGAAGCGGTAACACAGTAGTGTTTAGAATGTTTTGCAGCACAAGCAAAGGCTATCTGATCCATAAGGTTTAGCATATAGCCACCATGAATTTTACCGCCAAAATTGGAATGTGACGGTTGCATTAATTCGGCTATACTAGTACGGGAACTTGCAACGGTTTTAAATGTTTTTTCCATTTTAAAAACGCCTGTTATTACGTTCAACATCCTCTACAACTTTGGTGATAAAGTATTTGGTGTCACCCAGCCAAAATAATTTTTTGTAGCGCTCAAAATAATGTAATTTCACATATTTGCCCTGTAGATCTTTTAAATCTTGAATAACTTGTTTTTCGCTATCTTCTACAGAGAATTCAAATAACTGTGCTTCTGAAACCCCTTGACTTATTTCGCCTTCCCAAGTTTTTATAATAACGCCCTTACTACTAAATTTAACAAGTTCGCCAGCACGAATACCTTCACTATAGGTAGCAAAATAGATAAAACAGCCATAACCAATTATGACTAGCACTAATGCGACAATTAATTTGGTTAATATATTTTTCATAGTATGTTTTTTATAATTTATTCGTCATCGTCTGACAGTTCTGCTCTTTTTAAAATGGCTTCTGGTAAAGCTTTTTTGGCTTTGGCACCCATTTTCTTTAGTTTTTCTACACGTCCAATAATATTCCCTTTACCGGCTACTAATTTATTCATGGCTGAAGAATAATCTGATTTTGCTGCATCTATTTTTTTGCCTACACTTGTTAAATCTATTACTAATCCTTCAAACTTATCATAAAGTGCACCAGCCTGTTTAGCAATTTCTAAAGCATTGCGCTGTTGTTTTTCATTGTTCCACATGGTATCAATGGTACGTAATGTAGCTAATAACGTGGCAGGTGTAACAATAACAATGTTTTTTTCGAAAGCTTTGTTATAAAGCGAGTTATCTTCATTTATAGCAACCGCAAAGGCAGGCTCAATTGGGATAAACATGAGCACGAAATCGGGAGATTCTATATCATATAAATCTTCATATTTTTTATCAGAAAGCTGATCCACATGCTTTTTAATAGAATTCACGTGTGCTTTTAACCACATTGGTCTATCAGTATCTTCAGCATTTACTAAACGCTCATAGTCGGTTAAGGATACCTTACTATCAATTATCATTCGTTTGTTATCGGGTAGATGCAGTACAACATCAGGTAGAACCCGTGAGCCATCTTCACGCGTAAAACTTTGCTGAACAAAATACTCGCGGTCTTTTTCCAAACCAGATTTTTCTAAAACACGCTCCAACACCAATTCGCCCCAATTTCCTTGCATTTTACTGTCGCCTTTTAAAGCTCTAGTTAGGTTTGTAGCTTCTTTAGTCATTTGCTGGTTTAAATCTTTTAAGCCTAAAAGCTGTTCTTTTAATGCCGAATGCATGCTAATGCTTTCTTTTTGGGTGTCTTCTACTTTTTTCTCGAAAATCTGAATTTTTTCTTGTAAAGGGTTTAGTATTTGCTTGATGTTTTCTTTATTCTGAAGGGTGAATTTTTCACTTTTCTCATCTAAAATTTTGGTGGCTAATAGCTCAAAATCTTTACGTAATTGTTCTTGTTGGTGTACTAACTCTTCATCTCGTTTTAAAAGTTGTTGCTCCAAGTTTTCGTATTCTGAATTGCGTCGTGCTAATTCAGAATTTAGAAGTTCTTTTTCCTTTCTAATGTCATCTCTATCAATTTCAATTTTGGATAGGAGTTCTTTTAAATCCGTTGTTTGTTGATTAAAATAGGATTGTTGTTTTTGGGTTTCTTCATCAAAAGACACCTTTAAATTAGATAGCTGTTGTTGCAAATTAGTGTTTCGCTCCTCAAGAGTGCTTGTTTCGCTTTTGTTTTTAAGTTTGGAAATAGTGAGTCCAATATAAGCACCTATAGCACCCGAAAAAATAATAGCAATAATGAGAATAAGGCTGTCGTTCATTTTAAAAAAGAGAATTTTATCAAAGATAATTTTTTTAGTTGGAAGTTATAAAATTACTTATGTGAAGTTTTTTGAATACCTATGGAAACTAAACAAAGTATTTTTGCGCTTTACTTAATAATTTTGAAACTTCCTGAATGATTATCAAAAGCAATTAAATCTTTAGGGAAAAGGGTTTCAAAAACACCTTTTGAAATAAGATTGCAAGGCGTATCGGTTATAACTGTGTTGTCTGTCATGACCACCATAGTGTCACACAACTGAATAGCTAAATCTATTTCATGCGAAGAAAACAGAATGGTTTTATGGGTTTCTTTAACCAACTTTTGAAGCAATTTTAAAATATACGCTTTATGATACATATCCAAATGCGTAGTGGGTTCATCCAGAATAATTAAATCGGTATCTTGAGCTAAAGCACGTGCAATCATGACTTTTTGTAATTGTCCATCACTTAATTCAAAACACTTTTTGTCTTTTAATGCTTCAATATTTGTTTGGTTCAAAGCCCGATTGACGACCTCTAAATCATTAGCAGATAAATTCCCAACCCAATTGGTATACGGCTGTCTGCCTAGAGCAACTAATTCAAAAACAGATAAATTTTTAGAGGCAATTTTTTCAGTTAATACCAAACTCATAGTTTTAGCTAAATCGGTATTTGAGTAGGTCTCTAAATTTTCCCCTTTCAGCAATACATTTCCCGATAACTTATCTTGCACATTGGTAAGTGTCCGTAACAGTGTAGACTTGCCAATACCATTAGCACCAACCAAACCTACTAATTGCCCTTTTTGTAACACCATATTAATATGGGAGGTAACAATAGTATTTGCTTTTTTAGAAGCATAACCGATGGAGAGGTTTTCCGTTTTAAGAATGGTATGTTGATTTGTTTTAGTCACTAATACTTAATTTCTGTTTTTTAGTGTTCTTCACAAGGCTTTGAATGGCAAATGAAGTGTACACTTATCTATTTTAAAATAACATTTTACGTTTACGTACCAATAACCAAATTACCACAGGAGCACCAAATAACGACGTAATCGCGTTGATTGGTAAGGTATAATCACTAGTTGGTAATTGCGCAATGCTATCGCAAATAAGCATAATGATAGCACCAAACAAAAATACGGCTGGAATTAATATTTTATGGTTAGACGTTGTAAAAACTTGTCGAGTTATATGAGGAATGGCTAAACCTATAAAAGCAATAGGTCCTGCAAAAGCAGTTATCGTGCCAGCTAATAAGCTGGTGGCAACAATAATAATGAGGCGCGTTTGTTTGATGTTTAGTCCGAGACTTTTTGCATAATTTTCACCTAATAAAAGTGAGTTTAAACCTTTAATTGAGAAAATGCTTAATAGCATACCAAGACTATAAACCAAAAAGAAAATACCCAATTCCTGCCAAGATAAATTACCCAAGCTTCCAAAACCCCAGAAAATATATTGCTGTAATTGTTCAGCGCTACTAAAGTAGGAGAGGACGCTTACAACAGCAGCTGTAATACTACCAAACATAAGTCCAATTATAAGAATTGCCATGGTATCTCTCACTTTTGAAGAAACAACTAAAACAGCTGATAATACTAGGAAACTCCCCAAACTAGCTGCAATAATAATACTCCATTTGGATACAAAAATAGAGGCAAAAGCGCCACTAAAAATACCAGCACCTAAAATAACGAGCGCAACACCTAAACTGGCACCAGAACTAATCCCTAAAACAAAAGGACCTGCTAAAGGATTTCTAAAAAGTGTTTGCATTAATAATCCAGAAATACCTAAACCAGAACCCACTAAAACCGCTGTAAATGCTTTTGGCAAACGGTATTCCTTAATAATATAAGGCCAAGATTCATGCTCTAAAGTACCAATAAAACTTTCAAAAATAGCTCCCAATGGAATAGGCACTGAACCTAAACTGATATTTACTAAAAAGCAAATAATCAAAACTATTATAAGTAAAATGAAAGCGTATGTATAATTGATGTTCATAAAGGATTAAAAACCTAATTCGTGCAAATATCGGTTTATTCTAACCGTTTAAAAAACTGTAATTCATAATTTTCGAGTAATTCAGGATGTGTTATTTTCACCAAATCTTTTAACACCAAATCTGGTCTAGCTGTGCCTATTTCGTAATAGGTAACACCACCCGTTTTTCCAGCTGTATTAACAAAAGAATAAATATTTTTATTTTTAAAAGCTTCAAATTGTGTGTAGTGCACATTGGCTTTCTCTAAAGCGTTTAATGAGTTGTAATAGGAAGGACTAATCCAAACATCAGCATCTTTGGCTTTATCAAAAACAACTTCAAAATTTAAAGCTAAACTGCCTTTGCTTTCTGAATTTGCCCATAAATAGTTTACGTTGGCATCTTTTAAAAGTTGGGCCTCTGGACTTGTTCCGCTTGGCAGATACCAAATATCTTTATGCATAGCACCACTTAAAACGCGTGGTTTGTTAGCGGCATTTTTAGCTAGTTTTTTAGCTTCTAAATAATCGGTCTCAATACTTTTAAAAATGGTTTCAGCTTGGGCGCTTTTATTATAAAGCGCGCCAAAAAACTTAACCCATTCCGCTTTAGCAAGGGGTGAAGTTTCTACCCAATCACCATTATAAACAACAGGGATTCCTGACTTTCTAATGGTTTCAAAACTTTTGTTATTTCCATCAATACCGAAGCCAATAACCACACTTGGGTTTAGTTCTAATAAAACTTCGGTATTAAGACCCTCGTTTTTACCAAGTTCCCTAACAGCACCGGAATCAATTAATTTTCGTGTTTTTTCGGAAGAAATATAGTCTGTTCCAGGAAATCCTATTAAGGTGTTTTCAACTTCTAATAATTCCAATGCAGGAATATGAGTTGTTGATGTAACTACCATTTTTTCAACAGGAATAGTAATAATACCATCGTAATCATTTTTGTTAAATGTACTCACAGCAGCTTGCGTTTTTGTGAGTAAAAGATAGCGGTAGTTTTTATCGGAATCTGGCCAAGGGTTGTTTATGGTTAGCAGTGAGTAATTTTCATAATTAGTAATAGCAAAACCTGTGGCATAATCAATTTTCACGGATGATTTGCTGCCTTCTGGTAGGTTGTTTTCTTGCTTGGATTTATCTTGACAATTCCAGAAAAATAAACTCACTAAAAGTGTAATAAAAACTATCTTTTTATGTAACATTTGTAACGTTTAACCGATTAAAAATCACGTAAATTTATAGAAAATTTTTAACTATGCGTGACGGTTCAAATGTAACATTATATATAGTAGCTGGTGTTATTATATTTCATTTTTTAGCAGGTTTTATTTATTTACTTTATAAAATGAATAAGAAAAAATAAACTTCCTGTTACTTATCTCAAAAGAATAATTACTTTTGCCTTGAATTTGGTTTGATGGTAAATCAGCATTTTTTTAAGACAGCTTATTGTTGATAAAAACGCACGATTACATCAATTAAAAGGGAATCTGGTTAAAATCCAGAACTGTTCCCGCAACTGTAAGCTATAAAGCTTCATGTTTCACTTCAAGTCACTGTTCAAATTGAATGGGAAGACCAACATGAAGACGCAAGTCAGGAGACCTGCCAATTTCATAACCTTAAAAACAAAAAGCTTTCGGGTAAAAGGCTTCATGGATATGAAACGGCATATAATTTTTATTTTTCTAGTTAGTATTACCACTGGTGCATGGTCTCAATCAGCTTTAGATTCCTTACAGCAATTGGATGAAGTGATTTTAAAAACGGATATGGGTTTAAATCGCTTTTCTCAAACTCAAAAAACCGAACAACTTTCCGATACAATTTTAACACGAAGTGCTGCGTCTTTAACAGATGTCTTAAATTATAATTCGCTTATTTATTTTAAGGAGAATGGCTTGGGTATGGTATCTTCAGCTTCATTCAGAGGAACAACGGCACAACAAACTGCTGTAGTTTGGAATGGTATAAATATCAATTCGCAGTTTAATGGTCAAACCGACTTTAATACCATCAATATTAGAAATTTTGATAATATAACAGTTAGGAGCGGAGGCGGAAGTGTGCTTTATGGTAGTGGTGCTATAGGTGGAACCATTCACCTTAATAATCAGTTGAGATTTAATCAGGGTTTTAAAAATAGTCTGTTTTTACGGTACGGAAGTTTCAATACGTGGGATGGTAGTTTTAAATCGGGTATGTCTTCAGATAAATTTGCCGTTAATTTTGAAATGAGTCGTACCAATTCCGAAAACGATTATGACTTTGTAGATTCTGAAAAACAGAATACTAACGGTAACTATTACAATCAAAGCATTTCAGCAAATGTGGCGTACAAAATCAATGCAAAAAACACCTTAAAATTATATAGTTATTTATATGATGGTGAACGGCATTTTTCGCAAATATTTGCTTCCGAAACGCCTACAAAATATCAAGATTATAACACCCGGAATTTAATGGAGTGGGTTGGTTTATACAATCAATTTACATCGCGATTAAAGTTGGCCTACATAACGGAGGATTATAATTATTTTGCAAACATAAACAAGGAAAATTCAACAGGAGCTGAAGCCAAGACCATTATTTTAAAACATGATTTGGCTTTTAAAGTGCATAAAAACCTGCTACTTAATTCGGTTATTGATGTGACGCAAACAACAGCTGAAGGGGCTTCAATAGAAAATGAATCGCGTACCATAACATCTTTAAATTTACTTTTAAAACACAACATTACTTCCAGATTGTTGTACGAAGTATCGTTCAGAAAAGAACTCACGGAAAATTACAAAACCCCATTTTTATTTCATGTTGGTGTGAATTATACACCATTTGAGTTTTATACGATGACTTTGAATGGTTCTCGAAATTTTCGGATGCCAACTTTTAACGATTTGTATTGGGAGGGTAGTGGTAATACGGAATTAAACCCTGAAGATTCTTATCAGGTAGAAATGGGACACGCGTTTCAATATAAAGGCATCTCATTGTCCGTAACGGGCTATTATAATGATATTCAAGATATGATTCGTTGGGTACCAACAGCCTCCTCATGGAAACCTATTAATACCGATCATGTAAAAACCTACGGTTTAGAAACCAAACTGGCTATTAAACAGCAATTTCAGAATCATCATTTTTTAATTGAAGCCACTTATGGTTATACAATTTCGGAAAATCAGCAAACAAAAAAGCAGCTTATTTATGTTCCCAATCATAAAGCTGCGGGTTATTTTAATTACACATTTAAGAGGGTGTCCACATATTACCAACTACTATATGTTGGAGACGTTTTTACCTTATCAGATAACAACCCAAAATATACGCTTGATGCTTATACAGTTTCCAATATTGGTGCTGAATATGCGTTGGGTGCAACCAAACAATATAGGTTTGGTATACAACTTAAAAATCTATTTAACGAAAACTACCAGAGCGTGGCAAACCGCTATATGCCTGGCATTAACTATAATTTTTATTTTAACCTCAATTTTTAAACTATGAAACACGTAATTAAATTTTTAACGTTTAGTCTGTTATTTGCATTTGTATTCACATCCTGTAGTAGTGATGATGATAATTTTATTGAAACTCCAACCACGTTAGGTGAATATGACAATGGTATTTTAGTAAGTGCTGAAGGCGGAAGTGCGCAAACAGGTTCTGTCTCTTACATATCTAATGCATATTCAACAATAGAGAATACCATTTTTAGTAATGCTAATGCTGAAGATTTGGGTACTTATGTTCAATCTGTAGGTTTTAATGGTGCAACTGCTTACATTATTGTTGATAATAATAATATACATGTGGTAAATCGCTATACGTTTTTAAAGGAGGCAACAATAACTACGGGTTTAAATTTACCGCGTTTTATGGTGTTTTCAAATGGCAAAGGCTATGTGACAAATTGGGGAGATGGATTTGACACGACAGACGATTTTATTGCAGTAATAAATTTAGAAACCAATTTAGTAGAAACGACTATTCCAATAGCTGAAGGTCCTGAACAAATGGTTGTTTATGCCAATAAATTGTATGTATCTCATAAAGGTGGCTACAATACAAATAATATAATTTCGGTAGTGGATTTAGAAACCAATGTAGTAAGTAACATTGTGGTTAATGATGTCCCGGATGAAATGATTATTAATAACGCGCGCGAGTTAATTGTGCTATGCGAAGGAAACCCATCTGGGACAGGTAATGAAACTGAAGGTTCCATTACAAAAATCGATTTAAGTACGGATACTGTTTCTGATACATTTGCATTTGCTGATGGTGTACATCCATCTCTAATGAGTTATAGCAATGGAAACCTATATTTCACTGCTAACAATGCGGTTTATAAGATGGCTGATTTTGAAACAACCTTGCCAACCACGCCTATTATTAATTTGGGTAATATAACTACATACGGAATGGCTGTGAAAGCAGATAAATTATATGTAACAGATGCAAAAGATTACAATTCTTTAGGTGATTTTTTAGTTTATGATTTAAATTCAAATATTAAAATTCACACATTTGAAGTCGGTTTGGTACCCTCAAAAATTTATTTTAACTAATCAGGTTAAAAGTCATCTTATCATTTAATACAGATTAAACCACGTTTTCAACTTGCTGAATACGTGGTTTTTTTTTATTTGTTTTTGTGTCATGTGTTTTGCTAAATTTTCAATAAAATATATAATTATAACAGATGTTCTAAATATATTTTGAATACAATTACTGATAAGATAATTAATTAAGAATTATATTATGCATGCATAAAAATTAACAACTTTTTAACGATAAAATAATGCGTTTTATCGATAACAATCATTGCTATATGGTATAAACTTTTTAATTGTGATATATTGTTGCACTATTAATTTAATTAAAACCAATTTAAAAATGAAAAAATTTACACTTCAAATTTTTGCGTTTTTAGCTTTTGCCTTTTCATGGCAGGTTAATGCGCAGACATCAACTTTGTATTTTACAGCCATAGATAATGGTTGTTGTGATACTGAAAAGTGGGTAAGTATAACAACTGGTCCTGACGGAACTGGTACTGTTATTTTTGCTCAAGGAGATGGAACTTATGGTAATGCTCAGGGGTTATTAACTGATGCAGCTTTTACTGTAGATGATGGTTCTACTTATTATATTAATGCCTATGATCGTTATGATGATTCTTGGGATGGAGACACCTATGAAATAAGATCAGCTCCTGCAGGTGGAGGGCTTTTAGTCGCTAATAATGGCGGTGTTTCGCCAGATGACGGAAATGATGATGATGCAACTTCTAATTGGGGAGATACCCAAGCTCAAGAATTAGAGGTCTCTGAAGCGTTTTCATACACGCCACCTGCCTGTACATTTGCAGTGGTTAATACATCGACTATAGTGGAAGATTGTGCAGCTGGAACCTTTATGGTTAATGTGGATTTTACAACGGTAGGTGATGCTACAAGTGTTTCTGATGGAACTACTAATTATCCTATTTCTGGAACAACTGCTATGGCTGGGCCATTTGCAACTGGTACTACACAAACACTATCTGTAGTACATAGCGACGTAGTTTGTGATTTTACAATTGGAGATTTCTCCTATGATGATTGTCCAAATATTGTTACTTGTGGTACACCTTTAAATGCCACTTATTGTTATGGTATAAGTGAAACTACAGATTTCCTTTACCAAAGTAGCGATGGATCTCAATTAGTAGTCACTTTTAACGCTGGTCAAGTTGAGAATAATTGGGATGAACTGATTATCTTAGATTCAGATGGAACAACTGAACTATATAACGGATATGGTACTGCAGGTGACTTAACTGGATTAACTTTTACATCTTCTGGAGACGCAATTACTGTTAGAATCCAATCAGATGGTTCCACATCTTGTAGTTCGGAAGGTTATACCCCATGGGATTATGATGTAGTTTGTTTAGCATGTACGGCAGGTGAAGCCACTGCAACCGTTATTGAAGACTGTGGTGCTTCTACTTATACCATTGAAGTTAATGTAACTAATACGGGCGATGCAACTACCATTACAGATGGTACTACGCCACAGACATTTACAGGTACTGTTACTTTCGGTCCTTATGCTTTTGGTGTAGATACAACTTTAGATGTTGAGCATTCTGATTCAGTTTGCGATTTCACTCTAGGTACTTACGGTTTTGATGCTTGTCCTCCTACAAATGACGACTGTGCAAATGCAGAATTAGCTCCGGTTGGACTAGGTTCTTGCGGAACTTCTGTAACTGGAAATAATACAGGAGCAACGGATTCAGGTGTTGCTCAAGCTGGTTGTGCTACTGCTACTTATGCAGGTGGCGATATTTGGTATCAGTTTGAAATGCCTGCTGGTGAGACAGAAATTGTTTATACACGAAGTGCTTCAGCTTTTTCAACAACTCAATTAGAGTTATATAGTGGTTCATGCGGTTCTTTAGTGGAAGTTGGTTGTACAACATCTGCTACTGCTAGCTTTACAGGATTAACTTCTGGAGACACCTACTATGTAAGACTTTACGATTGGGGTAATGATAATTTTGGTGCTGTTACATTTTGTTTAAACACACCACCTACGTGCCCATTACCTACAGCTTTAACAGCTACTGGCATTACCACAACATCAGCAGATTTAGGTTGGACCGAAAATGGTACTGCTATGGTTTGGGATATTGAATGGGGATTAGAAAACTTTACTCCAACAGAAACACCTTCAGCAGGTACAGATAATGTAGGAGATAATCCTTATACTTTAGGAGGTTTAACAGCTTCTACAACTTATGAATTCTATGTACGTTCAGGATGTAGTGTGTCAGATAAAAGTCCTTGGGCTGGACCATTTACATTTACAACAGCAGACTTGCCTCCAGCTTGTGGCGATGATTTTTATGATACTGGCGGAGTTGCTAGTGATTACTCAAATTCTGCTAACATTACAACAACTATTTGTCCAGATGTAACTGGTGATGCCGTTGACGTAACTTTTACGTTTTTCAGTACAGAAAATAACGGTGCTTCCGCTTGTTTTGACGGATTAACCATTCATAATGGTGCAGATGCAACTGCAGCAACTATTGATCCTCCAGGAGGTGGAACCATTTGGTGTTGGGATAGAGATGATGCTACTCCAGGCGGAACAGGAGATCTTCAAGGTATGACCATTTCATCTACTGATGCTTCAGGATGTTTAACTTTCGTGTTTACATCTGATAGTTCAGTTACTAGAGAAGGTTGGGAAGCTACTGTTGGTTGCTCACCATTAACACTTGAGGATTTTGGATTAACTGGCTTTACGTATTATCCAAATCCTGTTCAAAATACATTAACATTAAAAGGTGTTAGTAATATAAATAATGTAGCTGTTTATAATATGTTAGGTCAAGAAGTACTTCGTACAGCACCTAATACTATGGCAAGTGAGGTAGACATGTCTAACTTACAAACAGGTGCTTACTTTGTAAAAGTAACGATAGGTGGTGCTACAAAAACAATTCGCGTTATTAAAAATTAATATGTGAAGTAGTTATCAATCTATAAATAAAAACCCAGACATTTGTCTGGGTTTTTTGTTTAATTAACTTTAATAATGTTAGGTGGTTTTAATGCCATATTTTAATTTTCTACACTAACATCTAACATCTAACATCTAACATCTATCAGCTAATCTAATTCCTTATACATACCATTACCAGTTAATAGAAAATTCGTTTTATCACCAATTAAATCCAAAGGTTCAGTTTGGGGTAAATATGGACGTGAATCATCTAAAATAAGTTGTAGTGCTGTTGCTAAAAGGGGTTCCGTTTCGGAGCCAAGTGTCCCCATATTGCTGTAATTTTCAGCTTGTGTAATATCTGGAAAAAGCCCTTGACTGTAATCCGTATTGCCAACAGCATTTAACGATTTTAAAACTAAAGGCTGCATGGCATATAAATGAGAAGGGTTTGCATTTGCACGTCGAAAATCAGGAGCATCATATAAAGTTATTGAAGCTTGAAATTTTCCAGCCGTTTCCGTGCCAATATGCACCACATCTATATAAGGTTCTAGACTGTTTATAACTAATTCACTGGCCGATGCTGATCGTTTTGTGGTTAAAACATACACCTTGTTCAGGTTTAAAATGTTTAAAGGAGCTCCAGCATCATTGTCAGTAAAGTAATTTGTGGTTTGTTCAACAGATAGTTGCGATTGAATATCGGTATTCCATTGTTCTGTGCTAAATACATTACCAGTTTGTCCAGCTATCATACTAGACAATAAAATAGCTGTATTAACAGAGCCTCCCGAATTATAACGTAAATCCAAAACTAAATTCTGAATGTTATTCGCTTGAAAATCTCCAAAAACAGCATTTAATTGTGAGTCGAAATCTCTGGTAAAACCATTATACATTAAATAACCCACGTTTTGTCCAGCAACTTCAAAGATATCTGTTTTAAAAATAGGGTTTTCAGTTAAGGTAGACTTTGAGAGTGTCATGCTCTGGCCATTTGGTGTAATTATATCATCATTAGTGACCGCTGTACCATTATCATCATAATCCGCTAAATTGATGGTGTAGGTTGTGTTTTGTAATAAGCTATTAAAATTATTTGTGTTAAGCGGTATTCCATTAACGGCGTAAAAAATAGTTCCTCGTACGATGCCTTGATTGCTGGCACTGGAATTAGGCAATACGTAACCAACATATCCAAATACATTATTGGAGCCATTAGGATAACGCATAAGTCCGTAGTCCATACCATTGTTAAGTGTAGTGCCATTTAATTGTTGTTCTAATAAAATGTAATTGGAAGTTATCCAACTAAATCTATCAACCGTTTGTGGTTGGTAGCGTAAATATTCAAAGAGAGATTCTGGAGATGCATAACTATTTAAAAAAGCCTCGTAAGAACCAGAATCAAATCGATTGTTAGCTAAATCTGGAACATTATCTTTGTACAAGTAGTAGGTATTTAAACCTCGCCAAACAAAATCATTTAAGTCTCTTGTGGATGCTGGGTTATCATCTATGTCTTCAAAACACCCTGTAAATAGGGCAGATGCGCAAATAATAAGTAAATAAATAGTTTTATTTTTCATAGCTATTATCAATTTAATTTTTCTTTTTTGTCGAATTAAAAGTAGTTACTTTATAACATAATAAAAATTATTTGTAACAAATTAAGTTATCATTCGTCGTAATAGTAAGTAACCAAAAACCAGTTACTACTTATTAACCACAAACTATGACACAGACAGAATTTTTAAATATTGTCATGCCATTTAAAGATAAAGTTTTTCGTTTAGCCAAGCGACTACTTGTATCTCGAGAGGAAGCAGAAGATGCTACTCAAGAGATTATCTTAAAGTTGTGGAAGAATCAAAATAAAATGGGCAACTATAAAAATATAGAAGCTTTTTCAATGACCATGACAAAAAATTTTTGTTTAGATAAATTAAAATCCAAACAAGCGCAAAATTTAAAAATTGTACATAGCAATTATGAAGATCATAATGTGTCTTTACAAAAAGAAGTTGAGCTAAACGACAGTCTAGAATGGGTAAATAAAATTATGGCAGATTTACCAGAACAACAAAAAATGGTGATTCAGTTACGAGATATAGAACAATATGATTATGATGAAATTGCCAAAATGCTAGATATGAATCAAACAGCCGTACGAGTTGCCTTATCAAGAGCTCGGAAAACAATACGTGAAAAATTAACTAATACACATAATTATGGTATTAAATAATATAGAAAGATTACTTGAAAAATACGAAAATGCCGAAACAACGCTTCAAGAGGAAGCACAATTGAAGGCTTATTTTTCACAAGAAAATGTAGCACCACATTTAGAAATGTACAAACCTATGTTTGCATACTTTAAAGCCAATCAGACAGAAGTTTCTACTAAAGAATTGCCTTTAAAATCAAAAGTACCATTTAATTACAAATGGCTGTCTGTTGCTGCGGTCGCTGTGCTTTTAGTAAGTTTATATTTCAGTAATCCGTTTCAAACACAAGAGGATTTAGGAACTTATGATGATCCCATGTTAGCCTATAATGAAGTGGTTAAATCACTCGAAATGATTTCCACGCAGATGAATAAAGGTTTCGAAAAAGTTAATTATTTGAACGCTGTAAATGATGGTATGTCCAAAGTTAATTACTTAAACGAAATAGAAAATTCCACAAATAGAATATTTAAAAATAAACAATAGATAAAAATGACAACAATAACTAAAAATAACACGAGTGCTAACCGCAAAAAAATAAATAAATTAAAAACAAACACTATGAAAAAGTACACCCTAATTTTCGTTTTGGCATTGATGATGATGCCAATTGCTTCACAAGCACAAGATATTTTTGCTAAATACAGTGAAAATCCAGAAGTAACCTATGTGTCTATTAAGCCTAAAATGTTTCAAATGTTGGCAAAAATGGACATTAATACCGACGACCCAGAATCGCAAGAATATATTAATATGGTGAATAGTATTACTAGTTTTAAAGTAATCTCAACAGGCGATAAAGCTATTTCTGCCGATGTTTCTAAATGGGTAAAATCTAGAAAAGGATCATTAGAAGAACTAATGGTAGTAAAAGATGATGGTATGAATATGACTTTTTATGTTAAGGAAGGTCGCGATTCCGATCATGTAAGTGAGTTTCTTATGTTTGTTGATGGTATAGGAGAAGTCACCAAAGATATGGACATTAATATGAATGGAAAAAAACGTGAATTTGAAACGGTTGTTGTTTCTTTAACAGGTGATATTAATTTAAATCAAATTTCTAAATTGACTAAAAAAATGGATCTTCCAGGTGGTGAACATTTAGAAAAGAATGATAAGAAAGATAAAAAATAATAAAATATTCATGAAAAAATCAATCAAATATACCCTATTCAGCTTATTAGTGGCACTGTCACTAATAAGCTGTAATTCGGGCGAATCATTACAAACCTATTTTGTAGACCATCAAGAATCGCCAGATTTTGTTACCGCAGATATTCCAACGTCTATTGTGAAATTGGATGAAGCGACTTTAACAGAAGCGCAAAAAGAAGCTTATAATTCTGTGCAGCGACTAAATTTTTTAGGATATAAAACCAATGATGCAAATGTAGTAACTTATACTACAGAACTAGCTAAAGTTAAAACCATTTTAAACGATGTGAAATATACCGAATTATTAGAGTTTAGTGATAGTGGTAATAAGTTTATAGTTAAATATCTTGGTGATGATGATAGTGCAGAAGAAGTTGTAGTATTTGCCAGTTCTAAAGAAATGGGTTTCGGAATTGTGAGAATTTTAGGTAACAATATGCGCCCTGAACAAATGGCAACTTTAGTAGATGCCGTTCAAAACGCTGATTTTGATGAGTCTCAATTTCAAGAAATTACAGATTTTTTTAAATAACTTGTTTGGATGCAAAACAAAAAAGCGACCTAATATTGGGTCGCTTTTTTGCTTTTATAAACCAGCTAATTTTCCTGTTCATGGTTATTTTTAACTGTAATAAATATATTTATCAGGATGACAATGAATAATGTCACAAATATGCCACTAATCATATAGTTTTCTAAAAAACCAAAAATTCCGGCTATTGAGAACCCAACGCCTACAATACCACAAAGAATTAATGATTGCTTATCTGTTAGCATATTTATATTCCTGTATAGTTTCTAGGTGTAATAGCTTTTAATTCCTTTTTAATACCATCTGAAACGGTTAACGTATCAATAAAATCTGAAATAGATTGTTGATTAATTTTTTCATTTGTCCGTGTTAGTCCTTTTAAAGCTTCATACGGATTAGGATAGCCCTCACGACGTAAAATGGTTTGAATGGCTTCGGCAACCACTGCCCAATTATTTTCTAAATCTTCTTCAAACTTACTTTCGTTTAAAAGTAATTTATTTAAACCTTTCAAGATAGATTTAAAACCAATAATGGTATGACTAAAAGGAACACCAACATTTCGTAGAACCGTACTATCTGTTAAATCACGTTGTAATCTAGAAATAGGTAGTTTAGCTGATAAGTGTTCAAATATAGCATTGGCAAGACCTAAATTTCCTTCACTATTTTCAAAATCAATCGGATTTACTTTATGAGGCATGGCAGAACTTCCTACTTCGCCAGCTTTAATACGTTGTTTAAAATAATCCATCGATACATAAGTCCAGATATCACGATCTAAGTCAATCAATATTGTATTAATACGCTTTAGGGTATCAAATAAAGCAGCCATGTGGTCGTAATGTTCTATTTGAGTGGTAGGAAACGAGTGGTGTAATCCTAATTTTCCTTGAACAAATTGACTACCAAAAGCTTTCCAATCAATTTGTGGGTAGGCCACATGATGGGCATTAAAGTTTCCAGTTGCACCACCAAATTTGGCTGCACTTGGAATATCGTTTAATAAATCAAATTGAGCTTCTAAACGTGTAACAAATACCTGAATTTCTTTACCCAAACGGGTAGGTGAAGCGGGCTGACCATGTGTTCTGGCTAGCATAGAAATAGACTTCCAATCTTCCGTTAGATCTTTTAATTTGTTTAAAACTTCAAAATATTCTGGAATATAAACCTCATTCATTGCTTCCTTAATACTTAATGGAATAGAGGTGTTATTTATGTCTTGAGAGGTTAATCCGAAGTGAATAAACTCTTTATATTTTGAAATATTTAAAGTGTCAAATTTCTCTTTTATAAAGTATTCAACCGCTTTCACATCATGATTGGTAACTTTTTCAATCTCTTTAATTGCCGCGGCATCAATAGCAGAGAAATTTTTATAAACGGCTCGTAAATCATCAAATAGCGCAACATTAAAATCGGCTAACTGTGGTAACGGGATTTCGCATAATGCAATAAAATATTCAATTTCTACTTGAACGCGGTATTTAATTAACGCTTCTTCAGAAAAATAAGGGGCTAATTTTTCTACTTTATTACGGTAACGACCATCAATAGGAGAAATGGCATTTAAGGAAGATATAGACATGATTGTAGTTGTGTTTTAAAAGCTGCAAAGATACGGAAATCCAAAAGAATAGTCGGATTATGATATGTATTTTTTAACATGATCTTCTTTTCAAAGCTAATGATTGAATTATAAAACCAGCTACTTTTTAAGCTTTCTTAAAATTTGTTTTGCTCGTGCCTTAAAACCTGAACTTTGCATTTGGAAATCCCGTTCTAAAATCAGAACGAGTTCTGGGTGAATCCAATCATAATCTGCTCCAAACAGATATAAAGTGTTCATGGAATACGCTTTAGGCGCAATTTTTTCATCACGAATCATATAATCAAAACATACTGAAATAATGCGTTCTTGGTATTCGCGTTTTAAGGCATTTTTTATGGTATTTGGCTTGGTGTTATAATACGCTTTTGCCATATATTCACAAATTTTTGCAATGGGTCTAACGGCCGAATCTAAATGTACGTTATGCATGTTTTTAGTAAAGTCGTCCAAATGCGGAATTAGATAGTTTAAATTTTCACTACACATAAACTCCAAAACCCAAGCAGCTCTGCAGGAAATTTTATCATCAACCTTAAAAAGTATTTCTAATAATTTTGGAATTAAATCTGGATTGTTAATTACTAAATGCGCATAATACAATCGCTTTTCTCGGGAATGGTTTACGTAATTTAATTCCGAGTAGAGTTGGTCTGTAGTCACTAGTTTTTCCTATTTTTGATATATAAAATTACATAAAATGAAAATAGTAAAGAAAATTCTGATTGCTTTATTAGTGGTATTTCTAATTGCTCAATTCTTTGGTCCAGAAAAAAACACTGGTGATTTAGCATCTGTTCAACCATTTTTAACGGAAACAAATCCACCAGATGATGTGGTAGCTATTTTAAAAGAAACTTGTTTTGATTGCCATAGTAACCACACTCGATATCCTTGGTATGATAACATTACGCCTGTAAATTACTGGTTGGCGGAACATGTAAACGATGGAAAAAAACACTTTAATGTGTCTGTCTGGAATGATTATTCTATTAAAAAGAAAGATCACAAACTAGAAGAATTAATAGAAATGGTAGAAAACAAAGAAATGCCATTAAAATCTTACACATACACACATGGTGACGCTAATTTATCTGACTCACAAATAGAAAGCGTGATTAATTGGGCTAAAAATAGGCGTGTTATTTACGGTTTGGAACCAAAGCCAGAATAGATTTTAAATTGTTATATGACTAAAAAGGTGGTAATTATTGGTTGCGTTTGGCCAGAACCTAAAAGTTCGGCAGCTGGTAGTAGAATGCTTCAAATAATAAAGCTTTTCCTATCAGGAAATTATAGCATTACTTTTGCCACAGCCACTTCTAAAACAGAAAATGCGTTCGATTTATCCACACTCGGAATTCCCGAAGTCGCAATTCAATTAAACGATTCTAGTTTTGATGATTTTATAAAATCTAAAAACCCTGACATTGTGTTGTTTGATCGGTTTTTAACCGAAGAGCAATTTGGATGGCGTGTTGCCGAGAATTGTCCAAATGCATTACGATTACTGGACACTGAAGACTTACACGGCTTGCGAAAAGCACGTGAATTAGCTTTAAAAGCAAATGAAATCAACGCTAAAAAATATTTAGCAAATGACACATCTAAACGTGAAATAGCCAGTATTTATAGATGCGATTTAAGCCTGATTATTTCCGAGGCAGAAATGAAATTACTTGAGAATTACTTCAAGGTAAATACAAATTTACTTCATTATTTACCGTTCTTATTAGAGCCTATTTCTGAAGAAGCTTTTGAAATCTTACCTGATTTTAATTCAAGAGCAAACTTTATTACCATCGGCAATTTCTTTCACAAACCGAATTACCAATCGGTTGTATATTTAAAAGAAGTCATTTGGCCAGGTATTCGAAAGCAATTACCAAAAGCCGAACTTCATATATATGGTGCGTATGCGAGTCAGAAAGTAACACAGCTACATAAGGAGTCTGAAGGTTTTTTGGTTAAAGGATTTGCTGAATCAGTGCATGATGTCATGCAAGAATCACGTGTTTGTTTGGCACCATTGCAGTTTGGAGCAGGTTTAAAAGGAAAGCTAATTGATGCTATGCAAAACGGAACACCAGCTGTTATGAGTTCTATTGCTGCTGAAGGTATGTTTGGAGTATTAGAACCGAATGGAATTATTGCTGATGATCCAGATGAGTTTATCACCAAAGCCGTAGAACTTTATACCAATAAAATGACTTGGAAAGCCAAACAACAGAACGGGTTTCAAATTATAAATAACCGATTTGATAAAGTGCAATTCGAAACACATTTCATAAACGTTATTAATGACTTGACAGCCAACTTGCCAAATCACAGAGAACATAATTTTACAGGGCAGATGCTGCAACATCAGTCACTTCAAAGCACTAAATTCATGAGTAAGTGGATTGAATTAAAAAATAAATAAGCACTTCAGAATATTCACTAATATTGATGCGCTTTTTCATAGCTTTGCGCCTTTAAATTTAAAGCCATGATTTCAGTAGATAATTTAGCAGTAGAGTTTAGCGGTCACACTTTATTTAGCGATGTGTCCTTTACCATAAATGAAAATGATAAAATAGCCCTTATGGGTAAAAATGGTGCTGGAAAATCGACCATGATGAAAATCATTGCAGGCGAACAAAAGGGAACACGTGGTACTGTGCGTTTCCCAAAAGATGCCGTAATTGCTTATTTACCACAACATTTATTAACAGAAGATAATTGTACTGTTTTTGACGAAGCCTCTAAAGCTTTCGCACATATTTTCGAGATGCGCGATGAAATGGAAGCTTTAAACAAAGCCTTGGAAACACGAACGGATTATGAATCGGATGATTATATGAACATCATTACCAAGGTGTCCGATTTAGGCGAAAAATACTATGCTTTAGAAGATATTAATTATGATGCGGAAGTTGAAAAAGCGTTGACAGGTTTAGGTTTTAAGCGTTCTGATTTTACTAGACAAACTAGTGAATTTAGTGGTGGTTACAGAATGCGAATAGAATTAGCCAAAATGCTACTTCAAAAACCAGACTTAATTCTATTAGATGAACCTACCAACCATATTGATATTGAATCCGTTATTTGGCTCGAAGATTTCTTGCTGAATAAAGCCAATGCGGTCATGGTTATTTCTCATGATAAAGCATTTATTGATAATATTACCAATCGTACGATTGAGGTAACTATGGGTCGTATTTATGATTATAAAGCCAATTACTCGCATTATTTACAACTGCGTGAAGATCGACGTGCACACCAAATTAAAGCTTATAAAGAACAACAGCGATTTATTGCCGATAACATGGCGTTTATTGAACGATTTAAAGGCACGTTCTCTAAAACAAATCAGGTAAATTCTCGTGAGCGTATGTTAGAAAAGTTGGAAATTATTGAAGTTGATGATATTGATACATCGGCTTTAAAATTACGTTTTCCGCCAGCGCCACGTTCAGGTGATTATCCTTTAACAGTCAAGGATTTATCTAAATCTTATGGAAATCATGTGGTATTTAAAAATGCCAATATGTCTATTTCTAGGGGCGAAAAAGTGTCATTTGTTGGAAGGAATGGTGAAGGAAAATCAACCATGATAAAAGCCATTATGGGTGAAATTCCAGTAGATGGTACTTGCCAATTAGGACATAATGTAAAAGTGGGATATTTTGCTCAAAACCAAGCATCCCTGTTAGATGAGAATTTAACTATTTTTCAAACCGTTGATGAAGTGGCTCAAGGGGATATACGTACCCAAATAAAAAACATTTTGGGTGGTTTTATGTTTAAAGGAGATGACATTGACAAAAAAGTAAGTGTGTTATCTGGAGGTGAAAAAACACGTTTGGCTATGGTGAAATTACTATTGGAACCTGTTAACTTACTCATTTTGGATGAGCCAACCAATCACTTGGATTTAAAAAGTAAAGACGTTTTAAAAGAAGCACTTCTAGATTTTGATGGTACGCTTATTTTGGTGTCGCATGACCGTGATTTTCTTCAAGGTTTATCGCAAAAAGTTTTCGAGTTTAAAAACCAACGCGTTATTGAGCATTTTGAAACCATAGATGACTTCTTAATCCGTAATCGTATAGAAAGCTTAAAGCAAATAGACTTAAAGAATTAATTGGGTTTGTTTTCATATAGGATAAAGTTTGGAGAGATAATTCGTTTATCATCACTTCTAAATAGGATTTTGAAAGCTAATTAACTATCTTTCAGTCAGTCATTAATCCTTCTTAATCCAATTCATGAAAACTACTTCCCTTAAAAAAATGGCTTTATTGCTTATTCTAGCAGTATATGCTATTCCAGTTCAATCCCAAGTATCCACTAAACAAATAGACTCTGTTGTTAATTATGCCATGTCTAAATTCAACGTTGCTGGTTGTGCAGTGGCTGTAGTAAAAGATGGAAAAATCATTCATGAAAGTGGTTATGGTGTCAAATCTGTTGCTACCAAACAACCAGTTAATCCTAGTACTAATTTTGCCATTGCTTCCAATAGTAAAGCGTTTACAACAGTAGCTTTAGCTATGTTGGTAGAGGAGGGGAAACTGAATTGGGACGATAAAGTAAAAACTCATATTCCAGAATTCACCATGTATAATGAATATGTGGAAGCCAATTTCAATATCATTGATCTAGTAACCCATAGAAGTGGGTTGGGTTTAGGAGCTGGCGATTTAATGTTTTTTCCAAAAGGATCCAACTTCACTATGGATGATATATTAGCCAGTTTTCAGCATTTTAAACCAGAATCGGCATTCCGCACCAAATGGGATTATGATAATTTATTGTATGTCGTTGCAGGTGAGTTAATAGCTAGAAAAAGTGGTATGACCTGGGAAGCCTTTATAAATTCGCGAATTTTTGATCCTTTAGGTATGGATAATTCCTATGCATCTGTAACCGAAATTACCGATACAAGTAATTTGTCTGCTTCACATTCTACAGAAACCGGAACCATGCGTATTATTCCAACGTTTGAAGGAATGATTAATGGAGCAGCAGGCGGCATTTTTTCAAATGTTCATGATATGTCAGCCTGGATGCTGTTACAATTACATGCAGGAAAATATGGCGAAGGATTGAAAAAGCAATTGTTTACCAAAGACAATCATAATGAAATGTGGAAAATTCATACCGTAATGGATGCGAATACCAACCCACGATACAATAGTCATTTTGCAGGTTATGGTTTAGGGTGGTTTCTAACAGACATAAAAGGCAATATGCAAGTAAGTCATACAGGTGGTTTACCTGGTATGTTATCAAAAGTGGTTATGATTCCAGATATGGATTTAGGAGTTGTTGTGCTGACTAATACGAGTAATGACGGAGCAGGTTTATTTTCGGCTATTACCCAGACCATTATAGATATGTACTTGGAAATGGACGATTTTCAGTGGGTAGATAAATATGTAGCTTATATGAAATCCGATCAAAGTGGCGCTGATGCGGTTGTTAAAAAGGTTTGGGACTCTGTGGCTAAAAACGACCAATCTAAAATAAATACGAGTAAATACGTTGGGATGTATGAAGATGTTTGGTTCGGAAAAATGGAAGTATTTATGAAGGATAAGCAGTTATGGATTAAAAGCTACCGTTCGCCTTTATTAAGTGGTCCGTTACAGTTTTATAAAGATGAAACCTTCGCTATTAAATGGGAATACCAAGAAATGGATGCCGATGCCTTTGCTATGTTCACGTTAGACGAAAACGGAATAGTAAATGGATTTACTATGAAAGGGATATCGCCTAATATCGATTTTAGTTTCGATTTTCAAGATTTGGATTTAAAACGGCTTGATTAATGGTATCAGCTATACGAAAAATAAGAAAACGATTGCTTGAACAAAATCGCTTTAAACGCTATATTTTTTATGCCATAGGCGAAATATTTCTGGTGGTTATTGGAATTTTAATAGCATTACAAATTAACACTTGGAGTAAAGAAAATCAAAATCTAAAATTAGAAAAGGCGCTTTTAGAAGATTTTAAATCAGATTTAATCATTCAAAAAGAATTGATTAACGAGCAAATTGATTATGAAATAGGTATGATGGCTCAAATAGATTCGGTACGTCAATTTATGAGACCGAATTTCAAGAAAGCAACCTTGCCACAGAAACTTCATGAATTAACGGCACGACGTACCTTTAAAGCCAATCGAGCCACATTTAATAACATGATAGCCAGTGGCAGTGTTAATTTAATTTCCAACGCGAGTTTACAAAATACGATAATCCGTTATTTCCAACGATTAGATTATGTGGAATCTGTTGTAAACAATAATAATTTGTTCATGGTGGACTCTAATTTTGGTGAGTTTGCATCAAATAATGCTATGGGTTTTCAAATAGATAAAACCGGTAAATTTGTTGATTCTATTGAATTCACCAACGAACAACGGTATTTATTAGACATGCAATTACGGTACAGAAATGGGGCTTCAAAAAGTATTACAGCTATTAGTGAGGTACTTTTAGGCTTAACTGACGAACTTATAAATACTATTGATGTTGAATTAAAGCAGTAATTTATAGGTTTTCTATGATTTTAATAGCCTCTCGAACACCTGCTGTTGCTGGTTTTGAAATAACTGTTAGTTTATTTTTTCCTTCTATAGCAGGCTTCGGATCGATAAAATAAGTGGGTATATTTTCTGGAACATAATGCATTAAACTAGCAGCAGGATATACTTGCATACTGGTTCCAATAATCATTAAAATATCAGCTGTTTCACAAACGTCCATAGCTTTTTCAATCATAGGAACAGCTTCTCCAAACCAAACAATATGTGGTCGCATTTGGTAGCCGTTTTGGCACATATCACCAAAGTGGATATCCGTTTTCCAATCTACTATGGTGTTTTCATCAAAGGTGCTTCTAGCTTTTAGTAATTCGCCATGCAAGTGAATGACATTGGAACTCCCTGCACGTTCGTGTAAATCATCTACATTTTGAGTAATAATAGTAACTTTAAAATTGGTTTCAAGCCTTGCTAAATCTATATGTGCTTGGTTGGGTTTTACGCTTAAAAGTTGTTTTCGTCGCTGGTTATAAAAATCTAAAACCAATTCTGGATTTACTCGAAAACCTTGTGGTGAAGCCACTTCCATAACATCATGGCCTTCCCATAAACCGTCAGCATCACGAAATGTTTTAATGCCACTTTCAGCACTTATACCGGCTCCTGTAAGCACAACAATATGCTTCGTTTTTTTAGATAGCATCAAGATTTGAATGGATTGAGCAAACTTGTGTAAGCCTACTGTTGTTAATTTGGTTAAAACAATTATAAATATAAAATAAAAAATATTATGAAAAAATTATTTATGTCAATGGTATTAGTATTACCAATGTTAATGATGACTAATTGTAGTAGTGATGATGATGCTGGTATATTCATTCCACCAGCTGAAACGTCAACTACATACCAATTAGGTTCTGTAGCTGACCCTTCCATATCTGGAACAGCAAAATTTATTAAAAATGCTGACAACTCAACTACTGTAGAGTTACAACTTACAGGAACACCTGCAGGAGGCATGCACCCTGCACACATTCATTTTAATACAGCTGCTGAAGGTGGCGATATAGCCATTAATCTAGGAACAGTTGATGGTGATACTGGGTTTAGTTCTGTTACATTTTCTGCTTTAGAAAACGGAACAGCTATTACTTATAACGAGTTACTTGATTTTGATGGGTATATTAATGTGCATCTAAGTGCGACCGAATTAGGAACTTTAGTAGCTCAAGGTGATATTGGTCAAAATGAATTAACTGGAGAAACAAAATCATACCTTTTAGGAGATTTTGAAGGAACAGGAATTAGTGGGTCAGCAACTTTTTCTGAACGTGAAAACGGTGAGGCGCTTGCTGTTATTGATTTAGACGGCACGCCTGCTGGTGGCATGCACCCAGCACATATACATATGAACACAGCTTTAGAGTCCGGTGCTATTGCCTATACATTTAAACCTATTGATGGTGATACTGGAATGAGTGTTGGTAATTTAGCTGTACTAGACTTTGGTGATGACGATGAAAGTAACGATGAGCCTATTACTTACGAAATGCTTTTAGAATATGATGGTTATATTAACGTGCATTTAAGTGAAGCTGATTTAACTATCGTTTCTCAAGGCGATATTGGTCAAAATGAATTAACAGGTAACACGATGTCATACGACTTAAACGAATTAGATGTTCCAGGAATAAGTGGAACAATTATGTTTTCTGAACGTGCCGACGGAAGTGCTCTATCGGTTATTTCAATAATGAATACACCTGCCGATGGCATGCATCCAGCCCACATACATATGGGTAGTGTAGCAAATGCTCCAGGCGACATTCTATATACATTTCCTGTTGTTGATGGAAATACAGGCATGAGTAAGACCAATATATCAGAATTAGAAGATGGTACTGTATTTGGTTATGAAGAAATCATTAATGTTGATGGTTATGTTAATGTGCATTTAAGCGCGGCACAACTTGATGTGTTAGTTGCTCAAGGAAATATTGGAAGTAACAATTAATATAATAGTATTATAAATTTTTTGAAAGCCTAGCGGAAACGCTAGGTTTTTTGTTAAAAGCTTATGATTAAATCTGTATTCAAAAACTTTACATTGATTAAAATTACACGTCTTTTTTTTTAATAATTAAAATTACAAGATAATAGTCATCAACAAATTGGGATTTATAGTTTAAATTGTAAATTTAGGCAGTCTAAAGAAAAAGTAAAAATGAAAAATATTTTAGTAGCTATCATTAGCATATTTTCAACACTCACATTTACTAATTGTGCAAGTGATGATAATATTACCGAATTAGAATCTAAATTAATCTCAACCACATACACGTTAAATCCTGTATCAGATCCAGCAATTATTGGTGATGCACGTATGATTAAAAACGAAGATGCTTCAATTACTATAGAAATTAAATTGTCTGGAACATTACCAGGAGAGACTTATCCAACCAATTTACGTTTCAATACAGCTGCCGAAGGTGGAGCAGTAGCTATCAGTCTTCAACGATTAAATGGTACAACTGGTAGAAGCACAACCACATTTTCAACTTTAGACGATGGTACAGAAATTACCTATGAAGATTTATTAGAGTTTGATGGGTTTATTGATGTTCTATTAAATAATAATTCACCAGCCATTGTTTTAGCCCAAGGTGATATTGGACAGAATGAACTAACAGGTGTATCAAAAACCTATACGTTAAGCGCTCGTGATATTCCTGAAATTAGCGGGAATGCCAAGTTTTCTGAACGAAAAAATGGGGAAGCGCTAGCACGTATTGAATTAACCAATGCCATTCCAGGTACAGAGCATCCTGCACATATTCATTTGAATACTGCGCTTGAAGGAGGCGCTATTACTTTTACATTTAATAACATTAATGGTGATACAGGTTTAAGTAGAACCAATGTGTCTGCTTTAGATGATGGAACCGCTTTTGGTTATACCGATTTGATAGCTTTTGATGGTTATGTCAATGTCCATTTAAACCCGACAGATTTAACAACTATTATAGCCCAAGGTGATATTGGCATAAACGGCTTAACAGGTGAATCTGTTGTTTACGTGCTAAACGAAGTAGATATACCCGATACTCAAGGAACAGCAACGTTTTTCAAACGTGAAAGTGGTGAGGCTTTAGCCGTTTTAGAAATTGAAAACACCATAGCTGGCGATGTACATCCTGCACATATTCATGCGAATGATATTAACACTACTGGTGCTGTTGTATTGACCTTTAATCCAGTGGATGGCGAAACAGGTAGGAGTGAAACTAATATTATTCAGTTAGATGATGCCACGCCTTTTGGATATGACGATGTACTTCAAATTAATGGCTATATTAACGTACATGAAAGTGCTGCTAATTTAGGAATCATTATAGCGCAAGGCAATATTGGTGTGAATGTGGATAATTAATTAACATCATTTTAAACTATAAAAACCTGTTGTTACATCGGGTTTTTCTATTTTTTATACCAAGCATGATTGATTTACAATTGCTAAACCATTTAGAAGGCTTTTTAACCGAAAGCAGACGCGAGAAATTTAACCGTGTGTTATCAGGTCGTACCAAACATTTTACGGTAGCTACAGAAGATGTGTACCAATTGCATAACACAAGTGCTGTAATTAGGAGTTGTGATGTGTTTGGTATACAAGAAGTTCATATTGTAGAAGAAGTAAATAGCAAACGCATAGATAGAGAGATTGCCATGGGTGCCCAAAAATGGGTGGATTTAAAACGCCATCACCATGTAAAAGATGCTATTAAAACCTTAAAACAAGATGGTTATCAAATTATTGCAACTACACCACATACCAACGATTGTTTGTTGCATGAATTTGATGTGACCAAAAAATCCTGTTTTTTCTTCGGAAGGGAAACGGAAGGTTTATCGCAAGAGGTATTGGATGCAGCAGATGGTTATTTAAAAATACCAATGGCTGGTTTTACAGAGAGTTTAAATATTTCTGTTTCTGCCGCAATAATTCTACAACATGTTACCACCAAATTAAAACAAACGGATATTCCTTGGCAGCTCACCGAAAATGACAAGTTAGACAAACGTCTGGATTGGATCAAGAAAACAATTAAAAGTTATGATGAAATCGTGGAGCGGTATTATGAGGAGAATGGTTTAAGTGAAGAGTTTAAATAAGTGTTTTTTCTATTATTCTTTTCGTTGAATTCAGATTTTTTATAGAATTAATAATTAAAATAAAAAAAATAGAAATCCTATTTACAAAAGTAAGGCAAGCGGAAAAGGTTGGCTTTGGGTGAATTTTGAATAAAATTTTATAAAACACATAATAGGAAAAAAAGAATATAGGAATAGCGGAAATAAATAATCCAAAAATTTATGAAAAATGTGTGCTTTCATATGGTTATTATAATGCTCTCAAATGCTGAACTATTCCTTATAAAACACTACCGCATAAAACACTACCGCTTTTTCCGACTCCGACTCAATACCTTATATTCCTCATAGCATTCACTAATAGCATCCAAAATTTGAAGATCGTTAGCGCTATTTATAAAATCGGCAGAATAGTTACATTGACGCACTATTTCATCTAAATCTACACGGTCTACTTGTAGTAAAACGGTGAGCATTTCCCGATCAAAACGCGAGGCTAGGAGGTTTCTAATTTCATCATCTTGCTTCATCTGTTTGAGTTTTTTCATCTCATTCGGATTTTTCCCAAACATTTTATAAAGGAAATCGGCAGGATTAAAAATAGCACCTAAAGCTTTGGTTATAGCATTGCTACGGTTTCCAGCTTCATAGCCTGTAGATGGTAAACCAGAAATGCTGTAACGGTAATTTGTATTGATGGGCACATTCTGAATATCCACTTCTAGAATTCCTGTTAGGCGGAAATCGTTAATAACCACTTCTTCTAAAGCTAGTGCCAATTCATTTAATTGGATGGTTGAGGTTCCAAACTTTATCCAGTCGTTTGTAACCCGAACTTTTATCGATTTAAAACCTAAATAGGAGAGGTGAAGCGTGTCATTTGCTTGGGCACGTAAGGTAAATTCTCCTTCGGCATTGGTTGTGGTACCAATTACTTGGGTTAAATTCACAATATTAACACTTTCCATAGGTTCCCCTTGTGATGCGTTAACAATAACGCCCTTTACATAAGTTTCGTCTTGTGAGAAACCATATGATATAGTAAATAAGGCAAATAGTAGGAAAAGGTAGTGCTTCATGGTGCTAAATTAACCATAAAAGTACTAAACAAAAAAATAGATTTCTCATTTAGTACTTTATTTGACTAATAATTAACAATTATGTTTAACGTCTTGAACGTCTAGGTCTTTCAATACCCGAATCGTTTTTAGATTCAGAACGTCTTGGTTTAGAATCGCTATCGCTTCTGCGACTACGTCTGTTACCTGTATTACCACTACGATCCTTGCGTGCTCCCGAGGAGCGACGCTCGTTTTTTGAACCATCATCACGCTTGCGTCCTCCAAAACTGCTTCCACCACTTCTGCGTTTGTTTCTGCTTGTGCTGCGACCTTTATCTTCGCTTACTTCAACATTTACAAAACGTCCCTCATGTTTGAAATCTGTAAAAAAGGCTAATACTTTTTCTTGTAACGTTTTTTCGGTTGTAAAGAATGAAAAACTTTCTTTAACATCAACTTTAAATACATCATCACGACCCAGTTCTAAAACCTCCTTTAAGAAATCTTTTAGCTTCATCCAGTCATATCCGTCTTTCCGACCTACATTAATAAAGTATCGTGTATCGTTGGCATTGCTTGAATAACCACGACCACCACCATCACTATCGCTACCACGTGTTTCAGTTACGTTTTGAATGCGTGATTTTTGATAATAATTAAAGAAACGTGTAAACTCTACCGAGAAGAATTTTTTAATTAATTCATCTTTAGAGGTGTCTGCAAATAATGCATTAATGCTTTCTAAATACTTATCTATTTCATGATTAATTTCCGTATTATGGATTTTATTGGCCAACGACATAAGCTGAACTTCACAAATTTCCATGCCATCGGGAATGTCCTTTTTAATGAAGTCTTTTTTAATGATGCGTTCTATGCTTTTTATTTTTCGAACCTCACTTTTTGAGACGATAACCATAGAAACACCAGTTTTACCTGCACGACCTGTTCGGCCACTTCGGTGTGTATACGTTTCAATTTCATCTGGCAATTGGTAGTTAATAACGTGAGTAATATCATCTACGTCAATACCACGAGCTGCAACATCTGTAGCAACCAACATTTGTATTTGTTGGTTTCTAAAGGATTTCATCACCAAATCGCGTTGGTTTTGACTTAAATCACCATGTAAGGCACCAGCACTGTAGCCATCTTCTATTAATTGTTCGGCAACCTTTTGTGTGTCGCGCTTGGTTCTACAGAAAATTACCGAAAATATATCTGGATTCGCATCTGCTAATCGTTTTAAAGCAGCATAACGATCGCGAGCATTTACTAAATAGTACTCGTGCGTTACTTGACTTGTACTTTCATTTTTATTTCCTACGGTAATCTCTATAGGATTATCCATGAATTTTTTTGCTATACTTGAAACTTCTTTTGGCATGGTAGCCGAGAATAACCAGGTATTTTTAGTTTCTGGAGTATGCGATAGGATATCGTTAATATCTTCATAGAAACCCATGTTAAGCATTTCATCGGCTTCATCTAAAACAGCATATTCTATTTTAGAAATATCAACCAATTTTCGCTTAATCATATCTTTCATACGACCAGGAGTTGCTACAATAATTTGCGCGCCTCTTTTTACATCACGTGCTTGTTCTGTAATGCTTGCGCCTCCATAAATTGCCACCACATTTAAACCTTTACAGTGCTTGCCGTAGGCTTTCATTTCGTTGGCTATTTGCAAACACAATTCACGTGTTGGTGATAAAATTAAGCCTTGCGTTGTGCGGCTGTCTATTTGGATTTTTTGCAACATTGGAAAACCAAATGCGGCCGTTTTTCCCGTTCCAGTTTGCGCTAGGGCTACCAAATCGGTTTCTTTTTCTAATAATATTGGAATTGCTTGGGCTTGAACATCACTAGGGGTTTCAAAACCCATATCAGTAATAGCTTGTAATAGGTCGTCATTAAGACCTAAATCGTTGAATGTGCTCATTCGTGTTTAGTAAGTAATCGATTATGTTTTGTAGTGTTACAAAAGAAGTGAATCGACATACTTAACCTAAACTTCCAGTAACACATCCTCACCCTGAGGAATACTTTGAACAGAACATCGGGTTCTGCCAAATTTCGTGCAAAGGTACACTTTTATTTTTAATTAAATTCTTGTGGAAATAAGAAACTTACAAATTGAGACTCGGTTAAGGGTTTGAGTTAACGATTCCCTAATTTTATATGTTGACTATTTTAATTTTCTGTAACTCGTTTAATAATTAAACGTATCTGTCCCATGTGATTAGCTTGATGCTCCATAACGTGATACCAAGCCCAATGATTATTCATACTGGAATTGCTTACTTGAGCATTGAACCAATTGTCATCTTTTGTTTTTAATAATTTTTTGGTTTCTTTTCTAACGGTATCCCAAATGTCTAAATAATAACTAATGGGCTTATTTACTAATTCTTTTCTAGCTGTTTCGCCTAATTCAAGAGGAAGCAACCATTCCTTTTCTTCTTTGCTGGAAAAAGATCTGTTTTCAAAGGTAAATACTTGATAGTACTTTTCTGTAGCCGCTAAATGTAAAATCATTGCTCCTATGCGATTTGCATCATCATCGAGTAAAAAATCAACTTGATGCTGCTTTAGATTTTCAACACTACTCGTTACACGCAATTTTAAATCATCTAGCATAGCAACCATATTTCCTATTTGTGTAGAATAGCCTTTAGGTGGCTCAATGGTGTTTTGAGCTTGTAAATTAACGCTTAAACATACCACTAAAGTTATTAGGTGAAATGTGAATTTTTTCATGAGTAATTATTTTTTAGTACTATTTTTAAATTGAATTTATTAATAATTAATAGATGTTTTTCTGCTGTATTACAAAGGGATTGCCTTTACTCCGAATTAAATTTTTTCTTGATAGCATATTCCACCCTAATTAAAAGTACTATGACCAAAAAAATCATATAACTGATACCAATTAAAGTGGCTGTTTTATCGTTTAGGTGAACTATAAAACCGAGTAAACCAGACACGCCTAAAATGATTCCTAATTTTATCATTTCTTTGGCAGAGTAAAGTTGTGCAAAATCCCATCGTTCTTGATTTTTCATTGAACTTGCTGTTCTGTAACCATAGAGACTATTAATTTTTTTAGGAGGAAATTTCAACATTATGAAACCAACAACTATAAAAACAATCCCTGTTGAAATTGGTATTACAAATAACGGATTGTCAGTAGGTATGGTCATAGTTTTAATTTAATTTCTGGTAAACTTTCTCATCACGAACAATAGATGTGTTACTTTTTTGCTCTGCAATAAACGCTAATATTTGATTTTTAATATCTAGATTTATTTCTTGCTTGTGAGTCGTTTTTTGGTTGGAATTATTTAAGTCTGTTAAATTACCATTTTCCAGATTAAATGTCATTTTAGAAACACCAAAAGTCATTTCTGCATAATAATTATGAAAAATTTTTATGTCGTTGATGCCGTCTTGGAGTTTTGCGGTTTCTAATATGTCATATTGAAAAGCATTTTGCTGTTCAGGATTGTTATAACCTATTTTTATGATTTCCGCTTTGGGTAATTTAACAGACAAAGACACTGTTTCTGTTTCCGACGAGAATTCTGGAAATCTTGCCTGTTTACCGTCCATTTCAATAAACAGTTTTTCAGCCTTTTGGTCATATGGTTGCTTGTAGGAAAACGTAATGCTATTTGTTTTATTGGGATTTTTATAACCGTAAAAATAGAATGGTTTGGTAAGATTGTTATCTGGTTTTAGGGTGATTTTTTTAGAATTGAATATGGTATAGACTCCATATATTTTTAAATCCACATTCCCGAAAGAAGCAAAGTAGAAAAATGTTTGATCTTCCAATAAATACAGGCCAGCCGCCATTTCAAAACCAGAAAGCTCATAAAATCCTTCTGCTAATTTATAATTGTTTTCTTGCGCAAAACCTTGACTTGTTAACATCCAGAATACCAACAAACCTGTATAAAGCGTTATATGAAATTGTAATTTTTTGTTGTAGCGCATGGTTATATTTTACTCAAAATATTTCTACCTGTTATGGCAATACTTGTTAATACACCCGAAAATAATGCACCTGCAATACCTGCTGTGGCTATATCTTGGCCTGTTAAATAAAAGTTTTTAATTGGCGTTCTAGGCTTTAAAAATGGCTGTCTAAATCTAGATGGACTATGATCTAATCCATAAATTTCACCCGATTGGTAGTTGGTAAAATGTTTGGTTGTTAAGGGTGTTGATAATTCTTGACACACTATTTTTCCTTCAACTTGTGGTAAATGTTTGTAAAGTACTTTTAGTAACCTTTTAGAAATAGCATCTTTAATAGCCTCATAGTCTGTACCTCTTTTTTTCCAAGAGGTTTCAGACCATTCATCAAAGGTTTCATATGGAATAAGGGTAATTATATCTATGGAACTTTTTCCAGGATACCTATTGGACCAATCGGGATCTTTAGCACAAGGGAACGAAATATATACAACAGGGAAAGGTTGCGATAAATCGTTTAAATAACTTTTTACACAACTATCATGGTCACCTGTTTCTGGATAAATCCAGAAATTAGTTTTTGGAATTTGGAGTTCCTCGGGAGAGCCTTCTAGCCCTAAATATAAATTAACGTGTGCTACAGAGGGTTTAACCTGTTGTAATTGCTTATTTAACTGATGTTTTTTAACGGTGATTTCGGGTAGTAATTTGGTGTATGTGGTTACAATCCCTGCACTACTAACAATGTTTTTAGCTGTAAATACATGACCATCTTTCATTTGGACACCAATGGCTTTATTGTCTTTAATAACGACTTCTTCAACTTCGGCACTTACTAAAATCGTACCGCCTGAAGCAGCTATAACCGGATCTATAGTTTTAACGATTTGCGATGAGCCTCCAACTGGAAAGCTTCCTCCTTCAAAATAATGACTAGCAACAGAGGCATGCATGGAAAAGCTACTTTGTTTTGGTGGTAACCCATAATCGCCATATTGACCTGTTAAAACTTTTATTAATGCTTCGTTATCCGTTATAGAACGCAGTACTTCATAGGTTGTTTTATCAGAAAATTTATAAAAAGGGCGTTTTAAGTACCAACCAATTAACGTATTTATTATGGGTGGAATAGCTTTTGTTAAATAGAAATTCCTGCTGGTTTTAGCTGCTTTAAAAACCGTGTTAACATACGTGTTTATGGCGTCTTCTTCCTTTGGAAACGATAGTGCTAAATGTTTTTTAAAGTTTTCTACACCTTTTACAAAATCATGTGGTTTGTCGCCAATAATAATACGGTCATAAACGGTGCCCATATCAGCCCATTTCAATTCGTGATTGCTTACATAATCAAATATTTTTCTTAAAATACTATCGTCACTTTGAACATTTCCTATGTAATGAATTCCCACATCCCATTCAAAACCTTTGCGTTTAAAAATATGTGTAAAACCACCAGGCGTGTAATGACGCTCTAAAACCAACACCTTTTGTCCTTCTTTGGCTAAAATGGCAGCCGTTGTTAATCCGCTCATGCCAGACCCTATAATAATGGTATCGTATGCGTCTTGTAATTGTGGTTTTTGCTTATAGGATTGCACCATAGAATTTATTTTCAACCAAAATACTATAAATACGGGAATTTTTAAGAAACATATTTGTTATTAATTTTCACAGGTCGCAGAAAGTAGTTTGCCAAGTACTGGGAGGATGTTTTGGAATGAAAATATGGAATACTTTAGTTCTGTAAATAGTTTAGTGGAATGCGAAGCTCAAATGCGTTTAGGCACTACTTATTAATGCAGGCTAATAACTCTGGTCATTTTCCAATTACCGTTATCTAGGTGCCAGACAGCAATAAATTTACTGGCTACAGATTCAGCATCAGGTTCCTGGTTATTATAAAATTTATGATATCCAATTTGTACAGCTCCATAATTATTTATCGGGTAGACTTCCACACTGCCAGGAATTAACACTCGAGTTACCTTCCCACAAATATTCTTTTTAGTAGCTTCTATTAAATCGGCTTTTGAAGTCATTAAACCAACTTCATCATGAAAAAACTCAATATCATCTGCGTAAATAGAGGCTTGCGTCTCCAAATTACAAGTATTGTAAGCATCAAAGAAGGTTTTGTCCATAGCCAAAATTGTTTGGTACAGTTGGCTGTTTGAAGGCGTGTATTCTTTTATATCAGCATTAGATTTACAGGACAGAAAGGTTGTTACGATGAGTAATCCAGTCAGTAAAATGGTCGCATTTTTCATAATTATCTATTGTTTATAGTTTATAAACACCATACCAAATAGGATTCGTTTGGCATTTGGCAACGTGCCTTTAAGTTATTTTTCGTTTTCTAATTCTAGGGCAATTAAATTAATTAAATTCTGGATTTCAAGATCTAAATCGTGCCGACGGTCAATAACATCTTGAGTGAATGTTAATTTCATGCCAAGTAAATTTCTCACCCTTTGTATTTCTAAAATCTGATAGTAATTATTTTTAGGTTCATTTTCAATATTAATAGTTGGTATGTTGGTTTTTACCAACGGAATGAAATTAATGTTGTTTTCTAAAAGGTCATCAATCCTTATTTGATGAACACTTAAACGGTCTTCTAAAATATCGTTGAGTTTGTTTAAGCGAAACTCCAGATCGGTTAGTTTTTCAATTATTTTAGTGTTTTTTATCAAACTTAATTTATTGGTGTTTTTTAAATTATTATAGCCATTAAATGTGGGTTGATCACTTTGCAAATCCCAAGCAGCACTCTTGAAAATGGAATCTGGAATTGTTTTTAAGGGAATTTCAGATTGTTTTGAGTTGATTCCTAAAATCTGTGTGAGTCTTTCCTTTAGGGTGTTTTCTTCAGAAATTAATAGTTCTGATTGCTTTTTAGCAAGTGATAAATTTAGAAACAGACTTTCTAATATGGCTTGCTCTTCAATGGTATCTTTTCTGTTTTCGTTCCAATTATTTATTTGAAGCGCAATTAAAATACCAATAACCACCAGTATAATTTCGCCTATGGCATATTTTAAATACCTACCAGTTTTGCCTTCTGAAAGCAAGTTTATTCTAATTTTTCTAAAGAATTTTATCATGGTTATTCAAGGAGTAAGCCAAAAGGTTATTGATTGGTTTTATTGTATGCCGTTTTTAGTTGTTTAATAATCCTATCATGTCTTCAATTATTTCATTTATCAAACCTCGTTTGTCTCTTTCTAGCACATAAACAGCTATTGAAGTTTTTAATTTAGGAAAATACAAAACGCGTGTGCCCCAAAAACCGCCATGTCCATAAGCATGTAATCCATTATAGGTGTAAGCTGACAGACCAAAATAGTAATGACTGGGTTCAGAATTTTTAATTGGAATTTTGGTGTAAATTAAATTTAAAACCGAAGTGTCTTTAATGATGCTATTGTTGAAGAGCTTGTAAGCAAAAGAGGCTAAATCATGAGTTGTACAAGCTATGCCACCACCTCCAAATAAATCGACAGAATTATCTAATTTGGTTGAATTCCAGTTGTACTCCTGCCAATATTGATGTGCTAATGGTTTTGTGCCTTCTGGTTGATCTTCAAGGGTTGGAAACCACGTATTATTAAAGCCCAAAGACTCATATTGAAGAAGTGCTCTCATAGCAGTATAGAAGGACTGTTTTGTTATGTTTTCTATGATTTCTGTTAGCAACAGGTAATTGGTGTCAGAATAGCTAAAAACTGTTTCGGGTTTACCAAGTGGTGGTCCGATATTTATGGCCCATTCTAATTGCTCATCACGAGTCCAACGGTAGGTTTTATTAGCATTAATAAAATCCATGTAGGCTTGATTGGCATAATCTACTATACCGCTGGTATGAGATAATAAGTGTTTCACTTGAATGGCATCTACATTATATCCACCCTGTATAAATAAATGGCTTGTTCTAGCTGTTAGTAAATCTTTGATAGGTTGGTTAATTGATAATTTTCCATTTTCAACCAGTTTTAAAATGGTAGCTGAAACGTAGGTTTTTGTATTACTGGCAATGAGAGCTGGTTGGTCTGGTTCCAATTTTGTTTTAGGAGTTAGATTGGAATACCCTATAGCTCCGCTCCAAGAAATATTTCGTTCGGGTGATTCAACACTCACCATAATTCCAATAGATGTTTGGTTAGAGGCATACACGGAATCAATGATGGCTTGAAACTTAGTTTCTATAGATTGCGTGTAAACCAAACTAGGGAGAAACAGAAATCCTAACAAAATGGGTTTAAAAATTTTCTTCATTTGGTTGTTTTTGTTTTGGCATTGCAACGGTTTTGGATTTAATGGTTGTGTATTTCAGTACCTAATTTAGCAAATAAATTACAGATAGAAATTCCGCAAGGATTTTCAGAAGTAAGCGAGGACAAGCTACTTATAGCCATTGTTATGCTTTCGTTATTTTTTTATTTCTGATTCGATTGCGATATTAACTTTTTTAAGAAATTCCAATAAATCACTCTCTTCTTCCAATCCTGATTGCCTAACAGATGTAATGAAATCAACCCAAAAAACAAATTCAGGATTCCGAAAAGATTTTTTGTTGTCCCTTGAGAGCATATTATAATCAATTATTTCTCTTTTTGATGCAATCATTGGCCAATAATATTCTCCTCTTAATTTTTCTATAACTTTAGTATCTTCGTTTGCGTCAATAATAAATTCATTTATTGAGGACAACATATATCTAATTTCTTTATTCTGTATTAAGTTAATTCTCCCTGAATTTATTACTGAATTCAAAATACCAAGTTTAGGGTCATAGGTGAAATTATAATTCATAATAATTAAGATAGTCTTCAAGCTATCATTGGAAATACTATTTAGCTTATTAGTGTCAGTTATCATTGATTTAATTTCCTTTCCTGCAACCAAAGATTTTTCGTGTTCAGCTATTATTATTTCCAGTGCCTTTATATTAGATTTTATCTCTGTGTTTAAATCAAAAAGAGCTTCTTTTTCAGAACCAGAGTCTATTCTTTTTTTGTTCCAATTACTAACTTGCAATGCAATCAAAATTCCAATAACAACAAGAATGATTTCGCCTACGGCATATTTTAAATACCTACCAGTTTTGCCTTCTGAAAGCAAGTTTTGTCTAATTTTTCTAAAAAATTTTATCATTAGTTATTGCTTGGTTATAATGAAGCATATAGGTTGTTGTATATGGTTTAAGCAACTAATTTAGCAAATTAAAACCGAATAAAAAATCCGCGAGGATTTTCGTAAATTACCTAAAACCAAGCAATTAATTATACACAGTGTTAGCTTTTCGTTATTTTTCAATTTCAGAGATTATTTCTTTCGCAAGTTTTATTGCGTTAGAGTAGAAATCAACAATTAGCATAGATTGATATCTCCTATTCATTACATTTATTTCAAGTTTCTTATCTGTGATTACACTTTTTAAATCAATATTTTCTGAAGTTCGTGGGTCATCTTTATAAAATTCAGATTGTCGATGCCAAGGATTTGTTTTATTCCATATCCAATAAAAGTTTTCTTTTACATAAGGTTCATACATCGTTTTAATTTCTGTGTTGGCGTTTAGTTCCCTACTTTTTAACTGTTCGATATATCTGTAATAATTTAATATTTTGGATTGAAGATTCTCATGAATAAATGACATACTATTAGAATTGAGAAGTGCCTCTAATCCGCTTTCGTTGATTTCGATATTACGCTCAAACATTAGATAAATCAGATACATTTGTATATTATTATCAACAGGTTTTAGCGTTTTAAACTGGTCTAAAAAATCATTTGCGTATTCTATGGTAGTTTGTGTTTCGGACAACAATTTTTCAGCTTGGATTATGTCATCTTTAAGATTCAGGCTTATTGTTTCTAAATGTTTTTCGGCCTGATTTATGTTATTTTTTTTCTCGTTCCAATTATTAATCTGTAGCGCAATTAAAATTCCAATTACAACAAGAATTATTTCTCCAACTGCATAAATCAGATACTTACTGAATTTGTTTTCAGAGAGCAGATTTTGTCTAATTTTTCTAAAGAATTTTATCATTCGTTATTGGTTGGTCATAATGAAAGCTAACGGTTTTGTGTATGATTAGTGGCGTGTTTAAGCACCTAATTTAGCAAATAAAAACCGAATAGAAAATCCGCGAGGATTTTCGTAAGTAGGCGAGAACAAGCAATTACTTATAGCCACTGTTGTGCTTACGTTATTTTGTATTAATCATTGTTAATTTCTTCTAATAGCAGAATAATGTTATTGAGTTGTTTTTGTACTGGTTTTAAATCATTTATTTTACCTGTTTCATTGCCTATAAGATAACGTAAATCTTTTTTTAAACTCTCGTCCTTACGTAACTCTTCAACAACAGATTTTGCTATTTTGTTATCGAGTTCAATACTACATTCGTTAGGTAAACTAATTAGAAAGCTATAGCCGTTTTTTAAATAAACATCTCCACAATTTAAACGTATTTGTGTCTGAATCTCATCTGGCATTTTACCTCTTAAATTCTCTCTATACTTGTTTTCAAGAATGAACACTCCTGTTTCAGACCATTCCGTATCATAATACCTAATCAATGCAGTTTTTAAACTGTCATTTTGGATAAGATTAATTTGGCCAGAAGCAATTAATTCCTTAAAAGTTGATGAAGCTGAATATGAATCAGCTAATTGACTTGCTTGATACATATCAATTAGATTTTCGACAGGATTAATTTCAGCATCTTTAGAGTTTTCGAAAACCGCTATTGCCTTTTTGGCGTGATAAATAACTTGTTTAGAATAATTAATAGTCGCTTCAAGAATTTGTTTTTCCTCTCTGACATCATCTAAAAGGCGTTTATAATAGAGGGATTCTAAACTTTCATTAAGACGATTTTGATTCCAATTATTAATCTGTAACGCAATTAAAATTCCAATTACAACAAGAATTATTTCTCCAACTGCATAAATCAGATACTTACTGAATTTGTTTTCAGAGAGCAGATTTTGTCTAATTTTTCTAAAGAATTTTATCATTAGTTATTGGTTGGTTATAATGAAAGCTAGCGGTTTTGTTTATGGCTCGTTGCGAAAAATCAGCTATGATTTTCCGCTGTAACCAAAAGATAGCAAATTGCAATGAATTCCGATTAGGAATTCAGCCGCAATGAGCTATACAGGTTGTTGTGCTTTCGTTATTTTATTTTACCGTTAATTCTTGTTCTATTTCATCAATTAATTCAATCGCAAACTTTTTCATTCCTCGATACGTCTCTAAAACTGCTTGCTTTCTATAATATTCAATTGTGAGATAATTTCTCCCTTTAGGACTAGTAATAAGTTTTATTAAATTTTGTCGATTTTCGCTTTCATCTTGAAATTTTGGAAACGTATTGACCACATTTATTTCGTATTCATTTTGACCATACCACCAATAGTTACCTTCAATACGTGTACACTCAACCTCCCAGTTAATAACAGCATTAAAGTGCTGTATATAATTTGTATAATAATTATATATCTTTTTGGAAAGACTATCATTTTTAGATATTTCAGACAATCCTAAATTAGTTATTTTAGTGAAGGTCGAAGTATTTACAGCATTGTAATCATATTCTGGTATAATTATATAGGAAAGACTATCTGTTGATATATTTTGGTATTGAGTAAGAGATAACAACCTGCTTTTAGATTCTAGAATGTTTTTATAATAATCAATGCTGCTACTAAATGCTAGTGTATCAGATGTTAGGTCTTCCCTTATGTTTTTCAGATAGGTTATCATCTTTTCATTAGCTATGCGTTCGCTATTCCAATTATTAATAGACAGGGCGATTAAAATTCCAATTACCACAAGAACAATTTCGCCAATGGCATAAAGCAAATACTTACTGAACTTATTTTCAGAGAGTAGTTTTCGGCGAATTTTTCTAAAGAATTTTATCATTGGTTATTGTTTGGTTATAATGAAGCATATAGGTTGTTGTATATGGTTTAAGCACCTAATTTAGCAAACCTGCCTACAGGCAGATAAAAACCGAACAGACAATCCGCAAGGATTTTCAGAAGTAGGCGAGAACAAGCAATTACTTATAGCCATTATTGGTACTTATTTTTAATTTATTTTTTGCAATCAATATTCCAGTAAATAATATCATTCCAATACTGGATAATAAATGTATTTTCTTAAAATCCATATTTAATTCAGGAAAAAACAACAAGGCTATTCCAGCATTAATGGACAAGTGAAATAAGATGGCTACTAGAACACTTCCTTTAGAATTAATCACTAACCAAGTTATTATTATTGATAAACACATTAGCATAATAAAATATGTAATCACGGGTAAAAAAGAAATTGATTCTCCACTTACTAAAGTGCCAAATGGTGCCCACCAAAGTGGAATATGCCAAATAAACCATATTACTCCAATTATAACTGCACTTTTTAAGTTTGTATGTTTTTTTTGCAATTCGGGTAATAAAAAACCTCGCCACCCAAGTTCTTCACCTAAAGGGCCAGCATATATGCCAGCCCATAGTATCGCTGGAATAGAAAGAAAAGCTGTTATGTCAAAACTCCCAATATCTCCAATAAATGTTTTGTAAATTCCAATTCCAATAAGAATAAAAAATATAGGCAAAAATATTATGTATAAATAGTATTTAAAGGGGATATTCCAAATAAACACTTTCTTAAATAAATTCAATACACCTTTCAGGCCATCAAAAATAAGTGCTGTTACAATTCCGCTGATTGTAGGTCCATATAAGCCAGTAAAAAAGAATATTAAAAATTTTCCAATTGATTCTTGGTTGATTCCATCTGTAAGATAATTTAGACCGATAACCCAAAAAGTCCAAGACCAAATAATGGTAATTAATAAAAATATATAAGTCTTTTTATTATTCATGTTTTTCTCTAATAAGTGCCAGCGTGTTGTGTGTGATTTCGTTGTGTTGGCTTGCTCTAAATTAGTAAAAGAAAACGAACCATAGGAAAATTCAGCAGGAATTTTCCGAGTACACACGAACCGAACAGTGAATTAAACACGTTGTTGCAAAAAGTTATTTAGAGCCATTACAGTCTTTCTCAACAACTATACTCTTTTTAATTTGATAATAGCTTATTAGTTTTTCAGAACTATGTTCTTCACCTAGGACATTGACATATTTTTTCTCTATAAAAATACCATTAGGCAAAGTATTATTTAATTTCCAATCTTCATATGCTGTTGGATGAGTTAATAAAGGCAAATGAAAACTCGTTGAATTATCTATTATATAGAGATTTGTTCCAGCTCCATTTCTGATTCTCTTTTTTAAATTTTTCAAAATACTTCGAAACGTATAAACTTTATATGTTTTTTCATTAATAATTGTGTCATTGTGTATAAAAAAGTCATATTCTTTAGCAACATGCTTATACTTGTTTTTTCTATAATTTATATCATCACAACTAATATTAATGAATTCAGCTTTATTTAGTTGAGATTTTGATACCAAAACGTCAGAGTATAATTTATCATGATGTCTAAAAACAATTCTAAAATTCAAACTATCTTTTGATGTTATTTCAGCGAAATAGCTGTTGTCTTTTGAGTTGGTTAAATAGATAACATTTTTTTTAATTGAATCCTCTTTATAAAAAGTGATTTCGGTTTCAATAGAATAGTCAAATTCATATTTCTCTTGTGAAAAACAAAAAGAAGTTTGAATAATTAATATCGATGTAATTAGTTTTTTCAAATGTTTTGTAACGGTCTAGTGTATGATTTCGTTGCGTGTTTAAGCTTTAAAGTTACTAAATAATCACAGATAGAAAATTCCAGCGGAATTTTCGTAAGTAAGCTCTAACTAGCAATGAATTATACACATTGTTACCTGCTGGCTTTTTTCAGTTGTCATATTCTGCCAGTTCAATTTCCTCATCACTCGGTAACCAGCCATTATTTATTTTGTCAATCAATACGGTCAGATGTTTTTTTACTTTTCGGTGAGTAAAATCCAAGCAGACAACTTTGTCTATTTCATTGTATGGGTCGTGAGCTAAAGTGGATGCAAACCAGAATCCTTCACTAAAATTTTGATGTGCAGTCGTAACTGGCGAAAATTCGTAATCGAATTCTTTTTTAGTCTGCATTTCATAATCTAAAGCTTGTCCAGTTATTTCTTCGTCAAAATATTGTTCAGTCCAATGAGCTAAAGTTCCAGCACTACAAGTATAGGATACATTTTTGTCCATACAAATTTTCACTACAGGCGGAACTAATTCCTCATCTTCTTTATTGGCAATTGTAAATACAACCCAATCGTTTTTCGGCAATGAAGATTTCCATTCAGAGTTATTTCTTATCTGGATGTAATATATTCTTCTTCTATTTATTCTACCAATTAACTCCATTACGTAATTATTGCTTTTACTTGGTCTTCCAAGTCGGCAATTCCATTAAACTTGCTGAAGTTCAAATCCTTTCCAGTTGATTTTAATTCAGATGTCAATTCTAAAATCAAGTCTAATGGCTCAACTTCGTGTCCAAACAGATTCTGGTCAAATTGAGTTCCGATGAGTATTCCATCATTAAGCATTCCAACACACCAATTTTCTATGAATTCGGTTAATGGGATTTCAGTCACTTTGTATTTACTCCACTCGTCTTTTGCACAAGCTTTAGCTCGAACCTTTTCAGCCCAAAAGCATATCATTCCGATTGGATTTCCATTATCGTCCTCAAATTGCGTTGAGCTTGATGTTGCAAACCCATTTTTACTTTTCAGTCCGTAAACTATTCCGTTTTCAGAAACTGTCTTTATGAATTTCTGATGTCGGTTTTTCAATGCGATTGAATCTTGGAACATAGTTTTTTCAGCTTGCAGGTAACGG
>NZ_FOVN01000010.1 GCF_900115185.1 Algorimicrobium echini
GTATCCAGCACAAATGCCTTTTCTGTTTTCATAAACAACGTATTCGTCTTGAGTGCTTTGAAATTGATTCGGGTCAACGGTTTTATCTAAAACACTTTGAAATAGGACATAATCATATTCGATATGTGTCCCAACCCAATAATAGAAAAATTTAGTAAGTTCGGTTTTGTCTTTGATTTTATCTTTCGCATAATTAACAAAATCCCTCATATCTAAATTCAGTTCATTTGTTTCATTAATAAGATTGGTTATTGCATCAGTTTGAGAAAAAACTGAACCAAAATTAAAAAGTATAAATAGAAGTAAAATGTTTTTTCTCATAATTATTGGCAACGTACATATATGGGTAATGGTGTGTATATATCTATTATATCTACACCAAATCTAATATATCTACACCAAATCTAATCATTTCCAATAAGTTTATGCATACGTAGTTCTACGTAATTTTATAGCCCATTTAAATAGGCAATTAATTGCTGAACCGCTTTTCCGCGATGGCCAATGCGGTTTTTTTCGTCTAACGGTATTTCTGCAAAGGTTTGGGTGTAGCCATCGGCTTTAAAAATAGGGTCGTATCCAAAGCCCTCTGTTCCAGATTTGGTTTTGGTAATGCTGCCTGTACAGATGCCTGTAAACGTTTCTAGCGTTTCGTTTAGGCGCAATGCAATTACGGTTTTAAATTGGGCATTGCGGTTGTTATGGTTTTCTAAATGAGTTAGTAACTTGTTCATGTTGTCATTGGCATCCCGTTGCAGGCCTGCGTAGCGCGCAGAATACACACCAGGTTCGCCATTTAAGGCCTCAACTTCCAAGCCTGTGTCATCAGCAAAACAGTTGTAACCATAGTGGGTTTTTATATAATTGGCTTTCTGGATGGCATTGCCTTCAATGGTGTTTTGGGTTTCTGGAATATCTTCCAAACATCCAATATCTTTAAGACTTAATAAGGTTATATGGTTGGGAATTAATTGCTGGACTTCCCGAAGTTTATTTAGGTTGTTTGTAGCGAAAACGAGTTGCATATTCTATTATTTAATGTATTTTTAGCGGATAACAAATGTACTTCAAATTCTGCAATCCGATAAATTTTAACCGCTTTATGCGTAACCTATATTTTCTTTTTACCTTCTTGTTTTTAGGGTGTTTTTCCGTGCAATCGCAAATTTTAAAACATGCAGATTCATCGCGAGTCTATAAAATGGTAGATAGTATGTTTATAGATCGGGATCTAGAAAATTATTCGGTACGGTTGTTTTCCAATTACAAGGTTAAGCGCTTTACAATTCGCGATGCAGATTCTAAAACACGCTTTATCCCTAACAATCCCTTTGGTATTGGTTTTGGTTTTGCCAGTAGAAAACTACTTGTTGATATTGCCTTTAATCTAAAAACGAATAAAGAAGAAACAACAAACCGTTTTGATATGCAAGGCACCACCATCATTGGTAAAAACCATTTTGTAAATTTTTATGTGCAAACCTATAAAGGGTATACTGTGAAAAACAATTATAATGAGCCAACCGTTTTCCGAGACGATATTAAATCTGTAACCGTAGGTTTTAATTATTTGTTTACGCTTTCGGAAATTGAATTTTCGTATGCTATGCTTAAAGCAGGTCTTGCTAAACGCCATAAAAACGTTTACATTACAGGTGGTTTGGGTACCTTTGCAGTTTTTGATTATTTTTCGGGTAATGAAACCATTTTGTCAGACCAAGGTGCTTTGTATTACAATCAAGAAGCCAATATTAAACGCTATAGCTCTAGTGGTATTGGTGTTTTAGGAGGTTTTATTTCTGCTTTTATGTTGCCAAAAAATTTAATTGCCTCATTTAATGTGATGCCTGGTGTTGCGCTTATGAATAAACGGGTTACGATTACCGATGATGTTTACCGACCGTCCAACCCATTGCTTTATAAAATTGATTATACAGCGGCTTTAGCCTATAGTGCAGAACGGTATTATGTGAGCCTGATTTACAATGGCAGTGCTTATTCTACGAGTTTAGATTTTAATAATAAACAACTATTTAGTTTGAGCAAAGCTAAATTGGCATTTGGCTATAAATTATGGTCTAAAAAGAAAAAAAAAATAGTTAATCCTTTTATAAAATCTAGTAAGAAACATGAAATAAATGGTATTTTTATAGAAATGATTTGCAATTACTTTCAAAACATGACGCATGTCATTTGCAGCCATTTATTAACCCATTATATTTGAATAATAACCATTAAAAAACTATAATTATGACAATAAATTTTCAATATGTAAACCTAGATTCTAGTGAAGCTTTAACAACTTACACCAAGGAAAAATTGCAATCTCTTATAAAAAAATACGATTGGTTAATTAACTGCGATGTCCAGTTTAAAAAAGAAAACAGCACGAAAGAAGAGGGCTTTATTTGCAGTATGGAATTAAGTTTGCCAGGACCAAGAATTTATGCTATTTCAAATGAAAAGAATTTTGAAGCTTCGGTTAAGGAAACAATTAGCGATTTAGAAAAGCAACTTAAAAAACGCAAACATACGTTTTCAACTAAATAAAAATAATCTTACCGATGGTGATACGGTTCGTTTTTTAATATGGTAAAGGCACGGTATATTTGCTCTACCATAAACAGCCGTATCATCTGGTGAGAAAAGGTCATTTTAGATAATGATAACTTACCTTGCGCTTTTTCGTAAACTGCCTCTGAAAATCCATAGGGTCCACCAATAACAAATACCAACTGTTTCATTCCTGAATTCATATGTTTCTGCAAATACTCTGAAAATGCCACAGAATGCATTTGTTTGCCATTCTCGTCTAATAGAATAAGGGTATCTGTTGTGTTGAGTTTGGCTAAAATTAAATGGCCTTCTTTTTCTTTTTGTTGGGCTTCGCTTAAATTTTTAGCTTTTTTTAAGTCTGGAATTATTTCAAATTCAAATTTAATATAGTGCGAGAGGCGCTTTTGGTAGTCACTAATTAAAGCTTGTAGTTGTTTGTTATCAGTTTTGCCTATAGCAAGGAGTTTTATGGTCATGTGCAAATTTATTGGTTTTCTTGCAGAATAAGTCTATAAAATAGTTAAGTGAAATTGGTATTTAAAATTAACTCCAGATGGACGGCCTATTTTTTTTGAACTCATCCCATGGGTTTAATTAAAAATGCTATATTTTCGTAGTGTCTAAAATAATAAAAAATGATAACCCAAGACCAATTTAATAAGGAAATAGAATTAATAATTGCCAATGCTATTCGTGAGGATGTAGGTGATGGTGATCATAGTTCATTAGCATGTATTCCTGCAGAAGCAACCGGAAAAGCAAAACTTCTAGTTAAAGATACCGGTATTATTGCTGGAGTAGAATTTGCCAAACAGGTATTTGCTTATATTGACAAAGACCTAAAGGTAGAAACGTGTATTAAGGATGGTAGTTCTGTTAAACATGGTGATATTGTGTTTTATGTAGAAGGTGCTTCGCAATCTATACTCAAAGCAGAACGTTTGGTGTTAAATGCCATGCAACGAATGAGTGCTATAGCAACGAAAACTAAAGAATTTGTAAATTTATTAGAAGGAACTGGAACCAAAGTATTAGATACTAGAAAAACAACACCAGGCATTCGCGCTCTGGAAAAATGGGCTGTTAAAATTGGAGGCGGAGAAAACCATCGGTTTGCTTTGTATGATATGATTATGTTAAAGGATAATCACATAGATTTTGCTGGAGGTATTACTAAAGCCATTCAAAAAACCAAGCAATATTTAAAGGATACTAATCGTGATCTAAAGATTATTGTTGAAGCCAGAAACCTAGATGAAATAGCAGAAATTTTAAAATCTGATGGTATTTATCGGATACTAATAGATAACTTTAATTACCAAGACACTAAAAAAGCGGTAGCGTTAATTGGCAGCAAATGCTTAACAGAAAGTTCTGGAGGTATTAATGAAAATACTATTAGAAATTATGCCGAGTGTGGTGTAGATTTTATTTCATCTGGAGCCTTAACACATTCTGTTTACAATATGGATTTAAGCTTAAAAGCTGTTTAGTAGATTACTGAAAACTTTAAAATAAATTAAGAACCTCAATGTCGCAACCTATAGAAGAAAAGTTGGCTAAAATTCCCGTAGTCAATCTGTTGGTTAAATTTTTAAAGAAAATCAAGCTGCCAGGTCTGGAAGGATTATCTTTATATGATTTGTTGGAACTTTATACCATAGGTATTGCAAAAGGTGCTTTAACAACACGTGCAAGTGCTATAGCCTTTAATTTTTTTACGGCTATTTTTCCTTTTTTGCTATTTGTTTTAATTATCATTCCGTATATCCCTATAGACGATTTTAAAATCGAGTTTCAACGATTTCTAAATTCGTTTTTGCCGCCTAGTACATCAGAATTCTTCTTTGCTAATATTTTTGAAAATATAGATAGTACCGAACGTGGTGGTTTATTATCATCTGTTTTTTTAGTTTCTATGGCATTAATGGCCAACGGAATAAATGCCGTTTTTGCTGGTTTTGAAAGCTCGTATCATGAACAATTAAGTCGCAACGTTTTTAAACAGTACATGTATGCTTTAGGTGTGGCACTCATTCTAGCCTTTTTATCCATTTTAACCGTAGCCTTTTTTGGGTATTTTCAAATTTATATCATGGGTAATTTACAAACCTATGGCTATGTAGATGCCGAGCATTCTATTTTTTGGATTCTTATTGTAAAATACTTGTTTTTTGTGAGTATGATTTATATTGCTACCGCAACCTTATACTATTTTGGTACGCGTGAAGGTAAGGAATCCAGATTTTTTTCAGTTGGTGCTTTATTTACAACATTACTTATTATTCTAACATCATTCCTTTTTGGTGTGTATATTGAAAATTTCTCAAAGTATAATGAGCTTTATGGTTCCATTGGAGCGCTTTTAATTTTACTATTCTACTTATGGTTAAACAGCAATATTCTACTTATGGGTTACGAGCTCAATGCGTCTTTAAATCGTTTAAGAAAAGGCTTTTAATATGAACCATTTTATTGATGTTATTTTACCAATACCACTGGAAAAAAGCTTTACGTATCTTATAACTGCTGCCGAAGCCGAGTTTCTTAAACCTGGAATGCGGGTGTCTGTTCCATTTGGAAAAAGCAAGATTTATACAGGAATCGTACAATGCATACATACCAAAGACCCTTTGATATATGAAGCGAAAGACATTCATCAAATTCTAGACGAAACACCGATAGTTACCCAAGCTCAATTTCGCTTATGGGAATGGATGGCAAACTACTATATGTGTACCCTTGGCGATGTTATGCGAGCAGCATTACCGGGTGCTTTTATATTGGATAGTGAAACTATTATTTCTAAAAATTTAACACTTGAAATTAATGAAGCCGACTTAAAGGATGATGAGTTTTTAATATTTGAAGCGTTACAGCATCAAACCTCCTTGAAAATTCAAGACATTAGTAATATTGTTGATAAGAAAAATGTCTTGCCTTTGGTGAAACGTTTATTGGAAAAAAAAGCCATTTCGGTTCATGAGGAGATTTTCGATAAATATAAACCCAAACTCGTTCGGTATGTAAAACTTCAAAATAAGTTTCATAATCAAGATGCTTTGCAAGATTTATTAGAAGATTTAAGTCGTGCACCCAAACAACGAGATGTTGTAATGACCCTATTTTCATTAACAGCAAAATCGAAAAAACCCATTCCAGTTACCGATTTAACTGAAGCGAGTAATTGTTCGTCGGCCATTGTGAAATCGTTGATAGATAAAGAAATTCTTGAGGAATATTATGTGCAAACAGATCGGGTTCAATATAACAATCATGAAACCGAAGGATCCAAACATTTAAACAACGCACAGGAAGTTGCCATGAACGGTATTTTGGAATCTTTTAAAAAGCAAAATATTGTTTTATTACATGGCGTGACATCATCTGGAAAAACCGAAATATATGTTAAGCTCATTGAAGATGCCTTAACACAAGGAAAACAAGTCTTGTATTTGTTGCCAGAAATTGCTTTAACCACACAATTAGTAACCCGATTGCAAAATTATTTTGGTGAACAAGTGGCTATTTTTCATTCTAAATACTCCTCCAATGAACGTGTTGAGGTTTGGAATCAGGTTTTGGATAACTCGCCTAAAGCACAAATTGTTTTAGGAGCGCGATCGTCTGTATTGCTACCATTTCATAATTTAGGATTGGTTATTGTAGACGAGGAGCACGAACAATCTTATAAGCAGTTTGATCCAGCGCCACGATATCATGCGCGAGATACAGCCATTGTTTTGGCTCATATTTTTAATACAAAAACATTATTAGGGTCTGCAACGCCAAGTTTAGAAAGCTATTTTAATGCCCAACAACAAAAGTATGGTTTGGTGGAATTAAATACCCGATTTAATGATGTCCTCATGCCAGATATTGAATTGGTTGATATAAAAGATAAGCATAAACGCAAACGGATGAAAGGGCATTTTAGCGATAGGTTGATAGCAGAAATGTCCGAAACCTTGGAAGATGGGCATCAAATAATCTTATTTCAAAACCGAAGAGGGTATTCGCCAATTATTGAATGTCAAACCTGTGGGCATTCGCCACAATGTCCTAGTTGCGATGTGAGTTTAACCTATCATCAATACCGCGACCAATTACGATGTCATTACTGTGGTTATCATAGTGTCATGATTAAAAAATGCGAAGCCTGTGGTAGTGTCGAGCTGGATAATAAAGGGTTTGGTACAGAACAGGTAGAGAAGGAGGTTAGTCTGTTGTTTCCAGATTATAAAGTGGCACGTATGGATTTAGATACTACACGCGGTAAATATGGTTATGAAAAAATAATTAGCACGTTTGAAAATCAGGAAGTGGATATTTTAGTCGGTACCCAAATGCTTACCAAAGGGTTGGATTTTAGGAATGTAAAACTGGTAGGTGTAATGAATGCCGATAACATGCTTAATTTCCCAGATTTTAGAGCTCATGAACGTAGTTTTCAATTATTATTGCAAGTGTCTGGACGTGCAGGACGAACCGATAAACGCGGTAAGGTGCTGATACAAACATATAATCCACATCATAATATTCTACAGCAAGTATCTACCAATAACTACCTGCAAATGTTTAAAGAACAAATGGATGACAGATTTAATTTTAAATATCCACCAGTTTATCGTTTAATTAAAATAACTTTAAAGCATCGGGATTATAATAAAGTAAATGTGGGTGCTGATTGGTATGCTAAATCTTTAAGGCAAGTATTTAAACAGTATGTATTAGGACCTGAATTCCCACCAGTTTCACGAATTAGAAATCAGTATCATAAAAATATATTGGTAAAAATTCCAAATAAGCAGTCGTTAGCAAAAACCAAAGCCGCTATTTTAAAAATAAATACAAGTTTTTCAAGTATTAAGGATTTCAGGCCAATTCGGGTAATTCTGAACGTGGATAATTATTAAAGCAATAAATTAAGCAAAAAAAAATCCTGACGTTTAAATCAGGATTATTGTTAAATATTGTTTAGTGCATCCACCAATTGGGTCTTCTTATTACGACTTAAAGGAATTTCGTAAGCGCCAACTTCAACGTTCTTACTATTGAAACGGTCTACTTTGTCTAAATTCACAATATAAGATTTATGAATTCTTAAAAATTTCCCTTCAGGTAATTCGTGTTCAAAAGCTTTCATAGTAGAAAGTACCACCAAGCTAGTTTCTTCGGTAACTAATTTTACATAATCGCCTAAAGCTTCAATCCACTTAATGTCTTTAATATAGACTTTTCGTTTTTTAAGGTTACTCTTTACAAAAATGTGTTCACCTTCTGTTTCGTTAAAATCTAATTTTAGTTTGTGCTGTTCAACAGCTTTATCAACGGCTGTATTAAAACGCTCTCTTGTAATTGGCTTGTGTAAATAATCAGTAGCATCATAATTAAATGCTTTAAAAGCGTATTCCGTTTTACCAGTTACAAAAATAATTTGGGGTTTGTTGTTTAGAACATCAAGCAATTCAAAACCATTTAAAACAGGCATTTCAATATCCAAGAAAATTAAGTCTACTTTATGGGTATTTAAGCCGTTTTTGGTTTCTAACGCACTATTGTACTCGGCAATTAAATTAAGTGATGGGTGGTTTTCAATTAATTTAACAATCGAGAGACGTTGAATCGCGGAGTCGTCAACTACTACACAGTTTAATGTCATAACATTTTGTTTTATTTCGGTTAAGATATCGACAATAGTACAATAAATTCGGTTAAAAACCAAATAACATCGGTAAAACGTTTATTTTAACATTTCATTAACAGAAAGAACTGCGAATAAATAAAACCAGAATATAGTTGGAAATAATGTTGTAATATATGAAATTAATATTTACTTTTGCACCCATTTTTAACTATAAAATTTAGATTTTTATGAATCATTATGAAACTGTTTTCATCTTAAATCCCGTTTTATCTGAAGTTCAGATAAAGGAAACAGTACAGAAATACGAAGATTTTCTTGTTTCTAGAGGAGCGAAGATGGTAGCCAAAGAAGATTGGGGCTTAAAAAAATTAGCTTATCCAATTCAAAACAAAAAAAGTGGTTTTTATCACTTATTCGAATATCAAGTTGATGGCGACGTTATCAATCCGTTAGAAGTTGAGTTTAGACGTGACGAGCGTTTTATGCGTTACTTAACGGTAACTTTAGATAAGCACGCTGTAGCTTGGGCTGAAAGAAGAAGAGTTAAACTTAAAGAAAAAGCGTAATTATGTCATCTATAGAACAACAAGCAAAAGGAAAAAAAGACGGAGAAATTAGATATTTAACGCCGTTAAACATTGATACAAATAAAACGAAAAAGTACTGTCGTTTTAAGAAATCAGGAATCAAATATGTAGACTATAAGGATGCAGACTGGTTATTAAAATTTGTCAATGAACAAGGTAAAATTTTACCAAGACGTTTAACAGGAACGTCTTTAAAATATCAAAGAAAAGTGTCTGTTGCTGTAAAAAGAGCACGTCATTTAGCATTAATGCCATACGTGGCGGATTTATTAAAATAAAACACTCATAACAATGGAACTTATATTAAAACAAGACGTTGAAAATCTAGGATTTAAAGACGATGTTGTAACGGTAAAGAATGGTTATGGGAGAAATTTTTTAATTCCTCAAGGCCAAGCTGTTTTAGCAACTGCTTCTGCAAAGAAAGTATTAGCTGAAAATTTAAAGCAACGTGCATTTAAAGAAAAGAAAATTATTGATGATGCTACTAAAATTGCTGAAGCTATTAAATCTTTAGAGATTAAAATTACAGCTAAAGCTACTGAAGGTGCATCAGCAGGTGATAAATTATTTGGTTCAATTACCAAAGCAGATTTAGTTGAAGCTTTTGAAAAAGAAGGACACACTATCGACAAAAAATTTATTAGTATTACTGGTGGTAGTATTAAGCGTTTAGGTCAATATGATGCGGTTATTCGTTTACATAGAGAAGTAACTGTAGAATTACCATTCGAGGTTATTGCACAAGCTTAATTAGCATTTGCATCATACAATATAAACCGTTTAGAATGGCTCTAAACGGTTTTTTTAATTCTAATTTTTAAAGATTCTTACTCAAAAAATGATGTCCATAAGATTGTCACTAATAGTCCTTTTTTTAGTTTTTTTATCTTGTAAGGATACAAACAAACAAGCAATTGAAACGTTTAATCCTGCTTTAAAACCTTCAGCTTTAATTGAAACTTTTCGGTATCAACCCAATGCGTCACCATGGATTAGCGCGCATCGTGGTGGTGTAGGAATTGCAAATTATCCAGAAAACTGTTTAGAAACTATTAAATATGTGAATGATAGCATTGCAGCAGTTTTTGAGATTGATGTAGCTAAAACAAAAGATGGTGTACTGGTTCTAATGCATGATAATACTTTGGAACGCACCACAACAGGTACGGACAAGCTAACCAAATATACATTTAAAGAGCTTCAGGAATTCCAGTTAGTTGATGACTACGGAACCATGACTAATTTTAAAATTCCCAAGTTTACAGATGTTTTAGCTTGGTCTAAAGCCAATAATGCGATCTTAACCATTGATATTAAGAAAAGTGTAGATGTGGCTGAAGTTATTCAAGCCATACGTGAAAACCATGCAGAAGATATTTCTGTGATTATCACCTATGATATGGAGCAAGCTCGTAAAGCCTATATGTTAGCACCCGAATTATTATTATCTGTGTCTGCAAGAAACCAACAGGAATTGGAGTGGTTATTAAAATCGGAAATTCCAACCAATAATATGATTGCTTTTACGGGAACAAAATTATCAGATACCTCATTATATTACAACTTACATAAAAATGGTATAAAAACCATGTTAGGAACGTTGGGTAACTTGGACAAACAAGCAGAAGCCAAAGGGGATTCCTTATATATAAAATGGCAAAAACTAGGTATTGATGTTTTTGCTACCGATAGACCATTTGAAGCAGCCAAAGCTTTAAATATTGTGAAATAATAGAATAATAAATTAATTAGTACCTATGAAATACGCAAGATTAACCAAAGAACAATTTGAAGAATTACATCAAGAGTTTATAAATTTTCTAGCGACACAGTCTATAACTGCAGATGAATGGACCGATATTAAAACCAATAAGCCAGAAGTAGCAGAACAAGAGCTCGATGTGTTTAGCGACTTGGTATGGGAAGGTGTTTTGAAGAAAGTTATTTATATTGAGCATATTTCACCACAACAAATGCATTTGTTTCACTTAAAAGAAGAGCACATGCATTTAATTGCAGTTAAATTGAAAAACCCAATCGATTTAACGACCAAAGACGGTTTTAACTGGTTGCGAGAAAATTTAATGGATGATGATGTGGAGTTTCTTCAAGCAAAAAAAGAATATTCAGACGATAAAAATGCCGATAAGTTTCAACTCATTCAACAAGGTGGTGTTATTACCAAAGGCGAGTTATTCCAGTACCTAGATAAGTTGATAAATTAGAGTAATTTAATTCATGCAAATGGCGCTTCGAGTGTTAAGAGTTTAGTCTGATTGTATCGAGAAGTTAAGGCCGAATTGAAAATGTGTTCACGCTATTTTTTTTTCTTATTAAAAAAATACGAGCTGCCGTTTTTAATTCTTTATTTTTGTCGAATTGTAAATTTAGAGTATAAATGAGTCCTGATGTTTGTCGGGATTAAAAAAAGATTTCCACTTTCGTGGGAAAATATTATGGCACAAAAACCAAGCATACCAAAAGGCACAAGGGATTTTAATCCAGAACAAGTTGCCAAACGTAATTATATTTTTCAAACCATCCAGAAGCAATTTGAAACCTTTGGGTTTCAGCCAATAGAAACCCCTAGTTTTGAAAATTCCGATACGCTTATGGGAAAATATGGCGAAGAAGGCGATCGGTTGATTTTTAAGATTTTGAATTCAGGTGATTATTTGAGTAAAGTGGATGATGGATTATATTCTGAAAAAGACTCTAACAAAATCACAGCAAGCATTTCCGAAAAAGCTTTACGTTATGATTTAACGGTTCCCTTTGCACGGTACGTGGTACAACACCAAAACGAGATTGAGTTTCCCTTTAAGCGTTATCAAATGCAGCCTGTATGGCGTGCAGATAGACCGCAAAAAGGACGTTTTAGAGAATTTTATCAGTGCGATGCAGACGTGGTAGGATCTACATCTTTATGGCAAGAAGTGGAGTTTGTACAATTATATGACAGCGTTTTTTCAGCTCTAAAATTGGAGGGTGTTACCATAAAAATTAACAACCGGAAAATATTATCGGGTATTGCTGAAGTTATTGGGGCTAGCGACAAACTCATTGATTTTACTGTTGCTTTAGACAAACTAGATAAAATTGGCGAGGAGAAGGTGAAAGCTGAAATGCTGGAAAAAGGAATTTCAGAAGCAGGAATTACTAAATTACAGCCGTTGTTTACATTGTCTGGTGATTTTAATTCGCAAATAGAACAACTTAAAACTATTTTAAGTTCTTCAGAAGAAGGCAGAAAAGGAATTGATGAATTAGCCTTTATTGATATAGCCATTTCAGAATTAGGTTTGCAGACAGCTAAATTACAGCTTGATGTTACCTTGGCACGTGGTTTAAATTACTACACAGGGGCTATTTTTGAAGTTTCAGCACCTGAAGGCGTACAGATGGGATCTATTGGTGGTGGTGGTCGCTACGATGATTTAACGGGAATTTTTGGTATGCCTGATATGAGTGGTGTTGGAATCAGTTTTGGACTAGATCGTATTTATTTGGTTTTAGAAGAAATGAATCTATTTCCCGAGACTGTGACTAAAAATATCGATGTTTTGTTTATTAATTTTGGAGAGGCGGAAGCGTTATTTAGTTTGAAAGCTATTAAACAATTACGTTCTTATGGTATAAATGCCGAATTGTATCCAGATAATGCTAAAATGAAAAAGCAAATGAATCATGCTAATAAGCGCCAAATTCCTTTTGTGGTTTTAGTTGGTGATAATGAAATGGAGCAGGGCAAGTACACACTTAAAAACATGGCTTTAGGAGATCAATTTGAATTAACACTTCAGGAACTGGTTGAAAAATTAGCCTAGTAATGCTTCAATTGGAGTTAACTATATAAGGTAAAAACAAAAGCCTTGGAACTATTTCCAAGGCTTTTGTAGTTTAGTGGTTGGTTTGCTATTAATTCACGATTACTTTTTTGGTAATTATGCTACCATCGGTTTTTTCAAGGTTAATGATATACGAGCCTGTACTTAAACCATGCACTTTAATTTCTTGGTAGTTGGTGTCTTCTAATGTATCGATTCGGATAACAGACTGACCTAGGATAGTGAACATTTCAGCAGCATCTAACGGTACCATTTTAGGGTTGTGAATAATGATGCTTCCTTTCGTGTTTGCAAAGTAAACTTGTAAATTTTCTTGAGCTGTAATCTCATCGATGCTTAACGCATTATTATCCGTAAATGTCAATTCAAAACGATCTGCATATTCACCAGCGTCTAAATAAATTTCATAGTCGCCATTGGTGCGTAAGTTGTGATAAATATCTAGTGTAATGTCATGAACAAATATGTCTAAATCATCAGGGATATTTTCTAAACTATCAATGGTTATGTTGTTTAATCCTGTTTCACTAGTTTTAATGTTTAGTGGTAGGATAGTACTTTCTGTAAATGCATCAACACCTTGAATGGTATAGTTATCGGCGTTTATCACCCATGACATTTCGTCTATTTGGACTTCGTTTAACAAACCATCAAATCCCCAATCGTAACCTATTGAAGCCCGATCATCAGCTGTCACTAATAATTGTCTGTGAATGGTATTTACGGAGTTAAAACCTAGACGGATTTTCATACGATTGTCGGTATTTTCGGTTTGTGATTGCGAGTTCGATCTCATAAATACAGAAGCCGCAGTACCTTCTTTTTGGAATTGACGTTGTCCGTTATTAAACAGTACATTACCGTTAGTTTCGCCTTTTACAAAGAAACCTTGACCGACAGGAATGTAACGACCTGGTGTTTTAGTTGGTGTGCCACCAGCTCCACCATCAGGATGATTAGATCCCATAGAGGCCGCAGGAGCACCACCAGAATAGTTATAAGTACCATAACCACCTTGGTATTCAGCTGTAACATGCGATCCGCCTCCCCAATGTTCCCAGAAATAAAGTGTACCACTAATTAGCGGGTTTGCACCAGATCCAGAAATGGTTGGTCCGTTATCGGTTATAAATTGTTGAGCATCTATAGCAGAAGCATATGGATTACCTACTAAATATTCATTACCAGCATTGATAGGTAAAGAGACATTTCCGTTATTAGGTTTTCCATCAAACACATAGTTTTGTTCTAGTGATACAGTTCCAGAAGTATTGGTAACACCTTTCATAGTAAAACCTTCACCTGCAAAAAGAGTTCCTGTATTTCTAACATGTTGCCAAGAAGCATAGTCATCAGCTAAACGGTTGTTGTATTTCCAAATCCAATAGTGTGCAATTTTTAAATCAGCATCACTGTTAGAGCCATTATAACCACCAACATAAGTAATATTAGCAGGAGCACTTGATGTTGTGCCATCTTTCATGATATGGTTATTTAGCGTATAGCTAAAATTATTTGGGTTGGCAGTAGCTGTATTCCCTACAGGAGCACTCCAGTAATTATAAGTATATAAATCTCGTGTGCCTTGTTGGTCTTTTTCTAAAGAACCTACAGTTCCAACATTTAAATCACTATCAATTGACTGAATCAATTGTGATTCACCTTCTAAATCAATTTTTCCGCCTAGATTTAAATAGTGTGTTACCGTTAATCCATTTCCAGTTTCAGACGTATTATCCCCATCAAGGGTTAATTTATTGGAATCTAAAAATAGCGCTAATAAATTTCGGTTTCCTGCATTTCCAGAAGCAAGACTACTGTTGTCCATAGTAATGTTATGGCTTGTTTCAACAATATTCCAATCTATTGTTTTGGTATTATCTACAATAGAATTTGAACCAGGAATGGTTTGTAGGTTACCATTTGTCCAGGTGGTATTCGTATTCCATGCAGTATTTGCTGTAGAAATATAAGGTAAAGGTGCGGTTTGTTTATCGACTGTCCGTAATGTCCGTAAAGCACCTTGGTTACCATTTCCAGATTCATCTTTTGTATTCGTATAGGTATAGGTAGACATTGGATAATAACCCGCTAGACTTGTCCAAGGAATGGTAGCTATGTCATTTTTAGTAGGCGTAACACCTTTGCTTAAGAAGTATGAACCGCCAACAAAACCAGCGTTGTTTTCAATTTCTTGATTCATGATGTAACGTAATTGTGCTACCGTTAATGCTGTATTCCAGACACGAACTTCATCAATATTACCATTGAAAAAAGCCTGAGGCGTCAATTTAGATGCCGCACCAATATAAAAGGATTGATTCGTATTGTTTGGAGCAGATTTGGCAGCTTGCTTATCTAAAATACCATCTATATATAGGTATGCATTTCCACCTTGATATATAACAGCTACTTGATGCCATTGGTTTTCAGGGATTATGGTGTTTGAAGTTGTTGTTTGAATAGCACCGGAAGTGGTTTTCCAAGAGACTTCGAACTGCCCAATAGCATTAATTTTAAAATCATAACCTTCCGTATAAGCGGCATCACGTTTGGATAGAATAGATTTATTAAGTGAATTAACATCTCTTCTAATCCATGCAGAAATAGTAAAAGCAGTTGGGTTTAAATCCAAAGCATCTTCCATATCTACATAGTTAGATGTTCCATTGAAATAAACAGACCTTTCAAATGTACGTTCTGGAGCCCAACCAAATGTGATGTATTTTGTGTCATCAAAATCATAATTGGTTTTTAATATAGCTTCACCTAATTCATTCGTACCTTCCGTCATGACTCGGTAATCGGCTGTTGGGTCAAAATTAGGCGTATCTGAAATAAACATTAAATAACGTCCATTTGGAGGCGTTGCGGTTCGAACCGCACTTTTTAAAATAGCTACTTCAACGGCTGGGATATCGCCTAATGGCGCCACTTTTTCAACGACTTTCCAAGTACGAGCAATTCCGTTAAACTGTACATGCGTACCACCTGGAATTACTGGTGAAATATCTGTACTCATGTCGACATCTACAATAACAGCAGGATCATCTAAATCTACGCCATTATTACCCCAAACAAGGAATTCTTTATCTTCTAATTCTGTATTTGAATTTAAGTTGTTTGTGTTAGAAATACTACCCATTCCAATTGTTAGAATACCTTGCGCTCTGAAACCACCATCTATAGCATTGTTAACACTACGAGATTGTTTTTGCAATAAATCTGAAGCGTCATCACGACCTATTCCAGCAATATCATAATTAAATACGTCTTCAGCAGGTGTTCCTGTATTAGCATCCCAAATAAGTGTTCCATCACTATCTACGTAATCTTGGGATGTACCATTAACACCTAATGTAATACCGTATTTTATAGCTAAATACGATTGGATACGGTTACGCTCTTGGGTGAGATTGGCATCTTCTTTTTTAGCAGAGTAGGTAATGACTTCTGCAATTCTACCTTCATAACTACCTTTAAAAGCTTCGCTTCTTCCTAAAAAGTATCTGGAGTTTGTAACGTTTTCGTACTGTGGTAGCCCAACTTCTGTATTGCCAATATTATTGGCATTATATAATAAAATATTAGCAGTTGGTGAGTTGGAGTTATTTTTAGAATTTATTATACCTACATTGTTGTAATTAGCAGAAGTACTAGTATGTGCGATTCCGTAACCTCTGCTATTTATTGGAACAGAAGTTGTGGACGTTGTATTAACAGCGTATGAAATAACTTCATTATCAAATCTTACGGAATATCGGCCGTAGCCAATTCCAGATCCATCTCGCTCGTCAGTTAAAGGATCAATATCTCCACAAAAAACATCCATACTAGCTAAAGATGACGTGACATTTACATCAGGAATCACGACAACAAACATATCTTGCGTATAAAATCCTTCAGATCCAATTAAAGTATGTCTGTTGGTGTCTGAATAATCAAAATCTTCACCAGCAGTATCATAATCATTGTCAAAATCAACAACTGGATTAAAGTTTACATTATAAAGAGGTGCATCTCGATAGGTTGGTTCTAATCCAGCAGGAGCGGTAGCATTTACTGCTCTTCCTTGATCCGCCCAAAGCGATACAGGTTGCCCATCGGTATACCCTAGGCCGTCGGTACCTTTTAACCATAAAGCTAAATCGTTAGTAACACCACCAGGCCCTTCAGTTAATGGGGCAACACCAGTGCCTTGAACTCTAAAGTTGTATGGGTTTTCGTTACTGTCGTTATTATCTATAGAAATATTAGCTGTCACAGTTCCACTAGCTGTAGGCGCAAAACGAACGACAAATGTTCGGCTAGCTCCAGCAGCAATAGTGCTTCCTCCAGGTTGTGTTAAAATGGTAAATGCCGCATCCCCTGAAATATCTACCAAAGGTGTTCCTCCGGTTAAATTCAGAGGCATTGTTCCAGTATTATGAATCGTAAATGTGTGGTCTAGTGTAGATCCTGCGCTAACCGATCCGAAATCTGTGTCATCGGTTGCAGAAGCAACGATGTCACCATCAGTAATGGAAATACCTAAACCTGTAATGTTTATCTCTGGTGCAGGTGCACCTGCAGTTATATTTACGGTATAATCTTCAACTTCGCCATAACTAAAGGACTCGCATGATGTTGGAATACCATTGTATTTTAGACTAACACGCATGCGCGTGTTTCCAGTTGTAGCTGTAAGTGGTACAGTAAATGATCCAGACACAGGAGAGGCGGTAGTTGGACTTTGTGTCCAGACCTGCTCACCAGAATCTGTAAAAACACCATTTTGGTTATAATCAATCCATACTGAATAACCTTCGTTAAATGATGATCCAGGCCATGTAGGTGTTATAGTAATCGTATACCCCGTATTCTGCGTTAAATTAGTTGAGATAGCAGTAAAGTCTGAATATCCTGTACTTGTAGTACCAACGCCAGAACTATTATTTATACCGTTTAATTGAACACGACTAATATATTCATCATTTGTATTGTTTCCATTGGAAGCACAATATGTAACAGAAGGATTTAAATTGACAATTTGAATTTCATGATTTAAAACATTATTATTTCTATGTGCCCAATGTGCTGCTTGAATTGTTGAATTTAGATAGAAATTTCTCCAGCCTCTGCCATAAGCTGTACCAGTTCCGCTTGAGGTAGCTGTTCCAATAATTAATGCTTCATTGGTATTAGATAATGCAGCTGATGTTATATCTATAGTTGTTTGACCTGCAGTATTACTCGTGTTTGAGAATCGACTAACATTTATAGTTGGGTTACTTGCAACATGAACAAATTGCCTATTACCACCAGATACTGCATCATGATCTGAATTAAACTCCCATGAGACCGTTTGGTTATTGAATCCAGGGCGTAATATTGGCCAGTTATCGGCTATGGCTTGATTTGAACCACTATTAGTCAAGTTACCTCTGTGTTGAGCGAAAATCATGGCGTTATTCCAATTGCTTACATTTGTTGCAGTGCCTGAACCGTTTGCATTGGCACGAAGTGTAATGTTACCAGTATCTCCATCAACTGCACCAGAATCTCCATGTAAAATAGTCCAATTGCTTCCCGTAAATTCAACGACCGTTATATAAACGGAAACATTGTTAGCATTAGAACCCTTTTGAACTCGCAAAGAGGTTGCACTCTCTAAATAGGTAATTGCGCTTCCAGTATCTGCTCCAGCAGATGATACATTGTTTACAATTCCTGTAATAAAAGGAATACATTTATTTGGATTTACAATTCCACTTAATGCTTGAGTTACATTACTTGTAGTCCCATTTAAGGTTACAATATATCTTCCACGAACAATGAATTCATTAGCACCACCTGATGTTCCAGTGTAATTCCAAATTGATGTGCTAAATCTTGTATTATTGTTGGTTGAACTACCGTCTCTGTAAAAAGTTACTGTATTTGCAGAGGTTAACCTTGCTGCACCCGATAAATCGGAAGCAGAATGTGTTCCAGTATCATCTGGTCTTCCTGCTTGTGCTAATCTATTATTATTATTTAATACAAAAGCATTGTTTATAGAAGAGACAGCTGTAATAGTATTTGTACCACCTAAACGACCAATATTTGAGGAATTTAAATGTTGTACATTAAAATCTTGAGAGAAAGAATAACCTGAAAATAAAAGTACGCTAAATAGCAATAGGTACTTTCGTACTAAAATAGTAGAATTTTTCATAAGTAGTCAATTTATTAGTTTTGGGACTAATTAATTTAGTATTAATAGCTTAAGGCAAATATAACGGATTTATTCCATGAAATGCAAATTTAATCGATAAAATGCATTGTACTTTTTTAAGGTGTTGATTTATAGATTATTAATATAGAGGTTAAAAACATATTGTTTTTAACCTCTATAAAATTATTTGTTACTGCTTGATAACTCGCTTCACAATGGTTTGATCGGTTTTCTTATTACTAATTTGAATAAAATACGTTCCCGAAGTCAATGACTCAAAATTATTAATTGTTATATTTTGATTGGTTGGTTGTATATTATTTCTAGTAGATACAACACGACCACTGATATCAAAAACTTTTATATCAACAGAATTATTGTCTCTTAATTTAATGTGTAACGAATTGTTAAACGGATTTGGAAACACTTTAATGGCATTTGCCTCGAAATCCGGTGTTGCTAAAGTGGAATTGGTAATGTTTAAGGTATAATCTTCAACTTCACCATAATTAAATGTTTCACATGGGTCGTTAGCATTACTTCCTGTACCGCTGTAATATTTCATTAATACACGCATCCGTGTATTACCAAGAACAGCATTACTTGGAATATCAAAGGTTCCGGACACAGGCGTTATTGTGCTTGAGCTGCTTCTAAAAATGCGTTCTGCAGTTTCAAAGGTGCCATTTTGGTTAAAATCTATCCAAATGGTTACGGCTTCATCATACGTAGACCCTGTCCAATGTTTTGTAACGCTGATGGTGTTTCCAGTTGCATTTGTTAAAATATCTAAATCACCAAAAATAGTCGTGGCAGTCAGGTCTGAATATCCCGAATTGGTTGAAGAAACCGTATTATTACTTATTCCGTTCAGGATTACATTTCCAATATACTCATCTTCCACACTATTGCCCTGGGCATCACAAAAGTTGATGTTGGTTGTGGTAAACTGTTCTGACACCGAATACCCTGTACCATTAGATCCACAGTATGATTTGACTTGAAATTCATAGGTTGTGTTAGGTGTTAATCCTGTAATTTGATATGGGTTTTCAGTAATGCCTAACACATTTGTCCAGGTTCCGCTACCAAAAACACGATATCTTAAATCAAAACTGTCTGCAGTTGTTGCGCTCCATGAGGCATTAATAGAACTTGAATCTGCTCCAGAGGTACTTAAATTTGTTGGAGCAGTAGCCGTAAGCGCCGTTAATTGAATAGCACCTAAATCTTTTGTTTGGTAGTTGGCTATACTCTCATTGGTTAGAGTAACGGGTTGATAGCAAGGTGCTTCAATTAAAATAGTATATGTTCCTGCTTTAATAGGTCTGTAAAAATCACCATGTGAGATATCGGTTACTGTTTGTGATCCATAAGCATCGTGACCAACAATTGTTATAGTCGCATCGATAGGATTTCCTGACGTATCATCAACTACAGTGCCTCTGAAACCATAGGTACCTTGAGTTAAAAAATCTAATAAAGCGTCCCTATTATAGTACCAGTAATCATCTAATCTACTTTCTTGAAGAATTTTAGTGTCAGAAAGTTCAATTGTAATCTCTCTACATTGGTGGTAAAAGTTCATATAATCTTGACGTCCACCATAAACACGATACCATTCTGCACCATGAGTAACTCCTGGGCTTGGTGTAACATTGCTATCATCATCATCGGTCATATATGAAGCTTTGTAAAGATATGGGGCTTGAGGTGTGCTTCCAGAGTTAGCATCTGTTTGTGCATGTGTTGCATATTCAACAGAAATTTGTTCAAACCAATCATTATCAGGATGTGTATATTGACTTACATAAGCATTGTCAAACGGATAATTTACAAGTTCTGTACCTCCATGGAAATTCGCAGAAATAACAAAATGATTAGCTTCAGCCAAAGCCATAAAAGCTAATGTTTCAGTTTGATAAGCATTTCCATCATCATGAGCACCTGCAACGTTGTCAGGGTAATTTCTATTTAAGTCAATGTTATTAGCATTTCCTCTTCTTGCACCTGCTACCGAGGTGTTTGTTGCGCTATTATTGTAAGTTCCGTCAGGATTAGCACTTGGGTTAATCCAAATTTCAGCATTTTCTACTAAATTTTTAACTCTGGCATGGTCTGGATGTCCAGTATCACCATATACAGTTAATATATAGTTTATTAATGAAAGCATCATTGGGTAGCCAGCAATTTCATCACCATGCATTGAAGAGGTTAGCATAATTTTAGGCTCTTGTTCATCTGTAGAAACATTATCAGAAATTTTCACAAATAACAGTTCTTTATCTCCTTGACCTGTAGTTCCAATGCTTAATTTTTCAACTAATCCAGGATAATCATCTTCAAAATCTTGCATTTGTGCTGCATATTCAGCATAAGTTGGGTAGGTATTAACTGGAAATGTTAATGTAGCGCGACTTGAAGTTCGACTAGCTAAAGGTCTAACGTCATAAATTAGTGCCTCATCAACTTCATTTTCGTTTGTCGGAACTTGAAAGGCTATATTTTTAGACTCAAAACTTCTAAATTGTTTTTCGTTTGCCCAAGCTATAACAGTTTGTGTATTTGGATCATAATTAACAATTGAAAAGTTTTTTGAATATAATTCAACGTCACTATGATTATTAACTTGAAAAGTAAAGGTCAATTCTCCTTTTTCTTTTAAGTAGTGATTTGCTTTTTGTTTCTCACTGGTTTGAGCTTGTGTCATACTATATGCAAAAAAGAATACAAATAGTGTCATGAGAATTTTAAAATGAGAGTAGATTAATTTCATTGCGTTTAGGTTTTATTTATTTTGATTTGGCTAATATAGATATATTTTTCATAAAACATCCATGAAATGCAAAAAAAATCGATAAACTGTATTTGTGAATTTATTAGTTTTCACCTAAACAACTGTATTTAAGAGTATTATGTTGTTAAAGCGAATTTCTATTTTTTTTTAAAAGTAAGTTTAAGATTACTATTTTCGATTAAAAATTGAACAAAAAAAAACCAGTGAGGATAACTCACTGGTTTTTTGCGTGCTACAATTTAAGGTTGATTAAAAAATAACTTTTTTACTAGTTTGTCCGTTTCTTGTATAGATTTTAATAATACCATAGCGTTCTTTATTAACAAATAAGGGTAATTTAAAATCTTTTCTGTTTATGTTTGGGAAATAACCAATTCGTTTACCAAGTATATTATATATCTCGACTTGATTTACGATTTGATTTGATTTGCATCGTAGTTCTTTCGTGTTTCTTAAATATGTAATAGAAGTCGTTTCTTTGGTTTGATCCTGAATGGATAATAAATCCTCATTTGGGTTAGAAATGGGATCTTGATTAAACGTTATCATAAAACGATCTAAATAATGACCTTCAGATATGTTTTTCTGAAAATCAAACTCATTTAATAAAGTATGGGTATTATTTTCAGCATCATAAAGGTAAACATCTATTGGATTATCAAAATTTTCTAATTGGTCTAGAGCTATTTCAATGTTACCACTGTTTGAAAGAAACATTCCGAGCGGATATTGTTTCGTTTCATCAAACGCACCGACACCCTGGATTACATAGGCTTGATTGTCAATTATCCAGCTCATATCGTCTGGATAATTGTCTAAATTGAGTGCATCATAACCAAAATCAACACCATCGGTTGCCACATTATCAGGAGTAAAGCCTAACAGTAAATGTCTGACATAACCATTGGGCATGGTAAAGTCTATACGAACTAATTGTGGTTGATTGTAAGATGCCTCCGTGTCTGAAGTATTAGCTTTTGCTGGTGTTAAGCCAAGAAAAAGTGCGCAAAACACCCATGTGTATAAGTAGGTTAATTTATTCATTTGCGTTGGGGTTTAAATGAATGTTAGTATAATTTGGGACTGCTAATATAAAAATATTATTTAAAAACATCCACGAAATACAATAATATTCGTTGAAATGCATTTTGCTTTCGTAGGATTCATACTCATGATGCGTCACACAACGTTTTAAAATCACTATTTTCCATAACTTAACCATTTACCATCTATACATCATGATAGGTACCAAAATAATGATGTAGAACTTAATTATGATGAGTGATTGGTTATGGATTACAAGTTATACGCTAGAAAAGCAGGTTTGCACATGTTTAATAAAATTAATGCATATGATAGAAAACAATAAAAACGCCCTCTCAAAATTTATTGAGAGGGCGTTTTTACAAAAATGTATACCTGTTTTATGGCATTTTGACAATCACCTTTTTATTAATGGTTTGGTTGTCGTTTGTTTGAACTTTTATAATGTAATTTCCTTCGGATAACTGTGTGACAGGTATTTTACACTCTTGAGATAATGGTGCATTGGTACTATTCCAAGATTTAATGGTTTGTCCGAGCATATTAACCAGATACACTTGTTTGATGACCATACTATAAGGCACCTTAATGTAAATTTGATTGGTACTATTTAAGTAGTTTACAATAACATTCGGAAACTCATTTGTTTCTGTACTTAATACATTATCTTCTTGGAAAACAATATAGAAACGGCCTTCATGAGTTCCTGCATCTAAATTGGTTTGGTACGGTGTAACATTAATTCGAGAATAGGTACCCAATAAGGCATCATATACATACACGTCAGGATCCGTATCAAAATTCTCAAAATCGGTAAGGGCAATTTCGGCATTTCCAGTGATACCCATATCAATGGTTACTGGATACATATTTTCAGTGTTGAATTCGCCCACACCTTGAATAATGTATTTACCGCCTTCAATTTCGAACGACATATCGGAAGGGAAGTAATCAGTATTTAACGCATCATAACCATAATCAACAGCTTCACTAGCTTCGTTGTTAGGTGTAAAGCCTAAAGCTAAATGTCTAACAGCGCCTTCTGGTGTTGAGAAATCTAAACGAATCAATTTAAATTCATTATTGTTTTCAGAATCAGATGTTGTTTCTTGATTGGATTCATTTCTAAAAAATACGGATGTATTGGCTTCTGTTTCTTTTTTGAAAATACGTTGCCCATTATTAAATACAATGTTTCCACCGTCTGCATCACCTGTTACATAAAAACCTTGAGCAACAGGAACATAGCGTTGTGGTATTTTACCAACCATTCCAACACTTCCAATTCCAGTAGGAGGTGATGTGGCTGCCACACCTCCTAATAGGTTTCGTACGGCATAACCACCTTCATAGTCTATGGTTATGTGGGAATCATTTGTTTTAGAGTGTTCCCAAAAATATAATGCACCAGTAATACTACCAGCATTGTCATTAATAAATTGGGTAGCATCTATAGCTGATGGGTATGGATTACCAACTAACGCCTCGTTACCTCCAGTTACAGGAGTTAAAATAGTGCCATTGTTTGGTTTTCCAACAAATGTATAATTTTGTAAATCGTTAATTGGATGGCCAACACCACTTCCTTTCATAGTATATCCTAATCCTACAGGAACGTCATAATTGGTATTTATAGCATTCCAAGCAGCATAGGAGTCTGCTGGATAGTTTTCATATAAATACAACCAGCGACTACTCAACGTTACTGGGTTTGTAGAACCAGTAGCACTTGGACTAGATACCCAGTTTACAGGGTTTGAGCCGTCATATAACACAGCTCCTATTTTGAACGTAGAGCCATCGGTACTTACCGGAGATGACCAATAGTTATAGTTAAAGAGATTCGTTGTTCCTTGTTGGTCACGATGTAGTGAGCCCGTTCCAGTATAGTCAACCATACTACCTGTAGGTTGTAGTAATTGTGATTCGCCTTCTAAATCTAGAACACCATCAATTTTAAGGTAACTGTTAACTTGTATGCTTTGATCGTTTGTAATAGACATCGTATTGGCATCCACCAGTAAACCAAGAACAGTAGTTGCTCTATTACCAGAATTGACATTATGAGCCGTTCGGACGATATTCCAAGTTACTGAATTTGTATTTGGAATCATTTGTACGTTACCATGTAACCACGTGCTAGCAGTATTCCATGTTCCAGGTTGTGTACTCAAGTACGGTAGTGGAGCAGACTCGTCCTGAAGTGTCGTCATGTTTCTTAACCTTCCTGTTGTTCCAACATCAGCTACTAAATTACCGCCTGAAATATCTGGTGTACCTTGATTCATTTGGTAATAGGCTGTTAAGTTGCTCCAGTTAATCCCAGTAACATCTAAAGGCATTGTCGACCCACGTACTGAACCACCATTGTTTTGAATTTCTTGGTTCATCATGTTACGAATTTGGTCAGTACTCAAGTTGGTGTTCCATATACGAATTTCATCCATCCAACCAGAATAATAATTAGTTGGTGTATTATTAGTTCGGGACATGGCGCCTAACAAGGCATTAAAATTATTAGTAGTTGGCGCTGGACCAGTTCTCGTGTTTCTGTCTATCCCGTCAACATACAATTTGTACTGTGACCCATTATAGGTTACTGCAATATGATACCATCTGCTAGCTGTTATTCCGTTAGCAGAAATATTAGAACCATTAGCATTAAAGGATATTGTTCCGTTAACTAGACGCAAGTCGTAACCTGTTGATAAGTTGTTTGCGTTACGTTTAGAGATGATTGTTTTTACACTATTAGAAATAACATTTGGCTTTATCCAAGCTTCGATACTAAACGAGCCTGATAGGTTATAAGTGTTACCAAAATTTACTGAATCGTCTGTGCCGTCAAAGTCAATAAAATTACCACAACTAGGGAAATTAACAGCAACCGTAGCCGTATCATCAGCACATGGCGCTGCATTATCAATAGTCCAAGTTAACGTGTAATTCACACCGCTTTCACCAGTAAAAGTTGCATTTGGATCATTGGTATTGGAGAACGAAAATGTACTTGTTGCCGGTATTGGAACTGCGGACCATTGTCCTGAACCATTTGCCGAAAGCTGAATAGTTGTATCATTACATGAACTAATAGTTGTTAAGTTATTGGCGGTTGCTGATACAAATGGAATGACTGTTATGTTTACAGAATCTGAAGCAGAACTACACGGTCCAGAGCCATCTGGATCATTGGTTGTGTATGTTAAGGTAATTGTTCCGCTTGTTTCACCAGTGCCTAATGTGTAAGTCGTGTTAGGCAATGTAGCATCTGTAAATGAACCCGAACCACCAGACCATGAGCCAGGTGTATTTGCTACACCAGACAAATTAATAGATGTAGTACTAGAACAGGCGGTAATATCTGTTCCTGCATTAACTGAAGCTGCTTGATTAATAGTTACAACCATGGTATCTGAAACAAGTCCACAAACGCCAGCAGGATTATTAGTTGTATACGTAAGAATTACGGATCCTGCAGTAATATCAGCAGCGCTAGGTATGTAGTTAGAACCAGAAAATGTTCCAGAACCATTAGAACTCCAACTAGCAGATGAAGCACTACCACCAAATGAGCCTGATAATACAACCGTTTCATTTGAACAAATTGTTTGATCTGGACCTGCATTCACTGTCGCAGCAGGATTCACTGTAATGATTACGGTATCCAAGTCAGGACCACATGGTCCAGCTGGATCATTTGAAGTTAATGTTAAAGTTACGTTACCACTGGTAATACTTGGTGTATAAGTTGCATTCAGGTCATTCGGATTTGAGAAACTTCCACTTGATGCACTCCAAGTGGCAGATGTTGCTGTACCACCGATACTTCCGTTTAATGTAACTGTTTCGGTACTACAAATTGTTCGGTTTATACCAGCATCAACCGTAGGTAGTTGATTAATGGTTACCACCATACTGTCACTCACAGCAGGACAAATACCATCACTAGGTGTGTTGGTGTATGTTAAAGTTACCGAACCATTGAAAATATCCGCAGGACTTGGTGTGTACGTACTGCCTGAAATGGTTCCCGTGCTTCCGGAAGACGTCCAAGTGCCAACAGCATTGGAACCGCCTATGGTTGCACTTGCTAAACTTACGGTTTCACCTTCACAAATAGTCACATCGGCAGGTACAGATACGGTTGCTGGCTCGTTCACATTTATAGTAACACTTTCATTTAAGGTTATATTACAGTTATTTCCCGCACCAGGATAAGCACCATTAGTGTATCTTACTCTATTTAGAGTATATGTAGTTGTTACTGTCGGTGAAACTGTTAAAGAATAATTTCCACTAGCATTAAGTTGCACTTGAGTATTCCCAGTTCCGTCGTCATATCTTATTTGCGCATTTGGTGTTCCTGAAAAAGTAATCGTTGTAGTGTCACCTTCACAAAGGGTTATATCGGACGATGTAATTTCAGCTTCAGGATCTTCTAAAATATGAATTTGCATGGTGCTTTCTAAAGGGTCGCACCAAAACCAGTTATCAGCTATTAATGAAATCGTAATTACATCTCCTGGTTGAGCAGTGGGCGGAATGGTATATGTGCTTGTTTCTGAAAAATCATAGATATCAGTGCAAGTTGGAGGACACCAAAAGCACCACCAAGGATCCCTAACGCAAGACTGATCCACTACTACAGTTGAAAACGAACCTCCAGCACCATCATCACTCCAAGTCCATTCGTCATAATCTAAACCACCATCATCTCCATTCATTATAACCGAAGTAGTTCCAGCACAAACATAAATATCATTACCTGCATCAATATCACTTGAAGAAAAGTTCATAAATACTGTTTCAGATATGCTCGGGGAAGTACCACAAGCATTTGTTGCTGATACAGTAATAGTCTCCAAAAACGCAATGCCATTTACCGCTAAATTAATTTCATTCGTACCTTGACCAGAAATTATAGTAAATCCTGCTGATACATTCCAATTATAGCTTTCTACATTAGGATCTAATGGTACTGAATATATAGCCTCCGTAACTGGACATAAAAATGAAGATGGACCATCAATATCGCTTGGTGTTAGTGGTATCCCATTATAAACTTTTATTTCTCCGCTTATAGAATCTCCAGTACCACAACCTAATGTTGTAACTGTATAATTGTATGTTCCAACTTGATTTGTATTTCCATTAATAGTGTAAACACCAGTACCGGAATTAAATGACCCTGAAATTCCGCCAGGTAGTGCGGGCGAACTAGTTAAGGTAGCTCCCGTTGCACCTGAATTTAATTGAAATTGTATTGGTGTCATTGCCGAATTATCATTACATAACCCTATATTTTCTGAAGCAGAAATAAGATTTATCGATGCATCAGGAGCAATAACAATTGTACCTGTAGCTATATTTGTCCCACAACCATTTGGTGTTACTGTGTAATTGAAAGTTCCAACTTGAGTTGAACTGCCAGATATTGTAAACGTTCCTGAAGAATAGGATCCTGTAATTCCTGTTGGAATTCCTGTAATTGTTGCACCAGTTGCATTTGTAATATTATACGTTATAGTATTTAATGCATTTCCATTACATACCGTTTGATTATTATTTGCAGAGGTTAAACTAATGGTAGCATTCGGCGTGACCGTCATCGTCATCGTTTCAGTAGCTGGAATTGGGCTGGCACAAGTCAGATTTGAACTTACTTCCACAGAAACAACATCTCCCGTTGACATACTTGTTGTGGCATATGAACTCGCATTTGTCCCTACTGGTGAGCCATTTACATACCATTGGTACGTAGGTGACGCACCACCATTTACTAAATTTGTAACAAAAAACGTTACATTTTCTCCTGTACATGCTGGGTTGGCAGATGAATTTAAAGTGAAAGACACTGGTAATAAAGGGTTTACAGACATGGTAATACTATTACTAGTTGTTACCGTATTACAAGGTCCTGAAGTAATCTCTACATAAACGTCATCGCCATTTGTTAAAGCGGTTGTTGTATAAGTTGCGCTATTATTTCCAACGGAACTTCCACCAACAAACCATTCGTAACTTGGGTTTGACCCTAAATTGGAACTTGTAGCTGTAAATGTAACCGAAGTTCCACTACAAATTGGCGATACAGGAGACGCTGTTATATTTGCTGTTGCGCCTTGAACCACATCTAAAACCGTAACGGTTGTATTACAGGAAGCAGAATTTCCATTAGCATCTGTAACAGTTAGTGTTACGTTGTTAATGCCAATATTAGAACAATTAAAAGTAGTGACATCTGTATCAAAGGTTAATCCACCACAGGCATCTGATGAGCCATTATTAACCGCATCTTCTGCTATTGAAGCAGTACCATTACTATCCAGCGTAATGGTTAAAGGTTGACAAACTACATTTGGTGCTTGATTATCTTGTACAAGGACATCAAAATTACAGGTTGACGAAAGTCCGTTCCCATCGTTAGCAATGACATCGACAGTTGTTGTTCCAACTGGAAAATTATATGGGAATGTAATTGGCGAACCACTAATTTCGTAAACAATTATTGGTGCAGCGCTACAATTATCTGAAGCCGTCGCATTAAACGTTAATGTAGCATCACATTGTCCAGCATCTGTATTATAAAATGCATTAGGCGTTGGGCAGTTAATAACAGGAGGCGTTACATCTTGTACAGTGATTTGTTGTGTACAGGTTGCTGTTAATCCATTAGAATCTTCTACGGTCCATGTTACCGTATGAATTCCAATAGGTAGCGGTAATTGGGATGCTAAATCATTAGTTACAGAGGTAATTCCACAATTATCATTGGTAGTTGGGGTTCCTAAATTAACAGTTGTTGCTTCGCAATTTGCATCTGCATTGACAATTATATCTGAAGGACACGTTATCGTAGGGGTTTCAGTATCTGTTACGGTTATATTAAAAGAACAGGTTGCTGTGTTTCCGTTGCCATCGTTAGCTGTAAATTCAATTGTTGTGGTTCCAATCGGAAACACATTACCTGAAGTTAATCCTGTAGTGTCAGTTTGTGCAACTGTTGCAACTCCGCAATTATCAGTTGCAGTAGGGATCGTGAAATTTACAACGGCACCACAAACACCAGAATCGTTATTTACTGATGCACTTGGTGGACACGAATCAAATGTTGGAGCTGTGTTGTCTGTGATTATGACATTCTGTGTTTGCGTAATTATGTTCCCGTTACCATCATCAAAGGTCCACGTAACGACTGTTGTTCCTTGGGAAGTTATTGGGAATGAGGTTACTGTCGTTCCTGTAATCGTTCCAGCACAAGCATCTATAGTTGTAGGAGCAGTAATCGTAACTGAACATTGGTTCGTTAGATTTGGTAAAGTTGGAGTAACCGGAGCTGTGGTATCATCATAATTATAGGTTTGCGTTGCAGTAGTAGAATTACCGTTACCATCATCAAA
>NZ_FOVN01000002.1:0-93979 GCF_900115185.1 Algorimicrobium echini
GTAGTTCCAGTAATGGTTCCAGCACAAGCATCAGTTGTCGTTGGTGCGGTAAGTGTTCCGTTACAATCAACCGTTAGGTTTGGTAAAGTTGGAGTTGTTGGACTTAAATTGTCTAATACCGTAACAACAGCTGTGCATGTATCATTATCATTACTATCTGTAACCGTAACGGTTACTGGAGTTCCTATGTCGGAACAAGTAAAACTAGAAATATCTAATGAGAAATTTGAACCAATATTAGCGGGATCTATATCAACGGGTGTGATACTAATATTTCCTGTCGCATCTAAAAATACGGTAATGTCATTACAGGTACTAACTCTATTTTCAGAATATCCTGGTCGTAACGATACGTAGTCGTTTATCGGATTATTAAAAAATGATACGTAGTCATTATTTGTAGAAAAAATATCTGAACTTACTGGTCTAGAAAAACCTTGAATACTAAAAGTAATAACAATTAGTAATAACGTGTAGAAAGTAATTTTTTTCATAATGTTGGTTAATTTTCATATAATAATCAAAAGGCCGTCGCTAAAATCTTGGTGATTGTAAAATCGATTAGAAATGACCTAACGCTGCTATTATTAATTATGTAAACTGAGGGAGGGTCAAAAATAACCCATGGAAATGCAGTCGAGAAATTTATTCGGTAAACGGCTTAATTACTCTTTGTATTAAATTATTTTGGAGATAATAGAGTCTTTTTAAATGTAAAACATGGATAATCAGGTGTTTATGTAAAGTCATATTCAAATGTAAAACTATAAAAGGCATAACTCGTTTACTAGTACCGAGTAACGATATAAAAAATCCGACGAAATGCATTTTGCTTTTTTGAAATCCTAAAACTTTTAATTTATATGTAAAAGATTATCAAAAAAGATATTAGAATTCTTTTAATTTAAATACCAACTTCAAATTGTTTATTTAACTGAAAATACCCATGACAATGATGTATTATCAGTCAACTATTTTTTGTATCCAGTCAAAAAAAAATAGGTATCACGGATAGGTAAAAACTAAAAAAAAGTAACTTTACCGTATGGCAATACTAGGAAACATTATTAAAGGATTTATTGAGATAAAGGATACATTTTCTTCAGAGGTAGATCCTGTAGAAGCACAAAAAAACGTATTAAAGGAATTACTTAATACAGCGAAAGACACCGACTTTGGAAGGTATTATGATTTTGATAAAATTCTTAAATCAGATGATTTAACAACGGCTTTTTCTGAAAAAATTCCGTATTTCGATTATAATAAGATCCATAAGGAATGGTGGTCTAATTTACAAGAAGGTGCCGAGAATGTGACATGGCCTGGTCATCCAAAATATTTTGCATTGAGTTCAGGAACCACAGGAAAAACAAGCAAACGCATTCCAGTAACAAACGATATGATTGATGCCATTAAACAAGCAGGCATTAATCAAGTGTTTTCATTAAGTCACTTTGATTTAGAGGCTGATTTTTTTGAAAAGGAGATTATGATGTTGGGTAGTTCTACGGACTTACAAGAAAATAGTAATCATTTAGAAGGTGAAATTAGCGGGATAACAGCTAGTAATATTCCTTATTGGTTCCGAAGCTATTATAAACCAGGAGCCGATATTGCTAAAATTGATAATTGGGACGAACGTGTGCAACGTATTGCTGATAACGCGAAAAATTGGGATATTGGTGCAATTAGCGGTATTCCATCTTGGATAGAATTGATGCTGCAAAAAGTTATTGAACATCATCAATTAAATCACATTCATGAAATTTGGCCCAATTTGCAAGTTTACACATCTGGAGGTGTTGCATTTAGTCCCTATGAAAAAAGTTTTAAGGCGCTTTTAGGACATCCCATTACAGTGATTGATACATATTTGGCTTCCGAAGGTTTTATGGCTTTTCAAGCCAGACCCGAAACAAATGCCATGCAATTGGTTACAGATAATGGCATCTATTTTGAATTTGTTCCCTTTAAACCTGAATATGTAAAGCAAGATGGCTCTTTAATTCCAGAGGCACCTGCTATTACCTTACAAGATGTTCAATTGAATCAAGAATATGTTCTTATTATTAGTACGGTTAGTGGTGCTTGGCGTTATGAAATAGGAGATACGATTGAATTTACGGATATTAAACGCGCAGAAATTATAATTACTGGTCGCACGAAATTTTTCCTAAATACGGTAGGCTCGCAATTATCTGTCAATAAAATGGATGATGCTTTGCAAAAGCTTGAAGAAGCATTCAATACAAAAATCCCAGAATATACTATTTGTGCTAAGCGTTTTGAGGATGGCGAATTTTATCATAGTTGGTACCTTGGTGTGGACGATGATTTAGATGCTGAAGCTGTATCTGAAGCTTTAGATGATTTTTTAAAAGTTGCGAATAAGAATTATAAAGTAGCCAGAAGTAAAGCACTAAAAGGTGTGAAGGTTACATTAATTGATCCTGCTATTTTTTATGAATGGAATGCTGCCAACAAGAAAAAAGGGGGACAGGTTAAAATGGAGCGTGTTATGAATGAAGATAAATTCCAACAATGGGAAACCTTTGTTAGTTCGCAGTCGTAGCTTTATCTGGTATAATCCCGTCTCGTTTATTTACGATTTCCATAATCTCTTCTGGTGATAAATAATATTTTTCAATACGAAGCTTGTAAGATGGTGTAATATTGGCATTATTAAGGATAAAATCTTTCGTTTTTAAAATGTATGACTCCATGCCTTGGTTCACAGCAAAGGTGTCGGCAGCACGTTCTGCCTCGATAATATGGTTGTCAGAAATTAGATATTTTATACCAAACCAAATTAAATTTATATTACTTCGATTCTGATAATCTAAAATATGTCCTAATTCGTGGCCTATCCAACCAATTAAAATATCAGACGGAATATCTTTAGTAGAAAATTCTTTATCCGATATTTTAAATCGTTCACTGATTAAAATCACATATTCGCGATATTCTTTCGGTTTAAAAAAGCTCCCCAATTTGGGCTGTGCTAACATGGTCGATTTTTTGATATTCTTTTTAAATTTGATTTCAATACCAACATGACGTAACGCAGGAAAATAATTTAAGGCTGTTTTAACTTCATTTTCAATAGCGTTTGGAATTGTTTTTTGAGCATATTGGTTTATTGTAGACATAAATAAGATGAGTGTAAAAATGGTTTTCATAGCATATACAGTATATGAAAAAATCTTTGATTGTACTTTAGGGTTACCATAAAATTAACAGAAATACCATAAGTTACTATCCTTAATGAATGGATACATTCAGACTTCGTGTATCATTGTTTGCAGATATACCATGGGTAAATATTAATTTAGCTCTAATTTAATTCTCAAACCTAGTTACAAGTCGTGGACAAGATGTACACATTTTTAGAATGATTTTTTTGATAATTTCAACCTATAAATAGAACCCGAAAACTATAATATATTATTATATTTAAACCCAATTTCACTTTGATGTAATACCTTATACATGTCCGGTAAACAGTCATTCCGTTTTTTCTTCTTTCTTATTTTAGGGTTTATAAATCTAATGATTTTGCCGTGTTATTCATTTCAAAAAAAAGCAATAGATAGTACTTTATATTTTAGTGAGAAGGTTAATAATCCAAAACATAAAGATGACTTAATTGTGGCATTCAATTATTTCACAAACCTTAAAGATCAAAATCTAAAAGCTTCAAATTATACGCATGCCATTTACAATTTACGACAAATAGCCATTATTCAAAATAAGCTAGGATTCTTTTATGATAGCGAAGGAACGGCTATTGAAGCTTTAAAATTAGTCGATAATTTGCCAGAAGATTCAACGACTACTGAAAGCCGTATAGGAATTTATAACCAACTTGGTAAATTATATCGTCAGTTATTGGAGAATGAAAAAGCCATTACCTATTATCAAAAAGCGTTAGAGTTAGTTACAAAACAACAACATCAAATGACACTTAAAAATAATATTGGTTATGCGCTTATAAAATCAGGGAAGTTAAATCAGGCACTTATCGAGTTTGAAGACCTCCATAATTCGTTAGCAGACGTTCAAGATCCCAAAGAAAAAGCGCGCATTCTCAATAATTATGGTGTAGTACAAGGGAAACTCAATCATCCCGATGCCTTGAAATACTTACTACAAGGGCTTGCCATGCGTGAAGCTTTACAGATTAGCAGTGAAGTTATTGGTAGTTATATGGATATATCCAAGTATTATTCGGAAACAGGTGATACGATTAAAGCGGAAACATACGCCAGAAAAGCCTTTGCCTTGGCTAAAGAAACGGATAACTCTAATATTATTTCGGAAACATTGGATTTGGTAATTGGTTTTAAAAACGATTCAGAAGTACAATTGTATAAACAGATCCGTAATAGTATAGAAACAGCTAACCTTCTTACTGAAGGAAAATATGCCTCCAAAAAATACGATTTAACGCAGCAAGAAAAAATGGCGACTGCCAATTTAATTCAAGCTGAAAAAGAGAAAAATTTGAAGTTGATTTATGGGTATACGGCCATTCTTTTGGGTGTTTTTGCTTTTATATGGTTTTTAATAATCCGCCATCGCCATAAAAAGCAGAAACAATTAGAAGTCTATAATACAGAATTACGGATTTCAAAAAAAGTACACGATGAAGTGGCGAATGATGTGTATCACCTAATGAACAAACTACAGCAAGAACAGATAAACAAGGATTCCGTTTTAGATGATTTAGAAGCCGTTTATGAAAAAACGAGAGATATTTCCAGAGAATATCATGATATAGATGTGGTGAATAATTATCAAGAACTTTTAAAAGATTTAATATCCAATTATCAAAGTTGTGAGACAAATATCCTTATCAAAGGGATTTCAAAAATAAATTGGGAAGGTGTATCTGAAACTAAAAAAGTAGCTATGTATCGGGTCATTCAAGAGTTGCTGACCAATATGAAAAAGCACAGTTCGGCAACTATTGTGGTGTTTGATTTCAACAAGCAAGGTCGGAAACTGCAAGTTCAATATACCGATAATGGCATAGGAAGTAACCTAAAAAAACAAAATGGCTTGCAAAATGCGGAAAACCGTATAAATACCATAAATGGTTCTATTACTTTTAAATCTCAAATTAACGAAGGCTTCAGTGCATTAATTACAATTTAGGATGTTTAAAAAAGTAATAGTTTCAGACGATTTAATTAGTATTAATTTAGGAATGTTAACCATTCTGGATACATTAAAAATAACCAATGTCACATCCGTACAATACTGTGATGATGCATATTTGCGAATTAAAAGTGCCAGTTTAAAAGAAGAACCTTTTGATTTATTAATAACCGATTTATCCTTCAAAAAAGACCATCGTGATCAAGAATATGCCTCTGGTGAAGATTTAATTGAAGCATTACATACCAATTTTCCTGATTTAAAGATTATAGTTTACTCCATAGAAGATAGGATTCAAACTGTAAAGCGTTTGTTGAATGACTATGCTGTAAAAGCTTATGTCTGCAAAGGTAGACGAGGACTCATTGAATTAAACGATGCTATCAAGGCTGTTTCTCAAGATCACGTGTATGTTTCAGAAACAGTGTCTCAAGCGTTGAGTAAAAAATCTGATTTAGAGATCGATGATTATGATATTTTATTGTTAAAAGATTTGTCTTTGGGATTATCGCAGGAACAAATCAGTAAACAATACAAGAAAAAGGGCATGACACCTAGCAGTTTGAGTTCTATAGAAAAACGACTTAATAAACTCCGTATTCAATTTAAAGCCAAAAACGCCATTCATTTAGTGGCTATTGTTAAAGATTTAGGATTGATATAAAAAAAATGTGTGATTACGGAAATCAGTAAGGAAGTATCATAAATGCAGGTTAAGTTTGTCTTGCTATTTATTGAGATAAAAACAGGGGAGTTTTTTAAGCGCACAGATTTTGTGCGCTTTTTTTGATATAAGTAGATGTTAATTATCTTTCCTTCAAATAGAATTGAATGCTTCTTATTATTTATTAAATAGAAACCATTGAAGACCAACAAGTGTTTTGGCATCTTGAAACTCGAAATTCTTAAGTTTATTTCTAGTATCTAAAACAGGGATTTTTACTAATTGAATATCTTCTTTTTCGTTATGCATGCCACCACCTTCAAATACTTTATCCGTAGAGGCGACTTCTGTATAATAAAGTAACACGCGCTCCGAGCTTCCGCCAGGTGACACAAAAAAAGACCCGATTAAGACAAGGTTTGTTAGGGTATAGCCTATTTCTTCTTCCACTTCTATTTTTACCCGCTGTTCGGGATCTTCATCAGCCTCTAAAGAACCTGCGGTAAGTTCAAGGATCCAGCCATCTGTTTTTTTAACGGTTGGATATCTAAATTGATTGGTAAAAAGTAAGGAATCGGTATCTTTCTCATAAATTACAATTGCTACAGAGTCCCCTCTTTCAAAACAAAACCTATTTATTTCTACGCTACCAGAACTAAAGAGATCGTGTTTAATTTTAGCTTTTTTTATTCGAAAAAAATCATCAAATACCGTGGTTTCTTCAAGTATGTGGTAAGTCATAATATATACTTTATTATTGTTAGGGTGGGTGAGCCACCTGTATTAAAAATCTGTAACACACTAAACAAAAATTATTATAATATAGTGAATGTTCAAATTTATAATAAGACCATGAATGTTAATTGTTAACTATTCTAAAGGTCAATCAAGCCCTTTTTTTAGTTTTTTAAGTCAAACAGTAGTTACGGTTACGTTTTTTAAATAGCCTCAATTTAATAAAAAGTAGGTCTCGATTAAAAATTCCATTTCGATTATGGAAACCCGTAATCGAAATCTAAGTTGAAACAATATTTTTGTATTATGATATGAAATAATACGTTTTTATGTCTAATAAAGATATATTTAAATGATTACTTAAACCCCAATATACCTGTAATTGAAGAATTATCTGACTTTATTTAACCTAATAACCTAAAATTACATATCTGTAAACTCATGGCAATATTGCTAATTAATTAAAGAAAACAATAATGAGAAAAATTATTTTATCAATTCCCTTGCTTTTTGGATTTTTTGCTGTAGCTCAAAGTCAAGATTCTGAAAGGTCGAACACACTTTATATTGAAGCTTCAACAAGTGCGGCCTCAAATATTGGATTAACTTATGAAATGGTTCATACAAACAAATCTCAAAAGAAATTTTATGCCAACTCAAAAGGAAGTATTATCTATAGAATTCATTACATGGGTTCTACTTTAGAATCTAGTAATTCATGGATTAAAGATGTAGATGGCTCTGGATTTGGAGCAGAAATAGGCTCAAGAACCTATTTTAATAAAAAAGCAGCTTCTAAAGGCTTTTTTCTTGGATCTAACCTTACTTATGGAAAATTAGATTTTGATAAAAAAGATATTTCAAGAGTACCTGGCTCTAATCTGGACTTCGAAGGAACTTATACTTATTTTTCTTTCTTTTCTCCTGAAGTTGGATATAAGATATTAATAGTAGATAAAATTGCTATTAATTTACATGTTGGTACCTCTTGGCTAATAGAAGTGAAAGGAAAAGGCGATATTGATAATAAGGCATTTGACAATTGGGTTTTACGTGCAGGCCTTGCTATTGGTTATAGCTTCTAATTATATAAATAAATTAAAAACTGACTTTTCTTTATTTGAGAAGTCAGTTTTTAGTTATATAAGATACCGAGATTTAAAGAATTTTCACAAATCGCCATGACACTAGTAAAAGTATAAACGCTGTCCCCTTTAATGGACTCTTTTAATGCCTAAATCGTTTATGTGCTAGCACAACACCTAAAAAGTATAAATATGTTGTTACTAATTATTCTGTAAGGTTCAAATTGCTTTATAACGAACGTTCATTGGGTACTTATATAAAAGAATCTCGAGGTTTAGTTCAAATTGGTCGTGGTGGTATAATTGATATTTATGACTTCTTTTTTAGTGACCATTAGTAGTTTTCAATGTTTTAAAATAGGAGGATAATTAGTAAGTTTCACAAATATATTTTTTAATCATATATGGTGTGATTTTCTTCAACGTTTTCCCTGTTCCAGGATGTAATCCAATAGAGGTGAAAAACTCTAATTTACCATCCTGATTCTTTCCATACCATAAATTTTCTTTGCCATCTTCTTTGAAATATGGATAAGCGCAATCCGGAGTTGTTTTTCTGAAGTTATCAATACGGTCTTGATCATACAATTTAAGAATACCTTCTTTTAATAATTTCGCATTAAAATCAACTTCAACATAATGATCTGTTTCCCATATCATCCATTTTTGCTGTGTCACCGAATTGTAGATTATAAATGTAGTCGTTACTGCAAGCAGTAAAATAATAACAATTTTATTTTGTTGAAAAAACGATTTACTGTTAGTTGAATGGCTGGATTTTACTTTTGGAAATTCATCATTCTTGAAATCAACATAATTGTCAAATCCTAAATATTGACATAAACCATTAACTACTTTTATCTGTCTAATCTCAATATCTTTTGTTTCTTCCTTTACAGCAGAATTATAGTAATCTCTGTATGTCCTTTCTCCTAATGAGAATCCTTCAATTTCTTGAATATAATATGAAAGCTCTTCAGCTATTTTGACCGCAGAAGGGTTTTGATGGCCTTGGTTAATTAATTCATTTCGAGCTTTTTCGAAGGCATTAATTATTAATTCCTTATGCATTTAAAAGTTGTTTTAGGGAATAAAGTTACATAATTATTCATTGGAATTTTGTTGGAAATGGATTTCCTAAAAGTTTCCAATACACTTCCATTGTATTTCCATCCAAAACAAATCCGTATGCTTTCATTTGCCTCATGATTGATTTATGCCTAATCGCATAGGCTTGCGAAAATCAATTTTATTGGAGTCTTAAGATGGGTTGTGTGCCTATGAGAAGTAATCATGTAATCTTTCTTTGACTCCATACTTCTCAAGCGAGAATGACGTCTTCTCGCGGTATAGCGTGTGTTGCTGAATATTCAATTTCCAATGAAATACTTGGACAGCAATACTATTGTTCAAATTTAATTCAAAATCAAATGAAAAAATTATATGTAATACTGTTTATGATTGCCATTAATATGGCATTCTATTCTTGCACACCAACCAGTGTAGCAGATGAAACTAGCTCTCAAGCAACTGATTGTTGTGGCAATGAAGGCGATATTCCGCCTCCACCACCGCCACCACCTCCAGGAGATGATGATTAGATTGTAATCTCATATTAGTAATGTTATAAAAGGAGAATCGTATTCAGAAATGAATTGTTCTCCTTTTTTTAGTTTGTTTGCGGAATTCCGTAAAGGTATTACATTTACAAAACATATATTTGTTCGTTATAGCTAATAATCAAACAGATACCTTTTGTCTTTTGTAAACTAAATTAAAGTCGCTTTTTAGACGATAAGGTGCTTTGATAAATTAATAATGAAATATGAGATTTAACAAATATATTTATTCTGGCATTGTTTTTTTAGTGATAATTAGTTCTTCAATTGCTTTTAATACCTTTAAAATAAATAGTAAATCATCAAAAGTAAATCCAAATGTTAGTTTTACTTTCAACAATAACAACGCTTGTTCAGGACAAAATGTCTCTTTTGTATCTACAGTAACGGGAGATAGTCCTTTTACTTATGCATGGGATTTTGGAGATGGAGCTACATCTATACAAGCAAATCCAAACCATGTTTTTGTGGCTGAAGGATGTGGTGGAACACAAAGTTTTAATGTGACACTTACGGTTACAGACACTAATGGACTTTCTAGCACGACATCAGAAATAGTTACAGTGAAGGAAAAACCAGATATTGATTTCGTAGATCTTGGTGCAAATATTGGAGTACCTGACTTTGAAAATTGTAATGCAGCAGCCATAGAATATACTATTAATGTTGGAAATAGTTCGATTTCAAATAGTTGTATTACATCATACTCTATTAATTGGGGTGATGGAAATTCAGAAAATAATGTGTCATTTCCACTCACACACACCTATCAAACACTTGGATCCTTTAATATGGTTATAACCGCTTCGGGAGCTAATGGTTGCCAAGCGCAGAAAACGTATTTAGTCAAGAATTCGAGTAATCCAACAGGAGGAATTGTAACACCTGGAAATACGGTTAATTTATGTACACCTATTAACCCATTACAATTTGCCATTAGTAATTGGGGAACAAATCCTCCTGACACGACCTATGAAATAGATTTTGGAGATGGTACCGCTTTTACGTTAACTCAAAATACGTTAGAGGCATCTACCTTTTATAATAGTTCTAATCCAGGAGCATCAGCAAACTATCCAATTGAACATACTTATACAGAGTCTAATTGTCCAAATAGTAATTATACCATACTATTAGATATTATTACTTCTTGCGGAGAATCCAATTTAACTGCTGGGCCAATAACGATTTTGGAAAAACCGGAAGTGAGTTTTAATACTACAGATCCAGCATGTGTTGATGTAAATATTCAAATTAATAATACATCCAGTACAGGATATAACCCAAATTGCAGTAGTGTAGCTGATTGGTTTTGGGACATGGGAGATGGAACAACTTATACGGATTTTGAACCTGTTCATTCTTATTCTACTCCTGGAACATATACCATTTCTCTTTATGCGGAAAATTATTGTGGAGAAACGGATCCTATTACCCAACAGATATGCGTGGAAGCACCATTAATTCCTGAATTTACATCAAATAATACTGAAGGTTGTGCACCATTCACTACTATTTTCAATAACACGACAAGTACATTAAATCAATGTGGAACGCCAACTTTTGAGTGGATAATTAATTATACAGCAGGTTTTTGTGGGACATCCAATGGTGCTAATTTTATTAATGGAACCACTGCTAATTCTGAAAATCCTGAAATTGAATTTACGAATGCAGGAACCTATGAGATTATTCTTCAAGGAACTAATTCTTGCGGAATGACTTCCAGTGTACCTCAAGAAATAATTATAACTGCACCTCCACAAGTCGAAATCAATGCGATCACTGATTTTTGTGATTCTTCAGCTGTTGTGTCACCAATAGCTAATGTAAACAGTTGCAGTCCAGATAGCGGAACCTATAATTGGAGTATTAACGTGGGAACGTCACCCACGGACTGGGAATTTACGAATGGTACCAATCAAAATTCAGAATCTCCAGAGATTAGTTTTTATACATTTAATACGTATGTTTTAAGTCTTGAAGTATCTACTGCTTGTGGAACAATAACAGATACCGAAGAATTTGTAATTTCTCCTGTTCCTACTATTACAAACACTGTTTTAGACCAAACGCTGTGTTCTGGATCAACTACCGATGATATTATTCTTGCTTCTGATGATTCCAGTACAACCTATGAATGGGTAGGAACCTCTCCTTCGGGAAATGTTTCAGGTGTCATTCCGTCTGGTAATTCCGATACGATTCCAGCACATATTTTGACTTTAAATAGCGGTACAGTAGGAACTGTAATTTATACGGTAACACCCTATTTAGTGAGTAATTGTCCAGGAGATCCAGTGCAATTTACGATAACAGTAAATGCTGGCCCTTCAATTACTACACAGCCTAATGGCGGAACATATTGTATTGATGCCGTTGCTAATGTATTAACCTTTACATTGTCTAGCAATACAACGGGAACACCAACTTATCAATGGTATTATAACGATTCAGGTATAGATGATCCAACAGACCCAAATACTACAGCCGTTGCTAGTCCTGAAGGGACGCAAGCAGATTATCAACCACCTACAGATACACTAGGAACACTTTATTATTTTTGTGTTGTTAGTTTAGGCGGAACGGGAAGTTGTAGTGAAATATCTTCAATTCCAGTTGCTATAAATGTTACACCTAATATCATTATTAGTAACGAAACACCTTTAAATCAAGTTATTTGTTCAGGCGCAACTGCTGCGGATTTAAGTTTTACAGGTAATAATGGTGGTGCAGGAACGGTTATTTATAATTGGTTTCTTTCTGATGATGCTGTTATTGATGCTACAGATACTGCTGTTGGAACAAATAGTACTACGTTTTCACCTGGCGTTTTAAATACAGCAGGGATTTACTACTATTACGTAACGATTGATGTTGATGAGAATTTAGGATGTTCAGATGTTTCTAGTCAAATTTTCAGCATTGAAGTTGTTGAAGACCCAGAAGTTGTCATTACACCCACGGATCAAAATATTTGTACCAATGTGACTGCGGACTTATTAATTGCGCAAGCAACTGGAGGTATTGATTTAACAGGGGATGGCACTATAAACAATGATGATTATACTTTTCAATGGTTTTTAAATGGCTCTCCCGTTTCAGAAGTTAATGATGCGGATGCTGATGTGAGTACTTTTAATCACGATAGTACATTGCCAGCAGGCGTGTACAATTATTATTGTGAAGTTAGTCAACCCAATACTTTGGATTGTAATGGGACTAGTAATACAGTAACTATTACGGTTAATGTTGGGCCATCTATTGATTCACAACCATTAGCTGCCGAATATTGTTTAGGTGATACGATAGCTAATCTAGAGGTTATTATTAACAATACGGTTGGTGCTCCAGATTATCAGTGGTACTCCAATGATACAAATGACACAGATACACCAAATCCGATTGGTGCTAATGCAAGTACACTAGTAATACCTAATACAACAGTTGGGACGTTTTATTATTACTGTGTCATCACTTCTTCCGCAGGAGGTTGTGGCGAATTAACAACACAAATTGTTCAAATTACTATTAATCAAGTACCAGAAATTAGTGATTATGAGGCATTAATTTGCAGTGATAATGCATTCTCAATTATTCCAGATACTACAAATGGAGACATTGTGCCTGCAAATACCACTTATACTTGGCCTACACCTATAGTAAATCCCGCAGGAGCTATTAATGGTGCCATTGAAGAGTTAACACCGACTACAATAATCTCGCAGACTTTAGAAAACACGACTGTTAACCCTGCAACTGTAACATATACTGTTACACCGCAATCAGGTGATTGTATCGGAAATACGTTTGAGGTTGTCATTACGGTTAATCCATCTATATCAGTTACGGCAACACCTAATAATAATACTTGTTTTGAATCCAATGATGCCTCCATAGAAATAACAATAACAGGAGGTGTTCCATTTCCAAGTGGTAATCCATATGTGATAACTTGGAATGGACCTAATGGGTTTAGTAGTACCGATGAAGATATTTTTAATCTTGAAATAGGAACTTATACGTTGGATATTTTAGACGATGGTGGTTGTCCTTATTCTGAAATATTTGTGATTACCGAGCCAGACGATTTAGTTTTTGATTCCATAAATTTTGATCCTGAAACAATATCCTGCTTTGGCGCTAATGATGGTAGTATCGATATTAATATCATGGGAGGTACAGAGCCTTACACATATAATTGGACATTGAATGGTCAACCTTTTTCAGCAGACGAAGACGTTACCGATTTGGGGCCAGGAAATTATGAGGTTTCCATTACAGATAGCAATAATTGTGGTCCTATAACAGAATCCTTTTCAGTTATTGAACCACCTTTATTAGTGGTTTCTCCAAACACGCAAACAAATGTGCTTTGTTTTGGCGATTCAACTGGAGCTATAAATATAGATGTTGTTGGTGGCAGACCTGGTTATACTTTTACTTGGACAGGACCTAATGGGTTTGTTAGTAACCTCCAAAATATTGATGCTTTAATAGCAGGAAATTACACGGTTGTGGTTACAGATAATTCAGGCTGCTTTGATTCATTAGATTTTATTATAACTCAAAATGTTGAAATTACTATAGATGTTACAACAACAGAGATTGAATGCTATGGAGATAATGATGCATCGATTACCATAAACAATATTTCGGGTGGTATTCCGCCTTACGATATTGCATGGAGTAATTTTGGAACAGGAATGTCGCAAACCAATTTATCAGCTGGAATTTATACGATTACCATTACAGATGCAATAAACTGTATCAAAACTTTTCCTATTGAAATAGAAGAGGCGCCAATATTTTTAATAGATCCTGTAGTGACTCAAATGTCGTGTTCTGGAGAAAATGACGCAAGCATCATTCTCAATTTTCAAGGAGGTATAGATCCTGTTACCGTAGTTTGGGATGATGACAGTACCGCTGGAGTTGAAAGAAATAATTTAGCGCCAGGAATGTACTCGGTTACTATAACGGATGGAACACCATGTGTTATTCAGGACTCCTTTACCATATTTAATATTTTGCCATTACAATTATCTGCTAATATTACAAATGCGCTTGATTGTGATGATACGAATAGTGGTGCCATTAATTTACTAATTGCAGGAGGAACACCTCCTTTTAATACAGCATGGTCTAACGGTGCTGTTACGGAAGATTTAAATAATATCCCACCGAGTACTTATTATGTCACGGTTACAGATGCTAATGGTTGTCAAATAGAAGGGAGTTGGGATGTTAGTCGATTTGAACCATTAATGTTGGAGGTAGATGTTCAGTCAGAGGTTGATTGTGAAGCACAAACCGTAGATCAAACGTTTGTAGCTTTAGCAAGTGGAGGCGTACCGCCATTTCAGTTTAATTGGTCAAGCGGAACGGTTAGTGGTTTAAATAATGAAATTATGACCACGGATATTAATGGGCTTGTTGTTTTAGAAGTGATAGATAGTCAGGGTTGTAGTACCAGTTTTAATGTGAATGTAGATATTCCCGTTTTAGGTAATCCTGGTTTTGAAACAACGTCTTTTGGTTATAGTAACTATGGGGTTTTTGCCATTCAAGATCCTATTCAATTCACCAATACAGCTACAGGCGATTTTGTGAGTATTTTATGGGATTTTGGTGATGGAAATTTTTCAGCTGAAGAAAATCCAATCCATACCTATTTACAAGTTGGGAATTATGTGGTTACTCAAACTGTTACATATCCATTTGGTTGCACCTACACACAAATAATAACATTGATTGTTGAAAAAGGCTATAACCTTATCATGCCTGATGCTTTTACACCGAATGATGATGGACTTAATGATTTTTTTGGTCCAGAGCATATAGGACTTAAAAATTTAGAGCTCAATGTTTATGATACATGGGGAAGTCTTATTTATTCGGAATCAGGTGACGATTTAGAAGGATGGGACGGTAAGATTAAAAATGAAGAAGCCGAAAACGGAAACTATTATTACACCTTTAGAGCGCGTACTTTTTATGACGATGTGATTGAAAAGAAAGGTCCGTTTGTATTTATTAAATAAAAGCTAGAATGAAATTTAAACTAATACTCTATATAGTTAGCATCTTTTCTGTTTGTTCAGCTAAGGCGCAAGACCCCATTTTTTCACAAGCTAATTATGTACAAGAAACTTTAAATCCTGGATTTACTGGATTTGAAGATAACGGTAGAACGTATGCTGGTTTTTTAAGTCGCTTACAATGGCCAAATTTAGATTTAAAACTAACAACCCAATATGCTTTTGTTAATCAGTCCTTCGATTATGGTCCAAGGCTAGGTTTTGGCCTTGGTGTTAATGCTGTTTGGCAATACGAGTCCTTCAATAATTATAGTTATTATCAGATAAATATAAATTATGCACAACGTGTTAACTTAAATGGTGGTTGGTTTTTCAGGCCAGGATTAGAAGTTGGCGTTGGTAACAAAAGCAATAGTTTTAGAAATCTAACTTTGGCGGATCAAATTAATATTAACACTGGGTATATTAACCCAGTTTCTGTAGATCCTTTAAGAAATAATAGCAGCAATCCTTATTTTATGGATTTTTCAACAGGTGTGGTTTTTGAAAAAGAAGAATTTAACGGAACAACCTATTGGTTTGGTGCTTCTGTAAAACATTTAAACAGACCAAATATATCATTTGTAGAAGGCGAAAAAGTTCCTTTAAGTATATTTTACTCTATTCACGGTAATTATCGTTTCCCTTTTTTAAGGGATAATAGTGTTATGATGACGGTTAACTATATGCAGCAAAGTGAATATAACAGATTAGATATTGGTTCCTTATTTCAAGTGAGGCAACTTCTTTTAGGAATTACTGCTGCTACAAATCCAGCAAAAAATGATGATAATAGCCATATGTTAACCTCTGTCAATGTCTTTCTTGGATTAGAGCTTTCCGAATTTAGATTTGGATTCTCCTATGACCTAAACACCTCAAAAATTGGTAATACCAATGGTGTTTATGAATTTTCATTAACCTATCTTTCCAGATGCCGTAGTTGTAATACGGATAGGAGTAGAAAGCGTTAATGAGAGCATCCTCAAAAAATTATTTCGAAAATGTTACCTACTTTTAAAAAGCATAAAAACACTATTTTTACATATCGTCTTCAGTTCATAGCGGTTGTTTTATTCTTATTATGCGCCTTTAAACCAAACTTTGCTCAAAGCAAAAGGGACAAGATTTTAAATAATACGAATTTCAAATTAGTCTCCTGGAACATCCAAGACCTCGGACAATCGAAAAGCAACGAAGAAATAGCTTTTATGGCTGATGTTTTAAAAGACTTTGATATGGTAGCCATTCAAGAAGTAGTAGCCAAACATCCAGCTGGTGCACAAAAAGTTGCCAAGTTAACTGATGAATTGAATAGAAAAGGTGCAAAATGGGATTATCGGATTAGTAATCCTACCAAAAGCCCTTCGGTTTACATGAGTGAGCGCTATGCCTTCCTATGGAAAACCAGTAAGATAGATATTATAGGAAGAGCGTATTTGGATAGTGAGTTAGAAACTAAAATTTATAGAGAACCTTATATTGGTAAGTTTAAATTGAAAAAAGAAAATACGGCGTTTTACGTTGTTAATTTCCACTCCAGAAAGCATGACGACAGTCCTGAATTGGAAATACAATACTTTAAAGACTATCCAAACCGACTAAACTCAAATAACATTATTATTGCTGGCGACTTCAATTTAAACGAAAATCATCCCGTTTGGAATGATTTATACCAACAAGGCTTTAAAGCCGCATTAAAAAATAAAAAAACAACCCTAAAACGCAGCTGCAAATCAAAGGGGTATTTAAGTCATGCTATTGATAATATGTATGTTTCAAGCGGATTTTCAGTAGTAAATTCAGGCGTAATCGATTATATTGAAACCTGTAATAATTTAGAAGCCGCTCGCAAAATATCTGATCATTTACCTGTGTTTTTTCACGCACATATGAACCCAAATTAAATAGTATGAAAATTGCTCATAAGTTCCTTTTCGGACTCTCATTTAGTATATTATTAGTCTCTGCCACATCCTATAATGTCGTAAAATCAAACGTATATATCTGTGAAGGTCAGTACAGCAAAAAGTGCCATTTCTCTAAAACATGCCGAGGGCTTTCTAACTGTAAAGCATCCGTAATTAAAATCACATTAAAAGGCGCAAAGGAAAAAGGGAGAACACTTTGTGGATGGGAGGATTAATAGTTGTCAAGTTAATTTAGTACGTAGGATGTAGGAATGGATATTTATAACAAAAGATTACTTTATTTTCTTTAATATTTCTAAAAGTCTAGGTATTTTATCTACTTGTGTTTCTGTCCAAAACGTATAGTTTTTAATTGGATCATCATCATAACTATTTAGTTTAATGGTAAGCCGCCTATTTTTTTCGTGAACAAAATAAGACAGCGTCATTTCTCTAGCTTTAAAAATAAATTCTGAAGACTTGTCTTTATACCGTAATTCTAAATTCGGAATCACATTGTCTTCAATAAAACCAACAAATTCTTCAATTTCATCTAATCCAATCCAAGCAGTTTTAAACACATCAGGATTTTTAATGAACATATCTAACTGTAACGCGTTAACTGTTTTGCCTGACTTTAAATCAATAACTTCAATAGGATAAAAGTACACGTGTTCATTAATTCCAGATTTAAATTCAGCAATGGTTGTCCAATCTTTATTGATTCGGGTAAATTGTGCTTCATCAATAAATTTTCGAGTAGTAGACTCTATATTCTGGGAGAATAATACGGTTGTAAAGCTGAAATAAATAAAAAGTAGTTTTTTCATAATTTGGTTTCTGTTATAGATGTAAATAATTGGCTCTGTTATACTATATTATTCAAAAATCTTATCATACCAAGCACCTACGTCATTTTTAATTTGATCATGGTATTTGTAAATTGTTAAGGCTAAATTAAAATCTGCTCGTTTGGCTTTGTATTCATTGAGTGTAAAATAACCATAAAAATTACCGTCTTTATCAACTACAACAGGTGGTGTGTTTGAGTACGAATTCCATGGAGAATATGCGTTGTAACTATTACCGTAAGTTCCGTAAGCATTCCAGATAGAATTGGCATTATAACTGTTTCCATAGGTGCCGTATTCGTTCCAAATGGAATCCTGGTCATAACTATTGCAGTTTAAGCAGCCTAAATATACATCATGACCACTACCGCCATATAAATGTAGGGTTTGTCCAAATGTGATTGTTGTAATGAACCATGTGCAAAAGAAAAGTAACTGTCTAATCATATATTTAAGTTTTATATTCTTTGAAAAATGTGCGTATTATTGTTTATCAAAATCATATGAAACGGTCGTCACGCAGAGTCCATCATCTACTTCAATCTTATAAATTATGTTGGTTTCATAATCTTTCCATGTCATATAGTCAATTTCAACCATATGTTTTTTTAAATAAGCTACATTCGCATTCGTTTCGGAAGCAGGTTCCAGATGTTTCCATATGTGACAAACCTCTTTACCATTATCTAAAATTATAAAATAAATTACTTTATGCCTCGTAAAAGTGCCACTTGGCTCTGTGGTAAACACTTTTTTGTACACTATATATTTCGTTCCGTCATCCGTAATTCCAGCTTCATAGTTTGTTCCTTTATCTTCAATAATATCGGCTCTCGTTTGACCAATTTGAGCAAAACCTGTCTGGCTTGAAATTGTAAAAAGAAGTATAAAAGTTGAAAAGTGAATAATATGTTTTTTCATATACACTGTTTTAATTTAAAAAAAAACGATTATCTATTAAATTTCTATAGTTCCACTAATGATGATATAAAATTATAACCCATAACCAAGCTTTCCATACGGTAAACCGTAAGGCAAAAAAAATAGCATTCCATGTAAGCAACTTACGGGAATCAGTAAGAAAAGATATCCCGGAATAATTAAATTGGATACATCACGAATTTCAACGTGTTATAATTGCTAGTAAAATGCAATCTTGATTAGCTTAAACTTAATATTAATACTATTTTTAAGCTTTTAATTGAAATACCAATATGACCCATCAAAATATAAAGCAACTTGAAACCGAACTTTGGGATGCAGCCGACGATTTAAGAGCCAATTCCAAACTAACCGCAGCCGAGTACAAAGACCCATTATTAGGTCTAGTATTACTGCGTTTTGCACAAAACAGATATGAAGACGCTAAAATAGAAGTGCATAACAACTTGCCAATAAACCCGCGTACCAAAGAAAAGCGAGAAGCACGTAAGGAAGATTACACAGCAGCAGGTGCTATTATGCTGCCTGAAAAAGCAAAATACGATTACTTAGCAGATTTACCTGAAGCCGAAAACATAGCAGAAGCCATTAACAATGCTATGAAGCTTATTGAAGCCGAATATCCAGATTTAGAAGGTATTCTTCCAAAAAGCTACCAAGAGTTTGATGATAAACTATTGCGTGATTTAGTACGCGTCTTTAATAAAGACGCTGTAAAACATGCCAAAGGCGATGTGTTTGGACGTATTTACGAGTTTTTCTTAATGAAATTCTCCATGCAAGGTGCTGGAGCGCAAGAAGGCGGTGAGTTTTTTACACCACCATCTTTGGTAAACCTTATTGTAAACTTTATACAACCCAATCATGGTATTGTACACGATCCAGCTTGTGGTTCTGGAGGTATGTTTGTACAAACGGCTCATTTTATAAAAGACCATGAAAACAAAAGCGTTAACGAAGCTATTACGGTTTATGGTACCGAGTTAAAAAGCAACAACACGCGTTTAGCTAAAATGAACCTAGCCATTCATGGTATTGAAGGGAAAATTATAGAAAGCAATAGCTTTTACACCAATCCGCATAACTTAACAGGAAAGTGCGATTTTGTCATGGCGAATCCACCATTTAATGTCGATAAAATTGATGCGAAGAATAAATTTCTAGCAGATGATGAGCGTTTACCATTTGGAGCACCACTTACAGGAAAAGGCACCATTAGCAACGGAAACTATTTATGGATGCAGTATTTCCATTCGTATTTAAACGCAACAGGACGCGCAGGTTTTGTTATGGCAAGTTCAGCAACCGATGCAGGAAATGCCGAAAAACTAATCCGCCAAAGACTCATAGAATCTGGCGATGTAGAATGTATTGTAGCCATTAGCAACAACTTTTTCTACACGCGTTCTCTTCCGTGCCATGTGTGGTTTTTTAACAAAGGAAAAACCAAAGAAAACAAAGACAAAATTTTAATGATTGATGCCAGAAACACCTTTAGAAAAGTGAGCACCACCATCAACGATTTTGATGATGACCAATTAGAAGGCCTAACCGCCATTATGAATTCTTTTAGAAATAATATGTCATTGTCCACCCAAGCGTCATTGCGAGGAGGTACAACGAAGCAATCTCACCAAGAGAACGATTGGCTAAACCAACACTTCCCAAAAGGAACATACCAAGACGTAGAAGGCCTATGCAAAATAGCCACACTAGAAGAAATTAAAGAACAAGATTACAGCCTAACACCAGGACGCTACGTAGGTGTAAAGATTGACATTGATATGGATTTTGACTACCAAACACGTATGGCAGAAATTCATACCGAATTAGCACAACTCAATACCGAAGCCAATAGTTTAATGGAACAAATACAGTCTGTGAAGTTATGAGGAAAGGTTGGATGTATATTTTAGAATGTAGTGATGGCTCTTATTATACAGGAAGCACTAATAATTTGGAGTTGAGAATACAACAACACCAAAATGGAGAAGGTGCAAACCATACAAAAAAACGATTACCTGTTAAATTACTTTATACAGAAGAATTTCAACGCGTTGACGACGCTTTTTATAGAGAAAAACAAGAGCAAGGCTGGTCTCGTAAAAAGAAAGAAGCATTAATAAATGGTGATTTTGGTAAGTTGGTTCAGTTGGCTAAAAATTATACGCAGTTTCCTGATGTTATGGTGGCTTCGACAAGCTCAGCCACCGAAGAAACGACAAGCTCAGCCACCAATAATCCGTTGCCTGAGCCTGTCGAAGGGAACTCTAAATCGGTGAAGTTATGAGGGAAGGTTGGAAAAAAGCTAAAATAGGAGATTATTGTAAAGTTTTATCTAGTAAAAGGGTTTTTGCAAATGATTATGTAAAAAAAGGCATTCCTTTCTATCGTTCAAAAGAAATTATACATAAAGCATTAAACCAGTTTACTGGAGATGAAATCTATATATCTGAAAAAAAATTTAATGATTTTAAGAGTAAATTTGGAGCACCAATTAAAGGTGATATTCTTTTATCTTCCGTAGGAAATAGATCAGGTATTGCCTATCTAGTTCGAGAAGATTATGATTTCTATTTTAAAGATGGAAATTTGATTTGGATGAAAGATTTTTCAAATGAATTATCATCAGAGTATTTAGAGTATTATTTGAGGTCAGAATTAGGACAAAAAACCATCGAATCCATGATGATTGGTGCGGCGCAAAAAGCATTAACAATTGATGGAGTTAAACGAATAAAAATCAATCTTCCACCACTAAAAACCCAGCGCAAAATAGCCTCCATGTTATCGGCTTATGATGATTTAATAGAAAACAACCTAAAACGCATAAAATTATTAGAAGAACAAGCACAACTCACCTACACAGAGTGGTTTGTACGCTTTAAATTTCCTGGTTATGAGAATACGGATTTTGATGAGGTAAGTGGGTTGCCTGTTGGATGGGAGAAAGTGAAATTGGTTGAATGTGCTAATTTAGTTATGGGACAAAGCCCTAAATCAGAATTCTATAATAATGAAGAAATTGGATTACCATTTCATCAAGGCGTAAAGGATTATGGTTTTAGATTTCCAATAAATTATTCATGGTCAACACAAGGCAATAGAATAGCAGAAGAAGATTCTATTTTGTTTAGTGTGCGTGCACCTGTTGGAAGACTTAATATTGCTATTGAAAAATTAATTATTGGGCGAGGATTGGCTTCTATAAATCATAAAAAAGGTTGGAATAGTTTTCTATTATATCAACTTCAAAATATCTTTTATGAAGATAACCTTATGGGAGGAGGAGCAATCTATAATTCTGTAACTAAAAAAGATGTTGAAAGAATTAAAATAATTCATGCTTCAGAAGAAATTAATATAAAATTTAATGATTTAGCTACTATTATAGATAAACAAATTAAAAACTTAACTATACAAAACCAACACTTAAAAGAAGCGCGTGATATATTGTTACCACGGTTAATGAGTGGGATGATAGATGTGGCTTCGGCAAGCTCAGCCACCTACAACCCGTTGCTTGAGCTTGTCGAAGGCAATGATAGTTTGGGTATGGTTGCGGAGGAAAGCGATATTTATAAAAAACTTAACTAATATATGGAACATAATAAGTTAGCTATAGGGCTTTTAAAATTTCTTGAAAATTTAAAAATTGATTCTAGCATAGGGAATTGGAATTATTTAGGTAAAACTACTGATGCATTCGGGACACCTGGTGGTTCTTGGCAAGGTGAAGACGGGTTTAAATTTCAAAATAATAAAAAAACTAAAGAATATATATTAAGAAGTATTCCTAGTAATAAAAGCATATTGGTTATTGAAAGTTATCAAATTCCTGGTCAGTTATACAATATGCAATTAACGAATATACAAGTCTATAAAAACGATAGTGATTTTGGACAACTTTTTGAATCTTACAATTTAACTGCAGGATTAGGAAGAGTTAAGAAAGTTGTTGTTAAAGAGATGTTTGATAGATTAGGTTTTACGGATAACTTAATTTTTAAAATAAACAATTTAAATCCAGATTGGAAAGAACTAACTAAATCTATATTGGATTGGGCACCAATTCGTGAAGAAGTTAAAAATAAAATTAAAGAAGAAATAAACAATGAGAATATGACTAGTCCAAATATAAAAACAATTGACTTAAATGGGGCTGGACTTTATAAAATATCACATGGCTCTTTTAAAGCAAACAAAAACAAACATGTTATAGAATCTTTAAAGCAAAATAATTGGATTACTATTCATGAAAGCACTGGAAAAGGACGTGGCGATAAATTTAAAAACAATTTAAAAAATGGAGATTATGTTTATATAACTTTAGGAGGAGATGAGTTAATTGGTATTGCCAAAATCATATCAAATAAATGTGAATATATTCCAAAGGAAATTATTAATAATGAAGAGGGTTGGTTGTTTAGAGAGATAGAAATGATACAAGAGCCAATTAAAAAAGGTGCTATTCAACTAGATGATACCAGAGCTATCTACCCGAGTGGCAATACTTCATTTTTTAAAGTTAAAAGTAAAGATTTGAATGAAGCTAATCAACTTCTATTTGTGCCTTATTTTAATGTAGAATTTATTGATGGAAGAAATACAACACCAACAACTTCATACACAAATACAAAATATATGGATTCACCTTTAAATCAAATTCTTTTTGGACCACCAGGAACTGGAAAAACATATCATACAATAAATAAAGCACTTTCAATTGTTGAGGATGTTATTGACACGGATTTAAAAAAAGAAACGAGATTTGATTTAACAACTAGGTTTGATGATCTTTTAATTAATGATTGGGAAAACCCATCTGGACAAATAGCTTTTGTAACTTTTCATCAAAGTATGACTTACGAAGATTTTATAGAAGGTATAAAACCAGTAGTAACTTCAAAGAACAAAGTAATCTATGAAACGCTTCCAGGTATCTTTAAAAACATGTGCACATTAGCCAAAGAAAATTGGTTAAATGCCAATTCTGCAGAGGAGGATGAATTGTCATTTGATGATGCTTTTAATAGTTTAAAAGAAAATTGGGAAGAGGATAAAGATATGAAATTCCCAATGAAAACAGAAGGAAAGGAATATACTATTATTGGATTTACTAAATCTTCGATTCAGTTTAAAAAAGCAAGTGGTAGTATAGATCATACATTAAGTATTTCTACATTAAGAGATTATTTTTATGATAGAAGAAAAGTGAGAACAACAGGAGTTGGTATTTATTATCCAGCAATACTGAAAAAGCTAAAATCTTTTCAACCAACAGAGTTTGAGGTAAAAGAAGAGAAAAAATATGTTTTAGTTATAGATGAAATCAATCGTGGTAATGTATCTCAAATATTTGGAGAATTAATTACACTTATAGAAGAGGATAAGCGCTTAGGTAACGACGAATCTCTAGAAGTAACACTTCCGTATAGCAAAGAATCTTTTGGTGTGCCACCAAACCTTTATATTATTGGCACTATGAATACAGCAGACAGAAGTGTTGAAGCATTAGATACTGCATTAAGAAGACGCTTTAGTTTTGAAGAAATGCCACCAGATTACAGTCTTAGTCAATTAGATTACACAATTTATAATTACAACGCTTCTAGACTTCTTAAAACAATCAATAATCGTATTGAAAAACTATTGGATAAAGATCATACTATTGGTCATTCTTATTTTATTGTAGAAGATGGAAAAAATGAAGTAGAAGAGATATTAAAAGCATTTTACAAAAATATCATTCCATTATTACAAGAATACTTCTTTGGAGATTTTGGAAAAATAGGATTAGTTCTAGGTAAAGGTTTTGTAAATAAAAAAGAATGGAATAAAAACACTGAAGCTTTTGCAGATTTTGATCACGAAAGTAGTAGTGATTTTGAAGAAAGAGATATTTATGAGATTATAGATTACAGAAATAGTAATCACAATTATAAAATTGGTGATGTTGAGATGTCTTTTGATAAAGCCATTCAACTCTTAATGAAAGGTTCTATTGCATAAAACACATAAACATATTGTCGTTTTTGAACATGAAGTTCTAAGTTTGGATAAAGGTGAAAAACGAATTTCGGAAGACCAATTTAAAGCCTTACAGCATTATTATGGTTCTGGAATTCCTTTTTTTAAACTAATTCATAAAGGTGTTCAGTTTAACGAATATGTTGGTGTTATTCAAATAGGTAAAACACTTATTGAGGTTTTACCAAAAGCTGATAAAAATTCAAATTCTAAAGTAGAAGAAAATAAATGGCGTGATATTTTAATAGGTATGATGCGCGCGGTTGGTGGTTTTAATATTAAATCAACAAGTTCAAGTCATTTAAAAATAAAACCTAATACAATACTGGATTTGTATTTTGAACTATTTATCAAAGAAGTTGAATATTTATTGCATTCTGGTTTAGTTAAAAAATACAGAAAAAAAGAAGGTAATGTGTCTGCATTAAAAGGTAGTTTGCAGTATAGTAAACACATTCAACATAATATAACCCATCAAGAGCGATTTTATGTTCGTCATACAACTTATGATGTAGAGCATCAATTGCATTTTATTCTTTACAAAGCTATTCAACTCATAAAACAAATAAATACTAATGCTTTATTAAAAAGCAGAATTGGTTCTTTATTATTGAATTTTCCTGAAATGCCAGATATTAAAGTGAACGAATCTACTTTTAATGATTTGGTTTTTAATAGGAAAACTGAACGTTATAAAAAAGGAATAGAAATAGCTAAACTTTTGCTTTTACAGTATCATCCAGACATAAGTAAAGGTAGAAATAATGTGTTGGCTTTAATGTTTGATATGAATTTATTATGGGAGAAATTCATATTTAAAAGTTTACGAAAACATAAAAAAAATCAGTCACGAATAACTGCTCAAACAACTAAATACTTTTGGAAACCAGAAAAAGGAAATCGTTCTAGAATGAAACCAGATATTTGGATAGAAAATGGAGGAGAAAGTATTATTTTAGATACAAAATGGAAGAATTTGAATGGATATAATCCTTCACCTGATGATTTAAGACAAATGTATGTTTATCATGAATATTATCAAACTAAAAAAGTAGCTTTGGTATATCCTGGAATTAAAAATGAAAAACGAAATGGATTGTTTTTGCATCCAGTTTCTAGTAATCCATTAGATAAAGAATGTAGTGTCATTACTATTGAAGTAGAAAACAATATAAAGAAATGGCAAGAAAGGATAAGTGAGCAATTTAATGATTGGCTTAATTAATTTTAATTAAAACTATGAGCTAGGAATATTCCGAAGACGGTTTAATAGATTACATAACCCAAGATGTATTATAAGCGTTAGATAGATATCAATTTCATTATATATAGTGCATTAAAACGCACTATATATGTAATTTAATCGTAATAAATCATAAAATCACCCTAATAGTGCTTTAAAATACACTTATTTTATTATTATTCAATAAAATTGTATATATTTACATAAAAAGAGCCATATAATGCACTATGAAACATTAATAGAAACGGTAAAAGCACGTAGAGAGATGCTTAATGTTACCCAAGAACTATTGGCAGATCTTTCGGGTGTTGGGTTACGTACACTAAAGCAATTTGAAAGTGGTAAAGGTAATCCAACCCTAGAAACCCTAAGTAAACTAGGCAATGCATTAGGTATGGAATTAACTTTTGCTGTTAAAGATGTAACTGCTAAATAATGAGACAAGCTCAAGTAATCTACAAAAAAGAAGCTGCAGGTTTATTAACGCAGTTAGACGATGGTAGTTTCGTGTTTACCTATAATGACCAATGGTTTCATGATACTAATAAACCAGCCATTAGTTTAACCTTACCTAAAATACAACAAGAATATAAATCCACCTATTTATTTCCTTTTTTTTATAATATGTTACCAGAAGGTTCTAATAAGCAAACGGTTTGTTTTGAGAATCGTATAGATACCAAAGACCATTTTGGGATCTTAATAACTACGGCGAGATATGATACTATTGGAGCTATTCAAATTAAAAAACTAGACATTTAATGGCTGTACCAAAACTCAATTATTGTCCAGGAACGCTTAAAGAAGGTCATAGCAGCTATAGTAACACAGCCTTAAAACGCGTGTTTCAAGGAAAAAAAGTAAGTCCAATATTACCGTATGATTCACCAGCAAGTAATGAAGATACCAATGTTTTGTTTACAGAAAATAGAAAACGCATGTCTATTTCTGGTGTGCAAGAAAAATTTTCGGTCTTATTAGAAAAAAATAAAATACGCTTAATAGAAGAAGGTGAACAAGGGCAATACATTTTAAAACCAATCCCAAATGTTGGTAAAAATGCCAGCCAAATGCCAGCAAACGAACAGGTAACCATGCAAATTGCACGACAGGTATTTGCTATGGAAACCGCAGAAAATGCGCTTATATTTTTTAAAAACGGTGATCCAGCCTATATTACCAAACGTTTTGATGTTAAAGATGATGGTGCTAAATGGGCTCAAGAAGATTTTGCTTCGTTAGCTGGTAGAACACCACAAACACATGGTGAAGATTTTAAGTATGTAGGCAATTATTTGGAACTTTTCCCGATATTAAAAAAGTACACACCTGCTTATACTGTAGAATCCATCAAATTGTTTAAGCTCATTCTTTTTAATTATCTGTTTTCTAATGGTGATGCACATTATAAAAACTTTTCATTAATAGAAACACCTTTAGGAGATTTTAAATTAAGTCCTGCTTACGATTTGTTAAATAGTAGATTACATATAGACGATAAAGATTTTGCATTAGATGATGGTTTATTGCCACCAAATTTAGCACAAGGAAAAGATAATGAACAGTTCCATGTTTTAGCTGAACATGCTGGAATTTCAAAAAAACAAGCAGAAAAAGTAATTAAAGAGCTAACCTCTAAGCAAGACGCTGTGTTAACACTTATTAACGCTTCGTTTTTAGATGACAAATCAAAACGAAATTATACACAAGCCTATCAAACCCGTTTAAAAAAATTAGTAAGATTATGAGCTACGAATATTCCGAAGACGGTTTAATAGAATTGGCAACCCAAGAGGTTTTAGAAGAATTGGGTTGGGCAGTTGTTAGTGCTTGGCATAACGAATCTTTTGGAGACCTTGGGTTGTTAGGTAGGGAAGATAAAAGCGAGGTGGTATTAACACGTTACTTATTACAATCGCTTAAAAAAATAAATCCTAATCATCCAGAATTAGCCTATCAGCAAGCTATAGATAGAATTACTCAAAACGTAGCAGACCAAACATTAGGCAGCATCAATAAAGAAAAAAGTGACTTACTTAAAAATGGGGTTCCTGTTAGTTATACCAATGAAGAAGGCGAGCTTATAAAAACCAAGCTCACCGTTTTTAATTTTAATAATTATCAAGACAATCACTTTTTGGCAGTACGCCAATTAGAAGTTTTAGGAGAGCTCTATTTAAGACGACCAGATATTATTGGGTTTGTAAATGGTATTCCGCTTGTGTTTTTTGAATTAAAAGCCCATCATCAAGATTTACGTCATGCCTATTCAGATAATTTAAAGGATTATAAAGACACCATTCCACAGGTATTTCATAACAATGCATTTGTTATTTTAAGTAATGGTATGGATGCCAAAGTTGGAACCATTACCAGCCCATACAAGTATTTTCTAGACTGGAAACGTATTGAAGAAGCTGAAGAGGGCGAAGTCAGTTTAGATACCATGCTTCGAGGTACTTGTGACAAAAAGCGCTTGATGGATATTTTTGAGAACTTCTTATTATTTGACGATTCTCATGGCGATGTGGTGAAATTAATGGCTAAAAACCACCAATATATTGGTGTGAACAAAGTCATTGGAAATGTAAACAACATTGAAGATTTAGAAGGGAAGTTGGGTGTGTTTTGGCATACGCAAGGTTCTGGAAAATCATATTCCATGGTGTTTTTATGTGAAAAGATTCATCGCAAATTAGGTGGTTCATACACGTTTTTAATTGCTGTAGATAGAACGGAATTGGAAAATCAGTTATATGATACCTTTTCTGGTGTTGGTGTGGTTAATGATAAAAATGTGATTGCTGGAAAGAAAAAAGGCATGACAGGACGTGAGCATTTACGGGAGTTATTATCTGAAAATCACCGCTATGTCTTTACCTTGATTCATAAATTCTCTATAGACCCGAAATTAGAAAGTGAATATCCTTTAATTACGGATCGTAAAAATGTGATCGTTATTAGTGATGAAGCGCATAGAACCCAATCAGGAACTTACGCGCGAAATATGCGTTTTCATGGTTTGCCAAATGCGTCTTATTTAGGATTTACGGGAACGCCCATTATTAAAGAAGAGGAGGAGTTAACTAAAAATATTTTTGGTGAATATGTGTCGGTTTACGATTTTAAACGTGCTATTGAAGATGAAGCCACTTTGCCGTTACGTTATTTAAATCGTGGTGAAAAGCTGGACATTACAAATCCCGAATTGGATGAAAAAATGGCTGATGTTTTCGAAAATGAAGATTTAGACGATGACCAAAAAAAGAAATTAGAATATCTGTTTAGTCGTGATTATCCGGTTCTAACAGCAGAAGCACGATTAGATGCTATTGCGAAAGATTTAGTTTGGCATTTTAACGAACGTGGATATCAAGGTAAAGCTATGTATGTGGCTCTGGATAAACCAACGGCTATAAGAATGTATCAGCTTATTATGAAATATTGGCCTGACTATTTAAAAGAACTGGAAACGCGTATTAAAAACGCTGAAGACCAACAAGAAGCGCAAGAGTTAAGACGTAAATATAACAAGGTTAAGGAAACCGAAGTTTGTGTGGTGGTAAGTAGTGAGCAAAATGAAGTAGATAAATTCAAAAAAATGAATTTAGATATTGAGGTGCATCGCCGAAAAATAGTGGAACGGAATTTAGAAAAGGAATTTAAAGATGAAGAAAATCCGTTTCGGTTAGCCATTGTTTGCGCTATGTGGATAACTGGCTTTGATGCACCTTGTGTTTCTACCGTATATCTTGATAAACCAATAAAAGGGCATACATTAATGCAAACCATAGCAAGAGCCAACCGTGTGTATGATGATGAAAAGGAAAATGGTTTAATTGTAGATTATGGGAATGTTTATAAACAATTGGAACAGGCCTATTCTATTTATGGCGAAGGTGGTAAATCTGGAGGTAAAGGAAAGCCAACAGGAAGTCCTGTAGAGCCTATAGAAAATGTTGAGGTAGAATTGAAACAAGCTATTAAAGATGTCAAAGCTTATGTAAAGGAATTGAATTTTTCACTTCAAGAATTGAAAGACGCAAAGCCCATGTCCAAAATAGCTAAAATTAAAGATGCTGTGGATTGTGTGTGTTTAAATGAAACCACCAGAACCACATTTGAAATGATGGCTCGTAATGTGTTTAGAAAATATAAAGCGTTGTTTCCATCGGATACCTTAAAGAAACACGTGTCAGATTTTAATGCTATTGAAGCCATTTACACGACATTGAATCAGAATGTCAAGGCTGCTGATGTCACACAAATTATCATGGACTTACAAGCTATTGTAAGTGATAGTATAGTTATTCAAGATCCAGGCGTTCAAGAACCACTGGATGATGTTTATGTCGATTTATCTTCATTAGATTTTGATAAGCTACGTGCAGCTTTTGCAAAAACACCACGCAAAAACACCTTGGTTTTTAATTTACAAAATGCCATTGAACAGCGTTTGGAACAGATGTTAAAGGAAAATCCGCTACGTATTGAATTTTACGACCGTTACAAAGAAATCATAGATATTTACAATAATGGGAAAAACTTGGAGGACACCATAAATGCTTTTAATAATCTAAATACTTTTATTCAAGATTTATCTTTTGAAGAACAACGTGTGGTACGGGAGGAACTAAACGACCAAGAAACACTTGCGATATTCGATTTGCTAAAAGAAGGTAAAGAATTGTCCACTAAAGAACTAAAAGCTGTTAAGAAAGTAGCCACAAAAACCTTGGAAACCTTAAAGTCAGAAAAACTAAAAATTGATAATTGGCGAGAAAGCAGACAGATAAAAGCACAAGTTAAAAGTGCTATTTATGATAATCTATTATACTTACCACAAGACTTTTATTCGGACGAAGAAGTAGGCATCAAAACAGCCAATGTGTACCAACATATTTATTCCAGTTATTATGGTGGTGGGAAGAGTGTTTATGCCCAAGCTGTTTAATAGATGCGATCTGGTTTTATATTTGTTTTTTTGTTCTGTCAATGAACAAACTTATAATAAGCCAAAAACCAACAAGGACATCCACAATGTTCCAAATTTCTCTACCAAGTGCTATTTTAAAAAACGGTTGAAAGAGTAGTGCAAGTGCACCGTAAATAATCATTTCTGTATTCTTGTTTTCTCCATTTGCTTGGTATGCCATGATTCCAAAGCCGATTAATGATATAAAACGTACAAATTGATAAAACCCATATGGCATATCCAATAAGCATAAAAACAGCAAAATGGCTAAAACGATTTTAAGTACTCTATTCATAAATTAATTTAATTTAATATGTCAAAGTTGAAATGTAATAGCTACTTGAATATTCACCATACAGGCTTTCTGTTCCTGCAAAATTCCTAACATTGGATGCACTTACAGAAGCAGCAACTTTATAAACGCCACTTTTTAAATGTATTGTCTTTGTTTGATTTGGAGGAATACTTATTTTTTTAATATCTGGGCCACTATAACGTAAAGTTAATGTGTACTTTGTGTCATTTTTTATATCCATTACCGATTGGCTATTATTTCTAGAGCCTAGTAGTTCAGAAGCAGGAATCTCTCCGTATTCGCCATCGAATATTTCAGTGACTTCGAGAGCAATAATTATTTTTTCAATGTCATTTTTCTTTGGATGATCTGGATAATCCTCCAAGAATTTTTTCCATTGATTAGATGATTCGCTTTCAATAGCTGAAGCATAGGCTTCCTGTTTTTCTTTTTCTTTTAACTCGGAAATTTTATTGTTAGCTAAAGTATTATGTTCTTTAACCTTATTTTGATTTACGTAATCTTCTAATTCATTAATGTCTTCAGCATTTTTAATAAGCTCTTCTATTTTAATGCTTGCGGCAATTGATATTTCAGGATTTATATTATTTTCAATTAAAATGAGTATAGTTTTAATGTTTGTTGCTTCATTAATTTTAATTATGATAAGTCTTATTTTAGAAGTTTCTAATAATTTTTGTGCCTCAAGAGTCTCGTCGTAAGTAGCGTAACGACTAATTAAATCTTCTAAATTTAAAATCGCATTTTCATAGTCTTCTTTTTCATAAAACGTTCGCGAAAGTGATAGTAACTTCTTAACCGAGTCATACTCTTTTTTTTGAAATTCTTCTATGTTGTATTCAGGTAATTTATTGTCTCTTTTACAACTTGTAAGAGAACATAATATAACGGCAATACTAATAAATATTAAACGCATCTGTGCTTGTTATTAGATTATAAAACTCGTTGGTTAACACAATTAATAGTGTGGATATTACTAGCCATAAAATGGCTTGTATAAGAACATTATTTGCTTTTATAAAAAAGGTTATTAATAGCTTACTTAAGATATATGAGATTAAAAGTAAAATTACGTTTAAAACGAAAACAATCGAACAAACACTAAACACATAAAATAGACTTTCTTTATTGTTAATTTGATATGAGATAAAGTTAACAAGTGGTTTTATTAAAATAAATAATGAAATGAAAATTGATAAATTACCAGCCAGAAGAAAAGGTAATTTGTCCTTAATTTCGTTTTCCTTTAAAGCAAAGGTTTTAAATCCTTTATAAATAATAACTCTATTTAAAAGGATTAATGATACCAGATAAAAAAATAGTATAAATACTAGCATGACTGAAAATTCTGATGTTTCCATAGTTTGTTATTTTAAATTTAATGTCCAATAATTAGTGTTTCGTATTGGCTTTGAAATTCTACCCATTTCAAATCCTGTGTTTGTTGTTTCCCATAAATAATAGCGTTTTCCATTAGATACTTTATATGTTAATCCTGCAATATTTTTGGTTATATGAATCCCTAAAAGTGAATGTTTGTAATAATCACTTCCAAAAATTGCAACATCATAATTATAGTGTTTTAAGAGCGAATAAAGTAAAAGTGTCCTTGAGTCACAATCTGCCTTTAAGTCTTTTAAAAATTCAGCAGGCGATTTTATACCGTACTTTATATATCCCTGACAAGGATTATTTTGAAGTAACTCTCGAATAGACTGATCCTGATAATCGTAAGGGTTACAAGAATCATCTAATATCGCATAATAAGGAATGCTTTGTATCATTGATACGATAACATCTGGAAATTTCTCATACGAAATGGTGTTTTTAGCTTTTATAGAATCTAATGATTGATAGATAAAATATAAGGATTCTTCTGATTCGGTATGCAATGTATTTAGTAAGCTATTATAATCTTGTTCAGTTCTTAAGTATGGGAAAGACTGTTTAACATTATTCTCATAAGTAACATAATCGCTATTTACTTTTAAGTAAGTGCTGTAATTATTCTCGTCAAAATCTTTCCATTCAACTAAATGAATATAATCTATCGATGTATTTTCTTTTACTTTTTCTATTGTTTTAGGAACTTCTGTTGGGTTTGGTGGTGTAAAATTATTACTTGAATTTGATGATGTAATAGTTGTTAAATTATATATGGATAGAATAATAATTCCTAGAAAAAGTAAATTAAAGAGATAACCTAAAATATTAAAACGCCCCAAAACTTGAAACAATTTTGGGAGTAACCATAATGCAACAAAAAAACCAATAATCCATAGACTATACCAACCAAAAGCTGAAATTAATGCAACCAATATGCCTATGAGAATTGCTGCATAAATGAGATACCCAATAATTTGGAATATTACACCTATACCCTCAAATAGCGACTCTAAACATCCAACGTTTTCTGTTTCTGGAGTGTTGTTTCCTAATCGTGCATTGGAACCGTAAGCTTGTTTTACACTTTCTATTATCGAGCCTAACTTGGTTGTATGCTGTGCTTGAAATTCGGTAAAAACAGCTTCAAAACGTGTGTCTTTTTCAACTACAAAATGGACTTCTTCAGTATCAAATTCACTAAAATCTTCTTTCCATTTAATAAATGAAGCGTTTTTATTTGGTTTGGCTTTTATTTTAATTTTTTCCCCAATAGCATAATATTCTTTTTTAGGATTAATTTCTATGGTGCCATCACCTATAACATTTGGAAATAATTCATAAAATGTTACCTTTTCAACTTCTTCTCGTTTATTCTTTTTAAGACCATAAACTGTTACATTTAGAGTAGAAAATATTTTTCCTTGATCTTTTATCGTGTTAAACCTATCAATTTTAAGCTCGCCATTTTCTGTAACAAAATTATCGTCGCAAATAATCTTATCGTAATTTGCGTTAAAGGCTAATTGTTTATCATTATCGGTTACATAGGTTGGAATAGTATAAGGTAATTGCAGCGCAAAAACCCGATCTCTATTTATACCAAAAGGGATATTTGGTGCAATATGTTTTTTTGTAACATAAAGTTTAGTAGATAGTATATTTTCTATTGAAAATTTCTCATTCTTTTCAGATAATCTAGTCCCAGAAAATTTAAGTTCTAAATTCCCTTCTACATAATTGTAGTCTTCATAAACGATTACGGTTTCAATTATTTTCATTGAGCAACCATTTAGAGAATTCTGAATCGTTTTGTAATTCTAATCCTTTAATTTTTATTGTATTAAAAGGAGGGTCTTGGTATTTAGTTTTCCAAGATAAATTTAAAGTTTCATATTTTTTTCTTAATATTTGATTGTATTCTTCAACAAAATTTTGATGATGTTTTAATATAAGTTCACTTTGAATTCTTTTTTTATTTTTATAATAATTGGAACTTAATGCTATTCGAGATTTAATTAGTACTGGAGAAATGAAAATGAGGATAAAAACACCCGAGAAAATCCATATGAACCAAGTAGCTTTACTCGTATCCATTAATATCATTTTTTTAATAAAAAAATTTCTTGAGTATTGATATTCAACGTAGTTTTTTAATCTTTCGTTCTTCTCGTTTTGAAATCTACTAACTTCATCACTTAAAATATTTTCAGATAGGTTTAGATCTTGTCTTTCTTTTAATTTATATACATATTCATTATTTAACTTTAGGTTTCTCTGTTCTATTTCTTTTACAATATTTTCATTTAAAAGAAAATCTACCTTATTAGAAAACATACTATATTCTATAGGCTGTGACACAATAACACCAAGAAAGACTAAAAAACCAATACGAATTATGTAAGAGCCAATTTTTCCAGTTATACTAGTGTCTTTAGTAGGTAAAACATTTTTTGTAAGTGTATGTAGAATAAACAAATAGAGAAATAGAATTACAAAGGCAAAATAGATACCTATTAGTAATCCGAAATAGTACGATTCTAATAATTCGTAAACTCCATAAGTAAAGCTTATACCTGTAATTAATAAAACAAACAGAACGAAAAGCCCAATGATACTGAATTTAACCCTAGTTTCTTTACGGCATTCAGATAGTATATATGGATCCTCACCAGCAAACCACCAAAGAAATTTATTATGTTCTAGAAATTTTAATTTCATTTAGGAATACTTAATAAAATCCTCTGGTTTTTCGTCTATTTTCTTCTTCTCGGCGGCTTCAAATTTTTCGATTGCGTATTTAGTTATTCTAATTTGGGCATCGTGAAATTCTTTTTTCTCCTGAATTTCTTTTTCTGCATTTAAAAACCGTACTAATTCTCTTTGCACACCTTGTTTATCTTCATAATAATCTTCTTCAATATAAATGCCACTATGTGCTAATTCTAATGCTTTGTAGTTGCTTGACATATAATCGTAAGGAGATTTAATAAGCATTAGTTTAAAGAATATTGGGGTAAGTTCTATAGCTAAAAATAAAAGCATCAAGAAAATGGAAACGGTTGGATACTCCTCTTCGGCTATTGTTATTCTTTCTGCTAATCCATCTAACCCAGATAAACCAACGCTAATATTATCTATCTCTTTGTTTTTTGCTTCTACATAACCTTTAATTTCTATATTCAAATCAGCAATTAGAGGATCTAATCTTAATCGCCTATTGTCTCTATCTAGTTTTCTATCTTGCATTATAGCTTTTAATTGTCTTGCTTCTGGTCCAAATCCAGGCGCAGTTGGGTCGACCATTTCAGCGTTAAAATTAATTTCTGAATTCGTGTAGGCTTCTTCAGCCTTATCAATTTCTCGTTGATATTTAGCAATGGCAGCATTTTTTTCAGAAATTCTAGAAACATACTTTTCTTCAATCGTTTTTACTGCATCCTCTTTCAATCTTTCTTGTTTTACCTGTAGTTTGGCATCTATTTCACCTTTTAAAATTCTAATTTCTAATGGTTTTGAAATAGAAATAGCAATAATACAGCCCATAATAATTCTAGGTAAAGCACTTTTTAATTCTCCCCAAGTAATTGCTTCACTACCATCGCCAGTTCCTGTACTGGTAACAATAAAACGGTCTATATTATAAATAATTAAACCCCAAACAAGACCGAAAACCAAAGCTATTAGTGTTGTTTGGATATCTGTGTTTTCTGTAAATCCAACAAGATTATTGATGCCTTCAGTACCACCAGTTTTTTCCCAAAGTTCAGAAACATCTGAAGCTTTTGGCTTAAAAATGGTATAAAAAGCATAGCCTCCAGATAAACCAGCCATTATGGCTGTTGCAACTACAATCCCTCCTAGGCAGAAGTATTTAATTTGGTCGCTATAAGTTGCTTGCTTTAAAATAAATTGATCTCCACCTGCTGCTTTCCAAAACAGCTTCATAATCCAAGATGGTTTAGGGGTTTGGTACGTTTGATTGCTCATTAATGGTTAATAATATTAGTTGCGTTATAGTTTTGATTTATTAATCTGGAATCTAATTTTAGTCGTTTAGTAATATTTTTTGAAAATGGCTTCTCTAACTTTTTTGAGTAAAGAAGCTATTTCTGAATAATTAAAGAGGATAGGTTGAATCTTTTATGTGAAATTGTGTTAATTGCTCGTATAGAATTCAATACAATACGGCTTTCAAAATCAGGTAAATTAACATCTATTGGTTTTGCTTCAACCTCAAGAAAATGAGTTTGATTATTAAAGAGGCCAACAAGTTTTAGTTTTACAGAATTAGATTCTTTAAACGGTGATACTAAATATGTGTTTTGTTTTGGAACTAAAACATCATTAATATAGATTTTTTTACAGTTTTTATAAATCAGTGTTAAGTGGTATAATTGTTTGTTGTTACTATCAAAATCACAAATGTGTGATTTAATCAAATTGCATTTCAATTTATTTATGATAGTTTTTAGCATTTTTATTTCGTCGAATCCCTATTTAACTCATGTTTTTTTTAATTTATCAATAAATTGCAGTTTGTTATTTCCTACTAATTTTAAATCTCTAAAATAGAAACTAAAATAGAAACTAAAATCAATCTAAAAAATACGTAGAACTACGTAATTTTTAACTCGTTGTTACATAATGATAAATATAAAGAAGCTATTTTTATAATAATTACGGTTACCCGTAAAGCGGTAAAAAAGAATAAAAAACTTTACCAGTAATAGTATCAAAATAAGGTTTAGCACCTTGAATGTTAAGAGGTGTTATTTTTAATGGCATGTTACCGTTTTAATTACACTTGGATATTGGTATTATCTCTTTTGGTTTCTGGTCTGTTTTGTTGTTCCTAAAATTAGTGTTGTAGGTTTTTTTATGCCTTCTATGTTTGACACTTAGAGGCATAAAAAAAGTCCTGTACTTCCGTACAAGACTTTTACTGATGTAGCGAGACCGAGATTTGAACTCGGGACCTCTGGGTTATGAATCCAACGCTCTAACCAACTGAGCTACCTCGCCATATTCCTGTTGTAACAGGAGTCTCTTAATTCAAAGCGGTTCATACCGCTTTTTAAGGCTGCAAATATAACAACTAATTTATTCCGTGCAAATAAAAAACAACATAAAATATTTATAAAAAATAGTTTTAATTCTCATAATTTAATGTATATATTGAGCGCATAAATTATTCAACTATGGACGAGAAAGTAAAATTTGAAATGGAGTTTCCTATACAGGCGTCACCGCAATTATTATATCAATATATATCAACGCCTTCAGGCCTTTCGGAATGGTTTGCAGAAAATGTAAATTCCCGTGGCGAACTATTCAAATTTATTTGGGATGGCAGTGAAGAACAAGCACATTTAATTAGTAAAAAAAGTGGCGAACGTATTAAATTTCGTTGGGCTTCCGATGAAGGGGAACCGTATTATTTTGAAATACGTATTCAAGTGGATGAAATTACCAAAGATGTGTCTATTATGATTGTCGATTTTGCTGAAGAAGATGAAGTGGATGAAGCTAAAATGCTTTGGGAAAATCAAATTTCAGATTTAAAACAAGTATTGGGTTCAGCTTAAGGTGGTTTCTATTATAAAACATATCTTTGTCCCGAATTTTATTCGGGACTTTTTTTATGGTTAATTTTAACGGAAATTTGACAGCTGATGTCAATATCATATCACTTAATAATCGTGGCTTTGCCTACGGTGATGCTGTTTTTGAAACGTGCAAATACTCACATGGGAAACTTTTGTTTTGGGAGGATCATTATTTTCGTTTAATGGCTTCTATGCGTATCATGAGGATGGAAATTCCTATGGATTTTACCATGGAATTCCTGGAAGCCGAAATTCAAAAGACGCTTTCTGAAAATAAGCTTGAAAATAATACGTCTCGTGTTAAATTAACCGTGTTTCGTGGTGAAGGTGGTCTGTATAACCCAACCAGTAAAGAAGTGGGATTTGTTATTTCTGTCAGCGCATTAGATGCAGATTTTTATTTGATGAATGATGGGGATTATGAAGTAGATCTATTTAAAGATTTTTATGTGTCGCCTAGTTTGTTATCCACCCTTAAAACGAATAATAAAGCGATTAATGTAGTAGGTAGCGTTTATGCTGAAGAAAATAATTTACAAAATGCTCTGTTACTTAATACGGATAAAAAAGTGGTTGAAGCTTTAAATGGAAATTTATTTTTAGTGAGTGGGCATGTTATTAAAACACCACCACTTTCTGATGGTTGTTTAAAAGGAATTATGCGGAAACAAATTATAGAGCTCATTGCACAATTGCCCGATTATGAACTTGAAGAAGCATCCATTTCACCATTCGAATTGCAGAAAGCCGATGCCTTATTTATAACCAATGTTATAGTTGGTATTCAGCCTGTTAGCAAATATCGTAAAAAGCTTTACGACCACGCGGTTGCCAAAATGCTATTACAAAAATTACAAGTAAAAATTAGACTATCTAATTAAAGGTAGGATCTTCGGGTGCGTTAGACCAAATGGTATATTCACCACCAAATTCTAACATTTTTTCTTTCCAAAACGTCTCATAGTCCTTTTCTATGATGTTTTGTTTATAGATGTTTTCTGTTACCACCCAAGAGTTGGTTTTTAACTCATTGTTTAATTGATTAGATTCCCAACCCGAATACCCCAGAAAAAAGCGGATATTTTTCTCATTAATCTCATTATTGGCAATTAATTCCGCTACTTTATTAAAGTCGCCTCCCCAATATATCCCTAAAGAAATCTCAACACTATTTGGGATTAATTCTGGAACTTTATGGATAAAATACAAATTATCTTGCTCTACAGGACCGCCATTATAGACTTTAAAAGTGGCATCTAATTCAGGTATGAGGTCGCTAATGGTGTACTCCAAGGGTTTATTTAAAATAAATCCAATAGAGCCTTCATCGGTATGATCGGCTAATAAAATAATGGAACGATTAAATGAAATGTCACCAATAATAGAAGGTTCAGCAATTAGCAAATTTCCTTTTTTTGGTTGTGTTGAAATCATATAGTGATAGATTTTCTATTATAAATCTAATATTTTTTTAGTTAAAATCAAACACTTCTTATTATTAATAACTAAAAAAGGTCTTCATATGGAAGACCTTTAATACTTATAAATTAAGCGATAATTAGTTTACTGCTCTAGATAAATCTGAACCAGCTTTAAACTTAACTACGTTTTTAGCTTTAATTTTGATAGTTTTTCCTGTTTGTGGATTTCTTCCGTCTCTTGCAGCTCTTCTAGAAACTGACCAAGAACCAAATCCTACTAAAGAAACTCTGTTACCTTTTTGTAAAGCTCCTTCAATTTCAATTAACGCACACTCTAAAGCTTTCTTTGCAGCTGCTTTAGTAATTCCTGCGTGTTCTGCCATTGCATCGATTAAATCTGTTTTGTTCATAATTTAAAGTTTAATTATTAATAAATTGTTGGTTAAACATTTTTGTTAAATCCTTTACAAATTTATACGGATTATCGTACCATGCAAGTAATAGCAAGGGAAATACCTAAATTTGTTGATAACTTAACCGATTTGTTAATAAAGCATGTGTATTTCATCGATGTTTTTGAAATGTGAGCATTCATAAGGGGTTAGAGCATTTTGGCATCTTGGTGAAATTCATAGCCATTTAAGAGGTCATTTGTAGTCATTTTTCGCTTACCTGGCAACTTCAATTCATCAATAAATAGATAACCATCTGTTACGGCTACTTTTAGGTTTTTTTTACTTGTAATAATTTTACCAATTGGATGGGTGTGCGTTTCCACTTCCATATGGGTTTCATAAATTTTTATTTCTAACGTGTCTTCATAATTCTTTAAATAACACCAGGCTCCTGGATATGGGTTCAAGCCACGTACCTTATTATGTATGTTTTTTAAGGTGTCCGTCCAATCTAGTTTGCAATTATCTCTATGTAGCTTATTAGCATCCTTTAAAGCGCTAGAGTCGCGTTGTGGTGTGGCTTCAACAGTACCGTTTTCTATACGTTTTAAAGTTTCAATTACCAATTGACTACCTGTAAGCATTAACTTATCATGTAAGGTGCCTGCATTATCTGTTTCTTCTATGGCAACTGTTTTTTGCATAATCATATCGCCAGTATCAATCTTATCATCTATAAAAAATGTAGAAACACCCGTTTCGGTTTCACCATTTATAAGAACCCAATTTATTGGTGCAGCACCGCGATAGTTGGGTAATAGAGACGCATGAAGATTAAAAGTACCTAAAGCAGGCATTCTCCAAACAGCTTCTGGTAGCATTCTGAAGGCAACTACCACTTGTATATCTGCTTGCAATGCGTGTAAGGTTTGTAAAAAATCTGGATTTTTTAAATTGGTGGGTTGTAATATAGTTAAACCCTGTTTTTGTGCATATTGTTTAACAGCCGATTCGTTTATTTTCCGGCCACGTCCTGCGGGTTTATCAGGAGCAGTAATAACACCTACTACGTTATAATTATTAGCTAAAATGCCTTCTAATATGGCTACAGCAAAATCTGGTGTGCCCATAAATACAATACGTAAGTCGGTTTTCATAAATGAGATAATTTATATGTGTTGATTTTTGTTAAGGTTATAATTTGATGTTCTAACAATAATTTTATAGTGTTATGAATATCTTGTTCTGGAAAATTTAATACTTCTGTTAATGTTCTAGACGAATAATCTGTTTCTTCTAATTTGCTAATAATAGCATGTTTAATGGTTTTAAAATCTGCTGCTGGCTTCTTCATGTCCTTGCTTGCAACACATACCGAACACACACCACAATCAGTCACATTTTTTTCTCCAAAATAGGTGAGGAGTTGCACACTTTTGCAGATGGTATTATTGGATATGTATTTTAAAACATCCGATACCTGCTTGTGTTTTAATTGATTTTGCTGATTTATAATCGGCGTAATTCGGTTAATGGTTTTTTCGTCTTCACGTGGTTCTAAAAAGGTAACTTGTGCGTCAGTTTTAGAGATTTGCAAACTAATAATAGTATCTTTTTCTAATTTCTGAAGCGCTTCAATTAAATGAGTTTCGGTTACAGATGCTTTATCGGCAATTTTACTGGTGTTAATGTTGGTTTCATTTTCAAAAATTCCACCGTAACTTCTTAAAATGGATTTTACCATATTATTCAAATAGTCATGATTTTCCAAATACCGAAACAACTGCTTATCTGAAACGATAAATTGAACTTGAGTTTGCTTGTTGAATTGTTGGCTTAATGAAATGATACTGGTTCTGTCTAGAGTTTGAATGGCATTATAAGCTATAAGTGGATTAAAATTATAGGTTTTACAAAAATGATTAAAATTAAAATCTGCAACAAAGCCAACGCCCTCACCATAGGATATTTGAAAATAATTACAGAGCTTTCTATAAAGTTGCTTCATAAAATCCACACTTGGCAGTACTTTTAAAAACTGATCTTCTAATTTACTTTTGTCCGTATTATTTTTTAAAATTACGGCAAATGCTTTGTCGCCATTTCTGCCAGCACGACCTGCTTCTTGGAAGTAGCTTTCTAGACTTTCCGGTAAATTTAAATGAATAACTGTTTTTACGTTGGGTTTGTCAATTCCCATTCCAAATGCATTGGTTGCCACCATGATTAGTTTTTTCTCACATAGCCAATCTTGAAGCCTATTGTCTTTTTCTAAATTAGAAAGTCCGCCATGGAAAAAGGTTGCTGAAAACCCTTTCTTTTCTAAAAATTGGCTGATTTCTATGGTAGCTAATCGATTCCTGACATATATAATTGAAGGCTTGTTATGTTTCTTTAAAATGCGCTCTAAATGATAGTGTTTATCCGTTGCATCAAAAGTCATGTAAGCTAAATTATCCCGTTTAAAGGACTGTTTGAGAACTTTAGGACTAATAAAATCGAGTTCTTTAATAATATCTTCTACCACTTCAGGAGTTGCTGAAGCTGTTAGTGCAATACAATTTACAGTAGGTTGTATTTCACGGAGTAGGGCAATATTTTTATAAGCTGGACGAAAATCATTTCCCCATTGCGAAATACAATGTGCTTCATCTACAGCGATTAAATTAACTGGCATTTGCCGAATCCGATCTTGAACCAATTCTTGTTGCAAACGTTCAGGTGATAGGTATAAAAACTTATAATTGCCATAAATACAATTATCCAAAAGGGTATCCAATTCATGATATGGAATCCCACTTGTAAGCGCTATAGCTTTAATTCCTTTGCTTTGTAAGGCTTGTACTTGATCTTTCATGAGCGCTATTAGTGGCGAAATAACAATGCAAATACCGTTTTTAGCCAAAGCTGGGACCTGAAAGCACAACGATTTTCCGCCACCCGTTGGCATTAAGGCAAAGGTATCTTCGCCATCTAAAACAGCTTGAATTACGCTTTCTTGAAGCGGTTTAAAACTGGTATAATTCCAGTAGCGCTCCAGTATATCAATGGGCTGTTGCATTATATATTTTTAACAACATTCAGAATAAAATCTGTCCGATTTTCAACGGTATCAAAGGGTACATCTAATAGCTTATAACCGTATTTACTGTAGGTTTTTAGTAAATTGTCATGAATTTCAATAGCTTGATTAAAATTTTCATAACGTTCACTATCACTTACAAATATGTCTTGCCATGGTTTTAAAATAAAAGCCAGGTCATAATTATGGTTTTTGCAGCTTTCTACAAATTTTTCAGGATACGAATCACCAATAAAATCCATATATGCCAAAACGTCTGGAATGCCACGATCAAGAAAAACAAAGCTTTCATTTTGGGTATTAGCCTCGTTAAATTGATCTTCCCGACCTTTTAAAAGTAATTCACTAAATAAAAGTGGCTGGGTTAAAAACAGCTGATCTATACCGTCTTCTCTAGCTTTTAGAGTTATTTGACGGGATATTTCGTCAAGGCATACATACCCACGATTCTTCAATTCATTAATAATGGAGGTCTTACCAGTTCCGGGACCTCCTGTAATTACGATCTTCTTTATTTTCAAATTGGCAAGATTTTGGATGTAAAAATCGTAATTAAAAAGGAAACTAAAAAATGACAAGGAAATACTATCTTTGTTTTATTAAAAATTGAAAATGGAAGAGCATAAAAAAACAGAAGCTTTTTACGAAAAGTTAAAAGTTCAATTATACGATACGGCCGAATGGCCATCACAGTATTTATTTAAATTCATCGTTGAAACAAAAGGCGATGCTATAAAAAATATTGAAGCTTTATTTGATAACATGGGTGCGGTTATAAAAACGAAAGAGTCCTCAAAAGGAAAATACACAAGTGTTTCAATTCATGTAGTTATGGATGCACCGGAATATGTTATATTTAAATATAAAGAAGTTACAGAAAACGTTAAAGGCGTTATTAGTCTTTAGTTTTTTTTTGTACTTTGCGCAGACACAAAACTACGTGTCTTAAGTCAACTCTACACACATACATATTTTGATAGATCATTTAGAATACAATTCAGAACGTGAGCATTTAATTATACCAGAATACGGACGTCATCTACAAAAGATGATAAACTATGCTAAATCGCGTGAAACAAAAGAAGAACGGAATAAACTAGCCAAGGCTATAATTTCTGTTATGGGAAATATTCAACCGCATTTACGAGATGTTCCTGATTTTCAGCATAAATTATGGGATCAGCTTTTCATTATGTCTAATTTTGAATTAGATGCAGATTCACCGTATGAAAAACCATCTAAAGAAACGTTGAATGAACGACCAGATCATTTGCCATATCCGCAGAATTTTCCAAAATATCGTTTCTACGGAAATAATATAAAAATCATGATTGATGTTGCCAACACCTGGGAAGAAGGCGAGCTTAAAGAGGCGCTAATCTATACGATTGCCAATCATATGAAAAAGTGTTTTTTAAATTGGAATAAAGACACGGTTGAGGATGATGTTATTTTCGAGCATTTACGAGAACTTTCAGGCGGAAAAATTAATTTATTAAATGCAGATGAAGATTTAACAGATGCAACAAGTTTAATGCGCAGTAAATCTAAATATAGTTCTAAAAGTTCCAGTAATAAAAAGAATCATCAGAAAAAAAATAATTCAAATAGAAGTAGAAAACGCTATTAAAATTCAGCATGGGTATATTTAAAATTGAAGGAGGTCACCAATTAAAAGGGAAAATTCAGCCTCAAGGAGCTAAAAATGAAGCGTTACAAATATTATGTGCTGTATTATTAACACCCGAAAAAGTAACTATTCATAACATTCCAGATATCGTGGATGTTAATAAATTAATCGATTTATTAAAAAATTTAGGGGTTACTATTGAACATATTAGCCAAGGCACTTACACGTTTCAAGCAGATTCTATTAACCTATCTTATTTAGAGTCTGAAGCCTTTAAAAAGGATGGTCGTGGTTTACGTGGGTCTATCATGATTGTTGGTCCTTTATTAGCCCGTTTTGGTAGAGGTTATATTCCAAAACCTGGTGGTGATAAAATTGGTAGACGACGATTAGATACACACTTTGAAGGGTTTATTAAATTAGGCGCTAAATTCCGTTATAATAGAGAAGATTATTTTTATGGTGTAGAAGCAGATAAGCTTAAAGGTGCCTATATGCTTTTAGATGAGGCTTCTGTAACAGGGACTGCTAATATTGTTATGGCTGCTGTTTTAGCTGAAGGACAAACAACTATATATAATGCCGCTTGCGAACCTTATTTGCAACAATTGTGTAATATGCTGAATAGGATGGGAGCGAAAATAAGCGGAATTGGTTCCAATATGCTTATTATTGAAGGTGTTGAGAAATTGGGTGGTACCACTCATACGATGCTTCCTGATATGATTGAAATAGGAAGTTGGATTGGCCTTGCAGCTATGACCAAAAGTGAATTAACCATTACAAATGTTAGTTGGGATGATTTAGGACAAATTCCAGACGTGTTTAGAAAACTGGGCATTACGGTTGAAAAGCAAGGTGATGATATTCATATTCCAGCTCATAAAGATGGCTATGAAATTCAGAATTATATAGATGGTTCCGTTTTAACCATTTCTGATGCTCCTTGGCCAGGCTTTACACCCGATTTATTAAGTATTATTCTTGTAGTTGCAACGCAGGCTAGAGGTAGTGTATTAATTCATCAGAAAATGTTTGAAAGCCGTTTATTCTTTGTCGATAAGTTAATTGATATGGGAGCGAAGATTATCCTTTGCGATCCGCATCGTGCGGTTGTTATTGGTCATGATTTTAAATCGCAATTAAAAGCAACTACCATGACATCGCCAGATATACGTGCTGGTGTTTCTTTATTAATTGCTGCGCTTTCTGCCAAAGGAACGTCTACCATTCATAATATAGAACAAATAGATCGTGGGTATGAAAATATTGATACGCGTTTACGAGCAATAGGTGCTAATATAGACAGATATAAAGAAAATGATTAAATAAAAGAGTCTTAATTGTTTTGACAAAAAAAATGCTTCTAATTAATTTAGAAGCATTTTTTTATAATAATGTATACTGGAAATTTATTTTTTTATAATTTTTCTCATAACCGTTTCTCCATCAATTTGAAGTGCAAGCATGTAAATACCAGATGTTAATGATTGCAAAGAAATTTGTTTATTCAAAGGTAAAGCTTGATTTGCTCTCAAGACTTTTCCAGAAATGTCATACATAGTGTAAGAAACATCAGAATTTCTATTAGCGGTTTCAATAGTTACAAAATTAGTTGCAGGATTTGGAAACATCCGTAATTTAGAAATTGAATCAGGGTTTATAGTACTTAACGTAGAGCCTTCACGAATATTTAAGGACTGATTAATTGTTGGATTTAATAATTCATCTACATTTCCAGAAGGCCATTTAACAACAATTTTTGTTATTGCGTTGGCAGTTCCCAGTCCAAAATGTGTTTTTAAGGAATTCATGATACCGTAACTTTCACCTGAACGAACCTCGCGAATTTGTTTTCCCCAAGCACCATAGATCTCAATACGTGCACCAATCCCGTTTATATTGCTAGTTGTTCCTTCTAATAGAATTTCACTCCAATTGTTAGTGCTATTTCCCGTATTAAAATAAAGTCTATCAGGTCTGCTGCTGCTAGGTCCATTGTAACCAGAAGCAAACCCAGCCATAACATCCACAAAACCATCATTATTTAAGTCGCCTACTGCCGCACTTTGAATTCTATTAGCGCCAAATGGTAACGGAAAGGGATTAGGTAATTCTGTAAAGGTTTTATCACCATCATTTTTATATAATTTATGAATACCATTTCTGGTAGTTACAAAAATATCTATAAAGGTGTCATTATCAAAGTCCTCCATAATAACTTGAATACCACCATCATTTAAATTATCTAAAGACGTAGCAATACCTGAAGCAGCTGTAATATTGGTATAATTACCCGTGCCATCATTTTCAAATATCATACTGGTAATATCATGATTAATTAACACACAATCCAAATCACCATCATTATCAATATCTTCAAAAGCAGCTGACCAAGACTGTGCTAAAGGCACTAAACCACGAGCGGGACCAACTTCAGAAAAATTATTGTTACCATCGTTTTCAAATAGTAGATTAACACGTCTACCATCATTAGGGTTACTAACACCTAAACGACATTTAGAGATGTATAAATCTAAATCGTCATCATTGTCATAGTCTATCCAAATACTGCCATAATTTCCAGAGTTATCAGAAGGTATGGTGGAAACAGCATTAATTAAGCCGTTGTTTTCAGTCATAATGCCATTACCATCATTACTAAAAGCTTTTGATAATCCAACATCATGGCACGCAAAAATGTCAATTGTCCCATTGTTATCAATATCCGCAAAATTTAAATTTTGCACAAAAATGTTAAATGTAAGCGTGGTAGAGTTGTAGTCCGTACCATTACTGTTTGCGGTATACAGTTTTAAACCGTTGTAGCTACCACCCGTTAATAGATCATTGAAGCCATTTCTATCAACATCAGCAATAGCTAAACCCCATTTAGATCCACCAGTGCTTCCATAATTAAATCGTGTAAAATTACCATTGGTGTTTTGGTATTCTATTTCTAAAGACGAGGCATTGTCTAATCGAATAATATCGTCTAGTCCATCTCCATTCATATCGGTAACACCAATAGCGACACCACTATATAATGAAGCATTTACTAAAGCGGAATTACCACTAGTAAATGAAATTTGAGCCATACTGAATCCAGGGATTAGTATCAGTAGTAAAAGTAGTTTTTTAATCATTCCATATATTTTTATAAACTAAAGATACTATAAAACTTATAAAAAGGGTTTAATATTCTGATTATGTGTTTATAAAAATCGATTTTATGTATATTATAAAAAAAAAGATGCCAAACGTATTGCTTGGCATCCTACAAAATTGATTAATAGCTAAATTAAAATCTTCTAATAGCGCGAACTATACGCTCATCTAGTTTGTTTTGAAATTCAATTCTTTTTGCATAATTATCCCAAACAAAAGCGGCATAAGCGTAAGGAACATAGGTTTCAACAGAACTCCAATAAAAACCAGATCCTAATACTTGTCCACCATGCGATGAAAGTTCAGAATTTATAAGGGTTTCAGACGCAAATAGTAGAGATAACTCATTAGTCGTTGGTAAATACCAATCGCCATAGGCTGGTGCGTTTGAACCCGACACAGGTAATCCATCGTATCCAGTAGAATAACCTAAACAAGCTTTGGCTGCGTAATTATCATCATTCAAGTACCCTAAAATGGTATATATCATTTGGGTATTACTGGCACCATCAAAAATACCACTAAACTGAACACCTGTTCTAATATTGGTACCTTCTGGCCACCATTTCATGGCATTACTAACATTTTGCAAAGACACAACAAGTCCATGCTCACCACTTGGATCTACATAAAAAACAATACCTCCATGAGCATAGTCACCAATAGCATATTTTTTGACACCGTTGGCTGCATGCAATGCATATGGAACACTTAATAATTGATTTGTTCCTGTAATACTATAATTATTACCTCCTGTAATATCTGATTCTGTTTTTATAAAAAAGGTGCCAGAACTCCAATCAATTGCTGAAAAATCATCACTGGTTGATCCTGTACCTATTTCTAATGATACGAGGCCATTAATATTTGTAGTTGCTGATTGTGTTTCTGTGTAAACAGCTGACCCATTTATGCTTCCTGCTAAAATAGAAATTTGCATACCTATAGATTGGTTTGTTACCAATGTGCCATCAGAGCTTCTAATAATGGCTTGATAACTCATTTTTTGAGGTGTTTGTGAAAAAGCGATACTCACCCAAAAAAGCATATTAAATAATACGAGTTGTTTAATTTTTTTTTGAAATTTCATGGTTAAGTTATTTTAATAATTGGTTAAAAATTTATTGATTTTAGAGTGTATTTACCCTGTCAATTATCAGTTTTCTAGATAATTGAATGGATAAGTGAAAAGTGTTAGATTTATTTTTTGATAATTTTGTAGCTTTTTACTAAATCATTTTTTTTGTAAATGGTTAAAACATAGGTTGCTTGATTCAGTTTACTGACATTGAGTGGCGATTTATTTTGAGTTAAATATCCTTTAGAAATTATACGCCCATTAATGTCCACAAATTGATACCGCAAGTCAGGATTTTTAGAAATATCGGTTGAAATAAAAAAGGTATTGGTTGTCGGATTTGGATAGGCTTTTATATCAAGATCTAAATGGAATAAATCATTATTTAAAGTTTCTGAAATCTCAAACGCCTGCTGCAGGCCTTGTTGAATGGTGTTAGAACCATTAGATTCTGATAAGTAAAATGTTTGCCCAATTGAATAGCTAATTTCTCCATTTGTATTTGAAGCAATCCCTCCAGTGGTAACAGTGTCTTGTTGCCCAAAGGAAGAATAAATAGCTAATGTGCAGGTTAGATAGGTAAGTAGATTTTTGGTTGTCATATTAAAGATTGTTAATTAGTTTCATGATATACACGGGAAAGTGCTTTGGTTAATAAAGGGTTAAAGTCATCTTTGTATTGTTTAACACCTTGTCCCATAAATTTTTTAAAGTCTTTTTCAAAATGCGATTGATCGAAGTACTCATAGTCTTTAGTTAACGAATCAATGGAATCATATTTGTTTTCTAAAAGCTCACGTATAATATGATTAAACCTAACTAAACATATAAACCGATATGGTGAAGCACCAACTTCTTTATGAAATATACGTTCAATTGTTCTAGAACTAAATGGAAATTTTTCACTTAATTCAATAGTTTCCAACAATCCCTTTTTATTAAAAATATAATCTACCATAGGTTGAGAATCTAAAGGAACCATCCAATTAGAATAATAACTTTCCAAGGACTTATCAACTAAAGCGGTTATTTTCTCTATTTCATTTTCATTTTCAAGCGCAACATAAAGTGTATCTAAAATTTCAGCAGGAATATAGTCGTATAAATCTATTAGTTTATTTCGTTGATTTTTTGTGATTAATTTGGTAATGTTATGGAATGCTCCATTAGGTAATTCTATACTTATCCAAGAACTATTAGTTGCTGCTTTAACAGAAAAGAAATCGCCAGTACATTTTGTAAAAATTCTAGGAATAGCAATATACTCACCTTGGTTATTTCGAGCTTCAAAGTACCCATAACGAATCATAATATAACTATATCCGAAATCATTAATAACTTGAGGTGCTGCCTCACAGTTATAATTTATTCGCACTATGTCGTTAAAGAATGAATGCTCGAAATTTGGTTTATTTATAAATTCCATAGTTGTTTTCTGATTTCAAATATAATTGTGCTGTTTTTCTTACCTCTGTAAATTTCCGACAAAACTAAAAATTTCATTAGGTAATCATAAAAAAGGCAAATTATATAAAATAATTTGCCTTCATATTTATTAAAGTTATTACGTTTTAACTTACTGCTTCTTTATAAACTTTTAAACAGCGCTCTCGTGCTTCTTTATGATCCACTATTTTTGAAGGGTAGGTTAGTTCTTGAAATTCGGGTACCCATTTATTGATGTATTTTAAATCTTTGTCAAATTTTTCTATTTGAGTAGTTGGGTTAAATATTCTAAAATACGGAGCAGCATCTACTCCAGAACCTGCAACCCATTGCCAATTTCCAATGTTACTAGCCATTTCATAGTCATGTAATTTTTCAGCAAAATAGGCTTCGCCCCAACGCCAATCAATTAGTAAATGTTTGCATAAAAAACTGCCAACCAACATGCGAACCCGATTATGCATAAAGCCCGTTTCGTTTAATTCACGCATACCAGCATCTACTAGCGGATAGCCAGTTTTTCCTTGACACCAAGCCTCAAATTCAGTTTCGTTATTCCGCCATTGTATGTTGTCATATTTGGGTTTAAAACTTTCTGTAACCGTGTGAGGAAAATGCCAAAGTATTTGCATGAAGAATTCGCGCCAAATAAGCTCTTGCCAAAATACCTCATTTTTTTCTGCAATGGCTTTTTTTACCATTTTTCGAATACTTACGGTTCCAAACCGTAGATGTGGACCTAAACGCGAAGTAGCATCTTTGGCAGGGAAATTTCGCTTTTCCTCGTATTCTTGAATTAAAGTAGGTGTAACATCATATGGTGCTATGGCTTGTTTTGATTTTTTAAAACCCAAATTAGATAACTCCAAATTCGGTAACCGCGTGTTTTTTACTAAATTGTCGAGATAGCTATTGGTATAATAAATTTCTAAATCAATGGATTTAAACTTCTCTTTCCAGGTTTTCATAAAAGGTGTGTAAACGCGGTAGGGATCACCATCATCTTTTACAACCTCATCTTTTTCAAAAATTACCTGATCTTTAAAAGTTTTGAAGGCAACATCATTTTCTTTTAAAATTGATGCTATTGCCTGATCACGTTTTATAGCATAGGGCTCATAGTCATGATTGGTAAAAACGGTATCAATTTGGTAGCTATTACAAAGTTCTTTAAAAATGTCTTTGGGTGTACCATGGTAAATAGCTATGCTACTATTATGTTCGTCTTGTAGTGTTTTGCGCATAGTTTGCAACGTGTTGTAAATAAACGTCACACGTGCATCATTTTCAGGAAGCGAATCTAAAATTTCCGAGTCGAAAATAAAAATAGGCAAAACAGGATAATCACTTTTTAATGCTTCATAAAAGCCTCGATTATCATCCAAGCGCAAATCTCTTCGGAACCAAAATATATTTAAGGGTTCTTTCATACTTACAAAGTTCCAAATAATTCAATTAACTTTTTCTGACGATAAGCAAAAATTTCTTCTAATTTCGGCTTTACAATTAATGGATGTGCCATTTGACCTAAAATACCCATAGGGACTTTATAATCGATAATATCTTCCATTTCCACACCACCATCAATAGGCTTTATAAAATGTTTATGATGCCATAATGCATAAGGTCCAAACCGTTGTTCGTCTACAAAATATGCTTTATCAATTACGTGTGTAATTTCTGTTACCCACTTGGTTTTAATACCCAAAACAGGTGTAACAATATATTGAATTAACTGACCAGCAAACATGGGTCTATCTGCTCCAGAAAGTATATGAAAGCCCATATAATCTGGAGTAATGATTTTTAGGTTTTTTGGATTTGATAAAAAATCCCAAGCCTGATCAACAGAAATAGGCAAGTTTTGTTTTTTGTGTAAGGTGTATATTTTCATTAATTATAGAGTAAAACGTAAAGGTTTAACGAGGTTGCTATACAAAGCCAAATCATGTAAGGCAATAATAAATAGCGCCATGAATTCATGGCATCCATGCGGTATGTGAAAAAGAAATAGAATACAATTAGTGTTAGTAAAACTATGGTTATTAATGCCATAAACACTAAATGTTGGTTGAAAAACAGAAAATTCCAGGCAATATTTAAAATGACTTGACTTGTAAACACACCAATTAGTATTGGCGATTTGTAATCTTTAAATAAATAGGATAAATATACCGAAAAGCAAATCATTATGAAGGTCCAAGCTGCACCAAATACCCAACCAGGTGGTGTCCAAGGCGCCTTATTTAAATTGGTATACCAAGACGATGTTGCGCCATCACCCATAAGCCAACTTCCAATAGCTAGGCTCCCGAAATTAATAACTAAAAACAGAATTAACAAAGGCGCAAATTTCATATTATTTTTTTTGTAAAGCTTCTATTTTGTCAGCAATTTGTTGCGCTTCAGCATACTTTAAGTCACTTGCTTTTCTATCAGTTGTAGATAACCGATGCCAGTCTTTCATAACTATTTCGTATTGCTTTTGAAGCTTTTCAATTTCTGATTTTGATTTAAACAGTCCAAACATCTTTATAAATTTAAATTTCTTGTAATTTTACCACTCATTGGATTGGTTACAGAAAAAAAGTAATCTACTAATTGTCCGTTTTCATCAACTAAATACTTTTGAAAATTCCATTTTACGGTAGAGCTGGATGTACCATTTAGGTCTTTATTAGTAAGCCAGTGGTATAATGGGTGTTGATTACTGCCTTTAACATCTATTTTTTCAGTCATTTGAAATGTTACACCGTAATTGGCTTGGCAAAACGTTTGGATGTCTGAAGCCGTTCCAGGTTCTTGACCTCCAAATTGATTACAAGGCACACCAACAATCATTAAGTTATTTTTATAGGTGTTGTATAGTTTTTGTAAATCCTCATATTGACCTGTAAAACCACATTCTGAAGCTACATTTACAAATAAGATGTGCTTGCCTTTGTAATCCGAAAGATTAATAGGTTTGCCATCTAAACCGTTGATTGCAATATCATAGATAGATTTCACAGTATTTGTTTGTGCTTGATTTTTATTAAATAAACTAAACATAATAACGAGTATAAATAGGTGTTTCATAAATTATATTTTGAACGATACGATACCACAGTCCATTTCAAAAATCTGACCTGAAATAGAAGCTGCTTGATCAGACAATAAAAATGAAGCCATTTGAGCCACTTCAGTTGGGTTTAGGTATTTTTTTAATGGATGACGATCGGTGATATTAGATATCATTTTCTCGTTTCGCAATAAATTAGAAGCCAATTCGGTATCTGTAACTGTAGGAGCAATAGCATTTACGCGAACGGTAGGTGCTAGTTCAGCACCAACAGATTTTACCAAGCCTTCTACAGCCGATTTTGCTGCAGCTACACTGGCATGATAAGGCATTCCTAATTTTGCGGCAACCGTACTAAAAAACAGCATAGCAGGCTTGTTTCCTTTTTTAATGATGGGTATGTATTTCTGCATTGCTTTCACAGCACCAATGACATTAATTTCAAAATCGGAACGAAAATCGTCTAAATCCAACCGTCCAATGGGTTTTAAGTTGATGCTTCCCGGACAATAAATTAAACCATCTGCTTGCTCCAAATCTGGTAAATCATCTTGCAAAATATCCACAGTGTGGTGTGTAAGATTATCATGATTGAAAGCTGGTGTTGATCGGCTTAAATTAATTACGTTATGCTGGTCCAATAAGTTTTCAGTAATAGCACGGCCAATGCCTTTACTGCCACCAATTATTATAAAAGTTTTCATGAAAATATCTAGATTATGCTGTTAAGGGTCTGCCTTTAAGGCGTTTTTCAACTTTTTGCTTAATAGCTGTTAAACGTTTCATGATATCCATGATTCGAGAATCTTTCTTTTTTTTATAAATCTGATTCAAATCTAAAATGATTTCTTTGGCTTCTCGCGATATTTTAATTCTGTCGCTAGTTGATAAAGATTTTAGTTTGGTTTGCTCAAATTCTAGAGCACGTTCTATTGTATCCATAATTTAATGATTTAAATAGTTTTGTAATTCAATTATTTTTTCAGGCGTATTGAAAACACCACCATAATAGGCGGTTACGGTTGCCGAGGTATCATCTTTTATTCCTCGGGAAGACACGCACAAATGCTTGGCATCAATAATTACGGCTATGTCTTCGGTTTCTAAAATAGTTTTGAGTTCGTTGGCTATTTGATTTGTTAAGCGCTCTTGCACCTGTGGTCTTTTGGCAAAATATTGCACGATTCGGTTTAGTTTAGATAAGCCTATTACTTTGCCAGAAGAAATGTAGGCTACATGTGCTTTCCCAATTATAGGTACAAAGTGATGTTCACAATTGGAGTAAAAGGTAATATTTTTTTCTAGAACCATTTGGTTATAACGGTACTTATTTTCGAATAAGGCAATTTTTGGCTTGTTTTTAGGGTTTAAACCTGAAAATATTTCTTCAATATACATTTTAGCCACACGATCTGGTGTTCCTTTTAAGGAGTCGTCTGTTAAATCTAATCCCATAACATCCATGATTTCTTCAAACAAGACCGAAATGCGTTGTTTTTTTTCTGAATCAGACAGCTTAAAAGCATCTTTTTTTAATGGCGTTTCTAATCCAGTAAATAAATGATCGTCACCAATCATTTCCGTAGAAAAACCATTTAAACTGTTATTCTGTTGATTTTTGGATACTGTAGATTCTATTTTCATACTCTCTTTTTTATTACGTGCTGTCCATATTAATAAATGGCAAAGCACTATTAACGTTTACTTATTTTATTGTGGGTAATCTGTTTTTGCCTACTACATTTAAAGCGCCCTTTACTAAACGAACGCAATTTTTCATGCTTGGTTTTTCTGCCTTGAACACGTTTACGCCACATTTTAAAACTACTTGGTTTCATTTCGCGTCGCATGATGTTAATAACGTCTTGCTCTTCTAATCCGAATTGAAAGTGAATGGCCTCAAATGTTGTGCGGTCTTCCCAAGCCATTTCAATAATCCTATCCGTTTCTCGTTCAGTAAATTCTGTCATGTGTCCATAAAATTAAAGCGTTCATCATAAACAACTTTAGCATTTAATAAGCGATTAAAAAAAGCTTTATTTTCTTTAAACGTTTTATTGTTTTTAAAGTTGATAAATTTGCCTTGTGCATGGATACTGGCGCCATTTGTTTTGTAAATTACTAATTGATAATATGGAATTATCCATGAAAAATTTTGTAATCCTTTATTAATAAATATAATTATACCACCAGAGCGCATTTCTATGTTGGCATAGTTAATATCATCAACACGATTCAAGTAGGGTTGTAAATTAGGACTAGCCTCATTAATTATCATCCGCTTGGAACCAATGCCTTTTAGCTTAATAGCTTCAAAAAAGGTATAGGGCTTGCCTATAAGGTCAGTGATTATTTTCTTGTGTTCTTTTTCGTGATATGTACTATTTAATATCAATGTATTGTTATTTGATATCAAATTTACAAAATGTTTAACAAAGATCATTATAAGTTAAACAAAATTTAACAACATCGTTTTTTGAAGGTGCTTAATCTTTGTTGTCAATCATTCGGGAGCGATTGTTAATAGTGTGTTTGTTTAATATTCGGAAACTTTCATTTCGTACTTCTGAATTATTTTTCATGTTCCAAAGTATATCACTTGCTTGTTTTCGTCGTGATTTTAAATCAACAATAGGGAAGGGGTAGGTTACACCTAATTCAAAATTATTGAATTGCTGATCTAACGGTGTCATAAGATAGGGTTCATGAACAAATGGTAGCTCTAAATTCCGCAATTCTGGAACCCAACGTTTAATAAATGTACCATCTGGATCGTGTTCTAAACTATTTTTTATAGGATTGTAAATTCGTAAATTATTAATACCTGTTTCTCCAGCTTGCATTTGTAATTGTGGAAAATGAATACCTGGCTCAAAATCTAAAAATTGTTGAGATAAATGCTTGGAAGCATCTTGCCATGGTTGCCACAAAATATGTGTAAAGAAAGACACTAATAAGGCACGCATTCTAAAGTTTATATAGCCGGTTTCATTTAGACAACGCATACTGGCATCTACAAGTGGAAAACCTGTTTGTCCTGTTTTCCATGCTACTTGATACTGATTTGAAATAGATTTTTTTAACTTATGGTACCCTTTATTAACACTCACTTTTTCCATGACATGTTCCATTTCAAATTTCTGAATAAAATGCGCCTGCCATCGTAATCGCGACCGAAAGGCTGATAATTGCTTCGTAAATCTAGAGGACTCATAATTGGCTTTTGAAGCCTGATATACTTGTCTTACGGATAAGTTTCCCCAAGCAATATATGGTGATAAGCGACTACAACTTTTTCTTGATTTTTCAGGTTTTGAAATATGAAACATATAATCCTTATGTCTTGTATGTAAAAAGGATTGTAAATATTTGTTCGCTGTTTTCGTTCCACCCTGTTGAAATGGTTTGTCTTTTAACGTTTCTAAATTTGTTGTTTGGCATTGGTTTTCCAATTCGTGAATAGCATCTATATTTAAAAAGTCTGATATTTTAGCTGTAAACTGAATTAATGGTTGACTCATGATGTTATTCCAATTTTCAAACCAAAGGTCTCTGTTTTTAAGACCGCGAATAACCCCATTTTGGATGCTCTCATGCCACGCAATCAAATTGTTTTTACAATAGCGTTTAAAAGCTTTGTCTCGATCAAATGTTACCTGAATACCTGATTCTTGATGAGAAAACACTTGCTTTATTTGATAGGAATTGGAAATTAAATTACAGGCTGAAATGATATCGGAATTTATGGCGAGAATTTTTGTTTCATAGACTTTTAAAGCGCTATTTAAATCGCGAATGGATTCTTTAATAAAATCCCAATGCCGTTGGCTGTAATGTGAATCTTCAATAAGTAATTGTTCAAATACAAATAAACAAAGCACAGGTTCTTTCTGCTCAAGTGCCCTTTGTAAAGGCTCGTGATCTTCTAAACGTAAATCACGTTTAAACCATACCATGTGAATAGGCTCCCGTTTAGTAGTCATTTTGATTTTCTATAATGTGTTTAGCACGTTCCTTAATAGCTGTAAGGTTTTTGTTGTCCATTTTATCTAAAAGATGATACATCATTTTCATCCGATGGTTAGATTCTAACAGATTGCGTTTATCATCCAAGAAATTCCAATACAGACTATTAAAAGGGCAGGCGTCAACGTCTGTTTTCTTCTTGTAATTGTAATGGCAATCGTCACAATAATTACTCATTTTCTGTATGTAAGAACCGGAAGAGACATACGGTTTTGTAGCTATTTTACCACCATCCGCAAACTGACTCATACCTCGTGTGTTGGGTAATTGAACCCATTCTACAGCATCCGCATAAATCCCCAAATACCATGCATCAACATCATCTGGGTTTGTTTGGGTAAGTAAAGCGTAATTTCCGGTAATCATGAGTCGTTGAATATGATGCGCATAAGCATTATTTAACGAATTAGAAATACTATGTTTTAAACAAGCCATTTTGGTGTTTCCGGTCCAAAAGAATTCAGCCAATTTATTTGTGTTCTCTAAATGATTCGTGTCTTTAAATTGTGGCATTAAGGCCCAATACATACCACGCATATATTCACGCCAACCAATAACTTGACGGATAAAGCCTTCAACTTGCGAAATATCTATAGTATCTTCATGTTTTCTGTAATAATTTAAAACGGTATCTACAACGTTACTAGCTGAAATTAATTTGATATTCATGGCAAATGACAGTCGGGAATGAAATAAATAAACTTCATCTGTATGCAAAGCATCTTGATAATCCCCAAAATGAATTAATAAATGTTCACAAAAATATTTTAGCTGTTCTAAAGCTTGTTTTCTGGTTATAGGGTAATTAAATGTTTTCTGACTCCAGTTTCCCATGGTTTTAATGCCAGACTTTTCAATATCTGAAACCACATTAGAAACGTCATTCTTAAAATATTTATAGGTCGGTATTTCGGGTTCGTTTTTCCATTTTTTCCGATTGGATTGATCGTAATTCCATTTTCCACCCTCTGGATTACCGTAAGCCATTAATATATCATGATTTTTACGCATATTCCGGTAAAAATTTTCCATGACAAATTGCTTTTTACCCTTATAGAACGTTTGTAAATCTTCACGTTTAGTATAGAAATGAGCGGTATCTACAACATGAGATTCAATTGATAGCGTTTTGGTGAATTCTTGTAATTGGTTATCCAATCTGTATTCATCAGGTAGCTGGTATTCAAAACAGGTACTATTTTCTTGCTTGATAATGTTTTGAAGATTGTCAGTCAGTTTTTGCGTATTAGTGTTATCGTTAATTTTATAATAAATAACCTGATGTCCAGCCGCTTTTAAATCGTCAGCAAATTGACGCATGGCTGCAAAAAAACCAATAACTTTTTGAATATGGTGTGTAACATAATCGGTTTCTTGGCGCATCTCAAAAATGGCGTAAACAATATCATCATCAACAGATTTAAACCACGGATGTTTTATATTTAATTGATCGCCTAAAATGAGTCGGAGTGTTTTCATTCAAACAAGGTATTTTGTATCCAACGCTTCTGAAATTTTCCATGTTCATCATAACGTTGGGCTTGGAGTTTTACATTAAAAGTTCTATTTCTAGGATCGTTTCCTACGCCTGCCACATACAACCAATTTCCATAATTGCTATGCACATCATAATCTATAAGAAAAGATTCAAAATAAGCAGCACCAATGCGCCAATCCAATTCAAGTGTTTTTGCAAAATAGGAAGCCACATTTTGCCGTCCACGATTGCTCATCCAGCCAGTTTTATTCAGTTCAATCATATTGGCGTTAACAAACTGTTCAGAAGTTTCACCAGCACACCATTTTTTTATAGCATCAGGGTTTGATTTCCATTGGTAGGATTGCTGATTAATACCATCAACTTTAAAAATAGCATTGCCATGTTGCAAGGCAATGAATTTGAAGAAATCACGCCAAATTAACTCGAATATAAGCCAATAGGTTGATTGGTTTTTAAATTCGGATTTTTCAAAGTTCTTAATAGCCCAATAAATTTGTCTAGCACTCAAGCAACCATTTGCCAACCATGGGGAAAATTTAGAACTATAGTCGGTTCCTAATAAACCGTTTCTTGTTTTCTTATAAAAACCTATTTTTTTGCTTTCAAAAATATAGGTATTTAACCTGTTCTGGGCAGCCGTTTCGCCACCCGAAAACGGGAAAGCACTATGAGGATGGGTTTCAAATTCCAAAAAACCAAGCCTATTTAAATTTGGAATTGTTGTGTTATTTTCAATTTGAAAAGCAACTTGTTTTGTTGCTTTAAGCATGTTGTTTACAGAACAGTTTTTTTCTAATACTTTTCTGAAATTTGTAAATACCTTTGGAATTTCATTTAAATGAATGAAAACATCATCAGGATGAAATAAAAACTGATCATACAATTCATGAAAGTTTGTGTGTTTAGAAACTTTAGATTTTACGTTTTGAATTACTTGTAATTCTTCACTGGTAAATTCTTTTTGTAAGCAGATATCTGTTATACTGTGAGTTTCACAAAGTTTTGGAATGGCAATTTCTGGTGTGTTATGAAACGTAAATAGTGGAATGTTAAGCGTTGCGAGTTGTTTTTTTAAATCTTGAACACTTTCAATAGTAAAACGGGCACGATATTTTTCTGTTTTTTTAAAACCAAATGTTGTTGATTCATAATGTCTTGGGTCAAAACAATATATAGCAATTACAGGATTTTTTAATTGTAAGGCCTTGGTTAAAACGGTATTATCTTGAATCCGTAAATTGGTGGTAAACCAAACTAATGTGTATGTGTTTTGTTTCGTTTGCATCGTTCGCTACAGTAAATTACATGTTCCCAATTATTTCGCCATTTTTTTCGCCAAGTAAATGGTAATTGGCACACAGGACATGTTTTTGTTGGTAAATCTGATTTTTTCAATTAGGAGGCAATTTTATTAATCATGCCTCTAAAAATAAAGCCATGAAATGGTAAAACGCTATACCAATAAAGTCGTCCTGCTAAACCTCGTGGTCTAAACGTGGCGGTTTGTTTCAGTTTGTTATCTTCAATTTTGAATTCTAACCAAGCTTCGCCAGGTAATTTCATTTCGGCATAGAGTAGGAGTTTTTGTTTGTCTTTATCGGCAAAAATAACACGCCAGAAATCAAGTGAGTCGCCTACGTGTAAATCTGTTGGACTTGTTCGTCCACGACGTAATCCAATACCACCAACCATTTTGTCCATATACCCACGAATTCGCCAGAGAAGGGTGCCATAGTACCAACCGTTATTGCCACCAATGGCCCATATTTTTCTAATGGTTTCATTAGCATCTGTAATTTCACGTTCCTTATAATCTTTAAAACAACCAAATTTTGGGACATTTACATATTTATGGAAACTGTTTTTTAAGCGGCCACTACTTACCATGGAGTCTTTCCAGCTAGAAATAATACTATTTTGCTCAATTTTTTCAAAAGCTAACGCAACAGCCTCCTTATAGGAAATAGGATTAACTTCTAGCAAGGTGTTAATGTTGCTGGGTTTTCCAATAATTTCAACACCCATACTATCAACCAATGATGAAGCTAATTTATATGAGGTAGACGTAACAAAATACAGCCAATATGATGATAGTTTTGGTGTCATTACGGGAACCGTTAGGATATATCGCTTTAGTTTTCGCACTTCAGCAAACTCCAAAAGCATGTTTTTATAAGTGAGTGTTTCAGGGCCAAAAATGTCATAGTTTTGATTATATAATCGCTCATCACCTGCGCTTTTAGATAAGTAGCTTAGTACATCTCTGACCGCTAATGGTTGGGTTTTTGTATTTAGCCATTTTGGAGCAATCATAAAGGGTAACTTTTCTACTAAATCTCTTATAATTTCAAATGAAGAGCTTCCAGATCCTACAATAATTCCAGCTTTAAAAATGGTGGTTGCATATGTGTCAGACTTTAAAATTTCTTCAACTTGTTTCCTAGATCGTAAGTGTTTGGATAGTTTTTCGTCGTTAGTAATGCCACTTAAATAAATAACTTGTTTTACTGCTGTTTTAGCTATAGCATGTTTGAAATTTTCAGCACATTGTGCTTCTAAATCTTCAAAATCTTTAGAGCTATTAGACATGGAGTGGATTAAATAATAGGCCACATCAATATTATTAGGAAAATTTGTTAAGGTTTCAGGTTTGAGAAAATCACCCTCTATAAAATCGATATGAGAATCTTCCACATAGTGTGTGTCTGCTCGTAAAATATCCCGAACCACACAAATAACCTGATGACCATCTTGTACAAGTAATGGTATTAGGCGTTTGCCAATATAACCCGTTGCACCTGTAACAAGAATCTTCATGGTTATTGTGTATTTAAGGTTTGTTTTGGTCGTTGATAAGCGTGTCGTTCTTTTAGTTTTGGAATGGCGTAACCATCCAGTCCGTTTATTGTAGCCACCTGTGCTTTTGATAGATTAATAAAACCATCCGTTTCTAATACATGCTTTTGAAGAAATAAATCTTTTATTCTGCCAATAATTAATAGAGTTCCATTTGCTTTAATTGGATACTCTTCAACAAATTCCATAAACAGTTGTACGGGAGCTGTTTCTACAAACGGGCAATTGATACCTGATTTATACTCAGGCTTTAATGTGGTAGCATCAAATTCAGAAATCTCTTTACCATATTTAGCCGATGTATGGTGTGCTTCCGTAATGATAGATTCATGCACATGATTTATTGTGTAAAAACCTGTTTCTTTTATATTATCGTAGGTATTTCTAGTAACGGTAGTAGGTCTCATAAAAACACCTAACAAAGGTGGGTCTGAACCGACATGCGTTACTGAACTAAAAATGGCTACGTTTTCAATTCCGTTTGCAGATTTAGTGGCGATTAAATTAGCCGATTTAAAACCAGAACAGCTATTTATAAGGTTAATTTTATATAAATGATTTAATTGCAATATGTCTTCATGGCTAAAATGTGTTATCATAAGGTGTTAAAATTATTGATTTTTACATCTTGAGCTTTTAAATCGAACATGAGATTGTACAAGCCAAAAAACGTTCGGTTTATGTATATGAAATGCTTGGAACCTCGATTACCGTTCATTTTACGTAATTCTGTGTTTTTTGAATATTTTTCGCCTAATTCAGCAATTCGACCAAAGAATGAAGGGTCTGAAAAATCGAAGGTTTCTACATGAAATGGTTGTGTGAAAATACTTAACATTTCATGAAACATAGTTGAGAAAAATTCTATTTCTTCAGGTGAATCATCTGGTTTTAAAATTTCTAATTTGAACATTTTTTCACGAAAGATAGTCGGATTTTCTATGCTTTCTTTTTCAGCTAATTCAAAATAGGGTATATAAAAATCCTCGGGAATTGATTTCATGCAGCCAAAATCTAATGCTATCAAATGGCCTTCTTTTGAAATTAAAAAATTTCCAGGGTGTGGGTCGGCATGTACTTTTTTTAATTTATGAATTTGAAACATGTAAAAATCCCAAAGAGACTGTCCAATTTTATTAGCCACATTCTGATTGGTATTTGTAGCTGTAAATTCGGATAAATGCTCACCTGTCATATAGTCCATAGTAATAATCCGTTCGGAGGATAAATTAGGGTAATACTTTGGGAATTTTATATTAGGAATATGTGAACATGCCTTGGCAATTTCTTCGCTTTGCTCCAATTCTAGAATATAATTTGTTTCTTCAACTAACTTGTTTTCAACTTCTTTGAAGTATTTATCAGAATCTTTACCTTTTATATTAAACATTTTTATAGCTATGGGTTTAACCATGGCTAAATCAGACTGGATGCTTTCGGCAACTCCTGGATATTGAATTTTAACAGCCAATTTTTTGCCATCTTTTTCTGCAATATGTACTTGACCAATACTGGCAGCGTTTACAGAAGTCGCATTGAAGGTGTCAAAAATATCTTCTGGTGGCTTTCCAAAATAGGTTTTGAAAGTTTTTACTACTAAAGGTGGCGATAAAGGTGGAACCGAAAATTGAGCCAATGAGAATTTTTCCACATAAGCCTGCGGTAAAATGCTTTTTTCCATACTCAACATTTGCGCAACTTTAAGTGCGCTACCTTTTAGTTGTTTTAAGCCATCATAAATATCTTCAGCATTATTCTGATTTAATTTTTCTTTAGCTTCTAATTCCGTTTTCGTGATTTTATCACCATAATACTTTAAGTAATTTACACCCACTTTAGCACCTGTTTTTACCAGTTTACTAGCACGTTGTATTTTGCTTGTTGGAATACTATCAATTGTTTTCATAGGCGTTTATTGCATTTTTTCTTTAAAAAGAAATTTTCCTAAATCCAAAACGCTTTTTAGTGGTTTGATATCCATTAAATCAAAACCAGCATGTACGGACTTTTCAATAAAAATGTCTGTTTTTTCAAAGGAAGGCGAGGTGTCGTCTAACCAAAACTTCATGATCATCATAAGTTGGATCCAAAAAGATTCTTGTTTGGAGTAATCTTGAATTTTTACAATCCGTGGCTCTTTAATGTCAATGGTTTCAATATCTAATGTATCAATGTATTTTTTAAAAGCGTGGCGTAATTCAGATAGTGTGCTCAAAGATTTCAAGCCTTTATTTTTAAGCGCATAAACCACGTAACTTCGGTTTACGGTTAAGTTTTCAAAAAAGGTGAAATAAAAACTTAATAATTTGTTTCTAGCATCAAATTGCTGATAATCTTCACTTTTTTCTAAAACATGTAGCGTATTATCTAAAAATACTTTAAAAATGGTTTTTTCTAAAGCTTCAAAAGACGTAAATTTTTTGTAAAAATCAGCTTCCTCAAAATTATTTTCTTTTGCAAAGGCATATACGGTATTTGGAGCCTGATTGTGCATTAAAACATAATCCATATAAAAGGATATGAGCTTGTCTTGGGTAATATTTTTCTTTTTTGCCATAATAAATAATTTCTGATGTAAAGATACAAAATGTTTAACTAATTAACTTAAAGGTTAAACAATATTTTTTTCTATTAGTACTGATTATTTTTTCAATAAGAAAAAATAGTATATTAGTCATTAAAATTATATAATATGAAAGTATATCAAATCCTTTATTTAGGTTGTTTTTTGCTTGTGGCTAATATGAGTATTGCTCAAAATAAAACTGAAAAAGACATTGAATTACAAGAAGCCAAAGTTGATACCGTTTACACTGTAGAAGAGCGTGCTAACATACAACGATGGTTTTATGAACGCGTGAATGACATGCAGTTAAAACCTGACGTTCGTGATGATTACGACCGAATTATAAACAAATATGTGTTTGATATGAGTCGTTTAAATGATGCAGATAAAAACTATACTCGTGAAGAGATTCATGACAAATTTGATGAAATGGTGGATAAAATGAACACAGAGTTAAAATCAATTTTAACAACCGACCAATATGTGAATCATTTAGAAAATTTTGGAGAAATTCAGCGCAGTGTTTACAGACGCTGGAATTTTAAAAATTAAATACTTATAATTTTTATACTTTAGTTAACAAGCATTGATGTGTTTAGTCGTATTTTTGTTTACAATAATATAAATCAATTTAATTTTAATTACTATGAAAAAAGCATTACTAATTTTAGCAGCTTTTGTGTTAACTTTTAGCATACAAGCGCAAGTAACCACACCACAACCAAGTCCATTAAGCAAAGTGGAGCAGAAGGTAGGTTTAACTGATGTAACCATTGAATATTCACGTCCTGGTGTTAAAGGAAGAAAAATATTTGGAGGTCTTGAAGCTTACGATAAAATGTGGCGTACAGGAGCCAATAAGAACACCATAATTTCTTTTAGTGATCCTGTAACTATAAATGGGTATAACTTAGATGCAGGCTCTTATGCCATTTTTACGAAACCAGGTGAATCAATGTGGGATGTGTATTTTTACACAGATACTAATAACTGGGGAACACCAGAAAAATGGGATGAGAGTAAAGTAGCTGCAATAGCAAAAGTTAAGGCAGAAAAGATTCCATTTACAGTTGAAACATTTACCATTGATATTAATGATATTAAAACTGGTAGTGCCAGATTAGAAATGATTTGGGAAAACACCTACATAGGTGTGCCTTTTGAAGTTCCTACAGATGATAAAGTATTAGCTTCTATAAATGATGCCTTAAATGGTTCGCCTAAAGCTAGTGATTATTATGCCTCTGCAGTATATTATTTAAGTGAAGGTAAAGATATAAAGCAAGCTAAAGAATGGATTGATAAAGCTATGAGTATGATGGATAGTCCTGCATATTATCAATTAAGACAGCAGTCTTTAATTTATGCAAAAGCTGGTGATACTCAAGGGGCTATTGAATTAGCTAAAAAATCTATGGCTGGTGCAGAAGAAGCGGGAAACATGCAATATGTGAAATTTAATAAGGAATCCTTAAAAGAATGGGGAGCTAACTAAATAGCATTATATTCTTTAAAATTTAAAAAACGACTTGGTAAAACCGAGTCGTTTTTTTTGAGCCTAATCGTTACTATCTAATTGAAATAATTCTTCTACAGGTTTTTTAAAAAGCTTTGCTAATTTTAATGCTAATACTGTTGAAGGTATATACTTACCCTTTTCCATAGCATGGATGGATTGTCTAGAAACACCAATGGCTTCTGCTAAATCTGATTGCGTCATATTATGAATGGCACGTTCTACCTTTAAATTATTCGTCATGACTATTAGATTTTAGTTTCAAAAAATTAAACCGAATAATAAAGATAAATAGTGGTGTAAACATATTAAAAATCATCACATTGAAGAATACCATATCGTAAACAAATATAACAGCCAATGCTAAAATGATATAATTAACAATGATGGCCCAAACCAGCGATTCGGTTCGGAGTTGGTAAATAAATTCATCTTCCACTTTTTCTCTTGTAAAACCAACGAGTAAACCTCCTATAATTATAGCTAATGCAGATAACTCATCAATAATGCCATTTTCAATAATTTTAAACCAACCTTTGTCCGTTCCAGAAAAAAGGCTGTCACCATTATAAATGCTTAAAACAGATGTTTTTAGCATATCAGGTTCAAAATCTGTAGCATACAAAAGGATTCCCGAAATGAGTCCGATAATCAGTAACACCCAACCAAATGCTTTGTATTTATGTGGTAATAAAAAATGATTTCTCATGATAATTCTATTTTACAGTAATATTTCAAATGTAAAGTAAACTTTACTTATTGACAAGTAAACATGATAATTATTTGCAAAATATAGGCTATTATAAAAACAAAAGGTAAAAGATTAATAATGCTTTAAATTAGTTTTTTGCTAGTTAACTGAATTATGATAGCAATTGCCATAACGATGGCGCAGCCCACAAAATTTAGCCATAAGAATGGTAAATTAATAAATTCGTATTGGTTTAATAAAAACAAGGTAATCACTAAAATTTGGGTGATGATGGCAGCAATAAATACGGCACGACCTTTAACTGCTTTTACAAAAAAGGCTAATAAGAAAATACCAAGCACGTTTCCGTAGAAAATAGAACCAATAATATTAACTAATTGAATTAAATTTTCCGCTAAATTGGCAACACAGGCGACTAAAATGGCCATAATTCCCCATCCCAATGTAAACCATCGGGAAACCTTTACCATTTCAGTATCGGTTTTTTCTGGTGTATTACGCTTGTATAAATCTATTGTTGTAGTAGATGCTAGAGCATTTAGCTCACTAGAGGTGCTAGACATAGCTGCACTTAATATAACGGCTAAAAGCAATCCAATTAATCCACGAGGTAAATTGTTTAAAATAAAATTAATAAACACATAGTCCTTATCATTACTTTCAACTTTTACGCCTTTTGTTTCACCAGCTTTATCAATTAAGTAGCGTGCGCGTGCACGAATGCTATCGTTTTTAGCATTTGCAGAAGCAACACCTGCAATAGATGCGTCATTTTTGTTGGCTATAAAATCGGCAATTAAGAGTTGTTTGGTATTGTAAATAGCATCTTGTTCTGCTTGAAGTTGTTCATATTCTTCGGCATATTCCGTATCTAAAACCACTTCAGTAGCCACTGGGTTAAAGTTAACCGGCGCTTTATTAAACTGATAAAACACAAACACCATAACACCAACCATTAAAATAAAAAATTGCATGGGTACTTTAAACAGTCCGTTAAACATAAGGCCTAATTGCATTTCACGAACTGATTTTCCAGATAAATAGCGTTGCACTTGGCTCTGGTCAGTACCAAAATATGATAACATTAAAAATGTTCCTCCTATAATACCGCTCCAAAATGTGTAACGGTTATTTAAATCGAAAGAAAAATCTAAAATTTCCATTTTACCACTTGCTCCAGCAATATCCAATGCGTTACTAAAGGTGATGTTTTCAGGTAGTTTATTAACAATGAGAATAAAAGCGATAATCATTCCTGTAAAAATAACTACCATTTGATGCTTTTGTGTCACATTTACCGCCTTTGTTCCTCCAGAAACGGTGTATATAATAACCAGAATTCCAATGATGATATTTAGTAATAACAAGTTCCAACCCAATACAACTGATAAAATAATTGCAGGAGCAAAAATGGTTATTCCGGCAGCTAAACCGCGTTGAATAAGAAATAATATGGCTGTTAGGGTTCTTGTTTTTAAGTCGAAACGTTTTTCAAGAAATTCATAAGCCGTATAGACGTTGAGTCGGTGATATAGTGGAATAAAAACCATACAAATTACCACCATAGCAATTGGTAAGCCAAAATAGAATTGTACAAAACCCATTCCGTCATTAAAAGCTTGACCTGGTGTAGATAAAAATGTTATGGCACTTGCTTGTGTGGCCATAACGGACAGGCCAATTGTCCACCATTTAGAAGTGTTGCCACCTTTTAAATAATCTTGAACATTTTTACTGCCACGAGTTTGGTACGTTCCATAGGCTACAATAGTAATAAGTGTTATGGATAATACAATCCAATCTAGAGTTTGCATAGTTAAAAGGCTTGCATGATGAAATAAAACGCGATAATATATAAGGCATTAGCTACGAGTAAAATGGTATACATTTTTTCCCATTTGTATTTTTCTGGTTTCATGATTCTTTAGTTTTTCAGCGTTATTTTCCTAAAGATAGGATATTTGCAAATAAGCGGTATGCACCTGAAACTCCTGCAGGAAATTCCCTAAAGAAGCTTAATCCAGTATATACATAATACCCTTTACCATATTGAGCCACAAGCAAACTTCCTTTTTTAGCAGATTCACCTTTATCATTCATGGATAAAATTGGGGTAAAGTCTTTACTCCAACTATCTGGGAAATACAATCCACGTTCTTGTGTCCAATTTTCGAAGTCCTTTTGTGTAATTTTATTTGGTACATTTAAAACAGGATGATTTGGAGCTAAAAATTTAACGTCAGCAAATTCGTCGGTTACACGATCTCGAGACAACTCTAGTTTATAAGGAGCTAACTTATCGGTTACCAATCCGCGACTGGTATTATACTGTACTACCATGTTTCCGCCATTTTTTACGAAATCAAATAATATAGTTTGTTTGAATTTTAATGCTTCAACCGTATTGTAAGCTCGAATTCCTATAACAATCGCATCAAAACCAATTAAACTCTCTGGTGTAATGTTGTCCGGAGTTAGTATGGTTACGCTATATCCAATTTGCTGTAAACTCTCTGGAACGACATCTCCAGCTCCAGCTATATAGGCAATATTTTCGCCTTTCTTTTTAATATCTAAACGGACCACTTTACTTTCGCTTGGTAATAAAACAGTTTGATAGGGAATATGGTCATAATCAATTTCAATTAATTCGTTGGAGTAGGTGTTACCATTAACCGTTATTATAGGCTTAATAAAACCTTCACTTTGATTTGTTGGTGGTGTAACCGAAAACAGAACCGTTTGTTCTTCGCCTTTATTTATAATATGGATGGTATGATTTTCAGGGGACACGCTCCAACCACTTGGAACAGATAAGCTAACCGTTCCTTCTAGGTTTTTATGCCCAGCTTTAACACTTACAGGAATCTCTTTGGAGGTATTTGTTTCAAAAATGATAACTTTTTCAGAAATTCTAGCTGATGCTTCAGGAATTATTTCAAACGGTTTATAAACTTCGCCTTTAACAGGGTCATTGGTTTTATAAACTACAGGTTTTGTGTATGGAATAGTTGTTCCCGCAATATTAATATGAAAGGTTACATTAAAATAGTCTAGTGTTTCGGGTTTACCAATTAAAGCATTGTCTGCTACTTTATACATGCCTAAAGTTCCTTTTTCAATTAGCCAGTAAGGCGTTGTTATTGGTGTTTTGTTACTGTTAGGTATTTGAAAAGTTTCCTTAATATTTATAGATTCGTTTTCATGTAATTCAATTCCTTTTTCAACTTGAAGACCGTTAGGATTTGTGAATGCTACCAAAGTCATTTTAGAGGTACTTCTATTAATGGCCTCTAGTTTTAATTGTATAGTTTCATCTGAAGTTGCTTGATTGGTTTCAGAAACAGCTTCAAGATATAAACCAGCGCAAGCAGCTATAATATCTTTTATTTCTTTGGTTTTGATGGTTTTCCAATGCGAATTTTCTAAATTCTGAATAGCATTATAAGCTTCAATTAATTTCGGTAGGGAAGCTGAAGGGTTTTTAAAATCGTAATTGGCTTCTACATCTTTTAAAACTGTTCCAATTTGGGCACCACCTTTTACGCGATTCCAACTGGTATCAATACCTTCAAATAAATTGGTTTGATCTTTAGGCATCGTGCCTTTTATCAATTCAATATACTCCATTTTGCTACCTCGAGTACCTGTATTTCCGAACCCTTGCGATTTGTGTTGACTTCTACTTAAAGCTGCAATTTCTGGATTACTTAAACCGCTAGAAGGGAAATAGATTCCTGTATCCAAGCCAATTAAGTTGCTTTTGTCAGCTTTCTCAAATTTTTCTTGACTTCCATAAAACCACCAAGATGTATTAAAAAATAAGCGTTGAGCTTGCCATGTTTCTGTTGTTTTTAACTGATTAGGGTAAACCGATGCATCGTTTGCCAAACTAAAAGCTTCCAAGCTTAACATAGCCGAACTGGTATGATGACCATGCGTACTACCTGGACTTCTATGGTCAAACCGATTGATAATAATATCTGGTTGAAATTGACGGATGGCCAAAACCACATCGCCAAGAACGGCTTCTTTATTCCAAATGGCTAAGGTTTCATCTGGGTGTTTGGAATAGCCAAAATCGTTGGCACGTGTAAAGCGTTGCTCACCACCATCAATAGCTCTGGCTGTTAAAAGTTCCTGGGTTCTAATTACGCCCAAAAGTTCTCGAATTTCGGGTCCAATTAAATTCTGACCGCCATCACCACGTGTAAGAGATAAATAAGCAGTTCTGGCCTTAACTTCATTTGCCATGTATGATATAAGTCGTGTGTTTTCATCATCTGGATGTGCTGCGACGTATAAAACAGAGCCTAAAAAATTGAGCTTCTTTATGGACTCGTAAATCTCTGAACTGTTAGGTTTTTTAGGTTGTTGCGCGTAGGTTAATGAAATGCTTGTTAAAATAAAAAATAGGGAGCGTAGTAATTTCGTCATAATGGCTATTTGCTTAAAGACCAAATATAATAAAGTGATTTGCCAAGACGATTGGTTTTAATGGTTTTTTAACTAAAGACTTTAAGTTGTGATCTAAAATTAATTGTAATGTTTTTTTAAAGAAAATGTATAATTACACTACTTATTGTGTTGAGTATAATGAAGATTTAATAGTAAATACTGGTTGAAAGTATAAATTATTTGCAAAAAACATAAATTATCACTAAAAAATACGTAGATCTACGTATTTTTTATTATAGAAATATTCTTTAAATTTAATTAGAAATTTTAATGAATTCTTTTTGTATTACTATAATTTATTTATTGTTTAACTTAAATTCTTATAATTATGAAAATTAATTTTTATAAAAGGTTAATATATGGCTCTTTCATGTTACTTATTTTTGTGAGTTGTTCGGTTGATAGCTCACCAAACATTACGACCCCTAATGAGACTACTTTATCTCAAGATCATCTTCATAAGGAATCTAATAATTATTTCTTATCTTATTAAGATGCCTTAATCATAGCAGAAGACTTAATTGATGAATCAGAATTATTCTTACAAGCATTAAATTATAATGGCCAGAGTGAAACAGATTTAAAAGAAGATTTTTGGATTGATAATCAGAATATTCTATCGCAATTAAGCAGTAAAATTGTACTTGAAAAAGATGCAGTACCAGAAAATTTAGATCAATTTGAAAATTTTATAGTAAATCAACAAAAAATAATTGAAGCTTCTTTTTTAAGCGAAATTCAAAAGCAGTATGCTAAAAATTTATTGGTTGCATCCCTTAATGATGATTTTGAAGAGATTGTTCTTATTAAGAATCAATTCAAGAAAGATGTGAAGTTGCATCCTGAATTAGAAATATTTAACATGGGTATGGCATTAGTGGAGGTAGGACAAAATAAAGTAGATGCAGGAACTTCTGGAGGTGGTGGAGGTGATGGATGCTGGGAATCAGCTGTAGAAAGTGCTATTACTGGTGGAATATTAGGAATGGTAATAGGAGGCGTCAGTGGAGGCTTTTTTGGTGTTGGTGTTGGAGCTGCGTTTACTTTTGGAATTTTATCTATTCCTGCAGGTGGGGCAGGAGCTATTGCGGGTTCGGTTTTAGGAGCAGTAGGAGGGTTTTTCGGTGGTTTAATAAAAGGTTATATATCTTGCATGATATTTGGCGGAAATTAAAACAACATGTCATGAAAAAAAGAAATATTAAAAAAACTGAAAAGATATATGACTTTGGTTTTGTTTTCATTTTACCCTTGCTACTAACTTTTTATGAAAATTATAGAAACCATTGGTATGACAATATTTTAAAATTTATATTAGCTTATTTGATAGGTATTATGATTTTTTTTATTGTTAATAAAGTAGTAAAATACCTTTTCTTTGCATCACTAAAAAAATTTCAAAAAAAGAAATAGTAATTTTAAAGGAGTCATTAATGGCTCCTTTTTTTCTTTGTTTTACAACCACTTCTTTCGTTTAAAATAATAAAGCATTCCAATAAAAATAAGAATCATTATTCCCCAAAGTATATGGTAACTGTACCTATAATGAAGTTCTGGAATATGGTCGAAATTCATACCATAAATACCTGCTATGAACGTTAATGGAATAAAAATGGTAGCAATAATGGTTAACACTTTCATGACTTCGTTCATTTTATTACTAATGGTTGTCATGTACATGTCCATTAAACTCCATATCATTTCACGGAAAATATCAATACTATCTGATAACTGTATGATATGGTCGTAGACATCATTATAAAACTGGAGATTTTTTTTAAGAATGAGATCGCTATCACTTTTTTCAATGCGACTGATTATTTCACGGAGAGGAAAAATGGCACGACGCACTTTTAATAATTCTTTTTTAAGGCTTAATACTTGCTGACTTAAATCTTCTTGAATATTGCCACTAAATAATAAATCTTCTAGATCTTCTACTTTGTTACCCATTGTTTCGCTTACAATGTAGTAATGGTCTACCACGGCATCCATTAATGCATACAAAAGGTAATCAGAACCTAAAGTGCGAATTCTACCTTTACCAGCTCGTAATCGTTCACGAACGGTATCAAAAACATCACCTTCAGATTCTTGAAAGGTTAAGACATAGTTTTTGCCTAATACGAAACTGACTTGCTCAATGGTAATGTTTTCATCAGAATCATAATACAGCATTTTTAGTGATACAAAAATATACTCTTCATACTCATCAATTTTTGGGCGCTGGGATGTGTTTACAATATCCTCCAATACCAGTGGGTGTAAATTATAATGCGCACCAATTTTTTCTATTTCATCTATATGATTTAAACCATTAATATTAATCCAAGTTATGGAATCTGTGTGTTTAAAGCTAAAGGCGTCATCAATTTGTTGAAGTTCCTGTTCGTTTATAAAATTGGTATTATAATCAAAGGACTCTATAAAGAGTTTTTGAGCTGTTTTTTCACCTGTATACACTAAAGCACCTGGTGATTTGCCAACATGCTTTTTATATTTTGATGTTCTTTTCTTTCCCATAACGTTGAAATTTACAACATTTATTTGAAAAAATTAAACAGCATCGGTACCATCGTCTTGAGGAAAATCAATAGCGTCCTTTTTTAATAAAGTAACGGGTTTTTGAAGAATTAAGTTATTTGGATACGTAACCAAGTCGCCATTATCCAAACGTAAATGAAGCTGAAAAGCAGCAATATCTTCAATAATAGCTTCAATAGGAAAGTCTTTATCGTGTATTAAAATTTTATCGCCAACTTTATATGGAAAGTTGAAAAACATAATTATTCCGGATGTAATATTGCTTAAAATGGACCAGATAGCAAAAAGGGCAATTCCAATGACAGCAAAAACTGAAGAAAATACAAGAGCTAAATCTTTAAATTGTGCTCCAAAAATAATGGTTTCAATTAAAATCCAAATTAGAAAAAGGGTTACTGTTGCGTAACGTGAAATCAAATGTATTCGCGCATCATTAATACCAGCTTTATGGCCTATTTTTTTTATGAGTGTTTTGGCAATGTAACGAATGACTACCAAAATAACTAATAAGATTATACTCGCTAATATTTCAGATTTATAGGTTTCAAAAAAATACATAAAAAATAATTATATTTTAGGTGACAAAGATAGACTAGTGGCGACACAATTACACGCGATTTATAGTATATTTAAGAAGAAATAAATTGTTGTAAAGTTTGGTAAACAAGATGAGTTGGTAGTCCAACAACATTAAAATAAGACCCTTCAATTTTGGTAATTCCAATCTGTCCTATCCATTCCTGTATACCATAGGCGCCTGCTTTATCAAACGGTTTACACGTTTTAATATAATAATTAATTTCAGAATCTGTTAATGCTTTAAAGGTAACCTTTGTTACGGCACTAACCGTTTTTTGCCTATTTATAGTTGTAAAACAAACAGAGGTTATTACTTCATGCGTTGTTTGACTCATGGATTTAATCATATTAAATGCATCTTCTTCATTTTTAGGTTTTCCTAAAGCTTTTTGGTTGTGCCAAACAATTGTGTCACTAGTTATTAATATGTCCTCTGGTTTCAAGCTATCTTGAAAAGGTAAAGATTTTAATTGCGCTAAATAATCACTGATTTCAAAATGGGTTAAACGGTCAGGAAACTCTTCTTTTACAGGTTTTAAAATGATTTCGAAATCGAGTCCTAATTCTTTAAAAAACTGCTGTCTTCTAGGAGAACCAGATGCTAAAATAAGTCGGAAGTTCTTTAATTGTTCATTGAGCATTAGGCTAGTAATTTGTATTTATAAATAAGTAGCGATAACATACCAAATAGCATGATTAATTTAAGTAAATTACTAATTATATGATAATCAGCTTTCAGTTTAGCTTGGAATAAACGAATAATGACATAAATTAAAGGTGCTACTACAAATAGTAAAAAGTAACTAGCAATCCACAAGTTATGATATAAATAGGTAACCACATAATAAATAACAGCGGCCAACGGAATAAAAGTAAGGGCTAATGTAACCTGTGTCGCTCGTGATCGGCCTATGGCAATGGGTAGTGTATTCATACCTGCTTTGTAATCACCATCAATATCTTCGATATCCTTAACCATTTCTCTTATAAAATTAATACAGAAAGCAAACAAAGCATAATCTAAAATAATTTTAAAGAAGGTGAGCTGTGTCTCTTGATTTTGGGGAGTTATTGCTGGTAATAATTCAAATAAACCTACCATAATGATGCTTAAAGCTACTAATACAGATATAACAATATTACCAATTAAAATAATTTGTTTTAAATAGGAAGCGTATAGATATAGCAGTCCGGAAACGACAACAAACAATGCGAAAAACCCAGAACGACCCACTAAATGTGACAAATAAAACCCGATGAGTACGCCAAGCACGTTAAACCCGATAAATAGGCTGTAAGCTGTTTTTTCAGAAAGGGATTTGCCAACAATTACTTTTTTAGGCTTATTTACGGTGTCAGTATCTTGGTCGAAAATATCATTTATAATATTACCACCAGCAGCTAAGCTAACTGTTGCTAGAATGAGGAGAAAAAAACCAAATCCGTTTAAGGTTATCGCTACACCAAAAGGCTCTAATAATGCATATTTAATGAGTAATTGCATTAAGGCAATCATGAAAAGGTTTTTCCAACGAATTAATAATAAAATATTGAGCATAAAAGTTAGCTAATGGCTGTTTGGTAATAAATTTTATTTAAATGAAAGGACTTAAAAATTAATCGTATTTGGCATCAAAATTTCCTTGCCAATTATCTTGAACTTTTAATACTTGTTCAATAACATCTCGAACAGCACCTTGACCGCCATTTTTATGGGAAATATATTTTGAAATTACTTTAATTTCTGGAACAGCATCTTGTGGGCAACATGGTAAACCAACACGTTTCATAACTGGATAATCAGGAATGTCATCACCCATATACAACACATTTTCCAGTTTGATATTTTTTTGAGATAGGTATAAATTTAGCTGCTCAATTTTATCGTGCGATCCTAAAAAAATGTCTTTAATACCTAAACCCTCTAATCGAATACGAACGCCTTCATTGGAACCGCCAGAAATAATACAAATATTATATCCCTTACTATTGGCAGTTTTTAGTGCATAACCATCTTTGATATTCATGGTTCGTAGCATTTCTCCAGATGTTAAAACGTTAACAGTTCCATCGGTTAAAACGCCATCAACATCAAAAATAAATGTGGTTATGTGTTCTAAATATTCTTTATAACTTTTCGTTTCCATGGTATGTTTTATAGATTAATAAGAAAATGAATTATGTTTAAATGAGTTAGTAAAGTAATGCACTATTTTTTAATAAGATTAAATTTTAAGATATCTGCTTTATAACCCATAATCTAATGCTATTATCAAGCGCCATGGTTTTTTAAAACAATCGATAGTCATTTTATAAACATCAATTAGTCAGCTTTTTATTGTAAACACCTTGCGTTTTTTTTATGGATGCTGTTAATAGTTTGTAAATTGCTTGATGCTGTTCGTCTTTGAGCATTTTTAAGTGTTGTTTTATTGTTTTTTTATCGTTGCGTTTAGCTGGTCCTGTTTGTGCTAAATACGGTGAAATATTCTGAACTTTATTTGCCGTTTCTAAAATAAGTGGTTTTAAAATATCAAACTCGACACCTTCAGATTCAGTAATTTCGTGAGCTACTCGATATAACTGATTTGTAAAATTATTAACAAAAACAGCTGCTAAATGCAAGGCTCTCCTTTGGTCGGTATTTACTTTATGAGTTTTACAGCCCATGCTTTTACCGAGTAATTTTAATAGAGGTGAATCTTTTTTTCCAATAGTCTCAATACAAATAGGAACTGTTTCCATAGCAACAGGAACATCTTTAGAAAATGTTTGTAAAGGGTAAAATACGCCACGACGGTTTTTTTTGTCAATATCATAAACACTAACACTTCCAGAAGTATGAACAACAAATCTATTTTCAAAAGGTAGTTTTTCAGACAATTCCGCAATAGCATCATCACTTACCGAAATAATATATATATCGGCTGGTTTTAGCATTGCTAAATTGTCTATTGTTTCAACGTCACTCTGAAACATTGCCAATTTTCTAATATCTCTGTTATACCATTGTACAACAGAAATAGTTTTCGCGTTAACAAACGACTTGTACAAATGAGTGGCCACATTACCTGCGCCTAAAATACTTACTGAAATCATAGGGCTAAAATAGCGAAGTCTTACTTGAAATAAAAACAACATTCCTATCTTTGTACCGTTATGGATAAAAAAAATATAGAAACACGTGATGATGTTTTTCTTCTAGTATCTTCATTTTATGAAAAAGTGCGTGCCGATGAATTTTTAGGGCCGTTTTTTAATCGGGTAATTACGGATTGGGATGCGCATATTGAGCGTTTAACTACGTTTTGGGAAACGAGTTTATTTATGACTCGTAAACTAGAAAAAAAATACTATGGAAATCCTTTAGAGGTTCATGTTCAGGTAGATAAAGAAAATAACCATACCATTACTGAACACCACTTTGGTGCATGGCTCAATTTATGGTTTCAAACCATTGACGAACATTTTGAAGGTGAGGTAGCTGATAATGCCAAACGTCGTGCTAGAAAAATGGGTAGTTTTATGTATTTAAATATCTTTCAGGCACGACAAAAGCCATAATTTTTTCGTGACTTATTTCTTTTTAATTTCGTTTAAAAGTTAACATAAAAGTCTTGCTTATTTGCTGTAATTAATAAAACAAAAGCCTTAAATTTGCACAATTCAATTTTTGAGTCTCAAGTTATGCAAAATAAACTCGCAAAATTCCTATTTTCTACCCGTTTAACATCTGTATTATTTATTGTATTTGCCGCAGCAATGGCAATAGGCACGTTTATGGATGCAGGACAAGATACATCGCCAACGCCTTACACCCGAAATCTGATTTATAACACTTGGTGGTTTGAAGGCATTATGTTGGTATTTGTAATTAATTTTTTAGGAAATATTAAAAAATACCGTCTGTGGCGAAAAGAACAATGGGCAACATTAACGCTACATTTATCATTTATTTTAATCATTTTAGGTGCTGGTATTACTAGATATATTGGTTTTGAAGGCATGATGGCCATTCGTGAAGGCGATACAGAAAATTCATTCCTAACACAAAAAACATACATCACAGCCTATATTGATGGTGATTATATGGTTGATGGCATGGCGCAACGAAAAATTATTGAAGAAGCGGTAGATTTTTCTCCAAGATTGGAAAATGAGTTTTCATATACTACAGACTATAATGGGCAAGAAGTTTCACTGGAGTTAGAAAAATATATTGGTGGAGCCGAATTAGATGTCGTTCCTAATGATACAGGTGAAGAGTATTTAAAAATAGTGGAATCTGGAGGTGGCGCACCACATAATCATTTTTTAAAAGTTGGCGAAACGCAAAGTTTGCATAATATACTTTTTTCTTTAAATAAACCACAAGATGGCGCAGTAAATATTACTTATAAAGATGGTGAGTTAAGTATTCAATCTCCCTTTGAAGGTGAGTATATGACTATGGCAACGGGACAAACAGGGAAATTGGTAAAGGATAGCTTGCAGCCGCTTATTTTACGGTCGCGTTATGTTATTGGTAACTTGCAGATGGTGTTTCCAAAACCAGTTATAAAAGGTGATTTTGATATTGTTAAAAAATCGCAATTGCTTCGTGGTGATGAAAATGGAGCGGTTATAAAAGTTACTTCAGGAGGTGAAACTAAGCGTATAAAATTGCTTGGAGGTCAAGGGTATAGTAAGCCTTTTGAGCAAGTGAAAATTGGCGGTTTAGATATTGCTATTAAATATGGATCTAAAGTTTTAGAGTTACCGTTTAGTATTAAATTGAACGATTTTATTGCTGATAAATATCCAGGAACTGACAAAAGTTATTCGGCATTTGCCAGCGAAGTTACTGTAATTGACAAGGAGGAAGGCGATTTTAATTATCGCATTTTTATGAATAATATTTTAGATCATCGTGGCTATCGGTTCTTTCAAGCAGGATTTGATCCTGATGAATTAGGAACCAAACTGTCAGTAAATCATGATATGCTTGGCACTTGGGTTACATATATTGGTTACATATTATTATACATTGGTCTAATGGCCATCCTTTTTGATAAAAATACACGTTTTGGCGATTTAGAGCGAAAATTAACCGCTATAAAGAACAAAAAGAAAAGTCAGTTAAAATCAAAAGTACTTAGTGTTTTTATTTTGGCTTTTACCGTAAGTGGTTTTGCCCAAGGACATGATCCAGATGATGGACATGACCATAACAACGGTAGGCCAACAAAAACTCAAATAGATTCTGTATTAGCAGCAAATATCACACCTAAAGCGCATGCAGATAAGTTTGGTCATTTAGTGATTCAGGATATTGGTGGACGTATGATGCCTGTTAATACCTTCGCATCTGAAATGCTTCGTAAGTTAAGTAAACACGATACTTATGAGGATTTTGATGCCAATCAAGTTTTCTTATCCATACAGGAAAGTCCATTGCTTTGGTATAATGTTCCTATAATTTATTTGAAACCTCAAAAAGGAGACTCTATTAGAAGTTTAATTGGCGTTCCAAAAGATCAAGATTATATAGCGTTAGTTGATTTCTTTACACCTGAAGGTAACTATAAGTTAGCTCCTTATTTAGAGGAGGCTTACAAAGCTCAAATTCCAAATGGACATCAAAAGGAATTCAAGGAAACGGATCAACGTGTTAATTTGTTATATAATACTATTGATGGCTATGCATTACGCATATTTCCAGTTCCAGATGATGAAAATAATAAATGGATTTCTTCGGTTGAATTTAGACGTGATGGCTACCGCGAACAAATTCAAGACTCACTTTATGGGAATTTTATAAATAATGGATTTAGTGCTTATTTAATGACATTAAATATGGCTAAAAAATCAGGAGATTTTTCTAAAGCAAATGAAATTTTAGAATCCTTTACTAAAACGCAGAAAAAATATGGCAGCGATGTGATGATTTCTGATAAAAAGGTAAAAACTGAAATTCTTTATAACCATTATGACGTATTTAAGAATTTGTTTAGTTGGTACATGTATGCTGCTGCATTAATGTTTGTTTTATTAATTGTTCAGATCTTCAAGGAAAATAACAAAGCAATAAACGTTTCGGTTACTGTATTTAAATTTATTATAATTGGTTTATTTGCTTTACATACTTTAGGTTTAATTGTTCGTTGGTATATTTCAGGACATGCGCCATGGAGTGATGCGTATGAGTCTATGATATATGTAGCTTGGGCTACTATGTTTTTTGGATTAGCTTTTGGAAAACGAAGTGATTTAACCATTGCTGCTACGGCATTTGTAACTGCAATGATATTAATGGTAGCTCATTGGAATTGGATGGATCCTGCCATTGCCAACTTACAGCCTGTGTTAGATAGCTATTGGTTAATGATTCACGTGGCTGTAATTGTGGCAAGTTATGGACCATTTACACTAGGAATGATTTTAGGTGTAGTTGTTTTATTATTAATGATATTCACAACTAAAGACAATAAAGATAAATTACTAATAAATATTAAAGAGTTAACCATTATAAATGAAATGGCTCTAACTGTAGGGTTGGTTATGCTGACTATTGGTAATTTTTTAGGAGGTATGTGGGCCAATGAAAGTTGGGGACGTTATTGGGGTTGGGATCCAAAGGAAACTTGGGCTTTAATAAGTATTATGATTTATGCTTTTGTTATTCACATGAGGTTGGTGCCTGGACTTCGTAGTCGTTTTGGTTTCAATTTAGCTTCAATTCTTGCTTTTTCTAGTATTATGATGACGTATTTTGGTGTAAACTTCTACCTAGCTGGATTGCATTCCTACGCAAGTGGTGATCAAATTGTGAGTGTTAAATTTATAGCAATAGCCTTCGGAATTGTAGCTGTTTTAGGATTCTTTGCTTACAGAAAATACGCTAAATTTTACAAGAAATAACAGGCTATAAACATGAAGTTTTTAAAGGAGTTTAAAGAGTTTGCCGTAAAAGGTAACATGATGGACATGGCCATCGGTATCATTATAGGAGCAGCTTTTAATAAGTTGGTTGATGTATTAGTTAAGCAAGTATTTTTACCACCTTTATCTTTGTTGGTTGATGGTGTAAATTTACAAGACAAACGTATAATTTTACGTCAGGCAGTTCTGAATAATTCAGGAGAAACGGTAGTTGATGAAGTTGCTATTGGTTATGGTGCCTTTAGTGAAGCTTTTTTAGATTTTTTAATTGTAGGGTTTACTATTTTTATAATTGTAAAGTTTTTAAATAGATTACGCAATAAATCGCAAGATCCGAAAAACAAAACTGTTGCCACACCAAAAGATATTGAGTTGCTCACTAAATTAACAGATTTAATGGAGGAACAAAATAAATTACTTAAATCTAAATAGGAGGTAAGCTTTACAGTTTAATAAGGTCTTTATCCATATTTAAATCGTCCAACATGTCTTGTGTAAACTTGTAATGACCACGACGCGTAATAATTCTGAAACGATGATCTTTCATACGTGTTAATACATCTAAAAAACGCCATTTAGATTTAAGTAAAATCTGTTCGTCAGATTTTAAGCTAATTTCAAAATAATGTTTTCTTCCAGCTTTTTCAGCAACAATATTTGGCGTAATAGTTACATCAGAACCCTTTTTATGATAGGATTTAGGTGATTCATAACCTTCCATATCGGCTTTGATGTTGTAATAACCTAAATTCTCTAAATAGGTTAAAGATTCTTTTAAAAATGTGGTACTTTCTTGTAGTTCTGTTGAAGTCATAATCGTAAATATAATGAAAATTTTACAATTATTTTTTAAAAATATGTTAAAAGCCTCATTATCAATCTAATATTTTTATTTCATATAACTTTGGCATAAATATCTATGAATTAATGCTTAAAACGAAGACTAATTGTGAAGGATTAGATTGAGATTATTTGTAATTTAGTTTTTTAAAAAAACACGAATTTATGAAGCACTCTAAATACGGTATAAATACGATTTGTACTCATATAGGTGAGATTGAAGATAAGCAGTTTAAAGGTGCTGTTTCACCAATATATGTTTCAACATCCTATGAGTTTGATGACGTAGCTGTAAAACGCTATCCAAGATATTTTAATACGCCAAACCAAGAACATCTTGCTAAAAAAATAGCAACTTTAGAACATACAGAGTCGGCATTAATTTTTGGTTCTGGAATGGCAGCGTTAAGTGCTCTTTTTTTAACCTTTCTTAAATCTGGAGACCATTTAGTGGTTCAAAACACTTTATATGGAGGTGCCAGTCATTTTATCCGTGAAGAGTTCCCTAAATATGGTATTGAATTTACTTTTACAGATGGTTACCAGGTATCTGACTTTGCAGCGGCTATAAAACCTAATACCAAACTAATTCATATAGAAACACCTTCAAACCCATTACTTACTATAACGGATATAAAGGGTATAGCAGAATTAGGTAAGACTCATAATATATTAACGAGTATCGACAATACATTTGCTAGCCCAATTAACCAAAATCCAATTGATTTTGGCATCGATATTATTATGCATTCAGCTACTAAATATTTAGGAGGGCATAGTGATATTTTGGCAGGAGCATTAGCGGCTTCAGATGAGTTAATTGGACAAATTTGGCATGTAGCTAAAAACTTTGGTGGTAATTTAAGTGATTACACTGTTTGGATGTTGGAACGTAGTATGAAAACCTTGGCGCTACGCGTTAAAAAACAAACAAAAAATGCTGAAAAATTAGCTTCTTATTTGGAAAAACACCCAGATGTTAAAGCTGTTTTTTATCCAGGACTTAAATCTCATCCGCAATATGATTTAGCTAAATCGCAAATGCATGGTTTTGGAGCAATGATGTCCTTTGAGCTACAAGGGCATTTAGACGCTTTAAAGTTTCAAAAGCATTTAAAACTTATTAAATCGTCCATGAGTTTAGCAGGTGTGGAAAGTACAGTTTTATCGCCATATTTAACGTCTCATGCACTTTTAACACAGGAGGAACGAGATGCTATTGGTATTAGTAATCAGTTAATTCGTTTTTCGGTTGGCATTGAATCAAAAAAAGATTTAATAGATGATATCGAACAGGCTATTTTAAAAACGAAAACAGAAGCAATATGAAGTTAGATATTTTAGCTATTGGTGCTCATCCTGATGATGTAGAGTTAGGATGTGGAGGAACTATAGCAAAGGAAATAGCCAATGGAAAAAAAGTTGGTATAATTGATTTAACACGTGGCGAGCTAGGAACCCGAGGGACTGCTGAAACGCGGGATAATGAGGCGGCTCATGCGGCGCAAATATTGGGTGTAAGCATAAGAGATAATATGGAGTTTGCAGACGGATTTTTTATAAACGACCGTAAACATCAAATAGAGATTATTAAAATGATTCGTAAGTACAGGCCAGAAATTGTGCTTTGTAATGCAGTAACAGATAGACATATTGATCATGGAAAAGGGAGTCAATTAGTTAGTGACGCTTGTTTTTTAAGCGGTTTGCTTAAAATTGACACTAAATGTGAAGACTTTGATGGTTATCAAGAACCCTGGAGACCAAAGTTTGTTTATCATTACATACAATGGAAACATATAGAACCTGATTTTGTAGTTGATATTTCTGATTATATAGAAAAAAAATTAGAAGCTGTTTATGCGTATAAAACCCAGTTTTTTAATGCTAAAAGTAAAGAGCCTGAAACACCTATTTCAAGTAAGAATTTCACTGATAGTGTGGACTATAGAGCTAGAGATTTAGGCAGAATTGTTGGTGTTAATCATGCTGAAGGATTTACAGTAGAGCGCTATCCAGCTGTAAAAAGTTTGTTTGATTTAAAATAATTTTGAAAAAAAACTTTGTAGAAAAAAGGATTTAAATTACATTTGCACACCTATTAAAATGGTGGTTGTAGCTCAGCTGGTTAGAGCATTGGTTTGTGGTACCAAGGGTCGCGGGTTCGAATCCCGTCTTCCACCCAAAATGATAAAGCCTTTCAGATTTCTGAAAGGCTTTTTTTGTTGCTATTACCTTGTTTTATTGAGCTCTTTCAAATGACTAAAGAGCGCATAAAATATACATGTTTAAGATTTGTTTACAGTAAAAAAAATAGCCTTTTAGATGTTGTCTAAAAGGCTATTTTAATACTTTATGTTTTAATGTTATTCAACGATCTTATCTACTTTTATTCTGTTGTCACGGTTTGCTAACTCCCATGCTGTGTAAAATACGAGTCTGGTTCTGTTTTCTAATAAATCATAACGGATTTTATCTGGTGTGTCACTTGGCTTATGATAATCATCATGCGTTCCATTAAAATAAAAGATTACAGGAATATTATTTTTAGCAAAATTGTAATGATCTGAACGGTAGTAAAAACGATTAGGGTCATTTTCATCATTGAACGTGTAGTCTAATTCAATATTCATATAAGTTTTATTAACTTCTTCAGAGATATTGTGTAATTCGGTACTTAATTTATCACTACCAATTAAATAAATATAATTATCGGAACCTTCAGTACGTTTTGGATCCGTACGGCCAATCATATCAATATTTAAATCGGCTACCGTATTTGCTAACGGAAAAATAGGATCTGTATCTGTATAGTAACGGGAACCTAAAAGGCCTTTTTCTTCACCAGTAACATGTAAAAATAATATGGAACGTTTTGGTCTGTGTCCATTATTAACTGCTGCTTTAAACGCTTCAGCAATTTCTACTACAGCTACAGTACCAGAACCGTCATCATCAGCTCCATTATAGATTTCGCCATTTTTAATGCCTTCATGATCTAAATGTGCCGAAATAACAATAATTTCATCTGGTTTTTCAGAGCCTTTAATAAAAGCAGCAACATTTTCAGAAGAGAATTCATTAGAAGCATTAATATACTCAACATTCATTGGTACATCAAGTGTTTCTGATTTGGTAGCTGTTTCAATTGTTGGTAGAATAGCTTTGGCTAAATCTGTATTAATTAAAAAGTAAAACATGGTATCAGCATCTCCTCTTAAAGACATTCTTCCGCTAGAACCACCAAATCGTTGAGCTGCCATAGCATAAATTTCAGGGTAATAGAATAAAACAGCAGCAGCACCACGATCTTTTGCTGCATCGCGTTTTGCTGCATATTCTTGTCTGAAATTAGACCATTTTGAACTTTCATCCGTTCCACTAATCACATAGTTTCCATCTGCCATTTTTGGTTCGCCAGATTTAATTAAAACCACTTTACCTTTTATGTTAAGGTTTGCGTAACTATTATACTTTTCATCATCAATTCCATAGTCTGCAAAAACAATATCATTAACTGATAATGATCCATTGTTAGATGTTGAAGCGGAAACAAAATCATCAACCATTTTAAATTCTTTCCCATTAACAGTTAAGTTCACTTTAGGTGCTTCCATAACTTCTAGAGGGACATTTTGAAAATAGTTACCGTCTTGTTTTGCTGCGGGAACATCCATTGAAATGTATTGTTGCTTTAAATATTCAACAGCCATTTTCTGACCTTTATCGCCAGTGTTCCTGCCTTCAAATTCATCAGAAGCATAAGTATATAACATATCTTTTAATTCCGCAGATGTTATAGTATTGGCGTATTCAATAGGATTTGCAGGTTCAGATGCTTTAGTAGCAACTTGTTTTTCCTGTGTTGATCCGCAACTAAATGCTAAAAGAGTAGCACTTAAAAAAATGACTGTTTTTTTCATAATAATAGGTCAGTAATATTAATTGTTTAATAAAATAAAAGGTGTGATATGCGATATTACGAAAAAACCACTCATTTCAATTAAAAGTCTATTTACATTTAACAAACTTTAACACGCCATTACATGTCATCATTATGAATTAAATCATGTTCCTTATTGGCTAAATGCCATGCTGTAATAAAAATGAGTTGAGCTCTTTTTGCTAGCAATTCGTATTCAATTTTATCTGGTGTATCAGTTGCTTCATGGTAATCTTGATGCTCGCCATTAAAATAGAAAATAACAGGAATATTATGCAAAGCAAATTTATAGTGATCTGATCTGAAATAATAACGGTTATGGTCGTTTTCGTCATTATAGGTATAATCTAAATCTAAATTAAAATAGGTGTTATTTACTTTTTCAGATATAAAGTGTAGTTCTTTACTAATCCTATCTGCTCCAATAAGGTAAATATAATTTGGGTTTGCTTGGTGTTTTTCGTCAACTCTACCTATCATATCAATATTTAAATTGGCAATGGTATTGTCTAAATCGAAAATTGGATTTTCAATATAATAACGAGAACCGTAAAGACCCAACTCTTCGCCTGTTACATGTAAAAACAAAATACTGCGTTTAGGTAAAATGCCATCATTTGCTGCTAATTGAAAGGCTTGTGCCATTTCCATAAGTGCTGTTGTACCAGATCCGTTATCATCTGCACCGTTAAAAATTTGGTTGTTTTCAATTCCTAAATGGTCTAAATGTGCAGATATTATAACAACTTCGTTTGGTTTTTCAGCGCCTTTAATGAAGGCGAGTACATTTTCAGTTGATTTTATATTATTGGGTAAATAGTCTTTTGAAATAGATTGGTAGTAAATAGAATCCTTGATGGGTGAAGGGATATTTTGAGACTGATAGTATGTTTTTAAAAATTGTGCAGCTTTTTTCAGACCTGGTTCTCCGGTTTTTCGGCCCTCAAAGGCATTGGAAGCGTAGGTGTACAGGTGGGTTTTTAATTCCTTGGCTGTAATGGTATTAGCATAGCGCATAACCGTAACACTATCGGCTAATTGGATATTGTTTTTTATGTTTTCAATTTTTGTTGAATATCGGGTTGTGGCACAAGAACCAACTAATGTAAGTGCCGAAGCAATAACAAGTCCTTTCATTAATAGCATTTTAGCTTATAAATAAAGCAAAAAAAAAGATAATACCGAAGTATTATCTTTCAAAATTGTAAGATAATAATGTCATTAGATTTCCATGTCAATATCTTCTATATCAATTTCTTCAACCTCTAAGTCCTCTAAATCTATGTCCTCAATATCTAAATCTTCCAACTCTTCAATGGCTTCTTCTTCAGATTTTTGTTCTGTTTCTTCCAATTGTTCTGTATTACCAACCTCTGAAGTACTAAATATTGCCTTGTAAGTAGTTAAAGATAATGCGATTATGGTGAGTAAAAAAGCAAGCTTAATACTGTGTTTTGGTTTATTATGCTTGTTAGATAAATAAAAGCTTATTAAACCAAATACAAGTGCTAATATGGCAGGTATGAATGCCAGGTTTGATAATGGTAAAACCGATAGAATAACCGCTAAAACGGCTGCAATTAAACTTAAAATTATAAATAGTTTTCTCATAATAGTTTTAGTTTTTTAATCCAGAAGCCGATTTAATTTTTAATTCTCCGTTGCCAACAGCAATTTTAAATTTGGCAAAGACAGGCACTTTATTTGAATCAGCAGTTAACCACAATAAATTATCATTAGAACCTTTCAATACGGAACTGTTAGTTACTGAAATTCCTAATTTGTAACAAGATTTTTTACCTATTGCTGTATTTATGGCTTCGGTCCCTAAATACACTACTGTAATTTTATATTCTTTATTATCAAAAAGTACTGTTAATGGAAAACTTTTACCACTTGTGGCTTGATCTAAATTTAAATTTCGAATTTTATAGATAGTTGTTACTATATCATTGGTAGAACTACCTATATTTAAATTTTTCTTTTCTTCCCAAATCGTACCATCACCACGACGTTTTTTCTTGATACTTTCAACTGTTTTAGTCTTATGTTTAAATTTATATTGCATAAACTTATAATAGCCACCTTCATTAATATCACGTTTATATAGGTATGGTGTTAAGGTTGTTGGACTCACATAACTTTCATATAAGTCGCGAATTTTAAAAAAATTATCCCATTTACTGTAAGTGGTTGCGGTGCATTTTAAGCGTAGCAATGTGGCTTTTGATGTTTTAACTGGACTGGTTTCCATCGTTACTTCAGCTAAATCGGTCATAATCCCAGACATGTTATAGGCAGCTGTAAATTTTAATGTTTCAGTCATTGAAACCGCTGTGTTTTGCGTAAAACCTAGTGTGGATGCAAAAAGCAGCAAAAGGACAAAATATTTATACATATAGTTTAGTTTTTAATATAACGAAGGTACTAACATTTATTGTGCCGTAAATATATAAGGTTGAAAAAAATATTATCATTTTAAGTATTGAAGATATTCTTAAAGTTTTCTTAAATATATAATTTTCTGAATGTTAGAGAATCAATTTCTCGTCATAAACATAAAAATGTTGTACAAACATGAAATAATCGACAAAATGCTTGTTTTTTTCGTTTAATTACATAAATTTGTGATATTAAACCCCTAAATCTACAACATGAAATCTAAAATTACTCTATTTTGTTTAACCTGTCTCTTAATGGCAGGCGTTGCAACTGCTCAAAATAAAGATGCCCCAAAAAGTATTATTAGCCAAGATGTTGGTATTTCTAAATATCATGATAGAAAAGAACTTGAGCAGATGCAAAAAGGTGTTTTGCTTGGACTATATAATGAACGGATTGAAATTATCATTAAAATTTTACCGTATATCGCTTTTGCAACAAAGCCTGGTGTAACCATGTCTACTTTTGGTATTCCAGATACGAAAGACAATAGAACGGCATTAGATACCCAAATTGATGCTACTAGAGATTACTTTTTAAGTACTATGGATTTTCAGAATAAAATTTTGCCCTATTCCGATAGATCTAATTTAATTGCTGCAATCTTGTTCTATGAGGAAACCTTAAAGGCGCTTCATATTTATAGCGAAAACAACAGATTCTAGTTTATTATAAAGAAACTAAAATTTTGTTATATAATCTGTTTTCTCATTTAATGTTATAATTCATACCTTTTATTAGTGTATCAATTTACAGTTTTCTGGAAATCATTTTATAGAAGCAGGACTTAAACAAAGATATCATCTTCTTTATCAAGCCCAACTTGAAGTATATATTACAATTCATGCAGCCTAAATCAAGAAGTAACACCAATTCTGTAAGAAAATACTTTAAAAACAAATTGATTTATGTATTTCGTCGTTATTATTTGTGTTTGGTGGAATTTATATTTATGTTTGATTTATAATAAAAAGAATATTTATGATTAATAAATAACTATTTTAACTATGAAAAATTTGCCCCAACTCTTATGCATTTTTTTATTAGTGTTTTCTAATTCTTTCTCCCAACAAGAAAAAGGGATTATTGGCACTAGTAATTGGTTAGATTCTTGGACAGAATTTAAACCTGAATTAAACGAATACCGTGAAGCCACAGAAATTTTAACTGGAACAATTACAACCGATACCAAATTGGTAAAGAAAAACACCTATTTGCTATTAGGAAATGTTTTTGTTACTAATGGTGCCACACTATTTATAGAACCTGGAACTGTTATTATTGGAGATTTTAAATCTCATGGTTCATTAATCATTTCCAAAGGCGCAACCATTATAGCAGATGGCTTGGCCACAGACCCTATAGTTTTTACTTCTAATAGAAGTGTAAAAAAAGCTGGCGATTGGGGCGGAATCATTATTTTAGGAGATGCACCTATTAATAAATATGGAAATGGTTCATCTGTGAATTACGATTTTAAGGCTGCTTCTTATGATCATATTAGCTATGGAGGCGAAAACACAGAAAGTAATTCAGGTATTTTGCGTTATGTAAGAATTGAATATGCTGGAAAAAAATTAAAAGACGGTGATAATTTTAATGCCTTACTATTGGCAGGTGTTGGTAGCCAAACAGTATTAGAAAATATCATGGTTAGTTTTTCTGCTGGTAATTCTTTCGATGTGTATGGCGGACAAGTAAATATAAGTCAAGCCGTTTCTTACAAATCTAATAGAATAGACTATAATTTTAATTATGGAGCACAAAGTAATTTATACAATTCCTTGGCTGTTAGATCATCATATGTGTCTAGTCCTGATGGTTCTAGATGCTTAAATGTGGCTTCTTTTAAAAACGACAGAGAAGAAATTGACTTTTCAAAAAAGCAGACTTCAGTTTTAGCTACTAACTTAACATTCATAAATGCCAGTAACAAACTACAATCTGAAATAGAACTAGGTTTAGTTAAAGAAGCTATTTTTATAGATGAATTTGCTGAATTAGATATGAATAAAAGTGTCATTTCCGGGTTTAATCCTGCTGTACTTTTGGCAAATAAAATTCCAATTAATAGCGAAACGTTGGATAAAGTGAGATTTACAGAAATGTATTTCAATAATTGCAACGGAAACATTTTTACGGAATATAAATCTAATAATGAAGATTTAGAAAGCTGGTATGGAAATAGTAGTTTCTTTAATGTCTACTCTAAAGGTATGGATGTTGAAACATTTATAGATATAACGGATTCCAGAAAACCTGATTACAGATTACGTATCAATAAAATTATAGCATCTAACGACGATTAATTTCTCAACTTTTAACAAACCCAATGTATTAAATGAATTTTCTTTTTTGATTTTTTGTTTAATTAATCCTATAAATAAATCTCCCTCAACTTTACAAACAGGACGTTTAGAAATAAACTCATGTTTAGTATAGATTACCAATATTGATAGCGTATGAATAAAACTACTTTTGTAAAAAAATCTTTTTTTGTATTGTGTTTTTTTGTTCTTATAAGTATTCAGAACACGAAAGCTCAAATAGCAATTGGTGTTCCAAATATTGGTTTTACACAGGCTTGTGCTAATGACTCATTTAACACATTTAATGTTACTTTTAGTTTTTCTCCTGAATCTGGATTAAACCCTACCAATCAATTCCAAGTGGAATTGTCAGATGCTACAGGAAGTTTTGCTACACCTACTGTGGTAGCTACTTCTACTGCAGGAGCAATTACAACTTCACCAGCTACTTTAAGTTTTGGTTTACCAACCAATACATCTGGTGAATCATACAGAATACGCATAAAAAGTACGGCTCCTGTTGCCACAAGCTCAGGGTCGTCTACATTTGCTGCTTACTATAAAATACAAGACACCCCGTTTTCAATTAACAATTTAATTCCAGTTGCTACCTATTGTGCAGGTGGAAGTTATGTTTTAACAATAGATAATCCTGGCACAGGATTAAACGATTCTCCTTTAAATTATCCATCATTAAATTTTAAGTGGTACCGAGCAACAGGTCCTTCAACTTCAGTCTTTGTAGCAGATGGTGAAACCTTAACGGTTAGTCAGCCAGGAACTTATTTTGTAGAAACAGACTATGGTACGTGTACCTCTGATTCGTTTTCTAATCGTGTTACGGTATCAGAATCTACTTCAGGCTCAACTACTGCCATTGTGTCTAGTTTGGGAAATCCGTTTTGTCCAGCTGGAGGTCCTACAACATTAACAACTACAGAAGGAAATAGTTATCAATGGTTTTTAAATGGTGAAGCTATTTCTGGTGCAACAAATCAAACTTTTAATACCACGGAATCAGGTACTTTTTCAGTTAATATTGATCTAGGCAGCTGTTCTACAACAGCTACTATTGATTTAGTGAGTGAAGGTTTTACAAGTGATTTAAATGTAAACGAAGTGAACACCATGGAGGAAGGAGATACATTATATGTGGAAGTAACGACTTCTGCTAATAATCCAGAGTTTCAATGGTATTTAAATGATATTCTTATTCCTGATGCCACTGAAAACACCTATGATGCTACTGACTTCGGAAATTATAAAGTTGTTATCAATCAAACAACAGGGTGTATAGTTTCAGAAGAGCTTTTATTTGAAATAGAAGCACCAGAAGATCTATTTCCTGAAGTAGCGAAAATTCCAAATATGATTAGCCCAAATGGCGATGGCATCAACGATACATGGATAATTCCTAATGACTATGTCAGTGGAACCAATACGGAAGTAATAATTATGGATGCTTACGGCAAGGTCTCATTAAAAACAACCGATTATCAAAATAATTGGCCAGAAAACGAAATCAATTTTAATAGTGTAAATCCTGTTTTTTACTATGTGATTACCACTACTGATAATAAAACCAAAAAAGGTTCAATAACTATTATAAAATAACATGAGAGCATTTTTACTCGTTCTAGCTATAACCTTGTGTACTACACAGTTTTCCTTTTCCCAGGAGGATGGTGTTGTGTCGTTAGCTATACCAGTAAGAAGTTCATTAAAATTTAATAGATATATAATAAATCCAACGTTCAGTTTTGTTAGAGAACAGAACACGTATATTAATATAACAAATAAAAGAGAATGGGTGCAATTTGAGGATGCACCAGTAAATTATTTAGTAAATTATACGGGTCGCTACAGTGAAAATATTGGTGTTGGTGTTGGCTTATTTCAACAAAATTATGGTGTTTTAACCACGTTTGGTGGTATTTTAAACTTTGCTTACAATGCCCAACTTCAAGCAGATAGTAATTTAACTTTTGGATTAAACCTTGGTTTTTATACCAGTAGTATTAATGAAGGAAATGTTATTACAAATCAGCCAGATCCTTCGTTAGATAATATTTCTAAAAACTCCATTTTTACAGTTAGTCCAGGTATCAATTACGGATTGGTGTTTTTCGATTTTGGGCTTTCGGTAAATAATATTGTTCAATACAATTTAAATACATCAGAAATAATTAAGGACGATCCACAACAAAGTATTCAGGCTCATATTATGTATACCGGATATATGAGTAGTCGAGGCTTTTTTGATGAAAGTAAATTTTCGGCCTTATTTAAATCAGAATTTAAAAAGGATCAAGCTATTTTTTCAGGTATTGCTATGTTAATGGTTCCAAGAGGTATTTGGGGGCAATTGGGCTATAATTCTGTTTATGGCATAACAGGAGGTATTGGAATGAATGTTACCAAACAAATCTCGTTGGAGTATAATTATGAAAAAGCCATAGGTGATTTAGCCACATTTGGTTCTTCACATGAATTTACCTTGGCTTATAAATTTAATACTAGAAACAGATTTAAATACAGTGGTGACGATAGGGAAGAAGCCTTACTAATTAAAAAACAGAAAAAGCGCACACTTGCTTCATCCAGCAAACCAAAGTTAGATGCTGAAGCTAGAGTAGAGTTGGCAGAACAAAGAGCTTTAGAATTAGAAGAAAAAAGATTAGCAATTGAAGCTAGAGCACTAGCCAGAGAAGAAGCTAGAGAGGAAGCCCGAATTGAAAGGGAAGCCAAAGCAAACGCATTGGCAGAATCAAAAACCAATACTAATACCCAAGTTCAGGCAGACGTTGATACAGTAACACAACAACAAGCTGAAGAGGAAGCTAGACTAGCAGCCGAAGCAGCAGCCCAACAACAAGCTGAAGA
>NZ_FOVN01000002.1:94334-541010 GCF_900115185.1 Algorimicrobium echini
GCTCAACAACAAGCTGAAGAGGAAGCCAGACTAGCAGCTGAAACAGCCGCTCAACAACAAGCTGAAGAAGAAGCTAAACTTGCAACTGAAGTCATGGCTACTACACCTATAGCAGTAGAAACAGATACAAGAATTACGCAAAAGGATGATTTAGCTAAATCCATGTACACTCTAACCGAAGCTTCCAAAGATTCCGAAAAAGAACAAGAAATCCTTTTGGTAAGACTTAATGAAGTTGTCATTACTAAAAATAAAGATTTGCAAGATCTTAAAGAAGAAAATGACTTAAGTGAACAAGGTATTTTTATGGAACCAAAACCATTTAAGAGTATCACGGCAGAGAACAGAGCTATTGAAGCATTGAAATCGGATTTAGATAATATTATCAATAAACGTCAAGAAACAATTAAACAATTAGAAAACCTTTATATACAGAGAATTCAAAAAGGTTCAAATAAAAATGATGAAACCAGTAAGTATTATTTAGAGACTATTAAAAATTTAAAAGCAGAACAAGAAGAGTCAGAAAGAACAAGAGCCAATTTAGTTTCTACTTTAGAATCTATTAAAATTGCGACAGAAATTGAAAGGAAACGACGTATAAAACGTGCGCTTTACGATAATGAGAAGGATCGGTATAACAAAGATATGGCAACATTGGAGAGAATTAAAAGAAACACACCATTAAGCACAGAACCTTTGACAGCTGAAGATTTTGATTCAGGAGAAGAGCAAAGCAGCAATGTGCAAATTTTAAAAGGTGTTCAAAATGTAGAAAGCGGTTACTATATGATTGTTGCAGTGCACGAAAACGTTAACAAAAGAGATGCTTTTTTAGAAAAAGCAGTGTCTGCAGGACAATCAAATATTAATTTCTTTTTTGATGTAAATACCAGTAAGTATTACATCTATTATCAAAAATTCGATTATGTAGAAGATGCCATGAATGCGTTGGATACGAAAGGAAATAAACCATATAATAATAAAATGTCTGTAGTTAAAATAGAGAATTAATAAACATATAAAAGCCCTCATTTAATCCTATTAATGCCCCTTGAGAAGATTAAGTGATTATATAAATTGAAATATCATGAAAAAACCTACTTTTTTTAAGATTGGCATTGTTGTAACCATACTTCTCTTGAGCATGCAATCCATTGCTCAAAACTTTGTGCCCTTTACACCAAGATTCAACAGAGATTTAAAAGGCGATATTCGTCTCATAGGTAATAATATATTAGGACCTAGTAATAATCCATTTAACGACACCTCTGTTTATAACCATAACGTTGATATGCAATATATTGATATTGATGGTGATGCTTCAACGTTTAACTCTACAAGTGCCGATTTAGAAATCCCAAATCCAGGCTGTTACCAAATTGTTCATGCTGGCTTGTATTGGGGAGCCGTAACAAACGGAAACGACCCAATTACAAGTGTCAAGTTCAAAGGGCCCACTGGTGGTTATAATGATATTGTAGGTACTGTTATTTATGAAGCTAATGGTGTTGAAACTGGAAGTAGTTATCCATATTCATGTTATGCAGATGTGACCTCTATTGTTACGAGTTTAGCAAATAATTTAGGTACTTATACTGTAGGAAATGTATCTACTGCAGTCGGAGAAACGTCTGATTTTAACCCTTACAATGGAACAGGTTTATCAGCTGGTTGGTCTCTTTTTATTGTTTTTGAAGATCCTACGTTGCCTGGGAAATCTATTACAAGTTTTGATGGATTTAGCTCTATAAATAGTTCCGTAAATGCAGATATACCTGTTTCTGGATTCCGAACAGTTCCAGCGCCTGTTCCCGTTAGAGCAAACTTTGCTTTTGCTGCTTTAGAAGGAGATAGTCCTATTCAAAATGATAGGTTGAAATTAAATGGTGTGACCATGTCTGCAGTAGACCGTCCGGCCAATAACTTTTTTAACTCGACGGTTACACAATTAAACGCTACTCCTGTAAATAACAGAGTACCTAATAGTGCCAATACGTTAGGGTTTGATACAGGTATAATGGTTATTCCGAATCCAGGGAATACAGTTATTGGAAATAATGACACGAATGCTACCATTAGATTAGAAAGTAATCAAGATCAGTATTTTGCTTATTTCTGTGCCTTTGCTGTAGATATTATTGAACCTAAAATTGTGCTAACTAAAATCGTTGAAGATGATTTTGGAAATGATATTGGCGGTCAAACCGTTGGTTTGGGAACATCATTAAATTATGTAATAGGATTTAGTAATACTGGTAATGATGATGCTGACAATCTAACGATTAGAGATGTCCTTCCTATTAATATTATTTTCAATTATCCAGCAGATTTAGGGGTTTTGCCACCTGGAGTTACCGTCCAAAGTTACAATCCTACTACTAGGGAACTAATTTTTAATGTTGATAATTCTATTGTAGAACAAGGAGATCCCGTCACTGAAATTCGAATTCATGTACAAGTGGTAGAAAGTTGCGACAGTTTAGCTGATGCCTGTTCAAATATTGTTAATAACCAAGCCTTCGCTACCTACGGTGGTATAGAAAACCCTAATTTTATAATTACAGATGATCCAAGTTTAAACACCAATACAGGCTGTTTAATTATACCTCAAGCTACTAATTTTCTTGCTGATTTGGACTGTGCATTTGTTGAAAACGTTATCCTTTGTGGAGATACCGTTCAATTAACTGCGGGAAATGGTTATGATTCTTATTCATGGTCAACTAGTCCAACTGGTACACCCGTAATAGGAACTACCCAAACTATAACAGTTAATGCAACTGGAACTTATTATGTTCATAATACAGCAATTGCTCCTTGTCAATCTATTGATCAGACATTTATAGTAACAAATTATGGAGGAACTACTTTAACGAACCCTGTAATTCCTTTTGCTGATGAAGTGGTTACCTGTCCAAACGATGGGAAATTATTGCCAAATATCTTTTTATGTGGTGCAAATGATTTTACATTAATTGAAACTCAAATTACGGATGCTTCATCATTAATTTGGGAACAATTGGATGAGAGCAGTTGTACGCCAGTTTCAAATGCAGATTGTGCTAATGAAGATAATGCCTGTACTTGGAATCAGGTAGGAACAGGTTCAAATTTTACAGCTAATACTTCAGGGCAATTTAGACTGACCATTAATTATGAAGGTGGTTGTTTTAATCAGTTCTATTTTAATGTGTATCAAAACGTATTAAATCCAACAGTTACTAGTAATGATATTATTTGTACTACACCAGGTCAGATTACAGTAGGAGGTGTGCCTAATGGTTATGAATACAGTATTGATGGTGTAACGTATCAAGCAAGTAATGTGTTTCCTATTACTACTGCTGGTACCTATACAGTTTATATAAGACAAATAGGAGCATCCACAAATCCGTGTGTGTTTACTGTACCAGATGTTCAAATAAGAGAAAGAGACTTTACTGTTTCATTAACAGTTGCACAGCCACTTTGTTATGGTGATAAAGGAAATATTACTTTAGCTGCAAATGACGTTCGTCCACAATATTTTTTCTATATCTATGAAGGCGCTACACTAGTGAATAGTGTTGGACCGATAACAGAAAATAACTATACCTTTTCAAACTTAAACCCTGGTGTTTATACAACAGTAGTGGAAACTGAAGATGGCTGTACACATACTGAAGATGTGGAAATTATAGAACCATCTTTATTAACAGCAACATCTGCTTTAACAAGTCCTTTAACGTGTACAGATGGCGAAATTACTGTGTATGCTAATGGCGGAACACCACCTTATTTTTATTTCGTAAATAGTACAACGGTATTTCAAACCGTACCTGAAATTGTTGTTACAGCACCTGGTGTGTATGACATTACAGTTATAGATTCTAATAACTGTGAGGCCACAACTTCTATTACAGTTGAAGCATCTTTAGCTCCTGAATTCACCATAGATCAAACAAATATTGCTTGTGCAAGCGCAGAAAATGGTTCCATTACAGTAAATGTGACCAATCCAAACGGAAATAGTTTAATGTACAGTATTGATGGCGGTACTACGTTTGTTTATTCTAATGTGTTTACAGCACTTGCAGCTGGAAATTACGATGTAGTTGTTCAATACACTACAGGAACCGATGTGTGTGTTACCGATGTTCAAACGGTTACCATTACTGAAAGTGATCCTGTTACAGGAACGGTAACATTAACTGCACCGTATACATGTACAACAAATGGTGAAATTACCGTAACTGGAGTCTCTGGAGGAGCACCACCTTACACCTATAGTATAGATGGTGTTACATTTCAGTCTGGTAATACGTTTACTGGCCTTATAAATGGTACCTATACTGTTACAGTTCAAGATGCTAGTGGATGTGCTTTTATAGCTGATAGTATCACTATAGAGACATTAACTCCACCAACAGACTTAACCTTTGATAGCTCGCCATTAACCTGTCCTTTAAATACATCAACTATAACAATTACAGGAACTACGGGAGGTTATGGAGTTTTGCAGTATCAAATAATTGCGCCAACTTCAGAAGCAACACCGTATCAAACATCTAACGTGTTTGCTGGTTTAACACCAGGAACATATACCTTTCAAGTCAGCGATGAAAACGATTGTACTTATTCTGAGTCTTATACCATAAATCCATTACCAGCTTTATCGGTTGTAGGACAAAATATTAGCAATATTTCCTGTTTTGGAGATTCAGATGGATCCATTCAATTTACAGTGTTTGGATCAACAGGATTCACATACACACTTAATGGCGGTGCATCTACAGCAGGAACATCACCAATTGTTTTAACTGGTTTATCAGCTGATAACTATACCATTGTTATTACCGATTCTACAACTAATTGTGAAGCGACAGCTACCTTGACCGTTGATGGCCCAACTTCAGCTTTAAACATTTCAACAACTATAAGTCCAATTACTTGTAACGGTAGTGGTCAAGTTGTTATTAATGCTACAGGAGGTTGGGGAGGAAACTCTTATAGTATCACCTTGCCAGATAGTACTGTAATTCCTGCGCAAACAAGTAATACGTTTGTGAATTTAACGCAAACTGGGACCTATACAGCTACAGTTATTGATGCTCAAGGGTGTACGGAAACAGCTACTTTTAATTTAGTTGTTCCAACAAATCCAATAGCAACAGTAGCTTTAACTTCTGATTTTTGTTACGATGCCACCAATGCTGCAACTCTGGAGGTTACGGCATCGGGTGGTTTGGCACCGTATCAATATAGTATTAATGGTGCGCCATTTACAGCAAATAATATTTTTAATAATTTAGTTCCTGGTACATACACTATTGAAGTAAGTGATGCAAACGGCTGTACATATACATTACCTGCTGAAACTATAGCGCCTCAATTGGCTATAAGTACTGTCGTTACAAAAGATTTGGATTGTACAGCATCACCAGATGCGGTTATTACAGGTACTATATCAGGTGGTTATCCTCCATATACCTATGAGGTATCTATAAATGGTGGCGTTTTTACTAATTTAGGAGCTACAGGTACGCCTTTTACGTATGCTACACCTAACGATGGAACTTATCAATTTCAAATTACTGATGCACAAGGCTGTACGGCACTTTCACCTGTAAATACAATTGATACGCTTACTCTACCAGAAATTACTTCAGTAACCCAAACACAACCTATATTATGTAATGGTGATGAAAATGCGGCTATTAATGTCATAATCAACTCAACAGTGGGAGAGCCTGCATTTGTTATAAATGTTTATAATACGACAACAGGGTTCGATTATGGAACTCAAACTACAGGTCTTTCTGCTGGTTCTTATACCATTACATTAACCGATAATAATTCTTGTACGGATACAAAAACTATAATCATAGCAGAGCCAACACCAATTAATGTTACCCATCATGCGGTTCCAATTACGTGTAGCCCAAGTGGTGTGTCACAAGGGTCTGTTATTATTGATGGCGTTACAGGAGGTACACCACCTTATAATTATTTTGTAACAGGCACTAATGGTTATAATAACTCTGAACTTAATAACGCCGGAACAACTTCCGTAAGTTTTGATGTCGTTGATTTTGGATTGTATCAAATAAATGTGGTTGATGCGAACGGTTGTTCCGTGTTAATTCAAGATGTACTTGTGGCATCACCACCAGATGATTTAGATATTAATATTACAGCAACAGCTGATTGCCTTTCAGGAGGAGAAGCAATTGTGAGTATTGGTACAACGTTAATTAGTTCTGGGCCTTTTTATTTTAGTCTTTACCCTGCAACAGGTACGGCTCCAGGTGGATCATGGATTCCTGAATTGACTCCGGGATCTGCTACTTTTAATAATTTATTACCAGGCGTTACATATACGTTTATTGTTTATGATTCGTCAACTGGTTGTAGTTATTTTGAAACTGCAACGAGTCCAATTCCTACAAATTCAACATTAACGGCTACAGCTGTCTCAGCTAATAATATTACCTGTACAGGTAGTGCAGATGGTAATGTATCATTTATAATTAATAGTACTTATACTGCTGCAACCAATGTTACATATGAGATTTTTGATTCATTATCATTAATAACAACAGGTGTAAATGGAACTGGTACAGTACCTGCTAATGGGTCTTTACCAGTGACCAATTTAGGACCTTTACCATTTGGTAATTACTTTGTTTTAATACGTGAAACATCAGGTCCTAATACAGGTTGTAGTGTGGTAACAATTCCTTTTAATATTACTGAATCTGCTTTTGAATTAAGTCTTACGGCTACGGTAGATCAGAATGCAAATTGTAATCCTAATTCTGGAGTAATAAGTGCTATAGCTTCAAATGGTACACCGCCATATATGTATCAAATTACTACAACAGCTGCAGCACCTCCAGCAACCGATCCTTCTTGGGCTTCAACGAGTACGTTTAACATGGATGCAAATAGTTATTATGTACATGCTATGGACGCTTATGGTTGTATCAAAACAACTCCTGTTTTAGTATTACCAATGGATCCTGCACCAGTAATTTCAGCAATCGTAAATAACCAATGTAATACAGCTGAAGGCTCATTTGAAATAGATGTTACAATGCCAACAGTTGGTATGCCACCTTATACCTTTAGTATTGATGGAGGTGCTTTTCAGGTACAAACCGTTCCATTTACAATACAGAATTTAAACTCTGGCAATCATACTATTCAAGTAAGAGATGTAAATGGTTGTGGAAATACTGTAAACGTAGACATTGAAACACCTCTTGGATTAACACCTTCAGTTACAGGTATTACAACCTGTTCTGATGATGATGGTGAAATTACAGTAAACGCTCAAGGCGGAACGGGAAGTTATACCTATACTATTAACCCAAGTCCACCATCTATTAGTTTAGCGGGTAACGTGTTTTCGGGTGTACCGTCTGGAACATATACTGTAACAATCACAGATGCAACAACACTTTGTACGGAAAATGCAATCATTACATTAGATTCTGCTACTCCAGTCAGTTTCTCAACTTTAGTAACTGATGTGAGTTGTAACGGTAGTAATGAAGGTGTTATAACGGTAAATTTAGATGCAGGAAACGATAACCCTGTGTATACTTATGAAATAATTGCACCAATAGTTGTAGCTCCTCAAAATTCAAATGTGTTTACAGGACTGGGTGCAGGAACTTATACCGTTCAAGTGAATTCAGGTAGAGGCTGTTCTACAACTTCAGATGTTACCGTGGGAGAACCCGCTGCATTAACTGTTTCTGGATCTGCTACCGATTTTGCTTGTGCAGCTGATGGTTCAGTAAACTCCTCAATTTTAACCATTACAGAAGTAGGAGGAACACCAAATTACACCTATAGTATTGATGGTGTAAACTATTTTAGCACCAATACATTTGAAATTCTTGATACTGGAAGCACCCAAACGCTAACGATTTATGTTAAAGATGCTAATGGTTGTAATGCTACAAATACAGTTACTGTATTACCATTACCTACGTTAACTTTAGCAACTGTTGCCGAAGCTACTCCAATAGACTGTAATAATACAGGTTCTATAGCGATAACAGTTACGGGTGGTTCTGGAAATTTTGAATACGAAATGTTACCAAATGGAACTCCACAAGGTTCAAATATATTTGCTATTACAGCTCCAGGTGATTATTATTTTTTAGTAACTGATTTAGATACAGGGTGTAGTATAGCTACAGCAGCTTATACCGTTTCACCATTTAATACGGTTACTGCTTCCGCTTCTGCAACGTCATCGGTAACTTGTTTTGGAGATAGTGATGGTGCTATTGAAATTACTGTAGCCGGTTATACAGGAGCGTATACTTATGAAGTTTTTGATAGTGCCGGAACCTCTGTTCTAGGACCAATTGCTGCAAATACTACTACAAATCCACAAGCCATATCAGGCTTATTAGCTGGAAATTATACTGTAGAAATTAGTGAAACGGCCACACCGTTTTGTACAACTACAACAAATGTCGTAACAATTACCTCACCTACAGAACCATTATCGGTTATTGCTTTAGAAACAGCTAATGTAACCTGTACAGATGATTTAGGAACCATTACAGCTACAGCAACTGGTGGTTGGGGAACGTATCAATACGAACTAACTGGAGCCGCAACAGTTGCTTTTTCGCCAAATGGAACGTTTGAAAATTTATCAGCTGGAACCTATACCGTAAATGTTATGGATGCTGGTGGATGTATTGCTTCAGATAGTGTAACCCTTAATGTGCCGATACCTATTGATGCTACGATAATGCCAAGTACAACCTTATTGTCTTGTTTTAACGATGCTAATGCAACTATTACTGTTACAGCAACTACTGGAGGACAAGGAAGTAATTATTCATATACACTGAATATGCTGTCGCCTACAACTAGTTCATCTGGTCCTCAAACTTCACCAGTATTTGGAAATTTAGGTGTTGGAACGTATCAAGTAGTCGTATCAGATGCATTTAGTTGTAGCTATACCTCTGCAAATATTGTTATTACACAACCAACTCCAATTCAAGCTAGCTTGGTGAAAGAAACGTCGCAGACATGTTTAACAGAAGCATCGCTTACCTTAAGCGCTACTGGCGGCACAGGCTCTTATATTTATAGTGATAATCCTAGTTTTACGCCAGTTTTAGGTTCATTTACAACATCAACGACGTTTACAGTTCCTGTTGGAACTCACGAATACTATGTACAAGATGCTAATGGTTGTGTTGCTATTGTTTCTAACGAAATCACAATTGATCCATTACCAGACTTAACGCTTAATTTATCGTTAACCAATGCGGTAATTAATTGTGCAGGAGACGCAACTGGTGTTATTGTTGCTACTGCTGAAGGTGGTTTAGGTAATTATGTATATACATTGTTTGATACACTAGGAAATGTTATTCCTGCCACTCAAACCAATCCTGGTATTTTTACTGAACTTTTAGCAGGAGACTATGTTGTACAAGTAGAAAGTGGCGACTGTTTAACAACGTCAAATACGATAACCATTACAGAACCTTCTAATCCACTAGTAGCGCCATTTGTTCCAACCGATGTTACATGTTTTGGTGCTAATGATGGTTCGGTTGTGATAAACGCTTCTGGCGGAACAGGAATTATTAAATATGCTATTTCACCACAATTAAACCAGTTTTTTGATGACAATGTGTTTGAAGATTTAGAACCAGGAACCTATGAAGTTATTGTGCAGGATGAATTAGGGTGTTATTTAACACTCAACTTTACCATTAACGAACCAAGTCCTGTATTTATAACTTTCGACTCTTTAACAGTTATTGAAGAAGTTTGTGAAGGGGATTTAAATGGTGAGTTTAGTGTGGAAATTACAGGAGGAACACCACCATATTCAGTAAGTTTAGATAATTACAATGGTCCTTATACTACCGGAACTTTAGGCCAAACAAATTTCGATTTTACTGGACTAGCAGGAGGTAACCATACTGTTTATGTACGTGATAGTTCTGGTTGCGATACTGAAATGCTTATCCCGTTCCCAGATTCTGTGAGAATAAACCCTACTGTAGAGATAGAATACCTGTGTGTTAATAATGCATCAAGTAATACGGTTACTGTTATAGTGGATGAGAGTATTACCAATTTAGATGATGTAGATTTCTCTTTAAATGGTGGTCCTTTTCAAGCAAGTAATGTTTTCACGGATGTTCCAGCAGGAATAGGACATTATATTGATGTTCAACATACTAATAGTTGTATTCAAAGAACGGAACTTTTTGATATTTCTACATTCGATCCGCTAACCTTGACTTTAAGCGATGGCGAAATTAATGAAATTATTGCTACAGCCACTGGTGGTTCAGGAGATTATGTTTTCACACTTAATGGAGAAGACTATGGTAGTTCTAATGTTTTTATTATTTCAGAATCTGGTACTTACACAGTTACCGTTACGGATAGCAATGGCTGTGTGGCTATAGCATCTAGGCATTTTGACTATGTAGATGTGTGTATCCCAAATTATTTCACTCCAAATGGCGATGGTGTCATGGATGGTTGGGCGCCAGGATGTACAGTTCATTATCCAGATCTTGACTTTGATATTTTTGACCGCTATGGACGTAAAATAGCAACCTTAAGAATAGGTGAAAAATGGGATGGTAGGTACAATGGTAAAGAACTTCCTACTGGTGATTATTGGTATGTTGTAAGATTAAACGACCCTGAAGATGATAGAGATTTTGTTGGTCACTTTACGCTTTATAGATAAACTAAAAAGAGGGCATAAATTTAAATACGATTCAAAATGAAAAAACTAATTATATATTCTCTTTTCTTAGTATTAGCTCAAGGTTATAGCCAAGAATTAAATTTACCTGTATTTACACAGTATTTGGCTGATAATCCATTTGTTATTTCTCCTACTTATGCTGGGATTGGCGATAATTTAAGAATTAGAGTCAACGGCTTAACCCAATGGGTAGGAATAAAAGGCGCTCCAGATAATCAATCTGTTTATGCGGATTTTAGAATTGCCAATCGTTCAGGAGTTGGAATATCCTTGTATAATGATAGAAATGGACTAACGGTTCAAAAAGGTTTGAAAGCCTCTTTTGCTCACCACCTTATTTTAGATTATTACTCGGATCAATTTCTTTCATTTGGGCTTACCTATAATTTAAATAGTTTTAGAATCGATATAGAAGATTTTGAAACCAATTATGAGTCGCCTATAATCGATCCTCGCGTAACGGACGATAGATCTATTTCAAACAATAATTTTGATGTAGGGGTTTTATATAGAAATAAAGGATTCTATTTCAGTCTAAACGTTAATAATATCTTGCCAAAAGATATTGATAATTTTACAGGCATTGAACCAGATTTACTTTTAAACTATCAAATATATTCTGGATTAGTAATTAAAAACAAAACCAATAAATTATTAGAAATTGAACCTTCTGTATTCTTTCAATATTTTGATAGCGATGATCGTTCTAGTACAGATTTAAACATTAAAATTAGAAAATTGGATAAACGTGATGATTATTTTTGGGGTGGTATATCTTACCGCTTTCTTAATGATCAATTTTTTAATCCTCTTAATCTAGGGCCTATGGCAGGAATAAAGAAATCTAATTTTTATTTTGCTTATGCGTATCAATTTACCATTAATGATTTGGCAGGATATAATTCTGGAACGCATATGATAACCATTGGATTTGATTTCTTTCAAGGAATTAGTAATTGCTCCTGTGCACAGTCGCTATTGCGATAATGTACTATCATTGTCTATAACTAACGAACAGTTTTATGATGATAAGGTAAGTTGAAGAGAAAATGATAATTGTCATTTTAAATATGCGTTTCAAATAGTATCTTTAGTTTTTAAAACTGAAGACAACCATGAGGCAAATTTTATTGACAACCGATTTTTCTGAAAATTCCATACATGCTATGAAGTATGCCTTGGAATTATTCACTTATGCAGAATGTAATTTTCAGGTGTTGCATGTAGTAAAGTCTTCAACGTTTATTTCTGATGACCTTATGCAGAGTAAACCAACTGAATCTATTTACAGTGAGTTAATTTCAGATGCTAAAACACAATTAGAATCGCTAATAAAAACTTTAAAAAACCAGTATAATAATTTATTACATACGTTTGAACTTATTGTAGACTATGATAATTTAATTGGAGCTATTAATCAAACCGTAGAGCTCCATCAAATAGATTTAATTATTATGGGAACGAAAGGAGTAACCAATTTGGAGAAACTTATTTTTGGTAGTAATACCTTACGAGTTTTTCAACGTTGTCATGTTTCGGTTTTAGCTATTCCTTTTAATTGCCCGATAAAACAAATAAAAAAGGTTCTTTTTACTTCAAAATATCAAACTACATACAAGTTAAAAGATTTAAAAATACTAATCGATTTGGCCGAGCATTACGATTATAAAATTGATATTCTACATATTAATGAATCTGAATCGATGGATTCCAAACAACAGCTCATACAACAAGAGTTGGATTTATTCTTTAGAAATATCAACCATGAATTTGTTATGAAATCTGAAAATGTGTATTTGAAAACTGTTTTAGAATACATTAACGCCCATAATATTGAGTTATTCAGTATGATGCGGAAACAACATTCGTTTTTAGAGCATTTATTCTTAAACCATAAAACGGAACAAATTGCATATCATGTTAATATACCTTTTTTAATGTTGGCCTACAGCAATTAGTTGTCTAGTAAAATGTGTTGAGTCTTATTTTAACAAGTAAAAGTAATTTCGTTTAAAAAAGGAGGCTTTACGGCTCATATGATAATTTAACATCATATTTGCTAGTTTGGCAAAAACACTATTTTACTTTTAAACCTAGGCCTAATCCCTTATCTTTGGAAATCTAATATTGATAAATATATGATAAAACAGGTACTACTAACACCATTCCAAAAGTTTGTTAAAATAGAAAGTTTTAGTGGTCTTTTACTTCTACTAGCTACTTTAGTTGCGCTCATTTGGGCTAATTCAGGATACAGTTCTAGCTATCAGCAACTTTGGCAATACGATATTGGAATTATAACACAAGGATTTGAGTTTAAAAAACCATTAATACTTTGGATAAACGATGGTTTAATGGCCATATTTTTCTTTTTAATTGGTCTTGAAATTAAACGAGAATTGCTAATTGGGGAATTAAATTCCATGAAAAAAATTGCTTTTCCTTTATTTGGTGCTCTAGGTGGTATGATTGTTCCTGTCGTTTTTTTCTTAATACTTAATCAGAATCCAGATACTTTTAAAGGTTGGGGAGTGCCAATGGCTACTGATATAGCTTTTTCGTTAGCTGTATTAAATGTATTAGGAAAACGTGTGCCTTTAAGTTTAAAAATATTTTTAACAGCTTTTGCTATTGTTGATGATATTGGAGCTGTTTTAGTGATTGCTATATTTTATAGTGGCGCCATTAATACCACACTACTTTTAATAGCCGCAGCCTTACTTGCTTTGCTTTATTTTGCATCCTTTAAAGGCTTTTATTCCAAGTTCTTTTTATTTTTTATTGGTATTATTGTTTGGTTTTTGTTTTTAAAATCTGGTGTTCATCCTACAGTTGCAGGTATTCTTTTAGCATTTTCGGTACCTGTTAGACAGCGTATTTACACAGAAACGTTCTTAAATAATTTGGAAGATATTTACAATAAAATAAAGCAATCTAGTGTACTTAAAAAACCTATTTTATCAAGAGAACAGATTGAACATATTGACTCTTTAGAAGACTGGTCTAATAAATTTCAATCGCCATTACAACATTTAGAACATAGTCTTCACGGTTGGGTGGCTTATTTTATAATCCCTGTTTTTGCTTTAGCAAATGCAGGTGTAATGATTAGTAGTGATGCAGAGATGGATGTAGCACTAACAACCAATATCATTATTTGTTTGGTATTAGGAAAAGGTATTGGTATTCCTATGGTTGTTTTATTAGCTAAAAAAATAAAATTAGTTAGTATTCCCGAAAATATTAGTAACATTCAAATTATAGGTGTTTCATTTTTAGCCGGAATTGGTTTTACCATGGCTATTTTTATTGCAAGTTTAGCTTTTGGATCAACACCTGAGTATATTGACTCTGCTAAAATTGGAATATTACTAGCATCCTTAATTTCTGCAGTTCTTGGGTATTTAATTTTACGATTCAGCCCTCCAAGAAAAATAGTTTAAAATCATATATTAACACTAGAATTAAAAAAATCGTAATGAATACAATTTTCTTCATTACGATTTTTTTGTAAACTAATTTGAACGGTTTTTATTAATATTTGGAACTGAACAACCAGACGTTTCTCCTTTTTTTACTCCTAACTTCTGTAAGATAGTTTCTAATAAACACCATTTTGTAAAGGCAGATTGAATTAAATTTACACCTATAAAAACTGTAAACCACATCCAGTTAGGGTTTACATAAACGGTTAATAGCACACTTAATAGTACCATGAAACCAACAATAACTCTAAAATAAGTATTTAACATATTATTAATTTTAAGATTATATAAATTTTTCAATAGGAACAACAACCGCTTTTATAGGGTTGTAGGTTTCTAAATTTGAATTAAATTCTTTTATTAAATTGAATAAACCATCAATTCGTGATTCATCTGTAAAAGAAAAAAATAAAGCAGACTCATTGCCACCACTTACTGCAGGAAACCAGCTGGAGGTTGAAAGCAAACTGGGTGCACTTTTGTGACCATCAATATCAGAACTACTAAAATTTTCTATGTTAGCTTTCTTGAAGAGTTTCAATACATCTTTTTGAAATTCTTCTACGGCCGTTACTATAACTAATTTCATTTGAATAAAGTTTTATTGTTTTCTGGTAATTTTTTGTAAATCCCAATAACAGTCAGGATTCTCCATCTGTATTTATTTATAATTTTTCTTTTCTATCATGTAATAAACCAATGGTACAACTAATAATGTTAATACTGTAGAAACAATAGTTCCGCCCATTAATGATATGGCTAAACCTTGAAAAATAGGATCAAATAATATCACGAAAGCACCGATTACAACCGTTCCAGCTGTAAGTAAAATAGGAGTGGTTCTTACAGCACCAGCTTCAATGGCTGCTTGTTTTAACGGAATACCTTCAGCAGTTCGTAGGTTAATAAAATCTATTAATAATACCGAATTTCGAACCATAATACCTGCTAAAGCAATCATACCAATAAATGAAGTTGCCGTGAAAAATGCACCCATCATCCAATGACCTAATATTATTCCTATAAGAGATAATGGAATAGCAACCATCATAACTATTGGTGCTTTAAAGTTTTGAAACCAACCTACTATTAAAATGTAAATAAGAATGATAGCCCCTAAAAATGCAATGCCTAAATCTCTAAATACTTCCAAAGTAATTTGCCATTCACCATCCCATTTTACAGTATAATTATCTTCAAAATCGGGTTGCCCTAAATACATTTCGTTCAATTCGTAACCTGCTGGTAATGAAATGGTTTTTAACTTATCTTCCATGCCCAAAATAGCATACGCAGGACTTTCTAATTCTCCCGCCATATCTGCAAGAACATAGACCACACGTTTTTGATTTTTACGATAAATACTTTTTGCGGATGTGGTTTTATTAATGGTAACTAAATCTGCAATAGGTACCATATTTCCTTGTTTAGATCTGACTTTTAATTGCGAAATATCCAAAATAGTAGATTTTTCCTTTTCATCTAAAGCTAATACTAAACCTACTTGATTGCTGGCATCTTCATCATATAACGTGGTTATGGTTCCATTTGATAATGCTATGTTCATGGTATGGGAAATTTGTTGAGGTGCCACACCATATAGCATAGCTTTTTCCTTATTAATATCAAACTGATATTCTGTTTGATCACTTTCAGTCATCCAATCTACATCCACAACATCATCCGTATTATTTAGGATGGTTTGAATATTTTCAGCAATTTTAATCTGCTCATGATAATCAGGACCATATACTTCAGCTACAATTGTAGACAACACAGGAGGTCCTGGAGGTACTTCTACTAATTTCACGTTGGCGTTGTATTTTAATGCAATCTTTTGAATGTCTGGACGCAATTGTTTTGCAATGTCGTGACTTTGTTCTGATCGTTCACCTTTGTCAATTAAGTTTACTTGAATATCTGCCATATTGCTACCTCCACGTAAATCATAATGTCTTACCAAACCATTAAATGTTATTGGAGCAGAGGTGCCCACATAATTTTGATAGTTTACCACTTCTGGACGTGTGGATAAATATTGAGATATTTCTTGAGCTACCACAGCAGTCCGCTCTAAAGTAGTGCCTTCAGGCATGTCAATAACCACCTGAAATTCATTTTTATTATCAAAAGGTAACATTTTAACTGCTACGGAATTAGTAAAGAATAACATCATTGTTGCTAAAAGCAAAGCAAACGTACCACCTAAAAACAACCAGCGTTTAGCTTTATTTTCCATAAGTGGTCGTTCAAATTTGTTATAGAGTCGGTATATTAGAGATTCCTCAATTGGTTTTTCAATTTTTTCAGGTTTTACTGTTCCATTTAAGATGGTAGATTTTTCTTTTTCACGTAAGAAAATATAACCTAAATAAGGTGTGATGGTTAAGGCTACAAATAACGATAAAATCATAGCAATGGAGGCGCCAATTGGCATAGGAGCCATATAGGGCCCCATTAATCCAGAGACAAAAGCCATAGGTAAAACAGATGCTATAACAGTAAATGTTGCTAGAATAGTTGGGTTTCCAACCTCGTTTATGGCATATAAAGCAGCTTGTTTAAAAGGAAGGCGTTTCATTTTAAAATGCCTATGCATATTTTCTGCAATAATAATGGAGTCGTCCACAACTATTCCTGTTACAAAAACCAAAGCAAAAAGCGTAATTCGGTTTAATGTATAATCCAACATATAATAGCTTAATAATGTTAATGCAAAGGTAATAGGCACCGATAAAAACACTACCAATCCACCACGCCATCCCATAGCTAGCATGACTACAAATGTTACAGCAATAATAGAACCTATTAAATGCAGTAATAATTCAGATACTTTATGAGACGCCGTCTCACCATAATTTCTTGTAATTTCAACATGGACATCATCAGGAATTAAAGTGGTTCGTAAATGGTCTACTTTATCAATTATAACTTCAGCAATTTTCATGGCATCAGCACCTTTTCTTTTGGCAACTGAAATGGTAACTGCAGGGTATTCTGATTTGTAATCGGATGCTTTTACACTACCTTTACCAAAACCTAAACTCACATAGTTTTGGGGTACTTCTGGACCATCAATAATTGTAGCTATTTGCTTTAAGTAAATGGGCTGATTCTGATGTACACCAACTACCAAATTCTCAACATCTGTAGCAGATTTTAAAAACGTACCTGTTTTTATTAAAAATTCGGTGTCATTTTTATCAAAACTTCCAGCGCTTAATTGCGTGTTATTGGCTTTAATCAGCTCTGAAACTGACAAGAAATCCAATCCACTTGCAGCCAATTTATCACTATCCAAAACAACACGTAACTGCCGATTCCTCCCACCAATTTTATAGGTAATAGCAACATCATTTACTTTTTTAATTTCGGCCTCTAATTCTTGAGCCATTTGGCTTAATTGGAAATCGTCGTAATTTTCACTCCATAAAGTCAAACCTAACATGGGAACATCATCAATAGCACGTGTTTTTACCAATGGAAATGTTACTCCAGCTGGCATTTGATCCATGTGCTTATTAATTTCGTTGTATAACTTAACAAAACTACGCTCAATATCTTCACCTACGTAAAACTGAACAATAACCATCCCTTGTTCTTTCATGGACGTAGAATATACATATTCCACACCTTTGATATTCGAAATTAATTGCTCTAAAGGTTTAATAACTCGCGATTCCACTTCTGTTGGACTAGCTCCTGGATATCCCACAAAAATATCTGCCATAGGGACATCTATTTGTGGCTCTTCTTCACGCGGAATTAAAAACGAACTATAAACACCAACTACCATGAATACAATCATTAACAGCACTGTTAATTTAGATTGCATAAATACTTTGGCTATTTTTCCTGCGATACCTTCTTTCATATCTTATTATATTTGGGCGTTTTAACAGGCTATTCGCTTCAATCTTTTTTTGCCATATATGGCAGCAAAAAAAGGATTTTCACTACTATCCCTAACGCAATACGTTTTGTTTAATTTATCTTTTTTAATAACTACAACATTTTCAAAACTTGGTGAATACTGAAAACACTAACTGCCTACTGAATGTTAATTTTTGCTCCATTAAAAAGCTTTCCTTCAGCAGAAAAAATGTATGTTTCGTCTGTATTTAAACCAGATAGAACTTCAACTTGATTGCCATAAGTTCTTCCCAAACGTAACCAACGTAATAAGGCTGTGTTACTCTGACTAACTGTATATACACCAGAAAGCTGTCCGTTTGTAATAATGGCTTCGGTTGGAATTAAAACTACGTTTGTTTCTGCTTGTTTTTCTACAGGAAACTGTACTGTAACATACATACCTGATAGAATTTTTGCGTCTGTTTTTGCCAAGCTTATTTTTACAAAATATTGTCCACCAGTGTTTTTTGCTGATGTACTAATTTCTTGAACCGTTCCTTGTAGGGTTTTATTTATAGACTTCACTAATACACGAACTTCTGAATGTTGCTGTATTTGTGAGATTTCTGTTTCAGGAACCATAGCTATTACCTCAAAATTTCCAGGATGCTCCATACTAATTAATGGCATACCAGGATTAGCCATATCGCCTGTTTTAATATTTTTACTGGTTATTATCCCACTGAATGGAGCAGAAATATTACTATAAGCAAATTGGGCATTTATTTCGTTTTTCATTTGTTTAGCAGCTTCTAAACGTGCTTTAGCCATTTCAAAATTAGCGGTTATGTCGTCCATCTCTTTTTGAGAAGCACTATTGTCCGCTAATAAATTTTTAAATCGGGTGTAATCTTTTTTTGCATTAGTAAATGCGGCTGTTGCTTCTGTAATGTTAGCGGTTATTTGTGCTTTTTTAGCTTGCAAGTCTGCATTATTTATAGAAACTAATAATTGACCTTTATCAACCTTATCACCAACATTTACATGAACTTTATTTACAAAACCCATCATTCTGGTGCTCAATTCGACACTGTTTTCTGCTTGTATTTTTCCACTTACAGATAAAAAAGGATTGTTGCTATTAGCTGTAACTTGTCTTGTTTTTACAGAAATTACAGGTGTGTTGTTTGTAGTTGCTTTTTGGTCTTCATTTCCGCAGTTGGTAAAGAAAAGTACTGTTATAATTAACGTTAGGAGATATGTATATTTTTTCATAGTATTCATTTTTTATTTTAATTACTACAAGGTTTTAAACTTTGTAGAGAAATTATAGTTGCATTTTTACGGATTACTGTAAATTAATTTCTATTCTTTTGTTAAAAATTGTACATATGCTTGCGCATAATTGTATTCAAAAATAGTTTGGAAGTATTCCAATTGTTTTTGTGAATATTGTGTTTCAGCCATAAGCAAGTCTGATGTTTTTTCAAGACCTTCTTTAAATCTATTTGTTCTTATTCTTAAGGACTCTTCAGATTGCGATAGTGCTAGAGTTGTTAAGGATAATTTGTTTTCAGCATCCAGTAAAGCGCGTTTAGCTTTATTTAGTTCTAATTGACTTTGAGATACGTATTGATTATATTCTAATTTAGATTTTTCAAATTCGGCTTTGCTTTTTTGAGCTTTTCCAAAACGTTTAGACCCTTGAAAAACATCCCAACTTAACTGTGCACCAAATAAGTAACCATTAGCATCACCTTGAAATACTTGATCGTCATATAATTCATAGCTTCCAAAGGCATTTAGTCGAGGTAAAAAGGCCATTTTGTCGGCTTTGTTCATAGCTTCATAAGCGTTGGTGGCTAAATGCATGGCTTTAATATCCGAACGATTCTCGGAAATATTTCCTACATCTAGTGTTGTTACTGCAATCGTTAAACTGTCCGTTGGAGTATAGATCACGTACTGGTCATCATTCATTAAAAAGGATAAGTAATTGGACGCATTTTGTACGTTACTTTTAGCCATCTGTAATTGATTTTGAACATCTGATACGCGTACTTCTACATTTAGCACATCTGCACGCTGTAAATAACCTTGTTTAAATCTATTATCTGCTAATTTTTTATTGGAATTAGCCGCAACTAAAGCTTTTTCTAAAACAGCAACACCTTTATAGGCTAGCTGCAATTGCATATAAGCTTTTTCAACTTCAAAAGCTAGATACTCCTGTGTCCGTTCTGTTTGTAAAGACATAGCTTCCATTTTAGATTTGGCAGCTTTTCGTTGATATACGCCATCTACATTAATTAATGGTTGCTGTATTTCGAATTTTGTGGCGTAATTTTCTATTTGCGATGGGTTATTCAACAAGGTTGGATTAAAATCTGTTGCTGTTAAAATTTCCTGATTCAGTTTAGAACCAAATGCCATTAAAGGGTTGGTAGTTGCAAAACCGGTATGGCTAGCAGTTATATTTGGTAGGAATACAGCATTGGTTTGATTAAAATCTGCCTTGGCAGCATTAAATTCCTTTTCCGAAATTTTAATTGTTGTATTGTTTTCAGAAACTTTTTGTAATACATCCAATTTTGAAATTGGAACTAATTCTTGTGCTTGTACCGATGTTGTAAATGCTACTAGCAAAAGTGAAATATAAATATAGGTCTTCATGTAATTATGTAATTTTCTAATACAAAAGTACAGTTAGAATTCATGGAAGTCTGTAACCTTTGTTACAGCAGCTATGAATAGAAATAGGTGTTGTTTTACTATTCTGGCCTGAATTAATTACAAGTTTCTTGATTGCTACTTATAATCATGTTATAAGCGTCTTGCGATAAAAATTGTGGAGTGTACGTGGTACCATTGTTTTCAATGCCAGAAACAAAACTTCTTAAATGATTACGAGAACCGCATTGTAGCTTTCCAAAAATGGTCAACAAAGTGGTGTTTGAAGTGGCATTTATATAATCCTGTAAATCAACGATATCTAAATCTTCTATAGTGGCACCAATTTGAAAGGCATTGGCAGGGCTAATAGCACCATCAATGAAAAACTGATTGTATAAATCTTGTAACTCTTGATTAGCAAATTCGCCATCAGGTAAAATGGTGTAATCAATATTATTTTTAATTAATTGATTTTCTATAGCATTCATGTGCGATTGTTCGCTATTTTTAATGTTGGCAAACTGATTAATGGACCATAAGTCATTTAAATACGTGTAGGTGTCTCGTGCTAACTTTTCTTCTTCTAACATAAATAATAATGCTTCTATGTCTGCTTCTGATAGTATCTGATTAAAATTCTGATTTTTTCCAGTTAAAATATCATCTGAATCATTACAACTAATAATAAAAGTGAAGGAAATAACTAAAAGAAGCAATGATTTTAATTGAATAGATCTTGATTTTTTCATTTTGAGTATTTGTTTTGTTTACGTTCAAATATTATTAAAATACTTAACTGAATCAGCAACAATTGTTACTTATAGATAAAAAAAGAGAGCTTGATATGCTCTCTTTTTTGAGATATTAAAAATTATATAATATCCCACTAATCAACCAATAAACTCTGACCATCACATCAGTTTACGTTTCGAGTTCCACCATGACCTCCAGCAACAATAACCATTATTTTAATGCTTAAAAAAATGTATTTAAAAAACTGGATGATGGGATTCATCATTTTAAATTTTTGATATTTTGAAATTCGTTGTGTCATTCTATAACTATTTATATTAATGAGTATTTGGTTTTAATTTTTAAGAGAATTTACTCCGGAATTAACCACCAAAATGGTTTCATTTTTGCTTTGTAAATAAAAGCGTAATGTAAAGTTAGTTTCAGCCAATGACCAGCTAAACCAATTTCACCAAACGTTTTTCCTAATTTTCGTCCTTGTGTTTTAGGATATTTTTTATAATCTGGAACAATAGGGAAGGTGGTTATACTTACACCACTTCCGGTAGTCAATCCATAGCCTGCAGATGCAATACATGCAGCTCCCATGTTACCCATAGAGCCCTTATGGTGTAACGATTCTTTTCCATTTTTAATAGAATCTATAATGTTATCTGCCACTATTCTGGCTGTAATACCCGAAGGCATACCTGTTCTTGGAGGTGCAGGTGTTATATCTGTACCATTTTTACTTTTTCTAGGTTTAGAAATTGAATGGGGAGGTGCAAAAGCAATTCCAGGTGCAAATATGTTTTTATAATTGGGGTTTTGATAGGTTTCTGGCCAATCTTGAACTGACCATTCTTCATATGGTTTTGCAGTGTAGTCGGCGTCAACAATCATGAAGCCTCTAAAGAGTTTGTCAGTAATATCATTGTTACTCTTATCATAAGCCTTAAATCCATGTCCTGAAAATGATGGTATTAGCATGGCAAAATCATAAGTTTCGGTTTTAAATTTGCCCTCTAAATTTTCATAATGAGCTAACCCATTTTCAATTTTATATACACCAGCACCCAATATCCATTTAATATCGCGATCTTCAAAAATCATTTCAACCATCTCATGAGATTTCATGGTCATACTACCGTAGCTTAAAAGCATGCCGTCCATACCAAAATCACCTAATTGATATTCATTGGATATCCATGTAATTTCAGCCATATCTCGTACTTTATGTTTGTGTAATTCTTTTTCAACATTTAAAATATACTCGAAAGCTGCTCCTTGGCATGTAGATTTAGCATGTCCTGTTCCAATTAGAATTTTAGTTTTTTTTCCTTGCTTCATTTCTTGAATCAAGGTGTTTAATCCTTCCCAAGCATGATCAGCGTGCGTATATGTGCAAACAGAGTAGGTTTTGTTTTTTCCGGGAATTAAGCCTTCAGTAGCTTCAAAATTTAATTTTGGACCTGTTCCGTTTATCAAATAATCATAGGTTACTTTTTCGTGCTGACCTTTTTTGTCGCCAACAACGTATTCAACCATGACATAGGGTTTATTTTCGCTTGAATCACCTTCAGGGTGAAAAGTGATGACTTTAGCTTGTTTGTAGCCAATGTTTTTCTTTTTGTATAACGGCTCTAAAGGAAATAGAATTTCATCCGATTTCATTCTGCCAATTCCAACCCATATGTTAGAAGGAATCCATTGGTAATTACTGTTTGGTGAAACCACCATAACCTCATGTTCTTTAGGTAATTTTCTACGTAAATGTGCTGCGGCAACATGTCCAGAAATACCTGCTCCTAGAATAACAATTTTAGCCATGACTATGAATTTTTATTAAAGGTAATCTGCTTTAGAAATCCCTACAGTAACTTTAGTTACTTAAGCTAAATTTTGGTTTATTAAATACGTTTTAATCTTTTTTGATTAAGAAAATGTAATCAGTGCCTCATTATCACTATTAAGAAGGATGCTTCATTTATTGGAGCCGTTGTGAAGTCTTGGGTTTAGTTTTATAAAAAGCAAAAAAGCTTCACTTGGAATAGTGAAGCTTTTATTTAAGCGGAGAAAGAGGGATTCGAACCCCCGGAGGTGTGACCCTCAACAGTTTTCAAGACTGCCGCATTCGACCACTCTGCCATTTCTCCTTGAGTGCCTCATCAGGTTACCCTGAATGCGGCTGCAAATATAGAACCCTTTTTTCATTCTTTCAAATAAAAAAACTGAAAATTTTAAAACATTTTTAAATTTCTCTCTAATAAATTTATTTTCTGTTGGTTGTTAACAAACACATACCTTATTTTTGCTGAAACAATGGATTAATTATGAATATTATTGAGCATTTACAATGGCGCTATGCTACAAAAGCGTTTGATATTAATAAAAAAGTGACTCCAGAAAAATTAGGAGTTATTAAAGATGCTTTTAATTTGACAGCAACGTCATATGGATTACAACCCATTAAATTAATTATTGTTAACAACATAGAATTACAAAAAAGTATGGTGCCTATAGCCATGAACCAGCAGCAAATAGCTCAAGCTTCACATGTTTTGGTATTCTGTATTCAAACTGAAATTGATCAAGAATTTATTTTAGAATATTTTAATAGAGTACATAATATTCGTGAAACACCAAAATCAATTTTACAACCCTTCCAAGATTTTTTAATTGATGATTTTGAAAAGAAGCCACAAGAGCAAATAGAAACATGGGCAACAAAGCAAGCTTATTTAGCTTTAGGTAATTTATTAACCGTTTGTGCGTTAGAGGGTATTGACGCTTGCCCTATGGAAGGTTTTTTACCTATTGCATGTGATGATTTATTAGGATTACATGAAAAAGGATTAAAGTCTGTATTGCTATTACCTATTGGCTACCGCTCAAATGATGATGTGTTTGCCGATTTTAAAAAAGTTCGTAAACCAATTGCTGATAGTATTATAGAATTGTAATTTTAAGGTAATTAAATATAAAATAAATATGCCAGGATTTGAATTATTTGGAAGTGCAGAGCGTAAAGAAGTAAATGACGTTTTAGATAGTGGTGTTTTAATGCGCTATGGTTTTGATGGTATGCGCAATGGACATTGGAAAGCAAAGGAACTAGAATCTGAATTGCAAGAAAAATTAAACGTAAAACATGTCCAATTAGTATCTAGTGGAACGGCTGCCGTTTCTGTGGCTATGGCTGTAGCTGGTATTGGTGCAGGGGACGAAGTTATTATGCCAACCTTTACATTTGTTGCAAGCTTTGAGGCTATCATGATGTTAGGAGCTATTCCAGTTTTAGTAGATATTGATGATACATTAACGTTAGATCCACAAGCTGTTGAGGCTGCTATAACCTCTAAAACAAAAGCAATCATGCCCGTTCACATGTGCGGAAGTATGGCTGATTTAAATGCTTTAACAGCAATTTGTAAAAAACACAACTTATTATTAATTGAAGATGCTTGCCAAGCCATAGGAGGTACCTATAATAAAAAACCATTAGGAAGTCTTGGCGATGTTGGTTGTTTTTCATTCGATTTTGTAAAAACAATTACCTGTGGCGAAGGTGGCGCTGTAATTACCAACAATGAGTCTTATTTTAAACATGCCGATCATTACACAGATCATGGTCATGATCATGAAGGTCTAGATCGCGGTGCAGAAACGCATCCTTTTTTAGGATATAATTTCAGAATTTCAGAATTGCAAGCCGCAGTTGGATTAGCACAAGCCAGAAGGTTACATGATTTTGTAGCCATTCAAAAGAAGCATTACACTATTTTGCGCGATGCCTTATCGGCAGTCCCAGAAGTTACTTTTAGAACCGTTCCGGAAGGCGGTGAAGAAAGCTATGGGTTTTTAAATTTCTTTTTACCAAATTTGGAGTCTGCAAGAAAAACAGCCAATGCCTTCAAACAATCAGGTGTTGATGCCTGCTTCCATTATTTTGATAATAATTGGCATTATATCAGAAAATGGGATCATTTAAAAAATTTAAAATCGCTATATCCTATTTCTAATGAAGTTAAAGAGGGTTTAAAATATCTTCAAACAAAAACTTTTGAGCAGTCCGACCATTATATTGCGAGAAATATTTCTTGTTTAATAAAGCTTTCTTGGACAGAAGAACAGGTAAAAGAACGTGCTGAAAAGATGAAAAAAGCTATTTTAGAAGCTTTGTAATAATCTTTTAGTACCTACTCTAAAAGCAACTTTAAGACTTTCATGCAATTTGAAATGTTTTTAAAGTTGCTTTTTTATTGATAAATAATTCACTTCTAGTTATCTAGACAATATTTCATAATTTTTATAATCCATGTTAACCTTTTTAAAGTTTACACATAAAAAAGTTGTTAAACAATTTTAATAATGTAAAAAAATGAAACACATGGAAACAACTGAAACTAAAACATCGAAGGTCGTTACAAATTCAGAAATAGCTGATGGAAAATCTATAGCCATTATAGCCTATTTAACAATAATAGGTTTATTAATTGCTTTTATCATGAATGGCGATAAAAAAAATGAATTTGCTAAATATCATATATGTCAATCTCTTGGTTTAGCGCTAACAAGTTTAGCACTGGGTGTTATTGGTATGATACCAATTTTAGGGTGGTTAGTTAGTGTAATTGGTTTTTTTGTTATTGTTTTTATGTGGATTTCTGGTTTAATGAATGCCGTTAATGAGAAACAAAAACCAATTCCAATTTTAGGAAATAAATATGAGGAATGGTTCCAAAACCTGTAGAATAATGTCTGCACATACAAATAAAAGTGAAAGAAGCTGAAAGTACTCAAGTAGTAACGAAATTTCTCTCCTTTTTGTTAGTGGTAACATTATTATGTCAATTCTATAATGACTTCCCGATTTTTAAAAATTTTCTTAAATCACATGTTAACCTTTTAAAAAACATTCCATAAAAGGTTAGTAACAATAAAAATCAATAATTATGAAATCTATTTTCTCCTTACTATTCCTTATTTGCTTTACATTTTCAAGTCAAGCACAAATTTTTGAAAGACTTGCCGATAAAGCCGCTAATGCAGCTGAACGTACTTTAGAAAAAAAAGTAGAACAGAAATCTTCAAAAGAAACAGATAAAGCATTTGATTCTGTATTTGAAGGTAATGGTAATAATTCTAATACCACTGATAAGAAAAGCACTTCAGAAAGCAACGAAAAATCGTCACAAAGTAGTAAAACTCCTGAAGCGGTTTATAGCTTTACGCATAAATATGTTATGCAAATGGAAAGTGACAAATACACTACAAATTTAACATACTATTTAGCTGAAAACAAAAACTATTTTGGCAGTACGGTAGAGTCAGCTTCTACCATGATTAGTGTTATGGATATGGACAAACAAACATTATTTATGTTCACGGATGCTGGTGGCACTAAAATGCTTATGGCTTCTAGCTTAAATCTTGATAAAATGGTAAAAGACAATTCTGAAGATTATAATGCACAAGTAGAAAAAACAGGAAGAACGAAAACGATTTTGGGTTATACCTGTTTTGAATATACAGTAACGACAGATGATATGAAAGGGAATTTTTGGGTGACTCAAGAAGCTGATATTTCATTTCCTAAAGGGTTTTATGATATGTCTGATAAAAATAAAAATGCCAATCAAGCTTGGATGGAAGATATGGACGGCATATTGCTTGAAATGCATATAACAGATACTTCAAAACGCAAACCGCAAACTATGTCAATGCGCTGTATTGCTTTAGAAAAAGCAAAATTTAAAATTAATTCAAGCGATTATAAGAAATTCATGTAGAATTAAAACTAAAAATTATGAACCTAATTAAAAAAATAACAAGTTTACCGTACCTAATTGTCTGTATAATGTTTCTCTCTATATCTTGTAGCGAGGATAATCCATTTGAACCTCCAATGGGAAATCAAAATAATGGTGATACAGGACCCATGCATCTTTATGAGTTATCGTTTTCTGGTGGAAGTATTGATGGTGAGAGCTTTTCAGGGCGTTTCCCAGATAACATGATAGTGGCTTACCGACATCAAAATCCAGATGGAAATGGTGGTGAAATAGATACCATTACTTTAACCTTTGCTGAAGAATCTCAAGCTAATGATTTTAGTCTGGGAATGTTAATACGCATGGATGGAGATTCGCCGAGACCACTAGATATTTTGGACACAAATAACGAGTCTCAAATGGTTATTGCTTATGATAATTATATCCTTACGGCAACAACAGGAACCATAACCATGACAAATTTAGGACAAACTACATACCAAGGTATCACATACCCTCATTTTACAATAAACTATACAGCGGAAATGAACGGAGCAACTTCTAGCAATCCAAATGCATTTACTACTCAAGTTACGGGTAGTATAACCGTAAGACGTTTGGATGTGAATTAGAGAATTATTAAAATCATTAAATATCATGAAAGCAAAATTACTATTACTTATAGCACTATTTGAGTCATTAATAGCTATTTCTCAACCAGGAATTCAATGGCAAAAATCACTTGGTGGATCTGGTGGAGATGTAGCTAGATCTGTAAGACAAACTTTAGACGGAGGATATATTGTTGCTGGATACACTGTTTCTGTAAATGGAGATATATCAGAAAACAATGGAGGTAGAGATATATGGGTGGTTAAACTCAATAGTACAGGAACTATTGAATGGGATAAAAGTATTGGTTCCATGGGAGATGAAGAGGCTTATTCTATACAACAAACTACAGACGGTGGATATATCTTAATAGGTATGTCTGATTCAGACGACTTTTTTGGAGAAAATATTGGTGATGATGATATTTTAATTGTGAAGTTAAATAATACTGGTAATACCCTTTGGGTAAAGCGATTCGGAACCATAGGTACTGACCGCGGACACAGTATTAAACAAACATCAGATGGAGGTTATATTGCTTCAGGTTTTCGTGGAAATGGCGGAATATGGGTTGTTAAACTTAATGAAAATGGAGATCTTGATGCAAATTGGTCTAATACTACTTTTGGTGGCGCTCAAGCCTGGTGGGCAGAACAAACATCAGACGGAGGATATATTGTTACTGGCCATTTTGGGTTGAACCCAGATCTAAAAGTAATAAAATTAGACCCCTCATCAAATGTTGAATGGCAATACACTTATGGAGGAACGAATGCAGATTACGGAAGGTCTATTAAGCAAACCTTGGATGGTGGCTATATAGTGGCTGGCATGACGCAATCTAATGATGGTGATGTAGCAAATAATTATGGTGGACAGGATTTTTGGGTATTAAAACTAAATGCATTGGGTGGACTTGAATGGGAAAAAAACTATGGAGGTACACAAAATGATTTTGCTAATGAAATCCAACTAACTTCAGATAGTGGTTATGTTGTAACTGGACAAACAAATTCCGACGATAATGATGTTAGTGGTAATCCTGGGTCATTTGTTTTTGACTATTGGACTATAAAAATAGATAATACGGGTAATTTACTATGGCAAAATTGTTTAGGTGGTGGAAGTAGTGATTTTGGGAGTTCAATACATCAAACCACCGACGGAGGGTATATTGTAGCTGGTCGTGCCTCTTCTAATAATTATGATGTTTCTGGAAATCAAGGAAATTATGATTTTTGGGTTGTAAAATTAGAAGCTGAAGTTTTAGGAATTGATGATAATTTTATAAGCGATGTTGTTAAAGTCTACCCAAATCCTGTTTCAATTTCCTTAAATATTTCAACAAAAACACATATTGAATCGGTAAAGTTGTATAATTTTTTTGGTAAATTAGTATTTGAAAGTTCTTCAATTAATAAAATAAATGTTAGTGACTTTAAATCAGGTATTTATATTTTGAAATTACAGACAAGTAATTCTACAACAACACGAAAAATATTTATTGAATAATATTAAAAATGCTATTAGTTGAATGGAATAGGGGAATGGTCATGGTTTATACCAAGGCATTTCCCTTTTCCTATGTTTTCAAATAACTTTAAATGTAAAGGATCATTTAGATAGCCAGTCAAACTAAATCAGAAACTACTACAATCTCTTAAATTAGAATTTAGTATTGCAATAAATAGATTTTAACATCCTGATTGAATGTAAAATGCAAAAATATAATTCAATTAAGGCACAAACTTCGCTTTTAGAACAGCCTAAATAGGTATAGTTACTTTAAACTATGTAACCTAAAGTACCAATTCTGGTAATAACAGACAACAAGATGCTACAAATACGTCTGTTTGCAATTCATAAATTCAAGATAAATTCAAACTTGATTTAAATTTTTAAAAAGAAGTGATACAAATTTATTTCTCATCACAATGTTAACCTTTTAATATGTAGCACATTAATGATTAAACTCAAACTTATGAAAACAAAATTCACTTTTTTACTAGTCATGTTTATAACCACCATGACATTTGCACAAAATGGTATTAATTATAAAGCTGTTATAAAGGATAACCTTGGTAATGTAGTGGCAAATGATCTTATTCAGGTTCAATTTAGAATCTTAGAAGGCTTGGCACAAACTGATGTTTATTCAGAAACACATTCACCAACAACGGATGCCAATGGTGTGGTTATTTTAAATATTGGAGAAGGTGCCTTACTTTCTGGAAGTCCTGCTTTTAGCACAGTTGATTGGGCCAATGATATACACTATTTAGAAGTTAGTGTTAATATTGGTGATGGTTTGCAAAACTTGGGAATTACCGAGTTTAAGACAGTTCCGTATGCTATTACCTCTGGTGATAAATTCTGGGATAAAGATTCAAATCATGTGTATGTTTTATCTGAAAACATAGGAATAGGAACTAATTCTCCTTCAGAACGGTTAGAGATTAATGACTTAAATAATGCAGGAATTAGTCTAGAAGTACCTTTATTGAGTAATACGTCCAAAATAGAATTTAGAAATGGTTTGGAAACGGGAGCTCATACTTTTTACAAAATTGAGAATAGAAGTGATAATTTAAGATTTGAAATTGATTCCGATTTAAATTCAACTTCCGGTTTTCAAAATAAAATGACACTAAATTATTCTGGACTATCTCTAGAGAATGGCACCAGAATAAACGAATTCTCTACAGATGGAACACTTTCTGGTAATAGTCATAATGCAGTGCCTACGGAACAAGCTGTAAAAGAATATGTAGATAATAAAACGCCTGTTTTATTCAAAGTGAGAGGTAGTGGGTTTGCGGTTAAAGACATTGATGGTGGAACCGAAGTAGAAACTGATATTTGGGCTGTTGAGGTATATGATACAGCTAATTCATTCAATACCATTACTGATAGATTTGTAGCACCTTCTTCAGGATATTATTTTTTACATGCCGTTATCAGGCAATCTAATTTTGTCACACCTGCTTACTTTAGAATCCGATTTAATGTTGATACTGCTTCTCAATATACAACCATTGTAGATGGAGATACAGTAAAAACTGAGGTTAGTGGTATTTACTATTTAAGTGCTGGACAACAGGTATATGTGTTATTACGAAATTATTCAGTTGGTGAAGATGAGCGTATGGATGGATCTGGTAGTTGGTTTGAAGGCTATAAACTATAAAAATTCAATTTTACTTAACAGAAAACAAAAACATAAATTATGAAAGCATTTTTAACATTATTAATTATTGTTTGCTTTTTCAGTAAAAATCAAGCCCAATCCATTGAGAAATTCAGTATCGACAGTGGAGGTGCTGTAGCAACTGCTGGAAATTTAGAGATTTTATATACCATTGGTGAAGTCCATGTGCAAGAATTAAACACAGCAAATATTCATGTTTCCGAAGGTTTTATAAACGGTACTATGAAAATTAAAATCAACCCAAGACTCTTTTTGCAAGGCCCACTTTTAAATCCTGTTACAAGCGGATTAATGAATGATAATTTACGACAGAATGCCATAATTCCTACTACAAGTCCTTATCCAGATCTGGCAACATGCAATGCATCTGTATTTAGTATTACAGGAAACAATGCTATTGTAGATTGGGTTTGGGTAGAACTTCGTGCAGCTAATGATAATACTAAAGTCATTAATGGTAAGTCCGCTTTATTACAACGAGATGGTGATGTTGTTGGGTTGGACGGTTTTTCCGATGTCATTATGAACGCTGCACCAACTGATTATTACGTGGTGGTGAATCATAGAAACCATCTGGGAGCTATGAGTTTTGGAACCATAAGTCTTAATGAAGCAGTAGCTAGTATTGTGGATTTTACTAATAGTGGTTTTGCAACTTATGGAATGCATGCTCAAGCTATATTAGTTTCTGGAAATACAGCGCTTTGGGCAGGAGATGTAAACGGTAATAATCAAGTAAGATACCTAGGGCCTAATAATGATTCGGCGACCCTAAAATCAATTATTTTAAATGCTTCAGGTAACACCTCTAACAGTAATTATTTCCCGTATTCAAATTACAATTCAGGAGATATAAATTTAAACGGAATTGTTAGGTATTTAGGGCCTGGGAATGATAAGGGTATTTTGAAAAACATCATACTAAACCATCCTGCAAATCCATCATCGAACTATTTTCCTATATCACAACAAATACCAAATTAAAACAAAACATAATTAGTTAACAATTAAACATTTATTATTATGAAACATGTATACACAACAGTCATTTTACTTTTCATGACTTTCACATTACAAGCACAGCAGCATACTTATGAGTTTAGTATATCATTCGTGGGAATTAACACCAACACAGGTAACTACCAAATGGCTCTATTAGCTACACCAAGTGAGTCTGTAGTAGACGATAGTACAGACGATATGGGAGCAGGTTTTTATGTTCCTACAGGAATGACCATTGGTAATTTTGTAACGGGAAATTCTAATCTTCCAGCATCCGAATGGGTCTCTATTTCCATGGGACCAGGAGCCAATGGAGATGCTTATTTTTTAGGGCGCGATGAAGCTGGTCAGTTTAGTGTACTGCTAAATGGTGCTGGTCCTTTTGAACTTGTTTTATTTGATGTTATAGCTGATCCAAATCCTACAACTGGTGCTATAATGTTTGTTGAAAATGGCGATCCCGTCTTTGACACTATTTTTATTGAAAACTATATTAATATTGCTACACAGAATTTGTATTCACAAAACAATCCTACTGCAAATTCGGTAAGTTTTGAAACACTCAATACCGAAACAATTGCAATAGATAACACCCTTGCTATTTACCCAAATCCTGTAACAGATGTGTTACATATTAACACACCTCATACAATAAACTCCATGGCATTGTATTCAATTCTTGGTAAAAAGGTATTTGAAACTAGTCAGAACACAAATCAAATAAATGTAACAGCTTTTCAACCTGGAATCTACTTGTTAAAAGTACAAACAAGCTATGGTTATGTTACAAAGAAAATAGTGATAGAATAATATTAAAAATACTATTAGTTGAAGTGAAAATGGGAAATGATCATCATGCAGTTGGTATTATTTCCCCTTTCTTCTAGCACTTAAAGAAGAATCATTCAGAGTTTATTAATAATTAAAACATTCAATTATGAAACAGTTTATAAAAACAACCCTATTGTTAGTACTATGCTTTTCAGCGTTTTATTCAACCACATATGCTCAACAAAGTATAAATTATAAAGCTGTTTTAAAAGATAATAACGGCAATGTTATTGCTAATGATGTTGTTCCTGTTCAGTTCAATATTCTAAAAGGTGTTGCTCAAACAAATGTTTATTCGGAATTACATACACCAACAACCGATGGTAATGGTATTATAATTATCAATATTGGCGATGGAACTTTAGTAGGTGGTAGTCCTCTTTTTAGTACTATTGATTGGGCTGATGATTCGCATTTTTTACAAGTTTTGATAAACACTGGTGGTGGTCTTGTGGATATGGGAGTTACGGAATTTAATGCGGTTCCCTATGCACTTTCATCTGGTGATAAATCTTGGGAGTCTGAAAATGATAATGTCCATGTATTATCAAAAAATGTGGGTATAGGAACAGATTCTCCAACCGAATTATTGCAAATAAATGATGCTGATACCGCAGGGATTAAGTTGGCAGTTCCATCTTTAGCCGATAGGTCAAAAATTGAATTTAGAAATGGATTGGAGACTGGTAATTATTCTTTCTACAAAATAGAGAATAGAAGTGACTTATTACGATTTGAATTAGATTCAGATTTAATTACAGCAGCTGGTTATCAAGCTAGAATGACTCTTTCTAATTTGGGATTAGCGTTAGAAAACGGTACTAGAGTTAATGAATTTTCAACTGATGGAACACTTGCAGGAAATAGTAATACTGCTTTGCCAACAGAAATGGCCGTAAAAACTTATGTAGACAATAGTATAGCAACTTTAGAAACTAATACTAAAACAATTATTATTCCAGCTTCTCAATTTGTTAGCGATGAAAGTAATTACGATTTAAGATATGGTAATTCTGGTACTTTTGTTTATAAAACTGAAAATAATAGCCCATTATATGCCTCTATAATTGTACCAGTTGGATCTACCTTAACTTCAATTACATTTAATTTTAGAGATGTAAACAGTAGTCCTAATGTAAATATTTCGGGATCTATTCTTTATGCCTTCAAATCAGCAATTTTCCCAACATTACAATTTACTGTTAGTACATTTGGAGCTTCATCTTCAGGTTTTGAGGAAAGTTATTCTACACCAATCACCGTTAATCCCGATAGGCAGTATTATGTTAGAGTTATACCAACTTCAGTTTGGACGAATTCAGATTTGGGAATAAACTCCGTAAAAGTAACATATACAGAAAACTAGTAGTTTACATACTCAACTATTTCTAATCCATAACCAATCATACCAACTCTTTTGGTTTGTTCACTATTAGAAATCAATTTCAGTTTATGAATATTTAAATCATGCAAAATTTGTGCACCAATCCCAAAATCTTTAGCATCCATATCTATTCGTGGAGCTTTAATAATTTTTCCAGGAACTTGAGCATCTTTCAAAACGTTTAGTCGTTTTAATAAATTCATAGTTTGGGATTGTTGATTAATAAAAATGACAGCTCCTTTTTCAGCTTGATTAATTACTTTAAACATATCATCTAGCTTCTGATCTGCATTATTGGTTAATGTCCCTAAAATGTCATGATTAACCAGTGTGGCATTAACTCGTGTTAGTACTGGTTCGCTACTAGACCAAGATCCTTTGGTTAATGCAATATGAATTTGGTTATTGGTAGTTTGGTTATAAGCTCGTAACCTAAATGTTCCAAAACGTGTTTCTAAATTAAAATCTTCAACCTTTTCAATTAATGAGTCGTGTTGCATTCGGTATGCTACCAAATCTTCAATTGAGACAATTTTTAAATCGAATTTTTTGGCTACTTTTACTAATTGTGGTAAACGCGCCATAGTACCATCTTCATTCATGATTTCAACAATAACGCCAGCTGGTTTTAATCCGGCAAGTCGTGCGAAATCTATAGCGGCTTCGGTATGTCCTGTACGTCTTAAAACACCACCTTCTTTAGCGACTAAAGGGAAAATGTGACCAGGTCGCGCAAGCTCAAACGGTTTAATAGTATCATTTACTAAAGCTTGAACGGTTTTAGCACGATCTGCAGCCGAAATACCAGTGGTAACACCATGGCCTCTTAAATCTACAGAAATAGTAAAAGCCGTTTCCATAGGATCTGTGTTATTCCTAACCATCATATCCAATTCTAAAACTTTACAGCGTTTTTCGGTAAGTGGAGTACAAATTAATCCACGACCATGTGTAGCCATAAAATTAATCATTTCAGGAGTTGCCATTTCTGCAGCAGCTAAAAAATCACCTTCATTTTCGCGATTTTCATCATCAACAACTATAATAACTTTGCCATTTCTGATATCGTTTATGGCATCTTCAATAGCATCTAATTGAATGGTGTGATTATTTTGAGTTTGAGTTGAAGACATAAATTATTAAATATTAAGAGAGCAAAGGTATTGCTTATTTTGAATTAAGTGAAAAGACTTTATTTATTTTATTTTTTAGTAAATAATGTCTTAATGGGTAAAAAATAAATCCAAGTATCAAATAGATTGGATTTTTAGAAATTTGAAATTTATTGGTCAATTTTGCTAATCCTAAAACATGCACAGTTGTTAGTGAAAAGTAAAGGATATAAATTGCTCCAGCTATAGTGCTAATTTGAATACTTATAGTTGCTACTTCTTCTAATTTATTATTTCTAAACACAAAATAAAGTATAAATAGAATAACAGCAATACCGTAAAAAATGAAATTAAACTTGGCATGCATCCTGTAATCTAATAATAGTTTTTGAGCGTTTAATTCGACTTCAGGGCTTAATACAGGTTTTGAATTGTTTGATTCTTTTTTTGCTTCCGATTTATTCTCAATCCTCAACAGCTTTTTAATAGGTTCAAGTATGTGGTCAAATTCAAATAACCCTCTATCGGCAGTTGCGCGTTTGGTTAAATAATAACCAAGTGGTAGCATAATAAGCGTTGAAAACCAGGCTGCCATAATTGGATTTAAACTGCCATCTTTAGCACTGTTTTTAGCAAAAATACCAATAAAATGATATGTTAAAAATAAAAGTATGGCTATTATCATTGGTAATCCAATTCCTCCTTTTCTAATTAGAGCACCCAATGGAGCACCAACAAAAAACAGAATAATACAGGCAAAACCCAATGCTAGTTTTTCATGAAGGGCAATGATATGCTTGTTTCTATATACATAGCGTTCCTTGAAGTATTTTGACTTAACATTTATAATTTGTTTCGTGCTTTTCAATGAGTTTAATGACTGATCTAGCATTTGAACCTTTTTCTTATCTGGAAAAAACTCTAACACATTTCCATTAAACGTACTGTCCATTGATTTGGTAACGGTAATTCCAGAATTTAAAACGGGTAAATTGGAACGGTTGTATAAACTAATAGCAAAGTCTTCATGATCTTTAATTAATGCTGTTTCTAATGAATCAATGTTATAATTTAAATCAGAAATATTCAACATATTATATTTATCCGACACATTTTTTTCATCTAAATCATTACTGTTTAATTGAGACAAATCTATATTAATCGTATACTTTTCAAAATAGCTTTTCACCATAGGGTGTCTATTTCTATCCGACCGATCTTTAGGTGGTGTATCATCATAAAAGTAACCGTCAAAAAGAATTAGTTGTAATACATCAGAATCTTTTTCACCCAGTAGTTCTCCATTTTTAGCAACAATGGCAGTATTATTAGCATTATTACCTTGACTTTTTTTATGGATGACTACACCTTCTAGAAATTTGCCATTTTCCCCTGTTTTTTTTTCAACTTTAATGTTATAATCCATAACATCATTAAATTGGCCTTCGGCAATTACCATTGCAGGTTTTAAAGTAGCAATGTTTTTGCGTAAGTTATGAGAGTTGTATTCAGCCCAAGGAATTACGTTGTTAGCAAATAAAAAAGTGGTAACACCCAAGCCTACAATAAATATACTTAAGCCAGTCATAGCACGTTGTAATGAAATACCTGTGGATTTCATTGCAGCAAACTCATAGTTTTCAGCAAAACTTCCAAAAACCATAATAGAGGCAAGGAGGATAGTTAGAGGTAATACTAATGGAATTAGTTTGGGAGTGAAGTAAAAAAGGAATTTTAAGATAACAAGCATATCTAAATCCTTACCCGCTAATTCTTTAATGTAGAGCCAAATAGTTTGTAAAACAAATATCAGCATGAGAATTATGAATACGCTGAAAAATGTTTTTAAATACGTGGTAAGTATGTAACGGTCTAGTATTTTCACACGTTTAAATTTTCCTTCTCTTTAAAGTGACTCATGGATTATTAAAGCCAGAATTCATATTTTAAAATTAACTCTAAAAATATGATTTTCAGTAAATTATCTTTTTTAATCTAACTTATTAATATAATGGTCCTTATATTTATTGGCATCAAAGGTAAATAAGGTTTTCGACAAGGGTTCATTTGTTTTAAAAGAATTAACAGTTAATGTGGTTTGAGTGCCATTTTTTCCTGTTTCAATTAAATTATAGATGTGGTTTGTTTGTGCATCAATGCCCAACAGGATGTGTTTAATTTCAGAACCTGAATCAATTGGTGTTAACTTAACATACTGGATTTTACGTCCTTGAACGTTTTGTAAAATATCCATTTTATAAGTATAGCCCTCTTCATAAAATGACAGCATTTTGCTAGGTGTTATACTATTTTCGTCTTCAGTATTATTTGATGAAATGGTAACTTCTTCATCATCAGGACTGATACTATACAGGGTTTTTCCATCAAAAATCCGTGTCATTCCTAAAATGTTTAGGCGGTATTTATCGCCTTCAATCACAACATCACCACGTGTTTCTTGTTTAATGTTTTCTGCCTTGTTATTTAATGCATATTTAAAGTCTATAGAAATGTTGTTATAACTTTTTACTTTTTTTGAAACTTTATTTAATAAAGCTTTGGCGTCACTATCCTGAGCAAAACTTACAGATGTGAACATGATTAATAACAGTACTACTAATTTTTTCATTGTGTGTTAATTTATGCGCTACCTACTGTAGCCCTATTCGGTTATTTTTAAGATGTTTCGTTTTCTAAAAGTAAATTTAAAGCAGCTAAATCAGACACTAAAACTTGTCTAGCTTTACTACCTTCAAAACCGCCAACTATGCCAGCAGCTTCTAACTGATCAATTAAACGACCAGCACGATTATACCCTAATTTTAATTTTCGTTGTAATAATGAAGCGGAGCCTTGTTGAGCTGTTACAATAATTTCTGCAGCATCCCGAAACAAGACATCCCGTTCGCTTATGTCTACATCAAGACTTGTGCCACTTTCCTCACCAACATATTCTGGCAGTAAGTAGGCATCTGGATAAGCTTTTTGTGAACCAATAAAATCAGTTATTTTTTCAACTTCTGGAGTATCTACAAAGGCACATTGAATTCGAATCATTTCGTTACCTTGGGTGTAAAGCATATCACCACGACCAATTAATTGATCTGCTCCTGAACCATCTAAAATTGTACGTGAGTCTATTTTACTGGTTACTCTAAAGGCTATACGTGCTGGGAAATTGGCCTTTATAATACCTGTAATAACATTTACAGAAGGTCTTTGTGTGGCCACAATTAAATGAATACCAATGGCACGTGCTAATTGTGCCAAACGTGCTATTGGAGTTTCTACTTCCTTACCAGCTGTCATAATTAAATCAGCAAACTCATCAACCACCAAAACAATATAAGGTAAAAACTGATGGCCATCATTTGGGTTTAGCTTACGTGCTTTAAATTTTACGTTATACTCTGCAATGTTTCTACACAAGGCATTTTTTAATAACTCGTAGCGGTTATCCATTTCAATACACAAAGAATTTAGTGTATTAATAACTTTCGTATTGTCTGTAATAATGGCATCTTCACTATCAGGTAATTTCGCTAAATAATGACGCTCAATTTTATTGAATAGTGTAAGTTCTACTTTCTTCGGGTCTACTAAAACAAATTTAACTTCTGCAGGATGTTTTTTATAGAGTAAGGATGTTAGCACGGCATTTAAACCAACCGATTTACCTTGACCTGTTGCACCAGCCATTAAAAGGTGAGGCATTTTAGCTAGATCAACTACAAAGGTTTCATTGCTAATAGTCTTTCCTAAAGCAATAGGTAATTGCATTTCTGATTTTTGAAATTTCTGCGAAGCAATAACCGAACGCATGGAGACAATAGTTGAATTTTTATTAGGGACTTCAATACCAATAGTTCCTTTTCCTGGAATTGGTGCTATAATTCGTATTCCTAAAGCTGAAAGCGATAAGGCTATATCATCCTCTAAATTTTTAATTTTTGAAATTCGTACACCAGCTTCAGGTATAATCTCGTATAAGGTTACCGTTGGTCCAATAGTTGCTTTAATATTGGAAATTCCTATTTTATAATTATTTAAAGTGTCTACAATCCTATTTTTATTTTCTTCTAATTCTTCTTGGTTAATGGTAATGCCTTCAGAATCGTATTTTTTAAGAAGCTCTAAAGATGGAAATTGGTAATTGCTTAATTCTAAAGTCGGGTCAAACTGCCCAAAATCTTCAACCAATTTATTAGCTAAATTATCTGTTTCTGACAATTCTTCTTCCACGGTTTCCACTTCAATTTGCATTTCTGGCTCTTCCGTTTCTTTTTTTGCTGTAACCTTTGGTTCAGGTTGTTTTTCAGGTGAAGCAATTGTTTCTTCGGGTTCGTTTTCTTCTACCGTTAAATCGAATGCCGATTTTATATCCTCGGCTTCTGCTGATAAATCATTATCTAACGGAACCGTAATATCATCATTAGTTGCGGTATCATTGAAATTCTGATTGATATCTTTTTTTACCGACGTAAAAGCGCGTTTAAAACTATCAAAGGTCATTCTAAAACGAATTGCTAGATAAAAAATTAATCCGAAAACGAGTAGGAGAATGGTGCCAATTTTCCCTAAATATATTTGTAAGTAAGTATTTATTTCAAAACCTATTGTTCCACCAAGAGAACTCCAAGTTTCAGTGAAAAAACCAAAGAAAACAGATATCCATATTACGACTAACGTTCCCCAAAACCAATGTTTTCTGAGTTTACTTTTATTTCCGTTAGTAAGAACGAATATTCCTGATAAAAAAATAAGACCAGCAAAAATAAAAGATGCAATACCAAAGCCTTTGTAAATAAAAAATTCACTAACTAAAGCCCCTGTTTTATTTAGCCAATTTTCTGACTCAACGGATTTGTTTCCAAATTCTGATAGGGTGCTTTGATCATTATAACCTGTAAAAAAGTATGATACAAAAGCAATAAAAAGCAGAAGGCCTGTAATAATTAGAAAACTACCAAAAACCAATTTTTGCTGGTTAGATAGTTTTAAACTAGGCGCTTTTAACTTGGGTTTAGTTCCTTTTGTTGCTTTTGTTTTTTTCTTGGCCATATATAATTTCCGTAAAACAGAAAAAGGTTATTTTTAAATTAGTGATGAAAATGATGTTCTTTCTGACATCATAAGACATGGTGACAAAAATACAAATAGTTCGCGTTAATCCTAAAGCTAAATGTATTTAAAAAATCTTTGGAATATATATGATGCAACCTATGATGATAGCAGTTATTGCAAATATAAAAACAGCACCTGCCGCCATATCTTTAATGAGGCCAATTTTAGTGTTAAATTCAGGGTGAACAAAGTTAGCAACTTCTTCAATAGCGGTGTTTAGGCCTTCTAAAGCCATTATTAGTCCAATAGTTCCAATTTGAATTAGCCATTCCGTTGGAGAAATTTCAAAATAGAATCCTACTAGCGTCATAATAATACCAATACAAAATTGTACTTGTATACTCGCTTCGGTAGTAACTAATATTACGGCACCTTTGAAAGCATAACCGATGCTTTTTAGTCTATTAATGATAAATGAATCTTTTTTAGGCATCCATTAAGGCTTCTAAATGTATAAATAAGTATTTTAATTATGTGCAAACATTAATAATCTACACCATTTAAGCATTCATCAATGCCTCTAAAGCAGCCTTATAATTTGGTTCGTTAACTGTTTCTTGAACTTGTTCCGTATAGATAACGTTTCCAGTTTCATTGATGACCACAACACTTCTGGATAGGAGACCTTCCAGTGGACCTGTAGTAAATGCTATACCATAGTTTTTTCCAAAATTCCGATCTTTAAAATCAGAAAGTGAAACAACATTATCCAGTCCTTCAGCGGCACAAAAACGACTTAAAGCAAATGGTAAATCGCGCGAAATGCATAGAACTTTAGTGTTTTCTAATTCGCCAGCCTCTTGATTAAATTGTCTAACCGATGCTGCACAAGTTCCCGTGTCAATACTTGGGAAAATATTTAAAACAAGTTTATAACCTTTATAATCTGATAAAGTTTTCGTTTCTAAATCGGTATTTGTTAGTGAGAAATCTGGTGCTTTACTACCTGTTTTTGGTAATGTTCCTGATGTTTCTATATTGTTTCCTTTTAGTGTTACTGTCGCCATTTTTTGTGTTTTAGTTGAATTTAAAAATACTAAATATTCATGAAACCAAACTTTGAATGTTATACATAATTACGTTAAAGTTTTGGTAAAAGGATGGCTTCTGTTTAACTTTATTCTATATTTGTTAAACAAAAAATAACTAAAACAATAACACTATGAAAAACAAAAATGTAATTAAATCTTTAATAGTAAGCCTTATGCTTCTATTAGTTTGTAATGTACAAGCTCAAGACAAGAATATTGTAGAAACTGCCTCTGGATCAAACGATTTCTCTACGTTGGTAGCTGCTGTTAAAGCTGCTGATTTGGTGGATGTTTTATCAAGTAAAGGTCCATTTACGGTATTTGCACCAACAAATGCAGCTTTTAATAAACTTCCTGATGGAACTGTTGAAGGTTTATTGAAGCCAGAAAGTAAAGAAACGCTTCAAATGATTTTAAAATATCATGTTGTTTCAGGTTCTGTAATGGCAGCCGATGTTGTTGATATGATTAAAACTTCTAATGGTAAAGCTACTATTGTAACAGTAAGTGGTAACAAATTAATGGCACAAATGAAAGATGGTGCGGTATATCTTGTTGATGAAAATGGTAATTGGTCCAAGATTACGGCAACTGATATGAAAACATCTAATGGTGTAATTCATGTTGTTGATTCCGTTTTGCTTCCAAAATAACGCCTTAATTAATAGCATTAAAAAGTCACTTTATCATGAAGTGGCTTTTTTTTTGTTTAAAATTTTAGCAATTGCTGTATAGGTCTAAACTGTTTCAATTTAATTTTTTCAACCGTAAAGAAAACCGCCTTATTAAAAATTACGTTAGTAGAGTATAAACAAATTAATAACTTAAAAAATACCAAAATGAAAAATTTAAAATTAGTAACCCTAGCCGCATGTGTATTTACATTATTACTATCTATGAATATGAGTGCCCAAAGTAAAATGATGAAACAAGACACAAAAATGGTTGGTGGTGCAGAAATGTATCCAACTAAAAATATTATTGAAAATGCTGTAAACTCAAAAGATCATACCACGTTAGTAGCAGCTGTTAAAGCCGCTGATTTAGTAGATGCTTTATCTAGCAAAGGACCATTTACCGTTTTTGCCCCAACAAACAGCGCGTTTGATAAGCTACCAAAAGGAACTGTTGATAATTTATTGATGACCGAAAATAAAATGATGTTACAAACCATTTTAAAGTATCATGTTGCTTCTGGTAAATGGAACGCATCAGATATTATGAAAGCCATTGAAAAAGGAAACGGGAAAGCCAAAATTGAAACTTTAAGTGGTGGAATATTAACAGCTTGGATGAAAGGAAAAGACCTTTACTTGTCAGATGAGAATGGGAGTTCAGCTCAAGTAACAATTGCCGATGTGAACCAATCTAATGGTGTAATTCATGTAATAGATGCAGTTTTATTACCAAAATCCTAAATAAATAATTAGTCTTTATTTTATTTGAATTTAAAAAGCCACTAAAATTGAATTTAGTGGCTTTTTGTATTTGATAAAAAAGTTTTTTACTTGTCTATAGAACCTAACACGCGCTTCATAAAACTATTTAAAGCTTCCTTTTGCGGTGTACCATCTTTAATCATTTTGTTTACCTCAATAGCACCATACATATTGGAAATTAATTCACCAATGACATCCAATTCTTCGTCTTTTAGTGAAGAAACTTCAGTTAAAGCCTCTAATGTTTCAATGGTTTCAAGGACATAATCTTCGTCATTTTCCGCAATAAATTGCGTTAAATGTTTAATTACAGGTAGTTTCATAGTCGTTATTTTACAGTATCAACAAGATCTTTTAGTACATCAAACTTATTGGTTTGTTCTTGACTAACAAATTCGCCTTTTTTAAAAGTTGCGAAGGTTGGTAAATTATCAACTGTAGCTAATTTTCTACTCTCCGGAAATTTTTCGGCATCAGCAATTACAAACGTAATATCATCATGTTCGGATGCTAGTTTCTTAAATTTTGGTTTCATAATGCGGCAATTTCCACACCATGTTGCTGAATATTGTACTACAACCGTATCATTATTATTAATGATATCCTGTAAATTATCTTGTTCTAATTCTTGTACCATAGTTTAAAGTTTTGGCTAATCAAAGTCCTTCCAAACTGGAAGGACTTTTTTTAGGTGATTAATATCAGTTGTATTAAAGTTTTTTAAAGTGAAGATAAAATCCTCAAATTAGTGAGATGCTAAATATGCAGCTGTTCCTTTTGCGTTAGCTTGCATAGCATCTTTTCCTTCTTCCCAGTTTGCTGGACAAACTTCACCATTTTTTTGAACGTGCGCATACGCATCAATTAAGCGTAAAAATTCGTTTACGTTTCTTCCAACTGGCATATGATTAATACCTTCATGGAAAACGGTTCCTTCTTCGTCAATTAAGTACGTAGCTCTGTAAGTTACATTATCACCATCAACAGTTACAATTCCAGTGTCTTCATTGTATTGTTCGTTAGTAATATCTAAAATACCTAATGTTGAAGCTAAATTTCTGTTTGTATCTGCTAAAATTGGATAGGTTACACCTTCTATACCACCATTGTCTTTTGGTGTGTTTAACCAAGCAAAGTGTACTTCAGGTGTATCACAAGATGCACCGATTACAATTGTATTTCGCTTTTCAAATTCTTTCATTGCTGCTTGAAAAGCATGCAATTCTGTTGGACAAACAAAGGTAAAGTCTTTAGGGTACCAAAATAAAACAACTTTCTTTTTATTGTTGATTGCTTCTTCAAGAACGTTCACTTTAAAAGTGTCGCCCATTTCATTCATTGCGTCTACGTTTAAATCTGGGAATTTTTTTCCTACAAATGCCATGTTTTTATATTTTAATTGTTATTAATTTTCTCAATGACAAATATAGCAACAAGATGTAGCTTTACGCGTGAAATGAAATTCTAATTTCTTATTGAATTATAACTTAAATTTATAGTGCGTTTAATAATCGATAGTTTTTGATTATTTTGAAGAAAGTTCTCTAATCTTAATGTTTAACGCTGCATATAATAAGGTCATAAAAGGACTCAGCCAATTAAAAATGGCAAATACAAAATAATCTGCTACAGATACACCCAGTACGCTACTTTGATAAGCACCACAGGTATTCCATGGGATTAACACTGATGTAACCGTTCCTGAATCTTCGAGTGTTCTACTCAAGTTTTCTGGAGCTAAACCCTTGTCTTGGTAGGCCTTTTTAAACATTTTACCGGGAATAACAATTGCTAAATATTGGTCGCTTGCAATAGTGTTTAATCCTAAACAACTAATAACGGTACTTGCAAATAATCCGAAAACTGATGAAGCAAAAGACAACAATACTTTTGTTATTCTGGCTAATGCGCCAATAGCATCCATGATACCGCCAAAGAACATGGCACAGCAGATTAGTAAAATTGTCCAAATCATACCTTTCATGCCACCAGCAGCAAATAAATCGTTAAGTTTATCATTGTCTGTAACAATTTGCGTATCTGTTAAAATTGCATTTATAGTAGCACCTAATTTTGAATCGCTTAAACCATCTAGAATACTAGGTTGAAAAATAAAAGCAAATACAGCTGCTAAAATTACACCTACACCAAGAGCAATGAGTGGTTTGGTTTTTAACAGTATGAGAGCAATAACTACCAAAGGCACGATAAATAACAGCGGTGTTATGTTAAAAGTGTTTTCTATGCTAACTAATAGGCTACTCAAATCGGCTGTTCCAGTAGTATCTATAGACATACTCATGATGGAGAATGCTATTAACGTAATAATTACAGTTGGTACGGTTGTTAAAGCCATATACCGAATGTGTGTAAATAAATCCGTACCAGCCATAGCAGGCGCTAGGTTGGTGGTATCACTTAAAGGCGACATTTTATCACCAAAATATGCACCTGAAATGGCTGCGCCAGCAATCATACCAGTTGGTATGCCTAAAGCACTACCAATTCCAATTAAAGCAATACCTACGGTAGCAGATGTGGTCCATGAACTGCCTGTTGCAATTGAAATAACGGCACAAATGATTACGGAAGCTGGTAAAAATATTGACGGATTTAATACTTGTAATCCATAATAAACCATTGCAGGTATTACACCACTAATAAGCCATGTTCCAGCTAAAGCACCTACTAAAAATAGAATCATGATGGGAACAAATACACTACGCAAATTTTCCCAAACTTCTTTCATCATTATTTGAATACCAACTTTATTAAAAAAACCAACTATTGCAGCTACAGCAGCTCCTAATAATAAGATAAATTGATTGGAATATTCACCTAACGCTTCACCATCAGCAAAAAAGATATTGTAAGCCAACATCAACATTAAAATAACTACAGGGATTAATGCTTCCCAAATACTTAACTCTTTATTTTCAATGATAGTTTGGTCTTCAATTTCAAAATCTGATAGGTTTTTATCGTCCTGCATCTTGGTTGTTAGTTTCGTTAGGATTGTAATGTTACGATTTTCGAATAAAGTATGCAAATACTAAATTCGTCTTTCAAGATTAGATATGTGATTATAAACTGATTATTACATACAAAAAAGCGTCAAACTGAAATACATTCAATTTGACGCAGATTTAAATTTTAAACTAATTCTTATTTGTAAGACAGTCAATTCATGTCTATAATATGTTTAAGGTTTCCATGCAAGTTCTCATGGCTCTATAGGTGCGTTCAATATCGGCATCTAATCCAATTGAAAAACGAATTAAACCATCACTTAGTCCCATTTCTTTTTGTTCATCTTCGGGAATTTCAGAAGACGTAGAGCTACCTGGAGCTGAAAATAATGTTTTATAAAAACCTAAACTTACGGCTAAATAACCTAAATTTTTCTCTTGCATTAATTCCATTAAAGCATTAGCCTTTTCTAAAGAGCCAACATCTATAGTTAACATACCACCAAAACCATATTTTTCATTCATCATACTTTTAAATAAGGCATGTGAAGGGTGGGAGGCTAAACCAGGATAAACTGTTTTTAAACCATCTGCTTCAAATTTTTCGGCTAAATAGGTTGCGTTTACACTATGTTGTTGCATTCTAATGTGTAACGTTCTTAAGTTTTTTAATATGGATGCTGCTTGTAAGCTGTCCATGGTAGAGCCTAATAACATACATGCGCCATCATTAACATTACGTAAATCATTAATAAACTCTTGGGTTCCACAAACAACACCACCAACTGTATCACTAGAGCCGTTGATAAATTTAGTTAAACTGTGAATTACAATATCAGCTCCTAGTTGTGCAGGTGAAACAGATAATGGCGAAAATGTATTATCTACTACTAATTTTAAATTGTGCTTTTTAGCTAATTTTGAAAGGCCAGCAATATCCGCAACTTCCAAAAGCGGATTGCTAACAGATTCACAGTACAGAATTTTAGTGTTTTTAGTTATAGCTGCCTCTACAACATCTAATTTTGTAATATCTACAAAACTTGTTTTAACATTAAATCTTGGTGCAAAATTCTTTAAAAAAGCATAGGTTCCACCGTATATTGTGCGACTTGAAACAATATGGTCTCCAGCGCCACAAAGTTGCATAATAACAGGTGTTATGGCTCCCATACCAGATGCTGTTACATTGGCTGTTTCTGTTCCTTCCATGGCTGCTAATGCTTCACCTAGATATAGGTTAGAAGGCGTGGAGTGTCTTGAGTATAAATAGCAACCATCTGCATTCCCTTCAAAGGTGTCGAACATGGTTTTAGCCGATAAAAAAGTATAGGTTGATGAGTCTGAAATAGAAGGATTTACACCTCCAAATTCGCCAAAATATTGTAAATCTTGGATGTTGTTTGCTGGTTTGAATGCCATAATAGGTGAGTTTATACGTTAATATTACCGTAAAATTCGTAAATATTAGATAATATATCAATAGATATGTTTAAATTAGGAATATAAAACTATATATAGTGGCTTTTATAGTTTATATTACATCAGTTTTGATTATTATTGTTTTTTAAAAGAAAATTTTTCCCTAACTATGAATTTTGATGTAACCGATTTAAAACTTTTGCAGTTTCTCCAAGAAGATGCCAAACAGACTAATAAAGAATTGTCTAACAGGTTAAATTTATCAGTTACTGCAGTTTATGAGCGGATAAGAAAATTAGAACGAGAGGGTGTAATTTCACAATATGTAGCTTTAGTTGATAAAACCAAAGTATCTAAAAGCTTTGTAGCATTTTGTCACATTAAACTTGTTCAACATACACAGGAAAATATTATGAAATTTGAACAAGAAGTCGCCAATTTAGAAGAAATTTCAGAATGTTATCACATTAGTGGCGACTATGATTATTTATTGAAAGTCATGGTGCAAGATATGGAGGATTTTAGAGAGTTTATGGTAAAGAAACTCACATCCATCAACCATATAGGTAGCACACACAGTATGTTTGTTATTAATGAGGTAAAGCATACCACAGCCATAATGATCTAATATAAATTATTATTTATTTATTTATGAGAATCTATTTTCATTTATTAAAAATAACTGCGTATTTCGTTGTTTTAATTATACGAACAGAATAGCGTTATGAAACATCCATATTTTTGGTTTCTAATATTAATATTTATTTTACAATCCTGCGGAAGCGTTAAAAAAAACAATGCTATTGTAAGAAGTCTGCATAGTCCGAAAGAACTGCATGAGGATGTAGATGCAGTATATAATCAGCTACAAAAACATCATCCACGTTTATATCAATATATTTCAAAAGATGATTTAGATTATAAATTTGACAGTTTAAAAACAACCTTAAAAGAACCACTTTCCAGTCATGATTTTTATGAAAAATTAGCACCTGTTCTAATGGCTGTTAGGCAAGGTCATATTGCGGTTATGCCACCTCAAATAGAATTTACTAGAAAAGAGCGTAAAGCCTTAATGAAAGAGCGCTTTGAGTTTTATGATTTAGACTTTAATTATATAGACAAAAAATTATGGGTTTCTGGTTCAAAATCTGATTCATTACTAATAGGAAGTCAAGTACTTCAAATTGAAAATGAACCAACAACAGATTTGGTCGCCAAATATCAAACGCAATATGCTTCAGATGGTTTTAACAAAACCCTTTTTGATAGACAAATGGGGCGAGCTTTCCAAAAATTATATGCTCGAGATAAAGGCTTTTTAGATAGTTTAAGGGTAACATTCAGCAAACAAGATTCGCTATACACCCGAGTATTTCGTCGGATTCCAAAAGATTCTACAACCATAAAGATGGACTCCTTAAAACGGATTAAAGACTCTATTAAAATAGCCAATCTTACCAAGGCTGAAAAACAAATTGAAAAACAAAAAGCCAAAGAGAAACGCCTAAAAGATAGAATTTTTGGTTTTGAAGGATCAAACGGTAAGTACACAAGAAATTTTAATTATTTAGAGTCTGATAGTTCAGTTGCTATCATGAAAATAAGAGGTTTTGGAAATGGTAATTTTAAAAAATTCTACAAGCAAAGTTTTACACAGTTAGACTCCTTAAAAACCCCTAATTTAGTTTTAGACTTACGTGATAATGGTGGTGGACGTATAGAGGAAATAGCTTATTTATATCGCTATTTAGCACAAGAAGATTTTCAGTTTATAAACGCTAGTGAGGTTACTAGTCGATTGCCTTTTATGGTATATACTATGAGTAATGGGAGTCCATTAGGGTTAAAAATTGTGGCTGGAATTTTATCACCTTTTATCGTAACACATAATTTAATTAAAACTAAAAAGGTAAACGATACAATTTACTATAAATTCAAATATGCTAAAATGCAATCGCCTTTTGAGAATAATTTTAAAGGCAATTTGTATGTGTTAATTAATGGGAATTCATTTTCGGCAACATCCATTTTATCAACAAATATTCAAGCCAGAAATTTAGGCACATTTGTGGGCGAGGAAACGGGAGGTGCCTACAATGGTACGGTTGCAGGGTTATTTAAAATCTACGAATTACCAAATAGCAAGGTTCGCGTCCGTATTGGATTAATGCAAATTGATGCACCTTATAAAGTTGAGCCTGATGGCTATGGTATTAAGCCAGATGTACCGATTATTCCGACTTGGAATGATGTTTTAAACGAACGAGATCCAGAACTGGAATGGATTTTAAACCATATAGAAAACCAAAAACAATAGATTTTTAGTAACTTTATAATATTTAAAACTATACACAACCTAAAAATAGATGCTTTATAAAAACATCAAAAAGATTTATCATGATATTTTTAAGTCCTATGCACATCCAGAATTAGATACGCATATTAAAAAAATCATGGAGTTAGATGTGTACTTGCCTTACAGTTCCACTTTTTTCTGTATTACGAACACTCAAAATTTAACTTTTGAATTTGTTAGTAAAAACATGACAGCTTGTTTAGGTTTAGACAAAGAGGTTTTGATTTTGGAAGGTATGCGTAATTTCTGGAGTCGTATTCACCCAGAAGATATTGAATTATGGTTAAAGGGGTTGAATGACTTAATGGAATTTACGTTAGCTGAAATTCCTATAAACCAAAGATATAGAATGAGCTATACCTGGAATTACCGATTAAAAAATGAGCAGAATAATTATGTAAATATTATTCAAAACACGACACCTTTGGAGTTCGATTCTGCCATGAAACCCATTATAGGATTAGCACATTATACAGTAATAGATATTAATGTATCCATGCCAATTACCGTTTGTGCAAAATTATTGAATGAGAAAAATGAATATGAAACCAAGTATTTCAATAACTATTCACAAAAGCTTTTAACAGATGGATTAAGTAATCGTGAGCGTGATGTTATCCGTTTATTAACTATCAATAAAACAAGTAAGGAAATAGCGGATTTATTGAATATTAGTCCTAATACTGTTGACACTCATAGACGGAATATTCTAAAAAAACTAAACATTTCCTCAACTGGTGAATTAATTGGCATGCTTAAAATAAATACTACTTTCTTATAAAATTACTCAATTTGAGTATTGTATAAACTGAAATAAAGCACCAATTTTGTAATGCTATTATTTGAGGGAGTACCTTAAAATAAGGGCAACCTAGTAAGTTACTAGCGTTGCCCTTTTTTTTATATCCCACTTTCATGTGTTTATTATGATATGTTTTTTTTATTGCCTTCCCATAAAACATTTGTATTTTTGTACTCGTTTTAAAACAACTTGAAAAAAATATTAATATGAATTCATACGATGTCGCCATTATTGGTTCTGGTCCTGGAGGTTATGTAGCAGCTATTCGCTGTGCACAATTAGGATTAAAAACTGCTATTATAGAAAAATATTCAACTCTTGGAGGAACTTGCTTAAATGTTGGTTGTATTCCAAGCAAAGCACTTTTAGATTCGTCGCATCATTATGAAGATGCCGTAAAGCATTTTGAAGAGCATGGTATTGATATTCCTGGTGATATTAAAGTAAACTTAAAACAAATGATTGCCCGAAAGCAGTCCGTTGTAGATCAAACTACAGGTGGTATAGATTTCCTAATGAAAAAGAATAACATTGATGTTTTTCAAGGTTTGGGAAGTTTTAAAGATGAAACACATATTATCATTTCTGGTGAAAAAGAAACGGAAATTGAAGCAAAAAACACGATTATAGCTACTGGAAGTAAACCTTCAAGTTTACCTTTTATAAGTATTGATAAAGAACGTGTTATAACATCCACAGAAGCGCTAAAACTTAAAGAAATACCAAAACACCTCATTGTTATTGGAGGCGGTGTAATTGGTTTAGAATTAGGACAAGTTTACAAGCGTTTAGGTGCTGAAGTGTCTGTTATTGAATACATGGATCGTATCATCCCTACTATGGATTCAGGACTTTCAAAAGAACTAAATAAAGTGTTGAAAAAACAAAAATTCAAAATCAACATTTCCCATAAAGTAAAATCTGTTGAACGCAAAGGTGATGAAGTTATTGTAAAAGCAGATAATAAAAAAGGTGAAGAAGTAGAATTTAAGGGTGATTACTGTTTAGTATCAGTTGGTCGTCGTCCCTATACTGACGGCTTAAATGCGGAAGCAGCAGGTGTAAAATTAAATGATAAAGGTCAAATAGAAGTTAACGAACATTTACAAACATCGGTTAAAAATATTTATGCTATTGGCGATGTTATTAAAGGCGCCATGTTAGCGCACAAAGCAGAGGAAGAGGGCGTATTTGTTGCGGAAACTATTGCAGGACAAAAACCACATATTGATTATAATTTAATTCCTGGTGTTGTTTATACATGGCCTGAGGTGGCTGCTGTTGGTCAAACAGAAGAGCAACTGAAAGAAGCTGGCATAGAATACAAAGTAGGACAATTTCCAATGCGTGCATTAGGAAGAAGCAGAGCGAGTATGGATTTAGATGGATTCGTAAAAATTCTAGCCGATAAAACAACCGATGAAATTTTAGGGTTTCACATGGTTGGTGCTCGAGCAGCAGATTTAATTGCTGAAGCCGTTGTAGCCATGGAATATAGAGCATCTGCTGAAGATATTTCGCGCATGTCTCATGCACACCCAACATTTGCAGAAGCTATCAAAGAAGCCGCTTTAGCTGCAACAGATGATCGTGCTTTGCATGTGTAATTTACTTTGAATTCATTTAGTTTTATACAAGGAACTTTACTATTTGAAATTAACTATTTAAAACCACTTCATGATTGAAGTGGTTTTTTGGTTGATAATAAATTTAAACTGAAACCATATTTCAAAACATCTTGTAAAGAGTCGTAACTATTATTCCTTTGTCATGATCCAAAGGAATGGATAACAAAGGTGTTTCTTCTTTTACAATCCAATTAAAAGGCGCTTTTAAGAGGTTTAAACCGCTTTGTTTTTTTAGCCGAGTGCCTTGTCCAGAAATGATATCTTTATTAGAAATAAAAGAACCTTTCGGAATATGCTCCGTTATAATAATGTATTTGTAAACAGTTAGTTTATCAAGAATACTCTGTACTTCAGCATTAGAAATATGTTGTAACACTTGCCTTATCAGGGCACAATCTGCAAATGGTAAATTATCTTTTGCTAAATCTAGGCTATAAAACTCTAAATTTTCAGCTTGGAATTCTTCTTGGTTATACCGTATTAAATCGGGTACGATATCCACTGCTATATACTTATTTGTGAAGTTATAGAGTTGTTTTCCAATATTAAAATCACCACAACCTAAATCGGCTACGGTAATAGGATAATCAAAAGAATTTAAAAAAAATTTAACCACTTCTATGTAAGGGTTTACCAAATCAGGATGATGTGAACCCTCGCCAGAATAAAAGCGAGATGTACCACTTCCCCAAAGATTATTGTTATAAACCTGTTGCATTGCAGCTTTTGTTGGCCAAGGCCTTTTGGTGCGTTTTAGGTTGTCTTTAGTTGTCATGAATCATCATTTAGAATCATTTATTTTGTTATAAAATTACTAATTACAAACCTATAAGTGAAGTATTCTTTAATTAACTTTTACTATTTCTAACGGTTCGTGACACAAAAAAAAGTCCTATACTAATTTAAAGTAAACTGGTTTTATTTGATTAGTTTTGGTTAAGATGTTTTAATTGGTAGAATTTTTTAATTTCAGTAAATTAATGAAAATTAGTGTTTTAACAGTTGTTTTGTTGTTGTTAATTGGTCTTGTTAGTACCAAAAAACAGGATAAGCGATTTTTGTTTTTTCTACATAATCGATTTTTAGAAGTAAATCAGTTAGAGGCCAAACATCCCGAATTTGGTAGAACGGAATACAACGAGATTTTAGCTGAATTTTCTAATAATGGTTTAGAGGTCATTAGCGAAAAACGCCAAGGAAATGTAAACGCACGACAATATGCTCTTGAAATAGTTAATCAAATAGACAGTTTAATTGCTTCAGGAATAAGTCCTAAAAATATAACCGTCGTTGGTACCTCAAAAGGAGGTTATATAGCACAATATGTTTCAACCTTTGCCAATAACCCTAATTTAAATTTTGTATTTATTGCGTGTTTTAGAGATAGCGACATACAAGCCATACCAGAAATTAACTACTGCGGTAATATCTTAACAATTTTTGAAGCTTCTGATACATATGGTGTATCTGCTTTGGAGCGAAAAGAAACATCCACATGTGTTATTAGCAATTTTAAAGAAATAGAACTACATACAAAAATGGGACATGGGTTTTTATTTAAGCCTTTAAAAGATTGGATGTTGCCTACAATTCAGTGGGCAAAAGGAAACTACAAACTAAACTAAAACTATTTTATCTTGAATTGCAGTTAAATGAATATTTTAAATACGTTTAAACCGTATAGGTATTAGATATTTTTTTTATATTTAACTATACCATGCTCGCTGCTACTGATAAGACTTTAAGTGTGTTAGCGCAATAAAATTGGTTTTATTTAGTTAAATAATAAAGAATCTAACTTATAATAATTACGATATGAAAACAGCAAAATTAATCTTCATGGCGTTATTAGTTATATCAATATCATCTTGTTCAGATGATGATGATGTAAATAATATACAAACTCAACAACAAATTGAAAATTTAGTACAATCTAATAACTTTGTTATAACAAACTTTATAGATTCGGGAAACAACGAAACGGGTCATTTTAGGTGTTATGGTTTTACGTTTAATTCTGATGGTACTTTAATAGCTAACAATGGTGTTAATAATTATTCAGGGACTTGGAGTATTACAAACAGTAATAGTAATGATGATAGTAGTAACGATTTAGATTTTAATATTAATTTTCCTCTCAATAATGAATTTGAAGATTTAAATGATGATTGGGATATTGTTTCCTATAATTCTAACTCTATCGTTTTAATTGATGTTAGTGGTGGAAATGGTGGAACAGATAATTTAACATTTCAAATTGGAACACCTGCTGCCAATTGTACATCGCAAATTCAGAATACCATTTCAACAAATGTACAGTCTGGTACTTGGCGTATAACATTATTTGAAGATTCTGGAGTTAATGAAACCAATAATTTTACAGGTTATAATTTTACTTTCAATAGTTCAGGCGATTTAAATGCCAACAATGGCTCCACAGATTATAATGGAACTTGGAGTATTACAAATAGTAATAGCAATGATGATAATCTGGATGATTTAGATTTTAATATCAATTTTAATCTTACCAATAACTTTCAAGATTTGAATGATGATTGGGATTTTGTTTCCCAAACGGCCACTAAAATAGAATTAATAGATGTAAGTGGAGGTAATGGTGATACAGACTATCTAACATTTGAAAAAAACTAAATAAAGTTAAATTATAATGATGGTTAAAACCACTTCTTAAGAAGTGGTTTTTTTGTTTAACAAAAAGGCTATTGCATTATTTGTAAGCATTCAAAAGGTGTTATATTGTGTAGTTTTACACTTTTTTGACATATTTTTTACACAGCATTTTAGAACACTATACTGGTTTCGTCTTAAATTTGGAATGAACAATTTCTTTACAATTATGACTAAAATTTACGTCCTATTGAAAACATCCTTATCTGTGTTTAGTTTGCTTCTGTTAACGGCTTGTAATGGACAATTAAAAGTACCAATTAAAGAAAACTCATCGTCAGATTCAACATCAATGACAAATAGCATTAAGAAATCAGAAGAACCCATAAACAGCCCATATTATGGCGCGCCATTTGTAAATAATCCTCCAGCTAATAGAATTAGCGATTTTGTAAGAAATATTTTTCAAGACAGTAAAGGGAATTTATGGTTTGGAACAAATGGAGATGGTGCTATTCGCTATAATGGAAAATCTCTCGAATATTATTCTATAAACGAAGGTTTTAATGGCCTTGCTATAAGAGGTATTGTAGAAGATGAAAAAGGAAATGTCTGGTTTGGAACCGAGCGTGGTTTAACAAAATATGATGGAAACAGCTTTACTAATTTTAACGAAAAAGATGGTTTATTAAGTCCTAATATATGGAGTTTGGTTATAGATAGTAGAGGTTTGATGTGGATTGGAAGTTTAGGAGGTGCTTTTACTTTTAATGGTAAAAAATTCACTGCTTTTGCCATACCTGAATCCCAACCAGATCCATTAAGAGGTGTTACAAGTGAAAAAATTATTCATTGTATTATGGAAGACAGTCAAGGGAATATGTGGTTTGGAACGCCTGGTGGTGCCTATATGTATGATGGCAAAGCGTTAACTCATTTTTCAGAAAAAAATGGCTCACCAAACAATTCTATAAATCGTATTTTGGAAGATAAAAATCATAATTTTTGGTTTGCAACTCATCATAAAGGCATTAGTCGGTATGATGGTGAAACCTTTACCAATTTTACCGATAATGGTGTGATAGATGGTAATGAAATCTGGACTATTTATGAGGATACTAATGGAGATATTTGGTTTCCAGCTGAAAATTATGGTGTATATCGTTTTGATGGCAACACTTTTACAAATTATTCAACAAAAGATGGGTTGTTAAGCAATGCTATTCAATGTATGTATCAAGATAAAGAAGGCAGATTTTGGTTTGGTGGTTGGATGGGACTTTTTCGTTTTGATAAAAACTATTTTTCAGTTGTTACAAAAAAGGGTTCATGGGAAATTTAATTCGTTAGACTATAGTTTTCTTTAATTGCAGAGTAATTTTTTGTAAATTAAAATTTCATTAGCTTTGGTATGAAACGGTTTCAATGTAACCACTAAATTAAAATATTATGACAGCAAAAAATCCCGTAGTTTGGTTTGAAATTTATGTGAACAACATAATATCAGCACAAAAATTTTATGAGCAGGTTCTAAATCTAAAACTGATGGATCTACCAATGCCCGAAAATATGGGGAATGGGATGGAAATGAAAGCCTTTCCTATGGAGATGGACCAAGATGGTGCCAGTGGTGCATTAGTTAAAATGCCAGGTTTTGAACCAGGTAAAAATTCTACAATTATTTATTTCAGAAGTGATGATTGTTCTATTGAGGAGGCACGCGTGGCTGATGCAGGTGGAACTGTATTTCAATCCAAGCAATCTATTGGCGATTATGGTTTTATGGTATTGGCTCAAGATTTAGAAGGGAATATGTTTGGAATTCATTCTCAAAAATAAATGATTAATAAAAATTTTTATTCCCTAATTATAAATTACTCTTAAAACTCATCGATACTGATAGGTGTTTTCAAGTCAATAAAAAATGAAATTATATCAAAAAAATTGATTAGTTAACCATTTCAGCATAACATATTATTCTTCATCCATGAAAAATATTTTTGCCTTAATAATACTACTTTTTTCAGTTTCATCTCATGCTCAAACCATTATAGGTCAATGGGAAACGTATGACGATAAAACCAAAGAAAAAAAAGCCATTGTTGATATTTATAAAGAGAACGATATGTATTTTGGTAAAATAATTAAAACGTTTATTGGTCCTAAAAATGCACTTTGTTTAAAATGTGAGGGTTCAAAAAAAGATGAACCAATGATTGGATTAGTCATCATGGAACACATCAAGAAAAATGGTGATGAATTTGATGGTGGAACTATTTTAGACCCAGAAACTGGCGATGTTTATAAATGCAATTTGAAACTTATAAATAAAAATAAATTGGAAGTTAGAGGTTTTATTGGCATTTCTATTATCGGAAGGACACAAATTTGGAAACGTAAAACATAAGTTCGCCTAATCTATCAGAAACTAGTTTTTTAATACAAGGATTGCTTTAGCATGTTATGTAGTTGTTGCAGTTATGTGCCATGTTATTTATAAATGTATCTAAAAACCTTCAGGAAATAATGACTCTGTTTCAAGTTTTTAGGTAAATTGAATGATCTTTAAAACCAATCAAAATGAAGTATTTTTTTGTGATTTCTGTAATGTTTATTTTCAATGTGGTAGCGTTAGCCCAAAAACCAAGAGCTAGAGATTTAGGCATACCCTTTTCTGGAGAAACGGGTAATTTTAACGCCATAACAGACGTTAAAGGCGTGGAAGTTGGCTATAGCACAATTATTTCAGGTTCAGGAGAAAATAGTGTCGGGAATGGTCCAGTTAGAACTGGTGTAACGGCTATTTTTCCACGTGGGAAAGCCAAGAAATTTAGTCCAGTTTATGCTAATTGGTATAGTTTAAATGGCAATGGAGAAATGACAGGTACCACTTGGGTAACAGAATCAGGATTTTTAGAAACACCTATCATGATAACAAATACGAATAGTGTAGGTGTGGTTCGAGATGCTGTTTTAAAATGGTATGTAGATACGGATTGGTATTCCGGTGAAGATTGGTGGTATACCTATCCTGTAGTAGCTGAAACATACGATGGATTTCTTAATGATATTTACGGTTTTCATGTAAAAGAGAAACATGTTTTAGAAGCTATAGATAAAGCAAGTTCAGGAAAAATAGCTGAAGGTAATGTAGGCGGTGGAACTGGCATGATGTGTCTGGGTTTTAAAGGTGGAACAGGAACAGCTTCAAGAACGATAAAAATTAAGGACTCAATCTATACGGTAGGTGTAATTGTTCAGTCTAATTTTGGAGCAAAAAGAAATTTATCTATAGCAGGTGTACCCGTAGGACAAGCGTTAAAGGATACTTTAAATTACAAATACAATGGGCCACCAAAATCTAGACGCCAAGAAGGTGATGGGTCAATTATTGTAATTGTTGCAACAGATTTACCACTTTTACCACATCAATTAAAACGTATTGCACAGCGTGTTCCTCTTGGAATTGGTATTGTTGGAGGTCGTGGTAGTAATGGTTCGGGTGATATATTTTTAGCATTTTCTACAGCCAACGAGAACGCATTTAAGAGAGATGACATGGCAACAGTTACCATGTATCCAAATGATCAACTTACGCCTGTATTTGAAGCTACAGTTCAAGCTGTTGAAGAAGCTATAATTAATGCTATGGTTGCTGCCGAAACCATGGAAGGCATTAATGGTAATACAGCGTATGCATTACCACATGATCTGGTAATGGAAATATTGAAAAAGTATAATAGAGTTGATTAAAATAATTTATAAATGAATGCATTTATATTTTAATAATTAAAACCGCTCTAAAATTTCTAACACCGTTTTTTTATAACTTCTACTGATAGTTAAAGCCAGATTATGTATAACAACATGCTCATTAGTAAAAGATGTAATTTTATTTATGGAAATTATGAATGAACGATGAATGCGTAAAAACTGTTCACTTGGTAATTTAGCTTCTATAGCAGTAATTGTTTCACGAGTTACAAGAGTTTCGTTAGGAAGATGAATTTTTATATAATCGCTAAAACTTTCAATATAAATAATGGCTTCAAAATCAACTTTAATCATCCGTCTATCAGATCGGACAAACATAAACGCTTGCATTTCTTTTGTAGCTATTAAATTGTTTACATTTCTAGCATAGACATCAAAATAAGTATTTACAGCTTTTAACAAACGTTCAAAGGATATAGGCTTTAATAAATAATCAACCGCTTGCAACTCAAAACCCTCAATAGCATAATCCCGATAAGCTGTTGTAAAGATAATTCTAATGTTTTTATTGATGGATTTGGCAAATGAAATACCAGAAATATCAGGCATATTAATATCTAAAAATACTAAATCAATTTTATGATTGTTTATCACTTGAAAAGCTTCCATAGCATGACTACAACTGGCAATAACATCAATCGCTTCAATTTTTGATAGGTGCGAACTAATAATATCGCGCGCCATGGCTTCATCATCAATAATTAAACAGGCTATGTTTTTTGAGTTTTGCAATTAATTGGATTTAAGTGTTAAATGTACTTTAAACAAACTGTCGGTATTTGAAATAGTTAAATGATACTGATTTTTATAAAGTAAATCTAATCGTTTTTGAATATTTTGTAAGCCAATGCCATCTTGGGTGTTTTCTACTTTAGAACTTGTATTTGTTACAATAAAATCAATCTGATTTTTTTCAACAGTCAGCTGTATAGTAATGCTTAATTTTCCAGCTTTTAATTGGCCATGTTTAAAACTATTCTCCACAAAAGGTAACAGCAGCATGGGTGCTAATTTGGTTGATTTAGGAATGTTTTGGTAGTCAAATTTGACGTTTAATGTATCATTAAAGCGTAAATTTTCAAGTGCTATATAATCTTCAATATGGTCTATTTCTTCCGTTAGTAGCACAAAAGGTTTATCAACTTGGTAGAGTAAATAATCTAATAAATTGGAAAGTTTTAGTATCATTTCTGGGGTTTCGTCTGCCTTTTTCAAAGCAAAACCATACATGGTATTTAACGTATTAAACAAGAAATGAGGGTGAATTTGCATTTTTAAATAGTGTAACTCTTGCTCCTTAAGCTTTAGTTGGGTTTCCAAGATTTTAGTTTCCAGTTTTTTTGTTTGTTCGGTATGTTTTAAATTGAGCTGAAGTAATTTAAAAGCACTGACTAAAAAAACCACCAGATATACACCAGAAGTTACAATAAAGATATTCCGAGTAACAGGATTCATAGCTTCATACTCAAAATTAGCCAGATATATTAGACTAAAAAAAACAGACAGCATGATTAAATATCCAGAAATAATAAGTGTATATAAACTATATAATGCAAACTGCAAGTAGCGTTTTGTAATTAGATAGTCTGGAATGAGTTTATAAATTGAAACATAAGTTGTAGCAATGGTAATGGGCATTATAAAGAGCGAAAATAACAATGTATCATTGAAATTTTCATTTTGAGAACTGAAAAATTTTGTAAAAAAAAGTAGTACACAACACCAAAATATTAGGTGTAGTAACAGTCTAACTAGTGTTTTTAAAATTGATTTTTTTGTAAACATAAAGTCAAATTCCATACAATAATACGATGTTTTATTGCGCGAAATCCTATTTTATAGATGAATAACAGATTTAACACGCGATTCAACATAATGGTTATAATTAGACTAAATTTGGTTATCCATCGCATTTTAAAATATAGGAACTACTTTCATGATATGTTTGTACTATGTTTAACTAAAACCAAATGTTTATGAATTTATTCGCTTTATTACTCATCAATCCTTTTTCTGAAGGTGGACCAATCATGATGTCCTTAATTACTATTTGTTTAATACTCTCCATTGTTTTTTTAATTAAAGGGTTTGGTAGTTTAAAAACCAATGTCGTACAATCTAAAAAAATGATAAAATTAGCTGCCGATAGTAGCTTATTGGGCTTGGTATTAGGTTTTTTGGCTTCCATTTTCGGGTTAATAACGGCTTTTGATTCTGTTCAAGCCATGGGTAATGCAGATCCAGCCATTTTTGCTGGTGGCTTAAAAGTTTCTCTGTTAACAGCTGGCTATGGTTTACTAACGTTTATTATTGCAAGGATTGGTATTTTAACTCTAAAAGGTTTACATAACGAAGTTTAATATATGTTTGTTCTTATTAGAAATTATTTTGAAGCGACTTGAGAGTCGCTTTTTTGTTTAATAACTTTTTATCTTACTGATTTTTAGACTGTTTTATCAAAATAAACATGGAAAGTTTTGGCAATTAGCAAAAAATCAAGATATTTAGGGTAATGATTATAGCAAATTAAGATTAATCTTGTTGATTTTTAAAGCGACTTATTATGGTTTAAGTTATTGTTAGGAAGGTTTTAAAAGGACACTTGATTATGTATTGATCCCTTGCCAGAAATGGTAAGGGATTTTTTTATAAATTTAAAATGCTATTTGTATATTGCTTCCTGTATTAATTTCAACTGTTATGAGATTTATTGTTTCCTGTTTATTTGTGTGTTTTTTTTGTTTACTTTCTTGTAATGAAATCCGTGATACCGACGAGTATCATGCGGAAAATTGGAATAAAAGACGGTTAGATTTTAATCCTACAGATTCTTTAGAATACGGAAAAACATATTTGTCAATTTATTCTCAAATTTATAGTATGTCTCAACATAAAACTCATAACCTAACAGCTATGGCTAGTATGAGAAATACGAGTGATACAGATACTATTTTTATTTTAAGTGCTAAATATTATGACGCACATGGTAAGTTAATTCGCACCTATTTTGACAAACCTATTTATTTAGCACCTATGGAAACCACCGAAGCCATAATTGAAGAAATAGATGTAGCAGGTGGAACAGGATCTAACTTTATTTTTGAATGGAAAAAAGATAAAAATACCCCTGAACCTTTATTTGAAGGGATAATGAATTCTACTTTAGGCCAGCAAGGTTTATCTTTTACAACTATAGGCAAACGCATTAAGTAAAAGATACTTATTTTTTATTCCGTTTATTATAATTCTTATCACCTCGAGTTTTAGGTTTTTTGTATTTAGCAGCTATCTTATACTTATATGAACCGCCTAAATTTTCTTTTTTGTTTTTATCCTTTTTTTCATGAAAAGCAGGTCCTGGCGCATCTTCATCACGTAATTTAATAGGGTTGTTGCGTTCTAAAATTTGTGGGCGTTCTTCCTCTAGCAATTCTGTAGAAATAGTTACATTCTCTGGCAATTCAATTTTAGGAATCGTCATTTGCATTAAATTTTCTATACGTTCTAATGCTTCTTCCTCTTTTTCAGTATAAAAAAGAAGCGCTTGACCTTCACGTTCTGCACGTCCCGTTCTACCTATTCGATGCATATAATTTTCAGGAAAGTTAGGCGTATCAAAATTAATAACATGTGATACGTTATCAATATCCAAACCACGAGCCATAACATCGGTTGCCACTAAAATTCGGTTTTCACCTGCTCTAAATTGCTCAATACTACGTAAGCGGTAATTTTGAGTTTTATTGGAATGAATTACACATAATTCATCGTGGAAATTTTCGTCCAATGCATCAAATAATCGGTCTGCCATTTTCTTAAACGCAACAAAAATGAGCACTCTATTGTAAGTTTCGGTATCTTTTAAAATACTTTTTAGTAAGTTTAATTTTGTGTAAAAATTAGGAACAGCATATTTGTGCTGTTCAATATTCTCTAAAGGGGTTCCTGAAACGGCAATGGAAACACGTTTTGGAGCAATGAAAAAGTTATTAATTAATTCATCAACATCTTCAGTCATCGTGGCTGAAAACATAATGTTTTGACGACGTTCAGGTAGAATATCAAAAATATTAATTAATTGATGTCTGAAACCTAAATCTAACATCACATCTACTTCATCAATAACTAGTTTCTGAATGGTTTTTAATTGTAGTACTCGGCTAACAGCCAAATCATAAAGTCGTCCTGGCGTAGCCACAATAATATCAATACCTTCAGCAACCGCTCTTTTTTGTGCATTAATATTTACACCTCCATAAACTCCTAATACACGAACATTAATATATTTTGCTAATTTTTCAATTTCATCCACTACCTGAACAACTAATTCTCGGGTAGGCACCATTACCAAAACCCGTGGACTTTCCTGTTCTGAATATTTTAAACCTCTTAAAATAGGAAGCATATAGGCAAACGTTTTTCCTGTTCCTGTTTGGGCTATACCAACCACATCTGTGCCTGATGCAACGACACTAAAGGCTTCTGCCTGAATGGGTGTTGGGTGAGTAAAGCCTAAATCGTCTAATGCGTTGTATAAAGGCGTGTTTAATTTTAAATCTTGAAAAGTAATGGCGTCCAAAAGTTTCTGTTTTAGTCCACAAAGGTAAATGTTTTATATGTCTTATGCTTTATGGCTTTGCAACTTTATAAAATGTTGTGATATCTTGCTAATTGAATTTGATAGACAATAAGTATTAAATTTAGAAAAAGGTTTGGAAGCCCAGACTATTTTTGTTGCCTTTTTAAGCAATGTAAAGAGAAAAGATGACTATCAAACCATATGAAAATGAAATTTTATGAAGATTTTTGTTATGAAATAACTACACTATTTTCCACTTTTTTATCCAATGAAATTTTCGGTACTTTGTAAATAACTTTTTTATTGAGAAAAACCTACACATATCAATCACAGGACATTCACGCCTTTAAAAATCAGTTACGGCTTTGGAGTCAGCAATTCCGAGAGGTTTTATGGTTGGATTCCAATACCTACACCCAAATACATAGTAGCTATGATGCCATTTTAGCTGTAGATGCTTTTACCAGTATTCAAACAGATTTTGTGGATGTTTTCAACAAGCTAAAAGAGTATCAGTCACTTACAAATGATTGGATTTTTGGCTATCTAACCTACGACTTAAAAAACACCATAGAGCCCTTAAAATCAGAAAATTTTGACGGTTTAAATTTCCCTGATTTATGCTTCTTCCAACCCAAAAAAATATTTCTAATTAAAGGAAACCAAGTTGAAATTCAATATCTGAATATGGTAGATGATGAGATAGAAGTAGACCTAGAATCCATTGAAAAAGCAGAAGAATTTTATCCTAATCACGATGAAAATGTAATAGATAATCCCATCAAAATTAAAATGAGGATTACGAAGGATGCTTATTTTGAAAAAGTAAAAATGATGTTAGCGCATATTCATCGTGGTGATATTTATGAGGCTAATTTTTGCCAAGAGTTCTATGCGGAAGACACCCAAATAAACCCATTAGCAATTTATAACAATCTGAATGCCATTTCTAAACCACCTTTTGCTACTTTTTTAAAATTAAATGATAAATACTTGTTGTCGGCTTCACCTGAACGTTATTTAAAAAAAACAGGACAAACGGTTATTTCACAACCTATAAAAGGCACCGCAAAACGCTCTAAAAATACAGATGAAGATAATTTGCTTAAAAAGCAATTAGTTTCAGATATAAAAGAACGCAGCGAAAATATTATGATTGTAGATTTAGTCCGAAACGATTTATCTAAAACAGCTATAAAAGGAAGTGTGCACGTATCCGAACTCTGCAAAATATATAGTTTTGAGCAAGTCCATCAAATGATTTCAACTATTCAAAGTACCGTTTCAGTAAATACCAATCCAATCGATATAATCGAATCCACATTTCCAATGGGAAGCATGACTGGTGCGCCAAAAATTTCGGCCATGCGTATTATTGAAAACCTAGAAGAAACTAAACGAGGCTTGTATTCTGGTGCTGTTGGCTATTTTACACCACAAGGTGATTTCGATTTCAATGTGGTAATTAGAAGCATCCTTTACAATGAAACCAATCAATATATATCCTATTCAGTAGGTGGTGCTATTACTGCTAAAAGTAATCCTTTAAATGAATACGAAGAATGTCTAGTAAAAGCGAAGGCTATGAGAGATGTATTAGAAGCGTAATAGGTTTACGTTTTGTTGGTTTAAAAGTGTAAATTTGACGTATTATTGAAACGAAATGACAGCTATCGATTTTAAAAATCACATTCATAAAAACCTTCCTTTTTTAACGAAAAGTAAAGTGTTGATTGCCATTTCGGGTGGTATGGATAGTGTGGTTTTAACACATGTATGTCAGAACTTAGAATTGAATATAGCTTTGGCACATTGTAATTTTAATTTGCGAGGTGCTGAAAGTGATGCTGATGAAGAATTTGTTTTAGAGTTAGCCGAAGATTTGGATTTAGAAGTTTTTATTGAAAGTTTTGAAACGGAAACTTATGCTTCGGAAAACAACATATCCATTCAAATGGCAGCGCGCGACTTGCGCTATACTTGGTTTCAAGAATTAGCAGAGCAGTTACAATTCGATTATATTTTAACAGCTCATCATGCTGATGATAATGTGGAAACCTTTTTTATTAACCTCATGCGTGGTACTGGTTTAGACGGATTAACTGGTATTCCGGAAACCAATGGGAAGCTTGTTAGACCATTTTTACCATTTTCTCATACAGCATTACAAGCCTATGCCAACACCAAAAAATTAGTTTGGAGAAACGATAGTAGCAATGCTTCAACTAAATACCTTCGGAATAAATTACGACATGATGTTATTCCAATATTAAAGAAAATGAATCCGCAATTCCTGGATAATTTTCAAAAAACACAAGCGCATTTGCAAGAGTCGTCTGAAATTATTGAAGATACCTTGGTGAAAATTCAAAAAAAAGTGGTGCAAGCATCGGATAATAGTATTCAATTGGATGTAAAAAAACTAAAACAATTATCCAATCCAAAGGTTTACTTATACTACTTATTGAAAGATTTTCAATTCACAGAATGGGATGATGTCTATCAATTATTATATGCACAATCGGGAAAATATGTATTATCTCAAACACACCGTTTGGTGAAAGATAGAACCACGTTAATTTTAACCGAAAGACCTGAAAATATTAAAACAAAGTCATTTATATGGGAAGAAAATGAGTCCGAATTATTTCTTCCTAACGGACAATTAACCATTGAAAATAGTTCTAAATTAGGCGAAATATCCGCCTCAAGGCTCTATGTTGATAAAGATTTGTTAAAATATCCCTTAACGGTAAGAAAATGGGAAAAAGGCGACTATTTTTACCCATTCGGAATGACAGGTAAAAAGAAAGTGAGTAAATTTTTTAAAGATGAAAAATTGTCATTACCTGAAAAGGAACAAGTCTGGTTATTGTGTTCCAATAATCGAATAATTTGGGTTATTGGTTTACGCGCCGACAACCGATTTAAAGTAACTACAGATACCAATCATATTCTAAAAATTAGTTTTCATAATGAAACATAATTTATTTTTATTTACAACGCTACTTATTACCGCATTTTCAGTACATGCTCAAATTTTAAATCCTGTAAAATGGACAACAAAAACTGAAAAACTATCAGAAACCCAATACAATTTAATTTTTGAAGCTGATATTGAAGAGCACTGGCATTTATATTCACAAAATTTACCAGACGGTGGGCCAATTCCAACCGAGTTTAATTTCGATTCAATAGATAAAACAGATAATTTTAAGCTCATAGGTAAAGTTCTAGAAAGCGATTATATAACGGCTTTTGATAAAGTGTTTGAAATGGATTTAAACTTTTTTGATAATGAAGCAACCTTCACTCAAAAAATAGAGCTTTTAAACCCAGATTTAAAAACAATAACGGTTGATATTGCTTATCAAGCTTGCGATGATGAACGCTGTATTTATCCACAGAAATCTGTTACTTTTAATTTGGATGGTTCGGTTAAGCAGGAAACAAAAAGCCTTACCGAGGACAATGCTGATCTTTCAAATATTTTTAATTTGGAGGATAATCAAGCAGAAGTAAAACCCGACTTTACCATTACGGATTCTGAAACTGAAGCCGAAAACGAAGCTAAAGGACTTTGGGTGATATTTTTTACCGCATTCTTTTTAGGGTTTTTGGTATTACTAACACCGTGTGTGTTTCCAATGATTCCAATGACGGTAAGTTTCTTTACCAAGCAAAGCAAAACAAGAGGTCAAGGGATTAGAAATGCGTTGCTATACGGTTTCTTCATTATTGTAATTTACACACTCTTAGGTACAGCTATTTCTGCTATTTTTGGAAGTAATGCTATGTATGAATTTTCAACAGGTGTTATATTTAATACCATCATGTTTTTAGCTTTATTGATTTTTGCTTTCTCCTTTTTAGGAGCTTTTGAAATTATGTTACCAAATTCTTGGGTTAACAAAGTGGATAGTGGTGCCAATAAAGGTGGTGTTGTTGGTATTTTCTTTATGGCTTTAGCATTGGCTGTTGTTTCATTCTCATGTACATTTCCAATAGCAGGAACTGCTTTATTAGATGCTGCAACTAAAGGTGGTATTGCACCAATAATTAGTATGCTTGGTTTTTCATCAGCAATAGCATTACCATTTGCTTTATTTGCATTTTTTCCAAGTTGGTTAAATTCCATGCCAAAATCAGGTGGTTGGTTGAATACGGTTAAAGTTGTTTTAGGATTTTTAGAATTAGCATTTGCTTTCAAATTCTTGTCTATGGTAGATCTTGTTCTAGAATGGCACATACTAACACGTGAAGTATTTTTAGCTATCTGGATTGCCATTTTTGGAACGTTAGGGTTATATTTATTAGGGAAAATTAAGTTACCACACGATTCACCTTTAACACATATTTCGGTTGGACGTTTATGTATGGCGTTGCTTGCGTTATCATTTACAGTCTATATGATTCCAGGACTTTGGGGAGCACCAGTTGAACTTATTAGTGGTTTTCCACCACCAATGAGTACCAATAGTGAGTCGCCTTATGGTGTTGGAAATACCAAACCTGCCGTTTATTCTGGAACTAACAATGTTACCGAACTGCCAGAGCATGCACATTATGGTCCAAACAACATAATCGCGTTTCATGACTATGAACAAGGTTTAGCCTATGCCAAGAAAGTTAATAAACCCGTAATGTTAGATTTTACTGGTTTAACCTGTGTTAATTGTCGAAAAATGGAAGAGCAAGTATGGGTTGAAGAGCATGTTTTTAATATATTAAATAATGATGTCGTTTTAATATCCCTGTATGTAGACGACAGAAAAAAATTACCAAAGGATGAGCAATATGAATCCGAACTAACAGGAAATAATGTCACAACATTTGGTCATAAATGGTTGGAATTTCAACAAGTGCGTTACAATACCAATGCACAACCGTTATATGTTATTCAAGATACAGACGGCAATGATATTAGTAAACCTGTAGGCTATACACCAGATGCTGATGAATATCACGATTGGTTAAAGGCAGGCGTAAAACGGTTTAAAGACAAACAATAAGTGTTTAAAATTAAGCGAGACTAGTTCTCGCTTTTCTGTATAAAATAAGTAGCTTTACTGAAACGATTTTATGAAAATTCAAGGGCAGATTGTCGACATTCCGAACAAACGTATTTTTTCAGGTGAAATAACCGTTGTTAATGGCAAAATTTCAGCCATCGAAGAAGTGTCTCATAACATGCAACAATTTATCTTACCAGGATTTGTGGATGCACACATTCATATTGAAAGTTCTATGTTGGTACCTAGTGAATTTGCTAGAATTGCCGTAAAACACGGAACGATTGCAACCGTTTCCGATCCGCATGAAATAGCTAATGTTTTGGGAATAGAAGGTGTGGAGTTCATGATTAATAACGGAAAGCAAACACCATTCAAGTTCAATTTTGGTGCACCATCTTGCGTACCTGCTACCACGTTTGAATCCGCAGGAGCTGTAATTGATTCGGAAGGAATTAAAACCTTAATGGCCAATCCAGATATTTGCTATTTAGCCGAAATGATGAATTATCCAGGGGTTTTGTTTGATGATGACGAGGTGCTTAAAAAAATAGCTTGGGCAAAACACTACAACAAACCCATAGATGGTCATGCGCCAGGTTTACGTGGTGATGATTTAACGAAATATATCAACGCAGGCATAACCACCGACCATGAATGTTTTACCTATGAGGAAGGGTTAGAGAAACTCAAAAAAGGTATGAAAGTCTTAATCCGAGAGGGTAGTGCTGCCAAAAATTTTGACGCGTTGATTGATTTATTACCGGAGCATTATGAAAATATGATGTTTTGTAGCGATGATAAGCATCCAGACGATTTATTGCTTGGTCATATTAATCAATTATGTGTACGCGCCATTGCCAAAGGTTTTGATGTATTTCAAATATTACAAATGGCCTGTGTAAATCCTGTAAAACATTATAATTTATCAGTCGGTTTATTGCAAGTAAATGATGTAGCCGATTTTATTGTGGTTGAAGATTTAATTCACTTTAAAACCCTAAAAACGGTTATTAATGGTGCGGTGGTTTTTGAAAATGGACAATCGCTTATTCCACATACAGAATTCGAAATACTTAATAATTTCAATACAACTAAAAAACAGGTTTCTGATTTTAGAATCGCATCTTCTTCGAAGAAAATCAGAGTTATAGAAGCTTTGGAAGGGCAACTGGTAACCAATGAATTAATTGAAGACGCATGGATTAAAGATGGCAATCTCATTTCTAATACAGAAAAAGATATTTTAAAAATGACCGTCGTTAATCGATATAATGATGATGAACCGTCTTTAGCTTTTATAAAAAACTTCGGATTAAAATCGGGAGCCATTGCCAGTTCAGTTGGTCATGATTCTCATAATATCATTGCAGTTGGAGTGAACGATGAAGCCATTTGTAAAGCCGTCAACTTAATTATTGAAAATAAAGGTGGTATTTGTGCGGTTTCAGAAACGGATAGTCAGATAGTGTCGCTTCCTGTAGCGGGAATTATGAGCGATCAAGATGCGAAAACCATTGGTGAGGCTTATGGAAAATTAGATAAAATAGCTAAACAATTAGGTAGTACCTTAAATGCTCCTTATATGACCTTGAGCTTTATGGCATTATTGGTAATTCCGTCCTTAAAATTGAGTGACAAAGGCTTATTTGATGGAAATACGTTTAAATTTACACCTTTAGAAGTTTAATATGCCCATACTAGAATCCACCTATAAACCACCTTATTTTTTCAGAAAAGGCTTTGTGGCCACTGTTTATTCAGGATTAATCCGCCAAGTTAAAGACATTATTCAAAAGCGCGAACGCATTACTTTATCCGATGGCGATTTTTTAGATTTGGATTGGAGTTATGCGGATGAAAAAACAGATAAGCTTATCATTATTTTGCATGGTATGGAAGGTAGCGCTCAACGTGCTTATGTTACTGGAACAGCCAAGCTGTGTAATGAGAATAAAATAGATGCGTTATCGGTTAATTTCCGTGGATGTTCCGGTGAAGATAATTTGCATTTTCAATCCTATCATTCAGGAGCCACAGCGGATTTGCAGGATGTAATTACCCATGTTATTGGCACAAAAGCATATTCGGAAATTTATATTAAGGGTATTAGTCTTGGTGGAAATGTTACTCTAAAATATTTAGGAGAATCCACAAACATTCCCACTGAAATTAAACGAGGAATAGCCGTGTCAGTTCCGTGTTATTTAGCTGGTTCTGCTAAAGAGTTGCATACTCTTAAAAATTTTCCGTTTCATGAAAAATTCAAACGTGATTTAATCAATAAATTACGGGTTAAAAGCGAAAATCATCCGGATAAAATTTCGCCTAAAGATTTAAAAGAAATTAAAACGTTATACGATTTCGATAATTTTTATACCGCTAAAGCTCATGGTTTTAAAGATGGTTCCGATTATTATGAGAAAAGTAGTTCGCTGCAATTTCTTCCAAATATTAAGATTCCTACTTTAATTATTAATGCGCTCAATGATTCCTTTTTATCACCTGAATGCTATCCAGTTAAAGAAGCGATAAATAACCCAAATTTATTTTTAGAAATGCCCAAACATGGTGGTCACATGGGCTTTATCCAAACCCGTGGTTATTATTATAATGAACTTCGGACTTTGGAGTTTATTCGTAATAATCCTTACTTATAAATTTCCAAGTAATTCGTTTGTTCCTCAAGAGCCGAAATAAATTCACTTTTAAGTGCTTTCACCAATTCAGAAACATGAGGTGCATTTTGAATATTAGTAACCCCTTGTCCAGCGGACCAAATCGTTTTCCATGCTTTTGCATCATCTTTATGAGCTGTTAATTCTTCACCAAAATCTACTTTTTTCTCGCGTGACAGCATTTCTTCGGTAATTCCCATGGCTTTTATACTGGGTCCTAAAAAGTTAGCTGAAACACCAGAAATAGCAGCTGTATAGACAATATCATCAGCGCTAGCATCAATTATCATATCCCGATACTCTTGAGGTGCTTTACTTTCTTGCGTATTAATAAATCGGGTTCCCATATAGGCTAAATCGGCTCCCATTTGTAAGGCAGATGCAATATCGCGTCCTGTGCTTATGGTTCCTGCAAGCAATATGGTTTTCTTAAAAAAACGTTTAATTTCAGCAACTAATGGCATTGGGTTAATAGTTCCAGCATGTCCACCTGCACCTGCGGAAACAAGAATAAGCCCATCTACACCTGCCTCGGCAGCTTTTTCGGCATGCCGTTTTTTAATAATATCATGAAATACCAACCCACCATAACTATGAACCGCATCAACCAATTCTGAAACAGCACCTAATGATGTAATAATTAATGGTACTTTGTGTTTAACACATAATTCTAAATCAGCTTGTACGCGTGGATTTGTATTATGAACAATCAAGTTTACACCAAAAGGAGCCGCTTTTTTTCCTGTTTCTTTTTCAAAGTTTGCCAGTGCGGTTTTAATTTCTATAAGCCACTCTTCAAAGCCTTCACTGGTGCGTTGGTTTAAAGCAGGAAATGTGCCAACAATACCATTTTTACAACATTCAATGACTAATTGTGGTCCGGAAATTAAAAACATAGGTGCCGCAACAGCAGGTAATGTTAAGTCTTTTATAAACGATGCTTTACTCATTTTTTTGTATGTGTTGATTGAAACCAAATATAATTAAAATCTGTTCATTAGTTTTATATAAAAGCTTTAAGAGTTTACTAATAAGCAGTATTGCTTTTTATTATTCTAAAAATTAGTTACCACATTACTCACTGTTTTTTTATACTTTTAAGGGAATCAATAGTTTACAACTTCTAAAATCCTGCTTATGAAAACGGAACTAAACTTAAAAGTTATAAATAACAGAATTGTGACGAGTATGGTAATCAGCTTGTTTTTTATAACCACTGCTTGCGAGAGTTTAAAAACCGCGGTTTTCGACCAATATGCCTACCAACAAGCTATTTCTTTAAAAATTGAGAGTACCAATCTCATGGAAAATGCCATTAATCCGTTTGCGTCCTTTCAATCGGAAATTGATGAATTAGAGCTAGAACTACAAAAAATGGTGGAATATGAAAAAAATAAACCTAATAATGAAATCACCTATGCCATGTGGACTTTGGTAATGGATAGCGAGCGAAACTTATTAGCTGGCTTTTTAAAACGTTGGGAAACGGAAGGCCAATTATCACAAACCTTTACCAACGAAGCCATCATTCAAATTTCAGAAGCTTTAGATTTAATTATCAAATATGAAGCTCAAAAAAATAAAACGAACGAATCTAACATTCTAAATTTTCTGTCAAACAACTAATTATTGCGCTATGGATATTGACGAACTTATAAAACTACTAAAAGAAGAGCTCATTAAAGTTTTAGGTGAAAGTTATAACGATTACCAACAAGAAACCAAACAAGATATTGATGCCTTTTTACAAGCGTCTAAAATTAAATTAGAGCGTTGGACAAATTTATTAGCTGCACAAGATTTAACTATTAATGAATACGAATGGTTATTGCAAAGTCAGAAGGATTTAATGGTTCTATCGGCTTTGAAAAAATCAGGTGTTTCTGCTTCAAGATTGGGACATTTAAAGAACAAAATAATAAAAACCATTCTAAATACGGTTGTAATTGCTGTGCTTTAAAATCTGTTTATGACTCAACCAAACGCCAACAACATTCCTAAAAATTATACAGTTTATAACTGCCATACACATACGTTTACTATAGACCACGTACCGAATAACTTTGGTAAAAAAGTAACACCATTAGTATTTCAGATAGTGACCATGAAAGTTGTGAAATGGTATTTTTTAAATTTAACCTATAGAAACAACACCTATAAGCGTTTCACACATCGGGTAAAAAAAATCAAACATTTTTTCATCAGTGTTTTAAAGTTCACAATTGTTGGTTATTGGCTATTTTCCATGATCATGTTTTTCTGCATTTGGTTGGGTAAAATGCTAATAAACATTCTAGCAATTAGTAATTTGTTTAGTAAACAGAGTAAGGAAGCTTATGCGCGTTTTGTAACCCTTGGAAGGTATGCTACTTATAGCAAATCTGGACAACGAAAAGTATTTGATTTACTAGAAAAAACCTACGACGTTAATACCAAATTCGTGGTTTTACCAATGGACATGGATTATATGCAAGCTGGAAAACCAGTTGCTAATTATATGAAGCAGCTTGAGGAACTATTACAGGTTACTAAAAATAATAAAGAACAACTATTACCATTCATTTTTGTAGATCCACGTCGAATAACAGATCCATCCATAAATATCAACGGGTTTTCATATGAACGCTTTGTCAAGAAAAATTTAACCAGACGCCATTTTCACGGAATAAAACTATATCCAGCTTTAGGGTACTTTCCTTTTGATAAACACTTAATAGAAACGTACAAGTTTGCACAAGAACATCAAATCCCCATAACCACACATTGCATTGAAGGTACTGTTTTCTATCGTGGAAAAAAAGAAAAGGAATGGGATTACCACCCAATTTTGAAATACACAAAAAAGGTAACAGAAGGACCAATTCCCATGCCATTACCACAAACCAAAAATTACCATTTTACTACCAATTTTTCACACCCATTAAATTATCACTGCTTATTAAATAAAAAATTATTAAGTAATTATTTAGGCGAAGAAACCGATTTAAGCAAACTAAAAATATGTTTAGCACATTTTGGAGGCTCTAAAGAATGGTTGCGTTACACCAATGATAATTGGAATAATTATAACAATAACATTTCACACATTTCACGGGAAAAATATTTTGAAAGCACCATAAAAAACACGTTAAACCATGGCAGCACACGAACAATTTGGTGGAATGCCAGTTGGCTGTCTATTATTTATGATTTAATCATACAGTATGAAAATGTCTATACAGATATCAGTTTCATTTTATTTAATGAGGAATTATTTCCGTTACTAAAATATTTACTTCAAGATGATAAGGTGAAACATAGAATTCTTTTTGGAACAGATTACTATGTGGTAGCACAAAAAAATACAGAAAAAGCTTTGTTTCAAAACTTACGAAGTTACCTAGGCGAAGATTTATTCTATTTAATCAGTCATCAAAACCCGAAACAATTCTTAAGTACAACATGGAAAACCTATTGATAATTTCATACATTTAAGAAAATCAATTGATTATGCTAAAAAAAGTCTTTGGAAGTGCCGTATTTGGAGTTGAAGCAACCACCATAACTGTTGAAGTAAATGTAGACAAAGGTGTTGGGTATCATTTGGTAGGTTTACCAGATAACGCCATCAAGGAAAGCAATTTCCGAATAGCAGCAGCGCTTCAAAACAATGGCTTTAAAATTCCTGGTAAAAAAATCATTATTAATATGTCGCCAGCCGACTTACGAAAGGAGGGAAGTGCTTACGACTTAACTCTGGCTATGGGAATTCTTGCAGCTACCAACCAAATAAAAGCAGACGATTTAGAAGCTTATTTAATTATGGGTGAATTATCTCTTGATGGAACCTTGCAACCCATAAAAGGCGCTTTGCCCATTGCTATAAAAGCACAGGAAGAAGGTTTTAAAGGTTTTATTTTACCCAAACAAAATGCCAAAGAAGCAGCCATTGTTTCCGGATTGAATGTTTACGGTGTAGATACCATTACACAAGTTATAGACTATTTTGATAAAGGTGAACCACTAGAACAAATTATAATAGACGTCAAGGAAGAGTTTAATAAAAGTCTTAATTTCCCGGAGTTTGATTTTGCCGATGTTAAAGGTCAAGAAGGAATTAAGCGTTGTATGGAGATTGCTGCTGCTGGTGGTCATAATATTATTTTAATAGGTCCTCCAGGCGCTGGTAAAACGATGCTTGCTAAACGATTACCGAGTATTTTGCCACCAATGACTTTGCATGAAGCTTTAGAGACCACAAAAATTCATTCCGTTGTTGGTCGTGTTAAAGAAAACACGGGATTAATGGCACAACGGCCGTTTAGAAGTCCACATCATACTATATCAAACGTAGCTTTAGTTGGTGGTGGCAGCTATCCACAACCAGGCGAAATTTCCATGTCGCACAACGGTGTGTTGTTTCTAGATGAATTACCAGAATTTAAACGCGAGGTTTTAGAGGTGATGCGTCAGCCGTTGGAAGATCGGGAAGTTACCATTTCTAGAGCAAAATTTACGGTTACATATCCATCGTCTTTTATGTTGGTGGCTAGTATGAATCCGAGTCCGAGTGGTTATTTTAACGATCCTAATGCGCCTGTAACATCATCACCTGCCGAAATGCAACGATATTTAAGTAAAGTGTCTGGACCGTTATTAGACAGAATAGATATTCATATTGAAGTGACACCAGTACCTTTTGAAAAATTATCAGACGAACGCAAAGGTGAAGCATCAATAGAGATTAGAAAACGGGTTACAGCAGCTAGAGAAAGACAAACGGAACGTTTTGTGGATTCGGATAGCGTGCATTACAATGCTCAAATGAATGTGAAACAAATTCGTAAATACTGTCAATTAGATGCTGCTTCTAAAGAATTATTAAAAACAGCTATGGAACGTTTAAATTTGTCAGCACGTGCGTATGATAGGATTTTAAAAGTATCCAGAACAATAGCCGATTTAGAAGCCAGTCCATCCATACAGGGAGCACATATAAGCGAAGCCATTCAATACCGAAGTTTGGATCGCGAAGGGTGGTTAGGATAAGTGAAAATTTTCTGACAGATTGAATCCTAACCACCAATAAACAGGATGATTAAAAAATAAAATTTTAATCATATTATTACCAGAAAAACAAAGCCTGTTTCATTCTTTTTTATATTTTTAGTGTCTATTAATTAAACTAACCAAATATGAAAAATGTATCCTTATTAATTATTGGTGCCATTATTGGTGCATTAGCTACGTATTATTTTTGTCCAAATTGTGCTGGACATGAAGATGTGGTAGAAGATATTATCAAACCAGCTGGTGTAATTACATCTAAAGAAGCTATGGTTTTAGATGAAGCTTTTAATTCTAGACATCAATTAATTAGCGATTCTATTGTTATGCGTCCAGACAACCGGTCTGCTTGGTGGTCTATAGAAGACATTAAAAATTATATAAAATATGCAGAAAATCAATCCCAAGAATTAGGCTACCAAATGGATGGCGTACGTTTATATTTGGGTGCTTATCCAGATTCACCAAAAGAAGGCGTTGGTTATACCACCATGTTTTTTGTACCAACAGGTATGCAAGCTTTATCAGAAGGTTCTAGTATGCCGTTTCATTATAAACGCCAAGGAGGTGACATTCCTGGAGGTGATGGCTTGAATATGGCAGGCACTGGAAATCCACCGAGTGCCAATTACCCACAATAATTTAATTTATGGAAGAGTTTTTAAGAAGTAATTATATTATTTTATCACTCTCCATTGAAGGTTTAGCCGCTATAATCGCTATATTTTGTTACAGAAAATATAAGCTTACAGTGGCTAAATTTTTTCTATATTTTTTAGTATATATATTTATTTGTGAACTTTTAAGTGGATATACACGCCAAATAATTGAAGGCCCTTTACATTTTCTAGAAGGTACTATTATTGAGAAAAATTATTGGTGGACCACTTTATTTTGGAACATTGGATCTGTTTTATTTTTTAGCTTTTTCTATCACAATTTAGTTGAAAAAGATAAGTTTAAAAAACTTATAAAATGGATGTGTATCGGATTTTTAGTTTTAGCTGTTTTTATAATTTCAACAAATTTCAATAAATATTTCCAAGGTATGTTTCCGTCACTTCTTATTGCAGGAGGATTAGTTGTGTTAACTTGTGTTTGTCTGTATTTTTATGAATTATTGCAATCAGATAAAATTCTGAATTTCTATAAATCTATTTATTTTTATATTAGCACAACAATTTTTGTCTGGTGGCTTATTACGACACCTATAATATTTTATGATGTATATTTTACCACAGCCGATTGGAACTTTATAATTTTAAAATGGCAAATTTTTTTATTTGCAAATATGTTTATGTATTTAACCTTTAGCTTTGCTTTATTATGGTGCAAACCGGAGACCCATTAGTCAGCACAGCTGCTGAAAGATACTTGTTAATATACATGATTGGTGTATTGCTGCTTGTTTGTGCCCTTATTATATTAATTTTCATATTTTTTAATAAACGAAAAAACAAACTGCTTTTAGATAAAATTGAACGCGAAAAAGTATTTCAAGAAGAACTATCCAACACCCAAATTGAGATACAGGAGCAAACACTGAAAAATATTGGTCAAGAGTTACATGATAATATTGGGCAATTATTATCTGTTGCTAATATGCAGATGAGCATTATGAATATGCAAGTTCAGGAAAGTATTAAGGACCAATTTACGGAAACCAAAAATGTGGTTAAAGAAAGTTTAAGTGAATTACGCGCACTTTCTAAATCTTTAAATAGTGATGTAATTGTGAATCGTGGTTTTCAAAAATCGGTTGAAAACGAAGTGGCACGTTTAAATAAACTACAGCTATTATCAGCCGAATTAGAAATTACAGGTGATGAAACCACATTCACCAATTCCAAAGATAGCATTATCTTATTCCGAATAATCCAGGAGTTTATTTCAAATACCGTGAAATATGCATCGGCAGCGAGTTTAATGGTGAAATTAGATTATCAAGAGCAACAGCTGATAATTCATATTGAAGATGATGGAAAAGGTTTTGATATCGCTTCCGCAGAAAAAGGAGCAGGCTTACTAAATATGAAAAGTCGTGCAGATTTAATTAACGCGGCGTTTAATTTGCGTTCTGAAATTAAGGAAGGAACCAGCTTGCAAATTAACTATCCTTATCGTGAAGAAACAAAACTAACTTTCTAAACAAGCATCCCAAACGGGATCATTTGGTAATGGTGCTGTTACCTGAATGTCTTTTTTGGAAACAGGGTGCGTAAACTCCAAGTGTCTGGCATGTAAACTAATACTGCCATCTGGATTACTCCGATTAAAGCCATATTTTAAATCGCCTTTTATGGGACAACCAATACTAGCTAATTGTACACGAATTTGATGATGTCTGCCAGTTTCTAAAGCTACTTCCACTAAATAGTAATTATCTAATTGTTTTAACACCTGATAATGTAAAATGGCATTTTTGCTCTCAGCAGATTTATTGGGAAAGGCTGTAGATTTGTTGTTCTTCGGATTTTTCCGTAACCAATGTATTAACGTATCCGTTTGTTTTGGAGGTGCGTTTTTAATTAATGCCCAATAGGTTTTATGGGCATCTCTTTCTGCAAATAGTTTATTCAATCGTGACAAGGCTTTACTGGTTTTTGCAAACATAACAATGCCTGTAGTTGGTCTGTCCAATCTATGAACCACCCCTAAATACACATTACCAGGTTTGTTGTATTTGTCCTTAATATAGTCTTTAACTACATCGCTTAAAGGCATATCACCTGTTTTATCACCTTGAACAATATCACCAGCACGTTTGTTTACGATGATTAGGTGATTGTCTTCGTATAAGACTTGGAGGTTTTTTTTGTTAGAAAAGATATTAGATGATTTGATCACTAGATTATTAGATTTTTGGATTTATTTAGTGTTGATTTAAACTTAGATGTCATTTTAATAATAGCATCTAAACTATTTAATAGACTATCTAATTCATCTTTGTTTATGAAATTTAAGTCGGGAGCAATTAATAATTGCGTTTTAATTTCGTATGCAGAACCAATTGCTATTTGAAGAAATCTTGTAAAATCTTTATTTGAATGTCTAGATGAACCTTCTGCAATATTTGACGGTATGGAAATAGAGGCTCTTCGTAACTGATTTGTTAATCCAAATTTCTCATTTTCAGGAAATTTAGATGTTATAGAATAAATTTCAGCACAAAATAATCTGTTTTTTTTCCATATTTCTAAATCTTTACACCTATACATTTCCTAAATTTAGTTATTTGATACACCTCCAACAATCCAACAATCCAACAATCCAACAATCCAACAATCGGATTTAATACTGTTCCTCATCATTCGGAAAATCAACCGATTTTACATCCGTTACATATTGGGAAATAGCATTCGTCATATCTTCGTACAAATTCATGTACCTGCGTAAAAAACGCGGATTAAACTCATGCGTCATACCAATCATATCATGTAATACAAGCACTTGACCATCCACGCCTTTTCCTGCACCAATGCCAATAACAGGAATGCTGACACTTTCAGCAACTTCTTGGGCTAATTTGGCGGGAATTTTTTCTAACACAATAGCAAAACAACCAGCTCTTTCAAGCATTAAAGCATCTTCTTTTAGTTTATCAGCTTCTTCATCTTCTTTAGCACGAACGGTATAGGTTCCAAACTTATAAATGGATTGTGGTGTTAACCCTAAATGTCCCATAACGGGAATACCTGCATTTAGAATACGCTTAATAGAGTCTTTAATTTCTTTACCACCCTCCAGTTTTACGGCATGACCACCACTTTCTTTCATGATTCTAATGGCAGAACGTAAGGCTTCTTTTGGGTCGCTTTGGTAGCTTCCAAACGGTAAATCTACCACTACCAAAGCGCGCTCAATGGCGCGTACCACAGAAGATGCATGATAAATCATCTGATCTAGCGTAATCGGTAAGGTGGTTTCATGTCCAGCCATTACATTACTAGCAGAATCGCCAACGAGAATCACATCTATTCCGGCACCATCAACAATTTTTGCCATGGTATAATCATAAGCCGTTAACATAGATATTTTTTCGCCTTTGGCTTTCATATCTACTAATGTTTTAACGGTTATACGTTTGTATTGTTTTTTGGCTACTGACATATATTTGATTTAAAATGCTTGTAAAATTAATAAATTAAGAATTGATTCTGTTAATTTTTGGTTATTTCAAACAAATTATAAGTCTAAAAAGTTTACTTTAGAAAAACAAATAGACCTATCATGACTAAAAAAATCACTTATCTAGCTATTCTTATGGTTTCTTTGACCTATGCTCAAAACAACTCCGAAATAGCTGTAAAAGAAGCAATAGATACTTTTTTTGAAGGTTTTCATAAAGGAGATACTGTTTTAATGAAAACAGTAATGTATGGTAAATTTCCATCGCAAACCACATTTAAAGATAATAATGGTAACGACCAGATTCATAAAGGAAATGTAAGTGATCTACTTGTAACATTGGCTTCTAAAAAACCAGACCAAAAATGGCAAGAAAAGTTGTTGGATTACCATATTCAGGTAGATGGTAATTTAGCACATGCATGGACGCCTTACGAGTTTTGGTTTAATGATCAATTTAGTCACTGTGGTGTTAATTCATTTCAGTTATTTAATGATAACGGTCAGTGGAAAATAATTTATTTAGTGGACTCAAGGCGCACCGATGACTGTAAACCAAAGTAAGTTTATGTTAGGTAATAGCTTAACAATCTGTTAAATGCACGCCAACAGCAAGACCACCTTCACTGGTTTCTTTGTATTTCGAATTCATATCTTTGGCGGTTTCCCACATGGTTTGAACAACTTTATCTAGTGGTACTTTTACATTATTTGGATCGGTATCTAAAGCTAATTCTGCGGCATTAATGGCTTTAATAGCTCCCATTGAGTTACGCTCAATACACGGAATTTGTACCAATCCACCAATAGGGTCGCAGGTAAGACCTAAATGATGTTCCATGGCTATTTCGGCAGCAATTAAAACCTGTTCAGGAGTGCCACCTAACATTTCGCACAGCGCTCCAGCTGCCATAGCAGACGAGACGCCAATTTCTGCTTGACAACCACCCATGGCTGCAGAAATAGTAGCCCCTTTTTTAAATATTGAGCCAATTTCTCCGGCTACTAGTAAGAATTTTTTAATATGCTCAAAATCGGCTTCATGATTTTCTATAACCATATAATACATTAAAACAGCTGGAATAACACCTGCACTTCCGTTTGTTGGCGCTGTTACAACACGACCTAAAGAAGCGTTGACTTCATTTACCGCTAAAGCAAAACAGCTAACCCATTTTAAAATTTGTCGGAATTTAACTTCTGTCTGACGGATACTTTGTAACCATGTTTCAGGTGAATCATAAGGTACACCATCTTTTAATTTTTGATGCATATCAAAAGCACGACGACGTACATTTAAACCACCTGGTAAATTTCCTTCGGTATGGCAACCAACGTACATACATTCCAACATGGTATTCCAAATACGTTTTAATTCAAAATCAATAGTTTCTTCATCACGAATTGATTTTTCGTTTTCTAAAACCACACCAGAAATAGGTAAATTTAATTGCTTACAAAAATCAAGCAATTTCACACCATTTTCAACAGGATAGGGGAAAGTACAGTAAAATATAATTTTGTTGGCTTTAGAATTCTGTCGTTCCTCTTGAACAACAAATCCACCACCAATAGAATAGTAATAAGCATGGGATTTCCTACCATTAATAACAGCTGTAAAACGCATACCATTAGCATGAAATGGTAAAAACTTTCTATTAAAAACAATATCTCTTTTCGGGTCGAAATCAATAGTACGTTCGTTATTAAATCGTAATTTCTTAGTATTATTTATAGCGGCAATTATTACATCAATCGTATCTACTGGAATATATTCCGGATCGGCACCACTTAAGCCAAGCATAACCGCATAATCTGTAGCATGGCCCTTTCCTGTTAAAGATAAGGATCCATATAAGTCTACTGTTATGCTTTCTACCTTTTCAAATCTATTTTTAGATTTTAAATCGGCAATCCACCGTTCTGCTGCTCTCCAAGGTCCTAAAGTATGTGAACTTGAAGGTCCAACACCTATTTTTAGCATATCAAAAACAGAAATACACTCCATGTAATAATCATTTTAATTTAAGGGCAAATATACATTTAGTTTACGATGAATTTTAACAAACTCAAGGATATTCCTCAAGATTTTAACCTAGCGTTTTTTAAAATTTGTAATACCATAAGACTCCATGACTACATTAATGTCAGAGAAGTCTTGTTTACCTACGTTGTCAGCAGGAACTACAACTACACGGAAAACCTGATTTCGTGTCCATGAGCTATCTAGCGTATTAAAATTAACAGTTCCATCTAAAAAGAAGCGGACATCTGTACGTGTAAAATCGAAGTTATACATTAAAGAACCATCTTCAAACTGTACAGTTTGAGGCAGTAAGCGCCAAACTTCTTGTCCATCTACAATTTCCCATAGAATATAAACCAATGTTACATCAGCGGGATAAGTATTAAAACCATACGGTTCAAAATATTCATAATTATTACCAGCTGTAAAGTCGAGTTCAATTTCAAAAGCCGGTGAAACAATTAGGCCACCATCTCTACCTGGAGGTCCTTGAGGTCCTTCGCAAGCGGTAAATAATAAAAAGGATGTAATTATTACTGTTATCAGATTTTTCATAAATTATTTTTTATTAGTAAAAATACTAATATTTCCATTCACACAAGCGTTTTGAAGCGATATTAACATAGGAATCTGACAACGTGTCACTTTTTTTGTCATGGCACAATCATTGACTTATACATTCCGAAAATAAATAAGAACACAACACTTCCGGAATTATATTTCGGAAAATACAAATTAAAATAAATAACTATTATGAGTAAAATTATTGGAATCGATTTAGGTACAACTAACTCTTGTGTTTCTGTAATGGAGGGTAATGAGCCAGTTGTAATACCAAATGCAGAAGGTAAGAGAACAACACCATCTGTAATCGCTTTCGTTGAAGGCGGTGAAATTAAAGTTGGTGATCCAGCAAAACGTCAAGCCGTTACAAATCCTGAAAAAACGGTTTATTCTATTAAGCGTTTTATGGGTAATAAATTTTCTGAATCATCAAAAGAAGCAGGACGTGTACCTTATAAAGTAGTAAAAGGCGATAACGATACACCACGTGTAGACGTTGATGGTCGTTTGTATACACCACAGGAATTATCAGCAATGATTCTTCAGAAAATGAAGAAAACAGCTGAAGACTATTTAGGTCAAGATGTAACTCGTGCTGTTATTACAGTACCAGCTTACTTTAATGATTCACAGCGTCAAGCAACTAAAGAAGCTGGAGAAATTGCCGGTTTAAAAGTAGAGCGTATTATTAACGAGCCTACTGCTGCAGCTTTAGCTTATGGAATGGATAAAAAAGGAACTGACCAAAAAATCGTTGTATTCGATTTTGGAGGTGGTACCCATGATGTTTCTATTTTAGAATTAGGTGACGGTGTTTTTGAAGTATTATCTACCGATGGTGACACCCATTTAGGTGGTGATGATGTAGATGAAAAAATCATTAACTGGTTGGCTGATGAGTTTAAATCTGAAGAAGACATTGATTTACGTAAAGACCCAATGGCTTTACAACGTTTAAAAGAAGCTGCCGAAAAAGCGAAAATTGAATTATCATCTGCAGCGCAAACAGAAATTAACTTACCATATGTTACGGCTACGGCAAGTGGACCAAAACACTTGGTACGCACCTTATCACGTTCTAAATTTGAACAGTTAATTGACGATTTGGTAAAACGCACAATTGCACCTTGCGAATCTGCATTAAAAGCTGCAGGTATTACTAAAAACGATATTGATCAAATTATTTTGGTTGGTGGTTCTACACGAATTCCTGCTGTTCAGGAAGCAGTTGAGAAATTCTTCGGAAAAAAACCAAGCAAAGGTGTAAACCCTGATGAAGTTGTTTCTTTAGGAGCGGCTATTCAAGGTGGTGTTTTAACAGGTGATGTTAAAGATGTATTGTTATTAGATGTTACACCTTTATCATTAGGTATTGAAACCATGGGTAACGTGATGACCAAGCTTATTGAAGCCAACACGACTATTCCAACTAAGAAATCGCAAGTTTTCTCTACAGCAGCTGACAACCAGCCGTCTGTTGAAATCCATGTGTTACAAGGAGAGCGTGCAATGGCTGCCGACAACAAAACAATTGGACGTTTCCATTTAGATGGTATTCCACCAGCAAAACGTGGAACACCGCAAATTGAAGTAACGTTTGATATTGACGCTAATGGTATCATTAAAGTTTCGGCAACAGATAAAGCGACAAACAAAACTCAAGATATTCGTATTGAAGCTTCTTCAGGATTATCAGAAGAAGAAATTCAAAAAATGAAAGCAGATGCTGAAGCCAATGCCGATGCCGATGCGAAAGCAAAAGAAACTGCTGAAAAATTGAATGCTGCTGATGCGATGATTTTCCAAACGGAGAGTCAGCTGAAAGAATTTGGTGAAAAATTATCTGACGATAAGAAAAAGCCAATTGAAGAAGCACTTGAAGAATTGAAAAAAGCTTACGAAACAAAAGATATTGCCGTTATTGATCCAGCTTTAGAGAAAATTAACGAAGCATGGAAAGTAGCCAGCGAGGAAATGTATAAAGCACAAGCAGATGGCCAACAAGCTGGTCCAGAAGCAGGTCCTGATACCAATGCAGGAACAGATGCTAACGAAGGAAGCGACGTAGAAGACGTGGATTTCGAAGAAGTGAAGTAAACAGAGAGCCATTCCCGATTTTTTAATCGGGATTGTGTGAATCGTTTATCCCAAATTTATTTTGGGATCTCATAAAACTAAAACGCAATCATTAATTTGGTTGCGTTTTTTTATGTTTAAATTTTTATAGATATTTAAAAATCTAAATTAACCATCTACTTATGAAGAATTCCTACTTAACCCTATTTTTAATTTTATTTTCCGCTTTTGTGCAAGCTCAAGAGCCTTTTGTAACTACTTGGCAGGTTGAAGATGGTGATTTGCAAATACAAATTTCGGACGCCAATAATACTTCAGATATTTACAACTACTCTATTGATTTTGGAGATGGTGTTGTGGAAAATAATGTTACAGGAGATATTAGTCATACTTTTGCACAAGCAGGAACTTATACAGTAAGTATTTCTGGTGTTTTTCCAAGAATTGTTTTTAGTAATTCATTATACAATAGCAGATTGAAAATCAGAAGTGTCGAACAATGGGGAGATATACAATGGAAATCTATGAAAAATGCATTTTCAGGATGTAGTAATTTGATTATTAACGCAACAGATTCACCAAACTTATCTCAAGTTACGAGTTTAGAGTTAATGTTTCGTGGAGCTACTAATTTGAATCAATCACTAAATAATTGGGATGTTTCAAATATATCAAACATGAGTTATATGTTTCAGTATGCTAATTCATTTAATCAACCATTAAATAACTGGGATGTTTCGAATGTTACTAATATGAGTGGTATGTTTTATGATGCAAACTCTTTTAATCAACCAATTGGAAGCTGGAATGTGTCTAATGTTACGGAGATGAGTTACTTATTTTATTCTGCAACTAATTTCAATCAAAATATTGATTTGTGGGATGTTTCTAATGTTGAAAATATGAGTTTAATGTTTAGAGATGCAACATCATTTAATCAGTCGTTAAATAATTGGAACGTATCAAATGTAACATCAATGGGTGAAATGTTTAAAAATGCTACATCATTTAATCAGCCTCTAAATAACTGGAATTTGGATAGTGTGAATTTTCTTCAAGAAATATTTTCAGGAGCCACTTCTTTTGATCAACCTCTTAACAATTGGAGATTTCCAAATGTTTCTCGATTAGATGATATATTTTATAATGCTGTTAGTTTTAATGGGGCAATTAATGAATGGGATGTTTCCAATATTTCCTACATGGAAAATTTATTCAATGGAGCAGTTAGTTTTAACCAGCCTCTTGAAAATTGGAATGTATCTAATGTGATAGGCATGTTTGGTATATTTAGAGGAGCATCATCTTTTAACCAATCTTTAAATAATTGGGATATTTCAAATGTAACTAGTCTAGGAGAAGCATTTTTTGAAGCATCTAATTTTAATCAACCACTTGATAATTGGAATGTTCAAAACGTTACCAATATGCAAAAGATGTTTTCAGGAGCAATTGCATTTAATCAGCCAATAGGAAACTGGAATGTAGCAAATGTAAATAATTTAAATCAAACTTTTAATAATGCAATTAGCTTTAACCAACTAATTAACGATTGGGATGTTTCAAATGTTCAAACTATGGTAGGTACATTTTCTGGAGCTTCTAGTTTTAATCAACCACTTGATAATTGGAATATAGTTAATGTTTATAGCATGTCTAGTTTGTTTAATGGTGCTATTCAGTTTAATCAAGATATAAGTAATTGGGATATTTCGAATGTCCAGCAATTAAACTTTATGTTTAATAATGCACACTCTTTCAATCAGGACATTTCAAACTGGCAATTTAGAGATGGTTTATATTTACATGATTTTCTTAATTTTTCTGGATTAGATTCCGATAATTATGACGCATTATTGTTAAACTTTTTTAATTTAGGAATACAACCATCAAGTTTTGGCCAAAATACAGGTTTAGGTGCAAGAGAATTAAAGTTCTGTGATATAGATACTAGAACGAATTTAATAAATAATGGATGGACATTTATAGGAGATTCATTATCAAATGAGTGTAATTCTGTTTCTGGTGTGGTTTATTATGACCAAGATGAAAATGGTTGTACTGTATTAGATATTAATGTTAATAACATTTTTGTAAATGCATATAGTAATAATATAAGTAATGCTAAACTGGTTAATGAAAGTGAATATATACTTTATACTAGTGATAACTCTTTAACATTATCAATTATTAACATTCCAGATTACTTTACTGCAACACCACAATCTACAACCGTAGATTTCTCCATAACATCCACAGAACAAGTCGATTTTTGTTTAACAGCCAACCAAACAATTGAAGATTTAAATATTAAGCTTTTACCAATAGCTGATGCAAGACCTGGTTTTGAAGCAAATTATAAGTTAATAATAGAAAATAGAGGAACAGAGATGATTAATAACATTTCTGCAAGTGTGTTATTTGATGATGCCAAGCAATCTTTTATTTCGGCAACGCCTGCGGAATCGAGCGCGTCTTCCAATAGATTAGATTTTTCTATTGCCAGTCTGAATCCTTTTGCTAAACACGAAATAAACCTTGTTATGCAAACATTTGCACCACCCACTGTAAATAGTGATGATGTTTTGAATTTTACAGCTTCGGTTTTACCAAGTATGAATGATTATTCACCAGATAATAATACTTATGACCTAGAACAAATTGTGGTGAATTCTTTTGATCCAAATGATAAACGGGTGGTTCAAGGAAACACAATAACTACGGATGAAACCAGTAATTATTTAGATTATATTATCAGATTTCAAAATACAGGATCTGCAAATGCAATAAATGTAAAAATTACAGATAATTTACATCCTAATCTGGACTGGAGTACGTTAAGCGTAACAAGTGCGAGTCATGATTATAACGTGAATCTAATAAGTTTAAATATAGTTAATGGAAATAATGTAGAATTTAGTTTTGATAACATAAACTTGCCATCTGAAATGCAAAACGAACCAGAAAGCCATGGTTATATTGCCTACAAAATTAAACCTATTAATAGTATTGGAGAAGGTGATGTTATGAGTGGAAATGCCAGTATTTATTTCGATTATAATTTGCCAATTATTACCAATACAGTCTCAACCGAAGTGGTAAATCCATTAAGCAATGACGAATTTTTTATTGATAATAATGTTGTGATATACCCAAATCCTGCAGTTGACGTTATTTTTATTAAAAAGAAGTCAAACACGCAATTACATTCTGTAAAATTATATAACATACAAGGTCGAGAATTAATCAATTTAAAAGGAAATATTAACTATATAGATACACGTGAAATAGCGTCAGGTGCATATATTTTGAAAATGGAAACAAATTTTGGTAATTTAAACAAACAGATTATTATTGAGTAATTGATTTTAAAATTAAAACGCAATCATTAATTTGGTTGCGTTTTTTTATGTATATACCTAACAAGTTTTTAAAACCTGTTAGTTATTTTTTTATTAAAGGTTGAAGTTGTGAACCAGTAATTTCATTTTATAAACTATGCGTGCATAATAAATTCTAGTATATTTGCTTTATAATATAAAACGGAAATATATGTCAACCCAACTCACCGATCTTCTCAAAATAAAACACCCAATCATTATGGCGCCTATGTTTTTGGTTTCCAATACGGCTATGGTAATCGAAGGGATGAAAAGTGGTATTGCAGGTTGTATTCCAGCCTTAAACTATAGAACTTTAGATGAATTACGAGTTTCTATAAATGAGTTAAAAGCAGCAAAGGTTTCAGGTGGTGCTTTTGGATATAATCTGATTGTAAATAAATCCAACATTAAGTATAAAGAGCAATTACGTGTGATTTGTGAAGAAGGTTGCGATTTCATATTAACCTCTTTAGGAAATCCAGAAGAAACCATTAGAGAAGCGCATGCCGTTGGTATTAAAGTGTTTTGTGATGTAACCGATTTACATTTCGCCAAAAAAGTAGAACAATTAGGTGCTGATGCAGCCGTAGCTGTAAATAGTGAAGCTGGTGGGCATCGTGGTAATTTATCGCCACAAGAACTAACCAGTTTACTACATAAAGAATTAAATATTCCAGTCATTTCCGCTGGAGGTGTGGGTTGTAAAGCAGATATAAATACCATGTTAAGCTATGGAGCGGCAGGTGTTTCTGTAGGAAGTCCGTTTATTGCTTCTATTGAAGCTGGTGTTACGGACGACTATAAACAAGCCTGTGTGGATTATGGTGCAGATGATATAGTGATGACAGAGCGTATTTCAGGAACACCGTGTACAGTAATTAATACGCCTTATGTACAGAAAATTGGTACAAAATCAACGGGTTTAGAAAAGCTACTAAATAAAAATAAAACCCTAAAAAAATGGGTAAAAATGATTCGTTTTTATATCGGGATGAAAACTACTGAAAAAGCAGCTTTACAAGCCACTTATAAAACAGTTTGGGTAGCTGGACCTAGTATTGAACATACCAAAGCTATTTTGCCAACACGTGAGATTGTTGAGAATCTGACTAATTAGCAATTATACCAAACTTGTTATTAAATCTACATTTACAACATGTTTGCCTTCAAAAGGAATTATTTGCAAGCGGTTTCCAAATAATTCGGTAGCGCGCGTTTCTTCGTGATGGATGCGTTCTTCATTTAAATAGTCATCTTCAGTACCATAAATAAGCGATACTTTGGTTGATGCATCTAAATATTGAAAATCAGCAGCCACTAATTCTTTTGGAATTCCGCCAGAATGCAATACCAGTTGGGAACATTTCAGTTGGCGTTTGGCAAGATATCGCGTTGCCACACTCACACCTTGTGAATACCCTAAAACAATTAAATTTATTCCGTCAGGAAGGCCTTCCGCTTCCAGAACGGAATCAAAATAACGCATAATATTCTCGGTGTCTTTAACCGTGGTTTCTTTTGTTAACCAACTGGCTCCAACATGTTTAAATTTGGGTGGTGTGTAGTATTTACTTGGTGCTTGAGGTGCAATAATATAATTTTCTTCCGCAGATAAGTTTTGAAAATATCTTAAAAAATATCGACTTAAATAACCCATACCATGACAAACAAACCAAACGTTTTTTGTAGATGCCGTTAATGTATTTAATGTGGCATAACTATTCGTGGTGGTGTAAGATATTTCCTTTTCAGTTAGATTCATTTGTTATTGGTGTTTTGTACTTTTACATTTCGATCTAAAAATACAGAATTTTATGTCCATATCTAAAGAAGCCAAACTTAAGGAAATCAATGCGGTTTGCAAAAACACCTTAATGGAAACCCTAGAAATTACTATTTCCGATTTTGGCGATGATTATTTAATAGCCAAAATGCCTGTTAATTCACGTGTATATCAACCAGATGGTGTGTTACATGGTGGAGCAACTGCTGCTTTAGCGGAAAGTGTTGGTAGTTTTGCTTCGCATTTATTTTCAAATTTAGAGGAGGTATTTGTTCGTGGTACAGAAATTACAGCCAATCATTTAAAAAGCGTGACCGAAGGATATGTGTTTGCCAAAGCAACCTTTTTGCATAAAGGCAGAACCACGCAGTTAATAGATATTCATGTTACTGATGACCAGGATAACTTGATTTCGGTTTGCCGTTTATCAACTATTTCGCTGCCTAGAAAAAAATAACCAATTTATCCAACACCATGAATCCCTCTGATTTATTCCAGAAACTTCAAGATCAGTTTGCAAATAAATTACCTTTTGTAGCTTATAGGAATCCTAACGAGTCTATAATTAAAACATTTTTGCAGCAAGATAATACGGTTTATAAAACGACAGACTTTTCTGAAAGTGGATATATTTTTTCACCCTTTAATATAGAAGAAACTAGTGTTTTAATTCCTGTTGAAAAATCATTAATTTTAGAATTTGAAAGTGAAACTATTGAAGAATCATCTATAAACTCATGTGCTTCCGAAGTTATTGAGATATCTGATATAACTGTGGTTAAGCAAAACCATATTGCATTAGTTGAAATGGGGATTAAAGCTATTCATAAAGGCACATTTGAAAAAGTCGTATTATCCCGGCAAGAATCGGTTACTATTTCAGAAACAAATCCTATTAAAATTTATAAAAGGTTATTAGAAACCTATCCAACCGCTTATGTGTATGTATGGTTTCATCCTAAAGTAGGATTGTGGTTAGGTGCTACGCCAGAAACTTTGCTTCATATTGAAAATAACCAATTCAGCACCATGGCGTTGGCGGGAACGCAAGTTTATAAAAATACCATAGATGTGGTTTGGAAGGATAAAGAATTGGAGGAACAACAAATTGTTACCAATTTCATCGTTTCAAATCTAGAAAGCCAGTTACAAGACTTAAAAGTTTCTGAAGTAGAAACCGTAAGAGCTGGAAATTTAGTGCATTTAAAAACGCATATTTCAGGTCGGGTGAATTCTAATCCTTCGAGTTTAAAAAATATCCTTAAAAAGTTGCATCCCACACCTGCTGTTTGTGGGATGCCAAAAGAAGAAGCCAAACAATTTATCCTTGAAAATGAACCGTATAAACGCGATTTTTATACAGGTTTTTTAGGTGAATTAAATATAAAGAAATCCATTTCAAGAAACCCTAACAGACGCAATGTTGAAAATAATGCTTACACGCGTATTAAAACGGTTTCAAATCTGTTTGTAAATCTGCGTTGCATGCAAATTCAAAACACGGAAGCCCTTTTATACATTGGAGGAGGCATAACAAAAGACTCCAATCCCAATTTAGAATGGGAGGAAACCATAGCTAAATCTGTGACAATGAAAAAGGTATTGCAATAGTTTTTTATCAACTAGCTATTTGCTATTTTTACGGTTAGATTCAATCTTACATGCAATACCCAAAAATTCCGCTTGCGCAAACCATTGTTCTGCTTTGCAAAGCCAAAAATATTCAACATATAGTTATTTCGCCAGGAAGCAGAAATGCACCTGTAACCATAGGATTTACACACGATGATTATTTTACGTGTTACAGTATTGTAGATGAACGTTGTGCTGCTTTTTTTGCTTTAGGTATAGCACAACGAATTCAAAAGCCTGTAGCAATTGTATGTAGCTCTGGCAGCGCACTTTTAAATTATTATCCTGCAATTGCTGAAGCTTATTACAGCCATATTCCTGTGGTGGTTTTATCAGCTGACAGACCTAAACATTTAATTGATATTGGAGATGGACAAACCATTAATCAGCGAGATGTTTATAAAAATCATATTATTTATACGGCTAATTTAAGTTCGCAAATGGATGCTGAATTTAAAAATCGTGACGAGGATGAACCCGCTATTTTAAAAACCCTTGAAAACAAATTGGAACGTTTTTTAGGTAGAAAACAAGAGCTACAGCAAGAGAATGAAACAGAAATAAATAAAGCACTTAACAAAGCATTGTCTAAACGTGGTCCTGTTCATATTAATATGCCGTTTCATGAACCACTTTATGAGTTAACAGACACGTTAAGCGTAAATCCTAAAATTATAGATTTTGAAAAGCGTGCGAGTAAGGTAGACGATTTTGTATATAACGAATGTTTGGATTTATGGAACAGTGCTGCTAAAAAAATGGTTTTAGTCGGTGTGAATCCACCCAACGAAATTGAACAAAAATGGTTGGATGAACTGGTAAAAGATAATAGTGTTATTGTTTTTACCGAAACGACTTCTAATATCCATAATCCAGGATTCTTTAATAGTATTGATACCATGATTGCGCCTTTAGAAGATGAAGATTTTAAAGCCTTGCAACCTGATATTTTACTAACCTTTGGCGGACTAGTAGTCTCCAAAAAAATTAAAGCGTTTTTACGTAGTTACCAACCTAAACAACATTGGCATATAGACCGTGATTATGCAAATGATACATTTTTTTGTTTGGAGAAACATATTGAAACGACTCCAAATAATTTTTTCGAAACCTTCTTACCACAGATTACACATTTTGTAAAAAGTGATTACAAAGCCACTTGGGAACTGATTAGAACCCACCGAAAAGATAAACATAAAGATTACATAAATGAAATTCCATTTAGTGATTTTTTAGTGTTTGATGCACTATTTAAAAGCTTACCACAGCACATTTCATTACAGTTAGGAAATAGTTCTACTATTAGATATGCACAGCTTTTTGATATTCATAAATCCATAGATGTTTTTTGTAATCGTGGCACTAGTGGTATTGATGGTAGCACTTCTACAGCTATCGGTTGTGCGGTAAGTCATGAACAACAAACGGTTTTTATTACCGGTGATTTAAGTTTCTTTTATGATAGTAATGCACTTTGGAATAATTATATTCCTAATAATTTTAGAATTATTATTATTAATAATCAAGGTGGTGGTATTTTCAGAATTTTACCGGGAAACAAAGACTCTGAAAACTTTGAAAAATTTTTTGAAACCAAACACGATTTAACTGCAAAACAGCTAGCAACTATGTTTGGTTTTCAATATTTAACAGCATCCAATGCTGTGCAGCTAAAAAATAAATTAAAAGATTTTTATAAGGAATCTAATCAGCCTAAAATATTAGAAATATTTACACCACGCACACTTAATGATGATGTGTTGTTAAATTATTTTAAGTATATTAAATAAGAATTTTTAGTGTTTAAAACTAATTTCACATACATCTTATATATCTCATAAAATAGTACCTTTGCCACATGATAAAAATTGGAGAATACAATACATTAGAAATCCTTCGCGAAACTGAACCAGGACTATTCTTGGAAGATGCAGATGGTAATGAGGTTTTATTGCCAAATCGTTATGTACCTAAAGAATTTAAAATTTGGGATAAACTGGATGTATTTGTGTATTTGGATAATGAAGAACGCCTTGTTGCCGTTACTGATAAGCCTTATATTCAACGTGGCGAATTTGCAGTGTTACGTTGTAATGCCGTTACAGAACATGGTGCTTTTCTAGATTGGGGAATGGTTAAAGAATTATTTTGTCCGTTTAGAGAACAAGCCTTTAAAATGAAAAAAGGAGGCTGGTATTTAGTATATTGTTTTTTAGATGAAGAATCCAATCGTTTGGTAGCTTCCAGTAAAACCAATCAATTTTTAGATAATAAAGAGCTCACCGTTGAAGCTTTTGAAGAAGTAGATTTAATAGTATCACATCCATCTGATATTGGGATGAATGTGATTGTGAATAAAAAACATCAAGGGTTAATTTTTAATGATGATATTTATCAAGACCTTTCCATTGGCGACCGACTAAAGGGCTATGTCAAGAAAATCAGACCTGATAATAAACTGGATATTGTATTAGGAAAAATAGGGTATCGTAGTATTGAACCCAATGCCGATTTGATAATGAAAGAACTGGAAGATCATGGAGGCTATTTAAACCTTACTGATAAATCCGATCCAGAAACTATAAAGCGTGCGCTACAAATGAGTAAAAAAAGCTTTAAAAAAGCTGTTGGTACTCTTTACAAGAAAAAGCTCATTCAGATTAAAGATGATGGAATTTATTTAAACGATTAAATTTTAGCTGCGTTTACTTCCGCCTGTATCCAGGTTTCTGCTGTTTTAATATCTGGAAATAATCGACGATTTATTTTTTTGAAAAAATGATTCTCTAAATCAAAATTAATACTCAAGGCAGAATCCCATGTTACTACTGCTGTAGCGACAAGGTTTGGTAATTCATTTTCTAACTTAAAGGCATCGCTAGGCACTGTTGAAAAGCTATGAATTTTATTTATAATAAGTCCGAATGGTTTACTATTTGGGAAAAATATTTTACTCACACGCATAATTGTTTTTAATACCAGTAGCGAAATGTGTGCGTTTTCAGCATACTCAATTAACACAAAGTTTTCAAAAAAGTAAAAATCACCTATTTTTAAATTATAGTGTTTAATTATTTGTGGTTCTAGGTAGGAGTTGAGGGCTTTGCAGGACATTATTAAAGTTTCAGCTTCTTTTTCAAATCGTTAGTAACGGCATCTTGATGAACCATAATTGAAATAGTTTTCAAGCGCATGTAGGCTTCACTCATATAAACATAACCATTGTTAGCAACACGACTAACGTCGGTTCCCCAAGAATTTTTCACTTTGTAATAAACGGTTCCATTTTGATCTTTCAGTAAACCTGTTATGTGCATTAAATGATCGTCAGTAGTTGCGTAGTTTTCAAATTCTTGCTGTCTGTAATTTGGTGTAATGGTTTTTTCTGGACGTATACTAATTATGGCTTCAGCTGCGGTTGCTTCATCTTCAGGGATTACAGCAATACCATGTTTTGCTGAAAAGGTTTTTTCGCTTACATCACAATCTAATTCAACAGTATAACCATTTTTTAATGCGTGGTTAATAGTTTCTATAAGTTCGTCTAGTGGCACATTATAAAAACTTCCATTGGAGAAATTATCAGGAATATTTAAAATAAATTGCGAGTAAAACGGTTTGTGTGTAAATGAGGTTATGCTTACGTAATTATCAGGATTAATTTTGGTCATTGCCTGAAATGATTTAGGCGTGTATTCCACACCTTCATAATTAAATGTAGTAATATCTTCCCCTAAATAAGTGTCTAAAGTACTGTTTACAACTGCTTGCCATTTTGGCGATAAACGTCTTCCTGGATTGTCAATGTATATGTCTAGAATTCCATTTAGTACTGCTATCATTTCGGCATGATTATGTCCTGTTGCGCCAGTTTCCAAACCACTATATACGGATTGTGGCACCAAACCATAATCGCGAATACTATTCATAACATCATGAGCTAAACCACCTTCACTAAATTGTGCTTTCCCTTGACGCATAACATAATTCCATGCTTTTTTAGGGTAGGTATGACGGACTTGAAACATTTCTGAAATATCAATTTGTTTTCCTGTTAGTCTGATAATTTCACTTTCTAAAAATGACGATGTGGAAAAACTCCAACAAGTTCCAGTGTTTCCTTGACTAATAACTTCTGTCGTTTCCAAATCAATTAGTGTTTCAAACGAATAACTTTGCGAAAAGCAAGTTACAGATGTGAAAAGAAAGGTGAATAAAAACAGAATATTTCTCATGGTTCTTACTTGTTATATAAATAATAATTATTTTTGACAAAAATAAAGAAAATGAGTGTAGCAAACTGGAAAACCGTTAAAGAATATGAAGATATAACCTATCAAAAATCTGATGGTGTAGCTCGTATTGCATTTAACAGACCAAATGTCCGAAATGCCTTTCGACCTAAAACAACAAGTGAATTATATGATGCTTTTTACGATGCACATGAAGATGTAAATATTGGTGTTGTATTGTTATCTGCTGAAGGACCATCAACAAAGGACGGTGTTTACAGTTTCTGTTCAGGAGGCGATCAAACGGCACGTGGCCATCAAGGTTATGTTGGAGACGACGGTTATCACCGACTCAATATTTTGGAGGTGCAACGTTTAATTAGGTTTATGCCAAAAGCAGTAATTGCAGTGGTTCCAGGATGGGCTGTTGGAGGTGGACACAGTTTGCATGTGGTTTGCGATTTAACACTTGCCAGTAAAGAACATGCTATTTTTAAACAAACGGATGCCGATGTTACTAGTTTCGATGGTGGTTATGGTTCAGCTTATTTAGCCAAAATGGTTGGACAAAAAAAAGCACGTGAAATTTTCTTTTTAGGTCGAAATTATTCGGCTCAAGAAGCTTTTGAAATGGGAATGGTTAATGCCGTGATTCCTCATGATGACCTAGAATCTACAGCATATGAATGGGCTCAAGAAATTTTAGCCAAGTCGCCAACATCTATAAAAATGCTGAAATTCGCTATGAATTTAACGGATGATGGTATGGTTGGGCAACAGGTATTTGCAGGAGAAGCCACCCGATTAGCTTATATGACTGACGAAGCAAAAGAAGGCCGTGATGCCTTTTTAGAAAAACGGAAGCCTAACTTTCCTAAAAAATGGATTCCTTAAATAGTTTATATGCCGTCAATTAAAAATTGGGTTTCAGCAGCACGATTACGTACGCTGCCATTATCAATTTCAGGAATCATTCTGGCAACAAGTTTTGCTGCATTTAATGGTTATGTAAATTGGTACATTTTTGTTTTAGCACTGTTAACAACGGTTGCTTTGCAAGTGCTTTCAAATTTTGCCAATGATTATGGTGATGGTATTAAAGGTACCGACAACCACGAACGTGTAGGCCCTAAACGGGCTATACAAAGTGGAGATGTTTCACCAGATGAAATGTTTGCTGCTATTAAAATTAATATCCTAGTCATTATAGCTTTAGTAGTTACCTTATTGTTTTGTGCTTTTGGAATGCGTCATTTTTTGTATACTATGCTTTTTTTGGCTTTAGGAGCACTTTCAGTTTATGCTGCTATTAATTATACTGTTGGCGACTCTGCTTATGGTTACAAAGGATTAGGTGATATATTTGTATTTATATTCTTTGGTTTAGTAAGTGGTTTGGGTACCTATTTTTTATACACTTTAAAAATAGATCACGTTATTATTTTACCAGCCTGCACGATTGGTTTATTGAGTGTAGCCGTTTTGAATTTAAATAATATGCGTGATATTAATTCCGATATTAAATCAAACAAAATAACACTTGCCGTTAAACTTGGTTTCAGGAAAGCTAAACGCTATCATTATTTCTTAATTTGTGGAGCCATTTGTCTATCGGCTGTATTTGCTATTTTATATTATGTATCACCCTATAACCTGCTATTTATAATTATGTATGTTCCATTGGTGAAGCATTTATTTTATGTTAGGAAAACAACAAATCCTTCATTGTTAGATTCGGAGTTGAAAAAAGTAGCTATTTCTACATTTCTTCTCGCTGTTTTAATGGGAGTTGGCTATATTATTTAATAGAATTTATGGCAATCACTTCATAAAATTGTTTTAGTTTTTGTAATTTCAATACCTAAATTTAAAACTTTTTTTCAATGAAAATTACATTTTACGGTCATGCCAGTTTAGGAATAGAAGTAGATGGTGTTCATATTCTAGTAGATCCCTTTATCAGTGGTAACGAGAACGCTAAACATATAGATATTAGTACCTTGAAAGCTGATTATATTCTGCTAACACACGCTCATCAAGATCATATTTTAGATGTAGAAACCATTGCTAAAAATACGGATGCTGTTATAGTTTCTAATTTTGAAATTGTTACCCATTTTCAAAATAAAGGCTTTGAAGGACACCCAATGAATCATGGAGGTACATGGGATTTTGAATTTGGCGAAGTGAAATACGTCAATGCCATTCATACCTCTTCATTTCCTGATGGCAGTTATGGTGGGCAACCAGGTGGCTTTGTTATAGAAGGCGAACATAAAAATATCTACATTGCTGGCGATACGGCTTTAACTATGGATATGAAACTCATTCCATTGCGTACCAAGCTGGATTTAGCCATTTTACCAATTGGTGATAATTTTACTATGGGTGTTGACGATGCGATTCTAGCTAGCGATTTTGTGCAATGCGATAAAGTTTTGGGCTACCATTATGACACGTTTGGTTATATAGAAATAGACCATGAAGTGGCAAAACGCAAGTTTTTTGAAAAAGACAAAGATTTAATGTTGTTAGAAATTGGAGAGAGTTTGGAGTTGTAAAATTTATCTTACAACACTCCGTAAAGTATACCAGTGCAAAAATTTGGAAAAAAAGCGTTTTAGGTAAACACCCAACACTTCTTTTTTACCAATATATACTTCAAATTTCTTTTTATAAATGGCTTTTAGCATGCGTTCAGCAAAAACGTTTACTGAAAGCCCTTTTTCTGTAGCAGTATCTTGAGTGTTTTGTTGCTCACCATTACCTATTAAAGCGTGTCGCGCAATATCAGTATTTACGAAACCTGGACAAATTAAGGTAACGGAAATACCATCTTTTTCATGTTCTAAACGTAGGGCATCAAAAAAGCCATGAAGCGCATGTTTTGCACCACAATATCCAGAACGGTAAGGCGATGCGAACTTCCCCATTAAACTCGTTAAGGTTACAAACTGTCCAGATTTCTGACGTACAAAATAGGGTAGTAGTGCTTTAGTAAGCACTACTGTTCCTAAATAATCTACTTCCATTAGTTTTTTATCGACAGCAATATCGGTTTCAATAATGAGCGACCGCTAACTAATACCACCATTGTTTATTAAAATATCAATCGTGCCAAACCTGCCGATGGCACTTTCAACAATTGGTAACATATTATTATAATCGGCTAAATCAAATGGCACACAGGCAATATTTTCAGGATTGGGTTGCGCATTTTTTACGGTTTCCAAATCTGTTAAACGTCGGGATGAAATAATAAGTTGGCAATTCTGTTTTGCCAAACTAGCTACCAAAGCTTTGCCAATTCCGCTGGAAGCTCCCGTAATCCATATAACTTTGTTGTTGAAATTCATATTAGTGTTCGCAAAAAGTGGATAGCTTTTAATTTAAAACTTTTTTTCTTTAGGAGACTCCGATTGGAAACCCGTTTCTAGCCACTCACGGCGTAAATCATCACTCAATTTTCCAGTTCCATCATGCGTCCAACCTGGTGGTTTAATAAAATATAGAAATCGGTTTTTTAGAGATTTTTTACCAATAAAAACATCTTTAAACATATTTCCCCATTCTAGAAAAGCAATTTTTATTGGATTATAGGTGTCAATATTTTTCACTAAACCATAAATTACTTTTTCGTTTTTGAGTTCGGGTTGAAAGGTACCAAATAACTTATCCCAAATAATAAGAATACCTGCATGGTTTCTATCCAAATACAGAGGATTACTGCCATGATGAACTCTATGATGAGAAGGTGTGTTAAAAACCTCTTCAAACCATTTAGGCATTTTATCAATAGCTTCTGTATGAATCCAAAACTGATATAACAAACTAATAGACATTTGTAATAAAATCATGGCAGGATGAAAACCTAGTAAAGGCATCCAAAGCCAGAAAACAAAGGAGTAAAATCCGCCTGACCAGGTTTGGCGTAAAGCGGTGCTTAAGTTGTATTTTTGAGATGAATGATGCACCACATGCGATGCCCAAAACAGACGACTTTCATGAGATATACGGTGAAACCAATAATAAGAAAAATCATCCGCAAAGAAAATGAGTATAAAACTCCACCAAGTAATCGGTATTGTAAAAAAACGGAAGTTGTTATAAACCCAAAATAATGCCAACAAAACGATGGCTTTACTTAAAAATCCTAGAAACACATTACCCAATCCCATGGCAATTGATGAAAAGGCATCTTTTGCCTCATAGGTCTTAATCTGCTGTTTGGTAGTAACATATAATTCTAACAACATAGCCAAAATAAAAAAAGGAATGGCAAATAGAATAATGTTTGGAAATTCAGGCATTAGGATTGTTTTATGTTGTCTAAAATACAAAATAAATTGAGTACTTTTGAATACTATATGAAAGCATCTTATCATAAATATATTCTTAATTTTAAACAACCAAGTGGCACGTCTCGAGGTGTTTTAAAAACAAAGGAAACGTGGTTTATTATTCTTGAACATGAAGAAAAACAAGGTGTTGGTGAATGTGGTATTTTACGTGGACTAAGTGCTGATGATGTTCCTAATTACGAAGAAAAACTGCAATGGGTTTGTGCCAATATTCATTTGGGTTTACCTAATTTATATGCAGAATTAAAAGCATTTCCAAGTATTCAATTTGGTTTGGAAATGGCTTTTAAATCTTTGGAAGCTAATACACCTTTTAATTTATTTCCTTCAGAATTTACTCAAAACAATAAATCTATTCCCATTAATGGTTTGATTTGGATGGGAACAGACGTTTTTATGAAGCAGCAAATTAAAGAAAAAATAGAAGCAGGTTTTACCTGTATAAAAATGAAAATTGGAGCCATTGATTTTGAAACAGAATTTGCTTTACTAAAATCCATTCGGAAAGAGTTTTCAGCTGATGATATTGAACTGCGCGTGGATGCCAATGGTGCATTTTCTGAAGTTGAAGTTTTAGAAAAACTAAAACGCTTATCCGATTTGCATTTGCATTCTATTGAGCAACCTATAAAAGCAGGTCAAGTTAATGTAATGGCAAAATTATGTCAGGAAACACCGCTTCCAATAGCTTTAGATGAAGAGCTAATAGGTGTTTTTGAAGGTTCTGATAAAGCATTACTTTTGGAACAAATAAAACCGCAATTTATTATTTTAAAACCGAGTTTTGTAGGTGGTTGGCAAGGGAGTCAAGAATGGATACAGTACGCCATAAACAATCAAATAGGTTGGTGGATAACAAGTGCTTTAGAAAGTAATGTAGGATTAAATGCCATTGCCCAATGGACCTATGTTTTAAAGAATAATAATATGCCTCAAGGTTTAGGAACAGGTAGTTTATACACTAATAACTTTGAGAGTCCATTAACCATTAAACAAGGCTCTTTATTTTACGATGAAACCAAATCGTGGCATTTTAACTTGAGCGCCTTAACTCATTAATTCATTAAAATATAAACACAATAAAAAATATGTATATAGCTCAAGCGTTTAAAGGTCTTCACGAATGGTGGCGATATATTATTGGAATTCTTGCTGTTTTTATGGCTGTTTTGCTAGGACAAATTCCATTTACCATAGCTGTCTTTATTAAAGCCATTTCTAAAGGTGATAGTATTTTAGGAATGAATGAAGCTGATTTAATGACATTATTAGAACCAAATTTAAACCTATTCCTCATGCTGCTATCTTTTGCCGCTGGTTTGGTAGGGCTTTTTATTGTGGCTAAATATCTTCATAAACAAACTATTGTTTCTCTAACCACTGCAAGAGAAAAAATTGACTGGAAGCGTTTTTGGTTTGCTTTTATTTTATGGGGATTTGTATCTACTAGTTTTATTTTTATAGACTATTTTTTATCACCTGAAGATTATGTTTTAAACTTCAAACTGGTACCATTTATAATTCTTTGTTTAATAGCTATTATTTTAATTCCATTACAAACCAGCTTTGAAGAGTATTTGTTTCGTGGCTATTTAATGCAAGGTATGGGAGTTATTACCAAAACAAAATGGATTCCTTTAATTACCACTTCGGTTGTTTTTGGATTATTACATATTGCTAATCCAGAAGTTAAACAATTAGGTTACATCGTCATGGTTTATTATGTAGGAACAGGTTTATTTTTAGGAATTGCAACGTTAATGGATGAGGGTTTAGAGTTAGCTTTAGGGTTTCATGCTGCCAACAATTTATTTACAGCTCTATTAGTAACTGCAGATTGGACAGCACTTCAAACGCACTCTGTTTTTAAAGACATTTCATTGCCTGGAGCGGCTGGTTTTATGGATGTATTTATGCCTGTTTTTGTCGTTTTTCCAATTGTACTATTTGTGTTTTCAAAAAAATATAATTGGACTAATTGGAAAGAAAAACTCTTTGGAACTGTGGAAGCACCACAAATTGAAACAGAAAATATAACAAATAACTAATTAATCATGGTACCTACATTTGATAAAGTACACAATCATTTTCAATTAAATGGCTTTCATTATAATCGGGAAGGTTTAAAGGAAGTTGCCTATAGTTTCATCAAGGAAGGTGATGATTTTGAAATAGCTATTGGCGAATTTTTAGCAGATTGGTTAGATTCAAAAGATACACTTACCGTTCAAACCTCTGGCTCTACAGGGATTCCTAAAAGTATAGAAGTTAGTAAACAAGCTATGGTGCATTCGGCCTTAACAACCGGTAATTTTTTTGAGTTACAACCAAAGGATCGTGCACTATTATGTTTGCCAGCAGGAACGATAGCAGGAAAAATGATGTTGATTCGTGCCATGATGTTGGGATTGTATTTGGATATCATTCCACCAAAAAAGAATTTAACTATTAATACACGTAAAATTTACCAATTTGCAGCAATGATTCCTATGCAATTACAAAAGAATCTAGTTAAATTAGGCAAAATAAAAACCATTATCGTTGGTGGAGCACCGGTTTCAAATGATTTGAAAAAGACCATTCAAACTATAAAACCAACAGTTTATGAAACTTATGGTATGACTGAAACCGTTAGTCATATTGCCGTAAAGCAACTGAATAATTTTTCTGAAGAAATATCTAAACCGTATTTTCAAGTATTACCAGGAGTTATAATTTCACAAGATAAAAGGGAATGTTTGGTTATTGATGCCAAAAATATTTCTGAAGACATTATTGTTACCAATGATGTTGTTAAATTGCAAGGTAAAACAGCATTTGAATGGTTAGGACGGATTGATCACGTTATTAATACGGGAGGTGTTAAAGTCCATCCTGAAGTAATTGAAAATGCACTGACAGCTCATTTAGATACTCGATTTTTTATAGCATCATTACCCGATGATGAACTGGGTGAGCGTGTTATTTTAGTGGTAGAAGGTGAGCCAGAACCTATACAAAAAACTGTTTTCGCTGGATTAGGTAAACATGAAATCCCTAAAGATGTTTTCTTTGTAAAACATTTTCAAGAAACCCAGTCTGGAAAAATACAACGAAAAAAGACACTTGCCTCAATCAAATAACCCATTCACGAATTCCTAGTTTTTATAATGGTTGTTGTGTTTTAGGTTTACCTAGAATTTAAAACACAAAACCATGAAAAATCTATTACTAATTGTTTGTGTGGCTTTTATAAGTTTACATATAAACGCACAAAAAAAAACAATTTCAGGTACCATAACAGATGAAAACAGACTGCCATTACCAGGCGTGAATGTTATAGTTAAAGGAGCTTCAGATGGTACTCAAACCAATTTTGACGGACTATATACCATTCAAGCAAGTGAAGGTGCTACTATATCCTATTCATTTATCGGTTATATAACTGCAGAACGAAAAATCAAGAAAAAAACAGACACTATTTCCTTTGCCATGCAAGTGGATTCTGAATCTTTGGAAGAAGTAGTGGTTACTGCAATGGGAGTAAGAAGAACTAATAAACGATTGAAAACGTCATCTCAAGTCGTGTCTGCAGGGCAATTAACACAAAGTTCCAACCCAAATACGGTTCAATCTTTGTCAGGTAGGGTTTCTGGCTTACAGATTCATTCCATGAATACAGCTGGCAACCAAACTACACGTATTGTTTTACGTGGTAATCGGTCAATTTCTGGAACGAATCAAGCGCTTATTGTTATTGATGGAAAAATTTCATCAGCTGAAACTTTAGCGAACATGAAACCTAAAAATATTGCAAGTACAAATGTTATAAAAGGTGCAGGCGGAAGTGCTTTGTATGGTTCCCAAGGTTCAAATGGTGTTATTATTGTATCAACAAAAGGGAGCAATTATAAACTACCTAAAGAAGTCAAACATCATATAAGTCAACCAATTTCGTATGATAATAATGATGTTTACGAAGAAATTGTAGAAAATACTTTCGAAAACGTGAAAACAAAACCGTTATCAACGTTTTCAATAGATGTAGATAAAGCATCCTACAGTAACATTAGACGGATGATTAATAGTGGACAGGAAATTCCTGCGAGTTCGGTTAAGATTGAAGAAATGGTAAATTATTTTGACTATAATTATCCGCAGCCAACAGGCGAACATCCATTTTCCATAAATACCGAACAAATTCAAACACCTTGGAATGCAGATACACAATTAGTACGTGTTGGTTTACAAGGAAAAACCTATGAAAATGACCAATTACCAGCATCCAATTTAACTTTTTTAATTGATGTATCTGGTTCTATGGGAAGTGCTAATAAATTGCCTTTATTAAAATCGGCCTATAAATTATTAGTAAATCAATTACGCCCAAAAGATTATGTTTCCATAGTGGTTTATGCCGGAGCAGCAGGTGTGGTTTTAGAGCCAACATCAGGCATTGAGAAAGAGAAAATTTTGACAGCTTTAGATAAATTGCAATCTGGAGGTTCCACTGCAGGAGGACAAGGTATTGAGTTAGCCTATAGTTTGGCTGAAAAGAATTTCAAGAAAAATGGTAATAATCGGGTTATTTTGGCAACAGATGGTGATTTTAATGTGGGCGCTTCTTCAGATAAAGACATGGAGAGATTGATTGAAGATAAGCGCAAAACAGGTGTGTTCTTATCCGTTTTAGGGTTTGGTTATGGCAATTATAAAGATTCCAAGTTAGAAACATTAGCAGATAAAGGCAACGGTAACCATGCCTATATTGACACAATGCAGGAAGCGCAAAAAGTATTTGGTAAGGAATTTGGCGGTACCCTGTTTACAATAGCAAAAGATGTGAAAATTCAAGTAGAATTCAATCCTGCCATTGTTCAAGCCTACCGATTAATTGGTTATGAAAACCGCTTATTAGCTGATGAAGATTTTATTGATGATACCAAAGATGCTGGTGAATTAGGAAGTGGACATACCGTTACGGCTTTATATGAAGTTATTCCAGTTGGTGTGAAAAGCCAGTATTTAAAAGGTATTTCTGATTTAAAATATACCAAACGGGAGTTAAAGTCTAACTTTTCTAATGAATTGTTTACCGTAAAATTCCGCTACAAAAAACCAGATGGTGATAAAAGCATTGAGATGATTCATGTGCATGAAAATAACGTGCAACAAGCATCTATTGATATGAAATTTGCTTCAGCGGTTGCTTTATATGGTATGCAATTGCGCCATTCGGAATATGATAATAATTCCAAACTGAATGATGTATTGGATTTAGCAAAACAGGGTAGAGGTCAAGACGTAAATGGGTATCGTTCCGAATTTGTTCGATTGGTAAATGCATATAATAGTTTGTGATAATTATATGGTATAATTAAAAAATAAGTAAAGAGCGCTAAATACATTAAGCGCTCTTTTTTGTTGAAATTTTATAGAAAGCAAAAGCTGCTAATAAACCAATAAAAGAAAAAACAGCCATGGTCATAAAAACATGTCGATGCCCTAAAACACCTGGTGAGGCATCTAATAAATATCCAATTATAGGACCAGCAAAGATATCTGGTGTATAGCCAATTATAGATATAAAGCCAACAGCAGTACCAGTGAGAGTCAATGGTATTTTAGCTTCTTCCAAAGTAGCAAAATATAATACGCGTGCAGAATACACTCCAATGGACATGATAATTATAGATAAAATAAATAGGACAGTTTCACTACTATTCAAGAAGGTAGTCGAAAATATTAAACTTGTAAATAGCATCATTAAAAAACCAATAACAATCCAAAAAGAGGCTCGGGTTTTATCTGCTAATAAACCAATAGTAACACCTATAATTGGCCGCATGTATAATAGATATGTACCAACTTGAGCCGAATCTATATCGTCATATTTCATTACGTCTTTTGCATAAAGGCTAAAAACATCGGTCATTTTATAGCCAAAATAAGCACACAAAATAATAATCATGAGTAACCAAACACTTGGATATTTCATAATTATCTTAAAGTTTTCGAGTGTTAGTTTTTTTGAATTACTAGTGCTTATTTCAGAATAGTTATCACTTTTAAGAAAGAAATAAACTAAAACACCAATTAATGCAACAATTGAAGAGGTAGCCATAATAACCATTCTAAAAGCCTCTTGTTTTTCAATTACGCTTGATTCATCAATTTCATACGTTAAAAATGTTGAAAACAGTATAACACCAAAAGTGCCAAAAAATGCTGCTGTTAAACCACGTCCACCATCAAGAAACCCAAATGCAATACCTTGATTATTGGTGCCTCCCCAAATTCGAGTTGCTTTAATCATGGCAGCCCAAAATAAAAATATGGTAGTGAATCCCCAGAAACCGTAAAGTACATGGAGTAAAATTAGAGACGGATAAGAAGCGAGATAAAATCCGCCAAGTGCTGTGAGAAATAAGGCCACAGCCATAAGTTTATTAGGTTTAAACTTATCGGCTAATGGACCACCAAAAAGATACGAAATAAAGGCAACAATGCCATAAACTGAAAAACAACTTCCTAATTGCGTATTGTTAATGACGAAGACTTCTAAAAAAGTAGGTCTAAATATTCGTGCTAATACAAAAGGTAAAACAAAAACAGCTTCACCAGCTAATATAAGTAAGATGATTGTAAAGACTGATGAAGCTGATTGTTTTTTAAACATTATACCTGTAAAACGCCCATATTAAATGGCTTTTCAATAGGTGCATGGTTTGCCGCTTCTATTCCCATACTTATCCATTTTCGGGTATCTAACGGATCAATAATGGCATCTGTCCAAATACGAGACGCTGCATAATAAGGCGATACTTGATTGTCATAACGGTCTTTTATTTTTTTGTATAGTTCGTCTTCTTTTTCTTTGGTAATTTCTTCCCCTTTCTTTTTAAGAGATGCTTTTTCTATTTGTAATAATACTTTTGCAGCACTATTTCCACTCATTACAGCAAGTTCAGCACTTGGCCAAGCAACAATTAATCGTGGATCATAGGCTTTTCCGCACATAGCATAATTACCAGCACCGTAACTGTTACCTAAAATAATGGTGAATTTCGGTACCACACTATTACTAACTGCATTTACCATTTTGGCACCATCTTTTATAATGCCACCATGTTCACTTTTACTGCCAACCATAAAGCCTGTAACATCTTGTAAGAATACCAATGGAATTTTTTTCTGATTGCAATTTGCAATAAACCGAGTAGCTTTATCGGCCGAATCATTATATATAACACCACCAAATTGCATTTCGCCTTTTTTGGTTTTTACCAATTTACGTTGGTTGGCAACAATTCCTACAGCCCAGCCATCAATACGTGCGTAACAGGTTATGATGGTTTGGCCGTAACCAGCTTTGTATTCTTCAAATTCACTATTGTCTACCAAACGCTTAATAATATCATACATATCATATTGATCTGCACGCGATTTTGGAATAATTCCATAAATATCTTCAGGGTTTTCTTTTGGTTTTTTGACATCAGCACGATTAAATCCTGCTTTATCATAATCCCCAATTTTATCCATGATGTTTTTTATCTTATCTAAAGCATCCTTATCGTCTTTTGCTTTATAATCGGTAACACCAGATATTTCACAATGTGTTGTTGCACCTCCTAATGTTTCATTGTCTATTGTTTCGCCAATAGCTGCTTTTACTAAATAACTACCGGCTAAAAAGATACTACCTGTTTTATCTACTATTAAAGCTTCGTCACTCATAATTGGCAAATAAGCACCACCTGCAACACAACTTCCCATTACGGCAGCAATTTGGGTAATGCCCATACTGCTCATTATAGCGTTGTTTCTAAAAATGCGTCCGAAATGTTCTTTATCTGGAAATATGTCATCTTGTAACGGCAGGTAAACACCGGCAGAATCCACTAAATAAATAATTGGTAACTTATTTTCTATAGCTATTTCTTGAGCGCGTAAATTCTTTTTAGCCGTTATAGGAAACCAAGCACCCGCTTTAACTGTTGCATCATTAGCAACAACCATACACTGTTTTCCTTTTACATAGCCAATTTTCACAACCACACCTGCAGATGGGCAACCTCCATGTTCTTCGTACATATCGTCTCCCGCAAATGCACCAATTTCAATGGCTGGTTTTTTAGAATCCAATAAATAATCTATACGCTCTCGGGCTGTTAATTTGCCTTTATCGTGTTGTTTTTCAATACTTTTTTTTCCTCCACCAAGCTTTACGTGCGCTAGGCGTTTTTTTAATTCAGAAACAAGTAGCTTATTATGATCTTCGTTTTTATTGAAGTTGATATCCATAGTATTTTTCTTTGCTACGAATTTACGAAAGTAGATCTTGGTTTGAAAGTGATTATTTTGATAAAATAATTTTACATGGAAATATTTTCCTTGGAAAATATAATTATTTCTTATACATTTGTATTCAAATTAAAAACGATTAAAATGAAAAGAGATAAAATAATTTATTATGTCACAACAGGGTTATTAACTATTTTAATGCTGTATTCAGTAAGTATGTACTTTTTTAACCACGATGCAGTTGCGGCTATGTTTACCAATTTTGGTTACCCAACCTATATTATATATCCTTATGCTGTTATTAAACTCCTAGGTCTAATTGCCTTGTGGATGCCTGGTTTTAAGCTCGTAAAAGAATGGGCTTATGCAGGGTTCTTTTTTGCATTTATATTAGCGTTTTTTGCACATTATATGATTGGAGATGGTGAGCAATCTGGCGCTGTCCTAGCTTTAATATTATTAGTAGTATCGTATATTTTTAACAAAAGAATTAATAAATAAAATGAAAAAAATTATCGCATTTGCAGGAAGTAATAGTAAACAGTCTATAAATAAACAGTTGGTAAATTATACAGCTAACTTGATTCAAGATGCCAATTTTGAAGTAACTATTTTAGACCTAAATGATTTTGAAATGCCACTTTATGGTATTGATAGAGAATTACAAGATGGTCATCCTAATTCCGCTAAAAATTTATTTAATCAGATTCAAAATTCTGATGGCATATTACTATCATTAGCAGAACATAACGGTGCCTATAGTACGGTATTTAAAAATGCTTTTGACTGGATGTCGCGCATTAATGCCAAAACATTTGCAGATAAACCGATGCTTTTAATGGCAACATCGCCTGGAGGAAGAGGTGGTGCATCTGTATTAGCAATGGCAAAAGATCGGTTTCCAAGACATGAGGCTCGTATTGTAGCCGATTTTTCATTGCCACTATTTGGTACTCATTTTCAAGATGGAAAAATTGTAGAAGAAGCATTGAATTCAGAATTGCTAAATAAAATTGAACAATTTAAAAATGAAATTAATTATGGAAATTAAACACCAACAGAAAAATAAAAACGGTAAATTTTATGTGGTTATAGATGGTCAGCAAAAAGCTGAAATGACTTATAAGTTTAAAGAAAAAAACGTTATAGACATTAATCACACAGAGGTAGACGATTCCTTGAAAGGGGAAGGTGTTGGTTCTAAATTAGTAGATTCTGCTGTAACATATTTACGGGAAAATAATATGAAAGCTGTAGCAAGTTGTCCATTTGTACAACACGTATTTAATAAAAACCAGCACGAATATCAGGATATTATTTATCATAGAAATTAAAAATTAATAATAATTTGGTCATGGGAAATATTGCAGAAGACGTACAATCACGTTTTGAAAATAATAAAGTTAAGGCACTCATTAATATACTCTATACAGCTGGTTGGATAACCAACAAGCAGAATGCATTTTTCAAACCATTTGGTATTTCGCCACAGCAATACAATATTTTACGAATTTTAAAAGGAGCAGGAGTACCATTAAAAGCTCAAACAGTTAAGGAAAGAATGATTGAACGTTCGCCTAATGCCACACGACTTATGGATAAACTGTCTTCAAAAAAATTGATAGAGCGCTTACCTTGTGACCATGACAGACGGGTAGTATATATTCATATAACGAAAGATGGCTTATCTCTTTTGAAAGAGATTTCTACTGATTTAAATATGGATTTTTTAGAAAAATTATCCGAACAAGAAGCAGGGCATTTGAGTGATTTATTGGATAAATTACGATAATAATGATGGGTTAAATAACATTAATAATGTGAAATAAATGTTTCCATTAAAAAGAATTAATATAAAATTATGAGAACAGTACTACACAAAGCGGAAAATCGTGGTTTTGCTAACCATGGGTGGTTGCAAGCAAACCATTCTTTTAGTTTTGCCAATTATTTTGATAAGGATAAAGTTCAATTTGGGGCATTACGCGTTTTAAATGATGACGTTATTGCACCAAAAATGGGATTTGGAACACATCCTCATGACAATATGGAAATTATAACGATTCCTTTAAGTGGCGTTTTAAAGCATCGTGACAATATGCACCAAAATTGGCAACAAGTACTTCCTGGCGAAGTACAAGTTATGAGTGCTGGAACGGGAGTACAACATTCCGAAATTAATGGTTCACCTAAAGAACATTTAAGCTTGTTTCAAATATGGATTATACCAAATAAACAAAATGTAGAACCACGATATGGACAAAAAACTTTCCCAGAAGCAGCTAGAAAAAACAAATTACAAACGTTGGTTACCTCGATTGATGAAATTCATGAAGAAAGCTTAAAAATTCATCAAGACGCTATTATTTCTAGAATTGATTTGGATGAAGGTAAAACCTTTGAGTACCAATTAAAAAGTAAGAATCATGGTGTGTATTTGATGACAATTTTTGGAAAAGTAACAGTAGAAAATCAAAATTTAGAAGCTCGAGATGCTATGGGTATTTCGGAAACAGAATTATTTTCTATTACAGCAAATCAAGATTCAGGACTACTTTTTATTGAAGTTCCTATGAAATAATAAAAGCTGAACATATTCAGCCTGTATTAAGTGAATTTTTAAAGTTATTTTTTAATAAATTTTTTATTATAAATTTTTGTGTCTGTTTGGATACGAAGTATATAAGTTCCTGAATTTAAATAGCTCACATCTATTGTGTCTTGGTTTGCGGTACTTAAGAGTTCTTTTCCTAATAGATCAAAAACTTTCAATGTCATTTTTTGAGAATTAGGCAAATGCTGAATATTAAGTAGGCTATTGGTTGGATTTGGATAAATGGATATTTCAGTTGATTCTAAAACATTTGAAGCAGATAATGTGGTATCAGATATTTTCCAAAGTTCTACCCCTTGACTGGGATAATTGCCATCAAAATAAATTTCATTATTGAAAACAATAGGTTGAAAAACGGTTACACCAGTAGGAACGTCTACAATACCCATGTTGGTTAATTGTTGTGTTCCAGCGTTGGTGCCATCTGTTACCCAAACTTGTTGGAGATTATGTTCAAAAAATAATTTGTTGTTCAAAATAACAAAACTTTTGTCTAACAGAGAAAAGTTAGGAGAAACATTGTTTAATGTTTGAGTATCTATCATTTTTAAGGTGCCGCTTTCTGTGCCATCGGTTTTCCAAATTTCAAATAAATTTAAACCAACGGTTCCATCTTGTGCAGATACATAAAGTTCATTATTTAAAATGAAAAAAGGATTTGATCCTGCGCTTAATCCACTATTTAAATGTCCTGGATAAAAGTCCATGACTTTGTTCCAACCATTTGTATTTGTATATTTATATAATTCTTGACCAGTAATCTGGTTTAAACCAGTATCATAGCCTCTGGCTGCAAAAAAAAGTTCATTATTAAATTCTATAAAAAAACTTGGACTACTGTCTTTTCCAAATGCTGGATTTAGATTGTTTGGAAAAATATCTGCCACCATAGTTGTACCAGCGGCTGTTCCGTTTGTTCTCCAAAGTTCTCTACCATGAATCCCATCATCAGCTGAAAAGAAAAGGAAACCATCAAAAATATAAAAATCTCTCGGATTTGATCCTGCATTTAATGTATTTGCAGTTGAAGGATTAATTTCTAAAAATAATCCGGTACCTGCAGCAGTACCATCTGTAACATACAATTCATAGTTTGCTCCAGGAGAACTACCAGCACTAAAATAAATTTTTCCATTGTAAGCTTTCATATAATTTAAACCAGCAGTAAAAGTTGGCTCCAAAATTTTTACAGTTCCAGACGCAGTACCATCTGTTTTCCAAAGCGAGAAAGGTCCTGATACATCTCTTGCCCAAAAATAAAGTTCTCCGTTCAATTCAGCATAAAACTCAATGTTATCGGAAACACTTGAACCCGTTGGGCCAGGGAAAATATCCAATAAAATTTCTGTACCAGAAGCTGTTCCATCGGTAACAAACAATTCCATGCCTTCGGCCTGTGAAGACCCATGAAATAACAATTTATTGTTTAAAACTGTTAACGGTTTTGGATTATAACCTGCACTATTGCCATTTAAATCTGAAACTAATGTAGCTCCAAAACCAGAAGTTTTGTAGAGACGTTGTTGAAAACTAACTGAAGCATTGAAATATAATTCGCCATTATATTCCATAAAATGTCTTGGACTACTACTGTTTGAACCTATGTTAATATCTGCTACTTGTTCAAATTCATATTGAGCTGTTGTTGCTTGAAAAGATAAGCAACATGCAAAAAAAATGTAATGAAGTTTCATGTGTTAGTTTTTTATTATTTTAAGTTGCTTTTTTTTGTGATTTATATCATCACTAATAACTAATATGTACCAACCAGAAGGTAAATAGCTCATATTAATATTAGTATATATGTGGTTAATTGATTTTTTAAGTATTATTTTTCCGGTAGCATCAATTAATGATAGTTCACCTTTAAAAATGGTTTCAAATTCTATGTTAATGATTGATTCAACTGGATTGGGGTACATTTTTATCTTTTGAAAAGTACCTTCTTCTAAAACCGATAGCGTTTCGCTATATGTGGCATCAAGAATTGTTTCAATTATTAATATAGTGGCATTCGCTTGGTGATTGAATGTTTCACCAATAACTTCAACACCAAAAGCGTTTTCATTACTTCCAGAATTAAAATTATCTCTTACTAATTGTTGGGCACTTAAAAAATTGCATAATAGCAATGTAAATAACAATATTATTTGTTTCATGTTAATACGTTTAAGGTTCTAAATATTCAACTCGAATTGCTCTTAATGCATCTAAATTATTTCCAGTAATCATATTAAGAACATAATTGGAAAAATTTGCTATTGGAATTGTTAACTCATCTGAATTAATAGTTTGAAATGTATTTCCAGAATTAATAGAATTGTATGTATATAAAGTTGTCGTTGAACCTGTTGTTAAAGACGTTCTGATTAATGAAAAGGTAACATTTGCAACAGAGGTATCCTTGTAAATAAATGATAGTCTTTTAATAATGGCTCCTTCAGGAAGATTTATTGGCATGAACCAATTCCCTGACTGTAGTACTGCTAAACCATTGGACGATTTGATGTATTCAAACGACTCACCCTCTGGAACTAAATTTAACCCTGATAATACTAATTTTTTAGTTTGTATTGGTTTAACAATTACAGCGCCATCTGCATCCAATTGAAGATCTTGAGTTTCTCCATTAGCTAAATTTGGCAAAAGAACGGTACCATCATTTTTAACTTGAAAAGCATTACTTCTATTAGTATCAGAAGTTCCATTTCCAACTACAAAAAGTGAATTTGAAGAATCTAAATTATGTTGACCTACAGTCATAGAATTTTGTCCAGTTGATTTTGTTCCTGACCCAAATACCGAAGAATATGGATGAATTGTATAGGTGTACCTTCCCGTAGCAAAACTACCCACACCATAAGCTATATTATTATCTCCATAGACAAAGGTTTCATCACCACTCGCTATTGATTGCCAGCCACCTACAAAAGCATCCCTTCCCAATGATTGTGTTTCATAACCTATTGCGAAAGATCTTCCATCACTAGCAAGGGTATTGGCGCCAAAAGCAATGGATTGTTGACCAGTTGCTTCCGCGTTGAAACCATAGGCAAATGAGTATAAACCCACATTGGCATCATCCCAATTTTCATTATTGTTAAAACCGCCTCTAAAAGCTGATTTTTCTTTGTCGTAAAACATTCTTTTCGAATTTAACAAACTGGTATTATATGCTTTTTCAGAACTTCCAATAATAAGACCTGTTTGATCTAATACCAGTTCAGTAGTGCCGTTAGATTGTATTTCTACTTTGTCAGAATCTGCTATGTTTTCTACTTTTATAGTAGTGTCTTGATCTGCATCAGATAAGTTATTTACAGTTCCGGTTATCCTTTTGGCACTTTCAGAATGTATGGCATACGGAACTGTTTGGATTTCGGTGATGCCTAGGGAAACCAATCCAGAACCAGAATCTAATTTTGTCTCAATAAAATGTCTGTCGCTTTCAAAAGACACGCCATTTCCATCGATAAAAGTGATGGTTCCATTGCCAATTACAACAGATACATATCCATTTTCGTTTGTGGTTGCTGAGTGTGTTTCGGTATAGACAAGGTTTTGAGAAAGGCCTTGAAATATTGAAAATTCTAATGAGACGTTTTGGTTTGCTAATAGGTTTCCAGCATTATCCTTTAAGATAGCAGAATAGTTTATGCCACGTTGCGCCATAGAAGACATTGACAAAATACAAAAGGTATAAAGTATTATTTTTTTCATGATATTTTATTTTTTAATTACTTTTTTTTGAAATAAGCTTATAATTTTATGGCTCTTGATATGTATAATGTATGGTTTGTGAAGACTGTGTGTTGTAAGAATCTGAATAGTTAATTGTAAGGGACGTAACTAGATTATTTTCTAAAGTATATTGGCATTCAAAATTGTTTAGCACTGTGGTATCAGAACTTATATGATATCTTTTAATAGATTTAACGTGATATTCAGAAAATATGAACATGTCTAGGGTTTCTGAATTCTGAAATATTTTCTGTGTTTCAGGTAAAATGTTTAATGGAGAAAACGTTATTTGTTTAGTTCCAAATGTCGGGTGTAATAGTTCATAAACTGGATTTTTATGATTTTCATAAGTGTAAATTCTATAATATGTATTTACATATTCATCTCCAGTCATGTTTACGCTTGCTTCATCTACTCTTACTATCCTGTTTAAATGGTCGTAGGTAAATGTGTAACGTATTAATTCATTACTGTCTGTTATGGTTTCAATTAAATCGTTTTCATTATATGTTAAATCGATATAAGCTATTAGGTCTGTATCAAATAAATTGAGCCCTACCATTTTTCCATTACTGTAAACAAAATCTACCTCATAAGTGTCATATATAATTTTATTTAACTGATCGCTCGAGTCATATAAGTAAGTGACATCCGAGCTAGAACTTCCTTCCTTTTCATAAAAAGAAATAGTACCGTTTGGGGTATAGCTTATGGTATAGTTTTGATTGTAACTGCTTCCCGATATCCATTTCCCCATGTTATTATAAACAAAACTTAAAGCATAGGTATTCGTATTTTGAATGGCAGTTAACGATGAAAGTTTTGGTGTTGAACTTTCAATTTCAGGTGATTCTTGATTGCTGTCATCCTTTGAGCAAGATGAAATAAGCACCAGTAACATAAAAATTACTATTTTAAAAGCATTTTTCATAATATTAGATTTAGTGTTGAACAAAAATAGTATGAGGCTTTTTCTATTACTTCATTGAAAACCACCAAAAAGAAATTTCATGGTTAACCACTAATTATTATATTTGATAAGCAACTTTCTATAATTTTTCTATGAAAAAAGTAATTTATGTGTTTTTAGTTGTTTTCTCCCAGATACTCGTTGCACAAAATACGCCTGAACAAGCCATTGATGCTTTACTGGATTCTACGCGACAATCCAGTATTAAGGACGTTACAAAAACCAATGTCTATTTCACAAAAGCCAAACAACTAGCCAAACAAGAAAAATTAGAAGCATCCTATTACAAAATTCTAAAAAGTGAAGTGGTATTTAATTCAGTCTTGGGGAATAATGAACGCGCCATGAATTTGGCAGATTCTTTAATTAACCAAAATGTCAGTAAGTTCTATAAAGCCAATGGCTATTTAGAAAAAGGTATTTTATTATCTCGCACCACAAATTTAGAAGCTGCCATTAAAAATGCAAAAGCCGCTTTGGTTCTTTTTGAAGAGTTAGAAGACCAGAAGGGGGCAACCCATACTTTTAAAATTCTTGGAAACATATCCTATATGAACAACAGTTTCAAAGAGGCTAGGCATTATTATAAAAGGGCAATTAATTATATGCTTAAAGATAGCTCCATGGAAGCTGCCGGAAACACGTATACCAATCTTTCAAGAACTTTTGAACCTACAAACGAAATAGATTCTGCTATTTACTATAATAATAAAGCGAAAAAAATTGCTTTGGAATTTAACCATGTAATAGAGTTGAAATTTGGAGCTTTTACAAATGATGCCGATTACCAAAGTAAAATAGGAAATCATGAAGCGGCCTTGAAAGCATTAGAAGTAGCTAAAAGCGTAGCAGATACAACCGCTATTCCTGGCATGATTGGTACTGTTTTTCAAATTAGGGCAGTTATTTATGCAAACATGAACCAATTTGAAAGAGCGGCCATTGAAGCAGAAAATGCTTATCAAATTTATGTAGATAATGGACATGAAACACAAGCAAATCAAACAATTAATTTGATAAGGAAATTTAATGCTCAGTCTGGCAATTATAAAAAAGCTTATCAGTATTTAGATATGTATGTAAAGAATACCGATTCATTAAACCAATTATCGTATGAAAAGAATTTAAGTGATTTACGTTTTAAATACGAAACAGCAGAGAAAGAGCTAAAGATTATTGAACAAAATAGTGAAATCTTAAAAAAAGAAACTGAAAAAAATCGGGTTATCTTGATTGCATTTTGTCTAGCAATAATTTTGATATTATTAATTGTAGTATATGTTCAGAACAGAAAATCTCAAAACCAAAAAATAGCTTTTTTGGAAAATGAAAAAGAAAATATAGCTTTAAAATCGTTAATGGCAGGAGAAGAAAAGGAGCGAAGTAGAATAGCAAAAGAGTTGCACGATGGGATAGGAAGTTTGTTGGCAGCAAGTAAAATGCATGCCAGTAAATTGGAACTAGCTAATACAGAAAAGAAAACCTTGTTAATTAATCTTTTGGATAATGCTTCCAAAGAAACGAGACGCATTTCTCATAATTTACTCCCAGAGAGTTTAATGAATAAAGGATTAGATGTTGCTTTGCAAGATTTTATTAATTCCCTTAATGAAAGTCAACTAATAAAGACTGAATATGAATCTGTTAATTTATCCGTAAATCTGCCACAATCTACACAATTAACTATTTACAGGATAATACAAGAACTGCTTAATAATATTATCAAGCATTCTGAAGCTACAGAAGCTTTTATCCAATTGCAGCAACATGATAAAAAACTCATTATTACAGTTGAAGATAATGGAAACGGATTTTCTTATGATAATTCCAAAAATGGTATTGGTTTACAAAACATAAAATCCAGATTGTCATTGCTCAATGGTAAAATGGAAGTTGATTCCAATGTTACTTTGGGAACTTCGGTGTATATTGAATTTGAATTAGAAAAATAAATGGAAAAATTATATAGTGTTGCTGTTTTAGACGATCATGATTTAATTAGTGAAGCCATTAAATCTTTGCTAGATGCAAACAAAACATATCAATTTGTAGCTGGCTTTTTAAGTGCATCAGCTTGCATTCAGCATTTGAACTCTTTTAATGATGTAGATATTTTATTATTGGATATACATTTAAATGGGGAGGATGGTTTAAAAATCTGTAAAACTTTAACCCATGACTTCCCTTCGCTTCACAAAATTATGCTTACAAGTTTAACACAACAAAGTTTGGTTACAGAAGCTCTTAAAAATGGAGCCAAGGGTTATTTACCAAAAAATGTAGGTTATCATGAACTAATTGAGGCCTTAGATACGGTAGTAAGAGACAAGATATACTTACATAAAGACATTTCCTTTTTACCAATTAAAAATGAAAAAGAATCTACGTATCGATATTTGCCAAAATTAACCAGAAGAGAGAAAGAAATACTTCAGCTAATACTGGATGAAAAAACTACACAAGAAATAGCAGAAAAACTTTTTATAGCTGTTAGTACAGTAGAAACCCATCGCTCTAGTTTATTAACAAAAACAGGGTCTAAAAATGTAGTAGGATTAATTAAATATACTATTGAAAAAGGGCTTTTATCTTTATAAGAAGCTATTTATTTAATATAAAAACACGATATTTGTAGCTTCAATTTTTTAACTAAATAGAGAGATTATGGCAATGAATAAAAATACGGTTTTAGCTTGGGCGACTGCCATTATGGTTTTCGTAGGTTTAGCTTTAATAGCACTTGGTGCGTTTAGATATGATGATGTAGCAGGTTGGGGATTTGCAGCTGTAGGAATTGGTTTTTTTGCAATAGCTTGGGTTTTCAATGCACTAAAAGGGCGTGTATAATTAGCTTTCTTTGGTAAGTACCTCCCTAATAAATATAATTAACCACAAATAACGTAATAATAACAAACATTATGAGTGACGATAAAAAAGTAATATTTTCAATGTCTGGTTTAACCAAGACATTTCCTGGCGCAAATACACCAGTTTTAAAAAACATTTATTTAAGTTTTTTCTATGGTGCTAAAATTGGAATTTTAGGTTTAAATGGGTCTGGAAAATCTACCCTTTTAAAGATTATTGCTGGTCAAGATAAAAACTACCAAGGTGATGTTACTTTCTTACAAGATTATTCCGTAGGATATTTAGAGCAAGAACCTCAATTAGATGATAATAAAACCGTAATGGAGGTTGTCCGTGAAGGAGCAGCAGAAACAGTTGCTATACTTGACGAGTACAACAAAATTAATGACATGTTTGGTTTAGAGGAAGTGTATTCTGATGCTGATAAAATGGAAAAGCTGATGAATCGTCAAGCGGTTCTTCAAGATCAAATTGATGCATCTGATGCTTGGGAATTAGATACCAAACTAGAAATTGCTATGGATGCGTTACGAACACCAGATGGCGATAAAAAAATTGGCGTTCTCTCTGGAGGTGAGCGTCGTCGTGTAGCGTTGTGTCGTTTATTATTACAAGAACCTGATGTATTATTATTAGATGAGCCTACTAACCACCTTGATGCCGAGTCGGTACATTGGTTGGAACAACATTTAGCACATTATAAGGGAACTGTAATTGCAGTTACGCACGATAGATATTTTTTAGATAATGTAGCAGGTTGGATTTTAGAATTAGACAGAGGCGAGGGTATTCCATGGAAAGGAAACTATTCGTCTTGGTTGGATCAGAAATCTAAACGTATGGCGCATGAAAGTAAAGTGGCTTCTAAACGTCAAAAAACGTTAGAGCGTGAGTTGGAATGGGTACGTCAAGGTGCTAAAGGACGTCAAACCAAGCAAAAAGCCCGTTTGAATAATTACGATAAATTAATGAGTCAAGACCAAAAACAATTGGATGAAAAACTTGAAATTTATATTCCAAATGGTCCGCGTTTAGGAACCAATGTTATTGAAGCCAAAGGTGTGAGTAAGGGTTATGATGATAAATTATTATATGAAGATTTAAACTTCAACTTACCTCAAGCAGGAATAGTTGGTATTATTGGTCCCAACGGAGCAGGTAAGACCACTATTTTTAAAATGATTATGGGTGAAGTTGCGCCTGATAAGGGGGAGTTTATTGTGGGCGAAACTGCAAAAATTGCTTACGTAGATCAAAGTCATTCTAATATAGATCCAGAAAAAACAATATGGCAAAATTTTAGTGATGAGCAAGATTTAGTAATGATGGGTGGAAAAGAAGTGAATTCTAGAGCCTATTTAAGTCGTTTCAATTTTTCAGGTGGAGAACAAAACAAAAAAGTAAAATTATTATCTGGTGGTGAGCGAAATCGTCTGCATTTAGCAATGACTTTAAAGGAAGAAGGCAACGTATTGTTACTAGATGAGCCAACAAATGATTTGGACGTTAACACGTTACGTGCCCTAGAAGAAGGTTTAGAAAACTTTGCCGGTTGTGCCGTTGTTATTAGTCACGACCGTTGGTTTCTAGATAGAATTTGTACACACATACTAGCATTTGAAGGTAATAGTGAAGTGTATTTCTTTGAAGGTAGTTTTAGTGATTACGAAGAAAATAAGAAAAAACGTTTAGGTGGCGATTTAATGCCAAAACGCATAAAGTATAAAAAATTGGTTCGCTAATTGCATAAAAAAGCCTCGTAAATACGAGGCTTTTTTATGTTATTTTTTTAAGGAATTAATTATTATTATACATATGTCCTTCGGTAAAATCTTGATAAGGTTTTTTTTCGCTTTCATCTGTTGATGGTGATGCTTTGCTTAAACGCTCGTTTTCTTTTTTAAGTATTATAGACTTCCTAACACCTAAAATTAATAGAATTAAAAAAAATATAACAGTTATAGCAAGAATCTTTACAATGCTTATTTGTTCAATTAAGAAAAATGTTTGGTATACGAAAAAGGTCCATTTCAGAAACATAGTAGGTTGATTGATTGGGTTAATAGCTTGTCAAATATAAAATATTTTTTTTAGTAACCAACTAAAAATGAAAATATTGTGACTATTTGTACCAATTTAATTGCACAACTTCTATGGCCTTATTCTTATTGTTTATTATAGTTTTAAAATTTGCAACATCACTTAATCCTTCTGTTCCGCGATAATGATATGGTAAAACTATTTTTGGTTGAAATGCTAAAACGGCATCAGCTGCATTTTCTACAGGCATAGTATATGGCAAATTCATACATACTAATGCTATGTCTATATTATCAAGATTTCTCATTTCTGGTATATCTTCCGTATCACCAGAAATGTATATTCGCTGATTGTTTAGAGTTAAAATATAGCCATTACCACGACCTTTAGTATGAAATTTTAAAGCTTCTTCACGTAAATTATACATAGGTATGGCTTCAACACCCATGGTAAATTCACCAATTGAAAAACTTTCATTTAAACCATTAAAAAAAACATTGAAATTAGCTTTCAGAGATTCTGGTAATTTTTCTTTTACAGCCTCTGGACCAATAATAATGGTGTTAGTGGTGTTAATAGCCTCCAAAGTTTTAGTATCCAAATGATCTCCATGGATATCGGTAATTAAAATAAAATTTGGACTACTAAATGGTGTATACCGTTCTGCATCACCTACGGGATCAATATATATAGATGTGTTATTATATTCTAAAACAAGACTGGCATGTTCAATAGGTGTTATTTTAATGTTTGAAGCTTCATATAAATTTGAATTTTCAATATCTGATGACGGTTTATTATTTTGCTCTGTTGCGGTTTCAATATTAATGGGTTCAACCTTATTTTTATCTGTTTTACAATTAGAGAATAATAAGGTAATTAGTAGTATTGGTAGAATTTTAATTTTCATGGTGTGTTTAATTTTCATTCAAGTTACAATATATTTGAAAAATTATCAATCATAAATCTAAAACCATCTTTATATTACCACGTTTATATGGTGCATTAGCCTCAACGGGAATTTCTTTAAATCCAAATTTTTTATAAATATAAATAGCGTTTTCTAATTTGGTGTTTGAGTAGAGAAGTAGTTGTTTCATCTCCTTTTTTTTGGCAAATTCAATGCAATGAGCTACTAATTTCTGACCAATTTTTTGTCCGCGACATCGAGGTAAAACAGCCATTTTAGTAAGTTCCAATACATGTTGGTTGTTAGTAGGCATGAGAGCAACTGTAGCAACAACACATGAATTATTTTTTATAAAAAAAATATGGCCACCCTTATTAATAATATAAGTTTCAGGTTTGCTTAAAACCTCTTCATCAAAAGGCTCAACATAGAAATGTGTTTGCAACCATTCTATATTTAAGGCATAAAAATCTTCAGCGTATTGTTTGTTAAAAGGAATGATGTCAAGCATTTGTGTGTGCTCTAATAAAATCGGTTATTAAATAGGTTAAAAGTTTGCCAACTTGATTTTCGGAGTCAGGAGTTGGAGCAGCTTCGCATAGATGAAGATACATAGCGTGTTTATTTTGAGCCGTAGTATTTAAAAAAGCCCGTGCTTTACCCATACTAAATCCACTTGGCGTCATCGCACTACTTGGTGTATTTTGAATGGCATCGCAATCCAGTTCAATTCCATAAGGTTTTGAGTTAATATGCTGTAATGCACGTTTTAATTCAGACTTAAATTTCAATTCTTTTCGCACCTCAATGGCTTCAAAGGTATTGAATTCTATATGCCTGTTTTCCTCTAGTTGTGTAAATATAGCATCAGAGGTATAGTTTTCGTGTAAACCGAAAATAAAATATTTTTTTAAAAACCCTTCAGAAACGGCATAACTAAAGCCATTCCCACTGTGTCTGCCTTCTTCAGTTCTGAAATCTGAATGTGCATCAAAATTAATAACATTTATTGGTTTTTTTAAAGCTAATGATGCTCCTTTTATATTGCCATAGGCATTGTTATGACCACCTCCAATAATAATTGGTGTTTTTCCAGCTTTAATGATGAGAGCCACGAGTTCAGAAACGTGTTTATCAATGTTTTTAACCAGTTTTCTAGCTTTTTGAATATCTTTTGAATTTGATTGATTTAAACTTTTTAGTTTATGCATGTCATCAAAAAAATCTAAATAACCAAGAATTAGAACTTTATTAGGATGTGTAAATTTATTACTTTGAATATTTAACAAAACTTTAAGGCAGGCATTCCAAGCATTAGAAGTACCTATTTTACCGTGATTAGCAAAGACACCTATATCTTCTGGAATACCAAAAATAACATATTGAACATCTAAATTTATAAGCTGCTCGTATATACCTGTAAGATGGGGAATTATGTGTATATGTTCACCAAATTTGGATTCATCTGGGCGCTTATTTACTAGCGAATTACGATTTGACTCATTAAATAATACCAGTTTATCCATAAACATTAAAATAATTAAATAGAAAGTATAAATGTACTTTTTATTTGAAACTTTAAAAACAATTGCTTAAAAAAGCACAAAAATAGTAGTAACTTTAATTTTTAAAAAAACGAATTTTTTATGGAATCTAATAAAAACAGTACAGGATTAAAAGTGGCATTAGGAATAGCTCTAGTTTTATTTGTAGCTACAGGAATTTATACCTCCAAGCTATATAATGAAAAGAAAGATACCGAAGCCCAATTGTTACAAGAGAAGGAAATGGTTATGAATGATTTGAGTAATATGGCCAAACAATATGATATTGTGATTAACGATAATAATATTGCTAACGAAAAATTAGTTGAAGCAAAAAGTCGTATTCAAGGGTTAATAGACTCATTAAAAGTTTCTGAAACAAATGTACAGAGTTTGTATCGTTACAAATCTAAATACGCTGATTTGCAAAAAGAAATGACTGTATTATTGACAGAAAATGACCGACTAAAAATTGAAAATGAACTATTGGCAACATCTTTAGATAGTACTAAAATCCGTTTGGAAGAACGTACCATGTTTACAGACTCATTAATGGTTCAAAACACAGCATTAGCAGAAGTGGTTAGCAATGCTGCTGTTTTAGGTGCTGTAAGCTTAAAAGGATATGGTGTTATTGAACGTAATTCTGGTAAATTAATTCCTACCGAAAGTGCAAGACGTGCTGATAAAATCCGTGTTTGTTTTACCGTTCCAAAAAATACGCTGGTCCAAGGTGGTGATCAAGAATTATATATTCAAGTAATTGATCCAAAAAATAATACCTTGGGAGCAAACGAGCAAATTGAATTTGGTGATAAGGTGTTGAATTACAGTTTAGTTAGTAAATTTAATTATGAAAATGCAAGTTTGAATATTTGCGAATTTGTAGCGCCTAATGCTGATAGTAAATTTGAAAAAGGCCGTTATATGGTTAACGTATTTAATCAGAAGGATTTAGTTTCTACTTCAGAATTTATATTAGATTAAAACACGCTAATATTGGTTTTCCATAGAGCTAATACTAGCAAAACCCGGAAGTTTGTTCTTTCGGGTTTTTTTTACACTTGTTTTTCAGATAATTTCTGAATGCATAATTCCCGTATTTTCCATAGTGTGATAAAGTCATATTTAATAGAATGGTTAACAATCCAATGTTTTAAATATGTTTGATGTAGTTTGACTTTATACTCACCAATTTGATTTGGAAAAATTTCTTTTTCAAATACTAATGAATTTTCAAATGAAATGGTATGATTGGATATCCGAGTTATATCTAAAATTTCACTATTAATTTTTAAATAACAATAAGCTTCTGGTAGGAACGGTAGTTGCCACTTTTCTAAAACGGCTTTAATACCAGGCGTATTTTCTTCACACATATTATAAACACCTACAAACAGTTTTATGTTAGGGATGTTTTGTTGATTGGCTAATTCAGCAAGAAATGCATGTTTTGTTGAACAAGTTCCTTTTAACTCTTTTAATACCAAGGAATAATCGCTTCGATTACTATTTCTACCATAAGGTAGGTTTTGTATAAAAGTAAGTGTATCCTTATAGTTAGTTATACCAAAATTTAATAGCTTAAATGATAATAGGGATGGATGTGGTGATATAAATTTATACGATTTGTCCATTTATAATTACCGTTTCAATATGATTATTACCAAAAGCATAGGGTAAATAAGCATAACTTGGAACTGGCTTCGTAATAATAATATTCGCTTTTTTTCCACGTGTAATACTGCCGTACATATTGCTAATACCCATGGCATAAGCACCATTAATAGTTGCAGCGTTTATTGCTTCTTCGGGAGTTAATTTCATTTTAATACAAGCAGTGCTTACTACAAAATTCATATTACCGCTAGGAGTGGAACCTGGATTATAATCAGTGGCCAATGCTAACGGTAATCCTGCTTCAATTAATTTACGACCAGGCGTATATGGAATGCTTAAAAAATACGAACAGGAGGGAAGTGCTACTGGCATGGTTTCACCTGTTTTAAGTACTTCAATATCATTTAGAGTTAATTCTTCTAAATGGTCTACAGATAGCGCTTGATTGTTTACAGCGACTTCAATACCTCCAAATGCATTAAATTGGTTTACATGAATTTTAGGAACCAATCCATGTAATTTTCCTGCTTTTAAAATGCGTTCTGTATCGTTTAAATCGAAATAACCTTTTTCGCAAAACACATCAATATACTTGGCTAATTGTTCTTTGGCTACTTTTGGGATTAATTCGTTAATAACTAAATCAACAAAACCTTCTTTATTATCTTTGTATTCTTTAGGCACAGCATGTGCTGCTAAAAGAGTTGCCTTTACTTTTAATGGAAAATTCTGTTTTAATCGTTTAATAACACGCAGCATTTTCAGTTCAGCTTCTACAGTAAGTCCGTAGCCAGATTTTATTTCAATGGCACCAGTACCTAATTTCATGACTTGTTTTAGGCGGTTTGCAGATTGTATATACAAATCGTCTTCACTTGTTAGTTGTAGTTTTTCAGCAGAATTTAATATACCACCACCACGATTAGCAATATCTTCATAAGACAAGCCATTAATTCTATCTACAAACTCTTGTTCTCTGTTTCCTGCGTAAACAATATGTGTATGAGAATCGCACCATGTTGGTAAAACCAGTTTCCCAGAAGCATTAATAACAGTGTCTGCTTCCATATTGTTACAATCATCCATTGGACCATAACCTACAATGGTATCATCATCTATTAATAAATAAGCATTTTTAATAGTAGGAAGCCGTTTCATATCTTGTCCTGAAACCTTAAGAATATTGCTCTCTCTAACCTGGATTAATTCTTGAATATTGGTAATTAATGTCGTCACGATACTTGTTTTTTCAAAGTTGCTTAATTTTTATTTAATAAAAAAACGCTAACAAAATTATTGCTAACGTTTTTTTTGAAATTTAGAGCTTGTTTTATTTTTTATTGCTTTACAAACTTGAATGCTGTATCTGTATTTTCAAGCTTTAAAAGATAGATTCCTTTTGATAGACTAGAAACATCTAATGTACTATTTAAGACCGTTGTTTTTATAACTTCTTTACCCAAAACATTGTAAACAATTATATCAAAAGGGTCTTGATTTGTTGTTTTAATATGTAAAGTATTAGAAGTAGGGTTTGGATAGATACTAATAGTATTAGTTTTAAATTCTGTAGTACTTAACGTAAATAAATCGTTTTTAAATATAAAAACATCATCTAATAAATAACTGATACTGGCTATATCTAAATCGCCATCGTTATCAAAATCTTGTATTTCTAAATCAAAGGCAGTCGAACTACTATCATCAATAAGCATTTCGCTTCCAAAACCACCTGTAGCATTACTTTGGAACCAAATAAAATCATTATCAGTAGCTCGACCATTTGCAACAACCAAATCATTATAAGTATCATTGTTAAAGTCTGCAACACCAATTGATGCTGTTCTACCAATTGTAGTGGCTAGTGTAGTTTCAGTAAATGTAGTTCCCGTATCACTAGTATCATTAGAATACCAAGCAATATTAGGGTTGGCACCTGGAGAATTATCCGATTTTACAATTTCAAGATTAGAATCATCGTTAATATCTGCAAATAGCACAGAAAATAAAAAGCCATTTCCTGTATCTACAGCATTTGTGTATGCAACAAAGGGTACATTCCCCGAGACATCTAAACCATCAGGAATAAAACGATTGTCGTACAATTTAATATCGCCATTTCCAGTAAATCCAACAACAACATCCAAATCGCCATCACCATCAAAATCAGCTATATCCATTGTGCCAGGATTACTACCAGGTGTTAAAGGCACAACATAACGAAGCGTTCCGAAAGTGCCATCGCCATTACCTAAAAAGTATACAACGCTATTCCCATCATAAGCAGTAACAACCAGATCTAAATAACCATTAACATCGTTGTCAATATTAGCCGCAATAACGGTACCAGCACCAGCTATACTTGATGAAATGGTTACAGCTGGCTCAAAAGTTTCATCGCCATTATTTTCAAACCAAACGAGATTGCCACCTAAATAACTGGCCGCAATAATATCATTATCACCATCGCCATTAATATCTGCTATCGTTAAACCTTCAACATAGGATAACGCATTTGGTGCAATAGCCGTTAGTATAATACCTGTAGCAAATGTACCATCACCATTATTCTTATACCAAGTAACGTTACCAGAAACGTCTGATCCTACGGCGAGATCTAAATAAGCATCGTCATCTAAAAAACCAGAAGCAATGGTGTAAGGTTCGTCACTTGTATCGGCATCTATGGTGCTTTTTACAAATGATATTTGAGAATTTACAGTCCAACTAATTAGAATGAAGCCTGTAAGAATTAGTAATTTTTGTTTCATAGTTTAAAAGTTAAAGATTAATAGCGTAATATATTGATATTTATTTAGTTATAGAGCCTACCATGTCTTCAGGTTTTACCCAAGCGTCATAATCCTCTGCCGAAACATACCCTAAATTAATGGCTTCTTCTTTTAAAGTAGTACCATTTTTGTGGGCTGTATTAGCAATTTCAGCAGCTTTATAATACCCTATTTTAGTATTTAAGGCAGTTACAAGCATTAAGGAATTATTTAATAACTGTTTTATAACTTCATGGTTTGGTTCAATACCTTGAGCACAGTGTTCATCAAAACTCATACAAGCATCGCCTAATAATTGTGCAGACTGCAAGACATTAGCAGCCATCATAGGTTTAAATACATTTAATTCGTAATGTCCTTGAGTGCCACCAACAGTAACTGCAACATCGTTACCCATAACTTGTGCACACACCATAGTTAAGGCTTCACATTGTGTAGGGTTAACTTTACCAGGCATAATAGAACTACCTGGTTCATTAGCCGGAATAATAATTTCTCCAATTCCAGAACGCGGACCAGAAGCCATCATTCTAATATCGTTAGCAATTTTATTTAATGAAACCGCTAATTGTTTTAAGGCACCATGAGTTTCAACCAAAGCATCGTGAGCCGCTAAAGCTTCAAATTTATTAGGTGCTGTTATAAAAGGTAAATCAGTAAAATCAGCAATATATTTGGCCACCAATTCTGAATAACCTTCTGGTGTATTTAATCCTGTTCCAACAGCAGTTCCGCCTAAAGCTAATTCAGATAAGTGTGGTAAAGTGTGCTGTAAAGCTTTTAAACCATGGTCTAATTGTGAAACGTATCCTGAAAATTCTTGTCCCAAAGTTAAAGGCGTAGCATCCATTAAATGGGTACGTCCAATTTTTACAACATCTTGAAAGGCTAATGATTTTTTATGAAGTGTATTTCGTAATTGAATGACACCATGTATGGTGTGCTGAACGATTTTCTTATAAGCGGCAATATGCATTCCTGTTGGGAAAGTATCATTGGAAGATTGAGATTTATTAACATCATCATTCGGTTGAATTGTTTTTTCACCTTCACCAATGGTCTTGCCAGCTAATTGATGCGCTCTATTGGCAATAACCTCATTGACATTCATATTGCTTTGCGTTCCAGAACCTGTTTGCCATATCACTAGCGGAAACTGATCATCATGTTGGCCATCTAATATCTCATCGCATACTTGCGCAATTAAATCTCGTTTTTCTTCGGTTAAAACGCCTAAATCGCAATTCGTGTAAGCCGCAGCTTTTTTTAAATAAGCAAAACCGTAAACAATCTCTAACGGCATAGATGCTGGTGCACCAATTTTAAAGTTATTTCTTGAGCGTTCTGTTTGTGCTCCCCAAAGTTTGTCAGCAGGCACTTTTACTTCGCCCATTGTATCTTTTTCTATTCTAAAATTCATGAGTATTGAAATTGAAATAATAAATTAGTAATAGCACAAATTTAAGCTTTTCACTCCAAAACGCTTAATTGTTAAAGAGTTATTTGTAAGAAAATATTAGGTTTGATATGATGAATACCTAAAAAACATTATTTTTAATTACAACCTGTTTGTATTATATGAAAAACGATTCCAATTCCGACAATAAAATAAGTCTCCGTGAAGCCATATCAATCGGTATAGGAGGCATGGTTGGCGGTGGCATTTTCGCTGTTTTAGGTTTGGCTGTCTCATTGGCGCAGGGTGGAACACCCATTGCTTTTCTGTTTGCAGGAATAATAGCCAGTTTAACAGCTTACAGTTATTCTAAATTATCTGTGGCATTTCCAGATAGAGGCGGTACTGTTAAATTTGTAAACCAAGGATTTGGCAAAACGGTTTTTAGTGGTACTATAAATAATTTGCTTTGGGTAAGTTATATTATCATGCTGTCTCTGTACGCTTCTGCATTTGGTTCCTATGCACCTAATTTACTAGAACTTACTGGAAACAAAACTTACGATTCACACATGTATTTGAGTGCCATAATTGTTGTAGCAACAGCCATTAATTATTACAGTATAAAGGTGGTTAGTAAAATAGAGTCCTATGCTGTAGTTGTCAAGTTAATTATTTTACTTGGCTTTATTATTATTGGCATTTATGGTCTGTTTGGGAATCCAAATACCAAGCAACTTGCTATGACAAACTGGGAAAATCCTTTGTTATTATTAACAGGTGGAATGGTTATTTTTGTAGCTTATGAAGGTTTTGAACTTATTGCAAATGCGGCACCAGACATTATTAATCCCAAAAAAAATATCCCAAAAGCATATAATTATTCCGTTTGGTTTGTAGTTTTTCTATATATTATAATAGCTATAGTTACTGTAGGATCCTTACCCTTCAATGAAATTGCTAAAGCAGAAGATTACGTTTTAGCCGAGGCAGCCAAACCCATGCTAGGAAAAATAGGATTTAGTATTATAACTGTTGCAGCACTTATTTCTACTTTTTCAGCAATAAATGCTTCATTATATGGTGGAAGTCGTGTGAGTTTTGAATTGGCAGAAGATGATGAATTACCACACCATTTAACAAGCATGCTATGGAACCAGCCAATAGGTTTACTTATTACTGCCGTTTTGACCTTGGTTTTGGCTAATGCATTGGAATTAGAAAGTATTTCAACAGCAGGAAGTGCTGGTTTTTTACTCATTTTTGCAGTAGTAAATTATATTGCTTTCAAACAGTCTACTAGCATAAAAGGCAACAAATTAATACCTTTTTTAGGCTTTATTGGTTGTTCTGCTGCATTTATAACTTTAATAATTCAACAATACACGTCTAACCTTATTGGTGTAATTGTCATAATTTCAATCATTTTACTTTGTTTTATTTTAGAATTTCTATTTAAGAAATTTCACAGTAAATAAAATTGTAATCTAATATTGTAAAACAAAAGTCTTTATTATATCTTTGCCATATCAACAAAAAAATATCACCATGTTTGAATTTGACCAATATTTAGGATTTTTAGCATTTTTAACCATTTTAACAATCGGTTTTTGGTTAATGATTTTTTTAATAACATTTGTTATTCCATATTGGATTGGTGGCGCTTTAATTGAAAGAATGAAAGAAATTCGTGAAGAGAAAAAAGCTAAAAGACAAGCATTAAACTAGTTTTAAATAGAACTTATGCATACAACGCCTGAAAGAAATTTCAGGCGTTTTTTTATACATAATTTTTAGTCTATTAAACTAAATCCCATATATTTAATTTCAATCTCTTTTAAATAAGAAAGACTGCCTTTTCAGACAGTCTTTTTTTCATTATAAAAATATATGTGTGATTTTTTTATAAATGATTATTACCCTTCATAATCATAGTCTCCACCACCAGAATTTCCACCACGTTCTTGACGTTTTTTCTGTTGGTTAAAGCGGTAGGTGAATGATAAGTTGAAACTACGTTCACGCCATTGAAATTCTGATGTACTATTAAATGTTCCTGTAAATGTTTCTGATTGACGTTTTCTACTGTTAAACAAATCGCTAATATTAAAAGCAATAGAGGCTTTATCTTTAAACAAATCTTTACTAAAAGCCATATTTGTAGAGAAAACACCTTCACGTTTGTTTTGAGCATCTTCTGATGGACCTCGGTAATTTAAACTTGTTTGCCATTCAATTTTACCTGGCAATGTATATTTGTTGTTAATACGAGCAAACCAACTGTTGTTAGTGTTATCTAATGATAAACCGTTAGGCGTTTCACCAGTTATACTTTGTTGAAAGTAATTAAAGTTTGCGTTTATATTCCATATTTTAGATGGTTTATAAATAACTGTAAATTCAAAACCATATCGATCTTCTTCCGCTAAATTAATAGGAGTACGCTCAATAATTGTGAAATTTTGACCATTTACTGTAACGGGAATCCCTGTATCAAAACTAATAAAACTAAAGACATCAGTAGCATGTTGATAGTAAGCAGATGCATTTAAAGATACTTTATCACTAAATTTTCTATAGTAACCTACATCATATTGGCCAGAATAACTTGGTGCTAATTGTGGGTTTCCTCTAAAAATGGATGTAACACTAGAGCGTGACGGAAATGGATTTATAAACCAAGAACGTGGCCTTTGAATTCGCCTACTGTAACCAAGCGTGATATTTTCCTTTTCACTCATTTCAAAGTTTAAGTTAAGCGTTGGGAATAAGCCTGTGTAATCATTTTTAGAAAAATCACCGCTTGTTGGCTGGTCAACAGTTATACGTGTATTCTCTAAACGAAGTCCTGCTAAAAATGAAAATTTTCCAAACTTACTTCCAAATTGTGTATAGGCTGCATTAACATATTCACGGTAATTTAAAAAATTAGAAAGGGAATCGTTTACTACAAATTCATTTGAATTCATATTTAGTAGTTCAACCGTATAATCTGTATCTTGATTTTTAAAATCGCCACGATAGCCTAATTCAAATTGGCTATTTTCTCCAATAGGAAGCACATAGTCAGCTTGCAATAAAATGCGTTCTTGATCTTCTAAAGTAGCAACTTTTTCTGTGTTTTGACCTTCAACAAGAACTTTAGAAAACTCGTCTTCAGAGTTATCTTCATATTGAAAATCCATGGTTAATTTATGGCCACTGTCATCAAAATCTTTCATAAAGTTTAATGAATACTGCAAAACTTTGTCATCCTCTAATTCTGGATCAAAGCGGTTTGCTTGCGAAAGGAAATTTCCATTTTCATCAAATTGTGTTAATGTATTGGTCGTATTACTTTCGTTATCACCATTTCTATACGAAATTGCACCAGTTAATGATGCTGAATCTGTTATATACCATTCTACTCCAAAGTTTGTGCTTATACCTTTTCTAATACGTTCATAACGATTTTGTTCGTCTGCAAATGTATCTGGATTATCTAAAATAACATTGCCTTCATCATCAAATCGTTTATTGAAATATTGCGTGTAAGATGAAGAATTACCAGGTACCTCACGATAATCATAACTGGTTGTATTAAAAATATTAACATCGCCTGTTCTGTAATTAACATTACCAGAAATACCAGCTTGTTTCGGATACCCTATATTGGTTGTTACAGCACCATTAAAGCCCTGTAATTTACTTCGACGTAAAATAATGTTTAAAATACCAGCCGTTCCTTGTGCATCATAACGAGCCGAAGGTGATGTAATCACTTCAACACGCTCAATAGATTCGGCAGGTAATTGACGTAAGGCATCTGTAGAATTTAAGCCTACTAAACCAGATGGTTTTCCATTAATTAAAATGGTAACATTATCATTACCTCTTAACGCTACATTCCCTTCAACATCTACTGATACCGATGGGACATTATCTAAAACGTCACTTACTGTTCCACCGCTAACTGTTAAATCTTGACCTACGTTATATATTTTTTTATCTAAACGAATATCTACCGTTGTCGTTTCGGCAATAATTGACACTTCATCAAGTGCTTGAGCATTTTCTGCCAAACCAATGGTTCCCATGTTTTTATTAGCCGTTAAGTTTTGATTTGGAATTGTTAACTTATCAAAACCTATAAATTCTATGGTAATATCATAGGTGCCACTAGGAACAGGAATGCTAAAGTCTCCTGTTTCTGTAGTTATACCTCCAGTTACTATTTTATTTTCTGCTTTGTTTACAAAAGCAACCGTGGCATACTCCAAAGGCATGTTTGTAGCTTTTTCAAATACTTTACCGGTAATAATGACTTCTTTATTTTGTGCAGTTAGGTTTAAAACCGTTAAAAAAAATAAGGAAAGGGTTAAAATTAATTTATTCATGAATATATTTTTGCGTGTAGGACTGCAAAAATAGCCTTTGGTTTAAGGGCTTTTGGTTAAAAATATGTTAAAAACAAAAGCCTCTATTTTAACAGTAGAGGCTTTTGTTTTTAAAGTATATCTAATATTTTTTCAGGTGGTCTGCCAATGACTGCTTGTTTACCATTTATAATAATCGGTCGTTCAATAAGTTTGGGGTTTTTAACCATAGCCGAAATTAGATCTGCATCTGATAATTCAGTCTCTTTATACTGTTCTTTCCAGATAGCTTCATTTTTTCTAACCAATTCAATTGGTTTAATCCCTAATAAAGAAATGATATTTTTAAGTTCATTTTCTGAAGGCACATCTTCCAGATAGGTTACTACTTCGAACGGTTTGCCTGAATTTTTTAAAATTTGTAATCCAGTTCTACTTTTGCTACAACGGTTGTTGTGGTAAATTGTAATCATAAATATGTAATTTAAAGTTGGCCTGATTCTTCAGTTTTCTGCCCCATCATCATTAAATAAGCTTTTAAAAACGGCTCAATATTTCCATCCATAACGGCATCAACATTACCGGTTTCATGGGCTGTTCTTACGTCTTTTACTAATTTATAAGGATGCATCACATAATTGCGAATTTGACTTCCCCATTCAATTTTCATTTTATCGGCTTCAATATCTTCACGTTGCGCCAATTGTTTTTGTAATTCAATTTCATAAAGTTGCGATTTCAACATTTGCAAGGCTCGTGAGCGGTTATCATGTTGAGAACGCGTTTCACTACACGAAATTTGAATACCTGTAGGCTTGTGTGTAAGTTGTACTTTTGTTTCTACCTTATTAACATTTTGTCCGCCAGCACCACTAGAACGAGCAGTTGTAATTTCAATATCTGCGGGATTTATTGCAATTTCAATAGTATCATCTACCAACGGGTAAACATAGACAGATGCAAAACTGGTGTGGCGCTTGGCATTACTGTCAAAAGGAGAAATACGTACCAAACGATGAACTCCGTTTTCACCTTTCAACCAACCAAAAGCAAAATCGCCTTCAATTTCCAAGGTTACCGTTTTAATTCCAGCAACATCTCCTTCCTGATAATTCAGCTCTTTAACTTTAAATCCACTTTTTTCAGCATACATTAAATACATACGCATGAGCATACTGGCCCAATCGCAACTCTCGGTTCCACCAGCTCCAGCTGTAATTTGCAAAACAGCACTCAAACTATCACCTTCTTCCGAAAGCATGTTTTTAAACTCTAAGTCTTCAATAAGAGTTTCAGCCTTTTCAAAACGATTTTCTAAATCATCGGCAGTGGCTTCCCCTTCCTTATAGAATTCGTAAATAACTTCTAAATCTTCTTGAAGCGTTTTGCCATCTTCGTAATCAGAAACCCATTTCTTTTTATTTCGAAGCGATTGCATAATGACTTCAGCAGCTTTGGAGTCATTCCAAAAGTTAGGGTCGAAGGTTTGTTCTTCTTCGTTTTGAATTTCAATTAGTTTGGCATCTATGTCAAAGATAGTGCCTTAATTTCTCAAGGCGGTTTTTTAGATCTTTAATTTGATCTGAAGTAATCATAGCTTATAAATTTTAACAAAAATATAATTAAATGAGCCAACAGAAAACTTAAAATGAATTAATTTTAGCGCAAACTTAATAGTTGCTTTATGAAAATTGATTTGCGAAGTGATACGGTTACCAAACCTACTAAAGGCATGTTGAATGCCATGATGTCTGCCCAAGTAGGCGATGATGTGTATAAAGAAGATGAAACCGTAAATGCACTTGAGCAGCGGTTAGCCAAACTATTTGGGAAACCCAATGCTTTATTTTTTCCTACAGGAACTATGGCAAATCAAACTGCAATTAAGTTGCATACCAATCCAGGCGATCAGGTAATTTGCGATAAAGATGCGCACATTTATCATTATGAAGGAGGAGGCGTTTCTTTTAACAGTGGTGTTTCTTGTAAATTGTTGACTGGAACTAATGGCATGTTTACTGCACAACAAGTTATTGATGCTATAAATCCACCCGATTTTTACCACAGTCCATTAACCAAACTCGTTGAAGTTGAAAACACCGCAAATAGAGGCGGAGGTTCATGTTGGGATTTTAATGAATTGCAAAAAATTCGGAATGTATGTGATACCAATCAATTAGGGTTTCATTTAGATGGTGCACGTTTATGGAATGCATTAATAGCAAGAAATGAAACGGCTCCAGAGTATGGTCAGGTATTCGATACCATATCTGTATGTTTAAGTAAAGGATTAGGTTGCCCAATTGGATCCGTACTTATTGGTGACGATGTGTTTATGCAAAATGCCATCCGCATCCGAAAAATATTAGGTGGCGGTATGCGACAAGTAGGATATTTAGCAGCTGCAGGCTTATATGCTTTAGATAATCATTTAGAACGCTTGGCAGACGATCATCAAAAAGCAAAGGAAATAGGTGCTGTTTTACAGTCCTTACCATTTATAAAAAAGGTTGTTCCAGTGGAAACCAACATTGTTATTTTTGAATTAGCAGAACGCGAAAAAGAAGCCAAATTCCTAAATTATTTTGCGGAAAAAGGAATACGTTTAAGTGGAATGGGAAGTGGTAAATTGCGAATCGTTACCCATCTGGATTATACGGATTCAATGCATGATTATTTTCTAACGGTTTTAAGAAAAGTGAATTTATAGAGTTATTTTCAACTAACAACTAACAACTAACAACTAACAACTAACAACTAACAACTAACAACTAACAACTAACAACTAACAACCTACTTAAACATATCCATTCCAGGAATATTTGGCATGCCTTCTTTTGCAACTGCTCCAATTTCAGTTTCATGAACTTGGCTAGCGCGTTCAATAGCTTTATTTAAGGTTAAAACCAAGTAATCTTCAAGTGCTTCCTTGTCTTCTAAAAGCGCTTCATCAATGCTAACGTCTTTAATGGTTCTATTAGCAGTAATAGTAATTTTGATTTTACCATCTGCGCTCACTTCATCTAAAAGAACAGAATTTAAACGTGCTTTAGTTTCTTCAACTTTCTTTTGGGTTTCTTTAATTTTACCCATCATTCCCATAAGATCTCCAAACATAATATTATCATTTTAAATGCGATGCAAAGCTATTTAATTTTTCTATTTTTGCCAGCTGATTAAACCCTCTTTTTTTTGAAAAAAATATCCAATCCACCAATAGCAAAAAAAATTGCAAAATCTCTTATTACGCATGGAGATGAGCGCATAGATAATTATTTCTGGCTTAATGATCGGGAAAATTCAGAAGTTATCGAGTATTTGAATGCCGAAAACGCATACACGGAATCTGTAATGAAGCCAACGGAAGATTTTCAAAAATCACTTTTTGAGGAAATGAAAGCCCGTATTAAGGAAGATGATGAATCGGTTCCTTATTTCTACAATGGCTATTGGTACATTACTCGCTATGAAACAGGAAAAGATTACCCTATTTACACCCGTAAAGAGGGTTCGTTAGAAGCGGAAGAAAATATTATGTTTGATTGCAACATCATGGCAAAAAAACATAAGTATTTTAAACTAGGTGGTATTTCTATAAGCCCAGATAATACCATGGCTGCCTTTTCAATAGATACTGTAAGTAGACGCCAATATACTATTCAAGTGAAAAACCTTAATACAGGAAAATTACATCCAAATAAAATTAAAAATACCACAGGTGGCTGCACTTGGGCAAGTGACAATGAAACAATTTTCTATTCTGTAAAAGACCCAGTTACTTTACGTGCTTGTAAAATTTTTAAACATAATATAAACGAGAAAGCTTCAGAGGATATAGAAGTTTTTCATGAAACTGATGAAACCTTTAATGCTTTTGTTTATAAAACCAAATCTCGAAAATATATTGTTATAGGTTCCTCTAGCACTTTAACATCTGAATACCGAATTTTACCTGCGGATAATCCTGATGGTGAATTCAAGATGTTTCATCAGCGAGAAAGAGGTCTGGAATATGCTATAGCACATTATAATGATGCATTCTACATTATTACAAATAATGATAACGCCATTAATTTCAAACTTCAAAAAACACCAGAATTAGCAACAGAAAAAACACACTGGAAAGATGTTATTCCACATAGGCCAGATGTTCTTGTTGAAGATATAGAAATATTCCAACATTATTATGTGCTTAATGAACGTATTCAAGGACTAAATAAACTACGAATTATTAGTTGGGATGGAAATGAAGATTATTACTTACCTTTTGATAGTGAAACTTATACTGCTTATTTAGGTAATAATCCTGAATTTAATTCAGATGTACTTCGTTATGGTTATAATGCTATGACAACTCCAAGTTCGGTTATGGAGTTTGATTTTAAAACCAAAACTAATGTCGTTTTAAAGGAGCAAGACGTATTGGGCGATTTCAATAAAGAAAATTACACATCTGAACGTATTTGGGCAACAGCAAGAGATGGCGAGAAAATTCCGATGTCCGTGGTTCATAAAAAAGGTTTAAAAAAAGACGGTAAAAATCCATTATTATTATATGCGTATGGATCATATGGGTCTACTATAGACCCTTATTTTTCAACTATTCGATTAAGTTTATTAGATCGAGGATTTATTTACGTCATTGCGCATATTCGAGGTGGTGAATATTTAGGTCGCGATTGGTATGAAAATGGTAAACTATTAAAAAAAGAAAATACGTTTTTCGATTTCATAGACTGTTCCAAATATCTTATTGAAGAACAATATACTTCTCGAAAACATTTATATGCTAATGGCGGTTCGGCTGGTGGTTTACTTATGGGAGCGGTTATTAATATGAATCCTGAATTATATCATGGAGTAGTGGCAGCAGTGCCTTTTGTAGATGTGGTAACAACGATGTTAGATGACTCTATTCCGCTTACAACAGGTGAATATGATGAATGGGGAAACCCTAATGATGAAGTTTATTATAGGTACATGAAGTCTTATTCCCCATATGATAATGTTACAGCTCAAGACTACCCGAATTTATTAGTAACAACTGGAATTCATGATTCTCAAGTGCAGTATTGGGAACCTGCAAAATGGGTTGCTAAACTACGCGATTTAAAAACAGATTCTAATAAGTTACTACTGCATGTAGATATGCATACAGGTCATGGAGGAGCTTCTGGACGATTTGAAAGCTTAAAGGAGGTTGCATTGGAGTACGCCTTTTTACTGGATTTAGAAGGAATTACACAGTAGTTAAAAAAAAAATTGTATTTTTGCGAGGTTTTAAGCTGCATTATATAATAAAATGACGTTACTTAAAAAGTAAATATGGGACAAAAAAATCAAGTTTATAACAGTGTATTGGAACTTGTTGGAAATACACCACTAATAAAACTGAATAGAATTACAGCACCTTTTAAAGGCAACTATTTTGCAAAAGTAGAAGCTTTTAACCCAGGTCACTCTTCAAAAGATAGAATTGCATTATACATAATAGAGCAAGCTGAAAAGAAGGGAATTTTAAAACCTGGTGATACCATTATAGAAACAACTTCTGGTAATACTGGATTTAGTCTTGCCATGGTTAGTATTATAAAAGGGTATAAGTGTATTTTGGCTGTGAGTTCAAAATCATCTCCTGATAAAATTGACATGCTTAAAACCATGGGTGCTAAAGTATATGTTTGTCCTGCTCACGTTGCTGCAGATGATCCTAGATCCTATTACGAAGTTGCTAAACGTTTACATAAAGAGACAGCGGGATCCGTATATATTAACCAGTATTTTAATGAATTAAATATAGACGCGCACTACCATTCCACGGGTCCTGAAATTTGGAGCCAAACGGAAGGTAAAATTACACATTTAGTTGCTTGTAGTGGTACCGGTGGAACGATTTCTGGTACTGCTAAATATTTAAAAGAGCAAAATCCAAATATTAAAATTTTAGGCGTTGATGCATATGGTTCTGTGCTAAAAAAGTATCATGAAACGCGCGAGTTTGATGAAAAAGAAATATATCCATACCGCATTGAAGGTTTAGGAAAAAACCTAATTCCTACAGCAACAGAATTTGATGTTATTGACGAATTTGTTAAAGTAACCGATGAGGAAAGTGCATTAACCGCAAGAGAAATAGCCAAAACTGAAGGTTTATTTGTAGGGTATACATCTGGAGCAGCTATGCAAGCCATAAAACAACTAAACGATGAAAGCACATTTGATACAAATGATGTTGTTGTCGTTATTTTTCCTGATCATGGATCACGCTACATGAGCAAAATATACAGTGATACATGGATGAAAGAACAAGGCTTTTTAGATACAGCTAAAGTAAAAAGTAAAGAAGACATCGATATTATTTAACCATGTCATTCTATTCAACACATGATAGTTAACTTTAAAAATTTTAAGTTAACTATCATGTGTTGTTAATAATAGTACTTAAAATTATTATGCTGTGAAATTTTAAATATCTAATTTTGCAGCAACTAACTAGATTAATAGCTTTATGAAAGATTTATTTGATAAAATATATAGAGATAAAGGACCTCTAGGAAAATGGGCTTCCCATGCCGAAGGTTATTTTGTATTCCCAAAATTAGAAGGTGAAATTTCTAATCGTATGAAATTCCGAGGAAAAGAAGTTGTAACATGGAGCATAAATGACTATTTAGGTTTAGCAAACCATCCTGAAGTTCGTAAAGTTGATGCTGAAGCTGGTGCTGCTTATGGGTCTGCATATCCAATGGGAGCACGTATGATGTCAGGTCACACAGATCTTCACGAAACATTGCAAAATGAATTGGCAGCCTTCGTGAATAAAGAAGCTGCTTATTTACTAAATTTTGGTTACCAAGGTATGGTGTCAACTATTGATGCTTTGGTTTCAAAGGATGATATAATTGTCTATGATGTGGATGCTCACGCCTGTATAATAGATGGTGTGCGTTTACACATGGGGAAACGTTTTACTTATAAACACAATGACGTTGAAAGTTTAGAGAAAAATTTAGAGCGTGCTACAAAAATGGCCGAACAAACTGGTGGTGGAATTTTAGTGATTTCAGAAGGTGTTTTTGGTATGCGTGGTGAGCAAGGTCGATTAAAAGAAATTGTAGAATTAAAGAAAAAATATAATTTCAGATTTTTTGTTGATGATGCGCATGGATTTGGTACACTAGGTGCAACAGGTGCTGGAGCTGGAGAGGAGCAAGGTGTTCAGGATGGCATAGATGTTTATTTTGCAACGTTTGCCAAATCGATGGCTAGTACAGGTGCATTTATTGCTGCAGACCAAGAGATTATTGATTATTTAAAATATAACTTGCGTTCGCAAATGTTTGCGAAATCCTTACAGATGCAATTAGTAGTTGGTGCGTTAAAACGTTTAGATATGTTGCGTACCATGCCAGAATTAAAACAAAACCTTTGGAAAATTGTCGATGCGTTACAGTCCGGTTTAAAAGAACGTGGTTTTGATATTGGTACCACACAAAGTTGTGTGACTCCAGTTTACTTAAAAGGAAGTATTCCAGAAGCAATGGCTTTAGTAAAAGACCTACGTGAAAACTATGGTATCTTCTGTTCTATAGTTGTATATCCTGTTATTCCAAAAGGATTAATTTTACTACGAATGATTCCAACAGCAACACATACATTGGAAGATGTAAAGGTTACTTTAGATGCCTTTGATGCCATTAGAACTCGTTTAGAAAATGGTACTTATAAGCGCTTATCTGCAGCTGTTACTGCTGCTATGGAAAAGTAATGTGTGATACAAACAAACAAAAAGCCGATTTTAATTAAAATCGGCTTTTTGTTTTATAACATTTTCTTAAAAGTCTTACGTCGCTTAATAATCTTGGTATCAAAATCTTTCCAAATTTGATGAGAAGCCAAATTATCAGCTAATTCCGGTAAACGAATACAGGTTTCAATGCCGAATTTGATAAATGATTTATGAAACTCGTTAAATATAACTGCTGTAACACCTTTGTTTTGGTAATGTGGATCCACACCTATTAAATAGAATAGCGCTGTTTTACTCGTTTTTTTAGCTTTTAATAATTTTAAAAACCCAAACGGAAATAGCTTACCTTTTGTTTCTTGTAACGCTTCTGAAAAAGACGGCAACACTATAGCAAAAGCCACCATTTTATCATGTTCATCAAATACAAATTTGATGTATTCTGGATTTATAAAATTAATGAACTTCTTTTTAAAATAATCACGTTGTGGGTCAGATATAGGAACAAATGTAGATAGTTTGGAATAGGTTTGATTAAACAGGTTAAACATACTATCAAGATGCGGTATTATTTCGCTTGTTTTAGTATAGCTACCTGGTTTTAATTTAAAGCGTTTTAAGATGATATCATTCACTCGCATGAAACGCTCAACAGGTAAGTTTTTAAAAGCAAATTTACTTTCTATATATTCCTTTTCTGTTTTAAAACCTAAAGTTTCAAAATGGGTAATATAATAAGGGTGATTATACCAGGTTGCCATGGTTCCAATATGATCAAACCCTTCAGTTAATGCACCATTTTTATCTAAATTAGAAAAGCCTACAGGTCCTTCAATATATTCTAGTTTATGTTGATTACCAATTTCAGCCACTTTGTTTAATAATGCTTCCGATACATTGATGTCATCAATGGTGTCAAACCACCCAAAGCGCATTTTCTTAACCTGCTGTTCGTTGATTTCTGTCCAGTTTACAATGGCTGCTACACGGCCAACTATATAATTATCTTTATAAGCTAGAAAGAAACGTGCTTCTGCATTTAAAAACGCAGGATTTTTATCGGCACTTAAAGTGGCTACTTCATCGGAAATAATAGGTGGCACCCAATATTTTGAATCTTTATATAATGTAAATGGGAATGTAACAAAACGTTTTAATTCTTTTTTGTTTTTTACTTCGTGTAATTGTATCATATAGTTTTCAACATCTAATTTAAACCATCATCAAAATCAGTATCTTCTTTCTCGCGTTTGTTTTTATTTTTTCCTCGCGATTTATTTTCACGACGTTCTAATTCTTCTTCAGCAGAAGTACCGTCTTTTTCCTCTTTATCTTTATGAAAATCTAATCGGTAAGACGCTCCAATAGTAACGCCAAAAACAGAAGGTGTGTCTTTTGTATTAAAAGTTAAAGCCGTGTCTAACTGGAAGTTTTTACTCCATAAATAGGCGCCTCCAAAACGAATTAAGTTGTCAGCATAAAAATCGCTACTAATATTTTGGCTTTCTCCAAATACCACCCATTGGTCTGTTATAGATTTGGTAAGAGTTAATATAAATGAAAAATCAGATTGATCGGTTCCTATTCTATCCAAAATAAAATTAGTAACAAATACCCAACCGCTGGCAAAATTGTTTTGTGTTCCTACCATTACTTTTGGACTAAAACCTTCAACACCAGCAGCTGTAAACGGATTGTCTTTTGTATCAAAATTAGCACCTGCATATACGGCAACCGCAGGAATTAACTGCTTCCATTTAAACTTATGATTCGCTTTCCAGCTTCTTAAGTCTGGTTTTTCTTCACCAGCATTTTTATAAGGGTCATAGACCAAATATTTAGCACCAACAGTTAAGGTTTTAAAATTGCTAAAGGATTCATCTGAAGAGCTAAACCCTGAATACGTTCTATTTGTAGATTGAAAAGTTCCTTCGACATTTATTTCCAGTTGCGGCCATAATAACCCATATCGAACGGCAAAATCAGCTCCAAAACTTTTATCTTCACGGTTTAATAGATTGTGGTTTTCATTTAAAATATAGGGGCCAACTTCAAATTGAACCACATTTGTTCCTACAGAAAAAGCACTTCTTGAAACACCTGGTCTATTTGAATTTATTACTTCAGTGTATTGTGCATACGAATAAAGTGTTGTAAACGAAACAAGTAGAAATAAATAGGTTTTGATAGATTTCATAAGTTTTTGTTTGATTTCAAATATAGATATTTTATATTTTTTTTAAGTATTTAAGGCCTAATTTAAATAGTAAGAATTGTATTTTTGTAAAAATTTAGTGATATGCTTCAATACGCATCTTTTACGGGCTTGATAAAAACAATTCTAATTATTTTGTTAGTTTGGTATGGTATAAAGATACTTTCCCGATTATTTGCACCGGCACTTTTACGTTATGTAAGTAAAAAAGCGGAAGAAAAGTTTGGTCAGCAATTTGGACAACAATTCAATCAGAATCAACAAAAACAATCTCCAAAAAAGGAAGGTGAAACCGTTATTGATAAAGTGCCACAATCAAATACTTCAAATAAAAACGTTGGCGAATATGTAGATTACGAAGAAATTGATTAATTTTCGCCTTCACTGATTAATCCGATTTCATGCAATTTTCAATTAAAAAATGCCTGCCACATATTCTTGTTTTAGTAGGCTTTATTTGTATTTCATTAGCTTATTTTAGTCCTGTTTTAAAAGGTAAAGAAATTTATCAAAGCGATATAAAACAGTATATCGGCATGTCTAAACAACAAAAAGATTTTAAAGCTGAAACAGGTAGTGAAACCTATTGGACAAATAGTGCTTTTGGAGGCATGCCAACATACCAATTAGGAGCCAAATATCCACATAATTACATTAAACAGCTCGATTTATTCTTACGGTTTTTGCCTAGGCCTGCCGATTATCTATTCCTTTATTTTATAGGGTTTTACATCCTGTTGTTGACATTAAAAGTTGATTTTAAATTAGCTGCTTTAGGTGCGTTAGCTTTTGGGTTTTCTACCTATTTAATTATTATTTTGGGTGTAGGCCATAATAGTAAAGCGCATGCTATTGCTTATATGCCATTGGTGTTGAGTGGTATTATCCTTACGTTTCGTAATAAATACCTGGCTGGATTTCTTTTAACTACCGTGGCAATGGCTTTAGAGTTGGTGGCTAATCACTTTCAGATGACCTATTATTTGATGTTTTTAGTTGTGGTAATTGGTATTGCCTATTTGGTTGATGCTTACAAGAAGAAAATGCTGCCACATTATTTTAAATCTGTTGGGATTATGGCAATTGCTGTTGTATTGGCCATTGGTTTAAATGCCACAAATATTCTAGCTACTCAAGAATATGCTGCGGAAAGTACACGTAGCCAAAGCGATTTAACCATTAATCCAGATGGTTCTCCAAAAGCTGTAACGACAGGTTTAGACAAAGATTACATAACTGAATACAGTTATGGACTTTTAGAAACCTTCAATTTATACATTCCACGGTTTTTGGGAGGTGGAAGTTATGAGGATGTTGGTAAAGATTCTGCTACTTACGATGTTTTTTTAGCACTTGGTGCTACACCGCTTCAGGCTTTACAAGAAGTAAAACAAACACCAACATATTGGGGAGATCAAACCATAGTTGAAGCTCCTGCTTATATTGGAGCCGTTGTAATATTTCTATTTGTTCTAGCCTTATTTTTAGTAAATGGGCGCTTAAAATGGTGGTTAGTGGGTGGAACTGTTTTATCGTTGCTATTATCTTACGGGAAGAATCTTGGTTTTTTAACCGATTTTTTTATCGATTTTGTGCCCATGTACAACAAATTTAGAGCGGTAAGTTCCATTCAAGTTATACTGGAATTGTGTATTCCAGTACTTGCAATTTTTGGCTTGGTACGGTTGTTTAATCCGCTTGAAAAACATGAAGAAAAGTTGAAAGCTTTAAAATATACAGCTATAATAACAGGAGGATTGGCTGTAGTTTTTTTACTATTCAAATCGTCCTTATTCAATTTTGTTGGTGCTAATGATGGTCTTTACCGTCAGAATTATGGGCCGCAATTTGTGGATGCTGTCATTAAAGATCGTAAGGCATTTTTCACACAAGATACATTGAGGACCTTAATTTTAGTATTGCTGTCAGCTGGAACCGTTTTCTTATTTATAAAGGAAAAGCTATCTGAAAAACTCGTAGTAATTATATTTGCTGGTTTAATACTTTTTGATTTGATAGGTGTTGATAGACGTTATGTTAATAATGATAATTTTGTATCATCTATTCAAGTAAATAAACCGTATCAAGCAAATGCAGCTGATAAAGCCATTCAAGAAGACCCAGAACACTTCAGGGTGTTAGATTTAACTTCTGGAGGTGCACGAGCATCGTACTTTCATAATTCGATTTCTGGGTACCATGCGGCTAAATTAAAGCGTTTTAATGAATTGTATGACTTTCATATTTCGCAAAACAATATCAATGTGTTGAATATGTTAAATACCAAGTACATTATTGCTCAAGATGATGATAATAATATTTTCCCTTACACAAATACAGATGCCAATGGCAATGCATGGTTTGTGAGTCGTTTAGAACAGGTTAATGATGCTAATACTGAAATATTAAAGCTTGATAGTCTTAATACGAAACAAGTAGCCATAACCTCTATGACAGGTTTGGAGAGTAAGACTTTTGTTACTGATTCTTCTGCCAATATTCAGGTAGAAACTTATAAACCGAATTATATTAAATACCATTCAGAATCATCTGTAGATGGTTTTGCCGTATTTTCAGAAATATATTATAATCATGGTTGGAATGCCTATATAGATGGTAAATTGTCACCATATACGCGTGTTAATTATGTGTTGAGAGCTATGAATATTCCATCGGGTAAACATACTATAGAGTTTAAGTTTGAACCTGATGTTATAAAATCAGGTAGCAAGATTGCTTTAGCGAGTTCAGTCATTTTCGGATTATTATGTCTTGGTGGATTGTTTTATGGTTTTAAACGTAAAACAGACTAGTGTGCATAAAAAAGTTCTTATCGTAACATATTATTGGCCGCCAGCAGGAGGACCAGGAGTACAGCGATGGTTGAAATTTGTAAAATACTTGCCAGACTATGGTATTGGGCCTATTGTTTATATTCCAGAAAATCCAAACTATCCAATTATTGATAGTAGTTTAATATCTGAAGTACCAGATTCAGTAACCATTATAAAAAAGCCCATTTCCGAGCCTTATAAACTAGCAGGTTTATTTTCAAAAAAGAAAACCAAAACCATTAGTAAAGGGATTATTACAAACGATAATAAACAATCTAGTTTAGAAAAAATATTACTTTTTATTCGCGGAAATTTTTTCATTCCAGACGCTCGGAAAAGTTGGATAAAACCTTCTGTGGCATTTTTAAAGGATTATATACAAACAGAGAGAATAGATACTGTTATTACAACTGGACCACCACATAGCTTACACCTTATTGGTTTACAGCTAAAACAAAAACTTCAGATGAACTGGTTTGCAGATTTTCGCGATCCATGGACAACAATTGGTTATCATAAACAATTAAAACTTACTAAACGTGCTAAAAATAAACACAAACAGTTAGAAACAGATGTCTTAAGGCAAGCCGATCATATTTTAGTAACTAGCCAAGTTACAAAAGACGAATTTATGGCTAAAACAAATAAACCAATTTCGGTAATTACTAATGGTTATGATGTTAATCATGTAGCCAAACCTGAATTGGACTCTCAATTTACACTAGCACACATCGGTTCCTTATTATCCAAACGAAATCCGGAAATATTATGGCAGGTTTTAAGTGATTTAATTGCTGAAAATCCAGGTTTCGCATCAGACTTCAAATTAAATTTAGTTGGTTTTGTGAGTGAAGATGTCTTGAAATTGATAGATTCACATGGCTTAAGTAATTATGTAAATAAAGTTGGTTATGTGTCACATGAAGAAGCAGTTATGTTTCAAAAAAAATCGCAAGTTCTTTTGTTGATTGAAATAGATTCGCCAGATACGCGTTGCATAATTCCTGGTAAGTTATTTGAATATATGATTTCCGAACGACCAATAGTTGCATTAGGACCGAATGGTTCTGATATTGAAACTATTTTAAGAGAAACCAATACAGGTAGCTATTTTATATATAATGATTATGTAGCTTTAAAGAAGCAAATAGAATTACATTATAATTCATTTAAAAACGGGAGTTTACACGCTAACGGAATCGGATTACAAAAATACAGTAGGAAAGCATTAACTAAATCACTAGCCGAATTATTATAAATGGGAATCGTAACAAGCCAGTCCATAAAAAATACAATTATTACCTATCTGGGTTTTGGATTGGGTGCCATAAATGTGTTGTTTTTATTTACGGAATTTATTAGCGATGAATACTTTGGTTTAATTACATATATTTTTTCTACAGCTAATGTTATGATGCCTATTTTAGCTTTTGGTGTTCATAATACCCTCATAAAGTTTTATTCAAGCTATAAAACACGACAAACGCAAAACGGTTTTTTAATGCTTATGTTGTTTTTACCGTTAGCAATTATAATTCCAACAGCTATTGTGGGTTATTTTGCTTTTGATGCCATAAGCTCATGGTTATCTGGTACAAATGCAATTGTAAGTGATTATGTATGGCTCATCTTTATTTCGGCTATAGCGTTTTCGTATTTTGAAGTGTTTTATGCTTGGTCTCGTGTGCAAATGCAAAGTGTGTTTGGTAATTTTATGAAAGAAGTTTTTCATAGAGCCGGAACCATGATTCTATTATTCTGCTTGTATTTAAATTTTATAGATGTTGAGCAATTAATATACGGTATAACAGGTATTTATATTGTCCGTGTTGTCATCATGAAACTGTATGCGTTTAGTTTACGTTTTCCGTCTTTCAATACTACTAAAATACCCAATCTGTCCTCTGTTTTAAAATACACTACTTTAATAATTATAGCTGGTTCTGTTGCTAATGTAATTTTGGAAGTCGACAAATTTATGCTGAATAGGTATGTAGCTATTGAATATGTGGCATACTATGGTGTAGCTATTTATATTGCATCGGTAATAGGTGTTCCAAGTCGTTCCATGCATCAGATTATCAGTCCACTTACAGCCAAACTTTTGAATGATAAGAATAAAATAGAGTTGGATAAATTATATAAAAAAAGTTCTTTGAGTTTATTTATAATTAGCGGGTTTATCTTCTTGCTGATTATTTTAAACATTAATGAACTATATAATTTTATAAATGATAATTATGTTGATGGACTATTAGTTGTGTTTGTTATAAGTTTATCAAAACTAACAGATAGTTTACTGGGTAATAACAATGCCATACTTTTTAATAGTGATTATTACCGAATGGTACTTGTATTAGGGGTCTTTTTAGCTATTTTAACAGTTGTATTAAACATTATCTTCATTCCTATTTATGGAATTAATGGTGCTGCTTTTGCAACGTTTCTAGCTATATTATTGTATAATTTAGCAAAATTATGGTTTGTAAATATCAAATTAAAAATGCAACCATTCACCCTAAACACCGTTAAAGTATTGGTACTAATTATTGTATGTCTTGGTGTATTTTATTTTTGGGATTTTCCTTGGCACCCATTAATAAATATAGGTCTTAAATCTTTTTTAATAACCGTATTTTATGGAACAGTAGTTTATACGTTACAATTTTCTGAAGACATAACCTCGCTTATCAATACAATTATCAATCGGATAAAAAGAGAAAATCCCACGATGTAGCTTTGAGGCATACATATCGCAGGACTTTCTTACTAACCAACCAAAAATTTTTATCTTCTTCTACCAGAATCCAATTGTCTAGAATTACTGGTCGTTTTTCTTTCTTTATTATATGTACGAGAATTAGTTACATTTGGTTTTTCATTTACTCGATTATTTTTACTAACTCGTTTAGATTGCGCTCTGGAAGTAGTGCTTTTGCTGACATTGTTGCCTCTTGAACTGTAAGCAGAAACTTTTCTACTGTTATTTCTTGAACTTGCTTTATTGTTACTGTGTGTTCTGGACTTTGAATTTGTTTCGGTATCACTGCGTGTATTACCAGTGTATTTCATAGAACTTGTACGTCGTTGATTTGAATTTCCTCTTACAGTATTTTTCTGTGCTCTAGTCCTTGACGACTGTTTAACGGCATGATTTCGTTCTCTAGGCGTTTGCGCTGAAACCGAATTTGTACGTCTATTTGGTGTTCTAGTTGCTAATTCTGAACGTCTACTTATAGTATTACCTCTTCGACTGGCAACAGCACTTGCACGTCTGTAATTATTAACATAAGGGGTTGAGTATCGATACCGTACTGGCTTATAATGTTGTCTGTAAGGGTTTTTATAAACCACGCAGTAATCATAAGCTGGAACTCGATAAAATCTGTGCCATGGTCTATACACATACACGCGATTATAAGGGTTAATATAACCTGAACAATACGTAAATTGGTTATAACGGTTATAATGTACGTACATACCACCAATGCTTACCAAATAGCCAAAACTATTATAGCGCATAGATATATCGCCAACCCGAATTACACGACCGTAATAATCATAAAAAACAGGTACGTGTTCTATTTGAATAATGGCTCCAAATTCATCATATTGTACAAAACCATTATAATCATAACCTGTGTTAAAACTGATGCTTACATTGGGTATATTAACAGATACATTAACATTATTGGTGTAATTGGGCATGTGAAAATCAAATTGCCCATCTGGAAATAGAGAAAATTCGATTCCACCTTCCACAAAAATGAAATTATTGCCATTACCAAATCCGCTATTGTTTGTTTCATAAGGTTTTTGATCAGGTATATCATTCGTACTGGCCATGACTGCTGTACTTGACACAAATAGTATCGAAAGTAAATATGCTAACTGTTTCATAATTGTTGTGTATTAATTAAACTCATTTGTGATAAAACAAACAACGTGCCAAAAAAACAAAATACTATTTATGTTTTTATGTATCAGTTGTTTAAAAGTTTTGTTTAATTAGATGCTTAATCGGTTATTTAGATATTTCTATTAATAACCCGATAATCCAAGTAAGTTGCAAAAACAAAAAAATCCCAATAATCGTTTTCAGATTACTTGGGATTTTTCACTAACTAATTAACTAACTAAAAACTTATCTTTTGCCATTTAAGGATTGTGCGTTAATTTTATGCTCTGAAGATTTGTCTTTTTTGTAATAGTAGAAATCTTCGGTACTATTCGTGTTGAAATTAGAATGTGCATTGGTAGAGCCATGACTTATAGAACAGTTATATATTCCACAAACGTGACACATATTATTAAATGGACTTACAAAACCGTATTGGCTAATAATTTCTCCCCAACGATTATAATTAATATGTAGTCCGCCAACTTGCTTTAATATACCACGATTATTATAACGCATATATATAGATCCAGCACGTTTAATTTTTCCATTTCGGTCGTAATTAATGAATACGTTTCCAATTCGTCTTACTTGTCCGTTGGCATCATGTGTTACAATAACTCCTTGGTTTCTTGGAGTTGCATAATGCACACGATTATACATACTAGGAGCACCAAAGGTTGTATTTACAGAACTACGTCTTGTTTGTGTTGAGCTTCTGTGGTAATAATTACTTTCAAAGTGACTAGCTTGTGGAATCGCATTAGTATTAAAGTCAAAACTACCATTTGGAAAAATCATAAATTCAATACCACGTTCTATAAAAATAATGGGCTGCGCATAGCTACTGTTCCAAACTGTTAAATCATCGGCTGCCGATACAGACAGGTTTTCGTTTGCTGTTACAGTTGTTAATCCTATTAACAAAGCTGTAAATAAAAGTACTTGTTTTTTCATCGTATTAGGATTTTGATTATGCCTACTCATAAGCTTTTCGGCTTTCGCTATGTTTTACATAGTAACCAATTGTCGTGCCATAATTTTAAAATTCTGATTAGCAAGCAACTAGATTTTGTTATAAGTGGTTTCTTTTTTATAGATTTATAAAATCAATAAAAACTTATGACAAATAGTAAGCATACGTGTAAAAACTGTGAAAAGACCTATAGCGATTCTTTTGCTTTTTGTCCGCATTGTGGTCAAAAACGTAATGATCAGCTCACACTCAAAGTTTTATTTTATAATACAATTAGTAATTACTTTTCTTTTGACGCACGATTTTTCAAGAGCTTTTTTCCGTTGATGTTAAAACCAGGATTTTTAGCCAAAAAATTTATTGAAGGTAAGCGCTTGCTGTATTTACATCCTGCACAGATGTATTTGTTTATTTCTTTAGTATTCTTTTTTTTATTCTCTTTTGTTGAAAAAGATCAGGCTCAACAATTAGACGCTACATTGGCTAAAACAATGAAAAAAGAAAGAGTTGTTGACTCATTAATGACTACAATTAAAAACGATTCTATAAAGCAATCTGCATTATTGGGTAAAATTTTAAAGGACTCCTTAGAGAGAGGAGAGTTACGAAAAACATTTAAAGAACATAAAGTATTATCTGAACTGTCTAATGAAGAACTTGATTCTATCATATCAAATGCACAATTTGAAACGCGAGATTTTAATAGTTTATCTTATATGACTAAAAAAATAGATTCGCTTATAGATTCTAATGCATCGGAAGATATTATTCTCAAAGAAATGGGAATGACTGAAAACGATGGCTATTTTACCAAACGTGCTTATTCCCAATCATTAAAATTTTATCAATCAAAAAAAGGTTCTGGAATTTTAAGATCATTTTACGGAATGATACCCATAGCCATGTTTTTCTTATTACCAATTTTTGCTTTTATTCTGAAAATGCTGCATTTAAAAAGAGGGACTTATGCACATCATTTGGTATTTAGTTTCTATTATTTCGCTTATTTGTTTACCACATTTAGCATTATAATAGCAATAAATTTAATTTGGGATATCTACAATTGGATAGACTTTCTAATAATTATGTCTACGTCAATCTATTTGTTACTGGCTTTAAAATATTTTTATAATCAGGGATGGATAAAAACATTTATAAAATGGTGTATTACTATTTTTATATTTTTATCTATTGTTACACCAGTAACAACGGTGTTTCTGATATTTTATGCCTTTTTATTTTACTAAAGTTTTTCTTTAAGGTATTTACCAGTAATAGATTTTTTATTTTTAACTAATTCCTCTGGTGTGCCTTCTGCAATAAGGTAACCACCACGTTCACCACCTTCTGGTCCTAAATCAATAATATAGTCAGCACATTTAATCAATTCTAAATTATGTTCGATGACCATTATGGAATGGCCTTTTTCAATTAAGGCATAAAAGGATTTTAGTAATTTTTGAATATCATGAAAATGCAAACCTGTAGTAGGTTCATCAAAAATAAATAAGGCTTGATCGCTTTTACTTCCTTTTCCTAAAAATGTTGCTAATTTTATACGTTGTGCTTCACCACCAGAAAGGGTAGAGGAGCTTTGACCTAATGTTACATAACCCAGACCAACATCCTGTAACGGTTGTAATTTAATTTGAATTTTTTTCTGTTCGGTTTTTGTGAAAAAATCTATAGCGTCGTCAATAGTTAGGTTTAATATATCGTCAATGGACTTCCCTTCAAACTGCACTTCTAGTACTTCTTTCTTAAAGCGTTTTCCGTTACAAGTATCACAAGTTAAATGCACATCTGCCATGAATTGCATTTCAATAGTCACTTCACCTTCACCTTTACAAGTTTCACAACGCCCACCATCCACATTAAAACTGAAATGTTTGGCTTGATAGTTACGGATTTTGCTTAATTTCTGACTGGCAAAAAGCGCACGAATATCATCATAAGCCTTGATATAAGTTACTGGATTGGATCGCGAGGATCTACCTATAGGGTTTTGATCTACAAATTCTATATGTTTAACGTTGCTGAAATTTCCTTTTAACTCCGAAAATTGTCCTGGTTTATCGCCAAAATCGGTTATTTTTTTTTGCAATGCAGGATAAACAATTCTTTTAATTAAAGTACTCTTACCACTACCAGAAACACCAGTGACAACGGTTAACATACCCAATGGTAACGTGACATTAATATTTTTTAAATTGTTTTCTTTGGCACCCAATATTTCAACCGCATATTTAGATGTACGTCTTTTTTTGGGCACTTTTATTTCTAAATTACCATTTAAATATTGAGCTGTTAAGGACGAAGATTTTAAAATATCCTGATACGTTCCAGTGGCAACCACGTTACCGCCAAATGTTCCAGCTTCAGGACCAATATCAATAATTTCATCTGCAGCTTGCATAATATCTTCATCATGTTCTACAACAATTACGGTATTTCCTAAATCGCGCAAGGCTTTTAAAACACCTATTAATCGTTCAGTATCCTTTGGGTGTAAACCAATACTCGGTTCGTCTAAAATGTACATAGAACCAACCAGACTACTTCCTAAACTGGTAGCCAAATTAATACGCTGACTTTCACCACCAGATAAGGTATTGGATTTTCTGTTTAAGGTTAAATAACTTAAACCCACATTATCAAGAAAACTTAAGCGGTTGTTTATTTCTTTCAATAAACGTTCAGCAATATGCGAATCGTGGGTGTTTAAGTTTAGATTTTTAAAGAACTTGGCTAATGTATCCAAAGGCATATCTACCAAATCGGTAATTGTAGCTTTATTTATTTTCACATAATCAGCTTCTGGACGCAGGCGTTTTCCTTTACAGGTCTTACATTTGGTTTTTCCGCGATACCTAGAAAGCATGACACGATTCTGAATTTTATATGCTTTAGATTCCAGTTCGGCAAAAAAGCTATTTAAACCGTCAAAGTATTGATTGCCCTCCCAAACTAATTGCTTTTGGGTGTCTGATAGTTCGAAATATGGCTTATGAATTGGAAAATCGAATTTATGTGAGTTATTAACTAATTGATCACGATACCAGCTCATACTATCACCTCGCCATGCAAATATGGCGTTTTCGTATATAGATAAACCGGTGTTTGGAATTACTAAATCTTCATCAATACCAATTACATCACCATAACCTTCACAGGTTGGGCAAGCACCATACGGGTTATTGAAACTGAATAAATGAACATTTGGCTCTAAAAAATCAATACCATCTAATTCAAATTTATTACTGAAATGTTCCTGCGTATTAGTGGAAAGTGATTCAACATAACAATTACCTTTTCCTTCAAAAAAAGCCGTTTCAATAGCATCTGCCAGTCGGTTGTAAAAATCTTCTTCGTTTTTTGTAATTACACGATCTACAACTAAATAGATGTTTTCCGGTTTTTCTTTTGTATCAAAAGCTTCATCAATCCGTAGAACAGAATCGTTTACTTTAATTCTAGCATAACCTTGCTGATTTAGTACTTTTAATTTGTCGGCTAATGTTCTATCTTTCTCTAAAATGATAGGAGCGAGGAGGAGGAGCTTTTCACCTTCAGGAAATGTTTTAATATGTTTTAATACATCCGTAACGGTATCTTTTTTAACCTCTTTACCAGATTTAGGCGAATAGGTTTTACCAATTCTAGCAAACAGTAATTTTAAATAGTCATAAATTTCTGTGGTAGTTCCTACTGTAGAGCGTGGATTGGTGGAGTTTACTTTTTGTTCAATGGCAATTGCTGGAGCTATACCTTTAATATAATCGACTTTAGGTTTATTTAACCTCCCTAAAAACTGACGCGCATAACTAGATAAACTTTCTACGTAACGTCTTTGTCCTTCAGCATATAAAGTATCAAAAGCTAAACTAGATTTACCTGAACCTGATAATCCTGTAATCACGACTAATTTATTCCGAGGAATAACGACATCAATATTTTTTAAATTGTGCAATTTAGCACCTTTAATGATAATGTTTTCTTTAGGGTTGACTTCGGAAATATTAGTATTCATAAGCTATTAGCAGAATTAATTGTGCAAAGATACTACAAGAAAATACCATTAAAAAATAGAATGTATTACAAATTATTTTTGTAAAAAATGAAAATAAGTTTGTTTTTTTAAAAGGATTGTTGTTATATTTGGCTTCTATAAACCTAAAAATCACAAGAGTAGCCTATACGTTTAACATTACTTTATAACATCTTTTAACCCCAAAACCAGACTTATTCTGGTATTAAAGTAATGATTATGCAAAACAATCTTATCACGGATGCTACCTTGGTAACCAATTACATACAAGGCAACGAGCAAGCTATTGAAATATTAATCAACAGGCACAAGCAGCGTATATTTAGTTTTATTTATTCTAAAGTTTACGATCGGGATATTGCCGATGATATCTTTCAAGACACCTTTATCAAAGTTATTAAAACTTTAAAAATGGGTAAATACAATGAAGAAGGGAAATTTTTACCTTGGGTTATGCGTATTTCTCATAACTTGGTAATCGATCATTTCCGAAAAAGTAATCGCATGCCTAAATTTAGTAATACAGGCGATTTCAATATTTTTTCTGTTTTAAGTGATAGTACATTAGATGCCGAGAAAAGTTTAATTAAAGATCAGGTAGAACATGATGTTCGTAGGGTAATTGAAGAGTTGCCTGAAGACCAAAAAGAGGTGTTAATGATGCGTATGTATAACGATATGAGTTTTAAAGAAATATCAGAAAAGACAGGTGTTAGTATCAATACTGCTCTAGGTAGAATGCGTTATGCATTAATCAATATGCGAAAAATAATAGATAAACATAATATAGTTTTAACTAATTGATACAATATATTTTAACTTGATGCGTTTAGTAGAGTATAAACCAAAAAAAATGAATTTAATGGCCAAACTTTACTCTCAAAAAAAAACCCAAAATCACGTTAATTTAAACCCAAAAGAAGAAACTGTAAAATTTCTTCTTGATTATTCGAAGGCTTTAAGTGTTATAAATTGTAATAAGATGAAGTTTGAAGCGCTTCTCAACTAAACTTTGAAAAAGTCCTGATTAGTCTCAGGACTTTTTTTTTACATTCCTGCCAAAGTAAGAATCTTTGTTTTTTATAAATTGAGATTTCAGATTTCACATTCCGTTCGCAACTACATCAAACATTTTTGTTTAATAATCATTTCTTCTTTGCCCAATAATCATTCAATACCGTTTTTCTGCCAATAGTTTTAGTAATAATATCTTTGTCTAAATCCCAACCACGAGCAGGTGAATAGTCTCTTCCATACCAAATTATCTGTAAATGCAAATCATTCCAGAGCTCTTTTGGAAATAAGCGTTTGGCATCTTTTTCGGTTTGTACCACGTTTTTACCATTGGTAAAACCCCAACGGTACATTAGTCTATGAATATGCGTATCTACTGGAAAAGCAGGAATTCCAAACGCTTGCGATAACACTACAGCAGCCGTTTTATGGCCAACAGCAGGAAGCTCTTCAAGTTCTTTGTAGGTCTTTGGCACTTTGCCATGGTGTTTATCAATTAATATATGCGATAAACCATGAATGCCTTTACTTTTCATAGGCGACAAGCCAACAGGCTTGATAATTTCTCGGATTTCCTCAATAGACAATTTTATCATATCATACGGATTATCGGCTTTCGCAAAAAGGAGTGGTGTAATTTTGTTAACCCGAACATCGGTACTTTGAGCCGACATTAAAACGGCAATCAGCAAGGTATATGGATCTTTATGATCTAAAGGCACTGGAATAGTTGGATACAGTTCCTTTAACGTTTTTATAACGAAATCTACCTTTTCTTGCTTGGTCATAAGTTGTATTTTTACAGAAATTGATTTTAAACAAAGATACTATGACAAATTTAAAACCCGGAGATAAAGCACCAGATTTTACAGCAAAAGACCAAGATGGAAATAGCATTTCTTTAAGTGATTATAAAGGCAAAAAACTTGTATTATTTTTCTATCCAAAAGCCAGCACACCAGGCTGTACAGCGGAAGCTTGTAACTTAAGTGATAATTATAACCGTTTTCAAAAAGCAGGTTATGATATTTTGGGTGTGAGTGCCGATAGCGAAAAAAGGCAAAGTAATTTTAAAAATAAATACGATTTTCCCTATCCCTTATTAGCCGATGAAGATAAAGCCGTTATTGAAGCCTTTGGCGTTTGGGGACCCAAGAAATTTATGGGTAAGGAGTATGACGGTATTCATAGAACCACCTTTGTTATTGATGAAAAAGGACTAATTAAAGATGTTATTACCAAGGTAAAAACCAAAGCACACACGGATCAGATTTTGGACTAAAAAATTAAAAAGCGACCCATTAGGGTCGCTTTTTTTTTTTACGCCTAGCATTTAAATATTATCGCGTTTAGTTTTTCTATTAAATATCGTACAGTATTCCAAAACAAAAAATCAGCACACATTTCAATTTAAACAGTCTGGAATTGGAGTTATATAAGACAGAAACCACTAAAATTCTTGCTATTATAACATTAACTTTTTTCATGGTTTTGTTTCATTTTCTGATAAAAGAATAGTTGTACATGTACCAATATAATTGCAGGAATTGCCAATATTTTATATCTAATAAAATACTCAAAATCATAAATATATAAAAACAAAAGGTATACCAAAAAGCATAATTCGGTTAAATACAAATAATATTTTAAGCGCTTTTTGTTAGCAAACGAATGGAACGCAAGTCTATTAAAAATAACAAAAATGAAAAACATACCCGTATACAAGTTAATGTTATTTTGATAGTCTAATAAAAATGCTCCAATATAAATACCGATACCTATAATGTAAAGCAAGTATATAAATATCAATATAAGTTTATCCGGTAAAGCATAGCTTTTATTCATGGTTTAATTTATTTAGAATTGTTTAGTTAACTTTTTTCGTTAAGGATTCGCCCAACAACTTAAAAATAATTTATAGGCTTAATTTAACATTTTTTATTAAATATGTATGTTAAAAAAAGAAAGCAACCTGTTTAGGATCGCTTTTAATTTTTTGATATAAATTTTGATTAGGGATTTGTAAGCGGACATGGCACACATTTGATAACACATGGTCCATTAGACTCTAAACAATAACCATCTCTATTTACACAATTTGCTGCAACAAGTGCATTTTGTTGAGCACACAAATCTTGATTCCCTTCATTAGAATCACTAACTACTGTTCCAGCTACAATTATTAATAAAACAACACAAGGAGGACAGGCTTTTAGATTTAATTGATCTTTTATAGATTCATTATCCAAAGAAATAGTAGAATCTAATGAATTGAAAAAATCATTTTTATTTATTTTTTCAGAAACTTTAACTGTTTTATTTTTAAAAAAGGTATCATTTCTATATTCATCAAAAGTAATAATGGTATCATTAAAAATCATATTTCTTATATCCATATTAAAATCTGAACCATAAGAAGCGGATAAACTATTGGTATTAATATTTTTAACTAGATCCATAGTTTGATCATAATTAAAAATATAACCTGAACTACCATATGATGTTGTTAAAACAATTTCAAGATTTTTTTTATCATAATAGAAGTCATATTTTTTATCATCAATTTCTACATATAAGTGGTTCGTTGCAACTCTATTTGCGGTATTTTCATGGTGGGCTTTCGCTTTTTCAATAGTTGCTGTGTTTTTTTCATTTTCAGAGCAATTATAGAAAACAAAAAAGACTAATAAGACTAATAATTTTTTCATAATAATAAGAATTTGTTTTTTAGCCAGATTTTTAGGAGGCTAAAAATAGTTAAACAAAATTAACAGTCATTTTTAATGTAAATATCAAATACTAACAGTCTATATTTGATATAACCTAATTAAAAAAAAGGCATTTGGACAAGCTTTTTTTGAGAAATATATGCCGTTCATCGAAAAGTTAAAAAACCGTTACGGTTTTTCCGTAAAATGCACCAGTTTGAGTGCTTTAACAAAACGCGTCTTTTTTAGTTTTGGAAAGTTTTGGTCAAGTTAGTTATATTTAATTAAAATTATTTTTTAAAAAATTTGAAGAATTAAATTTTGGATTAAAAATTAAAAAGCGACCCAATGTGGTCGCTTTTTACTCCAACCAAATATAGTCTAAGGCAAATACATAAAATACAATATAACACTTGCCACAATAGCAATTCCTAATACTGCTATTCTTTGAGCTGAAATCTTATTTACCTTATTCTTATATAAAAGAAATAAAGAAATAAATGCTATTGCATTGAACAAAATCAATACATATATATCTTGTTCTGACGTAAAGATATCCAGTTGTTTAGTTAAGATATAACCCAAAATCACTAATATAATTGGAATAAATCTTAAAACTTTTATTGAAAATATTTTCTCTTTCATATTTTATAGTTTTACTAATTATATACAATCTTCTAAATCATATCTACATTGATTATTTGCTGATATCTGTAAAGCTGTAACTGTGGAATGGCATATAATACCTAATACCACAGTTGTGTCTAAAGCTGCGCAAGCAAAATGTTCAAGAACGGCCATCGCTAAAGCGCCAGCTATACAATTGTTATATCGCTCTAAACAAGTCGAGCCGATGGACCCTCCTCCAGGTACAGAAACATATGTGTGATGTTTGTTGTAAACGTCTGTGGTAGCTTGTTCTAATATAGGGATATTATTGGGGTTGGACAAATCGTATTTTTTATCTAATTTATCGATCCGTTCATTCTGCACTTCGTAATATGTTTCCATATCATTAAAGTCAATATAGCCCAATAATTCTGCTAAATCTTTTAAATCTTGATTGGTTAATGTATTTTGATCTTTCTGTAAAATTAGATTTAGTGAATTCAAGTCTACTTGTTTGTCTGCTTGTGATACAACGTTATCAATATAGTTAATAAATATTGTGTCATTAACTATTGTGTTTTTTTCTAATTTTGAGTGAGTTAAATCTACATTTTGATTTTGTTGGTTATTTTCAACATCTTCACTTAAATCATTGGAACAATTAAGTGATAACACGGAAATACTTAATAAAATTATAAACTTGCAGTATTTGTTAATTTTCATAATAATAAGAATTTGTTTTTTAGCCAGATTTTTATATAGCTAAAAATAGTTAAACAAAATTAACAGTCTTATTTTAACAGTCATTTTTAATGTAAATATCAAATACTAACAGTCCATATTGGATACATACTAATTAAAAAAAAAGCATTTGGACAAGCTTTTTATGTATAATATGTGCCGTTCATCGAAAAGTTAAAAAACCGTTACGGTTTTCCCGTAAAATGCACCAGTTTGAGTGCTTTAACAAAACGCGTCTTTTTTAGTCTTGTAGAGTTTTGGTCAAGTTAGTTATATTTATTTAAAATTATTTTTTTAAAAATTTGAAGAATTAAGTTTTAGAGTAAAAACGAAAAGCGACCTATTTAGGTCGCTTTTTTATAATGGTTTTTACAGTAATTTTTAGCTTATAAATCAACTGAAAACTGTCTAATCCGCATAAATATGCTGATAGTCGTTAGTTGTAAGAATAAGGAGTAAATCTTCTTCTAAAGTCCGAATAGACATTTCAACAATCCGATTCAGTTCTTTACCGTTTTTATAAATAATAAATGTAGGAACGTGACTTACATGATAGGTTTCTTCAATTTTTTCTGGTGATAATTTATCAGCATCTAACGCGTAGTAATTAATGGCGCTTTCAGCTATGTTAAGTTCTTCTAATATACGTGCAAACCGAGGAACATCTCGTTGGCTATCGCTACACCAAGTGCCCATAATGATTTTAAAACTTAAATCTTTAGTTGGAATGGCTTTTAGCCTGTCAATAGTTTTGCTGTCTAATTGATAATTTTCAAAATTATTAGAAAACCATTCATTAAAAACAGGATGACTTACTAATTCATGTCTTGAAATTTCTCCAACCAAATCCTTGGTTGTAGTTTTAGAGTCAAGTGCAAGGTCTTGCGCACTAGCTACAAATACAACACAAAAACAGACAAACAGGGCTACTACTAATTTAGAACTCATAGTTAAGCATTTCTATAACTCATCTGGGTGAATCATTTCTTCTGTTTCGCAGCCAAATAAGCTTTTTTGCTTAATTAATTTGGAAACACCTTCTGGTAGCATGGTTTCCCAACCATCTTCACCTTCTGATATTTTTTTAAGAACATTTCTAGAGAAAACAGTTAAAATGGAACTATCATAATCTGTAATATCAACAACTTTACCATTATACTTGAAGAATTTGTACAATTCCTTCATTCGTGGGTGCACTTTTAGGTTTTCGCTAGTTGTTAATTCGCCATTTTCATTTTGCATTGGATATAGATAAACGCGTAAGTCTTTGAAGAATAGTTTACCAAAGGCTTCTAAAATACCACCACTTAAATGACGGTAGTATTTTTCATCAAAAATATCAACCAAGTTATTGACACCCATGGCTAATCCCATACGACTTTTAGTGTATTGAGAGAAGTATTCCACAAGTTTATAATACTCTTGGAAATTAGATATTAAAACGGTGTGACCTAGTGAACACAGTAATTTGGCACGATCCATAAAATCTTGCTCATCAATTTCGCCTTCTGCGCGTAAATTAGATAACGTAATTTCAAAAACCACTTGTGTTTTATCTGGATCTACTTTATTTTCTTTTATAAACATGTCGTAAGATTTTTCAAACATGTCTATATTAACTTTTGTAACAGGCCTGAAACTACCACGTAAGGCTAAAATATTCTTTTTGTAAAGAACACGTGCTGGTAAAACATTATTCCCATCTGGAGCAAACATAACCGCATCTGTCATACCATTTTTAACCAATTGTAAACTCATTAAACGATTGTCTACATCTTCAAATACAGGCCCTGAAAAATTAATGGTATCAATTTCAATTTGATCTTTATCTAAATGATCATATAGATAACGAAGTAATTTTTTGGGTTCATTATACTTATAAAATGCGCCATAAATTAAGTTCGTACCTAAAATACCTAAAGTTTCTTGTTGCAATCGTGCATCATTCTCTTTAAAACGTAAATGCAGTGAAATTTCATTATATTCTTTCTCTTCAGCATCAATTTGATACCGAATTCCTACCCAACCATGACCTTTATATTTTTTTGCAAAATCTATGGTTGCAACGGTATTAGCATAAGAAAAGAATAACTTATTAGGGTGTTTATCTCTAGTTAAACGTTTTTCCATTAAATCAATTTCATGATTTAACATTTTAAGTAAACGTGCTTCTGTAACATAGCGACCATCATCTTCAATGCCGTAAATAGCATCACTAAAATCCTTATCGTAAGCAGACATTGCTTTAGCAATGGTTCCAGAGGCACCTCCAGCTCTAAAAAATTGACGAACTGTTTCTTGGCCAGCACCAATTTCTGCAAATGTTCCGTAAATATTTTCGTTTAGATTAATACGGAGTGCTTTTGTTTTTAATGACGGTATTTCATCAAACTCCTTATCACCTTTTAAGCTTATTTCCATTGTAAACTTGAGTTATTTATAAGTGACAAAGGTATTAAAACGGGTTGTCAAACAAAAAAATAACCCTATTTTTGTTTCAAAATAAATACGATTGAAAATTACGTTTTTAGGCACTGGCACCTCTCAAGGAATTCCCGTAATAGGGAGCACACATCCTGTTTGCTTAAGTAGCAACCCTAAAGACAAACGCTTACGAGTTTCAATTTTAATAGAATGGGATAATAGTACCTATGTCATTGATTGTGGGCCAGATTTTAGGCAGCAAATGTTGCGTGCTAATTGCTCAAAAATTGATGGTATTATTTTTACTCATGAACATGCTGACCATACCGCAGGTTTAGATGACATTAGACCTTACTTTTTTAAACAAGGGGCTATTCCTATTTACGCACATAAGCGTGTTTTAGGCGAGTTAACAAGGCGTTTTGATTATATTTTTGCTACAGAGAATAAATATCCTGGAGCACCAAGTGTGGTACAATATGAGGTGAAAAATGAACCGTTTCAATTAGGGAGTATTCCAGTTATACCTATTGATGCCATGCATTACAACTTGCAAGTGTTTGGTTACAGATTTCAAAATTTTGCTTATTTAACGGATGTTAAAACTATTGAAGACACAGAGCTGCAGAAATTAAAAAACTTGGATGTTTTGGTTATAAATGCACTTCGTGAAAGCGAACATCCCTCGCATTTAAATTTAGAACAAGCTTTAGAAATTATAACCTACCTAAAGCCTAAACGAGCCTATTTAACCCATATTAGTCATTTATTAGGGTTTCATGACGCTGTGCAACAAATGTTACCAGATAATGTTTTTTTAGCTTACGATAACTTACAAATTGCTTTATAATGAAGAAAAGAATTTTTATGTACCTGTTTATATTCACCTTACTGTTAGTGGTGTTTCAATATGTAAATTCTAAACGAGTTTTAGATTCTTATGAAGGTATCATAGCCAAAAAAGACAGGCTTTTTGAAAAAGAGGCCTTGAAATTTGGTGACACCATTTCTGCTTTACGCGATCAGGTTTTAAACTTATCAGAATTTTCGGTAATGAATTCGGAACCTGCTTTAACCTATTTTGAGGATAGAGGGTACCGTGTTAGTGAATTAATACCGTTTATTAAAGATGAGTTATATGAACTTAATTTAGTGAAAGGCGAGGAGCATCCCCTAATTCCTTATCCAGCACTAAATGGTGGTAAAATGATGATAGATCAAATCCGCGTGTTAAATCATAAATGGATTATAGCCAACTTTACAGATGGTAAATATTGGGGCGAACTATTTGTTAGTTACGAGCTTACCGAGGATGAGCAACTGAATTTTAAAGTTGTAGAGGCTTTTTTATATCCGTTCAATTAACCATTTTTTAAAATCATAAAAATTTTGGGGAGCCACTCCATGACCAACTGGAAATTCAGCGTACTGGTTTTTAATGTTCAGGCTGTTTAAAAATTTAGGAGCTTGTCTCGCCCAATCAACTGGAATTACTTGATCAGCGCTACCATGAGAGCAGTAAAAATCTAAATTAGAATAATCTTTTTCTAGTGGGTTTTCTGGAATAATATTTGGGTTTATATAACCGCTTAAAGCAATTACATTTTTCACCTTTTCAGGGTAGGTTAGTGCCACGGCATAACTTAAAATAGTTCCTTGACTAAAGCCTAATAAATTCACATTGTCTTTGTTAACAGGATAGGTTTCACAAGCATAATCGATAAATTCGGATATTTGATCACGAGATTCTTTGGCTTGTTCATCGTCGCTCCATTTTCCTTTCTCGGCATCAAAATTTATAGCATACCAAGCATTTCCATAGGGTTGCATGGCTTGTGGTGCACGAAGTGAAATGATAAATAATTCTTCAGGAAGCTCTGAAGCAAATGAATACAAATCGTTTTCATCACTACCATACCCATGGCAGAGTATGAGTAATGGTGCATTTTCTTGTAATGATGATGGTCTTGTTATATAGTGTAAATTCAATGTAAGCAGTTTTTTCTAATTAATATTTCGGAACCATTCTTGAAATTTTTCGCCAATTATTGGAATCGGTTTCATTTCAGATTTAATGGCATAAAACAATCCAAATAGCCAACAAAGAAATGTTATGGCCCAAAATGATGTGCCAAGCCATGAACTGATATATTTTTCTGTAATATTTGATATCAGTAACATGATTACAAGACCTAACATCTGTCTGATATGAAATGTTGTAAACTGATTTTTTTTATCAATATTCATGACAATAGCTATAATTAAACCAATAAAGGTAAAATATGCTACAATAGCCATTGTTTTTCCTTCTTGTATTGTTTGATCTGTCATTTTTTATTTTAATATTAATTTATTGTTCGCAATAACACCATACACTTTACCTTTTAATTCTACATTTTCAAAAATGGCATTTTTAGAGGTAGATGTGATGTTTGTTTTGTTAAATGTGTATGTTTCGTCAGGGTTAAACAAACTCAAATTGGCTTTTTCACCAATTTTTATTGGACTTGTTTCTATTCCAAATCGCTGTTTTCCTTGGGTTAAGAAGTTTATTGTTTTCTTGGTTGAGAATAATGTCTGTAATGCACCAAAAGCAGATTCCAAGCCTATTGTGCCGTATTTAGCACCTTCAAACTCAATCTTTTTATGCTCGATATCAATTGGATTATGATCGGAAGTTACCATATCAATAGTACCATCTTTTAGTCCATTAATTAAAGCATTAATATCTGATTGTGTTCTAATTGGAGGTAAAACCTTAAAGTTTGTATTGAAGGTTTCAAGAGCTTCGTCCGTAAAGCATAAATTATGAATAGCCACACTACAGGAAACATCTAATTTCTTCTTTTTTGCTTCGCGAATCAAATCAACAGATTTAGCTGTTGATATTGTTGGAATGTGTAATTTACCTCCTGTATATTCTAGTAAGAATAAGTCGCGTGCAATTTGTAACTCTTCAGCTAATGTGGGATTTCCATTCAGTCCCAGACGCGTACTAGAAATATGTTCATTCATAACGCCTGTACGAGAAATACGTGATTCCTGCGGAAAGGATATAATTAAACCCTCAAAATTGCTGGCATATTGCAGCGCAATTTTCATTAAATTAGGATTTTCTATCGGTTTTTGATAGTCATAAAAGGCAATAGCTCCAGCTTGACTCATATCAAAGAGTTCAGCCATATTTTCTCCCAATGCACCTTTGGTTAATGTACCAATAGGGAAAAGGGTAACAGCATGATTTTGAGCTTTTGCTTTTACTAATGAAATATCGGCAAAACTATCAATTACAGGATTACTGTTTGGGTTTAATGCAACAGCCGTAAATCCAGAAAAAGCAGCTGTTTTTAGTCCATTTGAAATGGTTTCGCGTTCTTCATAACCTGGTTCACCAAAACTAACACTACTATCAAACCATCCTTGTGAAACGTGTAAGTTATCTAAATGAAGGACTTTATAATCGTTGGTGTTATTTATAGTGGATGCTATTTTAGTAATAGTGCCTTTTTCAATTAAAATATCAACGGTTTGATTATGAAAATCGCTTTTGGAATCAATTATTGTGGCAGATTTTATGAGTACGTTCATTTAAAATATTTTAAGATGAGCATTTCAATAATTATAAAAGCTAATGCAAAAATAACAAACCATTTCCATAGGGCATTGATTTTCGTATCACTTTTTATGGTTTCAAAAATGTCAGCAACAGAATTGCCCACAACAACACCAGTTAACAGGCTTAAATCTTGGTAAACTAAATTACTTTCTTGTCTGTTGTAATTATAACTAACTTCACTAACAGTGGTTTCTTTATTTTTTACTTTATAAACATCAGCAATTTCTGGCAAATCTGTAGTAGTGATTGTTACCTTATCATTAAAATACTGCTGCATAGGAATCATATTTGTACTTTCGTTTTCTAAAGATAATACACCATCTTGCTCTAAATTAATGGGTATATCAAAACTATTTTCAGTACCAATTGTATAGTATAACTTGGGCTTCTGTAAACTTTGTCTTGCTAAATTGTAAAAAGTAGGTACTATTAAATCATATTCAGTGAAATTTGAGTTTTCCGTATTTAAAGCTGCTGTAAAGAAGGCTAACTGCTGGTTTATTATTAAAAAGGGTTTAGCATCTTCAAAAGATAAAGCACTGGAACCTGACGCTGATATGGTAGGGAAAAACGTATTTACTTTGGGGTACTGAAAATTAGATTCCTGCTTTTCGAACACGTTTTTATAAATTGGATGTGAATAATTGATTCGTGTTACACGCTTTTCAGTGGTTACTGCATTTTGTATTTGTAACCCATAAAATCCTAACAGAGTATTGTAATTGCTGACTTCTGAAGTGGAATTAGGAATCATAACAACATATCCGCCTTTTTTCATAAAGGCAGTTAAGGAATTTGAAAGCGAACTTGGAATGGTTTCTAATTCATTTAAAATAATAAATTGCTGTTTCTCAATAATACTATAGTTTAATTTGTTGAGATTGGTAGTTGTTAATTCAAACTCGTCAGAAGCAAATAACCGTTCTAGATAATTGCTAGATGCATTTTCTTGTATGGTTAGTACATTAATTTCTGTAGGTTCAGCAATATTAAAATACAATGTGTTATCAAATTGTAAGCTGGTATCTTCTATTACAATTTTACCCTTAGAAATATGTTTTTCGGTTAGTGTAAACTCGGTTTCTGCTTGATCTTTAATATTAACAGTGGTTTTTGCCAATAATTTTTCACCATCAAAAAGTGAAATAGGAACATACTGTTCTGAAGATCCATTAGATTTTAAATAAACCTGAAGCGTAGTATTACTACCTGTAGATGCAGAAATACTTAAACTATCTATTGAAATATTAAACGTATTAACGGGTTTTAATTGAATGGGGTGAATGGTGTAAAATGAGTCTTTATCAATTGAAAACGCCTTATCTTTGGCTTGAAAATCTGAAATAAAAATCAAATTCCGATATAAATTAGCTGTCGTGCTAAATAGTTTGGAGCTTTTTAACAAGGCAGCATCATATGGTAATTGGTTTGGTGCATATTCCAGTTGCAATAAATCATTTTGAATGCTTTTAAGTGTCGTGTTTTTATAAACTTCCGTATTTGTGACTAACGAAATTGGATCGTTAGGGTCTAGATTCTCAATTAATTCCTGAACAGTACGTTTTAGAAGCTCACCATTTTCACCTTTGGCTTCCATACTAAAACTATTATCCAAATAAATAACGGTTTCAGGAGTCGTATTAAAAGTATTGTTTTTAGAGGTAAAAGGTTGAGCGAATGCAACAATAACACATGCTAATAATAGCATACGTGTTAGCAAAGTTACCCATTTTTTAATTTGAGAACTTTTACGGGTTTGTAGCGTTACTTTTTTTAGGAAGGCTACGTTGGTAAAAGATTCTTTTTGAAATTTACGTAATTGAAATAAATGAACAATAATAGGAATAAGAAGCAAAAATAGCGCGTAAAGTATTTCTGGATGTTTAAACTGCATTCCTTGGTTTGTTTCCTACAAAAATAGTGTTTACAGCGAAATAGAAAACCTTTTAACCTAAAATTAAATAATTAACAATAAAAGAAATAATCTGAAGCTAATTTTAACCCTAATCTCTCCAACTGATTTTTAATAATTTGTTGTTCGTTTTTATTAGCAACTGTTATTAAACAGTGTGGGTTATTAAGCGATTTAAGATAATCTACATCATGTAAAGTCACATTGTAAATGTCCTTTCCTATTTTTTTTGGATTATCGCAAATCCAATAAAACGGAATATTTTGATTTTGTAATAAACAAGCCACGGTTTTGCCTTTTCTTCCAGCTCCCCAAATTACTAACGGTCTGGATGCTTGGTAATCTAATTCAATAAAATAATTTACTTTCAATTCTAGAAAATTATTTTGCGCATAATGTTCATGCGTTCTAGAAGTTCTACTACTGTAATCACGCCATAAATGAAGGGTTTCGGAACATGGAATACATGTTAAATTATGTTTATAAAAGCGAAATGCTAAATCATAATCTTCTGGATAGGTGTTCGGATTAAATCCATCACATGCTATAAAATCAGCACGATAAACCATCCAACAGGGTGAAGGAATGACACATTCCTTATAAATTTCACTAAAATTAGTCCCTGTTTCAGTTAATTGATTTAACCAGTTTTCATAGCTAATAAAGCCCTCATTTAAACCATCTTCTCTGAAATATTTTACTTGTCCAATGGCAATATGTCCTTGGCCATATTTTATTAGATTGGCATGTAACACTTCTAATTTATTCGAAGTCATTATATCGTCACTATCCATTCGGGTTATGAAATTCCCAGACGTTTTAGTGAAAGCAAATTGCAAAGCTGAAATGATACCTGAACCCGGATTTTTGTATAGTTTGATGCGTTTATCCAAATTAGCAAATTGATCAACTAAATGAAAACTAGCATCTGTTGATCCATCATCTACAATCACCAATTCCCAATTGGTAAAGGTTTGTTTTAAAATAGATTGCAAACATTCAGAAAGAAATTTTTCCGTGTTTTTAAATGGTGTTACAATACTTACGATAGGTTTCGGCATATTGCGAATATAGTTAAACTTCATTTTAACAAAAAGTTATAGTAAAAATGTGTAACACATTGTACTTTTGGTCGTCAAGTAAAAAACTTAATTTTTTAATAATGAAAAAAACTCTAGCCATTATAGGTTTTTCCACATTGCTTGCAGCCTGTGGTTCTTCCTCAAAAACAAGTAGTGACGATTTAGCCACTAGCAACCCAATTGAAACTGTAATTGATATCACCAAAGTTTCTGATGATAAAGTTCCGGTAACTATAAATCCTGGGCGATTTACAGTAGAAACGGTTACATACAGACTTCCAAAAGTAGTTCAAGGAACCTATTCTATTAGTGATTTTGGGAAATATATAGATACATTTCTGGCCTTTGATTACAGTGGCAATCCAATGCCAACTAATAAAGTAGACACGAATACTTGGACTATTGCTAACGCAGAACAATTAGATTATGTGACCTATTTGGTTAATGATACCTTCGATCAAGAAGAAGTAGGTGGAATAGGTGGCGATGTGCCGTTTTCTCCAGCAGGAACGAATATAGAACCTAATAATTACGTATTGAATTTACATGGTTTTATTGGTTATTTCGAGTCATTAAAAAACAGTCAGTACAAATTAGATGTAATTGCACCTACTGATTTTGTTAGAACGTCAGCTTTGCAAATTGCAGATACCAAAACAAGTGCTGATGGTAACGTAACAACATCATCTTATTTTGCACCTCGTTATTTTGATATTACAGATAATCCAATGATGTATGGAAAATTGGATGTTGAAGAATTTCAAGTTGGTGATATTAAAATTGTATTAAGTGTTTACTCACCAAACGGAATTCATACAGCTGCTGGAATGAAAGAGGCTATGCAAAAAATGATGTTAGCACAAAAAACCTATTTAGGAGACATAAATAGCACGCCTCGCTATGACATTTATGTGTATTTATCGGACGGCAAAGCAGATTCTCCAAAAGGATTTGGTGCATTAGAGCACCATACTTCAACAGTGGTTGTTATGCCAGAATCTATGCCTCAAAGTGCATTGGACAAAAGTATGATTGATATTGTATCGCATGAGTTTTTTCATATTGTTACACCTTTAAGTGTCCATTCTGAAGACATTCACTATTTTGATTATTATGAGCCTACATTTTCAAAGCATTTATGGATGTACGAAGGTGTAACAGAATACTTTGCAACCCTTTTTCAAGTGGATCAAGGTTTGGTGTCAGAAGACGATTTTTACAAGAAAATAATGGATAAAATTGGTGCTGCAAAAGGCATGAATGATGCCATGAGTTTTACTATCATGAGTGAAAACGTTCTTGATGAACCTTATTCTAATCAGTACTATAACGTATATCAAAAAGGAGCTTTAATAGGAATGTGTTTAGATATTTTAATTCGTGAAGGTAGTGATGGTAAACGTGGAATTTTATCGCTTATGAAAGAATTATCAATGAAATACGGTAAAAATAAGCCGTTTGATGATGATAAAATTATAGACGAGATTGTTGCAATGACCTACCCAACTTTGCGTACATTTTTTGATAATCACGTGATTGGTGATGTGCCAATTGATTATAATGTATTTTTTGAAAAAGTAGGTTTAGAGATTGGTGAAGGCCAAGTAAAAACAAATTATATTCAAGGGAATGGCGCATTGATTGTTTCTGCTAATCAAGGTGAAGGTACTATCTTTTTCACAGAAAATGTTCTAGGAAATAGTTTCTGGAAAGAACAAGGTGCTATGCCAAATGATGTCATTAAATCTATAGACGGAACACCTGTTTCCTTACAAAATGCAAATAAGGTATTCCAAGATGTATTTGGTTGGAAAGAAGGTCAAGATATTAACGTTGTTTTAAGTCGTGACGGAAAAGATATCATTATCAAAACTACATTAACACCTACATATACTAAAGGTAATAGTTTACACGCCAAGGCAAATGCAACAGATGCTCAAAAAGAATTACGTAATGCGTGGTTAAAAGGGTAATTTAATTATTTAGTAATAAAAAAAACACCTGATGAAACAAATCACCAGGTGTTTTTTATTTTAAGATTTTAATAAAAAGTAAAACTAATATTTAGCCGATTTACCATTCGCTAAAGAGTTTTTAATAAACATACGAATATCGTCGTTAGCAGCTTTTAAATCTTCTTTACGCAAATACATCATATGGCCACTTCTATATGCTTTAAACGTAAACCGATCTTTCATAGTGCCAGAAGGATCCAATTGTCCAACCGTATATTTAGCAGCAAAATAGGTTGTAGCTCCATCATAATAACCAGATTGCACCAATACTTTTAAATAGGGGTTTTGCGCCATAGCTTGACGTAATCGGTCTCTGGTATTATCATTTTGTCTATCCCATGGATGTACATCACCAAACATATTATATTTTATATCTGTTTTAAAATCTAAATGCTCACGCAAATAATAATTAATAGCAGGCGTAAAGGAATGCAACCAAGATGATAATTCTGCATTATAGTCCGGCGAATTTCCAGCAGCCATTTTATCAATACCCAAATAACGTGAATCCAATCTTCCTATAGTATATCCACGATCGCGTAATAATTCCTTCCAGAAAAAACTAGTTGGTATATTTAAATTATGATCTAGAATTGATGATTTACTTAAGCCCGAATATAAGCTCATTTTTTCAGCTACATTATCTCTTTCAACTTCAGAAATAAAACCGCCTTTCGCTATAGCAGGCATAAGAGTATTAATGGCATAGGTTTCAACCTCTGGTAATATCTCTGATAAATCTTTTTGTTGAAGACTAGGTGATAATGCCTTTTGGTGCCATGCAGCTGCTGTAAAATATGGTAAATTTAATGCAGAATAAATAGGTTGGTCGGTAGAGTAGATTTTATAATCGGCTGGCGATACTAAAATAACACCATTTAAATACATCCATTGCGAATTCTGTAATTCTTCAGCTAAACCCATAACACGAGGACCACCATAACTTTCTCCTATTAGATATTTTGGTGATTCCCAACGATTATGTCGTGTTACAAAGGTATTTATCCATTCAGCCAAATAACTAATGTCTGCGTTAATGCCAAAAAAGTTTTTTCGGTCTGGTAATTTGCCATCTTTATCAGCTATCATTCTAGAATAACCAGTATTTACTGGATTTACGAAAATAATATCAGCCACATCTAAAATAGAAAATGGATTACTTTTTATACCATACGGCTGTATAGGATATCCCTCATCATCAATTTTTAAAATTTGTGGACCTGTATAAGCAACATGCATCCAAACAGAAGCAGATCCTGGTCCTCCATTAAATGAAATAACTAACGGTCTGTTAGCTTTATCTTTCACATTACTACGCTGGTAATACGTATAAAATAAAGTAGCAATAGGCTCACCATCTGAATTCCAAACAGGTTGTGTACCTGTTGTTGCCGAGTAATTTAAACCAACACCGTTAATGGTTGTACTGTGGTTTGTAACCACCATGGTGTCTGCTGGAATTTTTCTATTTTGAGATTGAACAGAAATAAACGATAAAACACTAAAAAATAAAAGTAGTTTTTTCATAAAAAAGAGTTGTGTTAATATTATATTTAAAGATACTGAATTAAGTTAGAAGCTTTCAAAAACGCCTAATCCAAAAAGGGCAAAATCATATTTTACAGGATCATTTGCATCTAATTTTCGAAGGTTGGTGTCTAGTTCTAATAAGGCTTTAGCATCGTTTTGTTTTCTGGTTAATAAACCTAGTTTTCTTGCCACATTTCCAGAGTGGACATCCAAAGGACAGGATAATTGTTTGGTGTGAAGTGATTGCCAAATTCCGAAGTCTACACCTGTATTTTCAGGTCTTACCATCCAACGTAAAAACATATTAATGCGTTTGGCGGCTGAATTTTTTAAAGGATCTGAAATATGTTTTTGTGTTCTGGGTAAATGTTCAATTTCAAAAAAGATTTTTTTAAAATGATGAATAGCGGGTTGAAGACTTAACGCTTCTGCATGGTGTTCAAAAACGGCTTCTAACCCCTTGTGTTTGTTGTAAATATGGCGCAAACCGTATATGAAAGTAATAAAATCTAAACCATTAAACGTTCTATGAACAAACGGCTCCAAAGCTTTTAAATCCGATTCTTGATGATTCATAATAAACTGATACGGCTCATGGTCTAGCATATCCATCATACGCTGCGCATTATTAATAATGCTTTTTCTATTGCCCCAAGCAATAGTGGCTGTTAAAAAGGCAGAAATTTCTATATCTTCTTTTTTATAGAAGGTATGTGGAATTTTAATAGGGTCTGTTTCAAGAAATTCTCGAGTATTGTATTGTTCGACTTTTTCATCTAGAAAATCTTTAAGGTCTGTTTTATTTAGTTTTTTTAGCACGTATTTTTATAATATTATAAATTAGTAAGCTATAGCACAAAGCTCTATACATATACATTTTTAGAGGTTGTAATTAATTTAATAGCTCCAGGTAATATTTTAACTTGAAGGTCTTTAAATTCCCCTATAACTTCACCATCTAATTGCAAAAGACGCTTTTTATTGAAACGAATTTCTGCATCTTCCGTTTTTATGATGTGTGAATTTTCGGAATCGAAAAAAGTTTCATCAAATTTAGATAAGCCAGCTTTAAGAATAGATTTAACCTCCATTTTAGAAATGATAACAATTTCAAACTTACCATCCATTGGGTTTCCATGGATATTTACAGGAACTCCAGTTCCATATTTCCGACCATTACAAATAGCAACCATAACACCTTCTGTTTGTATGGTTTCATTATTTGCCTCAATTTCTATGGAAAATGGTTTACTTTTTTGTAATTGTTCAATAAAATATTTTGCATAGGTTATCATGCCACGATTTTCATCACTATCATATCCTTCAACTATTTGTGCATTAACGCCTACATCACCAATATGAATAGCGTGGTATTTATTATTTACTAAAATCATGTCTAAATTACCTATAAGTTCAGACGTAATAATATCTATTAACGCTAATTTTTTGTTGGTATTTACCGAAAGTTCCATAGCCAATCCATTTGCCGAACCAAATGGAATAATTCCTAATGGAATATGAGTGTCTATCAGTACTTTAGCTGAAAACAGGGTGGTGCCATCTCCTCCAATAGAAGCGACACGATCAGGTTGAAACGCGTCTAATAGTTTTTGTAAATGAATTTCGTCATGTTTCCCAGTGGTTTTAAAAAATTTATAATCCACACCATACTCAAAACAAATTTTACCTGCTTCTTTTAAAAAAGGGTCTTTATCTAAACCACCCGAAATAGGATTAACAATAAAAAGTAACTTCATTTCACTTAAATTTTTAGAATATCATTCATATCAAAAATATCTGCCGATTTAAAATATGTAACTGGAACACCTGAATCTAATAAAATAGTCATCATTTTTTTTTGACTTAATGAGGGTTCACGATTACTAGTTTTTCTAATGTAAATTTTCAAAACGCTATCTGGAAAAGACCGAACAGTTTCAGCATATATTTCCATATCTCTTTGGGTATCGTCACCTAATAAAATATATTTTTTCAAAGGAGCATTTTCAATTATAAATTTAATGTGATTAATTTTAAAGTTACTTGGTTTTTTTGAATTAAAAAGCTGTAAAAATTTTAAGTGAGGCGTAAGATATAAGGTTCCTTTTGGTAATTTGTTGTGTTTTATAAATGTACAAATAAGTCCAAATAGATTGCTTTCACTTTTAGAGACAAAATAAAAGTTTGCGCCTCTATTACGGAAACTCTCTAATAAATTTTGAGTATAAGCAATAACTTGGCGTTTTTGTGGTGTTTGAAATGCTAGAGTTATAATACGCTTGAAAAAGTTAGCTGTATTGGAAACAATTATGGTATCATCAATATCTGAAATAACATCAATTTCACTTTTTAAATTTGAAAAAATAATAGGATAATCTTGTTCTATACGTAATGGCCTTGTAGCATTTGCTATCTTAATCAAAATAGAACCTTTATGATGCTGATTGGTTATTATTTGAAAACTACCACTACCATCTGTTTCGGTATGATATGTTACGCCATTGGACTCTACAGTTATAGATTGATGAGCACATGCTTTAATAAAATACGATTGTATTACTTTTAATAAATTAATTATAAAACCTTTAGAATTTGTAAAATTTGCAGGTGTATTTTTTAATATAACACCACGAATTTGTGTGCGATTATTAGTTAAATGTAAGGCTGAAATTTGCCAAATTACAGGCATAAATTTGTTGTTCATTTAATCGGTTTAACAGCTTTTTCTATCTCTTTAAATATAAGTTAATCATCTAGAACTATTGCTAATTACAAATTAAATTATCTTAATCTTTGTTTAAGTTGTTGATTTTCAATTTATAAAATATTTATTTTAACAGGTGTGCATTTCATAGAGACTATTTGCACTTTTTTTTTATTCAACAAATATAATTTCGTTTTATCGATATTATGTTATTGGGTTTAGCCTGATTAACTACTTTTAAACCATCATAACCGTGATGTATATCATGACATGATAGTTTAGTTTTTTTTAAGTTTAATTTTAGGTTAGTTTAAATAAAGGTCTTGATAAACATCAGGACCTTTATTTTATAAACTAACAAAAGGTATCTTTCAGGAATCTTTTCAATGTAAAACAGAAAAAAGCCTTGAAAATTCAAGGCTTTTAAAATTTTATAAAAAAATAAAAATTACTTGTCCGTTAAGGCTTTTGTAATTTTTTCTGTGTATTCTACCGCATTTTTGGTTACATTCTGTGGGTCATCAATTTTTGTAGTAACAACAGCTGCTAGTTGCTTACCGTCTTCTTGAGTTAAATCGTATGCCACTGTTTCAACGATATACGTTTTTACCACTTGAGTTGTGGAGCTCATAGGTACGTAACTTCCGTAGGTTGAATATGAAAACGGATTCCCATAATAGCCATAAAAACCACCATAATAACCAGGATAATAAGCTGGCATATAGCTTGCACCTGCATAGTAACCACCATCTTGAGTTGTTTCTGTACGTTCTTGGTAGTCTTTAACAACTGTTACAATTACAGCATCATAACCTTCATTTTCTAAAAATTCTTTAAAATTTTTCTGTTGAGCTTCAGTGAGTTTTTCATCATGATTAAAGTTTGGCATTTCTTTAAAACTTTCGGTAGCTTTCATGCCTTCTGCTCGTAATTGTTTAGCTATTTCCTGTTCGAAAGCAATGCGAGCTTGTTTATTATCTGTTCTTGAAATAACCAAGATATTATTATCAGTAATATTTGCAGCTGAATCTGATTTCCAGGCATCTAATACCTTTATTCCAGAACAGCTGGAGGTGATTACCATTAACAAAATGGCCGTTAGTTTTAGTGAGTTTTTCATAGTTTTTGTTTTAATTATTAATTTGTGTTAAAATGTATAGCCTAATGCAATTCCGTATCTAAATGAAAAGGCATTAAATTGTGACCTTCTGTTAACTTCGGAAAACCTGAAGTCTCCATTTATAAAATCTAATATACTATAATCTTCCAATGCTTGATTTAAGTCATCATAAAATTCTTCAGGTAAGTCTTTTTTATTGATAAGTTTAAAATTGTAATTTCCAGATCCTGGCCCAGCAATCATAAAATCTATATTCAAATGTTTGGTAATTGGTAATTTATAACCAACCATTAATCCGATTGAGGTAATGTCAAGTTTCATATCAAATTCTAAATCGTAAGTAACTCCGCTGGAAGTATAAGAACCCGATAACTCCGATTTATAATTGGAGTATTTTAAATACGCTCCAAGATAAAAACCTGTTAAAGCCTTTTTAGATGTTTGTGGTAAATAATATCTAATTTCTGGAATGATTTGAAATCCAGTATAAAAAACATCACCTGTTGTTAATTTGGGCTTGTCTATTCCAGAAAAACCTATTAAGCCCTCTTTTCCTTTATAGCCCAATGCTAGTGAGGCCGAAAAGTCATTAAAAAAACTACGTTCATATGAAATTTGATATACACCATTGATTAACTGTAACAACTCAAGTGAAAATTCATTTTTGTTGGTAGTTAGGTTTGAATATTCATCATCTATTTGTGCATATGATTGGAAAGAAACCGCAAAAAACGTTAAAAGGAAAATAGATGTTAATAGATGTTTCATAATAGTCAAAAGTATAATAAAAAAATAATAAATCAGTTAATTCATAAATTTTGCTTTTAATTCTTTTGTAGGAATCATACAGGCATCTTTTTTACCAAACCACCTGTAGCGATTTTTCGCAATATAATCATAGACCCAGTTTCTAATAAATGCTGGAACAATGAAAAATATTATGAGCATATTTTGCGGAAATCCTAAATGCGATGCAATTTTTAAAGCTGCTGTTGATTTGTATGCGATTCCTTTCTTTGAAGAATACAACAAAATAGAATCCATTTTACTGACATCTATATGGTACGCATTAATAATTTGTTTACCTATTTCACTTTGCAAAGGCGCGAAAACAAAAACATCATGCTTATCATGTTTTATTACATAATTAATGGCATTGTTGCATAAGTTGCAAACACCATCAAAGAGAATTAATTGTTTATTATCTGGTAATTCGTGTGTCATATTACAAAAATACGGAAGAATTAATTATCAGGGAATAAAACATTTACAGTAGCACATTAAATTCTTACTTTTTAATGGCTTCAACCAATTCTAACTGCTCCAAGCTTACATTTGTTGTAAACATACCATAATTAACAATGGCTTTATTTTTTTCAATACTATCAATACTTCCTACAGCTCGGCCGTCTTGCATTCTAACACGATCGCCAACTTTTAAAATAGGAGGTGGCGGAACAGGTTTATTTTTCTCTTTTTCTTTAGCTATTTTTTTCTTTTTACGAATAACAGCAACGGTTTTTTCGGCTTCTTGTTTTACTTTTTCAACTTTAGCTTTTTCAGCTTTTTGTTTTTTAACGGTTGTTTTTTTACGCTTCGAATTTTCTATTTGAACCAGCTTAAACAACTCATTCATGAGTTCCCGTTTTTGTTTATTATTAAAGTATTTTTCTGATAAGTCATCAATTTTCTGACCTAAATAAATAAGTCGCTGATTGCTATCATATAATTCTTGGTAGCTTTCTAGTTTTTTCTGAATTTTAATATTTATTTCTTCTAATTTTTCAGCTTCTGTCTGCTTTTTACGTTCGTTTTCTTTTAAGGATTGTTCCGTTTTTTCTAATTTGGAACGCTCTTTTTGAAGTTTTGCTATCGTTCTATCAAATCGCACTTTGCCTTTTTCAATTTTCTTTTTGGCACGGTTAATTAAACTATAGGGAATCCCGTTTTTTTGTGCGACTTCAAAAGTAAAAGAACTTCCGGCTTGCCCTAATGCCAACTTGTAAATAGGTTCTAATGTTTTTTCGTCAAACATCATATTGGCATTTTGCATATACGGTAATTCGTTGGCTAAAATTTTAAGATTGGAGTAGTGGGTTGTAATGATTCCGAAGGCTTCACGATGGTAAAATTCTTCCAAAAAGGTTTCGGCTAATGCACCTCCAAGTTCTGGATCTGACCCTGTTCCAAATTCATCAATAAGAAATAAGGTGTTTTTATTACATTTCTTCAAAAAATAGTTCATTTGCTTTAAGCGGTAACTGTAGGTGCTTAAATGATTTTCTATAGATTGATTATCACCTATATCTGTTATAATTCTATCGAATAAAAACACATGGCTGCGCTCATGAACCGGAATTAAAAATCCAGATTGTAGCATAATTTGAAGTAAACCTACCGTTTTTAATGTAATACTTTTACCACCAGCATTCGGTCCAGAAATAACAATTATTCGGTTTTCCTGTGTTAATTTAATAGACTGCGGATAGGTTTTTTCGTTTTTTTTCTTATTGCTTAAATACAATAAAGGGTGTAACGCATCGCGTAAATAGAGTTCGCGATTATCATTTATTTCAGGCAAAATAGCGTCCATGGATTTCGCATATTTTGCTTTGGCAGAAATAACATCCATTTCCGTTAAAAATGCTTGATACTGATTTAGTAGTCGTAAAAATGGCCGAATAAAATTGGTTAGCGATTTTAAAATTCGAATAACTTCTTCATTTTCTTCATATTCTAGATTGTTCAGTTCTCGGGTATATTGTAATGTGGTTTCAGGCTCGATATAAACAATACTCCCTGTTTTACTACCACCCATAATGGCACCTTTTACCTTTCGTCTGTACATGGCTTTAACAGCCAAAACACGCCTATTATCTACCACAGTTTCTCTAATATCATCTAAATACTCTAATTGATGATAGGTGTGTAATGCCGATGAAAAGCTTTGATTAATTTTTCCTTTAATCTTATTTATCCCTTGTCTTAACTCTTCTAGAAGTGGTGTAGCGTGATCCTTTACATCACCAAATCGGTCTACAATACTATCAACTTCTTCAATTAAAACTTTAGTTACTTCAATGTCTGAAGCATAGTCATATAAATTGTTATAATACTCTTGAAATTTTTTTAAGAATAAAATAATATCATTAGCCGTAATAGAAATAGATACTATTTTTTTCAGACTGTGCGTTTCTAAATAGGTGTTTTCTATTTTTAATAGCTTTAATTCCTTGGTAATGGTTTCAAAGCCATGATTAGGAATACGATTTTCATTTAATAACGAAGCCAAATATTCATTGGTTAGTTGTAATGATTTTACAGCCGTTTCTTTGTCTCTTAAAGGGGAAATCTGTAAGGTTGCTTCATGTCCTAAAGCTGTTACACACAACTCACTTACTTGTTGTAAAATTGTTGAAAACTCAAGGTCTTGGAGCGTTTTTTTGTGGATATGTATCATAAATTGTCCTTATGAAAAGGGATAACTTTTTTTAGATTAACAAAAATACGTATTAAGTTTTAAAACTTATCCAAACATAAAAGTATAAGTTCACTCTATTATTATGTAGATTTGAGGAATTACAAAATTAATTTATGAAATTCTTAAAAAATTCATTGCTACTTACTTTAATTATTGTGTTTACATCTTGTAAACCAGATTATTTAAAATATACTGAACAACCAGATTATATTACACAACCAAATGAAAAACTTAAACCCTATTTTGAAGCCTATGATGCATCTTTAAAATTATGGGATATTCCAGTTGAAGAATTATATATTCCTACCAGTTTTGGTACCGCTCATGTAGTAGTAAGTGGTCCAACCAATGGAGAGCCTTTGGTTTTATTACACGGTATGAATGCAAGTTCCACTATGTGGTATCCTAATGCTAAAGCACTATCAAACGCACATAGGTTATTTGCAATCGATTTTATTTTAGAACCAGGAAAATCCTTTAAGACAGGTACGTTTGATGATGTGGAGCAAATTGCTATTTGGTACAATGAAATTTTTGATAAACTCAAACTCAAAGAATTTACGCTTGTTGGTGCTTCAAGAGGTGGATGGATTTCTATGAAAATTGCCTTGCAAAATCAGGAACGTATTAAGAAAATGGTGTTGTTAAGTCCTGCACAAACATTTATTTGGATTAGGCCGAGTACCGATTTATTAAAAAATATAATAGCTCTTTTTTCTTCTGAAGAAAAACAAATTGAACAGAGCTTAAAGTCTATGTCAAGCAATGTAGGTAATATTGATAAGACGTATTTAAATCAGTACTACAAATCGGAAGCCAATGATTCTATTAATAAATTTTTCTTTGATATGAAACCGTTTTCTAAACGAGATTTTCAGTCATTGAAAATGCCAGTTCTCGTTTTAATCGGCGATGATGATGTCATTAATAATAGCAAAACAATTCAGATGGCCAAAACATTAATTCCAAAGGGTCAAGGCGAAATCATTGAAAAAGCTGGACATTTTTTAACAGTTGACCAAGCCGATATGGTAAACACAAAAATCATTGAATTTTTAAATACTGATAAAACACAATAACTTTTTTTAAGATTATAGGTACACTTGAAGTGTAATAATAATCATAGTAAAAATAGTTAATATTAGTAAAAGTGGTAATACAAATTTTAGCCATTTGTTATAACCAACTTTTACAATAGCTAGAGATGCTAGAATTAATCCAGTAGGATTTATAAAAGCAAATAAACCCATACCATATTGGTAACAGTTAACAATAATTTCACGACCAAAACCAACCGTATCAGCCAACGGAGACATAATAGGCATAGTTAAAACAGCCATTCCAGAAGAACTAGGAATGAAAAATGAAAGGCCACTATAAATAAATAACATAGCGTTTGCAAATACGCCCTTATTCATACCTTCGGTTGCTGTACTTGCATGATAAAGCATGGTGTCGCTAATTAAACCATCATTCATTAATACAGATACACCACGCGCAATTCCAATAATTAAAGCTACGCCAAGTAAGTCTGATGCGCCTTTAACAAAGGTTTCTACAAAAACAGTTTCTTGAATTTTTCCAATAATGCCTATTAAAATAGCACCAACAAAGAAAACGGTTGTCATTTCTACAAACCACCATTCTAATTGAGATACACCATAAATCATAACTATAAAACAAAGTGTAAATACTATAAGTGTTAAACGAAGCCTTGTGGTTAGTTTTGTTATATTATCAGTTTTAGTTCCGAAATGGGATTCAATTTCTTCTTTTTGACTATAAATAATGGATTTAGTAGGATCCTTTTTTACCTTATTTGCATATCTTAAAATGTAGACAATACAAATTATAACACCTATAATTAATGTTATTACCCGACCAGTTAATCCAGTTGTCCAGTTAATTCCAGCTGCATCAGACGCTATTATGGTACTAAATGGATTAACAGTTGAAAACATAGTTCCAATAGATGACCCTAAATAGATAGTAGCTAGTGGCACCATTGCATCATATTTTGCAGCTAAAAACATGGGAATTAAAATAGGATAGAAGGCTATGGTTTCTTCGGCTAAACCAAATGTGGTTCCTCCCAAAGCAATAAGGGTTGTTACTAATATTATTAAAATATATTCATGACCTTTAAGTGCCACTGCCAACCAGGATATTCCAGCATCGAAAGCGCCAGTATAATTCATAATCCCAATTAATCCACCAATTATTAATACAAGAAAAATTATATCAGAGGCTTCTATTATTCCTTTTATGGGTGATTGAAAAAATGCTACTAAACTTTGTGGTTTAGCTTCAACAACCTGATAGGTATTAGGAATAGAAATGGGCTTCCAAATATCACCTTCGGTAAATTTTTCTATAGGAATATTTATATTTAATGTTTTTAGAGTTTCTTGTGTAGCTGGTAGCGTTTCTGTTATTTCTAAATGGGTTTTAGTAAAGCTATTACCTGCTTTATTATAAGTGAGTGTATCGTACTTTCCTGCGGGAATAATCCAGGTAAGTAAAGCTACTAAACCAGCAATTATAAGTAAAATTGTTTGTGCTGTTGGAAATTTTAAATTTTTCAAGAGATAATGTTTTATGGCACTAAAGATAGTATTAATTTAGTGCTGACATAAAAAAATAATAAAATATGGAGGTGAATATTCACGAAAGCTGGAAACCTTATTTACAAAATGAATTTAAAAAAGATTACTTTAAGTTATTAGTAGAATTTGTAAAAGATGAGTATAAAAATAACACCTGTTACCCGCCAGCTTCAGAAATATTTAAGGCTTTTAATATGTGCCCATTCCAAGAAATTAAAGTCGTAATTATTGGCCAAGACCCTTATCATGGTTTCGGTCAAGCAAATGGATTATGTTTTAGCGTTCATGATGGAATTGCCCATCCACCCTCATTAAAAAATATTTTTAAAGAACTAGAATCCGATATTTTTAAGCCATATCCCGTAAGTGGAAATTTGGAGGAATGGGCAAAACAAGGTGTATTACTTTTAAATGCAACTTTAACCGTTAGAGCGCATGAAGCAGGCAGTCATCAAAACAAAGGATGGGAGCTGTTTACGGATTCAATTATTAAGACTATTAGTGATAAACAAAATGATGTAGTTTTTTTACTTTGGGGTGGTTTTGCTAAAAAGAAATCTAAATTAATTGATACCAAAAAACACACCATTTTAATGAGTGGACATCCATCGCCATTAAGCGCCAATAGAGGGTATTGGTTTGGAAATAAACACTTTAGTAAAACCAATCTGGTTTTAAAAAACAAAGGGCTTTCTCCAATAAAATGGTAATTAGTTTACGGTAAAATAATAACGTCCATCATCTCCAGAATTCATAATTTTTGAATATATAGTAATTCCTTGATTTCTGGAGTAACTCGTGGAAATCTGGATTATTTCAGCAACTTCAGTGTTGTAATTTAATGAGCCCGACAGATAATAAGTACCAGGTTCAAGGAGTTTTATGCCAAATTTATTTCTGAATACAGAACTATCTAAATCACAACGGACAATTAAACTTTGATAATCAATAAATGTTTCACCATCTATAGTTTCTAAAGCATTTTCATTTAATTCAATTAAAGCATATGTTCCATAAGCTGTTTCCTTGTATAGGTTTATATAATAATAGTAGAAGCTATCCGGTGAATCTGAAACAAAATCTGTCAGATAAACAATACTAGCATTAGTAGAAACTTGCTCATTTTCTAACACAGTAGATATATAAATCGTATCATCCACTTGAAAGTTAGTGCTATTATTTTCTATTTGGATAATCGTATCATTTTTAATAATGGTGTTATTAAAAACATAGTCATCCTCACCTGGACAACAAATTGAAGCACAAAGGGATATGCCAATTAATATAGTGAAAGATGCAAACTTCATAGTTTTGTTTATGAATAGATGCATACTTAAGCAAAAGGTTGCGTAAAAGAAGTAAACTTATTATTAACTACCTGTAGGTGCTAATTGGTTAGATTCAGAAGTAACAACCATATTTTTGGTAACAACGAATGTTGGTCTGTTTTCAATTTTTTGGGATGCACGCTTTGGAGTTTTGTTACAACTAAAGATTAGTAATAAAAAATTAACTGCAACCAAAAAAGAGAGTAAAATAGTAATCGTTAATAGCATAAGCGATGAATTTAGTTTAACTCAAGGGTCAAATATAAAGCAATTAACTTAAAAATTAAAGAATTTTTAACATTTATCGATGTAAGGTTCATTTTTAAAGACGTGATTACTAGGTAATTTGTTTTTGTTTTTCACGAATTTGTTAAAATAATACGTCATAAAAATAGTAATCCTATATCGTTTTAACATTAATAATGAGATTAGGTGGATTAAAAAAAAGCGACTTATACAGACGCTTCTTACCCTAAATTATGCACCAATGCATCATAAGGAACTATATTAGGAATAATATCCAATGCTAATAGCTGCTCTTGGATTTTGTGGATTGTTACTTGGCTCATATTATTTTGAGACCATTCGGTTAGGGATAACCATTCCTGAACGTCTTCTAATTTTTGATCATAACGCGCTGCAATGACTTTGTCGATATCAGGAATTGTTTTGAAGTTTTTTGTGGAATTATTAATAATATTCAAAATGGTTTGTAATTCATTTGAGCGATTTTCAATAAAATCATTACTAACTGCAATTACAAAACAGGGCCAAGGCGTAGGGCAGTTTCCAAGACGTCTAAAAATACCCTTATCTACTATGGGTTTTGTCATGAATTTTTCCCACATAAAATAATCTGCAGAACCATTTGTAAGCGCATTTACTGCGCCATCTAAATTTTTAACAACTTCAAATTGTAAATCTTTAGATAAATTCCAGTTATTGTTTTGTGCGTTAATATAAGCCATTAAATGAGATCCAGAACCATAGCGACTAATAGCTGCTTTTGTTTCTTTTAAATCATTTATGGATTGGTAAGGTGAATCTGCTCCAACATGAATTCCCCAAATTAAAGGTGTTTCCACATAGGTTTGAACAATTTTAGAAGGATTTCCTTCAATAATATCTTTAATAATACCTTCGGTGAGTATGACAGCAATATCAATGTCACCTTTTCTTAATGCTTTACTCATTGCACCACTACCACCAGGATAATCATGCCAACGTAAATTGATATTTTCTTGTTTGTACTCCCCATTTTTTAGGGTTAAATACCATGCTAAATTAAAATGCTCTGGAACACCACCTATTTTTACTGTATTCATAATGAAGTCATTTTATCTAAAGTGTAGGTTATTAAGTTTTCAACTACTTTTTTAGAGTCTTGACTAAAGGTACCATTCGCTCTATTAGCTATTATGGCATTCAATGATAAGGCTTGATGCCCTAATAACTTTGATAATCCATAAATAGCAGATGTTTCCATTTCCAAATTAGTGATACGATGATTTTGATAGGCAAATGAATCCATTTTGGTGTTCAAATCTACATCTTTAATGGGTAGGCGTAAAACACGCCCTTGTGGGCCATAAAACCCAACAGCAGTTGCCGTAATACCAGCATAAGTTTTAGAGGAAGAAAAATGTTTTTCTAAAGATTCACTATTTGCAATTAAAATAGGTTTTGCTTTATTAGCATCCCATTTTGTATGTTTAATAAAGGCTGTTTCAACATCGGGATTTGTAAATTTCTCTATCTGATAAAAATGAAGCAGTCCATTCAAATCTAACCCATGGGAGCTAATTAAAAAGCTATCAACTGGAATGTCACTTTGTAAAGATCCAGATGTCCCAACCCGAACAATATTTAAAGATGTTAAATTCTGTTTTGGTTGTCTTGTTTCTAAATCTATATTTACTAAAGCATCCAGTTCATTCATTACAATGTCTATATTGTCAGGGCCAATTCCAGTAGATATGACGGTTAAACGTTTATTTTTATAAGTACCGGTTTGTGTTTTAAACTCGCGCTTTTGCGTTGTAAATTCTATTGAATCGAAATGTTTCGTAATTTTTTCAACACGATCCTGATCACCAACAAATATGATTGTTTTAGATATGTTTTCTGGTTTTAAGTTTAGATGATATACACTACCATCTGGATTCAATATCAATTCAGATTCTTTTATTGGCATGTTTTATTTTTTATAAGTTCGTTTCGTTGTGTGCTGAAATAGAAATCTAATCGATTAACACCACCATACACCATGTTATTATTTATTTCGGCAGCAAAATTATGAAGACCTATTAAGGCTTCATGTCCTTTTCTATTTAGTTTGATGCTGTTTTCTGTTTCATCAAAAAAGATAGATAAGGTGTTTATAATATAATGAATTTGCATATCGGAATACCCATAATAGCCTTGAAAATTCAATGCATAACCCACTAAATGTCCTTTAGACTTAACAACTTCATCTCGTACTATAGTGAGTATGTTTTTCTCCAAAACACCTAATCCGTTTTTTAAATTTGGAAAACGCTTTAAATGCGCTTTAAGACAACTACTTAAATATTTAAATGACGAATTTTGTACAATATAAGGTTTCAATAGATTATGGTCTTTCCCACAATATATATGCCATATACTACGAGCTAATTCCATATCGGATTCTAATAGCAATACTTTATTTTTATAATGAAGCAATAATTGGTCTGAAGGTAATTCTGTTAAAGCTTTTAAATTCTTTTCTCCTTCAATTCGGCCACTCGATACTAAATAAATGGGTAAATTTATTTGTCTTTCTTGAAGTAATTTTAAAACTCCAAGTAAATTTATATGGCAAAACAAATCAAATTCAAACCAAAGCACAATTTCAGAAAAATTTTCTGCTTGGTTGAGAATTGATAATTCATTTTCTATTTCTTCTTCATTAATTGCTATGGAATAAGTACTTTTCAGAAAGTTTTTTCGATTATCAAAAAATTGTTTCGAATCTATTTGAACCAAGGTTGGACCTTCACATAACATCTCTTGCCAAGTTAGGTATGTGCCTGCAACATCTAATTCTTTTAAATAGTTTGTTAAATGTGTACCATTAGTAATATGAAGAATGTCTTTATCCATTAACCACCAACGCGTTTAACATGAAAGCCTTTACTTTTTAAAATGGCCATTATTTTATCGCGATAATCACCTTGAATAATTATTTTATCATCTTTATAACTACCACCAACACTTAAGGTTGTTTTTAGTTCTTTAGCTAAAGCCTTGAAATCTTCAGTGGCACCTGTATAACCATCAATGATGGTAATGGGTTTACCTTTCCGTTTTTCATACTTACATAATAGTGGATCATCTTGAATCCATAAACCATTAGTAGCTTCAGACGAATTTTCAGGCTCTTCATGAATGTGTTCTGGAAAAAGATTTTTTAATTGATCTTGTAAGTCCATTTTTACTTTTTAATTAAGCCTAACTCAATTAAGCGTTCATTTAAAAATTCGCCAGCGGTAATATCATCAAATTGTTTTGGATTTTCGTCGTCGATACAACTTTCCAAAACATTTAATTTCATATCGCTTACTGGGTGCATAAAAAACGGAATGGAATAACGCGATGTACCCCAAAGCTCTCTTGGTGGATTAATAACACGATGGATGGTAGATTTTAATTTATTGTTAGTATGTCTTGATAGCATATCTCCAACATTTATCATTAACTCATCTGGCTCTGCTATAGCATCTATCCATTCTCCTTTATGGTTTTGAACTTGTAAACCACGACCTTGAGCACCCATTAACAAAGTAATTAGATTAATATCACCGTGAGCAGCTGCACGGACAGCATTTTTCGGTTCATCTAGAATTGGAGGATAATGAATAGGACGTAAAATACTGTTTCCATTATGAATATATTCATCAAAATAAGTCTCTTCTAAATCCAGATGTAGCGCCAAAGCACGTAAAACATATTTTGCTGTTTTTTCCAGCATACGGTACGTTTCTTTACCAGCTTTATTAAATTCAGGTAGTTCTTCAACTTCTACATTTTTAGGATATTCAGCTTCTAGTTTTGGATCATTTTCTACAAACTGCCCAAAATGCCAAAACTCTTTTAAGTCACCTTCTTTTTTGCCTTTAGCACTTTCTTTTCCAAAGGAAATATAGCCACGTTGACCACCAATACCTTCAATCTCATATTTTTGTTTGGTTTCTAAAGGTAGTTCAAAAAAGTTTTTGACTTCGCTATATAAATTATCAACTAATTTATCATCTAAAAAGTGACCTTTAAGAGCAACGAAACCAATTTCTTCATATGCCTTTCCAATAGCATCTACAAATTGCTGTTTTCGTTTTGGATCTCCTGATGTAAAATCTTTTAAATTGACACTTGGTATGGTATTCATAAGGATAATATTTTAATAAGTATGTATTACAAATGTACGAAAACATTATAAAGTTTGTAATACTATTTATTGTTAGATTTACATTTGTAATTATCAATTTCATAGTATATTTGACAAACAATTTTTATGAGTCATATAGTAACAAGTATGGGTAATATAAGGTACAACAAGTCAAATCTTGACAGTCATGAATTATTAGAACTCTACAAACGCATGTTGAAACCGCGTTTAATAGAGGAAAAAATGCTGATACTCTTACGTCAAGGACGAATTTCAAAGTGGTTTTCAGGAATTGGTCAAGAAGCCATTTCAGTAGGTGTTACCATGGCTTTGGATGCAGATGAATATATTTTGCCTATGCACCGAAATTTAGGTGTTTTCACCACACGTGATATTCCTTTATACCGTTTATTTAGTCAATGGCAAGGTAAAGCTAATGGCTTTACTAAAGGTCGAGATCGTTCGTTTCATTTTGGTACTCAAGAGTTTAAAATTGTTGGTATGATTTCGCATTTAGGACCTCAATTAGGCGTTGCAGATGGCATAGCTTTAGCTAGTAAATTGCAAAATACCAATCAAGTTACAGCCGTTTTTACTGGCGAAGGAGGTACTAGTGAAGGCGATTTTCACGAAGCTTTAAATGTGGCTTCAGTCTGGCAATTACCCGTTTTATTTTGTGTTGAAAATAATGGCTACGGTTTATCTACACCAACCAGTGAACAATATAATTGTGAAAACATTGCGGATCGTGGTATTGGTTATGGCATGGAATCACACATTATAGACGGAAATAATATTATAGAAGTCTATACAACTATGCGTGATTTAGCGCAGAGTGTTCGTGAAAATCCACGTCCAATTTTAATTGAATTTAAAACCTTTAGAATGCGTGGCCATGAAGAGGCGAGTGGTACTAAATATGTACCTCAAGACTTAATGGATATGTGGGCAAAGAAAGATCCGTTGGAAAATTTTCAAGCATTTTTAAAAGAGGAAAATATTTTAACTGAAACCAATGAAGTAAAAATAAAAGAAGCTATTGTTCATGAAATTAATGAACATTTACAAATAGCTTTTGATGAAGACGCTATTATTCCTAATGAAAGTACTGAATTAAATGATGTTTACAAAGCATTTGATTATAAGGATGTTAAACCAAATTATAATACCGAAGAAATACGCCTAATTGATGCTATTTCTGAAGGTTTAAAACAATCCATGGAACAGCATGACAACCTTGTTATCATGGGTCAGGATATAGCTGAATATGGTGGTGTTTTTAAAATAACTGATGGCTTTGTAGAAGCATTTGGTAAAGAACGTGTTAGAAATACACCTATTTGCGAATCTGCTATTGTGGAAGCAGCCATGGGACTTTCTATTTCAGGAATGAAAGCTGTAATGGAAATGCAGTTTGCTGATTTTGCAACTTCTGGTTTTAACCCGATTGTAAATTATTTAGCTAAATCCCACTACCGTTGGAATCAAAACGCTGATGTGGTTGTTAGAATGCCTTGTGGTGCTGGTGTTGCGGCAGGACCTTTCCACTCGCAAACTAATGAAGCTTGGTTTACCAAGACACCAGGATTAAAAGTGGTGTATCCAGCGTTTCCATATGATGCCAAAGGTTTGTTAGCAACTGCTATAAACGACCCAAATCCTGTACTTTTCTTTGAACACAAAGCTTTATACAGAAGCATTCGTCAGGATGTGCCTACGGATTATTTTACCATTCCTTTTGGAAAAGCAGCCCGTTTACGTGAGGGTGCTGATGTTACCATTATTTCCTATGGCGCAGCTGTACATTGGGCTTTAGAAACTTTAGATAACAATCCAGATATTCAAGCAGATTTAATTGACTTACGTAGCTTACAACCCTTGGATACCGAAACTATTTTTGAATCGGTTAGAAAAACAGGTCGTGCCATTATTTTACAAGAAGATTCGTTGTTTGGTGGTATTGCTTCAGATATTTCATCCCTGATTATGGAAACTTGTTTTGAATACCTAGATGCGCCTGTAAAGCGTGTGGCTAGTATGGAAACACCAATTCCATTTATAAATCAATTGGAAGTACAGTATTTAGGAAAAGGAAAATTTGAAACAGCCTTGAAAGAATTATTGACCTATTAATAGTTACAATAGATTCGATATAAAGAAAAACAGCATTGGTTATAAAATTTCAATGCTGTTTTTATATTATTTAATGATTTAAAATTTTTTTACGGATTGCTTTTTGCTTGTATGTCTTTTGCTACAGCTTGAACATCGTCTAAAACGCGTAAAAGATTTTCGCTCCAAAGCTTGCTGATTTCTGCTTCTGTGTAGCCACGTTTTACCAATTCTAATGTTACATTAAAAGTTTCTGAAGCATCGCGCCAGCCTTCAATTCCGCCACCACCATCAAAATCACTACTGATTCCAACATGGTTTATACCTATTTTATCAACCATATAATCTATATGATCAACAAAATCGGCAACATTTACAGCAGGAGGAAAACCTTCTATAGTTTCAGCCTTTTCATTTGCTAAACGCACAACATCACCATAATATTCAAAAAACTCATTTTGTTCTTCATTACTTAAAGCCATCACTTCTTCTCGTGAGCTATACCATTTAACACCTAACGAATCGGCAGCTTCTTTTTGAATGCTTTTCAAGGCTTCATCGCGAACCGCTACTTTTTCAGCATTTACATAAGCATCCAATGCAACTGCTTGCACAACACCATTATTATCTTTCATCCATTGTAATTGTTCGTCATCTAAATTTCGACTATGATCACATAAAGCTCTTGCAGATGAATGCGAGGCTATTATTGGTGCTTTAGTCAATTCAATCATTTGACGCATTGCTTCTTTTGAAGGATGCGAGACATCAATCATCATTCCCAAACGGTTCATTTCTACAATCACCTCTTTTCCTAATGGACTTAATCCATTATGAAGCCATACACTATCTTTTTCACCCGTATTACTATCACTTAATTGGCTATGACCATTATGAGCAAGCGACATGTAACGGCCACCTAAGTCATAAAATTTCGCCACGTTTTTGATATCTGTTCCAACAGGATAACCGTTTTCAATACCAATCATAGCTATCTTCTTACCAGAAGCGTGAATACGTCTAACATCATCAGAGGTTAGTGCTAATTCAATTTGATCTGGAGCAATATCTGTTACTAGTTTATGAATCGCATCAAATTTTCCCATGGCAGTTTCATATGCTTTGGCATAACCTTCTGCAGATAAGGTGTCTTGACCCGTATAAACAATAAACCAAGCAACATCCAATCCGCCAGCTTTCATTTTAGGAAGCGTAACTTGCGACTTTAAATCTTGAGTATAATTAATAGAGTCTGTAAAGTTATTCACATTAAAATCGTCGTGTGTATCCAGTGTTATAACACGTTCGTGAATCCCTTTAGCACGCTCCATCATTTCAGGTGTTACTATAACGTCTTCATTAACCTCTGCAATAATTTGTTCTTGTTTTGGCTCATCTTTACAACTCATAATGAGCAAAAAGGATAGGCCTAATAGTTTAATAGATTTCATTTGTAGTTTATTTTAGTATCTATTGGTCAAGTTACAAAAAAGTTAGATGTGTTAAGTAAAGCTAAAAAAATACTATCTTTAATTATATTAACACTATGAAACATATTAATATACTAGGGCTCATTATGTGTCTGGTTTTCAGCTGTAAACCAGAAAAACCTCCTGAATATTCTTGGAAATCAATTGAGGTTACAGCAACTGCATACAATTCGGTATCCTATCAAACCAATTCTAATCCGCACATAACAGCGTTTGGAGATAGTTTAAAACCTGGACTTAAATACATTGCTGTTTCTAGAGACTTGTTAAATTTAGGTCTTACTCATAATACTCCTGTTGCTATTGAAGGTTTAGAAGGATTGTATCTTGTGAAAGATAAAATGCATGCTCGAAAGCGAAAACAAATTGATATTTACATGGGCTTGAACATTAAAGCCGCCAAGGAATGGGGTAGGAAAAAAGTAAATATTGCTTATGGAATTAAAAATGAAGAAATAGATGATAAATAATTAATTTAATTATCTAATTTTAAGCAAACTAACATCAATCTAATTTTTAACTTATTCAACTTATGAAAAAAATCTATTTTTTATTGCTTTTAATTGTTGTTTCAGCTTGTGAAACAAAAGAAAAGCAAAACGGTGTTAGTAATATTAACGATGAGGCTCCTATTGCAAAAAAAACACCTAAAGAATTAACAATTCATGGTGACACTCGAATTGACGATTATTTTTGGTTGCGTTTAAGCGATGCGCAAAAAGAATCTAAAAATCCAGATGCACAAACTCAAGATGTTTTAGCATATTTAAATGCAGAAAATGACTACTTACACAAAGCAATGTCTCATACTGATGCTTTTCAGGATACACTGTATAACGAAATAATAGGACGTATTGAAAAAGAAGATCAATCTGTTCCAGTAAATGACAATGGATATTCTTATTATACACGCTTTGAAGCAGGTTCTGAATACGCATTATATTGCAGAAAGAAAATAGAAACCGACGCTGAAGAGCAAATTATCTTTAATGGCCCTGAAATGGCAGAAGGTTTTCCTTATTATGGTATAGGTAGTCAAAATGTGAGTCCAAATAATCAATTAATGGCTTATGCTATAGATACCATTTCTAGAAGACAGTACAAAATTTATTTTAAAAACCTAGAAACGGGTGAGTTGTTGCCAGATAAATTAAGCAATACAGGTGGCAACGCTGTTTGGGCTAACGACAATAAAACTGTTTTTTACGCAACTCAAGATCCAGAGACGCTTAGGCACAATAAAATTTACAAGCATGTTTTAGGCACAGACCAATTTCAAGACGAATTGATATTTGAAGAAACCGATGAAACATTCAATTGCAATGTTTTTAAAACAAAATCGAAAGATTATTTAATGATTGTGAGTAGCCAAACACTTTCAACCGAGTATCGTTTTTTAAATGCAAATACGCCAAATGCTGAATGGGAAATTTTACAACCTAGAGAACGTGATTTGCTTTATTATGCAGATCATTATAATGATGATTTTTATATTCGAACAAATTTAAATGCTACCAATTTTAAATTAGTTAAAGCACCAATACAAACAAGTACAAAGGACAATTGGCAAGATGTAATTCCCCATAGAAATAATATACTCCTTCAAGATTTTGATTTATTTAAAAACTATTTAGTTTTAAGTGAGCGACTGAATGGTTTGACAACCATACGCGTTAAAACTTGGGATGATTCAACAGATTACTACATAGACTTTAAAGATGCTGCTTATTTAGCTTACCCAACTTCTAATTTGGATTTTGATACTGATAAATTACGCTACAATTATACATCTCTTACAACTCCTTACAGCACGTATGAATATAATATGGATACGAAAGGACAGAAACTTTTAAAGCAACAGGCTGTTCTGGGAGGTTTTTCTTCAAATGATTATGTATCTGAACGCCTGGAAGCCACAGCTACGGATGACACTAAAATTCCAGTTTCTTTAGTCTATAAAAAAGGGATTGCTTTAGGAGCAGAAACACCATTATTACTTTATGCTTATGGATCTTATGGAAATAGCACAGAACCAACTTTCAGTTCTGATAGATTAAGTTTATTAAATCGTGGATTTGTTTACGCCATTGCGCATGTGCGTGGTGGTCAAGAAATGGGACGAGAATGGTACGAAAACGGCAAACTGCTCAACAAGAAAAATACCTTTACAGATTTTATAAACGTTGGTGAGCACCTAGTCGCTAAAGGTTATACAAGTCCAAAACATTTATACGCTTTAGGTGGTAGTGCTGGTGGTTTGTTAATGGGAGCAATAATTAATATGAAACCAGAATTATGGAATGGTGTTGTTGCGGCAGTTCCATTTGTGGACGTTGTTTCTACCATGTTAGATGAAACCATTCCATTAACAACATTTGAATTTGATGAATGGGGAAATCCAAAAGATGCCACGTATTACAACTATATAAAATCCTATTCACCTTATGATAATGTGGAGGCTAAAGCCTACCCAAATATGTTAATTACCACTGGGTATTGGGATAGTCAAGTTCAATATTGGGAACCTGCTAAATGGCTAGCCAAATTACGTGCGCTTAAAACAGATAATAATTTACTAGTTATGGATTGTAATATGGAAACTGGACATGGTGGTGCCTCTGGACGTTTTGAACGTTATAAGCGTACAGCTCTTTATTATGCCTTTATTATGGATTTAGAAGGCATTGAAAAGTAAATAAATATTATTTGGGTTCAGAAATATTTATAGGATATGCATGTTTTACATCCTGAAGTTCGGACGATGATAGTTCCTGAATTGATTTCTGAAATTTATTTTGTGAATATTCATTTCGGAGTTTCGCATACGCTTTATTAATTTCATTCTGTACTTGAATAAACAGTTCATAAGAAGTTTGTCTATCATGTTCTAAAACAACTATTGCTTTTTGAGGGTTCTCTGAAGCCGTGGAAAGTTGTTTTCCAGAACAGTAATTACATGATTTATCACCGTTATTATTTACAAAATCGGAAACCAGGTTATTAATTTCCCTAAAGCTCACTAATTCTTTATTCATTAAAATTTCATTGTCATCATTTAAAATTATTCGTAAAACATTGTGTTCAGTAGCTGGTGTTGCACAATCATTAGTAGGGCAGAGGGCAGGTAAATTCCTATTAATGCCTGCATCTATAGATATAGTTGTTGTTACTAAAAAGAAAATGAGTAATAAAAATGCAATATCTGCCATAGAACCTGCATTTACTTTTTCGGAGTTCCTGTGATGTCTCATAATAATAGCGATTTAAGAATTAGATTCTTTAAGAACAAAAACAGTACCATATAAATTTTTATAAAAAAACCAGCAACTTGTGCTGGCTTTTTTCATCTTTAACTAATTCAAATTAATGGATATACCGTTTTGTTCCTGTCCACAATACGCCATGTTGAATACATCTTTTCCGGATTGTTATTCTTTTTTGAAGGTAGGTTATTAATTCATTGGAATCTCTGGAAATTTTAATTAATGCTTGCATGACTTGGTGTTTTAATCTATCTGCTGATAGACAGTTTTTACTGATTGATGATTTTTCTAAATACTATCTAAAACGTCTTTTACTATTCCAAGTATAACCCTTGGTGTTGTTCGTTCTTTTTGATATTTGATTGCTGTCTAAAGTTCTCATGATGTTTTGATTTTTTATTGATTGATGAATTATTTACTTTAATGATTATCTAAAACGTCTTTTACTATTCCAAGTAAAGCCATTTGTAGAGTTTGCTCTTTTTGATAATTGATTGCTGTCTAAAGTTCTCATAATGTTTATATTTTTTTTGATTGGTATACTTTATAGACGACGCATGAAATATTTTGTTACAGTACTATGCATTGCAAAGTAGTTATTTAACATATTTTTAACATTTAAGAGCTAAATATATCATTACCTAAAACATCAGAAAGCGCTACCATTACTAATGTTATCCTAAATTTTATTTTATGATTTATAAATTTCTCATATTTGCTATATATTTATCTTGTTTATAACATTTAGGTACAGTTTTTGAATTATGAGCTTTAATAAATTTTCATGATCCTATAAAATGAATATTGTCCGTTACATCGTAGTTGTTTACTTAATTCTGTTAATTTGTTCGCCTATACATGCACAAATTGATAGTAATCCAAACACGTCAACTTCTATACCTGCCGTAAAAAATGACTCGGGTAATAGTGGCATTAGTATTTCTCCTATTGAAAACAACGGCTTTTCTAAACCAAATTCAGGTAAGATAAATGGATTATCAGTTCCTAATAATTCAACATTAAATACGGACAAAAAACAATTTTCCATGTTCGGAGAAGAATTTGGCAATCCAGGAGAGTTATATGAGAAACAAGTGAATAAACATCTTAGATATGCCGAAAACGACCCAAGAAGTGCGCAAGGCGGTAGTACAACCACACAATATTTAGGCGATTTTAAAACCAAAGCAGATCGTGTAAATATTATATACAGAGATCACATGTATCCCGATGGCGATCGTGTTCGGATTTTTGTAAATGATGACATTGTACAATCCAATGTGCTTTTACAATCCACCTTCAGTGGATTTAAATTACCATTGGTAAAAGGCTTTAACAAAATAGATTTTCAGGCTTTAAATCAAGGGGAATCTGGGCCAAACACAGCTGAATTACAAATTTTAGATGATTCTGGTAATGTAATTGCTTCTAGTCAGTGGAATTTAGCAACTGGTGTAAAAGCAACACTCATTGTTGTTAAAGAGTAGTGCTATTGAATTTCTTTAAGCCTTTCAACTTCACCCATTTTAAGGTTTGCTAATGTAATAGTTCCTACACGCACACGTACTAGACGCAAGGTTGGAAAACCAACAGCTGATGTCATTTTTCGCACTTGTCTAAACTTACCTTCCGTTATCGTAATGGAAATCCAGCTGGTAGGACCATGGCGAGCATCTCTTATTTTCCTTCCACGCTCTGGGAAATTTGGTGTTTTTTCCAAAACAAATACTTTGGAGGGTTTGGTCAAGTATGGTTTGCTATTTACTGTAATAAGAACTCCTGTTGCTAAAACTTGGATAGCGTTGGGAGTAATTAGGCCATCTACTTGTACATAATATTCTTTTTCAATCTGACTGCTTGTAATAAAGGTACTGGTTGCTCCATCTGTAGTAAGCAGTAACAAACCTTCCGATTTTTCATCTAAACGTCCAATTGCCATAGTTCCTTTAGGAAAATTATATAATTCACCTAAAAGCCTTTTATTTCGTTTCTGTTTGCCATTAATTACAAATTGACTAATAAAACCATAAGGTTTGAAAAGTTTAAAATGTTGGATTTGTGAATTTGACATAAGCATATAAAATAAGGAAAAGCTAGGAAGTCGCAAAAATAAGTTTTAAACGAGGGTTGTTGAAAAAGATTCTGCAATTATTTCTAAAAAATTCTTGATAAACCTTGAAAAGAACGTATTTTTGCGCATTGGAAAAATTTATGAGCACGAGTATTTCATTATCAGAATTAGAAGACAGAAAAGAAGGTAAAAACCTATATAGTTATCAAAAAGGCGCTATTAACAAAATTTTTAAAAGTTTTGAAGAAGCTCCAGAAGATTATCATCTACTATATCAGCTACCTACAGGTGGTGGTAAAACCGTTATTTTCTCGGAAATTGTAAGACAGTATTTAAAGCACCACAAAAAAAAGGTATTGGTAATGACCCACCGTATTGAGTTATGCCGACAAACTTCTGGTATGCTTACCGAGTTTGGTGTTGAAAATAAAGTAGTAAACAGTAAAGCAAACCTGGACGACCAAGCACAGTATAGTTGTTTTGTTGCTATGGTTGAAACATTAAATAACCGTTTAAACGAAGATAAGCTGGATATTTCAGATATCGGTTTGGTTATTATTGATGAAGCGCATTACAACTCATTTACAAAACTATTTAAGTTTTTTGAAAAATCTTTTATTTTAGGAGTTACTGCAACTCCATTGAGTTCCAACATTAAACTACCAATGAAGGACAATTATGATGAGTTAATTGTTGGTGAAAGTATTGAGTCTCTCATAAAAAATGAGTTTTTAGCAAAAGCTGAAGTCTATTCATATAATGTAGGTTTAACATCGCTGGTTGTTGGTGCTAATGGAGATTATACGGTAAAATCTTCTGAAGACTTATATACCAATAATGATATGCTTTCCAAGTTACTTCAAGCTTATGAAGAACGCTCTAAAGGAAAGAAAACCCTTATATTTAATAATGGTATTAACACCTCATTACATGTGTATGACACTTTTAGAATGGCAGGTTATCCAGTAGCTCATTTAGATAATACAAACACCAAAAAAGAACGAAAAAAAATATTAAAATGGTTTAAAGAAACGCCTGATGCTATCTTAACCTCTGTAAGTATTTTAACTACAGGGTTCGATGAACCAACGGTAGACTCCATTATATTAAATCGCGCTACCAAATCACTCACCCTATATTATCAAATGATTGGTAGAGGTTCACGTATATTAAAAAACAAGAGTACCTTTACCGTTTTAGATTTAGGAAATAATTTACACAGATTTGGGCCTTGGGGCGCAGATTTAGATTGGCATCGTATTTTTAGGTCGCCTAATTTTTATTTAGATGGCATTTTAGCGGATGAAGAAATTGAAGAAAACTTCCGATATGAAATGCCTGATGACTTGCGTAAATCTTTCGCTAATTCGGAAGATGTTTATTTCGATATTAAAAAAACATATATTTCAGCAGTTAGAGCCGGCGAATCTTCAAAAGTTGTATTAGAGCGTTCTATTGAGCATCATGCTAAAATTTGTGTAGAAAATAGTGAAGACTTATGGGATGCATTAGATTTAGCCAAACAATTAGGCGATGATATAGATTACCGCATTCACCGTTATACTAAGTGTATTAGTAAGAGTACTTTTAATTTTGTGGAATGGCTAAAAGATGATTATCGTAAAAAATTACGTGCCTATTTACGTAGTAATTTTGATGAGGTTTATCTAGATATTCATGGAAAACCACCTGAAGAATAAAGTAATTACCACCAAACTATAAAGCTTTTTATAATAGTATTATCAGCCTGTTTAATCCAACAACAGGCTGATTGCTTTTCAGTTAATATGTTATTAATGTCTGCTTGAAAAGCTTTAAAATCTTGCCAATTCACAGCCTTGTGTGGCTGTAAAAGCCAGTTTGGTTTGCTTGGAAAATAAAACTCACAAGCCTCAAATTCTGATAATTGCTCTTTTCTTATATAAACACCAACTATACAATCTGTATTTAATTCTTTAAGTGTAACCTGTATATTATAGGGTAAAAACAATTGTGCCTTAAAGCAAACGTTTTGTAAAATTTGATTTATATCCAGTTTTAGACTTTCAATTAAAACCTGGGTTTGTGGTTTGTAGAGTAGTGGAAGCTGTTTATTTTTTAGTTTTGTAAGTTTTTCAATTAGACTATCTTTTCTGTTTGGTCCAATAAAATGTTCTGTTTCTGAAATTCCCACCGAATCATCATACACATAAAATTTATAAACAATTTCCAAATGAATTAAATTCTCATTGCATTTAATAATACCATCTATTTCACCAATAGTTTGTTTTCGGTTTTGAATTTGAACGTTTTCTGCTAAAACTGAAATGGCCTCATTTTGCTCCAATTCATTAAACATAAATTGTTCTACGCGTTTACCTAAACGTAAATTTCTAGGTAAACTTCTATTAAAAATAGGTAAGGGATTTTTAGTCCATTCAAATTGATAGATTCCCCAAATGGTACTAGCAGACCATAAAGCTGGCGTTTTTAAAAAACCTAGGTATTGTTGTTGAATATTATCTAAATCTTCGTTCATAAAACAAAGAAACAAAATAAAAAAGACTGCCAATGCTGGCAGTCTTAAATTTTGGACTAATTAAAAATATAAGGGAATTTACTCGTTATTAGAGGCCATAAGCGCAAAAAACTTATTGATATTCGGTAGAATAATGATACGTGTTCGTCTGTTTTTTGAACGGCTTTCCGCTGATTCATTATCTGCTACAGGCAAGTAAAAACTTCTACCCGAAGCAATTAATTTTTCAGGTGCCACATTGTAATCTTTTTGCAGTTTTCTTACTACGGAAGTAGCACGCAATACACTTAAATCCCAATTATCGGTAATTTTTCCGGTATTAATACTTCTGGAATCTGTGTGTCCTTCAACCATAACTTCAATACTTGGTTCAGAGTTGATAACATCAGCTAATTTTTGCAAAATGTTGTTGGCTTTACTGCTTACTTTATAACTGGCGGTATTGAATAGTAACTTATCTGAAATTGAAATCATAACAACCGTTTCATCTATATTAATGGCAATGTCATCATCTTCATTTAAGCTACTAGTATCCATTGATTTTCGCAAGTTGTAACCAACTGCTAAATTCATTGAATCTTTTAAATTTTCAGCATTTGCTAAAGCTTCTGGATCTACATTTTTCAAGGTTTCATTCATGCGTTCACGTGTATTGTTAGAAATAATCATGTCATCTCCAACGGCTACAAATTTTGCATCATTTTCTTCTGTAAGTGTATTTAATTTGGAATTGTAGGTGTCTATTCGCGCCTGAATTTCAGCAAATTTATTTTCTAAATCTTCTTTAGCAACACGTGTTTTTTGAAGTTCACTTGTTATTTCACCATTCTCCTGCTGTAAAGCAACATATTTCTTTTTAGAAACACAAGACATGATTACGATACTAGATAGTACAAGAATTGAAATTTTTTTAATCATAATTATAGTTAAGTTTTAGATTTAATATAATTACGATTAATGGCTCTTTATAGATGTTTTAAAAGTGACTTTTTGATTTCTTTAACATAATCTTATTCGTCTAAAATACCAATATGTGTAGATAATTCAAAGATCTCTAAATCGAAAAACGGTACGGCTGCTAAAGCATGATCAAAAATATCTGACATAATATATTCGTAATTAGCCCATCGTTTATCACTACTAAACGCGTATATCTCTAAAGGTAATCCTTGTGGTGTTGGAGCTAATTGTCGTACCATAATCATCATATCTTTATTAATCCCTGAATGATTTTCAATATAACTCTGCATGTATTTGCGAAACACACCTAGGTTTGTAAGGTTTCTACCGTTTATTAAAGTGGATTTATCAATATTATTGGATGTGTTGAAATTCTTAATATCACTTTGTCTTTGATTTAAATAACTGGTTATTAATTGAATGCTTTTTAATTCTTCAATTTTATCATCCGTTAAATAAACAATGCTTTTCGCCTTTAAAAGAATTGACCGTTTTATTCGTCTTCCATCAGAAGATTGCATTCCACGCCAATTTTTAAACGAATCCGTTATAAGCGCAAATGTTGGAATATGAGTAATGGTTAAATCAAAATTTTGCACTTGAACCGTTGACAGGTTTATTTCGATGACATCACCATCTGCACCATATTTTTCCATAGTTATCCAATCACCAATCCGAACAGAATCATTTATAGCAACTTGAATACTGGCAACAAAACCAAGAATAGTATCCTTAAATATTAAGAGAAGAACTGCTGATGCAGCACCTAAAGTTGTGAAGAATTTAATAAAAGATAAATCGATAACAACGGCTAAAATGGAAGCAACACCTAAAATCCAAATAAACAGCATCCCAACCTGAATATAACTATCTATAGGCTTATCCCGTAATCGAGGTAAGGTTTTAAAGTAAGATTCAAAAGTTTGCAATATGCTTCTAATAATCCAAACCGTTAAAAGGATACCGTATACTTTAATTAAGATAATAATATTACCCTCAAACTCGGGATAGTCATAAAAAACAAAAGGGAATAATTTTAAAGTAATAATTAATGGTACAATATGGGCAATATTTCTTGGCGCTTTATGGTTTATTAATAAATCGTCAAAATTGGTTTTAGATTTCGCTGCCAAACCATTAAACACATTTATCAATACTTTTCGAGTTATATAATCAGCTATAACAATAATAACTAATAGCGCAATTAATAAAGCCAACATGTTTAAGGCTTTAGAATAGGGTTCAGAAACGCCTGCTTCTATGCTATAATCATAAATTAAACATTGTAAATCTTCCATTATAAATGGTTTTTCTTAAGGTACTTATATTCTACGTAAAAAGTCCCAAATGGTATTATAGATGCTAGAAGTACTTTAGCTAAAATAGAATTAGACCATTGCATTTTCTTACTAATGAGTATGGCCATAACAATATAGGCAATGAATAGTAAACCATGAGGCATGCCAAGTATTTTGACATATTGCGGATCATCAGACAAGTATTTTATGGGTGTTGCAATAAATAGTAAAAGAATGTACGATACACCTTCCAAAAACGCTATTAATCTAAATAAATTCAGCATACGAAATCTTTGTGAAATTAATTGCAAAAATACAATTCTTAATAGGAATTAATTAAGGTTTTAACAATAAATTATTGCTTGTCTAAACCAGTTAAAATACCACTAATAAGCCGATTACCGAGTATAATGTTTATCATAACGAATATAATAGACACAACTACAATTAAATAATACTTTTATATCATCAACGCTATTTAATTTAAAATTTTGGCCTCAAGAAATCTAAAAAACCAAAACAGCTTATTCATGTATGTTTGCATGATGTTTTTGGTATGCAGTTTAGCGAAAGCCCAAACAACTACAACTATTGTCGATTCTAATTTTGAGCAAGCACTCATTAATCTTGGTATTGACTCTAATGGCTTAAATGGAAATATTCTAGACACGGACGCGGAATCCGTAAACACTTTAAATGTAGATCAAAAAAGCATATCAGACTTATCAGGTATTGAAGCGTTTGTTAATTTAAAGCATCTTTATGCCTACTCAAACCACTTAACAGCACTAAATTTATCACAAAACACATTTTTAGAAGTTTTAGATATTGAAAACAATGGTCTAGAGACATTAAATATTTCGCAAAATACTCTGCTTAAAGAAATATATGTTAGTAATAATTTATTGCAAACCTTGACAGTTACACATCTTCCAGATTTAGAATTATTATCTTGTAGCTTAAATAATTTATCCACACTCAATATTTCTAACAATGCAGAACTTGGAGTACTATGGTGTTATTCCAACAACCTAAACACACTTAATGTTAGTAATAATCATGAACTTGAATCTCTATTTTGTGGAGATAATAATTTGAATGTTTTAAACATTTCAAGTAATTATGATTTACGCACCTTGTCATGTTCGGGAAATAATCTTAATAACCTGTCCTTCAGTCAATGTTCTGATATATCATATATAGATATTAGCAATAATAATTTTTCAGAAATAGATTTAAGTGCAAATAACGGTTTAAAACGTTTGTTGTGTGAAAACAATAACCTTACGGAATTAGATCTTTTTAATGCGCCTCAATTACTATTATTACACGCTGGTAATAATCTGTTAGAAACAATTGATATATCAACCAACAACGATTTGCGCTACGTACGCTTGGGCAGTAATAATTTAAGCTCTTTAGATATTAGAAATAGTGAAAATCACAGAATTTCAAGTTTTAATGCAGAAAACAATGCAAATTTAAGTTGCATTTTTGTCGATAATGTTCAAGCTAGTTATTTGGTTAATTGGGTCATTGATAGTGCGTCGCATTTTGTAGCTAATGAAGCGGATTGTAATTCATTAAGCACGTTAGATTTTAGCAATAGTTTAGAAATTGTACTATATCCAAACCCTGCTACAGATTATCTATACATTAAGAATGTAGAATCTAATACTCAGATTGAAATCTATTCCGTTAACGGTCAACGTGTAAAACAACTGACAGCATCACCTCAAGAGGATGGTATTAATGTTTCTTCGTTACGTGCTGGTTTATACATGGTTAAAGTAACTCACTTAAACCAATCTATCATCAAGAAAATCCTCATTAATTAGTATCCACTTTATCAGTTCTAACAGCTATTCCGTTTAAAGTTAGTCGCGCTTAAAGTTAATTTTAACGCTTTTTTACAGTTTCCATTTGTAGAGTTTAAGTATCTTTAAAACTTAAACTAAACACTATGCAATCAAAAATTTACAGCCTTCTGGCTTTACTAATTTTGGCTATATCATGCCAAGAAAAACCCGAAGAACCGGTTCAAGAAACTGAAAAAGAATTTGCTATCGATTATGAAAAATTCACATTAGATAATGGCCTCGAAGTGATACTTCATCAGGATAATAGCGACCCTATTGTTGCTGTAGCCACCATTATGCATGTTGGTTCAAATCGAGAAAAACCTGGAAAAACCGGTTTTGCACACTTCTTTGAGCACATGAGTTTTAACGATTCTGAAAATGTACCAGTTGGAGCTAACAGAAAAATGATTCCAGAATGGGGTGGAAGTCGTAATGGTGGAACTTCCAACGATTATACAGTTTATTACGAAGTTGTTCCAAAAGACGCTTTCGAAAAAATTTTATGGATTGATTCTGACCGTTTTGGCTATATGATTAATACCGTTACCAAATCGGCTTTAGAGCGCGAAAAACAAGTCGTAAAAAATGAAAAACGCCAACGTGTTGATAATGCTGCATATGGTTATACCGATGAAATTATACGCTCCAACCTTTATCCGGAAGGACATCCTTATAATTGGACTGTTATTGGGTCTTTACCAGATTTACAAGCCGCAACTATTGATGATGTTAAAGAATTCTACAACCAATATTATGGAGCCAGTAATGCAACTTTAGTTATTGCAGGTGATATTGATTTTGAAGAAACTAAAACGTTAGTCGAAAAGTGGTTTGGCGAAATTCCAAGTGGCCCAGAAGTAGAAGCGCTACAAGCACAGCCTGTTACTTTAGCTGAAACAAAATCGTTATATTTTGAAGATAATTTTGCAAAACTCCCAGAGTTACGCATGGTATTTCCAACGGTTGAAGAATATCACAAAGATTCCTACGCACTCCAAATTCTAGGACAATTATTAAGTGGCAGCAAAAATGCACCATTATATCAAGTTGTTGTTGAAGAACAAAAATTAGCTCCTAACATTGGAACGTACCAATATAGTAGTGAATTGGCTGGCGAATTTGTGTTCCGTGTTAGAGCAAATGAGCAAACCGATTTAGATGCTGTTAAAAAAGCCATCGATTCTGGTTTAACTCGTTTTGAAAAAAATGGAGTCAATAATCGCGATTTAAAACGTATTAAAGCGGAATTAGAAACCAATTTATACCAAGGTGTGAGCACGGTTTTAAATAAAGCATTTCAATTAGGTCAGGATAACGAATTTGCTGGAGATCCTAGCTACATTACTAAAACCGCAAAATTAACAAATGCCGTAACTGCTGAAGATGTTATGCGTGTATATAATCAGTACATTAAGGATAGACATTACGTCATGACCAGTGTTATCCCTAAAAACCAATTAGAATTAGCGGTTTCAGATGCTGAAGAAGCAACTGTTTGGATTGAAGAAGTGAAGCAAAATGTTGCAAACGAAGAAGTTGGTCAAGGCGCAGAAGCAGAATATGAAAAAACCGTTAGCAAATATGATAGAAGTGAACCGCCTTTTGGTGACTTACCAAAATTTAAAATGCCAGCCATTTGGACAGGAAATTTAGAAAATGGCATGAGTGTTTATGGTATTGAAAATAACGAAACACCATTGGTACAATTTGATATTACTATTCCTGGTGGTCAATTATTAGACCCTGAAAATAAGTCTGGAGTTGCCAGTATGTTAAGTAGTCTTATGCTTGAGGGTACTGCCAATAAAACACCAGCAGAATTGGAAGAAGCAATTGGTTTATTAGGTGCTAGTATTAATATGTACAGTGCTAATGAAGATTTTCACATAACAGGTTCCTGTTTAGCCAAAAACTTTGAAGAAACCATAGCACTAGTTAAAGAAATTATTTTAGAACCTCGATGGGATGAAGCCGAATACAACCGATTAATGCAAGGTTTAGAAACGAGTTTAAAAGACAGAGAATCTAATCCAAATGCAATAGCTAGTTTAGCATATAATCAATTACTATATGGCAAAAATCATCCGTTTGCAATTCCAGGAAGTGGAACTTTAGAAACATTTAAAAACATAAGTCTAAATGACCTGAAAACATATTATAACAATTTAGTTCCTGAAAACGCGAATTTTCATATTGCTGGAGCGATGTCAAAATCTGAAACTTTAAGTGTTTTAGAAATCTTAAATACTTGGAAAGGTCAAGCGCCACAAATTCCAACGTTTAATTTGCCTTCGGAAAATAATAAAAACACTATTTATTTCATAGATGTTCCAGATTCCAAACAATCGGTTTTTAATATTGGGAAACTAGCATTATCTGCTACCAATGACGATGCTGATAATTTAGACTTCGCTAACGAAATTTTAGGTGGTGGTTCAAGTGGTCGCTTATTTCAAACATTACGTATTGAAAAAGGTTACACTTATGGTGCTTATTCTGGCACTGGAAACAGTCTGGAAGTAGCTCCTTTTACGGTTCGAACGAGTGTTCGTGCAAATGCGACTCTAAAATCGTTGGAAATCATAAAAGATATGGTTGCTAATTATGCTGATAATTTTACTGAAGCAGACGTTGAATTAACAAGAAACAAACTTCTAAAAGCAAATACACGTGCTTATGAAAGTTTAGGTGCTAAATTGGCTATCCTTCGTAATATTAGTAAGTATGGATACTCCAATGATTATATTGAAAAGAATCAAGCAGCATTAATTGCCATGACTTTAGATGATTATAAAAACACCATCAATAACTATCTACAAGAACCTGAAATGATTTATGTCATTGTTGGTGATAAAGCCACACAATGGTCTGAAGTTAAAAAATTAGGAAAACCTGTTGTGGAATTAGACATTTTTGGAAATCCTATATAATTTTTTAATTCCCACCAATCACTAATTTAAAATGCATAGTAAGCTGTTAGCTGCTATGCATTTTCTATTTTTGTTCAAATAAAAATAACCATGTCACGTATTAATATTCCAGATTTTAAAAAATCAACCAAACGACTGGCTGTCAAGCTTAATGCAAGTGGCGAGCGTTCTGTACTTCAAGGGCATCCTTGGGTTTTTGAAAGTAGTATTGAAAAAATTAATAAAGAAGGACAGTCTGGCGATATTTCGGTAATTTTTAGAAAACGCGATAATGCGTTTATTGGTGTTGGTTTGTATGATGCTGCCTCTCCAATAAGAATTAAAATGTTGCATCATGGTGAACCCAAAACAATTAATTCAGTATTCTTTAAGAGTAAAATAGATGCTGCTTTTAAAAAACGAGCTGTACTATTAAAAACTAATACAACTAGTTATCGTTTGTTATTTGGTGAAAACGATGGCTTTCCAGGATTGATTGCTGATGTATATGCGAATGTTTTGGTAGTTAAAATGTATTCTGAAATTTGGTTAGGATATATCAAAGATATAACGGAAATGCTTATTAATGTTTCCAAAACTGAAACGGTTGTCATGCGTTTAAGTCGAAATTTGCAACAAGCAGATTTCGGTTTGGTTGATGGCGCTGTAATTTATGGCACTTTAGAAAATGAGGTCGTCAAATTCATGGAACATGGTGTTCATTTTTCTGCCAATGTCATTAAAGGTCATAAAACAGGTTACTTTTTAGATCACAGAGAAAACAGACGTCGTGTGGGCGAATTAAGTACAGGTAAAACGGTATTGGATGTGTTTTCATATGCTGGAGGTTTTTCAGTTCATGCTTTGGCCAATCAAGCAAAAGAAGTCACAAGTTTAGATATAAGTAAGCAAGCGCTTGAAATAGCTTTAGAAAATGGCAGATTGAACCACTATACTGGGAAACATCATATTATTGCAGGTGATGCGTTTGCCGAAATGGAACAACTCATCCATTCTGGCAAAACATTTGATGTAGTGGTTATTGATCCTCCTAGTTTTGCCAAACAACAATCGGAAGTACCGCTAGCCAAAAAAAAATACGCGCAATTAGCATTACTAGGCGAAAAGCTTACCACAAAAGGAGGTATGCTAATTTTAGCTTCTTGTTCATCTCGAATTATTGCTGATGCTTTTTTTGATGTAAACAAAGCAAGTTTATCAAAGGCTAAAAGGACTTATAAATTGGTTTTAAAAACACAACATGATACAGACCATCCCATTGGTTTTCCAGAAGGTGCCTACCTAAAATGTGGGTATTACCAATTGGATTAATTTGTAAAATGCCAAGCTAGAATTCGGGATACTTTCTGACCTTGAGCCATATCAATAATTTGGTGTGTTGCGCCCAATTTGTCCAATTGTTTGGTTAGCTTGGGTAAATTAGCAGATTTAGAGACTAATGTAGTAAACCAACCAACTTGTTTACAAAACGTTTTACTTTCCTTAATCATCCGTTTTACAAATAGTGCTTCGCCACCATTACACCACAACTCATGAGATTGACCACCAAAATTAAGTGCTGTTTTTTTATCCAAGTCCAAATTTTTCAATTTGCGTTGTGTTCCTTTTAAAGCTTCTTGTTCGGAAGCATGAAATGGTGGATTACACATGGTAAAATGGTAATACTCCTCAAACTCTATAATACCAGAAAAAATATGGGCTGCATTATCTTGATACCGAATATTAATAAAGCCATTCAAACTTGGGTTTAAATTGATATTGTTTTGAGCAATTTCTAGAGATTGCTTATTTCTTTCTGTACCAACCATTTCCCAGTTATACAGTTGCACCGCCAAAATTGGATAAATGGCATTAGCACCAATACCAATATCTAAACCTTTTATGGGTTTGGATTCAGGTGAAATTAAATCGTTTAAATGATGCAAATAATCTGCACGACCAGGAATTGGAGGACATAAATAACCTTTCGGCAATTGATAATCTGTTAAACCATAATCAGAAATAAGAATGGCTTTATTTAATTGATAAACAGCATCTGATAAAGAAAAATTAATAGTTTTTGTTTGAAACTTATTCGTAAAAACAAATGGTTTTAAATCTGGATTTGTATGAATTAATCTTTCAAAATCATAAGATTTAAGATGTTTATTATTTGGATGCATGGTTAATAACTTCAAGAATTATACAACAAATATAAGCTTAATGCATGGCTTAACAGTTTCCCTTTTTTAATTATACAATAGTGCTGAAATAAATCTACCTTTGTAGCTCAATAAAATTATTATGACATCATTTTCCGATTTAGGCGTTCGTAAAGAATATATAAAAGCCTTAAAAGAACTCCATATTGAGAAGCCAACTGAAATTCAAGCTCAAGTAATTCCTGTTTTATTACAAAAACGAACTGATTTAATTGGTTTAGCACAAACAGGAACGGGGAAAACAGCTGCCTATGGTTTACCCATTCTACATCAAATTAATCCTGACAAATCGGACATTCAAGCGCTTATTTTAGCTCCAACACGCGAACTAGTTCAGCAAATACAAAAGCAGCTTTTTAAATTTACTAAATATGGTGATTATAAAATTTTTACAGAAGGTGTTTATGGTGGCGAAAAAATTGAAAAGCAAATAAAAGCTTTAAAGCGAACCACTCATATTATTGTAGCAACACCAGGACGTTTATTAGATTTAATTGAACGTGGTGATCTGGATATTAAAAACGTGAATACATTGGTTTTAGATGAAGCTGATGAAATGTTGAGCATGGGTTTTAAACAAGATTTAAATCGTATATTAAAATACACATCTGGAAAACGTTTTACTTGGTTATTTTCGGCTACGATGCCTGAAGAAATTCAGAAAATGATAAAAACTTACATGTCGCCTAAAGCTATTAAAATAGAAGTTAATAGAAATAGTTTAGTAAATGCCAATATAACTCATCAATTTATTAGAACCTCTATAAAAGGTAAAATTTCTGTATTAGTAAATTTGTTGGAGAGTTTTAAAAAACAACGTGGCATTATTTTTTGCAAAACGAAAGCTGGAACCAAAAACTTAACAGAAGCTTTACTAAATGAAGGGTTTTCAGTTGGTGCTTTAGAAGGCGATATGCAACAACGAGAACGCGATAAAGTAATGCGTGCTTTTAAAAATGAATCTGTTCAAATATTAGTTTCTACAGATGTTTCGGCAAGAGGTATTGATGTAAATGATTTGGTATTTGTTATTCACCATCAGTTGCCAGAGCAATTAGAATATTACACACATAGAAGTGGAAGAACAGCAAGAGCTGGCAAAAAAGGACGTTCTATTGCTTTAATTTTAGATGATGAACGCAAACATATTCAAGAAATAGAGAAGGCGTTAGGCATTGAATTTACAGAATTCCATGTGTAGCTTTCATATAGGAAATTAATATCTTATATTTGTACGCATTGCAGGAGTAACCTAAAATCTGAATTTAGGCTTATAATACGATCATTGTTCTTTTTAAACCATGCTATATTATTTTATTTCTTCAATTTAACCCTAAAAAATTACTATAAAATAACAATGGCAAAATCGCAACAGACATTTAACAAAAGTGAAAAGGAAAAGAAGCGTTTAAAGAAACGTGAAGACAAACGTAAAAAAATGGAAGCTAGAAAACTTGAGAAAGAAGAAAGCGGAAGTGACGGTATTCCAATTGCTTATGTTGATTTCAATGGGAATTTAACAGATACACCACCAGACCCTAATATGCGTGTTAAAGTTGATGCTGAAAGTATTGAAGTAAGTATTCCAAAACGGGACGATAGTGATATTGAGGAATTTGATCCTGTAAGAAAAGGAAAAGTTTCTTTTTACGACAACTCCAAAGGTTTTGGTTTTATTATTGATTCAGAAGATCAAGAAAAATACTTTTGTCATGTAAGTGGCCTTATTGACGAAATAGCAGAAAACGATACAGTATCTTTTGAATTAGAAAAAGGTATGAAAGGAATGAATGCTGTTAAAGTTACCCGTATTTAAAGTGAAATTGTAGACAACACATTAAAAAGTGTTGCTTTAGTTTTAAAATAATCGAATTCTAAATTAATAGCCTTCAGTTTAGCATCTATTAATTTAGATTCTCGAGTATTTACTAGAAATATAGAACTCTCCCCAAGAAAAAACATACGTTCTTCAGCATCAAGTAACGACTCATAGTCAGAAACAATGTCCTGTGTTAACGTATTTTGCAATGTATAGGATTGTAACTCTTGATTAATACTATTTATTTTGTTTTGTAGCGTCACTCGTGTTGATTGAATTTCGAACTCTGTATCTAAAAGTTTCAGTTTTGCCAATTTTAAATCTGCGCGTTCTTTACGTAAGAATAGTGGAAGACTTACTTGAACACCACTTTTGTAATTAGCCGTATTGAAAGTGTTTATCGTTTCAGGTGTTTCAGATAAAAAGTTGTATTCTAAATTAATTTTAGGTAGTAAGTTATTAGCTGATAAGCGCTTTTCAATTTGCAGACCTTCATATTTATAATCTAAAGAACGCATTTTTGGATGTAATGAAATATCAAAATTTTCAGTATCAAATTCAGAGGTTCTTAACGTATTATCAATTTCTAAAACGGTGTTAACATCTGGAGTAATATTTGGCTGAAGCTCAATAGGCACGTTGTTTTCTAACCAGAGGTAATTAGATAATGCCAAAGTAGATTTAATGTATTTAATCCGGGCTTTTTCAGAGTTTAGTTTTCTGTCGTACAGTGCTATTCGGGATTCTAATGTATCAATAGCAGGACGTTCTCCAACTTCATAACTCTTTTTTACACCTTCGAAACGACGTTCAGCATTATCCACAAAATCTTCAAAAACAGTTTTCTCATTATAAGCACGTAACCAATTAAAATAGGTTAGAGCCGCTTCATATAAAATATTATTTACTGCCAATTGTCTATCTGCTGCAGCTTGCTCTACAAACAATTTAGATTGTTTCAGCATGGCCATGCGCTCATTCATGAGAAGGCCTTTTGCCAAATTAATTGAAACACCTACACTATATAAACCATCGTTAGGTGTGTTGGATTCAGGATTCAAATAAACACCTTCATTTTCTTCAAAATTCCCTTTAAACTCAACACCATACCACGTTGGAATTTTAAAGGTGGCATTTAATTTGTCGTAGTATTCTGTGCTTTTAAACGTTTTCCTATCGTAATCAACTTCAAACTTCGGATCAAAAGCACCACGTGATTTTAATAATTTAATATCACTCTCATCTATTATTAAATTAGCCTGTTTTACAACAGGGTGGAACGCTTTTACATACCCTAGGTATTCTGATAAGTTCATAACAGAATCTAAAGCATTTTGACTAAATCCAGCCAGACTGAATGACAAAAAGAGGCCAATTAAAATTGATTTCATTTTATTCCTTTTTAGAAGATGCATTTTTTTGAGCTGTTGGATTGTAATAATCTGGTGGAAAACTATTGAGTTGTCGCCACAATTCAAACCAAATTGGCACATCATTTAAAAGCGCAATTGTTCTCACACCAGAGCCAACACGTATGGCTTCGGGCCATTTATAATCCGTTTCGTCAGGCTCTAATAAAACGCGATATTTTCCATTAACACTAATATAGTTTTCAATAGCAACTACTTTAGCACCATAAGTTCCGTAAGAGGCATTTGGCCATCCACTAAAAACAATAGCTGGCCAACCATCAAATTGAACACGAGCTTTTTCGCCAACATGTAATAATGGTAAATCTATAGGTGTTACAAATGTTTCTACAGCAAAATCAAATTCAGTTGGCATTATACTCACTAATTCTTCACCTTCTTTAAACGTCTCTCCAATACCTCCAATAAGTGTTTTGTTAATATACCCTTTTTGTGGTGCAGTTACATAGAGTAAATCATTTCGCATTTTGTAGTTTGTATATTCATTTTCAAGCTTGGTAACTTGGGCAGATGCGTCAAATTGATTGGATTGAGCGGTATACATATCACTCTGTGCTTTTGACACTTTATCAGCATATTCAGCACTAATCCTACTAATTTCAACTTCAGCGTTTATAACCTCATTGATACTGGCTAAAAGTTTGTTCTCTTGAGAGATCAATTTAGCTAAATTTTCTTGTTGTTTTAAGCGTTTTTCTTCAACATCTTTAACTGCTTTTAAACCTTCATTTTGTAATGTTAAAGTACGCTGATATTGGGTTTCAGCAATATTTAAGTTGGTTTTAGCAGCTTCAGTATCAATACTATCACTTTTAACTTTTAACTTGGCTTGTAGTAATTTATTTTGAGCTTGTTTTAATTTAAGTGCTTGTTCTTGACGCAAGGCTATTATCTGCCTATTTAAGGCGCCTACTTTTCCTTGGTAAGCTTCTACAGAAGATGATTTAGCTTCAATTTGATTTCCAGTTCGAGACACCAATTGAGAATCGAAATATTCACTTTTTACTTCAGATATTCGTAAAATAGTATCTCCTTTTTCTACAGTATCACCTTCTTGAACATACCATTGCTCAATTCGTCCAGGAATTTGAGATTGTATGGTTTGTGGTCTTTGATCTGGTTTTAAAGTTGTTACACTACCTGTACCACTTATGTTTTGCGTCCATGGAAGAAATAATATGATAATAACAATTATAGCAAAAGCCAAAAGGAACATGTTGAATGTTCTGTAGTATTGCTTATTAAATACCATCTTACTTGAGTTAAATTGATTCAAATCAAGCTTTTCTTTCATTGTATTATTTGTAATATTTAACATGCTTACTGCGTATTAGATTTTAATTCACCACCATCTAAAGAAATTATTTGGTTACAATATGTTTTCCAATTATGATTTCTAGCTACAATTACTAACGACCAAGGATTGTCAGTTCTAGCTAAAAATTCAATGATTTTATCAGCTTCCAAATCTTCTACCAAATCTAAAGGATCTTCTAATATTAAAAGTTTGGGTTTTGTAACGATAGCACGAGCTAGAATAATTTTTTTAGAAGTGGTATGCGCCATGGTTCTGCCTTCTGGATGCAATATGGTTTGCAAACCACTTTTTTGTTCTCTAATAAATTCTGTTAGACCAACATTATCTAACGCTTTGTAAACTTCTTCATCTGTAATATTAGGATTTCCAAATGTTATGTTTTCCCTTATAGTTCCTATAAACGGTGTTTCTTCAGATAATGAAATACCAATTTGTGAGCGATAGTAGTTTAAATTTATACTTTCTAAAGACATATTATTAACAATAATATTACCAGATGTTGGTTGAATAACACCAGAAATTAAGCGAAGTAAACTCGATTTTCCTGATCCGCTTTTACCAGTTATTAAAATTCTACATTTTGGTGTAATACGAAATGAAATATTATTTAAAATTGGTAAGTCTCTATCTTCAACACGGTAGCATACGCGTTCAAAATCTATAGTTAGTGAATCTGATAAATTTGATTTTTCACCTTCTTGAGATTCAATGGTTTTATCTACAACTTCACCTAATTTTTCAAAAGAGGTTAAAACATCATAAAACGTTTCAAGCCCTAAGATTAATTTTTCAACCGAAGCAATAACAAGGATGATAATAATTTCTGCTGCAACAAACTGACCGATATTCATTTCTTGATTTAAAACTAAAGCACCACCAATGGTCAATAAGCCAGCTGTTACAACTACTTTAAAGGTAATCATTTGAATGAATTGAATCATTAATATTCGAAAGTGACTTTCACGCGCTTTTAAATATCTGACCACTAATTCATCATTTTTAGTAATGGCTAAATTTGTTTTACCAGACAACTTGAAACTAACAACTGTACGTGCTATTTCTTGAATCCAATGAACAACCATATATTTCATTTTAGATTCTTGAATACTTGTTTCAAGCCCACGGACTGCAGTATATTTTAAAACAACATATACCAACACAAACAAGAAAACGCCAAAAATGATAAAAAATGGATGGTAGAATGATAAGAGTATTAACGAAAAAGCAATTTGTAAAACAGCAGCTGGAATATCTATTAAAATTTTAGTTAGTCCTTTTTGAATAGTAATGGTATCAAAAAAACGATTAGCTAATTCTGGAGGATAATAATTACGCAATTCATCCATAGTTATTTTTGGGAACCGATAAGTCATTTCAAAAGATGATCGGGTAAAGATACGCTGTTGGATTGTTTCAATAATCCGTAATTGCATAAGTCTTAAAGCGCCAGAAAAAATAATTCCAACAGTAACCAAAATTACTAGAACAATCCAAGAAGTTGAAACTTGAGCGCCCAATAACAGGTTAATTATGGCTTGTATTCCCAGTGGTAGAGATAGGGCTACTATACCCGAAAATACAGCATAATATACTATTTGCAGAATATCTTTTCGCTCTAATTTTAGCAAACCCACAAAGCGTTGCAGCGGTGACATTTTAGGTACAGGCATAGTTTTATTTTAAAGCTTTTAATGCTAAATCAATGAAAAATTTTGAAGAGTCGTTGTTTTTTTTGCAGTTAGTTAGCGTAGAAAAATGATGCATTAAAAAATGTTGATGCAGCGATCCTTCAATGATATTACTAGCTAAATTTAAGGGATATTCATAGTCTTTATTAACATCTAAAATTAACTGTCCTAATCTATTTATTATGCGTTTATAAACTATAAAGTAACCTTCTTTATTTTCTTTATCTACCTCTTTAGTTGAGAAAGATTTTGAGTTTTCATTAATTACAATTCTATTTAAGGCAACTTCATTAATATGGCTGTAATTACTATCTTCAATAACAGCCGCCGAAAATATTTGTATGGCCTTTTTAAGCTTTTCTTCAGAATTAGAAATACTATGGGTTTCAAAAACCAATTGATATTCTATCCAGGCCCAATACCAAGATGTTAAATAGAGGAGGACTTTGTGTTTGCTTTCAAAATATCTATATATAGAACTTTCATTAGACTCAATAGCCGTCCCTAACTTTTTAAAAGTAAAATTATCAAACCCTAAATCATCTATTAAAATAATACTATGTTCAATAATACGTTTACCTAAATCCGTAGATTCCGGATCTTTTATATAAATTATTTCAGGAACAATAATTTTTACATTTGAAAGTAAGTTTTTCATGCTTCAATATTTAATTATGCAAATATAATAGTATTACTATCACATATGAAAGTAATTTGATTATTATTTTATAATTTTTATTGAAAGACGGTTAGAATGCTGTGATTTAATCCGCTTATCTTATATAAAATCTATATATTTGTAAATTAAATTTTTGACTATCAAACGACTTTATATACACTTATTCTTAGCATGTTTCATCATTGGAAACATAGCTGTAATAGCGCAGAACGACAGTATTAATTCCAAGAAAATCAATATTGATTATACCAATAAAGGTTTTCAATTCAGTACTCCCGATAAGAACTATTCGTTTCATATAGAATCCCGTTTACAATTTAGGTTTGCAACTCCCAACGACCAAAGTCCCGTAACATTTAATGATTTTTATCTGGAAAGTAAAACGTCCTTCAAGATAAATCGAGCACGTTTAAAAATTGGCGGTAATGCCTACAAACCTTGGTTAAAGTATTATTTTGAATATGATATTGCGCAAGGCAATTTGTTAGATTTCCGGATAATGATAGAAAAATGGGATTTTTTCAAAGTTAAAGTAGGACAATGGAAAACATATTATAGTCGTGAACGGGTCATATCATCCGGAAAACAACAAATGGTAGACCGTTCTATTATTAACCGTCCTTTTACCCTAGATAGACAGCAAGGGATTGAGTTTTATGGCCGTGTTTTTCCAAAAACTTTGGCAGATTTCACCTACCACATATCTGTGTTAACTGGTGCAGGCCGAAGTGCAACAACAAATGATGATAACCATTTAATGTATGTTGGACGATTACAATGGAACATGTTTGGTAGAGAATTAGAAATGACAGGTTCTGATATTAAATATCATGATAAACCTACAGGAATTTTAGCTTTTGCAGCAGCTACAAACAGAAGTAATTATACCCGTTTTTCATCTGCTGGAGGAGGAAATCTACTAGGTTATGTTACTAACATTCCTGGTCAATATAGGGTTAATCAAGCACTCATAGAAACAGCTTTCAAATACCGAGGATTTTCATGGCAAAACGAAAATCATATTAAAAAAATCACCGATTACGAAAATAACACCAACCGAACGCTAACGGGATATTATGTACAAGCAGGGTATTTTTTCTCTAATATTTTAGATTTTGTTCCAAAACCACTTGAAATAGCAGGATTATACGCTAATTATAAGCCAGATACAGATATTAATGAAGCTTATGAGCAAGAGTTTGGATTAGCTTTTAATTGGTTTTTTAAAGAACATCGAAATAAATTGACAGCAGAAGTGTCCCATTTCTCCTATCAAAACATAGATAGTTTTACACAGAAAGAATGGCGTTTTAGAATTCAATGGGAAATTTCATTCTAATTACTTTTAGCCTAAACACATGGATTCTTTAACGCAAATAGTTTTAGGTGCAGCAGTAGGAGAAGCCGTTTTAGGGAAAAAGGTGGGAAATAAAGCCATGCTTTATGGTGCTATTGCTGGAACCATTCCAGATTTAGATGTCTTATCGTCTTACGTTACTGATACCGTTACGGCTTTAGAAATTCATAGAGGTTTTACACATTCCATTTTATTCTCTATTCTATTTGCACCAATTTTAGGTTGGTTGGTATCCCGTTATGAAAAATATAAAAGGGTAAAAGGGTGGTCTTGGCTTTTCTTCTGGGCATTTGTAACACATCCTATTTTAGATGCTCATACCACTTGGGGAACACAGTTATTTTGGCCATTAGATTTACGACTGGCTTTTAAAACCATATTTGTAATAGATCCATTATACACTTTACCTTTTTTGATATTTCTAATATTGGCAATGTTACAAAAACGTACTTCTAGTAGACGTCAATTTTATAATCGGATGGGTTTGCTAATAAGTACTATTTATTTAGCACTTACATTTATTTTAAAGTACGTAGCATTTAAAAAGTTTGAAACTGCATTGGACAACCAAAATATAAGCTATTTGCAAATGGACACAAGACCTTCGCCTCTAAACACTATTCTTTGGAGTGTTAATGTTGAAACTGATAATGCTTACTTATTGGCAGATTATTCTTTTTTTGATACAAAACCTATATCCTTTGTAAGCTATCCTAAAAATCATGAGCTCATTGAAGATTTGCTTTTTAATGAGAAGATGCAACGTATGATTCATGTTTCTAAAGGATGGTACACCATTACAAAACGTAATGGAGAACTGTATTTCAATGATTTACGCTTTGGGTTATTAAATTTGGAGCCTGGATCGGATACGTTTGTATTCCAATTCTTGATTAAAATAAATAATGAAACCAATCAAATAGATTTCATTGAACAACCAAAAGGTCGTCAAGATGCTAAAAAATTAATGTCCGATCTATGGAAACGAATGTTAGGTAATTAAGTTGTTTTTTTATAACTCCATACTGCTAATCCATTCATAATTATTGCATAAAGGAGTGTTTTAATAAGTTGTGGTAAAATATCCATAAAACCAGATCCTTTTAGCATAACCATACGCATCACTTCAACGAAGTATTTAATGGGATTAAATTCGGTAAGTATTTGAGCCCATTTAGGCATGCTCTCAATGGGTGTGAAAAGTCCACTCATTAAAATAAAAATAACAGTAAAAAACCAAGCTATAAACATAGCTTGTTGTTGCGTATCCGTATAGTTTGAAATAAATAAACCAATCCCTAAAACAACTAAAATATAAATAGCTGTATAGATATACATTAGCAGTAAACTTCCTATTAATGGTACACCAAAAACAAATTTAGCAATTAACAAACCAACGGTCAATATACCCATCCCAATTAACCAAAAAGGAAATAGCTTGCCAATTATGAATTGACTTTTCTTTATTGGCGTTACATTAATTTGCTCCAAAGTTCCAATTTCTTTTTCGCGAACAATATTCATTCCTGAAAGAAATAACGTGATCATGGTAACTAATAATACCAATATACCAGGTACCATAAACGTTTTATAATTCAAGGTTTCATTATACCAAAAAAGTGGAATGGTAGCTATGTCTACAGGTTGAATTTGAGATTCTGAAAATTGCATCAAATCCGTTTTAATGTGCTTATTATAATTTTGAATTATTTGAGAAACATACACGTTTTCAACACCAGCAGCAGCACCATCAATAGCGTTTATGGTTACCCCTAAAGTGCCTTTTTTTTCCTTTAATAAATCACGTTCAAAATGAGAGGGAATCTCTAAAACAACATCTACTTCTCCTTTTAACATAGCTGAACTTGCCAATTTTTGAGTTGGAAAGGCTGTTAAAACGTTAAAATAGGTTGAAGCCCCAAATTTCTCTATTAGCACTCTTGATGATTTACTATGGTCATTATCAATATATGCGAATTTGATATTCTTAACTTCAAAAGTAGCTGCATTAGATAGAATAATTAATTGGAGTAGTGGTAGCACAAAAATAATGGGTAGCATTCCTTTATTTCTAAATATTTGCTTGAATTCTTTTTGGATGATATATCGTATTGTTTTCATATCATTTCCCAGCAAAGCGGGAATCTATTTATTAAATTAATTCTTTTTTTATTCAGCCCAGAATCTTTATCATTCTTAAACTGCTCACCGTTTTTTACTCTAATCTAATTTTATATTTCTTTACACTTATTCCCATAAAGAGAACGGTCATGCCTATTAAAATCAGTGTTTCTTTCCATATGAATTCTAAACCAACACCTTTAAGCATAATTCCTTTTAATATGATAATAAACCATTTTGCTGGAATGGCGTGACTGATAAATTGTAAAGGAATTGGCATACTTGAAATGGGAAAAATAAAGCCGGATAACAGAATTACTGGTAGCATTAAACCCATTAATGAAATCATCATGGCGGTTTGTTGTGTTGCTGAAATAGTTGAAATTAAAATCCCTAAAGCTAAAGCTGATACAATAAATAAAATGCTCTCAAACGCCAATAAAATCAAACTCCCTTGAACTGGCATTTTAAAGATGAAAATACTCAACAAAACAATTATAATAGCATTAATTACCGACAAGAAAATATACGGAAACACCTTACCTACAATTACTTGAAAAGGTTTTATAGGCGATACTAATAAAATTTCCATAGTTCCTAATTCCTTTTCACGTGTTATGGAAATGGATGTCATCATGGCAGAAACTAGCATTAATATAATAGTCATTACACCAGGCACAAACATATACACGCTTTTTAGTTCTGGATTATAGACCATTCTTGGTTCGGAAACAATAACATAATTAATAGTTATAGCTTTGTTTTGCTCTTGCTGGTATTTTTTTAAAATAGAATTTACATAATTACTAATGGTGTTTGCCGTATTTGGGTCTGTTGCATCTGTTAGTATTTGAACGGTAGCTTGGCGCTCCTTTATAAGATTTTTACTAAAATCTTGTTCAAAATTTAAAACAGCTTTTACGTTTCCCTTTTTAAAAACAGACTCAATATCATCTTCACGTTCAATAAGTTGTATAATACTAAAGTACTTTGATGCTGATATTTTATTAATAATTTCCTTTGTGATGGCATCATTTGAGTGATCTAAAATAGCAATATCCACATTGTTAATTTCATTGGTAATAGCAAAACCAAATAGTAAAATTTGGACAATGGGCATTCCAAACAGAATAAACAAGGACCGTCTATCTCTAAAAATGTGATAAAATTCTTTGGTAACAAAACCTATAAATCGTTTCATCCTCTGGCTAGTTTTAAAAACACATCATTCATACTAGTAACTTGAAACTGTTCCTTTAATTTTTTTGGTGTATCCAAAGCTTCTATCTTTCCACTTACCATTATAGACACGCGATCACAGTACTCGGCTTCATCCATATAATGGGTTGTAACAAAAATAGTCGTGCCTTGATGTGCTGCTCTATAAATCATTTCCCAAAACTGACGCCTAGTTATTGGATCTACACCACCAGTAGGCTCATCTAAAAAAACAATTTTTGGCTCGTGTAATAACGCAACCGAAAATGAAATTTTTTGTTTCCAGCCCAAGGGTAACGCTCCAACTAATTGATTGGCAACATCCTCTAGACCTAAATCGTCTATCATTTCTTTTGTTTTCTCTTTGATTTTTAATTTCGACAAACCATAGATTCCTCCAAAAAAAGTAATATTTTCTTTAACGGTTAAGTCATCATATAATGCAAATTTTTGACTCATATAGCCAATGTTTTTTTTGATGTCTTCCGCTTGAGTAAAGACATCAAAACCGGCTACATGGGCTGAACCTGATGTTGGATTTGAAATTCCAATCAGCATTTTCATGGCGGTTGTTTTCCCGGCACCATTAGCACCAAGAAATCCAAAAATCTCACCTTTTTCTACGGCGAATGTAATGGCGTTTACAGCCGTGAAATCGCCAAACATTTTGGTTAAACCTTTAACTTGTATGACTTTATTACTATTCATGTTCATTTACCAAAGAAATGTGAGTTTCATTGTTTTCAATTACTGATGTTTCAGAGTTGAGACCTAACCTGTTTTTTAAACCCGATAAGTCTGTCGGTGTATTTTTATTTTGCAAATTCCATAAAACTATCTTCTATCGTTGCTTGGGTTTTTTCAATGGTAATATTTGATAGGTTTTGAGCTTGTAAATACTGTTTTAATTCGTCTGGATTAAAACCGTCTCGTGTATCCGTATAATGTACAAACTCACCAAACGGATACACACTATATTGATGTGGGTAAGCTTTCAAACTCATTATTAATTGATACATATTACTAGCATTAACGTTATAAATGGTTTTAGGGTACTGCTTTACTATGGTTTCTGGTGTATCAATCTGTAAAATTTCGCCATCTTGAATTAATGCTATTCTATCACACAAGGCAGCTTCGTCCATATAAGGCGTAGAAACTAAAATGGTTATATTTTTTTGTTGTAAGCGTTTTAGCATGTCCCAAAATTCTTTCCTTGAAACAGGATCGACTCCTGTTGTGGGTTCGTCTAGAAACAACACTTTAGGTTTGTGAATCAACGCACAACACAAAGCCAGTTTTTGCTTCATACCGCCAGATAATTTACCAGCACGACGATTTTTAAAAGGCTCAATTTGAACATAAATATCTTTAATCAGGTCGTAATTTTCATCAATAGTGGTTCCGAAAATAGTTGCAAAAAATTTCAAATTTTCTTCAATCGTTAAATCTTGATATAATGAGAACTTCCCAGGCATATAACCAACATGCTTTCTAATTTCTTTAAAATCATGAATCACATCATAACCTGCTATGGTTGCATTGCCTTCATTGGCAATTAACAAGGTTGTTAAAATTCGGAAAAGGGTTGTTTTTCCTGCGCCATCAGGACCAATTAAACCAAAAAGCTCATTGGGCTTAACATCAAAAGAAATATCCTGTAGAGCTTTTACATGTTTATAGGATTTGCTGATATGGTTAATTGAAATGCCCATGAGACTTTAGTTTTGAACGATAATTTTAGTTTCCATAGTAACTTTGGATGTTATAGAATTGGAAATTAGGCAAGCTTTTTCAGCTTTTTCAACAACGCGTTCTGTACGGTCCCGTTTGGATTCGTCTGAAATAACAACTTCAGGAAATAATAACACCTCGCTCATCACAAATTTGCCGTCTACTTTTTCTAATATACCTTTAGACTCACATGTAAAACTCACGTATTCTAATTTCGAAAATTCAGCAATCGCCAAAAAAGTAGTCATTAAACAACTGCTAACAGCGGCAGTAAATAAATGTTCTGGCGACCAAATATTTGGCATTCCTCCAGGGAATTCTGGTGGTGTTGCAACTTCCAAACAGTTGGTTTCATTGGTTTCATTATTGTGTAACTCTGGTGAACACATCATACCTTTTCGGTCTTGTGTCCAATTAATATTCACATTATATGTATGCTTTTCCATGGTAAAAAATTTTTTAAGTTATTATTGAAAATAGGTGTTATAAGCATTGATGTTTTCTTTGATGCTAACCGTAATTTTTTCAGCATCATCAACATCCTCTGTTTTTAAAAGCGCATCAATTTTTTCAATTAATGGGTGAAGCCAAATGTGTAAATTATCATGTGAAGGGCCTTTCATTGTACAATTTTTTACAACAAAATTTTTATCGTCATTCAGTTGTTCTGCTAGTTTATGATAGTCATCTAATGTGCTAGCTGTTTGTGTATTGATTGTGTTTTGAAGTTTTTGAACGCCTTCATTCGTTGTCGCATCGGCTTGCCACTTTTCGCCATTATCAATTTGTATTTCGCTTACCCATGCATTGGCATAAACACCAGAGGCTTCGTGGATATCATGATTGTTATAGGTCTCCGCAGGTTGTTCAACAGTTTCCGTTTTTACGTCTTGATTTTTGCTGTCTTTACAGCCTACTAAAGCCAATAGGCTTAATGTGAAAATTACGTGTTTCATTGTTTTAGTTTTTAATTATTATTGGAATTATTTAACCACATTTCGGCTGGCATACCTATTTTTAAGCTCCCATCATTCTTAACGGTTATTTTTACGGCATAAACAAGCGCCACACGCTCTTCTTTCGTTTGAATGATTTTGGGTGTAAATTCGGCTTCAGATGCAATCCATATGACGGTTCCTTTGTAATCCTTCATGGTATCATTTGAATCAATTTTAACGGTTACGGATTCCCCAATTTTTATATTGGCTAATTGGGTTTCACTAATAAAAACACGCAATTCCATATTTTCTAAATCGGCAATTTTGTAAAGTGGTTTTCCAAACGCTGTTATTTCACTAGGTTCTGAATATTTGGTTAATACCATGCCGTTTATAGGATTTATAATCTTGCATTTATCAATTTGATCATCAATTTGTTTGAGTTGAATATCCAAATTTTTCAATTCGTTTACTACAGGTGCATTTTGGATTTCTACACTGCGTATTTGCTGCTTAATAACATCTATTTCACCTTGAACATCGTCCAATTGTTTTTGTGTACCAGCTTTATCTTGAATTAAATTTTCTGTTCTGGTTTTATTGATATTAGCTGTTTTTAATTTTGCCTTTAAAACGGCTATTTGAGATAAAACACCTTGAGATTTACTACTAATAACATCTTTAGAAACTAGTAATTGCTCGCGCTTTAACGCTAAAGGTATTGTGTCTATATAACCAACAAAAGCATCTTTTTTAAGCGCATCGCCTTCTTGTATATTAAATGCCATTATCTTTCCATTATTTTCAGCAGATACGGTGATTTCTGTAGCTTCAAAATTTCCATATCCATCGGCTTTACCATCAGAATTGCGACAAGAATTCAACGTTAATAGTCCGAAACCAATTCCTAAATAATATATATATTGTCGTTTCATTTTTACTGTCCTTGAGTTATGTTATAATTTGCTTTTGCTAATTGCAATTGAATGTTATGGTTTGCGAAACTGTTTTCAGCTTCATATAGATTTGTTAACTCCGCAATATAAGTGGAGGCTGTTATAACACCATTTTGTAACTGCGATTCGGCGGCTAATAATACCTCTTTTCGAAGGTTGATGATTTCTGTATCTATTAATATCGTTTCAGAAATTTTAGCTATTTCTAATTTATACTTATTAAGTTCTACGTTGGTGTTTAATGCAAAAATTTCTGCTTCATTATCTACAACTTCTTGGTTAATCATTAAAGATTCACGTTTCTTTTTATTGGCATTCCAATCAAAAACGGTCCAGTTTAATTTGACACCAACCGTATAAAACGGTTGAAATGAATTGTCTAACATATTCAAACCAGGATTTCCAATTCCACCAGATGCAAACCCAAATAATTTAGGCATATTATTTTTTTGAATTAACTGCTGCCGACTCTCAATTTCTTCTTTTTGTAACGCGAATAAGTCTAATTCTGGTCGGTGGAGTGTAGGAGAGGGTTTGGTTTCAATAACTGGCTTTTGAAATGTAGTAGTTTCATTTAATGAAACACCAATTAATGCTGATAAGGTCTCAATTAGTATGTGTCTATTATTTGTAATTTCGGTTTCTTGTTGCTTGATTTTTAATACTTCAGCCAGCAATACATTATCTGAAGCTGGTAATATAGTTCCATATTTTATTCCAGACTTTACTTCATTTAATTGACTATTCAATTGGTTTTTCTTTGCAGCCAATAAATCCAAAGATTCATCATGTAACAATATGGAGAAATACAGTTGATTAACGCGCTGTTTTAATTGATACAGTGTAACTTCCAATTGTTTTTGTTGGGTTTTTAATTGCGCTAATTTTACTTGAGATGACGCATGAATAGCACCACCATTATAAATGAGTTGATTTACGGAAAGTGTGGCACGATATTGATCATTATTTGGAGGCTCGACACCTGTGTCTGGAAGGGGAATTTGTGTCACATCGGATAAGTAGGCTGCTTGCACATTAAAATCTAATTGAGGTAATTTTTGAGTGTGTATAGCATCTAACTCCAAAGAATTTTGAGTTTCTAACATGTCTCGTTGCTTAACTAAAGGATAATTATCAGATACCAGTTGGTAGCATTTTTCCAAGCTAATAGGTACTTGTGCCCAACTTTGAATACTAATTAAAAGAAAAGCCAATAAATTAAAAGGTGTTTTCATATGACTATTTTTTAATGGCGTTGATAATGAAATCAGAAACTTCAGTTTTTCGTTGTTCCATCAGTTTTTTAAAACCTTGATCATTTTCATCTATGAATGCTTTTATAAGTGGTTTTGCAACAAATGGAAAAATATTAAGCGCTAAAATATTGATGAATAATTGCTCACCTTTTATAGGTCTTAAATACCCCTGTTTTATTTCAAGAATTACTTGCTTTTTAAATTTTTCAATATTTAAAAGAGCTGAATTTTCTTGAATTTTTTTTATAAAATCTGGATTTCTGTTTAATTCCTGAATGATAAAATTGGGCAAATAGGGATGTTTTATAATAAACGAAATATAGTTAGATGTAAAATTCTTCACTTTCTCTTCGATAGAAGATTCATCATTTAACACCATATTTAATTGTGGTGCAAGCGTTGAAAATGCCTGATTAAAAACGGCCTCAAACAACAATTGCTTGCTGCGAAAATAGTAGTGAAGCATTGCCTTGTTAATCCCAGCCAAATTGGCTATTTCTTGCATACGAGCACCATCCATGCCTTTAAACTGAAATATTGTTTTAGCTGCCTCTAAAATTTGCTTTTCTGTATTTTCATCGCGTTTTTTTGCCATAATTAACTATTTAGTTTAACCATTTGGTTAACAAAAATACAAAAAACAATCCATTGGAAAAATGAATTGTTTAAAAATTATAAATTGGTAGTGGTATCGTCTATTTCTTGTGAGTCATCTTTAGATTTGCCACTCATCATGAAATTAATTAAAATTCCGACCAAGGTGATACATACTAGGCCAAATATGGCAATCATTATCACACCGTTATTCCAGTTATATAGCGTAAGCATTTGAGAAATCATAATTGTAAGTTTTGGTTATCTATAATTGTAAAATTAAGAGTTAGAACAGATTCTAAATATGATATTTATCACAATTTAAAAAATAAAACCTTATTTCATATGATTTTGAATAATTTCATAAACCATTTCTTTAGTGAGTTTTTTACCTGCTGCCTTATCTCTTAAAACAGTAAAGGGTAATAAAAAATCGCAACCTTTATTATACTTGGTGCAACCATAAGCCGTTTGCCCTTTAGCTATAGTTCCTTGTTGACATTTAGGACAGATGATTGTTTCCGGAACTGGCTTTTGTTTTTTCTTTTTAGGTTCTAAAACTAATTTGAAGTTTTCATCAAAACGTAACAAGCCTTCAACAGTACCTGAATCTGTCTTGAAGCCTTTCAAATTAACTGTTGATCCCTTTTTAAGTAATCGAATATATTGTTTTTCTGAAATCTTCTTATCATGCATTTTAAAAGGTAATACAAACTTACAACCCGATTTATATTGTGAACAACCATAGGCTGATTTTCCTTTTATTAAAGTTCCTTGTTGACATTTTGGGCAGGTTTCTACTGTGATACCGTTTGTTTGTTTTGCCTTTGCAGAAGTTACTTTTTGTTGAGTTGCAACAGCATGAGAAATATTTGCTCGTCTAGTTTCACTACGAACTTCATAAACAAGCTCATCAACCATATGCTTCATATTATTGATAAATGTGAGTGCTTTATAGGAGCCTTTCTCAATATCTTTTAACTGCTTTTCCCATGTTCCAGTTAATTCAGCCGATTTTAAAATATCATTCTGAATGGTATCAATTAGTTGTATTCCTGTAATTGTTGGTAGTACTTGCTTTTTATTACGTTTAATATATTTCCGTTTAAAAAGCGTTTCAATAATATTAGCACGTGTAGATGGTCTACCAATTCCGTTTTCTTTCATTAAATCTCGCAGTTCATCATCATCTACTTGTTTGCCTGCGGTTTCCATAGCACGTAGGAGGGAAGCTTCTGTAAATTGATTTGGTGGTTTGGTTTGTTTTTCTAAAAAAGAAGGTTCATGCGGTCCTTTTTCGCCTTCAACAAAAGACGGTAATGTATCTGCTGTTTTAATTTCCTTTTCAGGATTTTCAAATACAATTCGCCAACCTTTCTTCAAAATTTCCTTACCGGTTGTTTTAAAATTGACATCAGCCGCTTGACCAATTACGGTTGTATTGGACACATCACAATCCTCATAAAAAACAGCAATAAACCGCTTTACAATGCTATTGTAGACTTGTTGTTGATTGTATTGCAACCTAATTTCTACACCTGTTGGAATAATTGCATGGTGATCAGTTACTTTTTTGTCATTAAATACTTTTGATGATTTTTTAATTTTCTTTCCTAAAAGTGGTTCGGTTAACGTGGCATAATTAGTTAAGTTCTTTAAAATACCAGCCACTTTTGGATATACGTCATTCGGAAGAAATGTAGTGTCTACTCGTGGGTATGTAACCACTTTCTGTTCGTATAAACTTTGTACGAGTTTTAAGGTTTCATCGGCTGTAAAGCCAAAACGCTTATTACAATGTACTTGTAATCCTGTTAAATCGAATAACTTGGGTGCATATTCTTTACCTTTCTTTTTGGTAGTTGAAATAATCTCGAAATCGGATTCTTTGACTTTATTGGCTAAAACCTCACCATCTTCCATCTTTAAAAAACGCCCTTCTTCATAGCTAAAAAGCGTGTCCCGATATAAGGTTTGTAACTCCCAATAAGGCTGCGGTTTAAAATTTTCTATTTCTTTATATCGATTAACAACCATAGCTAAAGTGGGTGTTTGCACACGGCCAACTGATAATACTTGTTTATATCCACCATGCTTTAAGGTATATAAACGGGTAGCGTTCATACCTAAAAGCCAATCACCAATAGCTCTAGAAAAGCCTGCATAATATAAATTATCATAATCTTCAGAAGGTTTTAAATTTTCAAATCCTTCTTTAATAGCTTCGGTAGTTAAAGATGATATCCACAAACGTTTAATAGGACCTTTGTAATTGGCCTGATCCATAACCCAACGCTGTATAAGTTCACCCTCTTGACCAGCATCACCACAATTTATTACTAAATCTGCTTTATCAAATAAACGTTTTACAATTTTAAATTGCTTTTGAATTCCCGAATTGGAAACCACTTTAGTTTTAAACTTGTCAGGGAGCATGGGCAAATTATTTAAATCCCAACTTTTCCAATGTGGCTTATAGTCGTTCGGCTCCATAAGTGTACAAAGGTGTCCGAATGTAAAAGTTACTTGATAACCATTTCCTTCAAAATAACCATCATGCTTGGTGTTAGCTCCTAAAACAGAAGCTATTTCACGGGCTACACTAGGTTTTTCTGCAATACAAACTTTCACGACTATTTTTGTTTTTTTTAACGCTGCAAAGTACTGAAATTTATAAAAACTAGATAGGTAATACCATTAATAGAATATTTTTTTTCAATAAAAAAATAATAAATTTTATTGTACGTTAGATGTATTAATCGTAATATTGCAATATATTAATATAAGTATTATGGGAATTACTAAAAGTGACAAGTTTACACCAGAGCAAAATAGACTCGCTACAATAGCTAAAGTGCTTGGACATCCAGCTCGTGTTGCTATTTTACAGCATCTATTTAAAATTGAAAGTTGTATTTGTGGTGATTTGGTAGACGAAATTGGTTTAGCTCAACCTACCATTTCACAACACATAAAGGAGTTAAAGAACTTGGGTATTATAAAAGGAAATATTACAGGAACTAGTATTTGTTACTGCATAAATCAAGAGGAGTGGTTGAGCATATCTGAAACCCTATCTCAATTTTTAAGTCAGAAATCAAACCCAGCAAAAGAATGCTGCTAAATATAATCACATAAATTAAATGTTATGACACTATCAGAAATTAAAAACCATCTAAAACATTTAGAAACCATAGCGTTTCAATTACCTAATGGCGAATTGGTACCGAAACACTTTCATGTAACTGAAGTAGGAAAAATAAGTAAACACTTTATTGATTGTGGTGGAACGGTTAGAACAGAAAACGTAATTAATTTTCAATTATGGGAAGCAAATGATTATGACCATCGCTTACATCCTGAAAAATTAGTTAACATCATTGAATTATCAGAAAACGTTTTAAAACTTGATGATTTGGAGATAGAAGTGGAGTACCAAGGTAGTACTATAGGAAAATACAATTTAGGTTTTAACGGTAAAAACTTCCTGTTATTAAATAAGCAAACAGATTGTTTGGCCAAAGATGCTTGTGGCATTACTACTGAAAAACCAAAATTGAAATTATCTGAATTAGAAACAACTAATACTTGTGCACCAGGATCTGGGTGCTGTTAAAAACGAAATACTATTAGAAATGAATCCAGCTTTATTAAAAACTATTAGTGACCTAAAGTCAATTAATATTCCTGAAGATCGAAAAAAAACACTTCAACCTTTAATTGATTTTATACAGCATAAGCACTGGAATAATCAGCCTATTAGATTAAATTTTATTTGTACACATAATTCTAGACGTAGTCATTTGTCTCAAATTTGGTCGCAAGCTTTAGCCTATCATTTTGGATTACAAAATATAGTTTGTTATTCAGGAGGAACCGAAGCAACTGCAGTTTATTCTAGTGTCATTAAAACCTTGAAGCAACAGGGATTTAATGACCATAAATTATCTGATGGTTCCAATGCCATTTATGCTATGAAATATGCCGTAAATGAACCTGGTATCATAGCTTTTTCAAAAACGTATGACCACAGTTTCAATCCAAATACTGAATTTGCCGCGATTATGACTTGTTCTCAAGCAGATGCTGGATGTCCATTTATTGCAGGTGCTGAAAAACGCATTCCCATTACTTTTGAAGACCCAAAAGCATTTGATGATACACCATTAGAACTGGAAAAATATCAAGAGCGAAGCTTACAAATAGCTTCTGAATTGCATCATGTATTTTCAAAAATATCATCAAATGAAGACTAAAAAATTATCATTTTTAGACAGCTATTTAACGCTTTGGATCTTTTTAGCAATGCTTTTTGGTGTTGCTATTGGGAATCTAATACCTTCAATTCCAGACAGCATTAATTCTTTAAGCCATGGTGCAACAAATTATCCAATAGCAATTGGATTGATTTTAATGATGTATCCACCGTTAGCAAAAGTAGATTATAAGCTTTTACCCAAAGTGTTTAAAGATGTAAAGGTGCTATCCATTTCTTTAGTATTAAATTGGATTATAGGGCCTATTTTAATGTTTGTTTTGGCCTTAATCTTTTTACAAGATTATCCTGAATACATGGTAGGCCTCATTCTTATTGGACTTGCACGTTGCATTGCCATGGTCTTGGTTTGGAATGATTTAGCAGAAGGTAGTAGTGAATATGGAGCGGGTTTGGTAGCTTTAAACAGTATTTTCCAAGTATTTGCATATAGTTTCTATGCTTGGCTTTTTATTACTGTTTTACCACCTTATTTTGGTTTTGAAGGTGCTATTGTAGATATTTCCATAGCTACTATTGCCGAGAGTGTTCTCATTTATTTAGGTATTCCTTTTTTGCTTGGAATTTTAAGTCGCTTAATTTTGGTGCCATTGAAAGGTGAAAATTGGTATAATCAAAAATTTATTCCCGCTATTTCGCCTTTAACATTAATAGCTTTATTGTTTACTATTGTTATCATGTTTTCTTTAAAAGGTGCTCTTATATTAACCATTCCGTTTGATATTATAATTATAGGCATCCCTTTAATTATATATTTTATCATCATGTTTTTAATTGGTTTTTTTGTGAGCAAATCTATTGGCGCTCCCTATTCTAAAAATGCAGCCATTGCATTTACGGCAGCTGGTAATAATTTTGAGCTAGCCATAGCTGTAGCCATAGCCGTATTTGGAATTAATTCTGGTCAAGCTTTTACAGGTGTTGTAGGTCCACTTATAGAGGTGCCTGCATTAATTTTATTAGTCCGTGTAGCATTTTGGCTTCGAAAAAAATATTATTAAAGAACTAAATATACCCTAAATAAAGTAAGATTAGCAGGTGATTAATATGAAATGAACGCCCTTTTTATAAAAGTTTATTTCTTATTTTTCACCTTAATTAACCACCAGTTTTTGACCAATTTTTAAGGTAGATTTTTTATTAATTCCATTTAACTTGCACAATGCAGCAATACTCATATGGTTTCTTGAAGAAATACGTGATAATGTATCACCACGCTTAACAATATAAACGGTTTTTGGTTTGTTAGCTACTGCAATGGCTTCAGATTCGGTTGTTGGAACTTCAATACTACCTTTGCGCTTACTATTATGCAATTCAGGACGTGTCATATCGCGCGTTATCCAAATTTCATTTGAAAGCACTTCATTAGTATCGTTAAATTGAAGCAAATATTCTGGATTAATTTGAATCCCTTGGTAGCTCACTTCTAAATGTAAATGGCTCCCACGAGCATTTCCCGATGTACCACCTTTACCTAAATAACTTCCAGCAACAACGGAATCATTTTCCTTAACGCCATAGGTAGATAAATGCGCATACACAGTCTCTAAACCATTGAAATGACGAACCACAACCGAACGTCCGTGTCCAGAACTATAATTGGCAAAACGTACCACACCATCAAACATTGCAAATAAGCTATCACCTGTTACTAAATCTATGTCTATACCTTTGTGCGCACGACCTTTTCGCCAGCCATAACGTGATGTAATAACTTTGTTTTTAGAAATAGGCGATGCATAATTAGAATCATTAAATTGCAAATGAATTGGAAACTTGATATCTTTTCCATAATCCACACGAATTTTACTGGTATCCCAATAATCAGTTGTTATATCTACATCGTTTTCTGCTTCTTCAACCTCATAGGTTTCTAATAATTCATAACTACTAGCTACAAAATTCAGTAGGTCAGGGGTGGCATCATCCGAAGTAATTGTTTGTCCATAACTTTGAGAAATCAGGCACAAACCAACTAGGGCAAAAAATGTTTTCATAAGGTACTACTTGCTATTAAACACCAGTTAACGTTTAAAATTGCAAATTATTATTTTGCTGCGTCCGAAAATAGAAAAAAAATGCATTCATGAATCATAAATTTTTGTTAGAGTTTTTAATAATTGTACTGGTCATTTACTTATAAACTATTCAATTAGTTTTCATTAATTTCTGTAACTAAATTAAGTGTAGCTATCTTTACAGCCTAAATTGAAATAATACCATGGCAAATAACAGAAAAGCACAACAAGATCAACTGGCTAAATTGCAAATTTCTAAATTGAATGATATGCAAGAAGAAGCCTTGTTGGCTATTTCCAATACTGAAAACACGGTGCTATTATCGCCAACAGGGACTGGAAAAACAGTGGCTTTTTTATTACCTACAATTGCCAATTTAGATACCAGTTGTTCAGAGGTTCAACTGTTAATTTTGGTGCCATCACGGGAGTTAGCCATTCAAATTGAGCAAGTAATTCGAGAAATGGGAAGTGGTTTTAAAGCCAATGCTGTTTATGGAGGCCGACCTTTTTCAAAAGATAAAATTGAACTCGCTCATACGCCTGCCATTGTCATTGGAACACCAGGACGAGTAGCAGACCATTTACGTCGGGAAACGTTTTCTGTAAAAAATATTAAAACCTTGGTATTAGATGAGTTTGATAAATCGTTAGAAATTGGTTTTGAAGACGAAATGAGCGAAATTATTGAAAGCCTAACACATATTGAAAAACGCGTTCTTACCTCTGCAACTCAAGGCCTAAAAGTTCCTGACTTCGTTGGTCTTCATCATGAACTGGTGATTGATTATTTGGATACCAAAACTTCTAATATTCACATTAAGAAAGTGGTATCACCCGAAAAGGACAAACTGAATACATTAGTCAATTTGCTGTATGATATTGGAAACAAACCTGGCATTATATTTTGCAATTATAAAGATACAATTCAATATGTTAGTGACTATTTAAACACTCAGAACATTTCACATGGCTGTTTTTATGGCGGTTTAGAACAAATAGATCGTGAACGTGCTTTAATTAAATTCCGAAACGGCACCCATCAAATTATTATTGCTACCGATTTGGCTGCTCGTGGATTGGATATTCCAGAATTGAATTATATTATTCATTACCAATTGCCTATAAAAGCTGAAGAATTCATCCATAGAAATGGCCGAACCGCCAGAATGCACGCTGAAGGTACTGCTTATGTATTGCAATGGGAAGATGAATATTTACCCGAATTTATTGATACTAATCAGGTTGTTAAACTTCAAGGAAACCCTAAAAAGTTAGAATCGAATTGGGTTACACTTTTTATTTCTGGTGGGCGAAAGGATAAAATATCGAAAGGAGATATTGCAGGTTTACTCTTTAAACAAGGCCATTTAGAAAAACACGAATTGGGCATTATAGAATTAAAACAAGATTGTGCTTTTGTAGCCGTTCCAAGAAAGAAAGCTAATACGGTTGTTGAAAACACGAATAACTTGCGTTTGAAGAAAAAGAAAGTTCGGATTCATATGATATAACAACCCTATCAATTATTAAGGAAAGTTTAACAGGCTAAACCTGCTTACCGATAGTCTTTTTATGAATTGCTTTGTATTTTTACAGAACTCTATAAATAAAAATTCAAAAAACAACCATGACTAAAAAGCAAGCCTTGTTAGAACCCTATACACTCAATTCAGATATTACCTTAAAAAACCGTGTGGTTATGGCTCCCATGACACGTAGTCGTGCGGACAATCCAGATAAAGCTCCTACTGAAGCTTTGCAAGCCACCTATTATGCTCAACGTGCTTCGGCTGGTTTAATTATCACGGAAGGCTCACAAGTTTCGGAACAAGCGGTTGGTTATGTTAATACACCTGGAATCTACTCTCAAAAGCAAGTGGAAGGGTGGAAGCTGGTTACCAAAGCGGTACATGATGAAGGTGGCACCATTTTTATCCAATTGTGGCATGTAGGACGGATTTCGCATCCAGATTTCCACAATGGAAATTTACCTTTAGCACCTTCGGCTATTAATCCCGAAGTACAATCGTTTACACCTTCGGGTTTTAAAGACACGGTAACGCCAAAAGCGATGACTCAAGCCGATATTAATCAAACTATATCCGATTTTAAACAGGCTGCTAAAAATGCCATAGACGCTGGGTTTGATGGTGTTGAAATTCACTCATCCAACGGGTACTTGTTTCATCAGTTTTTCAGTACAGTTTCTAATACCAGAACGGATAACTATGGTGGTAGCATTGAAAATCGCGCACGTTTTTTCTTTGAGGTATTGGATGCTATTAAGTCCGTTATGCCAGAAAATAGAATCGGTGTGCGTTTTAATCCGTCGGCACATGGTATTTTTGGTATTTCAGTGGATGCGCAAACGCTACCAACTTTCGATTATATTATTCAAAAATTAAATGACTACGATTTGGCTTATGTGCATTTATCGGAACCGTTTACAGATGTTTCAGATGTGCCGCATGCCGAAACCGCCATTGCCAAACGGTATAGACCCCTTTATAACGGGACATTGATGATTAACACCAATTTTAAGCAGGCGAGTGGTAACGCGGTTATAGAAGGTGGTGATGCCGATTTAGTAGCCTTTGGAAAACCCTTTATTTCTAACCCAGATTTGGTAGAACGATTTGAACAAAACTTGGATTTAACTCAATGGGATTCCGATACGTTTTATACCACTGGAAAAAAAGGCTTTACCGACTACGAAAAAATAACATAAGTTTAATAGGATTAATTTTTAAATCCTACGAATGAAAAGTACCTTATACACAAAATATAAAATACTAAAACAACACATAAAAGATGATGAAAAAGACTGCAAAAGCTTATGGTGCCAAGAGTGCTACAGCTGATTTAGAACCGATGACTATTGAACGTCGGGAGTTACAAGCAACCGATGTAAACATAGATATCCTGTACTGTGGTGTGTGTCATTCAGATATACACACGGTACGAAACGATTGGAAAGGCTCTACATATCCCGTAATTCCAGGTCATGAAATTATTGGTCGTGTAACAGAGGTAGGACCAAACGTAAACAATTTTAAAGTAGGGGATTTAGTGGGTGTTGGTTGCATGGTGGATTCTTGCCAAAGCTGCAACAGCTGCCAACATGATTTAGAACAATTTTGTGAAAATGGTGCGACTTTTACCTACAACAGTCCAGATAAGCATTTAGGCGGTCAAACCTACGGTGGGTACACAACTTCCGTGGTTTGCGACCAAGAATTTGTCCTGCGTGTTCCTGAAAATATTGATCCGAAAGGCGCTGCACCATTGCTTTGTGCTGGAATTACCACTTGGTCGCCATTGCGCCATTGGAAGGTTAAAAAAGGAGATAAGGTAGGTGTCATTGGTTTAGGAGGCTTGGGCCATATGGGTGTTAAGTTTGCCAATGCCTTGGGTGCTCATGTGGTAATGATTACCACATCGCCAGATAAAGCGGATGATGCAGAACGATTAGGTGCTCATGAGGTGTTGATTTCTAAAGATCAAGATGCGATGAAAGCGCATGCTAATAGTTTTGACTTTATATTAAATACCATTCCTGTAGGTCATGAAATGGATCCATACTTGAGTTTATTGAAAATTGATGCAACAATGGTTCTAGTTGGTGCTATTGAAAATATGCGCGAATTTCATGGTGGTAGTCTGGTTATGGGTCGGAAACGTGTTGCTGGATCGTTGATTGGTGGCATTAAAGAAACCCAAGAGATGTTAGATTTTTGTGGTGAACATAATATTGTTTCGGATATTGAAGTGATAGATATGCAAAATATTAATGAGGCCTATGAGCGTGTTACCAAAAACGATGTGAAATATCGGTTTGTTATAGACATGGCGAGTTTGAAATAACCTAAAAAAAGGGGTGTTTTGATAAGCATCCCTTATTCTTGTGAATTTCTATTTTACATAATATAAATTATAGAACATATATTACTATGAGTCAAATAACGAATAGACCTTTTTTCAGATTCTATTTTACATAGTTACTGATATACGGTCTTTAGACTTTTATCGGTAGTAATAATCTAACAGCTATTTTATGTTGTGATTTATGAGTTATCTTTTGATTCTTATAATTGCCGCATTCTGAATAATTGCCCATGAATTTTAAAATACGCGATTCTCATGCGATTGGATTTTGAGATGTTTTGCACAAGGTATATTTGCTGACCCGAATTAAACCCGAAGGAAACCCGAAGGAAACCCGAAGGAAACCTTACGGAAACTATTGCTTAATCTGTTTCTATTTTTAAATTTATGAACTCATGATGTGCTACGCAGTTATTCGTGCGTGAATATTTTTTATTGGAACTCATGATTGCTTCGCAGTTCACTGCGTGACGCTCTCTTTTTTCTTTTCGCTACTTTGGAATGTTAAATTACTTTGGTTCATAACTCTTTGGATATGGATAGTTAACTTTATTTCGTTCATTTTGCCTTGATGCAAAACGAACCAAAAAATCAAAACCATATTAAGGAAATTACTCATGATTTTATTTTTAGGTATTCGTGAATGCTCCGCATTTTCCTGCGTGACGTTCGCCTTTTTTTGATGTTAATTTGGAATGTTAAATTACTTTCGTTCGTAACTCCCTTGCGATGGATAGTTTAATTCATTATAAAGCTCACTATTTCTGAAAATGTTTGGGGAAAGTGATTGATGTTTTGGATGGTTGGTTTTATTTGGGGACTTACTGTTAGGTGATTTTTGACCTACTGTTATGGTGATTTGTGGTTTACTGCTTGTTTTGGACTTGATTTTGTATGGGTGGGCTCCTCCTCTATTGTTGGTTTTTGTTTGGTATTTCTGACAGATTTTCTGATTATTAAACTTTTTTCATTTTTATGAAATATTTATGATGTATTCGGTTGAATATGAAAATTTTATAAAATAGTGTTTGATTTTTGGCTGTTTTTTACAGAATTGTTTGCAAACGGGTTATTTTATTGATAATGAGATAATTGGGTTTCGTTTTGAGTTACAAGTAATTTTTATGTGTTTGATTTCCAGACCGGTAGTATGTAACGATTCGCGAGGTTATTTATTACGGTTTGGGATATCGATATGTTATAATTCTCTCTCTTAATTAATTTTTAGCCCTCATTACTATGTGGGAATTAGACGGTGTGTCTTATTCCTTAATTATTAACCAAACTGGATTGCATACTTATGCCTTTGCAACTAGTTTTAAAACCTTTTATTATGGCAAGAAATAATTCATTTATTAAACTAGACGGCACCCTAGATGGGTTGACGTTTTACAGACAGAATGGTGAGAGTTTGGTAAAAACCAAGAGCCAAATTAGTAAAAAACGTATTATGAATGATCCTGCGTATAAACGAACGCGGGAAAACATGATGGAATTTGGTGGTGCCGCCCGAGCTGGTAAGGCTTTTAGGGACGGATTTGCCAATATGGTGAAACTAATGGGCGACTCGTATTTGAGTGCGCGTGTGAGTGGCCTGATGAAGCGCGTGAATAGCGCTGGTACTGGGAAACGTGGCGAGCGCGATATAGATGTGGTTGCTATGCGAGACCTATTTCGTGGCTTTGAGTTTAACAAACAGCTTCCTTTTAAAAGCGTGTTTTATGCGCCAAACCCTGTACCAACAATTGAAGCTGCCCGTGATATTGTATCTTGGAAAATAGACGACTTTGATACGGCTGCTTTTATAACTGCGCCTGAAGGTGCTACGCATTTTAAATTGGTACTAGCTGCTGGTTATGTGAGTAATTACAGCTATGAGCTTGCAACGAACTCCTATGAACCTGTTGATGATACAGTTAATGGTCTTGGTGGTACTGATATTAGTGCAGCTATACCTATTGGTGGTATGGTTGGCGGCTTAACCACACTTGAGATTGATATGACTGGTTTGGGAGCTATTCCGGCTACTTCTGCTTTGTTTGTAAGTACTGGGATAGTGTTTTACCAAGAGATTAACACGGAACTTTATGAACTTGCACAGAGTAATACCATGGTGGTTGCTGTAAGTGGCTAGGCCTCTTTTTTTCTGGTGATTTGTTCCCGTTTGTTACGGGATAGTTTTGAAAAACCTGCTCTGGATGTTCTGGAGTGGGTTTTTTGTTTGGTTTTAATTTATAGTATTGTGAAGCGCAGATTTTTGGAAAAAAAAGTTATTTCATTCTTTTGTCTTGATACAAAAGAACCAAAAAATCAAAACCGTTTTAAGGAAATTACTCATGCACATTATTTTATTTTTAGGTATTCGTGAATGCTCCGCATTTTCCTGCGTATCGTTCGCTTTTTTATTGACGTTATTTTAAATTGTTGAATATACTTGCTTCGTAACTCCCTTGTGATGGAAGGTTTACTTTGTTTTCAAGCTCACTATTTCTGAAAACGGTTGGGGAATGGCTTGATGTTTATTGCTGTTGTTTTAATTTGGGGTTTATGGTTGTGGTGATTTGTTCCCGTTTGTTACGGGATAGTTTTGAAAAACCTGCTCTGGATGTTCTGGAGTGGGTTTTTTGTTTGGTTTTAATTTATAATACTGCGGTAGCGTGTGTATTTTTACTTTTGAGAATTTTAGATTGTTAATATACATGATTTAAGACTTCGTTGAATTGGAATAAAAAGGTTATTTCATTCTTTTGTCTTGATACAAAAGAACCAAAAAATCAAGGCTGACTATAATTTTGGAAACAATTAACGGTTCACTTGTTATTGTATATTCACAAAACTTTAACAATTTATAAACGAATACGTTTAATAAATAATATACATTTGTTTTAAACGATAACGTTTAATAATATGCCTAAAATAGTCGCACAAAAAAAGGATTGGTTAAAGCTTGGTTATAAAATATTTTCCGAAAAAGGAGTCTCTGGAATTGTGGTTGAAAAAATGTCAAAAACGTTAAACTGTAACAAATCCAGTTTTTACTGGCATTTTAAAACCAAAAAAGAATTTATAAGAGAAATGGTGAATTACTGGGTGAACAATAAAACAAAAAAAATTATTGAAATTACAGGTATTGAAGATAACCCAATACAAAAAATAAATAAACTTATAGATATAACATACTGTAAGATGCCTTATTCAGACTTTATTTTTTATTTAAAAAGATATGCTGTTAAAGACAAAACCATTTCAAAAATAATTGATGATGTTGATAATCAAAGAATTGATTACGTAAAAAAATTATTGATAGAAAACGGTTATAAGGATGATGAGGCACAGATTAAAGCATCTTTGCTCTATAAACATTTAATTGGTTTTTATGAAATGTCACGCTATAAAGAACTTGATGGTTGTTATATGGCAGATGTAAAAAAAGAAATAAAGCAAGTTATTGATATATAACCCATAAAACTTATACGTTTATGATGTTGATTGCTAAATATTTATGGATAAATGGCGCCATAATTTTTATTGTTCTGGGAAGTGTTCATTTATTCTACACCTTTTTTACTAACAAATTTTACTCTAGAAATACTCATGTTAATGCTGAGATGAAATCATCTCACCCAATATTGACCCAGAGTACTTTAATATTAATATATCATTAAAACCCATGAAATATTTTAAAATTCTACCTCTATTTGCTTTCATAGTCTTAAGTACTTCTTGTTCCGAAGCAAAAACAAAAAAAGGCGCACAAACAAATAATCAAACTGACAGTGAAATACGTGTTTCTTCAGATTTTGTACAACAGAAAATAAGCGATAATCTGTACATTTTAAAACACAAAAATTATAACACCAATACAGGTGTTTTTATTGGTGCCGAAAGCGTACTTTTAATAGACCCAATGTCTGGAAACAACAACCAACAAGCCCTACTGAATGCCATAAAACAACTTTCAGGAAAACCTATCAAATATGTTGTCAATACGCATAGCCACATGGATCACAGTGGGGCGAATGGATTTTTTAAGCAATTGGGTGCCACGATTATTTCCCATGAAAACACCAAATATTCAAAAGCCATGTACGATGTGACATTTAAGGACTCCTATACTTTAGATATGGGAAATGAAACCGTAGAATTGTATCACAGTATAGCCCACACTTTTGATGATGTCATGGTGCATTTTGAAAACAACAATACCCTATTTATGGGCGACACGTTTATGACCAATTCCTTCCCACATTTTTACTATGGAGGAGGCAGTAAAGGACATTTAGAATTTATTGATAAGGCATTAGCATTAGGTGATACCAATACTATTATTATTCCTGCACATGGAACGTTGTCATCAAATAAAAAAGCACTTACTGAATATAAAGAGCATTCTATAAAATGGATAAACAGGATCAAGCAGCTTCACAGTGAAGGCAAATCTTCTGAAGACATGGCTGATGACGCGCAAATCAATCAATTGAGTTTGTTTTTTAATAATGGGAAAAGCATCTCAAAACAAAGTATTCAACGAACACTTGACAAAACCATCTCGGTAGATTTGGTAGCAAGCGTTATCGTTCCTGAAAACATATTAAAAAGTTATGAAGGTACCTATCACTATGATAATGGGCAGGTAGATGAGATTATCTATCAAAATGGGCAGTTGCTATTTCGAAGTAAAGGTCGTTACATATATGAAATTGTATCACTTTCTGAAACCAAATTCCATGTCAACGGACAGTTTCCAAACAAGTACTTGATCTTTAAGAATAATGGTGATGCGTTTGAATTTTTTAACGGAAAGGAAACCATAGTCGCCAAGAAACAATCCTAATACAAAAATTTGCTATCATCATTTCATCATCAAAAAACAAATCATCAATCATGAAAAATAAATTATTACCAGTACTAGAAATTACTGTCGTGTTAGCTATCATGCTTATTGTTAAATCTGTTGCTGATCATTTCAAAATTACTGGCGCTGGCTCAATAGCTATCTGGTGTGCCATTTTTATAGCAACCCTTTTTATGAAACGAAGAAAAGCCACATGGCGAAATTTGGGATTACTTTTGCCTAAAGGGAAACGAGAGTGGCTTACTAATATCGGATTAGCTTTCTTAACAGTGGTTATTGTTTTCCTCCTAATGGGACTTGTATTAGACCCTATTCTTTCATATTTCGGATTGGAAAAACCGACAGATGTTGCCGATAGGTTTCAGTTTTTTCTTGGAAAACCTTTGCTTTTCATCATCTATCTTGTAACCGTTGTCTGGATTGGAGCCGCTTTGGGAGAGGAATTGTTAATGCGAGGTTTTTTTCTCAATAGACTCACTGATGTATTTGGTAAAAACAGAATGGGTTGGATTACAGCAATGATAATACACGCCACCATATTTGGCATGTTGCACATTTACCAAGGCGTGGCAGGAATTATTACTACCACTTTTATCGCGCTTATTTTTGGGTCTATTTATTTAATTGCTAAAAAAAGATTGTTTCCGGTAATATTGGCACATTTAATTATAAACACTATTAGTTTAACAGCTTTTTTTCTTACTGGAGGGGTTGTGAATTAGGCAATCAAAAAACTATAAATAAATGAACACATACTTTTTTATTGCTGGGATTTTGTGCTTCCTATTGGGAATAGCACATTCTATTTTAGGTGAATACCTAATTTTCAATAGTAAAAGAATTAAGGGAAAATTGATTCCTACAAAAGCTAATGAATATTTAAAAGAACGTCATTTACGTATCCTTTGGGCAACATGGCATTTGGCTACGGTTTTTGGTTGGTGTATTGGAATCCTTTTGTTGAAAATTTCAGTTTTAGAAAAATCACAACTCATTAACTTTATGGTCAAGTCCATTAGTACCACTATGATTTTATCCTCCTTATTAGTTCTCATTGCAACTAAAGGAAAACACCCAGGTTGGTTTGTACTTTTAGCCATCGGAATAGTATTAATAATTGGAGCTTAAAACAGTTTAAAATGACCATAAAAAAACTACATTACTTCACTGGAATTACCCTATCCATTTTTGTTGGCTTTCACTTATTAAATCATTTGTACAGTCTATTTGGTCCAAACGCTCATATTGAATTGATGCAGAAATTAAGAGTTGTTTATAGAAATGTCTTTGTAGAAACCATCTTGCTTCTTGCTTTACTCCTTCAAATAAGTTCAGGAATAAAGTTGTTCTTAAAAAAGCGAAAGAGGGTTTCAGGATTTTTTGACAGACTTCAAATTTGGACAGGACTTTATTTAGCTTTTTTCCTAATCATTCATTTAGGAGCAATTTTTACAGGAAGGTTTATATTGAATTTGGATACCAACTTTTATTTTGGAGTTGCTGGACTGAATACCTTTCCTTTAAACCTCTTTTTTATTCCTTATTATAGTTTGGCTATTATCTCGTTTTTCGGACATATTTCAGCAGTACATGATAAAAAAATAAAAAGAACACTTTTAGGAATTAATCCTAATAAACAATCTTATTTTATCCTAATAATTGGAATGCTATTAACTATTATAATACTATATGGACTAACAAATGGGTTTAGAGGACTAGAAATTCCAATGGAATATAATCTGTTTTCACATAACTATGAATGATAAAGATTTTATTTCCTAAAACCTAAAAGTATTATCTACAACATTCTCATCCGAACGTGTTCCAAAGGGATCTATAGAGATGTATTTAGGTAATTGGTTAACAATTAGTTTTATTTCTGTTTCTTCTTTATTGATGGTATGCGATTGATAGTACAGCAGTGCGTTATCATCCTTTATTTTGGATTGATGCGTATTAAAAATCCCTATTTTAATTGGCTCATTAATGGGGATTTGTTTAATTTCCCCTGTATCCAAAGTTTGAAAACGCTTTGCTTTTACAATTACCGAAACTTCATAGGTTCCATTTTCCAATGGACGGTAAGACCCTTTCTCCAAACTTAAATTGTAGGTAATGACGCGTTTAAACCAATCATCAACCAACACATGGTGTTCTTGGGCTGTGACTTTGTAAACCTCGTTTAAAAACTCAATGGTATTGGCTTCCAATTTATTGCTATTTCTGTGTCTGTCCGTTATGGTTTTTATAACTTGATTCAGCTTTTCTTCGCCTATTAAATCCCTTAAGGCCAGCAAAGTGGTTAACATTTTTCCGTAAGAAATATAACCTTGTCCTGATACTTTATAGACAGGTGGTTCTATAGTGTTTGCAAACGAACGCCCTGAAAAGTACCTGCTTCTGGCATTTTCATTTAATTGATAAATGGCACTTTTACCAAATAGTTTTTCCATAACAACGGCTTCTGTATATTTGGCAAATCCTTCGACAAACAAAGAAGCGCCTGCCACTGGTTTTGCCGTTAAGGTGTGCCCCCAATATTGATGGGCTACTTCATGAATGGTTCGTTTTGCCACCAAGTTGAAGGTTTCTGGATGGCTTACATTTTTTAAATACAGCCTATCCTCCACCATACTAATAACACCTGGATGCGCAAAGCCTCCAAAAGGCCAATGTGCAGGCACTTCTGCAATTCTAACATAATCAAAATTGTAGGTTCCAAAATGTTCCTGACAATAGTTTAATGTTTCTTTGACACTGTTTTCAATGTCTTTGATGTTAAAATCATGATTTGCATCGTAATACTGTTCTATGGAAATGCCGTTGTGCACTACTTGTTTTGTTTTATAGTTTGCTGAAAAATATCCTATGGCTGGCATGATTTTATCTTTTGATTTGTAGTGAAAATAATTCCTGCCATTTTCAGTCCATTGGTTTAGTAACTGACCTGAACTAATGGCGGTTTGGTCCCTATCGGTTGACATGATGGTTTCGAAAGTTACTTTTTCAAATTTGATGTCTTCCATGACCATATGTGCATCTGAATTGTTTTCTGCTTCACGTTCTGGTAAATTTCGTTTTTTGCGTTCTATATGATTCGTGATTTCCAATCCGGAAGTATAGCCCAAAACAGGTTCGAAATTGCTAAAACGATTGATATACGTTCCATTTTTTACTATGGAAACATCTGTGTCATACCCTTTTAATTCATGCTTCAGATGATACGAAAGTGCTACCGAATCGTTAGGTTGTAATGGTTTGTTGAACTTAAACAAATAGGTTTGGTAAACACTATCATGAAACACCAGATTGGCATTTTCCAAACGAATGCTTTCTAATGGGATCCGTTCTGTAATGAATAATTCTGCTACAGGTGCCTCACTTTTGTTTTTTAGCATGTAATGCGCTTTAACCGTATAGCGTCGCTCTTTTGGATAGATGGCAACCTCTGTTTTTACAGCTGTACGAACCAAGCTTTCCAAGCTATCATATTTTTTAAATTGTCGTTCATAGTTCTCACGGAAATCCAATTGTTCGCTTTGCGTTATATAGTCATTCACGATATTTGTATTGTAAAACACCAAACTTCCAGAGCCCATAAATAACAGTGTAAAACATGCAAAAGCCAATTTTTGCAGTTTGGACCAATCCTGTTTTAACTGTTTCCATTTTAGGGAAAACGTAGCCACTACGCCTCTATTCCATATTTTAAAAGAAATGATGACCAAGAGCAATCCCAAAGCGAACCAATATACAGCGAGATGATTGAATAAGCTGGAAACGGCATTGAAACCATCCATGTTATTGGACTGTAACCTTGGCAGATACCCTATGCTTGTTAATGGATGCTCCAGACCTATTAGGTTGGATTTAAAACTTAAAAGCACCATGAGTCCGAAGATACCCATGCCCAGGTATTTATTTGTAACCAGGCTATTGACAAACAAGGCTATCATGCAAAATACCATTAACTGAAGGCCGTAATGATAATACAGGGAAGCATATAAACCGAATTCGAAATTTGAATAACCCAAACTGATTTGGAATGCCAGACACATTACAATCCCTGTTGTTATTAAGATAATAGGTAACAATAATAAGGCAGCAAACTTTGAAAGAAAGAACACTCCATTTTTTGCTGGAGTGGCATCAATAATACTATTAAAATTTAAGCTATGCTCCCGCCATACAATTTCTGAACTATAGAAGATGATTACTATTAGACTAAAAATGCTTAAGGGATCCACAATTAGGTTTATAAGTTGATTGGTAAACGGATATATGGGTACACCATATTCACCACCACTAACAACCGTTGCATATAACTCCGAAAAAACAATACAAAGCCACATAATGAGCACGGCAATAAAAGGCAAGCTTCTAAAAACATGTTTTAATTCCATTTTTAACAAGGATAAAAAAGCCAAACTTTGTCCTTTAAAATGATAGTATGTCTTGACTGTTTTATATGCTACTGGCCGTTGTTCTTCATTTTTAATGCTAGGTTCTTTTTTAACTTTTTTAGTCAGCTTTCTAAATGAAAACAATTGATAGGTAGCCCAAAGCACTACCAAGCCAACAAGCATCCAAACAAGCCTGTTTAAAAGAAACAAGCCTGAAAAAGACAGTAGCTGTGTGTTTTTTTGAAATGGTGTCCAATACTGTGTTTGCTCAAAAAACGCAGCAATCCCAAAAGGGTCTGCTACAGCAGCCATAGCCATGCTTTCTGGGGAAGCCGGAACTGCTTGTGCCAGTAATGGTGAATTTAAAAAGATGGAACTCACAAAATAGAGTGTGTAAACAAACACTGCACTCACATAGGTTGCCGTACTGTTTTTGGTTAGCGTACACACAGAAAAGATGATGCTTGAACAGATAAAAATGTTGGGTATTACCATATACAGAAAGGGCTGTATATAGGTTAACCAATTAAAATCCGCTATGCGTTCCGCATCTAAATTAGACAAATGTAGCCCTAAACAATACCCTAACAGAAAAGGTGCAAAAGCCAGAACACTAAACATGAACGTACCTAAAAAACGACTCCAAAAATAATGGCTTTTTTTAATGGACGAGCTATATATTAAAGGCTCCATTTGGTGCTGTTTGTCCCGAAGCATGGCACTTACAGCAAAAAACATTATGATAAAAACACTGCCTAAAGTAAAAAGACTGGTATAAAAATACACTTGAAAGGGCGCATTAAAATGAATACCTGTTGGCGCATGACCTTGGCGGCCAACAAACATGCCCAATGCTAAAAACAAGAGTGCAAATATGGGGAATGCGCGTTGTTTTAATTGATAAAAAGCTTCGAATTGTAGTATTTTTTTAAACATGGTTTAGCCTTTTAAATTGTTGTGATTGTACAATGTGGCGAAATAATAATCTTCTAGATTTGGTGCGATAGGCTCAAACCCAATTTCTGGTTGCTGTTCAGACCATACACGGATTTGTGTTTCTCCAGAAACTAGTTTTATTGAGATTACATCAAACGTTTTTTGGTAGCTGTCAACGTCTTTTTTAGGAATTATTTTGGTCCAGATCTTACCTTCAATATGTTTAACCAAATCCGTAGGATTTCCTTGGGATATAATTTCGCCATCAGCAAGTATGGCCATTTTTGGACAAAGGTTTTTTACATCTTCTACAATATGTGTGGAAAGAATAACAATAACGTTTTCGCCTATTTCGCTCAATAGGTTTAAAAAGCGATTGCTTTCTTCTGGATCCAGTCCTGCTGTGGGTTCATCCACAATAATCAATTGTGGATTGGCCAATAATGCTTGTGCGATACCAAAACGTTGGCGCATACCACCGGAAAATGTATGGACAGCTTTCTTTCTGTGTTGGTATAAATTCACTTGTTGCAAAAGTGCCGTGACTTGTGCGTTTCGTTCTTTATGATTGATGATGCCTTTTAAAACCGCCAAATGGTTCAATAGTTTTTCAGCAGATATTTTTGGATACACCCCAAACTCTTGAGGCAAATATCCAAGCTGCTTTCTTATCTCATGAGGGTGTTTAACCACATCTATATTGTTAAATAAAACACTTCCTGAAGAGGGTTCCTGTAATGATGCAATGGTGCGCATGAGTGATGATTTTCCTGCGCCATTGGAGCCCAACAAACCAAACATGCCATTGGTGATTTCCAAAGTAATTCCGTTTAATGCTTTGACACCATTGGGATAGGTCTTGGTAAGATTATTAATTTGTAAGGTATTCATTGTCTGTTTGTTTTTTAATTGGATGTAAACGTTATCACAAACATACAGACCTGATTTAGGTTCTTAAAGTATAGATGACAAACCAAATTATAACGCTGTTATACACTATACAAACCCCTATAAATGGGGTTCATATAAAAAAAGATCGCGTTTATATTAAAAAGCATGGTGTTGGTACAAATAGTTGTGAAGACGGGATAACATAAGTATTTTTGACCTATGTTTCAGTTTTTAAAAAAATACAAAGCCTTTCTTATTGGGTTGTTGCTTATAGTTCCCATATTTTATATGTTGGATTATATTGGGTTCCTTCTTCTGCCTGAAAACCAAACCCTTGAGATTGTTATTTATGCCATATTTTGGGGTATTATCATGGCTTTGCCCTTTCATTATTATACCTACCTTAAGGAAAAAAAGAAAACGGTTTTTAGGGTTTTAGGTTTAGTAGCACTCTTTTTTATTGCGCTATTAATAGATAACTCCATGAAGGTTCCAGACAACCCCATAACCTTTAGTTTATTAATAGGATTCTGGATTGGTCTTGCCTATGTTTTAATCCCGACATTCATTAAAAAATACTGGACATTAATAGCCTTTATTTACACGCCGTTATTTTTGTATTTTTTGTATTTGAGATTGTTTTCTGGCGATTTGGAAACCTATTTAAAAATTAAAGAAGAGCTTCCGTTTTTTATCTTCTTCTTACCCATACCTGTGTTGTTCTTGGTTTGGGTTTTTGAACAATGGAAATGGGTTCAAAACTTAAAAGCAGAAAAATCCAAAACAGAATTGTCCTTATTGCGCAGTCAGATAAATCCCCATTTTTTCTTTAACACCTTGAATAATCTGTATGCTTTAACCATTAAAAACTCCAAACAAGCACCAGATGTTATCTTGAAATTATCTGATATGATGCGTTATACCATTTACGAAGGTGAAAAAGATACCGTAAAACTGGGTGATGAAATTGAATACCTTAAAAACTATATGGAGCTGCATAAAATTCGGTATAAAAAATCTGTGGACCTGTCCTTTAAGCATGATGTCAATACCGATTTGCAAATAGCTCCTTTACTATTCATCATTCTATTGGAAAACGCCTTTAAACATGGTGTTGAAACGCTTTCCGAAAATGCATTCATTCATATACACCTGTATGAAGATGATAACGCTATCTATTTTAACATTGAAAATAATTTCGATTCCAAAGAGATGAGTCAGACAAAAGGCATCGGGCTCGCCAACCTAAAACGCAGATTGTCCTTACTTTACCCCAAAAAGCACGAGCTCAATAATTATATTGAAGGTACTATTTATAAATCCACTTTAAAAATTTCCAAACATGCTTAAATACATAATTATAGATGATGAGCCTTTAGCGCATGAAATTATTGAAGAATTTTGTAGTATGCTACCACATTTACAATTGGAAAAGCATTGTTATAATGCCATGGAAGCCATGCAGTTTTTAAACGAAAACACTGTGGATTTTATGTTTTTGGATATTAATATGCCAAAACTTAAAGGCCTCGATTTTTTAAAAACGCTTACAAATCCTCCCAAAACCATTATTACCACAGCTTATAAGGAACATGCCATTGAAGGGTTTGAGTTAAACGTTGTAGATTATATTTTAAAGCCGTTTAGCTTTGATCGATTGGTGACAGCTGTAAATAAAGTATCAAATACTATTCAAACCCCAAAATTGGTACGTGAAGACGTTTCAACTTCTGAAACTAGCCCTAAACAATTCTTTGTAAAAGGTGACAAAAAACAGCATCAAATAGCTATAGACAACTTGTTGTACATTGAAGCTTATGGCAACTACACCAAACTGTTTTTAGAAGATGACATGATTGTAAGCCATGAGAAAATATCGTATTATGAAACCTTGCTAGAGGCTTCCAACTTTTTAAGGGTTCACAAATCGTTTTTGGTTTCCATTAGTAAAATTAAGTTTATTGAAGGCAATCGTATTGTAATTAACGACCATAAAATACCCATTGGTCAAACCTACAAAAACCAGATTAACAAACTATATGGCAGTTAATTGGCATGCTGAACATGGTGTACTTCCCTCCTAGACTATAACTCATTTAGCACGAGTTGAGCGTTTAAAAAGTGTTTTTCGCTTTCGCTGAAAACCAGATAAGACGTTTTACTCCATGAAATGTATAAGTCCGCTTCTAGCTTAATCCAACCGAATTACTTCCGACTTTAACACCCATTTCCCATTTTCTTGGACACTTTTGGTTATGGTAATTTTATTAGGTCCTGTTTTTTTGAATACATCAATGAGTTTCAAGTTTTTATGAATAGCTGTATTAATAACAATTGGTTGTGTTAATAATCGATTATTATAGGCGTCGTAAACATAGAGGGTTTTGGTGGAGGGTTTGATGTCCCAAAAACCAATTTCGTCCGCTTGGTCGTTATTAAGGTCTTGTAAATTATCGAGTTGCGATTTGTAGGCACCTTGAATAACAATATCTTTGATGTCCTTATTGCTAAAGATAATCCTGCTGTTACAATCGTCATTGCAGACTACTGTATTATTAGCTGTCGTGGTGGTTTCTGGAGATATTACAGTAGCAAAATCCGATAGGCCATCGCCATTGAAATCCCCAAACAGTTGTCTTGTTTTTGAGAGGTATGCCTTATTATTGCGTGCGTTGGGAAAAATGGGCGCATTGGTGTTTTTTGCATTTTCGGCTACGCCTTCACGGAGAATCTTGAAATTTCCATTCCTGACCATGAGTGACAGATAAGCTGGGTAATCGGCTTCCTGACCATTGTAGGTAACGCGTTTGGTAAAGGTCACTAAATAGGTGCCTTCGGTTTTGGTAATATCTAATTGGTTGTTTACAATACGCTGTGTATAGTCTGGAAATTGTTGAAACAGCCATTGCTTATCTTGCAGCACTTGAACTCTAGTTTGCTGTTTTCCGTAGTAGTTCACGGTTGGCATGTAACAGCTCTCTAAATATGGTGCTTTAAGTGGTGTGTGATCTTGATTCCATTGTTGTACAAATTTTTGCACGTCTTTTTCTCCTTTTGGGTCTACCTCATTACATCCAACTAATAATATGATGATAAGGCATGATAAGTATTGGAGGTACTTCATATGTTATTGGGTTTCTACTTGTTTTGTATATGTTAAAGATACGGAATTTAGTGAATTGTAAGGGTATGATTACTTCTGTTTATTTTACTGTTTGTGGTTATTTGGATTTTGTATTTATACCCTCGAATTGGATGATTTAATTTATATTGTTGCTCACTTCTTCTAAAACGGTTTGGAAAATACTTCAGGTTTATTCCTATTAATTAGAAACTTGGTTTTGTTGACAATTCCCTTCACTTATAAGATATATGTGTATTTGATTAGTCACTGATTAAAAAAATGGCAAAAATTATTTGAGTCCTTTTTAGGTTCATAGAAATTGAGGCCTACCATTCTGTTCTATGTTTGTCAGTAATTAGGACTGCTCATTATTATCCCGTTTTTTTGTGCGTCTCCAAACCATATATAGGACTATAAATACAATTGGTAGTATTACAAACACAATTAAATCAAACGGTTCCGATAAATCAATAGTGCCTCGATCTCCTGGGTTTGGCGCATGTGTTGGTATTTGAAGTAGAATGGATAAAATATTGAGCATTTTTATTTATTTAATTAAACAATAAGTTACAAAATTAATTACACTTTATAAAGTCTACCCTTCTCTGCGTAAGATTTCCAAAGGAGAACTACGTAATACGGTTTGAATATTGCTTAAGCCAATGCCTAAGACCAACAGGGTTATTCCTGGTAAAAACACCAAAAACGGAGTTGATGAAGGTAGAAACGGTTCCTTAAAAACAAATACCGCCAAACATAAACTGCTAATTAATGCTAAAAGCATACCGACTAAACTTCCTAGAAGCCCTAAAAACACATATTCCAATGCAGAAATTTGTAAAATATGCTTGTTTTTTGCACCTAGTGTTCGGAGTAAGACACTTTCTTTAATGCGCTGGTATTTACTGGTTCTAACCGAACCAATTAAGACAATAACGCCTGTAAGGATGCTAAAAAATGCCATGAAGTTAATGATCCAAGATACTTTATCTAAAATATCTTCGATAATGGTGTAAATCTGACGTAAATCAATGATTGACACATTAGGGTATTTAGCAACTAAATCTTGTTGTAATGTGGCTGAACTTGTTTCGTTTGGAGCACTGGTAGTAAACACATTAAACTGTGGAGCTTGTTCTAAAACACCTTCTGGAAATACAATTGAAAAATTGAGTTGCATTTGCGACCAATCGACCTTTCGGATACTGCCTACGGTTGTTTCCATTAAAACACCTTGAACGTTAAATACAACGGCATCACCAATTGTTAATTTGGCGTCAGATGCTAGATTATCAGAAATGGATATTGTAACAGGTTCATCGGGTTTTAACCGTGGTGTCCATTTCCCTTCAAGCAGTTCTTCCGATGCTATAAGCGAATCACGATAGGTAGTTCTGAATTCATGATTTAAAATCCAACCTCGAATTTGACGTGTGGAGTCTTGGCGAATATCATTTACCAAGCGGCCTTTAAGGCTATGCATACGCATGGTTACTAACGGAATATTATCAAGTACGGGTAAATTTTGACTAGTTATACTTTTTGCAACTGCCTCCCGTTGATTGGGTTGCACATCTAAAATGATGATGTTAGCATTTTTTGTGGACTGCCCTACTTCGGTTTTTGCCAGTAAAATATCTTTAGTAAAATATAATGTACTAATTAAAAATGTGCCTAAACCAATAGCCACCACCAAAACAACAGTTTGGTTATTAGGCCTGAATAAATTGAGTAAACCTTGGCGTGCCGTAAAGTTCCAATGCTTTGGGAAAAACCGTTTAATAGTTTTTATAAAAGCCAATGCCACCAATGCCAGCATGCTGAATGTAAAAACGGTTGCAAGCACAAACCCAGCAGCATACCAGGCGTCTTTAATTAACCAAAGTGAAAATAAAAACAGGAATACTAGAATAGCTCCATAAACTAATACCCGTATTTTTTGTGGTTCTTGTGAGGCATTTACATTCACACGTAAAACATCTAATGGCGACACAAACCAGGTACGCAGCAATGGCAATAATGCAAATAAAACAGACATAAAAAAACCTAGAAATATACCAATTGCTATAGGCTGAACCGAAATGGTAATTTCCAGTGTAAAGGGCAGAAAATCTTTTAAAAGATAAGGGAATACAAATTGTAGTGCAACACCAATTAAAGAGCCTACCAACCCTCCTATAACACCAATTCCAGCAATTTGAATAAGAAAAATTAGAAAGCTTTGACCTCTAGAAGCTCCCATACATTTTAAAACAGCAATAGCACTTAATTTTTCTTTAATGTAAATATGAACCGAACTAGCAATTCCAATACACCCTAAAAGTAAGGCGATAAAAGCTGCTAAATTTAAAAATCTTCCAACATTTTCATAGCGTTTACCCAAACGTCTTGTTGTACTTGTATGTGTGTCTAAATCGGCATTTTCTAAATCTAAAATCGGTTCAAGTTTATCTTCAAGACGTTTTAAATTTAAGGTGTCAGATGCTTTGTAGAAATATTGGTATTCTTTGCGACTCCCAAATTGCAGCAACTCTGTAGCTTCCACAAAACGATATGGAATAACCACAGGAGGTGCAACCGAACTGGCTATAGCTGAACTTCCAGGGATGGATTTTAACGCACCTGAAATAGGAAGTGTTAACGCACCAATCTTAATAGAATCACCAGGTTTTATATTGAATTGAAGTAATAAAGTCGCATCTACTAAAGCTCCACCTGATTCTTGATACACACTAGCCGCCGTTTCTGGTTCTGATTTTATTTTACCATAAAAAGGGAAATTGCCTTCTAAACCGCGAACCTTTACTAATTTGGAACCCCCATTTTTAGGAAATGCAACCATTGAGACAAAATTAACCTCTGATGCATCAGGATTTAAGGAATCGATAATAGCTTTCGCGCGCGCTGTAGGCTCTTGTCTGGAATCGATAATAAAATCGGCTCCCATTAGAGTTTTTGACTGGCTTTGAATATTATCCTTTAAATTGGTACTAAATAGCTGTATGGAGACCACAGCTGCAATACCCAAGATAATAGATGCTATAAACAGTAATAGTCGTACTTTGCTTGCTTTTGCATCACGCCAAGCCATTTTAAAGAGCCAAGCTACTTGTATATTAGAGGTTTTATTGGAGTTGTTCACTATGCTGTAGTCAATTGATTGGTTACTATTTTTCCGCCTTTAAGTCTTAATATTTGTTGCGTCCGGTTGGCTAAATCCAAATCATGTGAAATTATGACTAGCGTTGTTCCGTTTTCCTTGTTTAAATCGAGTAATAATTGAATAACTTTTTCTCCAGTTTCATCGTCTAAATTCCCTGTTGGTTCATCTGCAAACAAAATTGTTGGAGCATTTGCAAAAGCACGTGCTAAAGCCACACGCTGCTGTTCGCCTCCAGACAATTGCGAGGGGTAATGATGAACACGATCTCCTAAACCTACTTTTTCTAATAAGGTCAAGCTTTTTTTAGTCGCCTCTTTTGACCCTTGTAATTCCAACGGCACACTTACATTTTCGAGTGCTGTAAGTGTTGGTAGTAATTGAAAGTTTTGGAAGATAAACCCAACTTCCTTATTGCGTAATTGGGCACGTTGATCTTCATTAAGCTTGCTTAAATCTTGTCCGCATAATTCTACCGTTCCAGCATTAGGTTGGTCTAAACCAGCACAAAGACCTAATAACGTTGTTTTACCACTTCCTGAAGGTCCAACTATGGAAAAGGTTTGTCCTTTTTCAACTTCAAAAGAAATATCGTGTAATACCGTTAATTGTTTGTTACCACTGGCATATGTCTTTTGTAAACCCGTAATCTTTAATATCTTTGACATAGAAATTTTTAATTTAAATAGCGACTCATGTCCACAGCCCAAAATAATCAATTGAATTCAGTTCTGCCAATGGTAAGTGCCTATAAACTCATAAAGTTTTGTTATTTTATTCTGGTAGGTATCACTCTTGTTTCTTGTGGTGATACCAAATCCGAAAATACAGTAGAAACACCATCAAGTGTTTCAAAAACTGAAGATACACTAGCAACAACAAGCAGTACCAAAACAATTTTATGCTTTGGTGATAGCATTACAGCAGGATATGGTTTGGATGACTCCAACGATGCTTATACAGCTGTATTACAACGCTATGTTGATTCGTTAAATTTAGATTATACCGTTATTAATTCTGGTGTTAGCGGTGAAACAACAGCTGGTGGTAAGAGCAGAATAGATTGGGTCATTAAACAAAAGCCATCAATTTTTCTATTAGAACTAGGTGCTAATGATGGGTTACGTGGCGTGGCATTGACCGAAACGAAATATAATTTACAAGCCATTATAGATGTCGTTAAAGAGCAAAGTCCTGAGACCACTATTATTTTGGCTGGTATGCAGTTACCTCCTAACATGGGACAAGACTACACAACAGAATTTAGACAGCTTTTTGTAGATATTGCTGAACAAAATAAAATAGCGTTTATTCCATTTATTTTGAAAGATGTTGGTGGAGTTGCGTCACTAAATCAGAATGATGGGATTCACCCAAATGTTGCTGGACATAAGGTAGTTGCAAATACGGTTTGGGAAACATTGGAACCTCTGATTGTCAATTAAATCAATGTTTATCAGTAAACTTCCTTTTTTTCGTTGCCCAAATGAAGCCATTATTTTCAATACTTTGGACGTCTGATTTTTTAAATTCATGAAAGGTGATTAGGCGTTCAGCTCCTTCATAATTTCCGAAAACAATTTATAAGAACGGATTCTGTCTTTCCCATCATAGATATTGGTAACAGCAATTAATTCATCGGCTTGCGTTTTTTCTATAAACTCTTTTACTTGCGTTTTGACCGTTGCTTTACTTCCAATAAAAGAATATTTCAACATTTGATGAATTTGAGGATGCTGCAGGATCTCTTCATATTCAGCCGTCATATCTGTAGGTGGTGGTACAAAATCCCGTTTCCCTGTAAATATACCTAAAATCATACGAATTAATGAGGTTGATAAACGCTGTGCTTCTTCATCTGTATCGGCTACAATAATGTTAACACCAGCCATAGTATAAGGTTCTTGTAACACTTTAGAAGGTTTAAATTCTTTTCTATAAATATCTAAAGCGTTCCATAAATGTGTTGTTGCAAAATGACTAGCAAAGGCATAAGGCAATCCTTTTTTAGCTGCTAAATACGCACTATCTGTACTAGACCCTAAAATATAAAATGGTACATCTACACCTTCAGCTACCGTTGCACGAACTTTAGATATTGCATTTTCAGTAGAAAAGTACTGTTCTAATTTCTCCAATTCATTAGGAAAAGAATGGGCTGCTTGCATAAAATCTGAACGGATGGCTTGTGCCGTTTCTCTGTCGGTTCCAGGTGCTCTCCCTAAACCTAAATCTATTCGGTTTGGATGAAGAGAGCCTAACGTTCCAAACTGTTCAGCTATAATTAATGGGGAATGATTAGGCAACATAATGCCTCCAGAACCTACACGAATGGTATTAGTGCCTTGAGCAACATAACCTATTAAAACAGCGGTTGCACTACTCCCTATATTTGGTGCATTATGATGTTCAGCTAGCCAATAGCGCGTATATCCATAGTTTTCTGCATTTTGAGCTAACTCTAAAGCATTATTATACGTTTGTTTGAGTGTATGATTTTTAGATACCAAAGCGAGGTCTAAAATTGAATATGCAGTTTGTTTTATTTTCATAGGAATTTAATTCGTTATGCGGGTTTCAATTAGAAAACATCAAATAACATACCAGCATTTAGTACCGCCTTTATGGCATATGATTTTAACACCACTTCCTTTGTTTGGCACTGTAGACAACTTGATTGTAAAAGAATGTGTGCGTACTGCAGTTTGCTTTAAACCTTATTATCCTTTCCAACACCAATACCCATTATTAGTTTTAAAATAGCAACGAAAACCAATAAAAGTAATGCATAATTCCAAGTTTGGGTAATTTCAAAAATCGCACCAACAACAAAAGGTCCTGTAGCTGCAATAAAGTAACCTATGGATTGTACAATACCCGATAATTCAGCAGCCGTTTCAGCATCATGAGCCCGTAAAACAATTAATAATAAAGCGAGTCCAAAAGTACCTCCCAATACCAACCCAAGGATGCCTACCCAGAATTCTGTAAAACCTATTGAAGGAAACAAGAGTGCAATTAAGGCAATAATTTCAATAAGAATTAATAAGATAATGACCAAGCGTTGATCTTTTAGAGAACCTGCCCATACAGGAACTAAAATAGCACCCACAATACCTGTAGCTTGAGATAAGGAAAGCATCCAACCTGCGTAGGACGCTTGATAACCACGATCTATAAGGATGGCTGGTAGCCATGCTAAAACTACATAAAACATAAATGATTGCAGTCCCATATACAGTGCTAATTTCCAAACTAATTTGGAACCACTTAATTTTTTTATAGCCACTTTAAAACTTCTACTGGGTACTGTACGATTTATGTGTTTCAAGTTTGGAATCCATAATATAATAGCTACTACAGCCAATAGAGACCAAATGCTTAAAGCTCCTTGCCAACCTAAATTTAAATTTACCGCCAAAGGCACGCTTAATCCTGCAGCTAAAGCTGCACCAAGGGACATAACACCTGTATATAAGCTGGTAACAAGTCCAGCTTTATGTGGGAAATTTCTTTTTGTTAGTGCTGGAATTAAAACGTTTCCAAAAGCAATGGCAATCCCTAACAAAATGGTACCCAAGTACAATTCGAATACACCTCCCAAGGAACGAATAATAATTCCTATTGCCAATACTATTAACGCACCTAAAAGTGTATTTCCAATACCGAAATGCTTGGTAAATAAAGCTGTTATAGTCGAAACGACTCCAAAAGCAATTAAGGGTAATGTGGTTAATAAACCTAATAGGGTTTCAGAAAGTCCAAGGTCATGTTGGATTATGTCTATTAAAGGCCCAATACTTGATAATGCAGGTCTTAAGTTAACGGCTATCAATAGAACACCAATGATTAGCCATATTTGGGAAACACTATTTAATCCATTCTCATTTCGTTCTTTCATAATCAATAACGTACACAGATTAGGCTAATCATTGATAGCTAAATGCTAATATTCTGTTTTATCCACTTTTTTTGTCCATTCTTGAAATGGTTCTAGAGCTATATCTCGTGCTAGTTGTTCAAATGGAATACTGCGTTCTGAATAAGGTAATGGAATTTCTTTATAGATAAATTCATCATCAAAGCCAATATTAGCAGCATCATTTTGATTGCTACCATAGTACACTTTATCAGGTCTTGCCCAATAAATAGCACCTAAACACATTGGGCAAGGCTCACAAGAAGTATAAATTTCGCAACCATCTAATTGAAATGAATTTAAGTTTTTACAGGCATCTCTTATGGCAGTTACTTCGGCATGAGCTGTTGGATCATTTGTAGAGGTTACTTTATTATTTCCCTTTCCAACAATTTTGCCATCTTTAACAATTACGCAGCCAAACGGTCCACCTTCATTATTATGCATTCCCTTTAAAGCTGCATTAACAGCTTCTTTCATAAAGTGTTCTTTAGACATTTTAGTTTATTTTTCGGGAAAAGTACAAATCATTTGAAATTTTATTACTGAAAAAAACGGTTATTTTTCAACAGTGCAATCCTAGCTTAAAATTACAGCATTAAACCTTGTACCGATTAAGAAATAACTATTTATTTTTTACCAATTCGTCTACATGCATCATATATGTGGCGATGGCATTTAATTCTTCATCTGTTATTTTTTTCAAGAAGCCATCAATATTATTTTGCATTATAGCCACTTCGTTAGCACTTACATTAAGGATTGGTTTGGAATTACCTTTTAGAAAGGAAACGATATCTGCATTATTTTCTTTATAAACCTTCATGATTTCAATAACAGAAGGCGCTTTATAATAGGTTTCAATGGCATGGCAGGTGACACAGGTTTTTTCTGAAAACAAACGATTTCCTAGAAATATTTTAGAATCATAACTTAACTCTGCTCGTTTTGGGACAGCATTGTTTATTGATTCTTCAACTTTTTTATCGGACTTACAACTATGCCAAACGAGAATTAATAAAAGAAGTGATATGATACGCATACTATAGCTTTTTTTAGTTAATAGGAAACTAAAAATAAAACATATTGAGCAGAAAAATCATGACTTTTATCAGTTAAAAAAAACGATAAAAACCTACAATACAAATGATTAAAAACGTGGTTTGAATTGGTAAACTCATCAATCAAAATTTAAATTGAATAGTATAAATCATTTAATATTCATTGTAATAATTCTGTTGTATTTTATAGATACATGAAATACAAGCCAAACATTATGCATTTTCGTGAATGCGCTTGGTCATTCGGTATGTGTAATTTGGATAGATATTACGTTTCGCAAAGCGATTTAATTTATCACTATTAATCATTTTAATATAAACCTGCTTGGTAACACCAAAGTACTCGTAAGACGATCCGTCTTGAAAGAAAATTTCTAATAACAAGCCTTTATGTGTATAGTCTGCAATACCAGAATTGGTAATAGTTTCGGTATAACTTTCTAAATTAGCTGCAATAGTTTTTGGAGCAATACTTACCAAAAAATGGTAACCATCAATAATTTTTCGACTTTTAATTTCGGCTTCTTCTTGACGCTCGTCTCCATCTTGAAACTTGTCCGGATGCCATTCTTTAACCAAATCACGATAGCTTTTTTTTAAAGTCTTTAAATCAACTTCCTTTTCTACTCCAAAGAGTTTCTTATATTCGTTTATGCGCTTCATACCAAATTTATTTAAGGGCGCAAAAGTACGTGTAAATAGCACATAAACAACATTAATAGTTAAATAATGTTTGGTTGGTTTTTAATGCAATTAAATTTGTGATTAATGACGTACCCATAAGTAAATTCCGTTATCTTTAAAAATCTTACTGAAATATGACTTCAAAAATCCATTCCATTCATGTTAAAGATTTAGAAGGTGTTGTTGTTGATTTAATATCGAGGTACAACAACAAAATCTTACTGCTAATTATTTATAATAATGACTGTTTAGGATGTACAGGACGCGCTATTCCTCTTGCCTACGAATTTCAAACAAAATACTCTAGTATTCAAGTAATTGGTATTCATGCCGATTTTAAGAATCGAGAAGGAACTAAAACATCTATAACACGTATTTTTAGAAATGGCCAAATTCCTTTTCCAATTTACATAGACGAACATCATAGAGTCTATGATCAATTCAAAGCAGAAGGAACTCCGCAATGGGTATTAATTACAGAAAATGGTGTCTTATTCCGTTCCTTTTTTGGGTCGCAAGCTAATGCTCAAAACAGGCTCTACTACGCTATTGAAGCGCTTATAAATAATTAAAAACGCGGCTACATTTTTCATTAACTTTAAGTTATGGTTAAAACCAAGTAAGAATTGTGCCTGAAATTTTAAATCCTAAACCTTTAATACATTTAATACATTTAGTGTGGTATAATTTATATAAAAGTTATATTTGACCCCAATTTTAATAACCCCAAATTTTTAAACACATGAAAAAAATTACGTTTACAATTTTTACAATTTGCTTATGTATAACAGAGTTTGCTTTAGCGCAAACGGTTATCCATGTTCCAACAGATCAATCTACTATTCAAGCTGCGGTAAATGCCGCATCCAATAATGATATAATAGTTGTTGCTAATGGTACTTATAACGAAAGTATTAATCTTGCTATGGGACCAAATGGTATTTCTATTCAAGCAGAAAATGCAGGTAATGCAACCATTAATGGTAATTCGGCACCAGCTTTTTTTGCGGCTGGACATACCGGAAATATTACAATCTCTGGGTTTACCTTAACCTCTTCTTTAAACTCTAATAGTCAAGGTATTATTCATATGTCCAATGTATTGGGTCATATATCCGTAATTGGTAACGCGTTTTCAGCAGATAATACAAACGGAATCTATCTGAACTCTAATAGTACTACAGAATTGAGTACCTCTATTTTAAATAATAGTTTTGGTAATTTCGGCAATGACGACCTGATAAAAATTGGTGTAGGTGAAAATGGTATTGGTGGAGATGCTAATATTCTTATTGATAATAACTCAAACACAGGAACATTAGAAGATGATGCAATAGAGGTTGCTTTTGAAAATAACAATAGCCATGCAACTTTGGTAATTACCAATAATAGTTTTAGCAACTGGCTTGGATCTGGTAGCGGTATAGATGTACACCTTGGAAATGGTAGTCCAGCAGCTGCTAATTTAGAAGCTCGCTTTACCATTACTGGAAACACGTTAACCAATGTAGATGGTGATGCACTTTTAATTAATTTAGATGGTATTAATAACACCCTTTATGGAACCATATCAAATAACACCATTATAGGTGATAATTTAAACACCAGTAATGGTATGTTTATAGATGGTGACAGTACATCCAATGGTGTGCAAGCAACCTTAACAATTGATAACAACACGATATCTGGTATCATAAACAACGGTATTTATATTAGACCGTTTTGCGATGATGTTTCAACAGACGTTTGGAATTTAGTTATTAATAATAATACTATAGATAATCCAAATTCCGACAATTCACCTGCTGATATGAGTCAAGCCGGAATTTTAATTACAGATTCATCAGGTGTTGATGATGAAAATTATATTATTAATGCTGAAATAACAAACAATACCATTACCAATCTTAATGGTGTTACAGATTGTATTATTATTGCAAGACCTACAACAACTCTAGAAGCTACAGCTGTCATAAATTATGCTGCATCAGGAAACTCGTGCGCACCAACTTTAGTAGGAAATCCTACAAGTACAGCAGACCCTGTTTCAAACAGCCTTGATTTGTTTGAAATTGGCAATTTAGTCTGGAATGACTTGGACGGTAACGGCATTAAGGATTCAGGTGAAACTGGTGTAGAAGGTGTAACAATTCGTATTACAGGAAATGGCTTTTTAGGATCTACAACATCTAATGCTAATGGCATTTACACCTTACCTGCTTTAACACCAGGAACGTATACCTTAACTGCAGTACCGACCTTAAACTTACCAGATATTAGTATTCAAAATGCAGGTGGAGATACCACAGTAGATAGTGATTTTGATCCTATAACCAAAACTGTCAATGTGACGCTAACAGCAGGTGGTTCAAGCAATTTAGATATTGATTTAGGTATTTATGATAGTTCAACATTAGGTTTAACCAAAGTTAATTTTGATGCGGTTAGTTTCTATCCAAATCCGGTTTCTAACTTTTTAACAATTAATACCCAATTAACAGATTATAAGTATACCATCTACTCTGTACAAGGGCAACTGATTACTTCTAAAGCATCCAATAATCAAATGCAACGCATAAATTTCAATAATTTTGCTACAGGCGTTTATGTTTTGATTATTAATACTAATGAAAAATCTTATTCCTATAAAGTGATTAAAAAGTAACCTACTTATTAATCAACCCTTTTACAACATTAGCTTGCCGAATCATCACTTTTTCACAATGGTGTCATGATTTAGCAAGCTAATATTGTTTTTACTAATGCACGAATTTACTACCAAATTATAATTTTGGATGCCCAAATGCTATTTTCTCTTGAAGTTGGTTATTCCTTAATTGTGTTTTTTCTTCAGAAATTTAAATAATGAGTCGCCTTAATTAAAGGCCAAGACAAATTCTTGTTTCTCCTATTGTAGCAGGAAAACTTATTCTAATAAGTTTGGTTTAAAATCTTAAATATTCCAAAAACATCTGTAATTACTATCATTACATTTTTTGTATTGCGTTAAAGATAAATCTATTAGAGACTGTCTGATACATTTATAATATTGATATTCCAGAAAATCTAAAAAATTCTAAAACTATGAAAAACAATGTCATTATAATTACTGGAGCTTCAAGTGGAATTGGAAAAGCTACAGCAAAACTATTAGCTAAAAAAGGCGCTAAAGTGGTGCTTACTGCAAGAAGCACAGATAAATTAAACAGTTTAAAAAAAGAAATTGAAGATAGCCAAGGCGAAGCATATGTTGTAACTGCAGATGTTACCGATAAAAAAGCATTTGAAACTGTGGTGACTAAAACACTAGAAAAATATGGAACCATTAATTCTTTAATTAACAATGCAGGTTTAATGCCCTTATCATTTGTTGAAAAATTAAAAACTGATGAATGGAATACCATGGTAGACGTCAACATTAAAGGTGTTTTAAATGGTGTGTCTGCTGTACTCCCTACCCTAATTAAAAAAAAAGGCGGCAACATCATTAATATTTCTTCTATGGCTGCAAATCGTTATTTCCCAGGAGGTGCGGTTTACTGCGCTACAAAATCTGCTGTTAAAATGTTTTCAGAAGGTCTTCGACAAGAATTAGCACCAAAATACGGTATTAATGTAACGTCTATTGAGCCTGGAGCTGTAGATACGAATTTAACTGATACCATTACCGATGAAGACATTAAAGAGAAAATGTCTGCCATGCAGAACATGACAACCTTAGAGGCCGATGATATTGCCAACGCTATTTACTACGCTTTATCACAACCTAATCGTGTAAATATTAACGATGTCTATATCGTGCCAAGTGAACAACAATAAAAAAGAAAAACTATGAAAACAGAAACCTTTAAAACTATAAATCCAACGAATGGCAAAACTTTAGAAACCTATCAGTATATGTCGGATTCTGAAATAGAAAATACCATTCAAAAATCGCATAACGCCTTTAAAGAATGGCGTTTAAAATCTTTTGATGAACGCGGAGAAATTATCCAATCCATTGGTGTAGAACTGAAAAATCAAAAATCAGAACTAGCACAACTCATGACAGACGAAATGGGTAAACTCCTAAAGCAAAGTCATCAGGAAGTAAAACTTTGTGCTGCTATTTGTGATTATTGCGCCTCAACTGCTGCCAAAAATTTAAAAGAAGAAAAACGTCAATTGTCAAACGGTGGCACAGGACTTATTACCTACGCACCCATTGGTATTATTTACGGAATTCAACCATGGAATTACCCAAGCTATCAAGTTATTCGTTATGCCATTACCAACTTGATGGCTGGGAATAGCGTTCTATTAAAACATGCTGGAAATGTTACTGGAACCGCTAAAAAATTAGAAGCTATTTTTAAAGCAGCTGGGTTGCCAGACGGTTTATTTAGTGTTTTGGTTATCAACCACGACCAATCGGATACTATAATTGAACATAAATTGGTTCGTGGTGTCACGCTTACTGGAAGCCCAAATGCTGGAAAAGTAATTGGTAAGAAAGCAGGAGAACACCTAAAAAAGACCGTTTTAGAATTGGGAAGTAATGATGCATACATCATTTTAGAAGATGCCGATTTAGAGTTAGCAGTTAAAAAATCTGTACAAGGACGTATTTATAATAATGGTGAAACCTGCATAGCTGCCAAACGATTTATAGCTGTAGAGGCAGTTTACAATCAATTTAAAGACGCTTTTGTTAAAGCCATGAGCCAACTTAAATTAGGAAATCCAAATGATGAAAACACCGAATTAGGACCAATGGCTCGTGAAGATTTACGTGAAAAAATTCATAAACAAGTAACGGAAAGTGTTGAAAAAGGCGCTGAAATTCTGTGTGGCGGAAAGCCCGAGGATGGTGAAGGTTATTTTTACCCTGCAACGGTTTTAGGCAACGTAAAACCCGGACAACCAGCTTATAGTGATGAACTTTTTGGACCAGTAGCATCGCTTATTAAAGCAAAAGATGAAGAAGACGCCATGCGCATAGCCAATGATAGCCGTTTTGGTTTAGGTGGTGGTATTTTTTCAAAAGATGTATCGCGTGCCACCAAATTAGCCAACCTACATTTTGACACTGGTATGGTATTTATTAATTCCTTCGGATTAGCGGAACCCAACATGCCTTTTGGTGGTGTAAAAGACTCTGGTTATGGCCGCGAACATGGCGGTTTTGGCATGCGGGAATTTGTTAATGTGAAATCTATTTTAATCAGTAACGAATAAATTTAATATCGAGTTATAAGACTCTAACTTATTAACTTAAATCAAAAAAAAATACAATTATGAAAATAGCATCAATAACCAAAAATATAGTTTACAATCCTGATAAACCTGCCATTAGTATCCTTTTAGAGAGCAATTATTCCAAAGAAATTAGAATTGCTATGCGTAAAACGCAAGTTATGAAAGAGCACAAAGCGCCAGCTCCTATTGTTATTTCTATTTTTGAAGGTGAGATAGAATTTGGTGTACAAGGACAAAAGCTTTACCTTAAAAAAGGTGATTTAATAGCTTTAGATGCCAATGAGCCGCACGATTTAAAATGTCTTGAAGATTGCATCATAAGATTATCACTTACAAAACATGATTCTGTAGAACGCGTTAATCAAGTTGTTAGCTAAATTAAAACGTTTAAATTATAATATTTTAAAGATGAAAATACAAACCATATTATTAAAAAATAGACCAAAAGGAAAGCCTAGTACATCTGATTTTGAGCTTATTAATGAAGATATTGATGAATCACTAAAAAATGGTCAAATACTTTTGGAAACAACCTTTATTTCCGTTGATCCCTATCTTCGTGGTCGTATGCGAGATGAGAAATCCTATGTTCCACCTTTTGAACTAAATAAACCTGTTAGCTCTGGAATAATAGCTAAAGTTGTTGATTCTAAAAATGACAAATTTTCAATAGATGATTACGTTTCGGGTCGGTTGGATTGGAAAACACATCAAATTTCAAATGGTGAAGGCTTATTAAAAGTGGATGCTCAAAAAGCCCCTTTAAGTGCTTATTTAGGAATTTTAGGAATGACTGGTTTAACTGCCTACTGTGGACTTACCCAAATTGGAAAACCCAAAGCAGGCGAAACATTAGTTGTTTCTGGTGCAGCAGGAGCAGTTGGATCGGTAGTTGGTCAAATAGGTAAAATTCTAGGTTTAACTGTTATTGGAATTGCTGGTTCAGACGAAAAGATTGATCTTTTAAAATCTAAATTTGGTTTCGACCAAGGCATTAATTACAACACGACTGATGATATGAAAACAGCCTTATCCATAGCCGCACCCAATGGTGTGGATATTTATTTTGATAACGTAGGTGGTCCTATATCAGAAGCAATACTATTTCATATAAACACGTTTGCTCGCATCATTAATTGTGGAGCCATTTCTGTTTATAATGATACAGAGTTACCAAAAAGTATAAGTGTTCAACCCTTCTTAATTAAAAATAGTGCGCTTATGCAAGGTTTTATTGTTTCTAACTATGAAGATACATTTCCTGAAGCTATGAAACAATTATCGGAATGGTTAGCGAAAGAAAAACTAACGTATTCAGAAACCATAGTAAATGGATTTGAAAATACTCCTAAAGCATTTATCAACTTATTTGATGGTAAGAATAAGGGTAAAATGGTTGTTGAAGTTTAAAGTTAAACATGTATTATTAATAGGGTTATTCTAGCTGGATAACCCTGTTTTTTTTTAATATAAATAGTCTCCGTTCTCAAATTTAATTTAACATAAATATGCTTAAAACTGTTTAGCTAATTAAGCCAAATCAACAATTGAAATATCAAGGCTTCTTACGATAAAATCCATTGAATATTTGACGACCATAAAAAAAATGAGTATTTAAAATTAGCTATCTTCGCAACCTAAAAAACGACTAAAATACGTGCAACAAATTAAAACCTATCTGGAAGAAATAGCAACTATATCAGATACTGATTGGACATTCTTTACATCTAAACTCGTACGCAGAATAATTCCCAAAAAAGACATTTTTTTAAAACTACATGATATTGAAAATCATATTTCATTTATTGAATCTGGAGTTGTTCGCCTATTTATTCCTAAAGACAATCCCGAAAAAGAAATAACCTTTGGCTTTAGTTTTACCAATCAATTTGTAAGTGCTTACGATTCGTTTTTAACACAAACACCGTCTGCTTATGAACTACAAGCCTTAACAAAAACAACGCTTTTAAGTATCAGTTATTCTGATTTGCAAGCGGTTTATAAAACCACACAAATAGGAAATTTAATTGGTAGACTTACCGCTGAACGCTTGTTTTTAATAAAGTCTAAACGGGAACAACATCTATTAAATTTAACAGCAGAAGAACGCTATTTAAAGTTATTTAAAGAGCGTCCAGAACTGTTAAAAATTATACCACTAAAATACATTAGTTCGTATATAGGTGTAACACCACAAGCTTTAAGCCGTATACGAAAACGCTTGTAAATAATTTTAAAGTATAATTTAATTGATTTAGGTTCATTGTTTGCCGTTAAATGAGAAATTATCTTTGTAAAAAAAAGATATGACAATCATTTTATTTGTAATTGTGCTTTGGTATGGAGGCTTATTTTTTCAGTCATTCTTTTTACATCGCTATGCAGCGCATCAGGTTTTTACCATGTCTAAACCTATGGAGCGTATCACGTTTATTTTAACATGGATTTTTCAAGGATCCAGCTATTTAAGTGCCTATGGCTATGGTATCATGCACCGCATGCATCATGCCTATACAGATACAGAGCACGACCCACACTCCCCTTCTTACGATGCTAATTTGTTTGCTATGATGTGGAAAACAAAAACAATATATCAAGATATTAACCAAGAACGCATACCTGTAGATGCACGTTTTACTAAAAACGTACCGCAATGGAAAGTTTTTGATAATTTTGCAAGTTCTCGTTTTTCTCGACTTCTTTGGATTGGTTTATATATAGCGTTTTTTTCTGTTTTTGCTACTGCTTGGTGGCAGTGGTTGTTCTTACCAATAACATTTTTAATGGCACCCATTCATGGTGTTATTATTAATTGGTTTGGTCATATTTATGGTTACGTGAATTTTAAAATGAAAAACACCAGTAAGAATCTTTTTCGATTTGATTTTTTAATGATGGGTGAAGGATATCATAACAACCATCATAAGTATGCTAGCCGCCCAAATTTTGGAGTAAAATGGTATGAAATTGATGTCACTTATTTAATTATTAAAGTTTTAGATGCTGTTGGAATAATTCAATTAAAACCAATTCCAGTTAAAAATTAGCATAAAAAAACCATCAGATATTGATGGTTATGTAAACAAATTTAAAATTTATTTATTTTTTTTAATCCGACGGACTTCCGTCGCTATTAAGCCTCTATCGCTCTTTTCAATTTGAAAAGTTACTTTATCGGACTTTCTAATCTTATCAATAAGATTGGATTTATGAACAAAAATTTCTTCTTCAGAATCATTGCTGGTAATAAAACCAAACCCTTTGGTTCTATTAAAAAATTTCACAGTACCCTCTTTAGTTGCTACTGTTTTATTGGCATTCATTAATTTGTTTATCAATCTTTTTAACATCTCTATTCTATTTTATAGGCCGCATTTAGTATTGTTAGGCAGCTGTACTACTTAATATTTCATTTCTTCCTAATGAACGAAGCATTCTCGTATGATCTATTATAGCATGCAAGATACTTTTTTTAACGTGGTATGTCATTCCAAATTCTTTAGCGGTTTGAGAAACAATTGGGCTTAACACCTTGTAATGCACATGGCAAATATCTGGAAGCACATGGTGTTCAACCTGATAATTTAAACCTCCTATAAGCCAAAATAACAGCTTACTTTTGGGTGCAAAATTGCTTGTAGTTGCAAATTGATGACGATACCACTCATTAGTCATCATACCTTCGTCATTTGGTAACGGAAAATCTGTAGCTGGCATTATATGCGCTATTTGAAATACAACACTAACCATGATCCCGGTTACCAGATGCATACTTAAAAAGCCTAATAAAATCAGCCACCAAGGCAAAGGTACCATAATCATAGGTAATACCAAAGCATAGGAATAGTAAAAAAGTTTCCAAGATATCATCTTTACGATTTCTGTCTGAAAATTTTGATTTTGATTTAAAAGCCCGAGGTTTTTATATCGTTTTAAACGAACAAAATCTTTTGCCGTAATCCAAAATAAAGTAGAAATTCCATAAAAAAACCAAATATAAATATGTTGATATTTTTGCGACTTGTGGTGTGTGTCATTAGGTGAAAATCGTAAGAAAAAAGGTGTGTTAATATCATCGTCCGCATGATCTATATTAGTAAAGGTATGATGCAATACATTATGTTGAATTTTCCAAATTGTTGAATTGGCTCCAATCATATTGAACGTATAACCTAACAATTTATTAATAGTTTTGTTTTTGGAATAGGAACCATGTATGGCGTCATGCATGACTCCCATACCTATTCCTGACATACCAAAACCACATATAATATAGAGCGTAAAAAGCAACCAGGTACTTGAAACCAAACCAGTGGAAAGCAAAATTAGTGGCATAAAAAATAAGGACATCATAACAATAGTTTTAACAACCATGGTTGTATTTGCCTTTTTACTAATATTTTTCGTTTTAAAATGTAGATTGACTCTTCGGCGTAACGTTTTTGAAAAATCGTTATCAGCAATTCGTGAAAACTTTGGATTTTCCATGAAACTTATAAATGATTTGGTATTATAATAACTTCAAAAGTATGCGTTTTGCAACTTTTGTAAAGAAATGAAGAAAGTAAAGAATTAATTAAGATGGCATATCTTAAAAAAGAAGACTGTCTAAATAATTTATGCTGTAAAGATACAGCTTGTAAATTAAAGGTAGTACAAGTATTTGTTAAAGTATTACTGTTTTAAAGTAAAGTGTCCCCTCTTTTGTCCGCCAGTGCGCAACTCCATAAGAAACCAATAGTCGTTTTTAGGTATATATTTCCTGGTAATAGAGAAATTAACAATCCAAACTTTAAATTGTTAATCGGCAATTAGTATAAAAATATAGGTGTCACAATATCACAGCTTTTAACTATTAATGTCTAATCATTACAGTAAGGAGTATGAAAAATATAACAAATCAACAGAATTTAGTTGTTAAAATACAATGCTTTTCAACTATTTAAAGCATTTAATATTATATTACAGACTTTCACTTTGGGCTTCCAAAACAATATTTTTAGTAGCTATTTGTATATCGCCTTCTGTTTTCAACTCTAAAATACTATCTATATTTTTACGCTTTAAACGTTTTCTACAGAGTTTGGTTATTAAGGGATCGTTTTCAAACATCATTCTATAAAGGGCATATTCTTGTTTACCAGGCTCTTTAATCATGGCGTGAATATGCATAGGTTGTAACTCATGTGGATAAGTTAGTGGCTTATTTGTAGAACCAGGAATATATGTGTTTATTGTATACTTGCCGTTTTCATCAGTTTTAACCCATAACCTATTTTTTACATATACTTTTTCCGAATTTGTAATAACTGTGTATTCACCATTCTGGTCTGCTTGTTGGATAAAAATTATAACATCTTTAGCTGGTGTCATACCATCTGGTAAAAATACAGTTCCCGAAATTTTAAGTTTTTGGGATTGTGAATTGTAATCCACCATGGTTTCTTCAGACGACAGGGAAGCTTCTTCAAAATCATAAAATGGATTTTGGTTTTTAATAAGGTGAGAAACTTCGTCGCAATACTTTGTTTTTTGTTCTGTATTTTGAGCAGAAATGATACTGGAAATGCCAATTACAAGCACGTATGTTATTAAATTTTTCATGAGACAAAACATTGATAATTAGTTCAAAATTAAGCAACTATATCACTTTGCTCCTAAAAAATCTTATGAACGTAACATATTTACGTTAAAAGGGATTTACATCATATTAACGTACAATTTTATCGGTAACTGACTTACCCAAATTTGTAAATTAAGGACTGTTAATTTGTCTTTATTTTTTTTTATCCATGTCCAATTCCTCTAACGGCTGAATTCTTGGTTTAATTTGTTTATACAGTTCCAGCTGTGGTCTAGTTAAAATATTGTCCATTTCAGCTGTTTCACGAGCTTGTAACGTGTATAACATTTCAAGCATTTTTCGGCCTTGAAATTCTTTTTTTATTTTTTCTGAACGAATTAAAAATTCTTCAACCTTATTTTCAAACATACCAATTTGTTCCCCATTCAGAGCGAGTTCTTTGCTGTACGTTTGGGTTAATTCTTTAGCCTGTTCATCAAGTGCTTGGTTGTTTTTCTGCAACATTGGATCTTGAGCAAAAACGTTTATGCTTAAAAATAATGTTAATAATAATGGAAGTAATTTCATGGTTTTAGTTTTCTTTTAAAATACAAAACTAAACAACTCATGTCAAGCACTTTATGACTTTTATAACATAGTAAATTAATGTTTTTAAGACTTTTTTATAAAGAAAAACGTTATTGATTATTTAAACGGTCTTTAACGAACTCAACTTTAGTTTTACCATGTGGCTTGGGTTTTCCTTGATCATCAAGATTAACCATAATTATATTATCAACAGTTAAAATGGTTTCACGTGTCATTTTATTTCGCGCTTCACATTTTAATGTAATAGAGCTGGTTCCAAATTTAGTAACCTCCATCCCTACCTCTACAATATCGCCTTGTTTAGCTGAACTCATAAAATTTATTTCGGAAATATATTTCGTAACAATTTTAGGGTTTTCTAACTGAACAACAGTATATAAAGCAGCTTCTTCGTCTATCCAAGCTAACAAACGACCACCAAACAATGTCCCATTTGGATTTAAATCTTCTGGTTTTACCCATTTTCGTGAATGAAATCTCATATGCTATCTATCTAAAATTTGTATAATTCAAAGATACAGGTATTTAAAATCTTACAATTAATAATGCCTAATAAACATTTTATTGACTGATAGTTTTTTCTTATTTGTTAATAAACCTGTTGATATTCCTTGACTAGATTATATTTTAAGGATGATAGAATTCATAAATTTATTAAAACTAATATCATGAACCGAACTGAACAACTTTTAGCCTGTAGACCCAAAATTTCATCAGCTAAATTCCATGATGGTATGAGTACTGACGAACGTTTTCAAAACGCAACCTTAAGGCCCATAATTAAATTTCAAAACGATTTATTAATTGAAGTTTTTAAAAATTATGCCCATAAGCATAAAGGTGCTTTTTATGATTTGACTGTGGAAAAGCAAATTGATTATATTGAAAATGCCATTCAAAAAGATATTAAGTTCAGAAACGCCTTGAAAGGTATCATTATTGGTCAGTTTACCGTTGATGAGTATCAGTTTTACATTACCAATTCATCTGCTTTAAATAAACGGATGATGAACATTGTTAAAGAACGATTAATTAGTAATATTCAATTATTTGAACCTTTGGTGGCTTAATTATGAATGAAAAAGAAGCGCTTTTACAAGCTTGTTTTAGCTATGTAAATAAACGTATTGCAAGTTATAAAGATGAAATAGAAACCATTAAAGAGTCTATTGAAACCAATGACAAGAGCAATGATATGGAGGATGATTCTGGCAACGGGAAATTATTTAATGATTTGGAAAAAAATGCACAACATTTGGCTGATGCTACAAAAACATTAGACACCTTGAAACTCATAAACCCTAAAAAGAGTTTTGATACCATTTCGTTAGGAAGTATTGTAAAAACGACCCAAAATACGTTTTTTATAAGTATCAGTATGGGAACTATAGATATTGGTAACAACAACTACTTTGGTATTTCTTTATTGTCGCCAATTGGACAGCTATTAAAAGGAAAACAGGTAGGCGATTCGATAACGTTTAATGGTTATACACATGAAATTTTAGAAATTAAATAATACGTTCACCATTTAAATTCGTTGTAAGCACCTCACTCATATAATTAAAAAAAGGTTTTATTTCCTTAAACGCATTATTTACAGTATTTAAAAAATCTGCCTGTAATACCTCGGTATCACCAAATTTTTTAGTGAAAATATATTGCTTTTTTCTAATTAAGTCGATGTTTGGATGTTCCTTATCGAAGTTACGTGGCGCCGAAATAAGCTCATCACCTTCCAATTCACCCCAAATGGATTTAAAGTGGCTAGCATTCATAATCTCTCGCATTTCAGATGCATCCATTTCAAACTCTTTACGAATTCGTAGTAAATCTTCTTTATTAGGGTCCCAAAAACCAACCGCAATAAAGGACGCATTATTTGGTTCAAGATGAAGGTAATAGCCACCTCTTAATTCTGGTTTACGTCTTTGAAACGAACCTCCAAAATGTGTTTTATAAGGTAGTTTATTTTTAGAAAATCGGACATCTCGATATATCCTAAAAATTTTAAACTGATCCACATCATCGTGCACTTTTAATGCTTCAAACAATGATTTGTAAGACTTTTTTATGGTGCTTTCAATGGCTTTAAATTCCTTTTTATTTTCCGTAAACCAGTCGCGGTTATTATTTTTTTCTAGTTTCTTTAAAAATGAAAACACTCTAGGATCAATAGGTTGCATACTTTTTTATTTTAAAATTAAAAAAAAAGACTGTCTTATTCAGACAGTCTTGAAATTATTTTAATAAATCTATATTATTTTAAGCTTACAAATTTTTTAGTTACGTAAGTTCCAGTCTCTTTATCATAGTAATCAAGTACAAAGTTTCCTTCATTATCAAAATAACCAACTCCTGAAAAATCTGCTGTTTTAAATTCGTATTTTCTAGATTCTAAATTTTTAATAGCACGGCCGTATTCATCACCAGATTTCATAAAAGAAACATCAAAACCATTTGTAGTCTTAACAAACTTATAGTTTTTACCGTCTTTCTGATAATTAATGTGCTCTATTTTGGAGTCATAAAACGGATCCATATCATTATCAATTTCAATTGTTTGTGTCACTTTTTTATCAGCACCTTCTACAATTCGCTCTTGGTTAATTTTATTGGCATCTGCTTTAGATAGTTTTACCTCACTCTTTTCGGTTGTTGTAACTTTTACCTTTTTCTGTGTTACCTCACGTCCATTATCTGTGGTTATGGTTTTTGTTTCTGTTTCTTGAGACATATCTCTTGCTTTTTCTTGAGCAAACAATGTTCCAGAAATTAGAAATAATCCAACATATATTAGTGTTTTCATGATTTGTGTTTTTAAAGTTAATAATTAATTTATGACTACCTGCAACCAATCTATTCTATTTGTTAATACGATTTTTTTTAATGTTGCACGTAACACATTTCGAATATAACCTATATCTCTAATTTGTTTTAACGTTATTAAAATTAATATTAGCGTAATAAAACAAATGTTTGAAATTTAAGTCAGCGTCCATTATATATAAACTACATGAAGCATTCCATTGAATTTAAAACAACTAGATTTTAATCTTTTAGTTCATTATTTTCCAAAGCCAATTTATTATTAAACTCCAACGTTCTAATTGGAAATGGAATATTAATACCTTCTGAATCGTATACCTTTTTAATAGCAATCATGGCTTGTGTTTGGGCTTCTAATTCTTGCTTCTTATTCACAGCATTTACCCAAAATCGGCATAAATAATTTATTGAGCTATCACCAAATTCAGTATAATAAAATTCTACATCATCCGCTTTCTCTACCTGATCAAACGCATTAGCAATGGCCTCTTTGGTTAAATCTCTCACTTGTTCTAAATTAGACTCATATCCAACACCACAATTGATAAAAATTCTCATTTTATCGGTTAACGAGTAGTTTTTTAACGCATTTTCAAGAATTAATTTATTCGGTAAGATTACCACATTATTGTCCGCTTCTTTCATGACAAAATTTTTAAGATTAATATCCAAAACCTCGCCTGAAAAGCCGTTTGTTTCAATCCAATTACCAATTTGAATTTTCTCTCTAAAAGACAGAACAATACCAGCTACTGTATTGGATAAGGTATTTTGTAAAGCAAGTCCAATAGCCAAACCAGCAACACCGGCAGTTGCTAATACGGACGTTAATGCTTTACTTAAATTTAAAATTCCTAACGACAGAAATAAACCTACCAACACGATTACAACGGCTGCCATTTTAGCAACCATCCTACTTACAGAATCTTGACTTACCTGTTTAGAAACCAATCGATAAGTCCAACGATTGATATATTTTGCCATAAAATACGAGGCTATCACGACTAGGACTGCAAGTCCAAAATTGGGTAAATTTTCAATTATAGCATTAAACCATCCACCTAATTTGTTATATAAATTATCTAAAGCTTCTGAAAACTGTTCATCCATTTGTATTGTATTGTTTTAGTTAGTGAGTCGCTAAATTAATGCGCACTCCTTTGAATATTTGCAATCTAGGTCAACCAAGGCGAGTATTTTGGCGTAATCCGAAATATTATTAGCTCAATCGCTGATAAATTATTCTATTCTGAAAAAATGTGTCTAGATTCTTATTTACTAATGATTATCTGTTATAGGGAAACAAGGCAGGTATTAGCAGAAAATTGACACCTAGTATAATTGGATTTAATTAGTTGATACATTAGGAAGTGTATCATATTCTATTTTATTAAGTATTAAACCAGAAGCCGGAGCAATATAATGTATTGCAATTTGATTGTCTGGTTTCAAGCTATCGGAAATATCTTGCAATGATTTCTCTCCTTTTCCTAATTCAATCAGAACACCCATCATAAGACGAATTTGATTTCGCATAAACCCTTTTGCTTTAACGCGTAGTAAATACGACTGTTCGGGGAAAAAATTGGCTGTAAATAAGGTGTTTTCAATAATTTCGCATGTAATTATTTCACGATTATAAACTCCGTGATCCGTAGGCTTATAACAATACGATTTAAAATAATGTAGCCCTTCAAAAAGTTTGGCACCAGCTTTCATAGCTTCTGTATCTAGAGGGTCTAAAATAGTGGTAATAACGGGTGCACAAAACGGATGAAACTTATTGCCATGAGCAAAAACGTAAATGTATTCTTTTATTTTAGAATCTTGAATGACGTTAAAATCGGCATTAACTTCAGTTATTGTTAATGCTCTGATATCTTGAGGCAAATTATGGTTAAAGTGTGTTAAAAAAGCTTCTAAATCTTCTATTTCATGATATAAGAATAATTCAAAAGCAGCTTCATTGGCTGATACCATAGCGTCAGTTCTTCCAGAGCCCAATGTTTTAAAACGTTTGCCCTCTAATATGAAATTCAGTGTTTTATCAATCATTAAATGAACGGTTTTTAATTGTGGTTGCTTTTGCCACCCATGAAACCGATAACCTAAATATTGACAGGTAATTAAATAGTAATAGCGTTTTTCGAACACTTTTGAATTTTTTGAGTCCCGAAAATTACTATTTTAAAAATGGTTTACAAATAATTCTTACCTTGTTTAACATATTAACCAATCAAACTTAAATTATGACATCAACACAAAAACCACCAAAGTCATTTTGGATTATTAGCATTGTTGCTTTAATTTGGAATTTAATGGGTGTTTCTGCTTATTTAATGCAAGCTTTTATGACCGACGAAGCACTTTCAAAACTACCAGAACCTGAACAAGCTTTATATCATGATGTACCAGCTTGGGTAACCGCTGCTTTTGCTATAGCCGTATTTGGAGGAACATTAGGATGCATCGGTTTGTTGCTTCGTAAGAAGTGGTCTAAACCTGTGTTTATACTCTCCTTAATTGGTATTATTGTTCAAATGATACATAATTTGTTTATAAGTAATAATATGGATGTTTATGGCCCTGGAGCTATAATAATGCCTATCATGGTATTAATTATTGGTGTTTATCTTATTATTTATTCTAAAGCAGCCACCCAAAAAGGTTGGTTATCCTAGAGCATCAGTAGCGTTGTATTCTTAATAAAACACCTACCAATAGAACTTCATATATTTAGCCGCCAAAAATAAAATTATTTTTGGCGCGCTTTTAAAATAGCTTCAACATCTTTTATGGTAAAACCTTTGGCTTGCAGTAGGATTAAATAATGAAATAGCAAATCGGCACTCTCATTCAGAAACAATGTATCGTTTTCATCTTTAGCTTCTATAACAACTTCTACAGCTTCCTCGCCCACTTTTTGTGCTATCTTATTAATGCCGCCTTTAAATAGAGATGCAACATAGGAACTTTCTTCATTTTGATTTTCTCTTCTATCCGCAATAACACGTTCTAATTTAGAAATAAAACCATAATTTGAGCTATTTGTTTCATTCCAACACGAATCAGAACCTGTATGACAGGTTGGTCCCTTTGGGTTTACTGAAATTAATAAGGCATCTTGATCGCAATCCACTTTCATATTTATAAGTTCCAAAAAGTTTCCACTACTTTCTCCTTTTGTCCATAATCTATTTTTTGAACGACTAAAAAATGTTACATGATTTGTTTCTTGTGTTTTGTAATAAGCCTCTTGATTCATATAACCCAACATTAATACTGTTTTGGTGCTATAATCTTGAATAATTGCTGGAACTAATCCATTTTCGTATTTATTAAAATTGATTGTCATGATAAGCGTATTGGTAACTTGTTTTGTTTTAATGTTTTTTTTAATTCTATAATGTCAATCGTTCCAAAATGGAACACACTAGCTGCTAACGCAGCATCTGCAGAACCATTTTTAAAAACTTCTAAAAAGTGGTTTGAGGTACCTGCACCACCAGAGGCTATGATTGGAATATTTAATTCTGATGATAGTTGTGCTAAAGCAGTAGTTGCAAAGCCATTTTTAGTACCATCATGATCCATGGATGTGAACAGAATTTCACCAGCACCAAGATTCTCAACAGTTTTTGCCCATGTAAACAAATCCAAATCTGTTGGAATGGTCCCACCAGCTAAATGAACTTTCCACTGACCTTCAATTTGTTTTGCATCTATGGCAATAACGACACATTGACTACCAAACTTATCTGAAAGTTCTGTTATTAATTCAGGGCGTTTTATGGCTGCAGAATTAACGGCCACCTTATCCGCACCAGATTGCAATAGTAAATCTACATCAGAAACCGAACTAACTCCACCTCCAACCGTAAACGGAATATTAACTTCTTTTGCAACTTGCAATACCATATCTATTAAGGTTTTCCGACCTTCTAACGTTGCAGAAATATCTAAAAATACGAGTTCATCAGCTCCAGTCTGTGCGTATTTTTTGGCTAGAATAACGGGATCTCCAGCATCTTTTAAATCAATAAAATTAACGCCTTTTACGGTTCGTCCATTTTTAATATCTAAACAAGGAATGATTCGTTTTGTAAGCATAGTTTCTAAATATAGCGTGCTAAATCTTTGAGTTGAATTTTGTTTTCATAAAGTGCTTTGCCAATAATAACACCTTCGCAACCCAATTCTTTTAAGGCCATAACATCCTCAATTTTGGATACGCCACCTGAAGCAATTAGCCTGATGGATTGACGCGAACTAGAATTTGAACAAGCTTCAAGCATCTTGGTGTAAAGTTTAAATGCAGGACCTTCTAACATACCATCTTTAGATATATCTGTACAGATAACATACCGAATTCCTTTTTTTTGATAATTTTTTACAAACGGAATAACCTCTTGATTGCTGCGCTCTTGCCACCCACTTACAGCAATGGTTCCACCAGTTTCTGTAGGATAACAATCTGCTCCAAGTATTATTTTTTCGGAGCCATATACCTCCAACCAGTTGGTAAAGGTATCGGAGTTTTTAACAGCTATACTGCCTCCCGTTATTTGACGAGCACCAGAATTAAAAGCAACATGTAAGTCATCATCAGTTTTTAATCCACCTCCAAAATCAATTTTTAAATTTGTTTTCGAGGCTAATAATTCTAAAACTTTATAATTAACCACCCGACTTGCTTTTGCGCCATCTAAATCTACCAAATGTAAATATTCAATTCCTGAATCTTCAAACTGCTTGGCTACTTCTAATGGATTTTCATTGTATATTTTTTTTGTATCATAATCGCCTTTGGTAAGTCGGACGCATTTTCCGCCAATGATATCAATTGCTGGTATAATTCTCATAATCTTAATATTTTCAATATAGCCTAAAAAAGGCCGTTAATTTTTTAGGGACTGAAAACTCTGTTATAGCTGTAAAAAGTTTTTCAGTAGTTGTTCTCCAGCTATACCACTTTTTTCGGGATGAAATTGAACACCATAAAAGTTATCTTTATTTAAAGCTGATGCATATTTTAAATCGTATTCTGTAAAGGCAATAGCATCAGAACAACTTTCAGCATAGTAACTATGAACAAGATACATGTATTCGTTCGCATTTATTGTGTTAAACAGTTTTGTTTTTAAGTTTGCAATTGTATTCCATCCCATTTGTGGGACTTTTACTGCATTTGAGAAACGCTTCACCTGTGTATCAAAAATTTTTAACCCGTTGGTTTTTCCTTCTTCAGAATAATTACACATTAATTGCATGCCTAAACAAATTCCTAAAACAGGTTGCGTTAGTTTAGGAATTAGCTGGTCCAACTGGGTAGCTTTCAATTTTCTCATAGCTGAACTGGCTTCTCCAACACCAGGCAGTATAATTTTATCTGCTGCTAAAATGGTTTGAACATCTTGACTTAAAATAGCTGATGTTCCTAATCTTTCAAAAGCAAACTGAATGCTTTTAATATTTCCAACACCATAATCTATAATTACTACATTCATTATAAAAGTCCTTTTGTGGTTGGTAAAATCATTTTGGTTACATCTCGTTTAACAGCCATTTTTATAGCTTTTGCAAACGCCTTAAAAATGGCTTCAATTTTATGATGCTCATTAGTACCTTCTGCTTTAATATTTAAATTACATTTAGCACCATCTGTAAATGATTTAAAGAAATGCATAAACATTTCAGTTGGCATTTTTCCTATCATTTCCCGTTTAAACTCCGCTTCCCAAACCAGCCAGTTTCTACCACCAAAATCAATAGCAACTTGCGCCAAACAATCATCCATTGGGATGCAAAAACCATAGCGTTCTATTCCTAATTTACTACTTAAAACCGTATGAAATAACTCACCCAAGGCAATGGCTGTATCTTCAATGGTGTGGTGCTCATCTACTTCTAGGTCACCATCCACTTGGATGTTTAAATCCAATTGACCATGTCTGGCTATTTGCTCTAACATGTGATCGAAAAAAGCAATTCCTGTTTGAATGGTGCTTTTTCCTGTACCATCTAAATTTAAATCAATTTTAATAGCCGTTTCATTGGTTTTGCGTTCAATAGAACCTGAACGTTCTTTAGCTTTTAATAGATTGTAAATGGCTTCCCAATTATCTGTTTCTAATAAGATAAAAGGCTGTAAAGCTTCCACTTTCAATGACGTTTCATTTGCGCCTAAATTAGCCTGACCATTAATTAAAATCCCTTTTGCGTTTAAATTTTTAGCCAATTCCATATCCGTTAACCGGTCTCCAATAACATAGGAATTTGTCAAGTCATAGTCTTCAGAAAAATATTGAGTAAGCAAGCCTGTTTTGGGTTTACGTGTTGGTGCATTATCCTTGGCAAAAGTTCTATCAATACATTCTTCTTTAAAAATAATACCTTCATTTTTAAAAGTGTCCATAACCAAATTATGAACTGGCCAAAATGTATTTTCAGGAAACGCGTCGGTTCCAAGTCCATCTTGATTGGTTATTAAAACCAATTCAAAATCTAACTCGTTCGCAATTCTACCCAAATACTGAAAAACCTGTGGATAAAATTCTAGTTTGTCAAAACCATCAATTTGTTCATCTTGTGGCTCTTTTATTAAGGTACCATCACGATCTATAAATAAAACTCTCTTCATGTTAATGATTTTAAAACGGTTAATAATTTGGTGTTTTCTTCAGATGTTCCAATGGTAAAACGCAGACAATTATTACAACCTGGTTCTTTTGTTCTATTTCGAACAACAATTTCTTTATCAATTAATTGTTGGTAGCGTTTGTTTGCGTCATCCACTTGAACTAAAATAAAATTAGCATCACTTGAATACCTTTTTCTAACGAAATCTATATTTTGTAATGCTGAAAGCACACGGATACGTTCATTCTTAATCAGTTCAATTTGATTGGTTACAATTTCTAAATTTTCTAATTTATTTAAAGCCGATTGTTGCGTTAACTGGTTGATATTATAAGGAGGTTTAATACGGTTTAGAATACTTATAATTTCGGGCGAAGCAATAGCTATACCCAAACGAATTCCAGCTAAACCAAAGGCTTTTGAAAGTGTTTGAATGATAATAAGGTTTGGAAATTCAGCTAACCTACTACTCCAACTTTCCTGTTCAGAAAAATCTATATAGGCTTCATCAATTACGACAATCCCTTTGAATTTTAAAAGTAACTCCTCTATAACTTCGGCTCCAAAACTATTTGCTGTTGGATTATTTGGCGAGCATAAAAATAGTATTTTACAATTTGAATTAGATGCTTTTAGAATATCTGAAACGTTCGGTTGAAAATCCGTGTTTAAAGGAATTTTAATGGTTTCTATATTATTTAAATTGGCCAAGACTTCATACATACCGTATGTTGGTGGCAACAAGATTACTTTATCTTTTCCTGGTTCGCAAAAGGCTCTAAAAATTAAATCTAAAACTTCATCACTTCCATTTCCTAATAATAATTGATTGGCATTACAGTCCTTAATACTTGATAGTCGTATTTTTAAAGCAGACTGTTGCGGATCTGGGTACCGATTTAATCCAGTTTCAAATGGATTTTCATTGGCATCTAAAAAGGTCATGCTTTTTTTAAAATCCTTAAATTCATCGCGAGCTGATGCATACGGCTTTAGCTGGATAATATTTGGTCTTACTAAACTGTTAATATTCATGATTGTAAATCTTTTAATCGGATGGATACGGCATTTTTGTGCGCTTGTAAACCTTCGGCTTCTGCCATAATCTCAATAGCATTTCCTATGTTTTTGATTCCTGTTTTTGTAATTTTTTGAAAGGTAATTGCTTTACTGAAACTGTCTAAATTTACACCAGAATAGGATTTACTAAAACCATTTGTTGGTAAGGTGTGATTGGTTCCAGATGCATAATCCCCAGCACTCTCTGGCGTATAATTCCCAATAAAAACAGAACCAGCATTTTGAATGCCATCCACAAAAAATGCATCGTTTTCGGTACAAATAATAAAGTGCTCTGGTGCATACGCATTAATGAAATTTAGGGCTTCCTCATTATTAGCCAGTAAAATGGCTTTTGAATTAGCAATCGCTTTTTCTGCGAGGGATTTTCTTGGTAATTGCGACAGCTGTATTGTCATTTCTTTCAAAACATTATCAATGAGGTTTTTGGAGGTAGAGACTAAAACCACTTGACTATCTGATCCATGTTCAGCTTGACTTAATAAATCAGCAGCCACATATTTAGGAACAGCTGAATCGTCTGCAACAACCAATAATTCACTCGGTCCAGCAGGCATATCAATTGCGACACCAAATTTAGTTGCTAATTGTTTAGCCACGGTAACAAACTGATTCCCTGGACCAAAAATTTTATATACTGGTTGTATTGTTTCTGTTCCGAACGTCATGGCTGCAATTGCCTGAATACCACCAACTTTATAAATTTTAGTTACACCACATAAATCGGCTGCATAGAGAATTTCATCAGCAATTTGGCCAGATTTATTGGGTGGCGAACACAAAACTATTTCTTCACAACCAGCTATTTTTGCAGGAATAGCTAACATTAAGACTGTTGAAAACAAAGGTGCTGTACCACCTGGAATATATAAGCCAATTTTTTGAATAGCTCGTTTTTCCTGCCAACATAAAACACCCGTTTCGGTTTCAATTTCAATTTTTTCTGTTTGTTGTGCTTGGTGAAAACGTGTAATATTTCGTTTAGCTAATAAAATGGCTTCCTTTAATTCGGTACCAACTTTCATTTTGGCGTTCTGAATTTCTTCAGGTGAAACCAACAGATTGGAAAGTTTTACACCATCAAAAATATCCGTATATTTTAAGACAGCTGAATCGCCTTGTTGTTCAATATCTTTAAATATTTCAGTTACGGTTGTTTCAATTTCAGCTACTGAAGCTGTTGGACGTTTTAATAAGTCCATCCAAACCTTATTTTGTGGGTTTTCTACTACTATCATAATACCATGTTTTCAATTGGACATACAAGAATACCTTCGGCTCCTTCTTTTTTTAATTCATCAATAATTTCCCAAAAATCATTTTTATCAATAACGGAATGAAGCGAACTCCAACCTGATTTTGCTAACGGTAATACCGTTGGACTTTTCATTCCAGGTAGAATTTTAATGATTGATTCTAAATTTTTGTTTGGAGCATTTAATAATACATAGCGTGATTTTCTAGCTTTTAAAACAGACTGTAATCGGAATTGAAGCTTATTTAAAATGGCCAGTTCTTCTTTTTCTATTTTAGGAGAAACAGCCAAAACGGCTTCAGACTGTAATAAGACTTCTACCTCTTGCAAATTATTTTTGAACAAAGTACTACCACTAGAAACAATATCTACAATAGCATCAGCTAAACCAATATTGGGTGCAATTTCAACAGAACCGTTAATAATATGAAGTTGTGCTTCCAAATTGTTTTTTTTCAAAAACGTATTAACGGTATTCGGGTATGATGTTGCTATGCGTTTACCATTCAAATCTTGAATGTTTACATACGTTTCAGATTTAGGGATAGCTAACGATACACGACACGATGAAAAACCTAATTTTTCAACAATTGAAATGGTATTTCCTTTTTCAACCAGGACATTTTCTCCAATAATGGCAGCGTCCACCACGCCATCTAAAAGGTATTGCGGAATATCACCATTTCGAAGATAGAAGACTTCTAAAGGGAAATTTTTGGCACTTGCTTTTAATTGATCGCGTCCGTTATCAATTGCTATACCAACTTCTTTTAGCATTTTCATGGAATCGTCGTGTAAACGACCTGATTTTTGAACGGCAATTTTTAATTTTCTCATAACATCTTTTAACTACTGTGAGTTTTTAAATTAAACTTATTTGATGTTTGAGTAAATCTGAACGAGTAGAAATCCAAAAAGGATTATAAGAAAAAACCCGTTTGATATACTCAAACGGGTTTTTTAATATGTTGATTTTATTCAATACATTTTCAGCCTGCTTGAGTGCACGTATGAAAATGATGATGATGTAATTGAATAAAACTCATTGTTTGCTTTTTCTTTGAACAAAGATTGTTAAAATAAATTGGTTATTCCAAATAAACGACCATTTAATTTTTAAAACTCTTATTGGTTTCCTAAAATAATTGGTAATCCAGAATCACCAGATCCAATTATAATGGTCTTGCTATTAGGAGATTCAGACAATTTTACTGTCGCTTCAATCCCTTTATCCTGTAAAATTTTATCGTTTAATGATGCACTCAAAATTCTGTTAGCATCGGCTTTACCTTGTGCCTCAATAATTACTTTTTCAGCTTCTTTTGCAGCTGTAACCAATCTAAACTCATATTCTAAAGATTCTTGCTCTTGTTTTAGTTTACGCTCAATTGCATCTTTAATAGTTGGTGGTAAAGTTACATCACGCACTAAAACTTCATTTAATTGAATGTATTGATCGGACACAATTTTTTCTGTTTCTTCAAAAATTTCTTGTTGAATAGCGTCACGCTTACTTGAATATAATTGCTCTGGTGTATAGCGCCCAACCACAGATCTTGCTGCGGAACGAATAGCTGGCAATAACACACGTTCTTTATACATTTCACTCTTTTCTTGATGTAATTTACCGAGACTTTCAAACGCTGGCTGAAACCAAACCGAAGCTTCTAATTTAATATCTAATCCGTTTGAAGATAGTACGTTCATTTTTTCTAAAATCTCTTGTTGGCGTACTTCATAGATGTAAACTTTATTCCAAGGGGCCACAATGTGAAATCCCTCTCCAAGAGCTGGTTCGTCTGTTACAACACCATTATCAAAGGTTCTATAAAGCACACCTGCTTCACCAGAACCAATTGTTACCGCAGATTTAGCAACAAGAACAATTAAAATAACGAGTACAATAATAATAGGTAATCCAATTTTGGGTAATTTTTCCATAGTTTTTTTATTTAAATTAAACCTTTATACTTGCGGTAAAACCATTCAGCCGAAAGGGCTAAAATTACAAGACCTAACAAGTATTTCCAGTCTATCAAAGATACGGTTTTTTTAGTACTTCTCTCAATAGTGGCATAGCGATTATCGGTTAATAAATTCTGATTCAAAGTTGCTAATTGATCCTGAAAAAAGACACCACCACCTGTAGAGTTACCAACTTGTTGTAATTTGGTTATATCTGCATTTGTAAATTGCTGCTCAATGTTATAATCCAATATGGTAAAAGTTCCCGATTTGGATATGTTACTGGGATTTGCAGTTACTGTAAATTTATATTCGGATGCTGGCAAACTACTTAAATCCACTTCATAATTATTATTTTTAAGAACTAAAGGTATTGTTTTACTTTCTTTAGATTCTTCATTTACAACTGTCATCGTTAAGGTTTCGCGATTGTCGAACTCATAATTTTTATTGAAATATTGAGCCTGTAAAATTACGCTTGTATTACCATCATTGAAAGACTCATACGATAAACTTAACCGTTCTCGGCGTTTTTTAGATGCTAAATATTGCACTATTTTACCTATGAAATCATCAAAGTTTTTAAAATCACTGTGGTTTAAATAGCTTTGCGCGCGCCATTTCCATATATTTTCACCAAGAAGTATAGCTTCCCTTCTAGTTTGACTTTCAAAACTCACTAATAAAGGTTTGTTTGTTGCAATACTGCCTATTTGTTTATATAACAGGGTTTGAAATGGTACTTTCATATTAATATTTCCAAAGGAACCCTTTAATGGCGGATAGGATTCAAAAGCAACATCTGGCATAATAAATTCTGAATAATTAGTATTCAGAACCGGTAAATAATTTTCTGTTTGAAACACCTTATCATGCTGATAATTAGCACTAACACTATTTAAAAATTGCCAATTAGTTTGTGTTCCAGAAATAACAAATCGGTTTAAATTAGCTGTATTTAACTTATCAAAAACAGCTTTAAATTGCACATTGGGTTGGTATAAAATAGCTAATTGAAATTCATCTGCTTTCGATAAGAAATCGTTGGGTTTTAAAATACTAACTGTTCGTTGTTCATTCGTTTCAATACTTTTTTTAAGTGCGCCTAAATCTGGATGTAACAGATTGCTTATAATAGCTATATTGGTTTGCTCATCAATAACTTCAATGGCAAAATTCTTCTTATTATTAGCCGTATTTTTTTCGTTAGCTATTGGTTGAATAGCTGCTTGGTAGGTAAAAACACCTATTTGGTTAGCGGTTAATGTCGTTTGAATAATTTTAGAATTGTTTGTTTTACTAAACGTTATCTTTTCAGAATACAATGTTGCATTACCTGCGGAAATTTTAAATTCAGATACAATCGGTTCCTCACCATTATAAACCAAAATCACCTCAATGGGAAATTTATTTTTATAAAACGCATATTTATTGACGTTTAGCTGTGCAATTTTTAAATCGGCATGCTGCGTGGTATCGCCTAAAACTATTGGATAAATAGGTTGTTTGTATCTTTTTGCCATATACTGGTAATCGTTACCAAAGGTTTGGTTCCCATCTGTAATAAGAACAGTTGGTGCAACCGTTGTTCTATAAATAGCGTCAAGATCTTTTAAAGCTTTAGAAATATTGGTCTGTTTGGTATTAAATTCAAGAGAGTCATTACGCGTTAAAGCATCACTAAACTTATAAAAATCGATATTAAATTTTTCATTTAGCTTTGTGTTAGTCTTTAAAGATTGAATAATTTGCTGAACATTTTCTGACTGATTTAAAAACTGAATAGAATTAGAGTCATCAATTGCAATAACCAAATTGGGTTTCTCATTGTAAAAGGTTTCAGATTCTAATTTCGGATTTACTAACAGTAATAATATCGAGAAAATGGTTACAAACCGTAAACCTGCCAAAACAATATTAGTTTTAGTTTGTTTTGACTGGTATACATACTGAAAAAGCGCTAATAATAGCGCTATAATTCCAGATAAGATGATATAAATTATGGTTGAGTTAGCCATGGATTATGTTAGCATACCACCATCCACATTTAGTGTTTGTCCAGTAATATAGGCAGACATATCACTGGCTAAAAACACACATGCATTCGCAATATCTTCGGGTGTTCCTCCGCGTTTTAAAGGGATAGAATTTCGCCACCCTTTTACTGTTTCTTCATCTAATTTAGCCGTCATTTCGGTTTCAATAAACCCCGGAGCAATTACATTACTTCTTATATTTCTTGAACCCAACTCTAAAGCAACCGATTTTGAGAATCCAATTATACCAGCTTTAGAAGCTGCATAATTTGTTTGACCAGCATTTCCTTTAACACCAACTACGGAACTCATATTAATAATTGATCCTTTGCGTTGTTTAAGCATGGTACGCTGGACTGCTTTTGTCATATTAAATACCGATTTTAAATTGACTTCAATAACTTTATCAAAATCATCTTCACTTAAGCGCATGAGTAGGTTATCCTTGGTTATTCCAGCATTGTTAACTAAAATATCTATACTACCAAACTCATTAGCAACAGCTTCTGCTAATTGTTGAGCTTCGTCAAAACTAGCTGCATTACTTTTATATCCTTTGGCTTTAATACCAAGAGCATTCAGTTCATTTTCAAGTTCGTTTGCGGCTTCAACTGACGAACTATAAGTAAAAGCGACATTAGCACCTTGCTGTGCAAAAACTTCGGCAATGCCGCGACCAATTCCTCTACTGGCTCCTGTAATTATGGCTGTTTTACCTTCTAATAATTTCATAATTGAGTAATGTGATTAGTTGTTTGTCAAATATAATAAATACAAGTTGCATCAAATAAAAAAACCTTACAAGATTTTGTAAGGTTTTTAACAGTTTTTTGAGTCAGAAATTAACCCATTACTTCTTTTACTTTCTTGCCTATTTCTGCAGGAGAATCTACTACGTGAATACCACATTCTCTCATTATTTTCTTTTTAGCTTGGGCTGTATCATCACTACCACCAACAATTGCACCAGCATGTCCCATAGTACGTCCTGCAGGAGCAGTTTCGCCAGCAATAAATCCTATAACAGGTTTTTTACTTCCACTTGCTTTATACCATTGTGCAGCATCAGCTTCTAATTGACCACCAATTTCACCAATCATAACAACAGCTTCTGTTTCTGGATCGTTAATTAACAACTCAATAGCTTCTTTAGTTGTTGTTCCTATTATAGGATCACCACCAATACCTATAGCAGTTGTAATACCTAGGCCTTGTTTTACCACTTGATCTGCAGCTTCATATGTTAATGTACCAGATTTGGAAACAATACCTACTTTTCCTTTTTTGAAAACAAAACCAGGCATAATCCCTACTTTGGCTTCACCTGGAGTAATAACACCTGGGCAATTAGGACCAATTAATCTGCAATCTTTGTCTTTAATATAGTCCGCAGCTTTTATCATATCAGCTACAGGAATACCTTCTGTAATAGTGATAATAACTTTTATTCCAGCATTGGCTGCTTCCATAATTGCGTCTGCAGCAAAAGCTGGTGGTACAAAAATAATAGTTGTATCAGCACCTACTTTATCAACAGCTTCTTGAACTGTATTAAAAACCGGTTTATCTAAATGGGACTGACCACCTTTACCTGGTGTAACTCCACCTACAACATTGGTTCCATATTCAATCATCTGTCCGGCATGAAATGTTCCTTCACTACCCGTAAATCCTTGAACTATTATCTTTGAATTCTTATTAACTAAAACGCTCATTTAAGTTTGATTTTTTATGTTTTTAAAACGTGACAAAAGTAATGTTTTGCCACCTATTAGTAAAGTGTTTTTATATTTTTATTTCTGAATAGGCATCTGAATCTAAACTATCTGTATCTGCTGGTTGGCTTATTTCAAAAGAACGATAAATTTTGTTGTCTTTAATATGATGGATACAAATGTAATGAGCTATTGGCATTTCATCAGATTCAGACTCAATTGTGTTTGCAAATAATGTGTAACGAACCGTAACAACCTCTTTTTCTGATAACAAATGTGTTATTTCAAATCGTAAATGATTATAGGATTCTCTGACTCCTCTAAAAAAAGCAGAAACACCTTTAAAATCCATTTCAGTATAACCTTTACTACTATTCCAATGTATGATACATTCTTTATGATAAAAAGTATCAATTAGGCTAGCATCATTTGATAAATCGGATTCGTAAAATGATTTAATAAGTGCTTTTGCTGTCATTTATTTATTTTTTAATTGCTCTATTATTTTAGGAATCTGCTTTATAGATGCCATTTCTTTCATAACCGAACGTGCTTCTTGAGCTGGTGTTCCCCAATAAGTTTTTTGTCCTGACAAGGATTTACTAATACCAGATTGTGCATGAATGATGGCTTTAGCACCAATAGTTATTCCACTAGCACAACCCACTTGCCCCCAAATAGTAACCTCATCCTCTATTACAACACAACCTGCAATACCGACTTGCGATGCTATGAGACATTTTTTTCCAATTACGGTATCATGACCTATTTGAATTTGATTATCCAATTTAGAGCCTTCACCTATTGTGGTATCGCCAGTTACGCCTCTATCTATTGTGCAAAGTGCACCAATATCTACATAATCCTTAATTACCACGCGACCACCAGAAATTAAGGGGTCAAAACCTTCAGGACGTTTTTTGTAATAAAACGCACTGGCACCCAAAACGGTTCCAGCATGTATAGTAACATTATTACCAATAATAGTGTCATCATAAATTGTTACATTGGCGTGAATCGTACAATTATCACCAATAACAACGTTGTTACCAATAAAACAATTTGGTTGAATAACAGTATTTTCACCTATTACTGCTGAATCCGTAATTGCCGATGCTGCTGATTTGAATGGTCTAAAATGTTTGGTAAGTTTATTGAAATCGCGGAAGGGATCGTCACTAATTAAAAGTGCTTTCCCTTCAGGACAATTAACTTCTTTATTAATTAGAACTATTGTTGCAGCAGAGGCTAAAGCTTTATCATAATATTTTGGATGATCTACAAAAACAATATCTCCAGGTTCTACAACGTGAATTTCATTCATTCCAAGCACAGGAAAATTAGCATTTCCAATGAATGTTGCATCAATTAATGAGGCAATCTCATCTAATGTATGTGGTTTTGGAAATTTCACAATTATTCTTTTACGCGCTCTTTGTAAGTTCCCTTATCAGTTTCCACTTTAATTTTATCGCCTTCATTTATAAAAAGCGGTACATTAACCTCTGCTCCCGTTTCAACCGTTGCTGGTTTGGTAGCATTTGTTGCTGTATTTCCTTTAACACCTGGCTCTGTATGTGTTACTTCTAAAATAACACTTGCTGGCATTTCTACAGAAAGTGGCATGTTGTCTTCTGTATTAATTAATACGGTTACAACTTCACCTTCCTTCATTAAATCTGGTCTATCTAAAGCGGCTTCTAATAATCGTATTTGGGTATAATCTTCCTGATTCATAAAGTGGTAAAATTCACCATCGTGATATAAAAATTGAAATTTATGTGTTTCTACACGAACGTCTTCAATTTTATGTCCTGCGGAAAAGGTGTTTTCTAATACTTTTCCAGAAGTAACACTTTTCATTTTTGTTCTTACAAATGCAGGACCCTTACCAGGTTTTACATGTAAAAATTCGATTATTTTATAAATATCATGATTATAACGAATACATAATCCGTTGCGAATATCTGATGTTGTTGCCATTTTACTTATTTATTTTTTTAATTAGATTTGAAGTACCCTTTCATAATACCACGTTGCGAATCTTTTATGAATTGCAATATTTCATCACGTTCATGGGTTGCTTCCATTTCAGCTTCTATAATTTCAGCTGCTTGAGTATTGTTGTAATTTTTTTGGTATAATATTCTATAGATATCTTGAATATCTCTAATTTTTTCGGTTGAAAAACCACGACGTCTTAAACCAACTGAGTTTATTCCTACATAAGATAATGGTTCCCGTGCCGCTTTAACAAAAGGTGGGACATCTTTTCTAACTAAAGAACCACCTGTTACAAAGGCATGATTTCCTATAGAACAAAACTGGTGTACAGCTGTCATACCTGCAAGAACTACATAATCGCCAACTGTAATATGTCCTGCTAATGTACTATTGTTTGAAAAAATACAATTTTTACCAACAATACAATCGTGAGCAATGTGGCAATAGGCCATAATGAGACAATTATCGCCAATTACGGTTTTCATTCTATCTGTGGTTCCTCTGTTTATAGTAACACATTCTCTAATGGTTACATTATCTCCTATCTCTACAGTAGTATCTTCATCTTTATATTTTAAATCTTGTGGAGTTGCTGAAATAACAGCACCTGGAAAAATGTTACAATTTTTACCAATTCGAGCGCCTTCCATAATGGTAACGTTACTTCCAATCCAAGTACCTTCACCAATAATAACATTATTATGAATAGTCGTAAATGGGTCTATAACAACATTCTTGGCTATTTTGGCTCCAGGATGTACGTAAGCTAGTGGTTGATTCATTTTTATACTAGAATTAATTTATTGGTAAAATTATTTAACAGATTGTATTACTAAAGCTGTTTATTACTATTCTTTAACTTTTGAAATTTGGGCCATTAATTCCGCTTCTGCACATAATTTCCCATTAGCATAAGCATAACCTTGCATATGGCAAATACCACGACGAATTGGTGAAATTAGATCGCATTTAAAAATCAACGTATCTCCTGGTACTACCTTTTGTTTGAATTTCACGTTATCTATTTTCATAAAGAATGTTAGATAATTTTCAGGATCTGGAACTGTGCTTAATACTAAAATCCCTCCTGTTTGTGCCATAGCTTCTACAATTAGAACTCCTGGCATAACTGGTGCTCCTGGAAAGTGACCCGCGAAAAAAGGTTCATTCATGGTGACGTTTTTCATACCTATGACACCAGAATCTGTTAACTCGAATATTTTGTCAATTAATAAAAAAGGCTGTCGGTGTGGCAGCATATTCATGATTTGATTCACATCCATTAAAGGCTCCTGATTCAAATCGATATTTGGCACGTTATTGCGACGCTCATTTTTAATGATTTTAGACATTTTTTTGGCAAATTGTGTATTTACAAAATGACCTGGCTTATTAGCTATAACTTTACCTTTTATATGTGTTTTTATTAATGCTAAATCGCCAATTACATCTAATAACTTATGTCTTGCTGCCTCATTAGGATGGTGTAGCGTTAAATTATCCAAAATACCATTTGGTTTAATGGCAATGGTATCTTTTTTAAATGCTACTTTTAGTTTTTCCATGGTTTCGTTAGACAATTCTTTATCTACATAAACAATGGCATTGTTTAAGTCACCACCTTTTATGAGTCCATGTTCTAAAAGTGTTTCAATTTCATGAAGAAAACTAAACGTTCTAGAATCAGATATCTCATCTTTAAATTCAGACATGTTTTTAATGGATGCATTTTGAGTTCCTAAAACTTTAGTTCCAAAATCCACCATTGTGGTAACCTGATACTCTTTAGAAGGCATGACTAAAATTTCACTGCCAGACTCCTCATCCGTATAAGAAATAACATCGGTTACTTCGTAAGCTTCTCTGAAAGCATCTTGTTCTAAAACACCTGCTTTTTCAATAGCTTCAACAAAAAATTTAGACGAGCCATCCATTATTGGTGGTTCGGCTGCATTTAGTTCTAAAATGGCATTATCAATATCCATACCTACCAAAGCAGCTAACACATGCTCACAGGTTTGAATAATAACACCATTTTTTTCTAGACAAGTACCACGTTGCGTGTTGGTAACGTAGGTAGCATCGGCTTCAATTAAAGGGCTACCCTCTAAATCAATGCGTTTAAAAGCAAAGCCAGAATTTACTGGCGCTGGTTTAAATGTTAAGGTTACATCATTACCAGTATGCAAACCAACACCTTTAAGCGTCACGCTGCTGGCTATGGTTTTCTGTTTGATATCCGTATTAATTATTCCCATCTACTTTTTTTTCTAATTCAATTATATTTTTAACAATTTTAGGCAAGTTCTTAAAGTGAACATAAGACTTATTCCAATCGCTGTAACCAAATGAAGGAGAGCCTTGTAAAATTTCGTTGTCTTTGATGTTTTTACCAATACCTGATTGGGCCTGAATTTTAACATTGTTTCCTATTGTTAAATGTCCAGCAATACCAACTTGTCCTCCTATTTGGCAATTTTCGCCTATTTTAGTGGAACCTGCAACACCAGTTTGTGCGGCTATTACCGTGTTTTTTCCAATTTCCACATTATGTGCTATTTGAATTTGGTTATCCAATTTAACACCTTTTCTAATAATGGTAGATCCTAACGTGGCACGATCTATAGTGGTAGCGGCTCCAATATCTACAAAATCTTCCAAAATAACATTTCCTATTTGTGGGACTTTGTTGTATTCACCTTTTTCATTTGGCGTAAAACCAAATCCATCTGCTCCAATTATTGCTCCGGAATTAATAACACAATACGAACCAACTAAACAATCTGAATAAATTTTTACACCTGCAAAAACGACCGTGTTATCTTTAATAACAACATTATCTCCAATGTAACTATTTGGAAAAATTTTAACGTTATCGCCAATTTCCACATGATTGCCTATATAGGAAAAAGCGCCAATGTAAACGTTATCGCCTATTTTTGAAGAATCTGAAATATGTGTTGGTTGTTCAATTCCTGATTTATTTAACTTTACTTGATTGTAATATTCCAATAATTTAGAAAATGCTTTATAGGCATCTTCTACTTTAATTAAAGTAGTATGTATTTCCTTTTCGGGTATAAAGCTTTTATTAACAATAGTAATAGAGGCTTTAGTTGTATATATATAAGGTGTGTATTTAGGATTAGAGAGAAAGGTTAAAGCGCCTGCCGCTCCTTCTTCAATTTTGGATAATCTGGAAACTTCTACGCTAGAGTCGCCAACAATTTCACCTTCTAATATACCTGCTATTTGTTCTGCTGTAAAATTCATTGAAAGCAAAAATAGAAAAAATGTATTACATTTTATCTTTAGGATAACATATATAATATTTTGTAACTGGTTTTGATAATGCTTTTAAGTTTAATTGATCGGATGCTTTAACGATATTTTGAATTTTTCCGTTCTGAAACAATACATTAATAGGCTGTTTGTTTTGTTCATAGGCCTGATTAGTTATAGAGCCGGTAAACACAAAATAGGCTGCTTCGGATTCTGAAACCTGATATTGTTTCATTAATTTTTTTATATGCATCTGTAACTTTTCAGGTTTAATGTGATTCTTTTTTAGCTTCACTTTAAGTAATTGCCTGTTTATTATCATTTCGCATAAATTCTTCAAAACAAAATCGTCATGATATTGCCATGCTTTCATAGCTGTAATGATATCGTAATCATCTAGTTTTGAAAAGGTATTTAACGTGTTATCATTAAAATTGTTTAGCTGAATATCATTTTGTAAAAAAAACATCAAAGGTTTACTGGCTTCCAGAACCACACCTTGTTGTGTTAATTCTTTTGCACGTTGCAGAACACGCATTAATAACTGTTCTGCCACTAAACCTGTTTTATGCAAGTACACTTGCCAGTACATGAGGCGTCTGGCTACTAAAAATTTTTCAATACTATAAATTCCTTTTTCTTCAATTACTAATTCATCATTAACAACATTTAGCATGGTTATTAATCGGTCGCTATTAATATTACCTTCGGCAACACCAGTGTAAAAACTATCTCGCTTTAAATAATCGGCTCGATCCATATCAAACTGACTAGAAATTAAGGCACACATAAACGGTCTGTGGTATTTCCCTTTAAATATTTGAATAGCAAGCGTTAAACTTCCGTTAAATTCCGTGTTTAAAACTTCCATAAATTGAAGTGAAATATGCTCATGACTAACCCCATTTACAATACTATGTTCCATAGCATGAGAAAAAGGTCCATGGCCAATATCATGTAGTAAAATTGCCACATACAGAGCGTTTTCTTCGCCTTCAGATATTTCAACTCCTTTAAAACGAAGTACTTGAACTGCTTTTTGCATTAAATGCATACAACCTAATGCATGATGAAAACGGGTATGGTGTGCACCTGGATACACTAAATATGACAGACCCATTTGGGAAATTCTACGAAGACGTTGAAAATATTTATGCTCAATTAAATCAAAAATCAACGCATTCGGAATGGTAATAAATCCGTAAATTGGGTCGTTAAATATCTTGAGTTTGTTTTTTGTCTGCAAGCTTACTATCATTTTATTAATATATAAACAAATATACATGAACCATATAAATATTCTTTGGGTTGACGATGAAATTGATTTATTGAAACCTCATATCCTCTTTTTGGAGCAAAAAAATTACAAAGTTACTACCTGCAAAAGCGGCATGGAAGCTTTGGAGGTTTTAGACGATAAAAATTTTGATATCGTATTTTTAGATGAAAATATGCCTGGTTTAACTGGATTGGAAACTTTAAATGACATCAAAGAAAGACGCGACACCCTTCCTGTTGTTATGATTACTAAAAGTGAAGAAGAATATATCATGGAAGAAGCTATTGGTAATAAAATAGCAGATTATTTAATAAAACCTGTAAACCCAAATCAGATTCTATTAAGTCTGAAAAAAAACTTGGATCATTCCCGATTAGTTTCAGAAAAAACAACCTCTAATTACCAACAGGAGTTTCGTAAAATAGCTATGGATTTATCTATGGTTAATAGCTACGAAGAATGGGTGTCCTTGTACCAAAAATTGATTTATTGGGAAATGCAACTGGAAGATATAGAAGATTCAGGGATGTTTGAAATTTTAGAATCTCAAAAATCGGAAGCCAATACCCAGTTTGGTAAGTTTATAGATAAGCATTATCCTTCCTGGTTTGAACCAAATACCGATGCACCTACCATGTCTCATAATTTGTTTAAAGATAAAGTGGCTCCTGAAATCAGTAAAGAACAACCAACACTGCTTGTTGTAATTGACAATCTGCGCTATGATCAATGGAAAGCTTTTGAACCCATTGTAAACAATTATTATAAGAAGCAAAAAGAAGAAGCCTTTTTTAGCATATTGCCAACAGCAACACAATACGCCAGAAATGCCATTTTTTCTGGATTGATGCCAGCTGACATGGAAAAAATGCATCCTGATTTATGGAAAAACGATACGGACGATGGCGGTAAAAACTTACATGAAGATGCCTTTTTAGAAGCTCAATTGAAGCGTTTAGGGTTACAAAATTTATCTACAAAATATTTTAAGATTACCAATTTAAAAAACGGCAAACAATTAGTGGATAACTTTAAAACCCTTAAAGAAAATGATTTAACTGTTGTTGTTTACAATTTTGTAGATATGCTCTCCCACTCCAAAACAGAAATGGATGTGGTAAAAGAATTAGCATCCAATGATAAAGCCTATCGCTCTCTAACTCAAAGTTGGTTTAAAAACTCGCCCCTTTTAGAAATTATACAACAAGCCCAACAATTAGGATTTAAATTAATATTAACCACAGATCATGGCACAATTAACGTAAAAAATCCATCTAAAGTGGTTGGCGACAAGGATACCTCATTAAACTTACGCTATAAAACAGGCAGAAGTTTAACCTATGAAGAAAAGGATGTATTGGTGGCAAAGGATCCAAAATCTATTCATTTACCTGCCATTACCATGAGCAGCTCCTTTATTTTTGCCAAAAACGATTTGTTTTTTGCCTATCCAAATAATTACAACCATTATGTCAGTTATTATAGAAACACGTATCAGCATGGAGGTGTGTCTTTAGAAGAAATGATTATCCCATTCATAGTCATGGATCCCAAATAAAAACATCCTTGAAATACATAAAAAACCGATGAAATACATATTTTATTAGTTTTTACGATTTTAAATGCTTATAATTGTCCTTTTAAAATGTAATACTTTGGTTTTAGATTATAATTTAGATAGCCTAGATAGTGTCGCTCAAGCAGTTATAAAAGCTGTAAAGCATAAAGTAATTTTGTTTCAAGGCGCTATGGGAGCAGGTAAAACAACCTTAATTAAAGCCCTTGTTAAACAATTAGGAAGTACGGACGATGTTAGTAGTCCTACATTTTCTTTAGTTAACACTTATCAAGCTACTAATTCGGATATCTTTCATTTTGATTTATACCGATTAAATTCCATTGAGGAAGCTTATGATTTTGGAATTGAAGATTATTTAGACAGCTCAAATTGGGTTTTTATTGAGTGGCCAGATATTATTTTAACACTTTTACCTGATAATTATCACGTCATTTCATTAGAACATATTGATAGCAACAAAAGACAATTAACATTAAAATGAGGCATTTTTTATAAGACTGAAAAAACAACAAACGCTCAAACTGAAGCATTTTACGGGAAAACCGTAATGGAAATTTTAAAAAACGTTGATTTTAACATAATTTTAACATTTCGAGCTATTTTGATACAAACTACTCATATACATTTGGATTATTAATTAATTAAATCCCTTAATATTATGAGAACAAAAAAGTATTTATTAGCAATTGCAATTTTTGGTGGAATGTTGTTTACAGCTCAAGCTGCTAACATAATTGATTTAAATGACCAACAAACAACAAAAATTGAAAGATCAAAAATCGTGGTTCCTACGCACGGATAATAGGAGTATTGTAATAGGAACGTTTATTGCAGTATTTATTGCATCAACGCCCTATTTATTTTATTTATACGAAAGTGTTCCAGACCAAAAGGTTTGGGACACTTTGTTTTTTACTTACGACAGTAAATACTATGGAAGTGTACTAACCGTTGCTTGGACTTTAACAGGAAAAATAATACCTCTATCTTTGATATTAATATGGTTTTTAACTTGTCGCCATTGGTGGTATCACGTATTGATTGTTCCTATAGCTATGTATTCATTCCAAATTTTTACAATATTAAATGATGATTTAAGATATGTAGATAGTAATCAAATATTTTATTTAATCCCTATAATGGCAATAGTAGTTCCATCTATTTACTTGATACGAGCAAAAATGTTTGACAAATTGAATACAGCCAATAAATCATTACAAGAACTAGAAGATGAGTTTATGATTAAGCCAACCTCACTTTGGGGAAAGATTAAGCAGTATTTTTAAAAAACACGTGATTCATTCAAAAATTAATTCGTAATTTGAGGTATCAATAACATGCTGTCAAATTATGTCCAAAGCCTTATCCCCTTTTACAAAACAACAATTACTCCCTCAAGAAGAAAAGTTAGAAATTTACAAGAAAAAAGGTGAGTTATTTATTGGTATTCCTAAAGAAACTGCATTCCAAGAAAAACGGGTTTGTTTAACTCCTGACGCTGTTTCCGCTTTAACCAGTAATGGCCATCGCATACTTATGGAATCTGGCGCAGGAAAAGGCGCTAATTTTAGCGATAAGGATTATAGTGAAGCTGGAGCTGAAATAACCAAAGATACTGCTAAAGTGTATGCATGTCCCATGATTTTGAAAGTAGAACCACCTACTTTAGATCAAATAAAACTAATTAATCCGCAAACAATACTAATTTCTGCTCTACAGCTTAAAACACAGCACAAAAAATATTTTGAGACCCTTGCTAGCAAGCGTATAACTGCTCTGGCTTTCGAGTTTATTCGCGATGAAGATGGTGCTTATCCAGCCGTTAGAAGTTTAAGTGAAATTGCTGGAACAGCTTCTGTTTTAATAGCTTCAGAGCTATTAAGCAATGTAAATAATGGAAACGGACTATTATTTGGAAACATTAGTGGCGTACCTCCAATTGAAGTGGTTATTCTAGGCGCAGGAACTGTTGGCGAATTTGCTGCTAGAAGCGCCATAGGTCTTGGTGCTAATGTGAAAGTTTTTGATAATTCTATTACCAAATTACGCTGTATTCAAACCAATTTAGGTCGCACCATATTTACTTCTACATTACAACCAAAAAACCTATCAAAAGCACTTAAACGCTGTGATGTGGTTATTGGAGCCGTTCGTGGAAAAAACCGAGCACCCATTATTGTAAGCGATTCTATGGTTTCCAATATGAAAATGGGTTCCGTAATAATTGATGTTAGTATTGATATGGGTGGTTGTTTTGAAACTAGCGAAGTTACATCTCACAAACAACCTACCTTTTTAAAGCATGGTGTAACACATTATTGTGTGCCTAATATTCCAGCACGCTACTCGCGCTCTGCCTCTATTTCAATTAGTAATATTTGCACGCCTTACCTTTTGAAAATTGCTGAAGATGGCGGTTTAGAAAATTCTTTGCGTTTTGATAAAGGATTAAAAAATGGGTTGTATTTTTACCACGGCATTTTAACCAGCAAATCTGTTGGCGAATGGTTCGACTTAAAACATAGCGATATTAATTTATTGATATTCTAGTCGATTTTATTTTTTAAATTCAAAAGAAAAACTGTGAAATTAATACAACGTATTGGCTATTACCTAGGCGGATTCTCTATAGGTTTAGTTGTTCTAGCCTTTTTTTTAAATGGTAAAAAAGTGTCCTGTGATTACGGTCCTGAAGCACGTGTTTTAAAGAATATCAATTCTAAAACATTACGAATAAGTCCAGATGCTAACAAAGAACTGAAAGCAAAATCTATTGATAGTGCAACCATCCAATCCATTATAAAACATGGAGACATTCAGTTTTCAAAAAGCGATACTAGAAAAGAACCTTGTAGTATTTATTATCTAGAAGGTAGATTACAAGAAGCTGTTTTAGATTTATTAATTGAAAATTGCGATAGTGTTGCTACCATTACTAAAGTTATTTGGAAATAAAAAAAAGCCAGCTAAAATATTTATTTAGCTGGCTTTTTTTTATTTAGAAAGACTGATTAATTCAACACAATCTTTTTAGTATAAATTTTTCCGTTTTGGTTTAAAGTAACTAAAACCATACCTCGAGGTAAATTAGAAACATTAATTTTCTTGGTTATGGCACCGTTAGCGGTAACACCTATGGCGTTTGTTTGAATTAAACGACCTAGCATATCATAGATATTCACTTTAGTATCATTATTAAAACCTGAAACTTTCACATTTATTTCACTGGTAGCAGGATTAGGAAACACTGTTATTTCAGCATCAACCACTTCTGGCTCAACTGTTGATAAGCACTGATTTACAGTAACATTTACTTGGTCTGTTTCAGAATTAAATCCGTTGGACACTACAACCTCATATACGGTAGATTCTTGAGGGCTTACACGAATACTTTGAGTTGTTTCACCCGTACTCCATTGGTAATATAAACCACCTGTTGCTCGTAATGTTGCTGTTGTGTTTTCATCACCATCTGCACAAATTTCTACATCTTCACCTGCATCAGCATTAACAACCTCTACAACATTTACCTGAATATCTCTTGTATCAGAACAGCCATTATTAATAACTGTAACTGTATAAATAGATGTATAGGTTGGATTAACAGAAATAGATTGAGTTGTTTCACCTGTGCTCCACAAATAATCAGTGCCTCCAGAAGCAGATAATATGGTGCTCTGTCCATTTTCTATAGTTGGATCATCACTAGTAATAATGATTGGTAAAGGACTAACGGAAACTGTAACATCATCTGAATCTGTTACAGTTCCTTCAGTAACATTAACGGTATAGGTTGTGGTACTTGAAGGACTAACTGTAATGCTTTGTGTCGTTTCACCTGTGCTCCACTCATAAATAGAGCCACCTGTAGCAGTTAAAGTAGTTGACGCATTTTCGCATATGGTCACATCACTACCTGCATTTGCCTCTACATTTGGCTGAACAGGAACCACAGTAACCGTAACGCTTGCTTCACTTGAACAATTATTATCAGTGGCTTGAACAGTATATGTTGTTGTTTGCGATGGAGCTACAGAAATACTTGATGTTGTTTCGCCTGTATTCCATAAATACGTGGAACCTCCTGAAGCTGTAAGCGTGGTGCTATTGCCTTCTGTGATAGTTATATCGTTTCCTGCGTTTGCAACTGGCAAAGGATTTACCGTTACTTGAACAGAATCTGAATCTGAAGACGTTCCATCAGAAACTAAAACTGTATAAGTTGTTGTCGTTGTTGGACTCACTTCTATACTTTGAGTTGTTTCGCCAGTACTCCATTCATAGGAAGAGCCGCCTGAAGCTGTTAATGTAGTTGAGGCATTTTCACAAATGGTAACATCATCACCTGCATGAGCTGTAACCGTTGGTGTTGAACCTTCTACTGTTACAGTCACAGTAGCTTCACTTGAACAATTATTATCAGTAACCTGAACAGTATATGTTGTTGTTTGCGATGGACTTACAGAAATACTTGATGTTGTTTCGCCAGTATTCCATAAATACGTAAAACCTCCTGAAGCTGTAAGCGTGGTGCTATTGCCTTCCGTGATAGTTATATCGTTTCCTGCGTTTGTAACTGGCAAAGGATTTACCGTTACTTGAACAGAATCTGATGCCGAAGCCTGACCATTTGAAACCGTTACTGTATAATTTGTAGTTGTTGATGGATTAACCGTTATGCTTTGTGAAGTTTCACCTGTACTCCACACATAATCTGATCCTCCCGATGCTTCTAAAGTAACACTTTCACCTGCGCAAATTGTTGTATCGTTACCAGCATCGGCGTTTATGGGAGTGGGTATCACTGATACGATAACCGTATCTTCAGATAAACATCCCTGCCTTATGGCTTGTACTGTATATGTTGTTGTAGTTGTCGGGCTTACCGTAATACTTTCTGAAGTTTCGGTGGTATTCCATAAGTAGGTGTCTCCACCAGAAGCTGTTAAGGTTACAGACTCTCCTTCATTTATTGTAACATCATTTCCTGCATTAGCAATTGGTAATGGTGTTACAGTAACCACTACCTCATCCGTAACACTATTTCCAGAATTATCAGATAACGTTATTGTATAGGTTGTAGTTTGGGTAGGTGTCACTTCAATGTTTTGAGAATTTCCACCAGATATGTTCCATGAAAAATTGGTGCCACCAGTTCCATAAGCAGTTAAATTGGTGGATTCTCCCTCACAAATAGTCACGTCGTTTCCAGCATTTACCGTCATTCCTTGCGAAACTTGAGGATATTCTAATACAAAAGAAGGCGAACCACTCTGACTCATAACATTTGAATCATTCCAGTTACTGGCAAAAATCATTTTAGTCCCATTTCTGTTTGGTACAACTTGAGTTTCGTGCAAATAGGAAGATGGAGCAGCATTGTGCTTTCCATAACGCTCTATGATTCCAGAGCCATCCAGTTTAATAGCAAAAATTTCAGCAGGCGCTACAGGATTTGTAGGACAACATTGTTCACTAATATAAGCCCAACCTGGTCGGTCCACATTTTGAGTAGATATATGTCCTCCCCAAATACCACGACCATTTATATATGGAAATAATTTTGTTACGCCTTGCCCATCCAATCGAGCCATATACAAACTAAAGTTATCATTCCATTCACTTTCCCCTCCATATTCAACTATAACTTCATTACCAAAGGCATCTACACCTAAATCACCATGTTCTGTATTGTGATAAATATGCTGCTCATTGGTCATATCTATATTATAAGATTTAATACCTGCCGTAGCACCTGTACCGTTATCTTTATATTGTGCAACTGCAAAACCGCCAAGCTGCGAAACAGAAAACCAATCTAATTCACTACCATTTGTACCTATATCTTTGGTACCTGTAATTACATCGTTTTGAATATCATATACAATTAAGGTGCTATTATTTCCGTTCTTACCTATCAGACCAACATATCTATCATATTTATCTTGATTGCCTTCTCCAAAACCAAAATCTACAGAGGCATAATTTGAAAACCTATGTAAAACGGTTCTTTGATTGGTATTTACATTATGAGAGACAAATGTATTACCATCCGTACCATACATAATATGAGGTTGCGTATGACTCCAACGACCATAACTTGGAATATCACTCCAAAATAAAAACTCATAGGTTTCAGCATCTAAAATAGCTGCTGGATAACCAGCCATTTTTATTAAAGTCTCATCACTATTCCATGTTTGATCACGACTGTAGTTATGCCGTAATCGTTGACCTGTAACGTTAAATGTGTTTCTATCCGTAATACGCGTAACTGAACTACCTGAAAGAGATTCAGTAAAGGTTTCTAGATATCCTGGAAGTGAAGTTGCAGGTTGTTGGTATGCTTCGTAATTTACATTTGGTAATTGTACTTGTTCTGGATAAGACTGACCCATCATTTTATTTGTGACAAAAAATAAAAGTAAGGTACTCATGAAAATTCCTTTTAAAAGAAATTTCCCTCTATTTTCTTTCTTCATTTGGGGTGATTTGCTATTAATCTTTGTAAAACTATGTATTCAACTTATAACCAAAACAATTTCTCTTTAAATATTCGACGAAATGCAACATTTCTGTAAGAAAAAAACTACTGAAAATGCATTTTGTAGTACTTTTTGTACTTTTAGTCGATAAAATTTCAGGTAAATTAATTTGGCAAGAAATGGAATGACGACAAATATACGTTTGTTATATAGATTTGGATGTTTTTGTTTGTTACTAAATATCAACATGTTATCAACAAACCCATTAGAATTGATAAATGCCTTAAAACTGCTTTTCATATCTAAAATCTGTCGTTAATCTAATTAATGTCCTACAGTAAGATTAAGAATAAAAAAATATATACTTTTATTGCGCTATTAATATCAATATATGTCCAATCTTCATTCTGGAGGTCAATTTTTTGCTACAAACAAACCAAAAATTGCCTTTATTATATCAAGCTTAACATCTGGTGGTGCTGAACGTGTTTTAAGCACGCTTGCAAACGCTTTTGTTACTGATTATCAGGTCACCATAATCAGCTTATATCATGTAACACCATTTTACGAACTGGACAAAAACATTAAAGTCATTTCTTGTAAAGCCGCTTACAATAAGAATATGCGCTTTATAGATTCATTAAGCAATAATGTTTTCATGGTGCGCAGCATATTTCGTATTTTAAAAAAAGAAGACATTTCTGTTGCCATAGGTTTTATGACAACAACCAATATATATACAATTATAGCCAGTAAATTAGCTAAAATTCCGTGCTTAATTAGTGAACGGACACATCCAGATTTTGATCCCCTTTCAGGTTTTTGGATTAAAATTAGAAAACTAACGTACCCTTACTGTACAAAACTAATTGTTCAAACTTCAAGCATCAAATCTTATTTTTCTAAATTCATAAAAATTAACAAGTTAACTATTATAAAAAACCCTTTAGCTAAAGAGCTTATAAATTTTAGAGACAATACAATTAAAAAAGAAAAAATTATTTTAAGTGTTGGCAGGCTTGATCCCGTTAAAAACCATAAATTACTTATTGAAGCTTTTGCAGAAATGAGTAGAGATAATTGGAAAATTCAAATTGTAGGCGAAGGAGCTTTACATACCCAGTTACAAGAACTCATTAAAACACTAAATATTGAAAAGTCGGTTGAACTTATCGGTAGCGTTGATTGTATTCAAGATTATTACAGCAAAGCGTCTATTTTTGCATTTACTTCTAATTTTGAAGGGTTTCCAAATGCACTAATTGAAGCAATGGCTTTTGGCCTACCTTGCGTATCAACAAATTGTCCTTCAGGACCTTCAGAGATTATTAACGATGGTGAAAACGGATTCTTAATTCCTGTTGACGACAAAAACATGTTAAAACGCAAATTAGAAATCTTAATGGCACAACCCGAATTAAGAGAAAAGTTTGGTTCCTCTGCTAAAGCCAGTACAACAATGTTTGAAATAAAACATATTTCAGAACAATGGCAATATTTAATAACACAAGCATTACAGCGGTAATATGAATTTACAAGCACTTCTTCCATCCTATTCCAAGCAACCTAATGCTGATTATATGTATCGCTTTACCATATTTACACCAGTATACAATAGAGCAAATACATTAGAGCGTGTTTTTAAATCTTTAGAAGCACAGACCTTCAAAGATTTTGAATTGGTGATCATTAATGATGGGTCTACTGATAATTCTCACAACACTATAGAAACGCTTATAAAAACTGCCACATTTCCAATTAACTATATAAACAACGCTAAAAACAAACATAAAATGGCTTGCTTTTTTCAAGCTATTCATGTGGCCAAAGGCGAATTTTTATTACCGTTCGATTCTGATGACGCTTGCGTTCCTGAAGCTTTAGAATATTTTAATAAAGAATATACCCAAATTCCAGAACATTTAAAACCAAGTATTAGTGGTGTAACCTGTTTATGTGAAGATCAAAACGGAAATTTAGTTGGTAAACCATTTGAAAAGCAACCCTATTATAGTAATACGTTTTTATCTCAACGCGAACATTTAGAAGCCACAGAAAAATGGGGCTTTACAAAAACCAATGTTTTAAAAGGCATACAAATTAATGAGGCTATTTTTGCAAAAGGCTATATTCCAGAAGGTGTTATATGGGAATTTATTGCCAAGCAAGGATTTCAAACCAAATATGTAAATCATATTTTACGCGTGTACTATTTAGATACTGAAAATGCTATTTCTATTCAAAATCATAAAAAAGATGCCTTTGGTATGGCTATTTATTCATTATGTATATTAAACTGGTTTTATTCGGATTATTTCATGAAATATCCCACACTATTTATAAAACGAATTTTAACTCTTTTAAGAGCTGCTGTTTTTTTAGATTTCCGTTTGAATTCGTACATCAAAGCTATTAACCCCAAACTACTAAAAACACTGTTTTTTTTAGGATGGCCGTTTAAAAAATTATTAAAAAACACCTAGTTTTTGTGAAAATAAAAACCCTAATAAAGACCTTATTAACCAAGGTAAAAAATAATTCGACTGCTACCAATATCATTATTGTAGGAGCAATTACAATATTGGTGAAGTTTTTTGGGTTTTATAAAGAAGTGGTAATTGCAGGAGAATTTGGACTTTCCGAATTACTAGATACCTTTTTTATTGCCCTATTATTACCTGGATTTATTAATGAGGTTTTCTTAAGCGCTTTTAATTCTGTATTTATTCCAAATTATATTGCAGAAGAAAAAACAAATAAAAATATAGCTGCGTTTCAGTCTACAAGTTTTGTGGTAACCATCATAACCTCTTTAGTCTTTATGGGTATTGCTTTTTTATTTACAGATGTTTTTTTAGAACTTTTTTTCTCGGGACATTCGTCTGGTTATTATGAATTAATTATACTTCAATTTCATTACTTATTGCCCTGCATTCTAATTTGGGGATTAACATCATTAATTAGTGGATTACTGAATATATATGGGGAATTCACATATTCATCCTTATATCCAATTATAACATCTATAGTTATGATTGTCTGTGTTATTTTTTATCGTGAAGAATTAGGAAAAAGCGTTTTGGCTGTTGGGATGTTAGTTGGAAGCATATTACAATTAATATTTCTGTTTGGTATAGCTTTACAGAAACAAATATTAAAATTTGCTGTACCAGATTTTAAAAGCTCTAACGCTATTTTAATGTTTAAGCAAGTACCAGCAAAAGTTTCATCAGGGTTTTTAACCGGACTAATTCCTGTAACAGATCAATATTTTGCCGCTCAATTAATTGTTGGTTCTATTGCTGCCCTTAATTATGGCATGAAAATACCTGCCTTTTTTACAACCATATTTATTATTGCTTTGGGGAATGTATTATTACCCTACTTTTCAAAGTTGACAATTGACAATCCCGAAAAGTCCTTTAAAACACTTTTTATGTTGAACAAATGGATTTTTATTGTCATCATGAGCATTATGGTTATTGCCTGTGTATTTTCAAATGATATTATTGCCTTTCTATTTGAAAGAGACAGTTTCACCGCTAATGACACTGCTATTGTTTCTAAAATTCAAATTATTTACCTAATAGGTGTCCCATTTATCATTTGTGGTAATTTGTTTGTAAAATTCCTAACCAGTATCAATAAAAATGCATTTATGGCTTATGTCTCATTAGGAAGCATGTTATTAAATATTATATTAGATTTTATTTTAATGAATTGGGTGGGACTAATTGGTATTGCACTTTGTACAACCATCATTCAAATTTTAAAAATATTTGTTTTCTATAGTTATACCAATAAACAGAAGCGACTCTTAAAAGTAAGTACACATTCATGAAAATTTTAAAATACGTAGCGCTGGTTTTAATACTCCTAAATGTACCAACATTTAGCTTGGAGTATCTGGGTGCTGGTATAGGTTCTATAACCAACTTATTACTAACTGTTGTGGTAGTTATTTATTTTTTTATTGCAAAAAAATCGAAACCACTTTGGCCATTTATAGTTCTAGGGCTTTGCTTTTTCACATTCTCTGGACTACAATACACAGGTATAACAGAGTTATTTATTAAGGAAGCTATCAGGTATTTCATTTTTATTATTTGTGTAAATGAAATTACGAAAGCAACAACTGACAAAGAGTTACTTATTTTTCTAGTAATTGGCGCGTTAAGTATTGCCGTAAATGCATTAGTCTTCCCAGATATTTTTGGCCGTTATGGTGGTTTTTATTTAAATCCGAATAAGGCTGGTTTTATTTGTTTGTTTGGATTTGCATTGTCATATATTATTCCAAATTACAAGCTTAAACTTTTGATTCAATTTGTTTTAATACTTTGTGGTATTTTTACACTTTCTCGGTCGTTTATTATGTTTTTAGTAATTATTAATGTGGTATCTGTATTTGCTAACAAAAAAAACATTCAAACATTTGCCGTAGGTGCCGTAGCTTTAATCATTATTTTTGCTGCTGCTTCAGCTCTTCAGCTAAACAAAGCACGTTTTTCCGCTTTACATAGTCTATTTGGTAACACAGAAGAAGTAGAAACACAAACAATTACCGAAGGTTCAAGAAATGAAACTTGGGCTTATTTTTCAGATTTAATTACCAACAATGTGGTTACTGGTGCTGGCTATAAATCTATGAGAGGCGAATCTAGTTTAGTTGCTATTGAATATGGTGTTCATAATACTTTTTTAATGGTATTAGGTGAAGCTGGAATTTTAGCATTTCTCCTAATAGTAATTATTTATTTGGCCATAACCATCAGAAGCCTTCGTTACTTTCGAATCCATCAAGAATATACCTATTTAGCAATTGCTTTAATTGGTTACTTGATGGTGGCTCATAATTTTTTTGAAAAATACGATGTACTTTTTATATCCGTATGGCTTTATAACAAAGTGCATCAAGAACTGCCTGTAAAGGCTGAAATTAAAGCTAATTAACTATGTGTGGAATTTACGGATCAACTATAGAATATTCTAGAAAACAGGTTCAAGACAAATTGGAACGTACAAAATTTAGAGGTCCTGATAAACTGGATTTTAAATTTTTAGGCAGCTCCAATAAACCTGTTATTTTTGGCCATAACCGCTTGGCTATTATAGATATTGATGAGCGCTCCAACCAACCCTTTACGTATAACCATACAATTCATATTGTGTTTAATGGTGAGGTTTATAATTTTAAAGTGCTTAAAAAACAATTAGAAAGTAAAGGTTACCAATTCAATACAACCAGCGACACGGAAGTTATTTGTGCCGCGTATTTAGAATATGGCGAGGACTGCGTAAATTATCTTGGCGGCATGTTTGCCTTTGTTATTTTTGATGAAACAAAACAAAAGCTTTTTGGAGCGCGAGATCGTTTGGGTAAAAAACCCTTCTATTATTATTTAAATGAGAAACAGTTTGAATTTGCTAGTCAGATTTCATCCATTCAAATGCATCACACCAATTTAACAATTTCTAATAAAGCTATTAGTTACTATTTAGCTTGGGGAGCTGTTCCCGATCCACATTCTATTTTTAATGAAATTAAAAAACTACAAGCTGGACATTGTTTTTCTTTGGATTTAACTTCATACAACTTTAAAGAACGACCATATTGGGATGTTGATACAGAGGTTAAAAACCCTTACAAAGGTTCTTATAAAGAAGCTATTACTGAATTAGATGGCTTGATAAGCAATGCCGTTTCCACGCGTTTATTTGCTGATGTTCCCGTGGGTGTTTTCCTATCAGGTGGTGTAGATTCATCTGTAGTAGCTGCTTTGGCTACTAAAACAACCGATAGTAAAGTGAAAACCTTTTCTGTAAAATTTAATGAAAAAGGATTCGATGAAAGTGTATATGCAAAACAAGTTGCCAATCATTTACAAACAGATCATCATGTTATAGAATGCAATTACAACGAAGGACTCGATTTGATTGATAATTTTACGCATTATTATGACGAACCCTTTGCTGATTCTTCAGCTATTCCGTCTATGTTACTCGCAAAACACACACGTAAAAAGGTTACAGTGGCTTTATCTGGTGATGGTGGTGATGAAAGTTTTATTGGTTATGAACGCTACAAATGGATGAAACAAGTTAACCATTTATACAATTTGCCTAACTTTTTGAGGCATACGGTAGCAAAAACAGCAGGTTTAGCGCCTCATTATAAATTAAAAATGATTGGCAAAGGATTGCAATATGACGATATCAATTCGCTTTATATAGCATCCGTTACTGGTGTTAATATGTCTTGGTTAAAATCAGATTTTGATTATACCGATGTTCCTGAAAAAAAATACCTGTTTCATAATGATAAAAACTTATACGAACGCCTAACTGATTTTGATATTAAAACCTATTTAAACTGGGATATAAATACCAAAGTAGATCGTGCCACCATGGCATATTCATTAGAAGCTCGTGCACCGCTCATGGATCATAGTATTGTGGAGTTCGCACAATCATTGCCAACAGCCTTTAAGTATAACGGAAACATACAAAAGCGGATTTTAAAGGATGTGCTCTATCAATATGTTCCAGAAAAAATATTTGACAGACCAAAAGCAGGATTTACCATGCCTTTTGCCGAATGGTTCAAGCACGAGTTAAAAGAGTATGTGCTTTCTGAATTAGATATGGCAAGTTTACGAGAAATTCCAAATATAGATGCGGATGAGGTCTATAAAATGATTCAACAACACATGAAAGGTAGTTGGAATCGTTATCCATTAATTTGGAAATTATTGGTGTTGAAAAAATGGCTTAAAACAAATGGATCAGGATATACCATACAATAATGAACAATACTAAAACCAATATCATTTTTGTTTTACCATCACTAGCTGCAGGTGGTGCCGAGCGCATACTGTCTTATGTAGCTCAAAATTTAAATACAAAACAATTCAATGTTACCTTACTAATCACGGGATATGAAAAAGATACGGTTTACCAAATAGAAAATTTAAACATCGTGTATTTCAATAAACCACGAGTATTAAAAGCTTTTGGCAGTTTGTTTCAATTTTTCAGAAAACACAAACCAGATATTGTTGTGAGCTCCATAGTACATCTGAATACCATGATTGCTTTCATGTCTCCTTACTTCAGAAACACTAAATTTGTATCACGTGAAGCCAATGTCTTGACAGTTTTAAACAATCATAATCCATATACGAATTCTGCCTTTCCAAAAGCTATGATTGTTTTGGCATATAAATTAGTAGATTGTATTATTTGCCAATCTAAAGACATGCAAAAGGATATGATTGCTAATTACAAAGTACCAAAAACAAAAACTGTTTTAATAAATAATCCTATTACAAAAGTTTTTAACTTGAAAACAGCTTCGTATGACACATCCAGACCGATGAAATTTATTACCATAGGCCGTTTAAGTAAAGAAAAAGGTCATGAACGTATTATTAAGGTGTTAGCACAATTAAATTTTCCATTTCAATATACCATTATTGGTTCTGGTAATGAAAAAGATAGTATTTTTGAAATGCTTGATAATAAGAACTTAACCAAAAATATTAAATATATTAGCTTTACAAAAAATGTTGAAACTTATTTGGCTGAAAGCGATTTATTCCTGCAAGGGTCTTATGTGGAAGGGTTTCCCAATGTATTGATTGAAAGCTGCGTAGTTGGCACACCCATTTTAGCTTTTAATGCTCCAGGAGGATTGGATGAAATTATAGAACCTGGCAAAAACGGCTATGTGGCAGATACGGAAGCGGATTATTTAAAGTATTTAAACCAATTATACAATTCATTTCCTTTTAATCCTGAAACAGTCAGTCAAGTTGTGAAAAATAAATTTAATAGCCATAAAATTATAAATGAATACACCAATCTGTTTTTAAAATTATCACATAAGAATCAGCATGTCTGAAAAAAGAAAAATTGCACTATTTGTATCTGCCATAGGTTATGGTGGCGCCGAAAAGGTGGTTAGCTTATTATTGTATGAGTTAACCAACTATTATGATGTGACCTTAATTCTGCTATACAACGAAATTAAACTACCCATACCTGATAACGCTAAAGTTATCATTCTATCCAATCCTGATGAAACATTTAAGAACTCCTTGTTTGGTCGTTTACGTGATAACATAAAATTCATTTTTAAATATCAAAACGTTTTAAAAGAATATAATATTGAAGTCGTTACTTCCTTCCTTGTACGCCAAAATATTATGACAGGAATAGCTAAAATGTTTAATGCAGATTTAAAGTCTATAATTAGTGAACGCTGCTTCCCTTCTATTATGTACAAAGACGAGAAACTCACATCCATATTAACCAAATTGCTAATTCCCTATTTCTACAATAAAAATGATAAGTTATTTTCTAATTCAATATATATCAACAACGATTTAAAAAAGAATTATAAACTTAAAATAGATGCTTCGGTCATTTACAATCCCATTAGAACGGAAGCCATAAAACCTGAATTGACTCCTTACAAAAATTTTGATGATATATTTAATGTCGTTACTGTTGGCAGAATGATACCAGTAAAAAACCAGAAAAGCATTATTGAAGCAATAAGTATGCTATCTAGTAATTTTTATATGGAAATATATGGAGATGGCTATTTACATGAACAACTAGATCAATTATCTATAAAATTAAATCTATCTGGCCGCGTTCATTTCAATGGAAATGTTAACAACGTAAAGTCTCATATTGTAAAAGGGCATTGTTTTGTTTTATGCTCTTTAACCGAAGGATTCCCGAATGTGGTTTTAGAAGCTATGTCAGTTGGTTTACCTGTTATTTGTACAAACTGTATGTCTGGTCCCTTGGAATTACTTAACGATAACGAAGAGGTTACCATCCTAAAAGGCTCTTTTGTGAAAGCAAAATATGGTTTATTGGTAAATGTTGATGATGCGGTTGGACTATCGCAAGCAATGAAATTCTTACAGAAAAATCCAGATGCACGACAAAAATATAGTGATTTGAGTTTTGAGCGTGCTAAAACGTACGATATTAAAAATATTGGCTTACAGGTTAAACATTTAATTGATAGTATTTAATTTATGTGTGGAATTAACGGATTTATTAAATCAACTCATACTACTCCAGAAGCAGCATTAAGTTTGCTTAAAAAAATGAACCATGTCATTATTCATCGTGGGCCAGATGATTCTGGTTTTTATCAGGATAGTAGCCCTTCTTTTTCTATAGGCATGGCTATGCAGCGCCTTTCAATTATAGATTTAAGTACAGGCAAGCAACCTATTTCAAATGAAAGCAATAGCGTAACTATAGTTTTTAATGGTGAAATATATAATTACAGAAAACTACGTGCAGGTTTAGAAACAAAAGGCTTCACATTTAAAACAAAAAGCGATACGGAAGTCATTCTAAAACTATACGAAACGGAAGGCGAAAAATCTTTTGAAAAATTGGATGGTATGTTTGCATTTAGCATCCATGACAAAACGAAAAACAAACTTATTATTGCACGCGATTTCTTTGGTGAAAAACCATTATACTATACACAAGCTGATAGTGGTTTTTATTATGCTTCTGAACTGAAATCGATTATCAGCATACTTCCAAATAAACCTAAAATTTCAAAAGCAGGATTAAATTTATTTTTTAAACTCACATATATTCCAGCTCCTTTCTCAATTTATGAAGGCGTACAGAAACTTGAAGCCAACCATTATATTACGTATGATTTAACAAATCACACATATACTATTTCCGAAATCAATAAAATTTGTAAAAACAGAAGTAATTTATCTTTTAAAGATGCTAAATTAAAGCTGCACGACCTTATGATGTCCAGTATAGAAAGTCGCACAGTTAGTGATGTTCCAATTGGCACCTTCCTCTCTGGAGGTGTAGACTCTTCAATTGTTAGCCTTGGATTATCACAAATATCTAATAACAAAATAGATACGTTTTCAATTGGTTTCGATAAAGCATCATTTGACGAAACTGATAAATCTAAATTGGTTGCAAAACAAATTAACAGTAACCATCATGAATTTATTATTTCAGAAAACGACATCAAAGCACATATTGATGCCATTTTATTGAATTTTGATGAACCTTTTGCTGATTCTTCAGCACTGCCAACCTATTTAGTGTCTCAAAAAACAAGCAATTATGTAAAAGTTGCCTTAACTGGAGATGGTGGTGATGAAGTTTTTGGAGGTTACAACAAATATTATATGGGTAATTTAAATAGCCGTTATACCAATGTGGTTCCCAAATTTTTACATAATAGTGCAAAACCATTACTAACTAGCTTACTTTCTACTAATGATGACAATCGTGGCAAACGTTTTAAACTTAAAAAATTAATCCAAGCAATTGATTATACTGGTGAAAACTATTGGAATATCATTTCATTAGGTTTTGAAAATGACACCCAACAATTACTAAATCCAGAACAGGCTTTAACTAATCCGTTCGCCTATTATAAAGGTCATATAAGCAAACCAAAATCACTCCATGACTATCGTGAGGTTGACCGTTTAGTAAGTCTTGAAGGCGATATGCTTGTTAAAGTGGATAGAACAAGTATGATGAATTCATTGGAATGTCGAGCACCATTTTTAAATAAAACCCTATGGGATTTTTCAAATAGCTTACCAGAAAGTTATCTCGTTAAAGGGTGGAGTAAAAAACATATTTTAAAAGAGGCCTTTAAACATGAATTTCCTGTTGGATTTCTTGACAAATCCAAAAAAGGCTTTGCAGTACCTGTTGGAGATTGGCTTCGTTCAGGATTAAAAAATGAATTAGAAAGTTTTATAAATACTAAATTATTAGACAAACAAGACTTGTTTAACAACAACTACATCAGGTCGTTAGTGTTGAATCATATTTCTGGAAAGGAAGATAACAGCTATAAAGTATGGACATTTTATACATTTCAAAAATGGTATTTTTCACTTTATAACCCGTAAAAACTCTAAAATATCAACACTAAAAAATAGTAATAATTAATGTCGAAAAAAATATGTTTAGTTGGTGGTGAAGATGTCCATAAGCGCATCAATCTTTCGCAGTATTTAATTGCGGCAGGTTTTGAGGTGACTATTATTGGAACAAGCAACTCTCATTTTCCTGAAAACATATCCTATTTTAATTACCCATTAAATAGAAGCTTATCCATTTCATCAGATACTAAAACCATTAAATGGTATCGGTCATTTTTTACAGAAAACAAATTTGACATTATTCACACCTTTGATACAAAACCTGCTTTTTTATTACCATTAGCATTACTTAAAACCAACACACCTATCACCCGAACAATTACTGGCTTAGGCACTATTTTCATGTCCAAATCCTTACGGAATACTATTTTACAAGTCGTCTATAAAACACTACACAAGCAAGTTAAAAACCGTGTATATAAAACGATTTTTCAAAATGCTGATGACAAAAACTTGTTTTTAAAACACAAACTTATCAATCAAAGTAAATTTAAATTAATTTACAGTAGTGGTATTGAATTAAAACAATACAAATCATTAGCAAAAAGAACCAACAAAACATTTACATTCATATTTGTAGCACGTTTAGTCTATGAAAAAGGCATTACCTTCCTACTTGAAGCGGCGAAAATATGTTTTGAAAAAGGGTATAACTTTAAGTTTTTAATTGTGGGTCCTTTAGAGGAAAATTCCAAACGATTAAACGCTGACATTTTAAAAAAATACGAACCTTATGCGGAATTTTTAGGTCACCAAACAGACGTTAATCAATTATTGTTAAGCGCAGATGCTATGATATTGCCAACATTTCGTGAAGGCTTTGCTAGAGTTCTTTTGGAAGCAGCAGCCGTTGGCCTGCCAATTATCTCCACTGACGTAACAGGTGTACGCGAATTTGCAAGAAACCAGCAAGAAGCTATTTTAGTACCTTCACAAAACACCGAAGCTTTAGTGAGTGCCATGATAGATTTAGCAACAAATAAAGATTTAGCTAATAAATTAGCTGAAAACGCCTTAAAAAGAGTTGAAACGTTTAGTCTAGAAAACGTATCTAAACAATATATAACTATATTTGAAGAAGCTATTAATCAACATTAACTTATGAAAATTCCATTTTCACCACCATACATAAATCAAGCCGTAATTAGCGAAGTTACAGACTCATTAGAGTCTGGATGGATTACAACTGGACCAAAAGTTAAAAAACTAGAAGATCTAGTTTGCGAGCATATTGGTGTTCCAAATACATTATGTGTCAATTCAGCAACATCTGGCTTAATGCTAGCTTTAAAATGGTATGATATTGGCCCTGGAGATGAAGTAATTATACCAGCCTACACCTATGCTGCAACCGCTTTAGCCGTTATTCATGTAGGAGCAACACCAGTAATGGTTGATGTAAATTCAGACTTTAACATATCAGTATCAGGTATAGAAAAAGCAATTACTAAAAAAACAAAAGCCATCATGCCTGTCGATATTGCTGGCTGGCCATGTGATTATGATGAGATCCAAGCACTTGTTAAAAGCAAGAAATCACTATTCATAGCCAATTCAGACAAACAGCACCAATTAAACAGAATTATAACAATTGCCGATGCGGCGCATGCTATTGGAGCAAAATATAAAAATCAATATGTTGGAAAACGAACATCAGACATCACAGTGTTTTCTTTTCATGCCGTTAAGAATATTACTACAGCCGAAGGTGGTGCCGTATCATTAAACCTACCAGAACCATTTAATAATCAAGATGAATATAATTTTTTAAGGTGTTTTTCTCTAAATGGACAGACTAAAGATGCTTTTACAAAATCAAAAGCAGGTGGCTGGAAATACGATATTATTTATCCTGGCATGAAAATAAACATGCCTGATGTACTTGCTGCAATAGGGGTTGCTCAATTACCTGACTATTTTTCGCATATTCTAGAAAAACGAGAAAGTATTTACACCTATTATCAAGATTTTTTTAAAAACAAAGGTTGGGCGCTTACACCTCTTTATAAAAATAATGACAAACAGTCCTCTTGCCATTTATATGCTTTGCGAATTAAAGATGCAACGGAAGAACAACGCGATGCCATTATTGAAAACATTTCAAAAGATGGTGTTGCTGTAAATGTACATTTTAAACCATTACCATTATTATCTTTGTTTAAAAATATGGGTTATAATATGGCAGATTATCCAATGGCGTACACCAACTTTAAATCGGAAATTTCTTTGCCAATTTATCCGCAATTAACTGAAGAAGAGCTTCAATATATTGTTAAAACTGTTGAAAAAGCCGTAGAATCCTGCTTATGCTAAAACGCCTTTTTGATATCATTTTTTCTTCTTTAGGTTTAATATTATTATTACCTTTACTTTTGGTGATAGCACTAATTTTAAAGCTTGAATCTGAAGGTGCTGTTTTCTACAAACAAGTCCGTGTGGGAAAAGGAAATTTAGATTTTAAAATCTTTAAATTTAGAACCATGTTTATTGGCTCGGATAAAAAAGGCCTACTTACTGTTGGAGATAGAGATCCAAGAGTCACAAATACTGGTTTTTTTTTAAGAAAATATAAACTTGATGAACTCCCACAATTGATTAATGTTTTTTTGGGAAGCATGAGTTTTGTTGGACCACGACCTGAAGTGAGACATTATGTTAATTATTATTCGACTGATGATATGCAAATATTATCTGTAAAACCAGGTATTACAGACTATGCCTCCATTATTTTTCGCGATGAAGCAGAATTATTAAAAACTGCAGAAAACCCTGAAGAATTGTATATAAACACCATTTTACCTCAAAAAATAGCACTGAATAAAAAGTATATTGAAAGCGCAAGCTTACTGGTAGACTTTAAAATTATTATTAAAACCATTCAAACTATTTTGGGTTAATGAAAACACGCAACGGCTACTTATTAATTTCTTTAGATTTTGAACTCTTTTGGGGATTATTTGACGTAAAAACTACTTCAAATTACGAAAAGAATTTACTAAACGTTCGCAAAGTAATACCTCGCCTTGTTGCATTAGCAGATCAGTACCAAATTACTTTAACTTTCGCTACTGTTGGCTTTTTATTTGCAAAAAACAAAACCGAACTATTTGCGGCTATACCAAAAGAAAAACCTACGTATTTAAACACGCGATTTAGTCCATATAATTTAATTGATGGCATTGGCAATAATGAAAATGACGACCCTTTTCATTACGCAGAATCCTTAATTGAATTCATTAGAAATAACGGCAATCACGAAATTGCTAGCCATACTTTTAGCCATTTTTACGTAAATGAAGAAGGCCAAAAACCCGAACAATTTGAAGCTGATATTAAAGCTGCAATCTCCATTGCTAAACAAAAGAATATCACCTTAAAAAGCATGGTGTTTCCAAGAAATCAAATCAATGAAGCTTATTTGAAAATATGTGCTAAACACGGTATTATTTGTTATCGCGGTACTGAAAAGCATTGGATGTTTAATACGCATGACACAAAAAAATTAGATAACACACCGCACAAAGCATTTAGGCTATTAGATGCCTATTGTAATATTTCTGGCTACAACACAAATCAATTAAGCGATTTAAAAAGCTGCCATAATATTGTTAACATTCCATCTAGCAAGTTTTTTAGGCCTTATAATGATACCTTAAAAATACTAGAACCCATGCGTATTTCCAGAATTAAAAAAGGCCTTACTCAAGCAGCTAAAAATCATGAAATTTACCATCTTTGGTGGCACCCTCATAATTTTGGAGCTCATATGGATGAAAATTTTAAAAACCTAGAAAGTATTTTTAAACACTATCGCGATTTAAATAAAAGCCACCATTTTGAAAGTGTTTCTATGGCTGAATTGGCTGAATTATATCTTGCTAAAAAATAGTTATAAGGTATTTACTTTTAGAGCCCATTACTACAAAACTAGGCTTACCTCCTATTGAATCTGTAGATTTAAACAATTTTATATTGGAATAACTTTCTGGTTTTTGATACAACCCATCCATTACTATTCGTTTTAAAAACGGATAGTGTCGAACTTCTTCATCTAGAGAAGTTAGCTGATAGTCATTGTTAGTTATTTCGCCTTGTATGGATTGGATTTTAAATGGTAATTTTTGCTGTTTTGAAGTACCAATATTTTTTAGAGCAAAACGCGCTTTAGCAACCAATAAATTGATTTTTTTATCACGTAAATATTGTTTTAATTCAAAATATTTAACCAGTAGAAACCCTATTATCTTTGAAGTAACACTTGAATTATTATATACTACATGACAATTATACAGATATTTAGTATTTGTCCATTTAGTCTTGTATTCATATTCACCTTTAGAAAAATCTAAAATCCGTTTATTATGCGCAATACACCATTCTATAAATTTGCTAATCTCTATATGACCAACATTAAACTTATAATAATTGGTATCAAATGCTTTAACAGCGCCAACAAGAGCCGTTTCACTTAAAAAACCGAGCGACATAGATATCGGTTTTCCAGCAATATTAATACTTATTATCATAGCCTTCTTTTCATGAAGCATTTTGTAAACCAATTCTTCATAAAAAGGCCATTCACGTATTAAACTAGTATCAATTTTCAAATCACCATACCGATTTTCTACTAAATTTTTAAAATCAGTCATCATGATATGGTAATCCTCTTTATCTATAGCACCATAATAGTATTTATAAGTAACATCGAAGCAATTTTCAAATTTTTTTAAAGTACTTCTGAATTTATTTCTAGATTTGGCATTTAACGTATTTTGTAAATAATCTTCAAAAGAGTCAACTTGAGATAAATCTGCCAAAAACCCTTTATACTGTGCTACTTTATGAATTTTTAAAGATTCATTTTTAGAAGTACTTGAAGTATCACAATAATCTGGAACATCATAAATTACGACTCCATGGTTTTTAAGGTCAGTTTTAGATGGATTTACAGAATATGTTATCCCATTTGTCATATTCTTACCAGCATTTATATAATACGGTAAGAAACGATGTTTTATAAACGATAAGTTTTCAAGACACTGAAACCGCTTGTTAGTTTTTTGTTTCGCAAAATACTTTAACCAAGTTTCTTGATATGTTTTTGAAGTAAAAGGATTATGCTTCATCTCTAATAATTTTTAAGATACCTTTTGCTCCTTTTACCAAAAGCGTGTCATTTTTGTAGTGATAAATTTCCAAATTCTTTACAGGTTCCGGATTCATATACAAATAATCATACAACGCTTTTCGTTGCGATATATACTTATCTTGCTCAATGTTAATTGGCATGCTTTGAATTTCTAAAGCCAGCGCTTCATCTGCATACTCAACTTTAAAGGCATCTAACAAAACGGTTTCATTTTTAGTTCCACCAACTAACTGATACTTTAAATTATGAACTTTAGTACTATATTTTCTATCTCTAAACTCACGTTTAAAATTGAAATATTTTTCTAAAAAACTTGCTGTAAGTCTACTTTTAAGAGATTTTGAATCATACAATATGTGGTAGTAAGTTTGATACCTATCATCACTCCATCGCTTTTTATAATCAAAATCACCTTGGGTATAGTCGAAAATTTCAATACCATTATCAAAACTCCATTCTAACATTTTCAAAATGGTGGTATGCCCAATATTATACCGGTAAAAATCAATATCAAACACAGTTAAAGCTTCAACTAAAATGGTGTCAAAATGATAACTAAAAGTAATACCTATAGGCTTAGAATCACAGTATATAACAAACAAAGAAGCCGTACCTTCATTTATCATTTTAAAGGCTAATTCTGTATAAAAGGCCCACAAATCAGGTTCCAGTTCACCACAAGGTTCTCCTTTATTAGCGTAACGCTTTTCAAAAAGGTTGTAAAAACTATTGAAAACAGTATCAAAGTCTGATTTAGTAATATCACCATGATACATGGAGTAATTTACTGTAAAATTAGCTTCTAAACGACTAACATTACGCCGTAATTTAGAACGCGTATTAGACTTGTAAATAGTTTTCAAATAAGCGTCCAAAGACTCATAATTTGCAACGCGAGTAATATAACCTTCATACTGAAAAACCTTTTTCAGCTTTAATCGAGATGATTTTTCAGGCTCGCAAATTTCTTGGTAAGAAGGAATATCACGAATTAAATAAACGTTTCCTTTACAGTCTGTAGCTTTCGAATCTATTTTATAGGTCAATCCATTAGTTAACTTATTACCTATATTTATAAAACAAGGAATTACAGCATGCTTATAAAACGCAACTGGGTTTATGATATTGGTAACTATTCCATGTTTGTTTTCATTAAAGTGCTTTAACCAAACAGATTTAAATGTATTAGACGAAAATGGATTTTTAATCATAAAAAAGTTTCGATATCAGGTTTAAAATTAGTTTTTTTAATGAATAAACTTGAGTCAAATACTATTTTTTAGATGTATTTAAAAAAAAACGATATAAACGGTATTTTTATAGCAAGATTTCGGTAATTATTGTAATATTTACCTTGTAGAACCAAATAGTTATTTAACAAAAATTCTATTCAAATAAGTACCTGAAAAATCTTAATAATTGAAATGCCAAATACTGTTAACACGCAAGTTAATACGACAAAAGGCTAAAAAATAAGATTAAAACTACGGTTGCGTTTTATTGAAAATCAAAAAACGTAGAAATTAGTTATTTATCGTATTTATTTGATGGAAACTATTTAAACATAGATATTTACGATGACAAAAAATGCTTCGGGAGTGAAATCTAAAATATGGTTGTCAGCACCGCACATGAGTGGTTTTGAGGAACATTTTATAAATCAAGCTTTTAAAACCAACTGGATTGCACCTTTAGGACCCAATGTTGATGGCTTTGAAAATGATTTAGAAACATATTTAGAGCATCAATCTCATGTTACAGCATTAAGCTCTGGAACAGCTGCGATACATTTAGCGTTAAAACTTTTAAATGTTTCAGTTGGCGACGAGGTGCTTTGTCAAACAAAAACATTTATTGCGTCGGTAAATCCAGTTATTTATGTAGGTGCAACACCTGTTTTTATTGATAGCGAGACACAAACATGGAACATGTGTCCCGAGTTATTAGAAAAAGCAATATTGGACAGAATTTCTAAAGGAAAAAAACCAAAAGCCATTATTGCCATAAATTTATATGGAATGCCATACAACGTAACACACATACATGCAATTACTAAAAAGTATCAGATACCTGTTATTGAGGACAGCGCTGAAGCTCTTGGCAGTCGTTATAAAGCGCAACCATGTGGTACGTTTGGTGATTTTTCTATTTTATCATTTAATGGAAATAAAATAATAACAACGTCTGGAGGTGGCGCATTAGTTTCTAGAAATAGTGAATTAAAAAACCGCGCTATTTTTTTGGCAACTCAAGCCAAAGACTCTGGTATAAATTATAACCATTCAGAAGTCGGTTTTAACTATAGAATGTCCAATATTTTAGCTGGTATTGGTAGAGGTCAAATGCAAGTTTTAGAAAATAGAATCCAAATCAGGCGTGCACACCATGAGTATTACAAAAACGCTTTAAGCCATATAACAGAAATTGAATTTTTAAACGAGCCTGAAAACTATCATTCTAACCGTTGGTTAACAGCCGTTTTATTCAAAACAAAAGCAATAAGAGATGGTGTTTTAAATGCTCTATTAAATGAAAATATAGAATCTAGACCATCATGGAAACCCATGCACCAACAACCCGTATTTGAAAATTACCCAAGTTATTTGAATGGTGTATCGGACAATTTGTTTGAAAGAGGTTTATGTTTGCCTAGTGGTTCCAGTTTAACACATGTAGAGTTAGATCGGGTTAATCAAGTAATTAAAAATTATTTTGGATAAAATATATCACTTATTACGAAAATTATCAAATCGCTATGCGTCCAAATGGGTGGTACTCTTATTTGACTCATGTATCATTGCATTTACATTTTTTATTGCCTATCTAATCCGTTTTAATTTTCAAATTGATTTTGATTTTTCCATGTTCCTCAAGCAGATACCCTTTGTTGTTTTTGCAGGGGTAATCAGTTTTCTTTTAGTTAGCTCCCACAAAGGTGTTGTCCGTTTTACTGGTTTTAAGGATGTTGTTAATATTATTATAGGTGTAAATATTTTAGCAACCATACTCATTATTTCTACTTTTATGAGTAGGAAATACAACTATAACAATGTTTTTGATATTCCAGGTTCTATAATATATATTCATTTATTACTCAATATCTTTTTTCTCATTGGTGCCAAATTCTTCATTAAATCAATTTACAGAAGTTTAATAACAGAAAATGAAGATCAGAAAAAAAGTATCGTTTTAATTTATGGTGCCGGAGATTCTGGAATCATTACCTATAACGCAATTGCAAATGATGCTAAAAGCGATATAGATGTTTTTGGTTTTATTGATGATAACGACCGTAAAGTTGGCAAAAAAATTAACTTATTAAACGTTTATCATCCAACAAGTATTACAAAACATTTTATTGAAAAGCATCATATTGATTCGGTAATTATTTCTATTCAGAATATTAATTCAAACCGACTACTTCAAATTACGAGTAAGTTATTTGCGTTAAACTTAAATGTTAAAATTGTTCCTGCTGTTCAAACGTGGATAGATGGCGATTTAAGCATTGGTCAAATTAAAGACATTAAAATTGAAGATTTATTAGGCAGAGAACCTATAAATATTGACAATCCAGTTTTAAATGACGAATATAGCAATCGGGTTATTCTTGTTACAGGAGCTGCCGGCTCCATTGGTAGTGAACTAGTTCGAAAACTATCAGTTTTCAACTTTAAAAGCTTAATTCTTGTTGATAATGCCGAATCGCCTTTATATGATTTACAACAAGAATTAATTCGGAATGGTATTAAAAATGTGACACCTATTATTGCGGACATTAGAAACAATGTGCGTTTAGATGCTATTTTCAACTTACATAAACCCGAAATAGTTTTTCACGCAGCTGCTTATAAACACGTCCCGTTAATGGAACAAAACCCTTATGAGGCTGTAAGTGTTAATGTTAGAGGCACTAAAAATGTGGTGTATTTGTCCAAAAAATACGGAGCTAAAAAATTCATATTAATTTCCACAGATAAGGCGGTAAATCCAACCAATGTGATGGGAGCTACTAAACGAATAGCAGAAATGCTTATTTGCTGTCAACAAAACTCACAATCCACTACTAAATTCATCATCACACGATTTGGAAATGTATTAGGGTCCAACGGCTCTGTAATTCCTTTATTTAAGAAACAAATTGAATCTGGAGGCCCTATAACCGTTACTCATAAAGACATTATTAGGTACTTTATGACTATCCCAGAAGCTAGCCTTTTAGTTCTAGAAGCAGCAGCTATGGGATTAGGTCATGAAATTTTTGTTTTTGATATGGGTAAACCAATTAAGATTTATGATTTGGCCATGAATATGATTGCTTTATCAGGATTGAAATATCCTACAGATATTGATATTAAAATAACAGGGTTAAGACCTGGCGAAAAAATATTTGAAGAATTGCTTATTGAAGGTGAAAATACCAAACCCACGTATAATGAGAAAATTATGATTGCTAAATGCAAACCTGTTAGCATTGAAATGACTGAAAACCTAATAAAAGAACTCTGTTTATTAGGTTCTAATTCTCAAAATATTGAAATTGTATCAAAAATAAAAGCTATAGTAGCAGAATACAACCCGAATAATTCAACATATGATGTTTTAAACTAAAAAAACCAACTATGATTAACCTTAAAAACATTATTAAAAAAACGAGCCTATTAGTAATAATAGCAGCCGTTTCATCTTGTGTTACAAGCAAAGAAATAATTTATTTTCAAGACGAACCTGTTAGCGAATATAATGATATTGCTATGAATTCTGATATTATTTACAAACCCAACGATTTAATATTTATTAGTATTGGTGGCGATGCTGATGCTGTAGCTCCATTTAATCTACCAGCCGTATCATATAGTGTGTCCTCGGTAAATGCCAATGCCGACCTTAAAATGCCAACTTATTTAATTGATAAAAATGGTAATATTGAATATCCCGTTTTGGGAACCATTAAATTGGGTGGATTAACCAGAGAAGATGCCACTTCTTATCTGAAAAAAGAAATTAGTAAATACGTTAAGGATCCAGTAATTAATATTCGGTTAATTAATTTTACAATAACGGTTTTAGGTGAAGTGCGAAACCCTGGCACTTTTACAGTTGAGGATGAGCGCATATCATTAATTGAAGCTTTAGGGTTAGCAGGCGATTTGACCATTTATGGTAAAAGAGAAAATGTATTTTTAATTCGTGAACGTGATGGTAAAAAAGTTTTCACGAAATTCGATTTAACTAAAATAAGCACTATTTCATCACCAAATTACTATTTAGAGCAAAATGATGTCTTGGTAATTGAGCCTAATAGTGCCAAAATCCGTTCAGCTTCTTATAACCAAAATAATGGCGTAATCATTTCAGCTGTAGGGACTTTAGCAACAATTTTAGCGATTTTTTTAGTTAATTAAAGCATTTACAAGATAGACCTAGATGAAACAAAATGCACATTTTAGAGATTTAATTGAGCCTTATTTAAACAGATGGAAATTTATAATTCTATGTGTTTTTAGCGCATTAGCATTAGCGTTTGTGTATTTACGCTACGCAAGTAATCAATATCAAGCAAAAGCAACTATCAAGATAAAGGACGACAAATCTCAAGGTAAATTACCTGAAATTTCTAGTCTACAAAATTATGGCCTATTTAGTAATGACCAAAATAATGTTTTAGATGAAATTGAAATTATTAAATCGCGTAACCTTATTGAAAGTGTTATTAAGGATTTAAAATTTAACATCCAATTCTTTGTTGAAGGCCGTATTCAAGCCCATGAGGTTTATACAAATCCACCTTTAAACATCAACTTTAGCACAACAGACTCCTTACTACATAAAATTGATACCACTTTCAATATCCGTATTAATTCATCAAAAGATTTCATATTTAAAGGTATTCCACAAGACACAAAAATTTTAAAAGGAAACACCGCCCAGTATGATGATATAGAGGGCATTCTTTATGATTTTGGGGAAAATGTAGAAACAGGTTTTGGAGATATTATTATAACACCCAACATTGGACAGTATGCCACAAAAATTGGTTCCGATATTACCATTAGAATCCAACCTGTAAATAATGTAACCAGTGATTACAAATCCAGACTTCAAATTCAAACCAATGAATTATCGAGTATTATAAAGCTTACCATTAATGATAATGTACGAGAGAAAGGTGTGCTTTTTTTAAACAAACTAATTGAAAAATACAATGACGATGTTATAAACGACAAACAAAAAGTTGTTGAAGCCACATCTACATTTATTAACGACCGATTGGAAGGCGTATCGCGTGAATTGGGAATTGTAGATTTAACAGCAGAAGATATTCAGCAAGAAAACAAACTTACCAATCTAGCAACACAGTCTAATATTTTCCTTCAAACCGAAAAGGAAAACGAAGCAAAGATAACAGAAACAGGAAGAGAAATTCAGTTAATTGATTACATGAAAGATTATTTAGCCAATAATCAAGACCCAAATGATTTACTTCCGCTTAATATAGGTATTGAAGATGGCAATATTGGCCAAGTGGCTAAACGCCACAACAGCTTGGTTCAAGAACGCGATCGCATATTAAAAAACTCTAGTGAAATAAACCCTACAGTTGTTAATTTAACAAATCAAATAAATCAATTAAAAGCAGACCTTTCGCAAAGTTTAAATAGTAAAAGGTCTACAAGCCAAATTACATATAACAGTTTAGTTGCTGAGAACTCTCGAATTAATTCACAAATTTATTCAGCTCCTCAAAAAGAACGCCAGTTTAAAGACATAAAGCGACAACAAGATATTAAAGAATCTCTCTATTTATACTTGCTACAAAAACGCGAAGAATCCGCCATAACGCATGGAGTTTCTTCACCCAATGCTAAAATTGTAGACAAAGCATATGCTTCAGGAAGACCTGTTGCTCCTAAACCAACTATTATTATTCTAGCTGCTATTATTTTAGGATTTAGTTTTCCAATAGGTATCATTTATCTGTTAACACTTTTAGATACCAAAGTACATTCGTCTCAAGATATCAAAAAAGCTGTAGACATCCCTTTTATTGGCGACATACCTAAATCAAGCAAACGTACACAGCTAATAAAACAAATTGATTATTCTCCTAAAGCTGAAGCTTTTAGAATGATACGAACCAATGTTGAGTTTATGCTTAAAGGCATTGAAAAGCATTCAAAAGTAATTTTTGTTACCTCTACTACCAGCAAAGAAGGTAAATCTCATACATCAATTAATTTAGCCTTATCACTCTCCTATTCTAATAAAAGAGTACTTCTTATAGAAACGGATATTCGTGTACCAAAAGCTACCAACTATCTCGATGTGAAAAATGAAGTTGGATTAACAAATTACATCAGCGACCCGAGTTTGCAACTGTCTGACGTAACGGTACCACTTAAAGACAACAGTTTTCTAGATGTAATTCCTTCTGGTGTTATTCCTCCAAACCCAGCAGAATTATTAATGAGTGCTCGTATGCAAGAATTATTTGATACAGTAGATAGTCAATATGACTACATTGTAGTAGATACAGCAGCAGTAGGATTGGTAACAGATACATTATTGATTAGCAACCATGCCGATTTATTTATTTATGTAGTTCGTGCTAATTACCTAGACAAGAGACGCTTGCAGATAGCAAACAACATGTATCAGGAAAAACGGTTGCCAAACATGACCATTCTCTTGAATGGTGTCGATCATAAAAAGGCTAATGGCTATGGTTACGGATACGGTAAAAACCCAAATAAAAAGAAATGGTGGCAACGCAGTAAGTAATGTTATTTAGCCGCTTTTCGTCTAGCCTTTTCCTTTTTAATTAACATGAGTTCACGTCCAGTCTGGCCGGCTACCGATGTGTTTTCTTCTGCACGTCTAATAAGATAAGGCATCACATCTTTAACAGGTCCAAATGGCACATATTTAGCTACATTATACCCTTTATTTGCTAGATTAAAACTAATATTATCACTCATACCAAATAATTGACCAAACCAAACACGATTATCAGTAATTTCAATTCCTTTCTCTTTCATTAGCTGCATCACCTTATAACTACTCAATTCGTTATGTGTACCAACAAAAACAGATATGTCTGATATATGGTCTAGAATATACTGCGCAGCTGCGTTAAAATTTTCATCAGTTGCTAATTTACTTTCACAAATAGGTGTTGGATAATTATTTTCCATAGCGCGCTCATGCTCTTTTTCCATATATGCACCACGAACAATTTTATACCCTAGATAAAATCCTTCTTTTCTAGCTAATTCATGCTGTCTTTTTAAAAAATCCATTCGGTCATGACGGTACATTTGCAAGGTATTATAAACAATTGTTACATCTTTATTATACTTACGCATCATATCTGTTACCAAATCATCAACAGCATCTTGAATCCAACTTTCTTCAGCATCAATTAATATTTCAACATCCTTTTCTTTTCCTAGTTTACACACAGCATCATAACGCGCCACAACCCGACTCCATTCATCTTGCTCGTTTTCGGTTAGCACTTTACCTTCACTTTTTTTCTGATATAACGCAAACCTTCCAAAACCAGAGGGTTTAAATACCGCTATTGGCATTGCTTTTCTATCATCAGAAAAACGAATAATTTTTAAGGTTTTTTCCATAGCACCATCAAAATGTGCCTCCGTTTCTTTACCTTCTACAGAATAATCCAGAACCGAACTCACACCTTTTGTAAACATGTCATCTATTACAGGTAAACAATCCTCTTCGTTTACACCTCCACAAAAATGATCAAAAACAGTTGCTCGAATAATACCTTCTACTGGTAAATGTGCTTTTATAGCAAAACGCGTTAACGCTGTACCCACTTTTACTAATGATTCATTAGAAATCATATTGAATAAAAAATGAGCGCGATTCAACTCTTTATTGCTCTTTAATTGAAAAGCAATTTCCGTATTATCAAAAATTTTTAAGTGCTCCATAACTGTTGAAAATTATGCAAAGATAATTATCATTCAGCTACTTTTTTATAAAAAAAACACCTTATTTTACCTTTTATCTTTTGCAGTAATTATTATGAAATCTATACAAACACCAAATTACCCAATACACTTTAATTCAAATTGTTACACAGCATTGAATAGCCATTTAAAAGAAGTTAATTATTCTATAATTTTCGTCTTAGTGGATGAAAACACGCACAATATGTGTTTGGCAAAATTTTTACAAGCTGTTGAAACTACCAATACAATTGAAATTATTGAAATTGAATCAGGTGAGGAATATAAAACTATTGAAACCTGTGTTGGCGTTTGGAATGTTTTGTCTGAACTGGGTGCCGACCGAAAAAGCCTTATAATTAATTTGGGAGGTGGTGTTGTAACCGATTTAGGCGGTTTTGTAGCCTCAACTTTTAAACGCGGTATAAATTACATAAACGTACCTACATCCTTGTTAGCTATGGTTGATGCTAGTGTTGGTGGAAAAACAGGTGTCGATTTAGGACATTTAAAAAATCAGATTGGTGTTATCAATTCAGGCGAAATGGTATTAATTGATACAAGTTTTTTAGAAACATTACCTAAAAATCAAATGCGTTCTGGATTAGCCGAAATGCTAAAACACGGTCTAATTTATAGTCGCGAGTACTGGAATAAATTCACCACAGAAGCACCATTAAATTACGACGCCTTAATCTATGAGTCTGTCATTATTAAAAATAGCATTGTTACTCAAGACCCATTAGAAGAAAATTTACGAAAAACTCTTAATTACGGACACACATTAGGCCATGCTATTGAATCTTATTTTTTAAGTCATCCAGAAAAAGAAGCCCTACTTCATGGTGAAGCCATTGCAATAGGTATGATATTAGCCAACTATATATCAACAGAACTAACCGGTTTCTCTAAATCAGAAAACGACCGTATTAAAAACACAATTAAATCAATTTTTGGAGAAGTCACCATACTTCCCTCCGACTACAATGCAATAATTGACCTACTTAAATACGATAAGAAAAATGAACATGGCAATATTAATTTTGTACTTTTAGAAGATATGGGTAAAACAAAAATCAATTGTTTAGTAAGTAACGATATCATCATTAGAGCTTTTGAATACTACAAAGCATTATAATTTATAAATAGCGTTCTTTTATAATGTCTATATGATGCTTTTCATGACCAATTAATATAAAACCAATAGCTCTAACAGACATCTCGGCATGGCTTGCCACACCTATTTGTTCTAACATTTTTTTTGAAAAACTGCTAAATAAAGCTATGGTTGATTCACGTAAATCTAAATAATCATTTAGTAATTGATCTCGTGTTCGTCTGTTTGCTACACTCGCCAAAACATAATCGTCTTGCTCAAAACCAGGTAAGGGTGTTTTATCTTGACGCGCAAAACGTAAAGCACGATATACAAATACATGTTCGGTATCTATGAGGTGCTGTAAAATTTCTTTAATGGTCCACTTCCCTTCCGCATACCGATATTCCAACTTATCTTCAGGTATGGTTTCAAAAAAAGACTTCGTATTTATCATACCTTGTTCCAAGCCACTCAATAAACTTAATACACCTCCTTTATTTATATAATTGGCATAAAAAGGAGCATATTCTGAATTTGGTATTTCGGTAACAAACATAATTTTTTATTTAAAAGTACTAAAAAAAGCGCTTTACTAGGAAGCGCTTAACTATTCTTTTTTGATACTAAATTTACATATTATTAAATATAGAATGCATTAAACGTTTTTTGTCGTTTAAGCTTTCTTCAAGTGATATCATGGTTTCTGTTCTATAAACACCTTCAATATCATCAATCATAAAAATAACATCTTTTGCATGCTCTGTATTTTTTGCACGAATTTTACAAAATACATTAAATTTTCCTGTAGTAATATGTGCAACCGTTACATAAGGAATCTCGTTAATACGCTCTAAAACAAATTTTGTTTGCGATGTTTTCTGCAGAAAAACCCCAACATAGGCTATAAAGGCATAACCTAATTTTTTATAATCTAATGTTAATGAAGACCCTTTAATAATTCCAGCTTCTTCCATTTTTTTAACACGTACATGAACCGTACCTGCAGAAATAACTAATTTTTTCGCAATATCCGTGAAAGGAACTCGTGTGTTATCAATCAACATTTCAAGGATTTGATGATCAATATCGTCTAATTTAAATTTTGCCATTATTTTTAATTTCTTTAAATAAAAAGCAAAAATAAGACATTAATTTTGAATTATATCTATCAAAAATCAAGATTCAGCTAATAATAATGAATATTTTTCATTATTTATCCATACGAAATCGTTTTCGCTTCCAATTTGAATATTCTCATGATTATTGGATAAAACCTTACCAAAACTAGCATTCAACTCTTTATGACCATAAAAACCCTGTAATTTTTCAATTTTTTCAATTTTAGGAACAAAATGAAGCTTATTTGCAACCAATTTTTCTTGATATTGAATACCAATATCTACAAGCTGATCATCCTGAATGGCATTTCTAATAATTATATCAAAAAAACAGGTGTTATTTTGTGGTATTTTCAAATATGCTTCAAAACCGCTACCTGTCAATGCCTTTTCAGAAATGGTATGCAAAGCAACCATAAGGGATTGGTATATTAAAGCACGCGTTACCTCTCTACTATAATCATTAGGGTAATGACCAGCTTCAAACAGTAGTGTTGGCACACCTAGGCTTTGAAAAGCGTCACCAACACAATTGTGATTAAAACCATCATCATACAAAGCCACCTGATTAGGAATAAACCTTTGTAAGTTATTATTTATTTCAGCAATGACCTCCATGGCTATTTTTCGTGTTTTAGTAATACAACGATTAGGGTCTTCTGCTGGCGATAAAAAAGATACCGTTGCGGAATTAGAGGTGTTTCCAACATTGTAAATAGTACGTTGCCCATGGAGATTGAAGCAAAAATCTGGCTTAAAGCGTGTAAAACAAGTACGTAATATAACACTTTCTGGCTGTGATAAAGCTTGAGCATCGCGATTTAAATCAATGTTATTAGCATTAAAACGTATATACGCTTCAGCACCATCAGGATTTAAAATAGGAATTATTAACAAAGTACAAGATTCCAAAATTTCTGGTTGGTCTTTAAAGGTATTTAATACATCAAAAAGTGCTTTGGTGGTTGTAGATTCATTACCATGCATTTGAGACCATAGCAAAATTCGTTTTTTACCTGTCCCTAATGTAATTGAATAGATAGGCTGTTTTTTAACTGACAATCCTTCAACCAAAACCTGTGCCTGATCAGGCAGGTTTTTCAATAAAGGTTCTATCATAACATTGGTAATATACCGACCATATAACTTGGTTTCTTTATATGGATTTAATGCGGTTTCTATGGAGCTTTTATACATGTGTAAATTTGATATGTTACAAAGGTAAACAATTACTATTTTACATTTGTAAACAAAAAAATTATCTAAAATGTTTAGCATTGTATACAAATCTTAAACAAAAACACTTCCTATAAACATTAAAAATTGAGCGTTTTAAAATTATTAGTTTAAATATTTTATTTTCAGATATTTAATGGATTCCAATTAAAGCTTTTGTTGATTACAATTTGTGATTTTTGTTGAAATTTTAATGGTTTATTATAAATAATATTTACATTTGTAAAACCAATTCACTTAAGTAACGGTTTACAATGATAAACAGCTCCGAATTTTCAAAACGCCTAGAAAAAGTCATCAAATTCTATGATGAAACTGCCTCCTCTTTTGCTGAAAAAGTAGGCGTCCAACGTTCCAGTATTTCCCATATTTTGTCTGGCAGAAATAAACCTAGTTTGGATTTTGTTATGAAAGTTTTAGATACTTTTCCTGATGTGGAATTATATTGGTTATTAAATGGAAAAGGTACTTTTCCGAAAACTGAAATGAAACCGACATCTGATTCTATAATAAAAACTCAAGAGCAAGAACATAACCCTTTAGTAAAAAGCCATAACCCAAAAGAAGTAGAGACAAATCAAACTTCTAAAAATATAGAATCGCTATCTATAAATAACAGTAAAGAAATTGATCGAATTGTAATTTTCTTTAAAGACGGTACATTTAAAAATTACACCCATTAAAAAGCACTTGGCTTTTTTTAAATAAATCATTATTAAGTGGTATGCCAATCACATAATGTTTCTTAATTTTGTTGAAAATCCGAACTATGAAACCCTTTTTATGCCTTTTATTATTGCTTTTAATGAGCTGTTACCAAGTAGAGAGACAGTGTTCAGATTTTCAAACAGGCACTTTTACCAGTAGTATTACAATTAATGACTCTACATATCATTCAGTGTTTACGAGAACTAAAGATTTACAAATAGAAACCTATAAAGGCCACATAGACTCTACAACGGTTCGTTGGATTAACGACTGTGAAGTTGTATTTAGAACAATTAATCCTAAAAACATGCAGGAGCGAAAGGATATTCATTTAAAAATATTAACTACAACAGATTCTACTTATAATTTTGAATATTCCTATGTAGGTGAAAAAATAAAACAAAAAGGCACAGCAAAACGCATTAATTAATATGCTCGATTTTCTACTAACAAGCGATGCCATCATGGCATTATTAACCTTAACTTTTCTAGAAATCATTCTAGGAATTGATAATATTGTTTTTATTTCTATTGCAGCTAATAAGTTACAAGAAAACCAGCGGAGCAAGGCAACAAATATTGGTTTGCTTTTGGCTATGGTACAGCGTATAATTCTTCTGTTTTTTGTGAGTTTTTTAGTAGGATTGTCAGAACCATTTTATACTATAGATACAAATTGGCTTCATGTTGGTATTAGCTGGCAGGCTATAATACTCTTTGGTGGTGGTTTATTTTTAATTTATAAAAGCACCTCTGAAATTCGTGAGAAGGTTGAAGACCCAGATCACGATGAAGACGAAGTAAAAAACAAAAAAATTAAATCGTTAGGGCAAGCTGTTGTGCAAATAATGATAATTGATTTTATTTTTTCCATTGATTCCATTTTAACAGCTGTAGGTATGACAAATGGTTTACATGAAAACCATAATTACACACTGGTATTAATGATAATAGCCGTGATGATTTCAATAGGTATAATGATTGGTTTTGCCAATCCTATCCGTAAATTTATTGACACACATCCAAGTGTGCAACTCCTTGGTTTGGCTTTTTTAATCTTAATTGGTTTTATGTTAATTACAGAAGCCGCACATTTATCAGACACTGAATTTTTTGGAAAAACGGTTGGTGCTATCCCAAAAGGGTATTTGTATTTTGCTATTGCCTTCTCTTTGTTTGTAGAATTTTTAAATTACAGAATTACCAAGAAGAAAAAGAAAAATTAAAACCACTATACAAATAGCCAAAATAAAAAACCTCGAAACCATGAAAAAAGTCAGTCCAAAAGTGCTATACCTACTATCTTCTGCGTTGATTGTAGCGTCCATATTTTTCAAAGAAAATACAGCTACACTCTACTATGCTTGTTTAATTGGCGGACTTGCCGCTTTCCTTTTAGGAGCTGTTTCGCATTTTAGAAATTAGCCTTTATTAAAAAAGTGTTGCCTGACCTTTATCATCAACATTCCCTGAATTCGAATTATCCTCATCATCTTTAGAGTCATTAGGAGATTTAGATGTGCTTGATATGTTTGGTTTAGTTTCGGTGTCCGTACTTTCCGAATTCACTTCAGTTTCATCAACAACATCCAATTCTTCAGCAGGCACTTCTTCTGGAGCTTCATATGGTAAAGGTTCTAGCAAATCAATTTGTTTCACCTTATCTTTAGTAAGCTGATTTCCTAAAGCAGTTATTCCTTTTACGGCAATAAATTCATCTAAATTTACTTCCATATTATCTTTTCGGTCTTTACCGCGTTCTTTAACAAACTCCACTTCCGCCATAGGCTTCCAGTCCGTAGAAACGATTTCTAATTGCGAGTTCTCATGATCAGAAATAAACAATTCCTCACGACTTTCATTTTCAACTAGAAAACGCTTAACGTAATATCGTTCTTTTTCGCCATCATAATAAATAGCTGAAATGGGTTTTTTGGGAATCCATTTTTCCATAACAATCATATCATCATCAAAGCGTGTGGTAACTTCCGGAACAATGGTTTTTACTAAACCAGATTGCCTAATAATTAGAATTCGATCTTCACCTCTAAATTCTCCAACCAAATCGCCACGACCATCTACATTTAAACGTCTAACCGTATCATCAAACCAAATTTTACGTGGTTTTAATGTGGAAACTCCTTTTTCTTTAAGTTCTACTTTCTTAATGGCGTGTTTGGTAACCAAATTTCCTTTAGAGCTACGACCTTTGATTATAATATCGGCAAAGTCAACATCCCATTTCAGTTTTTTAATACTACCCACTTGCCGTAGATAAACCGTTACCACCTCTGCCTCTCCGTTTGGATTGGCTGAAAAATACCACAAAACAGAATTTTTAGAGCCATTGGTCATATCATACTCCTTGTCTCGTGTCATGGAAGTAACTGCAAAACGCTTCACATAGGTCGGTCCGTTTTTACCATCACGATACATCATATTATAAATGGTACGTTTGTCTTTTTTCTTAAAGACAGCTACATGAATAATATCCTTACCAATAAAGGTTTTGGAATCTACTTTAGTAACCATCATTTTACCATCTTTAGTAAATACAATTATATCATCAATATCACTACAATCGCAAACATACTCGTCTTTCTTAAGTGAAGTACCTATAAAACCTTCCGCTCTATTTACATATAGTTTGGTATTTCTTATAACTACTTTGGTGGCATCTACATCATCAAAAGCACGTATTTCTGTTTTACGCTCTTTCCCTTCACCATATTCCTTTTTAAGTCGTTCAAAATAACTAATAGCATAGGCAATTAAATTGGCCAAATGATGTTTTATTTCAGCTATTTGCTCTTCTAAAGCTTCAATTTTTTGTTGTGCTTTATCAATATCAAATTTAGAAATACGCTTGATACGAATTTCTGTTAAACGCACTATGTCCTCTTCTGTGATGGCGCGTTTTAAATGTTTAATATGAGGTTGTAATCCTTTATCAATAGCCTGTATTACGCCTTCCCAAGTCTCTTCTTCTTCAATATCACGATATATTCTATTTTCAATAAAAATGCGTTCTAAAGATGCAAAGTGCCATTGTTCTTCAAACTCACCCAAACGAATTTCCAATTCGCGTTTTAATAGTTGAACTGTATTATCTGTTGAACGACGTAACATTTCGGAAACACCAATAAATAAAGGCTTATTATCCTCAATAACACAGCCTAAAGGAGAAATGGAAGATTCGCAATTAGTAAATGCATAGAGCGCATCAATAGTTTTATCGGGTGAAATACCACCTGGTAAATGCACTAAAATCTCAACATTAGCTGCCGTATTATCTTCAATTTTCTTGATTTTAATTTTGCCCTTTTCATTGGCTTTCAAAATAGAATCTATTAATGAGGACGTATTGGTGCCAAATGGAATTTCAGTTATAACTAACGTATTCTTATCTAATTGTGAAATTTTAGCGCGTACACGAACTTTTCCGCCACGAAGCCCATCTTTATAATCTGAAAAATCAGCTATTCCTGCCGTTGGAAAATCTGGATACAAGGTAAAGCGCTTTCCATTTAAATGCTTAACAGACGCATCAATCAGTTCAATAAAATTATGTGGTAAAATTTTAGTTGACAAACCTACAGCAATCCCTTCGCCTCCTTGAGCTAGAAGCAGCGGGAACATAACAGGTAAATTAACGGGTTCTTTACGGCGACCATCATAACTAGATTGCCATTCGGTAATTTTTGGATTAAAGACTACATCCAAACCAAATTTAGAAATTCGCGCTTCAATATATCGCGAAGCAGCTGCACTATCACCTGTTAAGATATTTCCCCAGTTTCCTTGCGTGTCAATAAGCAAGTCTTTCTGACCTATTTGCACCATAGCATCGGCAATACTGGCATCACCATGTGGATGATACTGCATGGTATGACCTACAATATTTGCTACTTTATTATAACGACCGTCATCCAAATCTTTCATGGAATGCATGATACGCCTTTGAACAGGCTTAAAACCGTCTTCAATAGCAGGCACCGCACGTTCTAGAATTACATATGATGCATAATCTAAAAACCAATCTTTATACATTCCCGTAATTCGGGTAATGGTTTCCTTATTTTCTTCTGGTTCAGGTAGGTTATCGTTGATGTCGTCGCTCATTAACTCTGTTCTTTTCTATTTTGTTTCACCATTTTTCTTAAAGATTGCTTCATATATTTTCGTTTCTTTTTGGCTACTAACGTAATATTGAAACGCTCTTTCTTTATATGATGGCCATTTTTACTAACTATAAACAATACGAGTTCTTTGTAAATGAAATAGTTATTAATTTTAAATCCGGATAGCCTCGTTTTTTCAAATTCTATTGTATGTTCACGATAATTTAAATAATCTGATAGCAACAGACCTTTGTTTGTTACCGTAACTTTTAAACCATCGCTATCATATTCAAAATATTTAGATATAAAATGTACAGCTATAAATAACAATATGAAAACGAGTGCTATAACAAAAAAGGCTACTACAGGGTTATTATCTATTTCATTAAAAGCTCTAAAAATAGTCAACCATAACACAGCAAGCACAATCAGTATAAAATATACCGATATAATAACGTTTTTCACTTTTTCATTACTCGTTCTCATTTAAATTCTTCCACGATATCGAGTTCCACTTTCAGGTTATTAATAATAAATTCTTGACGATCTGGTGTATTTTTACCCATGTAGAAGCTCAATAAGTCTTCAATAGACATATTTTCATCTAACATAACAGGATCTAGACGAATATCATCACCTATAAAATGCTGAAATTCATCAGGAGAAATTTCACCTAAACCTTTAAATCGGGTAATTTCTGGCTTGGGTTTTAACTCTTCTAAAGCATTTTGACGTTCTTCTTCTGAATAACAATAAATTGTTTTCTTCTTATTGCGAACGCGAAATAATGGTGTTTGCAAGATATACAGATGCCCATCTTTAATTAATTCAGGAAAAAATTGAAGAAAAAATGTAATTAAAAGTAAGCGAATATGCATACCGTCCACATCGGCATCTGTAGCAATTACAACATTGTTATACCGTAAATCTTCTAGCGACTCTTCAATATTTAATGCAGCTTGAAGTAAGTTAAATTCTTCATTTTCATAGACAATTTTCTTGGTTAAGCCATAACAATTAAGCGGCTTACCTTTTAAACTAAAAACAGCTTGGGTATTCACATCTCGAGACTTGGTGATACTTCCAGAAGCTGAATCTCCCTCGGTAATAAATAAGGTTGTTTCTAAATTTCGTTCATTTTTTGTATCGCCAAAATGCACACGACAATCTCGTAATTTTTTATTGTGAAGACTGGCTTTTTTAGCACGATCTTTTGCTAGTTTACGAATACCTGATAACTCCTTACGCTCACGTTCAGCTTGAAGGATTTTGCGCAGTATCTTGTCTGCTGTTTCTGGGTTTTTATGTAAAAAATTATCTAAATTAGTTTTTACAAAATCGTTAATATAGGTTCTTACTGTAGGCAAATCGCCACCCATATCTGTAGATCCTAATTTTGTTTTTGTTTGGCTTTCAAAAACAGGTTCCATGACTTTAATAGAAATGGCAGACACAACCGATTTACGAACATCAGAAGCATCAAAATTCTTATTGTAGAATTCCCGAATGGTTTTAACTAATGCTTCACGAAAAGCCGATAAGTGTGTTCCTCCTTGCGTGGTATTCTGACCGTTAACAAAAGAGTAATATTCCTCACTATATTGTGTTTTACTATGTGTTAAAGCAACTTCAATATCATTCCCTTTTAAGTGAATAATTGGATAAAGCAGATCATTTGGGTTAGAATTTTCCATTAATAAATCCTTCAAACCATTTTCACTGTAATATTTTTCACCATTAAAAACAATGGTTAAACCAATATTTAAATACACATAGTTTCGAAGCATTTTAATGATATATTCATTACGATACTTGTAGTTTTTAAAAATAGTTTCATCTGGTATAAAGGATACTTTAGTTCCTTTCCTACGAGACGTATCATCTAATAAATCTTTATTAATTAAATTTCCTTGTTCAAATTCTGCGGAAGCTGATTTGTTATCACGAGTTGATTCTACTCTAAAATAACTTGAAAGTGCGTTAACAGCTTTAGTACCCACACCATTTAACCCTACCGATTTCTTGAAAGCTTTACTGTCATATTTTCCACCAGTATTCATTTTAGAAACCACATCAACCACTTTTCCTAATGGAATTCCACGACCATAATCACGAACCGTAACTTTATTACCATGAATAGAAATTTCGATGGTTTTACCAGCTCCCATTACGTACTCATCAATAGAATTGTCTAAAACTTCTTTTATTAGTATATAAATACCGTCATCTGCTGATGATCCATCACCCAGTTTACCTATATACATTCCAGGACGCATACGAATATGCTCTTTCCAGTCCAACGAACGGATATTATCTTCGGTATATTTGGTTTCTTGAGACATAAAATGGTGTTTTGGATCTGCTGCTAATATAAGGTTTCACACCAAAAAATGAAACCCCAAATTTGTAAAGTAATTAACAATAGTATTTAATAAGTAATTATTAAAACACCAAGCGTTTTATTGCCATTTAAAAGCTATTTCAAGCAAGTAAAGCAGCCTGTATACCTAGACTATAAATTGTAAAACACTTAAATTAAAAAAGGGTTTTCTTGATGAAAACCCTTTTTTATTAATTATATAAAGCATGACTATAAAAGCATTTAAACATTAAACAAGAAATGCATGACATCGCCATCTTTAACAATATAGTTTTTACCTTCAACACGCATTTTACCAGCTTCCTTTACTTTAGCTTCACTACCAAATTGCACATAATCATCGTAAGCAATCACTTCTGCACGAATAAAGCCTTTTTCAAAATCAGTATGAATAACACCTGCAGCTTGAGGAGCTGTTGCGCCAACATCCACTGTCCAAGCACGAACCTCTTTCACGCCAGCCGTAAAATAGGTTTGTTGATTTAGCAATTTATAAGCTGAACGAATTAATTTTGCAGAACCAGGTTCATCTAAACCAATATCCGCTAAAAACATTTGGCGCTCTTCGTAATCATCTAATTCATTAATATCAGCTTCTGTACCTACAGCAAGTACTAAAACTTCAGCATTTTCATCTTTTACGGCCTCTCGTACTTTTTCAACATACGCATTGCCTGTATTAGCTGAACCTTCATCAACATTACAGACATACATAACAGGTTTATCCGTGATAAACTGACTAGGTTTTACAAAATCATTATCCTCTTCTTCAGAAAATTCCAACGCTCGAACAGAAATACCAGCTTCTAAACCGGCTTTTATTTTTAACAAAACCGCTTCTTCCTTTTGCGCTTCTTTATTCCCTGTTTTGGCAGCACGCTTGACTTTTTCAAGTTTTTTATCAACAGTCTCTAAATCTTTCAACTGCAATTCCATATCTATGGTTTCCTTATCGCGAATTGGATTTACATTTCCATCCACATGAACAATATTATCGTTGTCAAAACAACGTAAAACATGCAAAATAGCATCTGTTTCACGAATATTGGCAAGAAATTGATTTCCAAGACCTTCTCCTTTACTAGCTCCTTTTACTAAACCTGCAATGTCTACAATCTCCACCGTAGCAGGTAAAACACGTTCAGGTTTTACCAAAGACTCCAATTTTTGTAGCCTAGGATCTGGTACATTTACCACACCAATATTAGGTTCTATAGTACAAAACGGAAAGTTAGCACTTTGCGCTTTTGCATTTGATAAACAATTAAATAATGTTGATTTTCCGACGTTTGGTAATCCTACGATGCCTGCTTTCATATCTCACATTCCTGCAAATGCAGAAATCTCTTTTTAAAGTTGTACTTAATTTTTAGCCATGCCTTTTCAGCACGAAGGCGCAAAGGTAACTAATTACTAGAATAGTTTTGATAGGGATTTAGAAATTGTTTAAGTCCTTACGTTAAACAAATTAAAAGTATCATATTCATCATAAAACCAAAAAACCCCAAGCAAGCGCTCGAGGTTTTAATATAAAAGGTTTGACCCAATTCTTAATTTTTAATTCTTAATTAAGAATCTGGATGCATAAAACGTTGTTTCCCATCTAATTCCGCGTCCGTTTCTACATGCGCATCATCAGGCACACAACAGTCTACAGGACATACAGCGGCACATTGCGGCTCTTCATGAAAACCGTGGCATTCCGTACATTTATCTGGAACTATATAGTAAATTTCATCACTTATAGGCTCTTGAGCTTCATCAGCATCAACCTCTTTGCCATTTGGCAACACTACTTTACCACTTAAACTGGTACCATCTTTATAGCGCCAATCGTCAGCTCCTTCATAAATTGCTGTGTTTGGACATTCTGGCTCACAGGCACCACAATTAATACATTCGTCTGTTATTATAATTGCCATTCTATTGTATATTTATTTAATCTTTCGATTACTATTTGTAAAAATAGGCTTATTTCTAATTCTAATAATGAGAATTAAAACCTTTTGTTGCTCGTTTGCTTTGTGTAAATTTGCAATTGCAAAAATAAAGCCAAAACCATTCATAACCAAATCATACATGGATTTACAAAAAAGAATTAACGCATTTGTTGAATTAGGGAAATTTCTTGAACAATTTTCGGTAAATCCCTTTGAAAAAAATACCACAATTTTACAAAACGATTTGTTTTTTGATGGTTTTAAACATCAAATAAAACTCGCCCAAGAACACAATGCCTGGTTCACGAAAGAAAATCTAATTTATGCTTTTAATGGTTGGTCTAAATTGCTTACTGACAGTAATATTAAAACATGGTTAAGTAACTATAACTTCAATAAAGAAAACGCTAAAAAAGTAGCAGTCATTATGGCTGGCAATATCCCTTTAGTGGGTTTTCACGATTTTTTATCGGTTTTAATTTCGGGTCATGATGTGGTTGTCAAACAATCTAGTAATGACAAATATTTATTGCCTTTTTTAGCAAAATATTTAGAAACTATTGAACCTGGATTTAAAGGTAAAATTACGTTTACAACAGATAAACTCGATAATTTTGATGCGGTAATCGCTACAGGTAGTGATAATACGGCACGTTATTTTGAATACTACTTTAAAGATAAACCATCTATTATTCGTAAAAATAGGAACTCAATAGCTATACTTACGGGTAAAGAAACGGATGATGAATTAGAAGCGCTTTCTGAAGATATTTTTAGATACTACGGTTTAGGGTGCCGGAATGTATCCAAATTATTAGTGCCTAAAGACTATGATTTTCAAAATTTCTTTCAAGCTATGTATAAATGGCACCCAATAATTCACCAGAATAAATACGCAAATAACTACGATTATAACAAAGCGGTATATTTAATGAGTGAGTTTAACATTTTAGAAAATGGCTTCTTAATGATTAAAGAAGACAGTAGCTACGCCTCTCCTATTGCCACGGTTTTTTATGAATATTATCAAGATTCTCAAAACTTAAAAGATAAACTTCAAACCGATTCAGATAAAATTCAGTGTGTGGTTGCCAAAGGGTTATTGGATTCTGAAGTTCCTTTTGGGCACACCCAAAAACCACAGCTTTGGGATTATGCAGACAACGTGGATACTATTTCATTTTTGTTAAAAATTAGTTGATAAGTTATTGATTTATTACCTACTTTTTTATAAGAATTTAGCACCTTTGTAACGATTACAGATTTCAATAATTTTCGCTTTTCCTAGAAAACCCTTTAGGTTAGATGCGTAAATAACAAACTATATTTTTCCATGAAAAGACATAATTTTAGTGCAGGACCTTGCATACTACCAAAAGAAGTGATGCTAAAAGCATCGGAAGCAATTTTAGATTTTGATAATGGATTATCATTAATCGAAATTTCACACAGAAGTAAGCCTTTTGTAGATGTCATGGAAAAAGCGCGTGCTTTGGCTCTAGAATTACTCGGTTTAGAAGGTAAAGGATACAAAGCCCTTTTTCTTCAAGGAGGTGCTAGCACACAGTTTTTAATGGTTGCTTTAAATTTATTGGAAAAGCGTGCAGGTTATCTAAATACTGGAACTTGGAGTGATAAAGCCATTCAAGAAGCACGTATTTATGACGATATATATGAAGTAGCATCATCTAAAGATGCTAATTTTAATTTCATACCTAAAGGCTATGATATTCCTTCGGATTACGATTATTTCCATTGCACATCCAACAACACCATTTTTGGAACACAAATGAAATCCTTCCCTGATTGCGATATTCCGATGGTATGCGACATGAGTAGTGACATATTTTCACGTGAATTAGACTTTTCTAAATTCGATTTAATTTATGCTGGTGCTCAGAAAAATATGGGTCCTGCAGGTACAACTTTGGTCGTAGTCCGTGAAGACATATTAGGAAAAGTTTCTCGTAAAATTCCGTCCATGATGGACTACAAAGTTCATATTAGCAAAAGCAGCATGTTTAATACACCGCCTGTTTTTGCCGTGTATACCTCTATGCTAACAATGGAGTGGCTTAAAAATTTAGGTGGCATACCTGCGATTGAAAAAGAAAACAACAAAAAAGCACAATTAATTTATAGTGAAATAGACTTAAACCCATTGTTTAAAGGCTATGCTATGAAAGAAGATCGTTCCAAAATGAACGCTACTTTCAATTTAACCAATGAAGATTTAAAAGAAACCTTTGAAACCATGCTTAAGGACGAAGGTATAAATGGTTTAAATGGACATAGAAGTGTTGGCGGTTATCGTGCCTCTATGTACAATGCATTGCCACTAGATAGTGTTGGTGTTTTAGTAGATATTATGAGTGAACTAGAACGCAAAGCATAACCCAATCCTCAATCCTTTCCAAAAAGAAGGAAGGTTTAAAATTGAGAAAAATTGAAAATAATTATTAATTATAAACAACCCATAAAGCTCCCTTTTTAAAGTAAAGGGTTAGGGATAGGAACATGAAAGTATTAGCAAACGACGGAATTTCAACAAGTGGTATTGACGCCTTAAAGCAAGCCGGTTTTGAAGTTTTAACAACAACAGTGGCTCAAGAGCAATTAGCAAATTATATTAATCAACATAAAATTGCCGTGTTATTAGTTCGTAGCGCTACAACTGTACGGAAAGAATTAATTGATAATTGTCCATCACTTAAAATTATTGGACGAGGTGGTGTTGGTATGGATAATATTGATGTGGAATATGCACGCAGTAAAGGTATTCACGTAATCAATACTCCTGCTGCTTCATCTCAATCGGTAGCAGAGCTTGTATTCGCACATTTATTCGGAGGTGTTCGTTTTTTACATGATTCCAACCGAAATATGCCTTTAGATGGGGACTCTCAATTCAAATCATTAAAGAAAAACTATGCAAAAGGAGTAGAACTTCGTGGGAAAACGTTAGGAATTATTGGCTTTGGTCGTATAGGTCGTGAAGTTGCAAAAATAGCACTAGGCGTTGGTATGAAAGTTATTGCTAGCGATAAATATGTAGGAAAAGCTACTATAAAAGTTGAATTTTATAATGGTCAATATATAAATGTTGAAATAGAAACGGAGCCGACTAAAGAAATATTAAAACAAGCCGACTTTATTTCACTTCATGTGCCAGCTCAAAAAGAGTATGTTATCAGCGAAAAAGAATTTAACATGATGAAAGACGGTGTTGGAATTATTAATGCTGCACGTGGAGGTGTTGTAGATGAGGTCGCGCTAGTTAAAGCTTTAGAGTCAGGCAAAGTGGCCTTTGCTGGATTAGATACATTTGAGGAAGAACCAACACCTGCAATTCAAGTACTTATGAATGGTAGAATTTCATTAACGCCACATATTGGAGCCGCAACAAATGAAGCGCAAGACAGGATTGGTACTGAACTTGCCTCACAGATTATCAGTATATTAAAAACAGAAAAAGAATAAGTATCTAAAATTTTTATTACCTTGAGACACTAACATCAAATAAAACAAAAACATGGCTGGAATATTAGATTTATTAAATAGTGACATGGGCAAAACCATAATAAGTGGTGTTGCAGGTCAATCCAAACAACCCGAAAGTAAAACACAAGACGTTTTAACCATGGCATTACCAGTACTAATGCAAGCTATGAAACGTAATGCTGCCACACCTCAAGGTGCTGATGGGTTATTAGGCGCTTTAAATAACAGCAAACATGATGGTAGCATTTTAGACAACCTTGGTGGACTTTTCTCTGGTGGTGTTGATGAATCTGTTACCAATGAAGGCAGTAAAATTCTAAACCACGTTTTGGGAAGTAAACAAGCTCATGTAGAAAATGCTATTAGCGCAAGAGCAGGAATCGATTCAGGTTCCGTAGCACAAATTTTAAAAGTTGCAGCCCCAATTCTTATGGGTGTTTTAGGGAAACAATCACGCGAACAAAATGTAAACAGCTCATCGGGACTTGAAGGACTTCTAGGAGGCTTGTTAAGCGGTAACTCAAAACAACAAGAGCAAAGCTTTTTAGAGTCTATATTAGACGCTGATGGCGACGGAAGCATTATTGATGATGTTGCTGGTATGGTTTTAAACAGTGGTAAAAAGAAAGGCGGCCTTGGCGGACTGTTAGGTGGTCTTTTTGGAAAATAAAAAACACAAATATTTTATCTTTAAAAAGTCAGATTCCAACAGTCTGGCTTTTTTGTTAAATACATTTATCCAACCTATTAGTTCTTTAAAATTTTGTATTTTTAAGAAAAAGTAGATTTATGAAATTGCCATGGAGTATCCTTATTACACTCTGTTTATTTGCCAGTTGTAAAACACCCGAATCTGTTAGTCAGAATTCAGAAACTCAAGTAACAGAAAATCAAGACACTATTAAGCTTGTTAATGATGAATTAGAATATGAGGTCATTATTATTGAAGCTGGTTTTGACTCCTGGATGGCAAGACGTGCTAAACCCAAAAATTTTTACACTCAATCCTTTTTGGAAGCCAGAAACATCCAGTACGTTACAGAATGGAACAACCGAGTAGTATCTTCTAGATACAACAACAACTTGTATGAAATGAGTATTAATTACCAACAAGGCATAGATTATGGTTTTGAGGTTAATTATTTACTTTATCATTATTTTGTGTTTTTTGAGGAGAAGTATAAACAAAAATTAACCTCGCATATTCCTAGATTTTAAAGTATCTTTGCATGCAAATTTACAGTATGGAAAAATTCAAAAAATCCTGGGAAATTCAACATAACTGGCAATTACTTTTTCCTATAATTGGAATATTAGGTTTACTATATTCCTGTTATAAACTCGCTAAACTGTTACCTTTTTCAGAAAATTGGATTACGCTATTTATCTACACCGTTATTTTATTTAGTATCTTATTGAAAATAACATTATGGCTTTTTAAAAAATTGGAAAATCGTTGGGAAGTTACTTACAGATGGGAAATTATTCGCATTTTTATTGTATTTGCTGTAACAGGAAGCTCATCATTATTCATAGGTCGACCAATAATTGCTTTTTTAGGAATTACTAAAGAAAACTTAAATCCACTACTCTATTGGGTTTTATTTATTATTATTGGCCTAATTTTTTATCAAATTCTACTTATTTCATTTGGCTGGTTATTTGGACAGTTTCATTTTTTCTGGGAATTTGAAAAGAAAATGCTAAAACGATTCGGGTTAAAACGATTTTTAGATTAGTGAAAGAACTTAAGCAACATATTATTTTTAAAGGATTTACCGTACTTTTAGTATTGGTAATCTTACTTCCTGCTGCTGTAAAAATGGGTCACGTTTTTGAGAATCACAAGCATGAAGTCTGCTTAAATAAATCAACTACTCATTTTCATGCTTTAGATTTAGAGTGTGAATTTTACAAGTTTAAAGTTTCAAATCATTTTTTTCATATTCCTGAAAACTTCCATATTCTAGAAGTTGAGGAAAATCATGAAATAGCATCATCACAATACGTTTATTTAAGTCCTTTTCAACAACTTCATTTTTCCCTTCGTGGTCCACCTGTATTTAGTTAATACCTCATTTTACATTATTAACTAAAATACATTATACATGAAAACAATTTTAAATTTGTTGTTTTTATCCATGGCTATATGTGCTGTGGGTCAGAACAATGTTAATGGTATTGTTACCGATACCGAAACAGGCGAAGGTTTACCCTTTGTAAACATTTATTTTCCACAATTAGAAAAAGGAACCACTACCAGCGATACTGGTAAATTTAGCATAAACAATTTGCCATCAGGCACCTACGCTTTAGTCTGCTCTTATGTAGGGTATGAAACCAAATCTATGAATTTGGTTATTCCTATAACTGAACCGATTTCTATAAATTTAACGAGTTCTGCCATAGAAATGGAAGCCGTAATCATTTCTACACCCTTTCATAAGTTACAGAGTGATAATGTCATGAAAGTGGAACGACAAACTATTAAAGAACTAAAAGCCTCTGGTGCTGTAACTCTGGGCGAAGGCATTTCTAACATTGCAGGTGTTGAAGGTGTAAGTACAGGGTTAGGGATAACAAAACCCGTAATTCGTGGTTTAAGCTCTAATCGTGTATTAGTTTACACACAAGGTGTACGTTTGGAAAATCAACAATTTGGCGATGAGCATGGGCTTGGTTTAAGTGATGCTGGAGTTGAAAGTGTTGAAGTTATAAAAGGACCTGCTTCTTTGCTTTATGGTAGTGATGCACTTGGTGGTGTTTTATATATAAATCCAGAAAAATTTGCTCTTGAAAATTCGGCTAACGCTGATTTTGGAGGCACTTATTTTACCAATACCCAAGGGTATAACACAAATGCTGGTTATAAGGCATCTGGTGAGGCATTTAAAGTTTTATTCAGAGGAAGTGTAACTGAACATGCCGATTATAATACAGCCGATTATCGTGTGACAAATACACGTTTTAAAGAACAGGATTTCAAAGCCGGAGTTGGTTATCAATCAACAAACTTCAAAACAGATTTCCGCTATAACATCAATCATTCTAAAATTGGAATTCCAGAAGAAATTGGCGAGCAATCTACTAACAAAACTCCCTTATTACCTTATCAAGAATTAACAAATCATATTTTTAGCTCTCGATCAACCGTGTTTTTTAATAATTCGAAATTAGAATTTAATTTGGGATATATTTATAATGACCGAAGAGAGTTTGAGGATGAACACGAGCACGAGCACGACCATGACCATGAGAACGATCATGAAGAGGAAGGTGGTTTACATGAGGACGAAGAACATCACGATGATGACCATGACGCTTTACATCCTGCGCTTCAAATGAAACTAAAAACAGCTAATTATGACGTAAAGTACCACTTACCTATCATGGGTAAATTTGAAACCATTGTTGGTATTCAAGGTATGAACCAAATAAATACAAATTATGGTGAAGAAGAACTCATTCCGAATGCTACTACTAATGATTTGGGTATTTTAGCTATGTCTCATATACATTTCGAAAAATTTGATCTACAATTGGGAGCACGATATGACAACCGTTGGATTCAAATTGAAAATAATATAAACAAATCCTTTAACAGCTTTAACGGTGCCTTTGGTGTAAAAACAAATCTTTCTAAAAATATTACAGCGCGTTTAAATTTAGCCACAGGTTTTAGAGCACCTAATTTAGCGGAATTAACCTCGGATGGCGTACACCACGGAACCAATAGATATGAAGTTGGAAATATTGACCTAAAAAACGAACAAAACTTCCAAACTGATTTAGCTTTAGAGTTTAAAAGTGAGCATATTGAGTTTTTTGTTAATGGTTTTTATAACCATATTAATGATTACATCTATTTATCGCCAGATGGAACTTTTATTGACAGCGAGCCTGTATACAACTATGTTCAAGATAATGCAGCACTTTACGGTGGTGAAATTGGATTACATTTTCATCCACACCCTCTAGACTGGCTGCATTATGAGAGTAGTTTTGAAACAGTTACAGGAAAGCTAGATTCTGGAGATTATTTACCATTAATACCAGCAAATAGCTTAAATAACACCATTCGTGTAGAATTTGATGTAAAAGATTCAGCTAGCACCTATGCTTTTGTTAAACTACAATCTGTTTTTAACCAAGGAAATATAAGTGCTTTTGAAACACCAACTGATGGTTACAACTTATTAAGTGTTGGATTTGGTGGAAATTTAAAAGTTTTTAATAATGATTTATCCATTACAATATCAGGAACTAATTTAACGAATAAAACCTACATAAATCATCTGTCACGTTTAAAACCAGACGGTATTTTCAATATGGGACGAAATTTTAGTTTAGGTCTTACTTACTCCTTATAAGAGTTAAGAAAGCGACTGGTTAAAAAGTATTTAACTAATGTCCTGATGGGCAAACCTTGAAATTGACGAAAATATGCTTTAATATTTAAAATATTAAAACTACTATCAAGATAATATTTCAAGTTTAAGTTAACTTTTTAGCCAGTCTTTTTTATTCCTCAATTTGTTTTTTTTTTTTGCTTTTCAGCTTTAGATATGTAAAAGCTATAAAACCACATCACAGAAAAAGAAGGTATAAAATCTACTAACGGAAGTGCTTCTTCAACAAACGAGAATGCGGCCGCTATTTTACCTTTAGTTCCAGCATACATTTTACTCATTAAATAGGCTGATAAGGGAGCCCAGATAAAATCGAACGGAGGAAATATGTACGATACATATCCAAGGGCATCAAATAACAAACCAATCAGAAGTTTTTTTGATTTACTTAATTTCTCTAAATTCATATAGTATTAACTTATTCAACTTACAACACAAATAGTATTCCAAAAAAGAACAACCTCCATATGGAACTGTGTTCAAAATAAATACTATTTATAATTTGACACATGAAACCATGAACTGTTTGAAACAAAAGCGTTTTAATGCTATTAAAAATAGTGTTTTTAACGTTTAATTATGATTATTTTTTGATTGAGCCATTTAGATTTGCACCAAAAGTGTAACAACTTCATTTATTAATAGTCTTTTAAAAGCTATCAATACAATCAAAAAAAACCACATGAAATTCAGGCTATTTCCTCTCGTTTTCTCACTTTGTTATTTTTTTACTTTAGCTCAAGAGAAGAAAACCCTTAACATTACACGTACGGCAACGGCACCTAAAATAGATGGTGTTCTAGATGATGAATCATGGAATGATGTTGAAGAAGCTAAAGATTTTATACAATTCAGGCCAGAAATGGGTATAAAAGAAACGCCTGAAACACGAACGGTTGTTAAAATAACCTATGATGATGATGCTATTTATGTTGGAGCTTATCTGTATGACAACCCAAAGGATATCATGAGTCAATTAACCCGACGTGACGATTTTGGCCAATCAGATTTCTTTGGGTTTATTTTAAATCCTAATAACGACGGTCAAAACAATACAGAATTTTTTGTTTTTAGTTCTGGTGTTCAAGCTGATGCTATTGAATCGCCAGGAATTGGGGAAGACTTTGGGTGGAATGCCGTTTGGGACAGTGCTGTAAAGATAGTAGATGATGGTTGGATTGTAGAAATGAAAATACCTTACCGTACATTGCGGTTTTCAAACCAAGAAGTCCCTACTTGGGGTTTACAAATTCATCGGCATTACCGAAGAAATCGTTCACAATTTACTTGGAATCCAATAGATGTCACTAAAGGAAATGTAGGCATCTATAATGGAAACCTAAAGGGTTTAACCAATTTAGATCCTCCCACACGTTTAACATTCTATCCTTTTGTTTCTGGTATTGTAAATACCTTTGAAGGTGAAACAGAAACACAATTTAATGCTGGAATGGATTTAAAATATGGTATTACTGAAAATTTCACATTAGATGCCACGTTAATACCCGATTTTAGTCAAGCTGGATTTGATCGTGTGGTGTTAAATCTAGGACCATTTGAACAAACTTTTTCTGAACAACGCCAGTTTTTTACCGAAGGCGTTGATTTATTTACCAAAGGCGATTTGTTTTTCTCGCGACGGGTTGGAAATGAACCAACAGGCTCCGTTACATTAGGCCCAAATGAAGAAATTCAAGAGTATCCAAATCAGACTAAAGTTTTAAATGCTCTAAAAGTATCAGGAAGAACAAAAAACGGTTTGGGTGTAGGTATTTTTAATGCTATTACAGAAAAAACATATGCTAAAATTAATAATGTAGAAACCAATACAAGTCGTAAAGAATTGGTAGAACCGCTTGCAAATTATAATATTTTAGTAATAGATCAGCAATTTAATCAAAATTCATCGGTTAGTTTAATAAACACTAATGTAACAAGGAATGGTCATTTTCGAGATGCTAATGTTACTGGATTATTAGCTGATTTAACCACTAAAAAAAACACCTACAATTTAGAAGCCGAATTAAAAATGAGTAACGTAAATTTGGAATCCGGTACTGAAACGGGCTATAGTTACAAGTTAGAGTTCGCTAAAGTTTATGGAAACTGGCAATATTGGTTAGGTCATGAGTTTGCAGACGACACATATGACATTAATGATTTAGGTCTTCAGTTTAGAAACAATTTTAGCAATTTTGGCGTTGAAGGCTCCTACAGAACTTTCGAGCCAACTGGTATTTTTAACAGTTATAACTACAATGCATGGATAGATTATAACCGTTTATCAAACCCTAGTACCTATACAGGTAGTACTGTTGGTATTTCATTTTCTGGACAATTAAAAAGTTTAGATGGTTTAGGAGGAAATATTAGTTTACAACCTGGCAAACAATACGATTATTTTGAGCCGCGTGAAGAAGGACGCTACTTTATTTACGAAAACCGCCTAAATGGAAATATCTGGATTTCTTCCAATTATAATAGAAAGTTTGCCATTGATGCCAATATTGGAGGTGCTACTTTCTTTGAAGAAGGTAGAGAAACAAAGAATATTTGGTTTGGTATTAGTCCGAGAGTTCGTTTAAACGATAAAGTATTATTAATTTACTCATTAGACTATGATAAGGTGAATGACGATCGTGGATATGCTGATAGAACTGAAAATACTATTATATTCGGTAATCGCGATCAAAAAACACTTATAAATAGTATTACTGGCACTTATAGTTTTAACCCTTTTCATTCGTTAAACCTAACATTTAGAAATTATTGGAGCACTGTACTTTATGATGATAATATATATATATTACAAGAAAATGGGCGGTTATTTGAAACCAATATTTCATTTGAAGATGCTGGCTTGGAAAATCCAAATATTAACTTTAGTACCTGGAATTTGGATTTAAGCTATTCGTGGCAATTTGCACCTGGAAGCTTTTTAACAGCTTTATATAGAAATCAATTATTTAATTACGATTCGGAGGCGGAACTCAATTTCACTAATAATTTTGATAGACTACTTAACCAGCCTATCCAAAACTCATTTTCATTAAAGATTCAATACTTTATTGATTACAATAATGTCAAGAAAATTTTCAATAAGAAATCAAATTCATAATTGTAAAGCGTTGTTTAAAGTCTTACCTTGCTTACTCATTCTATTACAATGATTTTAGCAAAAAATATTCATAAATACTACGAAGATTTACACGTTTTAAAAGGTGTAGATCTTCATATAAAAGCAGGCGAAATTGTTTCAATTGTTGGTGCTTCAGGAGCTGGTAAAACAACACTTCTCCAAATTTTAGGCACATTAGATAAACCGTCTAAAAAAGAAGATTTTACTTTTGCAATAAACGAAACTGATATTCGTAATTTATCAGAAAAATCTCTAGCCAAATTTAGAAATGAAGAGATTGGGTTCATCTTTCAATTCCACCAATTATTGCCAGAATTTACGGCTATTGAAAATGTCTGCATTCCTGCTTATATCAAAAAAACTAACAAAACAGCTGCAGAAAAGCGTGCCACAGAATTATTGGATTTTTTAGGCCTGAAAGATCGCGCACAGCACAAACCCAACGAACTATCTGGTGGTGAACAACAACGTGTAGCTGTAGCTCGTGCTTTAATTAATAATCCGAAAATTATTTTTGCCGATGAACCTTCTGGGAATTTAGATAGCGAATCTGCTGAAAACTTACATAATCTGTTTTTTAAATTACGAGATGAATTTGGGCAAACCTTTGTTATTGTTACTCATAATGAAGATTTAGCAAATATGGCAGACCGTAAATTAACCATGATTGACGGACGGATTGTGAATGGTAATTAAAGCCTAAAACATAATTAGGTAGATTTTTTCTGTTTGTTTAAAGCCTTTTTTTATCATAAGTTTATAATGCACTTATCTGTACATCTAATATGCTTTTAATACTCTTTTCATGGATTTATATCATATTTACGAGTATGGTTTTTGGAATAAGTATAAATGGGGTTTTAAAAACAGATCCGTATCATTTAATAATTAGTGTTTTACATGGTTTGTTTGGCATCATGCTCTTCACAGGTTTTTGGGCTGTTGTACTTCCCGTCAGTGTTTTTTTTCATGTGGCTTTATTAATAACAACCTGTACATTACTGCATTTTAACTGGGATAATATAAAGTCCTCTTTACAGAATTTCTTTCAGGAGGTAAAAAGTTTATCTGTATTTTTTAAAAGTTTATTAGTTATAATTACTCTCCTCATAATAGCACAATGTGCTTCTGCTCCTTTTCTAGTTGATAATGAAACGTATTACATTCAAACCATAGCTTGGCTAAATGAATATGGATTTGTTAAAGGTTTGGTGAATTTACACTTATTTTTAGGACAAACTTCCGGTTGGCACATACTACAAAGTGCGTTTAGCTTTAGCTTTTTAACAGATGCTCTTAACGATTTAAGTGGATTGGCCTTACTTTTAGGAAATATTTACGCCTTAACCAAAATAAACAGCTATTTAAAATCGGAAAACACTAACAAATGGTATTTATTTATTGGTTTGTTACCTATTGTTAATTTCTTACTCTTTCAATTTATAAGTGCGCCTTCACCAGATTTGGCAATTTATGTACTTTCAATAATTGTATTTTATCTATTTATAATCTTATATGACTTCTATCAGAAGAATATATTTATTTCATTAATTTTACTAACAAGCTTTATGGTGTGTATCAAACTCACCGCTTTACCATTTCTCATTTTTCCACTTGCTACTTATGTTAAATATTATAAACAAACCCGTTTTTTAAACATCAAAATATTTTCGATTTTAGGAGTTTCAGCGTGCTTATTAGTTACGAAAAATGTAATAATTACTGGAAATCCGCTGTACCCTTTCTTGGGTATGGATAGTTTTAAAACAAGTTGGCATCTTCCAAAACCAATTGTAATCTATTTTAAAGAGTATGGCTTGGCTTATGGTTATCACATGGAGCCTGATTTTTTTGCAGAAACATCTTTTTTAGTACACATGAAGCATTGGTTATTTGCATCTGGAATCCATGGTGTAACTAATAAAACAATAATGATTCTTTTAGTGATTTTACCCTTTATCATTAAAAAATGGTTTCACCAAAAAGCCTATTGGGTTTTCTATATAACACTTGTTTTAACAATGGTAGTTTTATGGAACACATCGCCACAATACCGGTTCTTTTTACCATTCATTTTGATTTCTGGTTTAATGATTTTAAGTATTATTAACTTGAAAAAGAGTGCTATTAAAACCATTTATATTGTCAGCACTATTTTAGTCTTTATAACTGTATTTCTGCCGATAAACAAACAAGCTTTTACAGAGAACACACAACACCAACAAACTTCTATATTTAAAATAGATTATATTTTAACACCACATAATAACAGTAAATTCCCTGTTGAATATGATGCTAAAATAATTGGGAACACACCTATTAATACGCCAAAAAACACCGATTTTTTCTGGGAAACGGGTAACACGCCAATTCCAGCTGTTAGCAATGCACAGTTAAATTATTTTAAGGAATATTTTTTTGTAGTACCACAACTGCGAACCGAACGACTTCAAGACGGATTCTACAGTAAAAAAAATTTAACCAAATAAAAGGTTACCATTAGCGATATTCTGGGTTTTCAAAATCCCATCGTGTACCATCATCCCAGTCTTCTCGAGAATTCCCATATTTAGGATAGCCGTTTTGCGCTTTCAACATCTGCGCTAAATGCAACATATTATAAGTCATAAATGTGGTATTTCTATTGGTAAAATCGCTATCAAAGCCCACTGGTGGGTTAATTTTTTCATCTTGCCATTCTGTATCGCCATAACTTGGCCCAGGACCAACTTCGCCAATCCAACCACAGTCTGCTTGAGGTGGTATAGAATAGCCTACATGTTGCAAAGCATATAAAATACCCATGGCACAATGTTTAACGCCATCTTCGTTACCAGTAACCAAACATCCACCTACTTTTCCATAAAAAATATACTGTCCTTTTTCATTAGTTTTCCCACTCATAGCATATAACCGTTCTATAAGTTTTTGAGCTTCTGATGATTTTTCTCCTAGCCAAATAGGCGTGCCAACAATTAAAATATCAGCATCCATTACTTTTTTAAACAATTCTGGCCAATTATCCGTTTGCCATCCATGTTCAGTCATGTCTGGATAAATGCCTACAGCAACGTCTTGATCTATAAAACGAATAACCTCTGTAGTTACCCCTTCTCTGTCCATAATATTTCTAGAGACATTTATAAGTGTTTCTGTATGACTTTTTTGCGGTGACTTTTTTAAAGTACAATTAATAAATAAGGCTTTTAAACCTTTAAAATCTGGTTTTTTCATATTGAATAGCTTTTTCAAAAAGATACAAAATGTTTTTGAATTCTAACCGAAAGCAACCTTTTACGAAATGAAACAGACCAAACACGTATTCTAATTAGCATACTTCTGCAATAAACAATAATTTGGTTGTATCAAGAAACCTTAAAGAGTTGGGTTAATTTGACCCTAATTTCCGTTAATTAGGAACGAATCAAATTCTTAAAAATGTGAGAGTCTACGCTTTTTTAAGTGTTGACAAAAAGTCAATAGACTAAAAATTCTTTAAGGTTTTTATTTTAAGCTATTTAGAATAAAGTCGATAGTTGTATTTGTATTTTTATTAGTCTGATAAGAATCCGTAAAATGTTTGGATGTAACTGCCAATCCTAATTCTTGCAATCTGTAAATTACAGCTGCATACTCTAATGTTACTTTTCCTGTTAATAACACATCTAAATCGCCATCATTTTGAGCGTATTGATAAACCTTTTTCAATCCCGATAAATACAAGTGGTCTTTGGTAAAACCTCCACCTCTATGCACACGCAAAGTAATGGTAAATGCACCATCCCGTTTCACCTTATATTGGCTATGAAGTAAATCGAACGTATCTGAAAAACTATAACCTTTTGCTAATGAGTCTGCTGCAATTACCCGATAAGCCAATTCTTTCAGACGTTTCATGGTTAAACAACCAGACATATATTCTGAATAAACGGCTAAACCTTCTTGTGTTTCTACATTATTTGGAAAACCACTGGAAAATATTTTTAAGGGCTGACTTAATCCATTAAACGTCGTTACCATGTGCACGCCAACTTCGTGATTTGCAAGTACTTCTAACTGATTTTTACTAAATTTATGATTCTTTTTAAGCAGTAAAGTTTGCGTATTATTTTGAACCATGGCTGCTGCTGAAATATTTGTCGAAAATTTTAGATTATAAGAAAAATCATAACGCTTGGAAAAATCTTCAAAATATGTTTGAGCCTCGTGAACACTGTATTTAGATATTAAATCTTCCGAAGGTTCATCATCATCAAAACGTAAAATAAATTTAGCATTTTCAATATCTTTTTCGGTTGGTGTCCCAAAACTCTTCAAACTATTAAAGTAAAATTTTCGCCCTTGATTTATAGTATCTATACATTCTATTTTTCCCGAATACTCATAAATTATATCTTCATATAATTGTCTAATATCATTATCTTCAATGCGTTCCAAACGTTGTGAGAAAAACAATCTGTGTAATTTATAACCATTAAATTTTACTTTTGGGTATTTAAAATTAGGCTCATAAGTATATTTTGAAGCGAAAAATTGCTTTTTTTCACTCTCTATATTTAAAGGATTTATATAGTTTAATAGTTCAATTTTTTTTACCAATCGGTTCAAATTGGTATCAATTTCAAATAAATCTTGATAATTGTTAGTCATAATTGCTGTTTCGTTTATTTTGAAATGTGCTTTAAAAATTCAGTGGCTTGCTCTGGAATAGACACTTTTAATTGATTTGCAATTGCATCTACTACTTCAGGATAAATAATTTGTTGGTACTCATCGCCATAAACTTTAGCAATTTCTGTAGCAAGCACCAAGGTGTTTTTAAAATTTTGAGTAATATATTTTAAAAAGTAGCCATTACCTTGAAAGGTATCATTAATGTTAGCTGTTTGCAAAGTCTTGTTTGGAAACTGAATTTGCGACAAACGTTTTCGCCATGATTCAACCAAAAAGCCAAAACGTTTATTATCAATATTACTGGTTCCTAAATTCCATGTTGGAACCTCTCTATTCCAGCGTTTCCAGTTATAACTGTGCATATCGAAAACAATACAGCAGTTATGTTTTTCTTCTATTTTCTGAATTAATGCTGAAACCACTCTATAAAAATTAGCATGTTTTTTTAAACTTTTAGCTTTCATAGGAATTGGAAGTGGTTGTTTCCATAACTGTTTTCCCCAAGCCGTTTCAAAAACAGCTTCTTCAGGTGGCCGATTTAAATCGTACTCAAAACGCGAATCACAACCTGCAACAACAATAGGATGCGATTCAATCATGGCTTTAGTAGCAGGATCTTCCTCATACCAACGTTCATAAGCTGAATGGAGACAATTATCCCAAAGTTCGGTTCTAAATTGATGACCATCATGAATAGCTGAACATACATAATGTACATAGGAATCAATTTTTAAAGTCAATGCATAATCATCAGAAACCGCGTGAAAACAGTCTTCATTTTTAATTTTTTTAATGATGGCTTCAATAGATAATTTTTCCATATTACATTTTATTCTGGTATTAAACTTCCCCATTCTGTCCATGAACCATCATAAACAGTCAAATTTTGATAGCCTAACAAGGTAGCCGCCAATGCTAAAACACAAGCGGTTATTCCTGAACCACAGGAAAATGTGAGTGCATCATTTGGTTTTGCTATTTTAGAAAAAATAGTCTGTAATTCAGCTTCAGATTTCATAACACCAGAGTTTAACAAATTTTCAAAAGGAATATTAACGGAATTGGGAATGGTACCGCGACGCAAACCCACACGTGGCTCATCAACCATACAACGAAATCGAGCTTCTGAACGTGCATCAACCACTAATCGCTGATTTGTTTTCACATGCTGCTGCATATCTTTGAAAAAGACCATTTGTTCTTGGGGTTTTTTCGCTTTAAAATTACCAGCTGTTTTTAAAGTTTCATAGTTGTTTGAAACCTGAAATCCTGCTTTTTTCCAAGCTGGTAAACCACCATCTAAAACAGCTACATTATCAAATCCAAAAGCTTTAAATAACCACCAAACACGAGGACTTGAATAAACTCCTTTATCATCATAAACAACAATTAAGCTATCTTGATTAATGCCTAATTTTTGAGCTTCATGTTGAAATTGTTTAAGTTCTGGAAACGTAGTTGGAAAAGGAGCAGACACATTACTAAACTTTTGTTTCAAATTGAAAAACAGGGCTGTTGGAATAATTTCTTTATAAGCTATAACATCTAATTCTGTCGCTTTTGGAATAGTTGCATCTAAAACTATCAGATTTTTAGCATCTAAATTTTGGCATAACCAGTTTACAGAAACTAATGGTTTTTCAAGTTTTGAAAGCAGCATAGTGATAATTTTAACTAAAAACCATTAAGCTTCTTCAACCGTTTTTCGCAAGCGCGATCTTCTATTGAAAGCTTCTACATTATCAAGAACCTTACTCTCTAGAAAGTCAATAACCTTCTCTTCTACCCGATATTTATTCTTATAAACTTTGTTTATATAAGTAATTCCACCTGGCGACATGACATTTACTTCCACCAACTTTCCGCCTATAACGTCAATGCCAACAAAATACAATCCATCTTTTACCAATTTGGGTCCAATTTGTTTACATAGTGCTTTTTCAGCTTTTGTTAAAGTGTGTTTTTGAACCGAACCACCAGCCGACACATTAGAACGATGATCGTCCTTCCCTGGAACACGTTTCATAGCGCCAATAGGCTCGCCATTAAGCATTAAAATGCGCACATCACCTTCATCTGCACCTTCAATATAATCTTGAAGAATGACATAGTTGGAAGTTCCATCGCTACTATTTATATAAAAATCTAAAAGCGAATTGATATTACTCATGGCCGATTTTTCTATAAGAATTACACCAGACCCTCCAAAACCATTTAATGGCTTGATTATCATTTTATCAGCTTTTGACTCCTTGATTTGTCGCACTAAATAGTTCTTATTTTTAGATACGTGTGTATTTGGTATAATATTACTATGAGCATCACCAAAAGCGGCCGTATACAATTTATTATTGGCCTCACGCATACCTTCTAATGAATTTATAATAAACACATCGTCTTTAACTGAATCTAAAAAATTAAGCATTATTGGATCCAAAGGCGGATTTGCACGAAAGAAAATAGCATCAAAACCTGCTAGTGGCAACATTTCTTCCCGTCTTTCTGCTTTTTTATAAAACGCCTTTAAAGATGCTGGAACTTTATCCATGCGACTAATAACCGTACAAAACGCATTAGTTACACTATTGCGGATAGTTAAATTTGCAGGCGAACACAGAGCAACACCATGACCACGTTTAACACATTCTTTTATCAAAGCGAGGCTAGTATCATTTTCCGGGTCGATATTTTCCCAAGGATACATTAAAAAACAAACATTCATAATATTGACTCTGAATTAATTACTGACTAAAAATAAGTAAGAAAACTTATTTTACTCATTTTTTTTAGTATAATTATCATCCCAATTTTTAACTTCAGGCTCACCTAGTTTATCTACAGATTTTGCAACCATCATGGAAACTGCAGCATCACCTGTTATGTTTACCGTAGTTCTACACATATCTAACGGTCTATCTACCGCAAAAATTAACGCTAATCCAGCTTCAGGAATTCCTGCTTGTGCCAAAACAATTACAAGCATGACCATACCGGCTCCTGGAACAGCAGCACTACCAATGGACGCTAATGTTGCGGTGGCAATAATACCTAATTGCACTCCAAAACTTAAATCCATACCAAAGGCTTGGGCTATAAAAACAGCTGCAACAGCTTGATACAAACTAGTTCCATCCATATTAATGGTTGCACCAATAGGCAACACAAAACTGGTAACCTCTTCATCGACACCTAAATGTTCCTCTACGCGCTCCATAGTTACTGGCAAGGTTGCTGCACTACTACTGGTTGAAAAACCTAATAATTGAGCTGGAGCAATTCCGTTGAAGAAAAATTTTGGAGTTCTTTTGGTAACAATAAATACTAAAAGTGCATAAACAGCCATCATAAGTGCCAAGCCTAAAACCACACAAAATGCATACCACCCAAGGGCTTTAAATAAATCAGCACTCGGTGCTTCCACAACCAAAGCGGCTAATAATGCAAATACGCCATATGGTGCAGCAAGCATAATTAAATCAATGAGTTTGAGAATCACTTCATTGAAACTATCAAAAAACTGTTTTACAGGCTCTGACTTTTCTTCAGGAATTAAAATCAGTCCTAAACCAAATAAAATAGCAAAGAATATTACCTGCAACATATTACCATTGTCACTAGCTGCTTTAAAAATATTGCTTGGAACAAGATCTTCTAAAGCTTGTAATGGTCCAGCATTTTTTTGCTTTTCGGCATCGGCTATTTTACCATCGGCATCAGCTTTATAGCTTTCTACTAGTTCCGTTCGTGTTTCTGGTGAAATAGATTTTCCAGGCTTTACTATATTTACAACAGCCAAACCTATAGATACAGCAATTAGTGTTGTAAAGATGTAAATTCCAATGGTTCGACCTCCCATTTTTGACAATTTAGAAATATCTTTTAAGTCAGAAACGCCCTTTATTAAAGAAGCTAATATTAGAGGTACTGCTATAAGTTTCAATAAATTAATAAAAATGGTGCCAAAGGGTTTTACCCAATCTGTAATTATTTGACTTCCAAATTCGAATTTGGACATCAGTAAGGCAAAAGCAACACCTAAAACCATTCCAAGAATAATTTGCCAATGTAATGCGAGTTTCTTCATATATTCTTATTCTAAATCGTTAAATTACTGTATTAATATACTTTATTCAATAAAAAATAATCGGCTAACACCAGCGCTGCCATTGCTTCTACAATGGGCACTGCTCTTGGAACAACACATGGATCATGACGTCCTTTGCCTTGCATTTCAACTAATTCGCCACTAGAATTAAGAGCTTCTTGTTTTTGAATTACTGTTGCCACTGGTTTAAAAGCTACACGGAAATAAATATCCATACCATTGCTTATACCACCTTGAATACCTCCAGACAAGTTTGTTTTGGTTGAACCATCATCATGAAATAAATCGTTATGTTCAGTCCCTGTCATTTTAGCGCCACAGAAACCACTACCATATTCAAAACCTTTTACGGCATTTATAGATAGCATGGCTTTTCCTAATTCAGCATGAAGTTTATCAAAAACAGGTTCGCCTAAACCAACAGGCACATTTTGCAAAACACAGGTTATAGTTCCACCTATGGTATTGCCTTCTTTTCGAATGGCTTTAATTTTATCTATCATACGGTTTGCTGTTTCTGCATCAGGACAGCGTATAACATTTGATTCAATTTTTGAAAAATCCAGATCTTGATAAGGTTTTTCCAAAAAAATATCACCAACAGAAGACGTGTAGGCCTGAATTTTAACTGACTTTAAAACCTGTTTTGCTAGTGCACCAGCTACTACACGAGAAGCCGTTTCTCGTGCAGAACTTCGACCTCCACCACGATAATCGCGAATGCCATATTTTTGGTCGTAGGTATAATCTGCATGGCTTGGACGGTACACATCTTTAATGTGTGAATAGTCCTTGGATTTCTGATTGGCATTTTTAATCGTAAAACCAATTGGTGTCCCTGTCGTTTTTCCTTCAAAAATTCCTGATAAAAATTCAACCGTATCAGGTTCTTTACGTTGTGTAACGATTTCAGACTGTCCAGGTTTTCGCCTGTTTAATTCCTGTTGGATAGCTTCAAAATCAACTTCCAACCCAGGAGGACAACCATCAATAATTCCACCAATGGCTAAACCATGCGATTCGCCAAAGGTTGTTAATTTAAATAAATTTCCAAAGGAATTTCCTGCCATACAATTAATTTTTGTAGCTAATGTAATTGTATTATCACAGAAACAAAAATTGAATTTTAATTAACATGAAATTAAAAAGACCTAACACCTAACAATTACTTAACAAATTCCTCACAATTAAATAATTACAACGTGACTTTAAATTAATTTTCGCACCTGATATTTGCATCATAATATTATAACTTTGAAACTCAAACGAAAAGTAGAAATTGCCGTTATTTCAGATGTCCATTTAGGAACTTATGGATGTCATGCTAAACAGTTATTAACCTATTTGAATAGTATAAACCCAAAAAAACTTATTCTAAATGGTGATATCATTGATATTTGGCAATTTAATAAACGATACTTTCCAAAATCGCATTTAAAAGTCATAAAAAAAATAATGACCATGGCTGCAGAGGGTATTCAAGTTATTTATATAACTGGAAACCATGATGATATGCTACGCAAGTTTAGTAATACAACAATTGGAAACATATCTATTGTTGATAAAATAGTTTTGGAACTAGATGGCAAAAAAGCATGGTTTTTTCATGGTGATGTATTTGATGCTTCAATACAGAATGCACGTTGGTTAGCAAAATTAGGCGGTTATGGTTACGATTTTTTAATTATTATAAACAGATTAATAAATTGGTTTTTAGTTAAACTAGGAAAAGAAAAGTATTCACTTTCTAAAAAAATTAAAAACAGTGTAAAAGGTGCTTTAAAATATATTAGTGATTTTGAGCATATAGCCATGGATTTAGCCATTGAAAACGATTATGACTATGTAATATGCGGACACATTCATCAACCAAAAATGCAACAAAAAGAAACAAAAAAAGGCAAAACAACCTACTTAAACTCGGGTGATTGGGTTGAAAACTTTACCGCTTTAGAATACCAATTTAAACGTTGGAAAATATACAATTATAACCATGATAAGCTCATTCCTTTTTTTGCCGATAGTGATGTTAAAGAGATGGAAGTAACCGATTTAATTGCCGCTATTACAATTTTTAATACGAAACAAAAAAAATCAAATTAGTGCTTGTTTTAAAATACTGATGGGATGACTCACTATGCGTCCAGTTCCATCCATTATTTGGTGTCGGCAACTTGTACCATTTGCCGAAATAATAGTATCCTTACAAGCGTTTCTAATAGCTGGAAAAAGGGTTTGCTCTCCTATTTGCATACTCACTTCGTAATGTTCTTTTTCGTAACCAAAACTACCTGCCATTCCACAACAACCACTAGGAATAATTGTCACGCTATAATTTTTAGGTAAATTCAATATATCAAAACTTGTTTTTTGGTTGCTTAATGCTTTTTGATGGCAATGACCATGAAACTTAATGGTTTTTTTATCTGTTGTAAATTGTTCTGACTTAATATTTCCTAAAATAATTTCGTTTTGAAGGAATTCCTCAATTAAAAAGCAATTTTTAGCAAGTTTTTTAGCTGACTCTTTATTGTTTGCTAATTTGATATATTCATCTCGAAACGTTAAAATAGCGGATGGCTCAATACCAATCAAAGGTGTTGTTTCTGATATGACTTTAGAAAAAATAGACAGGTTCTTATTGGCAATTTTTTGAGCTTGTTCAAGAAACCCTTTCGATAAAAAAGCACGCCCAGATTCTTTATGTTTAATATGCTTTACCTCATAATTTAAAGCGTGTAAAAGCTGCAACGCATCTTGACCTATTTCGGAGTCCAAATGATTTGTAAATTCATCATTGAAAAAATAAACTGTTTTTATTTTATTGCTTCTATTAGATTGTTTTAGTGTATTTTGAATATGATTATTTAAACTAACACTTGAAACAAGTGGCAAATTTCGTTTTGTTGCTATTCCTAATAATTTTTTAATACTGGAACTTGTATATTCATTTGAAAACATAAAATTAGTTATACTTGAAAAACGACTTCCATAGGAATTCAATAGGTTATTATAAGCAAACATTTTAGTTCGTAAACTGCTTCCGTTTTCTTTTTGGTATTGATATTCAAATTCCGCTTTCAAACTTGCCACATCCACACTGCTCGGACATTCACTTGCACATGCTTTACAACTCACACACAAATCGAAGACCTCCTTTAGTTCCTCATGATTAAACCTATTAGCTTTGTTAGAAGTGGTTAAAAATTCACGCAAGGCGTTAGCTCGAGCTCGTGTGGTATCTTTTTCATTTCTGGTAGCGCGATAACTAGGACACATGGTTCCTCCAAATTCAGGCAGTTTTCTGCAATCACCAGAACCATTGCACTTTTCAGCTTCCCGTAAGATTCCTAATGACGCCGAAAAATCTAAAACTGTTTTAATTTCAGGTTCTTCGCGCCCAGTTTTATAACGCAAATTTTCATCCATTGGAAAAGCATCGACTATTTTTCCAGGATTAAAAATAGTATTTGGGTCGAACGTATTTTTGATGCGTTTAATAATAGCATAATTTGCCTCACCTATCATTAATGGAATAAATTCTGCCCTTACAATACCATCACCATGTTCTCCACTCATGGAACCTTGATAGGATTTCACAAGTTTGGCCACATCGGTAGTAATTTTACGGAATAAAACGACATCCTCCTTTTGTTTCAAGTTTAAAATTGGTCGTAAATGCAACTCACCCGCACCTGCATGAGCATAATATACTGCCTTTTGATTATAGCTAGTCATGAGTTTGGTAAAATCTGAAATATAATCAGCTAAATCAGATAATGCTACTGCTGTATCTTCAATACAGGCGGCCGATTTCTTATCGCCAATGATATTTCCTAATAATCCCAATCCGGCTTTTCGTAATTCCATAGCCTGATTAATATGTTCGCCCTTAAGGACAACTTGCGCATAGCATAAACCCAGTTTGGTAACTGTTTCCTGTAATTTTTGGACTTGTTCTAATAAATCTGATACCGAGTTTGCACGCACTTCACACATTAAAATAGCTTCTGGGTCTCCTGCTACAAACTGTCTGTTTTCTTGCTGGTTTTTATTGTGTTTTGTTAAATCTAGAATGGTTTTATCCATCATTTCGCAAGTGTGCAAATCATGCTGCATAACGGTTTCAACAGTTTGCAGGCAAGATTCGATAGACTCAAAATGCAAGCATACTAATGCTGAATTTATCGGAGGCAATTCGTCTAATTGCAAGGTTATTTCTGTAGTAAATGCTAAAGTTCCTTCGCTTCCAGATAATAATTGACACATGTTAAAGCGTTTATCTGAAATGGTAAACACATCTGAATCAATTAACTTATCAAGAGCATATCCCGTGTTTCTTCTATGAATTTCTGGTTTTGGAAATTCTTTTAATATTTCTGATTGAACTGATTTCGATATAAGTTCCTCAAAAATAGATTTATAAATGCGCCCTTCTAATGTAGGCAAAAGTGTTTTTTTATGAAATTCTTCTTTTGAAATTGCTGAAAATACAGCTTCACTACCATCACTTAAAATGGTGCGAAGTGTTTTCACTTTATCTCGCGTTACACCAAATTGAATGGAGGTTGTTCCTGATGAATTATTACCAACCATACCGCCAATCATACACCTGTTTGATGTGGAAGTATTTGGCCCAAAAAACAAGCCATGAGGCTCCAAATAGTTGTTCAATGCATCCCGAACAACGCCAGGTTGCACCGTTATGGTTTTTGCTGCTTTGTTGAAACTTACAATCTGATTAAAATATTTGGACACATCAACAACAATTCCTGTTCCTACACATTGTCCTGCTAAAGACGTTCCTGCAGTTCTAGGTATTAAAGATGTTTTATGCTTTTCAGCAAATTGAATAAGTATTTTAAGGTCTTCATTATCTTTTGGATACGCTATAGCCAACGGTAGCAAACGATAAACAGAGGCATCGGTTGCATATAGTGATTTCATTAAATTATCAAAAAACAATTCGCCTTTTAAACGTTCTTTTAATGCTAATAAATACGGCTTCAATATGTTAAGAATTTAGATCACATTAAAGCTAATAAGAATTTCAATATATTAGGAGTTTTAACGTTATTTTTGCATTTAATATAGGCTAATATTTTATATTAAACGTAGATATAACAATTAAACAAATATGAAAATTATGAAAAATACATGCATGGCTATTTTAGTCGGATTAGGTTTAACTGCAACAGGATTTGCACAAGAAATTTCGAAAAATGCTATTGGTTTACGTTTAGGAGATAGCGATGGGTTTGGAGCAGAAGTGTCTTATCAACGTGCAATTGGCGATAATAATCGTTTGGAATTTGATTTTGGTTGGCGAGATGGCAATAATTATGACGGCTTTAAATTGGCAGGTTTGTACCATTGGGTTTGGAATATTGAAGGCGGTTTTAATTGGTATGCAGGTCCTGGTTTAGGCTTTGGTGCTTATAGTTTTGAAAACCCAGGACGCAAAGATGAGAATGATGCGTTTGTATTTTTAGCAGGTAATATTGGTATTGAATATAGTTTTGACTTTCCGTTATTACTGTCTTTAGATTTCAGACCTGAATTAGGATTTGGTGATGACGTTTATGATAATAACGATTTAGATTTTGACATTGGACTTGGTGTTAGATATCAATTTTAAAAGTTCAGAACGAAACAATAAAACTCAAGCACGTCTCTAATTGACGTGCTTTTTTTTACATTTGTTTTATGGGTAAAAAAACATTGGCAATTATGGCTGCTGGCATGGGTTCTCGCTTTGGTAGTCTTAAACAATTACATCCAATTTATGATACATTTGCTATTATAGATTACAGCATTTATGATGCCATTATTGTGGGCTACAATCACATAGTCTTTATTGTGCGTGATGAAATTTTAATGCCGTATAAAACCAGATATACCAATAAATTACCAAATCATATTTCAGTAGATTTTGTCGTACAAAACACGCAAATACCAAACACCCACAAACGGGCTAAACCTTGGGGAACAGGACATGCTCTACTAGCTTTAAAGCAGGCTGTTACAACTGATTTCACCTTAATAAATGCCGATGATTTCTATGGAAGAAAAGCCTTTCAACTCATGCATGATGCTTTATTTAAAGAGACTAATTTAAATCATTATTTAGTTGCTTATACATTAAAAAACACCTTATCCGACAATGGATCGGTTTCTCGTGGCATTTGTTATATCGATAAAAACCAAAATTTAATTAGCATTGAAGAACTTACCACTATTAAGAGGAATGATGATGGCGAAATAACTTCACAAACAAATCTAATTTCTGAAGCCCTAAACCCAACCGTTCTAGTGTCCATGAATTTCTGGGGTTTTAAACATTCCGTTTTCGATGTTGCTAACGATCTATTCTTGAAATTCTTAAATACTATAACTGATTTTGAGAAAGACGAGTTTTACGTTACCTATATTATAAATCATCTTATAGAAAACAATTTAGGAGATATTCAGGTTTTGATAACAGATGATATCTGGTTTGGCATGACTTATTCCGCAGATGAAGCTTTAGTTCGAGAAAATATTCAATCATGTATTTACGCTAATTTCTATCCTAAAAAGCTTTGGTAAATGACTCAAAAATTGAAACACATCTGTAAAGTTTTTGGTATTGAGAGCCCAATAATAAGCATTGAAACATTGCATTCTGGACATATTAACGATACTTTTTTAGTAACCCATAAAAATGATGAAAGTTTCATATTACAAAAATTAAACAGCAAGGTTTTTAAAAATATCGAATCTGTTATTTTTAATAAAATTCTAGTTACGAATGTTTTACGAGATAATTATAAAAAAAAGAATTTGCCGTATCAAGCTATAACCTATTTAAAAACAACTCAAAACAAATACTTACATCAGGAAGCAGACTCTTATTGGAATGTCATGGAGTTTATACCAAACACCAAAACCCTTGAAAAAACCGAAATACCTGAAATAGCTTTTGAAGCCGGAAAGCTATATGGCGACTTTATTGTAAATACTGAATCCATTTTACCAGAGTCTGTTACTGAAACATTAAAGAATTTTCATGATGTTCCTTTTAGGTTCACACAGTTTGAAGATGCCTTAAAAGTTGCTAAACCATACCGATTAGAATTAGCAAATGATTTAATAGCTTTTGCACAAAAACATAAACAAACAATGTGTACATTGGCTTATTTACGAGCAGAAAACCGCTTCCCTATTCGGGTTACACATAACGATGCTAAATTATCCAATATATTATTTGACAACAATAATAAAGGTAAAGCGGTTATTGATTTAGATACCATAATGCCTGGATTAATTCACTATGATTTTGGAGATTCTGTGCGTTCCATCTGCACAAAATCAACTGAAGATGAAACAGATTTATCTAAAATTTATATTGATTTAGAACTGTATGAAGCCTATTGTTCTGGATTTGCTTTAAAAACAAAGTCTATTTTAAAACCAGAAGAAATTGAATATTTGCCATTAGGTATTCAAACAATCATTTTTATAATGGGTTTACGTTTTTTAACTGATTTCTTAAATAACGATACTTATTATAAAACCACTCATGCAAATCACAACTTGGACCGTGCAATAAATCAGTTTACTTTATTAGCATCTGTTTTTGATAATTTGAAAGCTATAGAGCAAATTACAAAACAACATTTTACATAATATCACGTAATAATTCGTTTTTCCGTTTAGCTTCCCATGTTCCACCAGTAAAATCTGGAATTTTAGTACTTGCACTATTATTAGCAACCGATAATTCAGATAGTGGTGTAATAGCACTCCACAAAACACTATCATATAAATTGATATCCAAAGGCAAGCCTTTATTCAGACAACGTATCATTCTATATATCATAACGAAATCCATACCACCATGACCTACTGCATTAGCATCAATTTGTGTTCGTAGTTTTTTCCAAAGTGGGTGGTCATAGCGCTCCCGATACTCTTTGTATTCTTCATCTTTTAACCAGGAATGTCCCCATTGTAATTCTTCATGGCCAACATATAATCTAGATGGGTAGCCTTCATGTACCGCTTTTGTTCCTGTAACGGTATTTAATCTGGAGTACGGTCTTCCTGTATGTGTATCAAATTGAAGCATGATAGTTTTACCTTTTTTCGTTTTAATTAAAGAAGTGTTCATATCACCACATGCAAAATTTTGAGTTCTAAAGTTTTCTTTTTTAGCAGCTTCACTCAAACTTTGTTCTTTTGAGCTCATGCTCACTAAATGGTCATAACTATCACCACGACCTATATCCATATAGAAACTAACAGGTCCTAAACCATGACCAGTATAAAAATTTCCGTTATTGGTTTCATGGTGTTTTATGCGCCATTGATTTTCATAATATGTGGCGTCAAGCATATGCTTACGTAAATCGTGAATATAAGCGCCTTCTGCATGATTAATATCACCAAAAACACCTTCATTAATCATATTCAATATCCAGAGTTCTTCACCATTAAAACAGCAATTCTCCATATACATGCAATGCTTTTTAGTGCGCTCTGCGACTTCAATTAATTTCCAACAATCTTTTAAGGTTAGCGCTAATGGCTGCTCACAAGCCACATGCTTATTATGTTCCATACCATAAACACACATTTCCGTATGAAAATTCCAAGGTGTTGCAATGATTAGAATGTCAATATCGTCCCGCTTGGCCATTTTTTTCCAAGCGTTTTCATCACCAAAATACAGATTGGCACCTTCGGGTTGAATTGTTTTTAAATAGTCGTTGTTTTTTGTGACTTTATCTTCTTTTAAATCAGAAAGTGCTACAATTTCAGCGTGATTATGCGCAATTAAATACTCAAACATTTGAATCAATACAGATCCTCTATTCCCCATACCAATCATACCAACTCGCACTTTATCAATAGGTTTATCGGCATAACTCACCATATTTCCTAGCGCTTTATTAGTACCTAGCAAGGCATTTACAGCATCGACTTCTTGAATGTTTTCACGATTATTTCCAGCAATTAAACTAGGTGTCAGACCTAAAAATAATCCTGCTCTGGCAGTAAGGTTTAGAAACGATTTTCTATTCATTATATGGAGGTTTTAAAATAAACCCCAAGTTATAAAATATAAGTAAATAAAAAATAGTGTAAAAAAAGGAAATTGAATTAGTTAATTTTTACTTGAAGCTAACGTTTTTTGATAAATAGCCTCATATTGAGGCACTATTTTATGAATATCAAATTTACTAGCTTGTTTTGTAGCTTGTAGTTTAAATGTACCTAATATATTGGTATCTTTTAATATAGATAGGGCATTTTTACTCATGTCTTCTACATCGCCTACAGAGCTTAAAAACCCAGAAAGACCATGCACATTTACTTCTGGTATACCACCCGAATTACTTGAAATTACAGGTACACCAGACGCCATAGCTTCCAAAGCAGCTAAACCAAAACTTTCGGTTTCAGAAGGCAGTATAAACAAATCTGAAAAACACAAAATACGGTCAACCTCATTGCTATTACCAAGGAATACCACTTTATTTTCTATTCCTAAATCTATTGCTAATTGCTCTGCTCCTTCTTTTTCAGGCCCTTCGCCTACCATCATTAGTTTAGCAGGTATTTCTTTTTGAATATTGTAAAAAACTCTAATGACATCCGCAATACGTTTAACTGGTCTAAAATTACTAACATGTGTAATAATACGCTCATTTTCTTGTGCCATCATAGCACGTTGGCAATCGGTAAAAGTATTAATATGCTTTCCAATATCTATAAAATTGGTTACCACTTCAATGTCATTCTTTATATCAAATAACCTTAAAGTATCTCGTTTTAAGCTTTCAGAAACGGATGTTACTGCATCAGATTGATTAATACTGAAGGTAACCGCTGTTTTATAAAATGGATGGCTTCCTACCAAGGTTATATCTGTTCCGTGAAGCGTTGTTACTATAGGTACATAAATTCCTTCTTCTTGAAGCATTTTTTTAGCCATATACGCAGCGTAAGCATGCGGAATGGCATAATGAACATGAAGCACTTCAATTTTGTGAAGTTTAACCATGTCCACCAATTTACTGGAAAGCGCTAGCTCATATGGTTGGTAATGAAATAGTGGATATTCTGGAACTGTTACTTCATGAAAATGAACGTTACTTCCTAAAAGTTCCAACCTAACTGGTTGTTTATAGGTTATAAAGTGAACTTCATGACCACGTTTTGAAAGCTCTATTCCTAACTCTGTAGCTACTACTCCACTTCCACCAAACGTTGGGTAACAAACAATTCCTATTTTCATTAATTTAACTTTTTAAATTTTTAATAAAATTTCAGTAAAAAGTGAAACTCTAATAATTAATAATCCATGCTTGGTCGGAAAAAAAGTACTTTCTATACAGGTAATTTAAATTAATCAATAATAGCTTCATAAATTAACGCCTGAATATCTGTTCTAATATTTTCTTTAAGTAAGGTATTGGCACCTGCATTAGGATACGTTCTATTAGCTAAAAAAACATATACTATTTCTTCTTCAGGATCCGCCCAAGCATATGTACCTGTAAAACCTGAATGCCCGAAACTAGTCATGGAAACACATCCGCAGGTTGGTCCAGATTCTCCCAATTGTGGCTTATCAAAACCTATTCCACGGCGATTATCTTTATCGCAGTAAAAACAGGTATTAAACTTATCTAAAGTAACGCTCTTAAAATACCGTTTTCCACCATAAAACCCTTTTTGTAAATAGGTTTGCATAATTTTAGCGACATCGTTAGCATTACTGAAAATTCCAGCATGTCCACCTACACCGCCTTGCATGGCTGCTCCCATATCATGGACATAGCCTTGCACTTTTTGATATCGGTAATAATCGTCCATTTCAGAAGGCACAATATTTATATCACTAAATTTAGTATTTGGATTATAAGTGGTATGATTAGCTCCTAAAGATTGATAAAAATGGTCTTGTACCAATTCATCTAAGCCTTTCTCATAATATTTCTCCAAATACTTTTTAAGTATATAATATGGTAAATCACTATAACGGTAGCGTAATGTTTTTAATAAATCACTTTCTCTAATTATTTTCTGCATACTATCTTGGTAGTCGGCACGCATATATAGTTCATTAGCCACTTTTACTGTAAATTTCCCACCATACTCCTTGCGGTAATATTTAGGGTCTGGCAGTTTATTACTGTCTAAAGTGGCAAAATAAAATGGAATCCATGGACTTAACCGTGCATAATGGGATAGCATTTGCTTTAAAGTAATGTCTTTTTTATTAGAGTTGGTATATTCGGGAAGTATTTTAGATAACTTGGTATCTAATGAAACAATTCCTTTTTCTTCCAATTCCATTAACAATGGTAATGTTGCCAAAATTTTTGTTAAGGATGCAACATCATATATATCGTTGAATTTAACGGGTTCTGAATCTGTATCATAGGTGTGTTTACCAAAGTTCTTATTATAAATAACTTTACCTTTTCTAGCAACTAGCAGTTGAATACCAGGCGTCATTTTTTCATCAACTGCACGTTGAGCTACGGCATCAATTTTATGAAGTTTTTCACTACTCATCCCAACACGTTCTGGAGTGGTGTAACCTAACCTTGACAAACTTGAAAGCGTTATACCGTTTCCAACAACAAATCCATTACCTATGGAAACAGGCAAATTTCCTTGCGCTTGAACCGCTCCAAAAATGACTTGAGCTGATGCGTCTTGAGCTTTCGGGCTATTTTGATAACTCACTACAAGACTTTCAACATTTTCTAGAGTTTTAACATCTAACAACGCATATGGTCTTACAAAAACATCCAGAATAACGGTATTAGTTCGTGCTATCTCATATAACCAAACTAGTTCTTTATCTGAAAACTCAAAACTTTTCCAAGGGGTATCATTGGAACGGTGAAAACCGATTATAACCGTATTATACGCTTTTAGTTTTTCAATAACTTCATCTAAATTATCACCTATAACCTCATGAACTTTTCCGTATTTTTGAAGGCCTTTAAGAAAGTCTGTCCCATCATCATCACCAAGTTTAACATAGGCTATTTTTTTAGTTTCTAAATTCCGTATCGGTAAAACATCCCCTTTGTTTTTCACAACAGTTATGGCATTCTCCATGAGTTTCTCATAGAGCACATCATCTTCAGGTCTGTTTAAATCGGATATTAAATTATCTAAATCAACAGGTATATACTTATTAAGTTCTACTTTGTATTTAGCCTTCAATATTTTTTTAACTGAATGCGCTAAACGCTCTTCAGTAATGTCACCAGCATTATAAGCTTCTCTTATTTTATCAATAGCTTTGGGTACATCTTCCGAAATTAACAGAATATCATTTCCTGCTTGAAAAGCGGCTAAATCAATTGCTCCAGGACTGTCAAAATCAGCAACACCTTTCATATTTAAAGCATCTGTAAAAATAAGCCCTTTAAAGCCGAGTTGGTCTTTAAGGATATCTGTAATAACATGTTTAGACAAAGATGTTGGTAACCCATTTTCAGGTTCTAAAGCTGGCACATTTAAATGCGCAACCATAACACTAGAAACACCTTCTTTTATTAGTCGCTTATAAGGATACATTTCTATAGAATCTATTCGCTTTAAATCGAAATCTATAGTTGGCAATGCTTTATGGGAATCGGTATCAGTATCTCCATGACCTGGAAAATGCTTGGCACTAGATAAAATTCCAGCATCATGCATACCTTGCATAAACACGGCTGCCTTTTCGGTGACATTTTCTCTATCTTCACCAAATGATCGGTTTCCAATAATTGGATTTTTTGGATTAGTGTTAATATCAATATCTGGTGCAAAATTAAAATGTACCCCTAAACGCTTACAGTGTTCACCAATATGGTAACCAGCTTTTGCTACTAATTGGTTATCTTTTATGGCACCAAGCGTCATATTCCATGGAAAAGCATAGGTTGAATCTAAACGCATACTCAAACCCCATTCTGCATCCATTCCAACTAACAGTGGAACTTTTGCAACATCTTGCAATTCATTATTAAATCTTGCTTGATTTACAGGATCTCCTTTGGAAAAAATAATACCTCCAATATGGTTATTAGTTACCATTTGGCTGATAATATTTTCATGCCTTAAGCCTTTGTTAGAAAATGCTTGAACCATAAAAAGCTGGCCAATTTTTTCATCTAAAGTCATGCTGGCATAAATACTATCCACCCATTTTAATTGCTCATTAGCATCAGGAGTTAACAGAGGGTCTGTAGTTTGTGCAAACAAAACCGGTTTTAAAGCAATAAATAAAACTGCAAAAAATAATAAGCGCATAAAATGAAATGATTATTTATAGTTTGATATTAAAAAACTATGCCAAATTACCAATTTTGACAAAAAGAAGCACAGACTTTAAGATAGATTTATAACGGGAATAGTTTTAAATTATTGACATTGATTTTCATATTCTTCAAGAAATTCATAGTAACGCTTGAGAGCATATTTTGTATCTAAATCCCAAACAAATCTTTTTCGTTTGGATTTATCTAGTTTTTTAGCTTCCGCTTTTTTAAACTTGTTGTGTTCTTTTAAGTCTTGTCGTGTTTTTTTTCTGTTTTCACTGGATTCCAAAATAACAGATTGTTCCTTTAAATAGGTTTGAAAAACTTCGCAGTCTTTAGTTGGTAAAGAAAAGGCTTTTATAAATTTATCATCCAAGCTCCAAAAACTAAACAAGGAACCTACAGTAATGTCCTGTGGCATGTAAGCATACTCTTGATCTTTATGTTTTAAGTAAACAAGCGGTGTTACGGATATACCTGTATAAAGCGGTTTTTTACCACTATTAGGGTCATGAAATAATACAGTAAGGACGTACATTTTTACCGTTCCATCACGAACTAAAGGCACTAAAATATCACGATCTTTATATACCGTTTCCAAATTATTAGTGATAGTTTTTACTTTAATCATATCAAAAACCACAGGTTCAGTATTTATATCAAAAATTGTAAGCGTCTTTATTGTGTTTGTTGGAATTTTATAGGGTTTGGCGTCTTTTGATTCTTTTACAATAAGGTAAGATCTACCAGCTCGATTAGCTTCTAGATTTCGTAAACCTACGCCAAAACCACTAAACTCGAAGGTGCTTGCCTCTAAAAAATCTTTTAAAAGTAACCGTTTAGTTTCGTTGTTGGTAAATGTAATTTCTGCTAGATAAAAATCCTTTTTAATAAAAAAGATATCTATTTGTGCAAAACTATTTGTTGTGAGACAAATAGTAATGATTAACAAAAGCCATTTAATTTTCATGAATAAATATGTTGATTGATAGTTTATTTAATAAAACGTGCGTGCCAACTCTCACTGGCAGGAACTTCCCAATGTTCATTAAATTCTGCAATATTATTCACTAAATTATTAAACACGATAGTGTTTTTAGAAACGGCACGATCTTTTGCCATTTGTCTAAAATCAGTTAAAGTTTTATAAGCTATAAAATCTCCTTGCTTATAAGAAACATTCATTTTATCCATTAAATCCACATCATATTCTTTTTCTAATTCTTGAATAAAATGAACAGAAGCATCAATGGAACAACCAGTTGCTTTATTCATGTTTTGATTTAACGCTAACACTATAAATCGTTTATATTTAATTGTATATCCAGCTTGCAAATCACTTCCATGAGCCGTCCAATTTTCAATAAAAGTATTCAGTTTTGATTGCATTTCTTGCAATTCAATATCAGTGAAAGTACGATTTGCTTGGTATATCCAAACACGAGAGTCTTTTGGTAATGTATTAAAATCTACTAGCATTATTTTTTTTCTTTAGTTTTACTATATCCTGTTGTAAGTCCCATTATTAAACCAAAAAAGAAGAAATAGAACAAAAACTGATTCAAATCGAATGGCTGTCTATCCAAGTAATCGAATGCTGACATTGCTGAAGCAAATACAAAACCTTGAATTCCTCCCGAAATTAATCCTTTTTTAATATTTTTTGAATTGACCTTTATAATTTTTACGCCTTGGTTATTTTGTTCCTAAAAGCAATAGCCATAAAAAGCCCTACAAATACAGCTTGAAAAATATATCTTTCCCATATTACTGGCTCTTCTTTAAAAAAATCCCATAGATAGAGTGCAAATCCATTGACAAATCCTGACACTATCCCAAAAATTACACGCCCTTTTAATGTGTTTTTTTCTGTTTTCAATTTCATAAGAGTTATTTTTTCGGTTACGAAGTCGTACCTAATCAAAAACCAATATTCCGACACCAAAAAGTACAGACTGAAAAATATACTTCCCAATGGAAGCTACTTCAGTATTATAATAATCAAAGCAGCTCCAAAACCTACGGCTGCAATTACGACAGATATATAGTTTGCTTTTTTAACTTATTTATTGCGCTTTGCTTCTTCCTTTTTTACTTTTCGGTATGCCATATAGGCATTAAAAAATCCGAATAACACAAAATGCAGAGCAAATTTTAAAATTGAAAATTGGCGTCCCATAAAATAATCGAATGCCACCATAACTAGGGCAAACATAATTCCTGAAATAACACCTAATTTTAGATATGTTTTATTTTTTTCAAAAAAACTCATTAATTCTATAAATCTTCAGCGTTAGCAATTAATTCAGCAATATCCATAACGTCAATATTTGCTTCTTGGTCTTTGGCTTTAACACCATCAGTCATCATGGTATTACAGAAAGGACAACCAGCAGCAATAATCTCTGGTTTGGTTTCAATGGCTTGTTCTGTACGTTCTACATTAATTTCTTTATTTCCTTTTTCCGCGTCTTTAAACATCTGTGCGCCACCTGCTCCACAGCATAAACCACGACTTTTACAACTCTTCATTTCTATTAATTCGGCATCCAATTTCCGAATTAACTCACGAGGTGCTTCATAAACACCATTAGCGCGACCTAGAAAACATGGGTCATGAAATGTGATACGTTTACCTTTAAACTGACCACCTTCAATAGTTAAGCGTCCTTCTTCCAACAACGATTTTAAAAATTGTGTATGGTGCATGACCTCATACTGGCCACCAAGTCCTGGGTATTCATTTTTCATGGTATTGAAACAATGCGGACAGGTTGTTACTATTTTCTTGATTTCATAAGCATTCATGACCTCAATATTTGTAACAGCTTGCATTTGGAACAAAAATTCATTTCCGCTTCGTTTTGCTGGATCGCCTGTACAACCTTCTTCGGTTCCCAAAACGGCAAAGTCTACATTTGACTTATTTAAAATTCGTACGAAAGCTTTGGTTATTTTTTTAGCTCTATCATCAAAACTTCCAGCACAACCAACCCAAAATAACACTTCTGGTTGTTTGCCTTCTGCCATATACTCTGCCATAGTTGGCACTTTAAGTTGTTCGCTCATAATATTATTATTCGTGTTTACCATCGTCAAAAACTTGGATGGTGACTTTTTTATCAACTAAATCTGTAAATTTTCCTTTATATCGCGTGGCCTTTACCAAATGATTATCTATCCAGTGATAATTGCCGCCTCGTGGTTTACCCATTAACAGACTATGAAACTTAAAACCATGTTTATTAAGCCATTTTTCAGTAACCTCACGATGGTCTTCAGTTCTGGATGTAAAGAAACAAATTAAATGTCCTTCATTGTACCATTTATTACAAGTAGCTAAAGCATCTGGATATGGCTCACAAGTACCCATCCGTTCAGGTTCTTCATTGGGAACATCTTCTGTTATGGTACCATCAATATCTATTAAATAATTTTTTACACCTTCAGGTAAAATGGGACTTACTTTTTCGCCTGCTTCTACTTTTTCGTGTAATAATTTATCTGCGTCTTCTCGTTTCATTCTAATGGGTCTTTATTCAATCTTTTTGGGAATATCTTCATTTTCAATTTCAGTTTCTTCCGTATTCATTTCTAAAAAATCATCTTTGGAAATTCGGATTATAATAGCTAATCTCTTAATCCCATTCTCTAGAATATTATCTGGATTATAGCGTTCATTATAAGCACGATTTAAGGCTTCATAACCAATTTTAGTTGTTTGTTTATCTGAACAGTAATCGCAAAAAACAGTTGTTAATTTAATTTCTTTGGCTTCTTTATTCTGATACGTTATTTCAGTATAAACTTTTATTTGTAATGAATCTTTTGCATAACCTTGAGCACGCGTACTATTGATTCCAATAAAAAATACACAAACTAATAGGCTATATGTTATTATGCAATTATTAATATTTTAAATTTTATCTAGATTAAATAATCTGAAAACGTTTGAAAAAACAGTTCCAAACCCCATTCCAATTAATATACCACTAATAAAAGTATCTTGTTTGTTTCCAAAAAAATGATAACACAAACCCACTGCACAAATAATAATTCCTGTAATTACAATTGTTTTAGGTTGGTACCAAAGTTTATTCATGTTATTACTCGTTTTTCCAGTTTAAGCGATCCATTTGGTTATAAGGCCAAGGAGCTGCATTATTTTCTATATTGGTCATCATATTATTCAACTCGGTAGGTGCCGCACTTTGCTCCATAACCAAGTAACGACGCATATCCATGATAATGGAAAGTGGATCAATACTAACAGGACAAGCTTCTACACAAGCATTACAAGATGTGCAAGCCCATAGCTCTTCCCGTGTGATGTAATCATCCAATAGTTGTTTTCCATCATCTTGAAAAACACCTTTATTTGCATCTATATTTTTTCCAACTTCTTCCAATCTATCTCGTGTATCCATCATGATTTTACGAGGTGAAAGTTTTTTACCTGTTATATTTGCTGGACATTCACTGGTACAACGGCCACATTCTGTACAGGTGTAGGCGTTTAATAATTGTACCCAGTTTAAATCTTGAACATCACTAGCACCAAATTTTGCTGGCATGTCATTATCACTATCTTCTTCTGGTGCTGCAAACGGATCAGCATCTGGATCCATCATCATTTTAACTTCCTTTGTTACTGCTTCTAAATTATTAAGCTGTCCTTTAGGTTTTACTTTTCCATAATAGGTGTTAGGAAACGCCAATAAAATGTGTAAATGTTTGGAGAAATACAAGTAATTTAAGAAAACTAGAATCCCCAAAATATGTAACCACCAAGCTGAACGCTCAATAACATGAACAGTTGCATCTGGTAAGCCATTAAATAATGGTGCTATAAACTGACTGATAACATTCCCTGAATTTAGATCCTGAAATACCATGTCTGTGGCATTCATAACCAAGAATACGGTCATTAATACCATTTCAAAATATAGAATAATATTACCGTCACTCTTTGGCCAACTTGTCATTTCGGCTTTCCAAAATCGTTGAATTTTAATGACATTTCTTCGTAACCAAAAGATAACTACAGAGACAAACACTAATGCTGCTAATATTTCAAAAGAACCTATTAAGAATCCGTAAACAGATGTAGGCAGAATTTCTAGAAAAATTCTGTGTGTTCCAAAAAGCCCATCGATAATAATTTCGAGTACTTCAATATTAATAATTATGAAACCAACATAAACAATTACGTGTAAAAAACCAGATATGGGTCGTTTTACCATTTTACTTTGGCCCAACGCAATATTAATCATGTTTTTCCAACGTTGAGATGTATTATCACTCACGTCTACATCTTGACCAAGTTTTATGTTACGAAGTAGTTTTTTGACATTATTAGCAAAGTAGCCAATACCAAAAATTAAAGCGATAGCAAAAATAATATTAGGAATGTAATTCATGGTTGGTTTGGTTTATTGTCTTTCGTCTTCAGGTTTTACGTATTCGTCTTTATTTTTTCCGCCAAAAACGGACACGTTAACATAACGTTTTGGGTTTAATTTAAAATCTTGTAACAACTCTTTAAGTTGCATGGAAGCAACCTCTAAATTATCATACAGTTTATCATCCTTAAGGAGTTTACCCATGGTGCCCTGACCATTATCTAAATCTGCTAATAGATTATTAACATTTGCCAATGTTGTATCAAGATTACCAAGTGTATTGGAAATGTCCGCCTTCTTTAAATCTGCTGAAACTACAGCTAGATTAGCACTTATTGAATCGAAATTTTTAATAACAGATGTTAAGTTTGCTTCGTTTTTAGCCACCAAAGAATTAATGGAACCCGATAACGCGTTAAACGATTTAATGGTGGCATTTAATTCTGCAATAGCATTTTTTAAACCTGAATCCGAAGTATCTTCAATAAGTCCATTTATACCAATAAGTAAGGTGTCGGCCGTTTTTAATGTTGTTCCCAAATCGGAACTTAATTCAGAGAAATTTCCAGATAGTTGTTCAATTAACCCCTTCTCTACTTCCGATTCAAACATGGCTCCATCTTCAGCCATTTCAGTATCTGTACCCGGAATAATAGCAATGGCATTATCTCCTAACAGTCCAGATGCATACATACGAACTTTACTGTTTTTTGAAAATTTCAAATCGTTATCAACAGCAAAAATAACACGTGTTTTACGTGTTTCAGGAATATATTTTATTTCTTTAATTTGACCAATATTGTTGCCTTTAATGGTTACTGCAGAAGATTCGGCTAAAGCATTATAATCAAATTCTGTTTGGTACGTATTTGCGCCATCCAACAGGTTGACACCTTGTAGAAAATTAATTCCAAAAATAAGAAAGACAATTCCTGAAATGACTAATATGGCTGTTTTTACTTCTTTAGATAGTTTCAAAGTGATAAAATTTGGTTATTAAACAAAATTAGAAATAAAATAATAAAGAATACCTTTAATTTGAAGTTGTTTTTAGCACTTCCGTCAGTGGCACTTGTTGGTTATTTTTAAAAGCGACAATAAAACAACCATCATATCCCTTTAAATCTGCCTCACTTTTTAGTCGTTTAGCCACATTGTAATCGGATGTTGACCCGTAATAATATTTATATAGCTCCCCTAATTCTTCGACTGAAATTGGATCTAATCCTTTAAAATTATAGGGTTTGGTCATAATTTTTCTGGAACTGGCCGCTATTTGAATTTTAAAGGTTATATCTTCATAAATATCTTCTTCTAATGTTTCTGATACTAAATCTGTTTCTGTTATATTGTTAGAGAAATAACCACCAACATTTTGATCTAAATTATCTTTATAATGCAAAATAGCTTCTTTAATTGCTGAAGCCATTTCATCCTGTCCTTTGTTTGAGTTAAGATATAAGCCTTCTGGTTTATAAGTTAAAAAACCAGTTTCTATCAATACACTCGGCATATAAGTGTTATGCAAAACCCAAAATCCGGCTTGTTTAACACCACGACTTTTGCGTTTTAATTTACCTGTAAAATTATTTTCAATAAAACTGGCTAGTTGAATACTCTGATCTAAATATTCTTCTTGCATTAAAGTTAATCCTATGAGTGATTCAGGTGAATTCGGGTCAAAACCTTCATAATGTTTTTCATAATCCTCTTCCAGAAAAATCACTTCATTTTCCTTTTTTGCAACATTAAAATTTTGCTCATTTACATGCAATCCAAGCACGTAGGTTTCTGTACCGTGTGCACTATTTGAAAAGGCATTGCAATGAACCGAAACAAATAAATCGGCATCTGCCTTATTTGCAATTGCAGCACGTTCTCTTAACTTCAAGAATACATCTGTTTTACGGGTGTAAATAACTTGAATATCCTGATTCTTTTCTAATGCTTTTCCAACTTCCAGAACAATATTCAAAGCAATATTTTTCTCTTTAAAACCATTACCTAAATTGCCAGGATCGTGTCCACCATGACCAGCATCGAGTACCACAACAAATTTATCGGATTTGCTTTGCGAAAAAACCGAATTAACCGAAGAAACAATTAAAAGCAAGGTTAAAAATAAGAAACTTATATTGGTGTTCGTTTTCATATAGAATATAACAACTTTTTTATGGGTTTATTTTAATTTTGGAATTTTTGGATATATTAATTTAATCACAAAAAATATATGTAATTTTGGCAATTCAAAAACCGAGCCATACTTTTACAAAAATACATTTAAAAGCGTTGCGTACAAACAACTTTCACATACTTTTTGCCTTAAGTTTTACAGTGTTTATCAACATGTTGGGCTTTGCCCAAGATTTGCCAAAATCGGGTATCCAAGTAGAATCCAACAAGGAAAACGACAGCTTAAATGTGAGTATTACAGATGCTTTGAAGTCAGATATTAGCGAAAAGGGACAAGATTCTACTCTTACAGACACAGTAAAACCTAAAAAAGAAATGATTTCTGGCCCTGTTAAGTATAAAGCTACAGATTACACATCGTTTAATAATAAGGAGCAAAAATTATACATGTATAATGAAGCGGAAGTTTATTATGAAGATATGGAACTTAAAGCTGGTGTGATAATTATTGATTATAACACAAATACGGTTTTTGCGAAAGGAATAATAGACTCGACAGGTGTTTATACCCAAGCACCTATTTTTAAACAGGCCGAAAATGAAGTTAAACCCGATTCTATAAAATTCAATACAGTCACCGAAAAAGCGCTCATCTATAATTCGAATACAGAACAAGGTGATATTAAAATATTTGCGCCCATTACCAAAAAAGTAAATGATTCGATTATTTTTTTATATAAAGGCCGATTTACAACTGCTAAAGATATCGAGAATCCAGAATACTATTTTCAGTCTAATAAAATAAAAATTGTTCCTGGTGAAAAAATTGTAGTTGGTGTTACCAATATGGTAATAGCTGATGTGCCAACACCATTGGGCTTACCGTTTGGTTTTTTTCCATTAACAAATAAAGAAACATCCGGTGTTATTATTCCTACGTTTGGAGAAGAAAATAATCGTGGGTATTTCATTCAAAATGGTGGTTATTATTTTGCATTAAGTGATTATTTTGATTTGGCTGTTTTGGGAGATTATTATACAAACGGCAGTTATGGTTTACGCATGGAAAGTGCCTATGCCAATAAATATAAGTTTCGTGGTAACCTCGGGTTTAGGTATGAAAACTTAATTAATAGTGAACGTGGCTTCCCTGATTATGGAAAATCATCTATTTATAACATTCGCTGGTCACATGCACAAGATCCAAAGGCAAATCCAAATTCTCGATTTTCAGCATCTGTCAACTTGGGAAGTAGCAGGTATTATCAAACTTCCATAAATCAAGTTAATGCTCCTAGTTTTCTTAATAACACATTAGCGTCATCTGTTTCATACTCAAAAACATTTCAGGGAGAACCGCAAGTTAACATGAGTGCAACTGCTACACATTCGCAAAACACAAATACAGAAGTCATCAATATGACACTGCCAACGGTTCAGGCTAGCGTGAGCCGTGTCTTTCCATTTGCTCCAAAAGAGGGTGTAAAAAAAGGAATTATTCAAAATGTTAACTTTCAGTATAACATACGTGCTGAAAATAGGATAGAAACAACTGATTCGCTGTTCTTCAAAAAAGAAATGTGGGACAGTGCAGAAAATGGTGTACAACATAGTATACCATTAACTACAAATTTTAAAGTTTTTAAATATTTAAGTTTAAGCGCTAGTACTTCTTATGATGAAACATGGGTGTTTGAAACCGTTAATAAATATTATGATCCTTCTGAAAACGAAGTAGTTACAGAAACAAAAAAAGGTTTCGATGCCTTTAGAACATATAACTTTAGTACCAGTCTAGGTACAACACTATACGGAATGTTCGATTTTAGGAAAGCAGGAAAGAATCCTAAAATTCAACAAATTAGACACGTAATGAGGCCCTCAATGAGTTACAATATCAATCCTTCATTTAGTAACTATTATCAAACATATGAAGTGGTTAGTGCCGATGGTTTAACTGTTACTGAAGAAGAATACACACGTTTTGAGGGTGGTATATTTGGTGTACCAAATAACCGATATTCTAGCTCAATTGGTATGAGTTTATCCAATAATATAGAAGCTAAAGTTCGTGACAGAGATTCCACAGCAACAGAACCTAAAAAAATTAAAATTCTCGATAACTTAAACTTTTCTACGGCTTACAATTTAGCTGGCGACTCATTAAACTGGAGTCCCTTAAGGATGTCAGGAGGCACACAACTATTAAACAATCAAATGTCGGTAAACTTCGGTGCAACGTTAGACCCTTATGCTCTAGATAACAACAATTCCAAAATTGATAAGTTTAACATAGACAATGGTGGTAGTTTATTCCGTTTAACAAGCGCGAATATAACTATGAGTTACTCCATTTCTAGCAGCACGTTTGATGGTACAGAAAACGACCGAAGCACGCAGGAAAATTTACGTAGTGGTGGTCGAGCGGATGATTTATTTGGTCGTGCTCAAGATTTTTCTGACCAAAGTTATTACGATAAGGAAGATGAGGATGAGGAAAGAAAGCCCAGCAAATTATACACAAATAAAATACCGTGGAACATTAAATTTGCTTACGCAGTAAATTATAATAATACACAACGGCAAAATGAAATTTCATCGCATTCTCTCATGTTTTCTGGTGATGTAGAGGTTGCGCCACAGTGGACTGTTGGCGCCTCATCGGGATATGATTTTAAAAACAGAGGGTTTACATATACTCAACTACGTTTTGAGCGCGATTTATTAAGTTGGCGTATGAATTTTAGCTGGGTTCCTTTTAGCACTAGAAGTTCTTGGTATTTCTTTATTGGGATAAAATCTAATATCTTAAAAGATATTAAGTATGATAAACGACGTCAACCTGACCAACAACTATAATTTTTAAATTGATTTCTACTGTTATGAAAAAAATTATTAACACTTCACAAGCTCCTGCTCCAATTGGTCCATATAATCAAGCTGTATTAGTTGGAAACATGCTTTATACCTCTGGCCAAATTGCTATTAACCCAACTACCAACGAATTAGTTTTAGACACTATAGAATTAGAAACAGAACAGGTTATGCAAAACATGAAAGCTGTACTAGAAGCTGCTAATATGACTTTTGAAAACGTGATTAAGTCGACAATATTCATCAGCGATATGGAAAATTTTTCTAAAATTAATAGCATATACGCTACCTATTTCAATTCAGAAACAGCACCAGCTCGTGAAACTGTAGAAGTTGCCAATTTACCAAAGTATGTTAATGTAGAAATTAGCATGATAGCCGCAAAATAAAACCCTTAAAAAGCCAAAGACCAACTTATACCAACCGTATCACTATCCGAACCAATGTCTTTGAAAGTTACGGATCGTAAATACGATAATTTAATAGCCTGTGTTTTAGTTATAGGAGCACCAAAAGATAAAGCACCTAAAAAATCGCCTCTTGAATCATTTTGTGAAACGCCATCAATTGTAGCCGCTGCTCCAGTTCCTAAACCAAGACTACCAGAAATCCATATTCTATTCTTAAACCGGTGAATGAGGTGCGATTGCACAGCATATAATGGGTTTTGCTTTTTCTGTTGATTATTAAAAAACTGGTTATTATTTGTTATTATGAATACAGAGGTTGTTAACTCATAAGACCAACGACCCCAATTATGAACCATCCCAATTTGCGGTCTAAAAACAAAGCGATTATTTCCTAAATTAATTAAACGGTTCTCGGCATATTGTCCCAATGGAAAATTAACAGCTAAAGATATCCCTAACATGGTATTAACAGGATTAGCTTTCATGTACTCCATCATTTCCAATTTACCCATAGCACTTGGGCCAATTAAGTTTAATGATACGCGTATACGAGGATCAGAAAAACCTTCTCGATTAATTGCTTGAGGCTCTCCTGAAATTCGCCCTTCCCATTGGCCAAAAACAAAGGGAATTGTAACATCTACACGTGCTAATTTATTACCAATTTTAAAAGGCTGAACATAGGACACAGCTATAACATCCATATTCTGTTTTACGTCTTCTATTTGCAAAACTGGGTCAAAATACACATCACTTTCAGATACACCATAACCAATACCAACAACATGAGTTCCTAATGGCAAAGGGTTCCAACGACGTGGCTCAATGTCTTGTGAAAAAGTCTGAAAAGTAGTAGCTAACAGAGAAATCGAGATTACTAGATTTCTTAAAATGCCTGTATTCATAAAAAACCAATAGAATTAATTGCCACACAATATATATGACAGCTTGAGCTTTAAAGCACCTGCAAATTAAAAAATTATATCAGATATATTCTATTAATAATAAAAAGTATAAATATTATAATATTTGATGCTACAGACCTTTTATTAAAAGTAAAGCCGTTGCTGGGTTGGTTGCAAGAGGTACATCATGAACATCACACAAGCGAATCAGCATTAAAACATCAGGTTCGTGTGGATGCTTTTCTAGTGGGTCTCTAAAAAACAGTACCATGTTGCATAACCCTTCGGCAACACGACCTGCAATTTGTGCATCACCTCCTAAAGGTCCTGACAGTAATTTATTTACTTTAAATCCAGCACTTTCCACTTTATTTCCTGTTGTACCAGTAGAAACCAATGTCACATGACTCTGATGAAAAAAACCTTTATGTTCATTTAAAAACTGTACCATTTCAGCTTTCTTCCCGTCATGTGCTATAATTGCTATTTCCATTAGGCCTCTTTATTTGTATGATAGTTAACCAAGCCATCAATTGGCCGCCTTATAATATTACCAACTTTAAACTGATATTCTTCGGCTACTTCTAAAATTTCATCTTTAGAAAAATGTGCAATTGAACCTGCAAAATGAACTGGAACACTTTTAATTTCTTCTTTAAATTGAAGAATCATGTTTTCTGAGAATAACCGTAAGCCCTTTTTAATTAAATCCTTTATATATTTAGTTTCTTTATTCAGGAACATAAATTCAGCAAAATTGGCCAAGTAAGCATTTGGATTAGGCTGTTTGTAGAGGTTATATTTTATAAAATCGGTATCTAAATTATATTTATCGGCAAATGCAATTCTTATAGTTTCTGGCATATGATTAAAATAATAGTCCCGAATTAATTGTTTACCGTAATAATTCCCTGAAGCATCATCCATAAGTGTATATCCTAAAGATTTAACCCGTTGGTGTAAATTTTTACCATCAAAATAACTACAGTTTGAACCTGTTCCTAAAATGCAAACTACCGCTATTTCATTTGGTGTATTCAATGTAGCACGAACTGCTGCATAGGTATCTTCTTTAACTTCGATAAGTGCATTAATAAAAATAGATTCTAACACATATTTTAAAAGTAATCTAGGTTTTTCAGTGCCGCAACCTGCTCCATAAAAATAAACGTGAGATACATCCAATTTATGTTTTTTTAAATCGGGATGTTTATTTATAATCTTAAAGAGTTTTTTCTCTTTTAAAATGGCTGGATTAAGACCTTTGGTTCTTATTTTCTCTAACAATTGGTTTCCATTTTCATCAACAGAAATCCAATCGCATTTTGTAGAGCCACTATCAACAATTAGTATCATATTTTCTAGAATAAAAAAATCCGCAGTCTACAATATTCTATTATAAAACTGCGGATATAAATGTAGTCATTAATTTAAATACTATTTATATGTTGTGCTAATTCTACTAATTTATTGGAATAGGCAAATTCATTATCATACCAAGCAACCAACTTAAAGAATTTAGGATTCAACTCGATAGCCGAATCGGCATCAAAAACACAGGTTCGAGTTTCGCTAACGAAATCTTGAGACACCACTGCTTCTTCGGTATAACCTAAAACACCTTTTAATGGGCCGTTTGCAGCCTCCTTGAACACTTTTTTAATAGCCTCTAAAGAGGTTTCGTTTTTGGTCCTTACTGTTAAATCTACAACAGAAACATCTGCAGTTGGAACTCGGAATGCCATGCCTGTTAATTTTCCATCTAATTCAGGAATTACTTTACCTACAGCCTTTGCAGCTCCAGTAGAGGTTGGAATAATGTTATTGATTGCTGAACGACCTAAACGGTAATTTTTTTTGTTTGGACTATCAACTGTGCTTTGTGATGCAGTTGTAGCGTGTATAGTTGTCATTAATGCTTCTTCAATACCAAAGTTATCATTAACAATTTTAGCCATAGGAGCTAAACAGTTTGTTGTACAAGAAGCATTGGATACAATGGTTTCCGATGCTTTCACAAGGTGATGATTAACACCCATAACAAACATAGGTGCATCTTTACTTGGTGCAGAAATGACTACTTTTTTCGCTCCAGCATCAATATGTGCTTGAGCCGTTTCTAAAGTAGTAAAAATCCCAGTGCAATCTGCAACAACATCAGTGTTTACTGCATCCCATTTTAAATTTTTAGGGTCGCGTTCAGCTGTTACTCGTACGGTCTTTCCATTTACAACCAAATGGCCATTTTCAACTTCAACAGTACCATCAAATCGACCGTGAACGGAATCATACTTTAATAAATAGGCTAAATGGTTTACATCTAACAAATCGTTTATTGCCACGACTTCAACGTCTGACTTATTTACCGTTGCTCTAAATACAATTCGGCCAATTCTTCCAAATCCGTTGATTCCTAATTTTAATTTTGACATATTTTAAATTCTATTTTCTTGTTAATACTATGTATTACGTGGTCATAATATCAGAGACACGTAATAACTCTTTATTGATTTCTGTTTTGCCTTTTACAGCTTTATCTAATGGTGTTAGCTCTATTTTGTTATCTAGAATACCAACCATATAATTGCTTTTTCCTTCCAAAAGTGTTTCCACAGCCTTGACTCCCATTCTACTGGCTAAAACACGATCAAAACACGATGGCGAACCTCCACGTTGCATGTGTCCGAGAACAGAAACACGCACATCATATTCTTCCATATTTTCTTCGACATAATCTTTCAATTCAAATACATTTTTACCAATCTTATCACCTTCTGCTACAACAACGATACTAGAAGACTTTCCAGATTTTTTACTTCGTCTTAATGATTCTAATAATCTATCCAATCCTAAATCTTCTTCCGGAATTAGTATTTCTTCAGCACCAGCACCAACGCCTGCATTTAAAGCAATATGACCTACATCACGACCCATAACTTCTACAAAAAACAAACGCTTATGGGAACTTGCTGTATCTCGAATTTTATCAATAACCTCAACAACGGTATTTAAAGCGGTATCAAAACCTAGGGTGTAATTTGTACCAAAAATATCATTATCAATAGTACCTGGAATGCCAATAATTGGAAAATTAAATTCCTCATTAAATACTAATCCACCAGTAAATGTACCATCGCCTCCAATTAACACCAAGGCATCAATACCAACACTTTTAAGTTGTAAAAATGCTTTCTGACGACCTTCTTTAGTCATAAACTCTTTAGATCTAGCCGATTTTAGCATGGTACCACCTGAATGAATGATATTATTAACACTACGCGCAGACAGAATTTTAAAATCACCCTCTATTAGTCCTTCAAAACCTCTGTAAACGCCTATACATTCTATTTCATGAAAGGCACAAGTTCTAACAACAGACCGAATGGCAGCATTCATTCCTGGCGAATCTCCACCAGAAGTTAAAACACCTATTTTTTTTATTTTTTTTGACATAACAAAACACTTAATTACGTAAATCTAATAAAGAAAAACTATATATAACAAGCTATTCGCTTTAAATTAATTGAAGCGTAAAAACTCAAACGTTTTCGTTAATAACTATTTGAATTTTGGAAGTTTTATTAACTAAAAATGGCTAATTGAGTGGTGATTTAATTCTTCTCGTCTTCATTTTTGAAGCCAATAAATCCAGGGATATTTTTATCGTTTTCTTCGGCTTGCTCCGCTTCTTTTGCTTTTTCTTCTTCGTATTCCTGTTTACCTTTAAATATAATTTGTATTAGCTCACTAAATGTATCAAAATCTACATTCCAAGCAATACCAACCCCTTGTGTGTAGCCAATTTCTTCACCAAAATTCCGAATACTATTTTCGCGATTAAATACTTTTGCGGTTAATGTTCCTTCGTCATTTAAAAGAAAATCTATTTGAACATCGCCAGCAATAACGGTTTCACTAACACCTCCTACTGGTACACCAACCTTACCATTAATTAGTATACGATCGCTGATATTGGTTTGAAGCGTGACACCTAACCGATCATCCGTTTGATAATCTGGTGTGTTTTCGCCAGCTTCAAAGTTTAAACCAATATTAACTTTATTATCACTTGTTGAAAAGAAGCCGTTAATAATACCGTTTAATCGTTCTGTAATAGTTCCTGTTATATTAATATCATTTAAACGGTTGGAAAATGCACCTGTAGCTAATAAGTATAATGCTTGATTATCTCTGTCTTCTTTAGAGTCCAATCGGTAATTTAATTCTGATTTCACTGTAGAACTCACATTCGGAAATTCAAACTCGAACTCGATATCAGGCTTTTCTAAAGGGCCACTTAAATTCGTTAAAACGTGAACTGGAATACTCCTATTTATAGGATTATCTAACAATGGTGACGGATTTGCTTGGGTTTTATATATAGCGCTAATTTCCATCTGCGCAGAAAAGGGATCGCCTTCCCACGCTAATGTTCCTCCTGGTTCTACTATAAATTTCTTTTGAACAATACCACCATACATAAAGTTATATACACCATCGAAAACGGAGAAATCACCATAAATATTAAATTTACCATTAGTATTAATATCTATAAGTAATCCTCCAACACCACTTCCTTTAATGGTACTTCCCGAAACCTTATCAATTACAATTTCTATTTCTGCATCCTGGGTTATATCCAGTTCAAAATCCAATTCTAAACCTGAAATATTTTGCGAATTCACTTCTTGACCTAATGATTTGGCTAGTTTTTCTTCTGGAGTTAAAAAGTGAATAAATGAGTTATCACCAAATGTAGCAGAATCTGTTAACGGAATTACAAAGGTAGTCCCTGGTTTGGTTTCGCCTATGACACTAATAACCAAATCACTTGTTGGTCCTTTAATACTTGCCATACCACCTATAAAACCAGTTCCGTAATAGGGTGCTTCTTCAGTTTCTTCTTGTGTGTCTAACACTAATAATCGTGGTGTATTAATATCCAGATCCAAACTCCAATCGCCAAAATTTACATGATTTATAGAGCCATCCAAAACTCCTTTGGAATTGTATTTCGTATCCGTTAAACGGATGTTATTAAATACAAAACTTTGATTATCTAATGTGACTGATGATTTATTAGCAAATTCAAAATCAACATTCAAATACGGAACTGTTAATCCCGAATTATTCAGTACCAAATCGCCATTTAATTGAGGTTTGTTAAGGCTTCCTTCTAGTTTAGCAACACCTGTAACATCTCCTCGAATATTGGATAAAATTCCCGATAAAAAGGGGTTTAGAGGCGAGAGATTGAAATTATTAAAATTTAAATCGACGTCAATTGTTGATACATTTGATGCGACATCTATAATTCCAATAGCTGAAAAGGATTCGTTGGCATCATCTTTAATTTTAGCATAAACCGAATAATTTGTAAGCGATTCATTACCGCGTATTTGAGCGTCAAAAGATCCCAGTACAAGTTTGTTAATCTCTAAATCATCTACCGTTATATTAGCATCTGGTAAATACAAACCGTTTTGTTGAAAGACATCCAGTTTCCCATTAACATTACCACGTAAATCCAAACTATCAATGGATGGTGTAATTTTGGCCAGATCCACATCTTTGAAATTTAGCTTGATATCTTTATATGTTGAATCGCGCAATTCGCCAAATAGCTTTATCTGTTCGCTATTATGACTCATTAGAAAAGAGTCTATTTTAACATTTTTGAATTTATTATCGAAAACTAGTCTATTATTCCGATTTCTATTCTCATTTAAAACCCAAGTATTCCCTTTAAAGGTAAGGTCTGACTTGCTAAAACCAACAACCGATTTATTCTCCTTATTTATGGTGTGGTAAAAACTTAAATTATATGCGTCATTATTATTTTTACCCCCTTTAAATTCTGATCGGATAAACAGGGTATCTTTTAAGGTTACATTAATCAGATTAAATTTAGAAATATTATAGTAATTAGTGTTTATACTATCAACTTCAACATAAGTATTAAATAGCGGGTTTTTATTATCAACTTGAAGCGAAATTTGATCAGCAAAATAATCAAACAGTTTTATTTTAGGTGATTTAAAGGTTAGTTTAAATTCATCCTCTTGACTCTCTACATGTCCTCGAATATAAGTGTTACTACCCAGTTCAATATCTGGGACAAACACTTCAACTATTTTATTATAGATATTAAAATTAAAATCAATATACTGATTTTCTAAAACCTTATGTGGTTTAAAATTAGCATAAATACTTCCTACTGCATTCTCGAAAAGCTTATCAATGTCTTCAAACAGGAAAACACCAGATAACTGCCCAGTAATAATATCTGGAGAATTAACATTAATATACCTTACCTCATCTTGAAAGGATGACGATATTTGAAAATCTTCAAAGAAATAGGAATCGTGTTCATTAATATAGGACGTGTTATTAAATTGAATACTGCCAATAGCATTATTTACAGACGTGCCAGTTGCTTTCATAATGACAGTCCCCTTAAATGTAGATAGGCTATCATTTTTAACAAAATTCATAGCCTTTAGGTTAGCATAGCTAACATCGGCAATAAAATCAAATTCATTAATATCTTTAGAAAAATCGGCTAAACCATTAAATTTTAATTTTAAGTTATCATCATTAGATACTAGTTTCCCGTCGTAAATATTATTACCGAGTACACCAGAAACTTCTAAATTATTATATTCATAACCATTATAAGCAACCGAATATACATCTCCTAGAAGCTTGGTGTCTAAACCTTCTAGGCTAAATCCCTTACCATTTACTTTAAGATTTAATGACGTTTCTCCCCATTTGGTGTTTTCTAAAAACTCTCCAATATTAAAATCCTTAAACACAATTTGACCCGTGTAAGTGGCATTGTCAACATCGTTAAAGGTTTTCATTTCTAAATCGGAATCAATAAATCCGAGATCTGTTTGAATTTGCAGTTTCGCTTTAATAGTGCTAGTGGTAATTTCAGATTGGCCAACAATAGTAAAACGTCCTAATCGGTCAAATGCGGAAGGAATGGCATTACCTAAAACATTTGGTAATAATGCTTTTAAATCTTTATAATTTGATGACAGGTTACTAAAATCACCATTCATGTAGAAATTGTTTTCTTCCTTATTAAAAAGATTTTTAAAATGAATGTTACCATAAATTCTGCTATTCGTACTCGTGTTTAGCCGCAAATTATTGAGTTGCATGTCATTTAATGTTCCTGTAACCTGAGTGGTAAAATTTGCATGTTGGTTAATACCAAACTCATCGTAAAAGGTATTTAATTCATTTAAAGCTATATCAGCTTCGGTAAAATTGGCATTCACTTGAACCTTATCGGTGAAAAATTGCAAATCCTCCCGATTGTAGGAGAATTTTACATCCCCTTTTAAAATGGAGCTTTCCGTTTTAATATCTAAATTTTCTAATAATATTTGTTCTTTGGTGTATGAAAAATTAGTGACTAAATTTTTCATTTTAAGACCACGACTATCATTAAAAGCTAATGTATTTATTCGGGTACTAACATTTGGTCCATTGATAAGTAAATTAGTAGCATTTGCAAAAACGCTTGTAAATTCTAAAATTTTAGGCGTTTCGTTATTTTCATTAATCATTCTGAACAGACCATCTCTTATCGTCACGTCACTAGAGGACAATAAAAAACTACTTTCTTTATCTTCTTGGTTATCTTCATCAAAACGCGCCACAAATACATCCAAATTGGTGTCAGTTTCACCTTTGTAAGTAACTAAATTAAAAATAACGCCTTCTAAATCAATATCTCCAAAAACCAATTTTCCATTATACAGATTTTTAAAACTTAATATGGACGTATTTAGTTCAGTAGCACTAATTAGAGTATCTTTTTTAAAATCGCGGATAAGTACACCTTTCAATTCTACATCGCCATTAACTTGTAGACCAATACGCTCGATATTTATATTTGTTTTAAAATCGGAATTTATTCTATTTGTTACGTGTTTGGCAATGCTTGTTTGAACAGCTGGAATGGATAATAATAGTATCAAAATAATAAATAATAGCAAAAAGGTTGCTACTAATCGACCGAGTATTTTGAAAAATTTTTTGATACGTTTATAAAGTTATAACTTTGACCTCAAAACTAACAATTATTATGCCCAATTATTAGAAATGGCAACAGAAAATATTTACATATTAGGAATTGAATCATCTTGTGATGATACAGCTGCTTCAGTGATGTTAAACGGTCAAATTTTAAGTAATGTTGTTGCTAATCAACAAATTCATGAAGAATATGGTGGTGTGGTTCCAGAATTAGCGTCTCGAGCCCATCAAAAAAATATAGTTCCTGTTGTAACACAAGCCTTAAAAAAAGCTGGAATTACTAAAAACGAACTTCATGCAATTGCCTTTACCAGAGGCCCTGGATTAATGGGTTCGTTATTAGTTGGTACATCATTTGCCAAGTCGTTAGCATTTGGTCTGGATATACCCCTTATTGATGTTAACCATATGCAGGCACATATTTTGGCTCATTTTATAGAAGAACCAGACTTTAAAAAACCGCCTTTCCCGTTTCTAGCTATGACAATCTCTGGTGGCCATACCCAAATTGTAAAGGTCTCTAGTTATTTTGATTTAGAAGTCATTGGTGAAACTATGGATGATGCCGTAGGTGAGGCTTTTGACAAAAGTGGAAAAATTCTTGGTTTAGGCTATCCTGCTGGTCCAGAAATTGACAAACGTGCCAAATTAGGGAACCCAAAAGCTTTTAAATTTACCAAACCTAAAGTAGATGGTTTAAACTTTAGCTTTTCAGGATTGAAAACAGGTATTCTATATTTTATACAAAAACAAACAAAAGCAAATCCTAATTTTATTGAAGAAAACCTAAACGATATTTGTGCATCAATTCAATATACCATTATAGGTATTTTAATGGACAAGCTTAAATTAGCTTCAAAAGAAACTGGTATTAGCCATATTGCTATAGGTGGAGGTGTTTCTGCAAATTCAGGTATTCGTCAAGCCTTAAAAAATGGCGAACAAAAATTTGGCTGGACAACCTATGTGCCTAAATTTGAATACACTACAGATAACGCAGCCATGATTGCTGTAGTTGGCTATTTAAAATACTTGGAAGGTAATTTTAGCTCACAAGATATTACTGCTTCTTCTAGATTGAAAATTTAAGTGCCATTGTTAAAACATCTGTTAATAATGTTTTAACAATTCGTTCAAGGAAGCCTTATTTTTTGTTTTTTTGTTTACTAAACAACCCAAATTATGAAAAATCTACTTATTCTTTTAATTGGCTTCTCTGCGTCCCTACACGCCCAAGAAGCCGTAACACCTAGTTTTGATGCCGTAACTAATACGGATGAAGCACAATTGTTTTTAGATTCCCATCCAAGTAAAAGCAATGCGTTTATTACCTTTAATGAAGAAAATCACCAAACAGAATTAGCACGAAATTTATTTAGTAGTGGTCACGCCACCACTGAAAATCAAATGGAAATAACACGTTATAAAGTAGTCGACCGTTTTACAACAACGCATTATCGTGCCAATTATATATTTCTAGATGGAAATAAAATAGATGCTGAAACAGCAGAAAGTTTGATTAAAACCATTTCCAAAAAATACAAAGAAGGAGTCCCTTTTAGCAAATTAGCAAAAGAATACTCTATGGATAGAAACGCTAATAGAAATGGCGATACAGGTTGGTTTGCTCCAGGAAAATTGAATCCAGATTTAGAAAAAGTAATTATGAATGTACCCTTAAGTGACCGAGACTTATTCTCGTTTGAACTCAAAGAAAAATCCTGGTATTATTTAGTTCTAAATTCATATGAGCCAAAAGACATTAAAGAAATTAAAGTCCTGAAAATAGTCGAAAAAAAATAACCATGCAGCTATTTTATAATCCACATATTTCTGAAACTACCGATAGCTTTACTTTTGACAAAGATGAAAGTCGTCATATTGTTAAAGTACTTCGGAAAAATATGGGAGATACCCTTCACATTACTAATGGCAAAGGTTGGTTATTTTCTGCCGAAATAACTCGGGATGCCATCAAGAAATGTGAAGCTAAAATAATAGCTAAAGAACTCCAAAAACCTTTAAACTATAATTTGCATTTAGCTGTAGCACCAACGAAAATGAACGATCGGTTTGAGTGGTTTTTAGAAAAAGCAACCGAAATTGGTATTACTACTATTACACCTATTATCTGCGATCATAGCGAACGTCACGTAATAAAGTATGATAGATATGAAAAAATAGTTCAATCGGCAATGAAGCAATCTCTTAATTGTTATATGCCAACTTTAAACGAGGCAATCCCTTTTTCTGAATTTATTAGGCAGCCTTTTACTGGGCAACTCTTTATTGCGCACTGTGAAGACCAAATTAAAAAACCGTTAAAACATGAAATTAAATCGGGCGCGCCAATAACCATTCTTATTGGACCTGAAGGCGATTTTAGTGTTAAAGAAATTGAAACGGCTATTAAAAATAAGTTTATTCCTGTAACTTTGGGAGAAACCAGATTACGAACAGAAACAGCAGCTATTGTTGCTTGTCACAGTGTGGCATTTGTAAATGAAACCCTATGAAGCAGCTTATAACCAGCCTCCTATTACTAATATCATGTAGTATTTTTGCTCAAGAAATAGCCGTTTTAAAATATAAAGGCGGTGGTGACTGGTATGGAAATCCAACAGCACTTCCAAATTTGATTCAATTTTGCAATACCAATATTAATACTAAAATTAACGAAAAACCTGAAACGGTAGAAGCTGGGAGTATTGATATTTTTCAGTATGCATTTATACACATGACGGGTCATGGCAATGTGTATTTTAGCGATGCCGATGCTGAAAACTTACGAAACTATTTATTGTCAGGTGGCTTTCTGCATATTGATGATAATTACGGAATGAAACCCTATGTTACAGAAGCTTTAAAAACCGTTTTTCCGAACACCGACATGATAGAACTACCCGCAAACCATCCCATTTTTAATACGGTGTATAATTTCCCAGAAGGCTTACCAAAAATACATGAGCATGATGGTAAACGTCCACAAGCGTTTGGGATATTTCAAGAAAACAGATTGGTGGTGCTTTTTACAGTAGAAAGCGATTTGGGCGATGGTTGGGAAGATGAAGTAATCCATAACGACCCACCAGAAGTTCGCGAAAAAGCTCTAAAAATGGGTGCTAATATTATTAAATACGCTTTTGAGCATTAATAAAATATGCAACTAACACATGACACTTCAAAATTTACACCTCGCAACTACCCTATAACGGTTATTTGTGACGGCATTACAAATGCCCCAAACATTGGTAGTTTATTCCGGACAGCAGATGCTTTTGGTATAGAGAAATTAATTCTCTGTGGTAACCATTTAGAACTCGGACGAAAATCAGCTAAAACGTCTCGAGCAACAGAAAAATATGTGTCATTTGAAATTAATAATAATAGTTTTGAAACGGTTTCCAATTACAAAGCCAAAGGTTATCAAATAATTGCTTTGGAAATTACTGAAAACAGTCAGCCTATAAATCAGTTACATTTTAAAACTAATCAGCCTATTGCTCTAGTCATTGGTGCCGAAAATTTTGGTGTTTCAGAAACAATTTTAACAATAGCAGATGCTGTTATTCACCTAGAAATGTATGGTAAAAATAGTAGCATGAATGTGGTTCAAGCTACTAGTATTTGCCTGTACGAATTTACCAAGCAACTTAATGACACCTAATTGCTAAACATTTCATTTTCAATCTGTATATTTGATGCATGAATTCTAAAGACATTTCAACCGGTATTTTGCGCGCTGTTGGCTATATGTTAGGTATAGCAATTCTTGTGTTTTTTATTTATAAAATACAATCCGTTATTGTTTACATTGCTATTTCTGCCGTTATTTCATTAACGGGAAGACCCATTGTTGCTTTTTTACGACGTCGGCTAAAGTTTAATAACCTTTTAGCCGTAGCTGTTACCATAATTCTGCTTTTAGGATTTATCATAGGACTCGTTGGACTGTTCATTCCATTAATTGTAGAGCAAGGGCATAATTTATCGTTGCTGGATATCGATAAATTACAAGGCAATATTAACAACATTTATAATGAAGCTGTTTCGCATTTTAATGTAAATAATTTTAATTCCGGCAAAACATTAGAAGATTCAGGATTATTAGGACAAATAGACTTTAGTGTCATCCCTGAATTTTTAAACTCCGTTGTTAGTGGATTAGGTAGTTTTAGCATTGGCTTGTTTTCGGTTTTATTTATTTCATTTTTCTTTTTAAAAGATAGTAAGTTATTTGAGAATAGTTTATTGACACTTGTTCCGGATAGAAATGTAAGTCGTGTTAAAAATTCAATCGAAAAAATAAAAGATTTACTCTCACGCTATTTTGTTGGGCTTGTTTTTCAAATATCCGTTATCTTTATAATTTACACCATAGGTTTACTAATTATAGGTGTAGAAAATGCGGTAGTAATAGCATTTTTATGTGCTTTAATTAATTTAGTGCCTTATTTAGGACCTGTAATTGGTGGTTGCATCATGATATTATTAACCATGACCAGTAATTTAGGAACCAGTTTTAGCGAGGTAATACTGCCTGAAACGGTTTATGTTTTAATTGTTATTGCTATCGGTCAATTGATTGATAATTTTATTAGTCAGCCAATTATTTTTTCTAGAAGTGTAAAATCTCACCCATTGGAAATTTTTCTTGTAATTATAATTGCAGGCCTACTCTTTGGCATTGTAGGCATGATCATTGCCATCCCAACTTATACCGCGTTAAAGGTAATTTTGAAAGAATTTTTATCCGAAAATAAAGTCGTTCAGAGTTTAACCAAGAATTTATAATCTAATTTGAATCTTGCTTTATTAAATACCGAAAATCAGGAATTTATTGATGCACAATTAGAGGCTGATAGTACCAAGTTATTATTTGGAAAAACGCCAAATCAATCTGTTTCTATCAAAGAATTGGTAGAACAAATTGAAGCAAAAAAACGCAGTAAAAATAAATTACCAACGTGGTTTAATACACCATTAATTTATTATCCCAACAAACTTAATATTGAGCAAACATCTTCCGAAGAAACTGCCCAATACAAAGCTTCTTTAATTTCTGGAAATCAGCTATTAGATATAACTGGCGGATTTGGAGTAGATTGTTATTATTTCGCTAAAAAATTTCAACACGTTGTTCATTGCGAAATAAATAAAAGTTTATCTGAACTTGTAGCTTATAATTTCAAGCAGTTAGAGGTTAATAATATTCAAACCATATCAGAAGATGGGATTGTTTATTTAAAAAATCAAACCTTTGATTGGATTTATATAGACCCTTCTCGTCGTCATGATAGTAAAGGCAAAGTTTTTTTCTTAAAAGATTGTTTACCCAATGTACCAAATCATTTAGAAAATTTATTCAAGCACACCAATAATATCTTATTAAAAACAGCTCCATTATTAGATATTTCAGCAGGTATTCAAGAATTACATGCCATTAAAGAGATTCATATTGTAGCTATAAATAATGAGGTTAAGGAGTTACTTTGGATACTTAAAAACGATTATAAAGGTCCTATAGCAATCAAAACTATAAACCTCAATAAAAGTCAGCAACAAACCTTCAATTTTAAAATAAACGAAGAAGCGCTTACACAAGCAACTTACAGCTTACCCAAACGTTACATTTATGAACCCAATGCTGCCATTTTAAAATCGGGTGCATTCAATACCATTTCTAGTCACTTAAAGTTAGATAAACTACATCAGCATACACATTTATACACCAGTAACCAGCTTGTAGCTTTTCCAGGCCGTACATTTGAAGTAATAACGATTATTCCGTACAATAAAAAAGCATTTAAAAAACTAGGTTTAAAAAAGGCTAATATTACAACTCGAAATTTCCCAGAATCCGTTGCTTCCATTCGGAAGAAATTAAAAATAACTGATGGTGGAGATACTTACATCTTTTTTGCAACAAATATGAAAGAAGAACGCATAGCATTAATTTGCAAAAAAGTAACACATTAAAACTCTAAACAAAACAGAAACGTATGTTAAAAGCAGTATTATTTGATATGGATGGTGTTATTGTAGACACAGAACCACTACACCATAAGGCTTATTATGGCATGTTTAACACATTAGATTTAGAGGTTACCGAGGAACACTATCAATCCTTTACCGGACAATCTACCATTAATGTATGCAGACAACTTTGTAATCATTTTAAATTAGAAAATGCTCCCGAAGAACTGGTACAGATTAAACGAAACATTTTCAAAGATTTATTTGTAACGGATAGTAGTTTACAACTTATTGATGGTGTTTTAGAATTAATAAAAGATTATCATAAAAACAACGTGACTTTAGTATTGGCTTCATCCGCATCCATGCAAACCATTGAGAGTGTCTTTAATCGGTTTGAACTAAATCAATATTTCAAAGCAAAATTAAGTGGAGCCGATTTAAAAGCGTCTAAACCACACCCTGAAATATTTTTAAAAGCTGCAGAAAGTTCTGGTTTTAGGAAAGAACAATGCCTGGTAATTGAAGATTCAACTAATGGTATCAAAGCGGCAAATGCAGCAGGTATTTTTTGTGTGGGTTATAAAAGTTTGCACTCCAAAAATCAGAATTATGAAACAGCTAATTTAATAATTGACAATTTTAAAAGTATTTCATACCACTATGCAAAAAATCTTTTATCAGTTCACTAATAGGTAGTTATTACACCAATTTTGAATCTGTAGATAAAAATTGTCATTTTTCACTGAAAAAGTTCTAAAAATAGTTGCGTTCTTTATAATGGATGGTTACATTTGCATCCGCATTAAAAGAACGTTCTTTTATATTTAATGGAGAGGTGCCAGAGTGGTAATGGAGCAGATTGCTAATCTGTCGACGCGTAAGTGTCGCCAGGGTTCGAGTCCCTGTCTCTCCGCATTATTTAGATAACCGTATTTTCGGGGTGTAGCGTAGCCCGGTTATCGCGCCGCGTTTGGGACGCGGAGGTCGCAGGTTCGAATCCTGCCACCCCGACTTTTTAACATTGAGGGCTCTTAGCTCAGCTGGATAGAGCACCTCCCTTCTAAGGAGGCGGTCGAAGGTTCGAATCCTTCAGGGCTCACAAAAAGCTTCACTATTTTTAGTGAGGCTTTTTTGTTTTTAAGAATTTTTATCGAAAAGCATGAAACACTGATAGAGCATTCTGCTAAACTTAAAACAAGATTTACTGAAATTTTTTAGGCATTGAAGTAAAGTTTAACCCATTTGGATAAAAAGCGCATCCTCATTACCATTTACCGCGCACTATTTTATAAATTAACGCACAATATCCGTTCATGCGTTATAAAAGAACATACATAAAGTTTCAAAATAGTCGCTTCAGAAATGTCATTAGGCGGCACGAAAAATATGCACCTATTATTTTCTTTATTGGTGGATTTATTTTCGACTCCCTAACTCTGGGACGTATAGATCGCATTTACGATTTAACGGTGTTATGTTTACATATGACCGCCTTATCCATTGCACTCTACCTCTATAATTTAACCGATGATGGTGCTTGGAAAAACACATTCCTGGGCAAATACGAAATGTATTTACCACTAGCCATACAGTTTTTCTTTGGTGGTTTGTCTAGCGCTTATGTTATTTATTTTTCACGTAGTGTTTCGCTATCAAAAACCATCTCTTTTTTTATCATTTTATTAGCATTACTCTTTGCTAATGAATTCCTAAAAAAAAGAATTTCCAATAAATATCTACAGTTCAGCGTCTATTTTTTTGTCAGTTTTACCTTTTTCACCTTTATGATTCCTGTTTTTATAAAGGAAATGAATACAAACATATTTATTATTTCAGGGTTAATTAGTTTGGTACTTACCCTTTTATTAATTGCCATCATTTACAGAAAAAGTCCGAGTACACGAAATGAAGTTCGCCTAAAAAAACTCATTCCAATTATTTTAGGCCTGTATGCAACCATTAATATTTTTTATTGTTTCAAGCTCATACCACCTGTTCCTTTAGCATTAGACGCAGGTTTGGTTGCTCACAACGTGGCGAAAATAGATAACACCTATTATGTGACTTATGAGCGAGACGATTGGTATGTGTTTTGGCGTGATCACCGAATAAAATTCATTCACCAACCCGATGAAAACGTATATATATTTGCTTCTATATTTGCACCAACACAAATTAAAAAAGCCATATTCCACCGTTGGAAATGGTTTAACCCAGTCACTAAAACATGGGACGTTATAGAAGATATTGGTTACAATATTACAGGTGGCCGAAACGCGGGCTTTCGTGGTTATACCTATAAAAATAATGTAAAACCAGGCATGTGGCAAGTAGATGTCATTACCGAAGAAGAACTGGTACTTGGTGTTATAGATTTTGAAATAATTATGAACCCCAACTTAAAACCCAAACGAGTGGTTGAACGCCAATTTTAACACATTCATCTAAAATCAGTTATAATTTATGGGTATCCGTAAACATCTTTTAAGTATTTATGGTATTTTCACTTTTTAAAAACAAAACAAAGCAGGCGTAAAAGCTTCTGTTTCTAAATCAGAAATAAAGACACTAGTAACTATATACGCTTGTTGTGTGTCATATGAGAAAATCGTAAATGAAAAACATTATAGAAATAAAAGGAGCTTCTCTAAATGACGTGAAACAGGCTTTGGAGAATTGGATAGATTTATATTCTGACAATTTTTCTTCAAAACTAAACTTTAAGATTTTCGAAAAAGAGATTGACAGACAAATAATAATGGCTGACAATCTTCTTGACAATGAACATTTTTTCTATTTGGTAAATTATCTCGAATATCCAGAGGGAATTGAATACAATGTGGAAATTAAAGGTTTAACTAAAGGTGAAAATATAGACAAAAGATTAAACGATAAGGAGCTTTTGGTTTACATATCAAAAAATGATAAGGAATTTGACAACGTTTATGTGGTAACTATCGAAAACAAACATTATAAAATTGATTTTGGAGGTAAAGTTACCCAACAAACCGACAACAAATTTTATTCAACGGTTGATATAAGTAATTTAAAAAATCCTTTGACTCTTTCAACAAAAGCAAATAATAAAAGATTTAAAGAGGATAAATCAGAATTAAAGATTAGTAAACGATTTAAAATTGGTTTTTACATTTCAATAATAGCGGTCTTAATTCATTTTTTTGTTCCCTATTTGACAGATAGTGTTGAAATAATTGAAAAATGGACTTTATTTACTGGAATGGGAATCGGACTTTGGTTTTTTATGGACTATGAAATGTTGAGAATAAATGACTTTTATATTAAAAGCCTTATGGTTGCAGTTGGCTTCTTCTGTTATGGGTATTTATTCAGGAATTATTATCAAGAAAACATCTCTGATTTAAATAGTGTAAGTTTTATTTATCCATTATCGCTATTAATAGTTCAATATCCTACTAGGCGACTATATAAAGTAATTTTTAATAGAGAACCTGAAGTAGATAAGCACGGAAAATTTGCTGATTTGATTTATACAATGATTTTGTTTTTTGCATTTGCTTTGCTTCCGTTCATTATATTTGATTATTTAAAAAAATAAAAAAACGCCACACAACAATGGCTATAAGTAATTGCTCGTTCTCGCCTACTTCTGAAAATCCTCGCGGATTTTCAGTTTGGTGTGTACTTGCAAAGTTAAATGCCAACCCACGCAACTACTTATAGCCGTGACCGTTGTCTTCATTATGACAAACCGCTAACCAATGATAAAATTCTTTAGAAAAATTAGACAAAAACTACTCTCTGAAAATAAATTCAGTAAGTATCTAATTTACGCTATCGGAGAAATATTTTTGGTTGTGATAGGGATTCTCATTGCACTTCAAGTAAACAACTTCAATGAAACAAAAAAAGATGTCAAAAAGGAACAAATCATTTTAACTCAATTAAGAGACGTTTATCAAGCCAATCTAATTCAATTAGAACAGAAAATGCTAATGAGAGAGAATATCGTCAAATCTGCTCTAAAAATTTATAAAGCTATAGATAATCCCGACCAAATTTCTCGAGCTAGTTTGGTAAAGTCAATAGCTGAAATAGACATTGACCCAACCTTTAATCCAGTACAAAGTGATTTGACCAATTCTGAAAATCTTCGTTTGATAACAAATCAAAATTTAAAACAGTTATTATCAAATTGGTCATCTGACATAGTTACACTACAAGAACTTGAATCAATATGGACTAATCAAATGTACCAACAGCTAGAACCGTTTATTAGAGAATTAGGTATTTCAAGAGAAATTGCTAACAACTTTGTAAATAATACTGAACATATTTGGTTATTAGACGATAATAAAAAAAAGTTAGAAATTCCAAGCGGTAATTCACAGAACACAGTTTCTAAAATAGATATAATTGATAATAAAGAATTGGAAGGTATGGCTTCATTTGCAATAATATACAATCATTCTGCTAATGCTCAATCTGAAGCATTAATAATAAGAATTAAGCAAATTATCGAATTGATTGATAAAGAAATTGATTAAAAAATAACGAAAGCACAACAATGGCTATAAGTAATTGCTTGTTCTAGCCTACTTCTAACAATCCTCGCGGATTTTCTATTCGGTTTGTATTTGCTAAATTAGTTGCTTAACACACTTAACAAACCATAAATAGACCCTTTAAAAACGCAACGAAATCAACAGATTGACAAGAAAGTCGTAAAAATGTCGCAAAGAAACCGTTATCAAAATGATAGATTCATAAATAGTTTTGTCTGAACAATAAACCAAAATTAATTATGACTGAAATTGGAAAAAAAATTAAAGAAGTAAGAAAGAAAAAAGGACTGTCTCAAGAGGAGCTGGCTGAATCTGCTAAAGTGAATTTAAGAACAATTCAACGAATTGAAAACAACGAAAGTGAACCTCGTGGAAAAACCTTGAATTTGATTTGCGAGGTTCTAAACATAAATGCTGAAGATATTTTAGATTACGGAAAACAAACGGATAAAAGTTATTTAATAATTTTTCATCTTTCAGTAATAGTCTTTTTAGCAATACCAATTGGAAACATTGTTGTTCCGCTGATTTTATGGATGAACAAGAAAGATAAAATAATCGGACTTAAAGAAATTGGTGCAAATCTTTTGAATTTCCAGATAGTTTGGTCAATATTAACTTATATTTCAATATTTACTTTTGCTCTATTTAAAATAATGCATTATGGGACTTATAATATACTATTTTACGTGTTTATCGGACTTTATGCACTGAATATAATATTACCAATAACTTTTGCAATTAAAACGAACAATGGGAAAACAGAGAATTTATATCCGAATTTTGTTAAACTGATAAAATAAATGGTGGCAATAATGCATTACTCGTTACCAACTACTTCCGAAAATCCTCGCGGTTTTTTATTGGATTTATGTGCGCTAATTGAGGACTGTATTACGCAACCTCTCTTGTAAAGCACGTTATAAAATTCTATTTAAAAAGACATGCGCTTTAAATCATAAAAAAAGGCCAAACCCCTTAAAAGCTTCTTTAAAAAAAGCTATTTTCCGTACCTTGCAGCTCTATTCAAAAGTAAAAACATGCAAGATCCAAAAATGCTAAAATATATTGAAACTGTTATTGAAAACATGCCACCAGACTGGCTGAATCTAACAACCCATCGACTAGATATTTATAATGAGTCGTTGGCAAAAACGGAATTTCTAAACGCGTTTGAACACTTATACAAAACCAATAATGCCACAACTTCCGCATTAAGAAACTTACCAACGGCTTATGATTATATCCGCTTGGGTCATCCCCTATCCTGCGTGTTAGAATGGGGAATTGCAAATCTAAACCAGCTTGATTCTAAACATGTTATCAGTTTTTCATCGATGACAATTCCGATTTTAGCCATTTTAAGAACCAATTTATTACAAAATAAAAAAACACAAATCCTTTACACGAGAGAACTACCCGACTGTTTTGATACGGAAACCATTAAAGCGGTGTATGGTTATAATTTCGAATTAATTCATGTAGATAATTCAAAAGCGATTCTCGATTTTAAAGGAAGTACGGTTTTTATATCCCATCAAGATACCATTGAACAAACAGATTTAAATGCGAATATTGATTTTTACATAAATCTCCATGAGCATTTGGGCAGTATTTTACTCGTAAATGGTGAAGAAAACGTGTCATACATTTCGGATATTCAGCATGTGCGTCGTCGTGAAACGATTGCTATGACGCCTGAAAATTCGCTCATAGCTCTAAAGACCTTGGTGAATAAATTGGATTTCCAACCTATAAAGAGGGATACCGACACTCATAAAAAACAGGTTTTAAATAGCCTAAAAAATATTACAGGCACCATTTCCAAGCCCTTGGTGGCTTCTAGTGGTTTATCCATGCAATATGCTATTATGATGGGACTTATTCACGATGCCCAAGAAAATCATCCAGGAAAAGCCATTAAATTTATTGTACCACCAAATTGTTATGGAGGCACCAATGACCAAGCCAGACGCGTAGCAGATTGCTTGGATCAAGTTGACGTTGTAGATTTACCGGTAGATGGTGACAACGATATGGTACAAAGTATAGATACCGTTTTGGAACGCATTGCCAAACAAGATGCGGTTCCGTACATTATAGCTGAAATTCCAACAAACCCACGAGTGGAAGTTCCAAACCTTCAAGATTTAAAAGCTGCCTTGACTAAAGTCCGTAGAACAGCCAGCGGTAAAACAGCAATTGATCCTGTTTTTATTTTAGATCAAACGTTTTGTCCGAATGTGCACTTTTTAGGAGAAGGTGAAATTTTATCTACAGTAAGAACCATTTCTTATGCCAGTGGTTCCAAATTTCCTAGTGGTGGAAAATGTACTGCTGGATACGCTGTAGGAAACACCAAAACAGAAACGTTGATGGATAAAATAGCGCTGCATTTAGCACTTTGTGACAACGAAGCAACCGCATTACAATATGAAATTTTAGCACAGCAATTACCAACTATGAATCAGCGTATTGCCGATGCTTATGTAAATACCCGAAAATTTGTAAACTTTATCCAGGACGTTTTACCAGAAGCTAAAATTAATTTTGTTTCTGATGACTTGGCTGAACAAGGTTTTACGCCTTCTGTATTTTCATTAGATTTACCAACAAAAGGCCGTACAGCTGAAGAAAAAGAAGCCCATAAACGTGTTTTGAACTTAAAATTAATCAACTTGATGATTACGGAAATACCTAACGAAAGTAAGTTTTGTGTGAGTTATGGTCAGTTAAAAGGCTGCTATTGGACCATTCCCGCAACTTCCACTCAAGGCACCACCAAGGAAGGCGATAAAGATTATATTGTTCGTGCGTCCTTATCTGGCAACATGGATTTGGAGCGTCATAAAGAGGTGTTTTTAGAGTTTGTAAAGCAGATGTAAGTCCGTTGCGAATGTATCATCTTGTTACGTGTTCTCGTTCCTATAAAAGGAATTTTATTACAGATTTACCAACTAACAAGCTGCGGTCAAAATGATAAAATATAAAAAGCCCAAACACATGTTTGGGCTTTTTAATTTTATTAATGGCTAGAACGTTATTTCAGATTTACTTCAACGTTTTAATTCCCATATTATACAAAGCAAACGCTTGAATATCCACTTGCTCGTTAATAGTAGCTTCCGTAGATTTTCCAGCGCCATGGCCTGCATTCACTTCAATTCTTATCAGGGTTGGATTCGTTCCTGTTTGTTTGTCTTGTAATTCAGCAGCAAATTTAAAACTATGTGCTGGCACCACACGATCGTCATGATCGCCTGTGGTTACTAACGTTGCTGGATATTGAACACCTGCTTTTACATTATGCACTGGCGAATACGCCTTAATATATTCAAACATCTCTTTGCTTTGTTCCGATGTTCCATAATCAAAGGACCAACCAGCTCCTGCTGTAAAAGTGTGGTAACGTAACATATCTAAAACGCCCACCTGTGGAATAGCTACTTTCATTAAATCTGGTCGCTGAGTCATTGTTGCACCAACTAATAAACCACCGTTACTACCTCCTTTTATAGCTAAATAATCAGAAGACGTATAGTTTTCTTTGATTAAGTACTCGGCTGCGGCAATGAAGTCGTCAAACACATTTTGCTTTTGCATTTGTGTTCCTGCATTATGCCATTTTTTACCATATTCGCCACCACCACGTAAATTAGCAACGGCATAAACACCTCCATTTTCCATCCATACAGCATTGGCAATACTAAACGATGGCGTTAAACTGATATTAAAACCACCATAGGCATACAACATCGTTGGATTCTTTCCGTTTAATTCAGTGCCTTTTTTATAGGTGATAATCATTGGTATTTTGGTACCATCTTTAGAGGAATAGAACACTTGTTTCGACTCAAAGTCTTCCGAATTAAAATCGATATTTGGCTTTTGGTAAACCGTTGATTCTCCAGTCTCAGGATCATACGCATAAATAGTGCCTGGTGCTGTATAATTTGTAAACGAATAGTATAAAGTCGTTGCTTCCTTTTTACCACCAAAACCACCAACAGAACCAATTCCTGGTAAGCTTACATCGCGTACCAAAGTTCCATCAAAATTATATTGTTTTACAACAGATACCGCATCTTTCATATACTCTGCAAAAATATAATTAGCACCTTTAGATACTGAAAGTACATTTTCAGTTTCTGGAATTACATTTTCCCAATTGGCTTGTTCAAATGAATCTAAATTGAATTTTACTATGCGTTTATTAGGTGCCTCAAAATCGGTTACCACAAAGAATGTTTTACCATCGTTGTTAATAACATTACTACTACTTTCAAAATTGTCAACCACTTTTACAATCGGCCCATTGTTACGTAAGTCTTTAATATACAACTCATTTCCATAGGTAGAATTTGCTGCGGTAATTACCAAGTAGTTTTCATCCTGTGTTACCGAACCTCCTACATAGCGACGTTTTTCTGTATCGCCAAAAACAACTTTATCTTCACTTTGTGGTGTTCCTAATTTATGATAAAATAAACGGTGTTGATCCGTTTTAGCTGACAATTCACTGCCTTTAGGCTTCTCATAACTGGAGTAATAAAATCCTTCATTTTTGTACCAAGACATGCCACTAAATTTAACATCCATAATGGTGTCGCCAATAATTTCTTTATTTTCTGTTTTTAAAACGATAATTTTTCGCCAATCACTTCCACCTTCAGAAATAGCATAGGCAGCCATTGAACCATCTTCTGTAAAACTTAAACCGCCAAGAGACGTTGTACCATCTTTTGAAAAGGCGTTTGGATCTAAAAACACTTCTTCGTTTCCATCAGCATCTTTTCTGTATAACACGGATTGGTTTTGAAGGCCATCATTTTTATAGAAATAGGTATAATCCCCTTCTATAAATGGTGCTGAAATCTTTTCATAGTTCCAAAGTGTTTCCATGCGTTGTTTCAACTTGCTTCGGAAAGGAATTTGATCTAAATAATTAAACGTCACTTCGTTTTGAGCCTTTACCCAAGCTTTGGTGTCTTCAGCGTAATCATCTTCCAACCAGCGGTAAGGATCTTGAACAGGTGTATCAAAATACGTGTTAATGGTATCTACTTTTTTAGTTTCTGGATAAGTAATAGTCATAGAAACATCTTCTTTTTCAGTTTTGTTTTGGTCATCTTTACAAGCAACGATAGTTGAAAGTGCCAAAACGCATAATAGTGATTTCCTCATATTATAATTGGTTTTAGTGTCATGAACAAAAATAAGGAAATACTTATAAAGTAATGTTAAAGAAATTACAAGGTGATAAATAAATGACTTATTCAGGATACTCTATACGTAAGTGGTAAATGTTGGTCAGCTTTTGCTTCAATATCTTTTTAATAGATTGAATTTCTTTAAAGGTAATATTGGCATTTAAAAACTGGTCATCATTCATTTGTTTGTTTAATATCGTTTCTACAAAATCGTCAATTTTTGTGGATGTTGGTTCTTTTAAACTTTTGGAAGCCGCTTCTACACTATCACACATCATTAAAATAGCCGTTTCTTTACTAAAAGGTTTTGGACCTGGATACATGAAGTCTTCTATTTCTATCAGTTCATTGACTTCCTTTTCTTTCATATAAAAATAATATACTACACTGGTTCCGTGATGGGTTCTTATAAAATCGATAACACGATCCGGAAGATTATTTTTTCGGGCTATTTCAATACCATCAATTACGTGATTTATTATAATATGAGCACTTTCAGCTGGCGATAATTCATCATGAGGATTGATTCCTGTAGATTGATTTTCGGTAAAATAGGTAGGGTTTTTCATTTTACCGATGTCATGATATAATGCACCAACACGCACCAACATGGCGTTGGCTCCAATTTCATTAGCAGCTGCTTCGGCTAAATTGGCTACGTTTAAAGAGTGGTGAAATGTTCCTGGCGCTTTATTTGATAGTTCTTTTAACAGCTTGGTATTTGTATCTGATAGTTCTAATAAAGAGACATCTGACACCAAACCGAAGAGTTTTTCGTAAGCATAGATTAATGGTTGCACAAATAAGGTAGCTAATCCACACAGTACAAACATCCCAAAGGTTTCCCAGTGGAGGGTTTCTACACTACCTTCATGAATCACAAAAAAAGCAAAATAGGCAACAATATATATTAACGTGATTTGTCCAACAGAAATAAATAAATTGGCACGTTTGTATAATTCTGAAACCGTTAGAATTGTAACTATTCCAGCAATAATTTGCAAGAACATATATTCGTAACTGTTTGGTACTACCAGTCCTAATAATAAAACGGTTAAAACGTGTGTGAACAGTCCTAAACGCGCATCAAAAAAAGCTTTTAGCACCAAAGGTAAAATACAAATAGGTACCACATATATGTATTGAGAATTGTAATTTACTACCAACGTGGTGATTAAAACCATGAAGGCTACATTAAAGAAAATAAAGGTGACTTTTACATTGTTTTCAAAAACAGACATGCGGTATTTACGTAAAAATAATAACAACATGAGTAATGCTAATGCTACTAAAAGGGTGTATGCAAATACAATCCATAGATAATTGGATTTATTCCATACCTGCGACTCATATTCAGACTCTAATGATTTTAATATTTGAAATTTTATACCTTCCACTACTTCACCTTTCGAAATAATTAAGGTTTCGCGTTCTACACTACCACGAGTAAAAGACACTTTATCCAATTCTTCCTGAAGAACACGTGAAGAAAACTCTTTGTTATATTCTAGATTAGGTTCAACTAAATCAAAAAACAGTGAAGTAAACTCGTTTTTATAAGACTGCAAGTCGTTATCCTCAAGGACTTTAACAATGATTTCAGTTAATTGACTTTCTTCTACTAAATTACCAAATTGAGTTTGTTCTTTTTCAACACGACCCTCTAAAATAATCACCTTTTTAGCATCTGGATAGTTATAATCATCATTTAAAACACCAAAATGGTAAAGTTTATCTATGATTGTTGTACCCGCTTGTTTTAAAACATTACGTTTATATACTTGAATAGAATCTGGAAAAATGGACTTAAATTCTCGGTTAAAATTATTGGTAACCGTATTTGGAACAGCGCTATCTAGATTAAAATATAAGGGAACAGCATCTTTAATTTCTTGTTTTTCAGTTGCTATTTCAGCGTCAGTCTTTTTTATTGCAAAATTAAAAGGTGCATATAGGTTTTCGGATTGCCATGGCTTTCCTTTTTCAAAATTATATTTAAATTTTCCACTTTTAGGAAATAAATACACAATTAAAAATGTTGTTGATATAAAAAGCAAAAACTTATAGCCTAGTGAATGATTTCTATATAGTGTATTTATAAAGTCTTTCATAGAATGGTGAAATATTTTCAAATGTAGTAAAATATAGTCGAAAATTATGGGTGTATAAAATGCTAATCATTCTACATTCTATTAAAAAATGATTAATTTTGTGGCATTAAAAAAATAAACGTAAAAAACATGAGTAAAGTAGTCGTCATTGTATCAGCAGCTAGAACACCAATTGGTAGTTTTTTAGGATCCCTTTCAACCGTTCCAGCACCTCGTTTAGGAGCTACAGCTATAAAAGGTGCTTTAAACAAAATAAACTTAAAGCCCGAATTAGTTCAAGAGGTTATTATGGGTCATGTTGTACAAGCAGGAGCTGGACAAGCACCTGCTAGGCAAGCGGCAATTTACGCAGGAATACCTAATACTGTTCCATGTACAACTATTAACAAAGTTTGTGCTTCTGGAATGAAAGCTGTGATGCAAGCAGCACAAGCCATAGCTCTAGGCGATGCTGAAATAGTAGTTGCTGGAGGTATGGAAAATATGAGTTTAATTCCGCATTATTTACATGCTAGAACTGGCACAAAATTTGGTCCTGCTAAAATGGAAGATGGTATGCAACGTGATGGTTTAGTGGATGCTTACGACCAAAATGCTATGGGAGTTTGTGCAGATGCTTGTGCTACCGAATATAAATTTTCTCGTGAAGATCAGGATGCCTATGCTATACAGTCTTACCAACGTTCTGCTGCAGCATGGAAAGCAGGAAAATTTAACAATGAAGTTGTTCCTGTTGAAGTACCACAACGTCGTGGCGATGCATTAGTAGTAGACACAGATGAAGAATTCAGCAATGTGAAATTAGAAAAAATTCCTACTTTACGTCCCGCTTTTACTAAAGAAGGAACAGTAACAGCCGCCAATGCTTCTACCATTAATGATGGCGCTGGAGCTATGGTGTTAATGAGCCGTGAGAAAGCTGACGAATTAGGTTTGAAAATATTGGCAACCATAAAAAGTTATGCTGATGCTGCTCATGAGCCTGAATGGTTTACAACAGCACCTGCTAAAGCCTTACCTAAAGCATTAGATAAAATTGGTATGAGTATTAAAGATGTTGATTTCTTTGAATTCAATGAAGCGTTTTCAGTTGTTGGTTTAGCGAATATGAAAATTTTAGGACTCAACGATTCAAATGTAAACGTTAACGGTGGAGCTGTTTCTTTAGGTCACCCACTGGGTTGTTCAGGAGTTCGTATTTTAATTACTTTATTAAATGTTTTAGAACAAAACAATGCAAAAATTGGTGCAGCCGCTATTTGTAATGGTGGTGGTGGTGCTTCGGCAGTTATTATCGAAAGAAACTAATACGGTATTTTTTGCATGCAATATGGTATTTGTAATTTAAGCATTGTTCCATTACGATTGGAACCCAGTGATACAAGCGAACTTGTATCTCAAGTATTGTATGGTGATTATTTTAAAGTACTTGAAAAACGAAAAGCTTGGAGTAAAATTCGTTTAGGCTTTGATAAGTACGAAGGTTGGATAGATAATAAGCAGTATGTTAATATTTCTGAAGAAGATTACAAAAAAATACATCTAGAACTGCCTGTACTCTCAACTGATTTAGTCGAGTTTATAGAAGATAACGACAGTCAATTATATCCAATTCCTTTAGGTTCAAGCCTAAATGGATTGGACTTATTGCAGCATACACACGATGGTAATACTGTTAATGACAAAGCACCAAAGGAGCACCTATTAAAAACAGCTTTTACATATTTAAATGCTCCTTACCTTTGGGGAGGTAAAACACCTTTTGGTATAGATTGTTCTGGATTTACTCAAATGGTTTATAAACTAAATGGATATAAGTTATTTAGAGATGCCTCACAACAAGCTACACAAGGTGAAGCGTTAAGCTTTATTGAAGAAAGTGATCCAGGCGATTTAGCTTTTTTTGATAATGACGAGGGACAAATAGTTCATGTTGGAATAATTATGCCCGACAATTTCATCATTCATGCACATGGTAAAGTCCGTATAGATAGACTGGATCATTCAGGAATTTATAATGTAGATAAACATATACACACCCATAAATTACGAGTTATAAAGCGGATTGTTGAGGGATAGACTATAAAATTTTAAAATAAGTTGTAGCTTGTCTTGATGAAAAACTACTTGCAGATAATCATAACTTTGGTCATATCATTAATCTTATCTGTGGGAATGAATTCCTGTAAAAATTCAGATAAAGAAATTAACAAAATTGAACTTGTAAAAAAATACTTCAAGCATCTTAACCACCCAAAAACATTTAACACAATAACCCTATTTACGGATAGTTTATGGACTAAAGAAGGTGATTACGAGCAAATATATAGTCTTAATGAATATCAAGATTGGTTAAAATGGGATGCTATTTTTGAACCAACTTATAAAATTCTCCAAATCAAGCAAGAGGATAGTATTGTGATAGTTAATGTTTCAAAAATTGATAAAAGGATATCTTTTCTTCACGGAGAGCCTATTATAACGAAACAATTGTTCCAATTTAATCATGATAAAATTAGTAGCATTGAAACCTACGAATACATAAACTTTAAAGAAGCTATATTTATACAAAACAGAAATATGTTATTAAGTTGGGTAGAAGAAAATCATCCAGAATTAAATGGTTTTTTATACGACCAATCTGAAAAAGGTGCAACAAAATACTTGAATGCCATACACCTTTTTAATAACCGAAAATAGCTGAATTTAATATATAAAAAATGCTACTGAATATCAGTAGCATTTTTTTAATTTTCAGTGTAAGAATTAAAGTCTATCCGCCTAACGCTTCCACTTTAGCTTTCATTTGCTTATACTTTTCTGTATTAGCGATAGCACTATAAATATTCATTAGTGTTTTTGATACTTCTAAATTTTCAGAATCTACTTCTAGAACAGCCTCTAAATATGGTATAGCTTCCTTATAAAGTGCTTTACGTTCTTCCTTTAGTTCATCATAACGCTTATTGTCTGCTGCTGAAGTTCCTAAACCATTCATTTCTTCAATTAACGCTTGCTCTTCACCAAGTATTAGCGCAGCTATATTTGTGTGTGCATTGGTATAGGTAGGATCCATTTCAATAACTTTGTTATAATACTCTTTAGCTTTATCGTTATATCCAGCTTCAGCAGAAAGAACACCTAAATTATAAAACAGATCAACATTATTAGGATCTAAATCAATCGCTTTTTCAATTAATGCCTTATATTCATCCTTGTTGCCTAATTTGTATTGTAAATTAGCCTCCGTCAATATAATATTTACATCCGTTGGGTTTTGTTTACGAGCTTGTTTAATAGCTTCTAACGCTTCTTCCGATTTTCCTAAATTAACATATATAAAAGCAATGTTTTTCGTGATTTCACCAGCTTTGGATTCAGTTAAGCGCTCTCCTGGTTTGATATAAGCTCCAGTTTTTATAAATAAATCACGATTGGTTTTATCCATAACTTCCTCTTCACCAGTCTCCTTATTGGTTGCATAATATTCTTTAGTAATACCAGTGTAACCTAACTTGTTCAACTCTAAATAATGCTTTAAAGCTTCATCCATATCTTGAGCACTCACAGCACTTACAGCTGCATAATAAAGATAGGTCGTATCTGTAGGAACTACGTGATATAATTGTTCGAATTTAGTTCCCGCTTCTGAAAAACTGTTTGCTTTATATAGGTTGTTTGCTTTTGTCAAAAGCTCATTTTCCATTGTAGTTGTTAATTCAGTTGATTCGGATTCATAGTCGCTACCAACCTTAATTAAGCTTTCTATAGCTTTATTTAAATCCGTATCATTTGCTGTACCTTGAGCGTATAATGCTTCAGCCACTAATAAATGATATTGTGATTTTTGCTTTTCATCCATTTCAGACATCATCGATTCTGCCTGATTTAATGCTGATTTGGCTTCAGCATAATTATTATTTTTTATTGCTTTTTCAGCAGTACGTAACTCTTTTTTTTGAGCAAAAGAAACAGTACTTACTAGAATTGCCAATGCAACTAAAATTGGGTTTTTCATTTTATTATAATTAATTATCGTTATTTATTTATTCATTCTCATCTGTTGTATCAAGACTTGTGCCATTGTCGGTTTCTTGAGTAGAATCAACAATAGAACTGTCCGCATCTGGCACGACACTGCTATCATCATCATTTTCGTCCTTCATCACTTTGGCAACTGCAGCAATAGAGTCACTACCCTTTAAGTTAATAACCTTAACACCTTGAGTTGCACGACCCATAACTCGTAAATCAGCAACCGCCATACGAATAGCAATTCCAGATTTATTAATAATCATTAAATCCTCTTCATCTGTCACCGATTTAATAGCTACCAAATGACCTGTTTTCTCGGTAATAGAAATCGTTTTAACACCTTTTCCACCTCTGTTGGTTATTCTATAAACAGCTTCACCATCTTCTGGATCGTCTATATAAGTACGTTTACCATATCCTTTTTCAGAAACGACTAAAACAGATTCCTCTTGTGGGTTTTCAATAGCAATCATACCAATCACTTCATCCGTTTTTTCATCCTGCAAACGAATACCTCTAACACCAGAAGCATTTCTACCCATAGGTCTTGTTTTAGCTTCTTCAAAACGAATGGCTTTACCAGATTTTAATGCTAACATAACCTGGCTGTTTCCAGTTGTTAATTTTGCTTCTAGTAATTCATCATCTTCCTTGATAGTTATGGCATTAATACCATTCGTTCTAGGACGAGAGTATTGTTCTAAAGCAGTTTTCTTCACTTGACCTTTTTTAGTTGCCATAATCACATAATGACTATTGATGTAATCTTCATCTTTTAAGTCCTGTGTGCAAATAAAGGCTTTTACCTTATCATCCTGTTCTATGTTAATCAGGTTTTGAATGGCACGACCTTTAGAGGTTTTACTACCTTCTGGTATTTCATATACTCGCATCCAGAAACACTTACCTTTCTGGGTAAAGAATAGCATATACTGGTGGTTGGTACCAACAAACAGGTGTTCTAAAAAGTCTTCATTTCTAGTTGTAGAAGCTTTTTGTCCAACACCTCCTCTATGTTGTGTTTTGTATTCTGTTAATGATGTTCTCTTAATGTAACCAGCATGAGAAATAGTAATAACCACTTGCTCATCTGGAATCATATCCTCAATACTTAAATCACCTCCAGCGTATTCTATTGTTGAACGACGCTCATCACCATATTTATCCTTAATAACAAGTAATTCATCTTTTATGATTTCCATACGACGTTCCTTTTTATCAAGAATATCCTTTAAATCTTCAATGGTAACCATTAAATCTTCATACTCTGAACGTAATTTATCTTGTTCCAGTCCAGTTAACTGACGCAAACGCATCTCTACAATGGCTTTCGCTTGGATTTCAGACAATTTAAAACGTTCTACTAGCTTTTCTCTTGCTTCATCGGCATTTGATGATGCTCTAATTAATGCAATAACTTCATCAATATTGTCTGAAGCAATTATTAAACCTTCTAATATGTGTGCGCGTTCTTCCGCTTTACGTAATTCATATGTTGTTCTTCGAACTACTACATCATGTCTATGTTCTACGAAATGATGAATTAACTCTTTCAGATTTAATAATTGTGGACGTCCATTAACTAAAGCAATATTATTAACACTAAATGACGATTGTAGAGCGGTAAATTTATACAAAGTGTTTAAAACAATATTAGGAATGGCATCACGTTTTAAAACGTAAACAATTCGCATACCACTTCTATCGGATTCATCGCGAATTGACGCAATACCATCCATTTTCTTTTCATTAATTAAATCGGCTGTTTTCTTGATCATGTCAGCCTTGTTCACTTGGTAAGGTATCTCGGTAACTATAATGGACTCACGACCTTGAACCTCCTCTATACGTGCTTTTCCACGCATAACAATACGACCTCTACCTGTTTTAAAGGCTTCAATAACACCGTCATACCCATAAATTGTTCCTCCAGTAGGAAAATCTGGTGCTTTAACGTGTGTAATTAATTCGTCAATTTCAATATCGTTATTTTCAATATAGGCTGTTATACCATCTACCACTTCACTCAAATTATGAGGTGGCATATTGGTTGCCATACCAACTGCGATACCAGAAGCTCCATTTACAAGTAATCCAGGAATTCGGGTAGGAAGAACCGTTGGTTCATGTAAGGTATCATCAAAATTTAATTTATGATCTACTGTTTCTTTATCAATATCTGCCAACATATCTTCCGATATTTTACGCATACGTGCTTCTGTATAACGCATTGCTGCAGGACTATCACCATCAACAGATCCAAAGTTACCTTGTCCATCCACTAACATATATCGTAAACTCCATTCTTGTGCCATACGAACCATGGCATCATAAACAGATGTATCACCATGAGGATGATACTTACCAAGCACCTCACCAACAATTCTCGCCGATTTTTTGTGTGCTCCTGTTGCTCTAACTCCAAGCTCATGCATACCAAAAAGTACACGCCTATGCACGGGTTTTAAACCATCTCTTACATCAGGTAAAGCACGTGACACAATGACTGACATTGAATAGTCAATGTAAGCCGATTTCATTTCATCTTCAATGTTAATTGGGATCAATTTTTCTCCTTCTGCCATATATAATACTAATTAGATTTTTGTAGGTTTACAAATCGTGCTAATATAACCATTTCATCAGCTACAGCAAGGGTTTCTTTTTTGTTTTTTCGGTTTTTTTATTAACAATTACAACCCTTCTTTTCGTTAATAAGTATGCTGTTAAATATTTTGACTTTATAAACTTTTTTTTGTCTATTAGCATACTTACTATTAATTAAGGTATGATTTTTGTCCTTAATAATATGTTTTAGTACATTTAATGCAGAAAGGAATTATTTATGGATGACAATTTTTCACCAAGAGTTAAAGACGTAATTGCGTATAGTAAAGAAGAAGCTTTAAGGCTTGGACATGATTTTATAGGCACAGAACATTTAATGCTCGGGTTATTACGTGACGGTAGCGGTAAAGCTATTGATATTTTAAGCGCTTTAGATATTGATTTAAATCATTTAAGACGAAAGGTTGAAATTTTAAGTCCTGCTAACCCAAATTTAGCAGTAACTTCTAACAACAAAAAAAACCTACACCTTACAAGACAGGCTGAACGCGCATTAAAAACAACCTTTTTGGAAGCCAAGCTTTTTCAAAGTAGCTCCATAAATACAGCGCATTTACTTTTGTGCATTTTAAGAAACGATAACGATCCCACGACCAAGCTTTTAAATAAGCTTAAAGTGGACTATGATAACGTAAAAGAACAGTTTAAGTTTATGATAACAAACGACGAAAATTATCCTGATATTACAGGAGAGCCAAAATCGGAATCTTTTCAAGATGATGATTCAGCTTCAGATGACGACAGCTCAAAAGACAATTTATTTAATTCACCTACTGGAAAAACGAATAAGAAGTCTAAAACTCCCGTTTTAGACAATTTTGGTCGTGACTTAACTGCTATGGCAGAAGAAGGTAAATTAGACCCTGTAGTTGGGCGTGAAAAAGAAATAGAACGTGTGTCTCAAATTTTAAGTAGACGCAAGAAAAACAATCCGCTTTTAATTGGTGAACCTGGAGTTGGTAAATCTGCCATTGCTGAAGGTTTAGCGAACCGAATTGTAAAACGAAAAGTATCTAGAATTTTATTCAATAAACGCGTAGTTACACTAGATTTAGCAAGTTTAGTTGCAGGCACAAAATATCGAGGACAATTTGAAGAACGTATGAAAGCCGTTATGAACGAGCTAGAAAAAAACGACGATATCATTTTATTTATTGATGAAATCCATACCATTGTTGGTGCTGGAGGTGCTACAGGAAGTTTAGATGCTTCTAATATGTTTAAACCAGCTTTAGCTCGAGGCGAAATCCAATGTGTTGGAGCAACAACACTAGATGAGTACAGACAATATATTGAGAAAGATGGTGCTTTAGAAAGACGTTTTCAAAAAGTGATTGTAGAACCGACTACTGTTGATGAAACTATTGAAATCTTAAACAATATTAAAGATAAATATGAATCACACCACCATGTAGCATACACTCAAGAAGCTATTGAAGCTTGTGTAAAATTGACCAATCGTTATATGACAGATCGGTTTTTACCTGACAAAGCTATCGATGCTTTAGATGAAGCAGGTTCACGCGTACATATTACAAATATTAATGTTCCTGATCAGATTGTGGAGTTAGAAAAGCAACTAGAAGCTGTAAAAGAAACCAAATCTAGTGTTGTAAAAAAACAAAAATATGAAGAGGCAGCAAAACTTCGTGACGATGAGAAACGTTTAGAAAAAGAGCTAGCCATTGCACAAGAAAAATGGGAAGAGGACACAAAACTACACCGTGAAACCGTAACTGAAGACAATGTAGCCGATGTGGTATCCATGATGACAGGAATTCCTGTTAACAGAATTGCCCAAACCGAAAGTAATAAATTAGCCATTTTACCTGAATTAATTAAAGGCAAGGTAATTGGTCAAGATGATGCAGTTGCTAAAGTAGTAAAAGCCATTCAACGTAATCGCGCTGGACTTAAAGATCCTAACAAACCAATTGGGTCCTTTATATTTTTAGGACAAACTGGTGTTGGTAAAACACAATTAGCTAAAGTGCTTTCTAAAGAATTATTTGATAGTGAAGACTCTCTCGTACGCATCGATATGAGTGAGTACATGGAAAAATTTGCTATCTCTAGATTAGTAGGTGCTCCTCCTGGCTATGTTGGTTACGAAGAAGGTGGTCAGTTAACCGAGAAAATTAGACGCAAACCTTACGCTGTTGTTTTATTAGACGAAATTGAAAAAGCACATCCAGATGTATTCAATATGTTGCTACAGGTTTTAGATGATGGCTATTTAACGGATAGTTTAGGTCGTAAAATTGACTTTAGAAATACCATTATCATCATGACATCTAATATTGGTTCAAGAAAACTTAAAGATTTTGGTACAGGTGTTGGATTTGGAACAGCTTCCCAAAAGTCTCAAGAAGATGCTAATGCCAGAAGCGTCATTGAAAATGCACTTAAAAAAGCTTTTGCGCCAGAATTTTTAAATAGAATTGATGATGTCGTTGTATTTAATGCACTTGAAAAAGAAGATATTAGTAAAATTATTGATATTGAATTAGAAAAACTAATTGTACGCATTAAGGATATTGGTTATACGCTTAAATTAAGCAAATCTGCTAAAGACTATATTGCTGAAAAAGGCTTTGATAAACAATATGGTGCGAGACCCTTAAAACGTGCTATCCAAAAATATGTTGAAGATGCTTTGGCTGAAGAAATTATCAATTCCAAAATTTCAGAAGGCGATAAAATATCCATGGATTTAGACAGCAAATCCAATGAATTAAAAATTAAAATTGAGTCGGGAAAAAAACCAACTGAATCTTAAAAAAAAAAGATGAAAATTGAAAAACTCCACTTACATTTGTGGAGTTTTTTTTTATCCCTAATTTTCACTAACTTTAAACATGTCTGTAATCATGAAATATCCATATGGAAACATCACGTGTCATGCTAATTATATGATTGCAGTGATGAATGAAGGCATAACCGTTTCAGTAGATTTAAACAATGAGCTGTATAATATTGCTAGAAAATATTATGGCAATAGAAATTTTGTTTATATCACACATAGAAAAAACTCCTATTCAGTAGACCCTAATGTTTATTTTGAAACATCAAAAATTAAAAACTTAATTGGTTTTGCTGTTGTTTTAGGCGATTCAGTAAAAATAGATAATACAGATTTTGAACGTACATTTATTAGCATTCCTTTTAAATCTTTCAACTCATTAGATGATGCGAAGGCTTGGGCTGATGAATTGTGTCGTAAATAACAAATTCACTTTAAAATAATTTCTTATTTCTTAAGAATAGATTTCATTAAAATCAATTTGTAAGTTTGAAATAAAAGCTACCGAATTTTTAATATCTACATGTAACTCTCTGTCATTTGAAACAAAAGAAACCGCTTCGCGATAAGCTTTAAGAACAGATTCAATAAATGCTGAAGACTTTAAGGGCTGCCTAAAGTGTAGTGCTTGAGAAGCATTAAATAATTCAATAGCCAATATACGTTCCACATTATGAATTAATGTAAATGCCTGTGTTGCCGCATTGGCTCCCATACTTACATGATCCTCTTGCCCATTACTAGATACAATACTATCAATACTTGCTGGACTAGACAATTGTTTATTAGCACTAACTATACTAGCTGCCGTATATTGTGGAATCATAAACCCAGAATTTAACCCTGGGTTGTTAACCAAAAATGTGGGTAAACTACGTAGTCCAGATACCAATTGAAATACACGTCTTTCAGAAATATTCCCTAATTCTGCCATCGCAATCTTTAAGTAATCCAATGCTAAAGCTAATGGTTGTCCGTGAAAATTTCCACCCGAAATTATTAAATCTTCTTCTGTAAAAATATTTGGATTATCTGTTACAGAATTAATTTCTGTTATAAAAGTTTTCCTAACAAAATCTAACGTGTCCTTACTGGCTCCATGAACTTGAGGCATACATCGAAACGAATACGGGTCTTGAACATGTACCTTATCTTGAGCTATTAATTCGCTGCCTTCTAGAAACTCATTTATGCGCTCGGCAGTTTTTAATTGGCCTTTATGAGGGCGAACTAAATGAACAAGCTCATTAAAAGGTTCTATTCTACCATCAAAAGCTTCTAAAGATATGCTTCCAATTAAATCAGCTAAATAAGATAATTTATAAGCTTTCATTAATAAATGAATTCCGTAAGCTGACATAAATTGCGTACCATTTAACAGAGCCAAACCTTCTTTAGATTGTAATGTTATGGGTTTCCAATTAAATTTCTTCAAAATAGATTCAGTAGTATGAATGGCTCCTTCAAAATAAACTTCTCCTTTACCAATAAGTGGCAGCGCTAAATGTGCCAAAGGCGCTAAATCACCCGAAGCCCCTAAAGAACCTTGTGTATATACAACCGGTAAAATATCATTATTATAAAAATCCATTAAGCGTTGTGCTGTTTCTAATTGCACACCACTATGTCCATAACTTAAAGATTGTACTTTTAAAAGCAACATGAGTTTTATAATGGCCTTGGGAACCAATTCTCCTGTTCCGCAAGCATGCGACATTACCAAATTCTCTTGAAGCTTGGTTAAATTTTCTTTTGATATTTTTACATTATATAACGAACCAAAACCAGTATTAATACCATAAATGGGTGAGTCTTGATTCTTAAGCTTTTCATTTAAATAATCACGACAGGCCTGAATTTTTTTTATAGAACTATCGGCTAATTCCAAAGCTTTATCTTCTTCTAAAATAGCTGAAATAGTTTCTAAATCAATGGATTCTTGTGAAATATAATGGATTGTTCTCATGGCTTTTTAAAAATTGTTCCAAAATTCCACATTCATTATTTATTATGCAAACAATTCAGGACATTTCAGTTATTATTCATGATAAAATTCTATTTTTGAATAAACAAACAATTTAAAACGATGAAAAAAACTTTAATTTTTGTTGCAGCATTAGCCTTATTTGCTTGCAAAGAAGAAGCTCCTAAAGACTATGTGACTTTTTCTGGAAAAATAACCAATAAAAACAGTGACTCTTTAGTTGTAAGAACGCGTGATTATTCAAAAACAATTCAAGTAAATAATGATGGAACTTTTAGTGATACTCTAAAAGTAGATGCTGGTATTTACAACTTGTTTGATGGTGCTGAATCGACATCTATATTTTTGAAAAATGGTTTTGAAATTGACATGACCATCGACACCAAAATGTTTGATGAAACCGTTAAATATACAGGTACTGGAGCCGAACACAGTAATTTTTTAGCCGAAAAGTCTTTGAAAGAAGAACAATTAATTGACGTTGAGTCTTTAAGTAAAATTGCCGATATGGAAACATTAGAAGCAAAATTAGATGGCATAAAAACCGAATTAAGTACCTTTTACAACTCCAATAAAGCCATAGATTCTAGTATTACAAATGATGCTTCTAAAAATTTAGAACCAATGCTAAAATCTTTAAAATCCTATATAGGTTCCGCAATTGCTTTAAAAAATGAATTCCCAAAAGGCACGCCATCTCCAACATTTAGCGATTATGAAAATTATGATGGTACGACTACGTCACTATCTGATTTAGCTGGCAAATATGTATATATTGATGTTTGGGCTACTTGGTGCGGACCTTGTAAAGCGGAAATTCCATTTTTAAAAGAAATTGAAAAAGAATACCACGGAAAAGACATCCAATTTGTAAGTCTATCTATTGATGACGACAGAAGCCACGGTGGCTCATGGGATAAAGCACGTGAAGATTGGAAAGCCATGATTGCAGATAAAGAATTAGGTGGTATCCAGTTATTTGCTCCAAAAGGGTGGCAAACTGAGTTTATTCAAGACTATAAAATTAATGGCATTCCTCGTTTTATTTTAATTGATCCTACAGGTAATGTGGTATCACCAGATGCTCCAAGACCTTCAAGCGATGAGTTAAAAGCGCTATTCACAGAATTGAATATATAATCACTCCTTTTTTCTCATATAAAAATTATAGAGTCGTAACTAGGTTACGACTCTATTTTTTTTAGCTATTTTTTTTCTTTGGTTGTTTTATCTTCAGGATTCTCCGTAACTTTAGGTTGTTCAGGTTGTGCAAATAAATCTAAATAGGCATTACCTATATTTTCAATTATATGTGAGGCTGTCATGGCTTCATATCCCAAGCCTTCTAAAGCAATATCTGCAGATTTACCATGTAAATACACTCCAAAAACCGCAGCCGATAATGAATCATAACCTTGGGCAATTAAACCAGTAATAATCCCTGTTAACACATCGCCTGTTCCAGCAGTTGCCAATCCAGGATTTCCAGTAGAATTAATATATGTTTTATCTTCTAAAACCGTTAACGTATAGGCACCTTTTACCACAATGATTGCATGGTATTTTTTTGAAAAGGCTTTAACTTTATCTAGCTTATCAAAATCATTCTCCCAGGTACCAATTAAACGTTCCAACTCTTTAGGGTGCGGTGTTAAAACGGTATTCCTTGGTAATAATGGTAATAACGTTTTATGTTCTGCTAATAAATTAATGCCATCAGCATCTATAACTAAAGGTGTTTTATTAGTGGTTAGAAATACTTTTAAAGCTTCAGCAGTTTCTTTTTCGGTTCCCATTCCAACGCCAAGACCAATAACCGTTGGTGTTATGTTGAATTGAATATTACTAATCCATTCATCATTTTCATCGGTAATAATCATGGCTTCTGGAAAACTAGATTGAAAAGGTATAAAACCACATTTAGGAACCAAAGCCGTTACCAAACCAGCTCCAATGGACAGAGTAGAACGACTTGCCAATAGGGCCGCACCTATTTTACCATAACTTCCACCAATAATAAGTGCATGACCAAAAACTCCTTTATGCGAAAATTTATCGCGTGGTTTATAAATGGGCAACACCTCTTGCTTCCCAATTAAATCGACTGCTGTTTGGGTGTTAATTAAATACTCGCGGTCAATACCAATATCTAAAACTTCCCATTGTTCGGTATATTTAGCCGTATCCGGTAAGAAGAAAGCAAGTTTGGTAGACTGGAAACTCAATGTATGATTTGCCCATACCACATGATTTTCATCAGATGGAACAGCATCTGTTTTTAACCCAGAAGGAATATCAATAGATAGTGTAAAGGCTTTTGAGGCTCTAAAATGTTGAAATAAATTAACAACCCAATCGTCTGCAGGACGGTTTAAACCAATTCCAAAAACGGCATCAATTATAATATCATCTGACCCTATTTCGGGAAAATCATCTTTAGGCCCAATAAGTGTTGGCCATTTCTTGGTGGTTTGCTTAATTAAATCATAATTCACTAAAAAGTCTTTAGAGCGTGTATCACTAAAATTCACAACATAGGTGTGCACATTATAACCATGATTAATTAAATGGCGAGCTACTACCAAACCATCACCTCCATTGTTACCAATACCACAAAAAATATGAATCGGTACTTGAGCGCCTTGCATGCGTAAATGCAACCAATTAAAAATTTGAATTCCTGCACGTTCCATGAGTTCCGTGGACGTAATATTTTGTCTTTGAGCAGTGAGTTTATCACCTTCGTAAATTTGCTGGTCTGAAAATATTTTCATGATTAATTGGTGGTTTTTTTATTTAATTTAATAAAAAGGATCCTATTTCAAAAATACAGTTAATTTTGAATTCTAAATATCCGAAGTCTAATTTTGTACGATGATTACAATTATTAAAGCAGACGTTAATCATGCTAAATTACTTTCTGAAATAGGAAAGCAAACGTTTATCGAGTCGCATGGCATGAGTGCTCCTGAATCAGACATAACCAATTATATCCATTCTAAATTTACCAAGAATGCTTTTTTGGCCGAATTATCTGATAAAGACACCGTTTTTCACATCTTGTACTACAATAATAATGCTATTGGGTATTCCAAAATAGTATTTAACGTCTCACAAGTTAATATTCCTTTTAAACAGGTTACAAAACTAGAACGCCTTTATGTATTAAAGGAATTTCATGATTTAAAATTGGGTAAAGAATTATTCCATTATAATGTATCCTTATCTAAACGAAATAATCAATTTGGTATGTGGTTATATGTATGGATTGAAAACCAAAGAGCATTTAATTTCTATAAAACCATGGGATTTAAAATTATTGGAAGTTTTGATTTTAAAATTTCGGAAACCCATTCAAACCCCAATCACCAGATGCTATTAACCTATTAATCTAAAGTTGGTAAAACAAAATCATCTAACGCACTTTTTTCCTTCATTAAGGTTTCAATTTCATGAGAGGTTCTAGGAGCTTCTGCTGATAGGTTTACAGGACCATCTTTGGTAATTAAAATATCATCTTCTATTCTTACGGCAATTCCCCACCATTTTTTATCACAATTACTTCCATCAGGAATATAAATACCAGGTTCAACGGTAATCACCATATTAGGTTGAAATGCGCCATAAAGTCCTGGATCGTGAACATCTAACCCTAAATAATGTGAAGTTCCGTGAGGAAAGTACTGTCTAGCTTCTTTATCTGTTTCAGCAATACCTAAATCTATTAAGCCTTTATGAATAACTGCACGACTAGCTGCGTCTGCTGCATTAAATCCATTACCAACTTTTGCTGCTGCAATTCCAGCTTCTTGAGCCTTGTATACTAAATCGTAGATAATTTTCTGCTCATTTGTAAATGTCCCATTAGCAGGAATGGTTCGGGTTACATCTGCCGAATAGCCATGATATTCGGCACCTAAATCCATTAATACTAATTCATTATTTACTTGCATTTTTGTGTTTTCAATATAATGGAGCACACAACCGTTATTACCAGCTCCTACAATACTTGGATAGCCTTCATACTCACTTCCATATTTTTTGTAAACAAATTCATGAATACCTTGAATTTCCATTTCAGACATGTTTGGGTGCATGGCTTTCATTATTTCACGTTGGCCCATGGCCGAAATTCGGACGGCTTTTGTTAGTAATACTAATTCTTCTTCTGTTTTTATCTGACGTAAACCTGCCATTAGTTGAGATAACATTTGGGTGTCCAAATTAGATTTTGGTGTCTCCTGCTCTATTTTTATAATTTGCTGCTTCAATTCCAATCGTCGGTTAGAATCTGTTGCTTGTGCATAATCTATTATTACTTTATCGTTTTTAAGATCTGGATAATATTCCAAAGCACGACCTATATTTTGAGCCACATTGGCACTATTTTCAATATCTGTGGCTTTAATCATTTCATAAATACGCGATTTTATAGGGTCTGGCAATGTGTTTTCATCATAATTTGCTTGTTCTTTAAACTGCTCAATTAAACTATGTAAATCGGCTTGGTTGCGTTTAGAATCGCGATAATCATTATTAAAGTTGTTAAATAACACTTTATCAAATTTAGAATATTCAACACCTGATTTATTAAAATCACTTCCATTAAAAGCCAAATCAAAACCAAGTTTGTTTTTAGCTCCTTCAATACCTAATCGCTTTCCTGTCCATTGTTCTGCTTGCGGATTTTTCTCCTGAACATAAATTAACTCATTATAAACCGTACCCTCTGAATTTGTTTGATTCTCTGAAAACACTACTAAAACGGCATGCGGTTCTTTATAACCGGTTAAATAGTAAAAATCTGGGTCCTGATGGTAAACAAAATCCACATCATTGGCTCTGTTTCTTACAGGATTTGCAAAAAATACAGCTACAGAATTATTAGGCATGCTTTTACGTAATGCATCTCGACGACTTTTATGAAATTCGGCAGATAGATAATCTGTGGGCAGACCTTCTTGGGCTTTAACAAAAAAAGATACACAAACGGTAATAATTAAAATAATAACATTTTTCATGAGTCTGAAGTTTTATGATGAAGTAAATTAAATAGATAAATTAGAATAAGCTCTATTTAATTAAAAAAATTAACAAACTTTTAAGCCCAGATTAAGCATAATCACACACTTTAAAACAGATAAATTTCAATACATTTGTGCCGCAATTGAAGTCTAATTTAAAATTTCCTTTCAAACGGAATATACATATGAAAAATACAGCTTTATCAACAACACATGAAGCATTAGGTGCTAAAATGGTTCCTTTTGCAGGTTTTAATATGCCAGTTCAATATGAAGGCGTTAATATAGAACATGAAACAGTTAGAAAATCTGTTGGTGTTTTTGATGTGTCTCATATGGGTGAATTTTTAATTAAAGGTCCAAACGCATTAGATTTAATTCAAAAAGTAACTACCAATGATGCCAGTAAACTAACAGTTGGTAAAGCCCAGTACAGTTGCCTTCCTAATGATATTGGTGGCATTGTTGATGATTTAATTATTTATAGAATTGAAGAAGAAACTTACCTACTTGTTGTAAATGCTAGTAATATTGAAAAAGATTGGAATTGGATAAGCTCTAAAAATGATGTTGGTGCCGAAATGGTTGACATCAGTGATGATTATTCGCTATTAGCCATCCAAGGTCCAAAAGCTATTGAGGCCATGCAATCTTTAACCAGTCATGACTTATCAGAAATTAAGTTTTACAATTTTGTAGTTGGTGATTTTGCTGGCATTGAACATGTCATTATTTCCGCAACAGGTTATACAGGTAGTGGAGGATTTGAAATTTACTGCAAGAATTCTGAAGTAAAACAAATATGGGATAAAGTGTTTGAAGCAGGTGCAGACTTTGGTATTAAACCAATTGGTTTAGCAGCTCGTGATACGTTACGTTTGGAAATGGGTTACTGTTTATACGGTAATGATATAGATGATACAACATCGCCTTTAGAAGCTGGTTTGGGATGGATTACAAAATTCACAAAAACATTTACAAATTCTGATAAATTATCTGAAGAAAAGAAAGGGGTTTTAAAACGAAAATTAGTAGCATTTGAGCTAGAAGGCAAAGGCATTCCAAGAAGTGGATATGACATTGTTGATAATGCTGGTAATTTAATAGGAAAAGTAACTTCAGGAACCATGTCACCAATGCTTAAAAAAGGTATTGGTTTAGGCTATGTTTCGCCTGAATTTAGTGCTTTTGACACCAAGATAAATATTCAAATTCGTAAAAACGCTGTTCCTGCAACAGTTGTAAAACTGCCATTTTATAAAGGCTAATGCATGATAGACTACCAAAATATTTTAAATAAGATTCACACAAGTGTAACACAGGACCAAGATAAAGGCACTATTGCGCGTTATATCCCTGAATTAGCACGTGTAAATCCCGAACATTTTGGTATGCATTTAAAATTAATTTCAGGAAAAGAATTTGCTGTTGGCGATTCGGAAGTTGGTTTTTCTATTCAAAGTATTTCAAAAGTTCTAACACTTGCATTGGCCATGTCCAAAATTGGAACGCACATTTGGGACCGTGTGGATGTTGAACCATCGGGAAACCCTTTTAACCATTTATCATTATTGGAATTGGAAGAAGGTATACCTAGAAATCCATTAATTAATTCTGGAGCTATAGTTATTGCCGATATTTTAGTGTCACAATTAGAAAACCCAAAAGCTGAATTTTTAAAATACGTTCAAGATATTACTGGCGATTCCACTATTGGTTATAATTTGAAAGTAGCGCAATCTGAAAAAGAAACTGGTTTTAATAATTATGCTGCTGCTAATCTTTTAAAGTCCTTTAATAACCTTAATAATTCTGTTGAGGATGTATTAGACTTTTATTTCCATCAGTGTGCACTAGAAATGACTTGCTCACAATTAACAAAAGCCTTCTTTTTATTTGCTAATAAGGGCAATTGTTTAGCAAACGTGGCGCGTTTAACTAAAAGCCAAGCTAAACGAATTAATGCCATCATGCTTACCTGTGGGTTTTATGACGAAGCTGGCGAATTTGCCTTTGAAGTTGGACTACCAGGCAAAAGTGGTGTTGGTGGTGGCATTACAGCTGTTCTACCAAATGAGTATACTATCTCCGTTTGGTCGCCTGGTTTAAATGAACGTGGTAATTCCAAATTGGGTATGCAAGCACTTGAACAATTTACAACGCTTACCAATCAATCTATTTTTTAACAAGTCGTTCCACAATTAGCCATGTCGGCACAAGAAAACAAACATAGAATTCTTATTTTAGGCGCAAGTGGCTTTATTGGAAACGCCATTTACAAAGAGCTTTGCGCTTATTTTAAAACGTTTGGAACTTACCGAACAGCTAAACGCGAATTTGAAAAGAATCAACACTTTTTTCAATATGATGTAGAAAAAGATGATGTCTTTGAAATATTAGAAATTGTAAAACCCACTATCATCATTTCAGCTTTACGTGGCGATTTTAATGCTCAAGTGATAGCACATACACACATTGAACAATATTTACAGTTGCATACATCGTGTAAGCTGCTATTTTTATCATCTGCAAATGTATTTGATTCTTACAGTAAATATCCCAGTTACGAAACCGATAAAACTTTAAGCGATAGCGTTTATGGGCATTTCAAAATTAAAATTGAAAACATGCTATTGCGTTTACCAAAACGTCAAATTGTTATTATAAGATTACCAATGGTTTTTGGAAACCAGTCGCCTAGAATTACAGAAATGAAAGAATTCATAAAAAACAAAGAGGCCATTGAAGTGTTTCCTAATTTGATTATGAATATTGCTACTGATGGTAAGTTAACACAGCAAATTCATTACATAATTAATAGAAACAAAAGTGGCGTTTTCCATATTGGAAGTACAGATTTAGTTCATCACGACGAGTATATTACTGAAATTATAGATACATTAGGATTTAAAAACGTGCTTTTTAAAAATGTTTACACAACGAATGACGACCGCTATCTAGCCGTTTTACCAAAATATAATTTATTACCAAAACACTTACAATTTACGAGCAAAGATTTTATTATTGAAATTGCTGTTTAATTGATTTTCAATTGTAATTTAGTTACCTTATTACAAATTAAAAAAACACACTATTATGAGTAAATTATCTGAAGAAGATATCGAGAAAAAATTATTGCGCTTTCCAGATTGGGAATATCATGATAATGCCATTCATGCAGAATTTGAATTTGAAAATTTCAAAGATTGCTTTAGCGCTATGAGTCGCATTGCTTTTGAATGCGAAGCTTTAAACCATCACCCAAATTGGAACAATGTCTACAATGTTTTACAAATTACATTATCCACTCATGATGAACATGGTGTAACAAACAAAGATTTTAAATTGGCTGAAGCTATTGATGCCATTGTAGTTCCTGAAGAGGAAGACTAAAATTGTAAACTGTATGCCATTACGGTTTATATTATTTTTTTAAATTTGTCATCAAACAAATTAATTCTATTTAATTCTTAATTTTTATTTTTTATGGGAAGAGCTTTTGAATTCCGCAAAGCACGAAAAATGAAGCGTTGGTCTGCCATGAGTAAAGCCTTTACGCGTATTGGCAAAGACATTGTTATGGCTGTTAAAGAAGGTGGACCCGATCCCGATTCTAACTCCAGATTACGTGCTGTAATTCAGAATGCCAAATCGGTTAACATGCCAAAAGATAATGTTGAGCGTGCCATTAAGAAAGCGTCAGATAAAAGTCAAGGCGACTATAAAGAAGTTATTTTTGAAGGGTATGCACCGCATGGTATAGCCATTTTGGTTGAAACTGCTACCGATAATAATACCAGAACCGTTGCTAATGTTAGAAGTTATTTTAATAAATGTGATGGCAGTTTAGGCACCTCTGGCTCTGTTGTTTTCATGTTTGATCACACCTGTAATTTCCGCATTGAAGCTGGCGATTTAGACCCTGAAGAACTAGAATTAGAGTTCATAGATTTTGGTGCCGAAGAAGTTTTTGCCGATGATGATGGCATATTAATTTATGCTCCTTTTGAAAATTTTGGTGCCATTCAGGCTGAATTAGAAAAACGAAATATAGAAATTTTATCTTCTGGATTTGAGCGTATTCCGCAAGTTACTAAAGCATTAAGCGCTGAAGCTGCTGCTGATGTAGAAAAGCTATTGGAAAAATTAGAAGAAGATGATGACGTTCAAAACGTATATCATACCATGGAAGAAAGCACTGATAACTAGTTTTTTCACATTCATAAAAAACCATACCTATAACATCCTATTTGCAAAACTGTTGTTTTGAGAATAGGATGTTTTTTTATTTAGGTACACAATAATTCTTAAATTGTTTTTTTAGGAACTCCTTTTAATTTTTATATTTTTTATTAAAATGTAACAAATAGTCGTTAAATTCGTCTTAATCTAAAACACGACTATGTTCTTAAAAAACACCTCCCATCAGCTTTTATCTATATGTTTCTTGCTAATTTCTCTGTCCGGTTTCAGTCAAACCATTACTGGAACCATCTTGGATGACAAGAATGCACCAATTCCTTTTGCAACAATACAAATTGGTGAGGATTATGGTGTAATTTCTAATGATGAGGGCAATTTTAACATCCGTATATCAGGCTTTAAGAACACCGATTCGGTTTACATCTCTTGTATGGGTTATGAAAAAATAGGTCTGCAAGTACAAGAGTTCGAATCCAAAGAATACGTTTTAAATGATTTTGTAAATGAACTTTCAGAGGTCTATGTTACAGATAGAAAGTTAGGTGTTGATTCTATTTTATACTACATAAATAAAAATGCATCTAAAAATTATAAGCTAGATCAAACCGCATTAAAAATGTTTGGCAGACGAACCGAATATGTAGATGGAAAAGCCGCTGATTTTGAAATAGAAAAATCATCAAATTTTAAGAAAAAACAACTTGAAGCATTTAACAAAGATTTTGATTTATTAGAACAATCCCTACTGAATAACGAATCCAAACAGTATACAGATATGGTTTCTACGTTGTATATAAAGGATTTAAAAAATGCTAAATTAAAAATTGAAAAGGCCGTTAGACTTTTGGATGAGCGCAATGACCAGTCCTTGGAAAAAATGGCCGATAAAGGGAATGATATTGTATTAAAACATCTTGATACAAGCAAAGTATACACCGTTAAATCGGGATGGTTTACCGTTTCGGATTCCGTTTCATTAAATAACCGAAATGATAAGGTATCCGACTCTATCAATGCGGTTCGGTTTGTAAGGGAAGCTGCCTTCAACATGGTTACTGAAGTTAACCCAATTACAGAAGAACCCGAATTAGATTTCATTACAGATAGCAGAAAATACGATTATGAACTAAAAGACTTTACCTTTTTAGATAATGAAATTGTATATGTCATCGGTTTTAAGCCACGACGTGGTTCAGCAAATTATGTAGGCACCATGTACGTTTCCACTCAAACATTTGCTGTATTACGCGCTGATTATGCTTTTTACCCAGGACGTGAAGGCGAAAAATTAAACTTACGTTTAATTCTTGGTATTAAATATATTGAGAAAAACAAAGCAGGTTCTGTAGCTTATAAGAAAAATAGTGATGGCTACTACTATCCCTATTATATAAAAAGTGAAATAGATCGCTATTTTTACATTAACAGACCTATTAAATTTATAGAAAATGAGAGTCGCGACAAAGTCGCTTTTAACTTTAAAGTGGAGGGCACTTTTAAAGAACGTACAGAAATACTCATGTTAGATGTAAACAACACGACAACAGCTGATTTTAACGCAGTTCAAGAAGGTAAAACTTTAGATTATGAAACCATTCAGCAATATGACGCCTCCATCTGGAAGGATTATAATGTATTAGAACCACTTCAAGAAATGAAAGATTTTAAGGTTGAAGATTAATTTTTTCAAGGGAGCAAGCTCCCTTGTTCATGAAATGAAATTAATGCCTAACTAATGTTTCTTCAATTCCTTCATCGTATTTCATGATAAACTTATCAATTTTGCTTTCATCAATCCCGCAATCTACTATAACGGCATCTGAAAGTAATTTTTTAACGAGTAGTTTTTTATTAAAGATATAGGATTTAGAAGTAAATGATTTTTCTTGTTCAACAAAAACTACTTTAGTATACAAGCCACCATTATGGCCAACACCTGTTCTGATATATTTTAATATAATCGTTTGGTTACCATCCTTTGTAATGATTTCAGCATTGGTGGAACTGCTTGTATAATCCAAACATGAAACACCATCAATTAGAACATCTCCTTTTTTAAATTTAATGTTTTGAGCGTTCAGAGTGCCTAATGTTCCAGCAAAGATTAATGTAAATACTAGTAATTTTTTCATATTAATTTTTAATTATGTTTTATAGTTGTTTAATACTGTTGTTAATCACCAAAATTTTGCTTCCGAACCCCAAAAAAAGTGACTCAAATTTATTTAAAATCTCATGAAAACCTATGAATACGCAGCTACTTTTCCTTCCACGCCTTCAAAAAAGGCTTTCATAAATTTAAAATCTGCTACCAGATCATCCGTAGGATAAAAAGGTTCGGAAATGTTATTTTGTTTGTTTTTAAAGTCTAGAGTAAACATGATAATTGGCACATTGGCAGCTTTGGCAATGTAGTAAAAACCGGTTCGCCATTCGGTTACTTTTTTCCGGGTGCCTTCTGGGGCAAGCGCTAACCGAAATTCTTCGCGCTCGTTAAATAATTGCGCAATAGCTTCTACTTTATTTTGTTTATTTCCACGATCTATTGGTGCGCCTCCAATGGCTTTTAAATACCAACCTATGGGACCTATAAACAATTCTTTTTTGGCTATGAAATTAGATTTTACATGAGCCACTTGCCGTAATAACACACCTATATAAAAGTCATGCCAACTGGTGTGTGGCACAGCTATAAGCACAGCTTTTTTTACGGTATCTTTAGAGAACGTTACATTTCCAGTAATACGCCAACCTAGCACTTTAAAATATATAAATTTAGCTAACTTGCGCATAGTTACATTTTAGAATAAAGCGCTCTTAATTTTTCGCGGGTCATTACTTTTTGCCAGTTTTTACCAATGGCGTTTTCCCATAACGGCTCTAAACTTAAAGCAACATCAATCATTATATTAAACTGCTCATCTGTTAAATTTGTACAAATTCCTTGAGGAATGGTTATGTTGTGTTTAGCGCGCATTTTTTTATACATGGCAACACCTTCTGGATAATATTCTTCAAGATGCTCAAAAACAATGCAGTTTCCAACACCGTGTTTAACACCCAGTAAATAACCTAAACCGTAACTCATAGCATGAGCCACACCCACTTGCGAATACGCAATACTCATACCGCCATGCCAAGAAGCCATCATTAATTTATCGGCAGATTCTTTTTCATCTAGAGTATCGTCTAGGAATATTTCTTTACAAAGTTCTAATGCTTTTTCACCATAACTTTGGCTAAACGCATTGAGGTAGGTTCCATTTAAGGATTCAATGCAATGTACGTAACAATCCATTCCTGTGTAAAACCATTGGTCTTTAGGAACACCTTTTGTTAATTCTGGATCTAGAATTACTTGGTCAAAGGGTGTATAATCACTATTAATTCCCAATTTTCTTACAGGACCAGTTAAAATAGTTGTTCTAGAAACTTCGGCTCCTGTACCAGATATTGTTGGAATACCAACATGGTATATTGCTGGATTTTTAACCAAATCCCAACCTTGATAATCTTTAGATTCTCCTTCATTGGTTATCATGATGGCTACAGCTTTAGCCATATCCATGATAGTTCCGCCTCCAATGCCAATAATACCTGAAGGGCGTTGTTTACAGGTGAGAATAATTTCTTCAACTAAAGCATCTACTTGAGAGGTTTTAGGCTCCTCATCAGCAGAAATAAAAATAACTTTATCATCATAAGCTAATGGAATCCGACCTGATAATGTGGCTTTTTTCTCAAAAACAGCATCTACTAAAAATATAAATGGCGCAGAAACACTTAATCGCTTGGGTGCAATAATATCCTCTAACTGACTAAAACTTCCTCGACCAAAAACAACTCGAGACACCATTGGGTAATTTTTGTAACTCATGTAATATTGTTCTGAAACAGTTTGTTAAATGGGACATATTTAACAGACTATTTAATTAATCTTTCCTTATATTTTTTGCTGTAGGTTTCAATGGATAAATATCGCTATAATTTATGAAATCAACAGACACTATTTCAACAATTCCAATAAATCGTTTAAATTATTTATTGTTTTATAGGCTTTTCCGTTTGTTTCGTTCTCGGAAACTTGCTCATGTACCCATGTGGTATGAAAAGGCACATGAATAGCATGTGCTTTAATATTCACTAATGGCAGTACATCAGACTTTAAGGAGTTCCCTATCATTAAAAATTGGGACGGCTTTATATCCAAATGATTTAACAGTCTGGAGTAATTGGCTTCTTTTTTATCACTCAACACTTCTATGTGGTGAAAATATTCCAATAAACCCGATTTTTCTAATTTCCGTTCTTGGTCTAATAAATCGCCTTTGGTTGCTAATATTAATCGGTATTTTTTTGAACATTCTTTTAATACCTCTTCCACTCCATTAAGCAATTCAATAGGTTTTTCAAGCATATCTTTTCCAATATCCAATATGGCTTGCATGGTTTTTGCCGATACGTTGTTGTTAGACAAATCGATAGCTGTTTCTATCATAGACAATACAAAACCTTTAATACCATAACCGTAAAGTGGCAAATTTTTCATTTCCATTTTAAACAGTTCTTGGTCTATTTTATTTAACGTTTCATAAGGCGCTAATAGTTTAGCAAAAGCTACTTCGGCTTCCCTAAAATAGGTTTCGTTAACCCAAAGCGTATCATCTGCATCAAAGCCTATTACTTTTATGTTATTATAGTTTATTTCCACAATTTATTGGCTAATTCTAAATCTTCAGGTGTATCTATTTCAACACCTTGAACATTGGTCTCCACCATCTTTATTTTTTTACTATACTCTAAATACCGAATGCATTCAATTTTTTCTGATGCTTCCAGTGGTAACATAGGCAATCTATAGAAATCTAAAAGTGCTTCACGCCTAAAGGCATACACACCTTTATGCTTAAAATATTTTACCGCTACATCTTTATCTCTTGGATAAGGAATAGGGCTTCTTGAAAAGTATAAGGCAAACTTATTATTATCCACAATAACTTTAACAGTGTTCGGGTTGGTAATTTCTTCCCATTCGTGGATATGAACCATTAAAGAGGCTAAATCAATTTCCTTTTGTTTATCATCTTTAAAAACAGTAATAAGTTTTTTAAGCGAAGCTACTTCTGTAAATGGCTCATCGCCTTGCACATTAACAACAATGTCTACATCATCCATAAACTCAATAGCTTCCGCAATCCTATCACTACCACACTCATGCTCCTTGATACTCATTATAGCTTTTCCGCCATTATTGACAATTTCATTATAAATAATATCACTGTCTGTTACCACAAACACGTCATCAAACAAATGAGTATTTACGGTTGCTTCGTAGGTTCTTAATATTACCGTTTTGCCTGCTAGATCCTGCATTAGTTTCCCTGGGAAACGTGATGCTTTATAGCGAGCGGGTATCATGGAAATTATTTTCATATAAATAATAGCATTTAATAGTTTCAAAAATAGGATAATTTAACCTCAATTATAAGTTAGTTTACTTAAAACTTTATAAAATTTAAGGATTTAATAAGATGGATGAGAATCTAAAATGAAATCCAAAAAATTAGGAATGCCAAATTAATTTATAAGCATCCTGAGTGTTTATTCTTTAAAGAAATCGTCTTTAAAACCAATTAAATATAACTTTTCTTTAGCTCTTGTAATGGCTGTGTACAGCCAACGCAGATAATCTACAGTAATACCATCTGGCAAATATGGTTGTTCTACAAAAACAGTATGCCATTGTCCTCCTTGCGATTTATGGCATGTTATCGCATAAGAAAACTTAACTTGAAGGGCGTTAAAAAATTTATTGTTTTTAACACCTAGAAATTTTTTATAATTACTGCTTTCGTTCTCATAATCTTTCATGACCTCATGATATAACCGATTGGAATCTTCATATGGAAGCGAAGGGGTTTCGGCTGTTATGGTATTTAATAACAAAACCGTTTCAAAAGGTTTCATTCGCGGATAATCTACCATACGGATTTTAACTTCGGCAAACCGAAACCCATATAATTCTTTAATACTGAAAATTTCCAATATTTGAATAATATCACCATTGGCAATAAAACCTGCATCGGAATTCGGTTTTACCCAATAATAATTATTTTTAACTACCATAAGGAAATCGCCAGATGACAATTCATTTTCATTAAATAAAATCCGATTTCTAATTTGCTCATTATACAAATTAGCACGCTTGTTACTCCGAACAATAATAGCCGTTTCTTCATTACCTAAATCGCTATAAGCATCATTAATGGCATCCATGATTTCATAGCCGTCTATTAGCCTAATAATATCTTTAAAACCATTTAAGTTAAACTGAAAAGTGTCTAGAAAAGGTTGGTCAAGCATTTCACGTAAGCTCGTAGCATTAACTAAAATTCCAGAATCTTGCTCTTGACGCATTACTTCATCCAACTCCATTCTAGTAACGGATTTGTTATAGGTTAACTCTAATGTTGTTTCATTCAGCGCTGGGCTTAAATCCAACTTTACAGGTGGTAATTGGGCTGTATCTCCAATTAGTAATAGCTTACAGTTATGACCAGAATATACATAACTCATTAAATCATCTAGTAAGGAACTACTATCTGAAAATTTAGAATCACTTGGAGAATCCGGAATCATGGAAGCTTCATCTACAATAAAAATAGTGTTTTTATGCTTGTTGGGTTGCATAACAAATTTAACACCACCTCCTTTTTCTTTTTTAGGAAAGTAAATCTTTTTATGAATAGTAAAGGCCTCTTTATTGGAATAATTGGAGATAACTTTGGCTGCACGACCAGTAGGAGCCAATAAAACAGCACTTTTTTTGGCCTTCCATAAATTGGATACAATGGTACCTATAATTGTTGTTTTTCCAGTTCCAGCATAGCCCTTTAGCAGATAGAGATCATTTTTTTTATCTGAAAAAATAAATTCTGATAACTGTTGCAAAACTAGGTCCTGTTTTAGGGTTGGCTGAAACGGAAACTGTTGTTTTACAAGCGAATAAAATTCTTTAGAATTCATTTATGCAGAAGGTTTTTTAAATTTAAGTCAAATATAACAATGATTTTTAGCCTCATTGGCTTTTACGATTAAAAAAAAATTGTAGATTTGCGTACAACCTTAATTCATTTTAATTAAAAACTATGTTAACAATAATTCTAATAGTAGTTGCGGTAATCCTCTTAACCATTGGTTTAGTTTGGCTTGTAGATAAATTTATACCGTCTAAATTTAAACCAGTATTAATTATTCTACTTTGGGTACTTATTGCCTTTTTAGGGTATCAGACATTTATGTCTATTTACAGACCAATACAGTTTAATCAAGAAAAAGACAAACGATACGCACAAGTTATTGAGCGTTTAATAGATATTCGTGATGCCCAATTAGCTCACAGACAAGTAACTGGTGTTTTTGCACCTAATTTCGATAACTTATTAAAGTTTATTGATACAGCCAAATATACCATCACACAGCGTCGTGATACATTGGTTTTAGATGAAGAATTAACCAAGCGTTATGGTGGTGTAGAAACCATGAAAGAATTAACTTTAATTGATACATTAGGTTTCGTACCTGTAAAAGATTCCTTATTTGGGAACTCCACACGTTATAAAGACATGATGAATGTTCCTGTTGGTGAAGCTGGTGCTAAATTTGAAATGAAAGCAGGTTTCCTTGAAGAAGACGATGTTAAAATTCCAGTTTTTGAAGCTTTTGTTAAAAAAGAAGTTGTTTTAAATGACCAAGATAGAGACTTAATACTTCAAGAAAACGAAGTAATTTCTGTTGATGGTGTGAATGGTGATGCTATTCGTGTTGGTTCAATGGAAGAAGTGAAAACAAATGGTAACTGGCCAAAAACTTATGGCGATAACGAGTAAAAACGAACATATTAAGAGTAATAAGAACTTGTCCATTCAAATTAGTTTGAATGGACTTTCTTTTTGTATTTTGAATACAGAAAGTCATACAGTCGTGTTTTTAAAGGAAATTACAAGCGAAAAACGCGAAACGCCTTATAAAATATTAGACTTGCTCATTGATGCCTTTGAAACAGAGAAAGCCCTTCAAGTCCCATTCAATGACATCCAAGTTATTCATGAAAACGAATTAGCAACACTAGTTCCAGACATCCTATTTCAGGAAGATAATTTAGCAGATTACTTAAAATTTAACTCTAAAATACTGCGTTCTGATTTTATTAGTTTTGATAGAATAGACATCAATAAAAGTGTAAATGTTTATGTACCCTATGTTAATATTAACAATTACATTTATGAGCAGTTTGGTAGCTTTTCCTACAAACATTTTTCAACAATTTTAATTCAAAGTATTTTAGAACTGGAACAGAATGAAACAGACACCAAAATGTATGTGCATGTTCAAAAAACACATTTTGAAATTGTCGTTGTAAAAAATGGAGACCTCCTACTCTACAACAGCTTTGAATACGCAACCAAAGAAGATTTTATTTACTATGTATTGTTTACTGCTGAACAATTGCAACTCAATCCAGATACACTTATACTCTCGTTTTTAGGAACTGTTGCTAATAATGATGCTTTACATACCATAGCTTACAAGTACATCAGACATATACGTTTTGCACAACGATATGATGGATATAAGTATTTAGAAAAACCGAAAAGCAATCATGCTTTTTTCACCCTAATCCACAGTTTATAATGCGCATTGTTTCAGGCCTATTTAAAGGCCGAAAAATTACAGCTCCTAAAAAATTACCCGTTCGGCCAACAACAGATATGGCTAAAGAAGCCTTATTTAATATTTTAAATAATCTGTATTATTTTGATTCCGTTTCGGTATTAGATTTGTTTTCTGGAACTGGTAACATCAGTTATGAATTTGCTTCTAGAGGAACCGAAAATATAACAGCAGTTGATGAACACTTTGGGTGTATAAAGTTTATCAATGAAACGGCTGATAGTTTCAACATGAATATAAACACCGTTAAAAGTGATGTTTTTAAATATCTAGAAAAAGCTAATACAGCATTTACTATTATTTTTGCTGATCCTCCTTACGAGTTTCCTTTAGAGGAATTTAGTAAAATTCCAGAATTGGTATTTAAAAACAATTTGTTAGAGCCAAATGGTGTGCTCATTGTAGAACACTCCAAACACACCAAACTTTCCGAATTAGAACATTACAGCCACTCCAAAAGTTATGGTGGTAATGTGTTTAGCTTTTTCCAAATAGCGTCTGACGAGGAATAATAATAATAGATAAAACAGACTAAACCAAACAGTATATAAAAACAAAGCTCCTTGATTTTCAAGGAGCTTGTTTATATAAGTAAATCTATAAGCCGAATTCTGTACCCTTCAATTAAAAATTAAAAAGCCCTTATCATTTATCTGGATGCATTGTTACCAATACATTCTAGCTGCCTACCCTCCAACAATCGCACGTGCCGCGCTCAAACGTTGGTATACATGACATTGCACCACATAGAGTTTACCTGGTTTCACTACAGCATGACCTGTACATACTTTCTGTTGCACTTTTCCTAACCTCACGGCTGGTGGCTGTTAGCCACTATGTTTGCACTACGGTGTTCGGACTTTCCTCCCTGAAATGAATTCAGAGCGATAAGGCGATTTACTTACAAGCAAAATTACAATAAAGTAATTTAGGTTTCTAAATGACGTTGCGTTTTATTTTAAAAGTTTATTGGACGTTTATTACTAGCTACTTTGGGATAGGAAATCTGGTGGGAGTTCTGTAAGTAGGCTGGAATTAGCAATTACTTATAGCCATTGTTTTGCTTTCGTTATTTATTGTTTTTATAGAATTCTAAATTTTCAATAAGTTCTTCGATAGATGGAATAGTTGTTTCAAATTTTGAAGTCAGGCGAATAACTCCGCTTTTGAATAATTCAAGCAAAATAATGAAGTTCTCGTCATCTTCTGCCACGATTCGCTGTATTTTTAACGTGCTTTCATTTAGATTCAACAGACGATTTGGTGCGAGAAAATTTAATTTACCATTTAAGGCATACTCACTTTGTTTTACAAATGCTGATTTAATTACTCCGAAACGCATTCTATACATATTATCAATTTGTCTATTTAAACTGTCTGGTAATTGTTTCCATAATTCAGAGCCTGAAATAGTTGCATAAACAGGTGAGTTTTCATCAAAAAACCATTCATCCTCTGCCAAAGTTTTTAATAAGGATTTTAGATTTAGAGTGTCTATTTGACTATTTTCTTTCCAATAGTTAATTGAAATATCAGACTTACTGATTATAGATTTTCCGTAAGCTAAATCTGATATGAATTCAGTTTTTTTTGATTGTAAGTCAGTAATTAAAACATCAATTAGTTGGTCTTCTTTTTTGCTTTCTTTTCTCTTTTCATTCCAATTATTGATTTGCAATGCTATCAGAATTCCAATAACCACGAGAACAATTTCTCCGATAGCGTATTTAAAATACTTTCCAGTTTTTCCTTCTGAAAGTAATTTTTGTCTGATTTTTCTAAAGAATTTTATCATTGGTTAGCGGTTGATTATAATGAAGCACAACGGTCTTGTATATGGCTCGTAGCGTGTAAATTAGCGATAAATTTTCGGTTAAGCACAGACGTTAGCAATTCCGAGTGGATTCGGACGTAGTCGAATCCGCCGTAATTGCGGTTATACATTGTTGTACACCGTTATTTATATTTTCTTTTTGCAATTAAATATTCTTTTCCGTTGACTGTTTTATACTTTTTAGTCCAAAGTCCATTTTTGTTGTATTTATACCTAAAGTATTCAAATTCATATTTGGCTGGTCCGCCAGTCATATGTATTGGAAACTCTTGTTTAGGTTCAAATTCTCGATGAATTTCTATTACATTGTTTCGGTCGTTGTATTTATAGTAAGTTGTGGCTGTTTCGGTAATAGTTTTTCCGTCCAAATCTTCATAGCTGCTTAATTCTGTTGTTTTTATAATATTCCCATTTTTGTCATACTCTATTAATTCCTTGTAAGGAAGAAGAGTGAATTTTGACGAATCAATTCGTGTTATTTTTTGAGCTTTTCCTTGCTCATTGAAATCGGAATATTTTTCAGTAACTCCAAAATTAAATTCCTTACTAATTAACAATGAGTCATTATATTCCAATTTAAAATTTGAAGTATCATTTACTTTTCCTTCGTTGATGTCAAAAGTATTTATTTCACGTTCTACATTTCCAAATTGGTCGTATTTAAATTCTGTTCGGCTACGCAATTCATTTTTCCAATAACTTTCATAAATTACAACAAGTCCATTTTTTAGGTAAAACTTTTTATTCCATTTTCCCATTTCTATGTTTTTCTCAACATAGAAATCATAATTTTTCAATAATTCATTTTCGCTTTTTTGAGCAAAAGAAGTATCAAAAATTAAAAGGATTATTATGGATGCAAGCAGGTTTTTCACAATTGTTGCTAACGTTGATGTATAAGATTAGTTGCGTGTTTTAAGCACCTAATTTAGCAAATACAAACCGAATAGAAAATCCGCGAGGATTTTCGTAAGCAAGCTTGAACTAGCAATGAATTATACACATTGTTAGTTATAGTTGTTATTTATTCAGAACAATAAACATATCCAATTTGTCCCCCTAAATATCCTTGTTCGTTCGTTGATAGTCCAAGAAAATATTCAGCACTTAATCTTTCAGATATTTTGTCAATAGTACATTCGCACAATTTTTCGCTATTCGGTCTTTTTGAGAGAGCATAATTACAAATGTCCAAAAATTGCTTTTTTTCACTTTCAGTCCAAGGAATATCGTTTTGACTTTTTATATAAATATCCCATAATTTAAAAGCATCTGGTCGTCCTTTGCTTTCAGCTTTCAATTTACTCGTAACAGTTGAGTATTCCAAAAATGATGGACATAGTTCGTGAAGCTTTCTTGAAATATTTTCTTCTTTTTCAGAATCGTAATTCACGAGTTTAATTTGAACGGTTTTTATGTAAATCATTCGGTTACTTTGATAACTGTTGTTTTTAGAATATTGTTTTGAGAATTCATCGCATAATTCTAAAGCAATTTCTTTGTCAGTTTTCGTGTCTTTTTGTTGAGCACAACTCAAGCTTGTTATTAAAAGAAAAAATATTAATGTGTGTTTCATATCAATTATACCTAACGTGTTTGTACATGGATTGTTACATGGTTTAGCACGGGATTTAGTAAACCTGCCTGTCGGCAAGCAGGTAAAAACTAACTAGATAGTCCACGAGGATTTTCGTAATTAGACAAGAGTAAGCAATTACTTATAGTCATTGTTACCTGCTGGTTTTTTAATTCAACAATTTGTTTAACCCTTCTTTTTCAAATAAAATCCGACCAACTTTTATGTTCGACCAACCTTTTTTTAGTTGATAAGTAAAAGTTGGTATATTTTCAATCAATTCACAATCAATATAATAGTTTTCAATTTGTCCATTTGATACATTTTTAAGTTCTTGAATATGAGTTGATATAAAAAAATATGAATGATTGAATTTACTTAATCCGTTTATTGTCGTCTTGCAAATTTCAAAACCATCTTCCACGTTTGTACCGCTAAAAAGTTCGTCAAAAACTGCGAAGCAATGTTTTCCATTACTTGCTTGCTCTACTACGTTTTTAAGGTTCATTACTTCCGTCATAAAATGGCTGTATCCGTTTAAAATATCATCTCTTCTGTTTATTTCAATGGAAAAGTAATCGCAAAATGGAATGTCCCCTTTTGATGCAGGAATACCAATTCCTAAATGACCAAAATACATACAAAGTCCAACAGCTTTAAGAAAAGTTGATTTTCCGGACATATTTGGTCCATTTAAAACAATTACATTACTATTAGTTTCGAGATTGTTTTTGACTGGATTTTCTAATAATGGATGATAAAAATCGCGCAAATTAATTTTGTCCTTGGTAAAAGTCGGAAATGATAAATTGTTTTTTATGATTCCGAAATTAATTGATAGATATGATTCGAACAGGAAAAAAACTTCCCAAAAAGGCCTTATCAATTCTTTTCGTTTGAGCTCATTAATTTTTTCTATTAATTCAATAACGTGATTGTCTTTCAGTCTTTTTTCTCTAATTATAGGCTCAAACTTATGAAGTTCAAAGCTTGATAAAAATTGCAATATTTGTTTTATATCAGAAGCATAATCCTTTGGGAAAGCTTCTAAATTCAATCTTGTAAAATATTTGGATTCTAAACGATGGAAAAACAAAATCAATTGATTCAGTTTGCTTGTGTATCTTATTTTCTCTTGTTTTGAGGCAAATAGTTTATATTTCAATTTTTTCTTTGAAAGGTCTTCAATTTTTTCATCATTAAGGAAAAAATGAACTTCGTTTAAGTATAAAACTGTATAGGAATAGTCCTTTAATATTTTCTGATTTTTAGAGAAACCTTTTAAGATATTCTGACGTTGAATTATATCATTAGTCGATTGCAATGGTTTTCCGAAAATTTCAAGGATTTTATTTCTCGAAAACATATTCAGAGAATAGTTGAATAGAGGTAGAATCTCCTTTTCAATATTTAAGTCGTTAATGTTATTCATTTTCAGTTCAAGGCGTTCTGTTTGTTCAGCTTGCAGGTAAGGTGTTTGTATAAGATTAGTTGCGGTTTTGTTTAAGCCTAAAATTAGCAATTAATTTTATACATTGTTGTGGCACGTATTTTATTTTTTTCGGTATGCAATCATTTCCATTGGTCCAATCGGAATTGCATAAAGTTTTAATAATTCAGTCGTAACTTCTTTGATTGGAATTGAACCATTTCTTTTTCCATTAAAATACATAGAAACAAAAAACGTTGAGTCAATCTGTTCAATCATTTTTTTCTCTCCTTCTTTTCTCTTAAACCGTTCCAATCTTTCTTTATCCCAAAGCTCTTTATTAAATTCAAATTCCGATTCTCGTCCGTTATCAGTCAGCACGAAAGTCATTTTTTCAATATCTTCTTTTTTCAGCGTTGTGATTGTCGGTTCAAGTCGATAAAAGTCACATTCAAAAATAGCGTCTTTGTCATTTGACTTTCCGTCGATAAACCACTTTATGTGATTCTCATTAACGATTTCGTATTTCGAGGTTTTCTCATTGTTATGGTTCAAAAAGTTTCCATTGTCCATTTTTAATGTTGTTGCTTTTTCTTTTAGAGAAAAATCAGTATAAATGTCAACATTGCCATTGTTGATTTCGAGAAGTTGAAAACCAGGATATCCTTTTTTTTCATTTCCAGAGTCAACGTCTTTCAGAATCCATTTTCCATTCATATTTTGTCCAATTACTGAATTAAAAATCAATGTTAATAATATGATGATTGTTGTTTTTCTCATATGTCTTGTCCTGAAATATGGCTACAGGTTAAAATTGAATTAAGCTGATAATTTATATACCATATTAGGTGTTTTATAGTCTAAAGATAAATGTAATCTTATTTCGTTGTATAAATTAATTGCATTTTTTGTTGCTCTTTTAGCGTGTTGTAAGCTGTCAAAGGTCTGGTCAAGGTAAAATTCGTCTTTTAGGATACCGTTTACACGTTCTGCTATGGCATTTTCGTAACAATGGTTTTCTTCTGTCATACTAATATGAATCTTGTTTCTTTTTAAAATTTGTGTATAAACATTGCTACAGTACTGTATGCCTCTGTCAGAATGGTGT
>NZ_FOVN01000011.1 GCF_900115185.1 Algorimicrobium echini
AATAAACAGTGAAGAACCTTTGTCAAGAATTTTGCTACAGCTTAAAATATTAACTTTTAGCAAAATTCTTTTATGCAGGGTAACGTGTTTGTATAAGATTAGTTGCGTGTTTAAGGAACTAATTTAGTAAATAAATACTGACCACGAAAGTCCGCGAGGACTTTCGTAAGTAAGCTATAACCAGCAATTAATTTTATACGGTGTTGTGTGCAGTGTTTTTCTTTCTATAAACTCCATAAATACTTTCCAATTTCTCAACTATAAAGTCAAGCCTTACCGAATTTGAACCTTGAATTAAAATAATATCATCAGCTTGAATTGAATTATAAATTTTTTCGTCTATTAGGTTAGATTTCTTAAAATGATATTTATTAGAAACGCTACTTTCTTGATTGATATATTTTGCAAAATCTCCAACTGTAATTAATAAATCTACTTTATTTTCTAATGAATTTATTCTTTTTCCAATTAGTTTATGAGCTTTGATACTATGTGAACCAAGTTCTAACATTTCTCCAATAATACAAATTAATCTATGATTTTTTCTTTTCCTTTTTGAAATTGTTTCCAAATTAGCAATTATAGAATCTGGAGCAGCATTATATGTGCTATCTAAAATTATAGCTTGATTATTAAGTTTGATAGACGTTCCACGTCTTTCAGGTTGCTTAAAAGAATTTAATTGTTCAATAATATCGTTTATTTGCATTCCCATTTCTAAACCAATAGCGTATCCTACTGCTGAATTATATGCATTATATTCTCCTGTACAATTATTCAAGATTATTTCATTTCCATTTAGTTTGAATTTTGGAAAAATATTTTGAACTAATTCAATGTCAGAAATATGTATGTCGGAATCTTTGTTAGTTCCATATGATATAATTCTACAGTGACATTGATTTGAAATTAGTTCAAAAAACTCATCGTCTCTATTTAAAATAGCGATACCATTACCATCCATTCCTTGAAAAATTTCGGCTTTTGCTTTTGCAATATTTTTTCTTGATTTTAGAATGCCAATATGTGAAAGACCAATATTTGTTATAACACCAATATTAGGTCTAGCTATTTTTGACAAATAATTAATTTGGTTAAATCCACGCATACCAAATTCAACAACAGAACATTCGTGATTTCTTTCAAGTCTTAATAATTCAATTGGTAAACCTAACTGATTGTTGAAATTTTTTCTGCTTTTGTGAGTTTTAAATTTTTTTGATAAAATATGAGCGATTAATTCTTTTGTAGTAGTCTTACCAACACTGCCTGTAACAGCAATTAAAGGCGTCTCTAATCTACATCTCCAGATTCTCCCTAAATCTCCCAATGCCATTTCTGTTGAAGGAACAATAATCTGTGGTATTTCAATGTTTGGTATTTCTCTTTCAACTATAGCAGCAATAGCCCCTTTTTTTTGTGCTTCTATTACAAAATCGTGTCCATCAAATTTTTTACCAATCAAAGCAACAAATAAAGTTCCTTCTTTTACTTCTGTTGATATTTGGGTTACATTTGAAATGTAATCCATTGCTGATATTGATTTGTTTGGTCTTCCTCCAATAGCTACACTAGCTTCAAATAATGGTATTGTTATCATAATAATTTCTTTTTAAATGTTAAAATTTTAAAACGGAAAATATTAGAAACAGGTTTTAACTTGAGTTAAAATTTAATTTTGAAATAAAGAAAAAATGAATAAAAGTTAAAACATTTAATCGTATTAAGAATATACGAATGAAGTTTCTAAAATAAGTTAGGTGCTGCCTGCCTAAAGTTTGATACAGCTTTTAAAATGTTTTACTTTGCATCAAAAATACAATTTATTTTTAAATAAAAAAAATATGAGTTACTTTAATATAATAGAATTGAGTTCTAACTCATTGAAGGTCATAAGTGCAAATGAAAACAAGGTGGTTTACCTTTGCTCAAGTCCAATAAATATAATTGATTTAGAAACAGGAAAAATTAATGTAAGAATTTTTAAAAAGAAAATATTAAATAATTTCAAGGATTATTATAAAAACAAGTTGAAATCCAAAAAGTCTATTTGTTTTATGACAGGTATTTATTGTAATTCAAGTAACTCTAATACAATAAAAGAAATTTTGAAAGGATTAAATATAAATGTGGTTTCACTTGATTCTAAAGAAGAAATAATGTTAAGTTATAATTCATTGAATTGTATTTCTGAACCAATTATTTACATTGATTTAGGAGGTGGCACTACTGATTTTGCATTCATCAAGGATAACAATATAAAGAAACAAGAAACACTATATTTTGGAGGAGTTCATTTATTGATTTTATTTTTAAATCAACGTTCAGATGATTTTGAAGAAAGAATTGAAATTTTCAAAAACTTAATTACTTCTTTTCTTGCTGTAAATAAAAACCAACTAAAGGAATTATTTACTAACTCTAATTCTGTTGTTATATCTTCAAGTGTCACAAAGAATATTTCCGATGCTTTTTTAAATGAAGAATATTTATTAAAAACTTCTCTTATTAATTATATGGAAGACAAAATGAAAATTAATGCAAAGAATTTATTTAAAACTTATTTAATAGATGAAAATCAAGATTTATTTTTGTTGAAAATTTATTTGACTGGAATATATTTAGATATAATACTGTCAGAAATAGGAATTGAAAAATTTCAAATTAACAGAAGAGGATTACACTATTCTTTAAAAAGTTATATTGATGATTCTAATCTATAATTTTCTAGGATTGTACTGAAGCTTCACATTGCACACAACGGTTTTGTGTATGATTAGTGGCGTGTTTAAGCACCTAATTTAGCAAATAAAAACCGAATAGAAAATCCGCGAGGATTTTCGTAAGTAAGCTAAAACTAGCCATTAATTATACACGTTGTTGGCAGCTGCCTTTATTCTTTTTCAACTTTTTCAGGTGTCACTACTTCTTTATTCTCCTCTTTAAAAAACTTTGACTCCTTTTTGAAGTTTTCATATTCTTTGGTTTCTCTAAACTCTCTTAAAATTGGGAATTCCACTAATCTTTCGATGTTTGTTTGATTTGTTTCAAGTACTATAGGTAATAACTCAAGAATTTTTTCAGTCTCTCCTCTTAATGCATATAACCCTAATTGGAAAACCTCTTTTTTATCAGAGAAGTCAGCTTTATTAATATCCTTTTCTATGGATTTGTATTCTCCAGTTTCCTTTTTGCATAACCAATAGTTTATTTGCGCTATTACTTTGTCAACTGGATGAATTTGTGCGTCTTTAAGTGAAAAGTAACACAAGCCTTCGCAGATTTCCCACCGTGAGTGTAGTAAATTTTCATATACAATATCTCCTAAAATTTCTCCTCTCTTTAAATCTTCTGGACTCAATTTTTTCCATAGTTCTGCTCCAATAAGTATAAAAGCCTTTTGTAATTTGCAAATAGCGTTGTCCAAATAGTCCTTATCAACTATTAGCTTATCATTAATTGATACGCCTTTTCTTTGGCTTTCATCAACTTTCGAAAGGTAAATTGAATTAACAGTTCCACCATTATGTACAAAAAGATTTCTCCTTTGATAAACCTCAATTAATTCATCCATTATGTCGGTTAGATAACCTAGCCCAAGAGATAATTCAGATTTTAAAAGATTAATCCAACTTTCAAAATTACCTCTTAATATCTCATCAATTTTCACGTCAATTAGATATTTCTCTGCATCTTCAATGGAACCAAAACTTTTCAATTCGGTCAAAGTCATTGTCCTTTTTTGAACTCCTGCTGATTCAGGATGTTTATCATAAAAGAAATGAAGTAATTGAGAAAAAAACCATTCCACAGAGCTCAATGAAGAAATCAATGAATTAGTGTAAAGTTGTTCAATATGTTTTTTGTTCTTACTAACATTTTCTAAATGTTTTGATACTTCAGTGTTGGAATTAGCAATCTTGATAGCAAATCCTTTTTCGCCATCTTCATCGTTTTTCTCAAACTTAATCTCAGGAATTTCTTTATACTTTTCATCTAATTCTTTTGTTATTTTTTCTTGAAATTCGATGAACTTTTCCTTATCTTTTTCTTCTATATCTTCTCCATTACTCAAAACTTCTTTGAGCATAGCAGATAAAATTATTGGTTGTATGTGTTTGTCGTGTTCTTCAATTTTTTCGGTCAGAAAAGGGTCAATTAATTCGACAAAGTCTCGAAGTCCAATTAAATTTTCGTTGAAGTCAATTATTTGTTTGTCAAGCATTCGGTTTGTTTTTCAGGTTGCTGCCAACTCATTATATAATTACTTTTATTAAGTATATCCTGTAAAAAAGTCAGGATAAGTATATTTAGTTTGGTACTTATTCTGTAAATATAATTTATTTATTTAAGATAAATTATTAATGTCCAAATTGGCTATTTTTTTTATGAACCAGTGCTTTTTTAAATAATACAATTCCTAAAATTTCTGGGTAAAACTTGTTCCTATGGTTTTCCTATACAGACCTAAAAGCGTTAAAGTACCCTGTTAATAACTCCTATTAAATTAACACGACATTCTTATTAATTTACAACGGAATTTTTAACTTTGTTTTACCGTACGTTTGCAACTAAAATTAAGCAAACCCAACCTATAGCAATGGAACACTTTGTAGTATCAGCACGCAAATACAGACCGCAAACGTTTAAAGACGTTGTTGGTCAGCAGGCTATTACTAATACCTTATTAAATGCCATTGAAAACAATCATTTAGCACAAGGCCTCTTATTTACAGGGCCTCGTGGTGTTGGTAAAACAACCTGCGCACGTATTTTGGCTAAAATGATTAATAGTGATGGTACGGAAAAAGCGGATGAGGATTTTGCTTTTAATATTTTTGAGCTAGATGCTGCCTCCAACAACTCGGTGGATGACATTAGGAATTTAACCGATCAAGTTCGTATTCCACCGCAAGTTGGGAAATATAAAGTTTATATTATAGACGAGGTTCACATGTTATCGCAAGCGGCTTTTAATGCCTTTTTAAAAACATTAGAAGAACCACCAAAACACTGCATCTTTATTTTAGCGACTACCGAAAAGCACAAAATTATACCAACCATATTATCGCGTTGCCAAATTTTCGATTTTAAACGCATTACGGTTAAGGATGCCAAATCGTATTTAAAATACATAGCTGACGAGCAAGGGATAACGGCTGAAGATGATGCCTTACACATCATTGCACAAAAAGCAGATGGCGCCATGCGTGATGCCTTGTCAATTTTTGATCGCGTGGTAAGTTTTTCTGGTAAAAATTTAACACGTCAAGCCGTAACCGAAAATTTAAACGTCCTAGATTACGAAACCTATTTTACCAGTACCGATTTAATCCTTGAAAACAAAATACCTGAATTGTTATTACTATTCAATAGTATTTTAGCCAAAGGGTTTGACGGTCATCATTATATTGCTGGATTAGCATCACACTTCAGAGATTTATTAGTTTGCCAGAATCCGAGTACGGTTGAATTATTAGAAGTAGGCGAAGAAACCCAAGTCAAATATTTAGAGCAATCCCGAAAAGCATCACAAGCCGTCTTATTTGAAGGTATTGAATTAGCTAACGACTGTGATTTAAAATATAAATCAAGCAAAAATCAACGATTATTAGTTGAACTCTGCCTGATGCAACTTGCCTCTATCACTTTTGATGGAGAAAAAAAAAATTCTAAAAACTTTATAATTCCTCCGAGTTACTTTGCTAAAATTGGTATAAAGCCAATTCCTGTTAATAAGGACACTAAAGCCAGTAGCCAACCTGTTAATGCCACAAAATCCAAACCCGTTTCTATTGAAAATAAAACGGTAAAACAATCCGTAAATACTTTTGAAACTAGCCGTCCCACTATTACTATGGATGCCAAAAAGAAAGTCACATCGGGATTATCATTAAAAAGTATTCGCGCTAAAAAAGAACATCAAATCCGCCAAATGGATGTGGTTGTAGATGAAACCGATTTGCCAAAAGACAGTTTCACTGAAGCACAACTTGTAGCCGTATGGAATGTGTTTGTTAAAGAATTGGAAGCAACAGGGAAATTTAATTTGGCTTCTATTTTATCAATTGATGTTCCAAAAGTAAACGGTACAGCTATTCAACTTGAATTTCCAAATGCAACCAATAAATTAGAGGTTGAACGGGAATCGTATGAATTGTTGAGCTACATTCGTAAAGAGCTCAATAACTATGACATTCATTTGGACATGACTGTTAATGAAGAAATGGAAAAACAATACGCGTACACTACTGCAGAACAGTTTGAGAAACTCAAGGAAAAAAACCCTGCCATTGATGTTTTGAAAAAAACCTTTGGATTAGATTATTAATACCATGAAATACACAAGTCTAATAACCATAGTAATTCTAGCCATGACTTTTGGAGCTTGTGATGGTCGAGATAGGCTCCATAAAACACCTCAAGAAGTTTTACATGAAACCAAGTTATTGGATTCCTTTTCTGAACGTGTAAATTACATTCCTGAAAATTATGCAGAAGTGCTAACAGATACCATTTTAGCAAATGGCTTCCATATAAAAATAAAAACCTTTACAGATATGGAAAACAACCTATTGGATGTTACACAAACGGACTCATTAACACATAAAACCTTTTATCGTGATGTTAAAAGTCAGGTTATTATATCTAAAAATGAAAAAGAAATCTTTAATAAAATTATTGATAAATCTTTTTTCACACAACAATATAACAATCATGAGGCCGATTTAAATAGGATGACGCTTCGAGCAGTATTTGTAAATCAAGTACCAGAATTCGAGAAAAAAGAACTAAACGAAGCACAAATAGAATTTTATTATCAAAATATAAAACAAGCCGATTATAAACGAAACTATAGACTCCAAATTCAACCCAACGGAACCTATAAAATATCCAATTTTGAAAATTAAAAGATGCTAGGATTAAAATTGCCAACAGACCCAAGATGGGTTAATATTGTAGAAAAAAATATTGAAGACATTTTAACAGACCATGCGTATTGTGAACAAAAAGCTGCTAGTACTGCTATTTCGCTTATTGTTAGTTTTCCAGAGTATACGGAATTGGTTCAAGAAATGATAGCTTTGGTGAAAGAAGAAATTAGCCATTTTAAAATGGTTCACGATCGTATTTTAGCACAAGGTTGGACTTTGGGTCGTGATAGAAAAGATGACTATGTAATAAAATTGATTACTTTTTTTCCTAAAGGAGGCAGTCGTACAACCCAATTAGTTCACCGGTTGCTATATGCGGCTCTCATTGAAGCCAGAAGTTGTGAGCGCTTTCGTCTACTTTCGGAAGCATTAGAAGATAAAGAATTAGCTGAATTTTATAGAAAACTAATGGTTAGTGAAGCCAACCACTACACCATGTTTTTAGGTTTTGCTAGGCAATATGGTAACCGTGAGGAAGTAGACAAAAAATGGAATGATTTATTGGAATTTGAAGCAGAAATTATGAAAAATTTGGGTACATCTGAAACCATTCATGGATAAATAAAAAAAACTCCAATACTAAAAGCATTGGAGTTCTTAAAAAAATATATTTGGTTAATTAGTTAAATTTTCACACCAATACCTATTTGAATATTTGTGTTTGTAGCTTCCAATCCAACTGGATTATCATCTAAAATATTTGTTACACCGTAATGGTATCTAGCATCAATAAAAATTTCATCGGTAATCATAAACTCTAAAGCGCCAACACCCGAGAAGCTAAAGTTTCTGTAACCATCTTCAAATTCATGCACTTTAACACCAACTAAAGGTCCAGCTCCTAATGATAATCTATCACCAATTCTAAATTTCAGTAAAATAGGTGCTTGTATATAATCGACTCGTAATTCTCTATCCTTTGCTCCTTCGGCTGAAAATTGTATTTCTGGCGCTAATCCAATAGAAGCAGATAAATCATATTCACCAAAGAAACCAATGGCAAATCCGTTACGGTGTTGATTATCAAATGTGGCATCTGGTTCAAAATCTAAATTCGAAATATTATAGCCTACACGAACACCATACATAGCATTTTGTGCATAAGACACTGCTGAAATAATTACAAAAGCTATTAAAAGTAGTTGTTTTTTCATGATTATAAAAGTTTTAATGCAATCTTAAAATTGATTTAGTTGTAGCGAATATAATTTATTTTCTTAAATATAATATAATAAAAAGATAAACTGCATGATTTTTACTGTGTATTGCTTGAAACTGTATCGTAATAGATGCTTTTAATAATACCATCTGCCAATCCTATTTTAGGCACATAAATATCCTTGGCACCACACCATTTCATAGCTGACAAGTAAATACGTGTTGCAGGAATAATAACATCTGCACGATCTTGATTTAAATCCAGTTCTGAAATACGTTCTTCGTAAGAATAGGTTTGTAGCATGTTATAATAAGACGTTAAATAAAAATAAGTTAAAGGTTTACCAATAGCCTTTCCTGAAATCTTGAAAATTTTATTGATGTTTCCACCAGTACCTAAAACATCTATTTTTTCGAAAGTTTGAGTATGGGTTTTAATCCATTGTTCTAATTCATGCCAGGTTTCATTTTTAACAATATCATTTAATAAACGGACTGTTCCTATTTTAAAAGAACGTGATGTAACCGATTTTCCATTGTGTATAACTGTAAATTCGGTGCTACCACCACCAACATCAACATACAAGTAGGTTTTGTTAGGGTCTATATAGGAATTTAAATCGGTTGCTGCAATAATAGCAGCCTCCTCTTCTCCACCAATAATATCAATTTTAATATCGGTGTTTTCTAAAATACGATTGGAAATTTTATCGCCATTACTAGCTTCTCTCATAGCTGAAGTTGCACAGGCTTTATATTTAACAACATTATGAGATTTCATGAGCAATTTAAACGCTTGCATAGTATCTACCAAACGTTCGCCATTGTGTTTTGAAATTTTACCTTTCATAAACACATCTGATCCTAAACGAATTGGTACACGAACCAACGAGCTTTTTTTAAACCGCGTGGCTTTGCCTTTTTCTTCAATTATATTAGCAATGAGTAAACGAACGGCATTGGAACCGATATCTATTGCTGCATATTTTTTAATGGTTAGCATGCTAACTTTTTAATTTGTTTAAATAATAATCATATATTTCAAATTGCGCACGTACTATTGGATCCTTTTTTTCCTTGTATTGGTTATTTTGAGTTTCATTTAAAATACGTGCTTTAACATTAGCACTCCAAAAAATACGGAAATTGTCCAACAGTTCTTGTTTAATATCATTATCATAAATTGGGCAACTTACTTCAACTCTATTTTCTATATTTCTCGTCATTAAATCTGCTGAAGAAATATAAATTTGAGCATCGTTATCGGGTCCAAAAATATACAGTCTGGAATGTTCTAAAAACTTATCCACGATACTGATAACCTCAATATTTTCGCTCATATTGGGTACTCCAGGAATTAAACAACAAATACCACGAACTACCATTTGTATGTTTACACCTGCACGACTGGCTTCGTATAACTTATCAACCATTTTATAGCTTGATAAGCTATTTATTTTCATTCGTATTTGAGCAGGCTTCCCTAAAGTAGCATTAACAATTTGTGCATTTATTAATCTAAAAAATGCTTTTTCTGTATAATGAGGGGACGTAATGATGTGTTTATATCTATATATTTTATAATTAATCTCGAAGAAACTAAATACTTTATTAATGTCTTTTAAAATTTTCTGATTGGCAGTAAACAAGGTATAGTCCGTGTAGATTTTGGCTGTCGATTCATTAAAATTTCCAGTACTAACAAAGCCATATCGTTTAATTTTGGAGTCCTCTTCCCGCTCAATGACACACATTTTGCTGTGTACTTTTAAACCTTGAACTCCAAAAATTAAATGAACACCTTCATTCTGCATTTGTTGCGCATAGTCAATATTGGCTTGTTCATCAAAACGGGCTTGAATTTCAATAGAAACAGTTACTTTTTTGCCATTTTTAGCAGCATTAATTAAAGAACTGGCTACATGTGATATTTGAGCCAATCTGTAAATAGTAATCTTTATAGTTGATACTTTAGGATCTAAAGCCGCTTCCCTTAAAAACTTAACAATGTATGAAAATGTATGGTAAGGTGTGTGAATTAAGTAATCCTTATGAGCAATAGATTTAAAAATACTTTCTTGAAAACTTAATCCTTTTACAGCTAAAGCTTCAATTTTATTATAGAGTAAATCTGTACGCCCAAGACTTGGAAAGTCCATATAATCCCGACGATTGTGATAACGTCCACCAGGAATTTTACTATCTGTAGATTCAATTTTCATTTTATCCATTAAATAGGTTAACGTTTCATCATCTATGGTTTTATCATAAACAAATCTTACCGGTTCTCCTATTTGACGGTGTTTTACGCTATCGGATATTTTTTCAATAAAACTTTTACTTAAATCGCTTTCTAAATCTAACTCTCCATCTCTTGTAATTTTTATCATATGTGCCGAAATAACATCATAATCAAAAATATCAAAAATTTCATCCAGACAATAGCGTAATAAATCATCCAGCATAATGATATAACTTTTACCATTTTGCTCTGGTAAAACCACAAAACGATCCATAGATTTTGAAATCTCAATAAGTGCATATTGATTTTCATTATCCGACATACTCAACTTTACTGCTAAATAAGCTGCGCTGTCCTTTAAATTTGGTAGTTCAACAAAATCACTTAATATTATCGTTACTAATGCTGGGCTTACCTTTTGGTGAAAGTAGTTTTTTATAAAACTGTGTTGAGACGGTTGAATTTTTGTTTCATCAATAATAAAAATGTTTTCGTCTTCTAACTGCTTGTGAATTTTACTTAAAATTTCTAAACTATCACTTTGTTGTTTTATAACTATTTGGGTGATGATATCTAATAGTTCATTGGCTTTTATTCCGCCTAATTCACTTTTACCGCCTTTACCAGCTTCAACTATACGCTTTACCGTTGCGTATCGTACTTTGAAAAATTCATCCAAATTATTAGAAAAAATACCTAAAAAACGAAGACGTTCAATTAATGGAACGGTTTCATCATCAGCCTCCTGAAGTACCCGATCATTAAACTGGAGCCAGCTAACTTCTCTATTAATATAACGGTTTTCTTGTGTTTGTTTCGTCATTAAAAATGTTTAGTTATACTACAAATATATTGTATTGCAAGGAATTTTATGGTATTAATAATTCGTAAAATTGTCTGTGAGAACTTTCAGAAACCTATATTTTTAAATCTTTAGGAAAAATGATTGTGTGGGTCGTACCCTTTTCAATGTCGTTCCATGACTTAACATGAAACGTAATGGTTACCAAGCCACAAGTAGGTACATTCTGAATACTTTCACTACCATATTTATTAACAAAATGTGTAATCGCATCATTATGACCAAATACCAGAAGGTTATTAATATGATTTGGACAGTTTTTAATGTTAAATACTAAATGCTCACCTGAAAAATCATATAATTCATGACTAAATTGGCATATGCTTGAAGGTATTTGCAACTCTTCAATAAAAATTTCTGCAGTAGCTTGAGCCCGAACCGCATTACTAGAAAGTAAATAATCGGCTGAAAATCCAAGCTTGTTAACGTGCTTTGATACCAACTCTGCATCTGAAATGCCTCTAGCATTTAAAGGTCTTAAATGGTCTGGAAGGTTGTACTTCCATGAAGATTTAGCATGTCTAACTAATGTAAGTTTTTTCATATTTCATCGATTAAAAGTAATTTTTGTCGTTTAACTGTTGTTTTAATCAGACAAATGAATTACATTGCACCTGATTTTAAAAAACTAAACGCTATTAATCAACCTAAATTACATCAAAAAAATGACCTATTATTCCCCAAAAACGTAATTTTTTATTACCAGAAATTCTATTAATAGAAAAAAAACACAGTCGATTAATTATAACTATTTACCGACTAAGTGTTTAAGAAAATCCTTTAATCGAATTTATAAGTGATTTAACATTTTTTTTTGATTGAATGCTTTTATCGCATTTTATTTGTTGTGTAAGCTATTAATCAAGATGATCCCAAATCAAACTAAAAAAATTAACCCATTCGCATGCACGCATGCTCTTCCCTCAACAATTTTTAGAAAACTAAATGTATTGTTAAACCCAAAAAAGGTTTAACTACTATTTAAACGATTTAATTGAACTGATTTTATAGCTTTTGAAAACCAATAAGTTAAAAAATTTATACATCAATAATTATGAAAAATAGAATGAACGCAACGCTAACATCCATAATTCTGGTTTGTACGTTATTAGTCGTTTTCACTGGTAGCAGTTTTGCTCAAGAAAACCCTATTTATCAACTTTCAGACCATTCAGAGTCAAATAGACAAAGCATGTCCAGATCTACAAATGCCGTGATTTCCTATCCGGAAGATTTATTATATGATTTGGAACCCTCTATTTATATAAAAAACAATCAAATAGTTGAAGTTACAGAAGGACAAGCACCTAAAGTCTTAAAACTTAAGGACGTGAACTCTTTCAATATATTAAGTTCCAACAATGATTTATTTAAACGTGTGGAGATGATTACTATCAACATCCAATCTGCTTCTGATTTAACACGCCCTTTTAATGTGGATAACATCAGAGGTTTTGGTAGCCTTAAATATATATACTTAAAATGTGAATCTGCTGTTTCAGAAATCCAAATACGAAACTTCATACAACAAGCAGATTCTGAAATAAGTATTTTCTATAAGATATTTAACCGTTCATAAATTTGGTATTAGCTTAAATTAAAGTTACAAAAATGGAAAACCTATACACCTCAAAAACCAAAAATTATAAAGCGCAAATACAATTTGCGTTAGCTGCATGTATGCTATTAGCAGCTACTCTTTATAGTTATAGTCAAGTTCGTGTTAATTTTGAACCACGTACATCTATTTATACCCCTTCAAAAACGATATATAATGTAAAAGGTGATTTTACAATGATGGGGAATACCAACTTAACTTTAGTTAATTATGGTGATAATACGAACAATGGTGGAAATGACATGAGATATGTAGATATTGACAACGATGTTAATACTTTAAACTCGTCATCTGCTACGTTACAGTTTTCACAAGAAAATAATGCCATTCCAGAATGTTCTAATGTCGTTTATGCTGGTTTATATTGGTCTGGTCGTGCTGGATCAAGTAATACATTTACCGTCAGTAAGCAAGTACCAAATGGCAACGTTATTACCCAAACAGTAAACACTACGGATATAATTTATGATGATGAAAATATTGATAATACTAATTACACTTTAGATATTTCAAGTTCTGGAGGAACCTACAGATATACCTTTACACCATCGGGAACAGGGAATACGGTTCAATTTATATACAGAACCTCTGGTAACAATGAAACATTACACGTTTCCGTTAACAATGGTCCTGAAACGCCAGTTTCTACCAGTTCAATTAATGACGACAATGCCTATTTAACGACTCCTTACCAAGTATTTTCAGATTCCAATTACACATTGGAAGTTACCAGATTAAGATTGCAATGGACAGATAGAGCCTATGTAAATGTAAATTATACTGAAACTATTCCTGCATTAACAACAGTTACTAAAAATTACGATAAGCGTAAAGTATCCATAAAAGGTCCTAACGCTAGTAATTATACTCAACTAACTGCAAACGCAAGTGATATTTACTACCCAACTAATTCAGATGATTACATGTATTCGGCTTATGCTGAAATTACAGATTATGTAAGAACAAATGGATTGGGTGAATATTTTGTAGCTGATTTAGCATTAAGAGAGGGAGATCCTGACGGAACCGGATATTATGGTGGTTGGGGAATGGTTGTTGTTTATGAAAATACAAAAATGAAATGGCGTGATGTGACCGTTTTTGACGGTCATGCATATGTGGTTTCTGGTAACAATAATCAATATACAATTGAAGTTGATGGATTTAACTCAACCCAAAACGGAGATGTTAATGTAAAACTAGGTGTCATGGGTGGTGAAGGCGATGTAGCGTTTACAGGAGACACCTTTCAAATTGAAAACAGAAACACCAATACTTATACCACTTTAAGTCACTCTGGAAATAACACCAATAACTTTTTTAAGTCGTCTGTTAATACGGGAGGAAATCCAAGAAACCCAACACTCTTAAATAATACAGGTATAGACATTAGTATGTTTGATATAAATAATACTAACAATGCTATTATTGACAATAATCAGACGAGTACTTCTTTTAGGTATTACACAAATGGTGATACCTACTCTATTTATAATGTTACATTTGCTGTGGATGCCTATATACCAGAATCGGAAGGTATTTTAGCTGCAACAATGATTAATGGAGCACCTGTAGGACCTAATTTAACGGTTCAACCAGGTGATACTATCGAGTATGGTGTTGAAATTAGAAACCGAGGAACAGAAGCTATTAATAACGGTAGATTGGTTATTCCAATTCCTTTTACATCTGCTTTTGTACCTGGAAGTATTTCTTACAATGAATACAATCCGTTATTCCAGTCATCTGCACCTTATTTTGACCCTAATGAAGGTGCCACTGGTGCTGTTGTTTGGGAAATGGCATTTATTCCGTTAAACCCATCGAATTTAGCGGAACTTATGGCTGATATTTCTTTTGAAATCACATCAACTACAGACTGTTCGATTTTAGTTAATAATAATTGTACCCCAAAGATTGTTATTGTCGGTGGAAATATTTCTGGTACAGGCGCTGTCTCGCAAACCAATTATTCGTTACCATTAATTCAAGGATATCAAGAAAACGGTGTCTGTCAAGGTGAACCTAACACAGCTCCAATTGAAATTGATATTGATTCGGAACAATATATTCTAGACAATTGTACTGGTGTATCAGTTCAACGTGATTTCTTCTATTGTAGTTTTGAAGGTAATACCATTCCAGTATCTGAAGTTTCTGGAAACTTCCCTCCTGGTTCACAGTTTTACGATTCCTATCCAATAACACCATCTACAACACAATACAATCAAAATAATCCATTTCCAGCAACTATAGGAGTTTCAACTTACTATGCAATTCCTCCTGGAGAAGGTGGCTGTAACTATATCTTTACTATAGAAGTTAATGACGTTTTAACCACTCCATCAACAAGTAACGTTACCTATTGTTTAGGTGAAACAGCAAACCCATTAACTGCCAATACTTCAGACCCTAACTATGTATTACTATATTATACAGATAATAATCCAGCAACTCCTGGTCAAGTTTCAATAACACCATCTACAAATACTGCTGGTACTTTTACATACTATGTATCCGAAGGCCCTAGTAATACTTGTACTGGAGACCGCACACCTATAACAGTTACAATCCTTGAGCCTATAACAATTACGTTAGAAAGCGTAACAAATACTGGGTGTTCTGGAAATGATATTGGTGCTATTGATATTTCGGTTTCTGGTGGAACTGGAAATTATACCTACACATGGGATGATGCTTCAAATTCAAGCACACAGGATCTCACAGGACTACCTGCTGGAACGTATACTGTAACAGTAAATGATGTCGGTGCTAATTGTTCTGCTACTGATAGTTTTGAAATTATTATTGAAGATACGGCTCCACCTACTATTACAGCTCCTAACGATGTAAGTTTGGAAGGTTGTACGGCTGAAAACATCACAAATGGAGGCTTAACAGCTTTGGCTTTTTCTGAAACTGAAGTTACCATAACGGAAGCTGAATTTTTAGCAGAAGGAGGTACTTTTACTGAAGATCATGTAGATAGCATAACCTATCAAGATATTGCTTCAGGATCATGTCCATTAATTGTTAAAAGAAATTTTACAATTACTGACTCTTGTGGACTTACTGAAACTGCAATTCAAACATTTACAATAAACGCTCCAACAGTTGTAGTGAATACACCTGATAATGCAACCGCTGATGCTTGCGATTATGCAACTCAAGCGGAAGTTGATGCTGCTTTCAATACGTGGTTAAACGGTTTTAGTGTCTCTGGTGGTTGTAATGCAACTGGCAATTACGGAACTCCTACTGCTCCTCTTTTATGTGAAGGTGGTACTACAACAGTAACTTATACCATTACAGATGTGTGTAACCCATCTACTGTAGAAAGAACATTCTCTATCACAGCGCCTGATGCCGTTGTAGTGAATACACCTGATAATGCAACCGCTGATGCTTGCGATTATGCAACTCAAGCGGAAGTTGATGCTGCTTTCAATACGTG
>NZ_FOVN01000013.1 GCF_900115185.1 Algorimicrobium echini
TCTTTTCCTTTTCGGTGAATGTCTGCTGGATTAACAACCAATGAATGCCATCCATAGCTCTCGAAACTACGATGTGCATAGTAACCACAACAGCCTGCCTCATAAGCTGTAGTAACTTCGTAATCTGTAAAATGTTTCTCAACATAGCTTCGCAATACAGCAGGTTTTGGTGGCATCGTAAATGACTTTCCTGAAAATAAATCTGTGGCACAATGAATCTTCCAGCTACGTTTGTGGATGTCGATTCCAATGTATAACTTTGGTTGAGCAGTTTGTTCAGTTTTCATATCTTATTGTTTTCGTGAACTTTAAAGATACTGGACTTTCTGCTTTTTCATGGATGCTATAATTTATTGCTTGGTTCTCGCCTACTTACGAAAATCCTCGAGGATTTTCTATTCGGTTTTTATTTGCTAAATTACGTGCTAAACCACGCAACAAACCATATACAAACACGTTGTGAGTAATTAATTTGACTCTAGTTTAGCAAAACCAACTGTCTTACGATAAATATCAGGTGATACTCCTACCTTCTTTTTAAAAAAACGACTGAAATAGAATTCATCGTCATAACCTAAAAAAGCAGCAACTTGTTTCACTGGTTTAGAAGTTAGATAAAGTTCTCGTTTCGCCTCAATAATAATCCTATTTGAAATTAAGGATGAAGTCGTTTGATTGAGATATTTCTTGACGATACCAGCTAAAGTTTTAGGACTTACACTTAGTTCATCTGCGTATTCTTGGGGAGAATGGAGTTTGCAATAATTACTCTCAATTGCATCGACTAAATTTTGTAAAATTTCTGTTTTTGAATCTGACGTTCTGGGAGTTAATTGTTGATCAAATTGTTTCTTATGTCTGACCGCTTCTATTAAAAACACTTTTAAAAATGCCACAAGAACTTCATGCTGAGCGATTGAGTCTTTGTCCATCTCTTTCGAAATTTGATCAATCAAATTAAGAAATAGGCTTTGCTCATTTACAGTAAAATAGGGTAATCCATGGAAATTATTAAAAAGGAATCCCTCGGTCTCTATTTCGTTTTGATGTCTATATGTACAAAAAAAATCGGGATGAAAATTCAATAAATAACCCTGACACTTTTCTTCAGAACGTATCATGAAAGGTTGATACGGAGCCAAACAAATCATTTGATTTCCTTGCAATTCAAAACTTTGAAAATCAACGCTTAGTTCATAGCTAATTCCACATAACAAAACGATAGAATAATAATTTCTTCTTTGTAAATGATCAAACTGGTTTAGGTCGTTGAACTCTTCTAATCTAAACGCAAGTTCCCCGTTTTGTTTGTCTATAATTATTTGGGCCATACTAAATTTATTTTTTAGCTCATTCAAATTTAAAAAAAAAGGAGTGCCAAAAGCACTCCTTTCTTAAATCAAATAGTTATTTTGAAGCTAGAATGTTAATTTTTTGAATTGCTGAAGCATCAAAACCTTCTAAAATTTCAGGCGCATTTTCCATCAACGCTGCTGCTACTTTCCCTTTTAAATGAGCATCTCTGCCAGCGTCATCTGCAAACGTATCGAAAATGGCATAGGTTTCTTCATTGATTTTAATAGCATACCAAGATAAAGTTGCAGGCTCAGAACTTACCAATGACTTACCCGCTTGTAAGAAATCCTCCACTGCAGATGTCTTTCCTTCTTTGGCTTTCATAATCACCAATAATCCGTTATTCTGATTACCCTCTTTATGATTACTTGCTTGAATATCAACGGTCTTAATGTCTCTGCTAGCATCAAAACCTTCTAAAAGATCTCCAGCATTGGCCAATAAGGCTTTTGCCACTTCTCCTTTTAAGTGTGCCTGTCTGCCTTCTTCAGTTTCAAATGTGTCATAAATTCCGAAAGTTTGTTCATCTATTTGAAATGCAAACCAAGATTCAGTTTTTGGTTCTGCATTTACCAATGATAAACCACCTAGAAGAAACTCTTTCACTTCTTGCTCCTTACCTTCTTTCGCTTTCATGATTACTAATAATCCGATTTTTTCATTTTTTGTGTTGTCCATAATTTTATTTTTTTTTGATTGAGAAAATGTTTGAATTGTTATCCCTAGAATTAGAACTAGGCTACTTAATTTGATTAAACTTTTAAATTTCATTTTAACTTATTTTTGTTACACTACAAATGTAGAACTAAATAAGGGGTCTTGGAATGGAGATAAGAGACTTAAGCATGGACAATTTTCCAGTGATAATGATGAATGTAAAAAAGCCCATAACACTGTTTATAAAATCATAGCTCCCATTCGGGCGCTACGCTTCATAGACTAAACGTTGTACGCAAGCCTATATATTTTTATTCTTTCGAAACATACTCAGATACATCCTTGGTTAAGATAAACTTGAAATTGGCAAACGTGTAAAACAGCATACCTATTGTAATTCCAACAAGCGTATATTCCATTTTTGGCAAAAAGGTAGATGCTATGGTTATAAAAATACATAACAGTGTATTAATTATCATCCTTTTACGGAAGGGAGGAATAAAAACAATATAAACGGTTTGTTTTCCGATGTAAAAAAAGCTCATTCCCGTAATCGCCAGAATTCTAAACTCATTCATATTTAGATCATTTAAAATAGCATGTCGAATCACATTAGCCATGATTACAAAACCCATAGCTAAAAACAAGTGGGAATACAACATAGGAAACCCGTTGGTCATAGATTTAATCCGCTCATTGATAGGAAAACTATCATAATATATCCACCAAATAAGGCCAATCATAATAAAACCCGTAACTGCTGCCACAATACTTAAAATGTCCCAATTGACATTTCTTAAAGTACCTGTAAGACTTATAATAGATTCTCCCAGAAGTATTATTGAAAGTAATCCTATTCGTTCTACCATATGTTCGCGATGGACTGGTTTTGGTTTCTCCAAATTCCGTGTACTTACAAGATAAATACCGAGCATTTCAATTAGAATTCCGGAAACCAAAATAATTTCCCTTAAAGGAGTTTCCATGAAAATGGAAAAAGCTGAAATTCCCGTGCCTAAAAGAATTACATAAGCACTTTTCCTAGCATAACTTACAGAGTGCAGGTCTTGATTAGATGCTCTAAAAAATAAAAACACCAATATTAACTTTATAACCGCATAAAAACCGACAAAGGCAGGATAATTCTGAAAGAGATCATCTCCAAAAAATGCAGACATGACTATCATCAAGAACATAATTGTAAGACTAAAGATTCTTTCAATCCTATTATCATGATTGAATCGATTGGAAAATAAGGTATGTACCGTCCAGATCCACCAGATTATAATAAATTGTAAAGGGAATAGCCAAATCTGTTCAGAAGTTAAATGATTATTATGAGTATGCGCCAGATTATGAGTCACTACTCCAATGCTGGATACAAAAACTAGGTCGAAGAATAGTTCGAGCCAGGTAGCATGTCGGTGTTTTAGAAAATATTCCAAATATTAAATTTTTAGGATTTACTTTTAAAGAAATTGTAAACGACTTTTTCTTCAGCAACCAATTGACCTTCCTGGAAAGCCTACATTGTTGTTACCATTAGTCTATTGCCCAAATGTACTAGATTATCTTCAACTAATCAAATGCTTTTGCACCTTGTAAATAATCAATTCTAAGATCAATAGTTGCTAATATATCTGCTTTAGAAATAAAATTGGCAATTCCAACTATTCCACCTACTGAATCCGTTATTAGATCAATAACGCCACCGTGCTACCTGCTTCTTCGAATGTCTCCTATCAATTCTTCCCTGTAAGGTAATAAAACCCGTACTGGCTGAACCGAAAAACCAAAGTTATACAAATGAAAGCGTTAATATATTAACGGAAAAATGTTTAGCAGATTCTAAAGAAATGGCAGTAAAATATCCTGATTTGACTAAAGCGTATTGTAAATATTCAACTGCAAAGATTCAAGCGGAATTCACTCAAGCGGAATATATCGAGATTATTAAAATTGGAATTGAAGAACAAAAGCAAAAGTTATTACCAGTATTTCCAAGCTGCTTGTCGGATTACCAAAATAATGTGAAAAAGCATAATTAAAACATTAATACTAATAAGCTTGCGCACAACAACGGTTCATCGCCAATAAGCGGCTTCGTTAGTAAGAAAATAATTAACTTTACCAACAAACCAATACTAAGCCGACAAATTCGCGTCTCTTACTCCGCCAAATGGCGATAAACGAGACCGTTGCGAGTAATTTAAATGAACATCGAAAATTCAATAATATTAGAAATTTTTAAAGGCATTTCTTTTTCAAAAAAAGAAATGAATCTTATTGAAAGTAAACTTAAAAAACTCAAGTTAAAAAAAGGGACTACAATATTAAAAGCAGATGATAAAGTGAACAATCAATATTATGTTTACAATGGATGTTTAAGAACTTACTTTATTGACAAATCTGGTAAAGAACATACTTTGCAATTCGCCATTAATGATTGGTGGATAAGCGATTATACAGCTTTCTTCACGACATCCAAAGCGATTATGCATATTGAAACTATTCAGGAAGCAACTTTATATGAAATTTCCAAAAAAAGTATGGAAGATTTATTTTTAGAGATTCCACAATTAGAAACTTTTTTCAGAAAAAAAATGGAAAGAGCTTTTGCTAGCTTTCAAAAAAGAATATTAGCAAATTTAGCCCAATCAGCTAAAGAAAGATACGTTTCTTTTATTAGCACTTACCCAAATATTGAACAGGCTGTAAAAAATTACCATATAGCTTCTTATCTAGGAATTACTACCGAAAGCTTAAGTAGAATTAGAAAAGAAATATCTGATAATTGATTTTATTACCATACATCAATTTTCAGTACTTAATTTGGCAGTAATTTTGTCTCTAATCAAAAGAATAACAACAATTATAATCGCTTTAGCTTTATTTTCCTCTTGTCGTAAAAACACAAAAGAAAATAATTCTAATGAAAAAAAATTAAGTATTAACACAAAAAAAGCAAAACAATGAAAAAAGTATTATTTGTATTAACTAATCACGAAGATTTAGGCGATACTGGAATGAAAACTGGTTTTTGGATTGAAGAATTTGCAGCACCTTATTACTTATTAAAAGATAAAGGAATTGAAATTACTTTGGCATCTCCAAAAGGAGGACAACCTCCAATTGACCCAAAAAGTAATGAACCAGATTTCCAAACTCCAGCAACCATAAGATTTAATGATGATAAAGAAACTCAAGAGATCTTATCTAAAACAATAAAATTGGAAACTGTAAATCAAGCAGATTATGACGCAGTATTTTATCCTGGTGGACACGGTGTTGTATGGGATTTAGCTGAAGATGAAAACTCAATTGCCTTAATAGAAGATTTTTATAACAACAATAAACCTGTTGCTGCTGTTTGTCACGCTCCTGCAATTTTTAAAAACACCAAAAATACGGATGGGACATCTTTGGTTAATGGGAAAAAAGTAACTGGATTTACAAACGGAGAAGAAGAAGCTGTTCAACTAACTTCTGTTGTTCCATTTTTGGTTGAAGATATGTTAAAGAGTAATGGTGGAATTTACACTAAAAAAGCAGATTGGAATCCTTATGCGGTCGAAGATGGTTTATTAATAACTGGACAAAATCCTGCATCTTCAGAACTAGTTGCCGAACTATTACTAGAAAAGTTAAAGTAAAAACTAATGGCAACACCGTATCCTATGAAAAGCACTAGCCTAGTTCTCCAAAGTTAATATTTATTTTTTAATTATCTCATATTGATGATGGTGTGGTGTTGAAATGTTGATAATTCCGATAGGATTATCAATATTTCAATGCCTTTTAAATAACTTGCTCAGCATCCTATATGTGATCCATTCTTGTATTGTGACGGTCACCAGCATCTGTATGATTATAAATTATAATAAACCTGGCCACTTGCTATAAATGTGTGATACCGCTTTAATTGGGTTCACCTACGGTGTTTTGTGATACAGGTTTTTTCTACTTTTTGTGAGCTTGGTTATTGTTTATATTATTC
>NZ_FOVN01000020.1 GCF_900115185.1 Algorimicrobium echini
ATTTCAACACCACACCATCATCAATATGAGATAATTAAAAAATAAATATTAACTTTGGAGAACTAGGCTAGTGCTTTTCATAGGATACGGTGTTGGCAGTAGTGTTTTATTCGAAGAGTTTAGTCTGATTCTCAATCTTTGGATGAAAAGTTCCGATTATCATAAATGGATTGTGAGATACATAATGGTGAACTTGAGATGTTCCTAAAAACAAATACAAGTCTTTAGTCATCGCAAAATCGTCAAAGTATTTTTTTCTCACATCAGCAACTGCTTTTGCCTCATTTCCTTCGTATTTGGCAAGTTGTCTCCAATATAAAGCTCCAATTTCCCAATCCTCAATCATCATTCGGCTTTCTTTTCCTTGATTATCCTCAAGAACATAAGTAAATTTATATGGTAGCTTGTCAACTACATCAAAAGGGTCTTCAGGATGCTCAAATAGATTTCCTTGTTCTCTTTGTGCTTTTAATTTCGCGATTTTCTTTTTATCCCAAACTCTGTCAACTTCTTTAGCAACAAAATCTTTGATTTTTGTAGGTTTAAAAACAGCAAGAGAAGTACAAATCTCTTTGTCTTTAGCTTCTGCAATTAGTTCTGCAAGGTTTTCATATACTTTATTTAGTACTGATTTTTTTCGTAAGTACCAATTACCAGCAGTATCTATATGTTCAAGGATTTTTATTTCACTATCCATTGAGTATGGTCTATAACTTTCAGGTCGAAAATCACTCGTATTTTTAACCAAGTCTAGTTCAATCCATTCATATTTTCGATATTGTTCCGAATAATCTTTTTTTCGGAAAGGAACAGGATAAATTCTAATCCATTTTCCATCTTCGGTAAATCCTGCTGTACAAACTAATTCATCATATTTTCCAGAAATTGCTGGATACGTTTTAACTGTTATTAGAACCTTTGTTTTTGCCATAAATTATATATGTTCAACAACTAAATCAGATTCTATAGATTTCAATGATTCAGCTAATGGTAATCTGTGACATTGACAAATGTTTGATTCGAAACAGGTAAGTGCAATTCTATTATACTCGTTTAATAGATTAATGATTTCTTGTTGTTGGGTTGATGTTTCTTTAAGTGTTGTTTTTTTGTAACTCTCAAAAAGTATATCATAGTCTTCTTGTTTTTCAAGAGTCTGTCTTTTATTTGAGTTTATTCCTACTTCTGGAATGTGTATATATTTAATCCCTAAACTTTCACAAAACCTCTTTAGTAGAGTTTTGCTAAAGCCATACTTCATACTCAAAGGATTCTTTCTAACATCAACTAAAAGTTTAATATTGTTTTTTACAAGTTTGTTTAAATACTTTTCTAAACTAACTCCTTCATAACCAATTGTAAAAACGGATTTTTCATTTTGATTTGGTATCGTATTTAAAACTCTATTATAATATTCTTCGTTTAATATTCTTTCAGAAATTGTACTGTTAATTGCATAATAAGGGAAATTAATATAAGTATGTCTTATTAAGGCTTCACTTGCCATATTTCCGTAGCTGTCAATTGTTTCAGTTAATAGTTCTCTGTCTTTAGGTTTTAGAGTAGGTAAATAATCTTTAGGGTCAATTTTCGAATAACCTCTTTCCGATTCAGATAAAAACTCTTTTTTTACCATTGTCACTAAATCAGCGTGTGCTGAATAAGAGTAGCACCCAAATTTATATGGTACAAAGTCATATTCAGATTCTCGTTTTCTTTGACTATATAAAAACAGCAACTTTTGTAATTTAGTTTTTTCAACATTTCCGTTACAAAGTTGGAATAATGATAATATTATTTTTCTTCTATAAAACATTCTACAAAGTTAGTGTTTAAAAAATGCCTTTAAAAATATTCTCGATTTTTTCACATGTCTTGTCCTGAAATATGGCTACAGGTTAAAATTGAATTAAGCTGATAATTTATATACCATATTAGGTGTTTTATAGTCTAAAGATAAATG
>NZ_FOVN01000012.1 GCF_900115185.1 Algorimicrobium echini
AACCGTTGTGCTTCATTATGACCAACCAATAACCAATGATAAAATTTTTTAGAAAAATCAGACAAAACTTACTCTCTGAAGGTAAAACTGGAAAGTATTTAAAGTATGCGATTGGAGAAATTATTCTTGTCGTTATTGGAATATTGATTGCATTACAGATTAATAACTGGAACATAAGCAAAAGCAATTTAAAAGAATCTAATGAGTTTGTTGCACGACTAAAAGCAGAAGTAAAAAGTAATATAGGTTTTACACAAGAAGAAATTGAAAAAAAAGAAAACCAGAGGAGTAGTTCATTGGCTATTTTAAAAATGTTTGGAGAAGATATAACTAAACTTTCTTCCAAGACATTGGACAGCCTAATTAATATATCAATGGCAAATGGCAACATGGAGTTTAAAAACGGAACCTTAAATGAAGGACTGAATACTGGAAAAGTCGCACTCATTAAATCCGATTCCTTAAAGACACTTTTATACGGTTTGCCATCTTTAGTCGAAGAGGTTAGAAGTGGAGAAAAATACATGAACGAAGACCTTAATGAATATTTTTATCCGTTTATATATGAGAATATCAGCTTCAGACAGATGGACTATGAACACACTGCTCATGGAGAACTAATCGGACCTTCAAAATTTAGCAACCACAATAATTTAAATGTGCTGAATATTTTAAAGTTTGAGAGTTTAGTAGACAATATATTCTATAACTCTAATGTACAGATTGAAAACTACCAAAGACTTAAAACTGAATTAGAAAACCTCTATAAATTAATCGAGGAATATGACTAAAATAACGAAAGCACAACAATGTATAACCGCAATTACGGCGGATTCGACTACGTCCGAATCCACTCGGAATTGCTAACGTCTGTGCTAAACCGAAAAATTTACGTACTTTAACCCGTAACTGACGGTTATACGAAACCGTTGTGGTGCATAACCAAAAAAACCGAAAAAAATGTTTGACGGAAAAAATTCAAAGAAAATAGAGTACCTAGAGGAAGAAAGAAAAAAACTCTGGGAAAGACTTTTGGAACTTGAAAAACAAGTTGCTGAAAAACCGTCAGATATAGAAAGAGAAGCTAAACAAGCGTCAAAAAAAGCAGCTGAATACAGGAATAAGACTGAAGAAAGACTTAATCAAGCTATTGAAATACAATCCAAATTAGCTATTATAGAAACTGAAATTGACGAGAAGTTAAGCGATATAAAGTCTAAACATTCAAAGTCAATTGAAGTCAGTAATGAATTGTTAGAAAACAGCACAAGTTTATCTAACCTCGTAACTAGAATTAGTGAAGTCCTAGACGAACACCCAGAAATAGAACAAGAAATTAACCAATTAGATGAGTTAATTGCGAAAATTGAGGAAAACTCTAGTAAAGCAAATACAACCTATAAAGGAATTTTAACGAAAAAAACCGAGATAGATGAACTTCATAGAGAAATACTGGGCTATGAGGATGAGGATGAGGATGGGGAAATAATTACTGTCGAAGGGTTAAAAAAAGAACTTGAAACATCATATAATCATCTGACTGAAACTTCTGAAAATTTAGAAGAAAGTCTTGAAAAACTTAAAAAAGCGAGTAAAAGTCAATATGACGACTTCATTAAAAACAACCAAGATGATTTAGAAATCCTGAAATCAAATTCAAAAAACGAATATGATAAAATCAATAAGCAAATAGAATCATTACTTCCAAATGCTTTAACAGCTGGTTTGAGTTCTGCCTTTGTAACTAAAAAAAGTGAGGAAGAAGAATTGTATAAAGAATATAAAACGAGTTTCAACAATGGAATTTTATACATATCTCTATCAGCTTTATTACCAATTGGGATAAGTATTTTTTACCTTCTATCTGGAGCTACTTTAACTGACACAATAGAAAGAGCACCGAAAATAATGTTAGCTTTTCTTCCACTTTACATTCCTTTAATTTGGACAACTATTTCTGCTAATAAAAAAGTCAACTTATCAAAAAGACTAATAGAAGAATACTCACATAAACAAGTGTTAAGTATGACCATAGAAGGTCTTTCAAAGCAAATAGAAAACATTGATGACGCAGGTATGTCAGAAGAGTTGAGAATAAAACTTTTAAATAGTTTCTTAAATGTAACAAGTGAAAACCCTGGAAAGTTAATTTTAAACTATCAAAAATCTGACAATCCAATATTAAACTTTTTTGACAGAGATAAGAAAAAAGACAAAACAATAGTTGATACATTAAAAGATAGTACGAAAGACATTATTGAGAAAGCAGCAGATGAAATTGAAGAGGGAATTGGAAATAATGGCAAAGAATTATAACCAAAAAATTACGCACCACAACAATGGCTATAAGTAATTGCTTGCTCTCGCCTACTTCTGAAAATCCTCGCGGATTTTCAGTTTGGTGTGTACTTGCAAAGTTAAGTGCTAACCCACGCAACTACTCATAGCCGAGACCGTTAGCCACCATTATGAAAAAAATCCTGCTACCATTATTAATCATCGGATTTATTCTTGTTTCGTGCAAGAAAAACAATCTGTCCGATACATATTGGTTAGCAGTAAAATCATATCCAATTCCACCCGAAACAGGAAATAGTATTTACGACGGAATGACATTACATTTCGCAGATGACAAATTGATTTATGGAAATGTATTTGACCAAAGAAACGGAGAGACTGAATTACGGATTTCAGGAAATAAATTTTTTGTAAATGACACGCTTTGGGCAGTTTCTTTTGCTCAATATCAAGATAGTTTAGTTTTAGATGTTAATGAAAACGCAAGAGTAAAATTCGTCAAATTGGGAAAAGAAAACTCACTACCTGAAAAAAAGCAAATTTGGAAACATAAAAATTGGGTTTTGACTTATAATGATTATCAACGAGAACTTTTTTTAACGGATTCATTATTTTTTGATGAGCCAGATTCTAAACTGTGTATTCAAAAAGACCTTCAAGATAATCAATTTATAAGTACAATAGATAAGTGGAAAGCCATTGGAATTAATGGAAATCAATTATTCGTTAAGACTTTCCATCAAATGGACGAGGAATTTTATAGAATAAAGAGTTATGTTAATGATTCCGTAATTGAATTAGAATCACTTGAGTTTCCGAGCGTCAAAACTGATATAAGGAAAAAGCAATATATATCTACAGAGCAAAAAGATAAAATTTACGAACAAATCCAAAATTACGTTTGGAAAACTGATAAAATTATTGATTTAGATACAATTTCAGAAGGTTCTCGAAATTGGGATTCTACTTATGTGAAAATGAAGTCTCTTAAAAACAAAAGGTTGTCATTCAAATTTTCTGACGATTTAACTTATAATATTTATGAATTAGAAAATTCAGTTGCAAACGGTAATTGGAAAGTTTCAGAAACTGGAAACGAAATTATTTTAAATTCTGGAATTTATCCTTCAGATTATATAGATTTGATAAATGTAGATAAGGACAGTTTGGTCATTGGAAACTTACATAAGTTTGAGCCAACTAATGACAATTATGGTTTGATTGTGGAATTATATTATAAACTCGTACTGAAAAAATAACGGTGGCTAACAACGTATATAAAAAATAGCGCGAGTTATTGCTAATACAAAGGTTCGGGCATTTTTGAAAAGTCGCCAAATTTTTAAATTTGACGATTTCCAATAAAAAAGATAAATAGTAAAATTTAAAAATTCGGCTTGTGTTTCATCCGAAAAGTTATCGCTTTTTTTCAGCGCTACTTTCCATATACAAGACCGTTGGCAAACATATAACCGAATAATGAAATTCATCAATCTAATCATAATTTTCCTTCTGACTTTTAATTGTTCAAGTAAAAAAGAAATAGCGGGATTTGAAAAGGTTTTGGGAAAAGAAAATAGCGAAACGCTAACTTATCTTGTGAACGACTTTGAATCTGACTTTCTCAAAAGACAATATCCGAATTTAGACACTAAAAAGGCGTACAAACAATTCTTGACTGAATTATCAAAAGGAGAAACTAACTACTGGGAAAAAATCTCGAAAAACAGCAAAGCGTATTTCGAAAAAAGCAATCTAAAGTTAGAAATTTACAGTGTAGTTGATTCTGTTTGGATTGAAAGAAGTTCTAATGCACTTTCTTCTGAAAACAGTACTATTCCCATGATTAAATTTAAGTTTAAATATTTAAAGCCTAATGGTACTTTTGGTTATAGCTATTCAGAAGCATCTTACCATAATAAAGAGCCAAAAAAAGAGGATTCTATTATTAATTCAAGAAAAAAATGGGTTGATATAAACCGTGTTGGAAGCTACAAAAGAGCTTTAGATTCGATAAGTAATAAATCTACTTTTCTAACCGATTACCTTGACATCAGAGAGGCTGCTGGAATTATATCTTCCTTTATAGTAGCTAAAAGAATGTTAGCTTATAATGTAGATTTAAATGATTACTTCATAAAGCGATTAATAATTACAGAAATAGTCTACTGAAAACAAAAAATACGTTTGCCAACACCGTGTAAAAATAATTGCTTGGTTCCAGCCAACTCGGAAAATCCTAGCGGATTTTCCTCTGGTTCGTGAATGTTTGCTAAATTAGTTGCTTAAATACGCAACTATCCTTACACAAAAACGTTGGCAAACATTTTGAGCTATGCGCACGAGAGAAAAAAAGTTATACTTTTTTGAGAGTACTTACAATTTATATGAACAATATAAAAAGATAAACGCTCAAAATCCAACTAAAGGATTTCAGTTAGGGTATACAATAGATGGATTAGAAATTTTAGAACAATTGGATTATTTATTCAAAAAAATAACAATCTCTAATAATTATTTTGCTGAACAAAATGAAATTCTAAATAAACAATTTGATGCTTATAGAAATCATTGTCTTGAAAACAATTTAGATTATATAGAATATATATCAGAGATACAACATGAAATACCCAGAACCAATCACAAAAAATCAGATAAATTTGCATTTAAAGCTAAATTATATTCAGAAATGTTTTATTATAAAGCGTTTCGCTTGAGGAATATTATTCGTTATTCTGGAGGATTAGGAAAAAAATTCGAATGCGAAGGTATAAGGAACGTAAGAAATATTCTTATAGAGCATCCTGAAAAATCAGGTTTTATCTACATTTATAGTTTTGGATTAGGAATGAAAGAAATTGGTCCAGTTTTAAAAACTGGAAATCCTGAAAATGATAAAAAGTTTAAAGATATTGGACTTTTCAAAAATGCTACTGAATTTAAAATGAATCTTGAAAAAATATTAACGGACTTTATTAATTAAAAAACGATTTGCCAACAACGTATAAAATTAATTGCTAGTGCAAGCCTACTTACGAAAATCCTCGCGGATTTTCTATTCGGTTTGTATTTGCTAAATTAGTTGCTTAAACGACGCAACTAATCTTATACAATCACGTTGTAAAACATTTGAGAGAAACTGAATGACCAAAATTTCAATTGACATATCGAAATCAAAAAAAACTGAAAAGCTGGTAATAAGACAATGGTTAATTAACAAATTATTGGATTATTTGATTCCACTAACGATTACAGGAATATTCATATTTATGTCGACTATGGAACTCAAATCTGACTTAGAAAACAGCGAACCAATTGCTTTAACTCTTACTTTATCGTTAATTACTATTTCAATTGGAATTTTTGTAATTTATTCATTAAAAAACCTATATAAATTAGAACGAATAAAAGGATTGTCGAGAGAACAAAATTCGGTTATTATAAAAGAAATAGCAGAAAAAAATGGTTGGAATATCTCTACTAATAATCAACAAATATCAACTTTGAACATACCTTGGGAAAATTCTGGAGGTTTAGATTGGGGAAAACAGTTGACTATAATTTATGACAAAACAGACATTCTCGTGAATTGTGTTTCTTTTGGACTTCACTCAACTCCTTCTCCTTTTCATTGGTTTACGAATAAAAGAAAAATAAATAAACTGAAAATGGAATTTAAAAGCGGAATAAAAACGTTTTACAACAATGTATAACCGCAATTACGGCGGATTCGACTTCGTCCGAATCCACTCGGAATTACTAACGCCAGTTCTTAACCGAAAATCATTAACTTTAAATCCGTAACTGACGGTTATACGAGACCGTTACCTGCAAGCTAAAAAAACAAAACAATCGAAAATGAATTTAAACAATATTGAAATTTTAACTGAAAACTTAAAAGCCACAAAGGATTTTTATGAAAATGTATTAAACCTTCCAGTTACGGAATGTGACTCTAAATCAATTAGTATAAAAATCGGATTATCAACACTTAAATTTGTAGAAAGCTTAAAGAACGAAAAACCTATTTATCATTTGGCTTTTAATATACCCGAAAACAAATTAAACGAAGTGATTAAATGGTGTAAAAATCGAATTGAATTAATCAAAAAAGAAGATGCTGTTTTAATAGCCGAATTTGAAAATTGGAATGCGAATGCAATATATTTTTATGACAACAATGACAATCTATTGGAATTCATTGCAAGGAAAGACCTTAATAACTTTGAAACAGAAACTTTTAGTAGTAAACAGATCTTAAATATTAGTGAAATCGGAATTGTAACGGACAACCCATTAGAATTTGGAAATCAACTAATACAAAATTATGGGCTAAACTTATTTGAAAAGAACCAAAATAGTGAAATATTTACTGCAATTGGAGATGACAACGGACTTTTGATAATCGTAAAAACTAACCGAAACTGGTATCCAACTGAAACACCAGCAAGAAGCAACTGGACGAAAATAGAATTATCTAATAAAAATAAAAGCGATACAATTGAAATAAAAGAATAAAGCCAGCAGGTAACACCGTGTATAATTAATGGCTAGTTGTGGCCTACTTACGAAAATCCTCACGGATTTTCTAGTCGGTTTTTATTTGCTAAATTAGGTGCTTAAACACGCCACTAATCATACACCAACCGTTAGCCACAAGTTGAATGAACCTATTAACTAAAAGACCACACATTGTTTTTCTTTTATTTGCAGTAATCACTTTTATACTCGGATTTAATGCAAATGGAGGAATTGATATAAATATTCACGACACATATTACGTAATGAGTAATTATCATTTCGCAACGCTGATTTCAATTCTTTTCGGAACAATTGGACTGATATATTGGATTGTGAAAAAAGTGAACGGAAACCTCTCTAAACGTCTGAATTTGATTCACGTTGCGCTAACTTTTGGCGGAATTTTTCTGATTCTAATTTTAAACGAATTTTTCCGAAAGTCAATTATGGAATATG
>NZ_FOVN01000019.1 GCF_900115185.1 Algorimicrobium echini
AGTTTAAAAGGTTCTGAATACCGTCTAATTACTTTGTCATTTTTGTACATAATGTTTAAAATTATGTAGCCTTTATTCAGGACGGGTCAAGCTTGCGTACAACGGTTTTGTGTATGATTAGTGGCGTGATTTAGCAACTAATTTAGCAAATAAAAACCGAATAGAAAATCCGCGAGGATTTTCGTAAGTAGGCGAGAACTAGCCATTAATTATACACGTTGTTCTACGCAGTTTTTATTTCAGTATTTCTTTAATTTCTGCTTTTTCTCTTTCAGTCAATTCAAACCATTCTCCACGTAACCTTTTGTTTTCATATGATTTGTGTAATGAACTTTCAAAAGCTAAAGCAATTTTTCGGTTAGAAAACCCTTTTGAGGTTATTAGTTCAATAGTTGGCTTTTCGCTTTGTAAAGTTTTCTCTCGATATTCTGGATTATTAGATATTCCAATTTTGTAATAGCCATTTGCCAAATCTTTCATTAAATATAAATGGCAAACTTCTGTTAAACTGATTTCGTCTTTAAAATCAAGTTTCGATAATGGTTCATAATTTTCTATTCCGCCAACTATTTTATTATAATCTACGAATAAGTTTTTCAGAGCAATTTGTAAATTTTCTTTATTGTCGTATTTATGATGGGTTCCGCCAAAAGGTCGCATTCCTTCAATTTTTCTGTTTCCAGAAGTCAAAATTCGCCAGTCTTTTATTAGATTTTGAGATAGATATTCTAAATCCTCTTTGTATAATAAAATTCTATTTTCGTAAACTTGTTTATACGTGTCGTTTAGACTGTTATAAAGATGAAAAGATTTCTTTTCTATATCAAACTCCAAAACTTCATTGTTCTCAAATAATATATAAAATTTGTCTCCTATGTCAAGCATAAAATCTTTACTTGGATGTCTTAATATTAGATAATCTTTTCCCTCCAAATGATTTGCTGTTAGAAAAAGTCGATTAATATCAGGTTTAGTTGAAACCATATTTATAGTTCCATTCAAAACTTTTTCATAAAATTCATTTCCACCTAACGATTCCCATTCAAGATTGAATTTTTTAGTAAATGGGTCTGATTTTGAAATTGGAATGTTTGTCATTGTTAGTTTGGTCAAATTGCGTAGAACGGTTTTGTGTATGATTTCGTTGCGTGTTTCAGCAATTAAATTAGCAAATACAAACCGAATAGAAAATCCGCGAGGATTTTCGTAAGTAGGCGAGTACTAGCAATGAATTATACACGTTGTTGCCACCAGTTATTTTATTCCGATAACTTTTTCAATCGGTTCGTTAATATAATCAAATTCAAGTTTTTTCATTCTGTGTATTGGGCTGTCATATCCAACAATATTGTTTCCACTAAATGACCTTAAATCCAAAACTCGAAACTTCTTTTTGTATTTAGTCAGCGTTTGCTTTTTCAAGTCCACAATTCCGATTCTTTGAATTGTTCCACTAAAAAATGACCTATCCCAAATCGGTATTGCAATTTTTTGTCCGTTTCGAGTCCAAATTGCTGGTCCACCACAATTTTCGGAAATCAGAATTTCTTTATTGTCATTAAGTTTGATTTTACATTTTCCGCTCAAAGGTGCTCCCATTCCAACTTCGTTAAGGTTCGAATACTCTAACGTAGCTTTATTTTCATTTTCTTGTCCGTTTGAGTTTTCATTCGGAAAATCCCAAGCATTTGGATATTTCAGCGAATCCATTGAGAATCCAACTATTCTACCAATTGAAAGTTCGTCAAATTTTAATGCTTGAAGTATTGTTCGTGCTTTGTATTTGTCCGACTTTTTGGCTTTGTCAAACTCGTCCATTAATCCACTTACATAAAGGCGTTCATTTCCTGTCATTCCCTCAATTCCGACAACGCTATTTGCTTTTTCGTAGATTTCTTGTTTGGTCATTTCTCTAATTGGTGGCAACGGTAAGTGTATGAAATGGGCGAGTTTGCGTCCGAGGATTTTCCGCAGGAAAATCGGAAGGTAGCAAACGCACATTTACACTTGATTAG
>NZ_FOVN01000027.1 GCF_900115185.1 Algorimicrobium echini
CTAATCAAGTGTAAATGTGCGTTTGCTACCTTCCGATTTTCCTGCGGAAAATCCTCGGACGCAAACTCGCCCATTTCATACACTTACCGTTGGCAGTAAGCTGAAAAATGAAACCTATGAAAAAACTATTGACAATAATCTTGATTTTTTTATTTCAAGTTATAATCGCCCAAACGAATTCCGCAACTGTGATTTACAAAATAAATTTAAACAAAGATTCTATACATAATGTTTCTGATAAATTTGTAAAAGAAATGATGGAACAAAGTGATTCGGTTTATGCAACGCTGAAATTTAACTCAAAAGAATCTATTTACTATCTGGATTTTGACATTTCGAAAATGTACGGAACACCAAATCTGACAAGAATATTTGGCGGAAGTGATAATCTTATTTACTACAATCAAGAAAATAAGGAGTACTTGAGCGAAACTCTTGTTCTTGACTATCCTGTGATTATTTCAAAAGAACCAATTGAATGGGAAATTTCAAACGAAGAAACCAAATTAGTTAATGGTTATTTATGTAAAAAAGCAATCCGAAAAAGGTCAGAAATTAACGATGCTGGATTAACAAAAAAAGCTGAATTGACTGCTTGGTTTTGTCCTGAAATACCTGTCCATTTTGGACCTGAAAGATTTCACGGTTTGCCTGGATTGGTTTTGGAATGTAAAAGTAATATTGTAAAATTTGAATTAGAAAAAATAACTTGGCACAAAGAGGAATTAAAAATAAATAAACCGAATAGTGGTGAAATAATTAGCGAAGAGGAATTTAAAAATAGAGCTGGAAGATTTTAATTAAAATAAAGCCTACTGCCAACAATGTATAACCGCAATTACGGCGGATTCGACTGCGTCCGAATCCACTCGGAATTGCTAAAGTCAGTACCAAACCGAAAAACTTCGTATATTTATCCGTAACTGACGGTTATACAAAAACGTTGGCAGTAATTTTGACCCGTCCTGAATAAAGGCTACATAATTTTAAACATTATGTACAAAAATGACAAAGTAATTAGACGGTATTCAGAACCTTTTAAACTGA
>NZ_FOVN01000014.1 GCF_900115185.1 Algorimicrobium echini
GAAACCAATGGACTTATACACCATTCTGACAGAGGCATACAGTACTGTAGCAATGTTTATACACAAATTTTAAAAAGAAACAAGATTCATATTAGTATGACAGAAGAAAACCATTGTTACGAAAATGCCATAGCAGAACGTGTAAACGGTATCCTAAAAGACGAATTTTACCTTGACCAGACCTTTGACAGCTTACAACACGCTAAAAGAGCAACAAAAAATGCAATTAATTTATACAACGAAATAAGATTACATTTATCTTTAGACTATAAAACACCTAATATGGTATATAAATTATCAGCTTAATTCAATTTTAACCTGTAGCCATATTTCAGGACAAGACAGCTGAAAAAAAGCCAACCCACGTTCAAGCACATTTGGTTTTTCCCAACGCTCAAAGCAACGCTGAAAAACCAAAAGAGCTTTCACTTCCCCACCACCACCCGAAAATACTTTGACTTTTTACACAGTTTTTTGAGATATAAATGTAAATTAGTGGACTGAAAACAACGTCAGAAATGAACCGAATTAAGGAAGTGTTGGAAGAGAAAGGAATTAAGCAAACTTGGTTGGCTGAAAAACTTGGTAAAAGCTACAATATGGTAAATGCTTACGCCCAAAACAGACAACAGCCAAGATTAGAAACACTAATGGAAATTGCTGAAATTTTGGATGTTGACGTGAAAGAATTGATAATATCTAACAAAGAAAAAAATTAATGGCAACGGAGAAAGAACTACTTGCTGAAATAGAGGCACTCAAAAAGAAATTGGAAGTTGCCAACAATCGAATTAAAACCGAAAAATACGGAATTACTTGGTTGGACGTGCCAGAAGCTTTTGAAGAAGAAAGCGAAAACCAATTACCTATTTTGACAGAGGTAAAAGAAAAAACAATAAAAAATGATGATGGAAAACCAACTCATATTTTGATTGAAGGCGACAATTATCATTCGCTTACTTGCCTTAATTATACGCACAAAGGAAAGATTGACCTAATCTATATTGACCCACCTTACAACACAGGTTCAGATGGTTTTAGATATAAAGACAAACGAGTTTTAGACAAGTATCCTGATGGAACAGAAGTTCCAAAAGACCACCCTTTAAGACATAGTTATTGGTTGTCTTTTATGAGTAAAAGATTGGAATTAGCATACAATCTATTAAAGGATGATGCAGTTATGTTTATTTCAATCAACGAAGAAGAATACGCCTCTTTAAAACTACTATGTGACCGAATATTTCAAGAGTCAAACTACTTAACAACATTTACTGTCAAGGTTAGACACGAAGACCGTATTCTTAAAGGAGACAAAGATTACCACGAAACAACGGAACAACTTCTGCTTTATAGAAAATCAAATAAGTTCAAAACAATTAAAAGACTGCAAGATAATACCTCAATAGACAAGTATGTATATAAAGTAGAAGAACTCATTGATAATCCGGAGAAAATAACTTTTGGGAATAAGGAAGTTGAAATTTTCAAACCAAATGAATATAAAGTCATAAAAACAAAGGCTTCAAGTGACAATTTCCAAAAAATAAATATTCGAGGGTCAATAAAAGAAGGAAATAGTTCAGGAAGATTTCATATGAAATATCTTGAAGAGAGAAATAATCTTTTCAATTATTTATACAAAGTTCCAAATATTGGAGATGACCAATATGACTACAGATATTTTTTAACAAGAAAATCTGAAAACAATGCCAATGGATTTTATTTCCAAGGAGTACCGCAAAGTAAAAACGATATAAAAGAAGTTCCTTACCCAAATTTTTTAGACTTCGAAGAAACATTCAATAACGTAGGTTATGAAGGTGGAATAACCTTTAGAAATGGAAAAAAGCCAACTGACTTTATTAAATTCTTAATAAGTATTGGTTGTCTAAAAAAGAACGCTATTATTCTCGATTTCTTTGCAGGAAGTGGCTCAACAGGTCAAGCTGTTATGGAACAAAATAACATAGACAAAGGAAAAAGACAGGTAATCCTTTGCACAAACAACGAAGCAAATATTGCGACAGAGGTTACATATCCAAGAGTAAAAAATGTAATTGGTGGATATAGTCAAACAAAAAATCAAAAAGAAATACTTTTTGAACTACCATTAAAGCCTACAAACTTAAAAAATAACACTGCTATTCTAAAGGCGATTGATGATTTTGATACTGATGAACAAAAGGAAAGATATGACCAAATAAAACAAGAAGTCAGAAAAGACAAATTTGTAATAAGTGGTATAATCAAAAAGGAAAATCAAATTCAAGGTCTTGGCAATTCTTTAAAATATTATCAAACTGAATTTGTAGGCTCTAACAATATTCTTTCGGCTACTGATGACGATAAATCTTCATTAGCACACAAAGCAGGTTATTTGCTTTCGATTGCTGAAAACACATTAGAGGAAATTGAATTGAGTAGTTGTTTCCAACTTTTTGAAAATGACAAAAAAGTAACTGCTATTTATTTCAAAGAGGAATTGACCGAAATGGAAACCTTTTTGGAAAAAGTTGAAAATATAGAAAAACCAATCTCTTTATATCTTTTTAGTTGGGGAAATAGAAGTGAATTTGAAGCCTTGTTCGACCACTTGGAACACATTACAATCAAAACCATTCCACAACCCATTTTAGAGATTTACAAGAAGATTTACAATATAGTTACCGTATGAGCAGATTTAGTCCATTAGACTTTCAGAAGAAAGCCATAGATAAATTAGTTTCCACTTTTACCAATTTGTGGGGAAATGCAGAACCACAAAGGTTGTTAGCATTTAAATCACCAACAGGAAGTGGTAAAACTTTTATGGTTGCCAATTTTGTGCATAGCTTAAATGGTATGCCAAATTGGGATTATGATAAAGCTTTTATTTGGATTACGTTTTCAGAGGACTTGGCAATGCAGAGCAAAGACAAGTTTCAAGAATATTTTGACACAAACCTCGAAAATGGATTGCTTACAATTAATGATTTCAAACAAGGTAAACTTCACAAAAACGATATACTGTTTATCAATTGGCAAAAATTGGTTGCTTCTAAAAAAGAAAACAGACTTTTAAGACGACCAGATGAAGAAGAATTTTTAAAAGAGCAAGGTTATTACTTTGAGGACTTAATAGAAAACACGCATAAAGAAGGTAGAGAATTTGTTTTAATTATTGACGAAAGCCATAAAAATCGTGATACGGATTTAGCCCAAGAAGTAATTGACATTATTAATCCAAAAGTAATTCTCAATGTTTCTGCAACGCCTAAAAACATACCAGGTATTGACGAAATTGAAGATGGAACAGCAGGTTATGTTGGAGTTAAACGAGAAGAAGTAGTTGAAGAAGGATTAATCAAAGAAAAAATTGCAGTTCAAACCGAAGAAGATTTAGCAAAATATCCAAATAAAGATTTAGACGAATTGCTTTTGGATTTAGCTATTGAACGTCAAACAGAACTCAAAGAAGAATACAAATCAATAGGAAAAGACATTAATCCTTTGGTTTTAATTCAGTTGCCAAATGACGATAGTCGTTTAAAAGATGCAGGACAAAAAACCAAAGAAGAAATAGTTTTAGACTATTTGCAGAAAAAGAAAATAGACATTGAGCGAAAGGTGGCTTTATGGTTTGATGGTAAACAGAAAAATATGGACTTCATTACTCATAACGAAAGTGATGTTGACTTTATGCTTTTTAAACAAGCCGCAGGTACAGGTTGGGATTGTCCGAGAGCTCATATTTTGGTAATGTTCAGAGAAATAAATTCGGCTTCTTTTTATGTTCAAACCATTGGTAGGATTTTGCGAATGGCAGAACCAAATCAGAAAGATGATTACAAGAACAATCCGAATTTAAGAACAGGATATTTGTACACGAACTACAAACGTATTGATGTAGAAATTCCAGACCAAGGCACTAAAAATAAACCGTTTATCTATACTTCTAAACGAAAGGAAGGTATAGAAAACATTGAAGGTCTATATTCAGATTTCGTTTCTCGTGTTGATTATGGCGATTTAGGTCACGCAGTAAAATTCCAAATGAGCTTTTTAAAATCGTTTAATAGTTATTTCGACTTTGAAGAAAAAGACCACCCAATTACTCAAAGGGAAAAAATTGAAGCAAAAGGAATTGAAATAAATCCAACTCTTACTAATAAATTAATTGTAGACGCAGAATTTACCGACTACGACAAAATCGATTTAGACTTTGCCAAAAAAGGTCACGAAGAAGATTATGAGATTTCAAGAAATGACGTTGAGAAATTATTTAATTGGTATTGCTTTCAACTACTATCAGAACAAACAGAAACAGAAGCAAAGGTTTCCAACGTTTCACGTTCTTGGTCGCCTTTAAAATCGGCTTTCAGAGTTTGGTTTAAAAGCATTTTTGACCAAGACAGTAATTTGTATTACCGAATTTTAATCAATGATTTAAACAAAGAGCAATCAAGCATTTTCAGACAAGCATTAACCAAAACCTTAAAGGATTATTACCCAGTAAAAAAGCAATATCTTGAAAAACGTAAAAAGGACATAGAAAAAAGAGAAGCACCACTTTTTGAAATAAAAGAAGAGTACACATTTACAGAAGATTATGCAGAATTGACCACAGCTGAAGGAACTTCTGAATTAAGTGCAATTCAGCCTTTTTACTTGAAAAAAGAATACAAAGGACGAGATAATGAATTGAGATTTTTAAAATACCTCGAACAGAAAAGAGACAAGTTAGATTGGTGGTTTAAAAATGGAGATTCAGGAAAAGAATATTACTGCTTAAAATATTACAATACAGCAAAAAAAGAAGAAGCACTCTTCTACCCTGATTGGATTTTAAAATTCAAAGATGGTAGAATTGGAATTTTTGACACGAAAAGTGGAAATACAGCACAGAACCCTGAAGGACGTGCTGAAGGACTTGTCAACAAACTGAAAGAACTAAATGCAGAAGGTGGAAATTATGTTGGCGGACTTGTAGTGTTGGAGAATAACCAATGGTATTATTTCAACAACGAAAAGTATTTATTGGAACCAACTGTAAGCGGAGTTGAGGAAGCACAAGCGGAATACGAAGTGAAATTTGACTACGATTACACACCAGGAAAACTGACTAAAAATTGGAAACCATTTAATGAATTGTTTAACTAAAAATAAATATTATGCCTTTATCAGAAAATCAACTTGTAGTGCCAGCATTATTAGCAATGCTAAATTCGCCAAACGGAAGTATTTTAACCTCTGACTTAATTGACCATATAAGTCGCCAATTTACTTTAGACGGTCAAGATTTATCACCTCTTTTAAACAGGAATGATGAGAAATACACTCAAATAGTGCGAAACTTAAAATCACATAAAACATTTGTTAAAAAGGGATTTGCTGAAGAATTTGAAGGAGGTTTTAGAATTACGCCTGAAGGAGTAAATTGGTTAGAAGATAATGGATTCATTCCAGAGGATTAAGCCAACGCAATGTTCAAGCACATTGCAATCCTCGTTCCTGCGGTTGCAAAGAGCTTTCACGCCAACGCTAATGGACTGAAAAGAAAAAAGCCAGCGTACAACATTGTATAAAAATAATAGCGGTTTAATCGTTCAATCGAAAATGAAATCTAAAAATCAAACAACAGTAACAAACCGAAAAGTAAGTGCGTAAATCCCGCTACTATTCTTATACGTTACCGTTACCTACAATAGCGTAACGCCATAAAAACTCACCATTCTTACGCAAAACTAAATGGCAAATCTGATCGCACTCAAACGGATAAAACTTTTGATTGAACAAACATTTTACACTTTCGATTTATCACTGTTGCGTTAATCTTTATGATTTCCGACCTGCCACTGTTACGGAATATTACGCCGATTTTTAGCACCTTTACACTTCGTTTTAAATAGCCATTTATTGTCCAGTTTAAAGTTTCGTTTTTTTCAGAATTTTAAGTCAGAAAAATTGAAAAACTACTGTAGGTAACATGGTGTATAAAAAATGCTTATTTTAGTCCCTAATCAAG
>NZ_FOVN01000015.1 GCF_900115185.1 Algorimicrobium echini
AGAATTGAGCGCAACAGTGGTAAATCGGAAGTGCGTTATGTTCCGTAACAGTGATAAATCGGAAGAATAGAGTGAGATCTTTTTTTAGAAATTTTTGCGGTACAGCAATGGTTGCCAACGTGTTTCTTTAGTTTGTAATAAATATCTTTAGATAGAAAAAGAGGAGAACTATAACGTGTTTTAGAAAACAGGTCCATGACACGTACGAGTCCTCTCTTTCTATCAAGTTGCCAAGAACCATTTGGAATACCAGGAGTGAATCTCCCGATAAAGGAAGTAGTTAACGCAACATATTTAATAACTCTAATTGTAAAAATATGAAAAATTACGAAGAAGTAGTTGGAATTGATGTTTCAAAAAAGACCATTGATGCTTATTGTTATCATACCCAGGCTCACAAAGCGTTTATCAATGATGTTAAAGGCTACAAAAGCCTAATAAAATGGGTTTTAAAAGTGACAAAAACCAGTTCTGTTTTTTACTGTTTTGAGAATACAGGTTATTACTCCTTAAAATTAGCGCTTTACTTACATAGTCAAGATCTAGTTTATGTAGAAGAGAGTCCCTTGAAAATAAAACGTTCTTCAGGAATTGTAAAAGAAAAGACAGATCGATTAGATGCCATCTTAATTGCTCGATATGCATGGCTTTACAGAGAAGAATTAGAACCAAGTAAGGTAAAGAGTAGGTCTCATTTAGAGTTGGGTAGGTTATTGGCTTTACGCGATTAATTGGTTCGTAATAATGCAGGACTTAAAGGGACTTTAAAAGAAATGAAAGCCTTGTTATCCAGCCCTACCACTGATGCTGGTTTTATAAGCCTAACACGCAGTATTGCCTATTTAGAGAAACAAGTAAATGGCATAGAAACGCGAATTAAAGAACTAATAACTGAAGATGATTCTATGAGCAAGAATTATGATCTCCTTACAAGTTTAAAAGGCGTTGGTTTAGTAGTTGCGTGCCAGCTTATTTACCATACAGGTAATTTTTCGCGTTTTAATAGTTGGCGGGCTTTTTCCAGCTATTGTGGAACAGCCCCCTTCAAACATGAGTCAGGAACGAGTATCCATCGGAGAAAACAATGCCATTATTTAGGAGATAGAAAGATGAAAAGTTTATTAAGTATGGCAAGCGTATCAGCCATACAGCATGATAGTGAATTACGGTTATATTACAAGCGAAAATTAGCAGAAGGGAAGAATAGAATGATAGCCGTAAATAATGTTAGAAACAAGCTTTTAGCACGAGCTTTTGCAGTAGTAAAAAGGGGAACGCCTTATGTGGTTCTTCAACAACATGCAGCATAAAAAAATTAAATTATTTATTAGGATTTGATCTTGGAATACGTGTATGGTTAGTTGCGTGTTACAGCAACTAATTTAGTAAACAAAAACGAACGCAAGAAAATTCCGAAGGAATTTTCCAAATAAGCACTTGCCAAAGCAATTAATTATACACGTTGTTGTGGTGTCGTTTTTTATTTATTTAAAAGTCAAATTTATAAGTGTTAGTTGTTTTTCCTTTTCTCCAATTTTTAAATTCAACGTTCACAATTACTTCTTGAGTTCCGTGAATTTTTTCTTTAAAATCAAAGTTTTGTTGATATGAAATTCCATATTTATTTAGGACTTCATCAATTTTGTTTTTTTCCAGTTCCGCTTTTTTATTTTCTCTTCTGTATTTATTCAGTTTTGAGTAAGCAATTCCAAGAAATGAAAATCCAGCGACAATCATTCCAATTTTTACGTACCATAGAAATATGCTATGTATATTCCAATCAGAAAGAAAGTATCCAAGAAGTATCAATAGAAAACCAATAATTATTGTGCTGTAGAAAGTCAGATGTGTTGACTTTTGGTTTCTACGTATTATTTCTAATTCGAGATTAGCAATTTCTAATTGCTCTTGAAATTTTTTGTCAAGTGTAATTTTTGAGCAAGTATTATTAAAATCAGGTTTTTTATTGGTCAAATTACAAGTCAATCCTTTTTCAAGACTGGTTATTTGGTTTTCGCATAAATCACAATGTCGTGAAAAATTCATTAAAATTTCAGTTAGGTTTTAGTTAGTTTTTGATTCCAGCGTTCGTTTAGGTAAATGCACCACAACGGTCTCGGCTATGAGTAGTTGCGTGGGTTAGCACTTAACTTTGCAAGTACACACCAAACTGAAAATCCGCTAGGATTTTCAGAAGTAGGCGAGAACAAGCAATTACTTATAGCCATTGTTGTGTGTAGGTTTTATTCGTTTACTTTATTAAACCAAGGATCAAATTTTTCGCCGTCAATCCTATCACTTTTCGTTCTTTTTTTTGTTATGAGCTTTCCATTCTTTTTAATTTTATAAAGTTTACCATCTTTATAAAATAGCTTACTTTTATGAACATCTTGTTCTCCAGATGATTTTGGCCAAAATATCTCTTCGTAACTATTTGCTGAAATCAATTGAGGTGTTTTATTTCTCGATAATATTAAAGAGTCCTTTCTTCCTTTAATTCTCAATGTGTCATAAGAAGGAATAGCTTCGTAATAAATAGTATCATTCTTAACTCTCCATTTTCCTTTTGACCAGAATCCCATAAAATGGAAAGAAGCATTATATTCATATGTATAGTCTGAATTAAAGATATATTCAGTTCCAAAATTGTCTCTATACTTACCTACAATTTCATCTTTTTGAAAAAGCAAAAAAATAATTATGGAAGATATTAAAAATTTTATTTTCATATGTTTTTTAAAAAATATCTATATCAGATAGGTTTTTATAACTTACACACAACGGTCTCGTATAACCGTCAGTTACGGATTTAAAGTTAATGATTTTCGGTTAAGAACTGGCGTTAGTAATTCCGAGTGGATTCGGACGTAGTCGAATCCGCCGTAATTGCGGTTATACATTGTTGTAAAACGTTTTTTCATTCTGTTCCAAGTCCTTCAACAGTCATAGATTCAGCCAATGATTTTACATATTCGACATCTATTCCAATAGGTTTTTTATTTATTTCCTCAATAAGTTTCCCGTTTTTAAAGTACAATTCGCTATTCACAATAGTGTCAAATTCCGACGAATAGTTTGAAAACTTAATGATTTTGGCAAAAACTAATTTTTTGCTCTTGTAATAAAACTCATAATTCAAAACTGTGTCATTCGGATTGGAACCATCTTTAATTATTCGGTATAGATTATTGTCTTTGTCAGTCAATTCATAAATTGATGTTCCGCCAACTATTTCACCGTTTAAGTTTTCCGTATTGAATTCCACAACAGATTCGTTCAGGTCAGTCCGATTTTCAATTTCCTTTACATAATTCTTGATTTTAGATACAATTCTCTTTTCTGAACAACTAATCAGAATTCCAAATATTAATGCTATGTAGATTGCTTTTTTCAAATGTTTTACAACGGTAAGTGTATGAAATGGGCGAGTTTGCGTCCGAGGATTTTCCGCAGGAAAATCGGAAGGTAGCAAACGCACATTTACACTTGATTAGGGAC
>NZ_FOVN01000016.1 GCF_900115185.1 Algorimicrobium echini
GATAATCACATAAATCACAATGTTTAGCTTGAATCATTTAGTTTTAAAGATTATTAATCTCATTAATTTGTCAGTTTTCGTAATGTGGATAAATGCACCACAACGGTCGTGTATAAGAATAGTAGGGCAGAAAAAATGCACGAACCATTCGGTTAAACACAAGCCGAATTTTTAAATTTTTCTTATTATCTTTTTGCTCAATAAGCCAAATTTAAAAATTTGGCGACTTCGCAAAAGTGCCCAAGCCATTGAATTTAGCAACTAATTGCCCTATTATTTTTATACGTTGTTGCCCACAGTTATTCTTTCCGAGGCCTTGACCAATTACAATGCCTGTGCGTTAACCTTGCATTCTCTGGAATTGTTTTTCCACCAGTCCAATACTGCTCGATATGGTCAACCGCTGCATCATCTATTTGTTGAATTTTGTTGTTACAAATTTCACAATTACTATTTTTTTTAAAAAGTTCCTCTTTTAATTGAAAGGAAAAACATCTTGGTTCATTTCTTTTGTCTTCCAAAATTTCGTTTAGTCTTGAATGCCAAAGATTAAATCGTCTTTTTACTTTTCTCTCCTCACTTGTTCCAATTTCTATTGCATCAATAAATACATCGTCAGTTGTCATAATATCAATAAACGCTTCACGAATTTTATCCAAATTTTGATAGGCTAAATTTTTATCTATTCTCGAAAAAGAATCCATTAAAACATCGTGTAATGAAACATTAAACCTTTTACTTTCCCAGTAACCTTCTGGATTATTTTCATCTCCTTTATAAAACCTTTTAAATGCTCTGTCTCCAAATACAGACTTTAAAATGGATACAGCATTTTTAAAGGCGTTCCGCAAATTATCAGCATCTTTTGAGGTGATATTTTGAAATCGTTCCATTTCATTATTAAGAAATGTTTTAATAGGCGATTTGTAATTGATATGAGTATTGTGATAAAACGCTGCAAATCTTAAAACTAACTCAACATCCTTCATTCTCTTGTCTGGACCTTTGATATTTAATAATTCTAAATATTCTTCATTTGCAGCTAATTCTTTTAATAGCTTATTATATTCTCCTCTATAAATACAATTTCGAAGTTCCTGTGTATTAAGTGGAACCGAACCTGTATTTAAACGTTCAAATATTTCAAACTTTAGATTGGTGTCTGATTCCTTTTTAAATGTTATAGTCCTAATAACGGTATCATTAATATTATCTCTGATTTCTTCATCAAGTTTGGTAAACAATTTGCCATTTAAATCTTTCAAAACCTTTAAACCACTCAATTTAAAATCTGTACCATCCGGTAATTTACCATCGATAAAGCTAAAAAAAGAAGTCAATCTTTGCTGGCCATCAATCACGTATATTTTTCCATCTTGTTCTTCGGATAGATAGATTACTGGTAAAGGAATTCCGAGTAATGCACTTTCAATTAGACGAGAACTTTTTGCTTTGTCCCAAACAAAATATCTCTGAAAATCAGGTTGAATATCTAACTTTCCACGTTTGTATTTGCCATACAATCCGTGAATTTCAGGGTCTCCTTTTTCGGTATAAATTTTTGCAACTTGACCATCTTCGAGCTCTAATTCTTCATTTGGTTCTTCATTGTCGAATAGAATTTCGTTATCTTCTTCGTTTTCTTTAAGTTGATTTTCTTGCATTTAGTTTTTTTTATAATTGTGGGCAACGGTTACGTGTATGAAAAGTGCGTGTTTGCGTCAGAGGATTTTCCGTAGGAAAATCGGAAGAAAGCAAACACGCACTTTCTATTGGTTAAGCACTAAAATAAGCATTTTTTATACACAGTGTTGGCAACTGTGTTTTATTTTTTTATCTCGATTCCTTTAGTCAAATCACTGAAAAATGATTCTAATTCCGATTTACTTTTTTCAATCAATTCAGATTCTGTGATTTCCGTTTTGTTTATATCAAATAGTTTTATTTTTGAGTCTGAATACGATAAATAGCTAATTGTAGAATCCGTTTTAAAACCTTCTTGATAGAATGGCTTGTTATAATTATATTCCAATTGCTTGACTAATTTAAAATTCAGTTTTCCGTTTTTTTCTGTCCAATAAGTGTAATTCAGTCTTCCAAGTTCTCCATATAGCCAAAAATCATAAACAACATAATCGAATTTTTTATCGTGGAATATTGTCAATTCACCACCTTCAGAGGAGTGACCAAAGAGGTCAATAGTGTTAGTTTCAAATTCCGCTTTATTTTTCTCGAAGTCTTGAACTAATTCGAAGTCTTTAAGTTCAGAAACCGCTTTTTCAATTCCTACACTTTCCGATTTCTTTTCCGATTTCTGCTTTTCTCCGCAAGAGTAAAATCCGATTATTAGAAAAATGATTAATACTCTATTCATAGGTTTTCGGACATTGTTGCCAACGGTAAGTGTATGAAATGGGCGAGTTTGTGTCGGAGGATTTTCGGAACGAAAATCGGAAGAAAGCAAACACGCACTTTCCTTTTGATTAAGCACTAAAATAAGCATTTTTTATACACA
>NZ_FOVN01000017.1 GCF_900115185.1 Algorimicrobium echini
GCTAAACCAAAGTTAGTTGCTCGTTTGCTTGCATCTGATTTTCCTTCGGAAAATCCTCGCACACAAACACGCAACTTTCCTTATACATAAACGTTACCTGCAAGCTGAAAAAAAATGGAACCCAGAGAATATATATCGATAATTGGAATATTTGTAACTTTAGTTATAAGTTCAATCAGCCTATTTATTTCACTTCGTAATAACAAAAAAACTCTTTTTATAAATTCAATAACTTCTTCAAGAATTAAATGGATTGGAATATTAAGGGAAAATATATCGGAGTTTTGTGGCCTGACATATCATTTCGCAATAACGGACTTAACTGATAGCGAAAAGCAAAAAATCATCGAACAAATTGATAAATTGAGATTTCTAATTAAGTTACAACTTAATAGAAATGACAAATTTGATGTCAAATTAATGCAAAAAGTCGACCTGATACCAAATCTAACTGACCCAAAAAAGAATGATGAACTGAAAACGGAAATAGATAATCTAATCGAACTTTCCCAAGACCTTTTAAAACTCGAATGGGAAGGAGCAAAATTAGAATCAATGAAAGGAATATTGACCCAAAAAGAAAAGGACGAACTTTACGAAAAACATTTGCGAACTAAAAAATAATTATAAATGGGTTTACATATTCATAGCCTTGATGGTTTAAATGAAAATTACGAAAGAGACTATTATATTTATCTTCTTGACTATGGTTGGGAAGAACCCATTAGCGAAATTTTGAGGAAAAATTTTGACCGAATGGCAAGAATGTCATCTGAACATAAAAAAAGCGTAGTTATTGCAAGAACGCCAGATGCTATTCATTTCAACGATGAAGTTCTTTCTTGGCACAACATTAACGGAGAAGATGCAGAAAAAAATGAATTGTTACCTGCATTAATGGTTACAAATCGTCATCCAGCACATTTTCGGAAAAAGCATAATGGAGAATTAGAAGATGACGATAACTTTAAAATGATATTAATTCCTTTCAGAAAAATATCCAATAATACAACTGAAGTAGTTAACGTGATAAATAAAGTGTTTTCTGATTTAAAAGAGAATAAAGATTTAGATGATTTTCAAATCGCTAAAGAGATGAATAAAGGCTTTGGTAAAGCAGTAGTAGATTCCTTTATTCTCGAACCAAATTTTTATGGAGTTGGATTTAGTTTTAAGAAAATGCGAGAATACTTGGGCGGAAAAGCCAGCAGGTAACAACGTATATAGCTCATAGCTAATCAGTTGCTTAATCGAAGTTTAGGCATATTTGCAAGTCCGCCAAATTTTTTAATTTGGCTTATTGAGAAAAAAGGTAATAAGAAAATTAAAAAATTCGGCTCGTGCTTAACCGAAAATTTATCGCTAATTTACACGCTACGAGCCATATACAAAACCGTTGGGCATAATTTGAAGAAAATGAAGAAATTAACAATAATATTTACAGTTTTATTAATTGTAAGTTGTGGAACTTCTAAAAAGATTTCATCGACTGATTTACTAAATATTGCTAAAAAACAAACTGAAAATAAAGAATGGACAAAAGCGGAAAAAAGTTGGACTGAATTAATTCGAATTTATCCAAATAATGCTGAATTATACTTTCAACGTGGATATGTTCGAGAGAAAAATTTAAAATACAAAGAATGTATTTCCGATTTTACAAAAGTCATTGAATTAAAACCTGAAACACATACTGCGAGAACAAATCGAGGTTATGCTTATCGGAATATTGGAAAATATGAAAAAGCGATTGCTGATTTCACCTCTGAATTAGAAGTAAATCCAAATGCGTATTCATACGAGCATAGAAGTTTTGTTCATTATCTTAAAATGGATTACGAAAAAGCATTAACTGATGTTAATATTTCAATAGAAAAAGCACCGACAAATTCAATTTCTTTTAAAACAAGAGCATTAATTTACAAAGCAATGAATTCAAAAGAAAAATCTTGTGCAGATAAAGAAAAAGCAATAGAACTGAAATTATTGGAAAAATATTCTAAATATAGAAAAGACATTAAAGAATTGAATGAATATTGTTCTGAATAAAAAACTATGCCCAACAACATATATAATTTATTGCTGGTTTTAGCCTACTTACGAAAATCCTCGCGGATTTTCTTGGTTCGTGTTTTATTTACTAAATTCAGTGCTTGAAAAACGCAACAAATCATATATAAAACCGTTGTGCAACATTCTGACCCGTCCTGAATAAAGGCTACATAATTTTAAACATTATGTACAAAAATGACAAAGTAATTAGACGGTATTCAGAACCTTTTAAACTGAAAAT